>CAVWPD010000003.1:0-564714 GCA_963756845.1 uncultured Gammaproteobacteria bacterium | reverse complement strand
CTGACCGCAGATGTGCCCGCCGTGTACTTTGATGATGTGCCGGTCAAGGTCACCGTACCGGTCGCGCCGGCAACGCCTTGGACATAAATGGTCGCGGATGTGGCACCAGCCGCGAAGGTGACGTTGACGGCCGGCGCGCCGGGGACCGTCGCGCCGCTGGATACCAGCAACGCCGCGGGGTTGGAGCTGCGCACTTCGACGATGGCTCCGCCGGTGGGCGCCGCCGCAGTGAGACCCACAGAGAGGGCGGATTGCAAGCCGGCGCCAAGACCGCTGGAGACTGTTCCAAGCGTCACTTTTCCGCCGTTGCTGGACGCTTGAAAGGTGACCGGAATGGCCGCGCTGCCAAACAACGCGTTGTTCAAGGTGACCGTCGCGACGCAGGGCAAGGTGGCGGTGCCGCCATACGCAATCGGCAGCGAACCGAAGCTTTGGCCGGCAGCCACCGCGACGGGTGAGGACGTTACAGTGACACATGTCGAATCGCTTGAGACCCCCGTGACCGCGACACTGGCAGCAGCGCTATAAGGACTACCGCCGCTGGTGAGCTGGAAGTCCACCGTGTCGGCCTGGGTGCTGGACAGCGTCTTGGAGGTCTCCGCGAGCAGCAGCGCCGCGGTGACATTCACCGTGGTGGTCGTTGGAGCGAAGCTCGCGTTCGATGCGGAAATCGTCGAGACGCCGGTCGCGGTCGTGCCCGCTTGCACGCTAAAGTTGGCGCTGAATGCGCCCGAGGGGATCGTCACCGTCGCGGGTACGGTGGCTACGTTTGTATTGCTGCTCGCAAGATTCACCACCACGCCGCCGGCACCCGCTGCATTCGGCGCGATTTGCACCTGGTAGGAACCTGATTGGCCGAAGCCCAGGGTTTGCGCGGTGGACAGATTGAGCAACAGATTCGTGATGGTCAGAGGCGCCGTCTGAGTGACAAACCCCGTGGCCGCACCGTTGGCGGTCAATATCGTCGCGCCAATCGAGCTGCCGCCCACCAGACTAAACGTCGCCGTCGTTTGTCCCGACGGAATAGTGACCGAACTCGGCGACACCGTCACCAACGAGGTATTAGCGACGGACAGAGCGATCGTCGCGCCCCCCGAAGGTGCCGGTTGGTTGAGGGTGATGACGCCAGTCGCGGTGCGGCTCAAGCCCACCAATCCCGCGTTCAACGAAAAGCCGCGCGCCTGCACCTGCACGGCATCTGTACCGGAAGTCACGCCGGTTCCCGACGCCGTGATGATGTCGCTGCCGGTGGTCGCGGTCGAAGTGATGGTCACCGCGGTGGTCGCGGTGGACTGATTCTGCGGAATCGTCACGCTGGCGGGCGTGATGCCCACCAAACCGGCGCCCGTCGTCAGATTGATGACCTGGCCGCCAGTAGGCGCGAGATCACTCAAGGTGACCGTGAGACTGGTCGTGGACTCGGTCGAGAGCGTCAGCGGATTTGGGGTGAGACTCACGGAGAGCGTGGGCGCGGCATTGACGGTGAATGCGGCGGTGGCCACGCCTGCAGCCGTCGTGACCGACACAGTGCGTGTGCCCGTTGCCGCGGTGCCGGCGATTACGAAGTTGGCCGTCTGGGCGCTGGCGGTACCGCCGGCGGCCACCGAGGCGGTCACGCCGCCTCCGCTCACGGTAATTTGCGTGATATTGAGCAGGTTAGTGCCATTGATGGTCACCGCGACACTGTGGCCCTGTTCGCCGGCAGACGGCGACAGCAAGCTGATCGTGGGTGCTGGCGTGGTAACCGTAAAGGCGGCCGTCGCCGTGCCGGCTGCCGTGATCACGGTGACGGTATACGCGCCCGGCGTCGCCGTGCTTGGAATCGTAAAATTGGCGGTCTGCGTGGTGGAGGACGTACCGCCGGCGATGAGCGCTGCGGTCACGCCGCTGCCGACGCCGGTCACCGAGATACTGGTGATACCCAACAGATTCGTGCCCGTTATCGTGACCGGCAGTGCGCTTTGACCCTGCGCGCCAATTGCCGGCGACAGCGAGGTAATCGTCGGCGCCGCCGACGTGACCGTAAAGGAAGCCGTGGCCTTGCCGGCCGCAGTAATCACCGTGACGGTATAAGCGCCCGGCGTCGCGGTGCTTGGAATCGTAAAATTGGCGGTCTGCGTGGTGGAGGACGTACCGCCGGCGATGAGCGCCGCCGTCACACCGCTGCCGACGCCGGTCACCGAGATGCTGGTGATACCCAACAGGTTCGTGCCCGTTATCGTGACCGGCAATGCGCTTTGGCCCTGCGCGCCCGTTGCCGGCGACAAAGAGGTGATCGTCGGCGTGGCTGCAACCACGGTAAACGGAAGCGTGAAATTGGCTCCACCGATCACGAGACCCAAGGTCGTGACGCCCGGGGTGGCATTCGCGGCAACCGTGACCGAGGCGACGACCGAGGTGGCGCTGACACTGGTGATCGTGCCGGTAACGCCTGAGTTACCGGAGATGACGGCAGTCGCCTTCGACAGATTGGTTCCGGTGAAAGTGACACTGACATTGGTTCCGACGGTCGCACTGCCGGCAGAACCGCCCGGTAAGGTAATCGAGGTCAGGCTCGGCGTGGCCGCAAGCACCATAAAAGTGAGCGCTGCGGTCGACTGTCCGCCAACCACCAGACCCAAACTACTGGTTGCACCGGCAGCCGCGCTCGCGGAGATCGTCACCGAGGCGGTGACGCTGGTGCTTGTCGGCGTGCCGACAATGGCGCCGGAAACGCTGGCATTCGATGAGGTCACGGCCGTCGCTGCGCTGAGATTCGTGCCCGTGAAGGTCACCGTGACGACCGTTCCCACGGTACCGCTCGAAGGCGAGATCGATGTCAGCGTGGGCGGGGGCGCCGTCACGGTAAAGGGCAGCGTCACAATTTGGCCGCCGACATTCAATCCTAACGTCGTGACACCGACGGTGGCCGTGGCGGCAATGGTCACGTTCGCCGTGACGGTGGTGGCGCTCACCGTGCCCAACGCTCCGCCAATGCCCGCATTCGCGGAGCTGATAGCCGTGGTGCCGGAAAGATTGGTTCCGATAAAGGTAACGCTTACTGGAGTGCCGGCAACGCCGGTTGCCGGCGTCACCGAGGTGAGCGTTGCCTTAGCCGCCGCAGTGGTGAACGAAATAGTGCTGGCGCTGGCCAGCGAATTACCCGCTAGGTCGCTGATCCCGCCGGCGCGCAACGTCAGCTGGTACTGTTCCCCGGGGTTGAGCGCTGCCGCCGGCGTAAAGGTCAGCCCAGCGCCGCTTGCGGCAACACTGCCGGCGACCGGCAGGCCGCCGGTGCTCAGCTGCACGTTCAATGCGTTCGCGGTGCCCACGTTGATCGCTTCGCTGAAGGTCACCGAAATCGCCGAGGACACTGCGACACCGGTTGCGGCATTGACGGGTACCGAGGCGATCACGGTCGGTGCGGTCTGATCGCTTTGCACGATCAGCGCGGCGCCATTGATGTCCGTGGTCACACTCGGCGACACGTTTCCGGCCGTATCAGTCGCGGTGACGGCCAAGGAATTTTTCGCATTCGAGGTGAGCGGCACCGACAAGCTGAACAGGCCGCCGCCGCCGGTCAAACCCGACACGGTCTGCGCGCCGCCCGTGATCGTGACCGTGGTGCCAACGGGTGCCATACCGGTCACCGAGATCGACGATAAATTGGTAAGGGTGGGTACGGGATTGACGGTAGGCGGGGCCGGCGGCGCCACCGGCGCCGCTGCGGTTTGGAAACTGAACAGTTGCACGCCGTTCGCCGCCGTGGAAAGCGGCGTTCCGCACGCATCATCCAGGCTATTGGCAAGTCGCACGACGATCTGCGTTGAATAGGGTAAGTTGCCTGCCGGCGTGAATGTCAGTGTCTTGCCCTGATTGGTGAGATTCACCGAACCGGGTACCAAGGTTCCGCCGGAAACATCTCCGCCGCTTTCCAAGGCCCCCGCGAACACGGCGAAACTATCATTCAATGCATTTTCCGGATCGACCTTGAATGTCGATCCGTTGATGAAGTTGGTGAAATTGACGACGATCGGCGTATTCACCAGTTGGCTGGTCGAACCGTTCGCCGGCTCACTCAGCGTCGCGACCGGCGCCGCATCGTTCGTGCATGACAGCGCGGTTTGGAAGGTCCACTGATAAGTCTGCGCCAGCGGCGTTTGATTCGATGCATTGCACACGGCCCCCCCCGCGACGGCGCTCCGGTCAGCACCCACCAAAGTGACGCGGTAATTGGTCAGCGACTTCAAGAAGTACTGGCTGAGCGGGGTCGCCAAGCCCAGTCGCAAAGTGGCCACCGTCGTCGCGCCGGTGGCCCCCGTCACCGATACCAGCTGCACGGGAACGTGGCGCACGGAGTTGCCGTTCGCATCGAGCTCCTCGACATAGAATGTGCCGGGCGTCGCGAGGTCAGCGCTGGTCACTTGGATGCCGGCCGACGGATTGCTGGGATTAATCGGCGCCGTCACCACATTGGCGAAGGCATCGGCCGTGAGGCAGGCGGATAAGGGCGTAAGGTCGGCGACGACCGACGTAGTGACCGGTTGTGCGCCCTGGCCGTTGCCCGGGCTGATGCCGAGCACCGTCGGCGGCGAATTCGGCGAGGGCGGCAAGAAGGCCGCCGGCAGCGTATTGGCAATATTGCAGCCCGCGTTCGCATCGCCTTGGATATCCACGGACACGCTGACATTCGAACTCGACAATCCTTGGCAGGCGATGACGTAACCTTGCGCGCTGGATTTGACCAGGAAGCTCGAGGAGACCGTCTGTCCCGGTGCGATGTTCGGCAAACTGGTCAGCTCTTGCGCCACGGGCAAATTCGTTGTGGGATCAATCAGTGTTTCATTGCCGCCGACAACCAGATCGAGGCTGGGATACAGCGCAGGCTGCGTCGAGGTATTCGTAATATCGACGGTGAGCGTGAAGGTCTGACCGGCGACAACGTCGTAGCTGGACCCCGGCGGATGCGGATACTGCACGGTAACACTCAAACTCGGCGGTCCAGACACCTGAACCGATGTGCCGGCGCTGCCGTTGAAGGCAATCCCACCGTTGGCGAGTCCTGCGCCCGTAATAAAGCCGTTGAATTGCACATCGAGCCCATAGATTCCGATGGCATCCCCGCGAATGATGAACTGGCCCGTACCGGTGGCGCCGGGGACAATGGATCCCAGCGAAATACTCGAAGCCGCGGCGGTGCCGGTGGTGCCCACATTCGTACCCACGCCAGCGGAGACGGCCGTCAGTGAGCCAGTCGGCAGCGACAAGGAACTGGCGACATCGGTCAGCGTGAAGGCACTCGAGGTGTTTTGAATCGCCAGCGTAACTTGGAAGAATTCTTTCAAGGTCTTGATGGTGCCATCGATGATCAACACGCCGGGAATCACGGGACCCACGGGTGGTTGAATCGGGACGATGGTCGCGCAGGATTCGGTACATCCGAAGACGGGCACCGTGCTGACCGGTATGGGCTTAGAGCTCGTCCAGCCGCTTCCGGCACTGGTGATGATGGGGGGCGCGATTGCTCCGCCGGCGCCCATGACAGGCGTCAAGATCGGCGTGGCGACCGGTTGCGTGATGGTGACCGGAAAGGATCCGATCGTGAGCACGATGGTAAAAATCGATACATTAAAATTGGCAGGATTCTGCAGATTGATCACGCCGTTCGCGACCAGCGTGGCGATCTGCACGGCATTGAGCGGCGTCGATGTCGCCGAGGCGATCACGATCTGCGAGGGGTTCACTTGCGTTACCAGCAGCGGCGTCGATGAGGCCGAGGCGCGCGGCGCCGCGCCCGTGTCATCGATGGCCGTGGCAACCAAGGTGTTCTGTTGGTTCGGCATCAAGGGCACGGTCAAGCAAAATGTAGTCGTGGCCGAATCAAGGGTTGCACTTACCGGCGTCGTCCCGCCGTTGATGATCACCGTCGTGCTGGCACGCGCGGTGCCGCAAATGTTCGCCGTGGAAGAGGTAAAATACGGCGCCGAGGGCGGCGTGAGAGTCGGCGGACTGAGGACAGTCGAGGTGTCCTTCGTCGCGGGAGTTCCAACAAAGGTTGGTGCGGTACCGCCCCCTGGGGCCGTATAGACGACGGATACGGATATGGGCCCATCGCCCAGCCCACAGGCATTCACGCCGGAGAGCACCTGCGTGCCCGGCGATGACGGCACGGGGAAGGAGGCACTCGCGAGAGAGGCGCCGGCCGCATTCGTCAGAATGACTTGGTACTGATCGCCCGAATTCGTCCCGGCACCGAAGGTCACTGCACGAGTGACCGATGCGCAATTCGTGGCCGTGATCGGCGTCTGGCCATCGAAGACCTCGGCACCGGTGACGGGATTGTTCGGCACGACAGGCGCCGCGACGATGAGGCCCTGTAAGCCCACGCTCGCGTTTGAACGCAATGGGTCATTGTTGGCAATCTGCAGCGTGCCGGTGACGGCACCCGGCGATGCGCCGGCGGTTAACTGTACGGGCAGCGAGTCGCTGGCGGTCGGGGCGATAGTCAGCGGGAATCCGCCCAACAGCGACGCATCCACACTGAATAAGCTGCTATTCGGCTGAATCCCTGTGATCACTAACGGCGCCGTGCCACTGTTGGAGATGGCAAGAGACTGCGTCGCGCTGCTTCCGGTGGATACCGACGGAAAGGCGAGGTTTGAGGGTGCGACGAGCGTTGGCACTTGAGCCGGCGTCGGCATTACGCCGGTTCCCAGTAGCGAGATGAGGTAGGTCGTTCCTGTGCCCCCTCCCGCATTGGTCACCAGGGTCAGCGTCGCATTGACCGATCCGGCGGAGGTCGGCAGAAAACCCACGTTGAGGGTGGCGCCCTGCCCTGCGCTGGTCAGCGTCATCGTCGTCGGCGGGAAAATCTGAAATGCCGCGTTGCCCGTGATCGTCGCGCTGAGGATCTGCACCGGCCGGCAGCCGGCATTCGTCAGAGTGACGGGCAGCGTGGTCGCGACGCCCACGAACGGCGCACCGAAGTTCAGCGTGGTGGGGGCGACTTGAATGGCCGGCAATCCGGCGCTCGGGCCCGGCGGCTTGCCGAGGAAACTCACCAAGATGGCCAAGTCCTTGCTGTCGATAACGCCATCGCCGTTGAAATCGGCATTCGGATTGTACGTGTGCGCCGCGGAGTTATAGGCGAGCATCGCCTCTTTGAATAAATTCAAGTCGAGGGTATTGACGATGCCGTCATGATTTAGGTCGGGGTTACAGGCGTTGCCTATTCCTGCCCCGCTGGTGTCGCGCTGGTTGCTGTTCGGGACCAGAATGCAATTGTCCTCGACGTCCGGTATGCCATCGCCGTCCGAATCGAGCGTAGGCGAGGTACAGGGGGCTTGCGCGGCAGCCAGATTGGCGAAAGAGACGACGAGGAGCGTTGCCGCACCCGCCATCCAGCGGCGTATAGGATGCGTATGCAGTTCCGTATATCCGTATATTTTTATCACCGCTATTTCCCCTTGCGCGCGGCCACGCGCCGACCTTATTGAAACACCGGATTTTCGTCCTGCTTAAGCGATACGCGCACCCGATCGGGTCGCCATTCGGCGACTCACGCAAAGACCGATGAGCGCAGCCCCGGCGAGCAGCCAAAGGGTTGGCGGCTCGGGTGTGGGTGCGACCAAGGAAGACACGGACACATTCGCGTTGAGGAGGTTGTAATCTGCGTACTGATTGATCTGATTACTATTGCCGTCCAGAAACGGCGCAAATAAAGGATCGCCGGTCAGGCTCAACGCCGTCGAGCCCGGCCCCTCCGCCAGGAATGAAAAGGTCGCAATCTCGAATGTCCCGGTCGGAGGCGTGTTTACGAATGCAAAAAAATCCACGCCCGTAACGCTGCTGCCGGGACCGCTATTATTGATAACGACCGGTTGCAAGCCATTGCCTGCCGTAAGGTCAAATGTCGAACTGAATGAAACCGATTCTAGATTCAGCACCGCCGAGTTGAACGACAGATCGACGCCTCCGGCTTCCAGACCATTTGCCCCGACGCCTTCGGATCCCGTGGAAAAATTAGTTCCCATGAGAATCAGGTTCACCGTTGAGCCGGTCGTGAAAGTGCTGCCGCCGCTCAAGTCGAAGCCCACGGTCGCTTGAGCCCATGAGGACATCGACGTGAAAAATAAAAAGAGCGCAGTAATTGAACGACGCATCGCATCTCCTTAGCGGCGGCCACGGCGCGCGGCAATTTCACCCGCGACCGGCAAACCGCTTTTGCTTTACTTTCTCGATACGCTCCCGAAGTGTCGGCACAGCAGTTGGACGTCTATTTTCCGAGGTATAGAAACAGAATCGATTCCACCGCGCGTCACCCAAATTGAGTACAGATAGCACCTCACACGATGCCGCCGACTTCGCGCAGCAGCAGCAAAATGAGATCGGATTGACGATGGGTGCCGGTCTTAGTGAGTAGCCTGCGCACGTGAGTGCGCGCCGTCTCCACGCTTATGTTCAAACGCTGTGCGACATCGGCGATGCCCACGCCGCGCAGCATCAGTTGCGCGACCCCGGCTTCCGCCCCCGTCAGTCCATAGGCCTGGATCAGGCGCACTCGCGGCGGTGCCGGTGCGCGATCCGGATCGTTGATCAACACCAATGCGGCCGGCATACCCTTGTATCCATCCCGCAGCGGCAGAGCTGCGATCAGCAGCGATACGGGTCGCCGTTGCGGGCGCTCCACACGCAGCGAGGCGTCTTGACCTCCGTTGACGGCGCAGCGGATTGCGCAACTCAGGCGCGCCGAATCTGGCTTACCCAATGCGACCAATTGATCGCCGCGCAGAGCGAGTCCGTCGGTTTCACGGCAAATCGACTTTGCCAGGGAATTGGCGAAGCTCACGCGACAGGCGCCATCGATCAATACAATGCCGTGATTCAGCAGCTCAAGCGCCGCCGTGGCGGCCGCCGCCGCTGCCAGCAGTTGGGAATCACTCCCCCTCCTCGAGCCGCGAAGCACGCGCTTTTCGCGCGCTAGCGGGAGCGTGATGCCAACCATCTGCCAGTCTCCTCGCGGTTTTGCTATCCCTTACCGGATAGAAGCGCAAAACGGAGGAAAAAAGGCTCAGGGTGGCAAAAAGGACGCGCTACGCCTTCCAGTGGATGAGGATTTTGTAAAGTCCCTGCGTCGAGCGGATGTAAATCGGCGTATCGCCGAGGCCCGTCACGCTCTCCGCGCGACCGATTTGCGAGCCATCTGCGGCCAGGGCTTTGAGGACCAGCCGGCCCTGCGAGAGGTTGGCGAGCACGGTCACCTGGCCCGCGCCGGTCACGGTCACCTTGCCGATGACCGACGGCGGTTTGCCCTCGAGCGGATACTGCGCGGTAATCGTCGGCGGCCCGGACGCCGGCACGGGTGCAAAGGTTTCAGCGCTGAACACATGAGAACTCAGCAGCAAGACAAGCCATGCGATGGAGCGGCTGGACATGCGTTGACCCCGTGCTAGGTGATCTATTTGGCTGACTTTGAGGTAACTTACCCCAACTATGCAACCTTGCGTGGCGTCGATGTGCAGAGCAATGCGGCCTTGAACGGCAGCGATAAACCCAAGCTCATAGATAGGCGCGACTTTGCCGTGCGCTTTATGCGCTTGGCGGCGCTGCTCGCGCTCCCCGCGGCGAGGCTGGTACCGGGGCAGACGGCGGCCGCCGCCACACAAGAGCCGGGGCCCTACGAGGCAATCCTTCGGCGCGATATTCAAGTGCGCATGCGCGACGGCGTGCTGCTGGCAACGGATGTGTATCTGCCGGCATTCGCTAGCGTAGCTACACGCGAAGCGAGGCGGGTACCCGCCATCCTCGAACGCACGCCGTATGGCAAATCGCAGGACGGCACGCGCCACGCCAGCATCGAGGTGGCGAAGTTTTTTGCCAGCCGCGGCTATGCGGTGGTGTTTCAAGACTGCCGGGGCCGCGGCAAGTCGCAGGGCACGTACGTCAAGTACTTGAGCGATGGCCTGGACGGCTTCGACTGCTGCGCGTGGATTCTGGCGCAGAACTGGAGCAATGGGCGCATCGGAACCATGGGCCTTTCCTACGCCGCCCATACGCAAGCCGCGCTCGCCAGCGCCGGCGCACCCGGCATCAAGGCGATGTTCATGGATTCCGGCGGGTTCTCCAACGCCTATCAGGGAGGCATCCGTCAGGGCGGTGCGTTCGAATTGAAGCAAGTTACCTGGGCATTCAATGAAGCCCTCGAGGCGCCCGAAGTCAGGAAGGACCCCGCGAAGCTCGCCGCCATGCAGGCCATCGATCTAAAAAGCTGGTTTGCGCGGCTGCCCTGGTCGCGCGGCCATTCCCCCTTAAGCCCGGTGCCGGAATATGAGAACTATGTGTTTGATCAATGGGAACACGGCGACTTCGATGCCTTTTGGAAACAGAGGGGAATTTACGCCGCGGGATATTACGAGCAGTGGCCCGATGCCGCGAGCGTGCTCATTTCCTCTTGGTACGATCCCTATCCGCGGACGGTGACGGACAATTTCCGCGCATTAAGTTCGCGCCGGCGCGCGCCGGTGCGAATGATCCTCGGGCCCTGGACCCATGGCAATCGCGAACAGACCTTCGCCGGCGATGTGGACTTTGGCGCCGTGGCTGCTTTCGAAGGCAATGTGGCGCCGAATTACCTGGCGATGAAACTGCGCTGGTTCGACCGGTATCTGCTGGATAAGCCGAACGATGTCGATTCAGAACCCGTCGTCAGGCTCTTCGTCATGGGCGGCGGCAGCGGGCGTCGCAACGCGCAAGGGCGTATGGAGCATGGTGGTGCGTGGCGCGCGGAACAGGCGTGGCCGATAGCACGCGCGCGCCTCGTGCATTACTACTTGCAGCCGGACGGCACGCTGGCCGAGCATCTGCCGCCGGCGAACGCACCGCCCAAGTCCTACCGCTACGATCCTGCGGATCCCGTGCCCACGGTCGGGGGCACGATCACCTCCGGACTACCCATCATGGTCGGCGGCGCATTTGATCAGCGCGAAGCGCCGCAGTTCTTCGGCAGCCGAGCGCCCTACCCGGCGCTGGCGCAACGCGCCGATGTGCTGAGCTTCGCGACACCGCCGCTGGCCGCCGACATCGAAGTCACGGGTGCCATCGAGGCGCGGCTTTGGATTTCCTCTGACGCTCCGGATACGGACTTCACCGTCAAGCTCATCGATGTGTATCCGCCAAACGCGGACTACCCGCAGGGCTATGCCATGAATCTCACCGACGGGATTCTGCGCTGCCGATACCGGGATTCCTGGGAACAGCCGCAGCTGATGCAGTCCGGGAAAATCTACGCCCTTCGCATCGAGGCGTTTCCGACGTCAAATCTTTTCAAGGCGGGACATCGCCTTCGCATCGACGTATCCTCGAGCAACTTTCCGCATTTCGACGTCAATCCCAACACGGGTGAACCAGAAGGGAAAGCCACGCGCCGGCAGGTCGCCGCGAATCAGGTTTATCTTGACCGAGGGCGCCCCTCGCATGTGATCCTGCCGGTGATTCCCGCACGCGCCTAATCGGCCCCGGCTAATCGTTCAATTCTTCGAGCGCGAGACCTCGAGTCGCCGGGCCGAGAACGCCAATCAGGGTGAAGCCCACGATCAGCGCGCCGCCGATGAACACGGCGACGGCGGGCACGCCGCCGGTGGCCAGCAACGAACCGACGATCAGACCCGAAAACGCCGCGGCCAGGCGGCTCCAGGAATAGACGAATCCGATGGCGCGCGAGCGGATTCGCGTCGGATACAGCTCCGCCTGATAACCGTGATAGGCATAAGACATCACGTTGGCGGACAGCGTGAAGGCGATGCCCATCGATATCAGCAGCGGCACGGATTCTGCCACGGCAAAGATGCCCATGGACACGGCCATGCAGGCCAGCGCACCCATGATTTGGAATTTACGTTCGATGCTGTCGGCAAACAAACTCCCGATGAGCGGACCGACCGGTTGTGCCAACGCGATGATGAAGGCGTATTCCAATCCGCGCGTGACATGGATGCCGCGGGCGATGAGCAAAGTCGGCACCCAGGAGTTGAAGCCGTAGAAACCAATGACCTGCGCCGCGTTGAACACGCACAGCATGAGGGTACGGCTGCGGTACTTGGGCGCGAAGATATCGGCGAGTCTTGCCCGTTCGCCGGGTTCGACCGGGACGACCTGCGGCGCGGGCCGTGGCGCGCGAAGCGCACTTCCCGATACCGCCTCGATCTTGGCCTCGAGGCCGCGCACAATCGCGTCCGCTTCCGCGACCCGACCTCGAGCCGCCAGCCAGCGTGGGCTCTCCGGAATGCCGGCCCGCAGCCCCCACACGGCCAAGGCGCCCACCGAGCCGAGCAGTATCACCCAACGCCAGCCATCGAAGCCCCAAGGCTGGATGGGCACCAACCGCCAGGCAAGAAACGCGACGACCGGCACGATGCAGAATGAAATGAATTGGTTGAGCGAGAATGCACGTCCGCGAAAGCGCAGCGGCACGAGCTCGACGATGTAGGTGTCGATGGTGACCAGCTGCACGCCGAAACCGACGCCGGCGACGAAACGCCAGACATTGAGCGCTTGACCTGTGTGCTGAAATGCCATGATGGCGGTGCAGCTCATGTACCAGATGAGCGACCCGGTGAAGACCGCCTTACGGCCGAAGCGGTCCGCCGCGTTGCCGAGCAGCACCACGCCAAACCACAAGCCGGCGAAGGTTGAAAACACGAAGGTTCCCACGCCAGCCACCTGAATTGCCTGCAGCGAGGCAAAAATGCCCAACGAGGCCGGCGTGAACAAGCCGGATTGCACCATGCCGGGCGCAACGTAGGCGGTGAAGAATAGATCGTAGAATTCAAAAACGCTGCCCAAGGAGATGAGCACGATGATCGTCCACACGCTGCGGGACCAGGGCAGACGATCGAGTCTGGCCGCAATTTCGCGCGGGGTGGCGCGCATTATTTGCTAGTCTTCCGCAAGGCATCGAGTATACCCAGGTCGTGCGAGGCCTATGACACATAACATTCGCTACACCGGCATCGCGATCCTATTGCACTGGAGCATTGCGGCGCTGATTGTGTTGAATATAGCCGTTGGATTCGTGATGGAGGGACTTGCGCCGGCCCTAAAGACGCCCGCTCTGGCATTACACTTCTCGAGCGGCATCACGGTTCTTGCGCTGACGGCCGCGCGGATTCTATGGCGCTCGACCCACCGACCGCCGCCCTGGCCGGAAAACATGCGGGCGTGGGAGCGCACGGCAGCCCACTCGGCCCATGGCCTACTATATATTCTGATGATTGCCATGCCCCTGATCGGCTGGTCGATCATCTCGGCGCATCCGCCGCGGCCGCAGGGCGCGGCCACGCTGTGGGGAATGCTGCGTTTGCCGGCCATCGCGCCGATCTCAACGCTGGCCGCGGCCGATCAGAAGGCCGCGCATGGACTACTCGTCAAGGCGCACACGGTCGGAGCCTGGATTCTGGTCGGTACGCTGGTTCTGCACGTGGCAGGCGCATTGAAGCATCAGTGGATCGATCGCCATGCCGAACTGGCCCGCATGGGAATTGGGCGCCTGCCCGGCCCATCGTGACGGTAGTTGCCGCTGCCATCGCTGCGCCGCATGCATCCAATCGCAACAAACGATTATCGCTGCCCCGCGGCGTGTACTAGATTCGTCCGTTCTTAAGCGGGGAGTTCACCATGTTGTCGAATCGTCTGGCCGGCAAGGTCGCGCTGGTCACCGGCATCGGAAGCGGCATCGGTAAAGGCTGTGCGCTAATGTTCGCGCGCCATGGCGCTCGCGTGATGGGCTGCGACATTTTGGCCGAAAGCGCCGAAGAGACCCTGGCGCTCGCGCGGCGGGAGAAGTTGCCCCTCGCGAGCCTGCACCCCTGCGATCTCACCCATCCCGAGGACGTGCAGCGGCTTATCGATGCCACGCTTGAACGCTACGAAGGATTCGACGTATTGCTGAATGCGGCCGCCTTCGCCGCATTCGAATGGATCCAAAACATGGACTATGTGACGCAGTGGAAAGCCACGCTGAGCGGAGAACTCGATGTGGTCTTCCTGGCGTGCAAGGCGGCATGGCCGCATCTGATCAAACGCGGCGGCGGATCGATCATCAATTTTGCGTCGGCGAATGCCTATGTGGCACTGTCCGGCTCACCCGCCCTGGCTCACTGCGCCGGCAAAGGCGGCGTTCT
This sequence comes from uncultured Gammaproteobacteria bacterium, assembly GCA_963756845.1. Taxonomy (GTDB): domain Bacteria; phylum Pseudomonadota; class Gammaproteobacteria; order Steroidobacterales; family Steroidobacteraceae; genus Bog-1198. The sequence continues at coordinate 550,558 of CAVWPD010000003.1, read as the reverse complement.
CGCCATGACGCGGCAGCTCGCGATGGAGGGCGCGCCGCACCACATTCGTGCCAATACAATCTCCCCCGGGATGATAGTCACCGGGGCGACCAAGCCGGTGTTGGAATCGGTGCCCGGCTTTGAAGACAACGTGATGGGCAAACTGATGCTGAAACGCTTGGGTCAACCCGAGGATGTCGCCTGGTGTGCGACGTATCTCGCGTCGGATGAATCCAGCTGGGTGACGGGCGCGGATTTTTCCGTCGACGGCGGCGCGACCGCGATGTGACCTTCGGGTCTAAATCGGTTGACGCAGCGTATCGAGCGCTTCGCCCATCAACTGCGCATAGACGCTGGGTGAGCCGTGATTCATCTCGAGCCGCCCGAGCTCGACGGAATTCTCGATCACCCGGCGGCAGCGCTCGAAACGTCTGCTCATGAACCGGTTCAACGCCTCCTCGAGCGATGACTGGGCGCCGATTTCCTCGACCAGCACGATGCCGTCTTCGATTGCCATGCCGGCGCCCGAGGCCAGGTGCGGTGTCGTGGCGTGCGCGGCATCGCCAATCAGCAGTACGCGGCCGCGGAACCACGGCGCCGGGTGCAGCAGCACCTCGAGTTGCCGGTAGTTGACGCTGTGCGCATTGCTGCTGCGCACGGTATCTCGAATTTGCGGCACGAATCCGCCGAATCCCTCCATGGCCTCGTACAAGGTCTGCGGCTGATTCGCCGAAGAGATCCACGGGTCGGCCGCCGCACGATGCAGAAGAAACATGTACATGTGCGTCGCGGACACGGGATTAAAGCCCACTTTGCAGTCGGTGCCCATGAAAAAATGCGTGCAATCGAATCCGGCCGGACGTTCCGCAACCAGGCGATAGATGACTTGACCGGTCGAGGTGGGTTCGGGAGCGCCGGGAAAGAGCTGCTTGCGCACGGTCGAGAATATGCCGTCGGCGGCCACTACCAAGTCGTATTTCGCCGTCGCGCCGTCATTGAAGGTCACGACAACTTCGTGACCCTGATCATTGAACGCGGCAACCGTCGCTCCGAGCCGCACGCGGGCGCCCAGGGCCAGGGTCTTGGCGGAAAGTATTCCGTGCAACACCGGCCGCATCACGCCGCCCGTTGCCGGCAAGTCATCGGCCAGCCGAGGAAGATTGACGGAGCTTAAGTATTCGCCGGCTTGATTGTGCATCTTGGCGATGTTCCAAGTCGCACCGCCCTGCTTGACCTCATCCAGAACGCCCAGGGTCCGGAGCGCGCGCAATGTCGGGCCGGTGACCGTCAATCCCGCCCCGTAGCTGCGCCAGTCGGCGTCCATTTCGATCAGATCGACGGCAACGCCCGCCTTGCGCATCTGGATTGCGCAGGACATCCCCGCGATGCCGCCGCCCACGATCAACACGGTGCCGATGCTACTCACGGACCAACCTTAGCGGCGGCGCCTTATTCTGAGGAATCGTTTGTGGCAATTCTCCGTATCCAGCTAATTGATCGCCTACTTCGGCTCGTCCAGAGGCGGCAACGCCTGCGCGCCCTCGATGATGCGCTCGCGCAGCCACATGCTGCCCGGATCCAGATCGCGATAGCGATGCCATTGCAGCACCTCGATGAGGCGCGGAATGTCAAACGCCGGTTTGATGAGCCGGACCGGCAGGTGCAGCGCCACTTGGCGAGCCAGTCGGGTATGCATGGTGGCGACCCGCGCGGTGCCCACGACCAGGCGCGCCAGCAAATAAAAGCTCTGCGCGATCACTTCAACGCTGCGGGCATTGCCGTAGCGGTTGGCCAGCCAGGTCTCCAATTGCGGCAAGCCGAACTTACCGCTGCGAAATGCCACATGGCGCAGAGTCAGGTATTGATCGATTCCCACCGACTCGCCTACTTCCTGATTGTCCGCGTCAACCACGATGGTGTAGGAATCCTCGAACAAAATGACGCCGGACTGCACGGGCGAGGTTTGGTTTTCAGGATTGACGATGAAGTCCACCTCCCCGGACTCCAATTCGGCCGCCGCGGCTTCGCTGGGACTGCGAAACTCTATCGACATGCCCGGCGCCTGCAGATGGACCTGGCGCAACACCTCCAGCAGCAGGACGTGAATGGAATAATCCGAGGCGACGATGGAGAAATGCCGGCGCGAAATCAAGGGATTGAATTCCGGACGCGTGGCAATGGTCGCGTCGATGCGCAGCAACACATCGTTGATGGGCTCGACCAGGCTTTCGGCGAGCGGCGTCAGTTCCATTTTTCGGCCGACTTGGACGATCAGGGGATCACCGAAGTATTCGCGCAGCCTGGAGAGGATGCCGCTCATGGCCGATTGTGTGACGTGCACCATTTCCCCGGCGCGCGTGACATTCTTCTCCGCGAGCAGGGCCTTGAGCGCCGTCAGTAAATTCAGATCGAGTTTGTGATAACGCATTGTTCAGCCATTTTTGCATCGATGCCGCGCGGTTGCTGCCATGCAACATATTGTATTCTTGATGCCACCCGACGGCGCATGGTGCGCCGTGATGCCCCGCATCGAAAGGTTCGATTTCCTAGATGGATTCGACCCCGGCATCATGCCATCAACATGAAGGTGATGATCACTGGCGCAAACGGGTTCATCGGCAGGGCACTGACCGCTCGTCTGATGGACGCCCATTTGCCGCCCCCGGGCTGGGCTGCCGTGGAGCAAGTGGTGCTGCTCGATCTGGCCTTCGAGGGACCGGAACTGCCCCGGGTCCGGCGCCTGCCCGGCAGCCTGCTCGATAAGAAGGTGCTGGATCAGGCTTTTTCCGGTCCCGTCGATGTGCTCTTCCATTTAGCCAGCGTGCCGGGAGGTCTGGCGGAGCGGCAGTACGAGTTGGGGCGGCAAGTCAATCTCGATGCCACCGTCGCCTTGCTGGAAGCCGCTCGGGCGCAAACCCTGGCCACCTCGAAGCCGCCGGTATTTGTATTCGCCAGTTCCATCGCCGCGCTGGGGGCGCCGCTGCCGGCCCGGGTCGATGATGCGACGCCGCTGCGCCCGCAGCTCAGCTACGGCGCGCACAAATTGATCGGAGAAATTCTGGTGGAGGACTTCGACCGCCATGGCTGGGTCCAAGGCCGCTCGGTGCGGCTTCCCGGAATCGTGGCGAGGCCTCCGCAACGGACCGGGCAATTATCCGCCTTCATGAGCGATATCATTCGTGAACTCGCCGCAGGACGGCCCTACATCTGTCCGGTTTCCGCCGCCTCGACGACGTGGCTCATGTCCATACATGCCATCGTCGCCAATTTGCTGCATGCCGCGGCGCTCACCGCCGAGCAATGTCGGAACACCCGGGTCTGGACCCTGCCTGCGCTGCGTTCATCCATGGCAGAACTGGTGGATGCCATTGCGCAGGTTCACGGCCGCGAGGTATTGCAGCGAGTGAGTTATCAATCCGACCCCGCTCTGGAGGCCAATTTCGGCCGCCACCCGCCCCTCTTTACGCCGGCAGCGGATGCCGCCGGATTTCGCCACGACGGCGATTTGCCCAACTTGGTGCGCCGCGCACTCCTGCCGATCGCATGAACCCACCCTCCAATCCGCTCGCGGGCTGGTCCTTGGACCGCGCCGCCATCAGTTGCCTGGGACACGATCTGCAGCGTCCGGAGTGCATACTCGCCGAACGGGACGGCACCTTGTGGAGCGCCGATGCCCGCGGTGGGGTTATGCGCATACGTCCCGACGGCGCGCAGGAGTTGATCGCGCAGGTCGGCCACGCCGGTATTGACCGCAACAATCCGACCAGCCTGATCCTCGGCGGCGCGACGCTGCCAAACGGCATCGCCATGAATCGCGACGGCGACTTTTTGATCGCCAATTTCGGCACCGACGCCATCGAATACATGAATCGCAACGGCCAGTCACGTACGCTCTACACCCACATCGATGGCGAACCCCTGGGCAAGGTCAACTTCGTGCTGTGCGACTCGCGCGATCGGACCTGGTTCACCGTCACGACACGGCTCAAGCCGTGGACCCGATCGATCAACGAAAAGGCAGCCGACGGCTACGTGGGTTTGATTGACGAGCACGGAATCCGCGTCGTCGCCGACGGCTTCGTCGGCACCAACGAGATTCGCTTCGATGCCGATGAAGAATGGCTGTATGTGGTGGAATCGAATGCGCGGCGCATCTCTCGGCTGCGGGCACTCCCCGATGGATCCTTGTTCGGGCGCGAGATCTTTGGGCCGCGCGATCTTAAAGGCACGCCGGACGGCTTCGCTTTCGATACTTACGGCAATTTGTGGGTGACCATTGTACAGACCGATCGCTTGATCGCTCTGACGCCGAGCGGCGAGGTGCTGACGCTGCTCGATGACTGCGACCCGGTGCAGGCGCAGATTTACGATCAGCATTTTTATGCCGGCACGATGACGCCCGAAGTCATGGCGGCCACCCAGGGCAGCATTGCCCCGTGGATGGCGAGCGTAACCTTCGGCGGTCCGGACCTGCGCACGGTGTACTTGGGCAGTTTACGCGGCACAACCATTCCCTACTTTCGATCACCGGTCGCAGGCTTGCCGCTGGCGCACTGGCGTTGAAACTTCAAACTTATTGGTGAGGCATGAAACTCGCGACGATTAAGAACGGCGGCCGTGACGGCCGACTGGCCGTGGTATCTCAGGATCTTACCCAGGCGGTATTTGTCGAGGACATTACCTTCACGCTGTTGGATGCCATCGAGCGCTGGAAGACGGTCGAGGCGCCGTTGCGCGCCCTCGCGAGCGCCCTGGCGCGCGGCGAATGTCGCGGCGCATTTCCCTTTGATCCCGTTCAGGCCATGGCGCCCCTGCCCCGATGTTATCAATGGCTCGACGGCTCGACCTTCGCCAATCACGGCAGTCTCATGGAGCGCGCTTTCGACATCGGCATTCAAAACGAGTACGAGCGCTATCCGCTGGTCTACCAGGGGGCTTCGGATGATTTCATCGGGCCGCGCGACGAGGTGCGACTGCCGAGCGAGGCGGACAACATGGACTTCGAAGGCGAAGTCGCCGTAATCGTGGACGAGGTGCCGATGGGCACAACGCAGGCACAGGCAGCCGACCACGTCAAACTCCTGATGCTGGTCAACGATGTCAGTTTACGCGCGCTCGCGGGACGCGAGATGAAAACCGGTTTCGGCTGGATTCAGGCCAAACCGTCCAGCGCATTTTCGCCGGTGGCCGTGACGCCGGATGAGTTGGGCGATGCGTGGACCGACGGCCGCGTACATCTTCCCTTGCAGGTGCAGCGCAGCGGCGCCTGGTTCGGACACCCCCACGGACGCGAGATGACCTTCAACTTCTTCCGGCTCATCGAGCATTCGGCCTATTCGCGAACCCTTCGCGCCGGCACGGTTCTGGGATCCGGCACCATGTCGAACGCTGCGCGCAGCGCCGGATCGGCCTGTATCGCGGAGCGGCGCGCCATCGAAACGCTGGATCAAGGCGGCGCGAAAACACCCTTCATGAAATTTGGCGAGAGCGTGCGTATCGAGATGCTCGATGCGAATCAACGCTCGATTTTCGGCGCCATCGACCAGCGTTACGTGAAATCATGATCCGCCGCATCAAAACCGGCTTGAGCGCGGAAACCAGGGCACAAAACAGCACGCAGGTGCGCACCACCGTCGAGGCCATCCTGGAGGACATCGCCGCGCGCGGCGCCGCGGCGGTGCGCGAGTATTCGCAGAAATTCGACAGCTGGTCGCCGCCGCAATTTCGGCTTACCGAAGATGAAATCGCGGCCTGCGTTCGCGCGCTGCCGGCGAGCACTCTGGAAGATATCAAGTTCGCGCAAACCCAGATCCGCAACTTTGCCGTCGCACAGCGCGCCTGCCTTCTGGATTTGGAGGTCGAGACGCTGCCGGGGGTGGTGTTGGGGCATCGCAACGTGCCGGTCGAAAGCGTGGGTTGCTACATTCCGGGGGGCCGTTATCCGATGGTGGCTTCGGCCCACATGAGCGTGGTCACCGCCAAGGCCGCCGGCGTCAAACGTGTCATCTCCTGCGCGCCGCCGTTCGGCGGCAAACCGCATCCGGCAATCGTTGCCGCCATGCACTTGGGCGGCGCGGACGAAATCTACGCCTTCGGCGGCGTCCAGGCCATTGGCGCCATGGCATTGGGTATCGACGAAGTGGCGCCGGTAGACATGCTCGTTGGGCCGGGCAATGCCTATGTGGCCGAGGCCAAGCGCCAATTGTTCGGGCGAGTGGGCATCGATTTGCTGGCCGGTCCCACCGAGACGCTGATCATCGCAGATGAGAGCTGCGATGCCGAAATGGCCGCCGTCGATCTCATTGGCCAGGCCGAGCATGGCCCCGGCAGCCCCGCCGTGCTGCTGACGAATTGCGAACGCCTCGCACGCGAAGTGCCGAGCGCCATCGAGACCTTACTCGCGTGGCTGCCCACCGCCGATGTGGCGCGCAAAGCGTGGGAGAATTGCGGGGAAATCATCCTGGTCGATAACGTCGCAGAACTGCTGCAAGAGGCCGATCGGATTGCCTCCGAACACGTTCAGGTGCTCACTCGCGATCCGGATTATTTTCTTGAACACCTGCAAAACTACGGCGCGTTGTTCTTGGGGCCGCGCACCAACGTGTCTTTCGGCGACAAAGTGATCGGCACCAATCACACCTTGCCGACCATGCGGGCGGCACGCTACACCGGCGGACTCTGGGTGGGGAAATTCATCAAAACCTGCACCTATCAGCGAGTCACGACGGACGCGGCCAGCGCCCTGATCGGCAGCTACGGCTCAAGGCTGTGCGAACTGGAAGGTTTTGCCGGTCACAAAGAACAGGCGGATTTGCGCATCCGGCGCTACGGCAATGCCAAGGAACGCAAGAATGCCCTCAGCTGATCCGGTGGCCGTCGTCACGGGTGCCACCGGAGGAATCGGCGCGGAGATCTGCCGCACATTGGCTGCCGCCGGCTTCAGCGTAGTCGTCGGCTACCGAAATTCCCCACAGCGCGCGCAGACGCTTGCCGCGGCCATGCCGCTGGGCCCCCATCTTGCCGTACGGGCACCGGTGACCGATAGCGCGGCACTGCTCGCCATGGCCGCCCAAGTGTCGCAGCACTACGGGCGCTGCGACGTATTGGTCAATTGCGCCGGGACCACGCGCTTCGTGGCGCACGCTGATCTCGAAGATCTTAGCGACGCATTGATCGATGAGATTCTCGCAACCAATGTGCGCGGCGCCTTTGCGGCGCTGCGTGCACTGGCCGCGCTGCTCAAGGTCAGCACCCGACCCGGCGGCGGAGTCGTGGTCAATATCTCCTCCATCGCCGCGCGTACCGCCATGGGCAGCAATATCATGTACTGCGCCTCGAAGGCCGCGCTCGATAACATGACGCAGTCCCTGGCCCGCGCCCTCGCCCCTGCGGTGCGCGTGGTATCGGTTTCGCCGGGACTGGTCGACACCGACTTCGTCAAGTCATTGGATCCTGACTGGTGCAACCAGCAAGCCCAGCGCACGCCGCTCGGCCGGCTGGCGCAGCCGGTCGAAGTGGCGGCGGCGGTGCTCGCCGCCGTGCGTGACCTCACCTTCACCACCGGCTGCGTGCTCAGCGTCGATGGCGGGCGGCCGCTCAATTGACCGGCGTCGCGGACATGTTCTGCCTGGGAACCTTCTCCATTGCGGGATCCCCGCCGTTTCCCGGTCTGGTCATGCAGGAACGAATGGCGGCGCTGCGCGCACTGCGGCCGGTGGGCGAACGCCTCGGCGTGAAGCTTCGCGGCACAGAATCCTTGTTGGCGCTGCTCGAGGACTGGCCGTACAACGAACCCGCCCTGCGCCAGGTGGCCGCCCATCTCTCGGGCGCGCCATTTGAGGCGCTGTCCGTGCCCTTGAGCCTGGTAAAGACGCATGCGCCGCTCGAGCAGCCGCGGCAGATATTCTGTTCCGGCGCGAATTACCGCAAGCATGTCATCGATCTGATCGTCGACCAGGCGCGCGATCCGGACGTGGAGGGCATGAGCCGCGAGCAGCGCCTCGCCTACGCGACAAACCTCATGGACGATCGAGCGGCTCGGGGCACGCCGTATATTTTCTCGCGCGTATGGTCATCGATCGCCGGGCCCTTCGATTCCGTTACCCTTCCCGCCGACGTCGAGCAGCCCGATTGGGAGTTGGAACTCGCCGTGATCATCGGGAAACCGGCCTATCATGTGCCGCGCGCCGAGGCGCAGGACTACATCGCCGGCTACACGATTTGCAATGACATCACCAATCGCGAGCTGGTACACCGCCAGGATCTAAAGGCACTGGGGAGCGATTGGATCATGGGTAAAAACATGCCGGGCTACATGCCCATGGGGCCTTACATGGTGCCGGCGGCATTCGTGCCGTCTCCGCAGGATGTGCGCATCACGTTGCAGCTCAATGGCGCCCTGATGCAGGACGAAAGCACCGCCGACATGATCTTCGACATCCCGCAGCTGCTCGAGTACCTGACCAGCCGGGTGCGGCTGTGGCCGGGCGATGTCTTGTTGACCGGATCACCCTCCGGCAATGGCTCGCATCACGGGAGATTTCTGCGGCCTGGGGATGTGATGGTGGGATCGATCCACGGCTTAGGCGCGCAGCGCAACCTCTGCGTGACTGGCGAATGAGCCAACTCGAGGGCAAGGTCGCCATCATCACCGGCGCGGCTGGCGGAATCGGCGCGGCCACTGCCGCTCTTTTTCTTGAGCGCGGTGCGCGCGTTGTGCTCGCGGATATCGATACGGCGGCAGTCCAGTCGGTCGCCCGGCAAATCGATCCCGCAGGCGCATCAACTCTCGCGCTGCATCTGGATCTTGCCGAGGAGTCGGCGATCGCCGCGATGACACGTGCGGCGCTCCAGAGGTTTGGCAAGATCGACATTCTGCACAACAATGCCGCGGACCTCTCTCCCGCCAACGCGGGGCGCGACCACGACATCGAAAGCATGGACACCGAGGTCTGGGATCGGACCTTCCGGGTCAACTTGCGCGGCACCATGTTGTGCTGCAAGTACGCCCTGTCCCCGATGGTGGCCCAAGGCGCGGGAAGCATCATCAATACCGCGTCGAATTTGGGGCTGCAGGGCAATCTGGTGCAGGCCGCGTATGCGGCATCCAAGGCGGCCGTCATGCAGCTGACACGTTCCATCGCGACCTCGCACGGCAGGCGCGGGATCCGCTGCAACACGGTCTCACCAGGGCTGGTGATGACGCCGGCGGCGCGCAATAATTTGCCGCCGCGCCTGCACGATATCGTGGCCGGCGAAACGCTCACCCCTTACCTGGGAGCTCCGCAAGACATCGCCCATGCAGTTGCGTTCCTCGCCTCCGATGAGTCGCGCTATGTCACCGGACACAATCTCATCGTCGACGGCGGCACTTGCTCGCACGTGCCCGGCTTTGCGCAATTTCGCGAGCTGTTCGCGAAGTGATGGCCCGGATGCCACTGCAGCCGCGCAAGCCCGGATTTCTACAAGGGATACTGCTGCTCCTGCCCATGACCATGGCAGTGATGGGCATCTCCGTGCTCACGCCGGTCGTGCACTTGTTGCTGGAACAATTCAAAGACGTGCCGTATCACGACTACTTGGTTATCGGCGGCGTGCTCACCATGCCCGCGATCTGGGTGCTGTTGTTCTCGCCGGTCGCCGGCTGGCTGGCGGATCGGTTCGGACGCCGCAATTTGTTACTGGCGTCCATGGTGGTGTATGCGTTTGTCGGTATCGCGCCGGCCTTCCTCAACAATTTGTACGCAATCATCGCCACGCGCATCGGCGTGGGGATTTGCGAGTCCATCGTCATGACGGTCTCGACCACGATGATCGGCGACTATTTCAAGGGCCCCGCGCGGGAGCGCTGGATGGCGGGACAAACCGCGGTGGCGTCCGTGTCGGCGCTCGGCATCATTTATCTCGGCGGCCAGTTGGGCGCCGCCCATGGCTGGCGCGGTCCGTTCTATCTTTACATGTACAGCTTGGTTCTGGCTTTCGGGGTCTACGCTTTCATTTGGGAACCGCAGGCGGAGCGCGCGGCATCAGCCGAGACGGTGCTCGGCAGCGGCGTGCATGGCGCAGGCCGGGATGGCGCCGGCGGCGCAGCGTTTCCCTGGCGACGCATGCTCGGCATCTGCGCCGTGACGCTGTTGGCGTCCATCAGCTTCTACACCGTCATCACCAAGAATGCCGAAGCCTTGGTGTCGCTTGGCGTCAGTGATCCGGCGCTCATCGGTCGTTACACCATGCTCGCGAGTATCGGCGTGCCGCTGGGTACGTTCATCTATTGGGGTGTGTCGCGCCTGCCCATCCATTGGCTGCTGCTCATCGATTTTCTGCTGGTTGGCGCAGGATTTGTCTTCATGGGCCGGGCGCAGGACCCGGCGGCCTACGCCTGGGGATCGTTCATCAATCAGATCGGCTGCGGCATTCTCTTGCCCACCATGCTGGTGTGGGCCTCGCGCGGTCTCTCGTATGCGATTCGGGGCCGCGGCACGGGCATGTGGCAGGCGGCGTTTGCCATTGGTCAATTTTTGAGCGGCATGGTGGTGACTCTGCTCAGCAAGCAGCTGGGCGGTCTGCTGCCGACCTTGAGCCTCATGGGTGAGGCCGCCGTGCTGTTCGCCGTGAGCGCTTGGGTGACCGGCTATGTCTGGCATCGCTCGACCCTGGGGCGCTCCGTGGGTGCCCTATGAGTAATACCTATGACATCGTGGCGATGGGAGCCGGGCATAACGGCCTGGTGGCCGCCGCCTATTTGGCGAAGGCCGGAAAGAAGGTGTTGGTTCTCGAGCGCAAGCCATGGCCCGGTGGCGGGGTGGTGACGCGGGAAATCAATACGCCGGGCTACTGGCACGACGAGCACTCCAGTGTGCACATCATGATCCAGGGAAATCCCATGATACGGCAGGATGAATTGGGCCTGCAGGCCAAGTTCGGACTCAAGTACAAGTACGGCATTCCGTACGCAATGATCTTCCCCGATCAGACCAGTCTGATCGCCTACCAAGATTTGGACAGGACCTGCGAAGGCATCGCCAAGATATCGCCCAAGGATGCCGAGACCTATCGGCGCTTCGCCACGCGCGCGATGAAGGCGCTGCCCCTGATCGGCGCAGGCATGTACGCCCCGCCAACGCCGATGGGCGCCATGTACAGCATGTTCGACAGCAGCGAGGAAGGCCGGGAAATTCTCGACGCGATGCAGCGCAGTTCGCTGGACATCTGCAACCAATGGTTCGAAAGCGATGCCGTGAAGATCTGGCTGCTGCGCCTGGTGTCGGAGAACGTGCAGCTGCCCGATGAGCTGGGTACGGGGTTCGGCGTGTTCCTCATGCCCGGATTGATGCACGGCTACGGCGTATCGCAGCCGCTTGGCGGCAGCGGTAAATTATCCGAGTCGTTGGTGCGCTGTATCGAGCATTACGGCGGCGAGGTGCGCTGCAACTCTGAAGTGACCAAAATACTAAGCAGCGGCGGACGCGCGACCGGCGTGCGCCTCACCGATGGCGAAGAGTTCACCGCGCGCGACGCGGTGATCGGTGCGATTCATCCGCACCGCTTGCGGGCCTTCTTGGACGGCGTTCCCGAGCCGGTGCTTGGCCGCGCCGAGCGCGCAACCCTGGCCTCCTTCAGTCTCATGGTGAGCCACTACGATTTGAAGCAGCAAGCACAGTACTTCGCCGGCGACGAGGTGGGCCGGGCCATCATGCTGGAGTTCATGAGCGCCAACACCTTGGGCGAAATGCTCGACGACTTCGATGCGCTGAAACGCGGACGCATCTCCGAGCGCGTGCTGATCGCGGGCGGCGATGAGAGCATCACCGATCCCGGCCGCGTGCCGGCGGGCCGCGGCATGTTCCACGGCATCACGTTCGCGCCCTACAATCTGGAGGACGGCGGCCCGGCGCGCTGGGACGAGATTGCGGAACACATGGGCGATCGAAGCCTGGCGGCGTACCGGCGCTTCGTCAAGAATCTGGATGCCGAGAACATCATAAAGCGCAGCATCGTCACGCCGTTGGATCACGCCCGCAACATGCCGAACAGCATGGTGGGCGGCGATGTGCATGGCGTGGCGCCCTACTTCTATCAGACCGGCGGCCATCGGCCCACGCCGGATTTGGCGCAGTACACAGTGCCGGGTATCGAGCGGTTTTACTTGGTCGGACCGTTTTTGCACCCGGGCGGGGGCGTGTACGGCGCGGGCCGCGCAACGGCCATGCGCATGTTCGAGCACCTGGGGATGGATTTCGAAAAAATTGCCGCCATCGACAGTCGAAGCACGGGCACCACCAGCCTCCCCGGCGCAGCGGCGCCCGGCGTACCGGCGCCCGGTGCGGCGCCGCCCGGCACAGCGGCACGCGGACAGGGCGTCACCCTCTATGGCCCCGCCAACGAAGATCTGATGACCATCAAAACCATCGAGCGCGAGGGCGATGATCTCCTGGTCACGGGACAGGCGTATGGCACGGTGCCCATTTCCCTGACGCTGCGTCCAGAGCAGGCACGCCGACTGCTCAAAATGCTGCGCCTCTCGCTGCTGCCCTTCTTGTTCGGCTTTTTGTTTCGGCGCTCAAAGCGGCGCACGGGGAGACAGCCGTGAGCATGGGCTTGGAGTTTTGGCACCACCACGGGGGCATCAGCGTCCCGGATCTGGACGCGGCCATCGCCTGGTGGCGCGATGTACTGGGATTCGCGGTGGCAAAGCGCTTTCCCATTCCCACCATCCCCGCCGAAGTGGCGATGCTGCGCAACGGGCCGCTGCATATCGAACTTTTCGCGGTGCCTGGCGCGAAGGCGCTTCCGGCTGAGCGTCGCATGCCCGACACGGATGTGCATACCCATGGGAACAAGCATGTGTCCTTCGCCGTGCGCAACGTGCGCGAGTTCGCCGACGAGTTGACCCGGCGGGGTGCGGACATCGTGTGGGTGAAAGAAATGCCGCACGGCTCGAATATTTTCATCCGCGACAATGCCGGCAACTTGATCGAATTTGTCGAGGAACCGAAACCGCGGCGCGGCCGCGCGACCCTATGACCGCCTACGTTGGCGCGGATTCCAAGCGCGTGCACACCGTCGATATGCACGGACACGCGATGACGCCGGCCGTCGAGGCCTTGGTGGCCCGCTGCCCGCAAAAGCTGGCCGAAGCGGACCTGCGCCTGCGAACGCAGGGCGCGGCATCAGTCGAGCACAACAACCGGGTCATGTTGCCGAAGGCCGCGGGGGGACTCAATGACCCTAGCATACGGCTCGCGGATATGGACCGCATGGGCGTCGATGTGCAGCTCGTGAGCCCGCTGCCGACGCAGTACTACTATTGGGCGGACGAGCCATTGGCGGAACAGATCGTCCGCCTGCAGAATGAACACGTAGCCGCGCTGTGTGCACAACGCCCCGAGCGTCTCGTCGGGCTCGGCACCCTGGCCCTGCAGCACCCACAGCTGGCGGTCGAGCAACTGGACACTGCGGTACGACGCTTGGGTCTGCGCGGTTTCGAACTGTCCACGGCCGTGAATGAGCGCGAGTTGTCGCACGCCTCGTTGGAACCGGTGTGGGCCAAGGCCGTGGAGTTAGGCTGCGTGGTATTCATTCACCCCATGGGATGCTCGCTCGGCGAACGTCTCGCGCCCTGCTATTTATCGAACATCGTCGGTCAGCCCGCCGAGACTGCGGTAGCCCTGTCTCATCTGATCTTCGGCGGCGTGCTCGATCGGCATGCGGGACTGAAAATTTGCGCCGCGCACGGCGGGGGCTACTTGCCCACCTACATCGGACGATCGGATCATGCCTTTCACTGCCGCCCGGATTCCCACAGCATGAAGGATCCGCCCAGCGAATATCTGAAGCGTATTTGGTTCGACAGCTTGGTCTACTCGCCCGCGGCCCTGCGCCATCTGATCGACCAGGTGGGCGCGAGCCAGGTGGTGGTGGGCACCGACTACCCCTTTGACATGGGCCACTATGATGTTCACGCCTTGATTGCTGCGACGCCAGGCCTGAGCCCACTCGAGCGCGCGGCCATACTCGGCGGCACCGCCCTGGGGCTGCTTGAAATGAATCTCCGCGGCGCCCTTTGAGCGACGCCGCGGGTCCGATACTCAACCAATGGAAAATTCTGTATGTCAATTTTAGGAATCGAGAGCGCGATATTCGGCGTCGATGATCTCGATGTGTGCAGTAAATTTTGGGCAGACTTCGGCCTCACCCCGCTGGCGCGCAGCGCCGATGAATGTCGGTTCGAGGTGGCAAGCGGGTCCAAAATAATCCTGCGACGCCGGAATGATCCGCGACTGCCGGCCGCCTACGCCGACAAACCCGGTGTGCGCGAAACCATTTGGGGCGTGGACAGCCGCGCGGCACTGGAATCGCTGGCCGATGATCTGTCTCGCGACCGCAAGATCCAGCGCGATGCCGATGGCACGGCGCACTTTCTCGCCGACGATGGCATGCCGTTGGGACTGCGGGTCTGGCAGAAGCGCCCCGTCGTGTCCCAGCCGGACCCCGTGAACGCGCCCGGCAACATTCAACGACTCAACCAGCATCGCAAGTGGCGCCAGCGCGCCATCCCCAAGACCATCAATCACATCGTTTTTTTCGTGCGTGACTACGTCGCCTCGCTCGAATTTTTCATCAACCGCTTGGGATTTCGCTACACCGATCACTCGCGCGGCGCCGGCGCTTTTGCGAGGGCCGGCGGCACCAACGAACATCACAGCATCTTCTTCGTCTCCACCGCACTGCCGATGGCGCCGGATGATCCGGGCTTCATGCATATTGCCTTCGGTCTGGAGGACATCGATGAACTGATGCTGGGCGTCAATCAAATGGACGCGAAGGGGTGGAAGAACGTCGGTGCGAATACGGTCGGCGGCCTGTCGCGCCACCGCATCTCCTCGGCGATCTATTACTACTTCGACAATCCCAGCGGCGGCGAGGCGGAGTATCACGTCGATACCGATTATTTGGACGATAACTGGGTGCCGCGGGTATGGGACTGGAAGTTCGGTTCGCTGCTGTGGGCCACCTACACGCCGAGTTTCTGGCGCGGCGCGAATATCGAGTGGGACATGAAGTTTGACAAGGACCGCAGCTCGTTGGAAGCGTTTCGCGGCGTGCGGCCCAAGGCCCCCAAGACGCCGGCGCCGTGAAAGCATGCCGGCGGCGGCCGGGACCGGCCGCCGCCCTATGCGCAAAACTTAGAAGTTAGCGCTGATGCGAATGCCGCCGTAGCGCTGCGCATCGCGCGCCGGCTGCCCGACGACGGTGCTGGTGGTGCTCCACGGCGAGCTCCAGAAGTCTTCCACATCCTGGTAGTACACCTTGTCAAAGATGTTGTTGACGAACAGGGTGACCGACCACTTGCCGTTGATGCTGCGCAGGCCTGCGGAGAAATTCACGATGCCGAAGCCGCCCTGCACCGCCGCGGGATTGTTGTCGGGAAGCATCTGCGCGAAGGACCGGTAGGACCAGTTGGCGTCGGCCACCAACTCGTAGGGGGCGCCGCCCAGGGGAATGCGTTGCTCTGCGTCCAGGAAGAGCTTCAGTCTGGGCGCGTTCGGCATCTGCTGGTTGGACATGTTCTGCACGTACGAGCCGGCATTCAGCGTGCAATTGCCGGGCGGCAGCGTGTTGTAGCCGTTCGGGTAGTACGGCACGCAGGGCGCATCGGTCCAATTGGTGAAGACGGCATCGATGTAAGCGAGGTCCGCACTGAGCGTTGTCAACGTGGTGGCTCGCCATGTCGTGTCGTATTCGATACCCCGGGTCTCCGCCTTACCCACCGACTGGATATTCAATTGGCCGACGAGCTGCCCTGGAGGCGTCGTGTACGTATTGATTTGATAGTCATCATAAATCGTATCGAAGAGCGCCAGGTTGGCGATGAGGGTGTGATCGAGATAGCTGCCCTTCAAGCCCAATTCGAAGTGATTGATATGCTCCTGGCCCACCGGGTCGAGCGAGGCGGTCGATGTCAGCGTTGCCGCGGTGTTGTACACCTTCGGCGAATAGCCCCGTGCATAGGTCGCGTACGCCATGATATCGGGCGTAATCTGCTGCTGCAGGCTGATATCACCGACGACGGCAGAGGAATTATTGCTTCCGGTGCTGTAGTACGGGCTGCTGCCGACTCCGTTGACGATCTGATTATAGTTGTACTGCAAGCGATCATAGTTATAGCGAAGGCCGGTCACCAGCGAGGTCTCGGGGGCGATCTTCCAGGTGGCGCGGCCATAAATGTCATAAGTAGCGGTATTCGGCGTCGCGTTCACATTCAGCGGCGCTCCGGGGAAGAAGCGCGTGTAGAGTTCTTGAACCGTTACATCCGAGTAGAACAATCCCGCAACGAAACTGACTGCTTGGTTGGCCGGCGATACCAATTTTATTTCCTCGCTCCTCTGCGTGACGATTTCGTGTTGCGTCTGGGTGTCGTTGTATACATGCGGATCGCTGGTCACCGGCGTAAAGGGCGGCCCGGCGACCAGGGTGTCGAAGAAATAATAGGCGGTGGCAAACAGGTCCTGAATCTGCTGCTGATCTTCGTGCTGGAAAGCGGTGGTTGAACTCAGCGTGTAGCCGCCCGGCAGATCGTAGATCAGGTCCAGCTGCCCATCATTATCGTCCTGGGTATGGCCTGCGGTGCTGACCGGACTGGTGTATTGCAAATTGCTCCAGCTGCGCGGATTGGGCAGCAGGCCTGCCTGCGTGAGGGGCCCCGGTGTAAACAACAGGTCCGCGCCCGGCGTCGTGTACAGATACACGAAGTTAAATCCCTGCTGGTCGACCTCGGCGTGGTGCACGGTGAACTTGGCGCTGAAGTCATCGGTGATCTTCCAGAGGAGTTTGGCACGCACGCCGTTGTCTTTCTGGCTCGCCTTGGTGTCATAGAAATCATTCGTGATCGGGTAGTAACGCTGCGCATCGTAGGCCGCGATGCTGAATTCGAGCTTGTCCGATATCGGACCTGAGATGTGGCCGCTGACGCGATACTCGCTGTCCGTTGTCGCGGTGGTGGTGATTCCCCCGGTAAAGGTGTCGGTGGGATTGTACGTGACGTAGTTGATGATGCCGGTCGCCGCGGTGCGGCCGCCGAGGGTGGCCTGCGGCCCTTTCAGCACTTCAACGCTGTGCATGTCCTCGATCAAATTGCCATCGTAGGAATCTGAGGGAACCGGTACGCCGTCGATCATGATGGCGACGCCCGAGGGGACGCCCACCGCCTGTTCGTTCGACACGCTCGAGACGCCGCGAATGCCCATGGGCGCGCGGCCGCTGATCGTGCCGTTGATGTTGACGGAAGGCACGAGTCGGTTCAGATCCGACACATCGCTGACATTCGAGAACGCCAGCTCGGACGCGCTCACCACGCTCGCCGACACCGGAATGTCCTCCAAGCGCTCGGGACGCTTCTGCGCCGTCACGACAATCTCTGCGATATCTCCGGTGTTTACCGCGGGCGCATCCGCTGCATCAGCCTGGCGCATGCCCCCGGCAATCAGCAGCAAGCCTGCACTGGAAGCCACAAGATAACTTTTACGCATTTCCAACTCCCCTCCGCGTTCGAGGTCATATGTGTTTTACGGATACAACGCCGATGCCCGAGCGAGCGTCCGGCGGGGGTGAGCGTAGGGGCAGTTAGGTGGGGCTGTACAAGCGTTTGTGCCGATTGCCCCCATCATCATCCGCGATGCTTAGCGGCGGCTCATCTCGTGGCTCGCGCGCGACAATCGAATCTCTACAGAGGCTGCCGCGCTGCGGCGCGCCGTATCAGTGAATTCTAGTTATATTTGTTAATCAATTGATATATATGATAAAATACCAAAATAGCCGCGCCTACGCATAGCTCCGGATCACGAACCAATACATGCCGAGGCCCACGAGAAACGAGGCCATCACATCCGTGACGAGGCGACGCGGCAAGCCGATGCGCAGGCGCGTCAATCCGAAGGCAATGAGCAAGGCCAATCCGACAAAGGCCAGTTGGGCCAATTCCACGCCCAGATTAAATCCCACCAGAAGCTCTGCCAGCCGTCCCTGCGGTAGGCGCATTTCCAATAAGTTCGACGCAAACCCGAAGCCGTGAATCAGCCCGAAGACCAGCGTCACGACAATCCGCAGGCGGGCCGCATCGCGCAACCGGCCCGAAACCATCAGATAGTTGGCGGCAAACAAACCGCCGCCAAGAAGGATGAGAATGGGCAAGCCGCCGAGTCCAAGCCACCGTCCCACTGCCATTGCGATCAGGAGCCCCCCTGCGCCAAGAGCAACCGGCAAGGGGCGATGACTATTAGCGATAATGTTTTCGGCTCCGATCAAGGCAATGGTCAGGCCCACCAAGGCGTCGATGTATTCGGCATGCGGGCGGATCACCCCAGTCACCGCCAGTGCCAAGGTAAGGCTGTGGCCGAGCGTGAATCCGGTCACCACGAACACAAGATCGCGCGCGCGGCGGGAAATCAGCACCAGGCCGAGCAGAAACGCCTGGTGATCAACGCCCGTGAAAATATGCATGACGCCCATCAGCACGTACTCGAGAAAACCGGCGTTCTGCAGACGATTCTCGGTGCCCGCGCCCCCCAACTCCAAGGTGGGATGATCCAGCGTGAACAATTGCTCCACCAGGTTCCCGTCGGCGTCGCGGATCTGCGCAAAATTAGTGTGCGATGCCACCAAATCGAAGAATGCCGTCGAGCGCAGGACGATGCCGGTCTCCGCGGGACAGCGGAACTGAAACTCGAAGCGCCGATATCCGGGCGCCGCAGAGACCGCGCGCGACGGCGCAGTGATGGCGCATTCCTGCCCCTGCGCGCTTGCGCCCACACGTGCCGTCAAGTACCCGAGCAGTACCTCGTTGCTGGGGTCGGCACCGTCCTGCGACAGGCGCCGTGCCTCAAGATCGGGCACTGTGAATTGCATGCGAACCGT
Organism: uncultured Gammaproteobacteria bacterium; assembly: GCA_963756845.1. Taxonomy (GTDB): domain Bacteria; phylum Pseudomonadota; class Gammaproteobacteria; order Steroidobacterales; family Steroidobacteraceae; genus Bog-1198. The sequence continues at coordinate 531,667 of CAVWPD010000003.1, read as the reverse complement.
AGCACCCGCGACTTGCCAGGAGGAGTGCGTTTCGCTGCGGGTATGTGCCGGCGCCCAACCGGTCCCGGTCAGAAATAGCGCAAGGATGGAGAATGCACTAAAGGCGCCGCCAGACAGTGTGCGCGCCGCCCTCATTGCAGCGGCTTCGCTATCTGAATCTCCGCTTTGCCATACAGGTATTTCTCATCGGCGGCGCGCAGCCGTGCGGCCGCCTCACGCTTGTAATCGCCCAACACCTGCTCGCGGGCGTGCTCGAAATCGCGCGCCACCGGCACGCTGTTCTTGATCATGCGCAAAATATGCACGCCGTCGGGAAGACTAATCGGGCCGCCGACCTCGCCATCCGCCAGCGATTTTGCCGCGTCGAATAATGGCTCACCGAGATGAATCTTCGCGGCGAAGTAAAACTCCTCGCCACGGTCCTGTGCGGCAACCAATCCAAAGCGCTGCATCACCTCGGCCACCGAGGTGCCGGCACGCAGCGCGCCGATCGCAGCGTTTGCGCTTCGCTCCATGTCCTGTGGCGAGCGGTTGGGCGCGCTCGCCAGGCGCAGGTCCTGCAGCGTCATGGTGCCCTCGGTGGCATACTTTGCCTGGCGCTCATTGAAGTATTTCTGCAGCGCTTGATCGCTCGGCAGTTCGGTCGTGGCATCCGCGACCGCCTGCTGCTCGACCGCGGCAACCAACGCCGTGCGCGTGTCCGGATCGGTGCCCGGAAAATCGAGTTCCATGCCTCGCTGCACGTACAGTTCCTCATGAATCATGGCAGACAGAACCGTTTGACGCTGCTCGCGAGTGATTTGCGCAAAGGGAACGGCATAGGTATTTTCGGCCTGGGCGACGAAATCGCTCATGAGGATTGGCCGCTGATTGACCAGCGCCGCATCTTCCGGAGGCACCTGGCGGCTGACCGTCCCCTTGGCGGTAAACAGTCCATACCCGGCGATGGCAATACCGAGCGCCGCGCTCGCCGCCATCAGAATCGTGGCGTGCCGCGCTGTGCGGTCGTTGTTCACGGTGTTTTCCCGCTCGACTGGGCAGCGGCGCGGACAAAGATTGCGAGGGCCCGAGCCTGCCACGCCGATACGCGGTGTGTCCAGGCCGGACATGAGCCTTGGTGTCCGCGCGCAATGGATTCGAACACGCTCTGGCGCGAGCCGTCCCCATACAGCCAGATATCGTCGGTCAAATTCGGTGCGCCGATGACGCTGTCACCGCGTCCGTCGGATCCGTGGCAATCGTAGCAGGCGCCCCTGCCGGCGAAAATTGTCTCCCCGCGCAGCGCCGCCGCAGAGTCGGCCGGGCGCCCCTCGAGCGTTCTTAAGTACTCGACCGTGTCGCGGATATCCCCAGGACTCAGCGGGTCCACCGCAAAGCGCCTGTAGGGGACTGCGCTGGCATACGCCGGCATATCCGCCTGGTTCCAACCCTTGCCGTTTCCAGAACGAATGCCGTACTGAACAATGCGCTCAATCTCCGCGACCTGGCCCGTCCCGAACAGCCAGTCCCGGTCGGTGAGGTTCGGAATCCCCAGCGCCGGATTGCCGGCTAGCGTCGCGCCGTGGCAGGAAAGGCAAAATTTCTGGTACAGCGGCGCGGCTTCGGTTCGCGCAAAACGAGACAAGGCGGGATCGCCGAGGACGTTGTCGGCGTCGGTCTTAAGTAAGCGGGTGATCAGGAGATGCCGATGAATGCTCCAGGCGCTCCACGACAGCACACTCAGCGCCGCGATCGCCAAGAGTATCCACCCATAGGGGCGTACGGCGGATTTCAGGCGGTGAAGCCGAGCCATCGCTCGGCACCAACGATAACTGCTTGCGGAATCAGAGAATCCTCGGCTGCGCCGCTGCCGGCCAACTGCACACTTATGCTCAATTGAAGAGTATAGCGGACCTGGCGCGTTCAGTCGTGATCCTCACCACCAGCCGCGACGCTTAAACCACACGATCGGCAGCAAAGTACTCAGTGCGATGAGCGCCAGCCCGTAGGGATACCCCCAGCGCCAGGTAAGCTCCGGCATATCGTGAAAGTTCATGCCGTACATGCTGGCAATCAGTGTCGGAGGAATTCCGACCACGGAGACAATGGTGAGCACCTTGAAGATATCATTCTGTTCGGTGTTGATGAATCCGAGAATCGCGTCCAACAGAAATTGCGTCTTGCCGGACAAGTGCAACTCAAAATCGACCAACGAGCTCAGATCCTGTTGCGCCGTGCTCAAGCGCGTTTTCTGTTCGGGCGAAAGCCAATTGGCCGCCATTTTGAGCACGAATCCGATGATCCTCTGCAGACCCAATAGACTCTCGCGAATGCGCGACTGATGATCTCCGGCGGCAACCACCGAGTTGAGGCTGTCGCGCAGCGCCCGCGAGGCGCGTTTACGGCCTCCGGCGGAAGTTCCATGCGAACTGAAGGCCCGCGCCGACACGCCGGCAAGATCGCCGCTTAACTTCTCCAGCCTATCGGCATCGAAGTCCACCATGCCATCAATCAATGCGGCGAATACGTCGCCGCTGTCGGCGCACAAACCCTTGGCGATATCGGTCTCGACTCGCGCAAAGGCGGCCACTTCGGAATAGCGAATCGTAATCAACATGGCGGGGGAGAGAACATATCCCAGGGGTACGGGCGCGAAGCCGGCGGCTTCATCCTGCAAGGTCAGCGGCATGCTGACGTACAGGGTCTGACCCTCCGCGCGTAACCGGCTGGAAGTCTCGATTTCCTGCAGCGATTCTCGCGAAGGAACCTGAATCGCGAAATCGGCCGCGACTTGTGCGATCTCACCCGCTGTCGGATTGAGCAAATCGACCCAGAAGGGCTTCGTGGTCTGCCCGGTCGTGATATGTGCATTCAACATGAGGACCGCCCCAGGACTCGTCGCTATCAATGCCCACAGGCTATCACTTCAGGGCAGGGCCCGGCGCCACGGCGAGTTCGCGCGCTCGAATGGTGAGCGGATGCTGTTCCCCTAGATTCTGTTCAAGGTGCGCTAGCGCGGCGCGCGCGCTCGCCTTCATGGAATCAAGGCGTCCTTGAGCCTGCTCGCAGCGGGCTTGCAGCAAAAGGCCCTCCCCTATCCAGGCCGATGAGGCGGTATTCACGGCTTCCGCCTGCGCGCGCTCGACAGCCATCCGCGCGCTCTCGCATGCCTCGGCGATGTCACCAAACCGCAGCGAGGCCTCGGCGCGCAAGGCCGCGATCTGCCGCCGACCGGGCGTGGGATCGCCATCCGCATCCACCGCAAAGCTGACCGCCTCCTCGAGTGCTGCGTCCGTCGCCGCCGAATCGTCCTGACTCATGGCCAATAAGGCCTTCACACGCAAGGCGTCGATCGCACTTTCCCCCTGAGCGGCGATCAATTGATCAATGGCTCCCTGCTGCTGCGACCAAACCGCCTGCGCGCCGGCCGTATCACCGCGGACTAACAGCAGCTCGATGCGAATCGGCAGGCGCTCCGATGCAGTGCCCGATTCATCGCCACTGACCCGGGGTTGATCCAGCAGAAGCCGCGCCGCTTCCGCGCTTCGATCCAGCGCAAGCAACGATCTGGCGCGAAGCAAGTTCACATCGCGGGTATTGTTGCCGCCGGCCGTGGCCGCGGCGAGCTGAGCGGACATGCCTTCCGCCTCGAGCACTCGGCCGCCCGCCAACAGGTATCGCGCGAGATTGAATGCATGAATCCAGGCGCCGATGGTCTGCGGCGCCCCATTCTCGCCCGCGTCGTCGCGAATCTGCCGCAGCGTACGCACCGCGATCGCGTAATGTCCGGCATATCCTTCGGCACGCGCCAGCGCATTCAGCGCGGTGACATGCTCCAACCCGCTTCGCAGGCCCGCCGCTTCCAGCTCTGCGACTGAACTCTGCGCCGCTATGATCGCTTCGCGGTTCTGATGACGCGCCGTTTCGACGTAACTTTCGACCTCGCGACAATCCGCTCGCACCTGAGGCCGCACGGCGCTGCCGAGACTCTCGAGTTGGCCCATGGACGCGCGAATCTCACGCTCGGCCTCGTCCTCATTGCCCAGATCATCGTAGAGGTTGGCGAGCTGGCAACCGATCTGAGCGACCGCGATCGGATCATCGGTATGCCTCAAAGCAGTCTTGGCCTCTTGCAGCAGTTCCACTGCCGCGGGTGCATAGCCAAATTCCTGATAACGGGCCGCAAGGTAGTGCAGCAAGGTGGCGCTTACCATTGGGTCTTCATAGTGCTGCAACTTCAGCAATGATCGGGCTCGATCCAAGTGTTCACGTTGTAGTTCCGGAGTACCCGCCTTGGCGATATCGCTGAGCAGGGTACTCATGAAATCACCCACGGAGTCCGCGCGCCGCGCTGCCAACAGAGCCGCGTCGCGTTCCCGATCCGCCCGATGCGCCTGCCACAGCGCAACGCCGGCGGTGAGCAGCAATGCAAACAGTGTCAACAGGGCGCCGAGGACAGACCCGCGGTGGCGGCGAATAAATTTTCGAGTTCGGTACGACACCGAGGCTGGGCGGGCGTTGACCGGCTCGTGCGTGAGAAAGCGCTGCAGATCATCCGAGAACGCCCCGGCAGAAGGGTAGCGCTCGCCGGCATTCTTGCGCAGCGCTTTGCCAAGAATGTTATCCAGATCCCCCTGCAGCGCGCGGCGCGGCACCGTCTCGAGGGCGGAGACCGAAGAGGCGCGCGGCGCCTCCTCGGTCACGACTGCCTGCAGCAGCTCGGCGCTCGAGCGAGTGTCGGTTTTGATGGGGTGGGTGCCCGTCAGAAGAACATAAAGAACCAGGCCGAGCGCATACACATCGGTGGCCGTGGTGATGTCTTGGCCTAATACCTGCTCCGGGGCGGCGTATTGAGGAGTGAGCGCAGTCGCGCCCGACTGCGTGAGCGGTGTTGCGCCCGATTCGTCGCGCAGCATCTTCGCGATTCCAAAGTCCAGGAGCTTAACGACGCCCTCACCGGTAACCAAGATATTGCTGGGTTTGATGTCCCGATGAACCACCAGGTGACTGTGTGCGTGCCCTACGGCGGCGAGAACACTTCGGAATAATTTAATGCGGTCTTCGAGTGATAAACGCTGCTGCTGGCAATAGGCATCGATGGAACTGCCCTCCACGTACTCGAGCACGAGGTAGGGCTGCATCCCCTCCAGCACCCCCGCATCCAGCAGCCGCGCAATGTTTGGATGATCGAGCCGCGCGAGCAGCTCGCCCTCCACGCGGAAACGCTGCTCACCGGCCCCGCCCACATAGAGGGCGTGCACGAACTTGATTGCGACCGTACCTTCGAACCGGCCGTCGGCGCGGCGCGCGCGCCACACCGACCCCATGCCACCTTGTCCGATCTGAGCCGCAATAAGATAAGGCCCCACCGCGCGACCCACCATAGAGGCGCTTTCCATCGCCGCTGCGGCAACCGCGACGTCGTTTTGCAGAAAATCAGCAAAGCCTTGGCGCTCGCGTACCGCAATGGCGCGCTTGATGAGCGCCGCCATTTCTGGATCCTCACCCTCGAGCGTCGCCAGCCACGGACCTCGCTCGGCATCGGCGAGCTCCAGGGCGTGGCCGAGATGTTCGCTCAGCGAACGCCAACGATCATCCGTCATGTGTGGCATGAACTCTCGCGCCTGGGGCCATTCCGCCCGCGTTAGTTGGCACTGTGTCGCGTGCAGCCGCTTTGCATGTCAAATCGCTTTTCGGCCGCCGAAAGCGACATTCGCGGTTGCGGGCTTTAACGCCGCGCCCACTTCACCTTAGGAACCGCCCGCCAATTGCTGGAACAGCAGCACGCGCGCCTTTTCCCAATCGCGCTGCACGGTGCGCGCTGATACGCCGCGCAGCGCCGCGATCTCCTCGATTGAGTAGCCACAGAAGTACTTAAGATCCACGATTTCGGCCAGGCGCGGATCTCGACACGCGAGTTCATCGAGGGCCTCGGACAGCTGCGTGAGATCCTTATCGGCCGATGCGCTTTCGGCAATCTCCGTGGACAGTTGCGTGATATGAAAGGCACCCCCGCGTTTCAACGCGCGGCGCTCGCGAACGAAGTCGATGATGAGGCCGCGCATCACGCGTGCCGCATAGCCTAAGAATCTTTCGCGATCGGGAAAGACGGCGTTGCGCTGAGCCATCCCGAGGTATGCCTCATGCAATAAGGTGGTCGGGCTCACGGTCGCGCCCGCATTGCGGCGCAACTGGCGCTCGGCCATGTGGCGAAGCTGGCCGTAAAGCTCGGCGAACAGGCGCTCGTTTTCGGTACCCGGCACCTGCCCGATGCTATCTCCCGAACTGCCTGGCCGCTCCGGTTCCATGCGCACCTCCCCAGTCGCCAAGAATAGCCTGGCACACGGATCCGGCGCGAGCGATGCTTATTCCTCTGAAGTCGAGGAGTCGAGCGGACGATCGGCGCGCCGGCGCCGAACTGCGCCCAGAGCGCGGTCAAGCAGGTTGCCGAGGATAAATGCGCTAACCGCCTGAATGATTCCGCTGGTTTGATTGGGCTGCTGGTGAACCAGATTCGGCGCGAAGATCAGAACCAGGGCATAAACCACCCAGGCCAACATGAGGAACCGCCCCAGATTTATTAAAAAAGCCATGGCCCATCCTGCGCTTATGCGTCCCAATTCCGGCTCTGAAGAAACGTCCTGCCTTTGGCGCTGACGATGAGCCAGCGGCCCTTCGCGTGCGTCTCGATCAAACAGTCGGCCCACGCATCCTCCCAGATGGATAACCGCGGACAGCTGGTCCGCCAGGCCTCCAGTGCCTCCTCACGCGTTCTGGGGCGCTCATCGAGCCATTGCAAAAGTTGCCGCGTCAGCGATAAAGATGCGGTACTCACAAAGGCGATCTTAAGCCCAAGCGGCTAACGAGTAAAACGCAGCGGCTAGTAGCGTGCCAGTTGGGTAAGCTGAATCAGGTTGCCGCAGGTATCGTTCAGCATCGTAATGGTCGAACTGGGTACCTCCGTGGGCGGCATCGTGAAGTTGGCGCCGCGACCCTGGATTCGCTCGTAGTCAGCCTTGATGTCGTCCGTGAAAAACATCGCCGCCGGCTGGCCCTGCTGAAAAATCGCCTGTTGATAGGCCTTGGCCGCGGGGTTGTCGTTCAGCGCCAGCTGTAGCTGAGTACCCTCCGGGTCCTCGGGCGAGACCACCGTTAGCCAGCGATATGCACCTCGACTGAAATCGGCCTTCTTGGCAAAGCCCAACACCTCCGTATAGAAGCGCAAGGCCTTGTCCTGGTCGTCCACATAAAGACTGCTCACTTTGATTTTCACCGCGTTTCTCCTGTTAGGTGTCGTTGAGCGTTTCAGTGCCGAACAGCTGGGCATATTCCGAGTTGAGCCGAGCCCAATCGAACTTCATTGCCTCCCCGCCCACAATGCGGCCGATGGGAGCTCCGTTGAGATGACGATCCAGGACATCGAGACAAATGTGCCACCCGGCGGCAACCATTGCGATGAAGCGGCGATCGAGGTTGTGCCACAGCGTCAGGCGCGTACCGCCCTCGTGGGCTTGGAGTTCCCACCGCAGATCCTTGCCCCACCATGTGTACTCAAGTACCCGCGGAGCCTCGGCTCGCGTCACTCGCGTCTCCTCAACCTGAGGTGCGGGCGTTCCCACCATGGTGAGCGTGACCGTGCCCACCGCTCCCAGGCTCCGATCGGCGTCAAACGGTGCCCACTCGCGCAGATGCGCCGGGTCGGTTAACGCCTGCCAGACTTTTTCCCGCGAGTGGCGCAGCTGTCTGACGAGGATTAGCGTCCAGTTATCCCCGTCCTTTTGTACCTGCGCGCCGCGGCCCGCGCCCGGTGTGTACTGCTCGCGATTGCTCATCTTCCCCTCGCTCTCCTTTTCTTTGCCGATGATTGATCCATGCGATCGAGGTGACGTTCCAGAGCATCTAGGTGGGCGGACCAGAACCGACGGAACGGAGCCAGCCAGGCATCCACCTCCTGAAGCGGTTTAGGTTTCAGTCGGTAGAGGCGGCGCTGTGCGTCCACCGTGGATTCCACGAACCCAGCATCGCGCAGCACCCGCAGGTGCTTTGACACGGTCGGCTGCGACATACGCAACTGACGCTCGATCTCTCCGACCGAGTGCTGCGAGGAGACCAAAAGGCTCAGTATCGCGCGCCGATTTGGCTCCGCGATGATATTGAATACGGATTCCATCTTCCCCGTATACACTGCCGCGCATATGCCTGTCAATGTATATAACGGCCGCAATTCGGCGCGGCGCAAGCCCGCGCGGACGCGAGTCTTCTACTGATTCGGCGCTGCCCGCGGCGGCGCGTTCTTCACGTACTTGTCGAACCAACGAATCATCTCGTAGATAAGTTGCTCGTTCGATTCCATGGCTGTGTACCAGTGCGGTTCGTGGGGAAGCATCACTAGGCGGGCCGTTCCCCCATTGCCTCGAATCGCTTCGTATAGCTTGCTGGCCTGTATAGGGGTGGTCCCCGGGTTCGCGTCTTCGGCGCCGTGCACGATGAGAAGTGGCGTCTTCAATTTATCCGCAAAGAAAAATGGCGATGCCTTCAAGTAGACATCCTGTGCGGCCCACACAGAGCGACGCTCGCTCTGGAACCCGAATGGCGTCAGCGTCTTGTTGTACGAGCCGCTGGTCGCGACCCCCGCCCGGAACAGATCGGTATGCGCCACCAGGTTGGCAGTCATTAGCGCACCATGGCTGTGGCCCGTAACGCCGATGCGGTCAGGATCGGCAACCCCGAGCCGCACCGCCTCATCGACCGCAGCCTTTGCATCCGCGACCAGCTGCGGCAGATAGGTGTCGTAAGCGCTTTTCGGGTCGCCAACGATCGGGAAGGAGGCGTCGTCGATGATTGCATAGCCGGCCAAAAGCAGCAGCCTATATTGGCGCAGCCGCGTAAAGGTTTGCTGCGATCCTACGACCTGCGCTGCCTTCGAGGCGTCGGCATAATCAAGGGGATAGGCGTAGAGAATCGTCGGGACGCGCGTTCCTTCCCGGTAGCCCGGCGGCGTGTAGAGCGTGAACGACAAGTCAAGCCCGTCAGCGCGCTTGTACTTCACCAACCGCTTTTTGATCTCTCTGACTACCGGTGTCGGATCGGCAATGTGCGTGATTGCTACGCTTGTCGATGCACTGCTGGCCTCTCCGCTTGCTGCGTCGAGATGATTGCCGAGGGTGCGTATGAATGCATTTGGCGGATCAATGGCCGATTGATGCCAGGTGAGAAACGTGTGGTCGCCCGGCCCCAAAAACGACAGAAATTGCTCGAAACTGCTCTTATCGCTGCGAAACAAGCGCTCCGAAATGCGAGACGCAAGATTGAGGCGGTCGAGGAACGGTCGATCGCCATCCGGCGATGCGCCAACGCCCGCGAAGTAAATCGAATCGCCGTCTTGACGAATCACCGAGGCACCGTTGGCGAGCGTTTGGCGCACAGGACGCCCCGGATTCGCATACTCCTCGTCGGTAGAAATGCTAAATAGAACGCTCGGTTTACTCTGGGCATCATCCACGTTGATAACAGACGTTCGTATCCAATGTCGATTCTCGTCATAGTCGCGCATCAGTGCGACGTGGGGATTCTCGCTCCAATCGAAGCCGAGAAAGCGCTGCTCGGTTCGCCCGATCTCAACAGGCGATGAGTTAAAGGGCGCTTTCAACATCATGATCTTATCGCGCGCGGGAACTTCGACATTCCAATCGCCCCCGTCAAGCGCCTGTGCCCAAATCAACGCAGCACCCTCAGTCGCGCGCCAGCCAAATTCCCGCGGGCCAAGAGGAACGCCGTGGATCGGAACGCGATCAGCAAGAGGGAGGGACGCGATCGGATGGACCGCTACCCCCGAGCGCTTTGAGAGGTCCCACACCGACACATTCTGTGGGAACCGATCATAAGTGGTGATATAGGAAAAGGGTTTGTGAATGGCGCTGACCAGCAGGTGCAAACCATCTGGGGACGGAGCCACCGATTCGTAAAGACCTGGCTTTCCGAGCAGAGTCATTTTGCCGGATGCCGCTTCGACGACTGCCAGTTGCGAGGCCGCATAGTAATCGAACAGGTCCTCGTCGTGCTTACCGGTGAGCGTATCGCGGTTCTCATACGTGCTGCTCTGCCCTGACTCGCCACCCGTTTCCTGGATGGACGGGCCACCGGACGCCTCGGAGAAGGGAGGTGGCGGCCCCATCCCCTCCGGTACCAGTTTGACCAACAACTCCTTTTGATTGGACATCCAATGCAGCTCGTTTCCGAACATCGGATTCAGGCGCGCGCTGGGCACCTGACGCACGCTGCCAGTCAGTGCATCGCCAATCCAGAGTTGAACCGCCTCCACTGCAATATTCTCGAAAGCGAATTGCTTCCCATCCGCGCTCCACAATGGAGCGCTGGGGCAGGCACCCGCGGGAAGCGCAACATGCATTTGCGTGCCGGTGGATATTCGCACCAGCGTAAGGTCCCTGACACAGGGCGTAATCCCATAACCGCCCGGCGTATCGTGCTTACTGTGATTCCCCGGCTCTATTCGTACACCGGCAAGGCGCAAGAATGGCGCCGCCACGCGCCGCATCGGCGGGTAGTCCTGCCAAGACACCAGCAGAAGGGTGTCTTTTGTCGGACTCACACTGGGAACCGGCAGCGAAGGCGCGTGCATCACCTCCAGAATGTTCTTCGGTGGTTGGTCGTACCCCGATTCCCGTTGCGTCGTTGCCGACACGGATGAATTGTCCGCCGCGGCTGAGGACACAAACATCGTACCGTCGGCGAGTGCTGCGACCAGGATGCATAGCAAGGCATTTTTTACTGTCATGGGTTACAGATTCCTGACTTCACCGAAAAAAAGCAGATCGTTAGACCGAGCAGACGCGAATGGGCGCGGGTGTATGGCCGCTACGGTGACCGCATCCTGACTCTTCGGGCGCGCAGATCGTTCGGTTGGCATAAGATCCCCTCCCGAAGATACTCAACAATTGTAACAAGGTTTCGCGCGGGCCCGCGAAATCCGCGCAAGGAACTGGAGAACTTTCCTCCCCGCAAGAGTTCCAATCAGCATGACTCCGCGGTTAGTCTTTGCCCTGGTATGCGCCGCGGCGCTCATGACGCGGCCCTCTCTTGCGCATCATTCCTTCGCCGCATACGATGCGTCGCAAACACGCACGCTCAAAGGAACGGTCAAGACTTTCCAGTGGAGCAATCCGCATGCGGCGTTCACACTGTTGGTCGAGCCCGAGGCCGGCGGGCAACCCATTGAATGGAATATCCTCACCAGCAGCCCTGTCATCTTGATGCGTTTTGGGTGGGCGCAAGATTCGCTCAAACCGGGCGACCACATCAGCGTGCTATGCAATCCGATGAGCGATGGCTCCCCGGCGGGCCGCTTGCATACCGTCGTGCTGCTTGACACTGGGCGGGTGCTACACACCAAACTATCGTCTGATGCGCAGCCCCAGACCCATTAGCGGCGCCGCTGCTGCGACAGCGACACGCGCACTCACAGAATCAGGAAGCAACCGCCGGGCGGATTAGCTGCGCTGACGAGCGCCGTTTTCGAACACGCGAATCACCCCTCAGCTGGACGGCCTCGAACCGTTGCCTTGCTTGCACTTGTCTCTTCGGCCGATCGGCCTCATTGAAACTGCGCCGCCATACGTAAGCCAATCGTCCGCGGCCGCGCGTAATACACCGTATCTCCTGGCTGCAACGAACCGGGCACCGTTCCCGCGTTATTAATTATCTTGAGACCGTTCGTTAAATTGGTGCCGAATATCCCAATCTGCAACCGGGGTTTCTTGTAAGTGATGGCCATATCCAGATCGCGTACATCGGGGAGCGTCCGATACTCGTAATCAGTAGGGTTGAATGTCGTCGCGGCACCGCTGCGGTAGGAGAAATTAGTGGCAAAACTTAAAGTGTCCGAGCCCACCGGCAAATCGTAAGTGGCGGTCGTGTTGGTGATCCACTTTGGCGCGTATGGCGTTTGCGCACCGTCAGGGGCGTTGAGATTCTCGATGGTTCCATCTGTCGTCGCATTGTTATATGAGCCGTTGAATGAAAGGCTAAGCGCCTGCGTGAGTCTCGTTTGAGTCTCAAGTTCAATACCCCGGCTCTCGATCGTGCCTTTGTTTTCGATGAAGTAGTAGCTGCAGGCCAGATCGCGAGTGGTCTGCACGTCCGTCCAGTAAATGAAAAAGCCCGTGAGGTTCACTGTCAGCCGATGGTCCAAGAGGCTGCTCTTTTCGCCCAACGAGTAGCTCCACAGTTTATCGGCCCCAAAGGTCAAGGGTGCTGAGGTGAGACCGATCTCCTGCAAGTAGGGCTCGCAGATGCTCTGCGGCACCGGTTGATTGACACCGCCGTAGCGGAATCCCTTCGCGGCCTCGGCAAAGACCATTTCATCATCCGTGAAATGATAGGCGATCGCGTAGCGCGGATTGAAGCCGCTGGCGTTGTTGGTACCGGATTCGGTCAACGGCACGCCGGGGGACGTGGGCGAGGATGCGGCGGGTGAGGCGCCGAAAACGCCGCCGAAATAGAGCACGAAGTCTTGGTGCCAGTCAAAATATCGAAGTCCGGCGGTGAGGTCCAGCTTGGGCAAAATATTGTAGGTCACCTGGCCGAATACCGCAGTCTGATGCTCGCCGGAATTTTGGATGCCGGAAAAATCATCGTTTGGCTGAAATGCACCATCATCGAGTGAACTGTAGGTCGGAAAGCCGATCTCGTTGCCCCACCGCTCATCGAAACCCTGCGCGGGTTGATTCTGATAGTAGTTTCGCCGGAAATGCTCATAGAAGACGCCACCCGTCCACTTCAAGCGGCCGCTGTCATTCGAGCTGAGGCGGACCTCTTCGATGAAATCCTTGGTGTTGTTGCTGACCACATCCAACGCCGGATCGAGCGGCAGTTGACCGCCGAAAAGGAACGCATTCACGCCGTATTCGTTGGCCCCAAAATCCGCATTGTTGCGGTCGAGAAACGAGGTCGCGGAGGTGAGCACCGCCCAGCTGAAATCTTGTTCTGCCGTCAGGTTGAAGATTTTCAAGCTGTCCTGGGTCAGTTCCGGCTCGAGCGAGGTGAATTGATACTCGGCGAGTCCAGAGAAGCCATCGTACACGCCGGCGTGTAAGTCCTCATAGGTGAAGCTGCCGTCGAGGGTGAAGGTGTCGTTTGGCTTGAAGCGCAATGCCACACGTGCCTGATTGGTCACATCGGGATGTCCAGTGTCATCCTGGTCGATATTTTTGATGAAGCCCGTATCGTCGCCGCGATAGACGATCGCGCGGACACCGAGAACGCCGTCGATGATCGGCAGGTTTACCATCTGGCGCACGCTGTAGTTGAAGCCGCCGTAGCCTGAGGTATTCGATAAGTCAACGCCGCTCGAGGCGGATACTTGATCGAGGTCGGGCTTCTTGGTGATGAGCCGAATGGTTCCGGACATGGCGCCTGCGCCGTACAGTGTTCCCTGAGGACCGCGCAACACTTCGACGCGTTCGAGATCGAAAACTTTAAGATCCGGATTCTGTGCCTGCAGCGAGATCGGCGTGTCGTCGAGGTACACGGTGACCAGCGGCCGGTCCTGCACATCCGTGTAGTCAATGCCGCTCGTCGTGAGTCCGCGAATGTCGATTTTGTTGATACCCGGACCCAGCTCCTGCAGGTTCAGCGACGGCACCATGCGCGAGTAGTCGGACATGCCGCTGAGACCGAAAGTTTCCAAGCTCTGCGGCGTAATCGCCGAAATCGCCATAGGAATATCTTGGATATTCTGCGCGCCCTGACGGCTCGCGGTCACCAAGATCTCTTGGAGTTGATCAGAAGACTGAGAGACCTGGCTCGGCGTGGGAGGTGCCTGCTGCGCCCAGGTCGCAGGCGGTCCGGCCACAATACATACAAGCGCGAAACTCACCGCTGCGAGGAAGGCGCCGTGATTTAATTGGCGGCCCTGATTCTGATCTGTCATCCCGATCTCCTACATATTTTAAGATTCTCAAACGACGCTCCTTCGTTGCCCTCAGCCTCGTCGAGTAATTCATCGCACACGCGAGTCAATCGATATTGCTGTGTGAGGATTCCTTTGGTTCGAGTATTACCGGAAGCTTCGGTGAACGACAGCCAGAAATACTCATGGAGCCATCTAAAAAAAGCATTGGATTGTGCCTACAGAGGCATCAAGAGTATGTGCACTGCATCTAGGAGTTGTTCCCATGCCCATCTCTCGCCGCAACGTTTTATTGAGTTCCGCAGCATTGTTGTCGGCCGCTCCTACAACATTGCTGTGGCGCGCACAGCCTGCGGCCGCCGCCCAGCGTGGGTGGCAGCTGCCGGAGAAAAATCCCGTGCGCGTGATCGAGAACGCCTGGATCGGGATGAAGGACAGCACGCAGCTGAGCGCGCGCCTGTGGTTGCCGGACAACGTTAAGGAAATCCCTGCACCGGTGGTACTGGAATACATTCCTTATCGGAAGCGCGATCTGTACAGGGCGCATGATAATGCGTGGGGGCAGCAACTCGCCCAATACGGCATCGGCTACGCACGCGTTGATGCCCGCGGTTCCGGCGACTCTCAGGGAGTTCTGGTCGACGAATATCTTGATCAGGAATTAAATGATGGGGTCGAGATTATCGCGTGGCTCGCGCGCCAGTCCTGGTCGAACGGTTCGGTGGGCATGCGCGGTATTTCTTGGGGAGGCATCAACACGCTGCAGGTCGCGGCGCTCGAGCCGCCGGAGTTGAAAGCCATCATGCCCATGTGCTGCACCGACACCCGCTATACCGACGATGCGCACTATATCGGGGGCGCCCTCGGACTCACGAATCTGCAGTGGGGTGTGCAGTTCAAAGGCGTCATGGCGATGCCGCCAGATCCGCAAATCGTCGGGGACCACTGGCGGCGAGAATGGCAGCAGCGCCTCGATGCATCGCCGCCGATTCTGGAGACCTGGCTCTCCCATCAGAGTAACGATGCCTACTGGCAGCGGGGTTCGGTGTCCCTGGCATACCAGCGCATCAAGTGTCCGGTGTACATCGTCGATGGCTGGGTGGATACCTACATAAACACGGTGACTCGTTTGCTCGCCCAGGTGAGAGCGCCACGCAAGGCGTTGTTCGGCCCTTGGGCACACAACTATCCGGAATCGGCGAGCCCCGGGCCCAGTTTGAATTGGGCATGGGAAGAGGTGCGCTGGTGGAAGCACTGGCTGGCCGGTGAGTCCACCGGAGTCATGGATGAGCCGATGCTGCGCGCATACATGCCGTACCGGACCGCCTCCGAGGGTTATCCGCAGGATACCCCGGGACGCTGGATCGCCGAGGAGACCTGGCCCTCCCCCCACATTCATTCGCGCACCTGGTATTTGGACGAGCGCGGCCTGGTCCCAAAAGCCGGCGCGCACAGCGAAGTCAAATACGTCGGAGACAGAATCGTCGGCCTCGACAAGCCCGAATGGCTACCGTTCCCGCCGGAGGGGCTGCCAACCGAACAGAGCTCCGACGACCGCAAGTCGCTGCTCTTTGACAGCGCGCCCCTCAGCGCCGATATCGAGATCCTAGGCCATCCGATCGCGCGCATCCGTGTTGCAGCCGATCAACCAGTCGCAAAGCTCGCGTTGCGGCTTTGCGAGGTGACCCCCGCGGGCGAGTCGTGGCTCGTCACCTACGGCCTGCTCAACCTGACTCATCGAAACGGCGACGAGAAGCCAATCGCTCTAGTTCCGGGCGAAGCTTACGATGTGAGTATCGATTTGTCCTTGATTGCGCACCGCTTCAAGGCCGGTAATCGTATTCGCCTGGCCGTGTCGGAAAGTTTGTGGCCACTGGTTTGGCCATCACCGCGAGTCGCGACTCTCACGCTCACCCATGGCGCGTCGAGTTTGGAATTACCGGTGAGGCCGATGGTGAGCGACCCGCCCTTTCCAATTCCGGTAAACCCCTCCGACACCAAGGCCCCGGGAGGCCGTACGCCGCTGACGCAAGCCGGCCCCGACGCGCAAGGGTGGTACGAGATTCGCCAAGATCCTGTGAGCTACTCAATTCCCATCGCCGATACGGGCATAACACTTAGCGGCGCATCGGGCATCAAGGTGCTACTGCGAATCAAACAAGGGGACAATAACAGTTGCGTGTGGCAAGGCGAGCGCTCCGGCGGCCTTAAGCGCGGAGATTGGAACTGCACTGTGTTTTCGTCCTTTAAACTGACGTCAACCCCAGAGGCGTTTTTCATCGAGGAGACCGTGCGCGCCCTTGAAGGTGAGCGCGTGGTCTTCGAACGCGAAAATAAGGCGGAGGTACCGCGCGACTTGATGTAAGCAGGGGACGCCCTCTTCCCCGGCACAAGCGCGCACGCGCCCTCAAACTTCAAGGCGTGGGTCCGAGGTAGGTGTCGAACCAAGAGAGGGTCTCCTTGCGGAACTCCATTGCAATGGTGACGGTTTTCGCCTGCGCGTCGATGCTGTTCTCGACGAACTCGGCAATCGCCTTGAGCGGATTACTCTGTGACAGCGCGATTATGCGGATCGCATTCCCGTCATCGCCGATCCGCAGTTTGCCGCTGTCCTTACTTTTGGTTCTCATCGTTATCAGAATCCCTTCGAACCATCTCTCTCATTGGCCATGAACCGTCACGGCCTTCGTATTGAGCCGGGAACCACTTGGTCTATTTCTTCCGGCGAGGCTTAGCATTGGTCCGTATCGGCAAAGTAGTATCACCGCGCTCGATTTTCGCTCTGATCTCGAGCAGTTCTCGGCGAATTGGGGCGGACCACTTCTGCAGAATAGCTGGAACGTCGCGCCCCTGACGGATCACGGCGACGATAGCAATGATTCGCTCGGCGAGCGGTTCGTACACCATATAGTGTTCTCGAACGGGGTACACCAGGAGGCTGGTTCCTCCGCTTGGTTCCTGCCGCCCGCGCAACACGGTTTGGTTCTCTCCAATGTACGGCGCGCCCTCGTGCAGATCATCGAAGTATCTGCTCGTCAGTTCATTGCCCCATCTCGCACGAGACCACGCTCGCGCTTCACGCAGGTCGGCGACCGCTCTTGCGGTCAGAATATTCCGATCATCTGCGCTTCGCTTGCCATAGAATCTCCAGTGATTTGGCTCGACAACGATGACTATACTGATTTCAACACCAGTAAGGATCGAACGCGCAATCGCCTTATCGGAAATCAGTCGACAGCCCGACCAAATTGGCGGGCCGGGAAATTCACAACACGCTCCACCGCCCGGCCCTTCGCGATTTTAAGGCCAGTCCGCGGGGGGTACCTATCGAACTTTCGCAGGGCACCCCTGCCTTTCAGGCGGCCTTTGTGTGTTGTCCTCGATAGGTACCCCCATTAAACTCGCCACGCGACGGATTCCTGCATCTATGCGGGTGACTGCTCAGCGCCGATCTTCGAATCATCGAAAGTGAGCTTAGCCGTGCTGGGACGCTCGAGTGCATTGGACTGCTTCAGTGCTGCAAAAGCATTTGATTTCGAACTCATGTCCACCCAGCGACTAAAGCGGGCAGCGCGCGCGAGCATTCGCACCAGCGGGATTGCATGCGCGTTGCTCGACATCGCCTTCAATGCCGAGATGTAGTCGTCACGATATACCGTCGGGATGATAATGCGAGTGAGTCCAGCCTGTGTCAGAAACAGATTCATCGCGAGGCGTGAGGTACGACCATTGCCGTCGGCAAATGGATGAACTTCTGCGATCACGAACATGGCGAGCGCCGAGCGATTCTCGGGCGTAGCTGCGCTCATAATGGTCTCGTAGCCCTTCCCCAGCGTACCCAAGACGAGTTCCGGCGCAACGAAGACCGTATTGCCGGCTCGATTGCTCTCTGATTTGAATTCGCCTGGATTCATCGCACGTCGTGATTCGATAACCTGTCGATTCCATTCTCGAACTTTCGTCGCGAAGGTCTCAAAGTTCTGTGGGATGCTTGGGTCCGCTTTCGACTTAAGGATCGCTTGATAGGTTCCCAGGACGTCGTGCGAATCATCCTCGCGGTACCGGAGCGGTCGACCCTGGACGACAATGTCGTGCGCTTCTTCGAGCTCAAACTCTGTGCCTTCGATGTAGTTTGAAAAGTACGTCTCGATGAATGCCTGCAGGTAGGTGTCAGCGTGAGGATCGGCGGGTGGCACTTGAAGCGAATTACGCTGCAGCTCGTCGGCCAACGTCTGAAACAGCGTGACGCGCGCATCGTCATATGGTTTGCCCGCTGCTCGTGCGATCGCCGCGCGGGCACTTAGCCTCGCTGTCCGCGTGCCAAGCAGCGCACCGATCGTGGCGTCCAGTTGTTTGAATTCGTCTTGCAGCCCCAGAGGCGTAGCGATCGTTCTCGCAGTATCGCGAAGCTTGTTTATCCCTCCGCTGATGTCGATACTTATCAAGCGATCGAGCCATTCCTCGACACCCTTGGCACCCAGCGTGCGTCGCTCCGCCGGGTCACCGCGACTGGGAGTTAGATTCTCGAGCAGCGCGCGGGCCTGGCTTGAGATGAATGCGTCCCCGCCAAAAGTGGGTACGCGTATATCAGAGTCTAGTGGGCCAGGGCCCTGTGCTACTCGAAGTTTCACACCGGGCAAGTTGATATCCCGACGATAGGGTCCGGTAAGAAAAACATTTCCGGCTGTGGTCGGCCGGCGACTCTCAAGCGCCGAGCGATGCGAGATGACGCTGCCGGGGGCGACTAGGGAGCACAGCGCATAGAGCTCGCGACGGACTATTGATTCTAGCGGCTGCACAAGGTCGTCTGTGTAGAGCCCGTGATGAATGCGGCGCAGCTTATTCTGCTCGGCTAACCGTTGAAGGCGGCGCGCCTCCGCTTTGTTATCCCGCGCCAATACAAGTGGCATGGTCGCTATTCTCCTCGCAAGCTGGCTGGAAGTAGGTGTGCATGTCGCTATTTTATACGTAACACAGATGATTTGTCGCTATTATATACATAAATAGATCAACCTGTCGCTTATTTCCGCGCAAGAGGCCGCTACCCTCGTAATATGTCGCCTGTCTACTCACAACTAACCATTTCTGTCGCTATTTACAACATAGCCTGATGATTCCCCTCATCATCACCATGACGATGCCAATCCGCGTCGGCGCCTGGGACTACGATGACCGCGGCGACGACGACCATCATGGTGATGGTTGATGGTGATGGTCATAGCCATGGCGACGCTGATGACCAGCAGGCCGGCTGCAGCGATGAACATCATCACGGCGAACACGTAACCACCACATCGGCAAAGCACCAACCGGCGCCCCACTGATTGAATCGTTTTCTGGTCACCAATCAATGCGGGCTTACAATCCAGAGATGGCTCTCCCGCACATCGGTCGCAAATTGTGAATCGAAGGGACATTACGAGTCTCTTCAGCCTCGACCATGTTGATCACTACGAATTGCTAAAGCTCTTTGATCTGGAATGCACAACGAGTTGGCGGTACTCGGCGACAGAGATTGCCTTCCCGGCCCAGCGTGATCATTTATTGCTCGTCCGTTGGGATGACGACGAAATAAAAGCCATTACGAAAGGCAAGAAACTCAAACGGGAGTCAATCGATCGGTTGATTCGGCTGGTGGAGTCGAACCTGATCGCTCAGGCGCAGCTGAGTTCGGAGCGGACGTCTTGTTGTCAGGACGACCAGTCCAAGGTGGATTCAGATGTGATTCAATTCCACTGCAGATCCTGCCACCTCCCGAGCATGCACCGCGCCCTCCATCAATATCGGCGGACCATCCATTCGTGCTCGAGTTCCCACTCCCACGGTGCGAACTGCCAGAGCTAAGGTTTCAACGCCGATCCCGACGCGCAACTGAATGGGCACGCGCCTTAAATATCTTTCTTCCCACAAGAATCCAGTTTCAGGGGCCGCGCGTCCGACAGTGTTGGGGAATGAGCATCGATGAGCACCACGAATGTCGATGGGTTCAACAACAGTATGCCTATGAGCCGTTCAATACCTTCACCAAAACTTTATCGGAAGGCGTGCCTCCACTAACGTTGATTCCATTTTCAAGGACTAACAGTGACATAAATGCGCAGCTCAGGGCCGGCCGCCCCATCGACGAACTTTGGATACCGAACGACTTAGCGACGAATTTTGAAGCCTTCGCAGGGCTCCAGCGGCGAGAACGAATCCGCTTCTTGCGGGCAGCGACCGCTATCTACGCCGCAAACGATGCGTGGGAGACCAGCGCGTCATCCCAGTTGATTGATTGTGTACAGGCGATCGAGGCGCTTTCAGGGCCGGTCTCCCCGCCCGGCGGTCATCGAGCGCGCCTTCGATATATCGCCGCGAGTACGTCAATTCGTGATCTGCAATCTGCAGGGCAAGCGCTACACCAGCGACGGGTTCAGGACGATGTGGCACAGACTCATGCGGAGTGCTGTCGATACGAAGGCGATCAGCGACGGATTTACGTTTCACGACATCCGCGCCAAGTCCCTGAGCGATGATACCGCTGCCGCGGCAACAGTCAGGTCAGGTCACAGCGACCCGAAGGTTACGAACTCCATTTACCGGAGAAAGCCGACTCGCGCGAAGCCGTTACGTTAGGGGTTAGACCCAAGAATATTGGACAGTGTCTAATATAATTGGGCTAATTGAATGCGCGTAATTCGTAACCTGTTGATTTAGTGGTGGCCAGGGAGGGAATTGAACCCCCGACACGCGGATTTTCAGTCATTTTTCGGGGGTTTCAGGGGCTTATAAATCAATCACTTGCAGCGCTTGCCAGCCCTCTTCCCCGGCACACCAAGGCACAATCCTGGCACACTCAATCTGAGTTGGTCACGTTCCTGGCACAGGACCACCGACCCGTGAATCTGGTGCGCTCTTGTCCGTACATTGTACGGGTGCTATAGTAAACCCATCTAGAAGCAAGGACCAATAATATGCGCAGCTCCACGAAACGCCGAGAGGACCGCCTCGAGGTCCGCTTGACACCCAAGGCGAAGTCGATTCTGAAGCGCGCGGCGTCGGTCGAACGCAAGACTGTGAGTGCCTTCATTCTCGATAAGGGCTTGTCGGCGGCCGCCGAGACGCTCGCCGACCGGCGCGAGTTCTCCCTGAGCGCCAAGCAGTATGACGCCTTTGTCGCAGCGCTCGATGCGCCGTCGAAATCCCGCCCGCGCCTTGAAAAGCTTCTCAGAACGCCAAGCGCTCTTGAATGAGCGAATTCGGCGCGATCGAGAAACTGCGCCGTGAGCACCTGCTCGACCGCTTCGACTGCGGCAAGGACGATTTGAATCGCTTCCTGATACGCCAGGCGTGGAACAACCAGCAGGCGCACAGCGCACAGACCTATGTCCTCGCAAAAGACTTGCGCGTCCTCGGTTACTACAGTCTTGCGGCCGGATCCGTATCTCATGACGAGGCGACCGAGCGGGTCAAGAAAGGCCTGGCGCGGCATCCGATACCGGTGATCCTGCTGGCGCGGCTTGCCGTGGATTTGTTGATCCATGGCAAAGGCGTCGGGTCGGCGCTGCTCAAGGATGCTCTGCTACGGACCGCGCAAGCGGCCGAAACCATCGGCGCCAGGGCGCTGCTGGTGCACGCCAAGGATGACGAGGCCAGGGCCTTCTATGAACACTTCACGTTTGAAGCGAGCCCAAGCGATCCGTACCATTTGTTGCTCATCATGAAGGACCTATTGGCGATCGTCGAAGCATGAGTTTGGCACGTGAGCACTCTTTTGCTGGCGGACCCTGCGAGAATGTAGCAATGCCTTCGTATACTCTTCCGCGCTCTGCCTCTGCTCTGTTTGGCCATGTCATAGCAGAGAACGCGCCGCTGTACCGTGCAATTCTCGATGTCTTCGCGGCATCGAAGCGCCAATTCCGGCTTCATCTACGCCCCGATGAGGTACTCGCTGAGGCGGCTTGGCCAGCAGGTCTGCCCACGCTGGAGACGGTCCAGCAAGCCCTCGCGCAGGTGGTTGAATGGGGAAATCTGGAGTCCCAACCGGACACGGCCCGCGTCGCGACCATCGAAGACTTTTACCGCAAACGCCTCCTTTACCGGATGACCTCCGGCGGCGAAGCGGTCGAGGCGGGACTGCAAGCGTTCGTTGAAGTGCTCGCGCGGCGCGCTGAATTGCAGTCCGTGGCACTAACGAGTTGCGCGAGTAGCTGAGCGCTTACGCTACTCCTAGACAGGCGGACTTTTCGTCCGAGTGTCGGGGTGATTTTGAAGGGTTCAGCGATCATATAAATCGCTGATTTAATTGAAATAGTGGCCAGGGAGGGAATTGAACCCCCGACACGCGGATTTTCAGTCATTTTTCGGGGATTTGAGGGGTTTATCAATCAATCACTTGCAGCGCTTGCCACCCCTCTTCCCGGGCACACCATGGCACAATCCTGGCACACTGAATCTGAGTCGGTCACATTCCTGGCACAGGCGCAGCGTCGTTCGGCCGAGAGCAATCTAGCGTTTCGTTAGATCGCACACTGCCCCACATGACACCCGATTCTATGTCGATCCTGAATTCGGAAACGACCAAAGGACGGAAAGCGGCAAAGCAAACCTGCCGGGCCCAAAAGGAAGAATCTGGTCTCCCAAATAGACAACGAAGGCCACTCCGTGATGGGTCTTGCCGGGCCCCTTCTTAAGGAACCAGTCCAGGTGACGAAAATCGTCCGCCTCTACTGACGTGGATGCCTTCATCTCGAATAGCGCGAGGATGCGACCCGGCGCTTGCGCCACGATGTCGATCTCTCTGGGTGCGTAGCGCCAGTGGTACAAATGCCAACTCCGCTTCTGGAACGGCAGGGATTTCTCCAGCTCGCAGAACACAAAGCTTTCGAGAATATGACCTAGTGCGACGGGATCGGCGCGGAGCCCAAAGCTCGCGGCGTCTTCGCCGCGCAATGCCGTGGCGCAGCCTGTGTCCATGAAGTGCAGTTTCGGTGATCTGACCTCCTTGCGGGCGCCGGACGCAGTCCACGCTCCAAGACGGTGAATGATTCCAAGACGCGAGAGAATGTCCAGATACGTGTTGACAGTTTCCTTGCGGGCGCACAAAACACTGCAAAGACTGGCGACATTGAGCTCCTCAGCCGTGCGGTGCGCGAGCTGATTGATCATCCGGCGCAAAGTATCCGGTCGCCGTATTTCAGCCACCGGTGCTATGTCTCGTTCCACGATACTGTTGACATAGGAATCATAGCGAGCCATTCGGACGCGGTCTTCGAGAGGTCGGATCTCCGGGAACCCGCCACGCACCAGCAAATCGATGGCATCCGATCGCTGGAAGTGAGCAGGAGCGGGGAGATGCTTTGCAGAAAGCGCCGGATCATCCGCGACGAGGTCGAGCAACCGACAGGGTCCCGCGCGCTGGATCTCTGCGGCGCTCAACGGGCGGAGCGTCAGCGATGAAATTCGGCCTGCCAAAGAATCGAGTGCCCTCGGCAGGGTGAAGATGTTGGAAGAGCCGGTGAGGACAAATTGGCCGGCACGCCGGTTTCGATCCACAATGCGCTTGAGTGCCAGCGTGATCTGCGGCAGGCGCTGCACCTCGTCGATGATGATCGGCAGTCCGGTCTGCGCTGTCTCGCTCGAGAGTGTACTAAGCTGGCCATACGGATCGAGGGCCAGCGACGCGAGGAGGCTTTCATCATCGAGGTCGAGGAAACGGGCGGCTTCGATCATGTCCCGAACCAGCGTTGTCTTGCCCGTCTGGCGCGGACCGACGATATTGATCACCCGAGTCGTTCGCAGAGTGCTCTCGAGCTTTTCAGCCATGTGCCGGGGGATAAGGGTCATGGAGTACATCGTATAAAAAAGACTATTAGATGTAAATAAAAATAGCTATTACGATATAGTCAAATAGACTACTAACATAATGGAAAATTGCCTAGAGAACCTGGCAGTGCCCTTCGAGACGAAGGTGCTCGGCGTCCCGATCACCGTCGAGCGCGTAGATGGCGGCGAGCAGATTGTCGCGATTTGTAGGCGCGGGCGAGCGCGGCAGTCAATCCCAATCATCAATCTGCCGTTACCAACGCCGCTGCCGGATGGCGCGGAATGGATAGAGGCATACTGCCACTGGCGTGCCGAAGGTCACCTTCCGGGACGCCCAAAGTGAGCGAGTACCAGTACTTTGAGTTCCAGGCTGTCGACTGGCCACTTAGCAAGAAGGAAATGGTAGAACTGCGTTCCTACTCGACACGGGCCCGAATTACGCCGACGAGCTTCGTCAATGATTATTCCTGGGGAAACTTCAAGGGCGACGCAGACATATGGATGGACAAGTACTTCGACGTGTTCCTTTACATTGCCAACTGGGGTACACGCATTCTAAAGTTGCGGCTGCCTGATAATCTGATGAGCGCCAAAGCTGCGCGACTCTACGCGGTTGGTGAACGTGCCGCGGTCCGGGTGAAGAGCGGGAAGGTGATTTTCAGCTTCCATTCCGAGAACGAGGAAGGTGGGGACTCCGTCGAGAGCGAAGGCTTGCTGGCATCAATTATTTCGGTTCGGTCCGAACTCGCCCGCGGTGATGTGGCACAGACTCATGCGGAGTGCTGTCGATACGAAGGCGATCAGCGACGGATTTACGTTTCACGACATCCGCGCCAAGTCCCTGAGCGATGATCCGCTGCCGCGGCAACAGTCAGGTCAGGTCACAGCGACCCGAAGGTTACGAACTCCATTTACCGGAGAAAGCCGACTCGCGCAAAGCCGTTACGTTAGGGGTTAGACCCAAGAATATTGGACAGTGTCTAATATAATTGGGCTAATTGAATGCGCGTAATTCGTAACCTGTTGATTTAGTGGTGGCCAGGGAGGGAATTGAACCCCCGACACGCGGATTTTCAGTCCGCTGCTCTACCAACTGAGCTACCTGGCCTTACAGAGCGGCGTATTAGACAGGCGCGCACGCCGATCGTCAATGAATAGACACAAAATCAAGCGCTTATACGCGGTCTCTAGACTACAAAACTCCCGACTGATCTCCACGGATGCCGGCCACTGAAAACTCGACTGAAGATCGGTCTTCGAGCGATACGCCTCGAGCTAACTTGAGGTAGTCAACGTAGCAGGTTTGCTCCGACCTGCGCCCCTACACCGATGGTCGGCGCACCCGAGTGCAAACCCTGAAAAATCAGCTAAAAGGCATTGAGCATTGCAACTGTAGCGCAGTTGTCGTGCTGAGGCCCCAGCGAATGCTGTATAAATTCATTTCCCGCAAAACTATAAAAATTCGGGGGAATTTTCTTTGGACCCAATATGCCGGATGCCATCCGTCGCGTGTATCCCGTGATGCTGCCGGCTGTCGCAAAACCCAGACCCGCCTAAGCCTCACGATTCATTCGTTCTCGCACCCATTCGTCTCATGGACACGATAATCATCCAAGCCCTCCGCGCCGCCTCCCGTATCGTAGTCTTCACGGGTGCCGGTGTATCGGCGGAAAGCGGCATTCCAACGTTTCGCGACAAGCAGACCGGGCTTTGGGAGAACTTTGATGCGACAGAGCTCGCGACACCCGCCGCCTTCGAGCGCGATCCGGCGTTCGTGTGGGGCTGGTACGAATGGCGTCGCGCCGTGGTGCTCGCTGCACAACCGAATGCCGGACATCGCGCGATTGCCGAGCTGGCAGAGCGCGTTCCGAACTTCACCCTCATCACCCAAAATGTCGATGATTTGCACGAGCGCGCGGGAAGCCGCGACGTCATTCACCTGCACGGCGAGCTGTCCAGACCCTACTGTGCAGGCTGCCGACGACCTTACGATCATCCCGGGACACCGGACCCGCCGCCCGGTGGGGCACGACTCTTCCCGCCGCTATGCTCCTGCTGTGGCGCAAAGATTCGACCCGGCGTCGTCTGGTTTGGCGAAGCCCTGCCCCAAGATCAATGGGTTGAAGCCTGCGAGGCAACCGATCGCTGTGATTTCTTCTTGTGTTGCGGCACGTCCGCTCTGGTACAGCCGGCCGCCACCCTAGCGCACAGAGCCATTGAATCAGAAGCTATTACCCTGCAAGTCAATCCGAATCCGACTGAGCTGGATACGTCCGTATCCTGCACGCTGCGCGGTCCTGCCGGCCTCATTTTGCCGCAGCTGGTGCGTGAGACGTGGGGACACTCGGTTGATTGATCGCCAAGAGATGCGCCTTCTTGAAGGCTGGTTCATTTCCGTATTTTCTTTGCCGCGGCTCGCGCACCACTCTCCCCTTCCGCATGCTCTGAATCAAACAGGGCGGTAATGAGTTCTCGCGCTGAACGTGCGCCATAAATTCCGGGCTCGATGGTGCCATCGTTGATCATCGTCGCAAGGCCGTGAACCAAGGCCCACGATCTGAGACTTTCAAGTTCCTCATGTGCCGCGCGACGAGCATCCGAGAGCTGAACGGAATGCACGGCCCCGCGCAGTACCGAATAGGCGAAGGTTCGCGCGGCATCGAGTTCCGTATCGTTGGACGCGTTGTGGGCGCTGGAACCGAACATCAACTTAAATAGGCCGGGATTGGAGGTCGCGAAAGCCACGTAGGCAATACCGGCGGCGTTTAGCTGCGCCAACGGATCCGCAGCAGCATCCATTTCTCGTCGCATCGCGGCGGCGAATTCTTGAAAACCTTGTGCGGCAACCGCGGCCAGCAACGCCGCCTTGTCGGCAAAATGATTGTAGGGCGCCGCTTGCGAGACGCCGGCTCTTCGCGCCGCGGCGCGCAGCGTCAGTGCCTCGTAGCCCGCCGATTCAAGAATTTCTCGAGCGGAGACGATGAGCGCATCGCGCAGCGATCCGTGGTGGTAACTGCTCGCCTTTTTAGGGACCGTTCTATCTCGCTTCTCTTTGCGGGAGTTCTTTGCCTTGATCGCCATGCGCTCAACATAACGGGTGCGGAGCGGAAAGGCCAGCCGAAAGCTGGCCGAAGGACGGTCGATATCGAGGGATATTGACACTGTTAATATTTATGGTAGAGTAATGTTAACGCTGTTCAGATCGGTCCGAAAAGGCCGCCTGAACCGGAGCGAGTGCTTACCCCTTCTACCTCATGGAGATAGTCATGAAAAACCTGCTCAAAACCCAAACTCACTTGGCAAAAACCCTGCTGGTCACGGCCAGCCTCGCTTTCGGCGGCAGCGCCGCCCTGGCTGCGGAAACATCCGCCTCGCCAGCGAATGGCGCGTCGGCACATGCGGCGGTGACCTATCCGGTACGATATGAGGACCTCGATGTTTCCAGCCCGCATGGTGCAAAAATACTTTATTTGCGCATTCGCTATGCCGCGGAAATGGTCTGCGGGAGCGCAGCCAGCTGGGGCAAGAAGGAGGGCCAGGCCTGCGTGAGCAAAGCGATCGACGATGCAGTCGCGCGCATCAATCGCCCTCTTCTATCGCAGTATCAGCAGCAGAATACCCAGAGTGAAAAGTCCGGCCTCGTGCACCTGGCCAATGTCAAATGATTCTAGGCCGCCAGTTAAGCCGCGCAGCGGGACGCCCCTGCGCGGCATCATTTTAGTCTCTGCGGCATGAGGAGTGCGCAAACGCCGGCGTCGTATCTTCCTCTTCGCTGACCTTAAGAACGCGCTGCAAGTGCGCAAGCGCCGCGGCAGGCTCATCGACGAAGGAGAAAAGCTCCAGGTCCGCGGCGCTAATCATCTCGTGGCGTACCAGTGCGTCGAAATTGATGATTTCCTTCCAGTAGTCCGTGCCGTACAGCAGAATCGGAATCCGGCGTTCCAGCTTTTGGGTTTGCGCCAAGGTGAGGATCTCGGCCAGTTCATCGAGCGTTCCAAAACCGCCGGGAAAGACAATCAGTCCGCGAGCCAGATGCGCGAACCATAGTTTGCGCATGAAGAAGTAGTGGAATTCGAAATCAAGGCCCGGGCTAATGAAGGCATTGGGGCGTTGCTCGTGCGGCAAGCTGATATTGAGGCCAATACTGCGCCCACCGGCATCCGCGGCGCCCCGATTGGCCGCTTCCATGATGCCTCCCCCGCCGCCTGAGCAAACGACGTACCGACAGGGCGGCGATGGCAGGCTCATTGACCACTGCGTAATGAGCCTCGCGAGGGTGCGGGCGGCCTCATAGTAGCGCCCCAAGGGCCCCTTCTCCTGCAGCCGGGCAGATCCAAAGAAGACCACCGTGTCCTTGATTTGCTCGCAACGAAAGGCCTCCAGCGGCCCCAAGTACTCAGCCACGATCCGCAGCGGTCGAGCCGCGTCGCTGTCGAGAAACGTCGGATCTAAATAGGCAAGCTTCGCTGGGGGTTTCTCTGACGGCCCGGTCATTTGATTCCCGCAAAATCGATAAAGCCGCGGGCGACATCCACGTGCACGAGCTGCACGTGCACATGATCACCCACATCCAATCCTTGAAAGCCCTTGACCACCCTGCCTTCCGCGGCGGGATTGTCGATGCGCACCCACGTGCCCTTCTCGGAGGCCCCGGTAACGATCCCTTCGAATCGCATGCCAATTTTGGAGCCCAACAGCATGGCGGCCGCAGACTTCTCAATTTGACGCTCTACTTTCTTCGCGTTGCCCTCCTGCTGCGTGCAATGAGCAGCCAAGGCCGGCAGCTCCGTATCGCCATACGGTGGGGGCTGATTTTTCAACGCCGCCTTAAGCAGCCGCTGCGTGAGCAGGTCAGGATATCGGCGGTTCGGGGCCGTCGAGTGCGTATAGTCCCGCACCGCCAAACCAAAATGGCCTTGCGCCCTCTGCCCCGGATTCTCCGCGACATATTCGCCCGCGCCCAAGCACTTGATCACCGAGAGGGACAGATCTGCAAACTGCGCAGGATTGCTCTGACGGCGCTTCGTCAAGAAGGCATTGAGTGCAATGGCGTCCGGCTCGTCCGGCAGCTTCTCGCCAACCTCCTTGGCCAGCGCCACGATCCGGTCCCACCGTTTGGGTGTTCTCAAGATCCGCCGTATGGAGGTACGGCCGCGCTCCTGCAGAAAGCGCGCCGTCACGCCGTTGGCGGCGATCATGAATTCTTCGATGAGTTCTTGGGCGCGATTCTTAGGATCCGGTTGTAAATCGACCAAAACGCCGTCGGCGTAGACGGCGCGGTTCTCGGCGGTATCCAATTCAAGTGCGCCCTTGGTCTGCCGTTGGCGCTTTAATGCCTGCGCGATGCCATCTTGCAAGCGCAATTGCGCGTCGAGTCCCGCGACCGCGGACAATGGCGGTGGCGCCGCTGCGCCACCCAAAAGCCACGCCGCGACGCTGCGATAGGCAAGCTTGGCGCGATTGCGCACCAGCGCGCGATACATCGTTGAGGCTCCCAGGGTGCCATCGGCGTTGATGGTCATCTCAATGACCATGCACAGCCGATCCTGATCCTGCACCAGAGAGGTCAAATTGGTCGATAATCGTTCCGGCAGCATGGCGTAAACGGCGGCGGCCGTATAAACAGACGTGGTGTTGGCGTGCGCATGTGCATCCATGGCCGAGCCCATCTTGACCACGCCGTCCACATCCGCAATTCCCACCCTGAGTTTGGCTTGGCCGCCGGGCAATCCATCCGCAACCTCGATCTGATCCAGATCCAGCGACTCATCATTGTCGATGGATGACCACAAAAGATTGCGCAAGTCCTGGATTTCGCCAGCGGCGTCGAGTGGCGCAACCTTCGCAGCATTCGCCTCCGCGAGAGCCGCGCTCGAGTACTCGGGATCCAAGCCATGTGCGCGCATCGCGAGGGCGGCCAAGCGCTTAAGCTCGTCCGTTTGAACCGGGGTGATGGCCATGCACGAATGATATCGGCTTCCGACTCCGTTCGCATGGCTACTCTGGATCGCTAGTTCGGCAGCATCAGGACGAAGCCGTCGTTTTCATAGGCGTAGAATCGCCATTCCAGCACGGTCTTCGGTGTTCCAAAAATGATCAGCTGCTGCCGCAGCGTCGCGACATCGTTGAACACATCCGAGGCCTTGATGAGGTTCTCGTACTTGCGCAGCAGCGCCTCCGAGGCGGTGCCTTCGCCGGCATAAGTGATCAACACCTTCAGCGGCGCATTAAAGGACTGAAGCTTATTCATCTTCTCTTGCGTTCGCGAACTGTCGTTTTCGTGCTCGATCGCCACGGAAATCCAGTTCGCATACGTCGCAAACTTTCCGGTCGCATCCACGCCGCGCTCCTCGTAGAGCATGCCGTCCAGCGTGTAGTACTCCTTGTTCCACGACTGCAGCCCCAAGTGCCTGCCCACCTTCGGGTAAATGGTGGTCCGCATGAAGAAGTTATAGGATTTGGTTTCGAAACCCACCGCGGTACGAAAGCTGTCGCGCTCCGATTGCATGACGGCAACGAAGGCATCTCTGAAGTTTCTGGGCGTGATCTTGTGCATCGGAGGTCTCGGTCCAACTCTCGCCGGTATCACTCATTGTGCCACCGCAGTAGACCTGCATACAGTCAACGACGCGGGGCCGCATTTCGCGAATGTGGATCCCGCCGCCAAAGCATTACGCCCACAGTCCCCGCCCAGGCGAACCAAACGGCGAACAGGGCTCTTTGCACCAGCCCATAGCCAGGTTTCAGAAACTCCCACACGACGCCTTGCCGGACCAACGAGCTCATGTTCAGGGCGATTGCAAGCCATACCAAAATAAACATGACCCACGAGAAATCGACCAGTGCCTTCGAGGCTGGATGGCGTCGCCAGGCCAGTGCAAAGGCCAAAGGCGCCTGGTATCCGATCAGCTGAACGGCAGGCGCGCAGGCGAGCCTACTTCTCCGATCTCGCTCACCGTCTGATGAATAGAGTTGTAGCCTGGAACCAGACTTGGCAAGGCGATGATGGCGCCGCTGAGTAGCACCGCGCCCAAAGGCGCGAAGAGAAGCCGGTTATCGCGTTTCACGTGCGAGCAGCTGTTTGCATCGTTTTCGGTTGTTAGGTTTTGAGCATTCTTGCACAAACGCCGTACCGGTAACCCATTCGAATCGAGTCGCGCGCGCCCTGTTGTTTAGGCGCCCCGGCGCGGTTACGCTTGAGCATCAAAGTCATTCGCATTGACGCAAGGATTCCGCCATGGGAACAACAGTCTCGTATCATCGCCCCGACGGCAAAAAAGTAGACGGCTATCTCGCTGAAGCGAGCAGCCCGGCCAATGCGCCCGGCATCGTGGTCATCCAGGAATGGTGGGGTGTCAATGCGCAGATCCGCGGCGTCGCCGACCGCTTGAACATCGCCGGCTACCGCGCCCTTGTGCCGGATCTGTACCGCGGCAAGTCCACCGTCGAGGCCGAAGAGGCGCACCATCTGATGAGCGATTTAAATTTTGCCGACGCCGCCTCTCAAGACATCCGCGGCGCCGCCCAATTCTTAAAAACTCGCGGCGGCAAAGTCGGCGTCACCGGTTTTTGCATGGGCGGCGCGCTGACGCTGCTCGCCGCGTGCATGGCGCCGGAGATCGATGCCAGCGTCGTTTGGTACGGTTGCCCGCCGCTCGAATACGTGGATGCGACCAAGATTAAAGCACCTGTGCTGGGACATTGGGCAACGCAGGACGAGTTTTTTAAAGCCGCGACCGTCGATCAGCTGGAGGAGAAACTGCGCGCGGCGACTGTGAACTATGACTTCCATCGTTATCTTGCACACCATGCCTTCGCCAATGAAACGGCGGTCGGGCCGCAGCGCATCCCCCAGACTCAATACGACGCCGTCTGGTCACAACAAGCCTGGGACAGAACCTTTCGATTCCTCGGACATTGGCTCGGCTGATGCGCCTCAAGGCGCGGCGTGATGCGGGTAAGTCTTCCATTCCCCGGTTCGCGGATTGAAAACCCGAAAAGATCCGTCTTCGGCCGCGCTGACTTTGATCCAGTACGCCGTGCTCTCGTCGGGGTTTGCAATCCGCTCGGCGGCAAAGTTCTCATCGCCGGCGGCTTGCGACCGATGCAGCTGCCAAACGTCCTCCAGCCCGCGTACATGATGCAAGGTCTCGTAGGTCGCCAGCGCGCCGCCTTTCTTTAGTCCGTTGTTCATGATGGCAATGCGGGGTGAAAATGCTGCGAAGATGGCAGGATCGGCATTGTCCGCCCCGCCGTGATGGCCCACCAGATAGACATCGACGGGGCCGACGAGACTCTTGGGACACGCCAGATTGAACAGTGCTTGACCGCTCAAGTCGCCTACATCCAGGAAGCGAAACTTTCCAAACTCCACCAGGATACCGGTCGAGCGCGGGTTTTCGACGCGGTCGGCGGGTGGCAGTGCCGCGGATCCGCACGCGCTGTTTATCCTTCCCGCACCCGGTAATGGTTGGGTGAGCGTGGCGCCTGCGCTGCTCACTACAATGGCCTTGATTGCCTTGAGGGGCAGCCGATCACCCGGCTTGGGCTCCATGTGAGGAAATCTGTTGCGCAGTCCGAGGTAGGCCTCATAGGCAGCCCGGTAGCCGGGATCCTGTTGCGCTTCCGCCGGTAGGGTACCGTGATCGATAAAATGGCGAATCGGCATCAGTTGCGCCAGTTCGGTCACGCCCCCGTCATGATCCGGATGAAAATGCGTGATGAGCAAATAATCGATCGCGCTGATTCCCGCTGCGCGAGCGGCCGCGAGGATCCTGTTGGCATCGCGAGCTTGCGAAGGGTCACCCGGCGCCGCGGTGGGCGTACCGTCACCGGCCCAACCCGTGTCGATCAGCAAAGACTCCCCCAGCGGGGTCACCAGCAAGGTCGACTGACCACCTTCCACGTCGATAAAGTAGATATCGAGCGTTCGTGGCGCCGCGGCGCAATCCGACGCCATCGCCAGGCAGGCGATGGCCAAAAGCGTCCCCATACTCGAGTTCATCGCGCTCTCCGTTCAGGCAATCCCATTCAGCTCGCTAAGCTCGTACTCAGGAATATTGATCGCGGCTGCGCTGAGGTTCTCCCGCAAATGCGCAACGGATGAGGTGCCGGGAATCAACAGGAGGTTGGGGGAGCGGCGTAGCAGCCACGCGAGTGCCGCCTGCATCGGCGTGACGGCGAGGCGGCGGGCAACCTCCGACAGCACCGATGACTGCAGCGGTGTGAATCCACCCAGCGGAAAGAACGGCACGTAGGCGATGGCGTCGCGAGCAAGATCGTCGATCATGGCGTCGTCGCTTCGATGCGCGAGATTGTAGTAGTTCTGCACGCACACGATCTGGCAGATACTGCGTCCTTGCGCGATCTGCGCGGGCGTGACATTGCTGAGGCCGATATGACGCACCAGGCCCTGCCGTTGTAGCTCGGCGAGGACGGTCAGGGGCGCCTCGATTGAGCCCTCCGCGGGGTGATGCACGTTGAACATGCTGCGCAGGTTGACGACATCGATGACATCCAAACCCAGATGGCGAAGATTATCGTGAATCGCCTGGGTCAATTCTTCACGGGAGAAGGCCGGAAGCCAGGCGCCATCCGGACCGCGCTTCGCACTGACCTTGGTGACGATGACAAGCTCCTTCGGGTAAGGATGCAGCGCTTCGCGGATGATTTGATTCGTCACATGCGGGCCGTAAAAATCGGAGGTATCGATGTGATTGACCCCTTGAGCGACCGCCTCGCGAAGCACCGCCAAGGCTGCCCGATGGTCTTTGGGGGGACCGAATACCCCGGGGCCCGCCAGTTGCATCGCACCGTAGCCGAGACGCTTAACCCCGCGGTCGCCAAGTTTGAAGGTGCCGGACGCGGTGATGGCAGACATGATGCGAACTCCTAGGCCGATGACCCGCTCATGCTATCCGATTGATTGCGGGCTCACGCACAATCATCAAAAACAGATGATAAACAATCCGCAACCCTTTGGTTTTATTAGCTAACTCCGCCTATGGAGCGCGGTTGTTTCCTGCGCGGCCAGGGGCGCGTAAGTCCCCAACGCCTGCAAAAGCGGGGCAAGTTCGTTGGCGTATCGCCGCCAGCGTCCGATGGAGGTTAGGAACAGTGGGCGACGAACTTGAGCTGCGCTGGCGGTGCGCACCACACCGGTCGCCTCATAAAAGCGCAGGCAGGCAGGGTCCCACTCCAGCTTGCACGCATCGGAGACCAGCCAGCGGATTTGTCCTTCTGGATCGTCCACGAGTTTTTCGTGCTCCACCCTAATCACACGACCTGGCAACACACGGTCCCAATGCGCCATCACGCGCCGATAGCGAACGTACGCCCGACCGATTTGACCCAGATCGTAGAGCGTCTCGTTGCCCTCGCTGAACAGTTGACGGTAACAGGACAGGCAGGTGTCGAACGGATCTCGCGTGCTATCCAGGATCACCGCATTCGGGAACATCAGATGGATCATGCCCACCCGCAAATGATTCTCCAGCGTTTTATCGACGAAGTGATCTGCACCTGACCAACCGCGTTGGCGCAGGAGCGCCAAGTAGGTTTCCGCCAATTCACTCCAGTTGACCGCGCGCTGCGCTTCAGTGAAGCCCCGATCAACCAGCGTGGACAGCGCCGCATTCTCCCCCATGCTTTGAACCTGTCGATGGCTCGTTAAGATCTGCTCAATGAGGCTGGATCCGCAGCGCGGCATCCCGATGATGAAGATCGGTGCCGCCGACGGGTTGCCCCGCTGCAATTGGCGCTGCAGGAACGCTTCGTCAATTCGATCGATCACGAAGCGCGCCGCGAGCTCGTGCGCTCGCTCCAGGGCATCAGGCCGTGACGCGAGGTCCGCGCAAGCCGCGAGGGCTTCGTGCTTCAACCGATTACCGGCCTCAAAGGCGGCGAACGCGGCTTGATCGGCGCCGCGTTGTTCCAGGACCTGCCCAATCGCGAAATACGCTTCGATCCGCGCCACCGGCGACGTTGCCGCATCGTCCGCGGCGCGCTGCAAGGCAGACTGATCTTGCTCGCTGATCAGCGAGGGATCGAGCACCGCGAGGCGGGTGAGTGCTCGAAGCCTGACGGTCGGATTAGCGGCCAGGGCCCGATAGCAGGCGCTGGACTCCCCCACCCTGCCCAGCACGGTCAGCGCGCGCGCAAGACTGAAATGAGTCTCTACCGCGCTATGATTCAGCGCCAATGCGCGACGGTACGCTTCGGCCGCATCCTGCCACAAATTAAGATTCTGGCAAACCGCCCCCAGGTTCTGCTGTGCGGGGTAGTGATTGGGATCTTGCGCCACCACGGTCTTTAATTGTTGTCGGGCGTTCTGCAGGCGACCCCGCCGGATGTCGATCAGCGCCAGCGAATACATCGGCCGCAGATCCTCGGGATGCGCATCGGCGGCCCGTTGATAACTATCGGCCGCCTCGTTCAGGCGACCTTGCGCATAACATGCGGCGCCGGCATTCAACAGCGCCGTGAGTTCCGTCGCCGGCATTGCTTTTTTCATACCCCACCCAACGTTGCGAACACGCCGGATGGTAGTGCTTGAACCGACACAAGTCAGCAGTTGGTTTTTTGATCAGCGGAAGCGGTAGCGCAACTCCACGCCGTAGACCCGAGGCGGCGTGTAACTCACCAAAGGATCGATCACCTGCGTCGGTCCCGGATTCGTGACCGGCAGGCCCAGCGAGGCGTCCTCGCCGACTTTGTTAAGGAGATTGTTCGCATAGAGAATGACATTGTAGCGATTGGCAGCATCGGTCCAGATGGCGCGCAAGTTGACCAGGGAGTAGGAGGACGCCAAGTTATAGGAACGATTGAAGACCGAGTCGTAGGTTTGATCCCTCCAGATGTACGTGCCGGACAGGGCCAACGAACCGGGACTGAAGTGCAGCGTATAAATGGCATTAAACGCCACCTTATTGCGCGGTGATGCCGGCAGCGTCGCGCCCACGATGTTCTGCAAGCCGGAACCGGCCGGGCATCCACTGGTATTCGCACCGGGCGCCAGTGCCTGGGGATCCGCAGAATCCTGGTAGCACACGCCATTCGTGCTCGAGATGGTCGCGTGTAGGTACGCGTAGTTCAGGAGGATATTAAGATCGGTGATCGGGTTCCAAAGGGTCTCTAGTTCGGCACCGTAGGTGTGCACCACGGGAATGTTGACGATGATGGTGTTTACCACATTAGTGGTCGGGTCAAGCTCACCCAGCGGCTGCTGATCGTTTTTGTAATTGTAGTAAAACGTCGCCAAATTCGCCTGGAAGGTCTTGCCAAAGGTCTCCTTGTAGCCGACTTCGAACGCGTCGACGGTCTCCGCCGCGGTTTCAGGCTCGACTGCGTTGATACCGGAGTTGAAGCCACCGGCCTTGTAGCCGCGACTGTACTTCGCATATGCCAGGATGTCGGTGGCCGGCGTCCAAGAGACGCCCGCCACGCCAGTGACCGCATCCCAATGCGCGTCCAGCGTCGTTGCGGCAGCACCGGCCGCATTGAATTCGCAAGGGCCGGTACCGCGGTAGCTCTGGCCCGTGCAATTCGTGGCAACGGGCGTGATATCGAACGCCGGCGTGTTGGCACCGAACGTATTCACACCCAGGCCGGCCCCCTCGAAGTCGAATGCCATGATCCGAAAGGATTGATCGCCGTCCTTTTTGTCATACGAGTAACGCAGTCCGGTAGTGATTTTGAATTGGCTGCTCGCCTGCCAGTCGATCTGTCCGAAGATGCCGTAAGAGTCCTCAGCGAGTGCGGTGTATTCATTGTAGGCGGAGCGCGAGGGGTTTGCCGGCGCCGGCACGAGCTCCCCAAGGCCGGCGAGGGCCACCAGCGAATAAGGTGTCGCCAGCTGCGCCTGGCCTTCGCTCACCACATTGATAGGTTGCGTGTATTTTTCGTGATATTGATACAGGCCGCCGATCCACTGTAGAGTTCCTTGGCCGGTGGAGGCAATGTTCAGCTCATTGCTGAAAAATTGCTCATACTCATCGAACGTGAATGCGTTCTGTCCCGAGTTGACCACCAGATTTTGACTACAGCCAGCAAGATTGGTAGCGCCAAAGAAAAAGGCGCACGTCGGCGTTGCCGCGGCAGGTCCTTGCAAGGTGTATCCCAGAACCCCGCTGGAGACGCCTTGGTTGTTGGTCCAGGGCGCGGTGAGGTCGTAATTGAACTTCTGATAGCCGCCCAGGTATTTGACATCAAACCCATCGGCATGCAGTGTCAAGTGAGTGGCAAATTGCCAGTTGTCTTGTTGCTTGGACTGCGACTGAAATCCCGAGTCGAACGTGCCGGTCGCGAGCGCGCTAGGATTTCCCGCGATGCTGTTCTTGCCGGTAAGGACGCTGACAATGGTGTCGGGGTTGCCGGCGCAGCCGAGGCCGCCTGCGCCGCCGGGCATCGCACAAGTGCCAAAATTGGCATTCGGAAACAGCGGATTGGGAAACTCTCGCGTATCCAAAGGTCCTAGCAAGGTTTCCGTGTGATAGCTCACATCGTAGTCGCTGGTGGCCGCCTTGACCCACCAGTCGAAGACCGAGCCGACGTTGCCTTCCAGTTGGCCCTCAATGTGATAGCTCGTGCCGTTTCCCCCCTGTGCAACGCCGCCGCCTTCATCGACGCCGTTCAGATTCTTGTAGAACCCGTCGCTGGTCTGGTTGGTGTAATTAGCCCCGAAGCGATAGCGCAGAGCATCGCTGATGGGTCCCGAAAAAGCCGCTTCCACGAAGGCCTTCTGGTAACTGTCGTAGCCGGTACGAACCTCGCCTTCAAAGTCGCTCGTCGGGCGCTTGGAGATATAGTCGATTGCGCCGCCATCGGCGTTGCGACCGTA
The DNA here is from genome assembly GCA_963756845.1 of uncultured Gammaproteobacteria bacterium. Classification (GTDB taxonomy): domain Bacteria; phylum Pseudomonadota; class Gammaproteobacteria; order Steroidobacterales; family Steroidobacteraceae; genus Bog-1198. The sequence continues at coordinate 494,120 of CAVWPD010000003.1, read as the reverse complement.
CAATGTGCTTTGCGGACCGCGCAGAACCTGAACCTCGTCGGTAAACAGCGTGGAGTTCTGCAAGATCGTGGAGGCGTTGGCGCCATTATAAATGCCGTCCACATACACCGCGACGCCGGACTCGACCGCCAGATTGTCCGTGTTGCGACCGATCCCGCGCATGTAGGGGCGATTATCGTACGTGGTGTAGTACAGGCCGGGCGCGTAGTTGGTCATGTCTTGAACCGACGCGATGCCTTGCAGATCCAGCGTCTTGGAGGTGAACGCCGTGATGGAATCCGGCACCTTCTCGAGACTCTCGGAACGTTTCTCTGCCGTGACCACGATCTCGGCGAGGGTATTGTCCTCCGCCGTTGCATCCGCAGCCCTCGTCGGCGCCGCGTGCAAGGTCGCCAACACCGCCAGAGTAAGTGCGGATGCCCCACTGAACGAGCCCGCCTTGAACGGCGGCGCGCTGCCTTGGCGCACTCGAACTCGACCCCTACTCCGTGTAGTCGCCATAGTGCTCCCCCTTGCTCGCCTTGTTCCGACGATTCTTGAGCAAGATTGGACGGCAGGGACCTGGCAATTGCTACTGGTGCGTGAATTCTATTGGCAACTTTCAGACAATCTCAGCAAACTTGAACAAACAATTTCTGCCGACTGCGCCTCCCTAACCCTGCGCGCGGTACAGCGTCGGCGTTCGGCCGGTGAATTTGCGAAAGTTCGCCGAGAAATGGCTCTGACAGAGGAATCCGCAGCGCTGCGCGACGAGGCTCAAAGGGTCCTCGGTGTCTTTCAACATTCGCTTTGCCGTTTCCAACCGGCGACGCCTGACAAACGCCAGCGGCGACTCGCCAATGGCATTCTGAAAGGCGCGGCTGAAGTGGTAACGGCTCAGCTTGGCCACCTGCGCCAGATCGTCGAGTTGAATCGGTTCAGCGATATTCGCTTCGATGTAGCTGAGTACTTGGCGCAGCCGCTTGGGCGCCAAGGCATGGCGGGCGTGCGCCGTTGCGGAGCGCATGCTCGAGTGATGCACCGCCAACTGCGTGATCGCCATATCCAAGAGGCGATCGAAATAGGCGCCATGATCCGGCGCGCCGCTCGCCATTTCTCGCAGCATGGTCTTGATCAGTTCCGTCAGTAATGGATCGCTGATACCGACAGCCTCAATGAGTTTGACCTCGGAGTGATCGCGGTCGAAATCGGCTTCGATCGCGTGATTGAGCCGATCCGGATCGACATACAGATGTGCAAAGTCCACCGGACCTAAAATGTGCCAACGATATTGGGCCCCCGACGGCACGATGCTGATCGCTTCATTCGGGACATCAACCCAGGGAGATTCGGCACCCTCGCTAATCCGCCGAACGCGCTTAGGACCGCCGAGATGAAGTACCACGAGGTGGTGATCGAGGGGCGGCTGAAGGATCTCGATGTTCTGGCCCGACCATTTGCGCACCAGCCCGGAGCGGCCGCTGCACACCCGGCTACATACCAGCGCCGCAGACAGCCGTTCTGCCCAGATCGCCGGCGAAGTTGTCCTGCACGCAGCATCCTCAAGACGCAAGTCTTGTAGTACGTCCATTTAAACGACTCCCCCACAGTGCAAAGCGCTTAGAAGCCCTGTTACCTGCTGTCGCTTATCCTAATCTTGCTCTGATTTTTCTTAAGCTGTGAATATCCGCACAAAATACACTTGCGCGCTCCGCATGGCTAGAGCAAACACGGCAACGGGAACGTCCCGAGCCGCTATCATCTGTTCATGAAGCTGTACCAGGTTTTCGCCTCACCGTTTCCGACGCGCGTGCGCCTGATGCTATATGCCAAAGGCATACCATTCGAGATCGTAGAACCGCCGGGTTTCGGTGACTCAACGCTGCCGAAGGGCGACTACCTAAGGCTCAATCCGCTCGGTCGCGTGCCGACACTGGTCCTTGATGATGGGCGGGCGCTGCCGGAGTCCGAAGTCATCTGCGAGTACCTGGAAGAGGTCTTCCCCGCTCCCGCACTGCTGCCGGCAGACGCCTGGGAGCGCGCGCAAGTGCGGTTGCTGACGCGCATCAGCGACATCTACCTCGTGATGGCGATGGTGCCGCTGTTCGACACCCTCGCCACGAAACGCTCCAGTTGGGATCGGGCCCTGATCGATGCGGCGATTGAAAAGGTGGCCGAGGCGCTGGCCGCTCTGGAGGTCTATATCGGAGTCAACGGCTATGCGGTAGGCCGCTCGCTCAGCGTAGCCGATGGGGCGCTCGCCCCGATGCTGATTCTCGCCGAGGAGTGGGCGCCGGCCGTGTTTGGTACCGCGGCGCCGTTGCACCGATTTCCGAAGCTTTCGGCCTATTGGCGCGGCGTGCAGGGCGACCCTTTCGTGAGCCGCGTGGTGCGGGAGACTCGCGAAGCGATCGTGCAGCGCCGAGCGCAACGCTTGGAGGCCGAGGGTCGATGAGGCGGCTCGCCGCGAGCGCTGCCCAACCTACCCGGATCTTTGCCCTATCCGCCTACGCGGCGCCGGGCGTGCCAGAGGCGATGCTGCTTTACTGCGCCTCGCTCATCATTCCCGGCTATTACGCCACCGCGATGGGTCTCAGCACTCAATTGATTGGCACCGTGATGGTCGTCGCACGGATCTTCGATGCCGGCATCGATCCGGTCATTGGGTACTGGTCGGACCGCTGCGCTCATCTCTGGGGCGGCCGCAAGCCCTGGCTCGCTGCCGGGGCGGTTATCTCATCGATCGCTGTCGCGTTTCTTTATGCCCCTCACAAGGGCATCGGCGCCGCCTACTATCTGGGCTGGACGATCTGCCTATACTTCGGGTGGACCCTGGCCATCATTCCCTATGATGCCTGGGGTGCGGACATCTCCAGCGAGTATCTGGAACGGACTCGGATTTTTACGTATCGGGCCTCCGCGTACTACATCGGCAGCCTGCTGTTTCTCGTGTCTCCGTTTCTTGGCACGTCGCCCGAGGTGTCATTCAATGCGGACGTGCTGCACTTCAATGCGCAGCTCGTGGCCATTTTGTTCGCGATCACCGTTCCCATTGCGTTTCGGTTTGGGCCGCGCGGACGTCCCGGCCATGCCCGCAGCCCGGTCGGCTTCTGGAGCATCCTCGCCAATGTCCGACACAACCGGCCGATGCTGCTGTTCCTGCTGAGCTACAGCATCAGCGGCATCAGTTTGGGCGTGTTTCTCGCGCTGTCCTACATTTACGTTGTGAGTTACCTGCAGCTGCCGCAGGCGTTTCCGGTCATTTTGCTGAGCTACGCGGTCGCCAACCTAGTGTCGGTACCCATCTGGCTCCGGATCATCCGCAGGATCGGCAAGCACCGGGCCTGGGCGCTGGGGGTGTTTGGGGATGCGCTCATCTATCCCTTTCTGGCGCCGCTAACGCCGGGACCCGCGAGCTACCTGCCTGCACTGGTGCTGATCACCATCAGCGGTTTCGCCGACGCGGTCAGCCGAGTCGCCGCCGATGCAATCCTCGGGGATATCGTCGACTTCGATGAGTTGAAAACCGGCATGAACCGAGCCGCCAATTACTACGCTCTGAAATCGCTCGTCACGAAGGGCAATATCGCATTGGGTGGCGGCTTCGCCTTCCTCAGCATCGGCTTCTTCGGCTACGACCCCGCGGCGCCGTCTAATGATCACCAGGGCGTATTCGGTCTGCTGCTCACGCTGCTATTCATCCCTGCCCTGCTCTACGTCGTCTCCGGCCTCTTGATGTGGCGCTTTCCAATCGACCGGCACCGACAGGACATCATCCGCCGCCGGTTGGACGCACGCGCGCGCCGCAGTATTCGCGATCAGACCGTATTGCCGTAATCGCGTCCTCGGCAGCGATTCCAACGGCGACAGAAGGGCCCGGGCCCGCGCCCGCCGCTGCGTACGCAAGCGCACAGAGGCAAAGTCCCTCCCGGGCGCAAGATCGGCTGCTTTCGCTGCCGAATCAGGCGTCGCGAGATGCGAATAACAGGAGAACATCAAGTGAACGTATTAGTCGACCGACTCGGACATCATCTCGCGCTGCCCATCGGCGCACTCCTGGCGTGCCTGTCGGGAGGCACCGCGCTGGCGGCGCTGCCGTTCAATCTTCCGCCGATCAGCGAGCCTGCCAGCACAGAGCATCACCCCGGCAAAATGATTTGGGCCGATCTGGTCACTCCGAGTCTAGGCGCTGCGGAAACCTTTTACGGCGGATTGTTCGGCTGGACCTTCCAAGACATCCACACGGTCGATTCCGACTATGCGATCGCGATGGTTGATGGACAGCCCATCGCAGGATTGCTGCAGAAGGCCGTACCGGCGGGCGAGCAGCGCCAACCAACCTGGCTCACTTTTATCGCCGTGCGCGACGTCGACGCTGCCCGGCGAATTGCAATCAGTCACGGCGCCAAGAGCGTGTATGAACCGAAGACTTACCCGCAGCGCGGACGTCAGGCCGTACTGTCAGATCCCCAAGGCGCGGTGTTTGCGCTGCTCGCCTCGAGCAGCGGTGATCCGCCGGATTATCTGGCGGCGCCGGGCGAGTGGATATGGAGTTCAGTATTTGCGCGCGATCCTAATCAGGATGCCGCGTTCTATAAGGCAGTCTTCGGCTACGACGTGTTCGATCTGCCGAAGGATGATGATGCGAAACATGTGATTCTGTCGAGCGACGATTACGCCCGCGCCGGAATCAATACCCTGCCGTCCGGTCACCGAATCCCGCATTGGCTCAATTTCATCCGCGTCGCGGACGCCACGGCGTCCTCAGCCAAGGCCGTTTCGCTGGGAGGTCGGGTGCTGGTCGAGGCGTTCGTGGATCGCCACGGCGGAAAAATCGCGGTCATCGCCGATCCGAACGGTGCGCCGATCGGATTGATGGAATGGTCGGATACGGACAGCAAGGTAGAACCGAAATGAGCATCAATCTGACACCTTGGAAAATCGGCCTCATCGGGCTCTTCACGCTCGGCGTCCTCGCCGGTTGTCTGGTAGGACCGGGAGGCTACGGCGGCACGGTGGGAGTCGGCTACGTCGGCGGCTACTATGCACCGGGAGGTTACGAATACGGCGGTTGGGGCCATGGCTACCGTGTGGCGCCTCCCCGGGGCGGCCGACCCGAGGGTCACGGAGGCCGGAGTGCGCCTTCGATACCGAGTCACCCGCGCGGTCATTGACTCGCTAAGGTCGCCTGCGGAAGACTGTAGTCGAATTCAAACGAGTGCAGCCCCTTGTCGATGATGATGTGCATCGATCCGCTGAGCCCAACCAGCTCTCCGGATCCCGAATCGGGCACCACGATAATATTTAACGCAGGTGTTCCCCGCGTCATGGTCGCATGGTGCTGCAATACGAAACTTCCGCTGCGACCGTTGAGTATTCCGGTCACCCGCTCAATGGCCACATAGCCGGCGGACCCCTTGGTGGCGGTGCCGGCGCTCAGCATTTCTCCCTTGCTGATCGCCGCAAGATCCCCCTGAAATCGTTTGTCGATTGACATACGCGCCAGCATCGCCTCCTCCGCGTTGTAATGAGGCAGCGGATTGATTTTTACCTCAAACGTACCTACTGCCTTTTTCATGACGGGCGCTCTCCAATTTCCGCGAATGATTTGTTAGCGGGTATGCCCGCAGACTTAGATTGTTGCAAGGCAGAGCGCCGACGTCCATCCAGTATCGGGACATCGCAAACACTGTATGAGCCCTCCATCAATGGGCTGATTCATCCAGCGCCGCGTAGTGGCGGAAGATGCCCTCGTTGTTGAAAGGGATGCGTCGCGGCGAGGCAAGATACGCAGCAATGCGCGGACGATCTTGAATTTTTGCCTGCAGCGCCATGAGCCGCGGGTGCCTGCGCGCGGCTTTGCGCATGGCGTGCGGGAATGCGAAGCCGAGGCCGCAGATCATTTGGAATAAGGAGAGATCGACATACCCCAGCTTCGCGCCCACGCAATAACCGCTCTCGCTGGGATTTTGCGCCAGCACCCTCTCGAAGTAGCCCAGGAACTTCGGCAGGCGGTTTTTTATAAAATCCGCGGCACGCCGGCGCGCCTCCTTCCTCTGATCCTCGTAATACAGGCCGCCCCCAATCGGGTGATGAGTATCGTGAATCTCAACCAAGAAATCCGCGATCGTCAGTTGCAGCTGGTGCATCCAGAGCCGACCCGCTAGGGTCTTGGGTGCGAGTCCGTGTCGCGGGCCCAGGAATTGGAGAATATTGGCTGTCTGCCCGATCAGCAGCCGTCCCACCTTCAGCACAGGTGGCGCGAATGGCGGCCTTTCACCCGCGTCATTCAGTAAGCGCATCATGGCCGCGATCCCCGAACCTTTTCCCGGCTCGCGTGCGATATCTCGATAGGGTGCGCCGCCCTCCTCCAGCGCCAATCGCACAAATTCGCCGCGACCTTGAATGCTCGGCCAATAGTAAAGCTCATAAATCATTGGATTCTCCTGCTAAGCGCAGGCGTGCAGCGTATGAAAGAGATCCTGTCGGCGCAATCCCTACACGGGTTAGCGAATTGTTACTCTTGCTACATCTGCTCCTAGCGCCATACTGAATTCACTGAGCGCGCGTGGGGGAATTCCATGAATCATTTGTTGACCGTAGTCGCAGCAAGCGGTGTGATATTTATTGGCCCGATCGCAATTGCCAATGACGGCAATCAATCGACGCTGAGCAAGCGCGAAATGATCGTTCAGATCGTCGATTGTATGAAGAAGCGCATGGCCGCCGACAAGTACACCTCTTACAACGAAACGATGAAAATCTGCAAAAATCAAATCAGCAAAGGGAATGGGGGCTCGCCCAGTGGGCCGCTAGTCGCCGCGGACACCCGGCCGAAGCCTTGAACCTCTAATCCCGTTCGGGCAATCCCCTAACGCCCCGAATCCGTTAAGTCCGTCCAGCACGGGCAGCGTCTGCATTTGTTAGCGTTGCGGCGTGAAAACTCCTGCCCGCAACGACTTCAAAAAAGCTATGAGCGCCATCGTGCTCACCGCCGGCGCAACGCTCGCCGATGCCGAACGATTAATCGATCGGTCGAGCACCCTGAGGCGAAAGAAGGCGGAACAGGAGTTGACCCTCGCGGTAGAGTTCTGCCGACTCCTCATTGCGCCCGTGGATGACTACGGTCCGGGTTTCGCGCAAATTCCTGGGCTCGCCGAAACTTATTGCCGCGATTACCTCGCTGTGGCGACTGCTTTCTTGCGGCAAGCCATGGCAACGCACGACTCAGCCCCGCAGGCTAAACGGCTGGCTCATATCGCGGGCCTCATCGAGAAAAATCTCAAACAATATCTGGACGAGGAAACCGCCATTCGCTGCCGGTTTGGAGACCAGACAGCCCACGGACCCTCCGCCCAGAGCCGCTGCCGATGAAATGTCCTGCGCGCTAGGGCCTTCTCTTCGTAAGGGTGAGCGCGGGATAGTCCGTGTAGCCCTTGGGTCATGGGGTGTAGAACGTGGACGCATCGGGCTCATTGAGCGGAGCATTTTGCCGCATGCGCTCGAGCAAATCCGGGTTGGCGAGAAAAGGCCTCGCAAAAGCCACAAGATCGCCGCGCCTTTCAGCGAGTGCGGTCTCCGCCAGCGGGCGATTAAATCCGCCCGATAGAATGAACAAACCGCTGAATTTATTCCGAAGCTCAACCTTGAACTCCGCAGGCACGGCAGGCGCGCCCAGGGAGGAATGATCAACCAGGGGGCGGGGTGCTAAGGGCCATCGGCAAGCGCGGTGATTATTACCAAGCACCCAACCCGTTGCGCGAAGATCTTCGCGTAGGAGTAATCTCACGCCGACAAATTCCTGGCCGCTCTTAACGGGTACCCCTCAATGGATTTACTTCGCCTTCGGCAATTCGTCAAGAACACCTGGCAGAACTCGATTATCGAGCGGCTGCAAGCGTATATCCGTATTCCCAATAAATCTCCGGCCTTCGATGCTGACTGGGAGCGAGCCGGGCATATGGACCGCGCCATCGCGCTGATGGAGGAATGGTGCCGCGCCCAGCCGGTGCCTGGTATGCGCGTTGAGGTACGCCGGTTACCGGGCGTAACGCCGCTGCTGCTCATCGATATTCCCGGAGAAATTCCCGGGTGCGTGCTCCTGTACGGGCATTTGGACAAGCAGCCGGAATTTACCGGCTGGCTGCCCGGGCTTGGCCCCTGGGAGCCGGTCATTCGCGACGGCAAGCTGTTCGGCCGTGGGGGTGCGGATGATGGCTACGCGGTATTTGCGTCGCTGACAGCGATCGCCGCCCTGAAGGCGCAATCGATTCCGCTCGCGCGCTGCGTGCTGATGATCGAGGCGTCGGAGGAAAGCGGCAGCATCCACTTGCAGGCGCACCTCGATGCGCTCGGCGCCGAGATCGGCGAGCCCTCCCTGGTCGTGTGCCTCGATGCGGAATGCGGAAACTATGATCAGCTGTGGAGCACGACCTCGCTGCGCGGAAATCTTGTGGGCGAACTTACGGTACGTGTGTTGACCGAAGGCGCACACTCGGGACTCGCCTCCGGCATTGCACCCTCGCCGTTTCGCATCATCCAGCAATTGCTCGAACGTATCGAAAATTCCCTGACCGGAGAATTGCGGCTGGATGCGCTGCGGGCGCAAATCCCTCAGGACCGGCGCGCCCAGATCAGGATTGCGGCCGACGTGCTGGGTCTGCAGATTCTGGACAAGATTCCCTTCGTGGCCGGCGCGCAGCCCCTGTGCACGGACCGGGAGCAGTTGCTGATCAACAATACCTGGCGTGCGACGCTCAGCGTGACCGGCGCCGACGGCTTTCCTCCGAGCGGCACCGCGGGAAATGTGTTGCTGCCGATCATCACATTGAAGTTATCGTTGCGCTTGCCGCCGACGGTGGATTCGGCCATAGCCGCCAAAGCCGTTCAAGCCGCGCTCGAGCGTGACCCACCCTATGGCGCACAGGTCAGCTTCGAATGCGACTCCTCCACCGGCGGCTGGAATGCGCCGGCTTTCGCGCCCTGGTTCGAGCAATCGATGCAGCGCGCTTCAAGGCAAGTATTTGGCCAGGACGCGGTATATTTCGGCGGCGGCGGCACCATCCCCTTCTTAAGATTACTGGGCCTGCGATTTCCAGAAACCCAGTTCTTCGTCACCGGGGTGCTGGGGCCCCATTCCAATGCCCACGGTCCCAATGAATTTCTGCACATCGACTATGCGACGCGCCTCACGGAGTGCGTGAGCATGGTGCTCGCCGATTGCAGCGCGCACCTTAATGAGCGCCACCGGCCCGCTTTGCCCCAGTAACGATCGCGCCATCGGTCGATCTGTCAACCGACAGCCTGGGCCAACCTGTTGATTCGGTGCAGCGATTGCGCGAAACAAAAACCGATTCGGACGGAACCTTCCTGGATCATCTTTAAGCGCGTTTCGCCTACAGCCGCTGTGGCGAATCACCCATCGTTCAAGGACCCGGTCAGTGCGAGCCTTCATAGGCGGCACTTGGCCGCATACATCCGAGAACCTCCATGTCGAACGATACCAACAGCGGAACCACGAACAACCAAAGCGGCTCGGGAAAGAATGATCCCAACCGCACGATGGACTCCCCCAAGAGTGGGCAACAATCGCAGGGCACGACGCCACACACTGACACAGGCATGTCGCAACAGAGCGGCTCGAATCAGAAGAGCGGGCAGCAGTCGCAGGGTGGATCCCGAACGGACAACGACGGCACGAAGCAGGCGGGTTCGAGCCCGCTCGTCAACGATCCTAAGAAGGCTACCGACGCCACACAGAAGAGCGGCTCCCCCAAGTAAGTACGTGACCCGATGACGATGCCGGGGATTTCCCCGGCATCTTTTTACCAGCGCCGCGCGCGAGGTGGGTTTAATCCTACGAGCGTTGCGGGAGCTAACCGGCTGTGATTCCGATCATATTTCCGCATGCTTCAGCCTCAATATCGGCTCGCCATCAACACACTTGCAGAGGAACGCCACATGAACGGGATCCCCATAAATACAGTCATTTTGGTGGCAGTACTACTCGCCGTGGCACTGGGTATGGTCGGTTGGCTGGTGGCGCAGCGACAAAGATCCTTGAAACTTCAGCAGCACTTCGGCCCCGAATACGGCCGCGCCGTCAGTGAACTCGGCAGTCGAAAAAAAGCGGAAGCCGAACTGCGCCAACGCGAAGCCCGCGTTTCCAAATTAACGATCGTTCCACTGACCCCCGCGGACGCCGCTCGGTTCGCCCACGCCTGGCGCGCTTTGCAGGGCCGCTTCATCGACAACCCGAAGGGCGTGGTCGCTGAAGCCGATAATCTGGTACGTGAGCTCATGCAGAAGCGCGGTTACCCGATGGCCGATTTTGAGCATCGGGCAGCCGACATTTCGGTTGATCACCCGGACGTCGTGGCGACCTATCGCGCGGCTCAGGCCATTGCCACTCGCGATCTGCGCGGCGAGGCAGACACCGAAGAGCTGCGCAAGGCCGTCGTTCACTACCGCACGCTGTTCGACGAATTGTTCGAAGTCACACCCGCGGCCAGTCACCTGCCAGCCGACCCGGGCGTTCCGGTCCGTTCATAAACCATCGGCGCCAAGTAAAGACATGGTTGCGGATCGGCTGGCGGAGGTTATAGATTCGTCCGTCCATGAAGATCGTGATCAGAAAAGAGACGCAAGCGGATATCGCCGGCATTGACGCGGTGACGATTGATGCGTTTCAGAATGCGCCGCATACCAGCCACACGGAACAGTACATCGTCGGCGCATTGCGAAAAGCCGGAAAACTGACACTTTCACTCGTTGCCGAGACGGGCGGCAAATTGATCGGCCATGTCGCGGTTTCTCCGGTATTCATCTCGGACGGGTCAGCGAATTGGTTCGGTCTCGGTCCCATTTCGGTCGCCCCAGACCATCAACGCCGCGGCGTGGGATCCGGTTTAATGCGCGAAGCTCTGCGCATCCTGCGTGCGCAAGGTGCCGCCGGCTGCGTTTTACTGGGGGAGCCTGAGTACTACAGCCGCTTCGGATTCCAGGTTGATCCGGACCTTGTCCTTGCCGACGTCCCACCGGGATATTTTCAAGCCATTTCGTTCGGCTCGTCTCGGCCGCGAGGTAGTGTCATGTACCACGAAGCATTCAATGCCCGGGGGTAGCGGCCGCGCTTAATAGAGCAGTCGCGTCTCGCGTTCGCTGCGCCAAGCGGCCTCGTCTTGAACGGTCAAGGCGTCCAGATCCGCCGGCGTCGCCGCCGGATCGTCCACCCAGCGGCGCAGCAGATCGCTGCCGTTGATGACATCGATTGCGGGACGATCGCGCTCGTATTCATAGGCGAAATCGCGCCAGATCTCGTAATCCGGGCGCAGCTTCCGCAGTGCTTTGCACGCGAGGGCGAACAGTCTCCAGGGTTTGAAGCCTTCGTGATCGTAGTACGCAGCGTCCTCTACATGCACCTGGATGCCCGCGCACAGCTTCCCTGCGTGCTTATGGAAGGTGGGCTCAAACCAGCAGGGCCGCAGCCTGCAGCCATTCATCCAAGGCCCGGCCAGCGAATTCATTGCTGCCAACAATGCCCGCACGTCAAGATCCGGCGCACCGAACAATTCCAGCGGCCGGGTGGTGCCGCGGCCTTCTGACAATGTCGTGGCTTCGAGCATGACCGAGCCCGGGTAGCAGCGGGCCATCCATAGATTGGGCGCGTTGGGACTCGGGTTGATCCAGGTACGCTCACCGATCGGCCATCCATATCCCGGTGCGCCATGCGGTTCCCAACCTTGCATCGGCACGATGCGGCAGTCCACATCAAGACGAAGACTCGCCACGAACCACCGGGCCAGCTCGCCCATCGTCAGGCCATGTCGCATCGGCAGCGCGCCGGCGCCGACGAAGCTTTCGCAGCCCGCCCTCAACATCAGACCCTCCACGGGCCGGCCGATGGGATTCGGCCGATCAAGAACCCATACGCTCTTATGCGCCTTGGCCGCCGCCTCGAGCACGTAGCGCAGCGTCGTGACAAAGGTGTAGATGCGGCACCCGAGGTCTTGTAGATCGACCAGCAAAACGTCAAAGGTATCCATCATCTCGGCTGTCGGCCGCCGTACCTCGCCATAGAGGCTGAACACCGGCATGCCGTGCACGGGGTCGGTATAGTCCGGCGACTCCACCATGTTGTCCTGCTTGTCGCCGCGCAGCCCGTGCTGCGGGCCGAATGCCGCACTTAAGCGTACATCGCCGACCGCCGCCAGCGCATCGAGGGAATGTACGAGATTGCGGGTGACAGATGCGGGGTGCGCCAACAGAGCCACGCGTCGTCCCGCCAGGGGCTTGCGCAGCTCTGACTCTTCGAGCAGGCGGTCAATTCCGAAATTCATGGGCGAGTGAGATCCAGCGTGAATCCGTTCGAGTGGTGGAAATCGGGTTTTCCGGGTGGATGGCGAAGGCTCCAATAGGAAAGCCTGCCATCATTATCTTCGATCACCGCAGCCAGAGCGATCCGCAAGTGGGGAGCGTCATCCAGGCCGCGAAGATCACCCAAGCGCACGGCCGAGTTGAGCTCGAGTGCATCCTCGCCTCGCTGCACGCTGACGGCAGGCGCCACGCCGATCTCGGCGAGCGACATCCCTTCCCGGTAGGCACTGAAGCGGTAGATGGCCCAGTGAAGCGAGGGCGAGAAATTGAATTCGTAGTAGCCGGCCGAGTCCCGGGCCGCGACGAAGGCCTCGAAGCAGGTGTGCTGCCATAGCGCATCGGAGCGTTCAGCCGCTCGCGGTTTTCCGACACGTACCCTGGACATGTCCGCAACCAATGAATACCGGAGCGCCAGAATGTCCGGCTCCTCCGTCCATAGCTGTACGCCGATGCTGCGCACGGCTTCGTTGGGCGTCGAAGGATGACCGGTCAACACCGCCGTTTGCTTATCCAAGCGAGCCCTCCCTTACTTCAGCGGAAGTAGCCTTCGCTGCGAGCCTGGGTGTTCTTCGAGATGAAGGGTACAAACAGAACGCATTCCTTGATTCTCGTACGGATTGTGGCATCCCACGCACCCCCGCCCCTCAGCTCGCTCTGATTTGCCTTCTTGGACTCCGTCAAGGACGACACCGCATGTCGACGGCGAGGGTTTCCTCACCCAATCTTATCCTCACGAAGATCCTCAATAGAGTTCTAATAATGATCCGGCCTTAGAATGCCGGAATCTGAGGTTTCGACCACAATCGACCGGCGTTGGCGGCATTATAGCCGCCATCACCCCGTAGCGCTCAGGTACCCGTCCGACGGGAGTTTGGCAGCGAGTGGGGCCGACTGGAGACGATCGCGCCGCTCAACGGTTGATCTTTTTCCGGTAGCGTTCGCGAACTTCATTGGGATTGGTCGGATCATCAGGATCATTCTGATAACCCCCCGGTTTGGAGGCGGTATCGTGTTGGCTCTCCTCCTCCGCCTGGCGTTCATCCTTCGATTTGCCTTTCTCCACGCTCGGCGTCACTACGCCGGCGACGGATAGCAGCGTGTTGAGCAACTCAAGGTCATTGCCAGTGTGGGAGCCGGTGCGGCCCTGCTCGCCGGCTCCGTTGATGTAGGCCTGGGATGCACGCATGTGAACTCCTCGAAGTTGCAGGAAAAAATATCTTGCGCCCCTGGCGCTGGTAGTCCATGGCGGCTCATCCGATTCCGTTGACAGTGCTTTCTGACCCCGGCCTGCAATTGGCGGAATTGTCTTACACGGAAATGAGAACAAGGATCAAATGATTCGGATCACGCCCAGGCCATTATTTCCGGCATGACCACGATCACGAGGCGATCAGTACTGACCGGCGGCGCGGCGGCGTTGGCGGCGGTCGGTATTGAACCGCTGGTCGCGCGGCAAGGAGACTCGACGGCGAGAGCCGCCAACGGCACGGTCCGCGTCAAGCTGATGGTCAACGGTGCGACCCAGGATCTCGCCTTGGATGTTCGCGTGACCGTCCTTGACGCATTACGCGAACACCTGCAGCTGACCGGTTCCAAGAAGGGATGCGACCATGGTCAATGCGGAGCATGTACGGTCCACCTTGACGGACAGCGGGTGCTCTCGTGCTTGACGTTGGCCGTCGCGGCGCAGGGCAAGCATATCGAAACCATCGAAGGGCTGGCCGGCGTTGACGGCAAATTGCATCCCATGCAGCAGGCATTCATCGATCAGGACGGGTTTCAATGCGGTTACTGCACGCCGGGCCAAATCATGTCGGCGGTGGCCTGCGTGAAGGAAGGACATGCGACGACGGACGCCGATATCCAGGAGTACATGAGCGGCAATCTTTGTCGCTGCGCTGCCTACCCGAAGATCGTGGCCGCCATCAAGCAAGCTCGCGATCAAATGGGGCGCGCCTGATGCGGCCGTTTACCTTCCAGCGCGTCTCCAATGTATCGCAAGCGGTGCATTTGGGAGCGGGCACGGGACAGGGAGAAATTGATGCGCCAGCTCAATACTTAGCGGGGGGTACGACGCTAATCGACTTGATGAAGCTAGACGTTTTACGACCCGAGCGGGTCATCGATTTAGGGCCGCTGCGGGCCGCACACGATTCCATCGATGTCACTGCGCACGGCTTGCATGTGGGTGCTTTCGCGACAATGTCCACGGTGGCGGATCATCCGGGAGTTCTACAAGCCTATCCCGCGATTGCTCAGAGTTTACAGCTCGCCGCCAGCGCGCAGCTGCGCAACATGGCGACCCTCGGCGGTAACGTTCTTCAAAAAACCCGCTGCCCCTACTATCGAGATCCGAGTTGGGGCGCGTGCAATAAGCGCAATCCCGGTTCGGGATGCGCAGCAGTTTCGGGGTTCAATCGCAATCATGCGGTACTGGGCGTGGACGAAAGTTGCATCTCACAATATCCCGGCGATTTCGCTGTTGCGCTGATGGCGCTCGATGCGCAGCTGGAGGTCTATGGACCCCAGGGCTCCCGCCGCATGGCCTTTGCGTCTCTGCATACGCCTCCCGCCGGACGGCCCCACGTGGAAACAACGCTGCGGTCCGGTGAGATCATCACGGGATTTTTTATCTCGGCGAGCCCGTGGAATCGCCGCTCTGTGTATCTGAAGGTACGAGATCGAAGTTCCTACGAATTCGCCATTGCTTCGGCTGCGGTGGCACTCGACCTGGACGGCGACAGGGTGCGAGCGGCCAGAATTGGCCTGGGCGGCATGGCCTATCGGCCATGGCGATCGACGGACGCCGAAGACGCTCTGAGCGGCAAGACATTAACCGAAGCGACCGCGACCGAGGCGGCCAGCGTGGCGTTGCAGAGCGCGAAAACTCACGGTGGCAATGATTACAAACCCGAGCTTGCCCGCCGCACGTTGGTGCGCGCGCTGCTGCAGGCGAAGGCGTTACCCCTCCCCGCAGCGGCGGGGTAAGGTTATGCAAGATAAACTCGGCAATCAGTTTGGCCGGCCCGCATCGCGCATTGATGGCATCGCCAAAGTAACGGGGTCGGCACGCTTTGCCTCGGATGAGCCGGTGGCCCACCCGGCGTACGCATATCTCGTCACCAGCGCGATCGCCCGCGGTCGCATCGCTGGGTTCAAGCTCGATCGCGCCAAGGCGATCAGCGGTGTGCTGGATATCCTGACTTACGACAATGTGGGCGATCAAGTAAAGCCGGCACCGGGTCCGGATGGAAAGCCGTCGACCACCTCGTTGGAGAACGATCGTATCTGGCATGCCGGTCAGATCATCGCGATCGTGGTTGCCGAGACCTACGAAACCGCACGTGAGGCCGCCAATCGCGTGGAGGTAAGCTATATAGCAGAGTCGCCGAGCGCCAGCTTCGACTCTCCGGGAACGCAGAGCGAGCCCCACATCCCCGGGAAAGGACCCGACCCGCAGAAAGGCAATGCGGCGAGTGCTTTCGCCAGCGCGCCGGTAACCCTCGAGGCCCGTTATGCGACCCCGACCCAGCACCATAACGCGATCGAGTTATTTACCACCACGTGCGCATGGAACGGTGCGCACCTGACGATTTACGAGCCCTCACAGTTCATGTGGGGAACCAAAGTGGCCACCGCCACGCGGCTGAATCTCGATCCTGCCAATGTTCGCGCCATCTCGCGTTACATCGGCGGCGCCTTTGGCTCCAAGGGCCCAAACCCGCGAACCGCATGGGTTGCGCTGGCCGCCAAGCGGGTTGGACGTCCCGTGAAGCTCGTACCGACCCGTGATCAAGGATTCACGATCGCGACCTACCGGGCAGAGACACGCCAACGCATACAATTGGCCGCGTCCCTGGACGGCAAACTCGTGTCATTCTCACACGAGGGATGGGAAATCACGTCGCGGCCTTCGGGCTACAACGTCGCGGGCGTCGAAAGCACGGCGCGAATGTACGCCTGTGAAAACATCGCCACCGCAGTAAACGTCGTGCACGCGGATCGAAACACGCCGGGCTACATGCGCGCGCCGCCCGAGACGCCCTACATGTTTGCCCTGGAAAGCGCGATGGATGAACTGGCCTACAAACTCAAGATGGATCCCATCGAACTACGGCGCTTGAATGACACCCAGACCGACCCCGTGGCGGGCATCCCCTTCTCCTCAAGATCGCTGATGCAGTGCTTCGATCAGGCGGCTGCGCGCTTCGGATGGAACCGACGCACGCCCGAGCCGGGGTCCATGCGCGAGGGTGATTGGATGGTTGGCTTTGGCTGTGCCGCAGCATGCTATCCGACGAATATCGGGCCGGCCGCCGTGAGAGTCTCACTCGTATCAAGCGGAAAGGCAGAGGTCGAACTGGCCGGTCACGAGATCGGAACGGGGGCCTATACCACGGTGGCCATTACGGCAGCGCGCGCTCTGGGCCTGCACGTCGAAGACATTACGGTGCACATGGGAGACAGTAATTTGCCGCCCATCATGATTGCCGGCGGTTCGAACAATGCCGCATCCGCGACCCACGTGGTCGCAAAAGCCTGCGAGGAACTGCGCGGCCGATTAGCGGCCGCCGCCGTCCAAGACGGCACCGGCCCTTTCCACGGTAGCGATCCTGCTACGCTGAGATTAGAAAATGGCACGCTGGCGGGTCTCGACGGCACACGCGAAACCCTGACCCACGCGCTGATGAGGACCGGTCACCGTCTCGAAGTGTATGCGGAAAATGTCCCAGCGGGATTACCGCCGACCGCGGTCGCCGATATGGTGAAAGGTAAGCAGGCGATGCTGGGAGGTGCCGCGCGCAAGGATGTCACGGCATTCGCATTTGGTGCTCACTTCGTCGAGGTACGAGTTCACTACCGGACACGAGAAATTCGTGTGCCACGAATCGTATCCGCTTTTGCCGCGGGCACGATCATCAATCCGAAGACCGCCCATAGCCAGTTCATGGGTGGAGCGATCTGGGGCTTATCCTCCGCACTGCTGGAGGAAACCGAGATGGATGTCGGCGCCGCCCGTTACGTGAATCGCAGCTTAGCGGACTACTTGATTCCGGTGAATGCCGATGTGCCCTCCGTTGAGGTCATCATGGTCCCGGAGCAAGACGATCGAGTCAATCCACTCGGCGTCAAGGGTATCGGTGAGATCGGGATCGTTGGCATGAATGCAGCCATTGCCAATGCCGTATTCCACGCTACCGCAAAACGTGTCCGAGAACTGCCCATCAGATCCGAATCGCTCCTGTAGCGAAGTGAGGCTGCCCACTCCCCGGCGGCGCACCCCGCGAGAAGAAAATATGAAGAAAACAAAAGTGAAATGGCTTAAAAAACCGCAGAAACATGACTACCCCGCGGCGCGGCTGTACCTGCACTTGCTCCTCTCGGAACGCGAGGCTAGAAAAATCGTCGATAAATTGAAGCAAGCCAGGATCGAGGAATTCGCCGCCAAGGATCTCCTTAGAGCGGCGGACGTGGCTTTATTGCCCGACAGTGACAGCGACGTAAAGAAGGATCGGCAGTTGATTATTCGCAAGACCGCTTTGTCACCGCTTCTTCTTTATCGGGATCCGGCATTTCGCCGCGTGATCATTGCGGACGGTTATCACCGGCTTTGTGCCGTCTATGCGTTCGATGAACAGGCGATGATTCCCTGCCAGATCGTCTGAGGCTGTCCGACACCCTATCGAGACAATCCCGCCGCTGCCTCGGGCACGAGTCCTACCGCCCAACGGCGATCGACAGCATCTAATTCCTCAAGACGAATACCGGACCCAACCCTCGACCCACCTTAAGGACCTAGTCATGAATAAAGGCTTCGCAATAAACGATCGGTACAGCTCGGCGGCGGGAAGCCGCCGGGGAATTAAATTCGCTTCGGCGCAATTCGCCGCCTTGGCCGCTTTCATCGCGTTGGCCTGTTGCCCACCCGTAGCCGGGGCACAATCTCCCTCGAACACCATATTGCCGACGCCGGCGACGACTTCCGTGCCTCCGGATAATTCCAAAACCAACGTGGTCGACAAGTACAACTCGAACGGCACGGCGGACGCTCAAAAGCAAAATGCGGCGGATATCGACCTGACGAGTCGGATTCGCAAGAGCGTTGTCGCAGACAGGTCTCTTTCCACCTATGCGCACAACGTCAAGATTGTTTCCGTCAACGGCAACGTCACCTTGAATGGTGTCGTACGAACCGAGCAGGAGAGAATCTCGATCGACACGAAAGCGCAGGCGATCGCAGGCAAGGGCAACGTCATCAATGATATAAAAATTGCGCCTGCCAATCCGTAGCGGTTGGCTTGCACACGGACAACCAAATGCGGGCACGTCCTACATCCCTCCAGTGAGCGGCAGCGCCTACTGTTGTGCTCAGGGCTGACCTCAACCTCTGCGCCTGAATTGCTGAATCACTGTTTCAATATAGGAGAGCGACTATGGCCGGAAAAAATACGGGCGTTTTTGGGATCTACCAATCACCGGAACAAGCGGAACGGGCGGTGGATACCCTCATCGCCGCGGGCTTTGCAAGTGCTGCGATTTCCGTGCTTCTGGCGGATTCTCAAAGCACGCGGGAATTTGCGCATGAGAAAAACACCAAGGCCCCGGAGGGAACTGCCACGGGTGCCACCGCCGGTGGCATTGTCGGTGGATCTCTCGGAGTTCTCGCCGGCATCGGAGCCTTGGCGATTCCGGGCGTGGGCCCGTTCATCGCGGCGGGTCCTATCATGGCGGGGCTCGCGGGACTCGGCGTCGGCGGAGCCGTCGGCGGCTTGGTGGGCGCGCTCGTCGGCATGGGAATTCCGGAGTATGAGGCAAAGCGCTATGAGGGCCACGTGAAGGATGGCGGCACGCTGCTGTCAATTCACTGTGACACGTCGGATGAGATATCGCGTGCCAAGGACATGTTGAAGGGAACCGGCGCCACCGACATTGCATCCACCGGCGAGAGCGCAGGAGCGAAACCCTCAGAGGTCAGGGTCGGAGAAAGGATTTAGCGACTCTGAGGCTGGTGAAGATCGGGGTTCGGAGGGGGACCCCGTCTTCCCGTTAGGATTTTCCGTCCGCGAGCGACCTGCGCTGGCCGTCGGCCGTGG
Organism: uncultured Gammaproteobacteria bacterium; assembly: GCA_963756845.1. Lineage (GTDB taxonomy): Bacteria > Pseudomonadota > Gammaproteobacteria > Steroidobacterales > Steroidobacteraceae > Bog-1198. Next base: position 474,672 of record CAVWPD010000003.1, on the reverse strand, counting down.
GCAGCTCATCCGCCGCATTGTTTCTTGCATCGCAAGGCGGCAGTACGTGGATCGCGCTGCGAAAATAGCGCAGGCACAGTGTGACAACGCCCGTTAGCATCCCCTCGTCGTTGGTTTGCACCGCATCGACGATGCGTTTCTTGACATCGCACAGCGGGGTTTTCTGGGCTGGGCCCGTCAGCGCCAGGCTATAGTCGTGCACGGCCGCTGCGGCGAGTTGGGCCGCGGCGCCGACGCCGATCGTCGGGGAAAGCAGGCGGCCTATCCCCACGAGCGCTGCAACGCGCCAACACAGTGGCTCGCCGATGAGCCGTGCGAGACCGTCGCTCGCGCAGCAAATCGCCTGGGCGGCGAGAATTTGTTGCCCCGGGGAAAGTCGATTCTCGTCTTGACCGGCGTAGATGGACAGCGCGGCGCCCACCAAGTACGTACTCGTCGTCGCCAGATTGTCGCTATCTTGAGTGGTCCCCTCGGTCGCAAACATGAGTTTGCGGGCGCGCATAAATGTCTCCAGAGAGCGGCGCCGCAGACGCGCCTGAAGGGCGCCGGACCAACGAGCCGAAATCTTGCCGTTTGGCATCAAAACAGCCATAAAGGACCGACCGGGCAGTTTGCCTAGGGAGATGGCATTGTCCCTCATCGATCGCCCCAGACCGTGACGTCGCGCCCGGATCTTCGGAAAATCTAAACCGAATTCCCCGTTTCTTGGACGCGGGTCACCATTTCTGCGCGAACTCTCCCGCACTGCGGGGAGAAACCTCGAGGCAGTCGTCGGTTCCATTCAGTCGAAGAGAGCGCTCAGTGGCTGCTGACTGAACGCTCTCTATCGTTTTGATTTAATCAGCGTTGACGCCCGCCGCCGCAGCGATGGATTCGATCTTTTTCAAGTGCTTTTCGAGCGTAGGCAGTGTGGCGGCCGCATACGCCTTGGCATCAGGATCTTGTCCCGACGCGGCTTCTTTCTTGAACAGCGCGATATCCTCCTGATGATCCTTAATCATGTCCTTGATATACGATTTATCAAAAGTATCTCCCGATAAAACTTCGAGTTTCGTCTTGGTCGCCATCTGTCCAACACCGGGACTGGTGGGAAGCTTAAGATCCTTGGCAGTCGCGATGGCTTGCAGCTTATCGTCTGCCGCGCTGTGATCGGATACCATCATCGCGCCAAAATCCTTAATGCTGGCATTGGATGATTTTTCCTGGGCGAGCTTTCCCAACTGGACTTCGGCCAATCCACCTTCCGCCGCATTTTTGTAAAAACTGGAATCCGGACTGGTGGCGGCTGCCAATACGATGCCAGGCATGACCAGAACAATATTCAGCAACGCAATTTTCATGTCGTCTCTCCACGCGATAGTAGGAACAACAGTGTGCTGCCCTGCCCCACGGGCGAAAAGTGGCGATCCTTGGGCAATGACGTAGGCCAATGCGCGCGCGATTGTCATCCAATGAAACGCGGTGCCCTCGCCGCGGGCTTAGGTTCATTGCGGGATCGACAGAGGCTCGCTGACCGCCGATAGCGATGCGGCGCAGTCCTTGTTTTTAGCCCGGCCCGGATCGATGAATGCGATGATCGCGGCTAACGGCGTCAATAGGGTACCGAGCGCCGCGGCCACGGCACCCTGCTTGGCCAATTTTCCCGCATTTATGCCGATGGCTGGGTGGGCCAGTGTGCCCTTGATCATGATGGGTGCCCGAATGCGGGCGAGCCGAAGCTTCTTTGGGTTTCCCTGAATAGCAAGGTCTAAGCGCTCGTCGCCGAGATGGATGTCGCCACGCCCGGTGATGAGGACGTCCGTCGTGTCCACAAATAAAGTTTTTGGCGTTCAGCGTGCCGTTCTGGGCCTGAAAGTCGATGACACTGCACCGGATCGCGGTTTGTGCGTCCTTCTTCGCCACGAGCAGCCCAACGCCCTCAGGGAGGTTGATGCCGGTAAGTTCGGTGATCGCCTCATTGATCTTTCCTGAGGGAATGATGAAGCTGATCGCGCCATCGGCGGTCGAGGCGAACTTGTGAACGGATGCGCCGCTACCCGTGACTTTGAAACGACCCATCAGCGCGCCCGACAGCGGTGCCTCGGTCATCTTGGCAGTCTTGAATTGGGCCAGATCCACATCCGTGGCTCGCATGTCGATCGTGGATTCAGGGACGTCTGAGCGAGCATCGATGCGCACGCTGCCGGCAAAGGTGCCCTGATCGAGCACGAATCGCAGAGGATCCAGGGACAGGACGCCGTTATCGAGTACCAAGTGGAAGTCAACCTTGGTCGTGTGAAGTTTGGGCGCCCGAACCGAATCCGCCTCATAGGTCACATCGGCGTCCATGCCGCGCACGCGCTGCACTTGAAGGTCCGCATCGGGCAGCACCCAGTCGGCGGGCTGAGGCGACTCCCCAGCTCGTTGGGCCGTGCCTCGCGACGGATTGGTAGCCTTTTTATTGTTGGGAATTTTCGGGCCGGACAACGTATCCGCTGCCTCCGCGGGCTGCCCCAAACTCGGCGCCAAATCGACGAGATTCAGTGAGCGAGACATGAGCTTGCCCTTCAGCAGCGGTCGCTGCCCGCTGACCTCAACCAGGATGTCTCCCTCCAGATCGCTCGACCCGACCCGGCCATTGAGGTTCTTGGCATGAAAAGTGGTGCCCGAGACATGGACCGAGGCGGCCAAGCGGTAGGTTGCCGTATTCGGAAGCGCCAATCCGGTCAGATAGTAGAGGTCGCTCAGATCCTTGCCGCTCACGACAAAAGAAACGTCCAACAGACCCAGGTCAAAAGGCTTCACTACCGTAACCTGGGTATCGAGTTTGATATCCGCCGCCCTCACGTGTGCGTCAAAGGAATAGGGCTTGTCGGGGACGAGATTCAACAATGGGCCGCCGTTGGCGTCCAGGCTGAACGGCTTTTCGTTCAAAGTGCCCTTGGCCTCTATTTTAAAGGCTGATGGGTCCGCCTTTCCCGACTGCTCATCCGCCACCAGCGTTCCGCCAAAGCGCAGTTTGCGGATTTGATCGAGCACCTGAAGCCGCCCGTTTTGAATCAAGAGACTGCGAATCGTCGGAATTTTCGCAGGCTTCGCGTTGGCCTTCGGAGTTCCTGCCGGACCTTCAAAATTCCAACTGGCACGACCCTGCGCATCGCGTTCCACATTGACGACCGGGTCAAGGAGTTTGATCTGCGGGATGACCACTTGGCCCCGCAGCAGGCGGCCCAAGCTCACACTCAGGAAGAGCTGCTTGGCCTCGAACATGAGGGGTTTCGCCGCCCAGGGCGGATTCGCAAGACTGAAGCCGTTTATTTCCGCGCTGGGCGTCAGAGAAAATAAGTGAAGCTTCAGGTCCCCGCCGATAACGGCATGCCGGCCGGTCTTCGCCGAAATGGCCCGCGCCACCACGGGTTTCAAGACGTTGCCGTCCACGAAGGCCGCGCCTAGCAGTAGCGCAGCTGCGAGCCCGACGACGGCGCAGATCGCCCAGGTCGTTTTTCGGTGTATCTTTAGAAATGCTTTCATCGCTAATCGCTGTACCTCTCGCGCAAGGTAAGTGATCGCCGCAGTGAGTGGCGGGGCTGTGAAACGCGAAAGCGTGTAGGCGAAGTGCTAGGAGAGTACTCGGGAACGCCCCACAAACCTGCCGTAGCCACGGGCCCTCGGCGAGGCCCCCGCTACCACTGATAGTTGAGCGATAAGGCCAGGACGCGTTGGGTTCGCGATTCGATGATCGGGCTTTCAGCAGCGCTACCTCGAATTTGGCTAATCGCGGCATCAAGGTTCAGCAGCCAGTGCGCGGTGATGAATTCCGTTGCGCTGAATCCGACGCCGGCGGCGCTCGTGCCGGCATGCGGCACCTCGTAAATTGGATGACCTGATGCCATCGATTGCTCAGGGCTTACCCCATACATGACTTGCAGGTAGTGGTGCGTTGCGAGGGAGATCGAAGGCCCCGCAAACATGACGAAGCGCTTTGAACTGCCTGGCAGCGGTATATAGACGCTCGCGTCCCCCACCGCACCTTGGGCACCGCCGATGAACTGACGGACATCCGTACGCAGGATCAGCGGAAAACTCTTCGCCAGTACCCAGGTGCCGTACAGCTTGGCCACCGGCGCAGCACCGATATCGCCCATGCCGCGAAGGTTGTCCAGGTCCTTCTGTTCGCTGCGGCCCAAATCGTAGCCCATGGCAATGCCGACCTGGTAGTGATTGCCTCGAAGAACGTTGTAGCCAATCCCATCACCCGTCGTGACAAAAGCGATGTCACGATAGTAGATGTTGATGTCGGGACCACCCTGCAGTCTTTCTGCTCGCGCGCCGCTATACACCGGATCAACGTCGGCCGCGATGCCGACGATGCGGCGATATTCCGGAGGATCAGGCTCGAACAAACGCGACAGAATCACGCCCCCGGAGTACTGCCACTCTTGAAGCGGGGATGGGGTCTGGGCCAAAACGGGTCGAAGACAACAAATTCCGGCGAGCAATGCGAGGCCGCGAACCCCGCTCAAGACAGTTCTAACGCCATCAGGGGAAGTGCGGCGATGACTGCACCGCTCGAGGGTCGAAGCAATCCAGTCCGCCCCGTCAATCGTCCGACCCAGGCGCCATCGCTGTTGCGCTGTCGTCGTCTTTCCCGCGCCGGCGAGCGAGTTCCTCTGCTTGGGCGAGACTGGCTTCCTCGTTGGGCTTCACCTGCGGGCCTTCCTGAATTTTCTTTCTACCTCGCTTCGAATTGACGAAGCGCTGCTCGGCCGTATTGAATTCGGCCGCAGCCTGGGGGTTCCCCTCGCCGTGATTGGATGGCTCATTGCTCATGATATTTCGCTCCTCGCGTGGATCTCAATAGCTGATTACTGGCAGAGGCGTTAGCTTGGCAGGACAAAGTGTGCCAGCCAGTCGCGAATTGCGGTGAATGAACGTCGGGAAAGTCTGACGCTCGGCCACGAGGGGTCAGGTTCAATTATATATTTAACTATAGAGACATTCCATATTTGATTGATTATATTATATTTTTTATTAGTTTATGACGAACAAATGGACTTGCCGCTTTATCGAAAAGCCCGTCCATGGTTGCCATTCACTGTGTCGAGGAATAAAAACAGCCGGTGCCGCAGCATTGCCGGAACGCAAGCATTGTCACCGCGCTTTGGAGGTCGCATGGTCAAAGAAACGATCGCAAGCCCGGACGGCATGGAAGCCTATCTGCAGGCGCAGACGCCCGAGCAGGCTGAGATCTGCCGACGATTGGTCGCGCAGATTCGACGCTGTCTGCATGCTGAGTCGGTTGTTGAAGCAGGCCGGCGAGCAGATCTGGGACTTCGCCGGCATTCGCAACGCGCGCCGCGCGTAGAATTTGAGGATCGCGTCTTAACGCGACGCAGGAACTCTGATCGCAGCGGGCGGACATGTTGTGCGCACTCCCCGGCCACACGATCGGATCGATAGCTCCCGCGTCAAGCACACTCGCACCTCCGACAGGTTATTTCGAGTGCAGGCCGCCGTCAGTGCATGGTCAGGCATTTCAGGATTGACGTTGCGGAACAGGCCAGCAATCTCATCGGCAGTGAGACTGTGGTCGGCTTGCGGTGCTTCCAAGAGCGCCGGAATCTTGATGGCCGCCGTGGCTCGATCAACCGTATCGAAGTATGCGCGGGCACTAAAGCCGCTGCAGGTTCCATGCGCCAGCCATTCGTGCTGCATCAAATGCTCGCTCGGATAGACAGAACGCCCCACGGCGGCGGCGGCGGCAGACAGCTCGTACTGCGTCGAGCAGTTCTCGGGATAGCCGCCGGCATCGTACTGCGGCCACAGTCCGTGCACGACGAACCCATACCCCTTACCCACACACTCAGCGCCGTCACGACCATGGGTCAGGCAGTAGGTCGGCGCCCAAGACAGGCTCAATAGGTAGTAGTCGAACTGCCCCGCTTGGGCATCGTTGTCGGCACTCGATTGATGATGCCGCCCGTAGGCACCGGACGCGGCGAATGACACAGCGATCATGGTCAAGCTGAGGTGTCTTAGGCTCATCGAAACTCCCACGTCTCGCGAATGCCAGCTTCTCGGATGTAATTTATAAGATATATATCTTAATATGTTGATTTTGTTATTAAATATACTCAATTTCTTCCGAGTTACTGCTTTCTTGAGGCGCTTACCTTATGTTGCCCGCGCACATACCCCGAGAACTCCATCAGTGCGTCAGCCGGCCAATCAACGCGGCGATTTTGTGCCAAGTTTCGCCGGTTACTATGAGCTCACAATCCTCGATCTCGTTCGCCTTAAAATCCAGGGTTGCTGCCGTGTCGTTCACGATTATCGTAAGTCTGGCAATTCCGGGTGGCATTTGGATGCTCCCGGAACTGCATCGAATCGATTGCGCTGCAATACCGGCCCGGTCTAGCTCCTCTCGAACGTGACCAACGATCTTGAGCTTGCCTAACTCAAATGAAGTGAGTGCCACTCGAATGCTCCACTGCCGCAGCGGATGCTAAGCATATCGGTTTCGAGCCCCCATAGTCCGACCGCCGTGCGTGGGTTCCCCGGCTAAAAACGCTGAACCGGCGATTCCGCAAGCCAGCCCTGCCAGCCGCCCCGACATCCAAGTCATGCTCGGTTGCAAACCCCACAGCCATCGGCAACGATATCCATCAGCACAACGAACCCGACGCGAGATCGCGTCCGTCGACGCCAGCGCGCCCCCAACATGGAAATGTGTGTGTTGAGTAGCCCTTTACTCCCCCCAGAGATGTTCGAACATTATCGGCAGGTCCAAGAGTCCAAGCGGTTGTGGGAAGGTGTTGGCGAGCTCGAGCGGGTCCGTACCCAAGATATTCTGAAGCGACATCTCACTGCAGCGCCCGCAACGGTCTATGACATCGGCGGTGCAGCCGGCGTCCACGCTCTGTGGCTCGCGCGACAAGGTTACACGGTCCATCTTTTTGATCCCGTACAACATCACGTCGAACAGGCGTTGGCGGCCTCCTGTGATCAGGCGGAACACCCGCTGGCGAGTTGCTCGGTGGGTGACGCCCGCGACATCGACAGGCCCGACAACAGCGCTGATGCCGTACTGCTGCTCGGCCCTTTGTACCATCTAATCCATCGTGAAGACCGACTCAAGGCACTCAAGGAGGCTCATCGACTGTTGAAGCCTGGTGGACGGATATTTGCCGCTACCATATCAAGGTTCGCCTCTCTGATCGATGGACTTTCGCGCGATTTGGTGTCTGATCCCGTGTTCCTGGGAATTCTCATGCAGGATCTTAAAAATGGCCAACATCGCAATCCCACGAATAATCCCGCCTACTTCACGACGACATACTTTCACCACCCCGATGAGTTGAAGCAGGAAATAGAAGAAGCTGGATTTGGCTTGGAAAAGCTGTTGGGTGTCGAGGGTCCCGTGTGGTTCATGAGCGGCATTTCGGATCATTGGAAAGTCCCGGAGAAACGTGCGCTCCTCCTGGAATTACTTCGAACGGTGGAGCAGGATCAGTACATCCTGGGCGTCAGTGCGCACCCCCTGGGGATTGGACGCAAATAGGGTAGCAAGTCGCCTTTCAGCGGTTCGAGTATTCGCGCAAGGAATCAATTGCCAAATTCAAACAGGCGCGTGCGCGCGGCTATAATTCGATGAGGGTCTCGCGCCAGGCGAGGCTGCTCGACCGTACCTCCGCTGCAATATTGCTGGGTGCGACAGCGCTGCTGTACTTGAGCCCATTGCAAGGCGCCCAACCGGACCTGGCGTACGACAGCGACTCCTGATGGCAGGCTGGGCAGGACCGACTCATGCCCGCAACCGCGGACTGGCGCAATCGCGAGGTCGATGTCACCCTCACTCCGTGACCGACGGACTAGAGCACTACCTACTGACACCCGGAGGATGGTGCAGGGTGTCGTAGGCGGCAATATCCGCTGCTGATAGATTCTCGGCCTTCCAGATCATCGCGCGATGAATGCGATTCCAGCCACTCGGGTGGTCGAAGAAGACCACCTCCTCGACTGCTCCCGGCCGCATCTTACGATACTCGGCCAGATGCAACGCCGCCTGTGCGGCACCATCCGGTTGTCGCGCCGCGTTGAGACCAAATGCGTCCGCCTCCGCCTCCATCGTTCGCGTGACGGTATTGAATACGGGCGTCAGCGCAAACACATAGACCGAGAACAGTGCAACCAGTAGGGGTAAGCCGGCGACATCGGCGACGTCGCGAAATCCCCATCGTCCGCCGAACGTGAGCGTGATCCGGCCGAATGCCCATGCCGTGAAGGCGAAGCCGATAACGACTAAGACCCCCAGTGCCAGCACGCCCTTGTACACATGGTTCAACACGTAGTGCCCCATCTCATGACCTAGCACGGCTTCCACCTCCTCCGGAGAAGCTCGATTGATCAGATTGTCGTTCAGACTGATCTGCGCCGAACCGGCGATGCCGCTGACGTGCGCGCTCATCTTCGTGGTCTGTTTGGAGGCGTCGAATTCGTAGACCTGCTGCACCGGAATTTCGTTGGCCCGCGCCATCGATAAAATACGCTGCTTGAGCGGACCCTCAGCGAGCGGGTAGAACTTGTTGAATACAGGCTCCAAGTAGGTGGGGCCGATGGCAATTTGAAAAATAAGGAACAGAATCGCGACTGCGGAGCCCCATAGCCACCATGTTTTCGGCAGTTTGCGAATGACGGCGTAGATCGCTACTGCCGCGAGCGTACCGAAGATCAGGGTGATAACGAGTTCCTTGCCCTGCTCCCCCAGCCAATCCGCGAGCCCTTGATTCGACATGCCGTACTGGTGCTCACGGAAGTAGCCTTCGTAGGCGGCCCAAGGCAAGGTCACGACGGTCGTGAGCACGAAATACTGAATGGCATAGAGGCCGGTCTGCGCCCAGCGAAAGCGAGTCAGGCGGACGGCGAAGTCACGCATCCGCGCCGAGAACCGCCAAGCGAGCAGCACCCATGCGACCAGAAGTCCGACAACAAAATCCCAGAGCAGCAGCCAGTAGCCGCCCTCGTAGTAGGCATCCGACCGCGCCCGCGCAGCCGACGTCATCGTCGCGAGATACGCCGCGGTCGCGGTATCCGCGTCGAAATGTCCCGGAGTTGCCGCGCTCGACGGAGTGTCCGCAGCGCAAGCCGATTGCCAGGAGCCAACGGATATGAGTGCGATGAACGCACAGGCGGCGATCGCCAGGAAACTCTCGCGGATCATGAAAACTTACTCCCCGGGCTAGCTCGTATTTGATATTACTCGATCGGCGCTGTATGGCGCCCACCCACCCCGGCATGGATTGCTCGGGCAGCGGGGCCAGAAGATCGTCGCCGCGTTAGAGGAACTCTCACGCAAGCTTGGAGTTAAATTCGCGTTCGGCTTTCTTAGTGAAAGCGGCCGAGGAGACCATGCGCCGCGAAACAGCCGAAGCCGCTGTGGCGTGAGCATGATGATCACGCGGTTCACGCCCTCAGCGCCACCACCACGATGGTCGGCGCCCCCGTGATCATCATGGTGGTGGAGATCTCGGCGCCGCCCAACTGATCGCCGCACGGACCGTCAATCGAGCCATCGAACCCGCTCAAATCCTTCCACGAGCAGCCCAACATTATCACGCGATGTAAAGCTTCGATCGACCAGATTTCGACCGATACTCCCAAGCCCCACAATGCAGATCGTCTTCCCGCTCAGTGCCTGGCCCGGTCCACGGAGAGATGGTGAAACCCGCCTGCCTCAAATGACCCTACACGTATCTCAAAGGCACTGAATTCAAAAACCCTAAGAATTCTCGACGTTTTATCTTCGATTTCGAATCCGTCCATGAGAGCCATTATAATCAATGCTTTACAGTGTTTTCCTGAGAGGTCACTGCGCTACTCTGGCGCAATGGGCCTGCGCTTGACCTAATGATCGTACATTTCGCGCACAGCGTCATTGCCGAGCTTAATGAATCGCTGACGCGGCATGAACACCATCATCAACCGCATGATCACGCTGCCGAAGCTGCCCACATTGGGCCTTACATTGATCGTCTTGCCGAGACCTTCCAAGGCCGCGTCGACGACCACGAAGGGCTCGATGGGTTGCATCAAGCGCGTCGGGCCTCGACCGGGGGGCAGGGATGCACGAAACCCCGGCGTGTCCACTGCGCCGGGCATTACGGTCGTGACATCCACGCCATGGGGGCTCAATTCCGCCCAGAGGCCTTCAGCGAACACCCGGTCGAACGCCTTGGTGGCGGCGTAGGTGACGATGAATGAGCAGCCCATTTCGGCGGAGCCGGAAGCCATGATAATGACCCCGCCGCGTCGGCGCTGCACCATCGCCGGCGTCAGGCGGTGCGCCAGAATTAACGTCGAGGTGCAATTGACGGCGATCTGCTTCATTTTCACGTCGAGGGGTACTTCCAACCATCGACCCACAGCACCAATGCCGGCATTCGCGACCAGTAATCCGACCTCCAAATCCGCCATAGCATCGATGGCCGCATTCAATGCGGCGGCGTCGGATAGATCGACGGCAACCGTTCTAACCTCGACAGCGTGGTCGCGTCGCAGTGCAGCCGCAGTTTCTTCGAGACGTACGGAGTTGATGTCCAGCAGTATCAGCCACGTTCGCCGCAAACAGCGCCAAGAGCACCGAGGCCGCCGCACTACCCCAGCGGATCCGCGGCCAGCGCAGCAACAGTCCCGCCCGCAGTTGATCTCTTGTCCTATAAGTGGCTATTTTTACTATATTTTTTGCGTCTGAAAGAGCGGCCCTGGCTGCCATCAAACATTGTTGGGCGCCTTGCACCTAGTTTTTGTAACCACGCCTTGGCCGAAACCATCATGATTAGAAATTTATCAGGGGATGTAACCCTTCGGGGCGTAGCCACATAGGGAGCGAATTTTATGAATCGTAGTTCTTATCTCACATGCGTTTTCTTCCTCGCCGGTCTGGCGCTGAACGCGCGCGCGCAGCAGTCTGATCCTGCGGCGGCTCCTGCCCCGCCACCGCTGATGGGAACGCTCGCGGCACATCCGGTCTGGCCTGCGGCAAAGAGCCCGAGCGATGTGGCCGCAGTCGATCATCTGGTCGCCGCGCTCTATGATGTGATCTCCGGGGCTACCGGCAAGCCTCGCGATTGGGCCCGTTTTCGTTCTCTATTCCTGCCGGATGGGCGGCTTGGCGTGGTTCGACCAGAAGCCCCCGCGACAAAAGATACACCCGCGCACAAAGGCGATGCCGTTTTCCTGACTCCCGATATGTACGTGCAACGCGACGACCCTTACTTCAAGACGCACGGCTTCTTTGAGCGCAGTATCGCGAACCACGTCGAAGAGTTCGGAAATCTTGTTCACGTGTGGAGTACATACGAGAGTCGGCATGCCGAGAATGACAGCCAGCCATTCACGCGAGGCATCAATTCGATCCAGATTGTGCAGGCCCAAGGACGCTTCTGGATTGCCAGCATCCTTTGGGATGAGGAGCGGCCTGGATTGACGCTTGCGGCGAAATACCTGAGGTGAACGCTCTTCCGCGCGGATTCACCTCGAATCCGTCCCTAAAAGGAACGAGTTGGTCCCCGAGCACCTTGTCAGCACATGGGCCATGGCCGTGTAATAGGCGATTGGCCTGAGAACTTGCTAAACGGCAAGAACATGAATCCATTCGAGGAATGCTGTCGGTCGTCGCTGGCGCTGCCACGTATTCCGGCCTCTGCGCGGGCTCGAGCCTGTATCGTGCCGGCATCATGAGGTCCTCGTATTAGGTTTCGTGTAACCGTAAGATGAATTTTCGCTGCGCTCGGCAAGTGCACTCAATAAGCATGGAGTAATTAATGTATAGGCGTGATTTTCTCAAATCGACGGGTGCGGCTGTTACCAGCGCCAGCATAGGTCTGGCGGGCTTGGATGCCCTTTTGCTGCCCGGCCACAGCCGTGCGGTTCCGGTGGATGCCTTGAGCACCAAACTGGACGTCGCCTTTAAGAAGAAACTCGCGACGGCGGCATTGAATACGGCAACAATGGCCGGCGCCACCTACTGTGACGTTCGCATTGGGCGCTACCTGAGACAGTTTGTGATCACGCGCGAGAACAAGGTTCAGAACGTCGTGAACACCGAATCGACCGGAGCCGGGATTCGCGTCATCGTCAACAACGCCTGGGGTTTTGCCGCATCCAACGACTTGAGCTTGGACGGAATCTCCGCCGCGGCGCGACAAGCCGTCGCGATCGCCCGAGCCAACTCGAAAACTCAAACTGCGCCGGTGCAACTGGCACCGAACCACGGAGTCGGCGAGGTCTCATGGGCGACGCCGATCAAGAAATCGCCCATGGAAGTGCCGATCAAAGAAAAAGTCGACTTGCTCATGAGTGTCAATGGAGCCGCCTTGAAAGCCGGAGCCGACTACATTCGGTCGATCATTTTCGCCGTCAATGAGCAAAAATATTTCGCATCGACCGATGGATCCTATATCGACCAGGACATCCACCGAATTTGGGCTCCGTTTCAAGTCACCGCAATAGATAAGGCCAGCGGCAAGTTCCGCGAGCGGGACGGCCTGTCGGCGCCGACGGGCATGGGCTACGAGTATCTCGATCCGAAGCCGGCGGGGCGGATCTCCCTGCCGGGCGGTGCGGTCGTTTACTCGACTTCGTACGATATGCACGCCGACGCAATCGCCGCTGCACAGCAAGCCCGGCAGAAACTCAAGGCCCGTTCTGTCAAGCCAGGGAAATACGATCTGGTGCTCGATCCTTCGCACCTGTGGCTGACGATTCACGAGTCTGTGGGCCACGCCACCGAACTCGACCGGGTGCTGGGTTACGAAGCGAACTATGCCGGTACGAGCTTTGCGACGCTCGACAAGTGGCGCTCGAAGGACTTTAAGTATGGCAGCCCCAACGTGACTATATTTGCTGACAAAACCCAGCCAGGCACTTTGGGCGCCGTGGGCTACGACGACGAGGGCGTAAAAACCGGCCGCTGGGATTTGATCAAGGACGGCATACTCGTCAACTACCAGGCGATTCGCGATCAGGCGCATATCATTGGGCTGCCGGCCTCGCAGGGTTGTTGCTATGCCGATTCATGGTCGAGCGTGCAATTTCAGCGTATGGCCAACGTCTCGCTCGCTGCGGGGGCGAAACCGCTGGGCATTAGCGACATGATCAAGGACGTCGAGGACGGCATTTACATCGTGGGAGACGGTTCTTTCTCAATCGATCAACAGCGTTACAACGCGCAATTCGGCGGGCAGTTATTTTATGAAATCAAGAACGGCAAGATCACGGAAATGATCGAGGACGTTGCTTACCAAATGCGCACGCCGGATTTCTGGAATGCCTGCGTCGGCGTGTGCGATCAACGCGATTTCCGTTTCGGCGGATCGTTTTTTGATGGCAAGGGGCAGCCGGGACAGATTTCGGCGGTATCACATGGTTCCGCGACCTCCCGGTTCAACGGAATCAATGTCATCAACACGGCGCGCAGCTTAGGCTAAGGACGCAACCAACATGAGTATTTATTCTGAAAATGATGCACAGGCGATCCTGCGCAAAGTTGTGGCACTTTCGAAGGCAGACGAATGCACCGCGACCCTCGACGGGTCGATCTCGGGCAATATTCGCTATGCGCTGAATAATGTCTCCACCAGCGGAGTGGTGAACGATGCCGAACTTCAGGTGCAGGTCGCCTATGGCAAGCGGGCCGGTATAGCCACTATCAACCAATTCGATGATGCCTCGCTCGCGCGAGTCGTGGCCCGGGCCGATGAGCTGGCTCACTTGGCCCCGGAGAATCCCGAGTTCGTGCCCGCGATCGCCAAGCAGAACTACAAGCCGTCTGCGACCTACAAAGACAAAACCGCCGGCATCACTCCGGAATACCGGGCGTCCGTGGCCGCCGATTGCATTCTGCCGTGTCGCGCCAATAAATTGATCGCGGCGGGATATCTGGAAGACAACCAGCGCTTTTCCGCACTCGCCAATAGCAACGGCAATTTCGGTTACCAGCGAAGTACCCTGCTCGATTTCACCTGCACCGTGCGCACCGATGATGCCCAAGGATCCGGCTGGGTTGCACGAAATCTGGCCGACGTTGGTCTATTCAGTGCGCCCACCGAAATTCAAATCGCCATGGATAAGGCGAAGCGCTCATCCAGCGCGAAGGCGCTCGAGCCCGGAAAGTACACCGTGATTCTGGAACCTGGCGCGACTGCCGATCTTCTGACGTACATGTTCTTTGGCTTTGATGCCCGTGAGGCTGACGAGGGCCGCAGCTTCATGACCAAGAAGGGCGGCGGCAACAAAATCGGCGAGAAACTCTTCGACGAACGTGTGACCTTTTACTCCGATCCGCAGGATGCATCGGTCCCCGTGATGCCGTGGGATGATGACGGCTTGCCGCGCGCCCGCACGCCGATAATCACAAACGGGGTCGTCGACTATCTTCAGTATTCTCGCTATTGGGCCAAGCTTAAGGGCAAGCCCGAAGTGGGTCAGCCAGGCAATCTCATCATGACCGGCGGCGACAAGTCCACCATGGACTTGGTCAAGAGCACCCAGAAGGGCGTGCTCGTGACCCGCACCTGGTACATCCGCATGGTGGATCCGCAAACCGTGCTCCTGACCGGTCTTACGCGTGACGGCACGTTCTACATCGAAAACGGTGAAATCAAATATCCGATCAAGAATTTCCGGTTCAATGAGTCGCCGGTCATCATGCTCAATAATGTCGAGGAATTCGGCAAGCCGGTACGCGTGCAGCCCCAGGAAGCACCGATCCTCATGATGCTGCCGCCGATGAAACTGCGCGAGTTCACGTTCACTTCCTTGTCGGATGCGGTGTAGCGATATTGCCATCGCCGCCGCCGGCTGCGGACCGGTACAACGCCAACGGCGGTCCGTATGACTTTTGGTTCACCCGGCTCATGTATGAGTCGGGTGACTGGGACGTCGATCAGCGCATGCCCTCGAATATCGCCGACACGCTGCTGCAGTACACGACACTGCGCGTCGACACCCAGGAACATGTCATCCCGCTGGCCGATGCTCGAATGATGACCGCGCCATTTTGCTATCTCGCCGGCCATAAGTTGGTCGAGTTCAACCCGGACGAGCGGCGTAATTTCGAGGCTTATCTGAAAAACGGCGGCTTCATTCTCGCCGATGACTGCAATCATGACATCGACGGTTTGTTCGCAAAGTCATTCGAGCGCGAAATCGATTCGATCTTCGGTCCCGACCGTCTTCAGAAACTATCGAAGGATCACCCGCTCTACGCAAGCTTTTTCAAGTTCGACGGACCGCCGGCCACTTCGATGGAGCTGAACGGCTGGGGCGATGATCTGGTGCACAATTATTTGCGCGGCCTCACTTTTGACAATCGCCTTGGGCTGCTCTACAGCAACAAGGATTACGGCTGCGAATGGGACTTCGATTGGCGCAACAAACGCTTCAATGCGGATGATGTCACGAAGTTCGCGGTCAACATCGTCACCTACGCCCTGTCCGCCTGAGCTTAAACCCGAGTACCTGCCATTGATCCAGACAGTAAGTGAAGCGGACATCGCCAGGCATCTGGAGAAACTCTCGCGGGTGCGCGGTGAGATCGGCAGGGTCATCGTTGGTCAGGCGGGCGTTGTCGAACAATTGCTCATCGGCCTCATGGCGGGAGGCCATTGCATGCTCGAGGGCGTCCCGGGTCTCGGCAAGACGCTGCTCGTACGAGTGCTCGGCCGCACACTCGCCCTGGACTTTCGCCGCGTGCAGTTCACGCCGGATTTGATGCCGAGCGATATTCTCGGCACCGAGATCCTCGAGGAGGATCACGGCACCGGCAAGCGCTCCTTCGTTTTTCAGAAGGGCCCGGTATTCACGAACCTGCTGCTTGCCGATGAGCTGAATCGCACACCTCCGAAAACCCAGGCGGCCCTCCTCGAGGCAATGCAGGAACACACCGTGAGCTACGGCGGCAAGACCTATCCGTTGCCCGAGCCGTTCTTCGTGCTCGCGACCCAGAATCCGCTCGAGCAGTCGGGGACCTATTCCTTGCCCGAAGCTCAGCTCGATCGCTTCTTGCTGCACATCCGGGTCGAATATCCGAGCGAGAGCGAAGAGTTGGCAATTCTGGCGCAGACCACCGGCGGCGCGTCCATCGTCATTGAAGCCTGCATGCACGCCCACGACGTGCTCGCAATACAGAAACTGACCCGCGAAGTGCACATGGGCGAGGACCTCCTTGGGTGGATCACTTCCTTGATACGCGCGAGCCGACCGCAGCGCTCCTCGATCAAGGAGGTGACCGACTGGGTGCGCTGGGGCGCGGGACCGCGCGCCGGCCAGGCTTTGGTGTTGGCCGCCAAGGCGCGCGCACTGTTGCATGGGCGATTGGCCGCGACGCGAGAGGATGTGAAGATTCTGGCAGCGCCGGCACTGCGGCATCGCTTGCTGCTGTCGTTTGCCGCCGAAGCGGATCGGCGCTCGCCCGATGATGTCATCACGGCGTTGTTGGAATCTGTCCCCTACCCGGCCTGACCCTGTGCCAGGCAGCGGCAGCAGATTCCCATGCTGATACCACCCGACATCCGAGCTCGATTACGCGGATTACGCTTCGTGAGCCCGCTCGTTGCCAACGGCACCGGTTTGGGACAGCACTTGGGACGTCACCGCGGCAGTGGTCTCGAGTTCGAGCAGTACCGCGCCTATGAGCCGGGGGACGAGCCTCGCCGTGTAGACTGGAAACTCTACGGACGCTCGGATCGCTTCTTCGTACGCGAAGCCACGACCGATAGTCCGTTGACGGTTTGGGTGCTGGTCGACGCGACAGCTTCGATGGCGCAGGCCGATAATCGCCGTCCCGGCTACAGCAAATTTACCGAGGCGAAGCTGTTGGCCGCGTGTCTCGCGGAGATCGCCATCATGCAGGGAGAACCCGTCGGCTTGATCGGCGTCGGTGGCGCTCTGCAACTTGTGCCGCCCAGCACCGGCACACGCCAACGCGATCGTCTCTTCGTAGCGCTCGATGGACTTTCCTGCGACGGCGCATGGCCCTCCGAGAGCCGCCTGCGGCCGCTTTGGGAGCTCATCGCTCTTGATTCGCTGATTGTGGTCATTTCCGATGGCTTTGATACCTCGCTGCCGATCGTGGTCGAGAGACTCGCTGCAGCGAGCCGACAAGTGCTCTCGCTCGGGGTCTTGAGCTGCGATGAGCGCGAGTTCCCGTTCGAAGGCGGTTTTATTTTCAGCGACCCGGAGACCGGCGAGGAATGCCGCGTCGACGCAGAAGCGGCGCGCGCGGATTTCCTGGGCAGATTTACGCAGTCGCGGCGGGATCTCGCGGCGCGCCTCGCGCGAAGCGGTGTTCGGCATGTCGAACACTATCTCGATGAGCCCGCAGATTTGCCGCTGCGACGTCTGTTGGTCGGATGATCGCGTTACTCACACCGCTGGGTCTGGCAGCTTTAGCGGCCGCCGCGGTACCGCTCGTGATCCACCGGATTCGGCGCTCCGATCGGCAGCGAATTTCCTTCGCGGCAATGCGTTATTTGCGCGAAAAACCGCACTCCCGGGAAAAATCGCGCCTCCATGAGCGTCGCTTGTTGCTGTTGCGAATCCTGTTGATCGCCGCACTCAGCTTGTGGCTGTCGCTGCCGGTATGGCGCGGGCGCAGCGAGCCGCAATCGCCGTGGATTCTTGTCGCACCGGGAATCGATGCCGCAGCGGCCCGCAGCGGCATCACCGCGGCGGCGGCCGAGTGGCACTGGATCGCGCCCGGATTTCCGTCTCTTGAGACCACTCCCATCGCGAAGGCTGCACTTCCCGTTGCACCACTGACAAGTCTGGTGCGGGAGGCCGATAGCCAACTCAGCGCGGGGACCGCCATGAGCATCGTCGTTCCGACCGATCTCGGTGGTCTCGATGCGGAGCGGCTGCAGTTGAGGCGTGCAGTGACGTGGCGTGTGCTCCCAGGGGCTAGCCCAGAGTCGAGCGATCCGGTGCGGCCCAAAATCACGCTGGCTGCACGCTACGATCCTGCGGACCTGACGGAGCTGCCGCTGGTCAGGGCGCTCGCGGCGGCGTGGCAGGCACAAGGCGCCTCCCTTGAGGTCGACATCGCCACATGGGATAAACCCCTGCCCGCGTTGCCGGCATTGCTAGTTTGGCTCGGCGCCATCCCGCCGCGCGGCGTGATTGAGTGGGTTCGCCAGGGCGGCAGTTTGCTCGTGTCAGGGCAGCCCGAGGCCGCAGGTTCAGTCGTGCTGGCGGACGACAACGGCACTCCGGTGTTGCGCAAACAGGTGCTGAGCGCCGGGCGCGTCCTGAGTCTCGCCGGCCCCCTGAAGGTCGGCGACGTCCCTGCACTTGCATCACCGGACTTTCCGAAGATACTGGCGGCCCAGTTACAGGATCCGACCTCGGCACCCGAACGTGCGCCCGCCGCCAGCGTCGCGCCTTTGCAGCTGCCGGCCGCATCGACACCGTTGGGGCGCCCGCAATCCCTTGCACCGTATTTTGCAATCTTGATTGCCTTGATTTTCCTGTTCGAACGTCTCTGGGCGACGCGCACACGCCGCGCAGCTCGGGCGGCCGGATCGGTCGGGCCGCCAGTTTGAGTTCGCGCCCACCAAAAAGCGCCGGGGCTGCGGAGTTGCCGCCGCGCCTCGCCGAGTTGCACCGTCGTGTCCGGCATCGCGCGGCCGGGATCCGCGCTTTGTTGCTGCTGCCGCCGATCGCTGCAGGCCTTCTGATCGTGGATCGTTATTGGGGCGTACGGGTGGCCGCTGTGGGTACGGTGCTGGCCCTCGTCGCTGCAGCTCCGTGGATAAGACGCTCCATTCGCGCCTACGACGCCCGTTGGGTCGCGCGAAGCATCAATGGTTTGGTGCCGGCATTCGAAGACAGCATCGATCTACTGCTCGGTGGCAGGGAGGCAGGCGCCATGCGGGGCAGCGGTTTGGCAGCGCTACAAATCGTTCGCCTGGAGAACCGCCTGCGGGATATAAGCCTGCCCGATTTGCGCCCTGGCTACCCACGCGGCACATTGCTGATCACGTGGGCAGGTGCACTGCTGGTGAGCATCTGCGTCCTGATCGCGCCAGATCTATGGCAAAAGCTCCGCCCGTTGATCCCTGCGCAGAAGCCGACGGCATCGAGCACCTTGATCGATGCGAGGCTGCACGTCATGCCGCCGGCGTACACGCGCCTCTCCGCGCAGGAATTGAGTTCGCTCGATGCGCAAGTTCCGGAGGGAAGCCGCGTCACCTTCGCACTTCGTGTCGGATCGGCGGCGACGCGTGCGGCGCTCGTGTTTGGCGACGCCGACCGCCTCGAACTGCACCGGGACGGCGAGACTTGGAGCGGCGATCGAGTGTTTACAAGCGCGGTCCTGTTTCGCGTATCTCTCGAGGGAGCGGGGCCGGAGGTCGCGGCAACGCAGCCCCTACACCGTCTCGACGTCGTTCCCGATCGCGCGCCCGAGATCATTGTGCGCGAACCCGAGCGGATGCTAAACCTGGCCGCCGGCGGGCAGAAGACTTGGGATTTAACGTTCGAAGCGAACGACGATTACGGACTCGGGTCGGCGACGTTGTCGATCGCACACGCCCAGGGATCCGGCGAAAACATCAAGTCGACCCAGCAGTCCCTCGTGCTCGAAGGAAAAGGCGACGCGCGCCACCAGACATACCGCAAGACATTGGATCTTGCGGCGTTGGGCTTCGCCGAAGGCGATGATTTGATCGTACGCCTGAGCGTCGCCGACAATCATCCTCCGCATCCCAACGTCACGCAGAGCGACAGTCTCATCCTGCGCTGGCCGGCACACCTCGAAGCGGAAAGCGTTGGCATGGAGGGCCTCGTTCAAAAGACCTTGCCGGCGTACTTCGCGAGCGAGCGGCAAATCATCATCGACAGCGAAGCCTTGCAAGCCGAGAGCGGCAATCTGGCGGCGAAACGCTTCCAGGCACGCGCCGATGAACTTGGAGTGGAACAAAAGGTGCTTCGGCTACGTTATGGGGAATTCCTCGGCGAAGAATCCGAGCGCAGCTCGCAGCACGATGACGATACCGCTTCGAACTCGAAGGCCTTTGGCGACGCGGGCAACATCACCAGCGAGTATGGACACGTGCACGATCGGCCGGAGGCCGCGACCTTGTTCGATCAGGATACGCGCCGCATCTTGAAGTCGGCGCTCAATGAGATGTGGCAGGCGGAGCTGCATTTGCGCCAGGCTCATCCCGATGAGGCACTGCCTGACGAATACAAGGCGCTCGAGTACATCAAGCAGGTGCAGCAAGCGGAGCGGATTTATCTGGCACGCGCCGGCGTTCGGCTGCCGCAGGTGGACGCAGATCGACGCTTGACGGGCGATCGCGCAGGTGTCAGCGACCGGGAATTCGCGCCATCGACCGGGGCCGCGGACGACTCGACGATCCTGCAAATTTGGCAGAGTTTGCACAGCCAAGGCAGCGCCGACTGGCCCGGTTTGACTGCTTGGACGCGCCAGCACCAGGGAGCAATCCCGGATGCACTCGGCCTGCTCGCAGCCGCCGACCGCGTGCAACGCAATCCCTCGTGCTCAACCTGCCGCGACGATCTCGCGAAAGTGTTATGGCCGCTGCTGCTGCGACCCGCTGCCGCGCTGCAACCGCGACGTGAGCCGGATGCCGCGGGCGCAGCGTATTTGCGCGCGCTCGCCGCGCCCGCGACTGCCGCACCATGATTGCGGCGCTGACAAGCGTGCCGCTTTGGGTGGCGGGCGCTCTGGCGGTGGGCACCGCCACCGCAGTTTGGCGAAAAGTCACCCAAGGTTCGCGCGATCTCGCGCTGTGGCTGCAAGTGCCCGCGGCCGTGCTTCTGTATGTTGGGTTATTTCCACCAAATGTGAGCTTGCGCGGTGATTCGCTCACCGTGATGACGCCGGGCGCCATGGCGTCGAAGCAGCGGGCGGTGCCTCACGACGCACCTGTGGTCGCCTTACCCGGTGCGCCGGCGCCGGTGAACGCTGAGCCGGTGCCGGATCTGGCTACTGCGCTACGAAGACATCCGGCGGTGAGCCAACTGACGATCGTTGGCGCGGGAATGTCTGCACGGGATCGCGCGGCGGTGGCCGGTCGCGCCATCGCATTTCACGCAGCGCCAGAACATGGACTGTTGGAATTGCTCACGCCGGCCTCTGTGCCGCTGGGCCGGCAATGGGCACTGTCGGGACGCGCGGCCTCGGCTACGCACCGGGTGGAACTGCGCGATCCGTCGGGAAACATCATCGACAAGACTGATGTGGATCAGGCCGGCCGCTTTGTCTTGTCGGCGCCGGCGCGCGGTGCCGGCACCGTGTGTTTCGAATTACGTTTGCTGGGGTCCGCGAATTCGGTTCAGGACTCGATCTCCATTCCGTTGATCATTGTCGGCGGCGCACCCATCCGCGTCATTGCACGTTTCGGGGCACTCAATCCCGAGCTCAAATACTGGCGGCGCTGGGCGATCGATGCGGGTTTGGACCTGGATTTGTCAGCCGGCATATCCCCGGGAATTAACGTGCGGGAAGGAGATGCGCGTCTGACTGCCGAAACGCTCTCCCAAGCGGATGTGGTCATCATCGATGCGCGCGCTTGGGCCTCGCTCAATCCGGCCGAAAAATCGGCACTGCGCCAGGCGATCGAAGAGGGTCTCGGCTTGTTGTTGCGGGCGGACGCGCCGCTCACAGCGGAGACGAGCGCCGACTGGCGCGACTTCGGCTTTACGCTCTCGGCCACCGAGGCGCCAACGAGTGTCACTCTCAACCATTATTTTGACCTGCACGATCGCACCGCGTTCACTGCCGCGGCGGTATCCGTCTCCGCGCCGACAGGCGTCGTGCACCTCAAGGCTGATGATGGAACACCCTTGTCATGGTGGCGTGGCGAGAGCCGAGGTCGCATTGGTCTGTGGCGCCTCATCGACAGTTATCGGCTGGTGCTGTTGGGCGAACAAGAGAGGTACGCGAACCTTTGGGCGAGTTCGCTCGAGTTGCTGGCTCGACCGCGCGTGCCAGCGCCTCCAGCGCCCCGGATACCTGAGAACAATTGGGTCCTCGAGCGCACTGTGTTCTGTGGCTTGGGTAAGGCGGCCGGCGTGCACACGTCCGATGACAAGCCGGTTGGCCTGACAGTCGAGGCCGACGGATGCGCCGCCTATTGGCCGGGCACTTCAGGATGGCACACCCTGCGGACCGCAGCATCCGAATGGCCGTTTTACGTCCGAGCCGCAGATGATGGCCGCACTTTGCACGCCGCGCTCGATGCTGCCGCCACCGCGGCGATGGTGACGCCCGTCGCCCGAGCAGCGGTGCTAAGCACACTCACTGCTGCGCCCACGGCGGCACCGCAGGCGCCGATGGCGAGTTGGCCGTGGCTGATGGCGTGGCTCGCCGTGACCGCCCTCATTTGGTGGTGGGAGCGGCGCGGCTACGCGCGGCGCTGAGTCGGTGCGCGATACACCGACAAATGGCGACAGGTGCTCGCGCACGCACCAAGCACCAAATCAGCATCAGACCTAAACATTTTCTAGGATACGGCGCTAAATTATTGATTTAACGGTTGAACGGCTAGCCACCGAACACCTAGCTAAAGTGCTTACTCTTCCAGGAATTCGATTTACAAAGTTCCGCAGCCGCGATGCGTTGCGTCAGGAAATCCATCGTCAAATGCGCTTCGCAAGCAATAATAAATGCAACATCATCAATGTTTTGTCGAGCGATAGGATGGTGATGCAAGAACGGTCCGACTTCGCGATTATTCGCGGCAAGCCCTGCCCTCATCAATTGGTGGCGATCTTCGAACTCGACAACGCCGGACTAATCAAACGTTGGCGCGAATACCTGGACATGGCCGATCTGCTGCGCAAGCAAGGAACAGATGAAGCATTCGCGGCCTCTGGGGGCTGACCATCACTAGGCCGCATTGCTTCAGCAGATTAGAGCGTCGGCGGCCGGTTCCCGCAGATCTCAGCTTGGATTAACTCTCTAGTGCTCGATTTTGGCGATCCGGTTTTTCTCGACGATCCCTATCCTGTGCTCGCCGCGCTGCGAAACAGCTCGCCCCTGCAGGGGTGTGCGGGCACCTCCCTATGGTTCCGCGTGGGTCGTCACCCGTTATGCGGAAGTGCTCGGTGTGTTGAAGGATTCACGATTTTCGGTGGAACCGCGCAACCTATCGGGTGGCAACAGCTTGGGGCGCTGGTGGGTGCCGCGGCACTTTCGTCTGATCACCGAGGGCTTGCTCAACAAAGATGACCCCGATCACTATCGACTGCGCAACCTTGTACACAAGGCATTTACGCCTCGTCTCATTGAAGTTCTGCAAACGCATATTCAGAAAATCACCGACGATCTGATTGATCGCCTGGATACACGAAACCCAGTCGATTTGATCGAAGCATTTGCGGTGCCGCTACCGCTTGCCGTGATTTCGCACATGCTCGGAGTGCCCGCTCGGGACCAATTTAAGTTTCGTCGATTGATGAACGGGACCTTCACTGGATCATCAAGGATGGGATTATTGCGCGTCCTAAACGGGGCATACGCCATGTATCGGCTGATGGGCTTTCTTGATTCGTTGCTCAAACTGCGCCGGCAGGCACCGGATGAAGGTCTCGTTACGGCGCTGGTCGCCGCGGAGCAGGCCGGCGATTCGTTGAGTCCGGATGAGTGCTTGGCGATGCTCTTCCTTCTGTTGTTCGCTGGCCACGAGACGACCGTCAATCTAATCGGCAACGGCATGTTGGCTTTGATCGACAACCCGGAACAGCTAAGCTCATTAATCGGCCAGCCGATCCTGGCCGAGTCGGCGATTGAGGAGCTGCTTCGCTATACCAACCCGGTCCAGTTTGGCGCCTCGCGCATCGCTCTTGAGGACTTGGAACTGGGCGGTGTTGCAATTAAAAAGGGCAGTGTCGTCGTTGCCATGCTCTCTTCAGCCAATCGCGATGAAGCCATGTTCCGTAATCCAGAAAGACTGGATATCACCCGAAATCCAAATCGCCATTTGGGATTTGGCCTGGGCATCCATTTTTGCCTGGGCGCGCCGCTTGCCCGAATGGAAGGACGCATCGCATTTAACAAGCTCCTTGCCCGATTTCCGAATATCCGTTTGGCCATTCCGCGCCAAGAAATCCGGTGGCGGGCATCCCCGGTTTTTCGTGGATTGAAGTCCCTGCCAGTCCATCTCGCCTAAACATTAATGATCTGAAGGTAAGCAGCGTAGCTTTTGCTTTTTGACGCGCCTCGCATCAAACGCGCCGTCGCCTCCCCCCCTACAGTCGAGCAAGATCGTGTCCGCCTGGCGGCTAAATGAGCGGTATTTCCTACTGCATGAGTCGCTCTTTCTACCGCCACATAAATTACTATAGAGCTGATGATTAGCATACTATCGAAGGATGCATGACCTTGACGAACGATTCAGTGACGCGCTGCACAACACTGCGCGCGCTTGGCGATTGGCAGTCGATCAACGACTCAAATATCTAGGCCTCAGCCAGGCGAGTTGGATGACGATCGCGGTGATAGCGCGCGCCGGGACATCCTTATCCCAATCGGAGATTGCCAATCGGCTCGGCGTCGAAGGCGCGACCATGGTCTCCATGGTCGATCGGCTGGTCAAATCCGGGTTCGCGATCCGCGAACCTTCACAAATCGACCGTCGCATTAAGCATGTGCGCTTAACAGAAGCCGGCAACACGCTCTATATAAAAGTAAGAACTGAGGCCGCCGCAGTCCGCCAGCAGTTACTGGCCAATGTCGATCGGGTAAAACTGAGCCACGCCACCGAGGTCCTCGAGGAATTGCGAAAGATTCTGGAAGCGCCCGGATGAGTGCGCCGCTCAATCGACCGATGATCACGGTGTCGATCATGCTCGCGACAATTATGCAGACACTCGATAGCACGATTGCCAACGTCGCGTTGCCTCACATGCAAGGCAGCTTGTCGGCATCACAGGACCAAATCGCTTGGGTGCTGACAGCCTATATCGTCGCAGCCGCTATCGCCACGCCTCTCACAGGTTTTTTGTGCGACCGCTTCGGCCAGAAATCGGTGTTTCTGGTGTCGGTCGCCGGCTTCACGCTCGCTTCGGCGCTCTGTGGCGTCTCCGATTCATTGGGCGAGATCGTAGCTGCCCGACTCCTTCAAGGAGTATTTGGCGCCGCTTTTGTGCCGCTTTCCCAGGTTGTATTGATGGAGATAAACCCAAGAGAAAAGCAGGGATCGGCGATGGCAATCTGGGGAATGGGAGTCATGGTCGGTCCTATTTTAGGCCCGACACTAGGAGGCTGGTTAACGGATGAGTACAACTGGCGTTGGGTGTTTTTCATCAACATTCCAATCGGCATCCTCGCTTTCTATGGAATATGGAAATACATTCGTCCGGCGCCGGCGGCGCGGCGTATGCGAATCGATTTGTTGGGCTTTGCTTTCTTAAGTCTCGCGGTGGGGGCCTTGCAGATGCTGCTGGACAGAGGCCAGCAGAATGATTGGTTTTCCTCAACGGAGACGTGGATTGAACTCGTCGTACTAGTGGTTTCGGCTACCTACTTCGTCGCACACACAGCAACGACGCCTGCGGAAGAATCGTTTTTGGATTATCGCCTTCTCAAGAACAGAAATTTCGTTACCGGCACGTTTTTCATTTTCGTTGTCGGCTTGGTCATGTACGCCAGTCGCGCGCTGATCCCTACCATGCTTGAGAGTATTCTCGGTTACCCGGTGGCAACCACTGGGCTGATCACGTCCCCTTCCGGCATCGGCACAATGCTCGCCATGTTGGTCGTAGGGCGACTCATCGGAAAGGTGAGCATCCGTCTGATGTTGGCGATCGGTTTTGCAACCTTGGCGATTTCACTGTGGCGGATGAGCGGTTATTCACTCGATTTAGGGGTCAAGGACATCATTTGGCCCGGGATATGGCAAGGGATCGGCTTGGGTTTAGTCTTTGTGCCGCTGAGTACATCGACGTTTGCAACTCTGGAGGCTCATATGCGAGCACAGGGCACCGCGATTTTTAGCCTGGTTCGCAACCTTGGCAGCAGCATAGGGATTTCCATGGTGCAGTTCCTTTTGGTACGCAATACCGTGATCGCCCACGCTTCGCTTGTCGAAAGAGTGACGTATGCAAATCCGGCCTGGAACAACTCCGCGATCGCCGCTGCATATGACGTCCATGTTCCCGCGGGCGCCGCCGCACTGGATTCGATGATTACGCAGCAAGCCACGATGATCGCCTATATAGACGACTTCTGGTTGATGTGTATCCTATCCGTGGCTGTGCTGCCTTTAGTGCTGTTGCTCAAGCCGCCTCAATACTCGCTATCAAGAGACACCGCTGCCGTTATTGACTAGAGTGATGCCGATTACTGCCCACGGCTGGCCACCGAACTCTCGAAGTGAGTACCAGTTTTCACCACAGTTTTTGTCTCCTACCGCGGAAACCATAACGAGGTCCGGCGCACACTAATGCAACTTCCAGCCTTCGCGGATTATTCAGCAATTCATTGTGATTTTCGACATTTTCCGACCGGTCTTCGAGATGCTATAATGGCCCCGTGCAGAAGGCCATTTGGCTCAAAGGAATAATACGATGGAATCCGCGTTCGTCTTAGCTGAAAGGCCCCTGTTAGAGATCCTTGCTCAAATTCGCAACGGTTTGCCGGCACCCATGTTCGAGCAGGTTGCCTCAGCATTGGGTCTTTCCACCAGCACGTTAGCTGCGAAGTTGGGAATTGCCCGTCGCACCGTAACCCGCAAACGAGGCAACGGCGCACCCCTGTCCAGTGAAACTTCGGAGAAGTTGCTGCGGGCCGCGCGGGTACGCAATCTCGGCCGTGCACTGTTTACCACCGACGCGGCGGTCTCGGAGTGGTTATCGAAACCCGAGCAGACCCTGGGCAATATTGCACCTCTCGATTTATTGGATACAGACTTCGGCGCCCGTGAAGTGGAAAATCTGCTTCGCGCATTGGCTTACGGCCAGTTCGTCTAACCCGCATGCGGGTCTTCCGCATCGGGGCGGACGTCTTTACACGGACCCGGAAAGAGGCCTTCAGCGGTCAGGGCGGCGTGTACGCCTCGGCCCGCTGGCACAGCGCCGGCCGTCCAATCGTTTACACGGCACAATCTCTCTCTCTCGCCGCCTTGGAGATTCTGGTCCGCCTCAAACAGACCAATGACATTCAACCTTTCTACGCCTATTCCATGGAAATCCCTGACCATCTCATTCTGACGCCCAAGTCTTTGCCGGTACGCTGGAAGAGCCGGATCGCGGTCAGTCGAGCATTTGGCGATGCGTGGCTCAAGACGAATAATTTACCGGCACTGCGTGTGCCCACAGTGATCACCCCCGGCGAATGGAATGTCCTCGTGAATCCCCTCCATCCGCAGTTCTCACTGAAATGGGTCGTGACGGGTCCGGACGCCTACACGTTCGACGCGCGACTACTGCCGGTCAAGAAAGGGATTCGGTCTCGAAGAACGCCACGGGATCAATAACACTACGCCCCCTCCTGGTCAACCGCGAATGGCGCGCAGCCGATAGTGTGGTTCTCGGCATCACGTTGTGCGAGCGCTACGGTGGACCACTCCTTTACCAGCTTGTTCAGGCTCACACCGCGTGCCCGTGCCCCGGCGGCCGGCCAACTTCCTCCGCCCGTGGCCGGGGGCCAATTAGGCCCCCTTTTGGGGTGGCTGTCGAGGAGCAGTTCAGGACGTCTTCGGACGATAAAACGACTGTAGTTACAGGGGTTTGCCGCTCGATCCAACGCCTTGTCGGATGGTAGCGGAAGTGCTTGGAAGTGGGGGAATGGTGGGACGGCTGGGACTCGAACCCAGGACCAAAGCCTTAAAAGGGCCTTGCTCTACCAACTGAGCTACCGTCCCGATTGCAGGCGCGCATGATAGCCGAACTGGCGCAGCGGATCAGCTAAAACGTATCAGCGATACCGCGTCGGATCGGGTAGGCTCGCCGCGGCGAAACCGGCCGCGCGCAAGCGGCAGGAGTCGCATTTGGCGCAGGCTCTGCCCCGTGCATCGGCCTGATAACAGGACACCGTCATGCTGAAATCCACGCCGAGTTTGGTGCCTGCGCGGATGATCTCCGCCTTGGACATGGCGATCAGCGGCGCATGAATCTTGAAGTGCGCTCCTTCGACGCCCGCTTTGGTGGCGAGCCGCGCCAACCGCTCGAAGCATTCAATGAACGCCGGGCGGCAATCCGGGTAGCCCGAATAATCAACGGCATTGACGCCCATGAAAATCTCGCGCGCGCCGATCACCTCCGCCCAGCCGAGGGCGAGCGACAGCAGCAGGGTATTGCGCGCAGGCACATAGGTCACCGGAATGCCCTCCGCGGGGGATTCCGGGACTGCGAGCGCTGCGTCGGTCAAGGCGGAGCCGCCGATGCCGGCAAGATCGACCCGCATGATGCGGTGCTCGCGGGCCCCTAGCGCTGCCGCGACCCGCTGCGCGGCGTCGAGCTCCGCGCTATGACGCTGACCGTACTCGACGCTGAGCGCATAGCACTCGAAATCCTGTGCCCGCGCCATCGCCAGCACGGTGGCCGAATCGAGGCCGCCGGAAAGCAGCACGACGGCGCGCTCAAGGGGCCGCACGCGTCACTTGCCCGGGACGTCGCCCCACAGAACTTTGTGAAGCTGTAGTTGAAAGCGAACGGGTAATCGATCCGCCAGAATCCAATCCGCCAAAGCCGTGGGCGAAAGCTGGTTGTAGCTGGGGGAAAATAAGATGCGGCAGCGCTCGGCGAGGCCGTGTTCGGTCAGAAACGCCCGACTCCACTCGTAGTCCTCCCGAGAACAGATCACGAATTTCAGTTGATCGCGCGGGGTCAATAACTGGAAATTCTCGATTCTATTGCGCGCGGCTTCGCTGGATCCCGGCGTTTTCACATCGATGACTCGGGATACGCGGGCATCGACCGCCGCCACATCCAAAGCCCCGCTGGTCTCCAGCGAGACCTGAAAGCCCGATTCGCACAAATCCCGCAACAGTTTGATGCAGTTCGGTTGCGCCAGGGGTTCGCCGCCGGTCACGCACACATGGCGCACGCCAAAGCCTCGCGCCGATTCCAGGATCGCAGCAAGATCAAACCAGCTGCCGCTGTGAAAGGCATACTCGGTATCGCAATATTGGCAGCGCAACGGGCAGCCCGTCAGGCGCACGAACACCGTTGGAAAACCGACGCAATCAGCCTCCCCCTGCAAGGAGAGAAATATCTCATTGACCCGCAGGCGCTCGTTCGCCCGCGCTCGCTCATCGATATCCGAACGCTCGGGGACGCCTACGGCTGGAGGGCTCTGTGCCTGGGCATTCAATGTTTCTCGGCCGCCATTTTTTCGAGCCGCTGCTGCGCCAAGTGAGAGGCCGGCGTATCCGGATACTGCGTCACGACCTGCGTGAGGATGGTTTTCGCCGTGTCCCACTGCTTCGTTTCATAACGGCAGTAGCCGATCTTGAGCATGGCATCGGGGAGCTTGCGGGATTGCGGATACTTATCGACCACGCGTTGAAACGCAGATTCTGCGTCGGAGTAAGACTTGTTCACATAGTAGGCTTCACCCAACCAGTATTGAGCGTTGTCCGCCAGCGAACTGCCCGGAGAGGCTGCCAAGAAACTCTGGAAGGCCGCAATGGCTCGATCATACTGACCGTCCTTGAGCAGATTAAAGGCCGACTGGTAGGCCGCGCGCTCATCGGCAGTTGAGGACGACGCGTCGCCGCCCGACGTGTTCGCCGCTGCCGCCGCAGTACTCGCAGCCGCTGCAGCGGCTCCCGCCGCGGCGCTGCCACCTCCCCCGCCGCCACTGCCCCCACCGCCGCCGCCGCGCGATTCGAGAAGCTTCAATCGCTGATCGAGATCCGCATATAAGTCCCGTTGCTGCTTGCGGGCCGCCTCCAGGCTATTGCTCAAGAGATCCACATCATTGTGCATGGCGCGCACATCGGCGCGCAGCGCCTCCAGTTGATTGGACATTTGAAGCAGGCTTTGATTGGTCATGACTCTTTCGATGCGCGCCAGACGGGTGTCCAGATCCTTCAGTTTGATCTGGACTGGATCTTCCTCAGGCGGCGTGCTGGCACATCCCACCAAGGCCAATGCCACCAGGCAGGCGCCCGCCAATCCGAATGAGAACCGCGGCATCACGGCAAATAGACCACTTCGACGCGCCGATTCTTCGACCACGCAGCCTCGTCATCGCCTTCCACTGCGGGGCGTTCCGCTCCAAAGCTGACCGTCATGATCTGCGACTCAGGAACGCCCTGCAGCATCAACGCACGACGCACGGCCTGTGCGCGGCGCTCGCCGAGACCGATGTTGTATTCACGTGTACCGCGCTCGTCGGTATTGCCCTCCAGCTTGACCTTCATCTTGGGATTCGCCGAGAGGTTGCTCGCAGCGGCCGTCACGATGACGGCGAATTCGGGTTTGATTTCGGATTTGTCGAAATCAAAATAGATGATCTTGCGGGACAGGGCCCCGGTCCCCTCAGCTCCCAGGCCGCGCGCCCCATTGTTGGCATCACCGTCCAATGGACGCGTCGAGGTGTTGGCCCCTTCGCCGGCTGCGCCGGCCGAGGACTCGGGAACCTGGGCGCCGGCGATCGGCGGCTCATTGACATTGGGCTTCTTAGGACAGCCTGCGAGCAGCGCTGCTCCGGCCAAGAGCACCGCGATCGATATCATTCTTTTCATTTACATCTCCGTCCGGGGTCCGAGTCTCTCTGAATTGTTCGTAAGGTTACCGAGCATGAGCCGATTTGTGTACTTTGTTTGCGCCAGCGACTTCAGAACGGCGCCCACGCCGGCTCCTGCAGTTCGCCTTCGCTTGACACCAAGCGCTGCTGGACCCGCCCATCGGCACTGACCAGGGCCAGAACTCCCCGACCGCGATCGCGGCTTGCGTACAGGATCACCGCGCCGTTGGGTGCGAAGCTGGGCGAGACATCGAAGTGACCCTTGGTCAGCACTTGCATATCGCCGTGTCCGCGAAGATCCAGGGTTGCGATGTGATACGCCCCGTCTTCCTGGGTCACGAAAGCCAATTGCGACTCATCGGGCGATATCCTCGGCCGGGCGTTATAGCTGCCTTGAAACGTCAAACGCCGCGGTTTATCCCCCGGGTGGATGCCGACTTTGTAGATCTGCGGACCTCCCGCGCGGTCGGAGGTGAAGTACAGGCTTTGGCCGTCCTTGGACCATTGCGGCTCAGTGTCGATCCCAGGATCATCGGTGATGCGCGTCAGCGCCTGGGTGGTCAGGTCCATCACGTAGATATCCAAATTGCCGTCGCGCGTCGACAAGGTCAGCGCCAGCTTCTTGCCGTCCGGGGACCATGCGGGGGCTTGATTCACCCCGGCGTGCGCCGAGACGCGGCGCCGCTCGCCGCTTTTCAGCGTCTGCACATACACAGTGGGCAGCCGGTCCTCGAAGGACACATAGGCCAGGCTCAAACCATCCGGAGACCAAGCGGGCGACATGAGCGGTTCGTTGGATTGCATGACGACGCGCGGATTTTCACCGTCCGCGTCCGCCACGATGAGTTGAAAAGTGCGGTTGGGCAAATGCCCGAGCACGGATACGTAGGCGATGCGTGTGGAAAATGCGCCGCGAATCCCCAGAATCTTTTCAAACACCATGTCGGCAACTTGATGACTCGCGGACCTAAGTCCCGCCCGGTTGGAGCTGATCTGATAGCCGAGTAAGCGCTGTTTGGTGAGGATGTTGTACAGCTCGTAGGTGATGCTGAAGCGATCCGCGCCGTCCGCTTGCAGGGATCCGACCACCATGTAGTCGGTATTGAGGCGGCGCCAGTCATCGAAGGCGATGTTCGCACCGGTGTGCGGTTGATCGATCATGTCCCTGCGTTCCATGAGCTTGAAGCGGCCGCTGCGCTCCAGGTCATCGCTCACCAGCTGCGCCACGTCGAAGGACGCTGCGGCGGCCTCGGCGCTCGAGAAGGGTACGACGGCGATAGGGATGGCTTCCGTCTGCCCGCGCGTGACCTCAACCACGAATGAGGCGTGGGTCCATGGGCTCATCAGGCTCAAGGCGATGAGGGCCAAACACGACAGCAGTTTATTCATTGGCCAAAACTCTATTCTTCCGGGTGAAAGTGGATCACAAGATTACGTTCAAACAGCGCAGGGTCAGGCGGCGATGGCAGCGGCGATGCACGATACACTGCATTCTCGATCGATTGTCGGGCGGCGGCGTCGCCGTTGCACTTGCTGACCTGTGCGCTGATGACCTCGCCCCCGGGGATCTGTGTAATATTTACAATGCAATCAAGGCCCGCCCGCGCGGAGAGCGGCTTGATCCAGGCATTCTGAATTCGGCTGGAAAGCCGCGCGATATATTGAGCGCGCGCTGGACTCGCTTCCACGGCGCTCACATGCTCCTCCTCGGCAAGCTGCCGGTGCAGCTCTGCCTCGCGCTCCGCTTTGGCTTTCTGCTCTGCGGCGCGCTTCGCCTCCTCCGCCTGCTTGGCATCCTCAGCGCGCTTCGCTTCTTCTGCGCGCTTGAGCTCCTCGGCGTGTTTCGCCGCCGCCACTTTCTGCGCATCGGCGACTCGCTGGGCATCCGCCGCGGCCGCAACCTTGGCCGCCTCGGCTTCCACGGTGCGCTTCGCCTCATCGACCTTGCGCTGCTGGTCCTGGGCGGTTTGTTCGGCGGCAGCCGTGTCCGCCGCGGCGCGCGCCTCAGCCGCGGCACGCGCGCGCGCAGCTTCTTGTTCGGCGCGTTCTTCGAGGGCGTGTTGCGCCGCGTGCAGCACCTGTGAGTCGATGACCACCGCATCGATGGGCAGCGGCTGTACAAGCGGCGGCGGTCGATTGAAAGAGACCAGCGTTGCGATCAGCGCCGCGCCCGCAAGCGCTGCATGCAGCAGCACCGAAACCGTGATCGACCACGAATGTTCGCGCAGAAACCCAGGCATTCAACGCACGCCGGCGGCGGCTCCGTCGACGGCGCCGCGTGGCGGGCTCGACCGCGGAGGGTCGGTCAGAAAGCCCACTTTGGCAGCACCGGCATGCTGCAATAACACCATGGCCCGCACCACGGTGCCGTAGGGGACGGTGGTGTCGGCCTTGACGAGAATCGGGGTCTGCGGGTCGCGGCGCAGCAGTGCCGCGGTACGCGCGCTCACCGTCGATTCCGAGATGGGTTGATCCTGATTCTGGCCAAAATTGATGTACAAGCGGCCCCGGGAATCGATGGTCAGGATCAGCGGTTCGTGTTTCGCCAGGAAATCCGCATCGATCGGCCGGGCACCCGCATCCGGCAAATCGACCTTGACGCCTTCCTTCAGCAAGGGCGCCGTGATCATGAAAATGATGAGCAGCACCAGCATGACATCGATGTACGGCACGACGTTGATCTCGGCCATCAGCCTGCGACGGCGCAGCGGCGCGGGCATTTAGGCCGCTCCTGCCGCCCGGCTAGGCACATGGCGCTGCAAAATGGTCGAAAACTCTTCGACGAATGTGTCGAACCGAAGTTCCAGCCGGCTGACCTGATCGGCGAGGCGGTTATAGGCCACCACGGCGGGAATGGCGGCAAACAGGCCCACTGCCGTGGTGATCAACGCTTCGGCAATTCCGGGCGCGACGGCCGCCAGAGTGGCCTGCTGCACATTGCCCAGGTTGTGAAACGCACTCATGATTCCCCAGACGGTGCCGAACAACCCGACATAGGGACTGGTCGAACCCACCGTCGCGAGCAACGCCAGATTCTCTTCGAGTCGGTCGAGTTCCCGCAGCTGCGCCACGCGCATCGCGCGCCTGGCGCCGGAGAGCAGCTGCTCTATCGGCGTGCCGTGCTGTCGCAATCGGCTGAACTCGCCGAAGCCGCACTCGAAGATGCTCTGCAATCCGGTGCCGGCGCGGCCCTTGGTTTCCACATTGCGATACAGGGTCGCAAGATCGCCGCCGGACCAAAATTCCGCCTCGAATTTCTCCGCCTGCCGCCGCGAGCGGCCGATGACGCGGCTCTTGTGAAAAATCACCGCCCATGATGCCACCGAGGCCAGCAGCAGAATGATCACCACGCCCTGCACGATAGGGCTGGCATCGAGCACGAGACTCCAAACCGACAAGTCATTGGGCATTGCGCCACTCCACGAAAAGATCCTTGGGGATGGCACGCGGCTTCAACGTACCCGAATCAAGACAGGCCACCCGCGTGACGGCGTCGATCAATTGTTCATCGCCGCGCAAAATGCGCTGCTTGAAATGGATTGTCGCACCGCCCAGACGCTGCAACTCCGCGGTGACGAGAATTTCATCATGCAGCACCGCTGGGCGCAGAAAATCCACGCCCACGTGCACGACCACGAACTGTAGATGCCGCTCTGCGAGCAAACGCAGCTGATCGACGCCCATGGCCCGCAGCCACTCGGTGCGGCAGCGCTCCATGAATTTCAAGTAATTTGCGTAGTACACCACGCCGCCCGCGTCCGTATCCTCCCAGTACACCGAATAGGCGTGGGAATAGCTCGGCGGCGCAGACATCTACTGGCTGTCCCGGAACAGCGGCAGATTCAGGTCGCGCTCGATGGCGGGCGCCGCGAGGCCGAAATGCGCGTACGCGGAGCGGGTCGCGACGCGCCCGCGCGCCGTGCGCATCAAAAAACCCTGTTGGATGAGGAAGGGCTCGATCACATCCTCGATGGTGCCGCGCTCCTCGCTCATGGCCGCGGCCAGGCTATCGACCCCCACAGGCCCGCCCTCGAATTTCTCAATGACCGTCAGCAGCAGTTTTCTGTCGAGCATGTCGAAGCCCTGAGGATCGACTTCCAGCATGTTGAGCGCGGCGAGAGCCACTTCCGCGTTGATGATTCCCGCGGCTTTGACTTCGGCGTAATCGCGCACGCGCCGCAGCAGCCTATTGGCGATGCGCGGCGTGCCGCGTGAGCGTTCGGCGATGCGATCCGCGCCATCGGCCTGCAGCTGCAAATTCAAAATAGACGCGCTGCGAATGACGATCTGCGTCAATTCTGCCGTGGTATAGAACTCCAGCCGCTGCACGATGCCGAAGCGGTCGCGCAGCGGCGAGGTCAGAAGGCCGGCTCGCGTGGTGGCGCCGACCAGCGTGAAGGGCGGCAGATCCAGTTTGATCGACCGGGCTCCCGGGCCCTCGCCGATCATCAGATCGAGTTGCGAGTCCTCCATGGCCGGGTACAGCACCTCCTCCACCACCGGACTCAAGCGGTGGATCTCATCCACGAACAATACGTCGCGGGGTTCGAGATTCGTGAGCAGCGCCGCCAGATCACCGGGACGCTCCAGCACCGGCCCCGAGGTCTGGCGCAGATTGACCTTCAATTCGTTGGCGATGATGTTCGCCAAGGTGGTTTTGCCGAGTCCCGGAGGCCCGAAGATCAGTACGTGATCCAAGGCCTCGCCGCGCTGGCGGGCCGCCCGAATGAAGATATCCATTTGCATCTTGACGTTCGGCTGGCCTACGTAATCGGCGAGAGTCTTCGGCCGTACCGCCCGATCCACGATCTCCTCGTCGCGGCGCGCGCTGCCGGCAATGATGCGATCCTGTTCGATTCCCATACCGTGAACCTTAAGCCTTGGCCGCCGACTTCAGCGCGCGTCGAATGATTTCCGTGGTCGACAAACCCGGCTCATCCGCCGACTTGAGCAGCCGAGTGACTTCCGGCGGCTTGTAGCCTAAGGCAATGAGCGCACTGAAGGCCTCGCCTTGCGGGGACGGCGCGCTACCTGCGCCGAGCGGGCTGCCCGCCGCCGGCAGCGCGAATTTTTGCACGCTGTCACGCATTTCTATGATGACCCTCTCCGCGGTCTTGCGGCCGATGCCCGGAATTCTGGTCAGCATCGCCACATCCTCCGCCTCGATGGTGCGCAAAAAATCCTCGACACTGGAGCCCGAGAGGATTCCCAAGGCGATTTTGGGTCCGACCCCTGAGATCTTGAGCAGCCCGCGGAACAGGCGCCGCTCAGCGTCGGTACCGAAGCCGAACAATATGTGAGCGTCCTCGCGAACGACCAAGTGGGTGAACAGGGCGACGGACTCCCCGGCAGCCGGCAGTCCGTAAAACGTGGACATGGGCGCTTCCAATTCATAGCCCACGCCATTGACATCGACCAGTAGCATCGGCGGCTGTTTTACCGCCAGCCGACCTCTGAGAAAGCCGATCATCCGCCCCCGCCCGCGCGCAGCAGCGAAGCCCGCATCGAGCCTCGAAGCGCGTGACACACGGCTGCCGCCAAGGCATCCGCCGCGTCCGCACCCACCGGCCCATCGAGCTTGAGAATGCTTCTCATCATGAGCTGAACCTGCGCCTTCTCGGCGCTTCCCGATCCCACCACGGCGAGCTTGATCTGCCGCGTGGCGTATTCAAAGACATCCGCATTGGCATCGGCAGTACCGCAGATGGCCGCGCCGCGCGCCTGACCCAACTTTAAAGCGCTGTCCGGATTGCGATTCACGAAGACCCGCTCGATGGCGATCTCCTGGGGCCGATACTGCGCGACGATGGTTTGCACGCAGCGGAAAATCTCGCATAAGCGAGCGGCGAATTCGGCCTGGCCGGTGCGAATGACGCCGCTCGCGACATAGGTCAGTCTTGATCCGGTGGCGTCCAGGACGCCGAATCCGGTCCGCTGCGACCCGGGATCGATGCCGAGCACGCGTATGGTCGTGGTCTTAACCTCGCGCAAGGTGATTCGTCATAGCTACTGGCATGGCCCTAGTATGATACCGGCAATAGGCCCTTAAACCCACCGCGCGATGTCTTGAGATAAATGGAAACCACCGCAACCGCCCGGACGGCAAGCACCCGGCTGCAGGCCGGCATGCAGGCCGTTCGCGATCTGGAACTCTCGCCGCAGGCCGATGCGCTGCGCAGTGCCGCGCTGGAGGTGGCCGAGATCGTGCGCACGCTGGATGCGGACGACGATGTGGTCATCGCCGCAATGATTCAGCCGCTGCTGGACGGGAAAGTCATCGAGCGGGAAGGCGCCGAGAAACGCTTTGGCGAAGCACCGCTGCACCTCGCGCGCGCCTTGAGTCAGTTGGGTCAATTCGGCCTGCCGGCCGATTGGACTCCGGATCGGGGCCTGGAGAGCGGACAAGCCGAAGCCCTGCGCAAAATGCTGCTGGCGGTCATCGGCGATGTGCGCTTGGTCGTGGTGAGGCTCGCCGAGCAACTGCAGAAAATGCGCTCGGCCAAGCGCTTGAGCGCGCCCCTGCAGCGCAAGCTCG
Organism: uncultured Gammaproteobacteria bacterium; assembly: GCA_963756845.1. Taxonomy (GTDB): domain Bacteria; phylum Pseudomonadota; class Gammaproteobacteria; order Steroidobacterales; family Steroidobacteraceae; genus Bog-1198. The sequence goes on along the minus strand of CAVWPD010000003.1, from coordinate 437,437 downwards.
CGGTGGAAACCCGCGAGGTGTACGCGCCTCTGGCCAATCGGCTGGGCGTGTGGCAGGTCAAATGGGAGCTTGAAGACCTGGCGTTTCGCTATCTGGAACCGCAGCAGTACAAGCACATCGCCACCGCGCTCAAAGTGCGCCGCTCGCAGCGCGAGCGCTACATCGATGAGCTGAAAACGGTGCTGCAGAACGCACTGCGCACCGCGTCCGTCGAGGCGCAGATCGAGGGGCGGCCGAAACATATATTCAGCATCTGGCGCAAGATGCAGGCCAAACAATTGGCCTTCGATCAACTCATGGACATCCGTGCCGCACGCGTACTCGTCAACACGGTGGCGGAATGCTATGCGGCGCTCGGCATCGTGCACACCCTGTGGCAATTCATTCCCGGCGAATTTGACGACTACATTGCCACTCCGAAGGACAATTTCTACCGCTCGATTCACACCGCCGTCATCGGGCCCGAGGGCGAGCCGGTCGAAATCCAAATTCGCACCCACGACATGCATGCCAACTCCGAGCGTGGCGTGGCGGCGCACTGGCGCTACAAGGAAGGAGGCCGCAGCGATCAGGCCTACGAACGCAAAATCAATCAGCTGCGCTCGCTGCTCGCGCCCACCGAAGCGGCTGAGGAAGGCCGGGAATTTCTCGACCGGATTCGCATCGATCTGTTTCAGGACAGAATTTACGTGGTCTCGCCCAAGGGCGAAATCGTCGATGTGCCGGTGGGCGGCACGCCGCTCGACTTTGCCTACCAGGTGCATACCGATCTCGGTCACCGCACGCGTGGCGCCAAGGTGAATGGCCGCATGGTGTCGCTCGACTACCAACTAAAGAACAGCGACACGGTGGAAATCATTACCGCCAAAACCTCGCAGCCTTCGCGCGACTGGCTTTCGTCCCAATCGGGATTTCTGGCCAGCCCGCGCCACCGCAACAAGGTGCGGGCTTGGTTCCGCAAACAGAATGAGGCGCAGAACAAGGTCGAGGGCCGTGCCATGCTCGATCGCGAGCTGCAGCGGCTCGGCGTCAATATCCCTCCCATCCCCGAACTGCTGCGCGAGCTTGGGCTGGGTAGCGCCGAGGCGCTGCATGAGGCCCTGGGGCTGGGTGAGGTGAGCGCAGCGCAAGTCGCAGGGGCCGTGCAGCGCTTACTGCATGCCCGCGAGGCGCGGCCCGAAGCGCCGGCTCGCGCGCGCAGCGGCAGCGTCCGTGAACCGGAAATCGAAGTGCAAGGTGTGGGCGATCTGCTGTCGACCTACGCCCGCTGCTGCAAGCCGGTGCCGCCGGAACCCATTGCCGGCTACATCACGGTGGGTCGCGGCGTCAGCATCCACAGCCAGTCCTGCGCCAATTTGGCCCGCCTCAGCATCAAGGCGCCCGCCCGGGTACTCGCCATCGACTGGGGGAAGACCGGCGCGAGCGAGTTTCCGGTGGATATTGAAGTGCAGGCATTCGACCGGCGCGGCTTGGTGCGCGACGTGAGCGCGGCGCTCGCGGATGAGAAAATCTCCATCCAGGGCATGAGCACGGTCACCGACAAGCGCGACAACGTGGCACACATGCACATCAGCATTGCGATTACCGGCCTGGCGCAACTGTCCAAAGTGCTGACGCGCATTGCGCAGCTGTCGAACATCATTAGCGCAAGGCGCAAAAAATAGTAAAAATAGTGCTGCGCCTTTTTTATCGGCTGGGCGAGGGATAGGGATCCTGCAAGGCGATACCGCCGCTCTCCAGAAGGGACTTCAGGTTGGAGATGATCTTCGGCCAGCCGCCGGATACCGCCGCGATGAATTGTGAGGGATCGCGCTCGATGGTGTGGGTGATGGACAGCTTGACCGCCGCGCCGATGGCCTCCAGTTCCATCGTGCACAGCGACTCACCTTCGGCCTTCAGTTCGGGCTTGTTCTGGTGCTGCCAGCGGATCACGAGGCGCCGCGGCGGCTCGGCCTCCACGATCTCGCCGGCGTCCAGGGTCTGGCCAGCGCTGGACAACATCCTCCACGAGGATCCGGCCGTCCACTCACTTTCGCAGTACGTGCCGAACCAGTATTGCTTCATGTATTCGATGTCAGTCAGTGCCGACCACAGCTTCTCGGGCGTGGTGCGGATGTAGGTGACATAGACGAAGGTCGATCTAGCCATGGGCTTTCTCCAGTCGATGTTTTAAATCCGACAGCGCCTTGAGGCGCGGCTTTTCGAACTTGGCAATCCAGCGCTCGTAGATCTCCTGCAACGGTACCGGATTGAGGAAGTGCAGCTTTTCGCGGCCGCGCCGCACGCTGCCGACCAGGTTCGCCGCTTCGAGCACATCCAGGTGCTGCGTTACGCCCTGCCGCGTCATGTCCAGGTGATTGCACAGCTCGTTGAGCGTGCGGCCATCATGCGCATGCAGCAGGTCCAGAAGCTTGCGCCGGCTGGGATCTGCCAGGGCTTTGAACAAAACGTCGGTGTCGGGGCGCTCGGCCATCACTAATATGCAAGATATTACTTGCCTATATGATAGGCAAGTAATATCTTGCATGTCAAGCACGCGAGCGCCGCTATCTCATTGCGAGTGCGACTAGGGTGTCGCGGTGTACGGAATCGACACGCTGCCGGTTTTCATCGTTCCTGCGGCGTTTGTGTAGCTGAAGCCGAAGCTCATCGTGGCATTGGCGGCCGCCGTGGGCGCGTAGGTGAGTGCGAGCTGACAGCCCGTGCCGGTGCTCACGCTGGGGCAGCCGAAAGTCCCCGATGCGTGGCTCCAGCCCGCCGGCAAAGAAGTGAGGTCCGCCGACAAAGCGCCGGCAAGATTCCCATCATCGGTCGTGAAGGTGACGGTCACGGCGTTGCTGCTGCCGGTGGCCACGGCGAGGGTGAGCGGCGCCGCCGTTCCCACCACGTTGTCGTTGCTCGTCGTTCGATACGGAATCGCGACCGAGCCGGTTTTGGACTCGCCCGCATTGTTCAGATAGGCATAGGTCAGTGTGAGCGTGCCGCTGTCGAGCGCCATGGGCGCGTACAGCAGCGTCAGCTGGCAGGTGGCGCCCCCGCCCAGACCGCTGCAGGCGAACGCGTTCATCGAACTGCTCCAACCCGCGGGCAGCGCCGCAAGACTGCTGGTCAAACTCAACGCCGTTGCCGGACGGCCATCATCCGTCGTGAAGTTCACGGTCACCGACTGACTCGCGCCCAGCATCGCGTTGATCTGGCCGCTGGGGGCCACGGCACCCACCACATTGTCATTCGTCGTGGCGGCGTACGCGATATTCAACGACCCGAAATTTTCCATGCCCGCGCTGTCGTCGTAGGAGTACTGCAGCGTGAGCGTGCCGCTGGCCAGCGTGCTCGGGGCATACTCGAGCTGCAGCTGGCAGCCGTTGCCGGCGGCGGCGCTGGGACAGAAGAATGACTTTGCCGTGCTGCTCCAGCCCGGCGGCAAAGCGGTGAGAGCGGAGAGCAATTGCACGCCGGTCGCAGGCTGGCCGTCGTCGGTGGTAAAGGTGACGGCCACCGCCTGTGCGCCCGTCGCCTGTACCGCAGTGATCTGCCCGGCGGGTGATGCGGTCGCGACCAACGTGTCGTGAGTCGAGGTGGCATAGGGAATATTCAGCGCGCCGGTTCGCGCGGCGCCGGAGTCATCGGTATAGCTGTAATTCAACTGCAGCGTACCGGCAGCCGCCGCCGTGGGCGCAAAGCTCAAGCTCAGCTGGCAACCGCTTCCCGTGCTGACGATCGCACAGGACAGCGCTGCCGCTGCGCTGCTCCAACCCGAAGGCAACGCCGAAAGATTGGTGGCCGTAAGAGCCGTGGCCGCGTTGCCATTGTCGGTGGTGAAATTGACGCTGACGGTTTGCTTGGCGGACCCGATCATCGCGTCGATCTCGCCGGTGGGAGAGACCGTCGCGACGATGTTGTTGGGCACCGTTGCCGCGTAGGGAATGCTCAGGCAGGGTCCGGGTGTTCTCGGCGTGCCGGCATTATCGACATAGACGCAGTCGAGGGTGAGCGTGCCGCTGTCGATCGCGACCGGCGCGTAAGTCAGACTGAGGACACAGCCGCTGCCCGGTGCCACTTGCGCACAACTGAAACTGCCGGGCCCCGTCCAACCGGCGGGAAGCACTCCCAAGCTGTTGGAGATCGCAAAACCCGAGATGGCCAGACCGTCGCTCGAGGTGAAGGTCACGCTTACCGTTCGGTTGGCGCCGGCGGCCACCGACACGGAGCCCGCAACGGAGGCGGTTGCCGCCACCGAGTCGTCGGACCCCGTCACGGCGCCCTCGCCGGCACTCGCCTTGGGCGGCGTTACCGTGCCGGTGGTGGTCGAAACGATGCTCGGTGGCGGCGCGATGACGCCGCTTTCGGTGCCGACCGAACTCGATCCGCAGCCGGACAACAGCTGTAGCGAAAAAACGGCAGCGAGAAATAAGCGATGGCTTCGGAGCATTTCCTTGAAGACCTCAGCCCGCAAAATTGGCGCGCATGAGTCGCACACTGGCGACGGGAGTTCGACGGGATGTGAAGGTATGCTCAGTACCGGCAGCGGGGGTGTTAACTGCGTCACGCTCTGGCGAGCGCGGCAGTTATCGTCAAATGCGTTCTTCGCGGACCGGGCAACTGGGCCTGCGGCTGCAATCGTGGCGCTGGCGCTACAGCCGCCTTGGCGACACCTTAAGTCAGCGGTTCAGGCCGTCGATGGCCTTTTTGTCCACGGCCAAGGCCGCTTCGTGAATCGCCTCGGACAAGGTCGGGTGGGCGTGGATGGTGCGCTGAATGTCCTCGGTACTCGCGGAATACTCCATTGCCAACACCGCCTCGCTGATCAACTCCCCGGCCATCGGGCCGATGACATGAACGCCGAGTACTTCGTCGTCATCTTTGGCGGAAACAATCTTCACCATGCCTGCGCCCGCTTCCATGGCGCGCGCCCGGCCGCTGGCGGCGAAGGGAAACGTGCCTACTTTATAGGCGCGCCCGCTCGCTTTGACTTGCTCTTCGGTCAGGCCCACCCAGGCGATTTCAGGCTGAGTGTAGATCACGGAAGGAATCACTTTGTAGTTCACATGGCCGTAATGGCCGGCAATCAGGTCAGCGACCATGACGCCCTCTTCCTTGCCCTTGTGCGCCAGCATGGGGCCGCGCACCACATCGCCAATCGCCCACACGTGCGGCACATTGGTGCGGCACTGCTCATCGACTTGAATGAACCCGCGTTCATCCACTTGCACACCGGTGCCCTCCGTCAATAGGTCCTGGGTAAACGGCCGGCGCCCCACGGCCACCACCAGCTTGTCGACCTTCAGCGGATGCTCGCCCTGCGCGTCCGTATATAAAATCTCGACGCTGTTGCCGGACACCGCCGCACTCGAGACTTTCGCGCCCAGCTTGATGTCCAAACCCTGCTTCTTGAAATGCCGCAGGGCCTCCTTGGCGATGGTCTGGTCCACCATGGGCAGAAATTGCTGCAGCGCTTCGAGGACAATCACCTCGCTTCCCAGCCGCCGCCACACGCTGCCCAGTTCCAATCCGATCACTCCGGCGCCGATGACGCCAAGTCGCGCCGGCACCGCATCGAACTCCAAGGCGTTCCAGGAATCGACGATGTAGGTGCCGTCATGCGGCACGGATTTCAAGCGAATGGGAATCGAGCCCGACGCGAGGATCACATCCTTGCCCTCGAGAGTCTTCTCGACGCCATCGGCGGCGCGCACCAACACTTTGTTTCCCGGCAGCAGCCGCCCGTGTCCTTGGATGCCGACCACACCATTGGCCTTGAACAACGCATTGATGCCGTTGGTCATGGTTTTGACCACGGAACCGCGGCGTTTTTGCATCGCGGCCAGATCGAGCGCGAGGCTGCCGACCTTGATGCCATGGATCGCAAACTCATCTTTTGCACGCTGGTACAGTTCGGATGATTCCAGCAACGCCTTGGACGGGATACAGCCGGCGTTCAAGCAGGTGCCGCCGAACGCATAGCTGCCATCCGCGTTCTGCCACTCATCGATGCAGGCCACCTTCAGTTTATTCTGGCCAGCACGAATCGCTGCCGGGTAGCCGGCGGGTCCTGCGCCGATGACGATCACATCGTAACTGTCGCTCATACGCCGAGTACCATGCGCGCCGGATCTTCCAGATATTGCTTCACGGTCACCAAGAACTGCACCGCTTCCCGGCCATCGATGATGCGATGATCGTAGGTCAGGGCGATGTACATCATCGGACGCACCACGACTTGTCCATCGATGACGACGGGTCGATCCTGGATTTTGTGCATGCCGAGAATGGCGCTCTGCGGAGAATTCACGATGGGCGTGGACAGCAGCGAGCCGAACACCCCGCCATTGGTGATGGTAAAGGTGCCCCCGGTGAGTTCCTCGATGGTGATGCTCCCGGCGCGCGCGCGCGCGGCGAAATTGCCGATGGATTTCTCGATGTCGGCAAAGCTCAATTGATCCGCGTCGCGCAGCACCGGAACGATCAATCCCCGATCGGTCGAAACGGCGACGCCGATGTCGAAATATTCGTGGTAAACGATATCGTTGCCATCCACCGAGGCGTTCACGGAGGGAAATTTCTTCAACGCTTCGACGCAGGCCTTGGTGAAGAAGGACATGAAACCGAGTTTCACGCCGTACTGCTTTTCGAACTGATCCTTGTAGCGCGTGCGCAATTCGTTGACGCCCTTCAAATCGACTTCATTGAAGGAGGTCAGCAGCGCCTGCGTGGCCTGTGCCTGCACCATGCGTTCCGCAATGCGTGCGCGCAGGCGCGTCATCGGCACATGCTGCTCGGCGCGTGCGCCGCGCGCGCTCGGCGCGGGCACGAATTGCGCGGGCGCGCTCGCCGCGGCGCTCGGCGGCCGCGGCGGAGCCGCGTCCTTGGCCGACAGGTAATTCACCACATCTGATTTGGAGACCCGCCCATCACGGCCCGACCCCGCGACGATCTTCGGATCAACCTTGTTCTCTTCGGCGACGCGCTTTGCGGCCGGACTCAATTTCGCGCCGTCCTTCGCGGCGGCCGGCGTGGCGGCAGCACGCGCGGTAGCGGCAGCCGGCGCAGCAGCAGCGGCCGCCGGTGGGCGGGCGGCGGCGCCCTCCTCGATGATGGCGAGCAGTTGACCGCTGGTCACCGTGGTGCCGTCCTGCAATTTGATTTCCTTGAGCACGCCCGCCGCGGGAGCAGGCACCTCGAGCACGACCTTGTCGGTCTCCAGATCAACCAAGTTCTCATCTCGCGCCACGCTATCGCCGGGCTTCTTATGCCACGAGACCAGCGTGGCGTCAGCCACCGATTCCGGCAGCTGCGGCACGCGAACTTCAATTGTCATGAACCTGTCCTAGTTTGAGCGGCCGGCAGTCGCATCGTTTGTCGGGAAGCCTCTTCCGGCGGCACACCCTGCAGCGCCGCCGTGACCAAATTCTTTTGCTGCTGTTCATGCAGCGCGGCGATGCCGGTGGCCGGCGCCGCCGCGCCGGGCCTGCCAGCGTAGAGCAGTTCGTGCTGCGCCCCGAGCTTTGCCTGCAGGCGGTGGCGAATTTGGTACCAGCCGCCTTGATTTTGCGGCTCTTCCTGGCACCAAACGATCTCCCGCGCATTCGAATACTTCTGCAGAATCGCCTCGTATTCCTCGGACGGAAAAGGATACAGCTGCTCGATGCGCACCAGGGCTACCGAATCGGCCTTGGACTCGCGGCGCGATTTCAGCAGATCAAAGTACACTTTGCCGCTGCAGAGCACGATGCGCGTCACTGCGGAAGCTTTGAGATCGTCGATCTCGTCGATCACCGTCTGAAAAGCGCCGCCGGCCAACTCTTCCAGCCGTGACACCGACAGGGGATGGCGCAGCAGGCTCTTCGGCGTCATGATAATGAGCGGCTTGCGTAGCGGGCGCAGCATTTGCCGGCGCAACATGTGAAACATCTGCGCGGGTGTCGAGGGAACGCATACCTGCATGTTGAACTCGGCGCAGAGCTGTAAAAATCGTTCTAGGCGCGCCGAGGAATGCTCCGGCCCCTGACCCTCGTAGCCATGCGGCAAGAACAGCGTGATGCCGGATAAGCGGCCCCACTTGGCCTCGCCGGAACTGATGAATTGATCGATGATGACCTGTGCGCCGTTGCAGAAATCGCCGAACTGACCTTCCCAAATGGTCAGACAATGCGGTTCGGTGGTGGAGAATCCATATTCGAACCCCATCACCGCCTCTTCGGACAGCACCGAATCGATGACCGTGAAGGTCGGCTGATTCGTCGCTAAGTGCTGCAGCGGAATGTAGCTGCGGCCGGTGAGCTGGTCGTGCAGCACGGCATGGCGATGAAAGAACGTGCCGCGGCCGCTGTCCTGGCCGGTCAAACGCACCGGATAGCCTTCCTGCACCAGGCTGGCGTAGGCCAGGTTCTCAGCACAGCCCCAATCGAGCGCAAGATCGCCGCTGACCATCTTCTCGCGCGCCTGCATGATGGCGAGCACGCGAGGATGCAGATTCCAATCCGTCGGGTAGCTGGTGATTGCCTTTCCGAGCGCGCGCAGGCGCGCCATGTCCACGCCGGTTTTTACCGGCTCCCAGTCCGCGCCCAAGTACTGGCTCCAGTCCACCGTGTAGCGATTGCCGATAAGACCCAGTGCCGCACGCGCCTGCGGTTTCCCCTCATCGAGGCCGCCGCGATACTGCTCCATCATGGCCGCCGCATCCGCCGCCGTGAGCACGCCTTCTTTGGCCAGCTTGTCCGCGTACAGCTGCCGCACCGTCGGCTTTTTGCGGATCACCTGATACATGAGCGGCTGCGTGGCGGCCGGCTCGTCGGCTTCATTGTGTCCGTGGCGCCGATAGCAGACCAGATCGATCACCACATCCTTGTGAAACTTCATCCGATACTCGAGCGCAAAACGGATGACGAAGCAAACCGCCTCCGGGTCATCGGCATTCACATGCAAAATGGGCGCTTCCACCATCTTCGCGACATCCGAGCAGTACAGCGTGGAGCGCGCATCATGCGGATCGCTGGTGGTGAAGCCGACCTGGTTGTTGATGATCACGTGTACGCTGCCGCCGGTATAGAAGCCGCGCGCCTGCGAGAGCTGCAAGGTTTCCATGATCACGCCCTGCCCGGCAAACGCCGCGTCGCCGTGAATCTGCACCGCCAGCACCTTATCTCCCAGTGCATCGCCGCGCCGTTCCTGGCGCGCGCGCGCGGATCCTTCGACCACGGCATTGACGACTTCCAGGTGCGAGGGATTGAATGCCAGTGCCACGTGCACATTTCCCGATTCGGTCTTAAGGTCCGCGGAAAATCCCTTGTGATACTTCACATCGCCGGAGCCGCGCAATTTTGCCGGGTCGTACTGTCCCTCGAATTCGTTGAACAGATCCTGCGGAGACTTACCCAACAGGTTCACCAGCACATTGAGCCGGCCGCGGTGCGCCATGCCGATGATGGTCTCCTCGACGCCCGCCTTACCGCCCTGCTGCACCAGATCGTCGAGCAAGGCCATCAGACTATCGCCGCCCTCGAGAGAGAAGCGCTTCTGACCGACATACTTGGTGTGCAGGTAGCGCTCCAAACCCTCCGCCGCGGTCAATTGCCATAGGATGTTCTTTTTCTCAGCGGCGCTGAAGCGCTGCTGCATGCGGGCCACTTGGAATCCGTCCTGCAGCCACAGGCGCTCCTCGGTGTCCGATACGTGGGCGAATTCCGCCCCGATGGTGTCGGTGTAGATGAATTTCAGGTCCGCAAGAATGTTCTTGAGCGTGGTGCGCTCAGGAATCGCCTGATTGCGGCTGCCGGTGAAAAACTCGCTGTCAAGATCGGCGTCGGACAATCCGAAGTACTGCAAATCAAGCACGTAGGGCTTGGCGCGCTCCTGCAAACCCAGAGGGTCCAAATTGGCCACGAGGTGGCCGCGATTCGCATACACCTGAATCAGCCGCGACACCGCGCCTTGTTTGGCGCTGGCACCGGATTGCACGCCTTGCGCCGCCGAGCCCGCCGCAGGCTGGCTCAGGCGCGCCAGCAGACGCTCCCGAATCGGGCCGTGCGCGATGTCGGCACTGCCTTGGAAGTGCTTGAAATACTCAACCCACGCCGGATCGACGGCGCTGGGATCTCTTAAGAACTGCTCGTAGAGGTCTTCAATGAAACCGGCATTTCCGCCGGACAGCGCCGTTGCGGCTAATTGGTCAGCAAGTGATGGGCTCATGAGCGCGGTAAGGTAAAAAACCTCAAGTACATCAAGATGATAAGGAGGGGAAAGCGGTCAATCAGACCGCCTTAGTTTATCCGAAGGCGGCACAATATGGAATGTGAAGCCGATCAGGAAAATTGCAAGAAGCCGGTGCCGCCTAGCGTCTTAGCAGCCAGATCTCATAGCCGATCAGCCACAGATAGACCAGCAGCACGCCGTACATGACGAATTCAACTCGAATCAGACGCATGAACCGGTAGCGCGAGAGAAACACCATGGATACGATGCCGAATCCGGTCAGGCCCATTTTGAGCGCCGTGAACGCGGCTACGCTGCGATACAGGACAGCCGCCATGAGCGGATTGAGCTCATCGGCGCCATTGATCAGCAGTATCCCGGTAAAGAAAGCGTCCGCCGCGCTCAGCAACAGGATCCCGAGGGAGACCGCCAACAAACGCGCAGAGTACCAATCAAGCAGGTGAAAGCGCGAATCGTCGAGGCGACGTGCGGGGCTGCGGCGGCGCGGATAAAAGCTGCCGTACCAAACGGCCCACCAATGGCGTCGGCGTCGGTCCTTGCGCTCGCGCCGCTCCGCCTCCCAGAGCGGGGGGCGCGCCGCGGTGCCCTGCAATTGCTGGGCAACCCAGTCGTGACTTTTCATCCTATCCACTATCAGGACTCACCGGGGTGCAGGGCAAGCCCGATGCGTCATAATGCATGCCGTCGGCGATGTATTTTTCTAAGCGGCGGTCACCAACTTCGCCACAAAATCGCTGACCGGCATGGCCACCAATGCGGCTTTGTCCGCGAACAGGGCCTTGATGGATTCAGTTTGCTTCGCGCTGAAATGAGCCGCGACGCTGGCCTCGAACTTCTTCACGAGGATGGGCATTCCCTCGGCGCGGCGTTTTCGATGCCCGATGGGGTAGTCCACCTGCACCCGCGGGCTCGCCGTGCCGTCCTTGAAAAACACTTGCACCGCGTTGCCGATATAGCGCTTATCCGCCGCATAGTATTCCGCGGTGAAGGTCGCGTTCTCCTTGACTTGCATCTTCGCGCGCAGCGCATCGACGCGCGGGTCATTGGCAATCGTATCCTCGTAATCTGCCGCGGTGAGTCTGCCGAACAGCAACGGCACGGCGACCATGTACTGAATGCAATGATCGCGATCCGCCGGATTCGCCAGTGGCCCCGTCTTATCGATGATGCGTACCCCGGGCTCCTGGGTTTCAATGACCACCCGCTCAATCTGATCGAGCTTGGGTGCAATCTGCGCATGCAGCGTCATCGCCGCTTCTACGGCGGTTTGCGCGTGAAACTCGGCCGGATAGGAAATTTTGAACAAGACGTTTTCCATCACGTAGCTGCCCAAGGGCTGCGGCAGCAGCAGCGGCTTGCCTTTGAACAGCACATCCTGGAAACCCCAGGTTTTGGCCGACAGTGCCGAGGGATAACCCATCTCACCCTTCAAGGCGATCAGCGCGAGCCGTACGGCGCGGCTGGTGGCATCGCCGGCCGCCCAGCTTTTGCGCGAGCCGGTGTTTGGCGCGTGCCGGTAGGTGCGCAGCGCTCCGCCGTCAATCCAGGCATTCGATACCGAGTTGACGATCTGCTCGCGCGACCCGCCGAGCATCGCCGTGACCACGGCGGTGGAGGCCACGCGAACCAGCAGCACATGATCGAGTCCGACGCGGTTGAAGCTGTTCTCCAGGGCAAGAACCCCTTGAATTTCGTGGGCCTTGATCATTCCCGTGAGCACATCGCGCACCGCGACGCGTTTGCCGGAGCGCGACAGGTAATCGGCCACCGCGAGAATACCGCCCAGGTTATCCGACGGGTGACCCCATTCGGCCGCCAGCCAGGTGTCATTGAAATCCAGCCAGCGAATCATGGCGCCGATGTTGAACGCCGCCGCGATGGGATCGAGTTCGTAGGCGGTGCCTGGAACGCGCGCGCCGCCGCTGAGCGTGGCGCCCGGCACCACTGGTCCCAGCAATTTCGTACAGGCAGGATATTTCAATGCCTGGAACCCGCAAGCCAGGGTATCCATCAAGCAATACGCGGCGGTCTCATAGGCGAGCGCGCTGTCGATGGAGCCACTCGCCGCGTAATCCGCGATCTGTGTGAGCAAGGGATCCGGAGCAGGACGCTCCGCAGACTTGATATCGTGGGACATGAACTTAAGCTCGCTCCGCAAGTGGCACAAATTTTAGGTTTTCAGGCCCAACGTAGTTGGCGCTGGGGCGAATGATCTTGCCGTCCTCGCGCTGTTCGATCACGTGGGCCGCCCAGCCCGAGGTGCGGCTGATGACGAATAATGGCGTGAACATCGCCGTGGGCACGCCCATCAGGTGGTACGACACCGCGGAGAACCAATCCAAATTCGCGAACATTTTCTTGATCTCGTGCATGACCGATTCAATTCTCTCGGCCACCTCGAAGCCGCGCATGTCGTTGGCTTCGCGGGCCAAGGTTCGCGACACCTCTTTGATAAGCTGATTGCGCGGGTCCGACACGGTGTATACCGGATGACCGAAGCCGATGATCACTTCTTTTTCCGCCACTCGGCGGCGAATATCCGCTTCCGCCGCATCCGGTGTCGGATAGCGATTCTGAATCTCGAAGGCAACTTCGTTGGCGCCGCCGTGCTTCGGACCGCGCAATGCACCGATGGCGCCGGTGATGCAGGAATACAAATCCGAACCCGTGCCTGCGATCACCCGCGCCGTAAAGGTCGAGGCGTTGAATTCATGCTCGGCATACAAATTTAGCGAGGTGTGCATGGCGCGCACCCAGCTGGCCGAGGGCTTGTGTCCGTGCAGCAGATGCAAGAAATGGGCGCCGATCGAATCCTCGTCCGATTGGACGTCGATGCGCCGACCGCTGCGGGCATAGTGATACCAGTAGCACAGCATGGAGCCCAGACACGCGAGCAGCCGATCGGCAAGATCGCGTGCACCCGGCGCGCCATGATGCCCCTCTTCAGGCACGCAGCAGCCCAGCGCCGAGACGCCGGTACGCAGCACATCCATCGGATGGCTGTTTGCGGGCAGCTGTTCGAGCACCGTCGTGACCGCCGAGGGCAGCACGCGCAGGGCTTTGAGCTGAGTCTTATAGGCGGCCAGCTGCGCCCTGTTCGGCAGCACCTCGTGCACCAATAGGTAAGCGATTTCCTCGAACTCGCACTGCGTGGCAATGTCCAGGATGTCGTAGCCGCGATAGTGCAAATCATTGCCGGTTCTGCCGACGGTGCACAGCGCGGTGTTGCCCGCCGTGACGCCGGACAAGGCGACGGACTTCTTCGCCTTGAAGGCACCGGCAATCTGACCATCCGAATTCGTACTCACTTTTCCTTTCCTTGCGCGAACAGTTGGTCCAGTTTGGCTTCGTAAGCGTTGTAGTCCAGATACTTATACAAGTCGGCCCGGGTCTGCATGAGATCCAGCACGTTCTTTTGCGTGCCGTCGCGCCGGATCGCCTGATAGGTCGCGAGCGCCGCCGCGTTCATGGCGCGATAGGCCGAACAACAGTGCAGCACAATATCCACGCCCACCGTTGCCAGTTCAGCGCGCGTGTACAAAGGCGTGTGTCCGAATTCGGTGATATTGGCAAGTACCGGCACCTTGACCGCCTCCTTGAAACGCCGGTACATGCCGAGTTCCGTCATGGCCTCCGGGAAAATCATATCGGCGCCGGCCTCGACGCAGGCCACGGCGCGTTCGAGGGCCTTGTCGATGCCCTCCACCGCCAACGCATCGGTGCGCGCCATGATGACGAACGCCGAGTCGGTGCGCGCGTCCACGGCGGCTTTTACGCGGTCCACCATCTCCTGCTGGGAGACCACTTCCTTCCCCGGGCGGTGGCCGCAGCGTTTGGACTGCACCTGATCTTCGATGTGAAGCCCCGCGGCGCCAAATTTGATGAAGGACTTCACCGTGCGCGCAATGTTGAACGCCCCGCCCCAACCAGTGTCGGCGTCAACCAACAGCGGCAGCGCACAGGCATCGGTGATTCTGCGGATATCGATCAGCACATCATCCATGGTGCTGATGCCAAGATCGGGAACTCCTAACGAATTGGCCGCCACGCCGCCGCCCGACAGGTAAATGGCTTTGTAGCCGCAGGCGGCCGCCATTCGGGCCGTGAATGCATTGATGGCGCCGACCACTTGCAGCGGACGCTCCTCGGCCACGGCCGCGCGAAGGCTCGCGCCGGGGGAATGCGCGGATGGGAAGCTCATACGCGCCCCGCCACCGGAATCAACGCGCCCGTCACGGCGCGCGCGGCATCGGAGAATAGAAACGCGACCACCTCGCCGACGGCCGCCGGCGCCACCCAGCGGGTAAAGTCCGCGGTCGGCATATCCAGGCGGTTGCGCGCGGTATCCAGCGTGCTCGGCAGTAACGCGTTCACCGTTACTCCCCGGTCCTTCAGTTCATCGGCGAGCGCCTCGGTCAACTTGGCCACGCCGGCCTTGGACGCCGCGTAGCCACCCATGCCGGCAGTCGCCTTCAGCGCACCCAGGGCGCCAATGTTAATGATGCGCGCGTCGCCGGATTTCAACAGATACGCGAGCGCTGCCTGGCAGCAGGCAACCGCGGTGCGCAGATTCATGCGGTACATGGCATCCCAAGTTTTCAATGTGCCCTCTTCCAGTTTTTCGAAGTGAAAGCCGCCGGCGATATTCACCAAACCATCCAGCCGGCCGGCCTCCTGCACAATCCGCGACATGATCGATGCGGCGGCGGTGTCGTCGGCCAAATCAATGCCGCCATACGCCAAGGAGCTCGCCGAAGGGCTCGCCAAAGGGCTCGCCGGCACCGCTGCATGATCGAGGCGCGCCACCTGCGCGCCGCAGTCGGCGAGGGTGGCAGAAACCGCGGCACCCAGCGCGCCGAATGCGCCGGTGACTGCGATGACTTTCCCGGAGAGATCGACGCGTAGGCTAGCGGTCATTCATATACCCACTCATTGACTGGCAAAATAATAAAGCCAGGGCGGCTCTGCCCTGGTGACCAAAGCGCTCAACGCCATCGAGCGAATCTGCCACAGCGTATTAGACCCCATTGTGCTCCCCGTGCATGTTACGGCGAAATTCGCCTGGGGATGCACCGGTCCATTTTCTGAAGGCGCGATGAAATGCGCTGCGTTCGGAGAAACCCAATTCCAGCGCGATGTCCATGACGCTACGGCTCGAATGACTCAAGTACCCAATGGCCAGATCCCGGCGCAGCTGATCCTTGATCGATTGGTACGAGGCGCCTTCCTCGCGCAGCCGGCGCCGCAGGGTGGCGGGGGTCATGCGCAGCTCCCCGGCCAGCTCATCGAAACCCGGGACCTCGCCCGGCGAACATTGGCGCAGCCTGCGCCGCACGCGCGCCGCGAGGCTGCTGCCGTTCTTGTACTTCAACAAGATATTTTCCGGCGCCGAGCGCAAAAAATCCTTGATCGAACGTTCGTCCTGCACCACCGGCAGGTCCAGGTAACCGACATCGAACGCAATGAGCGTGTGTGGCTGAGTAAACCTTAAGTCCGCGGAATACATCAGCTTGTATTCGGCGCTGTGTGCCGGTTCCGCGTAGCTGAATTCGGCGCGCAGGATGGGGATGCGCCGGCCCACCAGCCAGCAAGAGACCCCGTAGAGCAGCATCAACAAGAGTTCGTGCGCGAACACGCGTTGACTGGCGCCGGCCATGCGTTCGTGCAGAACCAGCTTCGCCTCCGTGCCATCGCGCTCGACGCTCGCGAAAATATCGTCCAGGATCAGCGCGTAGAAACGCAGGCTGCGATCCAGGGCGTGAGCCAGGGTTTTGCAAGCGACCGCCGCGTGGCACAGCATCGCGAAACTCCCGGCCTTCATGCGGCGCGAATCCTGGCCGAAGAATTCATCATCCAGCGCAAGCGCGATGGCGCGCCACAAGGCGCCGTACACTTTCGCGGACACCCGCGCCTGGGGCACCTCCAGCAGGCTGGGATGCAGCCCCACGGTGGCCAACAAGGTCTCGGTGTTCAGATTGCGGGCGCTAACGCTTTGCAGCGCCGCGGTGACGAAGCACATCGCGATGGTGCCGGATTCCGGTGCCTTGCTGTCTCCCCTGCTCATGTTGGGGCCCTATGCTACGCGTGCTACGGGCCAATTGTCCGCTGTTGCAGCGCGCGCAGAATCTCGCGCCGCCGCGCCTCATCCGCGCGCGGCCATTCGGCGATTTCTTCAATGGTGCGGCGGCAGCCGATGCACAGCCCTCGAGCATCCAGGCGACAGATGTCGACGCACGGCGAAGCCACCGGCGCGGGGATCAGTGTGTTGACCATCGGCTGAACACTTGGTGAATGGCATCGAGCCCATCGGTCAGCGCCGCCGGACCCGGCTGCAGGATGAGCGGCGATTTGATCTCATGCAATTCGCCGTCGCGCACCGCGGGCACCGCCGCCCAACCCGCTCGGGATGCCACCTGATCGGGACGAAAGCGTTTGCCGCACCATGAGCCCAAAATGATGTCCGGTGCGCGGCCCACGACCTCGGCGGGGTCCGCCAAAATACGGTCCTTGCCCAGGGCGCACAGCGCTCGCTCGGGAAACACATCATCGCCGCCGGCGATGCCTATCAATTCGCTGACCCAACGAATGGCGCTGATCATCGGCTGGTCCCATTCTTCAAAATAAACCCGCGGACGGCGCGGCAGGTTCGCCGCGGCCTGCCGGACCCGCTCCACATGCGCCTCGAGTTCGGCGGCGTAGCGCTCGGCCCGATCCGCGGCACCCACCAATGCGCCGAGCCTGCGCACATAGCCTAAAATTCCTTCGACCGAGCGATGATTGCTGATCCATACCTCGATGCCGTGCTTGATCAACGCCTGGGCGATATCCGCCTGAATATCCGAGAATCCCACCACGAAATCGGGCTTGAGGGCAAGAATGCGCTCGACCTTGGCGCTGGTGAACGCCGACACCCGCGGTTTTTCTTTTCGCGCCCGCTTGGGGCGCACGGTGAAGCCGGAGATGCCCACGATCCGCTCCTCGAGCCCCAGGGCGTAGAGAACTTCGGTGGGCTCCTCGGTCAGACAGATGATGCGGCTCGGGAAGCGAGTGTCCATTCGGCCGCTTACAGCACACCCTCATCCAACGCACCGGGTGCGCCGTGAACGATGCTGTGCGCGAGTCCCGAGGCCTGGCACAACACGTGATCCGCGTAGAACTGCGCGGTGGCAATCTTGGCTTCATAAAAACCAGCACCGCTCCGCGCCTGTGCGTCGAGGCGCTGTTTCGAGATCAGCGCCGAACGCAGCAGCTGCCAGCCGCCGGCGACGATGCCGAATAACTTGAGCATGGGCACGGCCCCCACCGAGACCGCGCGGATATCCGTGCCGTAATTCTCCACAACATAGCGTGTCGCCCGCTCCAGCGCGTCGATCGCGCCGCTGAACGCCTGCGCCGGTCCCGCCAAGCTCGGCGCAGCGGCCAGTTCCTTCGCCAATGCGCGCATTTGCACGATGAGCGCCTGCGCGGCGCGGCCGCCGTCGCGCGCCAACTTGCGGCCGATCAGATCATTGGCCTGAATACCAGTGGTTCCCTCATAGATCGGGGTGATGCGCGCGTCTCGCAAGTACTGTGCGGCGCCGGTTTCCTCGACGAACCCGACTCCGCCATGCACTTGAATGCCCAGCGAGGCGATGTCGACGGCATTCTCGGTGCAGCATCCCTTGATGATGGGGATCATGAGATCTGCCACCGCCTGGTGCAGCTCGCGCAGCTGCGCGCTGGGATGCAGCCTAGCGGCATCCAGCGAAACGGCGACGACGCCGGCGAGCGCGCGCATGGCTTCCGTGTGCGACTTCATCAGCAACAGCATGCGGCGCACGTCGGGATGGCGGATGATCGGCACCCGAGCGCCGCTGCGGATGCCGGCCTCGGTGCCCTGAATCCGTTCTCGCGCATAGGCCAAGGCGGCTTGGTAGGCGCGCTCGGCGATGCCGATCCCTTCAAGGCCCACCGAATAGCGCGCCGCGTTCATCATGATGAACATATATTCCAGGCCGCGATTTTCCTCGCCGATCAGCTCCGCCACTGCGCCGCCATTTTGGCCAAAGGCCAGCACACAGGTCGGGCTGGCGTGGATACCCAGCTTCTCTTCAATGGACAGGCAGTGCACATCATTGCGCGCTCCCAGCGAGCCATCGGCATTGACCAAGAACTTCGGCACCAGGAATAACGAAATGCCCCTGACGCCCTCCGGGGCACCGGCCGTGCGCCCGAGCACCATGTGCACGATGTTGTCGGTTAAATCGTGCTCGCCATAGGTGATGAAGATCTTCTGGCCCGTCAGCAGATACCGGCCATCGGCGCTCGGCACGGCGCGCGTGCGTACCGCCGACAAATCGGACCCTGCCTGCGGTTCGGTGAGATTCATGCTGCCGGTCCATTCGCCGCTGACCATCTTGGGCAGGTAGGTGCTTCTCTGCGCCTCCGATCCGCGCAGTTCTATGGCGTCGATCGCCCCGCGCGTCAGCATCGGACACAGCGCAAAGGCTACATTGGCGCTGTTCCACATCTCCTCGACCAGCGCCGATAGCGCCCGCGGCAAATTCTGTCCGCCGTACTGCGTCGGACAGGACAGCGCGTTCCATCCGTCGGCGACGAATTGGGCATAGGCCTGCTGCCAGCCGGCCGCGGTCAGTACCTGCCCCTCCTGCCAGCGAGCACCTTGCAGATCGCCGCTGCGGTTCAGTGGGGACAGCACCTGAGCGGCGAATTTGCCGGCCTCCTCCAGCACCGCATCAGCCACGTCCAAGCTCACATCGGCAAAGCCCGGCAGCTGCGCGAGCAGATCCAAGTCCACCAATTCACGCAGCACGAACCTCATGTCCGCCAACGGCGCCTGATAATCGTGCATGCTCAGGATTCCATAACCAATTACATGTTACGGCGGTAGCGGCCGCCGACTTCGAACAGCGTGTGCGTAATTTCGCCGAGCGAGCATCCGCGCACCGCTTCCATCAACACCTCGAAGGTATTGCCATCCTCGATGACGCTGCGCCGCAGGCGCTCGAGCAGCTGCGCCGAGTGCTGCGCATGGCGTTCCTGAAATTGCTTCAGGCGGCTCAACTGCGACTGTTTCTCCGCGTCGGTGGAGCGCGCCAGCTCGGGCGGCGCCGCAGCGACGTCGCTATGCGGATTGCGGAAGGTGTTCACGCCGATGATGGGATACGAGCCGTCGTGTTTCTGCCGCTCGTAGAACAGCGATTCTTCCTGGATTTTGCCGCGTTGATAGCCGGTCTCCATAGCCCCGAGAACGCCGCCGCGATCGGCGATGGCGTCGAATTCCTTCAGCACCGCCTCTTCGACCAAGTCGGTCAGTTCATCGATGATGAAGCTGCCCTGGTTGGGGTTCTCATTCTTGGCCAAGCCCCATTCGCGGTTGATGATCAGCTGAATCGCCATGGCGCGCCGCACGCTCTCCTCGGTGGGGGTGGTGACCGCCTCGTCATAGGCGTTTGTGTGCAGGCTATTGCAGTTATCGTAGATGGCGCACAGCGCCTGCAGCGTGGTGCGGATATCGTTGAAGGACATTTCCTGCGCATGCAGCGAGCGTCCGGAAGTCTGCACGTGGTACTTGAGCTTCTGACTGCGCTCGTTGGCGCCATACTTGTTCTTCATCGCCACCGCCCAAATGCGTCGCGCCACCCGGCCGATCACCGAGTACTCCGGATCCATGCCGTTGGAAAAGAAGAACGACAGGTTCTGCGCGAAATCGTCGATGTGCATGCCGCGCGCGAGGTAGGCTTCGATGTAGGTGAAGCCGTTGGCGAGCGTGAAGGCGAGCTGGGAGATCGGATTGGCGCCCGCTTCGGCGATGTGATATCCGGAAATCGAGACCGAGTAGAAATTCTGCACGTGGTGGTGCACGAAGTATTCCTGCATGTCGCCCATCATTTTCAGGGCGAACTCGGTGGAAAAGATGCAGGTGTTCTGTCCCTGATCCTCCTTCAGGATGTCCGCCTGCACGGTGCCGCGCACGGTCGAGAGCGTCCAGGCCCGAATCTTCTGGTATTCGTCCGCGGTCGGATCGCGGCCATTTTGCTGCTCAAATTTCTCTATCTGCTGATCGATGGCGGTGTTCATGAACATGGCCAGAATCATCGGCGCCGGCCCATTGATGGTCATCGACACCGAGGTGCTCGGCGAGCACAGGTTGAAGCCCGAGTACAGCACCTTCATGTCATCCAGCGTGGCGATCGAGACGCCGGAGTTGCCGACCTTGCCGTAGATATCAGGACGCGGATCCGGATCAAAACCGTACAGAGTCACCGAATCGAAGGCGGTGGACAGGCGATGCGCCGGCATGCCTTCCGAGACCCGCTTGAAGCGCTGGTTGGTGCGAAACGCATCGCCCTCTCCGGCGAACATGCGCGTCGGATCCTCACCTTCGCGCTTGAAGGCGAACACACCCGCCGTATAGGGATAGGAGCCGGGTACGTTTTCCTTCAGCAGGAAGCGCAAGATCTCGCCGTCGTCCTCGAAGCGCGGCAGCGATACCTTGCGGATCTTGGTGCCGGAGAGCGATTCGTGGGTCAGGCGGGTGCGAATTTCCTTGTCGCGAATTCTCACCACGTACTCAGGTTGTGCGTACAGCTCCTGGGTCTTCGGCCACTGCTCCAGCAGCTTCACCGAGGCCGCATCAAGCTGCGCGGTTTTAAGCGCCCGCTGCTCATCAAACCCGGCGGTACTCAAGCCGGCGGCGGCGAACAAGTCCTTCGAGGTGCCGAGCGACTGGCGCTCGCGGGCGATGCGCGACTGGCGCGCCACTCCCTGATGAAACTCGCGCAATGATTCGGAAATCTCCGCCAGGTAGCGCACCCGCTCCGGCGGCACAATGGCGCGGCCGCGCGAGGAGGCCTTGGTCGCGATCAGCGGCAATTTGCCCGCGGCTAATTTCAGGCCTTTATCCTGCAGGCGCACCACGATGGCTTGATACAGCGCCGTGACGCCGTCGTCGTTGAAGCGCGAGGCCATCGTGCCATACACCGGCATGGTCTCCGGCTTCTGTGCAAACCACTCATGATTGCGCTGGAACTGCTTGCGCACATCGCGCAGCGCGTCCTCCGAGCCCTTGCGATCGAACTTGTTGATCGCGACAAAGTCGGCAAAATCGAGCATGTCGATCTTTTCCAACTGCGAGGCCGCGCCAAACTCGGGTGTCATGACGTACAGCGAGGCATCGACCAGCGGAACGATGGCCGATTCGCCCTGCCCGATGCCGGAGGTCTCCACGACGATCAAATCAAAGCCGCTGACCTTGCAGCAGGCCAGCACTTCGGGCAGCGCGGCGGAAATTTCGGTGCCGGTGTCGCGGGTGGCCAGCGAGCGCATGAAGATCTGATCCGACTCAATCGCGTTCATGCGGATGCGATCACCCAGCAGCGCACCCCCCGTGCGTTTGCGGGAGGGATCGATCGAAATGACGGCCACCCGCACCTTATCGCCCTGATCGAGGCGCAGGCGCAGAATCAATTCATCGGTGAGCGAGGATTTGCCGGCGCCGCCGGTGCCGGTGATTCCCAGTACTGGGGTCCTGATGCCGACGGCAGCTTGCAGCAGCGCCTGACGGGTGCGCATCGGGTAGGCGCGATTTTCCACCGCGGTGATCACCCGCGCCAATTGGCGGCGGCTGCCCGAGCGCAAGGCATCCAACGCATCGGCTTCGGCGGGTGCAAGCGCGGATAAGTCGTAGTCGCTCGACCGCAGCAAATCATCGATCATTCCCTGCAGCCCCAACTGCGCGCCATCCTCCGGCGAATACAGGCGCGTGACGCCGTAGTCCATCAGCGCTTGGATCTCGGTGGGCACGATGACGCCGCCGCCGCCGCCGAACACCTTGATGTTCTCGCCGCCGTTTGCGCGCAGCAGGTCCATCATGTATTTGAAAAATTCCAGATGGCCGCCCTGATACGAGGTCACTGCCACGGCCTGCACGTCCTCCTGCAAGGCGGCGCTGACGATTTCCTGCACCGAGCGGTTATGACCTAAATGGATCACCTCTGCCCCGGAGGCCTGCAGTACGCGGCGCATGATGTTGACCGTGGCGTCATGGCCGTCGAACAGCGCCGTGGCGGTCACGAAGCGCACCTTGTGAGTGGGCTGGTAAGGGGCTGGTCTGGCGGCGATGGATACGGCGTTCATACAAGGGACCCGCGTGTGCGCAGTTTCTGAAGGGGTTCGCTCACTGCATCATTCTAAAGAATCATTCTAAAGAAGCCGCAGCGCGAAACAAATGACCGAATACGCCGCGCTTGTTGATAGAATTTGCAACACTATCAGGGGCTTGTTCGCCATATCGCCATTTCTCCATTTCGCCTCAAGCGCCGCGCTCCCCCGCCCAGCGCGGCGCCCGTTTCTCGATAAACGCCGTGACCCCCTCCTGCGCGACGCCGTCCGCCATACCGTGGGCCATGGCCGCCCCGGCAAGCTGGTAGGCGGGCGCCACGCCCAACTCCAGTTGTGCGTAGAACAAGGCTTTGCCCGCGGCAATCGCGCGCGGCGGCTTGGCAACGATCGCGGCCGCCAACGCCGCGATCTCGGTGTCGAGATGATCGGGCGCCACGCAGCGATTGATCAAGCCGCGCGCCTGCGCGGTGGGTGCATCAATGAACTCGCCCGTCACCAGCATTTCGAATGCTGCCTTGCGCCCCACATTGCGGCCGAGCGCCACGGATGGCGTGGCGCAGAACAAGCCCACGTTGATGCCGGATACGGCAAAGCGCGCATCCTCGGCCGCGATGGCAAGATCGCACATGGCGACCAATTGACAGCCGGCGGCCGTGGCAATGCCGTGTACGCGCGCAATCACAGGCTGCGGCAGCGACTGGATTCGCATCATCAAGCGGCTGCAGTCATCGAACAGTTGCTGGTAGTACGCAAGGCTGGGGTTTGCCTGCATCTGTTTCAGGTCGTGGCCGGCGCAGAACGCCTTGCCGGCGCCGCCCAACACCACCGCGCGCACCGAGGGATCCGCGGCGATTGCATCCAGCGCGCCGTGCAGCGCCGCCAACATCTGCTCGGACAAAGCGTTGAACTGGGCGGGACGATTCAGGGTGAGAAACGCGACGCCGCCCTCGCGTCGACTCAGAACCAGCGGCGCAGCATCAGCCGGATCGCTCGGGACATTCATGGGGGCAACTCATGACGATTGACGCAACCGCGCGCCGTGCACCGAGCATAGCATCGCGGCTGCGGCGCGCGCAGGGCCGCGGCTCGCCGCAACCGCGCGCGCCCGCTACGCGCGTCCGAGAATCCTGCCTTTTGAGGGGTCTGTCAGGCTAAACTAGACGCATCCAACGGCCAGCGCAACGCGCACGCAACCCCTTGCGAGGTACCATGACACCCAATCCAGCAATTGAGCGACAACCCGTGGAGACGGTCAAGCTGCTGATCAACGGCCGCTTCGTCGACTCCAAGACCACCGAGTGGCAGGAGGTGATCAACCCCGCGACCCAGGCAGTGCTGGCCCAGGTGCCCTTCGCGACCGATGCGGAAATTGACGCCGCCGTGGCCGCCGCCAAAGAGGCCTTCAAGAGCTGGAAAAACACGCCCTTGGCGGCGCGCGCCCGCATCATGTTGAAGCTTCAGGGCTTGGTGCGCGAGCACATGAGCCGCATCGCGCGCACTTTGAGCGCCGAGCAAGGCAAGACGCTGGCGGATGCCGAGGGCGATGTGTTTCGCGGCCTGGAGGTGGTCGAGCATGCCTGCTCCATCGGCACACTGCAGATGGGCGAGTTTGCCGAGAACGTCGCCGGCGGCGTGGATACCTACACCATTCGCCAGCCCATCGGGGTCTGCGCGGGCATTTCGCCGTTCAATTTTCCGGCCATGATTCCTCTGTGGATGTTCCCCATGGCGATCGTGTGCGGCAACACCTTCGTACTCAAGCCCTCGGAACAAGATCCCCTGACCCCGATGCTGCTCGCGCAGCTGGCGCTCGAGGCCGGCATACCGCCCGGCGTGCTGAATATCATTCATGGCGGCAAACGCGCGGTCGAGGCGATTTGCACGCATCCGGATATCGCCGCGATTTCCTTTGTCGGCTCCACCGCGGTGGGTACCCATGTCTATGAGCTCGGCACGCAGCACGGTAAGCGTGTGCAAGCCATGATGGGGGCGAAGAATCACGCGGTGATCATGCCGGATGCGAATAAGGAGCAGTCGCTGAACGCCCTGGTGGGCGCGACTTTCGGCGCCGCAGGTCAGCGCTGCATGGCGACCTCGGTGACCGTGTTGGTCGGCGAGGCGCGAGACTGGATTCCCGACATCGTCGCGAAGGCGAAGACCCTGAAGGTCAATGCCGGCAGCGAAAAAGGCGCGGACTTAGGCCCGGTGATTTCCAAGAACGCCAAGCAGCGCATCTTGGCGCTGCTCGAGGACGGAATCCAGGAAGGCGCCAAGCTCGAATTGGATGGCCGCGCCATCAAGGTGAGCGGATTCGAGAACGGCAACTTCATCGGGCCCACGATATTTTCGGGGGTCACAGCGCGCATGAAGATCTACACCACCGAGATTTTCGGACCCGTGATGGTGATCGTCAGCGTGGCAAGCCTGCAGGATGCCATCGAGCTCATCAACAAAAATCCCTTCGGCAACGGCACCGGCATCTTCACGCAAAGCGGCGCGGCCGCCCGGAAATTCCAGACCGAGATCGACGTGGGCCAGGTCGGCATCAATGTTCCCATCCCGGTACCGGTGCCATTTTTCAGTTTCACCGGCTCGCGCGGCTCGAAGCTCGGCGACTTAGGACCCTATGGCAAGCAAGTGATTCAGTTCTACACCCAGACCAAAACCATCACCTCGCGCTGGTTCGAGGACGGCGCAACCTCCGGCGGCGTCAATACCACCATCAGTTTGAAATGAGCGGCATGATCGAGTGCGTCATCGACGGATCCGTGGCCGTGGTGACCTTGAACAATCCGTCCGCCAATACCTTTACGGCCGCCGGACTCGAGCAATTGCATGAACTCATCGGCGAGCTCAATCGCACCCCGGCGGTGCGCGCGGCCGTGATTACCGGCAAGGGAGATAAGTTCTTCAGTGCGGGGGCGGATCTGAAGGAATTTGCGGACGGCGACAAAATTCGTGCGCGCCTGATGGCGCAGAGATTCGGTGCGGCATTCGAGGCACTGCAGGAGGCTCGTCCGGTGTTCATCGCCGCCATCAACGGCTATGCCATGGGCGGCGGCTTGGAATGCGCGCTGGCCTGCGACATGCGCCTCTGCGAGGAACAGGCGCAGATGGCGCTGCCCGAAGCCTCGGTGGGCTTGCTGCCCTGCGGCTGCGGCACGCAAACCCTTCCCTGGCTCATCGGCGAGGGCTGGGCGAAACGCATGATCCTCACCAACGAACGCGTCAATGCGGACACCGCGCTGCGCATCGGCTTGGTGGAACAGGTGGTGGCGCGCGGCCAGGCGCTGCCGACCGCACTTGAACTCGCCAAGCGCGTAGCAACCTTGGGGCCACGCGCGGTGAGCTTTAGCAAGAGCCTGGTGCATCAGGCACGCCAAGGCACGCCCCGCGGCGCGGCGCTCGCGCTCGAGCGGGAGCGATTCGTGGATTTGTTCGACGGCGAGGATCAGCGCGAAGGCGTGAACGCCTTCTTGGAAAAACGCAAACCGGTGTGGCGCAACACCTGATCACTGTAAGAAGGAGTTGGGAAGTGAAATTGCAAGAAGTCAATGCCATCATCAGCGGCGGCGCCTCCGGCTTGGGCCTCGCGGTCGCCAAGCGAATCATCGCCGCCGGCGGCAAGGTCACCATCCTCGATGTCAACCAGGCGCAAGGCAATTCCGCCGCGACGGCACTCGGCGATCGCGCGGCCTTCATGGCCACCGACGTGACGGATGAAGCCGCAGTCGATGCCACGGTGCAGCGTGCGCAAAGCGCCATGGGCAGCATCCAGGCGGCGATCAATTGCGCCGGGATCGGCAGCGCGGGCAGACTGGTCGGCAAACAGGGCGCCTTGGCAGGCAGCGCCTTTCGCCGCACCATCGAGGTCAATCTGGTCGGCACGGTGTTGGTCTCCAAAGCCGCCGCGCTCGCCATGCAAGCCAATGCACCCAATGAGCAAGGCGAGCGCGGGGTGATTGTCATGACGGCATCCGTTGCTGCATTCGATGGACAGATCGGGCAGGTGGCCTACTCCGCCTCGAAGGGCGGCATTGTCGGCATGACGCTGCCGATGGCCCGCGATCTGGCCTCCAGTGGAATTCGCGCGATGACCGTTGCACCCGGTTTGTTTGCAACGCCCCTGCTCATGGGTCTTCCTCAGGAGGCGCAGGATTCGCTCGGCAAACAAACACCCTTTCCGCCTCGCTTGGGCCACCCCGATGAATTTGCCGCGCTGGTCGCGCATATTCTCGAGAACGTCATGCTGAACGGCGAAACCATTCGAATCGATGGGGCTATCCGGATGGCGCCGCGCTAAAGCGCTAAGCGCGCGTCGCAAGCAGCTAAAATAGGGTCGCGTTCAGTCATAGTGGCACCGCTTCGCCATCAAATTTGGCGTCTTCCAAGATCCCTCGCGCTACACTGCCCCGCGCTTTTGCGATGGGAGACCCTAAGCCTATGAAGACTCATGCCCGCGTCGTCGTAATCGGCGGCGGCGTGGTCGGCGTCAGCACGCTGTACCATCTGGCCTTGAAAGGTTGGAGCGACGTCGTGTTGCTCGAGCGCGCGGAACTTACTGCCGGATCCACCTGGCACGCGGCGGGTTTGCTGCCGCTGTTCAACATGAGCTACACGGTGGGGCAGCTGCACAAGTATTCGGTGGACCTGTACAAACGGCTGCCGGCGGAAACCGGGCAGGATGTCAGCTTTCATGTCACCGGCAATCTGCGCCTCGCCACCTGCCGCGAACGCATGGACGAATATCAAAAGTATTGCGGAACGGCGAATACCATCGGCGTACCCTTCCAGGTGATTTCCCCAGCGCAGGTGCGCGAGCTGTGGCCCTTGGTGGAACTGGGCGACGGCGCCGGCACCTCAAAAATTGTCGGCGCGCTCTACCATCCGGACGATGGCCACATCGCGCCGGCCGACCTGACCATGGCGCTGCGCAAAGGCGCGCGGGCGCGCGGCGCGGAGATCAATGAGCAATGCGAAGTCACGGCCGTCAAGCGCACCGCCTCGGGCGAGTGGCACCTGACCACCAATAAGGGCGAGATCCTCGCCGAGCATGTGGTGTGCGCCACCGGCAACTACGCGCGGCAGACCGGGCGCATGTTCGGTCTTAACGTGCCCTCGATTCCGGTCGAACATCAGTACATTGTCTATGACGAATCCCCGGAGCTGAAAAGCTATCGACAAAGCGGCGGGCGAGAGCTCGCGGTATTGCGCGAGTCCGATCAGTCCTATTATTTGCGCGAAGAGCGCATGGGCTGGATTTTAGGACCTTACGAGGCGGGCGCGCCGGCGCGCTTCGCGGATGGCGTGCCGGATTGGTTCGGGAAGAATCTGTTCGAGGGTGATTTGGATCGTCTTCTGCCCCACATCGAGGCGGCGCAGCGGCGCGTGCCCTCGCTCGCCAATTGCGGCATCAAGGATATCGTCAACGGCCCCATTGCCTACACACCGGACGGCAGTCCGCTGATCGGTCCGGCCTGGGGAGTGCGCAATCTGTGGCTCAACGAAGGACATAGTTTTGGCATCACGGCGGCCGGCGGCTCCGGATGGCAGCTCGCCGAGTGGTTGGTCGAGGGCGAACCGGGCATCGATATGATGGCCGTGGATCCGCGCCGCTACGGGCCTTACACGAGCAAGCGCTACGTGGTGCAGAAGAACGAGGAGACCTATCGCAACGTCTTCGTGATCCACTTTCCCGACGAGGAACGCCCGGATGGGCGGCCCGCCAAGACCAGTCCGGTGTACGACAAGCTCGCTCGCATGGGCGCCGTGTTCGGGCAGCGCTATGGCTGGGAGCGGGCCAACTGGTTCGCGCCGCCCGGAGTTCTTGCGAAGGATCAATGGAGTTTCCGGCGTTCCAATTACTTTGAACACGTGGGCAATGAAGCGCGCAACTTGAGAGAGCGCGTCGGCGTCATTGATCTCACGCCCTTCACGAAGCATGAGGTGAGCGGCAGCGGCGCGGAAGCCTGGCTCGATGGACTGGTCGCCAACAAGGTGCCCACCAAGATCGGTCGAATCGCGCTGTGCCACGCGCTCACCCGGCGCGGCGGCATTCGCACCGAGTTCACCATCACCAAAATCGCCGAGCAGCACTACTACGTGGTCAGCGCCGGCGCCGCCGAGCGCTACGACAGCGACTACCTGCAGAAAATGCTGCCGACGGACGGCAGCGTGACCTTACGCAACATCACCATGAGCCGCGGCTGCTTTGTCGTCGCCGGACCGCGTTCACGCGAGGTGTTGGCCAAACTGACCGATACGCCCCTGGACAATGCCGCCTTCCCCTGGCTCACCGGCCAGGTCACCGAAGTCGGTCTTGCCACGGATGTGTACTTGCTGCGCGTGAACTTTGTCGGCGCATTGGGCTGGGAACTGCATTTCCCGATTGAGTATGCGCACCACCTGTTCGACGCCATCTTCGCCGCCGGCAAGCAGTTCGGCATCGCCATGGCCGGAATGCGCGCGATGGAATCGCTGCGGCTAGAGAAATCCTACCGCATGTGGGGCAGCGATTTGACGCCGGACTACACGCCCTATGAAGCCGGATTGGAGCGCTTCGTGCGCCTGAACAAAGGATCCTTCATCGGCAAGGAGGCGCTCGAGAAGCAGATCGCTGCCGGCGTGCCGCATCGGTTCATCACCTTCGAGGTTCACGATGTGAAGGACGCCGATCCGCTCGGCAACGAACCTTTGTTCGATTTGAAGGGCGCATTGATCGGCCGCGCCACGGCCGGCTACTACGGCCACTCGCTGCGCAAGAGCTTGGGATTGGGATATATCAACCCGGCATTTGCGGCGGTCGGCACGGACATCGAGATCGAAATACTCGGCGAGCGCAAGCGCGCCACCGTGCTGGTGGATTCTCCGTATGATCCGGAAAACAAGGACCTGAGAGCCTAAGCGAGTTCTGCCGACTCATGAGTAAGCAATCCTTTTCCGGGCTGTCGCTCATTTGGCGGGGTCTGTCGCGCCATCGCGGTTGGCAGCAGCAGTGGCGCAAACCCGAGCCGAAGGCCAGCTATGACGCCATCATCGTCGGCGGCGGCGGCCATGGCCTGGGGGCTGCCTACTACCTGGCGAAGGAACACGGCCTCACGAATATCGCGGTGCTCGAGAAAGGCTGGATCGGCGGCGGCAATACGGGACGCAATACCACCATCATCCGCTCCAATTACTTGTTCGATGAAAGCGCGGCGCTTTACGATCATTCCTTGAAGCTGTGGGAAAACCTCTCGCAGGCGCTGAACTACAACGTGATGTTCTCTCCCCGCGGCGTCATGATGCTCGCGCATACGGTTCACGATGTGCAGGTGGCGAAGCGCCATGTGCACGCCAATCGCTGCAACGGCGTGGACAACGAATGGCTGGAGCCGCAGGAGGCCAAGGAATTTTGTCCGCCGCTCAATATCGAGGACAACATCCGCTATCCGGTGTTGGGCGCCGCCTTGCAGCGGCGCGGCGGAACCGCACGGCACGATGCGGTGGCGTGGGGCTATGCGCGGGCCGCCGATTCCTTAGGCGTCGATATCATCGAGAACTGTGCGGTCACCGGCATCCTTCGCGATGGCGGCGGCGTGGCGGGCGTGAACACCACGCGCGGGGTGATTCACGCGCGCAAGGTGGGCGTATCGGCGGCCGGCCACACCAGTGTGGTCCTGGCGATGGCCGGCGTGAAGCTGCCGCTGGAAAGCTTCCCGCTGCAGGCGCTGGTCTCCGAACCCATCAAGCCGGTGTTTCCCTGCGTGGTGATGTCCAACACCATTCACGCCTACATCAGCCAATCGGACAAAGGAGAACTGGTGATCGGGGCCGGCACCGATGCCTACACCTCGTACACGCAGCGCGGCGCGCTGCACGTCAACACCCACACGCTGGATGCGATCTGCGAGCTATTCCCCCAGTTTCGCAGGCTGCGGATGTTGCGCAATTGGGGCGGCATCGTCGATGTGACGCCGGACCGCTCGCCCATCATCGCGAAGACCCCGGTGCCCGGACTGTATGTGAATTGCGGCTGGGGCACCGGCGGATTCAAAGCCACGCCGGGCTCAGCGCATGTGTTTGCCTGGACCATCGCCCGGGATGAGCCGCATCCGATCAACGCAGCGTTTACCATCGAGCGCTTCCGCGATGGGAACCTGATCGATGAGGCTGCGGCAGCCGCCGTGGCGCATTGAGGCGCAAATGCTGCTTATCCCCTGCCCCTACTGCGGTGCCCGTCCCGAGATCGAATTCACTCACGGCGGTCAAGCGCACTTGACGCGCCCCGCGCGACCATCGGACCTGGACGATCAGGCATGGGCCGAGTTCCTGTACATGCGCACCAACACCAAGGGCGTACATGCCGAGCGCTGGCGCCACGCGCGCGGCTGCGGGCGTTTTTTCAATGCGCTGCGCGACACGACCACGGATCATTTCCTGGCCGTGTATAAAAGCGGCGAAGCGCCGCCTGCCGTATGAGCAATTTTCGCAGCGCCAGCGGCGGGCGCATCGATCGCACGCAACCGGTGAACTTCACCTTCGATGGCATCGCCTATCCAGGAGTCGCCGGCGATACACTGGCCTCGGCGCTGCTCGCCAACGGCGTGCACCTGGTAGGGCGCTCGTTCAAGTACCACCGGCCGCGCGGCATTCTGGCGGCCGGCGCTGAAGAACCGAACGGCCTCGTCACGTTGATCCGGGATGCCGCGCGCACCACGCCGAACCTGCGCGCCACGCAGGTGGAACTGTACGAAGGATTAAACGCCGAGAGCCAGAATCGCTGGCCCAGTCTTAAAAACGACTTCAGTCGAATCAACGACGCATTGTCGGCGTTCTTTCCGGCCGGCTTTTACTATAAAACCTTCATGTGGCCGAAGAAGGCCTGGAAGGCGATCTACGAGCCGGTGATTCGCCGCGCGGCGGGCCTGGGCCGCGCTCCCGTCCACCCGGATCCTGACCGCTACGCACAGCGTTATGCGCACTGTGATGTACTGATTGTGGGAGCGGGCCCGGCGGGGATTGCCGCCGCACTCGCGGCGGCCGATCGCGGCGCACGGGTCCTGTTATGCGATGAGTCCAGCGAGTTGGGTGGTAGTTTGCTCAGCGACGGCGCCGTGCGCATCGATGGGCACGCCGCCGAATCATGGGTGCAGCAGTCCGTGACGGCCCTGGCGCAAAACCCCCGCGTCACGCTGCTGACGCGCACCACGGCCTTTGGGTATTTTCCGCACAATTTTATCGGCCTGAATCAGCGCCTCACGGATCATCTGGCGAAGCCGCCGCGCGAACTGCCGCGCGAGCGTCTCTGGCAGGTACGCGCCGGCGCCGTGGTGCTCGCCACCGGCGCAATCGAACGGCCGTTGATATTTCCCGGCAACGATCGGCCGGGGATCCTGCTCGCGAGCGCAGCGCAGACGTATCTGAAGCGCTACGGCGTGCGCGTCGGATCGCGAGCCGTCATCCTCACCTGCAACGATGACGCCTATCAAACGGCACTGGATTTGCGCGCTGCCGGTGTAACGGTTGCCGCCATCGCGGATCTGCGCGCCGCCGCCACAGGACCCCTGCCGGACGCGGTGCGCCGCGCAGGGATCAATGTGCTCTTAAGCGCCACCGTGCGTGGCACCGAGGGCGACCTGCGCGTCAAGGCGATTACCCTCGGCGATGGGCAGCGCATTCCCTGCGATGTCGTACTCATGTCCGGCGGCTTCACCCCCAGCGTGCATTTGTTTTCCCAGTCGCGCGGCACGCTGCAGTGGCGCGATGATCTAAAGGCATTTGTGCCGGGCACTTCCGCCGAGAAAGAGCGCTCCGCCGGGGCCTGCCGCGGGGTCTACGCGCTTGCCGAGGTATTAGCGGACGGCGCGAACGCGGGTGCCGCGGCGGCCGGCGCCGCGGGCGATGTCAGCGCCAGCGCGCGAGTTCACCTCACCGATGCTGTGCCGCGCGCGACCCACGCCTACCTCGGCGCCTTGCCGCCGGCGAGTCCTTCGAGCCCTGCTAAATCCTTCGTCGATTGGCAGCACGATGTCTCGGTCCGGGATCTTGAGCTTGCGACCCGAGAAGGGTTTCAGTCGATTGAGCACGTCAAGCGCTACACCACCACCGGCATGGCCACCGATCAGGGGAAGACATCGAATCTAAACGCCATGGCCGTCGTCGCCAAAAATCTCGGCGTTGCCATTCCGCAGGTCGGTCTCACCACCTTTCGCATGCCCTACACCCCGGTCACCTTCGGCAGTTTCGCCGGCATTTCCCGCGGCGATCTGTTCGATCCAGTGCGCACGACGCCCATGCATGCCTGGGCGCAGGCGCACGGTGCCGTCTTCGAGAACGTCGGCCTGTGGAAGCGGGCCCGCTACTTCCCGCGCCCCGGAGAGGACATGCACGCAGCCGTCGCTCGCGAATGTTTGGCGGTGCGCGGCGCCTGCGGCATCTTCGATGCGACGACCTTGGGCAAAATCGAGGTGGTGGGTCCCGACGCGGCTGAGTTCATGAACCGGCTGTACATCAACAACTGGTCAAACTTAGGCGTTGGCCGCTCGCGCTACGGCATCCTGCTGCGCGAGGATGGTTTCATCTATGACGATGGCGTGGTCGCGCGCACGGCCGCGGATCGGTTCCATGTCACCACGACCACGGGCGGGGCACCGCGAGTGCTCGCGCTCATGGAGGACTATCGGCAGACCGAATGGCCGGATCTCAAGGTGTGGCTCACCTCCACCACCGAGCAATGGGCGGTCATCGCGGTGCAGGGTCCGGAATCGCGCCGGGTGCTCGAGGGATTGGTGGAGGGAATCGATATCAGCGCCGCCGCGTGGCCCCACATGAGCGTCGGGCAAGGTCGAATCGGCGGCGTGCCCATGCTCTTGTTTCGCGTCAGCTTCACCGGAGAGTTGGGCTTCGAGATCAACGTGCCGGCCGATCACGGCCTTAAAGTGTGGGAGGCGGTGTACCGCGCCGGAGAGCCGCTGGGCATGACCGCCTACGGCACCGAGACCATGCATGTGCTGCGCGCGGAAAAAGGCTACATCATCATCGGCCAGGACACGGACGGCACGGTAACGCCCGATGATGCCGGCTTAAGCTGGGCCGTCGGCAAGAACAAGGCCGACTTCGTGGGTAAACGCTCCTTGCAGCGTGCCTCGATGAATTCCCCCGACCGCAAACAATTGGTGGGCTTGCGCAGCCAAGATGATCGCACGGTGCTGGAGGAAGGCGCGCAAGTGACCGCCTCCCCGGGACAGGCAGCGCCGATGAAACTGATCGGTCATGTCACCTCTTCTTATGCCAGCAGCGTGCTCAAGCGACCGATCGCGCTGGCGATGATCGCCGGCGGCCGCGGCAGAATGGGGCAAACGTTGTACGTACCCATGCCGCAGGGAGATATTGCCGTCGAAGTGACCGCGCCGGTGTTCTATGACCCGCAGGGAGCTCGCATCAATGGCTGACCCCTCGCCGCCCAACCCCGCGTGGATGCGACTGTTGCCGCCGGCAACGCGATTCATCCTGCACGGCAACAGCGCCGCGCGCGCAGCGGCAATGCCTGCTTGGGGCCTTGCCTTTGCGGAAGCGCCTTGCCGTGCCGTGGCGCAGGGAAGCCGCGCCACCCTGTGGCTGGGTCCCGATGAGTACCTGTTATGGGAGGCCGAGCGCAATGCCGCAGAGCTCGCGCAGGCATCGCTCGCGCAGGCGCTGCGCGGCATTCCGCATGCGCTGGTCGACATCAGCCACCGGCAGATCGCCCTTGAGATCAGCGGGCCGAACGCCGAGCCTATTTTGAGCGGCGCCTGCCCACTGGATATGCATATCCAGGCGTTTCCGGTCGGCATGTGCACGCGCACGGTATTGGCGAAAGCGGACATCGTGCTGTGGCGCACCGGCGCCGACACTTTTCACCTCGAAGTCTGGCGCTCCTTTGGCGCCTATGTCAGTGGATTGCTCCGGGAAATTGGCGCAGAGTTCTACCCAACCCCGTACGCCTCAGCGGCGTCTCGGGTGACTTGATGGAGCACGCCTAAATGCTCATTCAATACAAAACTCTGCGCCGGCATGCCGAGATAATTTAGCGATGGGTCCTAACCGGTTGAGCGAAGGCAATTAATTACTTACGCCCTCATTCCAAGTTCCACTAGAAAGTTACAACGAGATATGTTGTAGTCGAGTCGTCGGAGGCATTGAGCAGACGTTCAAAAAATATTAGGGGATACACATGCGAACATTCCAGCAGGTGCAGGTTGCGCCCATGCGTCGCGCGATTTCGTCCATCGGAGACAACGCGCCATGAATGCCCATTCAAAACTCTCCTGCGCCATTGCGGCCATCCTGAGCAGCTCGGCTACCGGCATCGCGTACGCGGCCACGGCCGCCGATACCGACGCTAACTCCGATTCCATCCAAGAGATCACTGTGACCGCGCAGCGCCGCACGCAAAACATGCAGGACGTGCCGATCCAGATCCAGGCTCTCACGGGCGAGACGCTGCAGCAATTAAACGTCAGCACCTTCGATGACTTCGTGAAGTACCTGCCCAATGTCACCTCCGCCAGCAACGGCCCCGGCCAGGGCGTGATCTTCATGCGCGGCCTGGCCACCTCCACGCTGGCTACCCAAGGATCGAGCGGCATCGGCAGCTTCCCGAACGTGTCGGTTTACTTGGATGATCAGTCCGGCCAGTTGCCAGGAAGAAACCTGGACGTCTACGCCGCGGACATCGAGCGCATCGAAGTCCTCGAAGGGCCGCAGGGCACGCTGTTCGGTGCCGGTGCACAAGCCGGCGTGCTGCGCTACATCACCAACAAGCCCAAGCTTGATGTGACCGAAGGCGTCGTCAACGCAGGCTATGCCTATACCAGTGGCGGCAACCCCAGCTCCAACGTCGACGCGACGCTCAATGTGCCGCTGATCCCGGACACCTTGGCGGTACGCGCGGTCATCTACAGCGATACGCGCGGCGGCTACATCAACAATGTGCCCGGCATTTTCGCGCGTCAGGCCAGCGACCTCGGCATTCACTATGCCGGCTATGCCACCGGCTGCTCCGAAGGCATTCCGACGGGCGGTCAATGTCCCGGTGGCGGAACACCGACTTCCTATGGCGTACCCCCCGGCAGTCCGACGGTGAACAACGCCTCGCTGGTGGGCAATGCCATCAATCCCGTGACCTATCAGGGACTGCGCGTCGGCGCGCTGTACAAATTCAATGACGACTGGAACGCATTGCTGGTGCAGTCGTATCAAACCATGGATTCGCAGGGCGTCTTCTATGTCACGCCGGTGAGTTCCTCCGGCCAGGTCCTGCCCGACTTGGCAACCCAGTTGTGGAACCCGGCGTACGACAACGACAAGTTCGAAAATACCGCGCTGACCATCAACGGCAAACTGGGCGATCTGAGTTTGGTGTATGCCGGCAGCTACATGGTGCGCAACGTCGCCCAGCAAGGCGACTATACGAATTACGCCCGCGGCGTGTACGCCGATTACTACCAGTGCACCAGCGGCAATCAAGTCACGCAACCCGGCACCACCAGCAAGTGCTACTCCCCCAGCGCCTACTGGCGCGAAACGGACAATGCCACCCATGACAGTCAGGAGCTGCGCGTGAGCACACCGAGCACCTGGCGGCTGCGCGGTATCGGCGGATTCTTCTGGGAAGACTATTCGGTGGCCGAGAACATCGATTGGCACTACAAGAGCCTGCCGGCCTGCGAAACTTCCGCCGACATCGGCTGCTTGACCGACATCGGTCCGGCGGCTGGCGCCCAAGTGCGAAACCCCGCGGTGCGCAGCGACGACACCTCCTTCTTCGATGACATCACCCGCGGCTACAAGCAAACGGCGCTGTTCGGCTCGGTGGATTTCGACATCATCCCGCATACGCTCACCATCACGGCCGGCACGCGCTGGTACAGCATCAACACCACGGCGGTGGGCAGCTCGGTGAGCAGCTTCGGCTGCTATGCCGATGGACCGCCGCCCTGCAGCGGAAACACTCTGACCAGCAATGACTTGAGCGCGCACAATCTCAATGTCACTTATTCGGGATTCAAGAGCCGCGCCAATTTGAGTTGGAAACCCATGGAGGACGTGCTCCTCTACTACACCTGGTCGCAAGGCTTCAGGCCGGGCGGCTTCAATCGCGGCGCCGCGTTTGCGGATCACTCGGAAGGCTCGGTCGCCGGCCCGGTGAATGGCTTCGCCTACACCTACCAAGCGCCGCAGGCCTACGCACCCGACACCTTGATCAACAATGAAATTGGCTGGAAGACCCAGTGGTTCGATCATCGCCTGGAATTCAACGGCGTCGTGTATCAGGAAAACTGGAATGACGTGCAGGTGCAGATCTTCGAGTCCTGCTGCTACGGAAACTTAAGTTTCGTGATCAATGGCCCGAATTATCGGGTGCGCGGCCTCGAACTTGAATCCGTCGCGCGGCCCGTGCACGGACTGACGCTCACCGCCTCGGCGTCCTGGAACAGCAGCAACCTGACCAATGCACCCTACCTGCTGCAGCCCAACGGCCAACCCATCATCATTCCGGTCTCACCCGGCGTGAATAACTATGGCGGAAGCCCCTTCGGCGTCATTGGCAGCCCGCTGGCGCAGTCCCCGCCGCTGCAGGCGAACTTGCGCGCGCGCTACGAGATCCTGGTCGGCAACTACAATGCGTTCGCGCAGGTGGGTGGTACCCATCAGGCGCATTCGTATTCGGCCACGGGCAATATTCAAACCTATGACCAACCGGGCTTCTCGACGTATGACGCGTCCCTGGGCGTGGCCAAGGATAACTGGACCGCATCGGCGTACATGGTGAATCTGACGGATACCCGCGCCGACCTGTTCGAGAACGGCAACCAATTCGTCACGGCGCAGACCATCAATCGGCCGCGCACGGGCGGATTGAAGTTCAGTTATAAATTCTGAGGGCCGCGAGCGGCCGGCTCATTTCGTCCACCGGTACACGGCGCCAGGGAACGGCGCCTTGTTCGGATCAAACACGCCGGTGATGTAGACGGTGCCGGCGCCATCGGCGCCGAAATTCATATTCGTCACATAGGGCGTGGGGACGGTAATGATCCGCTGCAGTTTCTTTTGCTCGTTCACCACCAGCACCCGACCCGAGCCATTTTGCGCGATGTAGTAGTTGCCATCCGGGCCTAGCTTCAATCCGTCAGGACCATTGTAGGCATCTTCGTGCGGCGTCGGCCGCGCCAGATCCTCAAGGCGCGCCCAGACGGTTCGAGGACCTAAGCCGCCGTCGGGCCTGATCGGGAATGACAGGATGCGCCCGGCCAGCATTTCCGCCACCAGCAAGCTCTTGCCGTCTGAGGATCGGGTCAGCCCATTCGCATAATGAATGAGGTTGGCCACTTCCACCGGGGCGCCGCCGCCGGCCGCGAGATGCAAAATGGTGCCGCTGATCGGCGCCTTCACATCGTAGACGCCGGATGCGGAAAAATAGACTCCGCCGCTGCCATCCGCGGTGAAGTCATTCGGCCCGATGAACGCGTTGCCGGCGCTGTCCTTGTCGATGTTGCGCAGCTGTTTGCCGTTTGCATCCAACTCGATCAGGGCATTGGCATCATAACAGGCGATCAGTAAGTGATCGCGACGGTAATCGATGAGCCCGGACGCGCCGCAGTGCGCGCCGCTCCAATAATCGGTGGCCTGTTTGCCGTCCCAGAGCTTGACCCCCGGCCCGGCATATTCGACGTACAGCAGCTTGCCGTCCCTCCACAAGGGTCCCTCCGGATACGCGGCGTCCGTGAGGAGCGCCGTGTCCGCCCGCGCAGCGCCGATCAACAGCGCTGCTGTGACAATCGCTGCGACGCTCGAGCACGCCCATTTCATCGCTGCTGGGTCCGCCAATTCGGCGCCGCGTAAACCGCGACGTCTTGCGGCGCCAACAGGCCGCGGCCCAGTATGTGGTCCGCGGCTTTCTCGGCGAGCATGATGGTCGGCGCGTTCAAATTGCCGGTGGTGATCGCGGGCATGATGGAGGAATCCACCACGCGCAGCCGCTCCAGCCCCAAGACGCGCGTCTGTGCATCGACCACTGCCATCGGGTCACGCGCCGCACCCATTTTGCAGGAGCAGGAGGGGTGATACGCGCTCTCCACCTTGACGCGGATGAAGGCGTCGATCTGCTCATCGGACTGCACCTCGCTGCCGGGCTGAATCTCCCGTCCACGATAGCGGTCAAAGGCGGGCTGCGCGAAGATCTCCCGGGTCAGGCGCACGCAGGCGCGCATCTCGGTCCAGTCATCGGGCTCGCTTAAGTAATTAAACAGGATCTGCGGCTTATCCAGCGGATTGGCCGACGCCAAACGCACCCAACCACGGCTCTTCGAGCGCATCGGGCCCACGTGCGCCTGAAAGCCATGCTCCTGTGCCAGCGACGAGCCGTCGTAGGCCACGGCCATGGGCAGAAAATGATACTGGATGTCCGGGTAGGGCACGCCGGCGCGGCTGCGAATGAATCCGCAAGTCTCGAAGTGATTGGTCGCGCCCAGACCGTCCTTGGTGAGCAGCCAGCGTGAACCAATCAGCAGGCGACTCCACCAGCTCAGCGAGGAGTACAGACTGACCGGCTCCCGGGATGCCACTTGAAAGTAGAACTCCAAATGATCCTGCAGATTTTCACCGACGCCCGGCAAATCCTGAATGACCTCGATACCGTGCTGGCGCAATTCCGCGGCCGGCCCGACACCCGAGAGCTTCAATAATTGCGGCGAGTTGATGGGGCCGCCGCAGAGAATCAGTTCTACATTGATTCGCGCGAAGCGCGACGCGCCGCCGTGGCGGAATTCCACGCCGACGACGCGCCGGCCGTCAAAAACGATGCGCGTTGCCAGGGCATGCGTCAGTACCTTGAGATTGGGGCGCCGCATGGCCGGCCGCAGGTAGGCATTCGCCGCACTGGCGCGCCTGCCCTCGCCCACCGTCATGTCCATGCGGCCAAAGCCTTCCTGCTGCGCGCCATTCACATCGGCCGTCGATGGGTAGCCGGCCTCGCGCGCTGCCGCGAGCCACGCGGCGTGCAAGGGATTGCGGATCGATCCATAGCGGGTGTCGAGCTTGCCGCTGTCGCCGCGGTATTCGTTGCCGCCTTCCTGACGTTTTTCCGCGCGCTTGAAATACGGCAACACATCGCGGTAGGCCCAGCCCGCCGCGCCCTGCGCCTGCCAGCCATCGAAATCCTGCGCGTTGCCGCGGATGTACACCAAGCCGTTGATCGAGGAGGAGCCGCCGAGCACCTTGCCGCGCGGCGTGTGCATGCGCCGGCCATTCAAATGCGGCTCAGGCTCGGTGTGATAGAACCAGTTGTACTTCGGATTGTTCATCGGGATGGAGAGCGCCGAGGGCATCTGGATGAAAATCGATCGATCCGAGCCGCCGACCTCCAGCAACAGCACCCTGTGGCGGCCGTCCGCACTCAGCCGGTCCGCCAGCACGCAGCCGGCGGAGCCCGCGCCGACGATGATGTAGTCAAAGGAATCGTCGGCCAACATCCTCTCCGTCAATACGGTGCGTCGACATCGCCCATCGCGACGTAGACGCTCTTCAGCTGCGTGTAGTGTTCGATGGCCGCGCGTCCGTTCTCGCGGCCCAGGCCGGAGAGCTTCACACCGCCGAACGGCAGCTCGATGGGGGTCACATTGTAGTGATTGATCCAGCAGGTGCCGGCTTGCAGGCGCGCGATCACCCGATGTGCACGCGTGATGTCGTTGGTGAATACCCCCGCCGCCAGCCCAAACTCGGTCGCGTTGGCGCGCTCGATGACCTCCCGCTCGTCCTCGAATTCCAGCACCGACATGACCGGGCCAAAGATCTCCTCGCGCACGATGCTCATGTCGTCGCGGCAATCATCGAATACCGTGGGCGCCACGAAGTAGCCCTTCGCCAAATCGCCGCGGGTCACGCGCTCGCCGCCCGTCAGTACGCGCGCTCCCTCGGCGCGTCCGCGCTCGATGTAGGAAAGCACCTTGTGCATATGCTGCTCGGAGATCAACGCGCCGACCTGCGTCGCCGGGTTCATCGGGTCGCCGATCTGCATGGCGCGCACGCGCGTGACCAGGCGCTCGAGAAAAGCGGCCTTGACCGCGCGGTGCACGAACACGCGCGTGCCGTTGGAACACACCTGTCCTGACGAATAAAAATTGGCGAGCAGTGCGCCGGCCACCGCATTGTCCAGCTTGGCATCTTCGAAAATAATGAGTGGGGACTTGCCGCCCAGCTCCAACGTGACATGCTTCAGGGTCTGCGCGGCATCGCTCATGACTGCCTTGCCGGTCCCCACTTCGCCGGTCAGGGAGACCTT
Organism: uncultured Gammaproteobacteria bacterium; assembly: GCA_963756845.1. Lineage (GTDB taxonomy): Bacteria > Pseudomonadota > Gammaproteobacteria > Steroidobacterales > Steroidobacteraceae > Bog-1198. The sequence goes on along the minus strand of CAVWPD010000003.1, from coordinate 396,801 downwards.
GCGAATGTCCTTATGGCGAGTCAGCAGCCGTCCGGTATCGGCGAACCCTTGCACGACTTGAAAGACGCCCGGCGGCAATCCGGCTTCCTCGAGAATTTCCGCCAATTTGACCGCCGTGAAGGGCGTGAGCTCGGCCGGTTTGAAAATCATGGCGTTGCCGCAGGCCAGGGCGGGCGCCGCTTTCCAGCAAGCGATTTGCAGCGGATAGTTCCAGGCGCCGATGCCGGCGACGACACCCAGCGGCTCGCGGCGGGTGTAGCCGAAGGCCTGCGGCCCCAGATCCAAATGCTCGCCGCTCAAGGTCTGTGCGATGCCTGCAAAGTATTCGAAGCAATCCGCGCCCGAGGCGACGTCCACCACTGAGGTTTCTTGAATGGGTTTGCCGGTGTCGAGGGTTTCCAGTTCGGCGAGCTGCGCATTGCGCGCTCGCAGGATGTCCGCCGCGCGGCGCAGGATGCGGCCGCGTTCGGCTCCGCTCATGGAGGCCCAAACCCCTTGAGCCCGTTTGGCGGTGGCGACGGCCGCATTGATTTGTGGCGCGCCCGCGGCGCTGACATAGCCGATGACCTCGCCGGTCGCCGGATTGATGGAGGCGAAATGATCGCCGGCAGGCGTCGTATCGCCCGCGAACCGCGTCGCTCCGGCTAGCGCGGCTTCACCCGAGGGTGCAGCGGACTTCAGGCGGCCATCGACGAATGCCGTCAGCAAGGCGCGCGCGCTTTCGCTGTCCGCTTCGCGCCATCCCGAGAGCGCGGCCCGCAGCCACACGCCATCGATCATCGCGGCGATCATGGCGGCGAGGCTCTGAGCCTCATCCGGGGGCACGAGCTTGCGTAAGGAGCTGCGTAAATTCGATAACATACGCCGTTGATAAGCCGACTGAATGCGCTTCAGGGGCGGCACATGCAAAACCTGACCCCAGAATGCCAGCCACGCGCTCCCCGTGCGCCGATCGAATTCTTCGGGCGCCAGGTTTGCATCGATAACGGCTTGGATGCGCCCGCGCGGGCTGCTCACCTGGCGCAGGCGTTTGCGTACATGATTGCCCACGCGGCGCGCCAAGGATCGAAACGCGGCATCCAGCAATCCATCCTTGTCATCGAAGTAGTGCGCAACCAACCCCGGGGACACATCCGCGCGCGAGGCGATTTGCGCAAGGGTTGTACCCACAAAGCCGACTTCCGCTAGGCTGTCGATGGTGACCTCGACCAACTGGCGTCGCCGGGTCTGCTCGATTGAGCTGAGCGAACTCTCGATCGGTGTGGTTGACTGGGTGTTCAATTTCGCAGCCTCGCAATTGACGAAGAGCTTTTATGGATGTCCGAAAGCGGCTAATTCTAAGATATAAAAACAATATTTATACGTTTTATTTCAATCTATTAGGGAATAATCAGTGAAACCCTATCAAGCTTGGTTAAACAAGTATTCAAGACTCCGTGCTCGGCGCGAATCATGCGGCTCTCCGCTGCCCAGGGTCAAGCCCTCCTCTCGATGGATCGCGCTCCTAATATACGCGAGCTTCGCTGCCACGTTGCCGGTCAGCGCGCGCGCCGCAGCGCCGGGCGGCGATCCGCCGGGCGGCGACCCGCCGGGCTGCCAAGCCGTGCGGTTTTCGGATGTGGGCTGGACCGACGTCACGGCGACGACGGCATTGGTCACGACGCTGCTGCGCTCGATCGGCTATACCCCCACCGTGACGGTGCTGTCGGTGCCCGTCACCTTCGCCTCGATGCAGAACAAGGACATCGATGTGTTTCTGGGCAACTGGATGCCTTCCCAGGAAGCCGACAGAAGCCGCTACGTGGAGAACGGATCGGTGGTGGTGATCGGCGCGAACTTGACCGGCGCGAAGTATACCCTCGCGGTGCCGACCTATGCGTACGCGGCCGGCCTCAAGGACTTCAAGGACATCCAACATTTCGCGCCGGCCTTGAATAATTCCATTTACGGCATCGAGCCCGGCAACGATGGCAATCGGCTGGTATTGAAAATGCTCAAGCAGAACATGTTTGGGCTCGGCGATTTCAAACTGATCGAATCCAGCGAGCAAGGCATGTTGGCGCAGGTGGAGCGCGCCGTGCGCGACAAACAGCCCGTGGTGTTCCTCGCCTGGGAACCGCATCCGATGAACATGCGTTTCGATCTTCAATATCTCAGCGGCGGCGACGAGGTGTTCGGTCCGAACTTCGGCGGTGCGACCATCTTTACGGTCACCCGTAAGGGCTTCAGCAGCGAATGCCCGAATCTTGGGCGTCTGCTCGCCAACTTGAAATTTACGCTGCGCGGTGAGAGCGAGATGATGGCTGCCATACTGGATCGTCACGAGGCTCCGGATGCAGCCGCCGAGGCATGGCTCAAAGCCAATCCGGCGGCAGCTACTGCATGGCTCGAGGGAGTCACGACATTTGATGGCCGGGTGGCCCGGAGCACATCGCGCCCCGCGCCGGTGCCGCGAGCGTCTTCGTTTGAGCAGTGGATTGTCGGCCACAAGATTCCAGTCGGCGATGCCATGGCGGTGGCCATCGATCGCATCAAGACCCATGGCACTTTTATATTCAACGGCATATCCATCCTTATTCGCGGTACGGTCGGTGCGGTGACCGCACTGCTTGGCGCCCTGCCCGCCCCGGTGCTCATCGTCGCGGCCGCCGTGCTCGCCTGGGCACTGCGCCGATCGCTGCCCCTGGCGGTGTTCGTTGCGCTGGCACTGCTGTTCATTCTCAATCAGGGCTACTGGGTGGCGACGCTGGAAACCCTGTCGCTGGTGATGGTCGCAACCTTGGCATCCACGGCCATCGGCGTGCCGGTGGGCATCGCCGCGGCGCACCGGCCGAGGCTGTTCGCCGCGCTGCGGCCGGTGCTTGACCTTATGCAGACGCTGCCCACATTCGTCTACCTGATTCCGACATTGGTGCTGTTCGGCCTTGGCGTCGTGCCGGGACTCATTTCAACGGTGATATTTGCCCTGCCGGCGCCGATTCGCCTCACACATCTGGGCATCTCCTCGGTGCCCAAAACGCTCATCGAGGCGGGCGAGGCCTTTGGCGCCACGCCCATGCAGCTCTTGTGGAAAGTGGAACTGCCGAGCGCGGCGTCGACCATTCTTGCCGGCATCACCCAATGCATCATGCTGAGTCTGTCCATGGTGGTGATCGCGGCGCTGGTGGGCGCCGGCGGCCTCGGCGTGCCGGTGGTCCGGGCCTTGAATTCCGTGCAGGTGGGCATGGGCTTTGAGGCGGGCTTTACCATCGTGCTGCTGGCCATCATCCTGGATCGAATCAGCCGGCCCAAGGAACGCGGAGAGAAGCCATGAATTCAGCGGTGGAATTCAAGGCCGTCGATATTCTCTTTGCGCCCGCGGGCCGCGACGGACGCAAACTGCTGCGCGAGGCCCTCGCTGCCCTCGATGCCGGCCGTACGCGCAGCGATATCCAGACCCAGTACGGGGTCATCATCGGCGTGGCGGGCGCCAATCTAAGTCTGGCGCGCGGCGAGATCTCGGTGCTGATGGGCCTCTCCGGCTCGGGCAAGTCCACACTGTTGCGCGCTGCCAATGGGTTGAATCCGGTGACGCGGGGCGCGGTGCTCGTCGGTGACGGCGAGTCCGCCATCGATGTCGCGACTTGCGGCCGCCTGGAACTGCGCCGACTGCGCCGTGAACGCGTCGCCATGGTATTCCAGCAATTCGGTTTGCTGCCCTGGCGCACGGTGCGCGAGAACGTGGGGTTTGGCCTCGAGTTGCGCGGTGAAAGCGCCGCGGAGCGCACCAAGGTCGTTGACGAAAAACTGGAACTGGTCGGCCTGTCGCAGTGGTCGGAGCGGTATGTCGCCGAACTATCCGGCGGCATGCAGCAGCGGGTGGGACTGGCGCGCGCATTTGCCACCGATGCCGATATTCTGTTGATGGACGAACCCTTCTCTGCGCTCGACCCCTTGATACGGGCCAAGCTGCAGGATGAGCTGCTCGAGCTGCAGGCGCGCGTCAAGAAAACCATCCTGTTCGTCAGCCATGATTTGGACGAGGCGCTGCGTCTGGGAGATCACATCTCCATCCTGCAGAATGGCCGCATCATCCAAACCGGCACTGCCGAGGATATCGTTCTGGCGCCGGCCGATGACTATGTGGCCGAATTCGTGCGCCACATGAATCCCCTCACCGTGCTGACGGGCAGCATGATCATGCGCCGGCGCGCAGCGCTCGAGGGCGTGGGCGATCGCGTGTGGCTTGACGCCGGGCGGCGCTACCAGCTCACCTTGAGCTCGGCGGATGAAGCATTGAGTGTGCACATCGACGGCATTGGACATGCGCTGCGCCACTTGAAAGATGAGGCGGAACTGGCGCGCCCCGACCTCGCTCATGCGGGTGCAGCGCCCGGACTGGCCGTTGTCCCCGCAGGGGTGTCGCTGCAATCCATCATTCATCTGCGCCACACGACCGGACATCCCGTGCTGCTGGCCGAGGCCGGCCGCATCATCGGGGTGTGCGGCGAGATCGAAATACTACGGGCGCTTTCCGGCGGGAGCGGCCCACCGGCTTGAGTACGCCAACGCGCAGCGCTTGGACGCTGGCAGTCGCCGTATGCTTGAGCAGCTGCGCCGGCGAGGCGCCCACGGCGCCGCCGCCCGTGCAGCCGATCGATGCACGCGCACGGATTGCGCAATCGCTGCCGCGCAGCGTGCCGGACCGCGCGGGCTGGAGCGCCGACATGCTGGCCGCCTTCAATGCACTCACCGTGACGCCCAGCCGCGAGAACATCTGCGCCATCGTCGCGGTGATCGAACAGGAATCCGGATTTCAAGTCGACCCGGTGATCCCGGGACTCGGCGCCATTGCCAGAGCCGAGATTGCGAGCCGCGCCGAGCATGCGCACGTGCCGATGCTCCTCGTGAACGGCGTCTTGCAGCTGAAATCCTCGGACGGGCGCAGTTATGGGGAGCGGATCGACGCCGCGCGGACCGAGAAGCAGCTGAGCGATGTCTACGAGGACTTCATCGCCTCGGTGCCGCTGGGAACCCGGCTGTTTGCCGAGCGAAATCCGATTCGTACCCGCGGTCCGATGCAGGTCAATGTCGCCTTCGCTGAGAAATTCGCCGCTGCCACTCCCTATCCCTATCCGGTCAAGGTCAGCATTGCGGACGAGGTGTTCACGCGCCGCGGCAGCATCTACTTCGGCACGGCGCACCTGCTGGACTATCGCGCACCCTACGATGATTATCTGTACCGCTTTGCCGACTTCAACGCCGGGCAATACGCCAGCCGCAACGCCGCATTTCAACGCGCGGTCGGCATCGCTTCCGGAATTGCGCTGGACACCGACGGCGCGCTGTTGCCGCATGGGGCCGATGCGAACGAACCGGGTGCGACCGAACTTGCGCTGCGCGCGCTCGCGCCGCGCTTAAAATTAGGCGAGACCGCCATTCATAGCGCTCTTGAGGAAGGACGCGCCAAAGACCTCGAAGCCACGCCGTTGTACCAGCGCGTATTTATTTTGGCAGAACAAAAGAGCGGTCGGCCGCTGCCACGCGCGCTGCTGCCGCAAATCAAATTGCTGAGCCCGAAAATCAAGCGCCACTTGACCACCGACTGGTACGCCCACCGGGTCGACGAGCGCTTCAATCGCTGTTTACGCTCAGGATCGGCGCCCGCGTCCTAAACGCCGGCAGCCGCGGGCAGCGAGCGCCAGGCGTCGAATACGGCCTGCACCGGAATTTGATTGACGTGCGTCACCTGCGGAACGCCGCCCAACGCGATCACCGGCGCATGGCAGAAACTTCGCGGCAGCCAATGGCGCGGCGAGCTGTTGCCGAAGAGCACCACCAGCGGCGAACCCATGGCAGCGGCGATATGCGCAGGTCCCGTGTCCACTGATATCGCGCTGTGCACCACCTCGCACAGCGGCAGCAGCCGGCCCAGCGGCATTTGCACCGCCACGACCTGCTCGAGCGCCGTGCTCGCCTGGATTTCGCGCAGCAAGGGCAGCTCATCGCGGGAGCCGCACAGCACCATCTGCGCCTGCGGAAGGCTGTCGTGTATGCGGCGAAGCAATGCGCTCCAATTCGCCACCGACCAGGCTTTGTGATCCAGGCCGTCCGGTCGCCAGCGCTGGCGCATATTGCGCCGGTTGCCCGGCCAGACGAGAACGATCGGCCGGCCGGACCAGCCGCGATCCTTGATCCAGGCGTTGCAACTGAGCCTTTCTTCATTGAGCGCCTTGAGCCGCGGCGCGGGCTGCACCTGCGGCCACGGATAGTCAGCCGCCTTCAGCGCAGCGGGCGTATGCGTACCGAACTGCACCAGATTGTCGACCCGATGCTCCCCGCCATTGCGCATGTCTTCTTCCGGCAGAAACACACAGCGCTCGGGCGCCACGCCGGCGAGCCGCAAAGCGCCCTTGATCCGGTTCAGTTGCGGCGAGGTGTTCGCTTCAGCAATATAAATCGGCGAGTCGCCGCTATGCCGCAGCGTCCAGATCACCCGCCACCAGCTGGGGCCCAGCAACAGCGGCGTGTGGCGGCCGGCCACGGACCAAACGCGTGCGACATCATCGTGACCTTGATACAGCTGCTCGGACCACTCACCCGAGCCGATGAGCCAGCAGGGCATGCCGAAGCGCCGGTGCAGCAGATTCAGCAGCGGACTCAACATGACCATGTCCCCGACACGGCCGAAGCGAATCACGATCGGGCGCAGCGCTGCCATACGCCTAGCGCCGCGCATCGCGGCGTGGAAAATTACCCGCCCGGCCCAGCATGCCCGGCAGCTCTCGGCCCATGCCGCCGGCCAGCCACGCAGAAGCCTCGATGAGTCGATCCACATTCAGCCCCGTGTGATAACCGGACCGCTCCAGCATGTAGACCACATCTTCGGTGGGGACATTGCCGGTGGCGCGGGGTGCAAACGGGCAGCCACCCAGTCCGCCCAATGAGGCATCCACCGTGTGCGCACCGGCGTTCACGGCTGCCCACACATTGGCAAGACCGGTATTTCGCGTATTGTGAAAGTGCACACGCACCGGCAGGGGATGGATCGCCGCTCTGACTCTCGCCACCAGATCCGCCACGTCACGCGGCGCCGCAACGCCAATGGTATCGGCAATCGCCACTTCGACAGGCCCCGCGGAGGCCGCGATCTTGGCCATGTCGATGACACGCTGCGGCTCCACTTCGCCGTCGAAGGGACAGCCGAATGCGGTGGAGATGGTGATCTGTCCACGGCGCCCTTCTTGGCGCGCCAGACGCACCACCTCGACGCACATCGCCAGGGACTCATCGGAGCTTTGTGCTTGATTGCGCTGAGCGAATCCGTCCGAGGCGGCGCACACGGCACCCAGTTCCGGCAATCCCGCCTCAATGGCGCGTAGCGCGCCGCGCTTGTTCAGCACCAGACCGATATAGATCACATCGTCGCGTCGGGGCAAGCCCGCGCACACCGCCTCGGCGTCCGCCATCTGCGGCACCAGCTTCGGATTGACGAAGCTCGCCACTTCGATGCGGCGCACGCCCGCCTCCATCGCGCGAGTGATCAGTTCCAGTTTCTGCGCGGTGCTAAACAGCACGGCTTCGTTTTGCAACCCATCCCGCGCGCCAACCTCGACGATCTCAATGTCAGGCATTTCGCCGATCATTTTATCACAGCGCCGTATCCGCCCCCGCCAGGCGTTAAGATCACCATGACATCATCGGGCTGCATCTCGGCCTGTCCACTATGCCCCAAATGCTCCACGCGCCCATCGGCCCGTTCCACCCGATTCTCGCCCACCGCGCCGGGCTCGCCGCCCGCCATGCCGAAGGCGCCGGTCCTGCGGCCGTTGCTCAAGATCGAGGCAGTCATCGGCTCCAGAAATCGAATGCGCCGCACGCCGCCATCGCCGCCCCTGCAGCGCCCCGCCCCGCCCGAGCCTTGGCGAATCTCATAGGAATCGAGGCGCACTGGGAATCTGAATTCCAAGACCTCCGGGTCGGTCAGACGCGAGTTGGTCATATGCGTTTGCACCACGCTGGTGCCATGAAAATCCGCTCCGGCGCCTGAACCGCCGGCAATGGTCTCGTAGTACTGGTAGTGGCTATTGCCGAAGGTCAGGTTATTCATGGTGCATTGGGCCGCGGCCATCACGCCCAGCGCGCCATACAAGGCGTTCGTGACGCAGGTGGAGGTCTCGACATTGCCGGCCACGACGGCTGCCGGGGTTTTTGGATTCAGCAGGCAGCGCTCGGGCAGGATCATCTGCAGCGGCCGCAAACACCCGGCGTTCAGCGGAATATCGTCGGCCACCAAGGTACGGAACACATAGAGCACGGCGGCGGTGGTCACCGCGCGCGGCGCGTTGAAGTTATCGCGCAACTGATCGCTCGTGCCGGTAAAGTCGATGCAGGCGGCGCGGCGCTGTGCATCAATGCGCACCGCCAAGTTGATGTGCGCCCCATTGTCCAGCGGCAGCGTGAACTGGCCGTCCCTGAGCGATGTGATGGCGCGGCGCACCGACTCCTCGGCATTATCCTGCACATGGCGCATGTAGGCGCTGACCGTGCTCGCGCCGTACTGCGCCACCAGGGCTTTCAGCTCCGCGACACCCTTGGCATTGGCGGCGATCTGGGCGCGCAGATCCGCCAGGTTCTGCGCAGGATTGCGCGAGGGATGGGCGCCGCCCATCAGCACCTCGCGCAGCTCGCGCTCGCGCAGCGCGCCGGCCGCGACGAGTGTGAAATTATCGATCAACACGCCTTCCTCGCCGATATGAGTCGAGAAGGGCGGCATCGAGCCCGGGGAAATGCCGCCGACATCCGCATGGTGCCCGCGCGAGGCCACGAAAAAACTCGGCGCCGCATCGGCATCTTGCAGGTACACCGGCGTCACGACGGTGATATCCGGCAGATGCGTGCCGCCATGGTATGGATCATTCAAAACGAACACATCGCCGGCGCGCATGCGGGGATTACGTTCGATGACCGTACGAATCGATTCACTCATGGAACCCAAGTGCACCGGCATGTGCGGCGCGTTCGCGATCAACAGGCCCTCGGCGTCGAACAGCGCGCAGCTGAAGTCCAGGCGCTCCTTGATATTGACCGAGTACGCGGTGTTCTGCAGGCGCAGCCCCATTTGCTCGGCGATATTCATGAAAATATTATTGAACAGCTCCAGCATCACCGGATCGACCTGCGTGCCCACGCTGATCTCGGCGGCGCGGCGCACAACGCGGCGCAAGTCGATGCAGCCGGCGGCGATCAAGGCTTCCCAGCCCGGCTCGATCACGGTGGTGGCATTGCGATCCGCGAGAATGGCAGGACCCGGGATGCGTGCCCCGTCGCGCAGCGCCTCGGCGCGATAGAGGCGCGCCGCGCGCCATCCCGCAGGCTGCGCATCCGCGAGGCAGTACATGGAAATCTGCGCGTCCGGCGCCGGTTCATAGGACTGCCCTGCGGCGGCAGCAGGGATTGCCGCCGCCTCCACGCCCGGCGCGGTGCATTCCACCGCGACGGCCTCGATCATGAGCACCTGGTTGCTCAATAGAAATTCGAAACGGCGCCGATAGCTGCGCTCGAATTCCTCACGGACCGCACGCACGCCCTCACTCGGGGCCAGGTGCTGCGGGAGTGCACACGGCAGTGCGGTGTCGGTGCCCTGGTAGCGGATGTGCAGCTGCGCCGCGGCGCGCAGCGCATCGCCGGCCAGTCCCTGAGCCTTCAGTTCGCTCGCCGCTTCCTCTTGCAGGCGCGCCGCGGTGGCCAGCGCGTCGCGGAAGCCGCGCTCATTCAGTTCGTGCTCGACCGCGGCTTGGCGCATGGCGATCTGATCGGCAAGTCCCATCCCATACGCGGACAGCACGCCGGCCAGCGGATGAATAAAGATCCGCGTCATGCCCAGCGCATCGGCCACCAGACCCGCATGCTGTCCGCCCGCCCCGCCGAAACACTGCAGTGTGTAGCTGCTCACATCATGACCGCGCATCACGGAGATGCGCTTGATGGCATTGGCCATGCTGCCGACCGCGATCCGCAGAGCGCCGCCCGCGACCTCCTCGGTGCCGGTCGGACGGCCGGTGGCCGCGCGGATGCGTTGCGCCAACTCCGCAAAGCGCAGCGCTACGACCTCGGCATCCAGGGTTTCGTCCGCCCTGGGTCCGAACACTCGCGGAAAAAAGGCCGGCTGGATGCGCCCCAGCAGCACATTGGCATCGGTCACCGTGGGCGGGCCGCCGCCTCGGTAGCTCGCGGGCCCCGGCGCCGCGCCTGCGGAGTGCGGGCCCACGCGCAGACGCGCGCCATCGAAGTGGATGATGGATCCTCCACCGGCCGCGATGCTGTGAATGCTCATCATGGGCGCACGCACGCGAATGCCGCCGACCTCGGTATCAAAGGCGCGCTCGAATTCCCCGGCGAAATGGCTGACATCCGTCGAGGTGCCGCCCATATCAAAGCCGATGAGCCTGTCGTGTCCGGCCGCCTGGGCCGTGCGCACCATACCGACGATGCCGCCGGCCGGGCCGGAGAGAATCGCGTCCTTGCCGTGGAAGCGTTGTGCCTGCGTCAAGCCGCCCGAACTCTGCATGAAAAAAATGGGAATGCCGGGCAGGTATTGCGCCAGCTTGTCGCAGTAGCGGCGCAGAATGGGCGAGAGGTAGGCATCCACCACGGTCGTGTCCCCGCGCGGCACCAATTTCATCAAGGGGCTGACGCGGTGCGAAACTGAGATTTGCGTAAAGCCGATCTTAAGAGCAAGGTCCGCCGCCGCGAGTTCGTGATGCACATAGCGATAGCCGTGCAGGAACACGATCGCGCAGCAGCGCAGTCCCGCATCGAAGGCATCCTGCAGTTGCGCGGTCAGAGCCGCGGCGTCCAGCGGCTGCAGGGTCTGCCCATGCGCGCCCACGCGCTCGGTCGCTTCGATGACCCGCTCGTAGAGCATTTCGGGAAGCACGATGTGGCGGTCGAACAAGCGCGGCCGGGCCTGGGTGGCGATCCGCAGCGCATCGCGAAATCCCCGCGTGATCACCAGCAGCGTGCGCTCACCCTTGCGCTCCAATAAGGCGTTGGTGGCGACCGTCGTGCCCATCTTGACGCAGGCCACTTGCGCCGCCGTGATCGATTCAGTCGGCCGCAGCTTCAGCAGTCTGCGGATGCCTTCCACCGCCGCGTCCGGATACTGGGCGGCATTCTCGGAGAGCAGCTTCAGGGTGTGCAGCGACTTATCCGGCGCGCGCCCGATCACATCGGTGAAGGTACCGCCCCGGTCAATCCAAAACTCCCAGCGATTCATGATTCACTCAACACACGGCCTCGAGTTTCCGGCAGCGCCCAGGCTGACGCAATGACCAGCGCATAGGCGATGACGGAAAATCCGGCTATCGCGTCGCCCAGCGGCAGGCGGCTGCTCAATAAGCCGATCAGCGACGGGCAGAAGCCGCCAATGCCGCGCCCCACGCTGTAGCTAAATCCCTGCCCCGAACCTCGCACGGCACCCGGGAACAACTCGGCCAAGCAGGCGCCCATGCCGGAGAATATCCCCAGCAAAAAAAAGCCCAGCGGAAATCCGATGAGAAACATGCCTCCGGCAACCGGCAGATGGGTGTAGAGCACGATGAGCAGCGCGGCGCCACAGGCAAACCACATGAAGCCGCGCCGTCGTCCAATCGCATCGGTCAGCCAGGCACTGGTCAGGTAGCCGGCCAGCGAGCCGACAATCACCATCAATAAATAGCCGGTCGTGCCGCCCACGGAAAGATGCCGTTCGGTGGAGAGAAACGTCGGCAGCCAGGTGGTCACCGAGTAGTAGCCGCCCATCATTCCCGTCGACAGCAGCGTGGCCAGCAGCGTGGTCCGCAGCAGCGGCTTCTTGAAAATATGGAGGAACTCCCCGCGGCTCTGCGCCGCCACGGCGGCCGCTGCCGTGTCGCTCGCCAGCCGGCGGCGTGCGCGCAGGGCCAGATAGATCGGCGGCTCCGCGACATGGCGGCGAATGTAAATGATCAGCAAGCCAGGCAAGAGACCCAACCAAAACAAAACCTTCCACGCCGTTTCCGGCGGCAACAGCGCACTGGCGGCCCAGAACGCCAGCGCGGCGGCAGCCCAGCCCACCGACCAACTGCTTTGCACGAGGCCGGCCGCTTTGCCGCGATGACGCGCATCGATGATTTCGGCCACCAGCACAGAACCCACCGCCCATTCGCCGCCGAATCCGAATCCCTGCAGCGCTCGGGCGACAAACAGTTGTCCGAACGAGTGCGTGAAGCCGCTCAAGAAAGTAAACACCGAAAACCACACCACCGTCAGCTGCAACACGCGCGCCCGGCCGTAGCGGTCCGCCAGCACGCCGGCCGCCCATCCGCCCACCGAAGAGGTGATCAACGCGCCACTGGCAATGTAGCCGGCCTGCGCCTTGGACATGCTCCACAGGTTAAGCAAGGTCGGGACCACAAAGCTGTAGATCATGAAGTCGAAGGCATCCAGGCCGTAACCGGCATAGGCTGCCAGCAGCGCACGCCGATCGTTGGCAGTCGTTGTCTGCAGCCACATACCCGTCTCCCCGTTAAGCTCTTATGGCCGAGTGCCGAGGCGCAGACTGTTCCAGCTGCCATCGGCCATCCAGCCACCATCCACGGGCAGACTGACGCCATTGATGAATTCAGCACGATCAGCGTCGAGCAGAAAGGCGATCGCCTCGGCCACATCCTCAGGCCTTGCAAAGCGCGCCAAGGGCACGCGATCGATGATATCCGCATCGCTATAGGCCCCGCTGCCCTGATCCGCCTCGTCCATGGCCGTCTTGATCCAACCGGGGCACACGGCATTGACGCGCACGCCGCGGCCGCCCCATTCGGCGGCCAGCGTTCGGGTGAGTCCAATCAGGCCATGCTTGGAGGCGTTATAGGCGGCCCGATGGCTGATGCCGGCAAGGCCGGCCACCGAGGCCACATTGACGATGCTGCCGCGCCGCCGCTCGAGCATGGGCGGCGCGAGATATCGGCACAATAGAAAGGGACCCAGGAGATTGATGTCCATCACCCGTTGCCACTGCGCGCCGCTGGTCTGCTCCGCCGGCGCGATGAGACTGATGCCGGCGTTGTTCACCAGACCGTCGAGTGCGCCACAGTCGCGGGCTAAGTCTCGCGCCAAGCCTTGCACAAAGATCTCCGATGCCACATCGCCCGACACGCCTTCCACGCATGCGCCCGCGCCGCGCAGCTGCGCGAGCTGTGCATTCAGCGGTTGGATGTCGAGCAGGATGACGCGGTAGCCGCGCCCAGACAACAGGGTGGCACACGCCAGTCCGACCCCCTGAGCCGCGCCCGTGACCAGTACCGTTTTCATTTCTGCTGCATATCGAGACAGATCTGCACCGCGTGGCCCAATGAGGCCGCCGACTTGTCGGCCTCCTGCATTTGCGTGGACTCTGCTTCAGTTTCCGGCTGCAGCAGCATGCCCGGCAAAAACACCGCGACAATGCAGGCATTTGGAAAACGCCGCCGCATCTCCACGGCCGTGGCGTCGCCCTGCTTGCGCTCCTCGCTCGGAAAAGCACTGACCACGTACACGATCGACACGGCTTCCGCGGCATTGGGCGGCGGCACCGCGCTTAAGTCCTCGATCGACATGTGGCGCGCGTCGATTTTTTGGTTGCGCAAGATGCGCACCAACAGTTCAGTGGCCAGATCATCGGCCATCGATCCTAAACCCACGCAGACCATGACGGATCCGGCGGGCACGGCGATCGGGCCCTGCCAGCGGCCGGCGGTTTGCTCGCGCTGCTGGCGCAGCTGGCGCCCGGCGGTGGATTTGTCCAGCACGGAGGAGCGCAGTTGGCGCCGCGTCGGCCGGCGATTTTCGCCGCCAATCGCAGCGATCACGGCAACCATGGCGCCGCGCACCTTGGCTTGCTGGTCGGGGCTGATGGTGCCCGACTGCAGATCGATGCGCGCCAAATGCAGGGCGGGCATCAACACCAGATCGCAATAATTGGCGAATGAATTGCGTTTGAGAAATTCACGCGCACTGGCGATGATTTCATCCGAATCGGCCGATAGCGCGCGCTGATAGAAGCGCTGCGGCATGGTGAGCGCCTGGGTATCGCCCAACAGTATGTCGAGCAGGCTCAAAGCCTTGATGTGCCGCCCGGCCACCAATAAGCACAGCGTCAAGGGCGTGGAGACGATCAAACCGATCGGCCCCCACAGCCAGCTCCAAAATATCGCGGCGATGATCACCGACAGCGGCGATAGGCCGGTGGTATGCCCGTACAGCTGCGGCTCGACCAGTTGCGCGGCGATCAGCTCGATGAGAACGAACAGGCTTAAGGTCGCGAATGCCATGGTCCATCCCGGATCCACGGCGGCGGCCAGTAGCGCGGAACAAAATGCCGCGATCCACACGCCCACATAAGGTACGAATCGCAGCGCCGTGGTCAGTGCCGCCCAGACGAGCGGATGCGGCAGACCTATGATGCTCAACCCCAACCAGATACAGGCGCCGACGCCGAAATTCACCGCGAATTGCGACACGAAAAACCGCGACAACCTTTCTCCGGCTTCGTTGATGACCATGGTGGTGAGGCGAATGTCCGTGCCGCCGGCGATACGAATGAACCGATCGCGCAGGGCCTCTTGCTCGAGCAGCACGAAGACCAGCACCACCAAGACAATTCCGGCGGTCTCGATGGGCACCCACACGGATCCCAGCACCTTTTGGATGACCTGCAACGGGTTGGCCGGCGCTTCGTGCAATTCCACCGGAATGGGTGTTTTTGGCGCGGCGGCATCTTCCTGTACGAGGCTCTGCGCCTGCGCTTGCTCCGCCTCGGTACGCCGATTGAGCACCTTCCCTGCCTGCGCGGTGAACGAGCTGATCTTTCCCACGGTGACATCGTTCAATGTCTCGAGTTTCCGTTCGAGGGTTCTCTCGTAGTTCGGCAGGCTCGAGGCCATGCGAATCAATTGCGAGCCGATGACGGTGGCGACGGCGCCGAACGAAACGGCCAACATCAACACTGCGGAAACGACCGACAGCGTTTGGCCGAAACCGAAACGGCGCAGCGCGCGCACCAGCGGGGCAATCAACAGACTGAGGATGAATGCCAGGGTAATCGGCACCAAGATATCGCGCGCGAAGTACAGCAGTGCGAGCAGCGTTGCGGTCGCGATGACACCCAGGGCGCGGTCGCGAGCTACAGGCGGGGAGGCATCCATGCGTTATCTTGGCACAGACTCATCTGCGGCGTTGACCGCCACAAATACACAGCATTTGGCGCGCTCCGCCAACGACACGCGTTTACTGCCGGACCACCAAAAGCCACCGGCCGGCAGCGGATAGTGGCCCAAGA
Source organism: uncultured Gammaproteobacteria bacterium (assembly GCA_963756845.1). Taxonomy (GTDB): domain Bacteria; phylum Pseudomonadota; class Gammaproteobacteria; order Steroidobacterales; family Steroidobacteraceae; genus Bog-1198. The sequence continues at coordinate 381,488 of CAVWPD010000003.1, read as the reverse complement.
CGATCAGATCGCTGGTCAGGCGCTGACTGAATGCAATGATCTGATCAATGTAATCGCCGCTCGCCAGGTACCCTTGCGCGCTCACGCCACGGGCTTTCAGCCATTCAACGGACTCGTTGAGCAGCCTGCGATATTCACCCGACTCATCGACGATGCAGGCGTGCCCCGTGGCTCCTGCGACCACTGCGGCATTGGCGACTTGACTGGGCACGATGGATAGCACGCTGACTTCCGCGCCCAATAAAATGGCCAGCTCCGCGCCGCGGCGCAGCGCCCGTCGACCGGCTTCGGTGCCGTCGTAGCACAGCAGCACTCGCTTGAACATCGCTTCACTCCAGCTCGAATTGATAACTCACGCTACCGGTTTGCGCGCCCGCGGAATCCCAGGTCCACTCATCAAAACACGCGTGCCGTTGCCGATCAACGCGCACCAGCGTCGAGCAGCGCGTACCGAAGTCCCCGGCGCGAACGAAGGCGCTCGACAGCAGACGTTCCCATGGCAAGCCGACCCCAGTGCGCGGCAGCTGCTCGTCCGGCGCCGGGGTGTCGTCTCGCAGCAGCGCCAGCGCGGCGTCGGTGTGCGTCAAATCCGCCAGCGCCGTCGACAGCCGTGACTTGGCGCTTTGCACCTTGGGCCAAGGCGTATCCAGCAAATGATTCGACAGTCCGTAAATGCCGGGTCCTAACTCGCGTCCGGCGCCGCGAGCGCTTTCGTAGACCGCCAGGCGTTCACCGTCGGAGAAAATCAGGTTGAATCCACTGTAGCTCGGGCCGACCTCGCGAAGATGCTGCAGACTCTGCGCCGTGCCGGCATTGGACTGCAGGATGGATGTCACCAGCGTGCCGCGGCTCGGCATGTTGCCAAGCTGCTTGTCGGCGGCGCGATAATTGGTCAGTGCGGCGAAGCGGCCGCTGCGCGTGACGCCCAACCAGGTGCCGCCTGCGCTAAGATCTTGCCCACCCAAAATCGCCGGCTGCGTCGGCCACCAGTGCGCCGCCGCTGTCGGGCGCGCGTAAAATTCATCGCGATTCGCGGCAATGACGCAGGGATACTGCGCATCTTCGCGCCACGCGATAAGAACCAAGCACATGCGCCAACGCTACGCGTCCCGCCCGCAGAACTCCAGGGGCTTGATTGAACGCGCGGGGAACCGGGATATACTCCCCGGCATGCAAAAAGTCCAAACGCCCAATCGTTTATTGTTAAGCGTGGTTGCGCTGATCGCCGGCACACTCACGCTGCTGCCGGCGGCGAGCCGGGCCGATGCGCCGACGAGTCCCAAGGACTGCCCCAACGATGACAGCGGGCTCACGCTGCCCGCCGGCTTCTGCGCCAGCGTCTTCGCTGATGGCATCGGCCACGCACGCCACCTGGTCGTCTCGGCGGGCGGGATTGTGTACGTCAATACCTGGTCCGGGCGCTACTTCGGCAATGATGTGCCGCACGCCGGCGGCTTCCTCGTGGCATTGCAGGACACCAGCGGCAAAGGTAAAGCAGATGTCAATCAACGCTTTGGCGAGACCGTACAAAGTGGGGGTGCCGGCGGCACCGGCATCGGCATTTACGATGGCTGGCTGTATGCAGAACTTAACGACAAGATACTCAAGTACCCCTTGAACAAGGGCTCGGTGGTGCCGGGCGAGCGGTCAACCGTGGTGGTGAGCGGCCTGCCCTTGAGCGGTGATCATCCCATGCATCCGTTTGCCATCGAGGCCGGCGGCGCCCTGTATATCGATGTCGCGAGCGCAACGAATTCCTGTCAGGAAAAAAATCGCACGCTCAATTCGCCGGGTAAGGACCCCTGCACCGAGCTGCAGACGCGCGGCGGCATCTGGCGCTACGACGCGAAAAAGACCAATCAAGCGTTTTCGCCGGCGGAGCGCTACGCGACCGGCATCCGCAATGCCGAAGGGTTCGGGCTCGACGCGTCGGGCCATCGGATTTTCGTCACGCAGCATGGCCGCGATCAACTGCATACCAACTGGCCGGATGTCATCAAGGACGCGGACCTGGAGGCCACGCTGCCCGCGGAGGAATTGTTGCTGCTAAAAAAGGCCGGCGACTACGGCTGGCCGGAGTGCTACTACGATCCGTTCCAGCGGACATTGGTGCTGGCGCCCGAATACGGCGGCGATGGCAAGAGCGTGGGCGTGTGCGCTCAAAAGAGCGCACCGATCGCGATTTTTCCGGCGCACTGGGCGCCCAACGACATGGTGCTGTACGACAAGAGACAATTTCCCGCACGCTATCGCAACGGGGTTTTCATCGCCTTTCATGGATCGTGGAATCGCGCGCCGTACGCGCAGGACGGCTACAACGTCGTGTTTCAAGCGCTCTCCGGCGACCAGGCCTTGGGCAGCTGCGAGATTTTTGCGGATGGATTTGCGGGACCGGATAAATCGCCCGCCAAGGCAGCCCATCGTCCCACCGGACTTGCCGTTGGACCGGACGGCGCTCTCTACGTGGCGGACGATGTATCGGGGCGCATCTATCGCATCGTGTATCAGGGCGCGCCGGGCGCAGAGGGTGCCATCAAGCCGGTGGCCTGTCCGAGCGCGACGGATTCGCCGGGACCGATAGCCGCCGCAACGGCGAAGCCGCCTGAAGGCACACACCCGGATGCCGGTGCCGACACCGCCGCGCTACGCGCTCCCCCGGGCGCAACGCCGGCCATCGTGGCGTTGGGGAATCGGGTTTATCATGGCCAAGCCGGCGGCGGGACCTGCGCCGGCTGTCACGGCGCCAGCGGCACCGGATCCCCGCTCGGGCCGGACCTGACCAGCGGCAAGTGGCTGTGGAGCAATGGCAGCTACCAGGGCATTGCGGCGACCATTGCCCAGGGCGTGGCCCAGCCGAAGCAGTATCGCGCGCCCATGCCGGCCATGGGCGGCGCGCAGCTGAGCAGCGATGAACTATTCGCGGTGGCGGCCTACGTCTGGGCGCTGGGGCACCACTAGGCCAGCACCTGATCCACAAGCTCGATCCAGTGCATGACCGGTGTAACGGTGCCGGACTGCAAGTGCTGAATGCAGCCGATATTGGCTGAGAGGATGTAGTGCGGCTCACGCTGCGCGAGGTTTGCCAGCTTGCGATCGCGCAGCTGGCGAGCTAGCTGCGGCTGCAGTAGCGAATAGGTGCCCGCGGAGCCGCAGCACAGATGGCTTTCGTTGCCGGCGGGGGCGACATCGAAGCCCAACGCCTGCAACTGCGTCTCCACAACGCCGCGCAGACGTTGACCGTGCTGCAGTGTGCACGGGGAGTGAAACGCAATCCGCGTGGCGTGACCCGGCCGCACATGGCTCTGCAGAACCGGCACCAGATCGGGCAGCAATTCGCTCAAGTCCCTTGTCATGCCGCTGATTCGCGCTGCGGCATCGGCGTACTTCGCATCGTGCGCCAGCGCGTGGGCGTAATCCTTGATGGCCAAGCCGCAGGCCGAGGCGCAGGACACCACCGCCTCGATCGGCTGATGCTCCAGCATCTCGGTCCAGGCATCGATATTACGGCGCATGTCGTGGAGCGCGCCGCGATGATCGCTCAAGTGCGCGCGCAGCGCCCCGCAACACCCCGCGGCGCCGGCGTACAGCACTTCGATGCCGGCGCGGTCGAGCACGCGTGCCGCCGCAGCGTCGATATTGGGCATCATCGAGGGCTGCACGCAGCCTTGCAGCATAAGCACTTTGCGGGGCCGCACTTGGGTGGGTGTGGCCACCGCGCGCTTCGCGGCGGGCACCTTGTCCTTGAGAATCTTGGGCAGCAGCGGACGCACCGCGCGGCCGATCCTCAGCGCGGCGCCGAACAGGGGCGAGGTAAGCCCTTCCTTAAGAAGCCAGCGAATCGCCGTCTCGCCGGGCGGGGCGCGCGACACGCGAGTCAACCAACTGTCTGCCGATATCGACCAGGTGACCGTATTCAACGCCGCTCGGACAGGTGGTCTGACAGTTCAGACAGGTGAGGCAGCGATCCAGATGCTGCTGGGTACTGCGGGTCACCTCGGCGCCTTCGAGCACCTGCTTGATTAGGTAGATGCGCCCGCGTGGACCATCCAGCTCATCCCCCAGCAATTGATAGGTGGGACAGGTCGCGTTGCAAAAACCGCAGTGCACGCACTTGCGAAGAATGGCGGCCGCTTCCTTGGCCTCGGCAGAATCCGCGAATTCGGTGCTCAACGTCGTTTGCATGGTTCAAAGGTCCGCGTACAGGCGCCCCGGGTTGAAAACACGCGCAGGATCAAAGGCCTGTTTCAGTCCGCGGTGAATGCGCATCAACACCTCGCTGAGCGGTGCAAACACGCCGTGGCTTTTATCCGCGCCCCGCATCAGGGTGGCGTGACCGCCAACGCGCACGGCGGCGGCGCGAGTTTCCCTTGCTGAGGCCGTGGTCCTCCACCAGCGCTGCGCCCCGTTCCATTCGATGAATTGACTACCCGGTAGATCGAGCACCTCGGCGGTTGCCGGCACGGACAGGCGCCACAGCGATTCGCCGCGCGCCAAATCATTGGCGCCGAGCGCGAAGAACGGATCCTGGTGGTCACGGACACCGCCCCACCACCCGGCCGCGCGCTCCGGTGCGAGCGGCTCCCCGCCCAGCTTGCCGCAGGCATCGCGCACGGCGGCGCGCGCGCCGGCGAGGCGCAGGTACAGTCGCCCGCCATGCCAAGCCGAAGCCTTGATGGGCAAGGGCCGCGATGCCCACGCATGGAGCTGTTCGAGGGCGCGCCGCTCGTTCCACTCGAAGCTCAAAGTCGCCGTCGCCACGCTGACTGGCAACACCTTCAGCGAGACTTCGCAGATCACGCCCAGTATCCCCATCGATCCCACCATCAAGCGCGATACATCGTAGCCGGCGACATTTTTTGCCACCTGTCCGCCGAAGCTCAAGAGCTCGCCGCGTCCGTTCAGCACCGTCGCGCCGAGTACATGATCGCGCACGGATCCCACGCTGGCCCGCGCAGGTCCGGACAGGCCGGCCGCGACCATGCCCCCGACGGTTCCCCCGGGGGCAAAGCGAGGCGGCTCAAAAGGCAGGCATTGCCCTTGTTCCGCCAGCGCCGCTTCCAGATCACCGAGTGTTGTGCCGGCGCGCGCGGTGACGACAAGCTCGGTCGGTTCGTAGCTGCTGATCCCCTTCAGGCAGGTCACATCGAGGGGTTCGCCCACCGCCGCTTCGCCATAGAACTGCTTGGTGCCGCCGCCGCGAATGTCCAGCGGTGCCTGATATGCCCGCGCATGCGCGACTTGGTCCACGAATCGCGCAATCACCGGATCTTGCGCATCCATCAGAATCGCGGCAGCTCAGGGAAGCGCAGCATGCCTCGGTGCACGTGCATCTTGCCGTACTCCGCGCAGCGCTGCAGGGTCGGAATCACTTTGCCCGGGTTCAGCAGCTCGAGCGGATCGAAGGCCTGTTTCACCGCGAGGAATTGCGCGTGCTCCGCCGCTGAGAACTGCACACACATCGAATTCAGCTTCTCCACCCCCACCCCATGTTCGCCCGTGACCGTCCCGCCGAGGCGCACACTGGTCTCCAGAACATCGGCACCGAACAGTTCGCAACGGCGTAATTCGTCGGCATCCTCGGCATCGAACAAGATCAGCGGATGCAGGTTGCCGTCCCCGGCATGGAACACATTCACGCAGCGCAGCCGGTACTTGACCTGCATTTGCTGAATTTCCCGCAGCATTTGCGCCAGCCGTTTGCGCGGGATGGTGGAATCCATGCACATGTAGTCGGGGCTGATCCCCCCGGAGGCCGGGAAGGCATTCTTCCGGCCGCTCCAAAATTTCAGGCGCTGCGCTTCGTCGCGGCTGACTTCCAGGCGCGATGCACCCGCTTCCTTGAGCACCGCCTCCATGTGCGCAATTTCCTCCTCCACTTCCTCGGGCGTGCCGTCGCTCTCGCAGAGCAGAATAGCGGCGGCGCTCAAGTCGTAGTCGGCATGCACGAATGCCTCGACCGCCGCGGTCATGGCTTGATCCATCATCTCCAGGCCGGCCGGAATGATGCCGCGAGCAATCACACGGGCCACCGCCGCGCCTGCCGATTCGATGTCATCGAAGCTCGCCATGATGCAGCGGGCCACCGCAGGCCGGGGAATCAGCTTGACCGTAACTTCGGTGGTCACCGCCAGCATGCCTTCGCTGCCGATCACCACCGACAGGAGGTCAAGGCCGGCCGCGTCCAGGGCCTCGGAACCGAAATCCACCGCGGTTCCGTCCACCATGAAACCGCGAACGCGCAGCACATTGTGCAAAGTCAGCCCGTACTTCAAACAGTGCACGCCGCCGGAGTTCTCCGCCACATTGCCGCCAATGGTGCAGGCGATTTGACTGCTGGGATCCGGGGCATAGTAGAGCCCATAGGCCGCCGCGGCCTCGCTGATGGCCAAATTGCGGACACCGCTTTGCACGACGGCGGTGCATGCCGCCGCATCGATACTGACGATCCGATTGAATTTGGCCAGCGAGAGAATCACACCCGATCGGTGCGGCGTGGCGCCACCGGACAATCCCGTGCCCGCACCGCGGGCCACGACGGGCACCTCCAGGTTATGACAGATGCTCAGGATGGCGGCGACCTGCGCCTCGGAATCCGGCAATACCACGACCATGGGAGAGGTCCGATAGGCAGTGAGCGCATCGCATTCATACGGCGCCGTGTCCTCTTGGCGAAACAGGATGCATTCCCGCGGCAGTGTCTGGCGCAGCGCGGCCACCACCTCTGTCTGGCGCTTAGCCCAAGCTGCCTCCGGCCAATCGGGCCGTAACGATGTTTTCATGGGCAATATTATGCACCTTGCCTCTGCGCTGCGGCCGCTGTGCGGCGCGGTGACAGAATTGCCGAGGTTGGAGTAGGATTCGATGAAACTAACGCGGTGGCAGCGCCACCCAAAGCGGGGGAATCGATGTTTCATCAATTGTTGACACCGGTTGGCGGCAGTCTCACTCTGTCTTTCCTGGTCGCGATTCTGCCCATCGCCACCGTGCTCATTCTTCTCGGCGTAGTGAAACGGCCCGCGTGGCAAGCCGCTTTGGCCGGCCTTCTCGTCGGTCTCATCATCGCGATCGCTGTTTGGGATTTGCCGGCCAACATCGCCTTTGCGGCGTTATCCAACGGCGCGGTGTTTGCGCTCTGGCCGGTGATGTGGATTGTGATCGCCGCGCTGTTCGTCTACAACATTGCGGTTTCCTCGGGCCGCTTCGATGCGTTTCGAGCCTGGGTGATCAAGCATTTACCGAATGATCGGCGGGTCGTATTGATCGTCATGGCGTTTTGCTTCGGCGCACTGCTCGAGGGCGTCGCCGGATTCGGCGCTCCCGTCGCCATCGTGGTGTCGCTGCTGATCATGTGCGGGTTTCCCGCGCTGGAGGCGCTGGTATTCGTGTTGATCTTCAACACGACGCCGGTGGCATTCGGCGCACTGGGCACCCCGGTCACTGTGTTGAGTGCGGTGACAGGCCTTCCAGCGCCGGCACTGGCGGCGATGATCGGCCGTCAATTGCCCTTGATCGCGGCGTTTCTGCCTTTTTACGTCATGGCGCTGTACGGCGGCTGGCGTTCGATCCGCGCGCTCTGGCCGGTGCTGGCAGTGTCTGGATTAAGTTTCGGCATAACGCAATTTATCTCGTCCAACTACCTCGATTACACGCTGACCGATGTGATCGCGGCGCTGGGGTCTTTGGCCGTGACTTTATTGTTTCTTCAGGCGTGGCGCCCGGCGCCGGATCCGGAATTCGCTATTAAACATTCGCCGGGCGACGTCCAAGACCGATTCCGCAGCGTCCCTGCTTGGCAGGGCTGGATGCCCTGGTTAATGATCACGGCGGTGGTCATTCTGTGGACAATATTCAAGGTCGCATCGAAGGGGCAGCACTCGATCCCCTGGCCGGGCTTGGACAAAGCGGTGTCCATCACGCTTTACAACGACAAGCCATACGGCGCTGCGTGGGTGTTCCAACCGTTGGGAACCGGCACCGCCATCCTGGTCGCCGCGCTCATCACCGCGGTGTGGGTCAGATTGCCATTGGCCGAACTGTGGCAGTGCGCGGTGCGCACGATTCGCATGATCTGGCAGGCAGTGCTGACCGTCATGTGTATTGTCGCGCTGGCATACGTGATGAATTACTCGGGCCTCGCCTACACGCTGGGTCTTGCCGCCTCCTCGACCGGCCATTGGTTTGTATTGTTCTCGCCATTCCTCGGCTGGATAGCGGTGTTCTTGTCGGGCAGCGATACCTCCGGCAACGCGCTGTTCGGGAATTTGCAAGTGGTCGCCGCCAGGCAACTGTCGTTGAATCCGCTGCTGTTCGCCGCGACGAATTCGTCCGGCGGAGTGCTCGGCAAGATGATTTCTCCGCAGAACATCGCCACCGGCGTGTCGGTTACCAATCTACGCGGCCAAGAGGGTGCGGTTCTGGCGCGCACCTTTATTCATAGCGTCGTGCTGACCTTGGTGCTGGTGGTCATTGTGATCGTGCAGCAGTACCTGCTGCCCGGAATCATCCCGGCGTTTGTCGCGAAATGATAGCCGCGCCCCAATGTACGGGCGCCCACAGACGACGCCACTGATTTCGAGTATCCGTTGCGTTCCACTTTGTGGGGGACGCCGCATGCACAGTCACTCTCAACGCCACCAAAACGCCAATTCTGCGCTTCAGCGAAGGCCTTTCTGCGAGGAAACTTTATTTCATCGGCCCTTGAGCGCGGTCGACGCGGAGCGTTCAATCAAAAATATACGTCAATGGAATTCGTTCTTGCCAACCGAGTGCGTAAGAACCATGGTCAGGATGGGCTGGGACTACACAACCTGATCTATCAACAACTTACCCCTTATCAGTCCGTCGACGCCCGACCGCGAACTCCTGCGCGGGTACATCGCCGGCGACCTCCCGGGGCGCGGACGTAAGAAGGAGCGAGGCCATGTGATTTGGCAGCGTCGCCATCCCGGGTAGGAGTTTTTCTGCGGACACCGGCCGCGCGAGCAGATATCCCTGTAGTGAAATCGGGGTCAAATCAGCCAGCAGAGCCAGTTGCTCCTCGCACTCGATGCCTTCGGCCGTCACCTCAAGCCCGACGCTATGACAGAGTCCGACGAGGGCTCGGGCGATGGCCGCCGACCGGGGGCTTAGGTGAATGCTTGCGACCAGCGCACGATCGAGCTTGACGCGCGTCAGGGGCAGCTGTTCCAGCGACGCGAGAGAGGAGTAGCCGATTCCAAAATCATCAAGCGCGATGGCCACGCCGTGACTGCGCAGCTGACGCAAGACCTCGATGGTCGCCGCACCGGTCTGCAGAACGTTTTCAGTGAGTTCAATCTCGATACACGCTGTGATCGTTGTGAACATCCAGACGACTGCGCACGGCGACTTCGCAGTGTTCGATGGCGGCGATCAACGCTTTGGGGCTTACCGTTTCAGCCTGCGCCAGCGATGCGGTATTGGGCGACCGCGATGCGAAGGCCATCGGCAGTGGGCTCGGCGTGGCGATCCGCACGGTGCGCGTCTTGCGCGTTATCGAGGTTTCCTTCTCGATGAGCAGATTGGCCGCAACGGCAAGACCGGCGACGGCCGCAAAGGCAACACCCAGCCGCGCGCCGATGCCCCCGCGCCAATTCCATGAAAACACCCGTAACCGAGGGGGACTGATACCTCTCTCCCAGTGAACACCGCCCTCGGATCGGCCCATGCTACTAAAGGCCGTCCGCAAAACCGAGATCCAGTCGCCGGCGTGGCCTCACTGAGTGACAAAGGGGGAGAGAAACGGCGTGCTCTCCGTGCGGTGGCGAACATAGCTGAAGGTCGGCATACACAAAATCCCGCTCAACGCCATTTCCGACATACCATAATGAGAATTTCGGTTGCTGCCTGACGTCCTTGCGTACGCCACCGCACCGACGGCGCGTAGGACAAATCCTACAATCTGCCTCAACTACGCCGCTCCCGGAGACGCGCATGTGTGACGTATACCTGTACTACTTCATCGAATCGACCGGGCCGGTCGGTCAAAAAATACGTTCTATGCGCCCCGCCACGCTCGAGGCAATCAGAAGCCGCGGCGAACCTGTTATGGAGTCGCAGATCGTGGTCGATAATACTCAACTGGATCAAGATGGATCTTGGTCGCCGCCGTTGGTAACGACGCGTGCGCAATCAACGATATCGCTGCCCAGATTTGGTCACTGGAAGTAAGGGGCGCCTCACGGGATGGCGAAGCGATCGCCAGCGCCGACGGGATCGAACAGTACATGCTGAGTCTCGAAAGCCGCGAGTTGCGCAAGCAGGCTCAAGCCCTGAAAAATCAGCGCACTGAATCGGCGGCTGGTCAATTGAGGTTCAAGACCGACGCAAGAGATTTCATACATTTCGGAACGGATGTCATCACCCAACTGCACCACCGATGAGATCGCTGCACTGAGCAGAACCAAACCCATGCGTCACGCAAACCTGAGTTCATGAGCGCGCCCGGCCATTCGGTCTTGAGCGGCGCTTTTAACGGCTTCTTATATTCACCCGTTAGCGACCACCCGGGGCAAGTGCCGGTCACTGTTCTCTCAGCCCTCGCCCGCCACAACGTTGACCCCTGGGACGAGGCGGCCAATTTGGCGCAGATGCCGAGAGCCCGCGCGATTGCCAGGCTGGCTTCCTTGATATCCGCGGCGAACTCGGATTTGGAGCGGCAAGCAGAGACCGAATTGATTGCCTCACGTCTTATTGAACTATTGCCAAGGCCCTCTGTTCTGGGCATTCGGCACGGCGGGGGCATCCCTCTGCCCCAACCTGACCACTACTGGAAAATAGTGGCGTGTATCGCGCTTGGCGCGCTCTTTGTCGTTCTCTGGGTTTTCGGTACCTAGCGAGAAACGATCAGCACATTATTGAAGCGAATTCTCAAATGAGAATCGAGCGGCAATGCTGGTTCCGCGACTCGACGGTCCGTAGAGCTGCACATCCCCCCCTAGAGACGCCGCGCGGTGTTGGAGCCGTAAGAATGCGTAAGGGGCGTCCCTGTCCGCTCTGCGTTTTGAAGCGGAAACACCGTCCGTTTGGACTGAAACAGTGAGCACACCGTCGACTGCCGTCACCTTTAGGTCTGCCGATGTGGCCGCTTGATCTACCATCAAGCTCTCCAGCGCCTCCTCGACAATGCGGAAAACCACAATTGACGCGTGTTTGAGGAATGCCGGTTCCGGGTCCGGAAGATCAATCGCCCAGCTAAGGCCTGCAGGTTTGCAGGTTGTCCTCATGTGCCACCGAAGAGCGGCGAACAATCCCACCTCATCAAGCAGCGACGGGCGCAATTGTTCGATCATGATGCGCTCCATATCCAGTGTACTCGCAAGACTGCGAAACACCCGTTTCAGGATGCGCTGATTCTCATCACTCGAGGTTTCAGAATGGCGCTCCACCCATGCCAGATCCATCATGGCGGACACCAATGATGCGCCCGCGTCATCGTGAAGCTTCCGCGCAAGCATCGAGCGGTGAGATTCTGAGATTTCCTCCAAGTGCTCAATCAACTGGCTGAGTGTCGGCACCTTGGCCAATTCGCCTTTGCTGTAGCTCACTGTCTGCCCGCGTTGCACGCTGTTGGTAGTCCCAGCACGACCGTACAGCGGGCGAGGAGCCCAATTCGCGCGGCATCAATGGGTATTTGCGTTTGATAAGGACAGCACACGAGCATCAGCGTAGGCGCTTAGCGTGCGCGGTACAGCAGACATTCGCGCGAAACCATGTAAGGCTGCGCAACAACATGCCGCCGCCTTTGTGCACGGAAGGCCAACGCGGGGGCATGTAACACTTTCACAAATGGAGTCCATGCCCTGTGCCGCAGCTCAAATCGCCTCGCTGGGCCTGTCCGCGTCCGGCCCTCTCCTATTTCTGTCGCGAAATCGCCTGCCATAGGAGGGCGGCCGCGAGCCCAGCGATATACGTCCAGCCGAATATCCGGTCGTGCTGAAGGCACGCGCGGTGATACCACAGCGGCCAGCCGGTGTAGCCATCCGGCGGGAGTGTAGGACGTGCACGGCTCATGAGGCGTACCGCGCGGACGGCTTGCGGTAACGAAACAACGACGACGGCTGAAAACACGCTCAGCCGTCCGAGAACAATCAACACTGCGACCACCACATACATGGAAATAATCGCGACGATGTTGACAACCCGCGCCGCCGGTTCCCCGATCATGACGGGCAGAGTGCGAATGGATCTGCAAGAGTCAAAATCCATCTGGTCGATGTGTTTGCCATTGAGAATGGTCATGACACCCAGTCCATACGGTACAGAAGCCAACAGTGCATCGGTCGATAACTGCCCAGTAATCATCGCATAGCCGCCGCCGATCATGAGCGGTCCCCACACCAGGAACACAGCAAGCTCGCCCAAGCCGATACTCTTGAGTGGCGTTGGCGCGGCGTCGTATAGGAATAACAGCGAGACGCCGCTCGCGGCGAATGCCACGGCCAGCCAGCCACGCTGGACAATAAAGTACGTAGTCAGAGAAACACCGATCAGAAGCAGGATCGCAAGCCCCGTCAGCAGCGTGCGGTTGTCAAGTACACCGCTGGCCAGGGGATGTACGGTATAGCGCATCCGGGGCGAATCCGGCGTATCGTGCCCGCGCTTGAAACCAAAGTAGTCGTTGCTGAGATTACTGATCATATGGGCGACTACAAACCCAATGACTATCCCCATGAAGCTGCCCCACTGGAAGCGTCCGACCGCAGCAGCCAGCAGCCCCGCGATGAGGGCAGCCTGCGCCGATATAACCAGAATCACGCTGCGCGCGGCGTACAGAAATCGCGAAATCGCATCCAGCCGCCGAACGTCTTGAACACCGGGTTTATAGAAGCCGGTAAACGCCCCCATCCAAAGCTTCGGCTTAGAAGTACTCACACCTGATGACCTCTCTTTAATCCGAGCTACCACGGCGCGGAATGAGGCAGGCCGCTGAAATTGGTCCAGACGACCTGTTCGACACCGCACAGACACGGAAAGCTGACCCTCGTACGCTTGGTGCAGTAGCCACCTGAATAGGATATCTGATGATGAAAGACAGGCAGAAACAATGGTTTGCCCTCACGTGCGGCACTGCCGCGGCGACGGTGATTACGGGCGCCGCATTGTTGATGATTTCTCGACCAGCCGTTGCTACACCGCAATTTGCGGCGGAAACCAAACAATCATGCGCCGCCTGCCACGCGAACCCCAAGGGCGGAGGTGCGCTGACGGTGTTGGGCGAGAAATTCAAAGCGAACGGGAACAAAATGCCCCCATAGGAGCGCATCGATGCGGCACTAGTCGCCCAAGCGCACAGACGCTCCCGAGTACTTGGCCTCGCGCGGCCAGTAGCCCTCGCGTCCATAGTGATGAAATATGCTTGCTTCTTGGTCACGGCTCAAGGCGGTCGTCGTGTCGTAAAGCGGCGCGTCCTTCACGGCCTGACGCGTTATGGCGACATTTAGTTTTGATTCGGCCCAGTAGACATCTTCAATCCATTGCGGTGCGATGAGTACCTTGTGGCCAAGCCACCAATTGCTGGTGTTCACAATGATGTAGCGAATTGCCCAAGTTTTCTCATCGACCAGAATCCCTTGCACGTGGCCTACATCGCCGTCGGTAGCATGCACGTAATACCGCATGACCTCATTGCCGCTGCGCAGGCGCGGGTCATCGTGGAGGGGGGGTGTGACGGACGCGGCCGATCCCGCGTGGTGGTGCATCTTGTTTTTTGCGATACCCGCAGCGTCCGCCAGGCCTGCTTGCAGCATATCCGGATACAAGCCTCCTCCCCACAGCCCACCTCCTCCCCAATAGTTCTGATAACCGTAGTAGCCGAGATAACCCATCTCATGCTGCCTGGACACCGGCTTATCGGTGTCGATGTCGGGGCTATTTCTCACTTGGGCCCGAGTGAGCGCGACGGGGAATACCTTTTCAGACCAGTTCGGCTGACCGATGGCAATTGGAGAAATGAGCACTTTACGAAGTGACGGCGATGCGCCTGTTTCTACCACGAGATAGCGAATAACCCACGCCTGATCATCGAAATAGAAATCCTTCACTTGACCGACAATGCCGTCTGCGGCTCGAATCGAATAATGCTCCATATCCTGCATGCTGCGTAACATTGATTTCCCCGGCGCAATGGGCGCGTAAAGAACGCACCATAGGGTGTGTGAGGGTTGCGCGTCTGTTCGGTATCCCACGCGCCAAGATTGCCGACGATCGCGCCTGCGCCCTAAGGATCAACAGATTCTTGGCAGCGGATCATCTTCAAGCTCATCGAGCGTACGTTGGCCACCGAAAGCCGTATCGAGCACGACCTGCGGCGATCCTCGTTTGATCTCCCCGATCAGCGCCGATTTGGGCGCGACCTTGCGCAGCGCAGCCAGCGCCGCTTCGGCCGCTTCCGGCGCGACCACGGCCACGATCCGGCCCTCGCAGGCGAGGTACAAAGGGTCAAAACCGAGTAATTCACATACAGATTGAACTGCGGTGTCGATGGGAATGCTCGCTTCGGTTAATTGAACCTTGAGTCCGGCTGCGCGGGCGATCTCGTGTGCGACCGTCGCTAAGCCGCCTCGCGTCGGATCACGCATGAAGCGCAGACCTCCAATACTCATCAACGCCTGCGCCTGCGGCAACACACTCGCCATATCCGACACAAGGTCGCCGCGAATTCCGAATTCTTGCCGAGCCAGCATCACCGCCGCTCCGTGATCGCCCGTGGTGCCGCTGAGTAAAATGCGGTCGCCGACGCGTACCTGGTCCAAGGCAAATCGAGTCCCTCGTGGCCGAAAGCCCATGCCGGTTGCGGACAGATACACCCCGTCGCATTCTCCGCGGCCGACTACTTTGGTGTCGCCGGCAACCACGGCGACGCCGCAGTCGCGCGCCGCGGCGCCGAGCGAATTGACTACGCGGCGCAGCACGGTAAGCGCCAGACCTTCCTCAAGGATGACACTGAGCGTCATGAACCGTGGAGTTGCGCCGCTGACCGCAAGATCGTTTACCGTGCCGTGAACTGCCAAGGAGCCAATGTTGCCGCCGGGGAACTCTATCGGCTGCACCGTGAAGCCATCGGTTGTGACAACGAGGTCTTGATCGGCAGTCAACGGCAGGGCAACCGCGTCCGCGTTGATATCCAGCAGCGGATTGGCCAGCGCAGTCACGAATAACTCTGAGATGAGTTCGCGCATCATTCGCCCGCCATTGCCATGCGCGAGACTGACGTGCGTATCGCGAAATTTAGGCGTGTTCAACATGCAGGGCGGCGGCTTCGATAAGCTGACCAAAGCTGATTGCCGCATCGTTGACGGGAAGCATCTTGGGTATCAGAACCTCAAATCCGGCCGTCGCCAGTAGCGCCTGCACCTGCTCGGTCAAGACGCGGTTTTGGAAAACCCCGCCGCTCAGTCCGACCCGCTCAACGCCGTTCGCCTCACGCACGGCGAGCGCCTGCTCACACAGAGTCCGCGCAAGGCTTGCGTGAAACATGGCGGCGCGCTCTGCGTTGGAGCGCTGCGAGCCAAGAAGCGCGGTCAGAAGAGGTGCCCAGTCACTGCGTAAAATGCCCGAGGAATCGCGCGCCAACGGCAGCGCAACCGGTGCTTGTGCTTCCGTGCAGAGCGATTCCAAGCGCATCGCTGCCTCGCCCTCATAACTCGATCGCAGGCACACCTGAAGCAATGCGGCGGCGGCATCGAATAGTCGGCCGACCGAACTCGTCGCTGGCGCATTGAGACCGCCCTCCCACGCCGCTCGCAGCATTGGGTCGCATAGACTCTCGCCGATCGACCATGGTTGGCCGCACTCCCAGGAAAGCGCCAGCGCGGTGCGCCACGGCTCACGGGCCGCACGTTCGCCGCCAGGTAAGCGGAACGGACGGAAGCTCGCAACACGTCGCCATGCGCCGGGGTTGCCCAACAGCGCCTCGCCGCCCCACAACGTGGCGTCTGGCCCAAGTCCCACGCCATCCCAGGTAAAGCACAGCAATTTTTTGTTGCTCGGATACTCTCCAGCCACCGCTGACGCATGCGCCCAGTGATGCCAGATAGGTCGTGTCGGAAATCCGCATTCACGTGCCCAGCGGGTACTGGGAAAGCCCGGATGCGCATCATGCACGATCGATTGCGCGCGCACGCCATATAGCTGCTGCAGATCCTCAATGATCTGGATGAACACTTCTTGGCCACGCGGGCTGCTCAGATCCCCGATGTGCGGCGAGAGCACCGCGCGATCCCCCCAACCCAACGCTATCGTGATTTTATGGTACGCGCCGACGGCGAGTACGGGAGCAGGTAAGTGTCTCGGCAGCATCACTTCGAGGGGCGCGTTGCCGCGGCCCAGTCGAATCGGTCTCGGCCTATCGGCCACGATCCGTATAACAGGATCGTCCGCCGGGCGCGTAATGGGACGGTCATGGTGCAGGAAACCCTGCGCTACAGAGGCGAGCCGAGCCTCGGCCTCCGCGGGTTCAGTCAGTACCGGCTCGCCGCTGATGTTGCCGGAAGTCGCGACGAGCGCGGCACCGAAATCCTGAAGCAGCATGTGATGAAGCGGACTGTAGGGAAGCATAATGCCGGTTTCGCGAAGGCCGGGCGCGATACCCTCGGCGAGCGGCGTCTGCCCTCGGCGTGCCGCGATTACGATTGGGCGCACCGGGTCGCTGAGCGCAGCAGCTTCCAGCCAGGATAGTTTTACCAACTCTCGGGCATGGTCCAAGCCGTCGGCTCCGCGCCATGGAACCATGATGGCCAGCGGTTTCGCGGGCCGCCCCTTGCGCTCACGCAATCTCGCCACCGCGATCGCGTCGCGCGCATCGCACAGAAGATGGTAACCACCGACGCCTCGAACACCAATGATCCATCCATTGCGCAGGGCATTCAGCGCCGCATTCAGGGAGGCCGCGTTTCCATGCACCGCGCCCTCCCCGTCCTGCCAACTCAAGGTGGGCCCGCACGCGGGACAGGCCAGTGGTTCGGCATGAAAACGCCGGTCCAACGGATTGGCATACTCCACAGAACAGGCTGGGCACAGCGCGAAACGATCGAGCGTCGTATTGGCCCGATCATAGGGAAGCGAGCGAATCAGCGTGTAGCGAGGTCCGCACTGCGTACAATTGATGAAAGGATACCGGAAGCGACGCGCACGCGGATCTCGCAGTTCGGCGAGACAATCGTCGCACGTAAATAGATCTAAGGGAACGTGGACATGCAAGCTTCCTTCGGTGGTACTGTCGAGAATACGAAACTCGCGGTGCGCCCCCGTGTTCAAGGAGCCCATCTCAATAAGATGCGCGCGGGCCGCCGGGGGAACCTGATCCAATAGTGCAGCGCCGAACGCCCGGAGGTTTTCATGTAGACCCTGCGCGAGTATCTCAACCTCGCCGCCGTTGTTGCGCACCCATCCTGTGAGCTCGAAACGCTGGGCTAGACGGTACACGAAGGGCCGGAAACCGACTCCCTGCACGCGGCCACCAATTCGCCAGCGGCACGCTTCGAATACCGATGCGCCAGCCAGGCTTTTCCGAATACTCGTTTCAACAACGCTCATGCAAGCGCCGGTGCCTGTTGATCTAAGAACTCAGCGCGGCGATGGCGCGCCAGATGCAGCGGCGTCCAGGCTCGGGGCCTGCGGTGCACGAAGCGGTGACGTGCGATGTGGTAGCTCGGATCGAAACCGTAGAAGTTCATCCGCATATGCTCAAGCTCCTCGGCTCGATAGTCGGCGAGGGGGCGGCGCCGCTCGTCATGCGCTCGTCGCACGCCTTTATCCTTCAAGAGCTGTGCGAAGCCCGCGCCCGTCGCCAGTGCTTGGGCGTGGCTCGCGACGAAACGATTGAAGTCCTCTGTATCGGGCCCGGCATGTGCGTCAACCAGCCCCAGCGCATACGCCTCCGGTACACCCACCGGTAGGCGATTCGTCATGAGCGCCAGCGCGTGTTCCGCACCCACTCGTTTGGGCAGCAGGTAGGTCCAGTATTCTGAGCCGAACAGATTCCCCATATTCCGATAGTGCGGATTGAGCACAATGCCACTGCGAGCCAAAACACGATCCGCCGCCAATGCCAGAAATACACCGCCTGCCGCTGTATTGCCCTGCAAAGCCGCAATCGTCAAGTGCGTCTCAGTCAAAAGAATGTCGCGGGCGAGATCATCGATGACATTAATGTTGGACCAGGAGGCATCGGCAGGGCTCGCGGCAGCCTCAATGCAGTGCAAGTGCATGCCGTTGCACCAGAACTCCGCCCCCCCCATGAGCACAATGACTCGCGTCGAGCGTCTGCGTGCGTGGGCGAAGGCGCATCGCAGCCGCTCGCCTTGCGCAGCGCTCAATGCACCATTGTAGAAATCAAAGTGTAAATATCCGACGGCGCCGCGTTCCTCGTAGCGGATCTCGCGCTCCTTTGCAGACTCGCTGGATTCGGCCGTGTCAGGGCCCCTCCACGGCAGCGAATCGCCAAGACCGCCAAGTGCCAGGATCGCGGGGAGCTTGAATGAGGACTGAGGCAGCGCTTCCGCCTGCAAGTGGCCTATCCACACCGCTCCGTTTCGGGTCGCGCGGCAAATGGCATGATGGCGGCGGGCGATGAGCGTACCCGGCACCCCGCGAAGTTCTGATTCGGCGCTCGCATCGAATAGTCGGTAACGGCGATTAAACAAAAGATCCGAAAGGCCGGGACTGCCGTCTGCCGAGTGAATTTTCCGCAGAATCGTGGCCGTATGATCACGCACCCAATCAATTGCGCGATCCGCCTGACGCATCGGCGGCTGCCAGCCATGCGCCATAGCACGATTCTCATCGGTCAAAGGCCCCGCTCCGGCTTGCACGCGGGCAATCGCAGCGCGCACCGCACCCACAGCCGCTTCGGTCACTTCGGAATGATACAAGCTGCTCTTTCGCACCGAACGCATCGCAAACGTGCTGCTCGCCCAGACAGGCCCCGCATCAAACTCCGCAGTGGCTTGAAGGACGGTGACGCCCCAGAGGCGCACGCCCTTTAGAATCGCCCAATCCAAGGCCGACGGGCCCCGATCGCCGGGTGGTCCCGGATGCACGATGAGACAAAGACATCGCTGCCAGATGGGCGCAGGGATTGCGCGCTTGAGAAATGGCGCGAGAATGAGTTCTGGCCTGAATAGTTTCACCGCCTCGCGGGTGACCCCCTCGTGAATGTCGAATTCCACCGACAGCTCGTGTCCATCGCGGGCGAGCTCGACGAATAGCCGCTGCGAGAGGCTATTGAAGTCGTGCACCAGTAAGAGGATTCGCATCAGGCGTGCGCCTGCAACGCACCGCGGCGATACTTATAGTAGGCGGCACATGCACCCTCCGAGGAGACCATACATGAACCGACCGGGCTTCGCGGCGTGCATGCCGTTCCAAAGATCGCGCAATCGGTGGGTTTCTTCACACCGCGGATGATGGCGGGGCACTGGCATGCGGCGTTCTCCGGCACGGATTTGAACTCAATGTTGAAGCGCTGTTCGGCGTCAAATTGGCGATAGGCTGATTTGATCCGCAGTCCGCTATAGGGCAGTTCGCCAAGACCCCTCCATTCAAACGTCGGACGAAGTTCAAACACGGCCGCCACCAGGCGCTGCGCCTTGCGGTTACCCTCGCGCGTGACGCCTCGCGTAAACTGATTCTCAACACAGGCGCGGCTCGTGTTCAATTGCCGCACGAGCATCAATACCGCTTGCATCACATCAAGCGGCTCGAAGCCCGCAATGACCACGGGCCGCTGGTACTCGTCCGCGAAGTATTCATACGGCTGGCTTCCAATGACGGCGCTGACATGCGACGGACCGATGAAGCCATCGACCCGTACCTGACCCCATTCTCGAACCTCGGGCGAGTCGAGGATGCTCTGTATGGCGGCAGGAGTAACCACATGGTTGCAATACACGGTGAAATTGGCGAGCTTGAGGCGAGCCGCTTCAAGAATGATATGGGCGGTCGCCGGCGTCGTGGTCTCAAAGCCAATCGCGAAGAAAACGACTTCTTTGTCCGGGTGTGCCGCAGCGATCTCGAGTGCCTCAAACGCCGCATAGGCCATGCGCACGTCGGCCCCCTGGGCGCGGGCCTTGAGCAAACTACGGCGACGCGAGGCCGGCACGCGCAGCATATCGCCGTAACTGACCAAGATGACATCGCCTCGATGCGCAAGCTCGATTGCCGCATCGAGCCGCGGCACGGCGAGCACGCACACAGGGCAGCCGGGGCCATGGACCAGCCGCACGTTGGCAGGAAGCAAGTCCTCGACGCCATAGTGAAAGATGGCGTGCGTGTGACCGCCGCAAAACTCCATCAGGTGATACTCGCGCGCAGGGTCCACTTCGCCGGCAAGACGCTCGGACAGCGCCGCGGCGGCAGCCCCTTCACGAAAGCCGCGGATGTATCTCATCAATGGGCCTTTGCATATGCGCTGCAATCTCCGCAAACAAGGCCAAGGTCTTTTCCGCTTCTAGGACATCAAGACGCGCGATAGCGTAGCCCGCGTGCACAATGACATAATCGCCCACGGCGACTGCCTCGATCAACGCGGTCGATGTTCGGCTGCGGACCCCGCCCACTTCAATTTCAATCCACTGATCTCCGAGAAGCGCAGACACTCGAACGGGAACCGCGAGGCACACTGCCTAGAACTCAGCTGCCGTAGAGAATTCGGAGGACTGGACACGCACCCTCGAACGTCGCCCGGCAAGTTCGGCTTCGAGCCACTCAAGCCAGGGACCTATATCGGGAGCACGCCGGGCGGCGGTGCAGATCATGGGCGTATCCCGCCCCAGCAATCGCAGCGAATTGGCCGCGCGCACCGGTTGGAAATCCTCCATCACATCGAGCAAATCCACTTTACTTAGGATCACTAGATCGCTCGCGCGAAAAATCACCGGATATTTCGCGGGTTTGTCATCGCCTTCGGTCACGCTGAGAAGCGTCACATTACGATGCTGCCCCAAATCAAAGCTCGCAGGACAAACGAGATTGCCGACATTTTCAATGAACAGCAGGTCAAGACCCGCGAGCGGCAGCTCATGTAAGGCGCCATGCACCAATTGCGCGTCGAGGTGGCATGCGGTTCCCGTCGTAATCTGAATCGCTGGTACGCCGTGCGCACGGATGCGTGCGGCGTCATTATCGGTCTCGAGGTCCCCTTCGATGACGGCGATGCGGTAGCGCTCACAGAGGGCTACGATGGTTGCCTCAAGTAGTGCGGTCTTGCCGGCCCCTGGTGAGGACATAAGATTAATTGCGAGCACCCCATTGGCATCAAAATGGGCGCGATTGTGTGCGGCTACCTGATCATTGGCCGCGAGCAAATCCTGAACGACTTCAACAATCGCTCCAGGCCTTCGGACGTTTGAATGATTGTTGCTCGGAGTAACGGCGCAACCGCAGGTACTACACATCGTACAATTTCCTTTCTGTTTACGCGGCAAAAGCCGGTTCTGGTACCGATACCTCAAGCTCGACGCGACGCAAGCGCAGTTCATTCCCGGCCAGGACGCGAATCCGAAAGGCGCCACACGCGCCGCACACCAGTCGATTAGGCGAAGCTTGCGACTGCGCGCCACAGCTGGCACATTCAATAGTCACCCCGGTCTTGTCGATCACTAACTCGGCGTGCCTGGCACAGCTACCCGACCGCAGGCAGGCGAATGCGCTGGAGAGAAGCACCGGATCGACTCCTGCAAGCGGACCCACCTCAATGGTGATTTTCATCACCAGCACCGATTCATGCTCCGCGGCGATATCGCTGACTTGCTCCAGCAGCGCTTGACAGATAGACAGCTCGTGCACGCCGGCCATGCTAGAACGATCGCTCGCGACGCGATGTGCGCTAGCGTACAGACTAAAACGCGACGGAGTGCCCACTATCCGTAGATCAACCGAGGAAGCGGCAATGTGGGGTGTCCGGCACGAAGCGGGTGGATTGAACTCGGTCCGACCCGGCGGCGGTGCCGCTGGGCGGCTTAGCACCGAGGCACCGATTCCCCTGGTTCTTGGATTCGGCAACATTCTTTTGGGCGATGATGGGGCGGGAGTGCATCTGGTCGCGCAACTGCGCGCGGAACTTGGCGACGATGCGGCGCAATTCGTTGACGGTGGGACGATGAGCTTCAGCTTGTTAGCCTACGTCGAGGCCACGGATTCGATGCTCGTGGTCGATGCCGCGGAGCTGAATAGGCCGCCTGGAACCATTCAAGTTGTCGAAGGTGCCGCCATGGATACATTTCTCAAAACGACGCGCCGGCGAACGGTTCACGAGGTCGGTTTGATCGACCTGCTGGATATGGCGCGTCTGCACGGATGCATGCCGGAGCGCCGAGGGTTGCTATGCATTCAACCTTTGCACATCGATTGGAGCGAAACTCTGTCGGCACCCGTCTCACAGGCCCTGCTTGAGGCTGCGCGTCAAGCCCGGGCAGTGCTTCAACGCTGGAGGCAAACCTGAGCCGCCTCACCGACATTCCCATCCGCGTCGAATTGCCCGTCCCTCTCGAATCACCGCGTGAAATCACCGGGTTAGGTGGAGGCGTCAGTGCGATTCTCTCCGAGCTCATGCGTCTGCTCGAGGGCCTTGTCCAGGGAGACCCAGCGGCGAGCATCGACCTGCGCAGCTTGCCGATGAGTCCGGAGGATCGAGCGCAATTGCAGCGGTTGCTCGGGGAAGGGGAGGTGCAAGCGACTGTGAATGCTTTGGGTGTATCGAGGATTCGGGAAACTCAGGTAGCTGGTGTTTGGTGGGTCGAACATTTTGATCGCAGCGATGAACTTATCGCCGAATCGATCGAAGTAGCCCGCGTGCCGGAAATTCTTGCCCGCGCGCTCGACGAGATCGCGGCGGCGGCCATTAACTTGCGTCTGCAAATACGCGAAAACGCGGCCGCAGGGCACGCAGGAATTCAAGTTGGCCAGTAAAGAAGACCCCACGGTGGGGGAAATGCTGCGCAGGGCAGGCATCAGCCGCCGTGGCTTCATCAAGTACTGTACGGCCATGGCCTCCGTGATGGCCCTGCCGCCCTCCATGGGCACCGCGATGGCGGAACAGTTGCGCCAAGCGCCGAGGCCCTCGGTGATTTATCTTTCATTTCAGGAATGTACCGGATGTTTTGAGTCCTTAACTCGTTCCTTCGCGCCCACGATCGAGAGTCTGATTTTCAACGTGATCTCACTCGATTATGACGACACATTGATGGCGGCGGCAGGAGAGGCAGCCCAGTCGGCCTTAACGAAGGCCATGCACGATAATTTTGGAAAGTACGTTTTGGTCATCGATGGTTCAGTGCCCACCGGTGCCGGGGGAGCCTATTGCACCGCCGGCGGTCGCAGTGCGGTCGACACCTTGCGCGAAGCGGCCAAGGGGGCCGCGGCTATCGTGTGCGTCGGAACCTGCTCAGCGTTTGGCGGCATTCCGTTCGCCGACCCAAATCCTACCGAAGCGTGGCCCGTGACAGCCATTATTGGCGATAAGCCCATTATCAACGTGTCCGGCTGCCCGCCGATTCCGGAAGCGATTACCGGCACGCTCCTACAATTCATCACCACAGGGAAGGTCCCTGATCTCGATGAGCATCGGCGCCCCAAAGTCTTCTTCGGCAACACGATTCACGATCGATGCTATCGGCGGCCTTTCTACGACCAGGGCAAATTCGCCAAATCCTTCGACGACGAAGGCGCTCGCAACGGCTGGTGCTTGTACGAGCTGGGTTGCAAGGGTCCCACTACGTATAACTCTTGCGCCACACTGAAATGGAACGGCGGGACCAGCTTCCCCATCGAATCCGGACACGGGTGTATCGGCTGTTCCGAACCAGGATTCTGGGACAAGGGCAGTTTCTATACGGCGCAGTCGTCCGCAGAGTGGGGCAAAGCCGGCGATGCCTCACCTCGACAGGTGTTGGAACTGGGCGGCACTGCCGCCGTGGCGGGGGCAGCCCTTGGCGTCGTGTCCGCCGGAGTCGGGCGTCTACGCCAACACCGCAGCGAACAAAGCGCCGTGATCACTGAAAGCAAGGGAGGCTGATGTGGATATTCTAGGCTTCGCACGTGGCCCGGCCCTCAAAGTCGCGATTGTCGTATTTTGTTTAGGCATAGCTTGGCGAATCGTTGCCTTTGCACTGCTGCGCATTCGCCGCGATTTGAACAAACCGCGGGCCTCCGTCTTCAAGACGATGACAGGCGGTTTGGTCGCCGTCGCGTCGCGTTCCTGGCCGCATCGGGAATTTATTGGCCGCACTGGCGCAGGCGAGGCTCTGGGCTACAGCTACCACATCGGCCTGTTTGCACTCGTGCTGCTGTTCGCTCCACATATTGCCTTCCTGGGCAGCCTCATCGGAATCACGTGGCCGGGACTGCCGAGCGGGCTTATCACCATCATTTCCGTCGTAACGCTGACGTTGTTTCTCGCCGTGTTGTTCCGGCGCGTTACCAACCGTGTGATGCGGATGCTGTCGAATTTCGACGATTATTTTAGCTGGTTCATCACCATGCTGGTCATCGTCACAGGACTTGCCGCGACCGCCCACATTGGCGCTCCTTATCAAACGCTACTCGGCATTCACATCTTAAGCTTCGATGTACTGCTGGTTTGGTTCCCTTTCGGCAAACTCATGCATGCTTTCTACATCTTCCCCTCTCGCGCCATCAATGGCGGCCTACTCTCTCGCAAGGGAGCTACCTCATGAGCGAGGACGCCAATGCAGCGTTATCAGCACAGGCCAATGTAGCGGGCGCCATGAAGGGCTTCGCGCAAGAAATTGGCGCGCTCAGTGCTTTTAGACTTGAGTCCTGCATTCACTGCGGAATTTGTGCCGACGCCTGTCATTTCTACATCGCCACCGAGGATCCTCAATACACACCGATTTGGAAGGTTGAACCCTTTAAGCAGGCTTATAAGCGAGAAAGTAGTGCGTTTGCGCCTCTTTTCCGGCTGTTTGGCTTCAAACGCGAGGTCACTGCCGATCAATTGGCCCAATGGCAGCATCTTCTTTTCGACAGCTGCAATATGTGTGGGCGTTGTAGTCTTATCTGCCCCATGGGCATTGATGTGGCCGCGCTGATCGAACAATCGCGCCACGCGATGTTCGATGCCGGGCTCGCACCTAAGGAACTGTATCAGAAGGCGGCGCATCAGCAAGCCACCGGTCAACCAGAAGCGAGCGTCGAACCGTATCGAGAACAACTGCTCGCAATTGGCACTCAATTCAACGTGCCTATTCCGCTCGATGAGCCAGAGGCGGAGGTCATGCTCTGTGTACCGAGAACCGATATCGAACATTACCCGAGCGCCGTGGCTGCGCTGGCTCGAGTGATGCACCACCTCCACGTTTCCTGCACTTTTCGCAGCGATGGCTTGGTAGCCGAAAACTACGGCTATTACGCCGGCGGAAAGGAATGGCAGCGGGACATCAGCATGCGCTTGATCGCGCAAGCGATCGCCTGCAACGCCAAGATTTTGCTGGTACCGGAATGCGGACATGCCTATACAGCCCTTCGCTGGGAGGCAGCTGACCTGTATGGCAAACCGTTGCCGTTTAAGGTTTTAAGCGTGACTGAATTTCTCGCCGATCAGCTGGCGAACGGGCAGCTGAAGCTTAAGAGCGCCGAATCGGGAAAAGCCACCTTCCATGATCCGTGCCAGCTCGTACGCAAAGGAGGGGTCAACGATGCGCCCCGCCAACTGCTGAAGGCGATGAACGTTGATCTGCACGAATTGGAGAATCACGGCGGTTTCGCCTTCTGTTGCGGCGGAGGCGGCGGAGTTCTTGACATCGAGCGGGCGGCCCCGCTGCGCTACAGGACCATGGAGGTAAAGCTGCGGGAAATCGATGCCACCGGGGCTGAAACTCTGGTCACGAGCTGTTCGGACTGTCGACGCACCTTTGATGATGCGCAAGCACATTTCACCTGGGACAAAAAGCCCAATAGCCTGCTTGAGCTGGTCGCGAGCAATCTGCTCGAGGCAGTAAGCGGCCCATGAGTGCTCAAACGATCGTCGTCGATCCGGTTACGCGGATTGAGGGTCACTTGCGCATCGAAGCGCAAGTCGACGGCTCAATCATTACCCAGGCGTCGAGCTCCGGCACCATGGTGCGGGGCATCGAGATTATTTTGCAGGGGCGCGATCCGCGCGATGCCTGGGCATTTGCGCAACGCATATGCGGCGTGTGCACGCTGGTCCACGGAATCGCCTCAGTGCGAGCCGTTGAAAACGCGCTGAAGTATGAGATTCCCGTCAATGCGCAGCTGATACGAAACCTCATGATCGTCACGCAGTTCGTTCATGACCACGTCATGCATTTCTACCATTTGCACGCACTCGATTGGGTGGACGTCGTATCGGCGCTCAAAGCGGACCCCAAAGCCACCTCCGCGCTTGCCCAGTCAATATCCAGCTATGCGCGCTCCTCGCCGGGTTATTTCGCGGATGTGCAGTCTCGCATCAAGGCGCTGGTGGAGTCGGGCCAACTGGGTATTTTTGCCAATGCCTATTGGGGTCACCCCGGCTACGTGCTTCCGCCGGAGGCGAACCTGATGGCGCTGGCGCACTATCTTGATGCCTTGGCTTGGCAGCGCGAGATCGTGCAGCTGCAGACGATATTTGGCGGCAAGAACCCGCATCCCAATGTCCTGGTTGGCGGTGTGCCCTCGGCCATTAGCGTTCACACAGGTCCCGGCACGGCATCGACGGCAGTTAACGAAGTTGGGCTTCAGCGAGTCGCTGAGCTAATCGAGCAGATGCGCACGTTCGTCGATCAAGTGTATTTGCCCGACGTCCTTGCGATTGGATCTTTCTACAAGGATTGGTTCAAATCAGGCTACGGCGAGGGAATCGGCAATTTTCTGACCTATGGTGACTTTCCGGACTTTGGTACGCAGGACCCAAAAACCTTTCTCGTTCCTCGCGGCGCTATTCTGGGCCGTGATCTGTCGCGAATCGAGGAGGTCGACCTCAATGCACCCGAGGACATCCAGGAATTCGTATCACATTCTTGGTACGAGTACAGCGGCGGGAAAGACGCTGGGCTGCATCCGTATCGTGGCGAAACTCGGCTCGATTACACCGGCCCGCAACCGCCGTATGCGAATTTAGATACCTCCGCGAGCTATTCTTGGCTCAAATCGCCGCGTTGGAAAGGTCATGCCATGGAGACCGGTCCCTTGGCGCGCGTCCTCATGCTGTACGCGAGCGGCCATGCACCGACCCTGGATCTTGTGCATAAATCGCTCGCCCAGCTAAACCTGCCACTCGATGCCCTGTACTCCACCATGGGACGCACTGCGGCGCGCGCACTGGAGTGCAAGATCTTCGCCGATACGTTGCCGCGCTGGTACGACGGGCTCATGGCGAACATCAAGGCAGGGGATGTACGCACACACAATCAGGCTCTGTGGGAACCCTCCAGTTGGCCGCAACACGCACAAGGCGTGGGTTTCTTGGAGGCGCCGCGAGGCTCTTTGGCCCACTGGATCGTCATCGACGATGGAAAAATCTCAAATTATCAGGCCGTTGTTCCCACCACCTGGAATGCCGGTCCGCGCGATGCGGCCGGTGCCGAGGGCCCGTATGAGGCGGCGCTGAAAGGGCATGTGTTGCATGATCCGAAGCAACCGCTCGAGATATTGCGCACGATTCACAGCTTCGATCCCTGTCTCGCCTGCGCGGTTCACGTCGTCGATACAGACGGCGAGGAACTGATTCAGGTTCGGGTGCAGTAGCGAGTCGCCAAGCTTGGGATCACGCAAGAGGCCTGACCTGCTGTTGCTGCACGCGCCCAGCGTCTATGACTTTCGCCGGCGGGCAATCCTCTACGGACCGGTGAGCGACATGGTCCCCTCCTCGACCGTGTTCGAAATGTACCCGCTCGGATTTCTGACCATCGCCAGCTATTTACACGATCGTGGAATGCAGGTCCGGATCGTTAATCTTGCGCTGCGCATGATGAATAGCCGGCGGTTTGACGTGCCACAATTCCTGGCGAAGCAAAGACCGAAGGCGGTAGGCATCGATTTGCACTGGCTTCCGCATGCGCATGGCGCATTGGAAGTCGCGCGCATCATCAAGGGGCTTCATCCCGATGTCCCGGTGATCATGGGCGGCCTTTCGTCCAGCTATTTCCATCGCGAACTCATCGGCTACCCCCAAGTGGATTATGTGCTTCGCGGCGACAGTACCGAGCCGCCGCTTCACCAATTACTCCTGGCGCTACAAAACGGTACCCCGGTCGACAAAATCCCGAACCTCACCTGGAAGGACGCGAGCGGGATTCACGTCAATCCGCTCTCCTTTATCCCAATGAGCTTGGACTACGTCGACTTAAGGCCTGATCTGATGGTCGACATGGTCATGCGCTATCGCGATCTGGAGAGCACGCTGCCCTTCAACGGCTGGTGGAACAACCCAATTACCACGGTATTCACAGTCAAGGGGTGCGCATTTGAATGTGTTACTTGCGGCAGCTCAGCGACTAGCTGCACACATCTGATGAAGCGGCAAAAGCCCGTGTACCGCAGCCCCGCCAGCTTGGTGGCCAATATGTGCGACATCGCGCGGCTCACTCATGCGCCGATCTTGCTTGTCGGCGATCTGCTGATGGCGGGCCCTGAGCACGCGGCCGAGGTGCTGGAGCGTTTGCGCGAAGCGGACGTGCTGAACAACATTGTGTTTGAGTTTTTCGCACTGCCGCCGGCCTCGTTCCTGCAGCACATCGACCGCTGTGTGCACCATTGGAGCATGGAATTCAGTCCCGAGAGCCACGAGCAGGCCGTTCGTGACGCACAAGAGGGCGAGGCCGGCTACACCACCGAGGATATGGAAGCCATCATCAAAGAAGCCGTACGCTTGCGCTGCAGCCGAATTGATATCTTCTTCATGATCGGGCTGCCCGCCCAGACCCAGGCCTCGGTACGCGACACGGTTGAGTATTGCGGCCATTTGTTTCAGTTGGGAGACAAGCGGCTCTCCTGCTTCATATCGCCGATGGGCCCGTTCATCGATCCCGGTAGCCGCGGTTTTGAGAACCCGGAAAAGTTTGGCTATCGATTATTCGCCCGGACACTCGAACAGCATCGGAAACTGCTCATCCAGCCCAGCTGGGAGCATATTCTCAATTATGAGACGAAATGGATGACCCGCAGCGAACTGGTCGACGCAACTTATGATGCGGCAGAACGGCTCAATGAACTAAAGGTCGCGCACGGACGATTGTCGAAACGCCGCGGACGCGGTGTGGCCGATGGCATTGCCGCAGCACGCGCGCTACGGGCTCGACTCAATGTCGGCATCGCAGAGGGTGACATCCGTTCTATCACCGAATCCCTGCAGGGCGAAATCACGCGCTTCAGCATTTCTACCGTGTGCGACAAGCGCGAGCTATTTTGGCCGCGGCGCGTGTTTAACTTCCGGATAGCGGAAATCGTGCGCATTCTTGGCCGCTACCTGAGCGGTCGATCCAAAGCGCGGACAGCAGCGACTCACTCCACCTGAGGCGGCGTGTGCGCGACGCCCTGATGGCAGTCGATGCAGGTCATGCCGTCCTTGGCCATCGATTGGTGCGAACTCGCGG
This sequence comes from uncultured Gammaproteobacteria bacterium, assembly GCA_963756845.1. Lineage (GTDB taxonomy): Bacteria > Pseudomonadota > Gammaproteobacteria > Steroidobacterales > Steroidobacteraceae > Bog-1198. The sequence continues at coordinate 351,915 of CAVWPD010000003.1, read as the reverse complement.
CCATGGGTGGCTGCTTGGCAAAGTTCATGGCGCTGGCCGTGTGGCAGCTGCGGCATTCGGCCGAATCGTTTGATTTCAGTTCCGCCCAGATTTTCTGCGCAAGTCGTAGGCGGTGCGCTTCATATTTTGCAGGCGTGCTGAGTTCGCCCCGTAAGTGACCCCACCCCTCGGCGTAGGCTTGAACATGCCTCCATAGGCCGGGAAGGAAGGCGGGCGGCACGTGACAGTTGCCGCAGCTCGCCTGAATACCGAGGACATTGGAGTAGTGCACGCTACGCTGCAGTTCCTGATACGGCTGCCGCATTTCGTGGCAGGACGTGCAAAAGGCGTCCGTTTCCGCCATTTTCAAGGTTCCGACGAAGCCGCCGGTAAAGCCTACACCGATAATGAAGGCCAGCAGTCCACCGGCGGGAATCCCCAACAAAAACCAACGCCGGGGCCGCCGCCACAACCATGCGGCAAATCCTGGGCGCGGGGGTGGGGGTGAATTCATGAGAAATCTTGGTTTGCCGGCGAATGCACTTCGCCAGATGCTAGGTGATTTGGACGGATTGCTCAGTACGGCACCGCACAGACCGGAAATTGTCGCGAGCGTAAGTTTCCTGTGACGACGATCACTCGAGTCGTTCTGTCATCAGCCGGTTGCGATCTTTCTGGGAGAGCCTTATGTTTTGCGCGAACGGTATTCGCCATTCGCGTCTCGGGTGCTTAAGCGCCGCGGGCCTCATACTTGTCAGCGCGCTGACGGTCTCCTGCAGCGGCACTACGGGTTCGGCCGGTCCTGCCGGCCAATCCGGCGTGACAGGACCCACCGGACCCACGACCACTGGCTCCGCGCTCAATGTCAGTACTGCCACGAGCATCACCGGACTGATCCTCAGCGTCACGATTGCAGGACCACCGGTCGTCAAGTTCCAGCTCACCGATCAGAACGGCGCGTTACTGCAAGGACTTGCGGCCGCGGACATCGGCTGGGTGATTGCACAACTCGTGCCCGGCCAAAATGGAACCTCCAGTCAATGGAATTCCTACATTTATGGCACGGTGACTCCGGCGGGATGCCCCGCGGGAGTTGCCGCGTGCGACTCGACGCCGCAGACGCAAGCCACGGTGGAGAACGGTGCGACCGGTACATTGCTCGATAACGGCGACGGCACCTACGTGTATACCTTCAAGAAGGACATCACCACCGATCCCAATGTCATCTATAGCGCGTCCTTGACGCATCGCGTCGGCTTTGAAATTCGCGGTCTCGCGCAGGCGAACAACGCCGACTACACGTTTCAACCGTCCACCGGCGCCACCACCGGCATCTTCATGCGCGAGATTGTGGAGACCGCGACTTGCGATAACTGCCATACGGCGCTGAGTGCGCACGGCGGCGCCCGAGTCGAGGTGCAGTACTGCGCGATGTGCCACAGTCCCGGGACCAAGGATCCTTACAGCGGTAATACACTGGATTTGAAGGTGATGATCCACAAGATCCACACCGGCATCACGCTGCCAAGCATCCAAACCGCGACCGTGCCGAACACTGTGCCGACCCTCGGGATCGGCTATTGGATCGTGGGCTACATGGAATCGTTGAACAACTTCAATACCGTGCTCTACCCACAGGACACGCGCAATTGCACAACGTGTCACGCTCAGGGCATCCCCGCCGCGACTCAAGCCGCGAACTACTACACCGTTCCCACCGCGGAGGCCTGCGGCGCCTGCCATGACAATGTGAACTTTGTCACCGGCGCAAACCACAGCGCGAATATCGTGGCCAATGATTCGCAGTGCACCACCTGCCATGGTTCGACCTCGAACATCAACAATGGGGCGCTACAGGTCATCGCGGCGCACACCGATCCAAACATCGCAGCAGCGGCCAAGTTTCAATACCTCGTGAACAGCATCTCCTTTACCAGCAGCGGCGGCAGTTTTTATCCGGTGATTAATTTCTCGGTGGTCGACCCGACCAATGGCAATGCGCCCTACAACATTCTGACGGCAGCCGCCTTTGTCGGCATCGATCCTGCGACTGGCAAACCCGTTTGCGCGGGCGGCGGCACGGCACGGCTCGGAATCGACATCGCCTGGGAGACCAGCGACTACACCAATTGGGGGAGTGGGATGACCGCTGCCGCGTGGGGTCAGCCTATTTCGCTCAATCCGCTCGTTGTCGCCGGCTGCGCCGCTGCGGCGCCTGCGGGCGCGCTCACGGGACCTGACGCGGCGGGCGCCTTTACGCTTACTTCGCCAACCCCGCTGCCGACTGCTCCCGCGGCCAGTTGTCCGCCTCCCGGCGGCGCCGCATGTCCCGCGATTGCCAATGTCGGCGTCGTCATCGAAGGACATCCCGGGGTAGTCACCACGGGCCCGGGGGCAACCGCACTGGTGGTGAAGAGCGTGGTCGGCTACGGAAATGTGATGGGCGCGACGCCGGTCCCCCGGCGTACGGTGGTGGACATTGCCAAATGCGATGTCTGCCATGCCGTGCTGGCACTGCATGGGAATAATCGCAACGACAATCCTCAAGTGTGCGTGGCCTGCCACAACCCGGCATCCACGGATGTGGGCATGCGACAGACCTTGGCTGCAGCCACTCCGGGAATCGATGGCCTCTGGGAACAGAGCATCGACTTTAAACACATGATCCATGCTATCCACGACGGCAGCATACGAGCCGCCGCGGGTTCTCCATTCGTCATCTACGGCTATGGAGGTTCGGTCAATAACTTCACGGACGTCGTGTACCCAGGCCAGATCAATCGCTGCGACGCCTGTCATGTCGGCACCAGCTATTATCCGGTGAACGATGCGGCAGTGCAGGCGACTACATTCTTTAGCGGCCTTTCAACGCAGTTGCCCAATCCAACGACGCCGGGTAATCCCATCGCCACATCCGCCAACATGTCAGTGTGTTCGGGCTGCCATGTCGATGCCCTCACCCAAACTCACATGCAGCAAAACGGCGGCTCCTTAGCCGTTGCAAAGGATGCGGAAGGCCGCACGATCCCGAGTGGCAACCCGGCGAGCACGGAAACCTGCAGCGTGTGTCACGGCGCCGGTGGTGTCGCGGATGTCCAAGTCGTGCACAACGTACCTGCGCCGCCCGCGGGAAATTAAGTGAGGCCTATCCGACGCAGCGTCGCGCCGGTGGTATTGGCCCTGGTGGTGGTGGGAATCGGACCATCGTTTGCCGTCGACGAGCCGCCAGCGCCGCCCAAATCCCTGCCCGCCTCAGCGTACAGCCCGAAGGGAGCCGATAGTTGCTTGGCCTGTCACAACGATGCCGGCGTCACGGGCATCTTCCACACCAAGCATGCCCGTCCAAATGATCCCCGCGGTCCCTTTGGACACGGCGGCCTGCAGTGCGAGTCCTGCCATGGGCCGGGGGGCGCACATGTGCAAGCGGGAGGCGGCCCGCTGGCGGGTATGGTCGACTTCGGCGCCAAGGCCGCCGCGCCCCCCATCAAACAAAACGCGCAATGCCTGGCTTGCCACCAATCGAATGCGGCGCATGACTGGGCATCGAGTGCTCACGCCGCGAGCGATGTGGCCTGCGCAAGCTGCCACCGAATGCACGCCACGCAGGACCCGGTACAGGCCACGGCGACCCAAGTCGAAGTCTGCGGTACCTGTCATCAGGCGCAGCACACGGATCTCTTGAAGCCCTCGCATCATCCGCTGAGCGAGGACACCATGGCCTGCACTTCATGCCATTCCCCGCACGGCTCAACAGCGCCGGCGCAGCTGGTAAAAAACACGGTCAACGAAACGTGCACAAGCTGTCACGCCCAATTCCGCGGGCCGTTTCTGTGGGAACATCAGCCGGTCGCTGAAAGCTGCACCAACTGTCATGATCCGCACGGCTCGGCGCAGCCGGCGCTGCTCAAGTTGCGGCCGCCGTTTCTGTGCCAGACTTGCCACGAGGGCGCGGGCCATCCCTCGATCGTCAACACGCCGAAAGGACTGGCGGGCGGTGGCAGTGCCAGCGCGTTTCTTCTTGTGGGCGGCTGCACGAACTGTCACTCGCAAGTCCATGGCTCGAACAGTCCCTCGGGGCGCGAGTTGGCGCGCTAGGCGCTGAACATGGAATTCAGCGTTCCACTCACTCGCACATGGCTGGTCTCGGGGGCCTTCGCCGCATTCGCGGTAAGCCCGGCGGGCGCTGACCCACCGGCAGCGGACACCAGCGATTGGAAATGCACGCAATGTCCCTTCCCGCAAGGCTACACGGCGGAAGCTGAAACTGGCGTGCTCGGCGCCAGCGGCGCGAACGCGACCTACGGCCGCTACACCGGTCTCGATCGTAACGGGCTCTACGCGGACGCCGCTGGGTCCGGCGCGTACCGCAACGAGGATGGCACTTATGCTTCAGTCGACCTCGAGCGCTTGGGACTCGCCTCCCGCGGCGGGGATCTTCAGGGCGGTCGCGAGGGGCGCTTCGATGTACGCGTGAGCTACATTGGCCAGCCGAATGAGCTTTACGACACCGGTGCGACCCCGTTTCGATCCGCAGGCTCGAATCTCGGGCTGCCGGCAAACTGGAATCCTGCCGGCAGCACCGGTGGTATGAGCGCGCTTAGCGCCAGTCTCGCACCCGTCAGTATTGAGTCGGATATGCGCACCGCGGCAGTCTTAGCACGCTACTTTTTGAGCCCAACCTGGACGATCTTTGGCGAATTCCGCAGACAGGAGCAAGACGGCAGCGGTGTGGCCAGCGGCAGCTTTCTCACCGAAGCCGTTCAACTGCCCCAGCCCATTGACTATGTCACCAATTCATTCGAGACGGGAATTGCCTGGGCCGGCCGCAAGGCGAGTTTTCGTTTGAGCTACCTAGGTTCCTGGTTCGATGACAACAATGATTCATTGATTTTCGCCAACCCCTATCTGCCCATCGTGCCGGGCTCAATCCAAGGTCAGATCGCAGATCCGCCGAACAATACCCTGCAGCAAGTTACCGCCGCCGGCAATTGGCAGCTGCCCTTCTGGTCCACCACGCTAAGGTACGCAGCCTCGCTGGGCACACTCAAACAAGACGCGGCTTTTCTCCCGGTCAGCACGTTGCCCGGTTCTACAGTTCCTGCGCCAGGCTCGCTCGACGGCGATGTACATCTGTCCCACTACGCGCTGGGATTAGCCTCTCGGCCGTTGCCAAAGCTTAGCGCGCGGGGTAACGCGACCTATGACGGGCACGACGATAAGACCTCCCCACTCGCAATCGCCTATATCGTCACCGACACCTTTCCGGGTGGAACCGTCGTCACGCCCCGCTACAGTGAAGATCGCGTGCATCTTGACGGCGGCGCGGACTACGCCTTGACCCACTGGCTAAAGATCGGCGTAGGGGGCACGCTTGATGACATCCACTACGGTCCAAGCCAGGTCGTAACCTGGACCCAAAGCACCCAAAGCTGGGGACGCGCAGTGATCACCCCCATTGAACCCTTGAGTTTCACGCTCAAAGTCGGCAATGGTTTGCGCAAAGCTTCTTCATTCGATGCCGCCGCCCTGCCCCCGGAGGAGAACCCTCTGATACGCGCCTACGACTACGCGCCGCGAGATCGGGTGTTCTCCACACTCAACGGGGCGTGGACCGCAACGCAGACCATTACGTGGTCGGTCGAAGGATCGATCGCCAAGGACGATTATCGATCCTCGCCGCTGGGTCTCCAAAGCGTGCACGAATGGCGCGGCTCGAGCACGCTCGCGTGGACGCCGCGCGAATCCTTGAGCGCGTATATCGACGGCGGCTATGAGCGTTTGTTCAACCTGCAGAATGGCTATGCCGGCCTCGATACAGCCGCGTGGCTAACTTCGGACACAGAACGATTTTGGAACTTAAGCATCGGGGCGCGATGGGTACCGCAGGAGCGGTGGGCGCTCAGCTTGGACTACCTGCTTGCACCCTCCTACGACAACACCGACACCAGCACTGGGGGTCCACAGCAGGCTTTCCCGCAGAACTGGAGCAAACTCGATTCGGCTCGATTCAAGGTAACCTATCAATGGACATCTGCACTGCAGGTGCATTTTCGCTATACGCGCGAAACCTATAACTCCAGCGACTGGGCGCTCAACGGCGTAGGACCCGCCACGATTCCGAATCTCTTGGCACTCGGCGTACAGCCCTACCGCGACAACGTGAACCTGTTTGGATTGGCAGTGCGATATCAATTTGGCCGGCTTAAATGAAACTAGATGACTGGCTCATGGCGGTTGTTTTAAGCGGCTTCGCCATGACATTCATTTATATCGTCGCCGAATACTTATCGTGGAGATCTCAGGAAGCCTCAGATCTTAAGGTCCGCTTGGGTCTTCGGGACTTGTATAAGCGACTTCATTCCGCAACAAAGCCACTTGTGCGGGTGATCCGACGAAAGAGTGCCTGATGCTTCGCCCTAAGAAGGCCAATTCCTACAACAAGCAACGCCGCAACCCTCTATCTAATCGGTCCAAGCTCGCGCACTGTTACTTTCCCTGTAGGCCACGTGGGGCGCAGGAGTGTAACTATCAAATAGGGATCGGCGCGGCTGGCGATTATGCCTCGCAAATCTCTCAATTTTCAGACAACGAGTTAGTAAACATTTATGAAACCAATCACCCTTTCCGCGGGAATCTTCGCACTGGCCTTCGTCACCGCCGCACAGGCGCAAGACTCCATCCCTCCGGATGTCCCCTATTGGAAGGGCTTCTACATTGGCGGAAATGTCGGTGGCGCGTGGAATTCGACCTGCAATAGCTGGTCCTTGAATGGTCCTGCGCTCACGGATCCTGCGCTTGTTACCGCGTTCAACAATCGAAACTGTCCCAATAACGGCGTATTCATCGGCGGCGCGCAGATTGGCTACAACTTCCAATACGAGCATTGGGTATGGGGATTTGGCATGGATTACGATCAATGGAGCGCCAAAAATCGCAGCCGGTCGTACGTTTACACGCCCACTGCCGGCTCGACGTTCCCCGCCGGCACGGCGGCTTTCAACGGCAAGGTTTCACCGAACGGCTTCGGCATTCTCGGGCCTCGCGTCGGCTACGCTGTCGGCAATGTACTGCCCTATGTGAGGTTCGGCGGGGTCTATGCCGGCGGCTCGCGCACCACCACGGCCACTTTTACCGAGACCGGAGATGCGACTCCGGATGCCTATTTCAGCGGCAGCAAAAACTTTAAGTCCAGCGGCTTTGGTGCGGGTGCCGGCATGGATGTTTTGCTCAGCGACAATTGGTTTCTCAGAGCCGAATACACTTACGTGAAACTCGGGAAAGGCACCAACACCGCGACGCAGTGCACTTCCGCGGGAACCGCCGCGGGCACGGCTATCTGCGCTGAGTTCGGTTCCGATGCGTTGGAACTCAATAACATCCACAACAGCTTTACCGCGAACATCGTTCGGGTAGGCGTGAACTACAAGTTTGGCTCGCGGCCGTATGTGGCGCCGGTAGTCGCCGCGGCTCCCGCCTACGTAGCCCCGCCCCCGCCGCCGGCTCCTGCGGCGCCGCCTCCTCCGCCGCCGTGTCACGCGCCGGCTGGCTTTCAGGTGGATGCGAACTGTCACATCATCGAGCAGTCAGTCGTCGTGCGGGCGATCGACTTTGAATACAACTCCACCCATCTGACCGCGCCGGCTCGGCAAACCCTGGATGAGGTTGCGGGTGCCCTGCAAACGCAGCCCGAGTTGCAGGTCGAAATACAAGGCTATACCGATTCGACGGGATCCGACGCCTACAATCTGGGACTGTCCCAAAGACGCGCGGATGCCGTGCGGGCGTATCTCATTGAGAAGGGCCTCGGCGCATCGGCACTGACGGCGAAGGGTTACGGCAAAGGCAACCCGATTGCCTCTAATAGCACGGCCGAAGGACGTGCGGAGAATCGCCGCGTTGCCTTCCAAGTCACAAACGCGCCCGAGCATGTAAAGGTCGTTACGAAAGATGCGAGTCCCGCATCGACCGAAGCGGCCGAGCAAGGTCCGCAATCGAAGCCGAAGAACCAAAACTGATCAGCGCTAGAGCCCTCGGACCTCCGCAGGAGAGGATTGCGTTGGCATCGGCAGCGGCGGTCTTGATACAGATCGCCGCTTTCTCAAGGGGGTGCCTTTTGCGCAACTAGAACCTGTGTTCCTAGAATGAGGGAATAACATCGAGTGAACTCTGCGCCAAATAGAAAGATCTGCGCCGTGTAATAGGACCAAAGCAGTAGCACCAGGAATGAGCCCGCAATTCCGTAGACAGACGAGAATGCGCTTTTACCCAGGTAGTAACCGATCGCGAATTTACCGATGCTGAAAAGCACCGCGGTCACCACCCCGCCCACCCAGACGTCGGCCCATGCCAACTTCTCCTGCGGTACGTACTTGAATAGCAATGCGAATAGCACGGCCGAAGTACCGAGCGTCAACACCACGTCAATCACCAGAAGTGTCGTCCGCCAATGTCCCAATAGTGTCGACAGCCATTCGCCGAATGCCACTAATAGTGTGCTGACGACAAGCGACGCCATCAATAAGAAGCCTACGCCCAACACCAAGCCCAACGATAAGAATCGAGCTCGAAGTATTCGCCACAGTCCGCTCATGCGTTTACGCTTGGGTATTTCCCATATTCGGTCAAGGGCGTTCTGCAGCTCGACAAATACGCTGGATGCGCCGAAGAGCAGCGTCACGACGCCGATGGAAGTGGCGAATCGGCTGTTCCCTAAATAATCAGCGCTGGTGAGCAGATCTTTAACTGCGTTTGCGCCGGTAGCACCCAGGAGATTTTGGGCTTGAGACAGCAAGTCTGCCCGAAGCGTATCGCCCTGCATCACCAAGCTCGCAATCCCGATCACGATAATGAGTATCGGCGCGATCGAAAACACCGTGTAGAAAGCGAGCGCCGCGCCCATGGTCGAAGCGTCGTGCTCGAGCCAGGCAGCTCCCGATTTGACGATGACGCTGCCAACCTTGCGTGCGATGTCGACCTTGCGTGTTAGCGCGCTGGGAATTTGCATAGTCCTCGCCAGTGGGAAAGCGGCTCGTAAAATTACGCCAATACCGACCACCTTGTTGGCCTTTGGGCATTGAAGTTCCACAGGCACACCCCGGTGAACAGCAAAGCCGGCCTGCCGCAGAACATGCCGGTCGCAGGTCGACCGGACTTCCTCACCGGCGGGAGTTATGGCCCGGATGCCTCCATTCTGGCCGGAATGGCCGGCGCCATTCTGATCGTTGGTATCTGGCACAAACTCTCGTCGGGCGCCGCCGGCGCGAGCATCATAAGATAGTAATCAGCGCATTCGCCAGCTAAAGGTGTTGTATGCATCCCGTTAAGACCGTCCGACCGACTTTACGCCTTCGCGTCGCCCTGCTATTGATCTCGATCGTCGTCGCGAGTGCCGCAGGCGCGCTCTCCGAATCAGAGAACTCCTTCCTAACCTCGACCAAGGCCTCCATGCGCATCATGATGACCGACATGCACATATCGCCTCGCGGCGACGTGGATCAGGATTTCATCGGGCAAATGATCCCTCACCATTGTGGGGCGATCGGCATGGCCAAAGCGGAGTTACTCTACGGGCACAACGAGCAGCTTCGCCGAATCGCGCAAGAAATGATTGTGGAGCAGCAAGCCGAGATCGCGGTCATGCAGCGCGAACAGGTTTCGGCGGAGTCGAGTCGCGTGCGCGCGGGAGAGAATAAATGCGCCAATTGATCGAGTCGATGGCCGTTGGTGTGCTCGGCTTCGCAGCAGTGTCATCTGTAATGGCTGGTCAGGCACCTTTTCGATCAACAGACCCAGACATCCCCATCAGCCATCGCGACCGGGTGTATGCAGCGGAGCAATTCTCGAATACCGTATCCGTGATTGACCCAGCAGACAATCAATTGCTGGGAGTCATTCGACTCGGCGAACCATCCCCAACCAGCTTCAGTCCTCTGTACCGAGGCCAAGTGCTGGTGCACGGCCTCGGGTTCTCGCCGGATCATCACACCCTTGCCGTGGTATCCATCGGCTCGAATTCGGTCACGTTTATCGACACGCAGACAAATGCCGTCAAGCACACAACCTATGTGGGTCGTGCGCCGCATGAGGCGTTCTACACGCCGGACGGTCAGGAGGTCTGGATTACGATCCGGGGTGAAAGTTATGTGCTGGTTCTCGATGCAAAGACCTATGCTGAAAAGCTGAAGATCGAGACACCAAACGGTCCCGGCATGCAGATTTTTTCACCCGATGGGACGTATGGCTTTGTGTGTTCCTCATTCACCCCGGAAACCCAGGTCATCTCGGTCGCCGATCACCGGATTGTCGGCCGGATACCTCAGGCGAGCCCATTCTGTCCCAATATTGCGGCAACCCCCGACGGCCGCCAGGTCTGGTTCACGCTCAAAGACTCTGGTCAGACTCAGATTTTCGATGCGCATCCGCCTTTTGCGTTGCTCAAAACTTTGCAGACCGGGCCAATCACGAATCACGTCAATTTTGCCCTGAAGAAAGATGATACCTTTGCGTACGTGACCGTCGGCGGTCTCAATCAGGTACGGGTGTTTCGCACCTCAGATTTCAAACAGATAACGACCATTGCGGTGGGACATTTGCCTCACGGGGTGTGGCCGTCCGGCGACGGCTCGCGCATGTACGTGGGGCTCGAGAATGATGATCGGATGGAAGTGCTCGACACCACCACGAATAAAGTAATCGCCGGCATTCCCATTGGCCAAGCGCCCCAAGCGGTCATTTATGTCCCAAACGCTGTGCAAGCAAACACTGCGGGAACCGACGGGCTGCAAACACTGGGTATTGCCGGGCAAGCCAGCCACCTCTCGTTGATCCGTCCTGAGCACAATGATCGCGCGGCGACAACCCCGTTAACCAGTGTGACGCTTTTCGATCAAGGTCTCATACAGGTCCTAGAAGCGGCTGTCACCGGGCTCTCGCCCCAGGAGGATTACGTGCTTGGGCTTGCCCAGAATGCGGACGGTAGCGGGACCTTCGAAGCGCTCGCGGACTTCAAGAGCAATGCGGTCGGGGCTGCCATCGTCAATGCAATCGGCCCCATCCGGCAGATTGTCGATCGGCAGACGAATGCGCCGCAGCGTTATATCGTCATTCGCTCAGGATCGTCGCGTGTGCCCCATGAAGTTTGCCAGATTCAAGCGTACCTATGACATCCCGAGCCAAACGGTCAGGGCGCGCCCGACTCGAATCATGAGCGTATTGCTCAGATGGCCCACCCGCTTGCCCGACTTCTCGCGTGGCAGCGTCAGAATCTTGTCGACCATTATCTGTGACACCCGATTGAGCCCGTTTTGCCGACTCGGATCGAGAGTTATGCGAAACAGCGGCGCGTCAATAATCGTACTGGTCAGTGGCACCACGGTAATACTGGCGTGAATATCGTTGAAGACATCCGCTTGGATGATTAAAGCCGGCCGAGGTTTCCCGTAGTCCCCCGGCGCCGCTATGGTCACGATGTCGCCGCGCTTCAAGTCCAGCCTTCCACCGAACCTGCGGCAACCTGGAGCAAATTGTCCAACTGCGCCGATTGACCGGCGGCACTCGCGAGCCGCGATTGGCGCCGGCATTCATTGCGAAACTTCGGCGACTTTGTGTCCGGAACCCAAATGCTGATTTGCCGAAACCCCTGTTGCTTCATCTTAGCCCGATAAACTCGCACACTCTCGTGAGCTGCGCTGCGCTTGCTGGCCATAGAGGCACTCCCCTACCGTACATATAACTAGTAATGTAACACAGTCATGCAAAGCCGGTGCGCGTGTAAAAAGTGCCCCGGGCAGGAATCGAACCTGCGACCTAGCGCTTAGGAGGCACTCGCTCTATCCACTGAGCTACCGAGGCAGAAGTGAGAGGCTGGCGCCGAAACGCCAGCCTCTGATTGGTGGAGGAGAAGGGGATCGAACCCTCGACCTTCGCATTGCGAACGCGACGCTCTCCCAACTGAGCTACTCCCCCGAAAAGGGCGACGAATACTAGCAGCAAAGCGGGTTTCTGCCAAAGTATCGCGCAGCGGGGCCGAACCTCGCTAATATGCGGGTAGGAGGAACATCCACATGCTCAACGCGGGCGAACGTGCCCCGGAATTCACTCTTCCGGACGAGACATCGACAGACAGATCCCTGACCGAATTGCTCAGCTCCGGCGCAATCGTTCTGTACTTTTACCCTGCCGATTTCACGCCCGGGTGCACACGCCAGGCCTGCGTACTGCGCGATTTGCACACGGAAATTCAGCGGGCGGGCCTGCGCGTTGTGGGGATCAGCCCACAAAGCCCTGAATCACACGCCAAATTTCGCGCCAAATACAACCTACCGTTCGTGTTGCTCTCGGATCAGCACAAAGCCGTTGTCAAAATGTATGGGGTCAATGGTCCGCTGGGCATCGGTGTGCGCCGAGCTTCGTACTTGATCGACGGCGGCCGCCGAATTCGCGATGCGGTATTGGCGGACTTCCGAATTGCGCGCCACGCGGACTTCGTGCGCAAAGCCATCATGCTGCGCGCGGCCAATCCTCAGTAGTTAAGACGCAGAACATTGGGGTGCCCTATGCGCGGCACCGTCACGATGTACATCACCCCGAACTCTTGTGCATCGATGGCCGGTATATCCGTCTTGCCCGACAGGAAGGACACGATTTCCGGCACCGTGTCCAGGTGCCCGATGATTAGCACCCGGCCGCCGCCGTGCTCGCGCAGCGCCCGGCGCGCCAAACCCTTCGGATCGTCGGCGGGCGCGACTACCGGCACCATGCCAAGACGCGCCGCCAACGGTGCGGCGGTCAACCGATTGCGCAATGCGGGGGATGTGTAGATCCCGTCCAGGCGCCCGGGACCCTTCGCATCGCCAAACATCGCCGCGAGCAGCGCTGCCCTCGCCTCGCCGGCAGCGGACAGCGGCGGGTCGGCCAGACTGCCGGCCTCTTTTTCCGCGTGACGAATCACGATGACCGTGGTCGCATCCGCCGTACCCCAAATCCACAGCGCGAAAACCGCCAAGCTCAGAGCCAGGACCGCCGCGATCACGGTCAACCAGATCGGCGTCATGAAAGGTCTATGTTGCAGGTTTACACGGTCGCTTTTCATTGCCAGCATGATACCAATGAATGCGGTTTCCCTGCCCAGGCTGCGAATTCTCATCCTCGCCGCGGGTTTCTCCTCCCGACTGGGCCAACCGAAAGCGCTGGCCCGCGTGCGGGGGGTGAGCCTGCTGCGCAGGACGATCAAGTTGGCATCTGGCTGCTCATCCGCGCAAATCGTCGTCGTGGTGCCGCGCACCGCCGCGCGCTATCGAATCGAGGCGAGCGGATTTCGCGTGGCCTTTTGCATCAATCCGCAGCCTGCTCGCGGGCTGTCGAGTTCCGTACGATGCGGCATCGCCCGCGCCCGATACTCTTCGGCGGTTTTGCTGCTGCCGGTCGACTTGGTGAATCTGCGCCGAGACGATGTGCTCCGCCTCATCTCGCGTTGGCGGGGCGCGCCGCGGCGCGTGGCCGCGCGGCGCATAGGCCGGCGCGGCGGCACGCCGCTCGTTTTGCCGCGCTGGCGGTACTTGCAAGCACTTCAGATAACCGGCGATAGGGGCTTAGGCCCTCTTATTGACGAGCTGCCGCGGGAATCCGTCCGGCTGGTTGACTTGCCCTCTGCCGAACAGGATATCGATACGGCGCAGGACTTAAGCGCAGCACGGCGCCGCCGGGCGCGATAATCGCCGGGAGGATCGGTCTATGGCGCCCAGTGCGGGTATTCGCGAAACGCCACCAGCACGGCATCGATCTTCGGGCGCGGCACATCCAAATGAGTCACCAGTCGGGTGCGCGCCGTGACGCTGGCGAGAATACCCCGCCCGCGTAGATGGCTGTTGAGCCCCTCGATGTGCCGCGGGAGAATGTCCACGTACACCATATTGGTTTGCGGGGGCGCAACTTCGAGGCCCAGCGCGCGCAGGCCGGCGGCCAGGTAATCCGCATTGGCGTGATCTTCGGCCAGCCGCTGCACGTGATTCTCCAGTGCGTAAAGTCCCGCCGCCGCGAGCACACCGGTCTGGCGCATGCCGCCGCCCAATGCCTTGCGCCAACGCCGCGCGCCGGCGATGAAATCGCGCTGGCCCACCAATACCGATCCGGCGGGCGCGCCCAGCCCCTTGGAGAGGCAGATAGAGATCGAGTCGAACCCCGACGCGACGGTGCGCTCGTCGACGTTGAGCTTCACGAGGGCATTGAATAGGCGCGCGCCATCAAGGTGCGTGCTCAAGCCGCGGGCATGGGCGAATTCCGTGGCCTGGCGCTGGTACGCCAGCGGCAGCACGCGCCCGCTGATGGTATTTTCCAGCGCCAGCAATCGCGTCCGCGCAAAATGATCATCGTCGGGTTTGATTGCGGCGGCAATGCGCGCGAGAGCGATGCCGCCATCCGGCTCGTTCTCCAAAGGTTGTGGCTGAATACTGCCCAGAACCGCGGCGCCGCCCTGCTCGTACTTGTACGTGTGCGCCTCCTGGCCCACCAGGTACTCATCGCCGCGGCCGCAATGCGCCATTAGAGCGGCTAGATTGCTTTGGGTGCCGGTGGGAAAAAACAGCGCGGCCTCGAAGCCAAAGCGCTCGGCGGCAATGGTCTGCAAGCGATTGACGGTGGGATCGTCGCCATACACATCATCGCCAAGTTCCGCACCGGCCATGGCCGCGCGCATGCCGGGGGTCGGCCGCGTGACCGTGTCGCTGCGCATGTCGATGGCCAATAAGGATGCATGCGATCCATCCATACCGCTCTCCAAAGTGAATCAAAGCCGGGCTTTGTGACATTTCAAACGCGACGATTCAGCGCCGCCAAACCTTCATCGCAAACTTGAATCTTTCGCGTTATCTGCGCGGCAGCCGCGCTCACATCCGGCGACACGGCATTCAAGCCATTGTATAAGGCAAGTGCCTTCTCATACCACTCTTTCGCAGCATGCCAATCCTCGATTCTGCGCACCACGCTTCGTTGATCGTTTGTCGCGAGACTCTCGTAAATCTCGGCCAAGCGCTGCTGCTGGGCGGCTTTCACCGAGCGGTAGTAATTCGACAAGCCGCTGTCTTTACCGAAGTTGCCGGCGGCCTGCTGAAGGTCAGCTAGGGCTTCTGCTGTCTGCCCACGCAGCAGCGCAATTTTGGCCAAATTTCCGAGACTAAGGGCCATATCAAAATGATATTCCGAAATCCTTGGATCGGCAGAGGACAGCGACTTGAATTCCCTTAGTGCGGCGAGCTCAGAGGATTCGGCCTCGTCCAACGATTGCATCTTGATGAGCACATCCGACATGTTGTGATCCGCAAATGCCGCAAGGTGCATAAGATCGGCATTGTCCGGTGCGCCCGCGGCAAGGGATTGGATGAGCGTCCGGGCGTCTTTCTCCATCGTCAATGCCTCGGCATAACCCTTCGGGTCCTGCGATAGCACTTCGGCCGCGCGGCTGTACGCAAGCGACAAGGTCCTACCCACCTGTGGGTCGCCAGGCAGGTTTTCTCGCAGCGCTTGCAGCGAAGCAATGGCTCGACGCATGTTCCCGAGTGCCCGCGCGATATCGTTCTGAATCTTGAAGCGCTTGAAACCATTATCAAGCAGACTGCTCGCCAACAGCAGCTGATAGTTTCGGCTCTGAGGGTCGAGGGCTGCAAGAATCTGACTATTCGCGACCGTATCCTGAGAATATGCAATCGAATCATTCGGTTTGCCGGAACTCCACATCAAATCGCTAAGCTTTCCGTAACTCACCACCAACTCTCCGCGCACCTCCGAGTTCTGAGGCTGCGCATGAACAATGGCTTCACGCAGCGTCAAGGCGTGTCGATAGCTCGCGGCAGCGCCACTGTAATCCCCCTCGTTTGCCTCCAGAGCGCGACCCTGAACATCGCCCAATCGTTCGTAGGCGGCGGCCAATTCCCGCTGCAAAGAGGGATCTCCCGCCGCCTCCAGCGACAGACTATCCAAGTACTGCAATCCGGTCTTCACGATAAGATGCCGGGCTGCGCTTGAACCTCTTACATTTTGGACGGAGTCATTGATGTCGAAAATCAATGAATGAGCAAGCTTGCGCACGTCATTGAAGCGGTGTTCTTCGCGCTCACGCTCGCGTTGCGCAATTTGCGTTTCTCGCGCAGTGACGAGAAGCGCCGCCAGTAGGGCAATGACGACGGCGACAGTCGCTGCGACACCTGCGGCATACCGAACGAAGAACTTTCCTGCGCGATAGCGCAGCGTGTCCTTGCGCGCAATAACGGGGCGAGAAGACAGGTGTCGGCGCAGATCCTCCGCAAATTGTTCGACCGATGCGTAGCGGCGTAACGGATCCACGCGCAACGCCATGAGCACGATATTGTCCAGATCGCCCCGCAACCTGCGGGCGAGCTTGCGCGGGGATCCTTCGCGCAACGCGGTCAGGTCGGCCGGCGTGCCGGGGGTGCCGGGGGTGCCGTCATATCGGCGCACAACAGCACTCGGTCTGCGCGGTTCTTCAGTTGGCCCCGCCCCGGTTAGATGCGGTTTTCGGCCGGTCAGCAGCTCGTAGAGTATGACGCCGAGCGAATAGACATCGCTCGAGGTCGTAATGGGATTGCCGCCGGCTTGTTCAGGACTGGCGTAGCCGGGGGTCAGCATCCGATAAATACTTTTGGTGTGAGCGGTGTCCCCTGATCCTTCGCCGAGCTCCGATATCTTGGCGATTCCAAAATCGAGAAGTTTCGGCGTGCCGTCCGTGCCCACCAGGATGTTATTGGGCTTCAAATCGCGGTGTATGATCAGGCGCTGATGCGCATATTGTACTGCGCCGCATACCTGTAGAAATAGACACAGGCGCGCGGATGTATCCATCTTATGGCGATCGCAATAAACATCAATCGGTTCGCCCTGAATGAATTCCATCGCAAAATAGGGCAGTCCCGCGCCGGTCGTGCCGCCGTCAAGCAGGCGTGCAATATTCGGGTGTTCGAAACTCGCAAGAATTTGGCGCTCATTTCGGAAGCGTTGAACCACGAATGCCGAGTCTTGGCCAACTCGGATCAGCTTGATCGCAACTTGTTTTTGATACTCATCATCAACGCGGATGGCGCGATACACCTCACCCATGCCCCCGGATCCGACTTGCTCGATGAGCTGGTAGGGCCCAATGCGCTTGCCCACCCACGGATCCGAGCCGTCAATCTCGGATATGTCCTCAATCGCAGCGGCCGGAACATTCAAAAACGACTCCTCTGATTCATCATGTGCCGCAATCAATGATTCCAATTCCAGCCGCAGGTCGGGATCGTTCGCGCCGATTTCATCGATGTATGCCAGTCTTGATGCCCCATCGAGCTGCAATGCGCGATGCAACGCGATTTTGATCTGCTGCCATCGATCCGGGTTCACGTGATCTCCGCGCGCAGCAGTTCGCGGCGCAGCCACGCACGCGCCGTTGTCCAATCGCGCTTCACGGTCGCCGCTGACACGCTCAAAGCCTGCGAGGTTTCGGCGATGGACAGTCCGCCGAAGAAGCGCAGCTCGACGACTCGGGCCTGTTGCGGATCGAGTTGTGAAAGACGATTCAACGCATCGTCAACGGCCAGCAGATCGACTTGCGATTGCGGGGCGAGTTCCAGCGCCTCGCTCATGGTCACTTTGATTCCGCCATGGCGCTTCGCGGCCAGGCGGCCGCGCGCATGATCCACGAGGACCTGACGCATCAGCCGGGAAGCCAGGGCCACAAAATGACAGTGATCTTGTATTATCACCCCCTCGCCTCCGATCAGGCGCAGGTAGGCTTCGTGGATCAAGGCAGTGGTCTGCAGGGTGTGACCGGCGCGCTCGGCTCGCAAGTGATTGCTCGCGACGCGTCGCAGTTCTTCGTAGATCAGCGGCAACAACGACTGCAAGGCCGCCTGATCCCCGGCGCGCCATTTTGCAATCAGTTCATCCGTGGAACGTTCGGCCAATCCGGATCCCTCGGGTTGTTACCGCGGCGTCGATGCTCGCGAAAATACTCGTCCGAATTCTGGCCGATTTACTCCCCGGGCCGCGGCCGCACCACTACTTAGGGCTGTTGTTGACCGGCGCCGGCGCCTTCAGCGCGCCGGTGCCATAGCATCCTACGCCTTCGCCGCACACCTGATTGACGGGACAGACAACCGGCGATCCCTTCACGCAGCCGCGCGCATCAGCACCCGCGGAACGCGGCGCACAGCGTTCGTGTCCATTGCAGCTGCGGTGATCGTCGCAATCCGCATCGCTGGCACACATCATCGCCGCCTGATCGCGTTCCACCGAGGCCAGCTCACCTTGCTTGGAAATCACGCCGGACAAGGTGGCATCGAGCAAGCGAGCCGGCGATCCGCCGCTCGTGGGCAACTCCACATCCGCCGCGACGACTTCCCAGGCGGGCGAGAGCGGACTTGCGGCGCGATAGTAAATGGCGAAGCGCACGACGTTGCGCGGATCAAGCGCATCATTGAGCTTCACCGGGATGAGGTGCGTGGAATCCGGAAGCCACGCCTCGCCATGCACCAGCGGCAGGCGTCTTACGCTCCTGCCGGTCTCGTAAATACGCAACTCCACATCGCTGCCGGCACTGAGCGCTTCCGCGCCGGTGACGATCCGAACCTCGAGCCGTGACACAGGCACTGCCGCGGCATTGACCGCGAACAGCGCACACGCACACAGCGTCGATAAGATTGACATTGGCAGGTGTAACTTCATGGCACCCCTCCCGGTATTCGATGAGCTCGCGCCCATCATAGCCGATCCTCAGCGAGCCTTCGCCTCTGCTAACGTACGCTGCATGCGAAGGAAGGATGCAAGGCTCGGCGTGGCCGACTTGGCGGGACTGTGGCGCCGCTCCCTGATTGCCTGGCCGGATGGACGGCGCGACACGACCACGGAAGTCCGCTGGCTGCAGGGGCAGCGTGCCTTTGGGGATCTTCGGCGGCCGACACCGATGTCGGATTTCCCGCATGCCGCTGCATTAAGTGAACTCACGAGGCAGGACTGTGCTCGGCTGGCGCAGCAACAAGCCTTTGCCGGCTATTTAACATTTGATGGCCGTCACTTCGAATGGACGCGGCTGATCGACTACCAGCCCCCCGGACCTTTCCCAGATGCCGGCAGCCTGCACTGGGAGGGCCAGGTGCTGATCGAACAAGGTCGCGATGTCGAATATACCGAGCACTGGCACCGCGACCCCGTCTCGGAACAGCAGCCGGCCGCAGCGGTGATGCTGCGCGACAGGCTGTCGGGCACCCCGGCGCTGTTGCTCAAGGTCGGGAATGACTTCGTTTTTGCGCGCGGCCGCGCCGCCCCGCTGCCGCCGTCCGCCTCGCTGGGCGAGTGCGTGGCCGCCGCCGCCACGGTCGAGCAGGTACGCACCCTGGTGGATTGCGAAATCTCCTTCGGCAGCGCGGCGTGCGGCAGATTTCGTATCACCGCCTCAACCCTGCCCTATCGAGTCGGGCAGCTTCTGCAGGCCGGCGTCGCGCGCGATTGGACCCTGCTCGAAAGCGAAGGCGATCCCGGCGCGATCAGCGGTTTGCGCGCAGCCTGCGCATGATCGCCTCGTGAAGTTCCTTCAGCTCTTCGATGTGCAAGAGCAGTCCACAGCCGGTAAACACGGCGGCGCCCAGGAACACCGTACCGAGCAGCGCGCTGAGCTTGCCAAAAAACGCCTGGGTCGCCCAGTCAGCCAGAAGCCAGTGAGAGGAGGCGGCGCACACCACGACCAGCGCCAGCGTCGCCACCGCAACTTTGGCCAGCAGTACGGCGAAACGGCGTGACTCCAAACCCTTCAGGTGGCTGCGCATCAACGCGTACAAGAAAAGAAAATTGAAGGTGGCGATGCAGCCGGTCGAGAATGCCAAGCCGCGATGCCCCCAGCCTAGACGCACCGTAAAAATCCAATTCAGCAGAAGATTGAGCGCCACCGCCAGCAAACTCACCAGCATCGGAGTCTTGCGTCGCTCCAGCGCATAGAACGCGTTGACCAAGACCTTCAATGCCGCGTACCCGGCAAGACCGATGGCGTAGAAACGCAGCGCGCCGGCCGACTGCGCCGCTTCATACGCGTTGAATTTTCCGTGCTGGTACAAAACCGAAATGATGGGTCCAGCGAGTATCATGAGCCCGGCGGTGGCCGGAATGGTGAGCAGAAATGCCAGCCGTATGGCGCGCGCCAGTTCGCTGCGAAACGCATCGAGGCGATTCGCCACCACCAGGCGTGATAGCAGCGGCAGCGACACGGTCCCCAAGGCAACGCCGAACAAGCCGAGCGGCAGCTGCATCAGTCGAAACGCCGCCGCCAGCCAGAAAATTGCGCCGTTTTCCAGACTCGAGGCAAACACCGAATTGACCAGAACGTTGAATTGCGTGGTGCTGGCCGCAATGACCGATGGCCCCATCAACAGCAGGATGGCCTTGATCCCGGCATCATGCCAGCGAAAATCCGGCCGGAACTGGTAGCCCAGGCGCGTCAGCGAGGGCAATTGCACCGCCAGCTGCAGCGCGCCCCCGAGCACCGTCGCGAACGCGAGGCCCACCAGGGCTCGCGGACCGAAGTGCGGATCGATCCAATAGCCTAGGGTCACTCCACCCACAATGGAACCGATATTGAAAAAGCTAGATGCCATCGCCGGCATGCCAAAGACGTTCTTGGCGTTCAACACGCCCATGACCAGCGCGGCCATGGACACCAGCAGAATGAAGGGAAACATGATGCGCGTCAGCTGCGCGGTCAGCGCAGCTTTCTCGGCTGGGAAGCCCGGCGCCAGCACCGCGACCAGCGAGTCGGAGAACACCATGCCGGCGATGCACAACAGCCCCAAGACCAGCGCCGTCAGCGTCGCGACCTTGTTCGCCAGTCGCCACGCGGACTGATCGCCGCCGCGCGCGATGGTTTTGCTGAACGTGGTCACGAAAGCGGTCGATAGCGCGCCCTCGGCAAATAAATCGCGCAGCATGTTGGGGATGCGAAACGCCACCGTGAAGGCGTCCAGCGCCAAGCCGCCGCCGAACAAGGCGGCGAATATCGCCTCCCGGGCAAGCCCGAGCAGGCGGCTGCACATCACGGCCAGGCCGATGATGCCGGCGGCCTTGGTGTTGAGTCGCTCGGTGCGCTGATCCACGGGAATCGATGCGGCGGCAATCGGTGAGGGATCGCTATTCTTGTTCGGGCCGGTCACGCCGCTCAGTTTACCGCGTCCGCGGCGGATGGCCCGTCTAACTGGTCCCCAGCATCGCCGCGACGGTGACCGCCATGACCGCGGTGGCCACCCATCCCAAGCGGCGCAGCCGTGGCCGTATCACAAAGTCGCCCATGACATCCTCGCGGGACGCAAGCAGCATCATGATGGCCATGATGGGCACGGCGATAATTCCGTTGATCTCGGCGCTCCACAGCAGCGCGCGCATCGGATCCAGATGCGTGAAGTTCAACGCCACCCCGCCCACCGTCGCGATGGCGATGATGGCGTAAAACCCCAAGGCCTCGGGCAACTTGCGGTCCATCCCCGTAGGCCAATCGAGAGTCTCGGACACCGCATACGCGGCGGAGCCCGCCAGTACCGGCACGGCGAGCATCCCGGTGCCGATGATGCCCAGACTAAATAGCAGGAAGGCAGCAGGCCCGCCGAGCGGACGCAAGGCTTGGGCCGCCTGCGCGGAGGTTTGAATGTCCACGATGCCCGCCACGTGCAAGGTCGCCGCGGTGCTCAAAATAATGAAAAATGCGATCAGGTTGGAAAATCCCATGCCCACATAGGTATCCCAGCGGATGCGGCGCATGTGCCGCCGTGCGACCTGCGCGGTGTGCGGCATCGAGGCGGAGCTGCCGTTGCGCGCGTTGATCACGCGCAAATCCTCCATCTCTTGTGCGGCCTGCCAAAAGAACAAGTACGGACTGATCGTCGTGCCGAACACCGCCACGATGATGGTGATGGTGTTGTGATCCAGCACCAGGCGCGGAATCACCAACTGGCTGAGCACACTGCCCCACTGCACGTGAATCGTGAAGATAACGGCCACGTAGGACAGCAGCGCCAAGGTGAGCCACTTCAAGTAGCGCACGTAGGTTTCGTAGCGCAGGTATACCTGCAGCACCAGGCAGAGGACGCCGAAACAGACCGAATACAGGTGCGCGGATCCGCCGAGCAGCAGCCGCAGCGCTTCCCCCATGGCCGCGATGTCGGCGGCGATATTGATGGTATTGGCAATCAGCAAAAGTCCCACGATGCCGTAGAGCACGGGGCGTGGAAACACGGCCTTTACATTCGCCGCGAGACCTTTACCGGTGACGAAGCCCAGCCGCGCGCTCACCATTTGGATGCCGACCATCAATGGATAGGTGAGCAGCACCGTCCACAGCATGTTGTAGCCGAACTGGGCGCCTGCCTGGGAATAGGTGGCGATTCCGCTCGGATCGTCGTCTGCCGCCCCCGTGATCAGACCGGGGCCTAATTGCTTGACCCGCGGATCTTCCGTAAAGCTCTTGAGCAGTTTGACCATCGCCGTTCTCCAAAGACGGGCGACCTCGTGGCAGCCGCATGCGCACACGCACAGGCGACGGCATCGCGCGGTGAATCGGCAGATCGGAATGGGCGCGAATGTCGATTCGCGCCCGAGCGTATCCCGCGCCGGCGGGTACGCCGAAGGCTAGCCTCTAAGCGTTAACGGGCCTAAGCGCGGCAAGCGCACGGCGCCCACCAATGACCACTCGAACAAGCTCACGAGGACGACCTTTGCAACCTGAATTGCTGCGGACAATAAACCGCTGCTTTGGGCCTGTAAAGCACAAATTCATTCAACCCTCACGCGGTGGCAGCAGCTTTGGCTTTCGCCACCTCAGCGATGACCTCGTCCGCCACGTTGCGCGGCACCGGCTCGTAGTGCGAGAACTCCATGGTGTACGAGGCGCGGCCGCTCGTCATACCGCGCAACTGCCCAATGTAGCCGAACATCTCTGAGAGCGGCACAATGGCGACCACCGCAATATTGGTGCCGCGTTCCAACTGATCTTGAATCGTGCCGCGCCGGCGATTGATGTCGCCGATCACATCGCCCAGATAATCGCCCGGCGTCACCGTCTCGACCTTCATGACCGGTTCGAGCAGGATTGGCGCCGCCTTGCGGATGCCCTCGCGAAACGCCGCCTTGGCGGCAATTTCGAAAGTCATGGCATTGGAGTCGACGTCATGAAAACTGCCGTCGATCAAGGTGGCGCGAAAGTCCACGGTCGGATAATGCGCAAGAACGCCGTCCTCTTTCTGTACTTTCAGGCCCTTCTCCACCGAAGGGACGAACTCGCGCGGCACCGAGCCGCCCACGGTCTCATCAACAAACTCGAAGCCGGCGCTGCGCGCCAGCGGCTCGAACACAATCCACACTTCCGCGAATTGACCGGAACCGCCGGTTTGCTTTTTATGAATGTATTGTTCGGTGATCTTCTTGGTAAAGGTTTCGCGATACGCAACCTGGGGTTCACCCATCACCCCTTCGACACCGAATTCGGTGCGCATCCGGTCCAGCGTGACCTCCAGATGCAATTCCCCCATGCCGCGCAGGATGGTTTGACCCGTCTCGCGATCCGTTTCCAGATGCAGCGAGGGATCGGCGCGGACCATCTTACCGAGCGCGCTGCCGAATTTCTCCTGTTCGGCCTTGACCTTCGCCTTCACGGACACGCTGATCACCGGCTCCGGAAAGCGCATTCGCTCCAGTACCACCGGATTCGCCGCGTCGCACAGCGTATCGCCGGTCTCGGTATCCGCGAGGGACACCAGTGCGATAATGTCGCCGGCCCGCGCCTCCTCGACCGGATTGGCTTCCTTGGCGAACATCTCGACCATTCGGCCAATCTTTTCGCGCTTGCCGCGGGTGGAGTTTTGCACCGACGCGCCCTTGGTCAGCACACCGGAGTAGACCCGGATAAAGGTGAGCGCGCCGTAAATATCGTTGATCACCTTGAACGCCAGCGCCGAGAACGGTTCATCGTCCGAAGTGGCGCGTTCGCCGATGGGTTCACCATCCGCGTCCACGGTCTTGATCGAGGGCACATCGGTGGGAGCCGGCAGGTAATCCACGACGGCGTCGAGGACCTGCTGCACGCCCTTGTTCTTGTATGAGGATCCGCACAGGACGGGCGTGAAGGCAGAGTTCAATGTGCCTTTGCGCAGCGCCGCCCGCAGGATGTCGCCCGACGGCACGGTGCCGTGCGTCAGGAAAGCCTCCATGGCTTCATCGTTTTGCTCAAGGCAGGTGTCGACCAATTCCGTGCGGAACTTCGGCACGCTATCCAGCAATTGCCGATCGCTCGGCGTGGTGATGTGCAATTTGTCGGCCAGATCGGCGGTGACCTCGAGAGTCTTCCACTCCGCGTCCTTGTCGTCCGAATCCCAAACCAGCGCCTTCATTTCCACCAGATCGATCATGCCTTTGAAATTATCTTCCGATCCGATCGGGATCTGCACGGGCAGCGGGCGGGCGCCGAGGCGTTTTCTGATCATATCGACGCAACGCAGGAAATTGGCGCCGCTGCGGTCCATCTTGTTGACGTAGCAAATGCGCGGCACGCCGTAGTTGTCGGCCAGACGCCAATTGGTTTCCGACTGCGGTTCCACGCCCGCGACGCCGTCGAACACCACCACCGCGCCGTCCAGCACCCGCAGCGAGCGGTTGACTTCGATGGTGAAATCCACGTGTCCCGGCGTGTCGATCAGGTTGATCTTCTTACCGCGCCAGAAGGCCGATACCGCGGCGCTCTGAATCGTGATGCCGCGCTTTTGTTCCTGCTCCAAATAATCGGTGGTGGTGGAAGTCTTCAGATCCTTGGTGTCGTGAATGTCGATGATGGTGTGCTTACGCCCCGTGTAATACAGGATGCGCTCCGTCGTTGTCGTCTTGCCGGCGTCGACGTGGGCGATGATGCCGATATTGCGAATATCGGAAAGGGGTGTAGTGCGAGCCATAGCGAAATTCCGTAAGTTGATGTGGGGCCGAGCAACGCCGGCGTCAAAACCGCATAGTTTGGCACGGGTTGGGGCGCTTGTCGAAAAAAAGCAGGTGCCTACGGCCGTTGGGACGGCCGTAGGAGCTCAGCTGTGTGCGGCCGCGTCCGGTTACTTGACGGTGTAACCGCGCCCTTCGAGACAGGCGGCCTGGGCGCGATAATAATCCGACATATCCACGCGCGTGGTGCCGCCCCCTGCCGAGGTGGGATCGTAGCCAATCTGCGCGACCGCCCAGCGATAGCACTCGTACTTGTCGGTGGCCTGTTGGGCCGTGCTTTGCCCGTTTCGCGGATAGGCGATGAGTTCGTTGATGGCCGGCGCCTGTCCGGTGGGCTGACTCGGGGCGCCCGCCGGCGGCGCTACGGTTTTGTACTGCGCCGCGCCATCGTCGTACACGTAGTAGGTGTTGTTGGCGTAGTAATAAGGAATGCCGCCGTACCAATAGGTCGAGTAGTAGTACGGCAAGGTGGCGAAATACAGGCCGAGTCCCAGACCGGCGCCCCACCCCCATCCCCAAGGATAGTAGCCGCCGTACCAGCCGCGATACCCGCCGTAGCCATACCAGCCGCGGTAGCCGCCGTAGTAGCCACCACGGTAGCCGCCGTAATAGCCGCCCCGATATCCGCCGCCGGCGTAGCCGCCCCGATATCCGCCGCCGGCGTAGCCGCCACCATGGTAGCCACCGCCCCCCGTGCTGACCGCCGCCCCTCCATGTCCGCCGCCCCCGCTGTGTTGCGCGTATACCGGGCCGCCCAAGGCCAAGCCCAGGCAACCGCAGAGGGCGAGTGAGAAGGAACGAAGCTTGGTGAGGTTTTTCATAGCGCTACCCGTGATCCCAGAACCTAAAGACAACTGTTGGCTATTGTATAAGACTTCCGCAAATCGCGGCAGTTCCGCGAATACTGTGCGACGCGCGTCGCCCCGAAATCCAGCACCGCCGGCAGTGCGGCGATGTACCACAGCTGGATCTTCAAGGGGTGCCCCCGGGGGCCGCCGCGGCCCTTGAGCTCACTTGAAACATGGGGTAAACCTATAACGGGCGGGAGTGCCACTCACTCTGCATCACGTGTTGAGCTCTTCAGGAGGTTTCGATGCGAAGCTGTCTGAGAATCTTCATCGGCGCCGCGCTGCTGGCGCCGACCGGACTTGTTCTGGCAGGCGGCGGCGGCGGCTCGAACGCCCCCAGCGGCAACGGCATGGTGATGAGCGAAGGTGGGATGCGCAACCGCGAGGAGGCCGCGAAGGCCGCGTACGTGTCGGCAGTGCGCATCGTGAACACCGCGAAGGACTACGATGCCGATGCCGCCAAAGCCGCCACGCCGGAAAAAGCCGCAAAGGCCGCGGCGAAGGCGCAAAAGTACTATCAAGAGGCACTGACCAAGTTCATTGACATGGTCGGTCTCGCCCCGGGCATGTATCAGGCATGGTATTACCTGGGATTTGTTAGCCGCCACCTCGGACACGATGAAGACTCGCTGCGCTCCTATGACAAGGCGCTGGAACTCAATCCCAATTATCCGGAAGCCATCGAGAATCGGGGCGAGACCTACCTGGGCTTGAATCAACTCGAGGAGGCCAAGGAGGCCTACATCACCTTGTTCCGTGATTCCCGCCCCCTCGCGGATGAATTGATGGTGGCGATGCATCAATGGACCGAGGCCCATCGCAAAGATGCGCAAGGCTTGCCCACGGCGGATATCGATGCGTTCGCAAAATGGATGGATGAGCGCGCCGCGGTGGCGGCCCAGACCGCGTCGCTGGCGACCGGCGCTGCGCCCTAGGGCTCGCTCGCGCCCATTCGCCATTCAGAATTCGGCCCTTCTTTCTCCCACCCGGCGCCGAGCCGATCTGCTGGCCTTTCTTGCCAGCCTGACGGCTAGGGATTTCATTGAAAATCCCAGGTTTCTACCGCCTTTACTCTCTGTTTTATTGAACCAAGTCGCGGTAAATGTCGGCCAGGCAGTGGAGTATTCGCTTTTGCGCAGCGCAACAGGCCCCAGACCGACGTCCGCGACGATGGAACGTTCAAAACCAGTGCCAGACGGCAGCCTCGGGATCAGGATGGTACTGGCCGTCGCCTTGAGCTATTGCATCGATGGGCTGCTGCTCACCGGCTTCGCGGTCGCGGGAACCATCAGTTCCACAATTCCCGTCCTCTACACGGCCATCGGTATGCTCGATGCAGGAGTGTTCTGGGCGCACCGCGCCTGGGCCCTCAAAAAAAGCCGCGCCAATGACGATTTTTTGCTGATTCAGGTGATCGCTTCGAGCGCCATTCAGCTGGTCTTCGCGGCCCTCGCGCCGCAAGTGGCGTTCTACTTCTTCACGGTGCTGTTCGTGGTGTTCGGCATGGCCAGCTTGGGCTTGTCCAGACGCCAGTCGGTCATCGCCTGGATCGGCGTCGCCGCCGCGGCGGCCATGGTGATGTCATCGATGGACGCGAGAATACTCCTGCCCCAGGCAACGCCCGAGGAGCGCGCCTTGGTATGGCTGTGCTTCGTCGCGACTTTGGGCCGCTGCGTGCTCCTCGGCGTCTTCGGCCGCGCGCTGCGCCAGCGTCTGCAGGATCGGCGCCAGCAGCTTCGCGATTCGATCCACTTACTGAAGGAGCGGGACAAATCACTGGCGCATGTGAATCTCGAATTACAGCGCCAGGCCACCCACGATGCCCTCACCGGCATCGCGAATCGAGTGCTGTTCATCGAACACCTGGAGCGCGCCGTACTCGAGCGGCGCCCCTTCGCGGTCTGCGTTTTTGACTTGGACCGCTTCAAGATCATCAATGATTCGCTGGGCCATGGAGCGGGCGATACGCTGCTGAAACATGTTTCCGAGCGATTGTGTTCGATCACCCGCGCGACCGACAGCGTGGCGCGCGCCGGCGGTGATGAATTCTTGCTGCTATTGCGCGACATCGGCTCGGTCCCGGAAATCGAGACACTCATCTCACGCTGGATGACGGCGCTCTCGCAGCCGTATCAAATGACCGGCTTGGAGCTGCACGTCAGCCCCAGTATCGGGATTGCGCGCTATCCGACAGATGGCACCGGCGCGGAGGATCTGTTGGCGCGAGCCGATGAGGCCATGTATTTCGCCAAGCGCAACGGCCGCAAAACTTTTCGATTCTTCGATGCCAGCGTCATGGGATTTTCCCGCGAGCGCTTGGAGATCGAGGCGGAGCTGCGCTTCGCCCTCACCCGGGGCCAGCTTGCGCTGCACTACCAGCCGAAGATCGACATCGCGACCGGCGAGATGCGCAGCGTGGAAGCGCTGCTTCGCTGGAAGCACCCCAAGCGCGGCTCGATTCTACCGGGGGAATTTATTCCCATCGCCGAGGAAAGCGGATTGATTCTGGAAATCGGCGACTGGGTGATCAGCGAGGCCTGCCGGCAAGCTCGGCTATGGCAGGAACACAAGATGCCGTTCCTGCGCGTGGCGGTCAATGTCTCGCCGCTGCAATTCCGCCAGGCCAATTTCGTCAAGAAGGTGAGCGCCGCGCTCAAGCAGCATGCGCTGGACGCCACCTACTTGGAAATCGAATTGACCGAGGCGACGCTCATGAGCAACGCCGAGACTTCGGTGGCATTGCTCGAGGAGTTAAGCGAGCTCGGCGTGGTCGTTGCCATCGACGATTTTGGCACGGGCTATTCGAGCATGAGCTACCTGCAGCGATTCCCCATCGACAAGTTGAAAATCGACCGCAGCTTCATCAGTCACGTTGCCTCCAATGCGGGGGATGCCTCGATCGTGCGCGCCATCATCTCCTTGGCCCACGGACTTCGCCTGAAGGTCATCGCCGAAGGGGTGGAATCCGAAGAACAGCTGGGCATTCTGAAGCGCATGGGCTGCGACCAATATCAAGGATTCTTCCGCAGCGCCGCGGTACCCGCCGCCGAGATCGAACGCTTCGTGCGCCGCGACGCGCAAACCCAGAAGGCGCAAGGCGAGCCGGAAATCGATCGCACGCAAAGCAAATTATTCCGCCTGCGCGAAGGTTGATACAAAAGCATAAACCCGCGGCGTGCGAATCCGTAGAATCGCAGCCGTGAACGCATCGGCCTCCTCCCCTGACTTAAGCGCCGCCACACGCCGCCGCGGCCTGCTGTTGGCCGGTCTTGGCGCCATCGCCTTTTCCGGCAAGGCCATCATCGTCAAGTTGGCGTATCGCTACGGGGTCGACGCCGTCACGCTGATCATGTACCGCATGCTCTTTGCCCTACCCTTGTTCCTGCTGCTGACGTGGCGGGCGGGAATCGGCAAACCCGCGCTCACCCGGCGCGATGCGAAGGCCATCATCGGGTTGGGGTTCTGCGGCTATTATTTGGCCAGTTTCCTCGATTTCGCGGGGCTGCGTTATATCAGCGCGGGCTTGGAGCGCCTGATCCTGTACTTAAATCCCACCCTGGTGCTGGCACTCGGCGCGTTGCTGTTTGGGAAGAAGGTAACGCGTTTGCAAATCATCGCGCTTGCCGTCAGCTACGGCGGGGTATTGTGCGTCTTCGGCCGCGAGATGAGCTTTGCGGGAACCGATGTGCCCTTAGGAGCGACGCTGGTTTTCTTAAGCGCTGTCAGCTACGCGGTGTACCTATCCTACAGCGGGCAGGAAGTCCAGCGTCTGGGGGCGCTGCGGCTCACGGGACTAGCAAGCACGGTCGCCTGCCTCATTTGCATCGCGCAGTTCTTCCTGCTGCGGCCGGTCGCGGCCATGGCCGTGCCCGCGCAGGTGCTGTGGCTTTCCGTCTTGAACGCGACCCTGTGCACCTTTGCGCCGGTGCTGATGGTCATGATGGCGATCGAGCGTATCGGCGCTTCGTTGACGGCGCAAACCGGCGCCATCGGTCCGCTGTCCACGATATTGTTGGCGGTGCTGTTGTTGGGGGAGCCGTTCACCGCCTGGGTGGCCGCGGGCACGGTGCTGGTGCTCGTGGGTATCTGGCTGCTCGCGAGGCCGCAGCGCCTCGCCGCGGTGCAGAGCGCGGCATGAGCGGCGTGCGCAGCTCCCAGATGCTGCCCGGAACTTGCTTCCCAGGCTTCGAGGTGGTGCCGGCCGAGGCACAGGCCGGGTTGCTGATCGTGCATGGAATCGCTGAACACAGCGCTCGCTACCGCCACGTCGCCGAGACCCTCGGCGCCCAAGGCATTGCCTGTTTCGTCTACGACCAGCGCGGGCACGGAGAATCTCCCGGCCCGCGCACGCACGTGGCGCGCTTTCAGGACTTCGCCGGCGACTTGGAATCCGTCGGCGCGGCGATCCGCGCGCGGTTTCCGCAGCTGCCGCTGTTTGTCTGGGGGCACAGCATGGGTTCCATGATCGTGACTCTGGCGGCCCTCGACGGATTGGCTTTCGCGCGCGGCATCATTACCACGGGCAGCGCGCTCGATGCCCTGCCGCGCCTGGAGGGATTGGCGGGCATCGCCATTCGCTGGGCTGCCGCCCTGGCGCCGAGATTCAGAATCAACCTGCGCATCGACGGCACGGCTCTCACGCACGTGGAGGAGATCCAGCGCCAACACATGAGCGATCCGCTGGTGCCGCGCTCCGCCAGCTTAAATCTGCTGTATGGCTTTGCGATGTCCTGCAAACGCTGCGGCGCGAATCTATCGAAGATTACCCACCCCTGGCTGGCCGTGCACGGCGAGGCGGACAAGGTGTGCCCGCCCAGCGGGTCGGCGAGGCTCATCGACGGACTGGGCTCCCGCGACAAGCGGCTGGTGACCTACCCGGCCCTGCTGCACGAGGTGCACAACGAGGATCCGCACTCGCGCGGCGCCCTGTTTGATCTGATGAGCCGCTGGATACTCGAGCGCTGTAGATCCGGCGCGGGAGCGCCCACCCCGCCGAGTGCCCGGTTAATTATTGTCTAATGATGCAAATCCGTTCCCGCCGGCCTTCGCCCGGCATACACTGCGCTTCCGATTTTCTAAAAATTGATGCCACAGGGGGTTCTCGCATGCGTGTATCGCGATTATTGGCCGGCGTTTCTTTTGCCGCCGTCATCATCGGTCAGTCCGTTCTGGCCGCCGAACATGACCTACCGACCGCCAAGCCCGAGAGCGTCGGCATGTCCGCCGAGCGCCTCGCGCTGCTGCCCGAGGGGATGAAGCAACTCGTCGACCAGGGCCATTTGGCCGGCGTCGTCACGATGGTCTCCCGCCATGGCAAGGTGGTCGAGTTCGATGCCGCCGGCAAGCGCGACATTGCGGCCAACGCACCCATCCAGAAAGACAGCATCTTTCGCATTTACTCCATGAGCAAGCCCATCACCGGCGTGGCCATGATGATGTTGTTCGAAGAGGGCAAGTGGCAGCTGAATGATCCGGTCTCGAAATACATCCCTGAATTTGCCAATCTCAAAGTCTACGCGACGGACGCCAGCAATAACATCGTCCTCAAGGATCAAGCCCATCCGGTGACAATGCGCGAATTGATGTCGCACACCGGCGGTTTCACGTATGGATTTTTCAGCAATACGCCGGTCGACAAACTGCAGCGCGAAGCCGACGTGCTGAACGTCAACAATACCTTGGATGAGTTCATCAAGAGAGTCGCCAAGTTACCGCTGAACGCGCAGCCGGGCACCGAATGGCACTACAGCATCTCCGTGGACATCCAGGGCTACATCGTGCAGAAGCTCTCCGGCATGCCCTTCGAGGAATTCCTGGAGAAGCGCATTTTCAAACCTCTCGGCATGGTCGACAGCGGCTTTTACGTGCCTAAGGAGAAACTCAATCGCTTCGTGGAATTCTATACCTACGACAAGGACGGCAAATTGCTGCTGGTCGGTCCCAAGGACGGCCTGAACCATGATTTCTCAGTGAAGCCCGCCATGGCCTCCGGTGGCGGCGGCTTAGTGTCCACGGCGACCGACTACATGCGCTTCTGCCAGATGCTCCTGAACGGCGGCCAATTGGACGGCGTGCGCCTGCTCTCGCCGCTGACCGTCGAGTTGATGCGCACCAATGTGCTGGCACCGACTGTGCCGATTCTCGCGCCGGGCGCCGGATTCGGCTTGGATTTCGCCGTTTACACCGACTCGGCCGCGGCGGGCGGACTTTACGGCAAGGGTACGTTTTGGTGGGGTGGTGCCGCCGGCACCTGGTTCTGGATCGACCCGGTCAATGATCTGATCGTGATCGGCATGATTCAACAATCGGCGGGCACCGGCGCGGCGGCGGTCGCCAACGTGCCCGACGTGCGCGGTCTGTCGCATGCCTGGACGTATCAAGCCATAGTTAAATAGCCGCGGACGCAGCCCCGGGGTGGAACCCCCGGGGCGAAGCCCGGGCGGAGCACCCGGGCGGCCGGAACGCACACGCTGATCCGGCCACGTGCTTGCCCGTCCCGTCTCCTTTTCGAGGTGTGACGCGCCGCGCTGTGCGTTCACATCGCGCTCAAGGCGCCACGGCCCGGGCCGATACGGGGCATAGAACGGTACGAATGTGGCCCGCCATTTAAGCGTTGGGGTGCTGCAAGCCGTGACGAGAGCGCGCCCATCAACCCAAGCAATCCATGGTTCATCATGCGCCTATGCAGCCTGTGGCGGCGCACACTGGCGTGGATCGGCACCGCGCTGCGCGCCTCAGGGCGCCTGCCGCCGCTGGGAAAATCCGGATTTCTACAGAGCTTGAATGAAGTCACGCGCAGCGCCGGCGTGTGGATCTGGGAATGGGACGTCGTTGCCAACACCCTGCACTTCAGCGGCGACTTGGCCGAGCTGTACGGACTCGATCGGCCCGGCGCCCAGCCGGATCCGAAGTCAATGATGCTGACCACGGTTCACCCGGAGGATCGTGAGCATTACCGCAAAGAGTTTGTCAGGGCGCTGAAGGGCGAAGTGCCGATGCACATTGCGTACCGCGTCCGGCAAAAGGACGGCTCGGTGCGCTTCATTCAATTGCGCGGCGAGATTTTTCGAAATCTTCTCGGCCGCGCGATCCGGGTGGTGGGAC
This sequence comes from uncultured Gammaproteobacteria bacterium, assembly GCA_963756845.1. Lineage (GTDB taxonomy): Bacteria > Pseudomonadota > Gammaproteobacteria > Steroidobacterales > Steroidobacteraceae > Bog-1198. Next base: position 318,982 of record CAVWPD010000003.1, on the reverse strand, counting down.
TGACCATCGACATGACCGCCCAGGTAGAAGCATCGATGCGCCTCGCGGCACAGGCTGAGCAGCAAAAAAATCTCTTGGTGCGACTTAAGCTGGCGACTGAAACGGCCGGCATCTGTATCTGGGAAAGGGACTTAATCAGCGGCGAATTCGTCAATGACGGCAGCTTCTGGACGCTGTTCGGCCTACCGCCCTCGCAAGCATTCAAGCCCGAGGATGCGATTCATCGCGACGAACACAGCGGCGCTCTTGCGCAGCTGCTCGCCGCGATCGCGGATCCTTCTCGCGACGCCGTGTCGCTGCGCCACCGCACTGCCAATCCTCGCATTGAGCCTCAGTACGTACAGACACATTTGCGGGTGCATCGGGACGCAAGCGGAGCGGCGACGCGCCTGCTGGGCGTGAGCTGGGATGTCAGCAAGGAGGTGCTGCATGCGGCGGAGTTGGAAAGCAAAGCAGCGCAGGAAAGCGCGTTGATCGAGCGCTTGAACGTGACCACCAAAGCGGCCGGCATTGCACCGTGGGAATTTGACATCAAATCCCATGGCTTCTCCTGGCATGGCCCGCGCCCGCCCTGCTTCGGCCTGGACGATGTCCCCTTGAAGGACTATTTTCGCCGCGTGGAGGGCCTCATCATCCCGGAGGACCAAGGCATTTTGGTCAGGGCACCGACCGAGGCGATCGAGAGGAATGCGGATTCCTACGAGTACGTGTTTCGCGTGAACGGCAAGGACGGCGCGATTCACCACATGCAAAACTACGCGCGGATCATGCGCGATCGGCATGGCCAAATCCGCTATGTCGTCGGCGTCACCTTGGATGTGACGCAAAACGTGTTGGCCACCGAACAACTGCGCGCCGTGGAGCGGCGCCTCGAGCGAGCCTCCCTCTCGAGCTTCGAAGGGCATTGGGAGGCGGATCTGGGCAGCGGCCACTTGTGGTATTCCTCGAGCTTCCGGACCTTGCTCGGCTATCGTGACGGTGAGCTCGCGGCACATATGAGTACGCTTGACTACCTGGTGCACGCGGACGATCACGACGCCTACCGGCGCCACTTGAACGAACACCTCTCGGGCAATTCGGCCTTTGACGTCGAAACGCGCCTGCGCATGGAGAACGGCGAACACCGTTGGTTTCGCATGCGCGGCAGGGCGGAGCGCGGCCCCCAGGGCAGCGCGACCGTGTTGGCCGGATCCATCCAAGACATTCATCAGCAGAAGCTCATTGAGGACGCCCTGGATTCGGCGCAAAGCCGATTCGAGCGCGCCATCAACGGGACGCAGGATGGACTGTGGGAGTTGGACGTCTTGACGGACACCAATTGGTGTTCGCCTCGATTGGCGCAACTGTTGGGTTACCCTTCCGCGCAATTGGTGTCGGGCAACTTCCTGCGCGCCCTCACGCATCCGGACGATGCGAGAAAAATCACCGAAGCGGTACTGGCTCACTTCAAGAAGAACACCTCCTTTGACGTGGAGGTGCGCCTGAGGACCGCCGCGGGCGCTTACCGCTGGTATCGCGCGCGCGCCTCGGCTGAACGCGATGCCTTGGGCCGGGCGCAGCGCCTGTCCGGATCGCTGCAGGATGTCACCGACGCGCGTGCAGCGCGCGAGGAATTGGTGCGCGCCACCGAAGCCGCGCAATCCGCGAGCCGCGCAAAGAGCCATTTCTTGGCCAATGTCAGCCATGAGATCCGCACGCCCATGAACGGCATCATCGGCATGACGGGTCTGCTGATCGAGACGACGCTCGATCGCACGCAGCGCGACTATGCGGAAACCATACGCTCCAGCGCGGACTCCTTGTTGACGGTCATCAATGACATTTTGGATTTTTCCAAAATAGAAGCCGGCAAGCTGGACTTGGAGTCGATCGAGCTTGATTTGCGCGCCAACATCGAAGATGTCGCCTCCATGATGGCCTTCCAGGCCGCCACCAAGGGCCTCGAGCTCATCGTGAATGTTCACCCGGAGGTCTGCGATCGGGTGTACGGGGATCCGCAGCGGCTACGCCAATGCCTGGTCAATCTAGTTGGCAACGCGATCAAATTTACCCGCAGCGGCGAGATCGTCATTGAAGTGCGCTGTGAGGCAAGCGCAGCCGGTCATGCGCTGACGCGCTTCGAAGTGCGCGACACCGGTATGGGCATTGCCGAGAACACGCTGGAAACTTTATTCCATCCCTTCGTGCAGGCGGATTCCTCGACCACCCGGCATTTCGGCGGCACCGGCCTCGGCCTATCCATCGTGCGCCGGCTGGTGGAACTCATGGGCGGCGAGGTCGGCGTCACCAGCAAGGTGGGCGCCGGATCGCGCTTCTTCTTCTCGCTGCCCTTGAAACGCGCCGATGTGCCCTCGCAGGCGGTGCAGGCGCGCGCCGACAGCGGCGGAAGCGTTCTGGTGGTCGATGACAATGTGACCAATCAACGGGTCTTAAGCTTGCAGCTCGTGCATGCCGGCTACACGGTCACCACCGTGAGCAGCGGCGCGGCAGCATTGCAAGAGCTGCAGATCGCGATCGCCGCGCAGCGCCCATTCGATATGGTCATCACCGATTTTCAGATGCCCGACATGGACGGCGCCATGCTGGGAGAGCACATTATCAGCCAGCCTGCGTTGGCGAACACGCGACTGGTGATGCTCACCTCTCTTGACCGTCATGAGGATACCTCGCGTCTCGCCGCGTTGGGGTTTGCCGCGTATCTGACCAAACCGGTGCGGGCGCGTCACTTGCTCGATGCCGTGGCGCGCGTGATGAGCGGGGAGCCGCGGCAGTGGCAGATGGATACCCAGCCCATGCTCACCGGCAACATGCTGACTCAGTCGGCGGCCCAACAGCGCTTCGCCGGGCAGGTCCTGCTCGTGGAGGATAATTTCGTCAATCAAAAGGTCGCGGTTAAATTCCTGGAACGCCTCGGCTGCAGCGTCGAGGTGGCCAATAATGGCGCTGAAGGCGTGGCGGCCTGCCAGAGAACGCGTTTTGACATCGTGCTGATGGATGTGCAGATGCCGGTCATGGATGGCATGGCCGCCACGCGCCGCATTCGCGAATTGGAGCAGTCGGGACATGTACCGATCATCGCGCTGACGGCCAATGCGATGAGCGGAGATCGAGAGAAATGCGAGGCGGCCGGCATGGACGGCTACCTGACCAAGCCGATCGAGGTCGATCGTCTGCGCAATATCCTCGCCAAGTTCGGTCTGTTGAACGGCGAGAGCGCCGCAGCCGCAGCGCACACGCCGGCGCACCGCGCCGAGGACTCCAGGCCGCCGGTTGATTTGCACGGTTTCAACCAGATTACCGACGGAGATGCGCTCTTCGCGCAAGAATTGATCACGGCCTTCATCGCGAGTGCCGAGCAGCAATTGATGGAAATGTCCGCGGCCATTGCCGCCCTCAACCGCGATGCCTTGGCCAGGGCCGCTCACAAGCTGCGGGGTGCCAGCGCGAATATTCACGCGCCGAACCTGCAGTCCCTTTCAGCGCAGATGGAAAGTGAAAGTGCCGGCGCGAAGCCGCAGACGCTTGAGCAGTGTGCCTTGCAGTTGCGGCAGGAATTCGAACGCACACGCGCGTTCTTGACCGATCCCTCAGTGGTGGCACTGCCGGCCCAGGCCGCCTCCTAGTAGCGCCAGCTGCTCAAATCCGCGCCGCGCGGCGCCGTGGCCGCGATGCGCTGCAGAATCAGTGGCAGGTATTGGAAATTGTAGTGTAGGCGGGAATAGGCGTTGGGCAGCTTCGGGTCGCCATTCCAGCAATGCTCGGCCCGCTCACCGTATGCAACCGTTCCACCGTAAGGCGGCTTCAGCGATTCGAGCCGCTCCTGGGCGAAGTACACCGAATCATTCAAATAATACGTATCGGCGCTACCCACGTAGATATGTATTTTACCCGTGAGCTTGGGCGCGAGCACCGCCCAATCCCGCTCGATGATGTGCGAAAGGTCGAAATGATCGCGCCAGTAAGCAGCCACCGCAGGATCAATCACGCCGCTCAGCTTGTCGTAGATCGGCTTCGGATAACCATCCAGCCCCACCGGACCGAACACCGCCTGCCAGATATCGTATTGACCGCCGGAGCGACTCCGATCCCCCTGCGCCAGTTCCATGTAATTCTGGTCACGCTGCGTCGCGAACACCTCGCCCAAGTAATTGCGGATCGCCGGACGTTCGACGCTCTCGGCCTCGCCGTGCAGAACGTACGCATTCTTGTCCTCATAGAGGTTGATGACGGTATAGGCGCGAAAATCGATCGGATCCGGACAGGCGGCAAACGCGCCGTTGTACATGTCAGGATAGAAGACCTGCGTGGCGAGGGCCTCCCATCCGCCGGTCGAGCCGCCATAAGTGAAGCGCGCCCAGCCTGCGCCGATGCCGCGGAAGCGTCTCTCGATCTCGGGGATCAGTTCCTTGTTGATGGCATCGCCATAAGGACCCAGATTGGCCGAGTTCACCGCATAGCTGTCATCGTAATAGGGATTGGCGTGTTCGATCTCGATAACGAGGAAGCGCGGAAAATCCGCCGATATCCACTTCTGATAGAAGTCGTAGGCCTCTTGCTGCTGGATTCGGTTATAGCCAGCCAGATGGAAACGCTCGGAATAATCCGGCTTCAGATCCGCATCGGGTGGCGTGGTGCGAAAATCGGAAATATCGTCCGGATAATGTCCGTGGAACACCATGAGCGGATATCGCGCCTGCGGATGCGAATCGAAGCCTTTGGGCACCAGGATGTGCGCGCCGATAAACACATCCCGGCCCCAGAAATGGGACAGCAATTCGCTGCGAATCCGAATGTGGCGCACGAATTCGCTGTCCGTCGGCGCGGCGATGGGTTCGATTTGGTGATCAAGCGTCAGCCCAGTTTTGCTCGCATGCCCGGCTTCGATGTGCAGGCGCAGCGGCGTTGAATACAAGTTGCCCGGTTTCTTTGCCCACTGCTGCCCCTCTCCCTGATCGGGCGGCAGTTGCAAAACTCGGCCATCGGCCAGGCGAAAAGTCTCATAGCGATTCAATACCGCCTGGATGAGATAGTCGCCGGTGGGAATACCCGAAAGATGCGCTGCCGGCCAACCAAAGGCACCGTCCCCCACGATGACCGCCTGATTCGGCGCCAAGCGCTCCACATTCAGGCCAAAAAGATAGGGGATGGCGAGCGGTTCGTCAGGCTCAACATGGGTGCGCGGTTCGCGATTCAAATCGCGGCTCAGCAGCAGGATCACCCGACCGTTAAGCGGCCCGCTGCTCTGCGCCGCGGGATAGCTGATGACAAATTCCGGTCCCGGCGCGGCGCCAGCGGCGTTGACGGCCGTGCCAGTAAGGACCCCACCGATCAATCCCAACGTCGTCAAAATTATTCTGCGCATTCGTAACGCTGACCGAACGCGCGCCGTTGGTCAAGGGTAGAATGGCGGCCTCATTACAGAGGGGCAAGCTAAGCATGGCCAAGATCGCACTGGTGACCGGCGCCAACAAAGGCATTGGATTTGAAACCGCCCGACAGCTGGCCCAAGCCGGCGTCCATGTAATTCTCGCCTCGCGGGACGGCGCCAAAGGCAACGCCGCGACTCAGAAATTGAAGGACGCGGGCCTTGATGTCGAGGCCTTGACGCTGGATGTCACTGATTCGGCCAGCATCGCCGCGGCGGTCAAGGCCGTGGCTGCAAAGCATGGCCGGCTCGACATTCTCATCAATAATGCCGGTGTTGGCATTCAGGATGGCACGACGAAAGTGTCCGAACAGAAAATGGACACCTGGCGCAAAACCTTTGATACGAATGTGTTCGGACTCATCGCCGTGACGCAGGGCTTTTTGCCACTGCTCGAAAAGTCCGATGCCGGCCGCATCGTCAACCTGTCCAGCATTTTAGGTTCCCTGACGCTGCATTCCGATCCGAAATCGCCGATCTATAATTTCAAGGTCGCTGCCTACAATGTGTCCAAGACCGCGGTGAATGCTTGGACCGTGCAGCTGGCGTACGAGCTTCGCGACAGCAAGATCAAGGTCAACGCGGCGCACCCCGGGCACGTGAAGACCGACATGGGCGGGCCTAGCGCACCTATGGAACTCGTCGACGGCGCGAAGACCGGCGTGGCGCTGGCATTGATTGGACCGGATGGACCCAATGGCGCTTACATCCACATGGGCCAGAAATTACCCTGGTGACCCTGAGCGGCTAGCGTGCTTTAGGTTTATTCTTGCCGCGTCTACCTTGCGCGAACTCCACGCTGTAGCCATCGGGATCGAACGCGGTTGCGGAGCGCCCGCGCCGGGCACGCGGCGCCTGATTGACGTTTCGCAGACGCTGCCATTGAAGGGCGCCCTACTTTCCGTCTACCGAAAATACCAGCAGGACATTGTTGGGGACACCGCCAAGCACGCTGGAATAGCCCGACATGATGTACATCAGGCCCCCCGCCAATACCGGTCCCGCCACATCCAGCGATCCGCCGCCTTGGTCCGCAACGCCGTTGATGGTTTGGTACTTTTGCGCCGCGGTGTCGAAGTCCCAGACGATGCTGCCGTTATCCACGCGGTAGGCACGCAGGTGCGAGTCGATGGTTGTCGAGAACACCACGCCGGGAATCACGGTGGGGGCGGCTGACTGGCCGTTGATGCACACGCCGTGAAAATTGCAGGGCACCTTGGGTGCGGCCGTGTACCACAGTTGCTCGCCGGTGGCAGGATCGAGCGCGAACAGGCCCGCTTTGCCCTTGGGCGCCGGGACGAATAAATCCGCGACCGGGACGTAGAGCCGCTTCTCATCGGCAGCCATGCCCCACTCAATGCCGCCCAATGCGCCGCCGTTTCCGATCTTGTTGCGCCAAAGGGTTTTGCCGTCGTGATCAGGATCCATGCCAAAGGCGACGCCGGATTTCTGGCCGGCCAGAATAATGTCCTTGCCGTTGCGCAGCCTAAACAGAATCGGCGATGCGCCAAAATCATGATCGGGACCCGAGACGGTCGGACAATTGACCGTGCCGGGACGATTGCAGCCCATGAGAAAGCTGTCGCTCTCGGTAACCTGGTTTCTCCACTTCACCGCACCGGTGGCAAGATCGATGGCGATGATGGCATCAGAGCCGTTTTCCTTGATGTCCGTGTAGGAGTCGCCGGTGCCGATGTAAATCACATGGCGCTTAGCATCGACAGTCGGCGCCGACCACACGGCGGCGCCTGCCGGGCCGTACATCTGGGTGCCGGCGGAATTCTTGATGGTCGGCTGCGGGGCCTGCTCGATCGCATAGGTCTTCCACACCACGCGGCCGTTCTTGGCGTCCAGTGCCGCGAGGCCTCCGCGGGCCGTGCAGCAGGCATAGGATCCAACGCCGCCGGCCGTTTCCTCCCACGAGGACAACGGCACATACAGCGTCCCTTTGTAGAACACCATGCCGCCGGTCAGCACGCCGCGCGGATGATCCTCGACCTCGACCTTCCACTGCAGTGCGCCGCTGAGGGCATCCACCGCATACACGTTGCGCTGAAAATCGCCGAAGAACATCAAGTACCCGCTCGGTGCGCTGCCCTTCACCGCGGCAATCACCGGGGTGGTGCGCACGCCCGCGGCGGCATCGAAGCGCCAATGCATGCAGCCGGTCTTGGCGTCCAGAGAATAAATCCTGCCGCTGGAACTGGTCAGAAATAATCGGCCGCCGACGAGGATCGGCTGCCCATAGCGCCCGCCGGTATAGGTCATCGACCACTTGACCTTCAGGCGCGGCACCTCGGCGCTCGACAGACCCGGATTGGCCTGATAACGCGAGTTGTTGGCATCCATGCCCCAGCCGTTCCACCCGGGACCTGACAGCGAGAATTTTGAGGAGGCCGCGCAGGCCGGCGGATCGGCGGCCGCTTGCGCCATACCCGCAGAGGTCATACCCGCGGTCAAATACGCGGCGATGGACTTGATGTCATCGTCGCTCAAGTCCGCGGCCATGGGCTGCATGACCCCGGTTTTCAGTGCGTTCACGATATCGTCGGGAAAGTGTTTCGACAACGAATCCATGGGCGGCGCGCGACCGACCGCCGGATCGTGGCAGGAGGCGCACTTCGCTTTGAAAATGCCCTGCCCGTGGGCGGCGATCGCCGCCGCACCGGTCTCGGCAACCGGGGTGGCCGGACGCTCAACGGCTTGTTGAGCAAGCGCCGTTGACAGCACGGCGAATGAGACGATCACGGGTGCCGCGATCAGGTCAACGATTTTCGATTTCAGTTTCCTACTCCCGAAACGCAGATAATTATTCTTGCTTCGGCGACACCTTGCCAAAGCTGCAGCCGCGCGCTTGATTATTGCTCGTCCGCGCCGTTCGGCGCCAGCAAATGTCCAAAGAAGCGCGCCGCGCCCAGCATGAGGATGCATGCGCCCCCGACCAGCGCAGCATGCAGCAGCCAGAATTGCGTGCCGGTCATATGTTCCAGCCTCCCGCCCAGCCAACCCACCAAGTTGTTGCCCATGAACAAATGCAAGTAGTAAACACCGATCATGGTGCCCGCAACCGCCTTGGGAGAGGCGCGGGCATAGAGCGCCAGCCCCACCGGAAAGACGTTCGCGAAGCCGATGCTGTTCAATCCCTCAAAGGCCAGCACCCAGCCCATGCCGGCCTTGTGGCCCGCGGCGGAGATGGCCGCCGCGGCCACCAGCGACAAGAGCGCACAGGCGCTGATGCCCATGCCGAGCGTGATCTTGACGACCTCGCTGGGCTCCTTGAAGCGTCTCGACCACAGGCGCCAAAACGCCACCGCTCCTGCCAGACAGGTGACCGAGACGGCGGCATCCAGCGTGATCAGCCAGGTAGTCGGCATCGTACGGCCGAAGAAAACCATGTCGATGTTATTCGGGACCCACAACAGGTAGGCGTTGAAGATCTGCTGATTGCCGACGGCGCCGACGGCCATGACCGGCAGCAGCAGAATCAGCACGATGATGGCCTTGCGCTCGACACCATTCAGTCGCCGACGCGGCGCCGATGTAGCGCGGCTGTTCACGTATTCGGCCGGCAGCCAGCGCCTGCCGGAGCGGTAAATGAGCAGCGAGATCAGCATACCGACACCCGCGGCGCCGAAGCCATAATGCCAGCCGTACACCTCGCCCAGGGTTCCGGCGATCAGCGGCGCGGCGATCACTGCGCCATTAATGAACAAAAAATAGATCTGGAAGGCATCGGCGCGACGCAAATCGCTCGGCGCATAGAGCGCGCCGACCTGGCTCGCAATGTTGCCCTTGAAACAGCCCACCCCCGTCAGCAGCAACAGCAGTGCGATCAGGAAGGAGACATCGAAGGCCATGAGAAAGTGGCCGGCCGCCATCAGCAGCGCACCCAGGGTGATGGTGCGGGTCCTGCCGAGCCAACGGTCGGCGATGATGCCCCCGGCGATCGGCGTCAGGTACACGAGGCCGGTGTAAAGACCAAAGATCGCGGAGGAGAGCGCGATCGTCGACAAGGGGCCGCCGTAAGCGCGTTCCAGGAGGGCGCGAAACGCGCTAAATCCCACGATGTGTTCGATGTGTCCCGGCAGCAGCAATCTGCGTACCATGTACAGCACCAGAAGCGTCTGCATGCCGTAGTAGGAAAATCGTTCCCAGGCTTCCGCAAAGGCCAAGTAGCCCAGTCCGCGCGGGTGCCCCAGGAAGGCGTGGTCGGATGCTTCAGTCATCCGCGCAGCGGGTCACAGAGCATCAGGCGCAAGTCATTCTCATACGGATCGGCAACTCCGTGGTGCGACATGATCCACCCCTGCGGGTATGATGGATCGGGGATCGATACTAGCAAATACAACGTCAACGCATGACCCGCAAGCTCAGGCAATTTCTGGGGACCGCCAATCCCGCGATCTTCACCGGCTTCGCGGGACTTGCCGGGTTCGCGGCGTATTTTTCGATGTATGCCTTCCGCAAACCCTTCTCGGTGGCCATTTTCGGCACGGTGCCGGGATGGCACTTTGCACTCGACTACAAAATCGCCTTGGTGCTTGCGCAAGTGGCCGGCTATGCGCTCTCAAAGTTCATTGGCGTGAAAGTCATCGCCGAAATCAGCGCGCCACAACGTGCCGGCGCCATCATCAAATTGATCGCGCTCGCCTGGGTGGCGCTGCTGCTGTTCGCGGTAATGCCGGCGCCCTGGAATGTCCTGGCGATGTTTTTGAACGGCTTGCCGCTCGGCATGATCTGGGGATTGGTGTTCGGCTTCATGGAGGGCCGGCGCACCTCCGAGGTTCTCGGCGCTATCTTGTGCGCCAGCTTCATCGTCTCATCGGGCGTCGTCAAATCCGTGGGCAAACTCCTGATGGACAGCTGGCACATCAGCCCGTTTTGGATGCCCGCGGCGGCCGGGGCGCTGTTTTTCCCCCTGCTCGGGCTATCCGTATGGGCGCTGGCGCAGATTCCGCCGCCCTCCTCCCAGGATGAAGCAGAACGCGTGCGCCGCGCGCCCATGGACCGCGCCCAACGCTGGGCATTCTTGAGGCGCTACGGCACCGGGATTGTGTTGCTGGTCGCCTGCTACGTCATGGTGACCGCGATTCGCGACTTTCGCGATAACTTTGCCGCCGAGATCTGGACGGCCTTGGGCTTCGGCCAGGCAGCCGCGGTATTCACCGCGAGCGAGCTGCCGGTCGCGGTCCTGTCCTTAACCGCGCTCGGCTTCATCATCGCCGTGCGCGACAACACCCGCGCGTTCCTCGTGATCCATGGTGTGGTATTTGCCGGGTTGCTGCTCTTGGGAATTTCCACCCTGGCCTTTCAGGGAGGCCTGTTGCCGCCGCTCGCCTGGATGATCTTGAGTGGCGCGGGTCTTTACATGGCCTACGTTCCCTTCAATGCGATGCTGTTCGATCGCCTGATCGCGGTGAGCGGGACGGTGGGCACCGCAGGATTTCTCATTTATGTTGCCGATGCCTCAGGCTATCTGGGCAGCTGCGCGCTCCTGATCTGGCGCAATTTCGGATTGCTGCAACTCAATTGGCTGCAGGTGTTCACGGCCAGCGCCTACGGCACCAGCCTCTTCGGCATGCTGTGCATCGGCTTGTCGGCGCTGTATTTCATGCGCAAATCGGCGCAGGTTAATTCGATCGGTATCGAACCAGCGCATCGCCCAGCGCCTCTTTGAGAGGCGCGAGCCACGGCTCGTAGTGCGTCCATTGATCGAGCCCCTCGCGGAAAATCGGCCGGCGCACCTGCTCGGAACTGGCGGTGCGTATGCTGCGCTCGGTTTTATGAAACTCGACGCAGTCCGGTTCAAATTCGAGCCGGCAAAAATTCAAGATGCGCCGCACGTTGCCTTCCAGATCGTCCACCACTGCCTCATGCTCGACACGCAGCACCCGTCCGGGGAGTACCCGATCCCAATGCCCCATCAAATCCAGATACGTGCGGTAGTAGCGCGCGATGTCTTCGATGCTGTAGGTAAACTCCTGGCCGCTGGCAAACAGTTGTTTCAAGTTGCTGAAGCAGCAGGCCATGGGCTCGCGCCGGGCGTCGATGATCTTGGCGTTCGGCAGCATCAGATGAATAAGCCCGATGTGGCGAAAGTTGTTCGGCATTTTATCGATGAAGAAAGGCTTGCCGCTGCGATAGATTCGCGTCTCGCGCAGGTACTTCTCCCCGAGCCCCAACAGCTGCTCGGACGTTAGGTCGGCGAGTACGCCGGGATAGCGCGGGTTGTTAAGGTCCGGATCGCGGCCCTGCAGGTCGAGCACGATGCGGGGAATTTCCGACAACTCCTGAGTGCCCTCGACCTGCGAATGCGAGGCGAGTATTTGATCGATCAGCGTCGAACCGGAGCGCGGCAATCCGACGATGAATATCGGGTCAGGATCCCGCGCGCCGATACCTGCGCGCGCGGCAAAGAATTCGCTCGTGCACACCTCGACCTGCTTTGCCGTGTTGGTCTCCAGAATTTCAGGCCGATAGCGGCTCTCTGAGCGCTTGAGTGCATTGCCCTCCTGGTAGTAGCGCCAAGACTCCGCATACTCGCCGCGGTCCTCCAGCGCCTTGCCCAGCGCAAAGCAGAGGTGGTAGCGATCCACGAGCGGCGTCTTGGGGGCGGTCTCCTCGGCGCGCATGCGCGCAATCTCGTCCTCCGTGAATCGATAGGTCTTAAGATTCGCAAGACTCCAGTAGGCATCGCCGAAGTTGGGTCGCACCGCGGCGGCAGCGCGATAGGTCTCGACGGCTTCCTCCTGTCGACCCAGCGTCTTCAAGCAATGCGCAATTGACAAATGCAGATCCGCAGAGCGCGGCGCATCGACGAGCAAGTCACGATACAGGCTAATGGCCTTGTCATGCTCGCCGATGCCCACGCAGGCCGTGGCGTATTCGGTGCGGTACTGCGGATTTTGCGGCTCGAGCGCCAGCAGCTTTTCAAACTCTTCACGCGCTTCCTTGTACTTGTGGCGCTTGAGGAGGACCGAGCCGTAGTCGAAGCGCGCCGCGCGATACTCGGGCGCCAGCGTGAGCACCGCTTCCAACAGCAGATCCGCATCATCCAGCACATCGCGCGCGATGCCGATCCGCGCCAGCAGGCGCATGGCTTCGACCTGATTACCATGCTGCAATAAATAGGCGCGCACGATGTTTTCCGCCGGGCCGAGCTCGCCATCGGAGAAAAGACTGGTGGCATGCACCACTTCGGGAGGCTGGCGTTTAAGAATGGCCACATGCCGGGCGGCGGTGGCGGCATTGGCCGAATCTCCGGTCATGCGGTACAGCCCTTCGAGCATCGACCAACTCGCGGGCAGCGCGGGATTGATGTTCACCGCACGCAGAAAAGCCTCGATGGCGTGCGGAGCGTCTTTCAGCGCGACGAAGCAATTGCCGCGCTCCTGATAGAGACGGCTGAAAGCGGGGTGCAGCTGCTCCAATTGTTCGAGCGTCGCGAGCGCTTCGGGGAAGCGCTGCAAATTCCGCTGGCTCATGGCGATTAAGTACAGGACGTCGCGGTTTTCCGGCACCTGCGCCGCAAGCGCCTCACCTGCCGACAGGGCCTCCGCGAAACCACGGTTCTTGGCAAGTTCACGGATGCGCCCCACCTCGAGTTCGATCGGGGATGGCGCGGAAGTGCGGGTATCGGCAATGGTCGAATTCATGAGGTGAGATGCCGCAGCGGTCCTAAGTACGGGGCGTAATTTTTCCAGCGCCCGACGGAGCTGGAATGAATCTTCTGCTTCACCTGCCACTTGCTGGAGGTGATCACGGTGCGCTCAGATTGATGAAATTCAAGACAGTGAGGATCCCACGACACGTCGATGAACTCCAGCATCCGCCGTGTCCAGCCTTCCTGATCTTCAATGAGTCCCTCATAGGGGACCTCCAGCAAGGCGGTCGCGGGCAGCGAGGCTCGCCAGTGATTCATGATCCGCTCATACTCCCTATAGTAGTGCGCCAGATGCTCAAGGTCGTGGGAGTAAGGGGACGCGCTGAAGAAGTTCTGGAAATAAATCGATAGACAGGTATCGATGGGATGGCGCTTAAGATGGATGATGCGAGCCTGCGGAAGCGCCGCATGGATCAGTCCTGCGTAGAGAAAATTGTCGGGCATCTTGTCAATCACGCGCGCCGCGCCGCCCGACACGGCCCCCAATCGGGCCAGGTAATCGGCCGCCATGCGCGCACTCAAAGCGGCATCGCGCTCAGCATCGCGGGCTGAGGAAACGTATTCCTCGAAGGCCCTCGCCCAGAACGTCAATTCACCGGCGCCGAAAACCTGCGGGTGCGACGCGAGAATTTGCTCCGTGAGCGAGGTACCCGATCTAGGCATACCAACGATGAATACCGGCAGCTGCGAGTCGGGGGAGGAAACCCCGCGCCGCAAGAAATCGGCGTCAAATCGACTGATGATGACATCGACGCGTCGAGTCAGGGCCGCGCCGTCAAAGATCGGCGCGTTGCGCTTGACCAGTTCGTTGGCCTGCCGATAGTGGCCAAATGCGATCTCGTATTGCGCGACATCATCGAAGTATTTGCCGAGTGCGTAGTGCAGATTGATCTCGTGCCGATGCGACACCGGCCCGGCGAGCAACCCTTGCACACGCTGCAGCCACTCATCGTCCTCGGCCGTCATTTTTCGCAGCATCGCGATGTTGAACAAGGCGAAGGAGAATTGCGGATTGAGGGCGATCGCGCGCTGAAACGATGTCTCGGCTTCCGCGAATTGGCCTCGGTCGGCTTGCAGCTCACCCTGCAGCGACAAGGCGTCGATGCAGTTCGGATCGATGGCGAGCGCCGCCAGGCAGGCAGCCCGCGCCTCAGCCGCTCGACCCTGAAGGCGCCGTGCGGTTGCCAGACTCACGTGCGCCAAGGCACGCTGCGGCTCGAGCGACAGCGCGCGGCCGTAGCTGGCTGCGGCCTCATCGATACGATGCAAGTCGAGCAGCGCGTTGCCGAGATTACAATGGGTCGCGGCGCTTCCCGGCGCGAGCTCGACGGCTCGCGCAAGGGCGGAGAGGGCTTCGCGAGCTTCGCCCAAGTCACGAAGCGCATTGCCGAGGTTCGTTAAGGCATCGACATCCTCAGCGTTCAGCGCGAGGGCGCGCCGATAGCTCGCGACGGCCTGCCCGAATTCCTCGCGAGCGGCGAGCGCCAAGCCCAGAGTGTTGTGCGCGACGGCGAGTGCCGGGTCGAGCTCGATCGCCCGCAAGCTGCTGGATAGGGCTTCATCGAGAAGCCCGATCTGGCGCAGCGCATTGCCGAGATTACAGTGGATGAGCGCATCATCGGATTTGATCGCCAGTGCGCGCCGATAACTGTCGACCGCGGCATCCGGTTCGCCAAGTTCCAGGAGCGCGTTGCCCATGTTGTTGTGTGCCTCGAGCAAACGAGGATTCAATTGCAGCGCCCGCTGGTAGTGCGCGACTGCATCGCGCCCGCGCCCGAGGGCTCGCAGGGAATTGGCCGAGTCGACCAGCGCCTGGACATCGTTAGGCTGAAGGCTCAGCGCTCGGGACAGGCTCGCCAATGCCTCCTGCCACTGCGCCCGATCGTGCAGCGCAGCGCCCAGATTGCTGAAAGCCTCCGCGTCATTCGGCATCAGCTGCGTCGTTTTGCGCAACGCCTCCAGGGCATTCTTGCCCTGGCGCATGAGGGCCACGCTCAAGATCTTCCACAACATCGCAGCATCGGGATAGAGCGTCAGCAATGAACGGCTCTTGGTTTCGGCCTCGCGCACTTGACCGTCGTTGACCAATGCGACCAGCGCGCCAATCTGCTGCGGATTCAACGCCACTGCCGGCGCAGCCGAGGCCGGCTCGAGGCCGCAACAGCGTTTGAATTTCTTGCCGCTACCGCAGGCACACGGATCGTTGCGACCCGGTTTCATGTTGGCCATCCGCAAGGAAAAAAGGGGCGGACCAAAAGTCCGCCCCCTCATTCTACTGCAATCGGCCGAAGCCGGCCGCCTGTGGTTCTGCGCGATCAGAACTTATAGCCAAATCCCACGGTCAACACGCGCGGGCGCACAGGGACCTCCGACTTGATGAACTGAGCCGACGAGGTATTCGTGCTCGCGTCCACGTTTGTGAAGTTGGTGGCCGAGAGCTGCGCCGTCCAATTGTCCTTGGCCACGCCGAATCCCGCGTCATAAGTCGTGTACCCGGGCATGGTGTACTGACACAGGGTCGTGGTCGGAATCGGAGTACACAATGAGGATGTATTGCCGTCCGGGAAGCTCGCCGGTTCGTTGCGCATGCTGCCAATATGGTTGGCGCCCGCCATCACGTAGGGCCTGTAATCTCCCAGAGCCATGTCGTAGCGCGCGCGCAGATTGAAGCTCAGCGGCGGCGAGAAGGCAGGCGACGTATTGAGGACGCCGTATGGATTCGTGTACGCCACACCATTGACCTGCGTGATGCAGTCGCCGAGCGGCGTGGGATTGCCCGCCGTTGGGCGGTTGCTCGCCAAGCAAGGCGCATTGGTCTGGTTAGTGCTGTTCCAAGAACTCGATCCCTGCACGGTGAGGCCTTCCATGGGGTGCACTACCAACTGCAGTTCGACACCCTTGACTTCATAGGTGGGGCCATTTACGACAAAGGTCGTGTTGCCCAAATGTACCGGATCGAACAGCGGCAATTGCACGCCGCTCCAATCCATCTTGTACAAGGACAGGTTCACCTCGATCTTGTGCTCCCACCACTGACTCTTGATGCCGATCTCATTGTTGAGGAGGTTGTCGGAGGAGTAGCCCACCGGCTTATTGTACTGATCCGACAGCTTGTAACCGTTCACGGTACTTGGGTAGAACGGCGCTACGCCGGCGAGCGAGACCGTCGGGATCGAATCGGTTCGGTTGAAGCCGCCTGGGCGGAATCCCTGCGAGTAGGTGTAGTACGCCATGATGTCCGGCACGATATGCCAGGTGATATTGCCGCGCACCTTGTCGCCGCTCTCGGTCTTGTGCAAGTTGATGCCGAACCCGCAGTGGCCCGTATCGATGCACTGGCCATTGGGAATGTTGTTGGCCGCCGTTGAAGTGTAGAACTCGGAACCGGTCTCGAACTCATCGTAATGGAAGTGGCGAATGCCGCCGGTGACCGTCAATACTTTCGGGATGATGTCGAAGTCGGCCGAGCCGAAAAATGCCGTCTGGGTGTAGCCGCGCTGTGCGTCTTCACCGAATGCCGTATTCGAGTTGACGCGCAGTCCCGGATTCGTCGCCGAGGTGCCGGGAATCGGTCCAACGGCCGAAGTACAACCCGGACCGCCGCCCAGTGCAATCGCCAGATTGGCGGCGTCGCACTGCGGAATGTTCAGATAATTGAAATTCATCTGATCGCGAATTTCAAAGGTTTCCCAGAAGGCACCCGCGAGACCGCGGATTCGGTACTCTTCCGGACTGCTGAAACGCACCTCGTGACTCTCGTGGGTGTTCTCGACGTCGTCGTTCCAGTTGCCCGTCGGCGCGTAGCAGGTCGCCGGCGTGGTTTTGCCGCCCAAACCACCAGAACCTACCCCGGTGCAGGCGTAGTATTGGCCGCCGCCGCTGGTGGCGTAATTCGAATAGTCGGTCTGTTGGTTAATGTGCCGGACCATGTAGCTGCCGGTATAGACGGCATTCACCAAATCCGCGATCTTGCCGTTCACCGTCCACGCGGTGCTTTCGTACTTGTCCTTGTCGTAACCTGGCTCAAAAGCCGTAATCTCGTTTTGCCCCAGCGGGGTGCCCGTGGGTGTCGCGGGATACGAATCGAAGTAGCCGTCCGCCTCCATGTTCTGCCAGTTTTGCTGGATGAGCACATTCCAATCTTCGTTAATCTTGTACAGCGCCGAGAGCCTGAACCCGGTGGTCGTAACCGAATTTAGGTTATCGCCGACCAATGGCCCATTGGTTGCTACGGGACTGGCCGGCTGCCCGGCGGGATTGCTCGCGGACGGGGGAATGGCTGGAAATGAAATGCTCCCCGGCACATTGTCGATATAGCCGCCGCGGTGATCATTGAAGATGACCGCTCGGACCGCCAGGGTGTCCGGAATCAACGGCAAGTTGATGGTGGCATTCGCGCTGGAATTCGGATCGCCCCCCGAGCCTGTCCAGCCGTAAGTGGCGTTGGCATTGCCTTCCGTCACATCGAGCTTCGGCTTGTTGGTGATGTAGCGAATGGCGCCGGCCTGGGCGCCGCCGCCGAACAATGTGCCCTGCGGACCTTCGAGGATTTCGACGCGCTCCATGTCGATCAGGTAGACATCGTTGTTGCGCGCCGGAAACTGCATTGATTGATCGTCTAGGTACAGCGCGACGTTCGGAAATGGGGCAGTCGTGGACTGCGATTGGTTGCCCGAACCGCCGGAGCTTAAGCCGCGCATGAATATATTGCCGGTGCCAGGACCGTTGCCGCTGAAAGTGATATTCGGCGTGTACTTGATCATGTCCTCGAAGGTCGTGATATTCAGCGCCTTCAGCTGCTCGCCGCTCAGCGCCTGGATCGTGATGGGCACGTCCTCCAGAGACTGATTGCGGCGCTGTGCGGTGACTGTAACTTCTTGAATTCCCTCAGAATCGCTGGCGTCTGTCGTAGTCGCGGTGGCCGCATGGGCCATGCCCATGGAAGAGCCGCTCAATATGGCTGCGATGGCGCAGGACAACTTCTGATTTGAATTCATATTTCCATCCCTTCCGTAATAGAGAATTATTCTGTCAATGCGACCAACGTCCAATCGACGTCAGTTCCATTGACTCAAGATTCAACCGCTTTTCCCGGCGCGACCCCGGGCGATCCTGCGTTGTTTTTTAATCACATCGCCCTGCGAAATTTATAGCACGATTATTACAAAGCTGTGAAGGGTTATTTGCCGGTGAACTCGTAGCCGAAATTCAGGCTTTTCCGCGCGACTCGCCGATTGGCGGGACGCGCTGCCGCCAAAAACGATAATCTCTATACGAAGCGGCCACTTCCCGCTGACTCTGAAAGGGCTGGATCAAATGAGGACGATTGTCGAACCCGGCCGTTCGGTCGATGTGGTGCTGGAAACGGATGTGCTGGTGGTCGGCAGCGGCCCCGGCGGCCTCGCGGCCGCGCTATCCGCGGCCCGCGCCGGTGTGCAAACCGCGCTGATCGACCGCAATGGCTGTTTCGGCGGCAACATCACTCAGGTCGGGGTCGAAGGATTTGCCTGGTATCGGCACGAGCAAACCGTTGACTGCGAGGGTATCGGCATCGAGTTCGAGCAGCGCGCCAAAGCCATGGGCGCGGCCATGCCGGAGCCGCAATCCATCAGCCACGCGCTCGATGCCGAGATGTTCAAGTGGGTGGCCGACGTGCTGGTGCAGGAAGCCAGGGTTGCGCCGCTGCTACACCGCCTCGGCGTGGTACCCATCATGGAAAACGGTGCAGTGGTCGGCGTCATCACGGAAAGCAAGGCCGGCCGCCAAGCCATTCTGGCCAAACGGGTGATCGACGCGACGGGGGATGCGGATATCGCGACCCGCGCCGGCGCGCCGGTGCGCAAATCGCCGAAGGAAGAGATGATGGCCGTGTCCGTCATGTTCTCGATGAGCGGCGTCAACAAGCGCCGCTTCATCGATGCGGTCAAGGCCGATCCTCAAACCTATGCCGACTGGTCGGGGAATGACACCTGGGACTACGAGACCACGGGCAAAGAGGACAAGATGTTCTCCCCCTTCCTGCGCAAGCCGTTCAAACAAGCGCTCGCCGCCGGCATCATCCCACCCAGCCTGCATACGATCGCCGGCACCTGGGGCACGGTCACCGATCAGGGAGATTTGACGTATTTGAACCTGGTGCATATCGAGGGAATCGACGGCACGGATCCTAATGATCTGACCACCGGCGAGATGCGCGGCAGGCGCGAAGCCATTTATGCGCTGGAAGCGCTGCGCGGTTTCATGCCGGGATGCGAGGATGCGAAGCTGCGCAACTTTGGCATGACCTTAGGCATTCGCGACACCCGCAAGATCGATGCGCTGTACAACCTTACCGGCACGGATGTGCGTGAACAGGCGCGCTTCGATGATGCCATCGGCATTTTTCCCGAGTTCATCGACGGCTATGGGATATTGATTCTTCCCACCACGGGGCGCTACTGGCATGTGCCGTACCGCGCGCTCGTACCCAAGGGCGTCGGCAATTTGCTGGTCGCAGGACGCAGCATCGGCGGGGATAAAATTTCTCACGCCTCCGCGCGCAACATGATGTGCTGCACCGTGAGCGGTCAAGGCGCGGGAGTGGCGGCCGCAGTTTCGGTGCAGCGCGACGAAGCCTTCGATCAACTGAATATCGCTGCCGTGCAAAAGGAACTTGCGCGCCAGGGCGTCCGCTTCCGGTGAGCGAGGCCGCGGCCAGCTCGCGGCTGCGCTGGGGGATGCTGGCTTTGGCGGCCATCGCGGTCTCCAGCAGCTACTATGAGGATGATGTCATCGGTCCGATTGCCGATTTGCTGGGACGTCAGCGCGGCTTCAGCCAATCGCAGCTCGGCATGCTGAACGGCGTCATCAGCATCCCCAACGTGGCGCTGGCGCTGATCAACGGCATACTGATCGATCGCTACGGGGCGGCCCGCATCGCGCTCTGGGCCGCCGCGATCGGGGTGCTCGGCGCGGCACTCACCGCGATCGGCCACCCCTATGAAATCATGGTGGCCGGCCGCTTCCTCTTCGGTATCAGCGAAGGCGCACTATTCATTGCGTTCATCGCCGCGCTGGCGCAGTGGTTTTCGCGCGCCGGCATCGCGCTTGCCACCGCGCTGTACTTGAGTCTCGCGCGTGTCGGTTCTTACGCCGTGGACACCTCGACGGCGTGGGCGCGCCCGCTGTACGAGCGCGGTTGGCAGCCGCCGTTATGGCTGGGCACGGGCGTGACCCTGGGCGGATTTCTGGCGGCGCTGATTTTTTATTCACTCGACCGCCACTACCGGCGCGAAAGCCGCGCGATGCACGCGGCCGCGGTGGAACGCATCCGTTGGCGCGAACTGTTGAAATTCGATATGTCCTATTGGTACATCTTGGGACTGCATGTGCTCTATGCCGCGGTGTTCTTCCCGTTCCGTACCACCTACGCCATCGAATACTTCCAGCACGCGAAAGGGCTCACGCTGGCGCAAGCCGGCGTGGCCAACAGCTGGGTGTTCTTCGCGGCCATATTCGCCACGCCAGTTTTTGGTTTGCTTGCCGACCGACTCGGTCATCGGGCGCTGATGTTAAGCGCCGGCACGCTGCTGTTGCCGCTTACCTTCGTGGTGCTCGGACTGACGCCGCTGAATCTGTGGGTATCGACCGTCATGATGGGCATCAGCTTCTCACTGGTGCCGGCCGTCATCTGGCCCGCGACGACGCTGATCGTCGAGCCGCGGCGGCTCGGCACCGCGCTGGGACTCATCACGCTGATCCAAGCCCTCGGCATGGCGGCCTCCAATCTCATCGCGGGATGGCTGGCGGACCGCGCCGGCGCATCAGCGGCAAATCCTGCAGGGTATGAGCCCATGCTCGGCTTCTTCTTCATCGTGAGCCTCACCGCACTGGGCTCCGCACTGCTTCTCTGGCGCCGCGAATCCGGCCCCCGAGGCCATGGCCTCGAAGCGTCCTGAGATGCGCCGCTCCTCCGCGCCCGTGTGGCTGATGGGTCTGACCAACTCAGTGTTCGGTATGTACGGCGGCTTCATCGTGATATCGGTGCCGCAATTATTGAGCGCACGCCATGTGCCGGAGGCGACGATTGCCGCCATGACGGCCGCGATGATATCGCCCGGCTTCTGGACCTTCCTGATCAGTCCGGTGCTTGATGTACGCTTCAGCCGCCGCTGGTATTGCGTGGCGACTGCCGCCGCCGCTGCCGCGCTGCTGGCACTGGCGCTGCTGAAGTTGAACAATCTGGTCTTGGTGGAAATCCTGCTGGTCGCGGGCTTCTTCTTCGCGAACCTTTACCAGAGCGCTCTCGGCGGTTGGCTGTCGAGCATCGTCGGCGCGGCGCAGGAGAACCGCCTGAGCGCCTGGATAACTGTGGGAAACATCAGCGGCGGAGGCGTCATGGCCGTGGTCACCGGCGAGTTGGTGCAACATCTGTTGCCGGGCGCGGCGGCTGTGCTGCTCGGCGCCCTGATTTTTCTGCCGACGGCGGTCTTCCCCTGGATGGAGGCACCCGGTCCGGATCGGCGCCTGGCCCGGGAAAATTTTGCGCGATTTTTCCGCGAGGTGTTGAGGCTTTCGACGCGGGGCGAGATATTGATGGCTCTATTGATGTTTGTGGCGCCCGCGGCCACATTTTCGTTGACGAATTTCTTAAGCGGCCTGGCGGTTGATTTTCATGCCTCGAGCCACTTCATCGGTGTGGTCGGCGGCCTGGGTGTGCTCTTGGGCGGGATCGCCGGATGCGCGGTTTTTCCGCTGATTGACCGGCTGCTGCCGCTGCGATTTCTCTATATTGCCGTGGGTGTCGTGGGCTCGGTTTTCACCCTGGCGCTGATACTCTTACCGCACTCCCCCACCACATTCGCCGTGGCCCTGATCGGCGAGAATGTGTTTCAGGCGCTCGCCTTTACCGTGTCGGTGGCGATTACATTTGAAATCATTGGGCGCAGCAATCCGTTGGCCGCGACCACATACTGTTTGTTGACCTCCGCCACCAATGTGCCTCTCACCTACATGCTGATCGTTGATGCCACGGGATACGCCCGGCATGGCGTGGCAGGGAGCTACGCGGCGGATGCGGCAGTGAGTCTCCTGGCCGGCTTATTGCTCATGGCGGTGCTAAGTTGGCTGTCGCCACAGGCTCAAGCCGCGGGAACGAAGTGAGGGCGCGGCTGTCGACAGAGGCAGCTTCCGCGTATAACAATCGCCTCGAAACTTCTGGATACAGTAATGCATCGCGCGACGATTCCTGCCTGATTCCCATGAACCTGACCTCATCCGGCCGCACGCTGTGTGTCATCGCAGCATTCAGCTTGCTCTGCCTGGCGGCTTGCGCGGTGGGTCCGAACTTCAAGAAGCCTGCACCGCCGAGCGTCAAGGATTATACGCCGCAGCCGCTCGCCGCCACCGTCGACACGCCCGGCGTGCCCGGCGGGCAGGCGCAACGCTTCGCATCGGGAGCGGATATTGCGGCGGACTGGTGGACATTATTTCACTCCGAAGCGCTGAATGGCTTGATCGAACAATCACTCGCGAGCAACCCCGACCTCAAGGCTGCGCAGGCGGCCTTGCTCGTGGCCCGGGAGAATGTACTGGCGCAACGCGGCGCTTATTTTCCCAGCGTCACGGGTAATTTCGCCGCAAGCCGGCAGCGGCAATCGGGACAAATAGCCCCCGCGCTGAATTCAAACGCGTTTTTATACAATCTCTTCACGCCGCAGGTCAGCGTCTCCTTCGTGCCGGACGTGTTTGGGCTGAACCGCCGCACGGTCGAATCCTTGCAGGCTCAGGAGCAGGAAGTCCGCTTCCAGATGATCGCGACCTACACGACCTTGACCGCCAATGTCGTGGTCGCGGCGATTTCCGAGGCCTCCCTGCAGATGCAAATTGATGCGACCCGCGAACTGCTCGATCTGAACTCCAATATGCTGAAGATTCTCCAGTACCAGTTGACCAAGGGCTATGTGGGCCGACTCGATGTGGCCGCGCAGGAATCGCAGCTGGCGCAGGTGCAGGCCACGCTCCCGCCGCTGCTCAAACAATTGGCACAGCAACAGGATCTTTTGGCCATTCTCGCCGGCCGGTTTCCGAATCAAGCCCCGGCAGAGAAATTTGAACTCTCGACACTGCAATTACCGCAGGATCTTCCGGTGAGCCTGCCCTCGGCCCTGGTGGCGCAGCGTCCGGATGTACTGCAGGCCGAGGCAAATCTACATGATGCCAGCGCCAAGATCGGCATCGCCATTGCGAACCGGCTGCCCAATATCGCATTGACGGCCAATGTCGGCAGCTCCGCGGCGGCGCTGGATCAGCTCTTTACCACCGGCACAGGATTCTGGGCGGTGGGCGGCTCTGTGACAGCCCCGCTCTTTGAAGGCGGGACATTGCTGCATCAGGAACGCGCCGCGAAGGCCGCCTACCGCCAAGCGGCCGAGCAGTACCGCAGCACCGTGCTCAGCGCCTTTCAGAATGTCGCCGACACGCTCACGGCGCTCGCGCAAGACGCCGAGGCAGTGAAGGCGAACGCGGCCGCCGCGGACGCGGCCAAAGTCACCTTGGATTTGGCGCGACGACAATGGCAGGCGGGCTACGCCGGCTATCTGGCGCTGTTAAGCGCGGAACAAGCTTATCAGCAAGCCCGTATCAATTTGGTGCAGGCCCAGGCCAATCGCTACGCCGATACCGCGGCGCTGTTTCAAGCGCTGGGCGGCGGCTGGTGGCAGCGAGCGGATCTGGCGAATGAGACTCATGCGAAATAAATCACCTGGCGAATTATTCAGGACTCGGGGCGCGAGCCGCACGGTAGTCGCACTGGCTGCCGCTGCCGCCACGGTGCTGACCACCCTCTCGTTCACGGGCTGTTCAGCTAAAACGGCCGAGGCGCCGAGCGCATCCGCATCGGGAGACAATGTCACGTTGACACCGGCGCAACGGCAAAACATCCGCCTCTACACGGTAGCGCGATCCACCTATCACAAGACGATCGAAACTTCCGGGGCGGTGGATTTCGACAATGACCAGGCTACCAGCGTTTTGGCACCCTTCTCCGGCCCGGTATCGCGCTTGCTGGTTTCCCTCGGCGAGCGGGTGAAGAAAGGCGATGCGTTGGCGGAGGTCGATTCACCCGACTTTGCCGCCGCGATCAGCGCCTACGCCAAGGCGCTGGCCACCGCTAAAACCAATCGCAAGCTGGCGGATCTGGACAAGGATCTTATCCAGCATCAAGGCGTCGCACAGCGCGAAGCGGAGCAGGCAGAAACCGACGCGGTCAATGCCGAGGCTGATCGGGACGCTGCCCTGCAGGCGCTGGTGTCTTTAAACGTCTCCCCGCAGAGCATCAAAGATATTCAGGAGGGGCGGCCAACGGCGCACGCCCAAGGCACGATTCGCTCGCCCATCGCAGGCATCGTCGTTGAAAAGCTGATCACTCCCGGAGAACTTCTACAGGCGGGCAGCACGCCGTGCTTTACGGTTGCCGATCTGTCGCGGGTCTGGGTCATGGCGCAGGTTTTTGGTTCGGACCTTGCCTCGGTGAGCCTGGGCGATACGGCCGAGATCGAAACCGGTATCGAGGGTAAGAACTTCTCCGGGAAGGTGGACAACATCTCTGCGTTGGTGGATCCGGACACCCGCTCCGTCGTCGTGCGAGTGGTGGTGGAAAATCCGGGAGAGTTCCTCAAGAAGCAGATGTACGTGCGCGTGCTGATTCGCGCACGCCGCGAAAGCAGCGGACTGCTGGTGCCGGTGTCGGCGATATTGCGCGACGACGTCAACCTGCCATTCGTGTATTTGCTGCAGGGCGACGACAGCTTTGCCCGCCAGCACGTCACCTTGGGCTATCGCACGGGGGAGCAATACGATATTCCCGAGGGCCTCAAAGCCGGTGACCAGATTGTGGTGGACGGGGGCATTTTTGTTCAGTTCATGCAAAATCAATGAGCGAGCCTTTGCCTCCAGCCGGGTCCGCGCCGCGATCGGCTTCGATCATGAACCGCATTGTGACCTCCTCGCTGCGCCAGGGCTTTCTGGTGGTCCTCATGACGCTGATGCTGGTGGGCGCAGGATCGCGTTCGCTGCAGCGCCTGCCGGTTGATGCCTATCCGGATTTATCGCCCCCCATCGTAGAAATCATCACGCAGTGGCCCGGGCATGCGGCCGAGGAGGTGGAGCGCCTGATCACCGTTCCTATTGAAATCGAGATGAACGGCATTCCACAGATGAGCACGAATCGCTCCATCTCGCTCTATGGATTGTCCGACGTCATCCTCACCTTCCAGAATAAAACCGACAACTACTTCGCCCGCCAGCAGGCCTACAACCGCATGACGGAGCTTTCGCTGCCGAGCGGCGTCACACCGTCGGTCTCGCCGTTGTCCGCGCCCTCGGGTCTTATCTATCGTTACGTGCTGCAGAGCCCCGACCGATCGCCGATGGAGCTGAAAACCTTTGAGGATTGGATCGTCGAACCCCAGTACAAATCGGTTCCCGGAGTGGCGGATGACTCAGGCTTTGGCGGCGGCACCATGCAATACCAAGTGCTGTTGGATCCGGCGAGGATTGCCGGAGCTGGACTCTCGGTGCAGCAGGTGGAGAGCGCGCTCACGGCGAACAACGACAATGCCGGCGGTGGGTTCTACTCGCAGGGCGGTCAGTTTTACTACGTGCGCGGCTTGGGGCGCCTGACCACGCTGGAGGATATCGGCAATGTCGTGCTGGCTGTGCACGACGGCACGCCCGTGTTGGTGAAGGACATCGGGCGCGTGATTATCGGCATCGCGCCGCGTCTCGGCGAGTTCGGCTACGAGAAGCAGGATGACGCCGTGGAGGGCGTGATCCTGCTGCTGACGGGTGAGAAAACTCAGGACGTGTTGAAGCGAGTGCAAGCCAAGACGGCGCAGCTCAACGATGAAATCCTTCCCAAGGATGTCAAGGTACTGCCGTTCTACGATCGCAGCGATTTGATCGAGCTGACGACGCAGACCGTGGAACGAAACTTGTTGCGCGGCATGCTGCTGGTCATCGTCGTGCTGATATTTTTCCTCTATGATTTTCGCGCTGGCTTGATCGTCGCCGCAACCATACCGCTGGCGCTGCTGTTCGCCTTCATTTGTCTGGATTTACAAAATGCCTCGGCCAACCTTTTGTCCATAGGCGCGGTGGATTTCGGCATTCTGGTGGATGGCGCCGTGGTGATGGTGGAGAACATTTTTCGCCAGATCGCCGCGCGGCGCGGCAGCGCATTGAATGTGCTGGAGATCATCAAGGAGGCCGCTGCGGAAGTGGATCGCCCGCTGTTCTACTCCGTCGCGGTGATCGTGGCCGGCTTCCTGCCGATCTATGTATTGTCCGGCCCCTCCGGCACGCTGTTCAAACCGATGGCGGACACGATGGTGTTCGCGCTGGTCGGTTCCTTGATCGTCACCCTGACGCTACTGCCGGTGCTGTGCGCGTGGTTCATGCGCAACGGGGTGCGCGAGCGGCGCAATGCCGGATTCGAAGCGATAAAATCGGTCTACGCCAAGGGCTTGGATTTTTGCCTCGCCCATCGCTGGGGAACCGCGTTGGCCTCGGCCATTCTGTTGGCCGGCTCACTGCTGCTCATCCCGCGCATCGGCGCCGAGTTCATGCCGCAGCTGGACGAGGGCGCTCTGTGGGTGCGCGCGACCATGCCGTATACCATTTCATTCGATGAATCGGCGCGCATCGCGCCGAAAGTGCGCGACATATTGAAATCCTTTCCTGAAGTCACCACGGTGGCCTCGGAATTGGGGCGGCCCGATGATGGCACCGATCCCACCGGATTTTTCAATGTGGAATTTTATGTTGGCCTCAAGCCCTACTCCACCTGGACGGGGTCTTACCGCACCAAGGCGGAACTGATCGAGGCCATCAACCAGAAGCTCGCGGCGTTTCCCGGCATCACCTTCAATTACACCCAGCCGGCGGAGGATGCGGTCGATGAGGCGGAAACCGGCTTGAAAAGCGCGCTGGCCGTCAAGATCTTCGGCGCCAACTTGGACACGCTGCAAGAGAAAGGCAAACAGATCAAACAGATCCTGGAACGGGTGCGCGGAATCCGCGACGTGACCCTGGTGCAGGAACTGGGGCAGCCCAGCCTCACCATCAAGATCAATCGGGCGCGAATTGCCCGCTACGGCGTGAATGTCGCCGACATCAACGCCTTGATTCAAACGGCCATCGGCGGGGACGTGGCGACCCAGGTGGTGCAGCAGGAAAAGCAGTTTGATCTGATCGTCCGCCTGGAGCACCAATACCGCGATAATCCCGAGGAAATCGGCAATATCCTGGTGGCAACGCCGGGCGGACAGCAGATTCCGCTCAAGGAA
The DNA here is from genome assembly GCA_963756845.1 of uncultured Gammaproteobacteria bacterium. Taxonomy (GTDB): domain Bacteria; phylum Pseudomonadota; class Gammaproteobacteria; order Steroidobacterales; family Steroidobacteraceae; genus Bog-1198. The sequence continues at coordinate 291,570 of CAVWPD010000003.1, read as the reverse complement.
TTCGCCGACATTCAAGTGACCAGCGGCGCCTCATTCATCTATCGGCAAAACAATTCGCGCTATATCGGCGTGCAATTCTCGGTGCAGGGGCGGGATCTGGCCGGTGCGGTGGAAGATGGCATACAGCAGGTGAAGAGCAAGGTGAGCCTGCCGCAGGGGTATCGATTGGATTGGGGCGGAGAATATACCGAGTACACCGCATCGCGCGGCCAGCTGAATATCATTCTGCCGGTGACGCTGTTCCTGATTTTTTTGCTGCTCTTTGCGCTCTACAGCAATTTCAAATTCCCATTCATCACCGTCCTTGGCGTGGTGCTGTCGGCACCGGTGGGGGGCATCGTGGCCCTGTGGATTACCGGCACGCCGTTTTCGGTCTCCTCAGGGATTGGTTTCCTGGCCCTGTTCGGCGTCTCGGTGCAGACCGCGGTCGTCTATATTTCCTATGTCAACGAACTGCGCGGCAGCGGCACGGAGCTCGCCGCCGCCATTCGCGAAGGCGCCATCCTACGATTACGCCCCATCATGATGACCGCTCTGGTGGCCGCCTTAGGGCTGCTGCCGGTGGCGCTCGCCACCGGGGTCGGCACCGACACACAGCGGCCGTTTGCCCTGGTGATCGTCAGCGGCCTGTTCACGCGGCTGCTGATCAGCATCTTCCTCATGCCGGCGCTTTATTCCCTGGTGGCGCGCCCGGGAGATCGGCTGGAAGTGTGACCCGGTTTCCGGTACCGCCGCGACAGGGCATTGTCGTTGTGCTATCGTGCTTGGCCGCTTTACGTTTTAGTGATCGATCGGAATGCCGTATGAGCACAATAACCGTCTCTTCAAAATTCCAAATTGTAATTCCCGCCAAGATTCGCGAAGCACTTGGCATAAGGCCCGGTGAGAAACTGCACGCCATCGAATACCGGGGCCGAATAGAGCTCATGCCGGTACGCTCGACAAAGGCTGCGCGAGGCTCCCTGAAAGGCATCGAGACCGACGTAGACCGAGACGCTGATCGTCTGTGAACCTGGTCGATTCCTCAGCGTGGCTTGAATATTTCGCAGACGGACCCAACGCCGGAATATTCGCAAAACCTATTGAAGCAACTCGCTCGCTGCTCGTCCCCACGCTCTCGTTGTTTGAGGTATTCAAGCGCGTTAGTCAACAGCGCAGCGAGGACGCAGCACTGCGGGCCATTGCAGTCATGGAGCAAGGCAGAGTGATTGATCTCGATCGAGCGACGGCGCTAGAGGCCGCGCGGCTTTCGATTCAGCACGGTATTGCCATGGCTGATAGCGTTATGCTGGCCACCGCGCATCGAAATCGCGCGACGCTGTGGACGCAGGATGTCGACTTCGAAGGATTGCCTGCAACGCGCTACTACGCCAAGCGTTAGCGCCGCGGCGACGCTATTTTCAGTGCGTCATTCATTGGACACGGCCAAGTGCAGGTTTGGCTGCCCGGTCCCGCCCGCACCGCCGGCGCCGAAGCGTTCGATCAGCCATGAGCGGAACAGCGCGATCGCCGTGTCGCTCAAAGCCTCGGGGTGGGTGATCAAATAATAGCCATAACCGTCATCCAGGCTGTTCTCGAAGGGCTTCACCAGGCGGCCGGTGCGAATGGTGTCGGCAAACAGATAGTGATCAACGAGCACGATGCCCTCGCCGCTCAACGCATATTCCACGGCCAGCAGCGCGGTGTCGAAAACCAGGCCGCGTTCCACGCTCGGCACGGACAAGCCGGATTGGCGCGCGAACTGTGTCCAAAGATGATGCCGCGGCTGATCCTCGATGCGCACATGGACCAACTCATTGGCTTCAATAAATTCAGGCAAGCTCTTGCCCGCTTGCCGTGCGGCGACGCTCGGGTGGCACAGGATGCTCAAACGCACCGGCCACAATAAATCCGTCACCAAATCCGTGACCGTGGGCTTCGAATACACCACCGCCACATCGACATCGCTGGGCGGCGTTGCGCCGCCATAGGCGCTGACCAGGTCAATCTGTACTTCGGCAGCCGCGCGCCGGAAATCCCGCAGGATAGGCACCGCCAGATGCACGGCGAAACTCGGCGGCATCTGCACCCGCAGGGTGCGTAGCGCAGCCGGTCCCTCGTTGCGGATGTCGTCGAGTGCAAATTCCAAGCGGTCGAAGGATTTGATCACCGCCGGCAGCAGGTGCTGCCCCGCCTTGGTCAAGACCAGCGCATGCGGCCTGCGCTCGAACAATTGCACGCCGATCAATTTCTCCAGTGCGATGACATGGCGCGACAGGGCGCTTTGCGAAATCAGCAGCGCATTGGCCGCCGCCGTGAAGCTCAAGTGCTTGGCGACGCCCTCGAAGGCGCGCAATGCATTCAATGGCAGCCAGCGGCGATCGATGACGGTCTTTGGCATGATGCTTGGCGTCTAGGGCTTGACGTAGCCGATGGCGCGTTGCTGATCGGCAATAATGGTTTTGGAGGCCAGGTACAAATGATAAGCGGCCCAGAATCCGGTAGGCGCGAGCACCAGCAGCGCAAAACGCAGCGACGCCGCATCCGAGGCGTGGGGGCCGGCATACCAGTCGCTCACGAACCCAACCACCCAGGGCGCGACCATGAGATTGAAAATATTGGCGACCAGCAGGGAAATGGCGATGAACATGTTGCGCATGCGGCAAGGAGAAAGATTGTTGAGCAAACCGAAGCAGGGACCTATATAAAAATAAATAGCGGGAATGAAGATCCAAAACATGAGCTTGCATACCCAAAGAGAGTGAGTCCAGTAGGCGAGCATGGAGGGAATCGTCGCCACGCCGATACCGCCGGCAAGCAGCCAGACGACGCGACGCGGGTCGGCCATGGAGGGACGGGAAAGCAGCCAAGCCGTAAACACCGTCGCAATCGAACCGCCTATCAAATGGATGTTTCCCGTCACAGCGCCCGCCTGACCGACATCCAGACCATAGGCACGCTGCAGAAACGTCGGCGTCCAATAGATCAATCCCCATCCCCACAATGCGCACAACCCCCCGCCCATGACCACGTGAAAGGCCGCCTTCTGGCGCCACAGGAAGCGCAGGGACTCCCACAGCGAGGGCTTTTCCTCGGCGACGCTGGCATCCAGGCGCCCGCGCGGCGGCTCGCGCACGGTGAAGAAGACGATGACTCCGACCACCAGACCCGGGACGCCGAGTGCGATGAAGGCTGCGCGCCAGGTCAAGGCTTGTGCAACCGCGCCGGCCATATTGGCGCCCAGCCAAGCGCCGATCGGCGCCCCCAGCGCAAGCACCGTCATCGCCATTGGGCGTCGATCCGGTGGGAAGCAATCCGACACGATGGCCGTGGAGGGCGGCGTACCGCCTGCTTCCCCAACGCCCACGCCGACGCGGCCCAGCAAAAATTCCAGATAATTTCGCGACAGTCCGCACAGCGCGGTAAAGGCGGACCAGATCACTAAGGAGGCAGCGAGGATGTTGCGGCGGTTGGATCTATCCGCGATCCAAGAAATCAGGATACCGAAGGTGACATAAAAGGCCGCGAGGGGCGCCCCGGTGAGAAAAGCCACGCCGGCATCGTTTAACTTCAGCTCGAGGCGAATCGGCTCGAGCACCGTGGAGACGACGTAGCGATCGGCGATGTTGATCGCGTAGATCAAACACGTGAGGATGAGGACGTACCAGCGCTCAACGGAGCTGGGGGCCGGGTATCGCGGTAGGTCAACGGCAGTGGTGCTCAAGCAGGCAGCCTTGGGTTTGACGTAGCCTTCGCACCATACAGGGTTCACCGAAGTTACGCGACGGGCCCTCGCCTTCGAAAAATAACATGGGCGAATCGCGAAATGGCATAGCGCCCGGGCAATGAAAGATTAAGCTTCGAGTGGGTGGATAACTTTGATTACATCATCATTGGCGCCGGCTCCGCGGGCTGCGTCCTCGCTGATCGCCTGTCGGCGGGCGGCCAGAGTCGCGTCTTGGTCCTCGAAGCCGGCGGCACGGATCGGCGCTTCTGGATCAAGACGCCCATCGGCTACGGACGCACTTTCGCCGACGCGGCGGTGAATTGGAAGTATCAGGCCGCCCCGAGCCCGGGACTCAATGGCCGCGGTATCTATTGGCCGCGCGGGCGCGTGATCGGCGGCTCGGGCTCCATCAATGCGCTGGTGTACTGCCGCGGCATGCCCGAGGATTTCGACGATTGGCGCAGCATGGGCAATCTGGGGTGGGGTTGGGATGAGGTGCGCCCCTACTTCGAACGATCGGAGCGGCGCGTCGATGCGTTTGGCCACATCAGCGGCGCAGGCCCGCTAGACATCAAGGATGTGTCGCCGTTTTTGCATCCGATGAAACGCAATTGGCTGCGGGCTGCCGAAGAACTGGGCTTGCCGGTGACGGATGATTTCAACGGCCCGCACCCGGAAGGATTGGGGTGCTATCAAGTCACGATTCGCAACGGGCTGCGCCGCTCGGCGGCCGATGCGTTTTTGCGGCCGGCGCTCGAGCGGGCGAATGTCCGCCTGGAAACCGGCGCGTGGGCAAGCCGCATACGCTTCGAGCAGCACCGCGCCGTGGGGGTCGAGTATGTCCGCGACGGCAACCCGCGTTTCGCCGCGGCGGCCCGCGAAGTGATTCTCTGCGCGGGCGCGGTCAACTCACCGCAACTATTGCAGCTCTCAGGGATTGGGCCGTCATCGACACTGGCCGCGGCCGGCATTGCGCCGCTGCTGGATAACGCCGCGGTCGGCGGCCATCTCCAGGACCACCTGGCCGTCGTGTATTCCTTCAAGTCCACCCAACCCACCTTGAACGATGAGTTGCACTCAACGCTGGCTCAGCTGCGCGCGGGTCTTCGCTACATTCTTGCGCGGCGCGGACCCCTGGCCTTGAGCGTCAATCAATTCGGCGGCTTCGTGCGCGCGGACCCGCAAGGCACGCGTCCCGATGTGCAGCTGTACTTCAATCCGGTGACCTACGGCGCGGGCGACGCAACCCGTACGCGAATCGAGGTCGATGCGTTTTCGGGCTTCTATTTATGCTTCCAGCCGACCCGCCCGAGCAGCGTCGGTCGCATCGATATCGCCACTCCCGATTTTCGTCAGCCGCCCATCATCGCGCCAAACTACCTGTCGACCGACAAAGACGTCGCGGATGTGGTGCACGGCGGGCGCTTGCTGCAAAGGATCGCTCGCACCCGGGCGATACAGTCACTGATTCTCGAGCCGATCGCGCCCGACCTTAACCTCTTGGGAGCGGACGAACTCATCGCGGATTTTCGCGCGCGCGCGAGCACCGTGTACCACCCCGTCAGTACCTGCCGCATGGGACGCAGCGTCGGCGATTCCGTTGTCGATTCCGCGCTGAGAGTCCATGGCATAGAGCATCTGCGCGTCGTGGACGCCTCGGTGTTTCCCACCGTCACTTCCGCCAATACCAACGCGCCGACCCTGATGGTGGCGCAAAAAGCCGCCGATCTGATATTGCAACGTTGAACCCTAGGACGAATCCCTTATGAAGCTAGATAGCGTCACAGTCTTTCTGGTGAGCAACCCGCCGCCCGGCTTCGGCGGCCGCTACTTCGTGTTTTTGAAACTCAAGACCGCCTGCGGTATCGAGGGCGTTGGCGAAGTGTACGCCGCCACCTTCGGTCCGAAGGTGCTCGCGGCGATGATCGAAGATTTATTCGCGCGCCGCTTCGCCGGGCGTGATCCCTTCCAGATCGAGTCGCTGTGGCGGGAAAGTTATGGCTCCGGATTCACGCTGCGTCCGGATCTCTCACTGATGGGAGTGATCAGCGGCTTGGAAATGGCGTGCTGGGACATCATCGGCAAAGCGGTGGAGCAGCCGATCTACAATCTCATGGGCGGCAAGGTGCATGAGCGTCTGCGCAGTTATACCTATCTGTATCCTGCCCCGGGAGAGGGAGATGAGTTCTATCACGACGCGGAACGCTCCGCGCAGCGCGCCGCCGAGTATGTTGCACAGGGCTTCACGGGTTTAAAATTCGACCCCACCGGCGGATATTCCGCCTACGACCCTCGCCAGCCCACCCAGGAGGCGCTGGAACGCACCGTGCGCCTGGTGCGTCTGGTGCGTGAGGCCGTGGGACATCGCGCCGACCTTCTGGTCGGCACGCACGGCCAGTTCACCACCTCGGGCGCCATTCGACTGGCGAAGCAGCTCGAGCCCTATGATCCCCTGTGGTTCGAAGAGCCGGTGCCGCCGGAGATGCCCGAGCAGATGGCCATCGTCGCACGCGGTACCAGCATTCCGATCGCCACGGGCGAACGCCTGGTGACCAAGTATGAGTTCGCGCGCGTGTTGGCGAGCGGTGCCGCCAACATCATCCAAATGAACCTCGGCCGCGTGGGCGGCCTGCTCGAAGCGAAAAAAGTGGCGGCATTGGCCGAGGTGCACTACGCACAGATTGCGCCGCATCTGTACTGCGGCCCGGTGGTGGGCGCCGCGAACATCCAGATCGCCACCTGCTCGCCGAATTTTCTGATCCTGGAGAGCATCCAGCAATGGGGCGGCATTTACGCCAAGCTACTGAAGCATCCGATTCGCTGGGAACAAGGCTATGTCATCCCGCCCACGGCGCCCGGTCTCGGGGTCGAACTGGATGAGGCCGTGGCGCGCAGCCATGCGTACGTCGAGCCCGGCCCCCTGCATTTGGAAATGGCCGATCGCCCGCTGGGATAACACAAGAACATGCGCTACGCCTTCATTGGTCTCGGGAATCTTGGCAAGCACCTCGCCCTCAACCTGGTGCGCGGCGGCTTCGAGGTGGGTGTCTACGATCTGCAGCGCGGCGCCGCCGACGCGCTACTGGCGGCCGGTGCGCGCTGGGGCGAGTCGATTTCCGCGTTGGTCGAGGCCAGCGATGGCATCATCACCTGCCTGCCCTCGCCCCAGGCCACGGCGCTGGTGATGCAGCAGGCGCTGCCGGCAATGCGACCGGGAAGCACCTGGATCGAAATGAGCACCAACGACTTTGCGGCGATCGAGGCGCTCGCGGCGGATGCATTGGCGCGGGGCATTGCCACCCTCGCCTGCCCCGTCACCGGCGGTGTGCACCGGGCGGAGGCCGGCGACATCACCGTCTTGGTCGGCGGCGCGGCGCCGGTATTCGCCCTGCACGAGCCCGCATTGAAAGCCATGGGCGGACGCATCATTCACTTAGGCGGCATCGAACAAGCGGCGGTCACCAAGGTGGTGACCAATATGTTGGCATTCATTCACCTGATCGCCGCCGGCGAGGCTTTGATGTTGTGCGCCAAAGGTGGCGTCGATCTGCGTGCGGCATACGAGGCCATCGCGGCCAGCTCGGGCAACAGTTTCGTCCACGAAACCGAAAGCCAGGTGATTCTCAATGGCAGCTACGCCATCGGCTTTACCATGGATCTCGCCTGCAAGGATGCGGGATTCGCACTGGAATTCGGGCGCCGATTCGGCGTGCCGCTGAGGCTCGCCGGCCTGATGCAGCAAATCTTTATCGAGGGCCGCGCCAAGTACGGCGGCGAGGCCTACTCATCCATGATCGTCAAGCTGCTGGAGGATGCCGTCGGCACCTCATTGCGAGCGCCAGGATTCCCCTCGCGGCTGGGAGCGGATACCTAAAGCTCTCAACGGCCGGACCCTCATAGGCGCATACGTGCCCCTTCAGGATCGAACGGCGGCTTGACGATGATTTGAGCCGACTTGCGCTCGCCCAATATTTCAACTTCAAACCCTTTGGTGCCCGCTTCGTGCGCCAGCCCCGATGGAATATAACCCTGCGCGAGCGACAGCTCGACGAAATGCCCGAAGCCGCCCGAAGTCACCCAACCGACCACCTTGCCCTGGTACCAGATCGGCTCATCCCCAAGTACATCGGCATCGTCGGCATCGATGACCATGCTCACTCGCCGCCACTCGCCGCCGGACTCTTTTTCGCGCCGCGCGGCTTCTGCGCCGATGAATGCGCCTTTTTCCAAATCCACAAAGCGTTCGAGTCCCGCCTCAAAGGGACCGTAGATTGGGCGCAGCTCACGATACCAAGTGGGGAAGTTCTTCTCGAGGCGCAAGGACAATAGCGCGCGCATGCCGAAGTTGGCGACGTCCAGATCGCGGCCCGCGGCCATGATCTCGGTGTAGAGGCGCCGCTGATATTCGGGCGCCACCCAGATTTCGTACCCCAAGTCCCCGGTGTAGGTCACCCGGTTCAGCATCGCGGGGACATTGGCAATGTCCAAGGCGCGATGATCCATGAAGCGCAGCGCCGTGCCGGACACATCTTCGTCGGTGAGCCGTTGTAGGATCTCCCGCGACCGCGGTCCGGCAATCGATACTCCCACCAGGGACATGTCGTAGCGTCTGATGCGCACCGAGCCGTCATCGGGCAGATGCGCTTCAAACCAGCGCATATGATGGATTTGCGCCTGCGATGAGCCCCACACCAGGTAGCGCTCCGGGGCCGCCTTCGCGATGGTGAAATCGCCGTTTAGCTTGCCGTTGTGATTGAGCATGGGCGTAAGCACCAGCCTGCCTTGTCGGGGCATACGGTTGGTCATCAGCCGCGAGAGAAAGGTCTCCGCGCCGGGCCCGGCGATCTCGTACTTCGCAAAATTGGCGATTTCAGTCACGCCGACGCCGTTACGCACCGCGAGGCATTCCGCCCGCACCCGGGCGAAATCATTCGAACGGTGAAAGGAGACCACATCGCGCGGCACTTCGCCGGGCGCGGCGAACCACAGCGGTGTCTCCAGACCCCAGCTATCGCCCATCACGGCGCCTTGCGCCAGCATCAGATCGTAGATCGGCGTCGTTTGTTGGGGCCTGGCCGCGGGCAACTCTTCGTTCGGGAAGCGGATCGAAAAGCGCCGCGAATAATTCTCGCGCACCTTGGCGTTGGTGTAGCTGCGCGTGGCCCATTCCCCGAAGCGCGCGACGTCCATTGCCCACACATCGAAGCCCGGATCGCCGTGCACGATCCACTGGGAAAGTGCGAGGCCCACGCCACCGCCCTGGCTGAAGCCCGCCATGACTGCGCAGGCGCACCAGAAGCCTGGCCGCCCTTGGACCGGGCCAACCAGCGGATTGCCGTCGGGCGAGAAGGTGAAGGGTCCGTTGATGATGCGCCGAACTCCCGCTTTCTCCAGCGACGGAACATGCTTATAGGCGACTTCCAGCGAGGGCATGATCCGATCCAGATCCGGCGGCAAGAGTTCGGTGCCAAAGTCCCACGGGGTCTGGCGCGGCTGCCAGGGAACGCAGGCACGTTCATAGGTGCCGAGCACAAGACCATTGCGCTCCTGACGCATATAGGTCTCTGCCTTGAAATCGATGGCATGCGGCAATTCGCGGCCGTGCACCTTGTTGTATTCGATCACCTCGGGCATGTCGTCGGTGACCAGGTACATATGCTCCATGGCCAGCACCGGCAATTCGATGCCGACCATGCGGCCGATCTCGCGCGCCCACAAGCCGCCGGCGTTCACCACGTGTTCCGCGATCAGCGTGCCCTTGTCCGTTACGACATTCCAGTGAGCATCGCTGCGCCGCCCGATCTCCGTCACTGTGGTCTGCAAGTAGATCTCGGCCCCGCCCAGGCGCGCCGATTTGGCATAGGCATGAGTCGTCCCGTAGGGATCCAGATTGCCGTCTGCGGCATCGAGCATGGCGCCGACAAAGAAGCGGTCCTCGATCAATGGCAGCAAGTCTTTGGCCTGCTTTGCCGTTAGCAGCTCAGTTTCCAGACCCAGATAGCGCGCTCGCGCATGCGCCATTTTGAGCCATTCCATGCGCTCCTTGGTATCCGCGAGCAGCAGCCCGCCCGAGCGATGCAGCCCACAGGACAGGCCCGATATTTTTTCCAGTTCGTCGTAAAGGCCGATGGTATATCCCTGCAGCTTGGCCACATTCGGATCGCCGTTGAGCGTGTGAAAGCCGCCGGCGGCGTGCCAGGTCGATCCCGAGGTCAGCTGATCGCGCTCGATCAGGACCACGTCTTTCCAACCGGCCTTGGTCAAGTGATACAGAACACTGCAACCGACAACGCCGCCGCCGATGACGGCCACTCGTACATGCGTTTTCATGTCGCTGCCCGCTCTTCGACGTCAACGTCATAGCCGAACGGTAGTGCCGCATCGGTCAACCAGCCCCAAAGCCATTCCGCGTAAGTACGTTGCACATAGACCTCGTAATGATCATCGCCCACCCGTTCCAGAAACACGCCGGTGTGGTGCAGGCCGGTCAGCGCACTGTGACCCACCCGAAAAACCTCAGGATGCAGATCGAGCGCGATGCCGGTGGCGAGCACATCGCGCGCCGCGCAGCCCGCGATACGGATTCTAACCCGGCTCGCCGACAACACGGTGACCGTGCCCACCGATGCGGGAAGCTCCTGCGCGAATCGGACCACGGGTGCGCCGCCGGCCGCTATCCACCAATACTGATGCGGTGTGATTCGAATGAGGCGTGAATCGCCGTGCGTGACGCCGCGATACAAGTCCACCGGCAAATCTACGCCGCTGCAGGTGCGGACGCGGTCTGCAAATTCGCCGTGATGATTAGGAAACGCGGCGATTTGGGCAAGATGCCAGCCGCGCACCTCGGTGAGTCGAAGTCTGTTCTCAGCGTGCGCGGCATCGCGAGCACCGGCCTTTAAATGCCCCGCCAGCGCGGAATGCGTGTCAAACATGCAAACGTTCTCCTCGAGGATCGATGAACACCGGCGAAACGATGCGTGCGCGCACATTCTCGCCTTTCAGCGGGTAGGCACACACGATCTCCTGTCCCACATTCGCAAGGCCGCCCTTGTAAAGAGCGAGCGCGACATATTTATTGAGTTCCGCAGACCAGGTCACCGAAGTAATATAACCGCGGCCATGTCCCGTGATCGCATCGCCGCCGGCGAACAAAATGGCGCCGCCCCGCAATCGGGAATTCGGTTCCAGACATTCGAGCCCCACCAAACTCCAGCGCTGCGGGTCTTTCAGATCTGGGCGGTCGCGCAGTTCGCGGCCCACATAGGCCTTCTCCTTCGAGGCCATCCTGCCCAGTCCCAGATCGTCGAGCGTATTACGGCGATCCAGTTCCAGTCCCGCGACGTGGCCTTTTTCGATGCGCAGCGCCGCCAACGCCTCCAGGCCATACGGGCGGATGCCCAGCGGCGCCGCGCGCGATAAGATTCTTTCCCACAAAGCAATGCCGTAGCCGGCAGGTACGTACAGCTCATAGGCGAGTTCGCCGGAAAAGCTCAAGCGCAGGGTGCGCAGGGGAATCCCAGCGACATCGATTTCGCGGCAGCCCATATGCGGCAGGGCGGCGTCCGAGAAATCCTGTCCCGGCAGCGTCAGCTCGAGAGCAGCGCGCGCTTGTGGGCCCGCGATCGACATTCCCGCCCATTCGTCCGTCACGGAAACCACTTGCACGTTAAGATCCGCCCAGCTGGTCTGCAGCAGAAACTCCAGGTGGGACATGACCTCGGCCGCCTGGGCGGTGGTGGTGGTCATGAAATACTTCGTTGCGGCGAAGCGGGCGGTCGTGCCGTCGTCAAGAACGGTGGCATCGTCGTTGAGCATGACGCCGTACCGAGCCTTGCCGATCGGTAATTTGGCAAACCCGTTCACATACACGCGATTGAGCAGCTCGGCAGCGTCCGGCCCCTGCACATCGATTTTGCCGAGCGAGGAAACATCCGACAGACCCACCGCGGAACGCACGTGCCGCATCTCCTCGAGGTAGGCGCTCTGAACCGTGTCGCCCGCCCAGGGGTAATACCAGGCGCGCAGCCAGGGTCCCGCTTCGATCAGCGCCGCGCCGTTGGCCACATGCCATGCGTGCAAAGGCGAGCGGCGCACCGGACGAAAATGCTGGCCGATATTGCGCCCCGCCAGAGCGCCCACCGACACAGGCGTATAGGGTGGCCGGAAAGTGGTGGTCCCCGCCGCCGACATGCCCACGCCCCGCAAATCGGCGACCAAGCCCACGGCACTGACGTTGCTGGTCTTGCCTTGATCGGTTCCCATGCCAAGCGTGGTGTAACGCTTCAGGTGCTCCACCGATTCAAAACCCTCTTGGACCGCCGCGCTCACATCCTGCGTGGTCACGTCCGACTGAAAATCGACGAAGGCCTTACCGCGCTGCGCGCCGCGTGATTTGCGCGCCGGCTCGAATCGGTAGGGAATGTCCGCAGATGCCATCGCGGCATCGGCAACTGGCGCCGCCGCGAATCCCGCATGCACCGCGGCGTCCGATCCCGCCCGCGCGCCTGCGGCGATGATCTCGGAGCCGAGAAATGCCCCTGTGACCGCGCCCGCCGCGAACTGGCCGGCAGGCAACGGGCCCGGCACGAATGAGTCGATCTCCGAGCGATACACAGGTTTCGTGCCCGCGTGCGACGTGAGATGGACGGCGCCTGACCAGCCTGCGGACATGCACACCAGATCGCAATCGATGCTGCGCTCGCCCGCGCGATCGACGGCCGCCGTGCGCACGCCGGTCACCCAGCGCCGACCCAGCGCTCGGGTCACTACCGTGGCCAACTGAACCGACAACCGGGATTGCTCGGCCAGTTCCCGCAGCGTCGCATCGACTTCAGCGCGCTGATCCAGCACGGTCACTTCGGCGCCGCCCCGTGCGAGTTCCGCCGCGCTGTACCAGGCGGAGTCGTTGTTGGTCGCGACGATCACGCGCCGCCCGATGGCGACCGCATATCGGTTGAGGTAGGTCTGGGCCGCCGATGCCAGCATCACGCCGGGACGATCATTGTCGCCAAATACCAGCGGGCGCTCGAGCGCTCCGGTCGCAAAAATAATCGCCTTGGCGCAGAGCGTGGTGAGCACTTCCCGGGACTCGCCACGCGTAGGATCGGGCTGTCCCTGCGCGCGCGTGACCAAGCTCAGCATATTGCCGTCATACAGACCGAGCGCGGTGGTACGCCTGAGGATCTTTACCGTCGGCAGATTTTCAATGGCGCGTTCCATGTCGCGCCGCACGGTATCAAGGACATCATCCGTGCGCCTCGACAACAGCGCGCCGCCGAGCAGGAAATCCTGTTCGATGAGCACCACGCGCGCACCGGATTCGCCGGCCGCGTGCGCCGCCGCGAGACCGGCGGGGCCGGCGCCGATCACGGCGACATCGGCATACTGATACCGGCACTCGTAGCGGTCCGGATCGCGGGCGTGCAGCGCCCGGCCCAAGCCCGCGGCGCGGCGAATAAAGGGTTCGTAAAACATCCACGAGCCGCGCAGCGGTCCCATGAAGGTCTTGTAGTAAAAGCCCGCCCCCAAAAGCGGCGCCATCAGCGAATTAATCGCCATCAAATCGAAATCCACCGAGGGCCAGCCATTCTGGCGCCGGGCGGCAAGGCCCTCGTAAAGCTCGGTCACGGTTGCCGCCACGTTCGGTGTCGTGCGACCGCCGCTGCCCAGCGTGAACAGCCCATTCGGCTCCTCGACGCCCGCGGCTACGAAGCCGCGCGGGCGGTGGTATTTAAAACTGCGCCCGATGAGCCTGATGTCATTGGCGAGCAACGCCGAGGCCAGGGTATCCCCTGCAAACCCTGAGAGTGCCCTGCCCTCAAATGTAAATGGCAACGAGCGGCTGCGATCGATGCGACCGCCGCTTGACAGTCGGCGCGAGTGCCAGCTCATCGTGCGTCCTCCTTACCGGCGAGGCGCGCCGTTCCCACCGCGTTGGTGGCGGTGTCGCGCTCGAGAATCAGCCACTGCCGGCAGCCGAGCACGTGCTGCCAATATTCAGAGTGGGCGCCCTTCGGATTGTCGAACAGGAATACGTAGTCGTGCCACGCCTTCACATCCGCCTCGCCGTGGGCGGGACGCGGCTTGGTCGCATCGCCGCCGTATCGGAACTCGGTGTAGTGGCGCTCGCCGCAGGTGGGACAGGGGATTTTCAGCATGCCGTCACTGCTTGTAAGTCCAATTGCCCAATCCGTATTCATCGAAGCCGTTGCCGCGCTCGAAGCGGTCAAGCGATAGGTGGCGGATCAGGGGATGCTCCTCCCCATGCGCGAGGGTGTGTGCAAAACACCAGCCGGTGGCCGGCGTGGCCTTGAATCCCTGATAACACCAGCCGCCGTTTAAATAGAGATTGTCGCGAGGCGTGCGCCCGATGAAGGGGCTGCCGTCCGGGGTCATGTCTTGTATGCCGGCCCAATGCCGCAGAACTCGCAGTCGCGAAATCGACGGAATCAACGCAACCGCGCATTCAGCCACGTTTTGCATTTTGGCAAATTGGCCGCGCTGGGTGTAGTTGTTGAACCCGTCGATGTGGCCGCCAAACACCAGACCGCCCTTGTCCGACTGGGAGATATAAAAGAGTTCGGCGCCGAAGGAAATCACGTGATTGACGAAGGGCTTGATCGGCTCGGTCACAAAAGCCTGCAGCAGGTGACTCTCGATCGGCAATTTGAGACCCGCCATCGCCGCGACGTGCGATGTGTGGCCGGCGACTGAGATCGCCGTGCGCTCGGCCTGGATCTCACCCCGGGTGGTCCGCACGCCGGTGATTCGGCCCCCGGCCTCGGTGAATCCCAGCACCTCGCAATGCTCGATGATATCGACCCCGAGCCGGTCGGCGCCGCGCGCGTAGCCCCAAGCCACCGCATCGTGCCGCGCCGTACCGGCACGACGTTGCAGCAATCCACCGTGGATGGGAAAACGCACATCCGCCGCATAGTCGAGGTACGGCACCTCGCGCATGACCTCGTCGCGATTCAGCAGTTCGGCATCGATGCCATTCAACCGCATGATGTTGCCTTTTCGGGCGATCACATCCACTTGCGAGGGACTGTGCGCCAGGACGAGCTGGCCGCGCTGCGAGAACATCACATTGTAGTTAAGCGTGTGCGACAGCCCCTCCCACAACTTCAGCGAGTGTTCGAAGAACTGTGTGTTGCCGTCCAGCTGATAGTTCGACCGCACGATCGTCGTGTTGCGCCCGACATTCCCGGATCCAATGTAGCCGCGCTCGATCACCGCCACATTGTGGATGCCGTGATTGGCGGCAAGATAATAAGCAGTCGCCAGTCCGTGTCCGCCGCCGCCGATAATGATGACGTCGTAGCCGCTTTTTGGTTGGGCCTTGCGCCACGCCGGCGGCCACGCCGCGCCGCTCATCGCATGCCGGAGGAGCGACAGAGCTGAATACCGATCGGTCATGTCGCCGCCTCAAAGGCGATGGGCTTACTTCGCATCTTGCGTCAGTCTGCCCTCAAGATGCGTGCAGTACCAGTGAACAAATTGCGTCACGCCGGCTTCGTGCACCGGAGAATAAGGCGCCGGATCATAAGCCGGCGAGTTCACGCCGATCTGATTTTCTTGACAGTTGCGGCTGTCGGCCGCGTTGGTCGCCAGCCAAACCTTGGTCAGTTCTTCGACGTCGTAATCCACGCCCTCCACGGCATCGCGGTGCACCAGCCACTTGGTCGTCAACTGTGTCTGGGTTGGGCTGATCGGCAGTACCCGAAAGGAAATGGCGTGATCGGCGAGCACATGGTTCCAGGTGGTGGGGAAGTGAAATAACAGCAGCGTACCGATGTCCGGCTCGGTGACCGAGTCGGCGAGCGGTCGGCGGACCGCGGCATTGCCCGACATGGTGAAACTCACCGACCCCTCGAGCAAGGGCGTACGCAAGGTCCGGTATTGGCCATTGGCCGAAATATGAAATTTGCTTGGCAATCCCAACGACTCCCAGTGCGCCCAGCGCGCCGCGGTTTTCGGGTTCGATGCCGCATCGGCCGCGTCGATCACCGTCGGCTCCTCCGGAAACGTTCGGATCAGCTCCGGATGATTCGCCTTGCAGTGATAGCACTCGCGATTATTTTCCCACACCAGTTTCCAATTGGCCTGCTCGATGATGGTCGACTGGAAAGCGACCTTGGCCTGATGCAGCCGATGCGGCAGAAAATACGGTTCGATGTGGCGTCGAATCGGCTCAAAATCAGGCGCCGCCGCCGCCAGGCAAATCCATATATAGCCGCCCATGCTGATGCAGTGCACGGGCTTTAACCCATGTTGTGATTTATCGAACTCCGCGCCCATGTCGCGCGCCGCGATCAATCGGCCATCATGCGCGTAGGTCCATTGATGGTACGGGCACACCAAACGCGCCGCGCTGCCATGTTCGGCCGAGCAGATTCGCGAGCCGCGATGGCGGCAGGTATTGTGGAAGGCGTGCAGCGCGCGCTCCCGGTCGCGGACGATGAGTACGGGGTACTCGCCGATTTGCACCGTCAAATAGCTGCCCGGCTCCTGCACTTCGCAATCGTGACCCACAAACAGCCAGTCGCGGTACCAAATCATGTCCAGATCGATTTGGTAGTCTTCCTGACTGCAATAAAAATCTCGCTCCAGGGCGGTCTCGGGATCACGTTGACGTAATCGCCGAAGAATGGCGTCGTGCGCAGTCATGCGGGCTTCCACAATTTTCAAGCGAGTATTCGGATCGGCACGATAACAATATTCTACCGGCCGCCACTAGCCCGATGCGACGTTATTTGCCAAATAAACGACAGGTCATTGGCGTCCGCCGGCGCGAGGGCAACGGCGAGTCAGCTCGTGGAGCGAGGACTTTCACCCGCGGCCGGAGGCTTAAGCGGCGACGCCCATCTCCACCAGCTTGATCCTGCGGTCGGCGGTCGCGGATTCAAACTCGCTGCTGATGAGAATCAACTCGCGCGCATCGTGAGCGGTCACCGCGCTGATCAAACAGGCGCGATCCCGGCCGCGGCGCTTGGCTTCATACAGCGCCTTGTCGATGAGGCCGATGGCGCTTTCCAGGGAAATCTCCGTGGCCGAGCCGGCCATCGGAAAATAGGCATATCCAATCGAGATCGTGCATTCGATGGCCCGCCCGTTCCACAGCACCGGATCGCGGCGCACGGCCTGCAGCAGCCTCTCGACAGTGCGATCCGCTTGTTCGGCGCTGATCGGGTCGAGGACCGCGAGGAACTCCTCCCCGCCCCAGCGCACCAGCTTATCGCTCTCGCGCAGCGCCGCCGATAAGCGATGGCTCACGGTGGCCAGCACGGCGTCCCCGGCCGGGTGCCCCAGCGTGTCATTGATGCGTTTGAAGTGATCCAGATCCGCCAGCAGCACACAGCCGCCGACGGGCCGAGATCCCTCGACGCTCAAAACATGTTCGTTGAAGTAACGTCGATTGCGAAGGCCGGTGAGGGCGTCTCGCTCGCTGTTGAAGCGCAGCTTGTCGTTGGCTCTCCTCACGCGGATAAACGCCCAAGCCAGCGCGCCGCAAATGCAGGCCACGAACAGTGTTCCGGCCAGAATGAGTTGCTGGCGCAATCGCTGTCCGGTCATCTCGGAGGCCGCGAGCGCATTGTCACGCCGCAATAGCTCGAGCTCGCGGGCTTTGCGCTCATCGTCGAACTTGGCCGACAGTTCCAGAAACGCCCGCTGGCGCGTGCTGGTCATGATTTTCTGGCTGATCTCGTCATAGCGATGATAGACCTGAATGGCCATCATCAAGTACCCCGCATGCTCCAGGGCATCGGCATATTCGCGCAACAGCTCTTGGGCGTCCAACAGATCGTCGCCGGCGACGGCGCCGGCGATCGCTTCCTCGGCCAACTTTTGGCCGGGTTTTATATTGCCCAATCCGATGTCGGCGAGTCCCTCGTTGAACAACACAATCGGCTCATCGCCGCTGCCGCGCAGCCGCAGCACGATGGGCAGGGCCTGTTTGGAATACTTGAGCGACTCGCGGTAATCGTGCGCCTTAAGGTAGGAATCGCCGAGATTGACCAGGGCGTGCGCCAGCCACTTATTGCTGCCCGCGCGGTTGGCATGCTCGAGCGCTGCGAGACTGGCGCGCCGCTCGCCGATGTGATCGCCCTGCCGATCGGCCACATCGGACACGCAGCCCTCGACTTCCACCATGGCGGCCTCATCGCCGAGCATCAGGGCCAATCGCCGGGCGGCGCCCAACTGTTCTGCGGCGCGCTCGAGATTTCCGGTGTTGGTATAAATGCGGGCCAGCCACAGCATGGCGTGCAAGCTGCGCACCTCATCGTGCATGTCGTGCGCGAGATCCAAGCCTCTTTCGAGGAAGGGCAGCGCCGCCTCGGCCTGCCCCAAGCCGCGCAGAATGTTTCCCCGCAGGATGGCGACCCGATAGCGCTCCTCGTCCGTCGCGATCGACTCGATGTCGATGAGCGCGAGTTCGGCGCTGGCACCCGCGTATTGGTCGCGCTGGTACAGCGAGTAAGCCCGCACATAGTGCTCGGCCAGAATCGCGGATTTGTCGCCGCTTTGGGCGATCGCCTGCAGGCGGGCAATCGTGGCATCGACGTCGGAATCGCGATGCACGTCGGCATACACCATGCCGCCCACTTCGAGCATCTGAACCTCAGAGGCGCCCCGCTCAGCCGACACCGGCTGCGCGTCGACCAATTTCTCGGCGCGATCCGGGTCGGACCAATCGAGCATCTCGATCCGGTCGACCAGGGTCTGCTCGGACGCCGAGGCGGCGGCCGCGGCTGCCAACCCCAGGACCCAAATCAGTGCACGTTTTCTAATTTGCCGCATACCCAGTTATATGTAGACTGCAGTGCAGCACCGCGATTCGGCCATTGTTGTCCGCTTCCCGCCTGGGCGGCGTGACGGAGGTCATCCGGCGGCGATTTGAGTACCGTTTTACCCGGTAATCGGCTGAGGATGTGATTCCAGTCCACATTGCTCTGACCAGGGTTTTATGGTTCAAAAAGCGTCTGCCGGCGTACCGGACGGTCGAATGTGAGCTAAATCCCCTCTCCCGACCGGGTCTGGATCAGGGTAGCGCAGTTGCCTCGCGGGCTACTTGCGGACCGGTATATCGATATAGCTGCCGCCATGCCAGCGAATCTTCAGCGGAATCTTGCCATCGGCGATGGATTCCTCGCTCACATCATGGCCTGTGCCGTAATTGATCTCGCGGTCCGGCCGCTTGTTGATGCCCAGAACCATGACCAGGCGGCTGCCGGCCTGCAGACGCCGGCTCGTGATCCGTTCACTGGTGAAGGATAGCTCCTGGCGCTCGCCAGCGCGCAGCAGGTGGCGCGTCACGCGATCTTTGGCATAGCTGGCGCGAAATTCGCTGAGGGGATCGAACAAGCGTATGTACTCGCCGCTGGACAGACGTTCGTAGAGCGCAATGTTCAAGTCCATGTCCATCTTGTTCGCCGTGAAATCGAGGCGGCCCGAGAACTGGCCGCTGAACTCGGTGGGCTGGGTGAACGGCTCGCTCACGAAAGCGATGTCGTTGTGCGTCGGCAGCGCCTTGAAGACCAGTTCCGTGGGCGCCACCCAGCCGGCGTCGCTGCGGTCGGCGAGGTTGACCGACTGCAAGACAAAATCCGGCTTCGTGGGTTTGCGTCGCGTCAATCGGTGCCGCTCACCGCTCCCGGCATCCAGATAAAATCGCTGTGACTCTCCGGCCATCGCCTCAAGCGTCGCCACGTGACGCCACTCGTTGGCGCCCATCACTTCGTAATTGACGCGATCCATCAATGCAGGTGGCGTTGCGCTGCCCTTGAGGATGTGATCGAACCACTGATATTGCAGCTCGCGCAGATCGATGAGAGCCGCCGCATCGACTTGATAGCCATGCAGCACGGATAGCGCGCCGCGGCGCAGGGCAGTGTCGTCGTAGGGGCCGATCAGCAGCGTATGGTCGGCGTGCGGATCGAATTGAGTGTGCTGTGTAAAGTAATACAAGGCGGCCGGCGCGCTGGCGCTGAAATAGCCTGTGGTCGTCAGCACCGGAATATTGATATGCGCAAATTGCTCGCCGAAAGGGATCATCTTTTGCCAGAACCCGTCGTAGCTTGGATGGTTCAACCAGCGGATGAAGATGGGATCGGGCTGGCGGTTCAAGCGGCCCAGATCCCGATAGCGCCGTCCGCTGCGATACCACTTTTGATCGAGCGCGCGCCAATGAGCCTCGTCGTAGTAGCTCTTCTCCACCGCAGCCTTGGCCGTGGTCACGAACAAGGACCACCGGTAGGCGGAGTTTTGAAAGATACTGCCTGCCATCGGAACATCGATGCCCGGTGCGGTGGGCGCCGATGTGGCAATGGCCTTAAGCGCGCTCGGCGGCTGAGTCGCAGCCGCCCAGGCGGTAAAGCCGCCGTAGCCATCGCCGTACATGCCCACACGGCCGTCGCTCCAGGGCTGCATGGCGATCCAATTGATGACGGCGCGCGCGGCATCCCCGTCATGCTGGTAAGGAACCAAAGGACGGGAACCTGCTGACGTTCTGTGCATATACGCCACCACCCCGACATAACCGTGCGCAGCACACTCTTTGGCGTCGTTTTTTTGAGTATTTTGCAGCGTCAATTCCATAAGCGCGGGCAGCGCTTTGGCGGGGTTCTTTGGGCGCACCACAATCACCGCGACGCTCGCCCCATCGGGAGTCTTGACGAGAACCTCCTCATCGGTGACATAGCGGCGAATATCGTCTTCCGCGTCGAGCGGACCTACCAGGGACGCAAAACTGCGATAAGCGTTGTAGGTCAGGAACTTGCGGATCAGGTTCACGGTTTGCGCCTGACTAATCGTGTCCTGGGTGCGCTGTTGATCGAGCGCGCTTTGTAAGGCATCCCGAAACACCCGCGAAGGAACCGCGAGCCGTCGCGTGACGGCGTACGCGTCGTGATCGCTGAGCCGACGAACCACTTCGTTGAAGGCTCGGTTGAAGGCTTTTGCGAAGGAGACTTTATTTTCCGCCTCGATGGTCTTCGCGTAGGCATACAGATCGTCGATCACCGCGGGGGCATCCGCTCGCCCGGCATCGACGAGGCGGCGCCGATTGCGCAATGTCTGCCGCGAGACATCCGCCGCCGCGAAATCGCCGGCGACCATTTGCAGCGCGGATAAATTCGCCAGATAGCGATCCGGATCGGATTCTTGATACACGGGCAAGAGACGCTCGGCCAAATCGCGCATGACGGCGGGCGTCGTGGGATCGTCCGCCGTGGGCGGCGCGTGAAAATCAAGATCCGGCGTGTCCGCGCGGGCTGGGGAGACGGCAAGCAGCAACGACAATAGCAGGCTGCCCGATGTCCAGGGGCTGCCCATCCTCTTGGCAGGCGCGAACCGGCGGCTCATTCGCGATCGCCGAGCTGTTTCGAAGTGGTTGCATTCTGTGGCGTGCGAGCGGCTCTCACCAGGTGCAAGATTCGCGAGAACAGCGGATGCGCCTCGCCGGGGCCGCCGATATGAATGATCCCGATGTGCTGCAATTCGTTGCTGAAAACATCGATCACCAACTCGAGCACGTCATCATCCAGCGATCCAAAGGTACCGTCGATCAGTACCCACGGCGGCATTTGGATCAAGATGCGGGCAAAGACCAGGCACAGCTGCTCGTCTTGACTCAACTCCCGATCCCAGCGATGGGTCTGGTCCAGCAGCAGTGCGAGGCGTTCAAGACCCAGGCGGTACAGCGCGCGGGTAAAGGCGCTCGCCGTGAAGCTGTCGGCCTTCAAAGGATAGGCGAGCACCTCGCGCAAGGTGCCGCGCGGCAAGTAGGGCGTGCCGCGCGGCAGGTAGAAAATCTGTTCGCCCCGCGGACGGGTGATGTTCCCCGCCCCCCAGGGCCACAAACCGGCCAAGGCGCGGAAAAGCTGTGTTTTTCCGGTTCCGGGCGCCCCCAGAATGAGCACGCGTTCTCCGGCCTGCACTGTCACCTGCGTTTCCTTGAGCCGGTCCGCGTTGGCAGAGGACACGATTTCCAGGTTGTCGATAGCAATCGTCCCTGGATCGCCTTCCGTATAAGTAATGCGGCTCTCATAGCCGCGCGGCTCATGCAGGGTAATCAGCGCGTGGCGAAAACTGGCCACGCGCAGAAGCGTGGCACGCCAGTCGGCGATGGCGCTGAAATTGTCTATAAACCAGCGCAGAGATGACTGCGCTTGAGTGAAGGCACCGGCGGCCATCATCAGACCGCCGAAGGAAATTTTGCCGTTGAAATACAACGGAGCGGCGACGAGAATCGGCGCGACCAGGGTCACCCAGCCAAACCCTGAAGTAATCCAGGTCAAGTTGGTCTCACCGATGAGGATGCGCCGTGTCGCGGCCAGCACGCGGCCGAGATTCAGCTCAATGCGGCGCCTTTCATCCGCCTCACCCTGCGCCAGGGAAATGTCATCCACATGTTCGTTGACCCGCACCAGTGAGAAACGCAGGTCCGCCTCTCGTGCATAGCGTTCCGCATTGCGGCCGATGAGCCCCCGCCCGATCCAGTAGCTCATCATGGAGCCTGCCAGGGCGTAGATGATGGCGGCCCACAGCATGAAACCTGGGACCAGATAATCCCGGTCGCCGATGCGGAAACTAAATTCGCTGGACAGAACCCACAGCACGCCGGCAAATGTGCAGAACAAGATCGTGGCCTGCAGCAATCCGGTGCCCAAATTGGCCGAGAGCGTTGTCAGCTGGCGTGCATCTTCATGCATGCGCTGATCCGGATTGACACCGATCATTCCCGCGTTGGCCAGCCAGAAGGCCTGGCGCGGGCGCATCCAATCCTGCAGCAGGCTCGTCACCAAACCCTCGCGCAGTTTGAGCCCGAGCATCTCGACCAGCCAGCGCTGCGCCACATTCAGGGCAAGCAGGAATCCGGCGATCAAGAAAAATACGCCGAGTTGGTACAAGAAATTGCGCAGGTCGCGGCGCGATAAAGCGTCGTAAAAGGGCTTGTTCCAGCCATTGAGAAGAATTTGCCCGTAGGCGGTCGCTATGACGACCACGATCAAGGTGATCACCAACAGCACCAGCGCCTTGCCCACCCGCGAGCCAAAGATCGCCCGGGTCATCATCGCAAGTTCGCGCACGAGCCCTAAGTGAGCGGCCTCGCTCTCAGCGGTGGTGCCCGAGATTTTCGTGGGACGATCTGTCACGTGCTCAGCACTCTGTCACGCATTGAGCGTAAGGATACCAGTTGCCCGGCATTGGGGAACCGCGCTCGCGCGGCGCGGCCCCGCCTCGCCGGATCAGTGGATGGCGCTGAAGACGGGGTTTCTGCCGGCGGCAACCGTCGGTACCTGCATGGGAGTCAACGCCCCCGCAGTGCTGTCGAAGTTGAACTGCGACACATTCGCCGCGCCGTTATTGGCGACATATACAAAACTGTCCGTGAGGTCGATGCTGACCGAATATGGGAAGGAGCCCGCGGCAATGCCCGGTGCCGCGATGGGTACGCCGAGCGCTGCGGTAGAAGCGGTTATTGGGTAGGCGGCCACCGCATTGTCTTCCGTGACAAACAAAAATTTACCCAGCGGATCGATGCTGATATAGAAGAAAACCGGTATGGCCAACGGCAGTGCGCTCGCGGGAGTCAGAACGCCGCTTGAATTGATGGTGAATGGAGAAACGCTGCCGGAGCCGGTCGATGCGACATTCGCCGTGTACAACACCGACCCGGAGGGATCGACGGCCAGACTGTACGGTCCCGTATCCGTCGTAAAAGGCGACCCTGTCACCCCTTGAGTCAGCACGCCGGTACCCGCAGTGATCGCAAAGACCTCGACCGCGTTGTTGGCGTATTCGGCCACATAGAGATAATTTCCCGCCCTCGCCATCTGTCGGGGCTGTGGGTTGGCGATCGGCTCCACGATCGGATAGGTCGCCGGCGCACCGAGATCACCGGTGGATGGATCCAGAGAAAAGGCCGATATCGAGTTGTCGGCGGTGTTGAGCAGATAGAGAAAGGTTCCCGTCGCATCGAACGCGAGCGACTGCGGCGCGTTGCCGGCCGGATAGGGTAAACCGGCATTCAGCGCCACGAGTGAGCCGTCGCTTTGGATCGCAAATCCATAAACCCCGCCCGGCGAGGCGTCGTCCACCACATACAAGTACTGGCCCGAGGGATCGATTTTGGTTTCATAGAGCTCGCCGCTTCCGGGGACCGGAACCGCGGCACCCAGGGGCGATAACTGACCCGCCGAATTAATCGAATAGGCGGAGATCGTGCCATCCCCGGCGTTGGCCACGTAGGCGAAACTCGCCGCCGGGCCGACGCTCACCGACACATTCACCGCCGAGCCGGACACGGCCATCGCGGCCGCCGCCGGTGTCTGGCCGATGATGGTGCCCGCGGGCACCGTTGCGCTGCTCGCCGCCGTCACCGTACCCAGCGTCAGGCCGGCTCCCGTGAGCGCTGCCGCGGCCGCGGACTGGGTTAGCCCGACCACATTCGGTACGGCCACCGACCCGTTGCTCACCACCAGATTCACAATCGTGCCCGGGGACACCACGACACCGGGCGCCACACTTTGGCTGATCACGTTGCCCGAAGGCACGTTCAGACTGCTTTGCGTCGACACGGTGCCGACGACGAGCCCCGCCGCGGTGATCGCGGATGTGGCAGCGGCCTGCGTCTGTCCCACCACATTCGGCGTCGCGACGGTGGGTGCGGGCACCTGCGGTTCGTTCTTGGTGTCGCAACTCGCGAGCAAGCCAACCAGAACCAGAACCAGAATCAAGGCGCCCTGCTGCCAATACGATTGTTTGCTCAAACCCACAAATGTTCCCCTCATTGCCGCGCGGGCGTTATAGCAAATTCACCCGTGTACGAGGAACAAGCCACCTTGTAGCCTGTATTTTACCTCAAATTTCACACGCCGCTCCCATTCAATGCCGGCATCAAAACCCTCACTCCCCTTTCTCGCCGCCATTGGCCGCGATCAGTGCGGCGATGACACCGTTGTGAGATTCTCACCGTATGGGACCGCATGTGCGGCCGTTTGTTCTGTTGAAGTCGGCCATAATGCTGGAAATCGCCATGTTTAGCCGTATTCGCACGAACTTTGTATTCGACTTGAAGTGCGGCGCCCTAAAGGCATTCCGGGCTTTGCAAAAATTGGGAAGGACGCCGGTCGATCATCGGTTTCTCTTTATCCTGTGCCCTCCCTACGCCGGCTCCTCATTGATGCGCGAGATCATCTGCACCTCGCCTCACGTCAGTGCGGCCAACATCTTTCGAATGGGTGAGGGCCTGGGTCTGCCCGAGATCCGTCGATTGATCGATTACCGGACACCATGGGACGAAAATATCGACTATCCCTGGGCCGCCATCGAAGCGGTATGGCTGAAGTATTGGGATACGTCGAAACCGGTGTTGATGGACAAGGGTCCACCCAATCTGTTTCGCGCAAAGGCAATTCAGGAACATTTCAAGCCGGCGTGGTTCATTCTAATGACACGCAATCCCTATGCTCATAGCGAGGGGTTGATGCGAAGAGACCGCCTTACGATTGAGGCTGCAGCGCATTTCTGCATCAAATGCCTGCGCCAGCAAAGAAATAACGCGCAGATATTAAATCGCATTTGTGTAATTCGCTATGAAGATCTGGTGATTGACCCAAACGCCGCCAAGGGGAAACTGGGGCAATTCATGCCGGAGCTGCAGGCGGTCCGCGTGAACCGCCTGTTTTCTGCGCACAACCATCAAGCTCAAAGATTGCCGATTACCGACTTCAATGAAGCAAGCATTGGCCGACTAACGGCGGAACAGATATCGGGATTGAATAAGGTATTTAGCAGTGAAAAAAATCTGTTGGCTAGTTTCGGTTACGATTTGTTGAGTCCCGGATAGCAATAACACCGCCCGGCGGCACTGTCGCGTTGCCGCGGCGATTTACGCGGGCGCCGTGGGCGGCAACTCGCCCATCCGCTCGGTGATCTCCGCCCAAAGCGCCGCATACCGCTGTGCCGCGGCACTCCCGGGCGCATAGGCGGGGATCGGCGCCCGCCGCAGGCTCATGCGTTCGATCTCGCTCCAATACGGCACTTCAATGTCGAGCATGCCGGGAAACTCATCGCGCGTGCTCGCCATCATGTCGTTGTGCAGCGACCTGCGACGATCGACCATCGAGAAGAAGGGCAGTATCATCAAGTCCATCCAGCCCTCGCCGATGATGAAGTCGCGCAATTCCACCAGCATGCGCACCGACAAGGGCGTGGGAAGCACCGGCACGATGATCGCATCCGCCGCACGCAGCACGTTCTCCGAGAGCAGCGAGATGCCAGGCGCACAATCAAGAAACAGTGCTGAATAAACCTCGCGCAACGGCCGGCTCATTTTCAGCAGACGTTCGGTGGGCCGCTTTCGCCGGCTCAGATGAACGTCAAAATTCCGGTAGGAGAAATCCGCCGGCAGCAAGTCCAATCTCGGGTACCCCGTCGCCAGGACCAGTTCCGCAAGATCGCGTTTGCCGCGCAGCAGTTTCTTCGGCGAAGCGCCGGCGCCCGGTTCGCCTCTCAATGTATATGTGGCGCCGCCCTGCGGATCCAGATCCCACAACAGGGTGGCTCGACCGCTCGCGGCACACAAATAGGCAAGGTTGACGGCCGTGGTCGTTTTGCCGACGCCGCCCTTGATGTTGGTGACGGCGATGATCTTCATCGTGCCGGGGTGTTTGGGCGCGGCGGCCGAGGCGTCGATATCGCCTCCCGCAACTACCGGGGTGTCAGGCGCCAAGTCAGGCGGGAATTCGGCCACGGTATCTCTCGTCAGCGGGACCGAAATCCGCGCAGCATACGCGGCGTGGCCAGCCACTTGAGCGCCGCCCGCCCTGCTTTTGGTGGCCCGTCAAATGATACGCAGGCAACGGCATTTTTCTTAAAGTCGATTCTGAGATCTCGATCATCCGCTAGCAGGCAAGCGCTCAGCAGCTGCCCGAGACCCGGTTGATGGCCGACGACTGCCACCAATTGACCGGATTCATTGCGAAGCAGGTTCAGGAGCGCCGTCCCCCGCTCTTCGGGGGCAAGCTCACGGACCTCCTCGGCCCGCGGCCAGCCGGCCACATCGGTCAGAATCTGCGCCGTTTGGCGGGCCCGTGCAAGGGGACTGGTCAGAAGTCGGTTCGGCGTCCGGCTGAACTGTTTTAGGCCGGCCGCGGCCTTGCGCGCGCGTCGTATCCCCGCAGGCGACAGAGGTCTTGCCGCATCGTCGCGCCAGCGACGCCGATCATGTTCGAACGCGATGGCATGCCGAATGATCAGCAATTCCATCTAGTTCACTGCCTCGGCGTCAGCAGGCGTCGCCGGCGCCACGACGACCGCCGGAGCCTCGACTGTACTGCGCAATCTCTTCCAACCCTGGCGAACCTTTCGATAATCTTTCGCATACAGCTTGCGCGCGCGAAGCGCGGCGCGGGCATGATGCTCGGCAAGGCGGCCCATACTGAACAGCGTTCCGGGCGGAATATCGCGCGGCGGCGCGCTGGCCAGAGCGCTCAGGCGGCGACACGCGATGGCGGAATCTTGTTGCACCCCGAGCTTCTCCTGCCAACGTCGCAAACTACGCAGCATCTCATCGGCAGGTTTCCCGTAGATGTCGGCGAGCGCCTCCAGCGCATAGCGCAGCTTCTTCACATGACCGCGAACCTTGTGATATGCCTTCACCGAGGAATCCGACTTGAGCTTGTCCGCTGCCTTGCGCAGCTTTTTGTAGCGAGATCGGATCAAATCCGGCGCCTCTTTTAACGGCGCTGGAGAAGCGTGCGTGGGCGCAGGGGGCGCAGCCAGCAGTGATCCGAAGTCTTGCAGGTGTTTCTGTATCCAGAGCGAATCGAGAACGCTCAACATCCGAACGCGCGCGCGAGCGCGCTCCGCTTCCAGATGCTTTTCAAGGGGTGCGAGGCTGTCGCGATCCGCCTTCGGCAGTTCGCGTCTGAAGGCTTGCAATTCAATCAGCGCCATGTCCAAATCACGCGCCTCACCAAGACTATGCAATATGCTCTTGAGCGTCGGCCTGACGCGCAGAAACGATTCAGGCAAAACCGGGCGAAGCTCGCGCAGCGTGGCCTCCAATCGGCGAGCTGCGATGCGCAAGTCGTGCAACTGTTCCGGATCCTCGCCTAAACGAGCCCCGGGTTCGTGAAGATGCCAAGCGCGCATGCAGCGGCGCAGGTAGGCCAGCGCCGCTTCGGCAACACTCCCTGAGGCAGGCTCGGGCATCGACGCAAATTCCGGCGCGGCCGCGGGTGCCTCGCTTACCGTCTCGGGGCTCTGCTCAGTGGTGTCGGGCGCACTCGATGATGACATTTGCGTGACAGTTTAGAACATCGCGACAGATCTTTCACAGCGCTCGCGGGCCGCAGCTTTTGCGATACTTTCATCCACCTTTGCAATAACGATGTCCTACACTTTGATCCAGCTTTCGCAGGAGATGTGAATGGTCGCAAAAATTCCGCCGGGCGTGGGTCCTCAGTATCCCCAAGTGGTGGTGTTGGTGGGCGCCACCGGCGATCTTGCCCGACGCAAGCTATTGCCGGGGCTATTCCACCTGGCGAGCTCGGGCTTCATCCCGGGCTGCCGGATCATCGGCGTGTCGCTGGAGGAACTGGACAGCGATGGTTTCCGCGAACTTGCGCGCAGCGCGCTGAATGAGTTCTCGATGCGCAAAGTCGCGCAAGCCGATTGGGACGCATTCGCGAATTGCCTGCATTATGTCCCGCTAAAGGCAGGCGCCGCCGTGCTCAGGGCAGCGGTGCTCGAGGCGGAGCGCAGCTTCAACAGTGAGTGCCGTCGCCTGCACTACCTCAGCGTGCCGCCCAATGCGGCATTGTCCGCCGTACGGCTGCTCGGTGAGGCCGATCTGGTCGAGCGTTCGCGCATCGTGATGGAGAAGCCCTTCGGCACGGACCTCGCGAGCGCGGTGTCATTGAACGGCAAGCTGCACGAGGTGTTCGACGAGGAGCGGATTTTCCGCATCGATCATTTTCTGGGCAAGGAAGCGGCGCAGAACATTCTCGCGTTTCGTTTTGCCAATGGCTTGTTCGAGCCGATTTGGAACCGCAATTTCATCGACCATGTACAAATCGATGTGCCGGAGAAGTTGGGCCTTGGCAAGCGCTCGGGCTTCTACGAACAGACCGGCGCCTATCGGGACATGGTGGTCACCCACCTGTTTCAGATTCTTGGCTTCATGGCGATGGAAGCGCCGACATCGCTGGAGCCGAAACCGATCAGCGAGGAGAAAAACAAAGTCTTCCGCAGCATGCTGCCCATCAAGCCGACCGACGTGGTGCGTGGCCAGTACACCGGATATCGATTGGAAGAAGGCGTGTCGACGGACTCGGACACGGAGACCTTCATTGCCTTGCGATGTCATATCGACAACTGGCGCTGGGCAGGCGTGCCTTTCTACCTGCGCACCGGTAAGCGACTCGCCGAAGGCCAACGCATCATTTCAATTGCGTTTCGGGAGCCGCCAAAAAGCATGTTCCCGCCGGGTTCCGGTATCAGCGAGCAAGGCCCGGATCATCTGACTTTCGACCTGGCGGATGCGGCGAAAATGTCGCTCTCCTTCTACGGCAAGCGGCCGGGCCCGGGAATGCGGCTGGACAAGCTCAGTATGCAATTCGCCATGCACGACACCGGGCACATCGGCGATGTC
Source organism: uncultured Gammaproteobacteria bacterium (assembly GCA_963756845.1). Taxonomy (GTDB): domain Bacteria; phylum Pseudomonadota; class Gammaproteobacteria; order Steroidobacterales; family Steroidobacteraceae; genus Bog-1198. The sequence continues at coordinate 262,198 of CAVWPD010000003.1, read as the reverse complement.
CTGGAGGCGTACGAGCGATTGATCCTGGACGCCATGCGCGGCGATCCGACGCTGTTTACGACCGCGGATGGCATCGAGCGCCTTTGGGAGCTGTCCGGCGGTCTGCTGCAGTCGCCCCCGCCGGTGCGCTTCTACGACCCCGGATCCTGGGGACCTAATGCCGTTCACCAGTTGATCGCGCCCAACGCCTGGCGGCTGCCCTTCGAAAGAAGCTGGCGCCATCCGGATACGGCTGGCAGCTAGGCCATGCGCTGACCTTAAGAAATCGGCGAAGGTTTCAAATCCCAGATCTGCTCGGCATATTCCTTGATGGCGCGGTCGCTGGAGAACTTGCCCGAGCATGCGAGGTTCACGATGGCCTTGCGCGACCAGGTCTCGGGGTCGGCATAACAGGCATCCAGTTCGGCGTGCGCGCGGGCGTAATCGGCGAGGTCCGCCAGATGCCGGTAATGATCGCCATTCTCGAGCAGCGCACGGCGGATGGGCTGGAAAATGCCCGGTTCATTGCGGCTGAAATGATCCGAGAAAATCAGATCCAGCGCCTCCCGGGTCTCCGGTTCATGCGCATAGTGCCAATGTGGATCGTACCAGCCGGCACTCTCTTCCACCTGCCGCGCGCTCAACCCAAACAAGAATAGGTTCTGCTCGCCGGCCTCCTCGGCCATCTCGATGGTCGCACCATCGCGCGTGCCGATGGTGAGTGCGCCGTTCATCATGAATTTCATGTTGCCGGTGCCGCTCGCCTCATAGCCGGCGGTAGATATCTGCTCGGACACATCGCTCGCCGGAATCAGCCTCTCCGCCAGACTCACGTTGTACTCGGGCAGAAATAAAACCTTCAGACGGCCTCGAGCCACCGGATCGCCGTTGATCGTGCCGGCGACGTTGCTGATCAGTTTGATGGTGAGCTTGGCAAAGCTATAGGCGGGGGCCGCTTTGCCGGCAAAGAAAAACGTGTGCGGGCTCAGTGCAGAGTGCGGGTCATTGCGCAGGCGATTATAGAGAATCACGATATGCAGGACATTCAGCAGCTGGCGCTTGTACTCATGGATTCGTTTGATCTGGCTGTCGAAGATCGAATCGGGGTCCACCACTTCGTTGCCGGCAACTTTGAGCCAATTCGCGAACGCCATCTTGGCGGCACGTTTTGCAGTGCGAAATTGCGCGCGGAAGGCCGCATCCTGCGCCAAGGGCAGCAGCCGGCGCAGTTGGGATAAGTCCGTGATCCACTCCTCTCCGATGGCCTCGCTGATGAGCCGCGACAAGGATGGGTTGGCTTGCTGCAACCAGCGCCGCGGCGTTACGCCATTGGTTTTATTGTTGAAGCGCTCCGGATACAGCTCCGCAAAGTCACGCAGCACGTGGGTCCGCAGCAGCTCTGAATGGATGGCTGCAACGCCGTTGGTACTGTGCGAACCGACCACCGCCAAGTGGGCCATGCGCACGCGGCGCAGCGGCGATTCCTCGATGAGGCTGACGCGCCGGGCGAGTGCATCGTCACCCGGAAAGCGGCGGCGTATATCGGCCAGGAAGCGCCGATTGATCTCGTAGATGATCTCCAATTGGCGCGGAATGAGGGTCTCGAATAAATCGACCGGCCACTTCTCCAATGCTTCCGGAAGCAACGTGTGATTGGTGTAGGCCAGCGTGCGCTGCGTGATCGACCAGGCCTCCTCCCAGGGCATGTGCGCCTGGTCCAACAGGATCCGCATCAGTTCGGCCACACACAGCGACGGATGCGTGTCGTTCATCTGTACCGCCACCCGCTTCGGCAGGCTCGACCAGCTCAAATTGCCGGTCTCGAAGAAACGGGCGCAGATATCCTGCAGCGAGCAGCTGACCAAGAAGTACTGCTGCAGGAAGCGCAGCATGCGGCCGGCTTCGGTTGAGTCATCGGGGTAGAGCACGCGTGTCACCGATTCGGCCGCGACCTTTTCCAATACCGCGCCCGCAAAATCGCCGTGCGAGAATTCTCCCAAATCGAAGGAATGCGGCGCCGCCGCGGCCCACAGCCTTAAGGTATTGACGCAATTTGCGCCGTAGCCGACCACCGGACGGTCGTAGGCCATTCCCAGCAAGCTGGAAGGACGGTTGCGGGTGAATTTCACCGCCGTGCCGCTCAGCTCGAACGTGGCATTCAACGGCACCACATAGACCTTGTGCGGCCGGGGAATTTCCCAAGGATCGGTCCCGAAAAGCCAATTATCCGGCTGCTCGATCTGGTAACCGCTGCGAATGGACTGGCGGAAAATACCGTATTCGTAGCGCAGCCCGTAGCCGATGGCCGGATACTGCAGTGTCGCCAGGGAATCGATAAAGCAAGCGGCCAGCCGGCCAAGGCCGCCATTGCCGAGTCCCGCATCCGGCTCCTCCTCGATCAATTCGTCGAGGTTCCAGCCTTGCTGCTGCATGGCTTGACGCACGATCGGCTCCGCCGCGAGATTCATGAGGTTGTTGCGCAGCGTGCGCCCGAGTAAGAACTCCAACGATAAGTAGTGGATGCGCTTCGGATCGCTGAGCGCGCGCTCTCGGCGCGTCATCACCCAGCGATGGGCGATGAGATCGCGTATGAAACGGCTCGTGGCCGCGAACTTTTCGCGCGAACTCGACGCCAAGGGATCGACGAGCTGCTCGCACAGCAGGTATCGCTCCGCCCATTGGCCCGGTTTATTTGCCAGCCCCAAGCGCTCGAGACGGCGTTCCAAGGCCGGATCAAGTTGCGCTTGATGAGGCAGCGCCAAAGGGTTCGCAGCGGCCATCTAATACACCTCCGGCACCAACATGTCCGCGGGCACCGCTTGTCGAGAGTAGTGCTCGTGATGTTCGCGTTTTGGCAGCACGATCGGCGCCTTCGGCGTCTCGTGGTAGGGAAACTGCTTGAGCAAATGATCGATGCAATTCAGCCGCGCGCGTTTCTTATCGACCGCGTGCACCACCCACCAGCGCGCCTCGGCAATGTGCGAGCGCTCCAGCATCACGTCCTTCGCGTTGGTGTAGTCCTCCCAGCGGCGGCGCGACTCCAGGTCCATCGGACTTAATTTCCATTGCTTGAGCGGATCGTGAATGCGGCCGAGAAATCGCAGGTATTGTTCTTCGTCGGTGATCGAGAACCAGTACTTCAGCAATTTGATCCCCGAACGCACCAGCATGCGTTCGAACTCGGGAACCGAGCGGAAGAACTCCTCGTACTCCTCCGGCGTGCAGAAACCCATCACCTTTTCGACGCCGGCGCGGTTGTACCAGCTGCGGTCGAAGAGCACGATTTCGCCCGCTGCCGGTAGATGCGATACATAGCGCTGGAAGTACCACTGTGTGCGCTCGCGGTCATTGGGTGCCGGTAGCGCGACGACCCGCGCGACGCGCGGATTGAGCCTTTGGGTGATGCGCTTGATCATGCCGCCCTTGCCGGCTGCATCGCGTCCTTCAAATAGGATCAGGACTTTTTCTCCGGAAGCGACCACCCAGTCTTGCAGCTTCACCAGCTCCGCTTGAAGCGTGAACAGTTGCTGAAAATAGACCTGCCGGTAGTCGCGTTCCGCCTCGCTTTCCGGATCCGGCGCCATGCCGGGCGTTAATTCGTGCAAGGGATGGCGGTCTTCAATCTCCATTTCCAATTCTTCGTCGTAACCATCGGCAAGGTCGCGGGTAATGCGGCGGATGATTTCAACTTGATCGAGCGGCGGCTGTGCGGTCATCGAGGTCTCGTGTCTATTGCGCCCAAGCGGCTGAGTCCGCCGGCAGCTGCGATCGTCCCCCTCCAATGTTGCAGATTTTGGACAGCGGCCGAAGCGGCGCTGGAATGTCATTTTCTGTCAATACATACGTATTGACATCAATCAATGACCCGGGCATGCTATGTCGATGGGTAGTCCAGCGAAGACCGCACAGCTCCAGATCCGCGTCACCGATCAGCAAAAGAACGCGATACAGGAAGCGGCCGCTCGCGCCGGAATGGATATGTCCACGTACGTGTTGAGCCGCGTGCTCACTGCCCCATCGGTGCAATTCCAAGAATGCATAGTGGGCTGCTCGCGCGAGGATTCGGCGCGCTTTGCGCTTGCCGAGCTCAACTCGCTGCTAACCGAATTGACACCGGGTGAAATGAGCGACGCTGTCGCCACCGCACCCTCCGTCGCGCTCCCTCCGTTTTTGGCAAACTATGTCGCTGCATTGGTCGAATACGGATGCGCCCGCTGCTGCGTGCCCGCGCCCACTTGGACGCGTTCGATTCGGCCCTTGGAGTCGCCTGAGTTCGGCAGCTCTTTACAGAGTCTTAGACTCCATCTCCTAACCCACTCGCCACCGCCCTTCCGGCTCAGGAACATTTTCATAGATTCGAGCTTGGGGCAACGCGTGTGAGTGCTGCGCCTCTGACGCAGGCGGATATTCTTCGACTTTTCACTCTGCTCAATGAAGAGCTGCGAAATTCAGCCACTCTGGGGGAACTCTTCTTGGTTGGCGGCGCTGTCATGTGTCTCGCATACGCAGCGCGCCCGGCCACTCAGGATGTTGACGCCGTGTTTCGACCAGTTGCCGAAATACGCGAAGCGGCCGCGCGCGTAGCCGCGGGTACGCGACTTCGCCGAGACTGGCTCAACGACGGGGTCAAGGGCTTCATGAGTGCGCAGGGAGATTTTGCAAACTTTCTGGAACTGGATCATCTTCGAGTGATGGTCGCGCAGCCCGCATACTTGCTCGCCATGAAATGCCTGGCCATGCGGATTGGCGCAGAATTTCACGACGAGGACGACGTGCGGTACTTGCTCCGGCATCTGGATATCCGCGACTACGAGGCCGCACTAGCCGTCATCGGAAAATATTATGCGCTCGAGCGTTTCCCACCAAAGTCCCTCTATGCTTTGGGCGAGTTGCTTCCGAAGGCGGATCGATGACCATCACGAACGGGCACGACCCAACGGAGCGAATCCTCCAGCTTTTAGTCTCGTGGCGGAGAGGGTGAGATTCGAACTCACGGTCCCCGTAAGGGGACGCCGGTTTTCAAGACCGGTGCATTCAACCGCTCTGCCACCTCTCCGAATTGCGCCTCGCGATGCGGGGCGATTTTACCCGACATTAAAACGCCCTGCGTGGCGGCGCGAGGGCCGGTTTGGGGCCGCCCGAGCGCCGTTTCAGCCGCTCTCCGGGCATTGAACCGCGGCATAAGACCCCCATACTCGGTCCAACCGGGCCAAATCGGCGCCTGGCTCGCGGGGGTGCTAAAATAGCCCCACTGGCAACTGGAGGACGACGATGGCCAATTTCCCAAGCAACAATGCTGCATTTCCGAGCTCCGGCGTCGATAGCCGCAGCGTTTTCATCATGCGCACCTATACGCATGTGGTCGGCGGCATCCTTGCATTCATTTTAGTTGAGCTCGGGCTGTTTGAATCCGGCTATGCGGAGCAAATCGCGCGGTTCATGCTCAGCTTCAACTGGTTCCTGATTCTCGGCGCCTTTATGCTGGTCGGCTGGCTGGCGACGCGCACCGCGCAAACCAGCTCCTCCATCGGCATGCAATATTTTGCCTACGGCGCGTACATCGTCGCCGAGGCGCTGATCTTCGTGCCGCTGCTCTACATTGCGAACGCCAAGGCGCCGGGCGCCATTGACAGCGCCACGCTGATCACGGCGCTGGGCGCGGGTGGTCTCATGGTGGTAGCGCATCGCACGCGCAAGGATTTCTCCTTTTTGCGTGCCATTTTGATGTGGGGCGGCGTGCTGGCCATCCTTGCCATGATCGGCGGCGCGATATTCGGCTTTCAGCTCGGCACCTGGTTCTCCGTGGCGATGATCGGCTTTGCCGGCGCCGCGGTTCTCTATGACACGTCGAACATCATCCGCGTCTATCCGGAGGATCGTTACGTGTCGGCGGCCATGCAGCTGTTCGCCTCGATCGCCCTGATGTTCTGGTACGTGCTGCGCCTGATGATGGGCAGCCGAAACTAGCTCTCCAACAGGCTCGTCCCACCCATGTAGGGCAGGAGCACGGACGGCACGGCAATCGTGCCGTCCGCCTGTTGATAGTTCTCCAGAACAGCCACCAGCGCGCGCCCCACCGCAACGCCCGATCCGTTCAACGTATGCACCAATTCTGGCTTGCCGGTGTCCGGATTGCGCCATCGGGCCTGCAGGCGCCGCGCCTGGTAGGACTCGCAATTGCTGCAGGATGAAATCTCGCGATAGCGCTTTTGCGAAGGCAGCCATACTTCCAGATCATAGGTCTTGGCACTGGTGGCGCCGATGTCGCCGGCGCACAGCGCCATCACCCGATACGGCAGCTCCAACGCCTGCAGCACACGCTCCGCATGACCGGTGAGCTCCTCAAGCGCCGCGTAGGAATTCTCGGCGCGCACGATCTGGACTAACTCAACTTTTTCGAATTGGTGTTGGCGAATCATGCCGCGCGTATCCTTTCCCGCGGCGCCCGCCTCCGACCGAAAGCACGGCGTGTGCGCGACGTAGCGCAGCGGCAGCCGTTCGGGCGCCAGAATCTGATCACGGACCAGATTGGTGACCGGAACCTCCGCGGTGGGAATCAAGTAGAAGCCCGGATCGCCGTCCACGGCGAAAAGGTCCTGCCCGAATTTGGGCAACTGTCCCGTGCCGATGAGCGCATTGGCATGCACCAGGACCGGCACGTTGGCTTCCCGATATCCATGTTCGCGGACATGCAGATCGAGCATGAATTGCGCGAGGGCGCGATGCAGCTTGGCCAACATCCCCAGCAAAATCACGAAGCGCGCCCCCGAGATACGCCCGGCGGCTTCAAAATCCATGCCTAAGCGCTCGCCGAGGGCCACGTGATCCTTGGGCTCGAAGGCAAACTCGCGCGGCCGGCCCCAACGGCGAATTTCGACGTTCGCAGTCTCATCGCTGCCCTCAGGAACGCTCTCGTGCAGCATATTCGGCAGACTCATCTGCAGATGGGTGATTTGCGCCTGGATGAGCTCCAAGCGCTGCTCCACGCCTTGCAGGTGCACTCCCAAGGATTCCCCGAGCGCGATAATAGCCGCGACGTCCTGCCCTTTGGATTTAGCTATGCCCACGGCCTTGGCGTTGGCATTGCGCTCGGCGCGCAGCCGATCGGCCTCGATCTGCATGGCCTTGCGTTGTTCTTCCAGCGAGGCGAATGCTTCCACATCGAGTAAGTACCCGCGTCTCGCCAGTGCGGCGGCGACGCCCGGTAAATCGCTGCGCAACAGCTTGGGGTCAAGCACGATGAATTCCTTGGAGTTGGGCCACGCTATTGTAGGCGAACGGGGGTGAATTCACGATTTGCCGCCCTCTTGCGGCTTTGCATCGCGCGCGCGACGCGCCGCCAGCGCTTCGCCGATCTTGATTTCCAGGCCGCGCGGCACCGGTTGGTAGTAGCGCCGGTCAGGCATTGCATCGGGGAAATAGCGTTCGCCGGCGGCATAACCACCCGGTTCATCGTGCGCATACCGATAGCCCTTGCCGTAGCCGATTTCCTTCATCAAGCGGGTTGGTGCGTTGCGCAACTGCAGCGGCACTTCGAGCGATCCTAAGCGGGTGGCATCCTCGGTCGCGGCATTGAACGCCGTATACACGGCGTTGCTCTTGGCTGCGCAGGCCATGAAGACGATGGCTTGCGCGATGGCCAGTTCCCCTTCCGGGCTGCCGAGCCTCTCGTACACCGCACACGCTTCCAGCGCCAGGGTCAACGCCCGCGGATCGGCGTTGCCGATATCCTCGCTGGCCATGCGCAGCGCGCGCCGCGCCACATACAAAGGATCGCAGCCGCCCGCCAACATGCGGCACAGCCAGTACAACGCGGCGTCCGGATCGCTGCCGCGAACCGATTTGTGCAGCGCCGATATCTGGTCGTAGAAGTTCTCGCCGCCCTTATCGAAGCGCACGTAGGTGCTGCCGATCACGGCGCGCACCGTGTCGGCATCCAGGCGCCGACCCTCGCCCTGCGCGGTGCTTAAATCCGCCGCGGTCTCCAGCAGATTGAGCATGCGGCGCGCATCCCCGTCGGCGGCCGCCAGCAACAGCTCGCGGCCACCCTCGTCCACGCTAAGATGCAGGCCCCCTAAGCCGCGCTCATCGCTGAGCGCCCGATCCAGGAGCTTGCCCAGATCGGCGACCTCCAGAGACTTGAGCACGTACACACGCGCGCGCGACAGCAAGGCGTTGTTGACTTCGAAGGAGGGGTTCTCGGTGGTTGCGCCGACGAAAATCAGCGTTCCGTCCTCGACGTAGGGCAGAAATGCATCCTGCTGCGCCTTGTTGAACCGATGCACCTCATCGAGGAACAGCACCGTATCGCGGGTACCTCGCAAGCTGCGGGCGTGTTCGACGACACTGCGGATATCCTTGATACCCGCTTGCACGGCCGACAGCCCGATGAACTCGGCTTGCGCACCGTGGGCCACGAGGCGCGCCAGCGTGGTTTTGCCGGTCCCCGGCGGGCCCCACAGAATCATGGAATGCGGATGGCCGGACTGCAGCGCTCGGCGCAGCGGCGCGTCTGCGCCCAGCAGGTGCGATTGCCCCACATATTCATCGAGGGACTGCGGACGCAGTCGATCAGCCAGCGGTCGGTACGTACCGTCGCTGACCGTCACTTGCCGCCGCGCCCGATCACGTCGACCCCCGGAGGCGGCACGAACGAAAACAGATCGGCAGAAAATTTGGCGTTGCGCTTTGGATTGGTAAAGGTCAGCTGCGTCACCTGATTGAGCTTGTCCGCCAGGAACATGGACGCCAATTCACCCTTGTCGAATCCGATGCGCACCAACTGAAAGTCGGTGTCAGCGCGCTTGGGGATCAGTTGATACCAGATGAGGCCGCCCTCGGGGGGCAAGGCGGTGACATCGAATTGGCTGCTGATCGAGCCGCCGCCGGATAACAGCACGGCCGGCGTGCTGGCGAGGCTCGCGTCCATGTCGCGCACATTGGCCTGCTGCAGATCCTTGTCGTAAAACCAGATTTGTTTGCCGTCCGCCAGGATCAACTGTTCGGAGGGCTGCGAATAATCCCAACGAAATTTCCCCGGTTTCTGCAGATACAGTTTCCCGGCGGCGCTGCGCGTCACCTTGCCATGGCCATCATCGATGGTTTGCGTGAAATCGGCGGACCAGGAGGCCACGCCGTTCAAGTACTTCTCGACGTCGGTCGCCGGCGAGGCCAGCGCGCCGGCCGCGGCGATAAGGGCCAGCGCACAAGCGAAACTCGATGCTGCGAGGGTGGGTTTTAACATCCGCTTCTCATTCCTCCGGCGGCGCGGCGCCGTAAATTTCTCGGTTGCCGTTCGATTGCAGAGGTCCGACCAATCCCGCCGCCTCCATGGCTTCAACCAGACGCGCGGCCCGGTTGTAGCCGATTTTCAGCCGGCGCTGCACGCCGGAAATGGATGCTTTGCGGGTCTCGGTCACGATGCGCACCGCCTCGTCGTACAGCGGGTCGGCTTCCGCGTCCGCCTCCACGCCCTCGCCGCCCTCCTCATCGTCCGAGGGAAATCCCGGGATGGGCGTGCGCGGGCCTTCGAGAATTTCATCGATATAGATGGGCGGCGAGGCGGCCTTCAGGCCCGCGACCACGCGATGCACTTCTTGGTCGGAGACGAAGGCGCCATGCACGCGCGTCGGAATCGAGGTGCCCGGCGGTAGATACAGCATGTCGCCGTGACCGAGCAGCGATTCGGCGCCGCTTTGATCAAGAATGGTGCGCGAATCCACCTTCGCAGAGACTTGGAAGGCGATGCGTGAGGGGATGTTCGCCTTGATGAGGCCGGTGATGACATCCACCGAGGGACGCTGCGTCGCCAGGATCAAGTGGATTCCGGAGGCGCGCGCTTTCTGTGCAAGCCTCGCGATCAGCTCCTCGACCTTTTTCCCGACGATCATCATAAGATCGGCGAGTTCATCGATGATCACCACCACAAAGGGCAGCGAGGTGAGCTCCGGCACGTCTTCGGCAACGATGCCCGGCACGCCCTGCGCGATCTTCTGCATGCGAATCGGATCCTTGATGGGCTTGCCGCTGTCGGCCGCGTCCTTGACTTTGCGGTTGAAGCCGCCGATGTTGCGCACGCCGAGCGCGGACATCAATTGGTAGCGCCGCTCCATTTCGGCCACACACCAACGCAGCGCATTGGCCGCCTGTTTCATGTCAGTGACCACCGGCGATAACAGATGCGGAATGCCCTCGTACACCGAAAGCTCGAGCATTTTCGGATCGATCATGATCATGCGCACATGTTCGGGCGTGGCCTTGTAGACCAAGCTCAACACCATGGCGTTGATGCCGACCGATTTGCCCGAGCCGGTGGTGCCGGCGATCAACAAATGCGGCATGCGCGCAAGATCCGCCACCACGGGCACGCCACCGATGTCCTTGCCCAGGGCGAGCGCGAGCGGCGATCCCACATCGTCGTAGGGCTTGGATTTGATGATTTCACCCAAGGTGACGATCTCGCGCTTCTCATTGGGTATTTCCAATCCGACCACGGATTTCCCAGGAATGACTTCCACGACGCGCACGCTGATCGAGGACAGCGCACGCGCCAGATCTTTGGCAAGATTGCTGATCTGACTGACCTTCACGCCGGGCGCCGGACGCAGTTCAAATCGGGTGATCACCGGGCCGGGCTGCACGGCCACCACCTCCACCTCGATGCCGAAATCGCGAAGCTTGATTTCCACCAAGCGCGACATCGCCTCCAAGGCCTCATCCGAGTAGGACTGCTCGCGCGGCCCGGGCTCATCGAGCAGCGACAGCGCCGGCAATTCGCTTGACTTGGGCGCATCGAACAGGGGCACCTGGCGTTCGCGCTCGACGCGATCGCTTTTCTGCGGCACGGGCGCCGGGGCCTCGATGCGCGGCGGCGGCCGAGCGGCCACCTTTTTCTGCTCCTCGCGCACCACTTCTTGGCGAGCCTGCTTGCGCAGCTGACCGGAGGCGAGCTCGCGCCGCTGCTCGATGCGTGCCCGCGTCCAATCGATCGCCGCCAGTACCCAGGCGCCCAGGGTATCCATGATTTTGAACCACGACACGCCGAGGAATAAGGCCACCCCGGCGAGCCACAGTCCGAGCAACAACAGGGTGGCGCCCAAGAAACTCAAACCCCGGGCGCTTCCCTGTCCTGCCAAATCGCCGAGAACCCCGCCGGCGCTGCTCGGCAGCCCGGCGGCGCTCCAATGCAGCGTCGCGAGACCGCAGCTCGTGACCAGCGTCAGCACAAAGCCGGCGGCGCGCAGCAGGGTATTGAGGCGCGAGCGCGCATCCGGCAGCGATTGATCCTTGTGCACCAGCCATCCGGCATAGGCCAACATCACGGGAAATAGATACGCCGGCCGGCCAAACAAGAGCAGGAAAAACCCTGCCAGCCACGCGCCCACCGGCCCGATCCAATTGCCGACCGGTCCCGGTTCACCGGTGTCGGAGAAGGCAGGATCGTGCGGGTGATAGGACAGCAGAGCGAGGAGCAGGAGCAGCGCCAATGCGCCCAACACCCAGAGGGTGCCTTCGCGCAACGAGCGCGCGACGGCGGCGGAGAGCTTCGCCGAGGGCTTGGCCCGCTTCGCCGTGGAGGGCTCGGATAATTCTAGATCCTTAATGATGATAACTTCTTAACTATTTGAATATTATGCAATAGTAACCCGACCTTATCTGCTGCAACAACACTGAACAGCTTTGCTAAGGGAGTGGGCTTGTAGGAACTGGCTGGAGCCCACAGATTTACATACCATGGCTCAGCTAACCTTCAACGGCTGCCGGCGACCCTTCGCCGGTGACGATTCACGACGAGAGGCAAATTATACATGAGCGTTGTCAGGCACAGTCCACTCCTCATCCTTGGGTCTGGACCTGCAGGCTACTCCGCCGCCGTCTATGCGGCCCGGGCGAATCGCAATCCGGTGCTCATTACCGGCTTGGAACAGGGCGGCCAGCTCATGACCACCACCGATGTGGACAATTGGCCCGGTGACGTCGAGCATCTGCAGGGGCCCGCGCTGATGGATCGGATGCGCCGTCATGCGGAACGATTCAATACCAGCATCCTGTTCGATCATATCAATCAGGTTGAACTGCGCCAGCGTCCCTTTCATCTGTTCGGCGACAACGGCGAATACAGCTGCGATGCGCTGATCATTGCGACCGGCGCATCGGCGAAATACTTGGGGCTGCCCTCGGAAGAGACCTATCGCGGCAAGGGCGTCTCGGCCTGTGCGACCTGCGATGGCTTCTTCTACCGCGGCAAGGCGGTCGCGGTGGTCGGTGGCGGCAACACGGCGGTCGAGGAAGCGCTGTACCTGACCAACATCGCCTCCCATGTCACGCTGGTGCATCGGCGTGACCGCTTACGCGCCGAGAAAATACTCCAGGACCGGTTGTTTGCATTGGCATCGGCGGGCAAGGCCAGCATCGTCTGGAATCATGCCATCGATGAAATACTCGGCGATGCGGCCGGCGTGACGGGCGTGCGCCTGCGGGCCGCCGCGGGAACGGCAACGCGCAGCATCGAGGTCGACGGGGTGTTCATTGCCGTGGGCCACGCCCCCAATACCCAACTGTTCGAAAAGCAGCTGGAGATGCGCGGCGGCTACATCGTGGTGAAGGGCGGCAGCGAGGGCGCAGCGACGGCCACCAGCATTCCCGGCGTATTCGCGGCCGGCGATGTGGCTGATCATGTCTACCGGCAGGCGGTCACCTCGGCGGGGACCGGCTGCATGGCGGCGCTCGATGCGGACAAATATCTGGAGCGCTTCGAGGCGGAATCCCACGCCAAACCGCACGCTGCCCACGCGTGAAACACGGCCCTGCGCGATTTCTCGACAGCATCGCGCAGATCGACGCGCGCAGTTGGAACGCCCTGGCGGGCACCGCGCAACCCTTCCTTAAGCACGAGTTTCTGTTGGCGCTGGAGGAATCCGGCTGCGTCGCGCGGCGCACCGGCTGGATTCCCCGACACCTGATCATCGATGATGCGCAAGGCGCGCCCGCGGCGGCGATGCCGATGTACCTGAAGGGCCATTCTCGCGGAGAGTTCGTCTTCGACTTCTCCTGGGCAAACGCCTACGCCCAGCACGGCCTGAACTACTACCCGAAACTGCTGAGCGCCGTACCCTTTACGCCGGTGTCGGGGCCGCGCTTGCTGCTGAGCGCCACTGCCGACGCCCCGGCCATGACGCAGAGCGCGGTGGGTGCTGCGATGGCGTACGCCCGCAGCGAACATCTCTCGTCCTGGCATGTACTGTTTCCCGCGGACGAGTTCGCCGCCACGCTGGATCAGGCCGGACTCATCCTGCGCCGCGACTGCCAGTTTCATTGGTACAATCGCGATTACCCATCCTTCGAGGCGTTCCTCGCCGGATTTACCGCCGAGAAGCGCAAGAAGGTGCACCGCGAGCGGCGGCGCGTGGCGGAAGCCGGCATTGAATTCGACACCTGGCATGGCGGGCAGATGGATGCCGCGCTGTGGAGCACGGTGTACGGGTTCTACGCCGATACCTTCCATCGGCATGGCCATGAGCCCTACCTGAATTTGAGTTTCTTCAAGCGCATTGCCGCGGCGATGCCGGAGCAACTCATGCTCAAAGTCGCGCGGATCGGTGCGCAGCCCATCGCCGTGGCAATATTTTTCGTGGGCGAGGATGCGCTGTACGGCCGCTACTGGGGAGCCGGCGGCAACTACCACAGCCTGCATTTCGAAACCTGCTACTACCAGGGAATCGAGTATTGCATCGAGAAGAAACTGCGCCGCTTCGAGCCGGGAACTCAGGGCGAGCACAAGGTCCCGCGCGGTTTCGTGCCCACGCTGACGCACTCGGCGCACTTCGTTGCCGACCCGCGATTCGCCGCGGCCATTCGCGACTTTGCGCAGCGCGAGGCCCGCGGCGTGGATCATTACGCCGCCGCCGTGAATGAACACGTGCCCTACCACCGGGCGGCGGATGAGGAGTTGAGATTCTGAGCAGACTGGTGTGGTTGGGCGAGCAGGCGGATCCGAATTGGTTTCCGCCCTTGGATCAGGCGTTGCGCGAACCGCCGGGCCTGCTCGCCGCCGGCGGGGATTTAAGCCCGGCGCGCCTCTTGGCCGCTTACGAACGCGGCGTGTTTCCCTGGTACTCGGCCCAACAGCCGATTCTGTGGTGGTCGCCCGACCCGCGCATGGTGCTGTTTCCCGACGAATTCAAGCGCTCGCGCAGCCTCGGTAAAACCCTGCGCAACGGCGCCTTCTGCACCCGAACCGACCAGGCCTTCCAGGCGACAATCCGCGCCTGTGCCGCGCCCCGGCGCTCGGGGCCCGACACCTGGCTGAATGAGGAGATGATCAACTCCTACGAGCAGTTGCACGAACTCGGCTTTGGGCACTCGGTGGAGACCTACCATGAGGAGCGGCTGGTCGGCGGGCTGTACGGCATACAGCTCGGCCAGATCTTCTTCGGAGAATCGATGTTCAGCCTCGAGCGCGATGCCTCCAAGGTGGCGTTGGCGCGCCTGGTGGATGAATGCAAGGAACGCGAGATCAAGCTCATCGACTGCCAGGTGGCGAGCGCGCACCTGGCCGGTTTGGGTGCCCGCGAGGTCTCCCGCGGCCAGTTTGTCATGTTGCTTCGCCAACACGCGCGGCGCACACCCTGCGGCAAATGGCGTGAAGAGCCCTAGCTAAATTGCATTACCAGGGTGCTTTATGCACAATGCGCGCGGTTTCACGCATACCACAAGGACGCATGTCAAAAGAAGAGGCAATTCAATTCGAGGGCGAGGTCGTCGAGACCCTGCCCAATACGACATTTCGCGTCAAACTCAAGACCGGCCATGTGGTTACGGCACATATCTCAGGGAAGATGCGCAAAAACTACATTCGCATTTTAACGGGCGATCAGGTCACCGTGGAGATGACCCCCTACGACCTGACCAAGGGCCGGATCGTTTATCGAGGCCGCTAGGCGAGCCCGCGCCGCTGCGGGCTTGCGCTCACGGCGCCGAGCTCTCGTGCGAGAGAAGCGCCGGTTGATCCGCCGCTCGCGTCTCCAGTTTGAGTTTCTCCCCATCCTCGCTCAAGCTCACTTCGACGTGACCGCCGTTGACCAGTTTGCCGAACAATAGCTCTTCGGCGAGCGGGCGCTTGATGAATTCCTGAATGATGCGAGCCATCGGCCGCGCGCCCATCTTCGGATCGTACCCCCGCTTCGCGATCCAGCGCCGCGCCGGCTCGTCCACCGAAATCGAGACGCGCTTCTGTTCGAGCTGTGCCTCCGCTTCCACCAGCAGCTTATCCACCACCCGCTCGATGGTGTCCTGATCCAGCGAGCCGAAGGCGATGACCGCATCCAGTCGATTGCGAAATTCCGGCGAAAACAAGCGCCGAATCGCCTCCATGCCATCCGCGCCGCTATCCGAGGGCGTGAATCCGATGCTGGGCCGGCTCATTTCGAATGCCCCGGCGTTGGTGGTCATGACGATGATGACGTGACGGAAATCGGCCTTGCGGCCGTTGTTGTCAGTCAAGGTGCCGTGATCCATGACCTGCAGCAGCAGATTGAACACATCCGGATGGGCCTTCTCGATTTCGTCCAGCAGCAGCACGCAGTGCGGGTGCTTGGCAATCGCCTCGGTGAGCAAGCCGCCCTGATCGAAGCCGACGTAGCCGGGAGGTGCGCCGATCAAGCGCGAGACCGTATGTCGTTCCATGTACTCGGACATGTCGAAGCGCACGAATTCCACGCCCATGGCCAGGGCCAGCTGGCGCGTGACTTCGGTTTTGCCGACGCCGGTCGGACCGGAGAACAAGAAGGAACCGACGGGCTTGCGCATGTCGCCCAAGCCGGAGCGGGACATCTTGATGGCCGCCGCCAAGGCCTCGATGGCCTTGTCCTGGCCGAAAATCGTCAGCTTCAGATTGCGCTCGAGGTTTCTCAGCACATCGCGGTCGGACATCGAGACATTCTTTGGCGGAATGCGCGCGATGCGCGCCACCACATTCTCGATTTGGGTGACGGTGACGCTCGCGGCGCGCTTCTCCACCGGCTGCAAGCGCAGATTGGCGCCCGCCTCATCGACCACATCGATGGCCTTATCGGGCATGTGCCGATCGTTGATGTGCCGGGCGGCCAATTCCGCGGCGGCACTCAAGGCATCGTCCTCATACTTGATGCCGTGGTGCTCTTCGTACCGAGACTTCAGGCCGCGCAGAATATCCACGGTGTCCTGCACCGAGGGCTCGGTGATGTCGATCTTCTGAAAACGCCTCGCCAGCGCATGATCTTTCTCGAATATCCCGCGATATTCGTTGTAGGTCGTGGATCCGATACAGCGCAATTCGCCGTTATTCAGCGCCGGCTTGATCAGATTCGAGGCGTCCATCACGCCGCCGGAGGCAGCGCCCGCACCAATGACGGTGTGGATTTCGTCGATGAACAGAATCGCGCCGGGCTGCTTTTTAACCTCGGCCAGCACCGCCTTCAGCCGCTTCTCGAAGTCTCCGCGGTACTTCGTGCCCGCCACCAGCGAGCCCATATCGAGTGAATAGATGGTGGCATCCAGCAGGACATCCGGCACTTGATTCTCAACGATCATGCGCGCCAGCCCTTCCGCGATGGCGGTCTTGCCGACGCCGGCCTCGCCCACGTACAACGGGTTGTTCTTGCGCCGCCGGCACAGAATCTCGATGGTGCGCTCGACCTCGAGCTTGCGGCCGATCAAGGGATCAATTTTGCCCTTGCGCGCCGCATCATTCAGATTGGTAGCGTATTTCTCCAGCGCATTGCCGCCGCCCTCCGCCTCGCGCTCCGAGTCGGGAGACGCCGCGCCCTCGTCTCGTTCGCTGCGCTCCTCGCCGCCGGCCTTGGAGAGCCCATGGGCGATGAAATTGACCACGTCCAGGCGGGAGACGTCCTGCATGCTGAGCAGGTAGGCGGCGTGCGATTGCTTTTCGCTGAAGATCGCCACCAGCACATTGGCGACGGTGACTTCCTTCTTGCCGCTCGATTGCACGTGAAACACGGCTCGCTGCAAGACCCGCTGGAAGCCGAGCGTGGGTTGCACGTCGCGGTCCTCACCGGCCGGCAAGCGCGGCGTGGTTTGATCGATGAACTGCTTAAGTTCGGTTTTCAGCTTGGTCGTGTCTGCGCCGCAGGACTTCAAGATCTCTCTGACCTTGGGGGTATCCACGATCGCGAGCAGCAGGTGTTCGACCGTCATGAATTCGTGCCGCGCCTCGCGTGCACCGGCAAACGCATCATTCAAGCAAAATTCAAGTTCTTGACTTAGCACTTTACGCCTCTTCTAGCGTTGCCATCAGCGGATGCTGATGTTGTCGCGCATACGCGATCACTTGAGCCACCTTGGTTTCCGCAATTTCATAAGTGAATACGCCACAAACTCCTTTGCCTTTGGTATGGACTTCTAGCATAACCCGAGTTGCCTTAGTGCGATCCATTCCGAAGAAACGCTGCAGAATGTCGACCACGAACTCCATGGGAGTGTAGTCGTCATTAATCAGCACTACTTGATAGAGCGGGGGTTTTTTGAGCTTGGGCGCCGCTTCTTCGACGATCAAGCTCGTACCTTCCCGCCCGCGTTCGATGTCGCTCATGAGTAATCAGTTTATAGGGCGCACTTATGCGCTTTACAAGACGTGCATTCCAAACACCTCTAAAGGTTCCCTGTCGCCAAACGCTGTCACCTAACTTTAACAAGTAAAAACAAATGCTTGAGCGCCGAACTCCAGAGCCCGTATGATTGCAGGCTTCGGCGTTAGGCGCGGGCGGGGGATTGCGGCCCGTGCGACCAATGCCCACAGGGCGCGGACTTTCATGCTTGATACTCGCACAAATGAATGGCTGTCCCGCCTTCAGGCCGCTGGACCCCGGTTGGTCTCGGCCGCGCTGGCCGCCCTCATCCTGGTGCAGCTGGCGCAGATCGGCTATGCGCTCATCTCCAAGCCGCTGAAGTCGCCCCAGCCCGTATTGGCCGGGGCGGCGGTGCGACCCCAGCGCTCCGCCGTGGACATCCAAAGTGTGATCTCTGCCCATCTGTTCGGTGTTCCGGTCATCAACCCCGGCGCGCAAGATCCGGCGAATGCACCGCAAAGCTCCGCCAATTTGCTGCTCGCCGGAACCATCGCCACGCAGGACCCGAAACACGGGGTGGCCATCATCGGCGATGGCGGCGGTCCATCGAAGGTGTATTCGGTCGGAGACCGAGTCGCCGGCGCCTCGCTGCATTCGGTGTACATGGATCGTGTCATTCTCGATCGGGGCGGCCAACTGGAGACCGTGCTGCTGCCTCGGCTGAAATTGGCGATGGGCCGAGGCGCGCCGCCGTTGATCCGTCCGGGCGCGGATCCGCGCACTGCCGCCGCCGTCGACAACATCCGCCGCATGGTGCAGCAGGACCCCGCGATTCTCGATCAGGTGATGCGCACCGTCGCCTCCTACGACAACGCGGCGGGAAAACTGAGAGGCTTTCGTGCTTATCCGGGACGAAATCGGCAGATATTCAACAAGCTGGGGTTGAAGCCGGGCGATCTGGTCACGGCCATCAATGGCACTCAGCTGGACGATCCGCAACGCAGCCAGGAAGTTTTCAATACGATTCAGAGCTCCGATCACGTCACTGTCACCATCGAGCGCGGTGGTGCGAAGCAGGACATCACGTTGAACATCGCACAAGTAGCGGCGCAGGCGACCAAGGATCTGGAGGGCGATCCCAATGCGGGTGCCGGCCCTGTCCCCTCGCAGACACAGGGTCAGGCGGGGAGTCAGCCCACTGTTCCGGGCCAGCCACCCGCCCCCGGCCAGCCCATCAGCGATGCAGATGCCCCCGCGCCTCCGGTACCGTCGCCAAACAGCAGCAATGAAAATTAAAACGAATCACGCTCTTGCCGGTCGAAGCCGTTCAGCATGCGAGTACCCATGAAACTTAAGGCCACTCCACCGTATACCCGGCGCCGGCTCGCGGCGGCCTTGGCTCTGTCGGGGTTACTGGTATCGACGCTGCTGCCGGCGGCGCCCCCGCCCAGATCTTCCGACGGCGGCGCCACGATCACGCCGAACTACAAGGATGCGGACTTAAGCCAAATCATCCAGGCCGTGAGCGAGGTGACCGGCAAGAACTTCATCATCGACCCGCGCGTCAACGCCAAGGTCACCATGCTGTCGGCGACGCCCATGTCCGCCGCGGCGTTCTACGAGGCCTTTTTGGCGGTGCTGCAGGTGTATGGCTATGTGGCCGTGCCGGCCGGCAGGGTCATCAAGATCGTGCCGAACACCGATGCGCAGAAAATGCCGGGCAATGATCTGCCGAATGATGTGAGTTCGACCTCGGATGAAATGGTGACGCAGGTCATCAGCTTGAAAAATGTCAGCGCCGCAGCGCTCGTGCAGGTACTGCGGCCGCTGGTGCCCAACTATGCATCGATTAACTCTTACGCCGCCGGCAACATGCTGATCATCTCGGATCGGGCCAGCAACGTGAACCGGCTGGTGCGCATCATCGAGCGCATGGATGACAGCGGCGATGAACCCATCGAATTGATCCCGCTGCACAATGCCGGTGCCGCAGAGGTCGTGCGCGTCGTCAATGCGTTGAGCACCGGCGCGGGCGCGGAAGCGGCCGGCGGCCAGGTCAAAGTGGTGGCCGATGAGCGCACCAACAGCGTCATTCTGACCGGTGAGCGCTCGGCGCGATTTCGCATCAAGGCCTTGATCCTCAACATGGATACGCCGGCGGGTGCCGGGGGCGACATCCAGGTGCGCTATCTGCGCTATGCGGACGCGGAAAAAATCGCCGAAAAGCTCAAAGGCCAGGCCACCGCCACGGCCAAAGCACAAGGCGGCCCTGCGGTGCAGGCCTCGGTGGCGGGGCCGAACGGCGGCAGCGCCAATATTGATGCCAGCGTCACCATTTGGGCCGATGTGCCCACCAATGCGCTCATCATCACGGCACCGCCGAAAATCATGAAGTCCTTGATGGGGGTCATCGACAAAATCGACATTCGCCGCGCGCAAGTACAAGTCCAGGCCATCATCGTCGAAGTCGATGTGAACAAGAGCGCCAACCTGGGCGTGCAATGGATACTGTACGGGCAAGGCAACAGCACGGTTCCGGCCGGCGTCGTCAATCTACCCGGGGCCGGCACCAGCATCGTCGATTTAGCCGCCGCCGCACTCACCGGCGCCACCGCCATCACCAACCCGACCACCGGAGCGGTCACCAGCCCCATTACCAGTTCCACCATCGGCACCGGCGCCACGTTCGGCGTGGGGCGATTTGGCAGTTCCGGCGTGAACTTTGCGGCGCTCATCCAGGCGCTGCGCAGCGACGGCACCAGCAACATTATTTCCACACCCTCATTGATCACCATGAACAATGAAGAGGCCGAGGTGAAGGTCACACAGGAGATCCCGCTGATCACCGGATCCTATTCCAGTTCGACCGCGAGCGTCTCAGGCACCACCAGCCCCTTCACCACGATTCAGCGCGAGGAGGTGGGCACGATTCTCAAAGTCACGCCGCACATCAACGAAGGCAATTCGGTGCAGTTGAAGATCGAGCAGGAAGACTCCTCGCCCGGCGCGAAGCTTACCGACTCGGCCGATATCTCGACCAACAAGCGCTCCATCAAGACCACGGTGCTCATCGAGGACGGCGGCATCATCGTGCTCGGCGGGCTCATGTCCGATACCGTGACGGAGAGCGAGGACCGGGTCCCGGTCCTGGGCGCGATTCCCATCATCGGCAATCTGTTCAAGTCGCGCAGCGGCTCGCGCATGAAAAAGAATTTGATGGTGTTCATTCGCCCCAAAATCATGCGCGACGCAGATGCCACGGAAAGCACCAGCGAAGCGGCCTACAATGAAGTGCGGCAAAGCGAGAAATCGCTGAACGGCGGGCACATCACGCTGCTGCCGGGACAGAAGCAGCCGGCCGTACCGGCGATTCCCAGCGGCATCGCTCTGCCGGCGCCGCCGCCGCCATCGGAAACCAATCCGGTGGGCGCCACGCCGAATCCGTCGGCGCCGGGCAGCTCGCCGCTGCCTGAGAGCGTACCGCCGACCACCACTCCGGCTCCCGCGCCAAGCACGCCGCCGTGAACGCGGAACTGCACGATGCGGAACAGCCGCGGAAACTGACGTTTCCGTTTGCCAAACGGCACGGCATCCTGGTGCGCGGCATCGGCGATGGCGTGGCCGACACGGTGTGCCGCCCCGGCGTGACGCCGCAGAGCATCGCGGAGGTGCGCCGCTTCGTGGGCGTGCCCCTGAAGCTGGAACGCGTGTCCGTCGAAACATTTGATTCCATGCTGCGCGTCGCCTACGAAGCGGGCTCCGGCGCGGCCATGCAAATGCTGGAGGGCTTGGACGACAATACCGATTTAGCGCATTTGGCCGAGGACATTCCCGAGTCCTCCGACCTGCTCGAGAGCGATGATGAAGCACCTATCATCCGCTTGATCAATGCCCTGCTGACGCAGGCGGTCAAGGAAAACGCTTCGGACATTCATATCGAACCGTACGAGAATCGCTTGGTCATCCGCTTTCGCGTCGATGGCGTGCTGCGCGAGGTGCTGCAGACCAAGCGCGCGGTGGCGCCGCTGGTGGTCTCGCGCATCAAAGTGATGTCCAAGCTCGACATCGCCGAGCGCCGCCTGCCGCAGGACGGCAGAATTTCGCTGCGCATCGCCGGCCGCGCGGTCGATGTGCGCGTATCCACCCTGCCCTCCGGGCATGGCGAGCGCGTGGTGCTGCGCTTGCTCGACAAGCAGGCCGGCCGAATCGAATTGACCTCCCTGGGGATGGATCCGCGCACTCAAGAAGTGATGGACGAAATCATCCACAAGCCGCACGGCATTATTTTGGTGACCGGCCCCACCGGCTCCGGCAAGACCACGACGCTCTACGCGGCCTTGGAACGGATCAACGACAATACCCGCAACGTCATGACCGTCGAGGACCCCATCGAGTACTACATCGATGGCATCGGCCAGACCCAGGTGAACACCAAAGTGGAGATGACCTTCGCCAGGGGCCTGCGCGCCATCCTGCGCCAGGATCCCGATGTGGTGATGGTCGGCGAAATTCGCGATCTGGAAACGGCGCAGATCGCCGTGCAAGCGAGCTTGACCGGCCACTTGGTGCTCTCGACTCTGCATACCAACACTGCGGTGGGTGCCGTCACGCGCTTGCGCGATATGGGCATTGAACCCTTCCTGCTCTCCTCGAGCCTGATCGGCGTGCTGGCGCAGCGCCTGGTGCGCGTGCTCAACCCGTCCAACCGGGTCAAGTTCGTGGCCGGCGAGTATGAGCGGCGTCTGCTGAATCTGGACCCCCAGGGGGGGCCGGTGGAGCTGTACCGCCCGAGCAATGACCCCGGCAACGGCTATCGCGGCCGAACCGGGATTTATGAGCTGATTGCCGTCGATGATCACATGCGAACCATGATCCACGATGGCTCCTCGGAGCAGGAGTTGGAGCGCTACGCGCGCACCTCCGGGCCCGGCATCCGCGACGATGGCCGCCGTAAGGTCATGCTGGGCGAAACAACGCTCGAAGAAGTGCTGCGCGTCACTCGCGAGGACTAGCAGCCTCATGGGCGCATTCGAATACACGGCACTGGATGCTCAAGGCCGCGAACGCAAGGGCCTGATCGAAGGCGACACCCCGAAACATGTCAGGCAGCTGCTGCGGGACAAGCAGCTCTTGCCAATGGACATCCACGAAACCGCGGAGCGCGAGCTGAAGCAGAGCCGGCGTCGCGGCTTCATGCGCCGCGGTTTGTCCACCTTGGATCTGGCGCTGCTCACGCGCCAACTGGCCACCCTGCTGCGCTCCGGTCTGCCGCTGGAGGAATCCTTGCAGGCGGTGGCGGAGCAGACCGAGAAGCCCCGGGTGCAGCGTATCGTGCTCGGCGTGCGCAGCAAGGTGGTCGAAGGCCACCCGCTGGCGGACGGCCTGCGGGATTTTCCTCAGGCCTTCCCGGAGATCTACCGCGCCACGGTTTCCGCGGGCGAACAATCCGGCAAGTTGGACCAGGTGCTGGAGCGATTGTCCGATTACACCGAATCGCGACAGGTCATGGGACAGCAGGTGAGCAATGCCCTGGTCTACCCCATTGTCCTGATGGTGCTCTCCTTCGGCATCGTGTCATTCCTGCTGGCCTACGTGGTCCCGCAGGTGGTCGCGGTATTCGAATCCAGCAACCAAGAGCTGCCCGTGGCCACACGCATTCTGATCGGGATGAGCGACCTGATCCGGCATTACTGGTTCTACGCCCTGATCGTCATTGCCGCGGTTACCTGGGGGTTTTTACGCTGGCTGAAATCCCCGGAAGCGCGCATGGGCTTCCATCGGTTCCTTTTGCGCCTGCCGCTGGTGGGAAAACTCATTCGTGGCTTGAACACGGGACGCTTTTCGCGAACGTTCAGCATTCTGACCGCCAGCGCGGTACCGGTGCTGGAGGCGCTGCGCATTTCAGCCGAAGTGGTGACCAATCTGCCCATGAAAAGAGCCGTGGAAGAGGCCGCATCGCGGGTTCGGGAGGGCGCCCCCATTGGCAAGTCCCTGGCCGCACGCAAGCTGTTTCCGCCCATGATGATTCATTTGATCAGCAGCGGCGAGAGCAGCGGCGAGCTGGAAAAGATGTTGGAGCGAGCCGCGACCAATCAGGAGCGCGAGATGGACGGGCTGCTCTCGAACCTCACCAATCTGTTGGGGCCCTTCATGGTGGTATTCATGGGCGCCATTGTCATGTTCATTGTCATTGCGCTGCTGCTGCCGATATTTCAGCTCAACGACCTGGTCAAATAGCCAACTGTGCTGCAGGGTATTGCACGAGAGGCGCGTTTCCGTTTATAACGCGCGTGCCTCACCAATGAACCCACGGTGACTTTCCGTTCATGAGCGAAAAGCCGGAATCCGACGAATTCGAGGAAGAGGACGCCGAAGATGCGGCGCCGGGCGGAGAGGACGTTGACGTCGATCACATCATGCGCGACGTCGATTCCCAGCGCCGCCGCGCCCCGAAGGGGGCGGAGCCGGCCTGGCGCCGGCTGGAACGGGTCATGGAAGAACGCCGCACCGCCGAACTGATGAGCGATTTCGACGATTATGAGATCGGGCGCGAGGATGGCGCCGGGTCAATCGAGGCCGACAGCCCGGAGGCGGCGCCGGAGGCCGCGGAGAAAGGCGCGCGCAAGAAAAAGAAGGCCCGCTAAAGGCTGTTTTAGATCTCGTTGCGCTTGGCGAACTGTCCGATGAAGTCTCCGGCGCGAAATGCCAGTGCCTGGATGGTCATCGTCGGCTGGCCTCTGCCGGAGGTCACGAAGCTCGAGCCGTCGCAGAGGAACAAGTTCCGCACATCGTGCGTGCGATGGTATTTATCGACCACCGAGGTCTTCGGATCGTTCCCCATCCGCGCCGTGCCCAATAGATGTACGCCGAAGTTATTTTCTTCGATCGCATCGCGCCATATTTTCTGCGCGCCCGCCGCCTCCAGGATTTCGACACAGCGGTCCTGCAGGAACTTCGCCGTGGCCAAGTCATCGGGATGATCCTGATACGTGACGCGGATGGCGGGAATGCCCCAGGCGTCCTTCAGCGTCGGGTCGATGCTGACGCTGTTCGATTCCAACGGCAGCGACGTGCAGTGCCCGGTGGAGGCCATGGCGCGCGGAAACGCCTCCAGCCGATCCTTGAAGTCCTTGCCCCAGCGCGGCAGATCGCCGCCCGAGTCCAGCGCCCAGAGCGCCGGTTGCGGATTGATGCGTGCATCGATGCCGCCGCCGCCATAGAAACCGCGCTTGGGGTCGGAGTCGTAGAAATCGTGCAGGATGCGCGTGACCTGCACACTCTTGTACTCGTTCAGTTCGTGCTCGAAGACCCCCTGCGCGCTGGACCCCTGATTGAACATCAGGTGCTTGCCGACCAGGCCGCTCGAGTTGGCGAGGCCCTGCGGGAAGCGGTTGCTGGTGGAATTGAGCAACAGCCGGGTGGTTTCGGCACCGTTGGCCGACAGCACGACGGCGCGCGCCGGCTGGAAGTGGCTGCGCTTGTCAGCGTCAAAGTAGTGCACCCCCGTGGTGCGGCCCTGGGCATTGGTGTCCACGTGGTATACGTAGCTGGCCGACCTGACCTCGCACATGCCAGTGGCCTCGGCCTCCGGGATCGAGGTGTACAGCGCGGAGGACTTGGCGCGCGCCTCGCAGCCGAAGCCCATGCAAAAACCGCAATGTACGCAGGGCCCGCGGCCTCGGTAGGCTTGCGAGGCGATCGCCATGGGCGCGGGAAACGGATGCAGCCCGAGCTTGCGAGCACCGCGCTCCATCAGCACGCCCGATGATTTCACCGGCAACGGGGGCATGGGATAGGGTTTGCTGCGCGGCGGGTCGAAGGGACTGGCGTAGGCGAGCCCCGAGACGCCCACCTCCCACTCCACTTTGGTGTAGTAGGGCTCAAGTTCCTGATAGGTGATTGGCCAATCGGCGAACGCGGTACCCGGGATGCTGCCGAGCACGCTGCGCTCATGGAAATCTATTTCGTGAAAGCGCCAGAAATTGGCGGTGTAGTGCACGCTGCTGCCGCCCACCAAGCGGGCGTAAGTGGCCGGGAGAAGCGAGCCTGCGGGCTGCCGGGCCGTCTCGCTGGGCCGCTTGCGGAATGTCTGCGGACTCAATGTCGGGCCGTTGGTGATGCCGTTCAAGAACCAGTATTTCAGTTCATCGTGCTCGAAATCGGCCGCCTCCAGACGCGGGCCCTGTTCGAATACCAGCACCGTGAAGCCGGACTGCGCCAATTCGCGCGCCACAACGGCGCCGGCCGCGCCCGAACCCACCACCACGAAATCGACCATTTCGTCGGGTTTGAATTTGCGGCCGCTCAAGCGTGCTTCTCCGTCGGATACGGCACGAAACCTTTGTATTCGGCATCGTAGTAGCCAAACGGAGGCGCAAAGGCATGCTGATCAACGAAGCCCATCAGCTTCCAACCGGACCCTTGGTAGTTGCCGCCATACTTGGGCGAAGAAAACATCCCGAGCACCGTCAGCATCCGGGTCATGTCGAAGAACGGTTCTTGGTCCACGGTTTTCAGAAAGGCCATTTGCTCGGCGGCCGGCGCCGCGCTGAACGAGGACGCCGGATGTGCGGCGCTGAATTTTGTTTGAAACTCGCTGAGTCCGTGGCGGTAGCCGGCAGCCATCGGGGAGAAATACGTGGAGAGTGAGCGATCGATGAAGTACACGGCATGCGCCTCGCGGGCGCCCGGCGTGGCGCCGCTCGGAACGATCTGCGCACAGAGCGCTTCCACGTCGGCCGCATCGGCAGCGCCAAAGAATTCGAAGTGCGCAGGTTGGCTGTCCGCGGACACTTGTTCGGCATGATGGGCGGCTGCGGCAATCGACGGCCACTGCGAGGCGACCCATAGGCTCGTGAACAGGCCGCCGCTTGACTGCAAGAAGGAACGCCGCGAGATATCGTCTTGATCGTGGGGTGAGTTCATGGGCTGCGATCCTGCGCTCGGCGCATTTGTTCAGTCAAGCGGCGCGGCGCGTGGGCGATGGTTGTGCACGTGGAACACCG
Organism: uncultured Gammaproteobacteria bacterium; assembly: GCA_963756845.1. Taxonomy (GTDB): domain Bacteria; phylum Pseudomonadota; class Gammaproteobacteria; order Steroidobacterales; family Steroidobacteraceae; genus Bog-1198. The sequence continues at coordinate 235,650 of CAVWPD010000003.1, read as the reverse complement.
CCTGCACCGCGATGGAACTTTAGACCTCGCCACGCCTGGCAAACTGTCCGATATGATCAGCGGCGCGAAACGCCAGCGCTTGAATGGTCATGGTCGGCTGGCCGCGACCGGAAGTCACGAAACTCGATCCATCGCACAAGAATAGATTGGGTACATCGTGAGTGCGGTGATATCGATCGACCACGGAGCTGGCCGGATCATTTCCCATTCGGCAGGTCCCGAGCAAGTGCACCCCGCCGCGTGACGGCCGCGGCGCCCCTCTCCAGGTTTTCTGCGCCCCAGCAGCCTGCATGATCTCCAGCGCCCGGTCCTGCAGAAACCTCGCCATCGCCAAATCGTCCGGATGATCCTTATAGGTCACGCGTATCGCCGGGATACCCCAGGCATCCTTGAGCGCAGGATCGATGCTGATGCTGTTGGTCTCGACCGCGAGCGAGGTGCAATGCCCGGTACTCATCATCGAGCGGGTAAATGCCTCGAGGCGCTCTTTGTACTGCGCTCCCCAGCGCGGCAAGTCCCCACCGGCGGCGAGCGCCCAACCGGTCGGCTGCGAGCCCATGCGCGCATCGATGCCGCCGCCGCCGTAAAAGCCGCGCTTCGGGTCGGCGTCATAGAAGTCGTGCAAAATCCGCGTCACCTGCACGCTCTTGTATTCGTTCAATTCGTGTTCGAACTGCGCATGCACGGCCGAGCTTTGATTGAACATCAAGTACTTGCCCACCAGGCCGCTGGAATTCGCCAGCCCCTGCGGAAAGCGCACGCTGGTCGAATTCAGCAGCAGCCGCGCCGTCTCGGCGCCGTTGGCCGACAACACCACCGCGCGCGCTCTTTGTAGATGTTCGCGCTTATCCTGATCGAAGTACTGCACGCCCGTGGTACGCCCGCGCTTGTCGAGTGCCACATTGAACACATAGCTATGCGGGCGCACCTCGCAGCGGCCGGTGGCCTCAGCTTCGGGAATCATGGTGTACAGCGTCGATGACTTGGCCATGACCTCGCAGCCAAAGCCAATGCAGAAGCCGCAATGCGCGCAGCCCGGCCTGCCCCGATACAGCTGTGATGCGATGGCCATGGGCGCGGGATGCGGGTGCAGACCCAGCTTGCGCGCGCCCCGTTCCATCAGCACGCCGGAGGATTTCACCGGCAGCGGCGGCATGGGATAGGGCTTGGTGCGCGGCGGATCGAAGGGGCTCGAGTAGGCCAGACCCGACACCCCGATCTCCCATTCCACTTTGGTGTAGTAGGGTTCGAGCTCCTGATAGGTGATGGGCCAATCGGCAAAGCCGGTGCCGGGAATGGCGCCGAGCAAGCTGCGTTCGTTGAAGTCGTTTTCGTGAAAACGCCAGTAGTTGGCGGTGAAGTGAGTACTGCTGCCGCCGACGATGCGCGCATAGATGAGCGAATTGCCCATACGCGGACGCTGCGCGACCGCGGTGGGATCGTCTCTGAAGGTCTGCGGACTTACCACCGGGTTGTTGGTGATGCCGCTTAAGTAGCTGTACTTCAGTTCGTCGTGCTCGAAATCGCCGGGTCCTAAGCGCGCTCCCTGCTCGAGCACCACGACGCTGAAACCCGCTTGCGACAGCTCTCTGGCGATCACGCCGCCCGCGGCGCCGGACCCCACGATCACGAAATCCACGGTCTCGGTGGGTTTGAAAGTCACTTTGGGCAAAGGGGATCTCCGGAAGGGGCAAGTGATGGTGCATGGTGATCAATTCGGGCGTCAAGGCAATTACGCACGCGAATGTGCCAAACTAATTTCATGTCTGCACCGGAGTTGTATGCGCTGCGCCTGGCTGAACGCGAAGCACGCCTGGCGCGCTTGGATCAGGCGCATGCGCGCATTGGGAGCGCGCGGCTCGCCATCGGCGCCTTATTTTTGATCACTGCATGGTTTTGCTTAGCGCCCCGCTCCCTGTCCCCGCTGTGGCTGCTTGTGCCCATCGTTGCCTTTATCGCCGCGGTGGTGGTTCATCAGCGCGTGCAAGCACTGCGCTCCGGCACGCAGCGCGCCGTGCTGTTTTATCGCGTCGGACTGCAGCGCATCGCGGACCAATGGGGCGGCACGGGCCCCACCGGCGAGCGCTTCGAGTTGGCGCATCACATCTACAGCGCAGATCTGGATTTATTCGGCAACGGCGGCCTGTTCCAGCTGTTGTGCGCGGCGCGCACGCAGATGGGCGAGGCCACACTGGCGCAATGGCTGCTCGCGCCCGCACCGCTCCAAGCGCTGCACGAACGCCACGCCAGCATTGTCGATTTGCGCGCCCGCTTGGACCTGCGCGAGGATTTGGCCATCCAGGGAGATGGGGCGCGCATAGAACTGCATCCGGAGACGCTGATCGCGTGGGCCGAGGCCCCCAATAATCTCAATCAGTGGTGGATTCGAGCTGCCGCGCCGCTACTTGCCGTTCTCGGGGCGGCCACCGCCATCGGCTGGGCCATTTCCGGGGTGGTCTATCCCTTGCTCGCGCTACTGCTGATCGAGGTTGCCGTCACCGCCTTGCTCAAGACGCGCGTGCATCAGGCCATGGCGGCGACCGAAGGGGCGTACGAGGATCTCAAGAGTCTCGCCTTATTGCTGAAGCGCATCGAAGCAGAGCCATTCGACGCAGCACCGCTGCGGGCGCTGGTGCTCAAGATGTCTTCGCATACGCAGAGGGGATCCGAAACGCTTGCCAAGCTCGCGACCATCGTCAACTACGTCGAGTCGCGCCGCAATCCACTGCTGGTCCCTCTGACCGTGCTCTTGATGCTGCCGCTGCTATCGGCGCTGGCGGCCGAGCGCTGGCGCGCCGCTCACGGCGGAGTCGTGCGCGCGTGGCTCGAGAGTTTGGGCGAGATGGAGGCCCTGGTTTCCCTGGCCAGATACAGCCACGAACATCCCGAGGATCCCTTTCCACAATTCCTCGAGGGCGCGGCGAGCTTTCAAGCGGCCGCGCTGGGACATCCCTTGATTCCCGCGGCGGTGCGCGTGAGCAATGACGTTAAGATCTGCGCGCCCGTGCGCGCGCTGATGGTGAGCGGCTCAAACATGTCCGGAAAAAGCACGCTGCTGCGCACGGTGGGGATCAATACGGTGCTCGCGATGGCGGGTGCTCCCGTACGCGCGCAGTATCTGAAGATTACGCCGCTGCGCATCGGCGCCAGTATTCGCATCAACGACTCCCTGCACGAGGGCAGCTCGCGCTTTTACGCCGAGATCACGCGTTTGCGCCAATTCTTCGAGCCTGCCGATCTGCCGCTGCTGTTTCTGCTGGATGAACTGCTGCAGGGAACCAACGCGGCGGATCGGCGCATCGGATCTCAAGGCGTGATTCGTGCCTTGATCCTGCGAGGCGGAATCGGTTTGGTGAGCACGCATGATCTGGCGCTGACCGATGGCGCCGGGCTCGACGCCGGCGCCTTGGTGAATGTTCATTTCCAGGACGAACTGGTGGATGGTCGGCTTGCATTCGATTTCAAGCTGCAGGCCGGTGTGGTGACGAAAAGCAACGGCATCGCGCTGATGCGCTCCATCGGGCTGGATGTCTAGTGGAAATTTCTCGATACCACAGTCAGATCGCCGAGCAGAGCCGATAGATCCGTCAGACGCCGCGCAATCACATGCTGTACATCGCCTTCGCGCTGCAGCTTGCCCTGCACCTCGAGCAGACGCGATTCGAGCAGCGCCGCGCGTTGCTCGACGGCGATGCGGTTCCACACGATCAAATTGACGTACCCGGTTTCATCTTCCATGGTGACGAAGGTCACCCCACCGGCACTGCCCGGCCGTTGGCGCGTGATGACAAGACCCGCCGTTCTCACTAATTTTCCATTGGGCTGGTCCCACAGTTCCTGAGTGGGCACTACCCCGCGCCGCTGCAGCTTATCGCGCAGCAGCGCCAACGGATGGCGGCGCAGCGTCAATCCCGTGCTGCCATAATCGGCGACGATGTCCTGTCCTTCGCGCGGCGCGCGCAGCAGCGGGATACCCTCCTCAGGCGCCGTTGCGGCGGATAGCAAGGGCAACACGCGCTCCACCCCGGTGACCTGCCATACCGCACGATGCCGATGCCCCGCAAGCCGCGCCAATGCGTCCGCGGCCGCCAAGGACTCAAGGTCACGCCGATCCAACGCAGCGCGCTCGGCCAGATCCGCAATGCCGTCAAAGTTGCGCGCGGCGCGTGCGGCCAGCAGCCGGTTCGCGCCTTCCTGCGATAAATGTTTCACCAGGCGAAGTCCTAAACGCAGTGCGGGACGGCCGTCCTCGCGCCTCTCCAGGGTGCAATCCCAATCGCTCAGCGCCACATCGATCGCGCGCACGTCCACCCCATGGGCGCGCGCATCGCGCACCAGCTGCGCCGGTGCATAGAAGCCCATCGGCTGGCTATTGATGAGCGCTGCGCAAAACGCCGCCGGCTCGTACGCTTTAAGCCATGCGGAGGTGTAGACGAGCAGCGCGAAGCTTGCCGCATGGCTTTCCGGAAAACCATATTCCCCAAAACCTAAAATCTGGTTGAAAATCTGGTGCGCGAAACTCTCGGGGTAGCCGCGCTCGCGCATGCCCTCGATCAGCTGGCGCTGGAAGGGCTCCAAACCGCCCTTGCGCTTCCAAGCCGCCATCGCGCGGCGCAATCGATCGGCCTCGCCCGGCGAGAATCCCGCGGCGACAATCGCCAGCTGCATGACCTGTTCCTGAAAAATCGGCACGCCGAGGGTGCGCTTGAGCACCGCTTCGACTTGCTTGCTGGGATAGCTCACCGCTTCCTCGCCGCTGCGGCGGCGCAAATACGGATGCACCATCTCGCCTTGGATGGGCCCGGGGCGCACGATGGCCACTTCGATCACCAGATCGTAGAAATTTCGCGGCCGCAGGCGCGGCAGCATGGACATCTGCGCGCGTGATTCGATTTGGAACACCCCGGTGGTGTCGGCGCGGCAGATCATGTCGTACACGCCCTGATCCTCGCTCGGCACGCTGGCCAAATTAAGTTCGCCGCCGGCCGCGGATGAGCCGCCGAATGCATTGACCAAGTGGAACGCCCGGCGTATCGCGCTCAGCATGCCTAAGCCCAGCACATCCACCTTCAACAGTCCCAGCGCATCCAGATCGTCTTTATCCCACTCGATCACCGTGCGATCCGGCATGGCGGCATTCTCGATGGGCACGAGTTCATCCAGCCGGTCGCGCGCGATCACAAATCCGCCCACGTGTTGCGACAAGTGGCGAGGAAAACCCAAGATTTCCGCCGCGAGAGCAATCAGGCGCGCGATCAGCGGATCTTCAGGATCCACGCCCGAGGCGCGAATGCGCTCCGGGTCGATGCGCTGTCCGTCCCACCATTGCATGCCGCGCGCCAGGCGGTCGACTTGCGGCAAATCCAGTCCCAATGCCTTACCCACGTCGCGCAGCGCGCTGCGCGGTCGGTAGCAGATCACGGTGGCCGCCAGCGCCGCGCGCTCGCGGCCGTATTTTTTATAAATGTACTGAATGACTTCTTCGCGCCGCTCGTGCTCGAAATCCACGTCGATGTCGGGCGGCTCATTACGCTCCTTGGAAATGAACCGCTCGAACAGCATGGCCATGCGCGCAGGGTCCACCTCCGTGATGCGCAGGCAATAGCAGACCGCGGAGTTGGCCGCGGAACCCCGGCCCTGGCAGAGTATTTTTTGCGAACGCGCATACTCGACGATGTCGTGCACGGTGAGGAAAAAGGGCTCGAATTTCAGCTCGGCGATCAGGCGCAGTTCATGCTCGATGTTCTCGCGCACCGCGGCGGGCACGCCGCCCGGCCACCGGTAAGCGCAACCTTGCAGCGTCAGCGCGCGCAAATGACTCGTGGGCGTTTCTCCCGCAGGCACGATTTCCTCAGGGTATTCGTAGCGCAACTCCTCGAGATTGAAGCTGCAGCGTTCGGCGATGTTCAGCGTTTGCGCCAGCAGCGGTGCAGGATACAACGCGCGCAGGCGCGGCAAGGGGCGCAAGAAACGCTCGCCATTCGGATACAAGTCATAGCCTGCGGCATGCAGCGGCTTGCCTAAACGAATGGCTGTCAACACATCTTGCAGGGCACGACGGCTGCGCCGATGCATGTGAACATCGCCCGCGGCGACACAGCGCAGATCCAGCGTGCGGCCCAGCGCTTCGAGCAGCTGTAAACGCCGCGCATCAAAACCACCGGTCAACAGCTCCACCCCTATCCACAAGCGTCCTTCGAACCGCTCGCGCAGCCAGCGGCCGTCCTGCTCCTCGCGCTGCGACGCCGCTTTATCGGCACGCGGCAGCCAGATGATCAAACAGCCGTGCAGCGCTTCGGCAAGATCGTTGCGCGCCAGTGCGTAGCGGCCTTTGGGGCTGGCGCGGCGGCCTTTGCTGATCAAGCGGCTCAAGGCGCCGTAGCTCGCGCGATCGGTGGCCAGCACCACGAGTTTGAGCGCATCGCTGCAGTTGAGCTCGGCGCCGATGATCAGCGGCAGGCCATGCTCTTTGGCGGCGACGTGGGCGCGCACCACCCCTGCCAGGGAACATTCATCGGTGAGCGCCAGTGCCCGGTAGCCTAAGGATTTAGCCTGCTCGACCAATTCTTCAGGCTGCGAAGCGCCGCGCAAAAAAGAAAAATTGCTCAAGGTGTGCAGTTCGGCGTACACGGCGGCAGACCTTTAAGCGAACACCCCGTGCAAGTACCAGCGCTTGGAGCGGCGCTCCTGAAACACCCATAGTCTCGCGCCCTGGGATTGGCGTGCGATGTAGTAGTCGCGCGCCACGCCTTTGCCGTCCCACCAACCGCTCTCGATACGTTCGGGCCCCTGCAGTATTTCCGGCTTGGGTACGGCCAACGGTTCGTCCAACAACCATACCGGGCGCGGCATTCCCGCATCGATGCCGCCGGCGCAGTGAACAGCTGCCTTCGATGTGAAATTCAAGCGCAGTTCATGCACTCGCCGCCACGCCGCTTCAGGCCTGTGTTCCGCGATCAAATCGACCCCATACACGGCCTCTTCGCCTAAGCGAGCGCGTAGACGCTCCACCAATTGCGGCGCGCTATCGCGGCTGGGGGCGCTCAAGCCGGCAAAGGCATCGAGCGAACTTGCGCAGAGCCCGCGCAAGGCGCCAGAGACAAGCTCCATGCTTCGCACCGGCGCCTTGAGCTCGAGCCGCGACAGCTTTTGGCAGAGCACATCGCGCAACCGGCGCCGTTCACTCGTGATGCTGGCCAGACCCACTGGCACCCGTGTCGCGGGGCCTTCCCGATGCTTGAGTCGCAACTGCAAGGTCTGCACGCCGGCCTGACGCTCGCGCAGGAACTGTGCACAGCGCTCGATCAGTGGCTCGAGCGCCTTTTCCAGATAAGCGACATGCTCGATCTCGGTCTCGAAATCACACCGTTCTCGAAAGCGCTCGCGCGCTACGAATGCTCTGCGCGGCGCAGGTTGCCGCGCCAACGCGATGTCCAGTTCCTGCACCGCGGCGGGGTTCAGTCGACGCGCCAGGCCGGTGCGCGGCAGACGCAGCAGCTCCCCTAAGCGCGTCACGCCCATGGCGCGCAATGTTTGCAGCCGTTTGATATCCCATGCCGTGCACGCGATGGGCAATTTCGCCAGATGGCCAGACAGGACACGGGGATCTTCGATATGTAGCGGGGCCTCGCGGTGACCGGCGCGCGCCAGCCACAGCGCCGCCAAAGTCGCCGGCGCCGCGGCGCTATAGGCCTTGAGTCCGAGCCGGCGCCAACAGGCATCGATATCGGCGTGCAGCTTCTCGAGAGAGCCGAATAGTTTGACGCTGCCCTTGATTTCCAGCAGTAAAGCGTTGGGCGGCTCGATGCTGACGAAGGAGGTAAAGGCTTGCGCGTACGCGCAGAGCTTGTGCAGCTCGGCGAAGGGTTCCACGCAGTTCAATTCTGGAAATACCGCGGCATACCAAAGCTGCTTTGAGTGCGGCTGCTTAAGGTGGGGCCGATCGAGGTGCGCGGGTTCGACCGCAAGTGCGCTCGCGGGCGCGGAGGCGAGGGTGGGGATAGGTGCGGTCGGTGCCTCTGCCGCGGCAAATAAATCTGCCGTCCGCGATTTCGCCGTATGCAATTTCACGAGCCACCCAGCTCCACAGGCCCGGGCCGGCCGCCTTGCACTTTGAGCAGATCGAGACGCGCTTCAGGCTCGCCCTGCGTCATCAACAGGCGCAGGCTGGCGGGAGAGGATTCGAAACGATGCCGCTCGGGACGGAATAGCACGCCAAGAGCACCGCCCGCTTCGGCCGCGAGCTTCAGGCGACGCAGCCATCGATCATCGGTGCCTTTCAACCACAGCAACACCGCGGCGCAGACACCGGAACTCAGTGCCTGCTCAGCGGCCCACAAAGCCTCGGTGGCAGTACCCGGCCGAACCACCAACAAGCGGCCCAGCTCGATTCCCTGCTGCGCCAAAGCGGGTGCGTACGGTTCATGAGGAGGTGCAATCCAGACGACCCAGGGTGCATCACCCAGGCTGCCCGAAGCGCTGCTGCGCTGACAGGCCACCAGGGCCGGCAAAAAAAGCTGTACTTCGCCGAGGCCGGTATCGTCCAGCAACACCTCAATGAGCGACGCCGTCGGCCACCCTCCTCCCGGCAAGCGGGCATCCAGCGAGCTTCTACCGGTGGACCAGACCGGACGAGCGGGGGCAGCCGAGGCGTCTTTTAACTTCCAGACGCGCGCATCGGCCAGGATATCCGCGAGCGAGGATACTTCACGCGGCATCCACGTCTTTACCACGACGCAGCACGCCGACGACCACCCCTTCGATAATCATGGGCTGTTCTTTTAGATCGACACGAATGGGTTCGAAGTCGGCGTTTTCGGGCAACAGCCACACGATCGAACCTTCTTGCCGATAGCGTTTGACCGTGACCTCGTTTTCCAAACGCGCTACCACGATTTGACGGTTGCGCACTTCCGGCGTGCGATGCACGGCAACCAAATCACCATCGAGGATGCCGGCATTTTTCATGCTCATGCCCTGCACTTTCAGGAGATAATGCGGCTGCGGTTGGAATAATTGCGGGTCGATTTGATAGCGCTTTTCGATATGCTCCTCGGCCAGGATCGGGCGCCCGGCAGCCACGCGGCCGATGAGCGGCAGACCCAATTGTTCACGCAGAATGTCTTTGAGTTGAATACCGCGAGAGGCGCCCGGGATAAGATCGATCACGCCTTTGCGCTGCAAGGCACGCAAGTGTTCCTCGGCAGCATTCGGCGACTTGAAGCCCAGCGTGCGTGCTATTTCCGCGCGGGTGGGTGGCATGCCGCTTTCGGAAATGGCACTTTGGATCAGTCTGAGGATCTGAGTTTGGCGGGGCGTAAGGTCCGACATGCGTCACCTGTATATGTAGACAGTGACTGTTATTATATACAGTCTTTAAATTTTCACAACAAGCTATGACAAAAGAACAAATTCCTTCGCACGACACCCTTCTTGGCATGGACCAGTCCATCAACCGCCGCGATTTCTTGAACGGCGTCGCCCTGGCCCTCACCGCATCGCTGCCGCTCCCGCTCTCGGCCGCCCCCGCGACCGCGACCACCGCAGCGCCCCCACCCGCTGCTGCCCAAGACGCTGCCGGCTACTACCCGCCGCTGCTCACCGGTATGCGCGGCAGCCCTGCCGGCTCCTTCGAGGATGCCCATGCGCTGCGCGACGGAAAAACCTGGCCGCCGGCCGCAAATCCCCCCGAGGACTACGATCTGATCGTGGTCGGCGCCGGCATCAGCGGCTTGGCCGCCGCTCACTTTTATCGAGCGCAGCATGCCCGCAGCCGCATTCTCATACTGGACAACCACGACGACTTTGGGGGCCACGCCAAACGCAACGAATTCCAGCTGGATGGCCAGCTTCATCTGATGAACGGCGGCACCTTGGAAATCGACAGCCCGCGGCCCTATGGCCCGGTGGCGGCTGGGCTTTTGACGACGCTGGGCATCGACGTCGCGGCACTCGCCAAAACCATCGAGCACCCCAAGTTCTACCAGCACTTAGGATTGCAGACCGGCGTGTTCTTCGATCGAGAAACCTTTGGTGCCGACAAACTTGTCGTCGGCATGGGAGAAATTCCTTTCAACCAGCTGCTGGACTCAGCCCCGCTCTCGGCGCGCGCGCGCGAACAGATTGCGCAGATCCAAACGGCGAAGATCGACTACCTGCCGGGCCTCTCCTCCGAGGAGAAAAAACAGCGCCTGTCGCGCATCAGTTACGAAGCTTTTCTGCGCGACATGGTGAAGGTGGAACCTTCGGTGCTGAGCTTCTATCACGCACGCACCATGGGCGAATGGGGAGTGGGCACGGACGCCGTCTCTGCACTCGATTGCTGGGGCTTCGGCATGCCCGGATTCCAGGGCATGCACCTGAAGAAAGGATCGATACCCCGCATGGGCTACACGCCCGCGGGGTATGAGGACACCGGCGGATCCCTCACCCTGCACTTTCCTGACGGCAATGCAACGATCGCCCGTCTGTTGGTGCGAGATCTGATCCCCGCCGCGGTGCCCGGCGCAGGCGTTGAGAACATCGTCACAGCCCGCGTCGATTATGCGCAGCTGGATCGCCGCGATGCGCCTGTCCGGCTGCGTTTGAACAGCACCGCTATTCGCGCGCGCCAACCGGCCGGTGCCGCGTCGGGCAGCCCAGTCGAGGTGACCTATCTGCGCGATGGGCGGGCGTACACCGCGCGCGCCGGCGGCGTGGTGCTGGCCTGCTACAACATGATGATTCCCTATCTGTGCCCGGAACTGCCGGAAGCGCAAAAAACGGCGCTGCACAGCCTGGTCAAGACCCCGCTGGTCTACACCACCGTCGCGCTGCGCAATTGGCAGGCCTTCGCCAAGCTGAAGGTCCACCAAGTGTATGCGCCCGGGGGCTACCACACCTCGGTGCGCCTGAATCCCCACGTCAATATCGGGGCGTATCGCAGTGCGGATTCCCCCGATCAAGCCATCCTGCTGCATATGACGCGCACCCCCTGCAAACCGGGCCTATCGGAGCATGAGCAGAACCGCGCCGGGCGCGCCGAGTTGCTCGCGACCTCGTTCGAAACCTTCGAGCGCAACATTCGGGAACAATTGAATCGATTACTGAGTGGCGGCGGGTTCGATGCCGCGCGCGACATCAGCGCCATCACGGTGAATCGTTGGCCGCACGGATACGCACCGGAGTACAACCCCTTGTTCGATCCTGAGGTCCCGGAGGCACAGCGGCCGAATGTCATCGGCAGGGCCAAATTCGGCCGGATCACCATTGCCAATTCCGATGCCGGCGCTGCGGCCTACACCGATTCGGCCATCAATCAGGGGCACCGGGCAGCTATGGAATTGTTGCGCTATTGACTCAAAGGCCAATTGCAGCAGGTAGCGCGGCAATGAAACCTAGTGTTTCTAACGATTTTGTAACTTGTCGGAAATGAACTACACGAAAAAGCGTCGTCCATAACCGACAAATCGATATTTTCAGTTGCATTCGAGGCGCGAATTTGGCTTTATGTAGGACTGTGTTGCGACGCAGGCAGGCTCGATGGCGTGACTGGACCGGCTGTGGCAATACTTCGGACTTTTCCGACACCAATGAATTAACCGTAGGGGAATATTTTTATGAATTTGACAACCACTCTTAAGGCCTCTGTCGCCGCGGCTTGCGTCCTCGCATTCGCCGGTTGCACCGACCTGAAGCCGATCCAAGCACAGATCGATGACCTGAAGTCGCAGGTCAACAAACTGCAGGGCGATAGCGCGAAGAACGCCGCTGCCGCGGCCGCCGCTCAACAGTCGGCCAATAGCGCAGCATCTGCGGCTTCGGGCGCGCAGAGCACTGCGAACCAGGCGTTGTCAACCGCGCAAGCGAATTCGACCGCCATTGAAGCGATCAACGAGAAGATCGATCGCATGTTCAAGAAGTCCGTATCGAAGTAATTCGAGCATTTGATTCGGAGACCTTAAGCGCCGCGGCAACACCGCGGCGTTTTTTTTAACTCAGGCCCGTAAAGGAAACTGGCCTGATGAGGCGCGGGCTGCCTCGCCTCGGCAACTGCCTCACTGCATCGAGGCAAAGGCCACACCGATGGCGAAAGTCTTCGCTCAAGCGTGACTCTTCGCCAACTCTCGTCCAGTAGATTTCAGCAATTTCGCGTGCCCGAGGCCAAACAGACAACGTAGCCGCAACGGGTCCAGCAGGTTCGAACGGCCTCTCCACGAGTTGCGCCTCTTGCGGCGCGAACAGCATCGGTAACATGTCGTAGATAGGTGCGAGTTCAAAAGGCCCTTCGTAATGATCGAAGAAAGTAATGTTACCGAAATGTCGATCCGTGTTGGCGATCAGGCTGCCAAAAGCATCCACCAGCCTGATCCGCTCAAGATCCTGCGCGGACAGTAGTTGCTCGGCGTGCAGCCGCTGCGCGCTCAAGCTCCAGCGGTCTAACATACCGTAGCGGGCGACATCGATACTGTGGAGAGATACCGCCCCCCGCCGGCCCTCCGCGCCAATGCGATCAAAGCGCTCGGACTGCAGAAACACTTGCCCGCCAGACTCGAACACTTCGTTGCGGGCCGCGCTAATTCCGTATTCAGACAGGACTTGCGAGGCTACGAACTCCGCAATCAGTAGGTCCGCCCACCGCACTCCGAGCGGTGTGTCTCGCGGTGGAGAGAACTTCACCAGGACGTGGGTTGTGAGGGCTCCGCGAGTTAGCCTTGCACTGAATTTCGGGTGCTCACCGTGTGCGGAAGATCCCGGCGGCGCACCAAACATAGCGGCGCGCGCGAGTAACGGATATTCAACGGCGCGGTCGTCAGCCGAGATCGCTTGCGGGCCCTGAGCGCCTGCCAAGTACCGATCCAAGGAGTCGGTGCCGATAATCAAATTGCCGACACCATCCGAGCCGCGCTGGGTGAGGTAGCTCAAGACGTGCTCATCGGTCCAATCCTGCACGCGTGCCGGCAGATTAAGTTCTGGGTATGCCGCCGGGATGGCGCGGCCCAGGAAGCCGGCAGGCCGCGCGTCCTGCAGGAAGTAGGGGAAGCCTTCGGTCAGCCCCTGGATGCGCGTTGCGCCACCGCGCACGGCGAGGTGATTGGGTGCAATGGCGTAAAGAGTGCCGAGTTCGAGCGGTGTACCTTCGGAATCGATCGCATAGAGCGGCCAGGATGAACCGACAGTGCCAACGTTCCTCAACAGGCCATAGCGGGCTCCGCGGGTCCGGCCGAGCAAGCGCACGACTCGGCCAGTCTCTTCCAATGGCTGCAGAGTACGCGACAGTGTCGATTGGTGGATGTTGAGCGCCTGTGCGAGATCTGACCCTGCCGCGGGGCCACGGTCTAGGAGATTAAGAAGGGATAGGGCTTGGCGCGAGGACATGCATAGATTATTGCATATATTTTATATTAATAAAATACAAATCAAAAGAATAGGTTACAGAATTAATGCATCTATAATTGCATAGATATAATGGCCTTGCGGATTGACAAGGAATAACCTGAAAACCTCCGCCGCGTTTAGTCTGCGCCGCTGCGCTCGGCACCGGCGCCAAAAACCACCCGGCTGTGCGCGTCGCGCTGCCCCCCCTCAATAGCGAATGAGAGCCGATCCCCAGGTGAAGCCGCCGCCGAAGGCCTCCAGCAGCAGCAATTGACCGCGCTTCACGCGGCCGTCGCGAATCCCGGCATCGAGCGCCAGCGGCACGGATGCGGCCGAAGTATTGCCGTGCGTATCGATGGTCACAATCACCCGCTCCATCGGCAGATCAAGGCGTTTCGCGATCGCTTCGATGATGCGAATATTTGCCTGATGCGGGATGAGCCAATCAAGCTCTTCCTTGGAGATATTGCTGGCGTTCAGGGTCTCGGTGACCAGCTGCCCCAAGGTATTGACGGCCACTTTGTAGACTTCGTTGCCCTTCATCTCGACATGGGCTTTCCCTTCGCGCACCAGCTTAAAGCCCTTGGACACGCCGTCGGGGTAGAGCAGCAAGTCCTTGTACTTGCCATCGGAGTGCAGGCGCGTGCTGATGATTCCCGGCTCATCCGCGGGCTGAAGAATCACCGCGCCGGCGCCGTCGCCGAACAGCACGCTGGTGGCGCGATCGTTCCAATCGATCATGCGCGTCAGGGTCTCGGCGCCGACCACCAGAGCACATTTCGCCTCGCCCGTGCGCACGAATTTATCGGCGACGCTGAGCGCGTAAACAAACCCCGTGCAGGCGGCCTCCAAACTGAACGCCGGACAGCCGTGAATGCCGAGCCGATCCTGAAGCAGCGTGCCGACATTGGGGAACACCAGATCCGGCGTCGTCGTGCCGACGCAGATCAGGTCGATGTCCTCGGCGGCGACGCCGGCTGCATCCATAGCGCGACGTGCGGCGTGTTCCGCAAGATCGGTGGTGGTTTCCCCTTCCGCCGCCACATGACGCTGTGCGATTCCGGTGCGGCTGCGAATCCATTCATCACTGGTGTCGACCAGTTTCACCAGATCCGCATTGGTCAAGATTTTTTTAGGTAAGTAGCTGCCGGTACCGGCGATTCTTGCGTACATTCAAATCCTTCAAGCTTCGCGTGAAACGCCGAGCCGCTGCGCAATGCGAGCGGTCAAATCATTGCGCGCCTCCAAGACGGCGACTTCGATTGCGCGCTGAAATCCGAATACATCGGTGCCGCCATGACTCTTGATGACGATGCCGTTCAAGCCGACCATGCTCGCGCCATTATAGCGGCGCGGATCTATCCGTGTGCGCAGCGCGTTGATGCTCGGCCGCGCCGCGAGTGCGCCCAGCTTGCGCCAAGGGTTGCGCAGGAACTCCTCGCGCATCAATCCGGTGATGAGCCGCGAAGCTCCTTCCATTGCCTTTAAGGCGATATTGCCGGTAAATCCGTCGGTCACCACGACGTCGACCTTGTCCGAAAAAATCGCGTCGCCTTCGACGAACCCGATGTAATTGATATCGGCGGCGGACATCAGATTGTGCGCTGCCTGCACGATATCGTTGCCCTTCATCTCTTCCTCGCCGATATTGAGCAATCCCACGCGCGGCCGCTCATGCGCCCCTTCCAGATCCGCCGCGAGAATCGAGCCCATCACGGCGAACTGGCACAGCTGTGCCGGCGTACACGAGGCATTCGCGCCCAGATCCAACATGTAGGTGTGGCCGCCGCGCGAGGGGATGAGCGAGACGATCGCCGGCCGCTCAACGCCGGGCAACATTTTCAAGACGAAATGAGCGGTTGCCATCAATGCGCCGGTGTTGCCGGCACTGACGCAGGCGTGTGCGTCCTTGGCCTTGACCAGATCGATCGCGCGGCGCATCGATGAGTCCTTCTTACGCCGCAACGCCTCGCGGGGATGGTCGGTCATTTCGACCACATCCTTGGCGAACAAGCAGGACACATTGGCCGGTGCCGAACCTGCCAGCTCGCGCTGTAGATCCTCTTGCCTGCCGGTCAGGGTGAAGCGCACATCGGCGAATTCGCGCGCTGCCGCGAGCGCCGCTGGAACGGAAACCGACGCTCCGCGGTCGCCGCTCATGGCGTCGATGGCAATATGGAGCGGCGCGGACACGGTGCGTTGAATGAAGGCCTTAGCGGCGAGCGATTCGCCGCGCGATTCTTACGGCCTACTCTTCGGCCGCTGCCTCATCTGCCTTGGTCTGCAGCACCTTCTTACCGCGATAGAATCCATCGCGGGAAATCCGATGGCGCGAGTGGGTTTCACCGCTCTTCGCATCGATGGATACGGCGGGCGCCGGCAGCGCGGAATGGGAGCGGTGCATACCGCGTTTCGACGGTGTCTTTCTACTTTTCTGAACTGCCATGGGTTGTCTGTCCTATCAAGTTTTCTTCAACAAATCCTGCAATACGGCGAAGGGCCGCGAGCGCTCGCCTGCTGATGGGGCCCGACCGCATGTCTCCGGCGTGCTGCACGCCGCGACGATGGGCAAGGCCAACAACAATTCTTCCTCGGCCAAGTCGCGCAAGCTCACCGTGCCGTCATCCATCAAATAAATCTCACGCTGCGAATCCGCGGGCGCCTGCGCTTCGCTGTTCGCAAATTCAATCTCACTGTCCGCTTGCACCGCAAATGCGAAGGCATGCAGACAGCGCTGGCACACCAGATGCGGAGCAGCCCGCACCTCGACCGTTGCGCCCGCGCGCCCCGTCTCCAGAGTCATGAAGGCAAAACGCGCCTGCACCGACCCTTGCGCATCCGCCAGCAAGTCCTGCAAGCGCGACAGCTCACCGAGCGAGTATTCGCGCCGCAACACCGTTGCCTCTTGCGCCAGGCGAGCGCAATCAACCCGGTCAGACAAGCCCGATGCCATGGGCCGCGTATAATAGGGTGCGTTCCCACCCCTGTCAAAACGATTCCGGTGCAAGTCTTTGTTTTTGAAGTCTACGCCCCCGCTTATTTTAGCCTCTACCTCGCGCTACCGACGGGAGCTGCTGTCGCGGCTGGGCTTGAGCTTTTCCTGTGTGGCACCCGGCGCGGACGAGACCCCTGAGGCCGGCGAGGGACCCGCGGCGCTGGTCACGCGGCTGGCCCGAGCCAAAGCCTCCGCGGTGGGGCCGCAGCACCCGCAGGCCTGGATCATTGGCTCAGACCAAGTCGCCGTGCGCAGCGACGATGCCGGTAAGCCCTCGATCCTCGGTAAGCCGGGAACCGTGGTGCGCTGTATTGAACAGCTGCAGGGCAGTTCCGGCCGAACGGTGGCGTTTTTGACCGCCGTGGCGCTGGTCCGGCAGGAGGACAGCGCGCTGTTCGAATTCACCGATACGACGCTCGTGAAGTTTCGCGTGCTGGACCTGCCCACGATCGAGCGCTACGTGGCCAAGGAGGCGCCGCTGGATTGTGCGGGCGGCTTCAAGAGCGAAGCACTCGGCATCAGCCTGTGCGAATCGATTCAGAGCGCGGATCCCAGCGCCCTGATCGGTCTGCCCCTGATCCGTTTGAGCGCGCTGCTGCGCAGCGTGGGTTTCGAGCTTCCCTAGGATCGCGCGGGGCGCGATTTTTTGGGAGCCGCGCCGCGCTTCGGCTTGCGCTTCACCGGCATGATGGCATCGAGAACGGCCGCCAATTCAGCGGGCAGCGGCGCGCTGACGTGAAACGGAACCCCAGATCCCGGCCATTCGAATGCCACCGACTGCGCATGCAAGAAGGTGCGCTTCAACCCATAGGCCTTCAATTCGGCGTTTCGCGCCCGATCCCCGTACTTATCATCGCCGAGCAACGCATGACCCGCGAAAGAGGCATGCACACGAATTTGATGCGTGCGGCCGGTCGGGATATCCACCTCCATCAATGTCGCCAGGGGGCCGAAAAACTGCACCGGCTTGAAGACGCTCACCGAGTCCTTGCCGGCTGATGCCACCCGCACATGCCGCTCCCCGTGCTGGCGGTTGTCGGTGGCCAGCGGCGCATCAATGCGCTTGGTGCCTAATTGCCAGCTGCCCGCCACCAATGCCAGGTAGGTCTTGTGCACGCCGCCATTGCGAATCAGCGCGTGCAGCGCGCTTAACGTGGTGCGGTCGCGCGCGATGAGCAGACACCCGCTGGTATCCCGATCGAGGCGATGCACCAATTCCAGGTTCTCGCGCGGCCGCGAGGCGCGCAGCGCCTCGATGACGCCAAAGCTCATCCCGCTGCCGCCATGCACGGCCACACCGGCGGGTTTGTCGATCACCAACAGGTGCTTGTCTTGATAGATGATCGCCTGCTCCAGAAGCTCCAACAGGCTGCTCGAGGGTCGCCCTGGCTCATCGCCCGCGTCGATGCGCACCGGGGGCAGCCTGACCTCATCGCCCTCCTGGATTCGGTATTCCGCATCGACGCGCTTTCGATTGACGCGCACCTCGCCCTTGCGCAGCAGGCGATACACCCGGCTGCGCGGCACGGTTTTGAAGTGGCGCATGAGAAAGTTATCGATGCGTTGGCCGGCTTCGTCCGCGGTTACCGAGCGCAAGGTCACCGGACTCTTGGGCACATACAAACGCGGCGCATCGACGATGGGAGTATTCATAATTTGGCTTGTCTTCGTGGAGCAGTGGCTAAGGTATTGATTACATTGACCCTGGGAGGCTGTCGTGATAATGTCTTAAAACCGTGTCAGGCGCGACAACCTTTGAAGGCTAACGCCCTTCAGGTGTGTGGCATAAGACTAGGTTTCCGTGGCGCCCCCGATATTTAAGGAGCGCCGCATATTAGTTGGTTCTGGATTTCCAGACCATCGCTCGGCCGATGAGACGGACGCAAGCGAGCCCTGTGGAGCTTCGGCGTTCGATAAGCGGTTAACCGAGAACAAGGCCCCGGGCTTGCCGTATACGTTTTGGCTTAAAGTGGTGGAATTGATGCCGGTCGCGTACTTCGCGTTCGGCGCATCCCTATTCTTTGCCGCCTCCATCGTCAGGTCCCCGCGTTCTATTCTCAAGCTCTCCTCGGCCCCTATCACTCCAGTTGGGGCACATGAAAAGAATGCTCGTCAACGCAGTTCAAGAAGAAGAACTGCGAGTTGCACTCGTCGACGGTCAGAAACTATACGACTTATCGATTGAGATCCCGTCTCGGGAACAGAAAAAATCCAACATATATAAAGGGCGAATTACCCGCGTAGAGCCCAGTCTCGAAGCGGCATTCGTTGAATATGGCGCGCAGCGCCATGGTTTCCTGCCCCTGAAGGAAGTCTCCAAGGAGTACTTCCGCACGCAACCGGCCAACCAAGGCCGGATGAACATCAAGGAGCTGCTGCAGGAAGGCCAAGAGCTGATCGTGCAGGTGGAGAAAGAGGAGCGCGGCAACAAAGGCGCGGCGCTCACGACCTTTATCAGCCTGGCGGGCCGATTCTTGGTGCTGATGCCGAACAATCCTCGTGCCGGCGGCGTATCGCGCCGCATCGAAGGGGAGGATCGCGAGCAAATGCGCGATGCCATGAGCGGGTTGGTGATTCCGGAGGGCATGGGTGCGATCGTGCGCACCGCCGGCGTCGGCCGCAGCACCGAGGAATTGCAATGGGACTTGAACAACCTCAAGACCGCCTGGGATGCGATCGTCGTTGCCAACGACGGCAGGCCCGCGCCGTATCTGATTTTTCAAGAAAGCGATGCGGTGACCCGCGGTCTGCGCGACTATTTTTCCGATGACGTCGGGGAGTGTCTGATCGACGATCCTGAGGCTTTTCAGAAGGCTCAGGAATACATGCAGCGCTTCATGCCCCCGGACGCTCAGCGCAAGCTAAAGCTCTACCAAGATCCGGTGCCGCTGTTTACGCGCTACCAGATCGAAAGCCAAATCGAGTCGGCGTACGCGCACAAGGTGACGCTGCCCTCGGGCGGCAGCCTGGTCATCGACCACACCGAAGCGCTGGTATCGATCGACATCAATTCGGCTCGCAGCACCCGCGGCGGGGATATCGAAGCCACGGCGCGCAACACCAACTTGGAAGCGGCCGAGGAGATCGCTCGGCAGCTGCGGCTGCGCGATATCGGCGGCTTGATCGTCATCGATTTCATCGATATGGAATCGACGGCGAACCAGCGCGCCGTCGAAGACATGCTGCGCGATTCGGTCAAAATGGATCGTGCGCGCATCCAACTCGGCAGGCTCTCGCGCTTCGGGCTGCTGGAACTGTCGCGCCAGCGGCTGCGCCCCGCGTTGAGCGAAACCACGCACATCAACTGCCCGCGCTGCAGCGGCATGGGCACCATACGCGGTGTGGAATCGATGTCCCTCGCGTTGCTACGCCTGATCGGCGAAGAAGCGCGCAAAGAACGCACGGGACGAGTGATCACGCAGGTGCCTGTGGATGTCGCGACCTACCTCATCAATGAGAAACGCGAGCAGCTGCATCAAATCGAATCTCGCGACAAGGTATCTCTGGTGATCGTGCCGAATCCTCACATGCAAACGCCGGCCTATACCCTTCGTCGGGTACGGGATGACGAGAAGGAACTACCGGAAAACACCACCGTCAGCTATCAATTGGCGGATCAGCCGAGCATCGATGACGCCAACATTGGCAATCGCGACAAGAAGCCCCCGGGCGAGGTGCCGTTGGTTCCCAGCATCATGGCCGCGTCCACCACGCCCATCATTCCGATGCCGGTGCCCGCAGCGGCGCCGGAGCCCGCGCCTGCCGCGACGCCTCAGGTAGGCGCGTTGGTTAGGTTCTGGCGTTGGCTGTTTGGCGATGGCAGTGCGCGCACCCAGGCAGCGCCTAGCGCAGCCAGCACCCAGACCCAGCGCCCACCGCAACAACGCGATGCGCGACACGACCGCTATCGAAGTGGCGGAGACCGTGACCGAAATCGCGACCGCAACCGAGACGGCAATCGCGACGTGCGGCGTGATGGACCTCGCGACCCGCGTCGCGATGGTCGCCCCCGCAGCGGCGGGGGACAATCCGAGCGCAGTTCGGGCGGCCCGCGCAACGACTCGCCGCGCCAGGACCAAGCACCGCGCCAGGATCAAGCACCGCGCCAGGATCAAGCACCGCGCCAGGACCAAGCGCCGCGTCAAGACCAAGCGCCGCGTCAAGACCAAGCACCACGCCAAGATCAGGCGCCGCGTCAGGACCAAGCATCGCGTCCTGATCAGGCCCCCCGAACGGATCAAGCGCCACGAGGCGAGCAGCCGCGCGGCGGCGAGGCAGAGCGCTCCCCCGGTGAACGCGGCGAGCGCAGCGAGCGAGGTGGACGAAGCCGGCGGCGCAGAGGCCGAGGTCGGCGCGATGGCGGCGACAATGCGTCAAACGGCAATGGAGCGAGTGCGAACCCGAGCAATCCTGCGGGGAGGCCTGAGGGAAATACAGAGGGTTACTCGCAGCCGTCTCCTGCGCCCACATTCGAGGCCCCATCGCAACCAGCACCGTACCGGGATACACCGCCACCGGCGATGGCCTCTCCCCCGGCATTGGCCCCTGCACCGCCTCCGGCACGCGTCAACGAGGCACCGGTCTCCGGTGCGGCCGGGGATAACAAGTACGTCGTCTGGTCCTCAGCGCCGAGCGACGTTCAGCGTTCCGGTCCGGACGAGCGCTGACGCAGCGCTCGTAGCCTCAAGTCCAAACCGAGGCTTACACCCACCAGCGCGGCCGCAAGGCCGCGCAGGATGGCGACCGCGCCGCTATAGGTGCGCAGCACGGCCATGACAAGTGCCGAGTGGTACAGCGGCTGTCCCAGTTGCGCGCGCAGATAAAACACAATGCTCAAGCTCACCGCGGCCACGGTGTAGGCCAGCACCCAAGCAAGACGCTCCCCGCCCAGCACCCGCCGATTCGGCACCGGCTGTTCGCGGCCGGGCCGCAGTCCGTACGCAATCAGTGCCAGCACGATGATCAAACCGACCAAGGAGCCCAAGTCCTGCATCAGCCTGACGGCGTCGATGTGCCGTCTGCCGATCTCCAGAACCGGTTCGTCGAGCATCGGGAACATGCGCACGCCGCGCGCACCCTCGTGGGTAAAGCCATCCCATACCAGATGTGTCACTGCCCCGGCGATGATTCCCAGCGCCGCCAGGGCCCACTGCCGAAGGCTGCCAATGCGCGCCGGAGAGGCGAACGGTCGCCAGCGGGCATAAGCGCCCTCCGGCAACAGTTCCAGAACCGGCGTCTTGATCAGCATCTGGAACAGCCAGTAGGTGAGCAGCCCCACCGGCAAACAAAATGTGAGTAAAGACAAGGCGCTGTGTGTTTCCACTCGTCCCAACCGCCAGGGAAAGAACAGGCCGAAATCGGGCACCATCGCGCCAATGACGGCCGCCGACAGCAGACGCTGACGGACCAGCAGACGGGAAAAAGGCAGCACAACGGCGGCGTGGGAAATGGTGAAGGGCATGCAGGGCTCTAAGGTGTCATGAAGTCGTCATATTTCGCATCTATAAGTTTGCGGCTGCGACCCATCATCATTTGGATACACATTAATGAGCAATATTGCGGCGGTTGAGACGGCGGCCCTTCCACGTGCCAAGCCAACAGGCGCCTCGAGGCTCATGGGGCACAAATCCAATCCGGCATTCAATGTTCTGGCCCTGCTCGTCGTCATCTTCGGAATCATATACGCCGGCTATCACCTGGCGAGTGACTTATCGGTGGTCCGCGATACCCGCGTCTATCCTTTTATACTACTGGGAATCGCGCTGTTCATTGCACTGGGATTCGAGTTCGTGAATGGATTTCACGACACGGCGAACGCGGTGGCCACCGTGATCTATACGAACTCGATGTCGCCGAATCTGGCCGTGCTTTGGTCCGGTGGTTTTAATTTCCTCGGCGTACTGACCTCGACAGGCGCCGTCGCCTTCACGATCGTGTCATTGCTGCCGGTCGAATTGATCCTCCAGGTCGGCAGCGGCGCCGGCTTCGCGATGGTATTTGCGCTGTTGATCGCTGCCATTCTGTGGAATCTGGGCACTTGGTATTTTGGCCTGCCCTCCTCCAGCTCCCATACGCTGATCGGCTCCATCATCGGCGTCGGCCTCATGAATCAGCTGATGGCTGCCACTTCCAGCGGCACCAGCGGCGTCGATTGGAATCAAGCAGCCAAGATCGGCGAGACCCTGCTGTTTTCGCCCTTGATCGGATTCAGCGCGGCATACCTGCTTCTGACCATCCTCAGGGCAACGATCAAGATTCCGGCGCTTTACAAGGAGCCGGAGGGCAACAAGCCGCCGCCGCTGTGGATTCGCGGCCTGCTGATCTTGACGTGCACCGGCGTGAGCTTCTTTCACGGCGGCAATGATGGCCAAAAAGGCATGGGCCTTATCATGCTGATCCTCATCGGCACGGTGCCGACCGCCTATGCGCTGAATCGCACCATGCACGAAAGCGACGTGCAGACATTCATGGCCGCCTCCCAGCAAGCACAAACTGCGCTCTCGCACTATGACGCGGGCGCGGCGCCGCCGGCCGATGCACGTGCCGCGGTGCTGGAGGTCGTCCGTACGCGCACATTCACCGCAAACGCCCTGCCGGCGCTCGCCGCCATGACGGCGACGATCGAAAAACAGGTGGGCGATTCCGGATCGATGGACAAGGTCCCGCCGGGGGCCATGGTCAACATCCGCAACGAGATGTACCTGGTCAGCGAAGGGCTGCGCTTCATGGGCAAGGACAATGGGCTGCATGTATCGGATGCCGATAAAAAATCCCTGACCGCCTATAAACAGCAGCTCGATCACTCGACCAAGTTCATCCCGACCTGGGTCAAGGTGGCCGTTGCCATCGCATTGGGCCTGGGCACGATGATCGGTTGGAAACGTATCGTGGTTACCGTGGGCGAGAAGATCGGCAAGACGCATTTAACCTATGCGCAGGGTGCCTCGGCCGAACTGGTGGCCATGGCGACCATCGGCGCCGCCGAAATGTACGGCCTTCCGGTCAGTACCACGCATGTCCTGTCCTCCGGAGTCGCCGGAACGATGGTGGCCAATCACTCCGGTCTGCAGTGGGCGACGGTGCGCAACTTATTGATGGCGTGGGTACTCACGCTGCCGGTCTCCATCGCGCTCGCCGGCAGCCTGTACTGGCTGTTACGCAAGCTGCTGCTGCTGTAGCCAACCGATCAGACCGAGCGATGCGGCGCTCGTGAGGTCCAGCACCTCCTCGAAGCTGCGGTCGCCGCGATCGTAAGGATCGGGTACCTCGAGGGAGGTCGCGTCCGGCGCATACTCCAAGAACAGCTTGACGACGGCCCGCGAATCTTTGGGCTTCAACGCCAGCAATTCCTTCAAGTTGTCCCGATCCATCGCGAGAATGAGATCGAAGCGGGCGAAGTCCGCCGCAACCACTTGGCGAGCCCGCAGTCCGCTGATATCGATGCCACGGCGCAATGCTGCGCGCTGACTGCGCAGATCCGGCGCGGCGCCGGCGTGGTAATTCGCCGTTCCCGCCGAATCGATCTCGACGCGCAGTGTCGGCGCGCGTTGCGTCAGCAGGTGGCGAAACACGCCCTCAGCCGTCGGACTGCGACAGATATTTCCCAGACAGACGAAAAGAACACGCAGCGGCTTATTGGCTTGGGATTGGGTCAATTTGAAAG
Source organism: uncultured Gammaproteobacteria bacterium (assembly GCA_963756845.1). Taxonomy (GTDB): domain Bacteria; phylum Pseudomonadota; class Gammaproteobacteria; order Steroidobacterales; family Steroidobacteraceae; genus Bog-1198. The sequence goes on along the minus strand of CAVWPD010000003.1, from coordinate 211,636 downwards.
CCTGAAATGGCGCCCTATGGCAGGGCCGATTTGAATCGTGGCATGATGCGCGCACAAGAACAAAAAAAATGGGGAAGCCCTTGCGCAACAACTTATTGTTGAGTTTTACGTTGGCCTTGCTGCCGGTTATTGCGCCGGCGGAAACTCCCTTCGATGCGGCTGCCGCCTTCGGGGCCCGCGAAAGTGTGTCGGAGGTGCGTCTCTCACCGGACGGCACGCGGGTCATATTTAACGTGCCAACCGCCGGACAGGGCTCTGCCGTCTACGTTCAAAGTCTCGGGACCGACGCGCCACCCGCCCGTCCGGTTCTCAGAGCCTCGGGAAAGCCCGAACGGGTGGGCGGCTGTGGATGGGTGTCAAATGCCCGGCTGATTTGCACGGTCTACGGCGTCGTGAAAAATGCCATGTATGGCGCGCTGCCCTTTACGCGTCTCGTGGCCGTCAATTCCGATGGCGGTAACGTGAAGATGCTGAGCACCACTGAGAACGAGTACACCCGAGGCCTTCTGGAGTACGGCGGCAGCGTCATCGACTGGCTGCCTAACGAGAATGACGCCGTGCTCATGAGCCGAGAGTACCTGCCGGACGAACATAGCGGGTCAAAGATCGGTTCTGAGAAAAAAGGACTGGGAGTGGATTGGGTTAATACCCAAACCTTGGCGACTCGAACCGTCGAGCCAGCCCATGAGAATGCGCTGGAATACATTACGGATCGTCGCGGGACGGTGCGGATCATGGGAATCAGATCCACGCACGGCGCCGTTGGGACCTACCGTTCGGGCGACATGAAGTACCTGTATCGACGCGAAGGTTCGACAGAGTGGCAGGAGTTCGCCGACTTGGTGGGTCAAGACCAGAACGGGTTCTTCCCTCGCGCCGTGGATCATGACCGCAACATCGCCTACGGCTTCAAAAAGCTCGATGGCCGGCAGGCACTGTATTCAGTGGCGCTGGACGGATCGCTCAAGGAAGAACTGATTTATTCGCGACCCGACGTCGACTTGGGTGGATTGGTGCGGATCGGCCGACGCGCGCGCGTGGTCGGCGTCACCTATACCCAGGACTACTCGCATACCGTTTTTTTTGATCCTGACATTGAAAAGCTGCTCAAATCGCTGAGCAATGCACTGCCCGCTCATCCACTGCTGCAGGTGGTCGATTCAAGCCTCGATGAGGAGAAGTTGTTGATCTTGTCCGCCACCGATCAGGATCCCGGGGTCTACTACATATTCAATAAGCAATCGCGCCATCTGGGCCGGCGTGCCGCACGAGCTGGTGACCTGGCCCGATCTCGATCACTATCTGGAGGATTCGGGGGTGCGCGCGGAAATGCTGCGCAAGAGCGATGCCTTCCTGCGCAAATCCATGGGGCTGTGAGGGCCCAAATCTAGCCGCTGCGCAGCGTGCGACGAACGCGTTCCAGGTCCTGAGGCGTATCCACGCCGCCCAGCGGCGCTTCGGCCAGTGTCGCTAGATGGATGTGCATGCCATGCTCCAAAGCGCGCAACTGCTCCAGCTGCTCGGTCATCTCGAGCGGCGTCGGCGCCCAAGCCGCGAACTGCAGCAGAGTGCGTACCCGATAGGCGTAAATGCCGATATGACGCCAGGCGCCGGCAAAACGCGTTGGCAAATCCGCCGCCACGCTGTCGCGCGGCCAGGGCACCGGGGCGCGGCTAAAGTACAGGGCTCGGCCATCGGCCGCGCGCAGCGCCTTGACGCAATTCGGATCGAGAAATTCCTGCAGCGATTCGATGGGCGCCACCGCGGTGGCCATATCGGCGCTCGCCGTCTCGCGCAATGCGCCGGCGACCCGCGCAATCACCTCCGCCGGCATCATTGGCTCATCGCCCTGCAGATTCACCACGATGTCCTCGGCGCCATATCCGCGGCTGCGAACCACTTCGGCGATTCGATCGGTGCCCGACGCATGCTGCGCCGAGGTCAGCACGCACTGCGCGCCGAATCCCAATGCAGCGATGCGAATTCGTTCATCATCGGTTGCCACGAGCACTGACTCAGCGCCGCTCGCGGCCGCCTGCTGCCACACCCATTGAATGAGGGGCTTATCGCCGATCATCAACAGCGGTTTTCCCGGAAGTCGCGAGGCGGTAAAGCGCGCCGGAATGATGACGTGGAACACGGGGCTTGCTAGCTATCCAGCAAAGGGTCGTCGGCGCCGAGTACACGCGCCTCTTCGGGTAGCATCAGCGGGATTCCCTCCCGCACGGCGTAGGCCAGCCGATCCGGTCGGCACACCAGTTCCAGGGAATTGCCCGCGCCGGCGCTACGCAGCGGACCTTTGCAGATGGGGCAAACCAATAATTCCAGCAGTCGCTTATCCATGATGTCCTTACGTGCCTGCGGCGCGTTTGAGAATAGCCTCGGTCACAACGTCGAGCAGCGCTGCAGCCTCGCCGGCTGCGAAAGCCGCGCTCACTGGCACATACCAATGCTGGGCACCGGCAAAGGCTGCACATTTTACGGCATCCTTCTCGGTCATGAGCACCGGCCGTGCGTCGGCAAAGGAAATATCCGCGGCGCGCAGCGCCGCATGATCAGGCAACGGATGCGCCTCCACTTCGATCCCTTTGGACCTCAGCATGGCGAAAAATCGCTGCGGATTGCCGATAGCGGCGATTGCGTGCACCGATTGCCCGGCAAACTCTTTCAAGTCGGCGATACGCCCCCCCACCAGGGCCACGGCCGTGCTCGCCTCGAGGCGCATGTGCAAGGCGCCATCGATGATCAGCGCGCCGGCGTTCCCGCTCTCGGCGCCATTCAACACCGTGGCTGCGACACGGGCGAGCCGCGCCGGCAATTCGCGCAGCGGACCAGCGGGCAGCAGCCGCCCATTGCCGAATCCGCGCTCAGCGTCGATGACGGCAATCTCACAGTCGCGCGCCAAGGCGTAGTGCTGCAAGCCATCGTCGCTCACGATCACATCGCAGCCGGCATCGATCAGCAGCTGGGCGGCTGCAGGCCGCGCGCGGCCAACCGCCACCGGCACCCGCGTGCGCCTCGCCAGCAAAATCGGCTCATCGCCGACCACACGGGGATCATCACCGGGCTGTAGGAGCCGGGGGTGCCGCGAGGTGCCGCCATAGCCGCGCGTGACGATACCCGGCTTGAGGCCGCGCTGCGCCAAGTGTCCGACCAGCCAGCACACCAGCGGAGTCTTACCGGTGCCGCCGACGCTTAAATTCCCCACAACAATGATCGGGCGCCCCAAGCGCGTCGATCGGCGCCAGCGCTTGGCATAGGTTTGACGGCGAAATTCCGCCGCAGCACCGTAGAGCGCGGACAGCGGCAGCAGCCACCCTGGCGCGGCGGCCCGCTCATACCAAATTTCGTTGAACCAGGATTGGACTGACATTCCCGCCGCGCCACTCAAGCGTTGAACTGCATCCCATGCAGCGCCGCGTACAGCCCGCCGCGCGCCAGCAAGTCCTGATGGCTGCCCATTTCCACGATGCGGCCCTGGTCCAGCACGATGATCCGGTCAGCGCCCTCGACCGTGGAGAGCCGGTGCGCAATGACCAGAGTGGTGCGCCCCTGCATAAGAACGGCCAGTTCCTGCTGCACGCGCCGCTCCGACTCATTGTCAAGCGCGGCGGTAGCTTCGTCGAGCACCAGCACCGGGGAATCCTTGAGCAGCGCTCGGGCGATGGAAATTCGCTGCCGTTGGCCCCCCGAAAAATTCTGGCCGCGATCCGTGAGCTGCGTCGCAAAGCCCTGAGGCTGCTGGTCCACGAACTCCATGACGTTGGCGGCGCGCGAGGCCGCCTCCACCTCGGCATCGGTTTTACCGGTGGCGTTGAAGGCAATATTGTTGCGGATCGTGTCGTTGAACAGCACCACTTCCTGACTGACCAGGCTGACCTGGGAACGCAAATCGGTCAGCCGATAGTCCCTCACATCCATGCCGTCCAAGAGCACGCTGCCCTGCTGCACATCGTAGAAGCGCGGCACCAGCCCCACCAAAGTGGTTTTCCCGCTTCCCGAGCGGCCGACGATGGCCACGGTCTCGCCCGGATTGACGTGAAAGCTTACATCCTTCAGCACATCGCCCTTCTCGCCGCCGTAAGCGAAGGAGACGTTGCGAAACTCGATCTCCCCGCGCGCGCGCTCGATGCGCAGCGTGCCGCCGCTGCCCTCGGTCGGTTGATCCAGAATTTCGAAAACGCTTTGCCCCGCGGCAATGCCTTGCTGCAAGGGTCCGCTCATATTGACCAGACTGCGCAGCGGCGCCGGAATGAACATCAATGCGGTGATAAAACCAAAGAACTCATCGACCTGCATATGATGGGAAAACACCTGGCGAATCGACACGTACAGCACGCTGGCCAGAGCAATCGAGGCGATCAGCTGCACCACAGGATTGCTGATGGCCCGTGCGCGCACCAGCTTCATATTCGACACCCGATTGTGCTCATTGACCAATTCAAAACGCTGGATCTGATGGTCCTCGGCGTTGAATATTTTGATCAGCCGGTGCGCATCGATGGCCTCCTTGGCGACGCGCGTGATGTCGCCCATCGAGTTTTGAATCCGCTCGCTATAGCGGCGAAAACTGCTGTTGGCAATTTTCATCAGCCAGGCGATGGCCGGCGCGACCAGAATGCAAAACAGCGCGAGGCGCCAATTCATGAAGAACAGCGTCGCCAGCAACACGATGATGCTCAAAGAATCGCTGATCAGGGAAATCGCCGCCGTGGTTGCCGCGGCCGCCACCAATTCAATGTTGTTGGTGAGCTTGGAGAGCAGATGACCGGACTGCTGCAGGTCAAGAAACGCCGTGGGCAGCCGTAGGTAGTGGGCAAATACATCATGCCGCAGGCCTTTGATGACCTGCCGTCCGACCCAGCTGGGAAAATAGGATTGCGTGTAATCGCCGATGCCGCGCACGGTGAACAACACCACCACCCCGACCGGTACCATCCATAAAATTTTAGGATTCGGCTTGACGAAGGCGCCGTTCAAGAACCCCTTCACCAGGTACGCCAGCGACGCATTGGACGCGGCAAACACCACCGCTCCCAAGACCCCGACCATGAATACCCCTAGATGGGGTTTCGCGTACTTCAACAGCCGCTTATAAATCAACCAGGAACCGGCCGGAGGTTTCAGGCCCGGTCGCGACGCAACGCTCAAGGGGCGGGGTCCTCGTGCACCGTGGCGATATTCAGCTGTGCAAATCCCAAGCGGCCTGCCACGTCCATGGCGGTGACCACGGCTTGGTGCGTGGTGCGTGCATCTGCGCGAATTGTGATCGGACCGCGATCCGTGCCGGCTTCCTTGAGCAATGCGGCCCGCAAGGTATCCGGGCTGGAATTGATCAAGGTGCGCTCGTTCACGCGATAGGCGCCTTCCGCCGTGACGGTGATAACCAGCGCCTCGTGCGAACCGCGCGGCACCGGTGTATCGCTGGACTGCGGCAGCTGCACCTTCACCCGCCCTTCTTGGTTGAACGTGGTCGAGACCATGAAGAAAATCAGCAGAACCAGCAGCACGTCGATCATCGAGATCAAATTGATCTCGGGATCCTCCCGGTGGCGCGGACGCAGGTTCATCGCTGGATGTAGCCGCCGCGCTCGTCCAGCGCGTCTACCAGTTTCATGGCTTCCTTTTCCATTTTGATCACCAGTCGCTCCACCTTGCCGCGCAGAAAGCGATAGGCAATGAGCGAGGGGATCGCCACGGTGAGCCCCGCGGCGGTCGTGATGAGCGCTTCACCAATGCCGCCGGACAAGGTCCGCGGATCGCCGAGTCCCTGAGCCGTGATTGCGTTGAATGCGTGAATGATCCCCGCCACTGTTCCTAACAGGCCGAGCAAGGGAGCAACGGCCGCAATCGTGCCGAGTGAGTTGAGGAATCGCTCCAGTTCGTGGACGACATGTCGGCCGCCGTCCTCCAGACGCTCCACCATCAACGCCCGCGGCTTGTCGCGATTCGCCAATCCGATGGCCAGCAGCTTACCCAGGGGCGAGTTCTGCTCCAGGGCGGCCACCAGCTTGTCGCTCAGCTGATCCGCTTCTACCCAATTCCAGACCTTTTGCGCCAAATCACGAGGAATGACCCGATTGCTCTGTAATGTCCAGAGCCGCTCCAAGATAATGGCGACCGCTGCAATTGAACATAAGATAATCGGCCACATGAAGCCGCCGCCGGCGCGGATGATCTCCCACATTGCGTCCTCGTTTAAGTCAAATACAAATCTGCCGGCATGATACTTGAGCCTCGACTGTTCAGACAGCGCTTTCGGCCCAGCCCGGAAGCCATTGATTTACCTGGCGTGCGGCCAGTCGCATGCGTCAGGCGTGAAAACGGCATAATGCGCCCTAGGGAGGCATGAAGATATCCATGCGGCGCTGGCTCGAACGCGTGACACCGAACCGTCACGCGCTGGAAAAACACTGGTGTCTGAAGCATGTCGCGATCCTGTTGCCGGATCGGGGTTGCTGGACATTCAATCGCTCCGGCGTTACGCGCGCGTTCGCCCTGGGGCTGTTCATTGCCTTCATCCCACCCACACCCCTGCTGCCGGTGCACGTGCTTGTGTGCGCGCTGCTCGGTGTGTATTGGCGCCTGAATCTGCCCGTTCTGTTTGCCACGGTCTTCGTCAGCAATCCGTTCACCTGGCTGCCGCAGGTGGCCGGCTCCATCTGGGTGGGCGCGAAGCTCATGGGCTTGGATTTAATGCCCTTCCTGCACGCCATCAGCCACCATACGTTCTGGGCCGACGTGCACGAACTGTGGGCGCCCTTGTTGCTCGGAGCCCTGGTGCTGGGCTTACTCGCCGCTGCGTCAGGCTACGTGCTGGCGCAATGCGTGTGGCGCGCCCGGGTCATCTACCAGCTGCGGCGGCGCCGAGCCCGCTCAAGCGGCCACAGCGCCGCGCTCGACTAGGATTCCGTCCACCAGGGTCAGCACTCGATCGAGGCGCGCCGCCAGCCGTTCATCGTGGGTCACGATCACCAGGCTCGTGCCGAGTTCGCGATTCAGCTCCAACATCAATTCGAAAACCTGCGCCGCATTCTTGCCGTCCAGGTTGCCGGTGGGCTCATCGGCCAATACCAGTTTCGGCCGCGTCACGAGCGCCCGCGCCACGGCCGCACGCTGCCGCTCCCCGCCCGAGAGCTGCGAAGGACGATGCTCGAGCCGTTCGCTCAATCCGACGCGCGAGAGCAGCGCGCCGGCCTCGAGCTTTGCATCGCGCGGACTCATGCGCCGCACCAGCAGCGGCATGGCCACATTCTCCAGCGCAGTAAATTCCGGCAATAAATGGTGGAATTGATAGACGAACCCCACGGCATGATTGCGCAGGCGTCCGCGCTCGGTATCGTTCAATTGATTCATCGCCGATCCGGCAATGTCCACGGTGCCCCGAGTCGGCAGATCGAGGCCGCCCAGAAGCTGCAAGAGGGTGGTCTTGCCCGATCCCGATGCGCCCACGATGGCGATGCGCTCGCCGGCGCGCACCTTGATGCTCGCCCCGCGCAGCACCTGAAGAGTCACCGCGCCCTGCACGAACTCCTTGACCAGATCCACGCCTTCGAGCACCACGTCATTTGAAGTCGTCATCAGTTGTCCTCAATCATTCCGCAAGGATTCGGCAGGCAGCAAGCGCGCGGCACGTACCGCCGGGTACACCGTGGAGATGCAGGCGAGTACGAATGCGAAGCCGCAAATTCGCAGCACGTCGGCGGCGCGCACATGCGCCGGCAAATCGCTCATAAAGTACACGCGCGCATCGAGGAACTTGAATCCCACGATGCTCTCCAGGCCGTGCACCAGCTGCTGCAGATTCACCGCAATGAGCACGCCCAAAAGCACTCCCACGGCAATGCCGAGCATGCCGATCAGGCTGCCCTGCACGACAAAAACCGACAGAATGCTGCCGGGCGATGAGCCGAAGGTACGCAAGATGGCGATATCGCGGCGCTTATCCTTCACCACCATGACCATGGTGGAGACAATGTTGAAGGCGGCCACGGCAACCATCAAGGAAAGAATCACGAACAGAATGCGCTTGGTGATCGCGATGGAGCGAAAGAAGTTCACGTGCTCGCTGGTCCAATCCTGAATTGCGACCCCGCCTCCAATGGCAACTGCCGCGGCCCGCGACAGCCGCGGCGCGGCGTACATATCCGTGAGGTTCAGCCGTATGCCCGTGACATCATCGCCCATGCGCAAAAGCTTCGCCGCATCGGGCATGGCGACCACGGCAATGCGGCGATCGTATTCGTACATGCCCACCGAGAGTATTCCGCTCACCTCGAAGGCGCGCATGCGCGGTATGACGCCGAGCGGCGTGACATCGCCCAAGGCCACGATCAGCACGACCCGGTCGCCAACTTTTACGCCGAGCTCCTCGGCCAATGCATTGCCCAAGATCACTCGATAGCTGCCCGCCGTCAGATCGCTCAAGCGGCCGCTCAATAGATGCGAATTCAAATCAACCACCTGTTGCTCGGCATCCGGCAAGATGCCGCGCAACAACACACCGGAGGACTTCTCGCCATGGGTCATCAAGGCCTGCTCTTCGATGTACGGCGCGGTGCCGATGATTCCCTTGAATCCCTTGAGTTTTGCGACATCCTCGCGCCAATTCGGAATGCTGCCTTCCAGGCCCGAGATCGTCGCGTGCGCGGTCAGGCTCAGAATCCGGGTGCGCAGCACCTCTTCAAACCCATTCATCACCGACAGCACGATGATGAGTACCGCGACGCCCAGGGCCAAACCCACGATGGCAATGCCGGCGATCAGCGAGACGAAGCCGCGCCGCGGCGAGGCGCGCAGATATCGAAACCCCAAGAACCCCTCGTACCAATGGCGCATCAGTCGTATCTCAAGGCTTCCGCGGGCTGGGTGCGGGCCGCCTGGCGCGCAGGATAGATGGTCGCGACGAAGGTGAGCATCAGCGCCGCCACGGCAATCCTGACGACATCCGGGGGGTGCAGCTCGCTGGGGATCCCGGAGAGGTAGTAGACATCCGGATCCATGATATGAAAGCCGAGATTCGATTCCAGAAACGGCACGATGACATCCACGTTAAGCGCCAGTGCCAATCCCAGGCCCACCCCTAAGGCCGTGCCAATCCAACCGATGAGTACGCCTTGGGTGATGAACACCGCCAGCACGCCGCGCGGACTCAATCCGAGTGTGCGCAGGATCGCGATATCGGTGCGCTTGTCATTCACCACCATCACCAGCGTTGCCACGATGTTGAACACGGCAACGGCGACAATCAGCATGAGAATCAAACCCATCATGGTTTTCTCAATGCGAATGGCGCGAAAGTAGGCTTCGTTCTCCTGCGTCCAATCCCGCACTTGAAGCGCGGGCTTCAGCCGCTTCGCGGCGAGCAGCGCCAAATCCGGCGCCTTGAGCACATCGTTGAATTTCAGCCGGATGCCGCTCGGCCCCGACATGCCCCGCAGCGCCTCGGCGTCGTTCAAATTGATGAGCGCCAACACACTGTCGTGCTCCTGCAGACCGACCTCGAAGATGCCCACCACCTCAAATTGCTGCAGGCGCGGCACGAAACGATCGCCGCCGGCGGTGCCGCCGGGAATCATCACCACCACGTTGTCGCCCACCCCGAGCTGCAGCTGATAGGCCAGCATTCGCCCCAGAATGATGCGATTCATTCCCGCCTTAAGATCCGAAAGCTTGCCCTCGCGCATGGCATCGGCGATGGCGGAGACCTGCGGCTCGAGCGTCGGGTCGACGCCGCGAACGATGGCCCCGCTCATGGAACTTTCGCGGCTGAGCATGGCGTCGGTATCCAAGAAGGGCGCCGCGCCCGTAAGACCCGGGGACCCGCTGAGCTGTTTGATGCTCTCCTGCCAATCCGTGAGGGGCGCCCCGCCGGCACTCAACGTGGCATGCGCCGACAGGCTGAGCAGGCGGCCGCGCAGCTCGCTCTCGAAGCCATTCATGACCGACAGGATGGTAATCAGCGCCGCAACGCCCACGGCGACGCCGAGCAGCGACACCCAGGTGATGAAAGAGACGAAAAAGCTGTGCTCCCGGGCCAGCGAATAGCGTAAACCCACGAAAATGGGCAGGGGTTGAAACATGCGCGGCGGCTAACCTTTAAGGGGTCCGGTAAATGGCAACACAATCAAACTGTTAAATGAGTCAAGTATCGGCGCCTGGAGGCGGTGCTATAGTTTCAAGGGGACCCAAGTGGCCCTAGGATATCGGTAACATATGAGGTGCGCCATGAGGTATCGAATTCTGCTGCTCGCCGCGATGCTCGCGAGCGGTGTTGCGGGAGCCGAGGTCGTCGCTGTCGACAACGGTATTGCCGTCAAAGATTCCGATGTGTCCACGCCGGCGCGCGGCATGACCATGGACCAGGTGTCCAGCAAGTTCGGCGCTCCGGCCAGCAAAGTTCCGGCGGTCGGAAACCCGCCCATCTCGCGCTGGGAATATCCGGGTTTCATCGTGTATTTCGAGCATGAGCATGTGATTCACAGCGTCGTTGCCGGCGCACAAAGCGCCAGCCCGGACAGCCCCACCGCGCAAAGCTAAACCCGCAACCGCGTGCGGTTCGCGTAACATCCAGGCTGACCCTACAGGCCCCACCGCGACTCGTTCGCGGCGGGCGTTTTTTTATTGTCGATTCGCTTCCATGGCCCTACTCGATCCCGAACTACCCGGTAATGATGCGCGCACCGTCAAGTGGGGCAAGCTCTACGGCGCAGCCCCGGCGCTGGCCATCGCCGAGGCGGCGCGCAAGGCGCAGGGGCCGCTCATCGTCATCGCCGAGACCTCACGGGACGCAGAGTCCCTGAGCGAGGAAGTCGGATTTTTCGCAGGCGCCCAGTTGAGCCACCGCGTGTTTCCCGATTTGGAGACGCTGCCTTACGACAGTTTCTCGGCCCACCCCGACATCACCTCCGCCCGGCTCGCGACGCTTTCGGAGCTGCCGCGCGCGCGGCAAGGCGTGTGGGTGGTGGCCATCGATACGCTGCTGCAGCGATTGGCGCCGCGCAGCTACATCGAGGCGTACTCGCTCAAGGTTCACGTGAATGAGACGCTCGATATCGAAGCGCTGCGTGCGCAACTCGCGCTGGCCGGGTACGCGGCGGTCACGCAGGTCGTGGCCCATGGCGAATTCGCGGTTCGCGGTTCGCTGATCGATGTCTTCCCCATGGGCTCCGATACCCCTTATCGAATCGATATGCTGGATCGCGACGTCGACAGCATTCGGCGCTTCGATCCGGATACCCAGCGCTCGCTCGACAAGCTGGAGCGCATTGCGCTGTTGCCGGCGCGGGAAACTCCGTTGAATCCGGACGCGGTGCGCGAGTTCCGCCGCCGCTACCGGCTGCGCTTCACGGGCGACTTATCGGAGCAGGCCATTTATCGCGACGTCAGTGCGGGCATAGCACCCGGAGGCCTCGAATTCTTCCTGCCGCTGTTCTTCGAGCGTACCTCGCACCTATTCGAATACCTGCCGCCGAACAGTGTGCTCATCGACGTCAATGATGCGAGCGCCGCCGTCGAGAGTGTTTGGAACGGCATCGTGGAACGGCATGAACAGCTGCGTCACGATCGCCAACGGCCGCTGCTGGATCCCGCCGAAGTGTATTTGACGCCGGGCGAATTTCTCGACGCGTTTGCGATCTGGCCCAAGGTCCAGCTGCATCACTTTGCATGGCCGGAGGAGAACGAGGTAGTCGTGCAAAATTTCTCCAGCACGGCACCGGCCAGCGTGCGCATCGATGCGCGGGCCGAGCAACCCGCCGCCGAATTGGTGGCACACATCGATGCCAGCCCGGCGCGGATTTTGCTGGCCGCCGAATCCGCGGGGCGCCGCGAGCTGATTCTGGATCTACTGCGCGGGCGGGATGTGCACGCCAAGATTTTCGACAGCTTCGCCGCATTCCAGGCGAGCGGGCTGAAGCTGGGAATCACCGTGTCCGCGGCCGCGTCCGGGCTCAAACTGGACTCGCCGCCTTTGGAAATTCTCACCGAAGCGCAGCTGTTCGGCGACCGGGCGGGTCAGGAACGGCGGCGACGCAAGGCCGAGCGGGACCCGGCAAAAATCCTCAAGGAGCTCACCGACCTGCGCATCGGGGCGCCGGTGGTGCACGAATCCTACGGCGTCGGACGCTATATCGGACTGCAAACGATGGATGTGGCGGGCTACACCGGCGAGTTTCTGGTGCTCGAGTATGCGGACGGAGACAAGCTGTACGTGCCGGTGCAAGCGCTGCACCTGGTGTCGCGCTACACGGGCGCGCCGGCGGAGACAGCACCGCTGCACAAGCTCGGTGGGGATCAGTGGCAGAAAGCGCGCCGCAAGGCGGCGCAGCGTATTCGCGACGTGGCCGTTGAGTTGCTCGATCTGTATTCGCGCCGCGCCGCCCGCCAGGGCACCCGCATGCTGGCCGGTGAGACCGAGTACCGGGCCTTTCAAGCCGGCTTCCCCTTCGAGGAAACCGCCGACCAGGCGGTCGCGATTGATCAGGTGCTGCTCGACATGCAGTCCGAGAAGCCCATGGATCGCGTCATTTGCGGCGACGTGGGCTTTGGCAAGACCGAGGTGGCGCTGCGCGCCGCATTCGTTGCCGTGCAATCCGGCAAGCAAGTGGCGGTGCTTGTTCCCACCACCCTGCTCGCGCAGCAGCATTACACCACCTTCGCGGATCGCTTCGCGGACTGGCCGGTACGCATCGAAAGCCTGTCGCGTTTTCGCTCCAACAAGGAAGCGGCGGGCGTCATCGCCGGCGTTGCCGCCGGCACCGTGGATATCGTGATCGCGACGCAACGATTGCTGCAGGGAAAAGTGCGTTTCAAGGATTTAGGGTTGGTGGTCATCGATGAGGAGCATCGCTTCGGCGTGCGCGACAAGGAGAAGCTCAAGGCGCTGCGCACCGAGGTCGATGTGCTGACATTGACGGCAACGCCCATTCCGAGGACTTTGAACATGGCGATGGGTGGGCTGCGCGATTTATCGCTGATCACCACGCCCCCGGCGGAGCGCCTCGCGGTCAAGACCTTCGTGCTGGAGTGGAATGAAACGCTGGTGCGCGAAGCGGCGTTGCGCGAAATTCGGCGCGGCGGACAGATCTACTACGTCCACAACACCATCGAGACCATCGAAAAGACGGCGCAGGCCCTACGCGAATTGGTGCCGGAGGCCAGTGTGGCGGTGGGCCACGGCCAGATGCGCGAGCGCGAACTGGAACAGCTCATGCTGGATTTCTACCACCGCCGCTTCAACGTTTTGGTCTGTACCACCATCATCGAAAGCGGCATCGATGTGCCGACGGCCAATACCATCGTCATCGACCGCGCCGACCGGTTCGGCCTGGCGCAGATTCATCAGTTGAGGGGACGCGTCGGCCGATCGCATCACCGCGCCTACGCCTACCTGATAACGCCGCCCAGAAAAGCGATGACCGCCGATGCGCTGAAGCGCCTGGAAGCGCTGGAGTCCCTCGAGGAGCTCGGCGCGGGCTTTACGCTGGCGACTCATGATCTGGAGATTCGCGGCGCGGGCGAGCTGTTGGGCGATGAGCAAAGCGGCCAGATCCAAGAGATCGGCTACAACCTGTACATGGAACTGCTGGAGCGCGCCGTGACAGCGTTGAAATCCGGCAAGCAACCGGACCTTGAACGGCCGCTGGATGCGGGACCTGAAGTCGAGCTGCACATTCCCGCGCTCATTCCCGAAGACTACGTGCCTGACGTGCATTTGCGCCTGGTACTGTACAAGCGCATTGCCAGCACCGCGTCGCGCGAAGAGCTGGACGAACTAAAAGTGGAAATGATCGATCGCTTCGGGCCGCTGCCGCCCTTTGCGCAATCCTTGTTCCGCTCCACCTATCTTAAGCTGCGCGCCGGCGCACTCGGCATTCGCAAACTCGACGCCGGCGCCACCAACGGCTACATCATTTTCGAGGAGCAGAACAAAATCGACCCCAAGCACGTGCTCAAGCTGATTCAAGGCAAACCCAAGGAATACCGACTGGACGGCCCCCTCAAGCTGCGCTTCGCGCACATCGCGCGCACCGAGGAGGCGCTGTTCACCCGCGTTGAGCAGCTGCTCGACCAGCTGATCTAGGCGCCTATTGGATGGCGCCCAAAAAATCGCGCTTGCCAATTTCCACGCCGCCCTTGCGCAACAGGGCGTAGACCATGCTGGCATGGAAGTAAAAGTTCGGCAGCACGAAGTCGTTCAAGTAGCTGATGGCCGTGAATTTCCACGCGCCATTGGGGAATTTGATTTCGATGGCGCGGCTTTCATCGCCGGCAACTTGTGCGGGCTTGATGGAGTTGAGGTAATCGATGGTTTTCGCGATGCGCGCCTTCAGCTCCGGCAGCGTCGTTTCCGTATCCTCATGCTTGGGTATCTCGACGCCGGCGAGGCGCCCCGCCGCTCCCTTGGCCGTATCGCAGGCGATTTGCACCTGGCGACTCAACGGATGCATGTCGGGAAACAAGCGCGACTGCGCGAATGTAATCGAATCGAATTTCTTGGCCGTCGCATGCTCGGCCGCCTTCTCGAGCAGGACCGACATATTGGTCAAACCGCGCGTCAAAGCAGGAATGGAAATGTCATACAGGGAAATCGCCATCGTAAATTCTCCTACGTCTGCCCAAACGGGGCGCCACTGTAGCTAAAGATTGGCCGGCTGAATAGCTCATCGGACTGGCGTACCATGACGCCCGAGTATGCTGCCGTTCTCCGAAGCCTGCGAGCGCAACAAGGCCCCCATTCTCGAGGTGTTGCGAGTTGCGTTTGCCGACCGCGTGCAGGTGTTGGAAATCGGCAGCGGCACGGGGCAGCATGCCGTGCATTTCGCCGCGCAGCTCTCTCATCTGATCTGGCATCCGACCGAGCAGCTGGCCTTTCTGGAGGACTTGAGCAAGCGGGTCAAGCTCGAGGGGACGGCCAATCTGCGCGCGCCGACGGTGCTCGACGTGCGCCAGACGGTATGGCCGCTGCGCCACGTCGATGCCATGTTCACGGCCAATACGCTGCACATCATGTCGTGGGCCGACGTGACGGCGCTGTATCGGGGCACCGAAAGCGTACTCGCGGCCGGGGGCATCCTGTGCGTGTACGGGCCATTTCGCTATGCCGGGCGCTATACCTCGGACAGCAATCACGACTTTGATGCCATGCTGCGGGACAGGGACCCGTTGTCGGGGTTGCGTGACATCGAGGCCGTGCTCGAGCTCGCCGCCGAGTACGGCCTGAAACTGCGTCGCGATCATCACATGCCGGCCAATAATCGGCTGCTCGAGTTCCTCAAGGATTGAAGGGCGTCTCAGCTGCGGGGCATTTTCCCGCGCAGGGCGGCCAACAAGGCCGGTGCGTCCAAACTTCCCTCGTAACGTTCGGCATTGATAAAGAAGGTGGGCGTGGCCGCAACGCCGCTGCGCATGCCTCCCATGAAGTCGTTTTTGACGCGCGTCCGGGTGCGGCGGGCTTGCAGGTCCGCGTCGAATCGCACCATGTCCAAATTCAGCCGGCGCGCCAGTTTGCTCACTAAATCCGTGCCCAATTCGGCTTGATGTTCGTAGAGCGCGTCATGCATCTGCCAGAATTTATCCTGTGCACCGGCCGCCTCCGCCGCCTCTGCCGCAAACTGCGCATAGGGATGTACGTCGTTGAGCGGCATGTTGCGAAACACGAAACGCAGGTCCGCACCCAGGGTCTTCTGCACGGACTTGATCATCGAGTAGGCATCGGCGCAGTACGGACATTGATAATCGCCATATTCGACCAAGGTCACCGGGGCCTGCGCCAATCCTTGCGCATGATCGTGTTCACCGACGGGAACGGAGAGGGTCATGGGCGCTCTGCGCTGGAGGCGGCCGGCGCGAGCAGCGCGGCGCAATCGGCATCCGGCGTGCGGCCGCGATCGAGCAACACCAGCGCAGAATTATGCTCCTGGATAGCGAAGGACGGATGCGCCAGAGTTCCGCGAAGCAGCAGCGGAGCCCGCCATCGCAAGATGCGCACTCCTTTGGGTTGGCCGCGTAATTGCAAATCAATTTCCTCCGTATCCAGACTCACACGACCCTCGCCCGTGATGAGCATGGGCTCGCTGTCGATCAGCAGTGTGTGCGCCGTCAGGGCGCCGTCGCGCGCTTGAAAATTGACCGCTGCGCAGCGAATGGCCACCTCTTTCCGGCTCTTTTCGAAAATTAGCCGCGCTGCGCGCAGGTCGACTCCGGCAAGCTCGGCGAGTGAGTCTCGCATGATACCGTGCGCAAGCTGCGCCGTGAGGGTGCCGTTCGCGCTCGCGGCGGCTTGATGAAGCGATTTTCCCCGGCCCGTGACCGCAACGCTCACCTGCAGCGGTCCTTCCAGGGGCGGTGCACCGCTGCCCTTGTACGGAAGCTGTCCAAGCTCCAAGTCCGCGATCTTCAAGTCCAGCACACTGACGGGAACCTCGCCGCGCGCATCGATGGTCAGACGCGCACTTAACTTGCCTCCGAGCATATCGGCCAACACGGGATGGACTGTCACGACACCGCGATCCAGCGTGATGTTGGCCGAGAGCCCCTCAAGTACCACACGGGCCACCTGCACGCGGGCGGCGCGGAATTTGATGTTGCCGTCGTTGCGATGCAGGGCGCCGGGGTCCAGCATCGCCGTGGACAGCAATAACCCATGGGGGTCCGCCGCGGCACGCCCCGCCGCGCGCAGGCCGAAATCTGCGGTGCGCAGCAGCTGCGAATTCAAACTGACATCGATGGTCGAGTGGCCGCGAGACGAGTCGATGGTAGCGGCGCCGCGAATATCGGTCTCGCCGAAGTTCGCCGCCAAGTCGCGGTATGTCGTGGTGTTGCCGCGCCGTGCCAATTTGCCCGAGAAGCGATACGTTCCGGTATTCACGAAACTGACGCCGACGAGATAGTAAAGATCCTTGAGATCGGCACCCGCAGCCTCGAAGCTCGCATCAAGCGCGTTGAAATCGAAGGGGCGCAACAGCGCCCCATTACCCGTAAGCTGCGAGCCGCTCGAGCGTTCCACGAAGCTAAACCGATAGGGGGTATTGCGGTTGGCGGTGAGCAGCGGATCGCCGGTAATTTCTATCGTCGCGGTTTTGCCGTTCAGCCGGCCGGTGCCCTCGATGCGCAGCGGCTGCGCGCCTTGGCCGACCGCGCCGCTCACGGCGGAAGCGGTGCCTTCGAATTGCAAATGCTTCAGAGCATCATCGAGCATTACATGCGCGGCGGGTATCGACAGACTGTGAATCAGCGGCAAACCCCGATTGCCTCCTCGGTCTGGATTGGTGCGTTGCCAGTTGGCATGCCCCGTGGAATCGCGCAACAGGTGCAGGGTTGCAGATTGAATATCCACGCGCTGTATACCAAATCCCTGTCCCGAGCCCGGTATGGAGAAAATCACGGTTATCTTGCCGAGCACCGCGGTGTTGCCGGCAGGGGTCCAAGGCGGGTTGCCGATCGTGACGCCTTCGGCCACCAGCTGCGGATTCCGGGAGAAAAGATGCAGCGTCAAGACATCCGCTTTAATGTCCCGCCCGGTGCGCACGCCAATCAGGTGAATCAGGGGCCCACGGAAATACCCCGCATTCAACGCGCCGATCAGCAGCCCTAGGATGACCGCCACGCCCGCCAGCGCTGCAAGCGCCCATCGCAAGCCACGCCAAAGGGCCAATCGAGGTGTCATGGCGCATTAACGCACAAATAGCCCAGGTACCGGAGGGGCTGCTCCCGGGGCGCTTTTGCCGCCCAAACCCATGCCTGGGGCGCCTCAATAGTTGGCGCGCGCCCCACATTTGGTGGCATAATGACACCGGAACGTAGATAAACCGTTTTGGCGGCGGTGATTTCCATGGCGAACCACAGGGGAAGTTTGACAATGATGCACACTCGAACAGGCGCTGCGGCGGCGCTCATCGCGGTCGTAGGCTTTAGCTACGTGGGCCTATGTGGCGCGACACCGACACCCGCGACGGCGGCGAAGGCGGCGGCAAACGCCCCGGCCGAAGTTACCTTGCCAGTGACGGTCGATGACTTCCGGTTGAGCGATCAAAACCTGCACTCTCATGAACTGCGACAACTCGGCGATGCCAGCGCGGTCGTGCTGATCACTCAACAGAATAGCTGCCCGGTCAGCCGCAATTCCGCTGCCGCCGTGAAGGCGCTGCAGGACGAATACACGCCCAAGGGCGTTGAGATCTTCATGTTGAATTCGACTCCCTCGGACACGCGCGATGCCATCGTCGCCGAGGCGCAGGCGTACGGCTACAACATTCCCATCCTGATGGATTCGAATCAATTGGTCGGCGAGCAGCTGGGCGTGACCCGCACCGCCGAGGTCATCGTCATCGATCCGAAGACCTGGAAGATCGTCTACCGCGGTCCGATCGACGATAAGGTCACCTACGAGCGCCAGAAGGCCAGTGCCGAGCATACCTGGGCCAAGGATGCGCTCGATGCGCAGCTGGCCGGAAAACCGGTCGCCGTTGCTCGCGTCGAAGCGGTGGGCTGCATCGTCGACTTCCCTGAGCGGGCGAAGTTGGCGAGGGCACACCTGACCTACGTGAAGAACATCGCCCCGATGTTCGAAGACAAGTGCGTGTCGTGCCACGAGCCCGGCGGCATTGGGCCGATGCCGTTTACGCGTTATGAAGAGATCGCGCCTTTCGCACCGATGATTCGCGAGATGATTCGCACACAGCGCATGCCGCCGTGGCGCGCTGACCCGACCATTGGTCATTTCCTCGGCGATCGGAGCCTCTCGTCGGCTCAGATCAAGACATTAGTTCACTGGGTGGAAGCCGGCGCGCCGCGCGGCACCGGTGCCGACCCGCTCGCTGCCAAGACCTTCAAGGCGGAGGAGTGGCCCTTGGGCAAGCCGGACCTGGTGCTGGACATTCCCGCCTACACGATCCCGGCCAACGGCATCGTGGATTATCAGCGCCCCTATGTGGTCAATCCTTTGAAGGAAGGCAAGTGGCTGCGCGCATCGACGATCAAAGTCGTGAACCGTCAGACCGTGCACCACATCCTGACCGGCTATCTCGCCGAAGTGCCTGCACCCGGTACGGTGGCGAACGAAAGCAAGTGGGGAGCATCCTTGGGCGGTTATGCGGTGGGCGCTGAGTCCTTCGTCGAGCCGAAGGATACCGGCGTGTACCTGCCGCCCGGCGGCGCCGTCGGCTTCCAGGTGCATTACACGCCCTTTGGGCAGCAGGTCACCGAGCATTCGCAGATTGCGCTGTACTTCTACAAGGACACGCCGAAGTACGTGATGCGCAATTCGGTTATTGCCAATCCGAATATCGTCATTCCGGCCAACACGGAAAGCACGCAGCTGCAGGCCTACATCACCGTCCCCAAGGACGCGTTGCTGTACGGTGCATTCCCGCATGCCCACTATCGCGGTGCTTCATCACAGCTGTGGATGTTGGCGCCGGATGGCAAGAAGACGCTGCTTCTGTCCCTGCCACACTACGATTTCAACTGGCAGCGCGAATACAATTTCACCGAGCCGGTGAAAATCGCCGCGGGTACGAAGCTTCTGGCCATCTACACCTACGATAACTCCGTGCGCAATCCGGCCAATCCGGATCACAACCGCACCGTGCCGTGGGGTGATCAGTCATTCGATGAGATGCTCTACACGGCATTCCATTACCGCTGGGTCGGGGAGACCTCCGACAAGATGGCTGACTATGTCGCCTACGATCAACAGATGAATGCCACCCGGCTGTTCGGCATCCTGGATACGAAGGTCAACGGCAAACTCGATCCCTCGGAATTAGTCGGCCCGATCGGCAAGGAGTTCGCCGCCAATTTCGCCAAGATCGATGCCGATCATGACGGCTTCATCGAACCGCAGGAGCTGATGGCAGCCCAAGCGGCAGCGCAGAAGCGCCGCCAGCAGGCCTCGCAGCAACCGCAGCGCAGCAGCAAGGCCAAGGCGCCGCCGGCGCGGCCGCGCCGGCGCAGGCACCGGCGGAAAAGACTGGGGGCGGACAGTAACTCACTGTGTGACGGCCCGTGTACTCCTTTGATCCTATAAAGGGACGTACGCGGGCCGCCTTTTCACGGGCCGCTCCGCTGCTCCTGGCTATCGCGTCGAGTCTGAGTGCGGCTGCGTCCGCCTCTTCGCCGGCTCTGGGCCGCGTCGATATCGGCTCGCGGGTCCCAAGTTTCTCGGCCCCCGGCGCCGATGGGCGGCGCCACGGCTTGAGCGATTACGCGGGCCGGTTGGTGGTCCTGGAGTGGACCAACCCGGTATGTCCGTTTACCGCGGCGAAGTACAACAGCGGCGCGATGCAGGCGCTGCAGCACTACGCGGCCTCTCAGCACATCGTGTGGCTGTCCATCGATACGGCGGCGCCCGATCGGGCCGGCTACCTCACAGCCGCCGCTGCGCGCACGCGGATTACCCAAACCCAGGCGACAGTGACCGCCTTTCTGTTTGACGTCGACGGCAGCATCGCGCGCCGCTACGGCGCCAAGACCACCCCGAGTTTTTTCATCGTCGATCGCAGCGGGAAACTCGTCTACCAGGGCGCGATGGATAAGGACCTGTTCGAGAACCAGGGCGGGGAGAATTACGTCAAAGCCGCGCTCGATGATCTTGTGGCCGGACGTCCGGTGAAGAACGCAGAGACCCAGCCACAGGGCTGTGCGATCGAATACTGACGTATCGGGCATGATCAGCAAAGGCATCGCATCGGCGCGCAGAAGCGCCGCCACCGCAAAATCCCGGCGCGATCAGCTCCTCGATGAGGCGGCGCGGGAGCTCAATTCCAAGGGCATCTCCATGACCTCCCTCACGGTGGTGGCAGACAAGCTGGGATTTTCGCGCGCATCCCTCTATTACTATGTGGAAGACCGCGAAGATCTGATGTTTCAGGTTTATCTGCGATCATCCGAGATCATGGCGCGTCAGCTCGGCGAGGCGGCGCAATTCGGCCGCACCGCTCTGCAGATCGTCGCGGACTTCATCGCAAGAACTTTGGATCCGGCCGAGCCGGAACTCGCCGCGCTCAGCGAGATAGGATTGCTCGATCAAGCGGAACGGGAAACCGTACTGGGCATTTACGAAGCGGTCGTGGCGCGGCTCGCCAGCGTGCTGGAAACGGGCGCCAAGGCCGGAGACATTCGAGCGTGCGATTTTCCGATCGTTGCGCGGACCATCATCAGCATCATTCATTCCATACCGCTGAACTCGCCCTTGGCGACGGCGCTGCGGGTCACGCGCCAGGAACTCATCGCCGCGGCCGCAGATATTCTCGCCAACGGCTGGGCAGCCGACCGACGCAGCCGCGTGGATCCCCCGCCGATCGACTTCGCACCCCTGCTCAGTCATCCGGCCGGCCTGTTTGATCGCGGAGCGCAGTTCGAAGCGAAGCGCGAGAAGATTCTCGCCGCGGCCTCGCAGTTGTTCAACCGCCGCGGCGTCGACACGACTTCGCTCGATGATATTGCCGCCGCAGTGGGCGCCACCAAGCGAACTCTGTATCACTACGTCGGCGACAAACAGACCATTCTCTCCGCCTGCTATGCGCGCACCGACAGAATTTTTTGCTTCATTCGCGAGCGTGCCGCAGCCCAGGGTGGCAGCGCCGCCGAAACCTTGATCGCCGTCTTGCGCGCCAATTCCATCTCTCATCAACGCGACGACATCGAGCCGCTGCGCTCCTCTACCGGCTATGATGCGCTGAGCGCCGAGGAGAAAGCTCTGGCGAGCGAACGCGGTGCGGATTTGGTGCAAGGCTATCGCTTGCTGTGCCGGGAGGCGCAGAGCGAGAATTCCATGCGGGATGTGAATCGCGATTGTTTGCTGCTGTTCATGCGCGGCGCCGGCAGTTGGCTCGCCAAGGGACTGGTGCGCGGCGACGATCAGCGCAAAGCGCAAATCGCCGCAGAAGTCCCCGAGGTTCTGCGACTCGGCCTCAATAAGCTCTAGCGCCGCGCGCGCGGGAGCCCGCGCACCGGCGAGCCATCGGCGCGGGGACGCGCTAGAATTCCCGCCGATGCAAAAAAACACCAAGTCCCCCGGTCAGAGCGTACAAGTCATTGCGAGGGCGGCGAGCGTGCTGCGCGCCCTGGAGGGGGAACAGGCGGGGCTGAGCCTGGCGCAGATTGCACAGCGGGTCGATCTGGCGCGCTCCACGGTGCAGCGCATCGTCGATGCACTGCGCGCCGAACAATTCTTGATCGCCGCCACCCCCACCTCGGGCGTGCGTCTGGGACCGGCGCTGATCCGGCTCGCCGCCTCCGCGAGCGTGGATTTCGATCAAATCACCCGTCCCATCATGGCGAAACTATCCTTGCATCTGCGCGAGACCGTCGATTTATCGGTTTTGAAGGGATTCTCCGCAGTATTTACCGACCAAATTCCGGGTGCGCATCGTTTGCGTGCGGTATCAGGCGTGGGCGACAGCTTTCCGCTGCATTGCACGGCCAACGGCAAGGCGCTGCTCAGCGTGATGCCGGAGAAAACCCTGCGCCAGTTCTTGCGCCATCCGCTGCCGCGCATGACGCCGGCCACCATCGTCAAGAGCGGCGCGCTGCAGGCCGCCATCGAAGCGTGTGCAAAGTCGGGTGTCGCTTTTGATCTCGAGGAACACACGGAGGGGATCTGCGCGGTGGGCACCGCGTTTCTCGATCCGCTTGGCCGCTGCATGGCGCTGTCGATTCCCGTTCCGACGACGCGCTTCACGAGGATGAAAAGCGATCTGGTCAAAGAACTGCTGAAGGCGCGCGCCGCCATCCTCGAGATGCTGGGGCCAGCCGCCCGTTATTGATCCCAGCGGCTTAGTGCCCCTGTTGCAGCGAACAATCCACCCGCCGGACCCTGTGCTGTACAAGCGCTCGCCAGGTAGCTTACTATCGGATCAGCTGTACCACGAAGCGGTATCAGTGAATCGGCGAACGAGATAGCATCGTTCGTGCAGGGCTGGCAGGAAATCATAAAAGGCCACAGGCCGCGACAGGCGTTGCGGAGCATGGGCCAAATATAAGGTCGAAAAAAAGGGGGGTCGGATGGCTTACAAGATCATTCCGTGCACAATCGGTGGTATCGCTCTTTTGGCCGCCAATCACCTCAGCGTGGCAGCGTCGGCCACTGACAGCGCAGACAGCTCCGGAACTCAATTGGACGAAATTGTCATCACGGCACAAAAGCGCACCGAGAAACTGGCGGAGGTGCCCGTCGCCGCAACGGTGTTATCCGCCGACGCACTGTCGCGCATCAATGCCGGGGACATCGTCGATCTGAATAAATTAGTTCCCTCCGTGGACCTGGTGGGTTCATTCAACGGCCGCGTTCCTATCGGCATCCGCGGCATATCCAGCAATGCGAATGAGGCGACGGTGGGCTTGGCCTCCGGTGTGGCCATTATGCTCGACGGCGTGCCGGTTCCGTCCGATTCCGATGCGGCGAACCAGCTCGAGGATGTCAAGAGCATCGAGGTGCTGAAGGGCCCGCAGGCGACGCTCGGCGGCCGAACCGCCGCCGCCGGCATCATCAATATCGTGACTCGTGGCCCGACGGATCAACTTTCCGGAGATGCCAGCGTCACCGCGACCAATGATCATGAATATCGCTTCAACGGCTTCGTCGCCGGACCCTTGATGCAAGATGTGGAGGGCAGTTTGTCCGTCTATGACAACAAGCGGCAATTTCCCATTACCAATATTTACAATGGCGAGAATTCCTACCAGGAAAACAGCGGTGTTAGAGGCAAGCTGCTGATCAAGCCGAATGAGGCGCTGGACATTACCTTGATGGGTGCGTATCAGAAATCGGACTCCACGGGCGCGAATTTCCTGTACACCTATGTGACACCCGGCGCGTATCTGTTGCTCGGCATCACCCCGCCGCCGCTGCCGCCTCCGGTACTCGCGACCTTGAGTCAGGGCGCGGTATTGACGGGCATCACGCCTGGCAAGGCCAATGAATATATCAACACGCCGGTAGACTCCGGATCCAACATCAAGGATGAGATGTCTTCGATCAACGTCGACTATCGGCTCGGCGACATCACGTTGAGTTCCACTACGGCGTTTCAGCGTGAAACCCAAGACAATATTCAGGATTTATTCGTCAACTCGAGCTACTACTCGAACAATTTTCGCGACGCGTTCGATGCCATCATCGGGCCCATCCCCGGTACGCCCGGCACGTGGGCGAACTTTTATAATTTCCAAACCCAGAACATCACCATCAATCAAACCAGCCAGGAATTTCGCGTGGCCTCCTCGCCGGCGGATAAGTTCAATTATGTCGGCGGCCTGTTCTTCTCCGATTCCAAGGTTGACTTGATCACGGGGCGCACGCTGACGCCGGCAGCCACCGATTATGACGTCGACTCGGTCACCAAGACCTACGATGTGTATGGACGCACCACCTGGCAATTCCTACCCGCCACCTCGCTGGTGACGGGTCTGCGATTCAATCATGACAATTTACGCTACACGTATGAACAGCTCGGCGACGGCACGATCAGTACCGCCAACAGCGCCGATAACAATACGGTGGTGGGCGATATCAGCCTGAAACAGCAGCTGAGCGCGCATTCCATGGCCTACGTGACCTACTCCCGCGGCTATGCGCCAAGCGTTTTCAACACCGGCGTGTACAGCGGCGGGAACGCCGTCGCGCCGGCGGCGGCTCTCCCCGTCACGGGCGAGGAACACATCGACAGTTACGAATTGGGATCGAAGGGCCTGTATTTCGATCAGCGCCTGCAACTGAATGCGGCGGCTTTTTACACGGTCTACAAGAACTATCAGATTCAAACCTCACAATCGATTCCCGGCGATGTAGCGCCCATCCTCGGCCTTACGCCGGCAGGCAAGGCGAAGACCGAAGGCATCGAAATCGACGCGACTTATGCGGCCAGCTCTTTGACTCGCGTGGGCGCTGATCTGGCCGTCATCAATGCGGAATTCATCGACTATTTCGGCGCGCCTTGCTGGGGCAACGGGGTTATCCAAACGCCGGCGCAGGGCTGCAATCCGGTTTTAGGGCCCGGCGGGGTGCCCACGGGCAGCACAGCCCAAAATGTGTCCGGGCAAACCATGCCCAATTCGCCGCATTTCAAAGGAACCATGTACGCGGACCAACGGCTGCCGATCGGGGCAACCAACTATGAGGGCTTCGTCGGCGGAGCCTTCACCTATCGGTCCAAGGATCAATTTCAGCCCGATCAGAATCCCGAGACCATTCAGGGCGGCTTTGGATTGCTGGACTTAAGTTTCGGCGTTCGCCAGAAGTCCGGTAAATTGAGCGTCACCGGCTTCATCAACAATCTCACAGACCATCACTACCTGGTAGACATGGAAGACTTCTGGTCCGGACCGTGGAACAGCAATGCGGTGGTCGCTCAGCCGGCCCGGGATTCGAATCGCGTCTTCGGCTTGCGGCTGGAGGCGGGGTTTTAAGCCAAACTACGAGTGGGGGAGATGTCATTGAAAAATAGTGTCGCGATCGGCGTGGCGGGTGTGTTGCTCATCATGACCGCCTATATCCGCGCCGCGGAAAGTCCTTTCCACGACAAGCCGGCCTCCCCTCGCAGCCTGCCCGCGGATAACCTGCCGCCATTTCGAATGCTGGACGATAACGGCAATCTCATTCCGATCCCTGAGCTGCCCGCCGGAGCCCTGCATCGTGGCGCCGGCGCCCCGCCTGAATCGCTCGCACGCGGCCCCTCGATGGAGCTTGCCATCGAGGCGGCGCGAGCGGCCGTGGAAGCATGCCGAGCCGAGGGCTATCGCGTGGGGGTCAGCGTGATCGATTCGGTGGGTGAGGCTCGCGTCATGCTCACGGCCGACGGTTCGGACGGCAGCCACATTTTTGTCGCCACGCGTAAGGCCTTGACGGCTCTGGCATTCGCGATGCCGAGTGCAAAAGCGGCCGAGGCTGTTGCGACGGACAAGGCCCTGCTCGGCCGCGTCACCCCGAATATGTTCGTCATGGGAGGCGCATTGCCCATCATCGTCGATCGCGTGACCATCGGTGCGATTGGGGTGAGCGGCGCAGCAGGCGTACCATTCGGCCATCAGGACGAGGTGTGCGCGCTGGCGGGCCTGCGCGAAATTCAACACAAGCTCAAGTAGCGATCAAATGACCGTTGCGCAGCCGTTCGCCCTTGGGAAAATCATCGCAGGCTTTGCCCTTCTCGCACTGTGTTTCGCGGCAAACGCCGCCATCATCGTGCTTGAAGTGGATTTGCCGCTGGACAAAGTGGCCGCCGGGCGGGAGGGCATGAAGGTCGGGGATCACCATCAAGCCCGTATTTTCTATGATGAGAGCAGCGTCAACCCCAAAACGCAGCGTGTCCCGGTGATCCACATGGAGCACATGATGGGCACGTGGGTACCGACTCTGCTGGGCGATCCCACCATGCCAATGCGCGATGCGTGGCTGGACCTCGGCAGCAAGCCGTATCGATACCACTACAAAGCCCCTGCCGTTATTGGCGAACCGGTGATGGTCGAATTCAACGCGCAAACCCGCCGAATGACCATCTCCAAACAAAGCGACGGCTCGCTCATCATCTCCGCGCCCTATCGCATCAATCCTGTGCCGGTCCCGGGAGTGAGTCTCAGAGTAGTCACCGACCCAGCGATGACCATGCTCAACATGACCGTGACGCTGGCACAGGCCGCCGCGGGACAGCCCGGCAAGGTAGGCGATGTCGATAAGCTGCGTCTGGTCTACGACGCCAACGCCCTGGATCCGACCACCAAACGCGTGAAGCTCGCCAACATGCAGCATTACATGGGCGGAAAATGGTTTCCGCCGGCAGCGGATCCGGTGATGATGCCCACCTCCGATTCCTGGCTCGACACCAGCGCCCTGCCCTACCGCCTGCACTTCAAGGCATACGTGGTGCACGGACAGCCCATCATCATCGATGTGGATGAAAACTCGCGCACCCTGAGCATTCACCCGCAAAGCGATCCGACCGCGATTCTCGAGTCCGGCCACTATGAGATCGATCCGACGCCCACGACAGGCGCAGAGGCGACGGCGGCGGGTTCAGCGGCCGCGGCGCCCATGCTATAGTAATACACCTAACCCGCAATGCGGTACACCTGGAGCACAATATGGCTGGCTGGCAAGATGGCGACTGGCGCGATGAAACCCTGTGCAAATTCGAAGAATCGAACTTGCTTAACAAGATGGGCCTCGAGTTCTACGACTTAAGCCACCCGTGGGGCTTGGGGCAACCCTGCTGGCCGTACTTCGAGGATGTAAAAATCGAACGTCTGCACGGCATGTCGCGTTCCGGGGTGCTGACGCAAAAGATCACCACCGTCATGCACTCCGGTACGCATATCGATGCACCCGCGCACGTCGTGCCGGGCACGCCGTTCATGGATGAAGTGCCGCTGCCGTACTTTTTCGGCACCGGCGTCGTGGTATCCATCCCGAAGAAGAAGTGGGAAGTCATCACCGCCAAGGACCTGGAGAATGCGCGGCCGAAGATTCGTCCGGGCGACATCGCCATCGTCAACACCGGCTGGCATAAGTACTATGGCGACAACCAGCATTACTATGGCTACTCGCCCGGCTTTTACAAAGAAGCCGGCGAATGGTTCGTGGAGCGCAAGGTCAAGATGTGCGGCAACGACACGCAGGCGCTGGATCATCCGCTCGGCACAGCCATCGGCCCGCATGGGCCGGGCGCACCGCACGGACTGCTGCCGCGGCTCAACGAGGAATACGAACGTACCACCGGCCATAAGGTGATCGAGGACTTCCCGTGGTGGGAGCCCTGCCACAACGCCATCCTGTCGGCGGGCATCTGCGGCTTCGAGAACATCGGCGGCGATATCGACAAGGTCACGGGCAAGCGCGTCACGTTCGCGGCCTTTCCCTGGCGGTGGAAAAAGGGCGACGGCTGCATCGTGCGTCTGGTCGCGATCACCGATCCCACCGGAAAATTCAGAATCGAAACCGGCCTGTCCGAGTAAGGGTAGCGACATGCAGATCACTCGCATTGCCGCGGCGCGTCGCTACGATGCGCCCAAGCACTTTGACATGCGCTCGCTGCGGCTGCAGGGCTTCGATGCCAGCGCCTCGCAGTTTGCTTGGGTGGGCCTGTCGCACTTTCTGCCGCAGGGAGGCGCGGAAATGGACGCCGGTGCGCTGGAGAAAATCTATGTGGTGCTGGCAGGCGAGATCACCATCGAGCTGGGGGATGGAACGCGCCACGTGCTCCACGCGCTGGACAGCTGCCATATTCCCGGTGGGGAGGCCCGCGCGGTTCGAAACGAAAGCAATGGCGTTGCGACCATGCTGGTGGTGATGCCCCACCCGGTACCGCGGCCGTGACGCTGCCAAAGATCGACCCGGCGAGCCTGTTCAGCGTGCAAGGCAAGTCGGCCCTGGTGGTGGGCGCCACCGGCGCGTTCGGCAAGGTTTGCTGCGCCACCCTCGGCAGAGCCGGCGCGCGCTTGACGGTAGCGGCCGGCGGCGCGGCCGACTTGTCTCAGTTAGTGCAGGAATTGACCGCCGAGGGCATCGAGGCACGCTCGATCGCGCGCCGCTCGAACAGCGAAGCCGACGCGCTCGCGATCGTGGAGGCTGCCGTGGCCGCGTACGGCGGGGTCGATATTCTGGTCGTGGCGTCCGGCATGAACGATGTGTCGCCCATCGTCGATATGGCGCCGGAACGCTTCTCGCGAGTCATGCAGGCGAATGTCGACGGCGCCTGGCTCATCGCACGCGCCGTCGGGCGCCAGATGATTGCGCAGGGGCGCGGCGGCAAAGTGGTCTTTACCTCCTCCGCGCGCGGCAAGCTCGGACATCCGGCCGGTTATTCGGCCTACTGCGCCTCGAAATCCGCCGTCGATGGCCTGACCAAGGCGCTGGGGTGCGAATGGGGCAAGTTCGGGATCACGGTAAATGCCATCGCACCCACGGTCTTCCGTTCGCCGCTGACGGCGTGGATGTTCGAAGACAACGAGAACGCGAACAAAGTGCGCGCCGGTTTCCTGGCGCGCGTGCCCGTAGGGCGGCTCGGCGAACCGGAGGATCTGGCGGGCCCCCTGCTATTTTTGTGCTCGCGCGCCTCGGATTTTCACACCGGACACGTCGTCTACGCGGACGGCGGATACACCGCAGGCTAAGGATGCCGAGGCCGCAGCCCATAGCAATCGTCGGCGGCGGCCTGATGGGCGCGGGCATTGCCCAGGTGTTTGCAGTCGCCGGCCACGCGGTCACCGTCTTCGAGCCATCGCCCGAGGTTCGCAGCACTATCCGCGCGCGGATTGCCGAGGCGCTGCGCATGAGTGGGCTCGATGAGAGCCCCGCACAGAACGTGCAAGTCACGGATGACTTGGCGCGGGCCGTGGGACAGGCTGAGTTTGTCACGGAAGCGGCTCCGGAAAAGCTTGAACTGAAACAGTCTATCTTCGCCGATTTAGTCAGACTATCGCCCGCGACGGCTATCTTGGCGTCCAACACCTCCGTGATTCCGATTCATCGCATTGCCGCGGGCCTGCCGACGGCCGAACGCATTGTCGGCACGCATTGGTGGAATCCTCCGGCGCTGATCCCGTTGGTCGAAGTCGTTCAGTCGACGCGCACGTCTCAGGCCACGGTGCGCGCGACGATGCAGCTGTTGGCCGCGGTGGGCAAGTCTCCGGCGCACGTGACCAAGGATGTGCCCGGTTTCGTCGGCAATCGACTGCAGCACGCGCTGTGGCGCGAAGCCATCGCCATGGTCCGCGAGGGTGTGTGCGACGCCGCGACGCTCGATGCCTGCGTCAAGAACAGCTTCGGGCTGCGGCTGGCCGTTCTCGGGCCATTGGAAAATGCCGACCTCGTGGGCCTCGATCTGACCCTCGACATCCATCGCACCATCATCCCGGAGTTGGACCGCTCCGACCGGCCCGATCCCTACCTCGAGGCCCAGGTTGCCGCCGGCCGTTTGGGGTTCAAGACCGGCGTGGGCTTTCGCAGCTGGTCGGAGGAGGAAATGAGCGCGCTTCGCCGGCGTCTTGCCGCACATCTGCTCGACGCGCGGCACAAGACATGAACCTCAGCTCGCGGCGCTCCGAACTGCGCACCGTCGCGGTCCTGTCCCTGGGCTTCGGATTGGTCGGCATCGACCGGTTCTTGATCAGCACGATGTATCCTGTGATCGCGCGCGATTTGCATTTGGATTATGGCGATATCGGGCTGATCACCGGCGCCCTGGCAATTGCCTGGGGAATAGCCGCGCTCTTCATGGGCAATTTATCGGATCGCATCGGCCGGCGCCGCGTGCTGATCGCATCCCTCATCGTGTTCTCCTTGCTGATCGGCGCCAGCGGCCTGGCCACCGGGCTCATCACTCTGATCATTGTTCGGGTGATCATGGGGTTCGCGGACGGCGCCTACACACCGGTGAGCATTGCCGCAACGCTGGATGCCTCCCCGCCGCGGCGGCGCGGACTGAATATCGGCATTCAGCAAATGATGCTGCCCCTCTTTGGTTTGGGATTGGCGCCCTTGTTCGTGGCCGGCGCGCTGCGCTTTATCGAATGGCGGCTGATTTTCCTGATCTTCGTGCTGCCCGGCTTGGCCCTTGCCTATGCGATGTGGAAAATCATTCCCGCGTTTTCGGGCCCGGCCAGAACCGAGGGCCGGGGCTGGTCGGATTGGAACACGGTTCTAAAGTTTTTCAACGTACGCATCGCCGCGCTGATGATGCTGTGCTGGTTGACCTGTTTGATTACCACCAGCGCATTCATGCCCAACTACCTCGTCGATCACTTGAGGCTTCGGCCCGAACAAATGGCGGTGGTCATGTCGGCGATCGGCTTGGGCGCCACGGCCGGAACGCTGCTCCTGCCGTGGTTGTCGGACAAGATCGGCCGCAAGCCGGTTATGGCCCTCTCCAGCATCGGAGTGTTCGTCTCGCTGCTCTTGTTGGCCAATGCGCCAGGGAATGTCGCCAGCCTGTTTGCGCTGCTGTTTCTGGTGCACTTTTTCAATAACGCGCTGATCGCCCTGACCGTAGGACCCCTCTGTACCGAGGCAGTGCCCGCCGCGCTGATGGCGACCGCTTCCGGGCTGGTGATCGCGGTGGGCGAATTGTTCGGCGGCGGCTTAGCACCGGTGATCGTCGGCCACGTCGCGCAGCGCTTCGGCATTGAACAGATACTCTGGCTGCCGATCGCCGCCATGGCGGCCGGCTTTCTTCTTTGTTTGGCAATCAGGAACACGCGCGCATCATGAGCAACAAAGTCATCATTTCCTGCGCCATCACCGGCGCCATGCACACGCCCACCATGTCAGCTGCTTTGCCGATCACTCCGGCCCAGATCGCGGCGCAATCGATCGAGGCCGCCAACGCCGGCGCCGCCATCATTCACCTGCACGCCCGCAAACCGGCCGATGGCGAGCCCACCGGAAGTCCGGAGGTGTATTCGCAGTTTCTTCCCGACATTCACCGAAAGACCGACGCGGTCATCAATTTGACGACGGGCGGCAGCCCGACCATGAGCGTGGCGGATAGGCTGGCAGCGGCTATCCGCTTCAAGCCGGAAATGTGTTCGCTGAACATGGGGTCGATGAACTTCGCGATTTTTCCGGCCGCCAACCGCATCAAACAATGGAAGTACGCCTGGGAGGAAGGCTATGTGCGCAACAGCGATGATTTCATCTTTCGAAACACCTTCCGCGACATCAAGTACATTCTGGAGACCATGAGCGAGGCGGGCACGAAGTTCGAGCATGAATGCTACGACGTCGGCCATCTCTACAACCTGGCGCACTTTCTGGAGCACCGGCTGGTGAAACCGCCGTTTTTCGTGCAGCTGATCTTCGGCATCCTGGGCGGAATCGGCGCCGAGCTCGACAATCTGCTGTTCATGAAACGCACCGCCGATCGTCTCTTCGGTCCGGCCAACTTCCAGTGGTCGGTACTGGCCGCCGGGCGCCATCAGATGCCCTTCCTGACGCAAGCCGCCCTCATGGGCGGCAATGTGCGCGTGGGACTCGAGGACAGCCTGTTCATCGAACGCGGCCAGCTGGCCGAATCCAATGCGCAGCAGGTGCAAAAAATCAAACGAATACTGCATGAGATGGGACGCGAGCCGGCCACCCCCGCCGAGGCCCGGCAGATGCTGGGACTCAAAGGGCAGCAGCACGCGGCCTATGCGTGAACGCCCCGGCGCCCGCCATGCGCATTAATGCAACGCTCGCTCTGTGCGCGGCGGCGGCGCTGCTGGAAGGTTTTGACAACCAATCCATGGGCGTGGCGGCGCCGCGCGTGATCGCGGAATTCGGGCTCTCCACCGCGGCGGCTACGGCGATCTTCAGCGCAGCCACGCTCGGATTGGCAGTCGGCGCGCTCATCGGCGGGCGCATCGCCGATCACCTGGGACACAAACGAACGCTGATCGCATCGTTGCTGCTGTTCGGCTTCTGCTCGGGGCTGACGGCCATGGCCGGCGGAGTACAGAGCCTGTTTCTCGCCCGGCTGCTCACCGGGCTCGGGCTGGGCGGCGCCATGCCCAACTTCATCGCGCTGTCCTCGGAGGCCACCCGCGCCCATCAGCGAGTCAGCGTGGTGACCCTCATCATGGCAGCCATGCCATTCGGCGGCGCGCTGGCGGCGCTGGTGTCCCTGGGCGCGCCCCTGGGCCTCGGCTGGCGATCGATTTTTTATCTCGGCGGCTCGGCGCCCATTCTGATCGGCGGCCTAATGATGTTCCTGTTGCCGGAAGCGCAGCCACGGCACGCTGATGCACAATCCTTCGCACCGGCGCGCATCGAGAGCGTGGCGACGGCGCTATTTGGCTCGCAGCGCGCGGCCTCTACCCTCTTGCTGTGGGCCGCATTCTTTTTTACTCAGCTGGTACTGTTCATGATGCTGAATTGGCTGCCCACCTTGATCGTCGGCTTGGGATTCACGCGCGGCGAAGCCGGCTGGACCTCGGTTTGCTTTAATCTGGGCGGGAGCCTCGGGGCCGGATTTTTGGGTTACCTTCACGCCGGTGCGCATCGGCGCATCTGGGTGCTCTCGACCTATACGCTCATGGCCGCCTCCTTGGCCGCCGTCGCCTCGGTGGGCACGGTATTCGCCGCTGCGGCCGCGGCATGCGCGCTGGCCGGCGTGTTCATTGTGGGCGCCCAGCTCATCTTGTTTGCGCTGGCACCGCTTTACTACGGCGCGGCTATCCGCGGCACCGGAGTCGGCGCGGCGGTCGCGGCGGGTCGCCTGGGAACTGTGGTGGGCCCTGTGTTCGCGGGCAGCGTATTGGCAAGCGGCGCCGGCAGCGCGGCAGTATTGTTGGCCATTGTGCCGTTTGTCGCGGCCGGCGGCGCCGCCGCCTTCGCGCTCACATGGCGGGAGCAGGTGTTTGAGTAACCGAATCGTTTACATCGGCGCGGCAGAAGCGGATGCCCAGCAATTCGAGGCCAAGGTGCGCTCGGACTTCCCGAACCTGGACCTGTTTGCCAGCAACGACCGGGACGCCGCCTTGCGGCAGGCCGGCACGGCTGACGCCTTGATCGGCCATCAATTCCAATTTGATGAGGACCTATTGAGGCACGCGACACGGCTGCGCTGGATTCAGTCCCTCACCGCCGGCACCGAGTTGATTCTGCAGCTCTCCGGCCTGCGGCCCGAGGTCATCCTGACGTCGACGCGCGGCATGCATGGACCGCAAATGTCCGAATTGGTGTTCCTGCAAATGCTGGCGCTGCTGCGTGATTTTCCGCGCATGCAGCGCAATCAAGCGGCAGGCCTTTGGGAGCGCTGGCCGCAGCCGCTGTTGTGGGGCAAAACGCTGGTCATTGTCGGCGTCGGCGCGATCGCTGAAGGGCTGGCGCCGCGCTGCAAGGCCTTCGGCATGACGGTGATCGGAATCTCCGAATCGGCGCGCAAGCCTGCGGGCTTCGATGAAATTATCGGACGCAAAGACCTGAAACGCGGCGCCGCGCTGGCGGATTTTTTGGTGCTGATCGTGCCGCATACGCCCAAGACCGAGAATCTCATCGATGCCGCGGTCATCGCCGCCATGAAGCCCAGCGCCTATCTGATCAATGT
Source organism: uncultured Gammaproteobacteria bacterium (assembly GCA_963756845.1). Lineage (GTDB taxonomy): Bacteria > Pseudomonadota > Gammaproteobacteria > Steroidobacterales > Steroidobacteraceae > Bog-1198. The sequence continues at coordinate 177,617 of CAVWPD010000003.1, read as the reverse complement.
GGCGCGCGGCGGCGTACTGGATGAGGATGCGCTGCGCGCCGCGCTGCATGAGAAGCGCCTGGCGGGCGCCGCCCTCGATGTGTTTCGCGAGCGTCCCCTGCCGCCCAACCATCCGCTGTGGCGCGATCCGAAGATCATCATCACGCCGCATATCGGCGGCATGAGCGATATCTACCTGGACCAGGCCTATCCCATCGTGCGCGACAATTTGCGGCTATTTCTCGCCGGTGAAACGGCACTCCTCAACAACATTGTGTCCCACTGATATGCAAACCAACACCTCTCGAGTATTGAACGCCGTCTCCGCCGGGGAGCTGCAGCGGCGCTGGCAGGCCATCCGCGCGCTGATGCAAAGGGGCGGTATCGATGCGCTCGTGGTGCAGAATTCCAGCGACTGGGTCGGCGGATACATTCGCTGGTTCAGCAATCAACCGGCGACCAACGGCTATCCCAGCAGCCTGGTGTTTCCGCTCGAGGGCGGCATGTCGATGATTGAACAGGGCCCATTTGGCGGCTTGAAACAGTCGAGCGCCGCCGAGATCGCAGCCACCGGAATCGCACGGCGGCTGACGACGCCGAGCTACCCGTCCGTGGGCTACTCGGGCGGCTACGATGCCGACCTCGCGGCTGCGGAGCTGCAACGACTAGGCGCAAAGCGCGTGGGGTTCGTCGCTCCCGCGGCGATGTATCATCGCTTTGGGCAGCACTTGAGCGATCGCTTAAAGGGCAGCGAAGTACTGGACGCCACGGATCTGGTCGATGGCATCAAGGCCATTAAAAGCGCCGAGGAACGCGCTCTCATTCGCCAAGTCGCCTCAATGCAGGATGAGGTGATGCTGCGGGTCAAGGAATTCATTCGTCCCGGACTCAAGGACTTTGAAATCGCCGCCTACGCGCAATATGTGGGCCAGCAGCTCGGCAGCGAACAGGGCATTTTCCTGTGCTCCTCCGCGCCCTGGGGACAGGCGGCCAGCTTTCGGCCGCGATCCATGCAGGGCCGTACCCTGCAGCGCGGCGATATTTATTCCCTGCTCGTCGAGAACAACGGCGCCGGCGGCTACTACACCGAACTGTCGCGGATATTCGTGCTGGGAGCTATCCCCAAGGAACTGTTGGATGCGCATGCGGCGGTACTCGACGCGCAGCGCTTCGCGCTATCGCTGCTCAAACCCGGCGCGGCGTGCAAAGAGATCTACGCGCAGCACAACGCGTATCTTAAGTCCCGCAATCTTCCCGAAGAGCGCCGCTTGAGCGTGCACGGCATGGGCTACGACATGGTGGAGCGGCCGCTGATCCGCGACGACGAGGACATGCGGATCGCCGAGCATATGGCCATCGTCTGCCATCCGGGAATCCTCAATGAACGCATGTTCGTGCACAACACCGATGTGTACTTGATCGAGGCGCAGGGCCCTTCCGAATGCCTGCACGCCACGCCCAAACGAATCTTCGAGATCCACTGCGCCTAGTCGACTAATTGCGCCGTCGCGCCCTCAACAAGGCTTTGGCCCGCCGGTGGATCAGCAGGGGATATAGGTCACGATGCGCGCGGTCATCTTAAGCTTTGCGCGTTCTCTATCTCTGGATGAGTTCGACTGGCACACAAGTTTCACGCGCCAATTGCTCAATCTTGGCATCCGTGACGCGCCGCCTACGACTCGGGACAGGCTAGCGGAGGCGGTTCGATCGGTCATTTTCTTGCACACCACGCCGAAATGACAATCCGATTGCGGCCGTCGGTTGCCAATGGCAATCACATAGAAGAGGATAGCGGAAGAATAAAAAGCCGGAGACTGAAGGATGTCTGAGGGATTGTTTGGCGGGGTTCTGGGCGCAGAGGACGAGAAAGACGAAGTTGAAGCCTCAAGCAGCCTCTCCGGCGCCGAAGCCTTCGCGTCAGCGGTTGCAGCCAAACTCGCTGGCGGCGACCCCGGAGTGGCGCGCAGGACCGAAGCCTTTCTCGACGATCAATCGCAGTTGCTCAAGACCCAGAACGAACACCTCAAAGCGGAGCACGCCGCTCGCCTGCACTTCTTGCAAGGCCAGGCGCGTGAAGTCGACATTCGCCGCCTTGGGCTTCGCCTGCGGGTCGGATTTCAACTATTCGTGGCACTCGTTGCAACGGTGATCGGCGCCGGTGTTGCCATCATGATTCATGACGCCTTCACTTCACGCCGGGTGGTCATCGAGCCTTTTCACACCCCTCCTCCCTTGGCGGCAAATGGAATCGACGGTACCGTAGTGGCGGCGGGGCTCTTGGATGAAATTTCTCGCCTGCAGGCGGCCACACGAAGTACAGCTGAGAAACGCGACCTCACCAACGCCTGGACCAGCGATGTGAAACTTGCCGTTCCGGAAACCGGTATCACCTTCGGCGACATTTCCCGCGTGTTGCGAGCCCGGTTTGGGCACGATTTGCACCTGTATGGGGATCTCGTAACGACCGTCTCCGGCCTAACGCTAACGGTTCGCGGTGACGGCGTCGCTCCGAAAGCGTTCTCGGGCGCAGCCACTGACCTTCCGAAGCTCACCACCGCCGCAGCGGAATATGTCTACGCACAGGCGGAGCCTGCGTTGTGGGCCTATTATCTGGAGGGTGCCAACCGCAATCAGGAGGCAATCGCTTTCTGCCGAGCGGCCTACGCAAACGCTAGCGAAGCAGACCGGCCGTATCTACTCAACGTCTGGGCCAATGGGCTCATTTCGACTGGCGGAGACCTGAGAGAGGCGCTCAAGCTATATCAGGCGGCGCTCAAATTGAAGCCAGACTTCTGGATTGGCTATAACAATGTGATGAACGTGTTTTGGGGACTGGCCGATGAGGAGGCCGCCTGGCGAACCGGCGAGGACCTGCGCCGAGCAGCCGGTGGTCGTCCCGGCGCTGCGCCGGAAACCGAGTATCAAAATTGGGATACGCTGACCTGGAACTTGCTGGTATGGCGCAACGTAACGGTCGCCGACGCCAACAGCGGTGGGGGAACCAATACGACGGCCGAGGGCCCAGCGATCGCGATTGTCGAGTCCCGTTTGCACGACCATGCTGCCGCGGAACTGGCATTGGGAACTACAAACTCCGACGAGAGTGATCCCACCATTGCCGCAATGGGACACTATGTCCGCGGTCAGTTGCTGGCGGAGGAAGGCAAATTCGACCAAGCCGCCAAGGAGATGGACGCATTCGGCATTGGTTACGCAGATCCTATCGTGCAATCCAATTATCCGGGTTACCAATGCTGGATCGCGCCGGTCGAAGAAGCTGCGGGACATCCGGACAAGGCGGATGCTGTCCTAAAATCAGCCGGCACTTTCGTGGACTGTTATCGATTCCGCGCCGACATTCTGGCGGCTCGGGGCGATTGGCCGGCGGCACAGAAAGCGTATGCCGACGCCGCTGCGCTGGCTCCCGATTTACCGGCCGGCTACTTCTCGTGGGGTGTCGCGCTTGCGAAACAGGGTGAACTCGGCGAAGCAGTTGCCAAATTGCAGGAAGCGAACAAGCGCGGCCCGCACTGGGCTGACCCCCTAAAGGCCTGGGGCGATGTGCTCTTGAAGCAAGGCAAGCAACGGGAAGCGCTCGCGAAATACGACGAGGCCTTAAAATACGCACCGAACTGGAAGCAGCTCAAGGAAGCACGCGAGACGAGCGCGAAGCCGATCTGATTTGGAACTGCCGCGAAGCGCCCGGTCGCCACGGTCAAGTCAGTGTCGAGACTGCCGGATCCCGATCGCTGGGTGCACCCTACTCGCTCGTTATTCGACAGCGGGCAACCCCAACTCGTCGGTCCGCGCACGCGCGGCCGACTCATTGGGCCGCGAGTGGCCGGCCGATCACACAGCGAATTCTTGCTCGGAGAGCCGTCGCTGCCTCAGGATGTGCCATGAAAACTCTAGGGCTACCTTGCCAATACTTCATGGACGACAAGTGAAGTACCGGCATCGTGTACTCATTTTGTTGGCCACGCTTTCGGTCCTCACGTATCTTGACCGCGTCTGCATATCTGTGGCCGGACCGAGGATTCAGAATGAACTCCACCTCAGCTCGCAGGATTGGGGTCTGGTTGGCAGCGCGTTCGCGATCGCCTATGCACTGTTTGAAATCCCGAGTGGGTACCTAGCCGATCGATTCGGCGCGCGAGCGATGCTCACTAGAATCGTACTGTGGTGGTCGGCGTTCACCACGCTAACTGGGTTCGCTTCTAAGCTGTGGCCCTTACTGATCATCCGCTTTCTTTTCGGCGCCGGCGAGGCGGGAGCCTACCCGACCGCTTCTACCGGCGTCTTCCGGTGGTTTCCAGCGGTTGAGCGCGGGCGCGCCTTCGGCGTCGTCCTTCTGTCAAGCCAGTTGGGAGGAGCGCTCGCGCCGCTGCTGATTGTCCCCATTCAAGTCCAATTCGGCTGGCGGGCATCTTTCTACCTCTTTGGGGTTTTTGGAGTCGCATGGGCTTGCGGTTGGTGGCGCTGGTATCGCAATCGGCCGCTGGACAAGACAGGTATAACCGCCGCAGAGCTGGCGGAGATTGGACCACCTGCGGATGCACGCCCGCATGGGTTTCCGTGGCAAGCGATGGGAGCGAATGTAAGCGTGTGGGCGCTCATGGGCACGGCGTTTGCCTACTCCTATTCGTACTATTTCTTTCTGTTCTGGCTTCCAACGTACATGGTGCGGGCGCGCGGTTTCACCGAGGGCGAAACAAAACTGTCTGCGCTGCCGTTTGTATTCGGAGCAATGGCAAATTTGACGGGAGGATTCGCCCGCGACGCCGCGGGGCGACGCTGGGGCTTGAAGTGGGGTGCGCGAGTCGTCGGAATTTCGGGACTCTTAACCGCATCCGTGGCGGCTTGTGCTGCATTTTTCAGCGTGAACAATTACCTCGCTTTGGCTTGGCTGGCGCTCTGCTATGGAGGAATTACCTTTCAACAGCCCGCGGTATTCGCTACCTGCGTCGAAATCGGCAAACGATACACCGGCGCAGTGACCGGCTGCATGAATACGGCCTCCGCCGTCGGTGGCCTCCTTTCTTCGCTGATTTTCGGATACTTGGTACAGAGCACCGGCGGCTACGACGCCGTGCTTTTGTCGATGGTAGGAGTGCTTATTCTGGGAGCAGCGCTCTGGCTTCGGACCGACGCGACGGAAACACTGGCATCACCGGGCGAGCTGACGTAGAGAGGAATTCGTTGCTCTATACCGGGCGCTTCCCGACCCCAACTCCCGATGGTAGCGATCCCCAGGAGGATGCCGCGAACCAGCCAATCAAGATATAATTACCGGGGATGGATGTGCATATCTATGGCTTCGAGTTGCTGGCCTTATTCAATGTCGGAGTGGAAGACGAAGTGATATGTGAAGATGAAGCAACCAACTTCGCTTTCGAAGCTCGCAGTCGGAGTCATGTTAGCTGCGGCTAGTCCAACCCTCGCTCATCATTCTCGCGCGATGTTCGATATGACCCAGAATGTTACGTATCTGGGCGTCGTAAAGGAGTATCGGTGGCAGAACCCGCACAGCCACATCGTCATCATCGTTGGCGCTGACGCGACATACCCTTCCAAGGTTGGAACGTGGGATATCGAGGCTTCGAGCACCAGTCTCATGGAGGGCATGGGATGGAATCCGAAGACGTTCAAACCAGGTGATCTGATTACGGTGGTTGCGCACCCCAGCAGGGATGGTTCTAAGGCCGCCTTGCTCTTCTATGCTATGAAGGCTGACGGTACGCGGTTGTATCGCGCACAGCACCGCTACCCTTCCGAAGCAGAATAGACACCGGCCGTCCGTGAATTGCTGTTCCCCAAAGCCGCCGATCGCGGCTGCCTTGAATGGGTCGTAGGCGTAAATACGAGCAAGACGGGGTGCCATGATTGCGCACCCTCCGATGCAAATTCCAGGAAAGGGCAAGTTCGCGATCTACATCCAGGGCGATGTAAATCACGGGTTGTGGCAAGTATGACTTCCGTCCTCAGGTGATAAAGCCGGCTGATTCAGCTTGCCCTATTGCCGCCGGTCATCACTGACCATGGGGGCTTCAGAGCGCGGTGATGACGATGAATTCGATCCCTGGGGGTGGTAAGTCGGCTTGCAGATGAATGTTCGGGCCGAGTTGCACGCTTTGATCGACCAGCGTGAAATTCGCGGTTTCGCTGATGCGATAGCGCTGCACGCGATACTTGCCCGGCTTGGGCAGAAGGATGGCCGCGTCGTAGCCTCCGTTGTCATGGTAGTCGAGCGTGCGCCGCGGCGGCAGCTGGATATCCATGACATTCGGGATGTGCATGACATCCCCGTTCGGGCGGGGACCCAGAAACTTGGGCGCAATTTGATAGTTGCTGATGAGTATTTGAATGCTGCGGCTGTCCGCCGAACGCCCGGCCGCAACCGCGAATCCCGCCTCATCCCCACCCGAGGTTCGCACCAATAACGGCGTGCTTTTCAGCGCACCGAATGCGCTGAGCGCGTGGGCCACCGCGTCCGGCGCGCCATTCTCGCCGCGGAACGCGGTATCGGCGCGATAGTAGGTTTGCGCGTCCACCGGCCCGCCCAACATATAAATCAGCGCGCTGGCTGCGAATGCGGCCCGCGCCGCCTTGGACATGTCGCGGTCGAACAGATCCGCGTTCCACTCATCCAGCACGTTTCTTGCCGAGCCGAAGCCGCGCGCATCGAGAATGGTGCGCAGCGTGCGCGCGATGCTCACGAAGTCATAGGGATCGTTGGAATCCAAGGTGTAGAAATGCCAGGAGAAAAAATTCAGCGGCACGCGATTTAGCCGACAGAAATCCATGAAGCCTTCCCGATACGCGCCGCCGTCCAGGGGCTTGGAGAGGGCCGGTCCGCCGACCCAGGCCGAATCATCGGCGTCCTGGATGGCGCGGGCGGTCTTTTCGTACAGTGCGTAGTACTGCTGCGCCGTGCCCGTCCAGAAAACCTTGAAATCCGGCTCGTTCCAGACTTCCCAGTAACGTATGCCGTCATGGAATCCTTTGTCCCAGCCGCGGTTATAGTGCAGCACGATGTGCTGAACGACCTTCGCGTACTTGTCGAAGTCGGCCGGCGGATCCGGGGCGGCGCCGATGCTGCGGCCGAGGCGAAATAGCGGCTCCGCCCCTGCCGACCGGATCGAGGCGATGAGCCGGTCGGTGGGCGCAAAGTTGTAGCTCTTGGGATTTTCCGCATCGGCGTTCATGTCCGGGAAAATCGACAGCTCGTTCCTGGCGGCCGGGATGCTGACCGGTCCTACCTGATCGCCAAAGCGCGCGTCGATGTCTCCGGGTCCGAAGGTGTCGTGGGTGCGAATCAGATCAATGCGCGCCGCTCGATAGAGCGACGCGAGATCCGCGGCCGGCGGGCTTGGCGTACCCGGCGCGGCGGGCCGCGCGAACTCAGCCGCCGGCGCGCCATTGACGCCGCTGAGCGGCCTGAGATTACCCACTGTGATCGTGGCGTCGACGGTGATATTGCGCAGCCCGGCGTCATCCGCAGCTTCGGCGGTGAACGTGCTCAGCGCGATCGCGATCGCCGCTGCTCCCGCCGCGCCAAGCGCGGTAAGTCGCTTTCGCCCTGTTCTCAAGGCGCGATCAGTCGGTGCAATTCCATGCAGCCATATAGTGCATTGATCTCGTGATCGCCGCACGAAGTATTTTATTCCCTTGGGGCCACGCAAGTACTCAGGAATTCGAACAGCGGAGCGCTCAATGACTCATCCCCGGTATTCACGGCATACACCTGCGTCAGGTGATTATGCCCGCGGATCACCCTCAATTGGGGTTTACAACCATGCTCGGTGACCAAACGCGCGAACAGTTCGCAGGCTTGAACCTGCATTTGCAGTAAATCGAGCTCTGCGAAGGTGATAAGCAGCGGCGCGGACGGCGGCGCGTCGATCAACGCAATCGTCGACATGAGCCGGTACTGTTCGAAGTCGGACCCAAAGTAAGCTTCATTGCGCGGATCCGGCGTCGCCGTGCCGAACTGTTTGCGGGCCAGCTTTTCCAACACCGGATTGTAGGGGCCGGATATCAGGGCCGCGCCCGCCAGGGATAATCCCTCGGGGGGATGAAAACGCCGTATCAGCATCGCCGCCGCCACATGCGCGGCGCCGGCGGATTCTCCGGCCAACACAATACGCGCCGCATCGAACCCTTCCTGGATGGCGTGATCCCGAATCCAGCGATAGACCGCGATCACATCCTCGGCACCTGCCGGCCAGACGTGCTTGGGCGCCAAGCGATAGTTGGCGACGACGACCGTGATGCCGGCGCGCGCAAAATATTGACCGACGTTTTCCCGATCTGCCTTATCGCCGCGAATGAAGCCCCCGCCGGGCATGAATACCATCACCGGTTCCGAAGCAGAGCGGCGCTTTTGCGGCCGGTACACATCCAGCCGCTGGCGATCATCGGGTCCGTAGGCGATGTCGCGAGCGACCTGCACACCATCGCGAGGTTGATTCTCGAGCAAGGGCTTGTACATCGACTGCGCGAAATTCATATCGAGCACGGCGCCGTGCGCGCGAATACGCCGCTCGCGTGCCGCAAGATCCGACGCATCGGCGGCGTTCGCGGCGGCTTCCTTGTCAAACTCCTGTCGCATGCTCATGTTCGGGTTTAGCCGCTGATTGCCGGCGCCTTGTAGAATTTTCCGTCTTTCATGATGGCGCGCAGATTGTCCTTGTGCTGCAGCAACGACACATTCAGGGTGGGGTCTCCCGACACCAGCAGCATGTCCGCCAAGAATCCCGGCTTGATCTGCCCCAACTCGCTTTCCATCCCCATGATTTCACCGCCGAGCTTCGTGACCGCCACCAGAGCTTCCGTCGGCGTGTAGCCCAAGTGGCGCACAAACAGCTCCAAGTCGCGCGCATTGCGGCCGTTCGGGTTGAAAGGAAAACCATAGTCCCCGCCCGGCAACAAGCGTATGCCCCGTTTTCTCAGCAAGGGCGCGAGTTTCTTCTGATGCTCGAGCACCACCGCCGCATCCGCTTTCATATGCGTCATGTCGACATGGGGCGGCGGCGCCGCATCCAAGGTGGCCTGCACGATCCCCAGTGTCGGGCCGACGAAAATTTCATTCTTGCGCGCCGCCAACATGTCGATGGCTTCTGCATCGGCGTAGGTGCAGTGATACAGAACGCGAAAGCCATTGCGCATGCCCATTTTTATTGCCTCGGCCGCGTGCGCGTGGCCCGTCAGCCACACGTTGGACTCTCGCGCCTGCTCGCCTGCGGCGCGGACCTCCTCCTCGGTGTACAGAATTTGCAGGGAAGCGCCGGGTTTCAAGGCGCTTTCGCCGGAGAGCAGAAACTTGACGACTTTGGCGCCGCTGGCCGCGCAATCCTTGATGAAGGCGCGCACCGCGTCGGGGCCCTTGCCGTGCTCGGCGACGCTGCCGCCGTCCAAGTACGCCGATTCATTGGGCGGCTCGCGCTCGAGGGACGAGGGCACCAGCCGCGGACCTGGCGTGCCGCCCGAATCGATATGCGCCTTGAGCGACACCTCCAGGGTTTTCCCCAGCGCGCCCGCCGAATACGCGCTGGTAAAGCCGTGATCCAGCAGGATGCGCGCGTTGCGCGCGGTGTTGAGCAGCAGGTCTTCAGGAGGCAGGTGCATGCCCGGCACGAAGCGTTCCACCGAACTCGGCCAGCTCAGATGCGCGTGGGCTTCGGTCATTCCCGGCATGAGCGTGGCGCCGCCGCCGTCGACAACCATCACATTGTCGCGTGGCAGCGATTCGCCGGGAGACCTCGCCACGGCAGCGATGCGATTATCCTTGACCAAGACCTCGCCTGCGTAGGGCGCGGAACCGCTGCCGTCAAAGATGCGAACATTGCTGAAAAGAATCATCGGCGTCTCCTAAGGGCCTGCCCGCGTCTCGCGAATCACTCGTACCGGCCCCAACAGCCCCGAGGGCAGCAGCGGCGCATTCGCAGGATAGAATGCCTGCGTGGTGAGGGTGAATTTCTCCTGCGCGCCCGGCTGTTGATCGCCGATCAACCGATTCACCCAAAGATTCGTCACCTTCACTTGCAGCCTGTTGACACCCGGCCTGAGAGCCGAGGTCACATCGACACGAAAGGGCGACTTCCACGCAATGCCGAGATCTTTGCCGTTGACGCGCACCTCGGCGAGGTTCATCACCTTGCCAAGATCCAGCCACAGTCGAGCGCCCGGCGCAAACCAGGCCGGCGCCGCTTGCAGCGTCGTGGAGTAGGCGGCGGTTCCCGAAAAATACTTGATGCCCGGATCCGCCGCCTCGCTCCACGACGTCAGCGTTGTCGCTTGGGGCGCCGTGGGCGCACCCCGATGGGGTTGGAATGAGATTTCCCAGGGCGCGGCCAATATCGTGAGCGGCGTTTCGACCAGCGCGCCAATGATGCGTTCCGTGGTCGCGGTCGGATGACGGAACACGACGAAGACCGTCTGGTGGGGTTGTAGATCCAAGGGAAGCTGCGTGCGGCCGCCGGTCATGCGATACGAGACCGGCTCTCGCGTTCCGCTGTCGGCATGCCAGAGCTCCGGCGCTTTGCCCGCGACGCGAAAGCTCACCTCTACCTGCTCGCGTCGGTTCAGGCGATTATCGACGTAGTACACATCGGCGGCGGGCAGACGGCGATGAACGAACAGCACATCCGCGCCGCTCGGTGCTTTCTCCACTTGAAAATCCGGCGCGATCCCCAGAGTGGTCAATACCTCATCCAGCCGCTGCCCGGAGTACACCGCGCCCTTACCGTACGCGTGCCGGCCATCGCTTGGCCCCCAGAGCTCGGCCACCAGCCGGCTGAATTCACGCGAGTCGTCCGCAAGACTCGGCGTAGCGAGTGGCCGCTCTCCCACGACGACGGCACCGCTGGATACCAGCGCCGACAATGCCCGCAGCACCGGCAATGACATGTGCTGCGCATTCGGATCGAGCGCCAGTACGCGGTAAGCCATCCGGCTGGGCGTGGTGATGGCGCCATCGCTGGCACGCAATGCGGTCAGCAGCGTGTCGGCATTGATAAAATCGAAGTTGTAGCCGGCCGGGACATCGGGCGCCGCGGCGGCAAACAGCGCCGTCACGTTGGAATCCTCCCCGTAGAAATAGCCGATGTCCGCCACGAAGCGGCCCTGCTGCAGCAAATAGCTGCTGCGCGCCAGGTAGCGTATCCAGGGGCCCGCGAGCTCGGCCCAGGTTTCATTGCGAGTGAACCACTGACCGAAGGGCCCCAACGCCAGTCCCGGCGCTTTGTCGATCAACGGTTGATGCACCGAGGTGTGAATCACGAAGCGATTCAGGCCCATCGCCATTTCCTGGTCGGCAGTAGGCTTCAAGGTTTCTGGCGCCCACGCCCACGCGCCGCTGGCAGCGGTCATAGATTCTGCTGCGACCACATTCTGCCCGTAGATGTGGGCCACCGATGCCGATTCGCGGATATCGGCGTCATAGCCAAATTGTTCTTTGTTGACGCCGGGCGTTTGAGTCCACATGGCACCCATGGGCACCGTGGCGCGGCGCTTGACGCTCATACCATCACCGATGAGCGCACGGCCGCTCTCGTGCGATTCGCTGTACAGCCCCATGCCCCGTTCATGCAGGGAGTCGGCCAGCTGTGCATAATGGTTCTCAACCACCAGCTCACCCAGCGTCTCGCGAAAATCCCACAAGAACCGATCGCTGGCCTCGGCGCTTTGCACCACGCGGCCCGCCAGGACCGGCATCCAGGGATGCAAGTCATAGCCGCGACGCTGCTTGAACTCGACGAACATGTCCTTGGTCCAGTTCTGCACACCGGCTTCCCAGCTGTCGGTGATCAGGTACTTGACGCCGCGCGGGCCCATCATTCCTTGGGTTGCGCTTTGATACAGGCCGAGATACTGATTCAAGTATTCGCGCACCGCGTTTCGATTCAGCTTGTCCACCTCAAGACCTGTGGCCTCAAGTGAGGCCGGACCATTCTTGGCCCCGGTCAGCGAATAGCCAAAACGCAATACCTTCCACAGTCCCGGGGGCGGCGTCCAGGTGAGCGTGCCGTCGGCGGCCATGTGCTCGGTAACATCGAGCACATCAGGCAAAGCGATCGCCGCAGCCGCTGGGACCGCGGGCGTTGCGGCGGCATAGAGATCCGGTGCCACTGCGAAGGCGGCCTTGTCTTCGAAGTGATTGACCACGGGTGCCGGGTGGAGCACGAATTCGCTTACCTGGTAGTCGGTGACCGGAGGGGCCGGCGGCAGACCCAGTGCGCTCACATCGATGGCCGGAGCGCTCGCGGCCGGTTTCGGCGAACTCAATCCCACCCTGAAAAAGCGCGCAGTGACCGGCGCAAAGGCAACCGTGTTTTGTCCTGGATCCTGACCGAGACCACCGCGCTCTGTCGGCACATTCACAAGATCTTGAAAGTGAACACCGTCATCGCTGCTTTGCAGCTGCGCAACCGTGCGTGTGCCGCCCAAGATCAGCGGCAGGCCCCGATGCACAACGCCCAGCGTGACGCCGTAGATCGTCTGCGGCGCCGCGAATTCATACTGAATCCAGGTCGGCGCGCCGGGAAGAATCGGCACGGAAATGCTTTTGGTCACATCGCCATCGGTCAATAAGGCGAGCTGCGGGGAGTGCGCGCTGGCGGAGAGCTTGGGTCTCAGATCCAGCAGTGACTTCACCGTGTTCGGCACGCGATAGGCGATCACCGCGCTGTCCGCGTAGTACACCGGCGCAGGCGTTTTCTCAGGACCATTGAAGCTGAACAGCTCCGCACGGGGTTTGTTCTGAAAGGGCCCGCTAATGTCGGGCGGCGGCGGCAGTAAGCCGGCAAACGCTTTGCCGCCTGCCAGCGTTGTTTCGCTCCACACGATTTTTTTCATCGCATCGGCGGGCATGACCCAGGGCCCGCCGCTTTCGCTCCATCCCGGGGATCCCGCAATGGCCATCTCCAGTCCCAACTGATCGGCCAGAGTGGTGGCGTACGCGAAGGCGTCCTTCCACTCCGGCGTCATGAACGCGAGACGTTTTTCCACTACCTGCGGTGTACCCAAGGAGGCATCAAAAGTCTGAAATCCGCCGATGCCGATGCGCTTCATCCACTCCAGATCGAGCTTGATGCCCTCCTTCGTGATGTTGCCATTCATCCAATGCCACCACACCCGCGGCTGCGCTGAATTGGGCGGCTGCTCAAAGCCGATCGCAAGCGCATCGGTTTGATCGATGTCGACCGCCGCAGCACCCGCAGCGGCAGCGGTCAGCAGCCCAAGCGATGCAATTCGAAGCCAAAAGTGACGCTTCATGTTGAGCAATCGCCGGTCGCTGACCGTGCTTGCGCGAACTACACCGCGCTCGCAGCCGCCGCCACCGGCGCCATCAAAGGGCAAATTTCACGCGGGCGCATCACGACCTCTAGAACTTCACATCGACGGTGATACCGACCTGGCGCAATGAATTGGCCGTCTGCCAACCGGAAATACCATTGACGTAGCCCGCGGGGTTGGCGGGGTTCATTCCCGGCAAGGTGACCGAAGGGCCGCCGTACAAAGTCACCGGCTCGTTATCGTTGCTCAAGTTACGCACGAATAGCGCCGCGCTCCACGTTTGTTCGGGAGAACGAACGCCAAGTCGAGCCCCCGTGTTCCAATTCGCCGGATAGGTGTAGCCAGGGGCTCCGGTCGGCCCCAACAGGGTCGAGGATCTGTACACGGTGTCAGCGTTCACGAAGCCTTCGAGGCGAGGCGCCACTGGGAACACATACAGGCCGGACAAGGTGATCTTGTTCTTCGGCACGCCCGCCAGTTGTCGGTTCGACAGCGACGTCGTAGCGCCGCCGACCAAGGCCGCTGGATCATAACCAGTCCAGCCATTTGGATATGTCGCCTCGTCATAAATATAGCCGGCATTGAGTGTCAGGCCGGAGACGACCTGCCCGTAGAGATTCGCTTCGAAGCCCTTGGTAATCACCTTGGGAACGGATTCGTCGGGACACGCCAACGCGCCGACCGGCGTGATTTCGCATTTCTGTCCTTGGTAATCCTTGACTCGTGTGTAAAACAGGTCGCTATCCCACCCAAGCCTGCCGTGCAACGCGGCCCCTTTGAGCCCCAGCTCAAAAGCGGTAGGTATTTCCGGGCCCACATACGATTGCGGAATCCCCAACTGCGCCGGGCTGATAATGGGCCCCTTGTAGCCGCGAACCGCCGTGAAGTAGCTGGTCAAGTCTGGATCGATCTTGTATTGCAGACCTAGGCGTCCGGACCAATTGTCGATACTGGTCGATGTGTAGCCGGCAATACTGTCTGGGGTATATGGATCCACCGTCGTGAAATCAGTGATGGTCTGATGGGTGTAGCGAATACCGCCGATCAAGCCCAGCTGGTCGGTTACGTGGTAGGTCGCCTGACCGTACGCGGCGTCCGACTTGTTGGTTTGGCCCGTGGATGGCGCTGACTTTGTAAACGGCGTGAACGGGAACGGGGGCGGCTGAAACGGTACAGGCGGAATATCAAACGTTCCGACATAAAAGGCACCGCCCGGAATGTACCCGGTTTCCGCCGAGTAGCTGGAGTAGAACAGTCCCGCCACATAATCGATCTTTTGTGAGCCATTCGAGGCAATGCGCAGCTCCTGGGAGAACTGACGGCCGGAGGAGGTCTCGCCGACGTAGAAAATCTGCAGGAATTCCGCGGCCACTCCCTGCACGTCGAAATCATTAGGCGAGTCTATTTGCTTGCGATATCCCGTGATGGAGGTCAGCGTGGCAGGACCTAAGTTATAGTCGATTTGCGCCGATCCGCCATAGTTTCGATAATTCAGATCGTTTGCTTGATCCCCGCATCGCGCCTGGTTGGAATACCCGGGCGTGATGCCGCACGCCGTCAACTCCGCCAGCAATCCCGGATTTGCCTGGACGTAATCGAACTGCGGATCATTGTAGTTCTGCCCGCGCCTGTCGTAGTCGCCGGTTAAATTCACGGTCAGATCGTCGGTCGCCTTGAGCAAGAAACTCAATCGGCCGCCCCATTCCGTGGAGACGTAATCGGTACCATTGAAGTTGTTGTACTGAACCCCCTTCGTCCGGTCATCCGACACGGCCAGTCTGAGGGCGGCAGTCTCGGTGAGCGGAGCATTGAGTACCGCGCGTTCAGTTTCCTCGCCAAATTTGGAACCGAACTTGTCGTCATCTGAGTAGTCGATGTGCGCGCTGGTCATGAACTTGGAAGGATCGGGCGGTGCCGTGACCATATTGATAACACCGGCCGAGGAGGTTAGACCGAAAAGCGTGCCCTGAGGACCCTTGAGAACTTCGATACGCTGCAGATCGTAAAGATTGGTGATATTGACGTTGCCTTGCGGGACCCCATCCACCACGATGCCGACCGCCCCTTCAGCGGTGGCATTGAACGAGGTGGTACCAATGCCGCGAATCTGTCCGCCGCCGCCCGGGCCGCCAAAGGACTGCACCATTTCCAGGGCCGGAGTGGTACGGGCAAGATCGGCAATGCTATAGATATGTTGGTCGGCCAATTGGGCTGCAGTGACCACGGTTATGGCGACCGGCACGTCCATGAGCAATTCTGGACGCTTCTGTGCGGTAACGATGATCTCAGTCAAGGTGTTCTCGCCCGCGGGGGCGGCAGCCTGTTGCGCAACGGCAACGCCGCTCAGCAGATAGGCCGTGCCCAGCGCGCCGGCCACGCCCGCTGCCCCGAAAATTCGATGATTGTTCCAGCTCATGATTCCTCCCCCGCCTCGAATGCATTTCTGTTGTTACGCCGGATGTGCCGCAATGCCGGCACTCCAACGCCTGCAGGGTAGATTGAGCCTACCGAATCGAGAAGGCGTTTATATGGATGCCTGGTTTCGGTGCTACCGAAAGGTCGATCGACCGCTATTCGGGGGTGCTTCTGGCGGCGGATTTCAAGACTTCGAACAGCCAGACGCGGCCGGGGTCGCGATCGCGGTATTTATGCCACTGGATCATTTCCACCAGTCGCGGCATGACCACAGGTGAGGGCAGAATCTTCAGCGGCAGCGATTTAGCGTACGCGAGCGCGAGGCGCTGATGCATGATCGAAATTCGATTCGTGCCCACCAGCAGGTGCGGCACGCTGTTGAAGTTGGTGGCGATGACCTCGACGCGCCTGGCGTGACCGAAGCGCTCGAAAAACCAGGCATCGATGGTGGGCGGACGCATCGTGCCAATTCGAGCAACCACGTGGCCTAACTGGAGGCATTGCTCCAAGCTGATTTGATCACCGATCAGGGGATTCCCGTTCCAGCACACGCACACGTATTCATCCTCGAACAGGACTTCGGCCGGATGGCCTTCACGGATGAAATTCTGCGGCAGGACGAGAAATTCAATTTCTCCGCGGCCCAGTGCCTCCCAAGGTTCGTTCTCGTTCCCCAGCAACTCAATGGTAATTCCGGGCGCCTCGCGCTGCATGCGCTGCAGCGCGGCAGGCATCAGCACCGTGGACACGTAGTCCGACATCATCAGCCTGAAATTGCGCTTCGAATGGAGCGGGTCGAATTGCGGCCGAATGTCGATGGTGGCCTGCACATGCAGTAAACAGTCCCGCACGCTGGCCTGGAGGCTTTCACCCAGCGGAGTTGGCGCCATGCGCCGCCCGATCTGGGTCAGCAACTCATCGTCGAAGTAGGTGCGAAGACGCGCCAGCGCGCCGCTCGTGGCGGAGGGACTTAGGTTCAATCGCTCGGCGGCATGGGTGATGCTGCGCTCGGCCAACAAAACGTCCAGGGCAACCAACAAGTTAAGATCAAGACGGTTTAAATTCATAGCAGAAGCGGCGCGCTGCGCACAGTTGTATTCGTGATATCCCCGCGCCAATGATAGGCCAAATTGCAAATCAAGCCACTGTTTTTCATGGAAATTTTTGCCGTTCGGTGCGGCGGAGCGCTGGCATCCGAAAATCCGGCTTTTCAGCGCGCCGCAAAGCGTATAGCGTTTGGCGGACCTAAAAATTACGCGTTGAGGTAAGGGCGGGGATCCTTACCCAGGCGCAAAAAAAAGCTATGAAACACACCAATTCGATGGCTGTACTGATTCTCTGTGTGGGACTTGCGCCCCTCGTGTCTGCCGCCAGTAACGATCCGGACGCCCGAGCTTCCACCGCACAGAGCCAACTGAGCAGTGCGGAGCAGTTTCAGCTCCTGCACGGCATCATGGCCATACCGCTGCCCCTGCCCGGCTTCGTCGCGCCGCCGCCCGGCATCAAAATAACCGCGGGATACATACCCGGCATTGCGCGGTTGGGCATTCCCGACATTCTCGAGACCGACGCCAGCTTAGGGGTGGTCAACCCGGGACAGATGCGGCGCGGCGATGTGGCCACCGCCATGCCCTCAGGGATGGCGCTGGCGGCCACCTTTGACCCCGAGTTGGCGTTTCGGGGCGGCGCCATGATGGGATTGGAAGCCCGCGCCAAGGGTTTCAACGTGCTGCTCGGCGGCGGCGCGAATCTAGTCCGCGACCCTCGCAACGGCCGAAATTTTGAATACTTAGGTGAAGACCCGCTGCTGGCCGGCACCTTGGCCGGTGAGGAAGTGCGCGGAACACAATCGCAGCACGTGGTTTCCACCGTCAAGCACTTCGCCTTGAACGATCAGGAAACGCTGCGTCACACCGCGGATGTCATCATCAGCGAGGCTGGCGAACGGGAGTCCGATCTTCTGGCCTTTGAGCTCGCAGTTGAACGCGGCCAGCCAGGCTCCGTCATGTGTGCCTATAACAAGTTGGCCGGCGACTACGCCTGCGGCAGCGATCAGTTGCTGAATCGTATTTTGAAGGGCGATTGGGGCTACAAGGGTTGGGTCATGTCCGATTGGGGCGCGGTCTATGATGCGTCCTTCATGCTGAAAGGTCTCGATCAGGAATCGGGTCAGCAGATTGACCGGCAAGTTTATTTCGATCTGCCGCTGCAGGCTGAAGTGAAAACCGGACGTGTTTCGCCGGCGCGCATCCAGGATGCCGTGCATCGGATTTTGCGCTCCCTGTTTGCCGTCGGCGTAGACATACCCCCGGCCCAATCACCCATCGACTATGCGCAGGATGCCAAGGTCGCGCGCCGGGCCGCCGCCGAAGCCATCGTGCTGTTGAAAAATGAAGGCGCGTTGCCGTTGCACGCAGCCGATAAGCGCATCGCGGTGATCGGCGGACACGCCGATGTCGGCGTTCTATCCGGCGGCGGCTCCACCCAGGTGACCCCGTACGGTGGTGAGCCGATATTCGTGCCGGTCGGCGGCGAGGGATTGGCAGCCATCTTTGGTCGAATGCTATTCATGCCCTCCTCGCCCCTGGCGCATTTGCGCGCGGCGCTTCCTGGCGCGACGATCAACTACACCACCGGCTATGACATCGGCTCGGCAATGGCGGCGGCGGCCGGTAGCGATGCGGTCATCGTGTTTGCCACTCAGTGGCAAACTGAAGATCAAGATCACGCATCGATGAATCTGCCGGAAGGTCAAGATGCGCTCATCGCCGCCGTGGCCAAGGCCAACCGAAATACCATCGTCGTGCTGGAAACCGGCAACCCTATCAAGATGCCCTGGCGCAGCGAGGTCAAGGCCGTCATTGAAGCCTGGTACCCGGGTCAAGAAGGCGGCGCGGCCATCGCGGATGTGCTCACGGGCGCCATCAATCCCTCGGGGCGCCTGCCGGTGACTTTCCCCGTGGATGAAACCCAGCTGCCGCGGCCCGCGATTCCCGGCCTTGGTCTGCCCGATGGCTCCGACATCAAGGTGGATTATTTTGAAGGATCCGATGTCGGTTACCGATGGTATGCGGCCAAACATCTGCAACCGCTGTTCCCCTTCGGCTATGGCCTGAGCTACACGAAGTTCGAACTCAGCCAATTGCATGTGCGCGGCGATAAGGGCCTCGGCGCTTCCTTTACGGTCCAGAATACCGGCACGCGGGAAGGCGCGGCCGTGGCGCAACTCTACTTGACCTCCGCGGCCGGTAAGCCGACGCAGCGTCTGGCCGCATTCAAGCGCGTTAATTTGCTGCCGGGAGCAAGCCAAACCATCAATGTGGCGATTGATCCGCGCTTGCTCGCCCACTGGGACACCGCGCATCACCACTGGCAAAGAGACTCAGGCCGATACGAATTCGCGCTGGGCAGCTCGGCCATTGACCTAGGTGAGCACTCGGCCATTTCACTGAGCGCGCAAGACACCAACCCGTAATGAGACTCATCAATCCATGAAACATATCCATCCCATCACACAACCTTCGCAGCGGCGCGCGCTGCTAAAAAGCGCCGCAGCACTCGTCGGCGGATGTGCCGCGGGAACCGTGCTGCCGGTGGCGGCACAAACGCACGCCGCATTACACCGCCGCCAAGCGTCCCGGTGAGTCGATCATCGCCGCGAAGGGAGTCGCCGTGGTTCCCACGGAATCCGGTGCCGTGGCCGGTTATATCCACAACGGGATATTTACCTTCAAGGGGATTCCTTACGCGGACACCACCGAGGGCGAACACCGGTTCATGCCGCCCGCCAAACCGAAGCCGTGGACGGGAGTGCGCAGCTCACGCCAATACGGCTATGTGTGCCCGCAAGGAGCGCGCGCGGGTTGGGCCAATGATGAGGAAGCTTTTATGTTCTCGTGGGACGACGGCGTGCCCGCCGAGGACTGCCTGCGGGTCAATGTGTGGACACCGGGCATTAATGATGGCGCCAAGCGCCCCGTCATGGTGTGGCTGCACGGCGGTGGTTATTCCGCCGGATCAGGACAGGAGCTGCTCTCCTACGATGGCGAGAATCTGGCGCGGCGCGGCGATGTGGTGGTGGTCTCGCTGAATCATCGCTTGAATGCCTTAGGGTACTTGAATCTGTCGCAGTACGGAGAGCGGTACGCGAGTTCGGCGAACGTGGGGATGCTGGATATCGTCGCGGCATTGCAATGGGTGCGCGATAACATCGGCGCTTTCGGCGGCGCTGCCAACACGGTAACGATCTTCGGCCAATCCGGCGGCGGCGGCAAGGTCGGCACGCTAATGGCCATGCCCTCCGCGAAGGGCTTGTTTCATCGCGCCATCGTGGAAAGCGGATCGATGCTTCGGGCCGGCAGCCAGGAGAAATCCCAGGTCCTTGCCGAGCTGATCGTCACCGAACTCGGACTCAACAAAGCGAGCATCGATCAGATTCAGTCGCTGCCGGTTCAGCAAATCGTGCTCACCGGACAGAAGGTGTTGCGCGCGCAT
The DNA here is from genome assembly GCA_963756845.1 of uncultured Gammaproteobacteria bacterium. GTDB lineage: Bacteria > Pseudomonadota > Gammaproteobacteria > Steroidobacterales > Steroidobacteraceae > Bog-1198. The sequence continues at coordinate 157,433 of CAVWPD010000003.1, read as the reverse complement.
ACGCCGCTGCCGCCGGGCGGTGTGCCCAATTTTCGCCGCATGGCGGATTTGCTCGGTTTTGCACCCGTCGTGGATGGCGTGATTTTGCCCGCTCACCCGTTCGATCCGCAGGCGCCGGCCTTATCCGCCGATGTACCCATGATCATCGGCTCCACGTTGAACGAATTCGTCACCGCGATCAATCATCCGGAATACGAAGACATGACGCCTGCCGATTTGGAAAAGCGAGTCAATGCGATGTTCGGCGATCACGCAGCCGAGGTGCTAGCCGCCTTTCGCCGGCGCACGCCCGGCGCATCGCCGTTTGATCTGTGGTCGCATATCGGCGCCTCCTCGGTGCGCGATGCCGCCATTGCGCAAGCGAAGGCTAAAGCCGCGTTGGGCGCCGCGCCCGCCTATCTTTATTGGTTTACCTGGCAAACGCCGGTGTTGAACGGCCGGCCGCGCGCCTTTCATTGTTCAGAAATTGCCTTCGCGTTCAACAACACCGACCGCTGCGAGACCATGACCGGCGGCGGGGCCGACGCGCGGGCGCTTGCTGAAGTGATGAGCGATGCGTGGATTCATTTCGCCCGCACCGGCAATCCCAATCATCCGAAGATGCCGCAGTGGACGGCCTTTACGGCCGCGCTGGTGCCCACCATGATCTTCGACAATCGCACGCAGCTGGTGAACAACCCGGACGGCGAAGAGCAGCGCAGTATCAATCGCTCTTAAGGCAACACCATCAACCGGGGGCGCCGCCCGCCTTCTTTGCGGCCGCGGCGGACGATCCGCTCTCCAAATCCATGTCCGATCTGTTTGTGCGTTGGCGGGCTTCCGGCGCACCGGCCGAGATTCATATTCACGCCACGGGCCAGCACGGACTCGGGACTGTCAAACAGGGCGCGCCAGTCGATCATTCGCTGGACGCCTTTTACGTGTGGATTGGCCAGCAGGCCTTGGTGAAAAAGCGCGCCTTCATTGAGAAGCGCCGCCCATATTCTTGCGTTCCACTTTCCAGTCCGGATCCGTGCAAAGCCCGCAGTCCGGTCCTAAAAAGCGCTTCGCGGCTTGCCTGTCGCCCTTTAGCTGCCAGTCCAGCCAGCTGACGGCTACGGAGGCGGCGCGTCCGCCATTGGGTCTAAGAAACGTGCCGCCATGCCCGACATCGAGATTCGCCACAAACACGGGAACCGTACTGATCTGCTTGAAATCGTCCATGCCGTTCGCATAGGCGATGTCCGTGGGCCCGCCCAGGATGTAGAGGATGGGCGTATGCAGTTTCGTCAGCATGGCTTTGGTCCAATTCGTGTTGGGAATGGGACTGGCGCCGGGCTTAAAGATACCGCTGTTATGAATGATGACGGTGCGGACGCGCGGATCTGAGGCAATCTCTAGCGCCTGCAGGCCGCCGCAGCTCCATCCGGACACCGCGACCCATTTTGGATCGATGCGGCCAAAATAAGGGCTGCCCGCACGCACATTCTCCGCCAGCGCCCAATCGATGGCATCGCGCAGACTGCTCGCCTGTGTGGCCGGCGGAGGAATGGAGGGTGGCGCGCCGGCAGCGCCCGGGCCCGGAGGCCCGCCCGGCATCGCGGCCGGGTCGCGCGGGGGTGCGCCGGGGCCGCTCAATATGGTGCCGTTGGCGATGGCGAGGTAGCCATGCGAGGCAATCTCGGCCAGATGCAATCGCGAGCCCGCCCCGTCAGCCGCGCAACCGCCGTTACCCCAGGCCAGCACGCCCAGCTTTTGCTTGCCGAGTTTGGACAGATCCTTGGGACGATAAATGACGTGGTTCGGAAGCGATGGATCCGTCTCCTTTAACGCAGGATAGTTGCCGCTGCCTACGGTATCGGGGACCTTGTTGTAGGCTTCCATTTCCGCGCGCATCTTGGCGACGTCAAACGCGGGAGGCGCGGGCGGTGCGGGTGGCGCCGGTGGCGTGGGCGGTTGGGCGGCAAGGGGGCCGCCGGCAATGATCATCAGGAGGGTGGCCGTCCCGATTGCCAAGGATGTGCGCATACGAATGACTCCCCAATTTATTTGTCCAGCCCGTGGCCGCCAGCATAAAGGGGCGCCGGGGCGCTGGGAATGCGGTTTGACGGATGCCTGGATTCGGTCTCGCCGCACGCACCATGCGGCCTATCGACGTCGAAGCAGGCTGCTCACGAGATACTCGATGTAATCGTCCATGGTCGCCGCATCATGCGGGTTCAAGCCGGCGATCATGCGCACTTCGGCGGAGGATCCGAAAAACACCAGCGCGCTGCCGATGAGGGCAAAGTAGCTGAACGCCCCGCGCCGTTCGACTTCCGCATGGCGCGACTCCAATCGCTCGAATAGCGGTTGCAGCCGCTGCCAGATCGGCCGGCCCACCTGCTGCACCACCCAATCATGACGCGGCGAGGATATCGAAAACTCCTGCAGCATGAGGCGGGTCAGACGATGATTCACGGCGAAGAAGCGCAGAAATTTCGGCAGCACGGCGCGCGCGCTGCGCAAGGGGTGTTTGGAACTCGTCTGACTCACGCCCTCAGCGAGAATGCGTTCAATCTCCCCGTTGAACTCCTTGATCACGCTCTGCCAAAGAATCTCCTTCGAGGGGAAATACTTGGCCAAGTGTCCGGGCTGCAAGCCGGCTTGCTTCGCGATCGCGCGGGTGGTGGTGCCCTCGTAGCCCTGTGCGGAAAACACCGTGAGGGCCGCATCGAGAATCAAGCGGCGGTTGGCAACCGCGCTGGCGCGCGGGCTTCGCCGGACAATCTTTCTCATGTGCCGTGGCTCTCTTTTTTGGGTGATTCATTAAAGTTGTCAATTGACAACCTTAAGAATATAGTCCTTTTTACTGTGGGTCGCGCGTCCCCATTGCCGTCGAATGAGCTCCTATGTATCCACTGAATCTCGCCCAGCCCTATCCCTTCGAGCAATGGTGGATTGCCGCCTACGGCAGCGAGGTGGGCCGCACGCTGCTGCAGCGGACCATTCTCGATCAGCCCATCGTCCTGTATCGCACACAGGCCGGCGAGCCGGTGGCCTTGGCGGGGCTGTGCCCGCATCGGCTGTATCCGCTGGCGAAGGGGCGCCTGCACGGCGATACCTTGCAATGCGGCTATCACGGCTTCTGCTACGACAGCACCGGGCGCTGCATCCACATTCCCTCTCAGGAAGGCATACCGCCAACGCTTGCAGTGCGCCGCTATCCGGTGAGCGAAAGAGGCGGCGTGGTATGGATTTGGATGGGCAAGGAATCAACGGCGGATCCTGCCCTGCTGCCGGATCTAGAATCCCTGGGTCTCGGCGCTGCGGGGTGGGCCGTGGAACAGCATCCGGTGGTCACCATCAAGGCGCGCTACCCACTGCTCATCGACAATCTGCTGGATCTTGGCCACATCAGCTTCATTCACAGTACCTCCATACCGGGCGGCGGAGCCGTGGTGCATCTGCCCAGCAATATCGTCGAGCAGGCGCGCAGCTTGCTGGTGCAGCGAGTCGGGAAGCAATTGCCCAGCAATCCTCATTTCAAGTTCCTGTTTCCCGACTATGAGGGCGCGGTCGATCAGTGCTTCGACACCGAATTCTTTGGTCCGCACCTCATTCGTACGGGAGGCGCGATCGTCAAGTCCGAGGGGCATGCTGCCGGCGGCCCGAGAAATCTCGGCGTCACGAATTTCTTGCACGGCATCACGCCGCAATCGCCGAGATCCGTGCACTACTTCGTCATGACCGCCCGAAACTTCCGCATCGCGGATGCGGCGATCGGCCAGGCCAACCTGCAGATGGGTGCCGTGATTCAACCGGAGGATATCGCGGTCATCGAGGCCATCGAGACTCAAGCGGAGAAATTCGCGAGCACGCGGCGCGAGTTCAGCGTCGCCGCGGATGCCGGCGCCATCAAAGCACGCCGCCGCCTCGCCGCGCAGATTCGAGCCGAGATTCGCGCAGAGATTCGGGCCGAGCAGCACGCGCGGACCGAGGCATGAGCGAGTATCTGAAAAATGTCTGGTACGTCGCCGCGTGGGCGGATGAGGTCAGCGAGAAGATGCTGGCAAGACGCCTGCTCGATGTGCCGGTGATCTTGTACCGCAAAGCAAATGGCGAGGCCGTGGCGCTTCACGACCGCTGCCCGCATCGTTTTGCGCCGCTGCATCTCGGCTCACGGGTCGGCGACGGCGTGCGCTGCGGCTACCACGGGCTGGAATTCAGTGCCGCCGGGGATTGCGTGCACAACCCGCATGCCAGCGGCGCCATCCCGCGTGCCGCGAAGGTACGCGCATTTCCGCTCATCGAGCGCTACAGCATGCTGTGGATCTGGATGGGAGATGCCGAGCGCGCCGACGCATCGTGTATTCCGGACTTCAGTTTCCAAGATCCGGAGCATTTCGCCGTCGGCAAGCGCTATTTATTCGTGCGCGCCAATTATCTGCTCGAAGTCGACAACATCATGGACTTGAGCCATATCCAGTTTCTCCACCCAACCACGCTGGGGAGCAGCGCGGTCGCGACGGCGGATACGCAGGTGTACCAGGAGGGCGGGATTGTCTGGTCCAAGCGCAGTACGCACGCGGAAGTTTTGCCGGAGTTTTTGTATCGCGCGAGGAATATCCCCTCAGGCACCCTATGCGATCGATGGATCGACGTGCGCTGGAGTGCGCCCGCGAGCATGGCGCTGTTCGCCGGCGCCGTTGCCACGGGCACCTCGCGCCGCGACAGTGACGGCGTCTCGCAGTGCCATATATTCACGCCGGAGACCCGCCGCACCAGCCACTACTGGTTTGGCATCAGTTTCCCGAAGAGTCTGGGCGCGCTGGCGATGCAACTCGCGGAGGAACAAATCGAAGCACTCAAGGCACCGTTCGAGTTGGAGGACTTGCCCATGCTCGAGGCGCAGCAAGACAATATCGGCGAGGCGGACTTCTGGTCGCTGAAACCAGTGCTCCTGGCCAGCGATGGCGGGGGCGTTCGTGCGCGCCGCCTGCTCGAGAAAATGCAAACGGCCGAAGATGCGCTGCCCGCGCGCTCACTCGCTCCGCCATAAATTCACGCCGCCTGATTGCGACCGGATTTCTTGGCGTGCTGCAGCTGCTGCTGCGCCCTCTGCAAGAGATCCGAGGGATTTTCTTCGGCGGCCGGTATCGCGGCGCACACACCCACACTGATGCTGATGTAGCGCAGCACCGCCGAGCGCGGATGATGGATGCGCAGCTCCCGGACCCTTTCCGCCATGAGGTGCCCGACACTCAAAGCCTGTTCATGCGTAAGCCCCGGGGCAAAGGCGATCAGGCTGCCGCCATCGATGCGCGCCGTGACATCACTGGAGCGACGCAAACACCCGGAGACCACATGCGCCACACGGCGAATGGTCGAATCGCCGGCGGCTCGTCCAAAGGTATGGTTGTAAAGATCCAGCGCGTCGATGTCGACGGCGAACAGCGCGATGCTGCGCTGCTCGCGATGCGCCACGGCCCAATCACGCTTCAGCAATTCCTCTAAATACGGCAGTGTAAACAAGCCGGTCAGCCGATCGTCGCGGATGGCAAGCGTGGTCGGCTGGTGCGCGCCGCTCAAGGAGTCCTTCGCCACTTTCGGGTCGGCCCGCAGCCGCTCTCCGGCGTCGCGATGATGTCCCACAAAATGCGTCACGCGGCCTTCGGCATCGCGCAGCGGCAGCACTACCATTTCATTCCAGAACAGCGCGCCATCCTTGCGGTAATTGCGCAGCAGCACGCGGCAGCTCTCGCCCCGCGCCAACGCCTCACGCAGGCGCTGCCGGCCATCCTGGTCGCGGTCGTGCGCCTGCAGCAATCGTAAGTTTCGACCCACCAGTTCAGCCGCGGCATAGCCGGTCAGGGCCTCGAAAGCCGCATTCGCGTAGATCACGGGCTGGTCAGGATTTTGTGCATCGACCAGTACCACCCCTTCGGGCGAGGTCTCCACCAGGCGGCGGTACATGTCCGCATCAAACCCCGTCACGGCTGCCCTCCGTCAACACCAAGGGGGGCGCCGCCGAAAGACTTGCGATGTTTATAACCGTCTGCTGCCACTGTCGATCCGATTTCAGATTCGAGGGGGGCTCCCCGCGGGCCCGCATGCGGACCACCCGAGCTTGGGAGGCGGCAGAACCGGCCTCGTGCCCGAAGTGATCGAGTACCGACTGTACCGCTTGTCGATCGTTACAAATGGGGAGGACGTCGCAACCTGCAGCAAATGCCAGCTCCGTGCGCTCGATGACCCCTCCAAAAGCGGCCGCCCCCGCCATCGTCAGATCATCGGCGAACACGCAGCCGTGGAAGCCCAGCTCGCCGCGCAGCACCCCGCCGATCCAGGACTTCGACAGGCTGGCGGGCAACGGGTCCACCGCGGGGAATACCACATGGGCGCCCATGACGCCGGCCAGGTTGTTGTCGATCAGGGCCCGGTAAGGGCGAATATCCCCTTCCAAATCAACGAAGCGGCGCCGGTCCACGGGCAGTGCGACATGCGAATCGGCCACCACCGCACCGTGGCCCGGAAAATGCTTGGCCACAGCCGCCATGCCCGCCTCCCGCATGCCTGTCATGTAGGCCACGGCCAGTGCCGCCACCGCGTCGGGGTCGCGATGCAAGGCCCGATCGCCGATGGCCTCGCTCACCCCATAGTCCAGATCCACGCAAGGCGCAAAGCTGAAATCCACCCCCACCGCCCGCAATTCGCTGGCCATCAGCCAACCGACGGACTGGGCCAGGGCCAAGGCCTCGTGCTTGGCCTCATCGTAGCGCCTGCCCAGGGATCGCGCGGCGGGCAGGCGCGTAAAGCCCTCGCGGAAGCGCTGCACGCGGCCACCCTCATGGTCCACGGCTATCAAGAGATGCGGGGTGCGCACGGCACGAATGGCCGCCGTGAGGGCGGTCAGCTGCGCAACGTCACGGTAGTTGCGGCTGAACAAAATGACGCTGCCCACCAGGGGCTCATTCAGGATTTGCCTGTCCTCGGGCGTCAATTCAAGGCCCGCGATGTCGACCATGAGGGGGCCGAGAGTCATGGGCGGCCCTCAAACACGGCAATGGATTCAACGTGTGTGGTATGCGGAAACATGTCCATCACCCCTGCCTCGGTCAGCGTGAAGCCGTGTTGAGATTCGATGATCTGCGCATCGCGCGCCAAACTCCCCGGATGGCAGGAAATATACACGACTCGCCGTGGGCGCCACTGCGCCAGGCGCGACAGCAGCGCCTCGGCTCCTGCTCGCGGCGGGTCAAGCAGCACGAGGTCGCAGCGCTCGCCGGCCCAGGGGCCGAAGGCCGCCGGTTCGAACAGGTTCTCGAGCGCGAATTCCGCGTTGTCGATGCCGTTGCGCATCGCGTTGCCGCGCGCCTTGGCCACCAAACTTGCCTCTCCCTCGACCCCGACGACGCGCCCGGCACGGCGCGCCAGCGGCAAAGTAAAATTGCCCAAGCCGCAGAACAAATCGAGCACGCGGTCGGAAGGCTTGGGCTGCAACAGGTGCATGGCCGCAGCCACCATCGCCACATTGATGTCGCGATTGATTTGCAGAAAATCGCACGGCCCGAACTCGATCACAATCCTGCCCTCATCCACCGAATACTGGAGCGGCGCATAGTCGGGCCGTAAGGCTTGCACCGTCTGCGGACCACCACTCTGCAAGAAAATCTGCAGCCCGCGCTGCGCACCGAAGAGGGCGAGCTTTTCTAAGTCTTCTGCGCCCGGCTGCTCCAGAACGCGAAATACCAGCGCTGTCGCCGTATCGCCGGCCGAGACCTCCACTTGGGGAATTTTCTCGCGCAGGGCCAAGGTTTCCGTAAGTGCGGCCAAATCCTGCGGCAGCGTGGCCAAGGGTCCCAGCAAGATCTCGCAGCGATGGATGTCGGCAAGATAGGGCTTCTCCCGCTCCCGGAAGCCGGCGAGTACCCTCCCTTTCTTGTGCACGTACTTGACCCCGAGGCGCGCACGGCGCCGGTAGGCCCATGACGGTCCGCGTAACGGCGCCAGCACGCGCTGCGGCACCACGTTGCCGATGCGCCGCAAATTCTCCAGCAATTGACTCTGTTTGGCAGCGAGCTGCGCCTCGCCCGATAGATGCTGCAGCGAGCAGCCGCCGCAGAGGCCAAAGTGCGCACAGCGCGGCACCACCCGATCCGGCGAGGCGAGCAAAACCTCCACCAGTCCCGCTTCGTCCATGTGCCGGCGACGCTTCAACACGCGAAAACGCACGCGCTCGCCCGGCAGGGCGCCATCGATGAATACCGCCTTGCCATCGAGGCGCGCGACGCCGCGGCCGTCGTGCGCAAGATCCACGATGTCGGCCTCCTGCACCTCGCTGATGGTCAAGCCTCGGGCCACGCTGCCGCAAATTCCTGAAGATGCGCGGCGGGCGAATCGGCGAGCAGCTTGCGCACCCGCGATAGCTCATGCGCATGCTCGGTCGCGTTCAAGTGCCCGCGCAGCAGCTCGAAGCGCAAAAAGATCAAGTAGGTGTTGAGCACATCGGTCTCGCAATAATCGCGGATGCGGGCCAAGCCGCCCTGCCGGTACGCGTCCCAGACATCCGCGCCGTGCATGCCCAATTTACCGGGCAAGCCGAGCAACGAGGCGATATCCTGCAAGCTCGCCCGGCCGCGGCCTTGGAAGCCGGACAGAATATCCATCAGATCCATGTGCCGCCAATGAAAACGGCTCAAGTAATTGCTGAACTTGAAGCTGCGATCCGAATCACCCATTTCCCAGTAGCGCGCCGCCGTCACGCTGTGCAGCAGACTGCGATAGTGCAGCACCGGCAAATCGAAGCCCGCACCGTTCCAAGAGACCAGATCCGGCGTGAACTTGTCCAAGCCGTCGAAGAAGCGTTCGATTAAATCCTTCTCCGAGGAACTCTGCTCCCCGAGACTCCACACTTTCAGCGAATCTCTGGATCGCATCACCACCGAGATCGCGACGATGCGATGCTGTTCGTGCGAGAGGAATTCGCTGCCGGTCTCTTGGCGCCGCTTGGTGAACATGATCTGCGCCACATGCTCATCGGACAGATCATGCAGCCCGTAAAGGCGCCTGCCGAGATCCGTGTCGGGCACAGTCTCGATGTCGAACACCAAAGTGGTCATGCGGGGCTGCGGCGCATGAGAATCGCGACCGCGACCACCAGGCCGGCCTCATCGGTCAATGTCACATGACCCTCGCCGATCCCTAAGCCATCGCGCACTTTGGCGCCGCGAGCCGAGTACACCACCTCGGGCTTGCCCCAAGAATTTTGCACGATCCCGACATCACGGATCCACACACCGTGCGAGAAGCCTGTGCCCATACCTTTGACAATGGCTTCCTTGGCCGCAAATCGCATCGCGAGAAAGCGCACCGGACGCGCCGTGAGCTCCAGCTGCGCGCGCTCCTCCGGCAGCAGCAAATGCCGGACGAAGCGTTCCCCATGTTTCTGATACACGCGCTCGACGCGATCGACTTGCAGAACGTCGATGCCGATGCCGAAGATCATGGCTTCAACGCGAACTCGCGCGGGCGCCGCGCATCAGCTCTTTCATATCGCGCACGGCTTTGGCCAAACCATCCAGGATGGCGCGTGCAATGATCGAGTGACCGATGTTCAGTTCGACGATCTCCGGGATCGCGGCAATGGGAGCGACGTTGTGATAGTTCAGCCCATGCCCCGCATTGACCGTCAAGCCCAGCGAGGCCGCCAATTTCGCCGCCGCACGCAGCCGTTCGAATTCTCGCGCGCGCGCGGCGCCCTGCGCATCGGCATAGGCGCCGGTGTGCAGCTCGATGACTGGCGTGCCGCTGCGCCGTGCCGCCTCGATTTGCGCCGTATCGGGGTCGATGAACAACGAGACGCGAATGCCGGCGGCGCCCAGCGCAGTGACGGCCTCGGCGGTTCGAGCGCTATGGCCGCGCACATCCAGTCCGCCCTCGGTGGTGATTTCTTCGCGAGATTCCGGAACCAGGCAACAATCCTGCGGAGCAATGCCCAACGCGATGCGGATCATCTCCTCGGTGACCGCCATCTCAAGATTCATGCGGGTCTGCAGCGCCGCGCGCAGGGCCGAAACATCGCGGTCCTGGATGTGGCGCCGGTCCTCGCGCAAGTGCAGCGTAATACTGTCGGCACCGGACTCCTCCGCCACCAGTGCCGCCAACAAAGGGTCCGGATAGCGGGCGCGGCGTGCCTGGCGCAGCGTTGCCACATGATCGATATTCAGGCCCAGCGCGATGGCCCCGTGCAGCACCGGTTCACTCACGTTGACGCAGCGCCAACATGACTTCACGGGATTTCAAGGGGCGGCCGTCGAGGCAGGCATCGAGCGCCGCACGCAGCACGCGTTTGGCATCGCGCAGCGAGCGCGCGTCGGCAAAGCTCTCCGCCTGCAGATCGGCCAGGGATTGGCCATACACCGCGCCCGGCGCCTCGGCCACGCAGGGCTGCGGGCCGCTCTGCACCGTATAGCGGTAGTATTTGTCGCGCTCCACGGGAGCCCCGCCCGCCGCCTGCTCCAGTTCCAAGCCATAGCCCAACTCATCCAGGAAACGCTTTTCAAAGCGCCGCAATGAGGCTTCCTCGACTTCTCCGCCGCACAAGGCCTGCATGCAGGCGGCGTAGGTGGCGAAAATCTCCGGATGCGGATCGCGCCGTTCGGTCAATTTGAGCAGCAATTCATTTAAATAGAATCCGCTCATGAGCCGCTGCGGCGCCAGATGAGTCATTTGACCGTCCACTTCTGCGCTGACGAGCTGGCAGGCCTCGGATTTTCCCGACCATGAGACCAGCAGCCTTTGGAAAGGGCGCAACACACCCTTCAGCGCCGATTTCGGGCCATTGGCGCCGCGTGCGAACAGGGTGAGGCGTCCATGATCGCTGGTGAATACCTCCACGATGCGGCTGGTGTCCCGATAGGCGTATTGATGCAGCACGTAAGCCGGTGCCAGCCAGACGCGCCTAGCGCTGATACTTTTGCCCTGGATCATGAGGCATGTTGCCATCGCAGAGTCTGCGAGGGCAACTGGACGGCAAATCAGGCGGCTTTATCCCGGCAAGCGGAACAGCGGCCGGCCGACTTGGATACGGGCTCCTGGCCGCACCGATGGATCCAAAGCAAGGGACCCCGGGGCGAAGACGATGATGGTGGAGCCGTGCTGAAACCAGCCCATCTCCTCGCCTTTGGCGATTTGCGCCGCGCATCGGATCAGGTTGGCACCTCGATAGCGAAGATGCAGCAGCACGTCCGCGCAATGCAGACGAATGCTCGCCACGAGAATTGCCGCAACGGGGACCAAGGTGAGTGTGATCCCGGCGTGCGACAATTCGCACGGAATGACGGCGCGCTCGTTCCTGCAAAACAGCTTGTCGACGCGCTTGAGCGCGCTGGGATTCACATTCCAGGTGTCGCCTGCAATATAGGTCACGCGCCGAACCGTACAATCATGCGGCGCGTGAAAGCGGTGATACATGGCGGCCGTAAGTCGCAAGGTGGCAAAGATGCCGTCTCGATACAGCTCGACGAGCTGCGGCTCCTGCAATAGCTCTTGGAGCGAATAGGGAAAGCCCTTGGCCTGCAGCGCCGTCACGCCGGAAAGAGAACCGCACGCCCCGACGATGGCATCGCAGGGGCTGACAATCACTTGCGGATCCGCCGCGATGGGCCGGGCATCGGGCTTCAGCTCGCGGATGAAGCAGTCGTGCATGCTCTTGAACTCAAGCTTTTTGGCATCGCTCAAATCAAGGCCGGAAAAATACCTCCACACACCGATGCTGGCATCGCGAATCCAGGGGTTCTCCTGCTTGCTGAACCAGGCAAGCGCCAGGGTGAACAGCCGGCGTGGAATTCGATTCGTCAGCAGAAAGTTAAGCCGGTCGTAGAGCGCAATTTTCTCGACCGCGGCGCGCAACGTCATGCGATTGTCACACCGGTGTCATAGCGTGCCCGCGGAGGATCTGCGTGGCGCCCATGATTGCTTTGATCGTGTTCATCGTATTGCTGCTGGCACTGCCCGCCGCGCTGCGGCGCCTGCAGCTCTCGCTCGCCAAACACCGCTCGCTGGCAGGCCACGCGCGCTGGTCGCGGCGCCTCGCCGCCTGGGTGCCTGCCTACGAGTACGATGAGTCCGGATTTTTCAGCGCGGATGGCGCGTTGCAGGATATTGCCGCGCGCCGCCGCGCCGGCTTCATGGCGCTTTCCGACCGCTTCAAGACGATGTTTCCGAAGTCCACCGCCCTTGCGCAGGCGCTGGAGCCCAGCGTTTCGGATCTGCAATTCACAGCGCGCTATCGCGTGCCCTTTCAATTCAGCAGCTTCGTACGCCAACATCTGCGCATCGGCGCCTTTTATGATCAGTCGCAAGGATCCCTGTTGCGCGACGTGGACGGCAACGACCTGATCGACCTGTCCGGATCCTATGGCGTCAATACCTTCGGATACGAATTCTACAAACAATGCATCGCGCGAGGATCGGCGCTGGTGAGCGACTTGGGGCCGGTTCTGGGCGTCTACCACCCGCTCGTCGCCTACAACGTGCAGCGCCTGCGGGCGATCTCCGGCCTCGATGAGATTTCTTTTCACATGTCCGGCACCGAGGCGGTGATGCAGGCGGTGCGCCTGGCGCGCTATCACTCGCGGCGCCGGTACCTGGTGCGGTTTTGCGGCGCCTACCATGGCTGGTGGGGCGACGTGCAGCCCGGCGTCGGCAACCCGGTGGGCGCGCAGGATACCTTGACGCTGGCGGAAATGAGCGATGCCACGCTGCGCGTGCTGCGCCGCCGCCATGACATCGCCTGTGTGCTGGTCAACCCGCTGCAGGCGCTGCACCCCAACAGCACTGCGCCCAGCGACTCCACCTTGATCGACAGCGGCCGCCGCGCGGCGGTCGACCGCCAAGCCTATGCGAAGTGGCTCAAGCAGCTGCGCGAGGTGTGCTCGCGAAAGGGCATTGCGCTGATTTTCGATGAGGTGTTTGTCGGATTTCGCCTCGCCCAGGGCGGTGCGCAGGAGTATTTCGGCGTGGCCGCCGACATGGTGACCTACGGCAAAACCGTCGGCGGCGGCCTGCCGGTCGGCGTCTTGTGCGGCAAGGCCGCCTGGATGCGGCGCTTTCGCAGCGATCAACCCGCCGACATCTGTTTTGCGCGCGGCACCTTCAACACCCATCCCTATGTCATGGGGGCCATGCACGAATTTCTGCAGCGCTTGGATACGCCCGATATTCAAGCGATCTACGCTCGGGTAGACGAGGTGTGGGATGGGCGCGCGCAGAGCGTGAATGTGCGCCTGGCAGCGGCGGGACTGCCGCTTCGCGTGGCTCATCTTTCCAGCATATGGACCCTGACTTACCTGCAGCCGTCGCGCTACAACTGGATGCTGCAGTTTTATCTGCGCGCGCAGGGAATCGCGCTCAGCTGGGTGGGTACGGGACGCCTTATTTTCAGCCTGGATTTCACCGAGGCAGACTTTGAGGCCGCCGCCGACCGCATCCTTGCGGCCGCGCGGGCCATGCACGCCGACGGTTGGTGGGCCGCCTCCGCGCCGCTGACCAACCGGGCGATTCGCCGCCGAGTACTCCTTGAAATGCTTCAAGCCAAGCGGCGATGGCTGGGGTCGAACAGCTTGTTGCGCAGCAGATAGTACGGCGCCTTGTAGTAGAGCATCACGTCGTGGAACGGGTCGGTGAGAATTTTGCAGCACCACACCAGGCCGGTTTGCACATCCTTGACAAAGAATAACTGCACGGTGCGAAACAAGAGACCGGCGATCCCCACGAGGAGCCAGATCTCCCCGACTCGCTGCCACATATCGGCGTGAGTACTCGCCGGCTTGAACCAGCCAAACAGCGTGGGATCAAGGTACAGGCACGCGGGCGATGCCAGCCAGATCGCCATCAGCACCACCTTGCGCCGCAGGTTGTAGCCGACCTTGATGGCCTCCTTGTGTTCATGGGTCGCCTGGTTGATTTCATCGTAGCCGCGCGGCTCGAAGAAAAAGTGACCCGCCTGCCGGCTCGTCATGGCAATCAGCCAGGCAATAAGCGCCGCAACGGCGGGATTCTTGAAGGCGATCAGGTAGGCGCAGAGGAAGGACAGTGCGCTCAACAGGTGCAGTGATTGATTCGCCAGGCTGTGATGATAATAGCGGTGATCATCCCAGCGCTGGGTTTTCAGGGCGTCAAGAAAGGACTGCATGAAGGCCTCCTGGTGTGCAGCGAAGTCTGCATGAATGAGATATCGCAGAATCATGACCGCAAGATGACTTGATCGCTGAAAACAATCGGTCTTGAAAACTTCATCACAGTGTCATGGCCTGGACCGAGGCTGCCACGGTGAGAATACTCATCGTGAGCGACGCGGGCGCCCCTCAGGTCAACGGAGTGGTGAGTACCCTGATGCAAACCGTCGCGTGGCTGGGGCGCTTCGGCCACGAGGTAAAAATTCTCACGCCTGCCGAGTTTCGCAGCATTCCCTGTCCGACCTATCCGGAAATCCGCATCGCGCTGCGCTGCTACCCGGGCGTGGAAAAAGCGCTGCGCAGCTTTCAGCCCGAGCACATTCATATCGCAACCGAGGGCCCACTCGGACTCGCCGCGCGGCGCTGCTGTCGGCGCCACCGGCTGCGTTTCACGACTTCCTACCACACCCAGTTCCCGCAATACATCCGCGCGCGCAGCCCCATCCCGCTGGCGCTGACATTCTTTGCGCTGCGCTGGTTTCACGGCGCCGGCGAGCATTGCATGGTGAGCACCCCGGGTGTGCGCGCCGAGTTGCAGGCGCGAGGATTCAAGAATCTGGTGCACTGGGGCCGAGGAGTCGACACGGAGCGCTTCACACCGCAGGACAAGGCATGGATCAACCTACCCCGCCCCATCGCCGCCTATGCGGGGCGCATATCCGTCGAGAAGAACATCGAGGCGTTTTTGCGCATGCCGTGGAGCGGCAGCAAAATCGTGATCGGCGACGGCCCGGCGCGCACATCGCTCATGGCGGCGTATCCTGACAGCCATTTTTTCGGCTACCTGTTCGGCGGTGAACTGGCACGCCATCTGGCGGCAGCCGATGTGTTTGTTTTTCCGAGTCGAACCGACACCTTTGGGTTGGTCATGCTGGAAGCAATGGCCTGCGGCGTACCGGTGGCCGCCTTTCCGGTCACCGGCCCCATCGATGTCGTCGCCGACGGGGTGACCGGCGCCCTCGATGAGGACCTGCACCTCGCCGCGCGGCGCGCGCTGCACATCGACCCTGCGGCATGCCGCAGCCGCGCCCTGCGCTCCAGCTGGGAGATCTGCAGCCGCGAGTTCGAGAGCAATCTAGTCCCTTCGCGCCCCGCCGCCGGCTTCAGTGCAGCGGCAGCGGCGCGCCCATGCGCTCCGGGCGTTTGACGGCGGGACGATCGGCGAGAAAAATGCGCTCCAGGATCTCGGGTATTTCAAACACGGCGCGATTGCGAACGCCGTGGATGTTGCGGCGGAATTCCTCGATCCGGCGAGTGACCTCGACGACGGCCTGGCGCACCTGTTTGAACGATGCCAACACGATGCCCGTGCCGCTTTCCAACACCCAGTCGGTGTTGTAGCGCTCCTGGGGCATGGTGTGGGCATTGCGCACCACGATCACCGGCAGCCCCTGCTGCAGCGCTTCGCTGATGCTGCCCGGGCCGGGCTTGCCGATGAAAAAATCGCTGAGCGCCATATAGAAGCGCACATCGGGTGTGAATCCGAGCACATGCCGCGGCGCGCGCGCCGGCATTGCGCGCAGCCTTTCTGCAAGCTCTGCGTTGTGGCCGCAGATCAATATGAGCTGGGTGTCGGCGAGACGCTCGGCGATGCGCCGCATGATCCTCGATCCATGACCGCCGAACATCACGATGCCCGTGGGGCGACCCGGGTCGAGCCCTATTTTTCGCATTTCGGCGTGCCGGTCTATCTTCAAGTCCCGGTAAAAGTCCGGACGGATGATCATTCCGGAGGTTTCATGAATGGTGGCCTGTAAATAGCCTACCGAGCGGGCTTGCGAGGCGGCGCGCGGCGTTCCGCAGATCAGATGCTGCGCTTGATTAGGTTCCATCCAGAAGTGCGGCGGGTAATCGGCAAGGTCGGTGAGTATGGTCACATAGGGAACGCCGGGCCGGGCCGCGGCGAGCGCCTCGTACATCGCGCGGTTGAAATTGGGCACCAGCGCGACCACCATGTCAGGCGCGGTCCTGCGCCAATGCCGCCGCAACGGGCCGGTCAGGCTTTTGTGGCTCCAGCGTATCAAGGCTTGCAGCAGTTTCAGTTCTTGCGCAAGACCAATCGTCCAGCCGCTCTTGAGGCGCTTGTTGTAAACATCTTCAGGATCCAGACCCGTCATTTTTCTAAATAATTGATCAGGATCGAGCACCGAGAAAAGATTGACCAGGCGCACCTGCCAGGGCCTGTGCTGCTGCCGAATCACGCTCTGCAGCGCCTGCGCGGCCGCTTGATGGCCGCCGCCGGCATTGAAGTAGACCAAGTCGATGGTCTTCAGGCTGCCCTCCGCGCTGCTATGCGCGCACCCCGTCATGCCGCTTGAGTGACGGCCTCGGCGGCAGCCGCGACCGGCCGCAGCGCGCGCAGCTTGGCCCATTCGATGAGGCGCAGGTGCCCGTTCATATCTTCGACCAGCGAGGTGCAGCTCTCCACCCAGTCGCCATCATTGCAGTACAGAATGCCGTCGATCTCGCGCATCTCGGCGTGATGAATGTGGCCGCATACCACCGTATCGACGCCGCGTTTGCGGGCGGCGGTGGCAACCGCCTCTTCGAAGCTGCCGATGTATTGCACGGCCGTTTTGGCCTTGTGCTTGAGGTAGGCCGAGAGCGACCAGTGCGGCAAATCAAACAGACGCCGCAGCCCGTTGATGTAGGGATTCGCGGCCAACAACATGTCGTAGATATTGCTGCCCAGTTTGGCGAGCCACGGGCTGCATTTGACGACGCTGTCGAACTCATCGCCGTGCAGCACCAGCATCTGCCGGCCGTCGGCGCCTCGGTGAATGTATTCGCGATGGATTTCCAAGTTGCCGAACACCGCTCCGTCGAATTCACGAAACACCTCGTCATGATTGCCGGGCACAAAGATCACCTTGGTGCCGCGTTTCGCCTTCCCCAGGATGGTGCGCAGGATGTTGTTGTGGGATTGGGGCCAGAACATGTTCTTCTGCATGCTCCACATATCGATGATGTCGCCGACGAGGAACAGCGTATCCATCTCGCAGTGGTGCAGAAAATCGAGCAGCAGCTCGGCGCTGCAACCTTTGAAACCCAAATGGATGTCCGAAATAAAGACCGTTCGCAGGCGCAGGGGCCAGGGGGCGTTTCGATCCACCATGTCGCGTCCTCCCAAAGTCTTCGTGCGCACACACGATCGCAGCGCGGTATGACGGATGCGTGACTCAGGGAAGAAGAATTCTTTACAAAAAAGGGACTTAGGCGTGGAACATGCCGTGGAACACGAAAGACGTGACGCAATTCCCTCTTTACAAGGTGTCGTAACCAAACTGACGCAGCGCCATCTCGCTGTCAGCCCAGTTCTCCTTGACCTTGACCCACAGCTCCAGATGTACGGAGCGCTGCCACAGGTCATTGAGTTCGATGCGGGCGAGCCGGCCGATTTCCTTCAATCGCTCGCCCCCCTGGCCGATCACGATGGCCTTCTGCCCCGCGCGTTCGACCCAAATGACGGCGTTGATCATGATGCGGTTGTCTTCATCCGCGAAACGCTCGATTTGCACGTTGATGCCATACGGCAGTTCCTCGCGCAGCTTCAAGGTCAGTTTTTCGCGCACGATCTCGGCGGCGTGGAACGGCTCATCCCGATCGGTGAGCACATCCAACGCGAACAGCGGCGGGGATACCGGCAGGCGGGCGCCCACCAAATCGACCAGCCGCTCTAGATTGTCCGACTCCATCGCCGAGATAGGAATGATTCCCGAGGCCGGGACGCGGTCAGCCATCTCCTCCAGAAAGGGCAGCAGCTGCTCCTTGGGGAAGACGCGGTCGACCTTGTTGACGACCACGAACAGCGGCTGCTTCAGGCCGCGCACCCGCTCCCACACCCACATATCCTCATCGGTAAAGCGCATCGCTTCGATCACGAACAGAACGACGTCCGCATCCTGCGAGGAGGATATCGCCACCCGGTTCATGTACTGATTCATCACGCGGCGTGTCGACTCGTGCAGCCCCGGCGTATCGACCAGCACCAGTTGCGCCGCGGGCCGATTCACGAGACCGAGTATTCGATGCCGGGTGGTCTGCGGTTTCGCCGTGACGATGGTGACCTTGCGCCCCACCAGCGCATTGACCAGCGTGGATTTGCCGACATTGGGCCGGCCGACGATGGCGACGTGACCTGCGCGAAAACTCGGATCGCTCATAGGGATTTTCGCAGTTCGGCCGGCAGAAGATCCAACAGTTTCGCGGCAGCCAATTGTTCCGCGCGGCGCCGACTGGCGCCCTCGCCCACCGCCGCGACGCCGAACACGGCCACTTCGCAGGTGACCGAGAATACCTGCGCATGCGGATCACCCGCAACCGCGGTGAGGGTATAGGTGGGCAACGATACACCGCGCCCCTGCAATACTTCCTGCAAGCGCGTCTTAGGATCCTTCAGCGCGTCGGCGCCGGGCAAATCCGACATTCTCGGTGTCATGATGCGGGCAACCGCCGCCGCCGCCGCATCGAATCCGGCATCCAAGGAGATGGCCCCCAGCATCGCCTCGAGTGCGTCCGCGAGGATGGAGGCGCGCCGGAAACCGCCGGACTTCAATTCGCCCGGCCCCAGATGCAGGTACTCTCCCAGCCCCAATTCGCCCGCGATCTGCGCCAAGGTCTCGCCGCTCACCAGCGAGGCGCGCAGCCGCGACAGTGCGCCCTCGTCCGCTTGCGGATGCGCATCGTAGAGCATTCGCGCCACGGCGCAGTTAAGAACCGAATCGCCCAGGAATTCCAAGCGCTCGTTGTGCTCGGCGCCGGCGCTGCGATGAGTGAGCGCCGTGTAGGGCAGCGATGGCGTCGCAAACACATGGCCGAACGAACGCTCGACCCAGGCGGAAAACTCCTCCGACTTGCGCAGTGGAATCACTCCACCTTCACTGTCTTGTCGAAATGCACGACGAGCGAGACATTGGCAAGGTAGGGCGCCGAATCATCGTAGACCGCGTGCAGCTGCAGGCCGCCATTTTCCGTCTTGGTAATCTCGATGTCCTTGTATTCGAACCCAGTGATGTCCTCGATGGCCCAGTGCCGATCCAGGGACTTCTTCACGCCGTCGATGCTGCCGTTATCAGTCTTGTACTCCTGGCCCGCGGCGTCCATGGCCTTGGCCACCTTCATGTAGTTCAGGTACAGCGGAAGCAGGCGGATGCCGGCATAGCCGATCACGCCGACCAAGACGAGAATGCAGAGCAACCCGATGAATGTCATGCCTTGCTGGTGCTGGCGCATAAAATCCTCCCTCAAAGATCCCCTATTCAATCGCATTCCCGACTCTTCTCCAGAGAGGTCCGTCACGAGTATCAAGATTAAGCCAAATTCGCACTGCTTTACCCACCAGATTCTGCTCCGGAACGAACCCCGGGGCGTCCGGTTCGCCCTGCCAGCGGCTGTCCTTGCTGTTATTGCGATTATCGCCCATGAAGAAGTAATGGCCGGCCGGGACCACCCATTCGCCGGTCTTGACTCCGCCCCGGGCAAACATGAGGCGATGATGCTTGGTATCCAGCTGCTCGAAAGCGGTGGGCACACCGGTGTAGTTCCACAGATCCTGCTTGGGCCCCGTGTAGGCCGGACCCGGTTCCTGCGGCATGAGCTTATCGTTCACATACAGCAAATTGTTCTCATCGACCCGAATCCGGTCCCCGGGCAGACCCACCAGGCGTTTGATGTAGTTGATCTTCGGATTGGGCGGCAGACGGAACACGATCACATCGCCGCGCCGCGGAGTACCGGTGGCGACCAACAGCGTGTTGGTGACCGGCAGGCGCAATCCGTAGGAGTACTTGCTGACAAAGATGAAATCGCCGTCGAATAGCGTGGGCATCATGGAATCGGACGGGATGCGGAAGGGTTCAAAAAGAAAGGAGCGGATGACCAGCACCAAAATGATGACCGGAAAGAAGGAGCGCGCGTATTCCACTGCGATGGGCTCGCGCACACGCTCGGCCGGCGTACCCGCCGCGGCGGCGATGGATTGGCGGCGGCCGGCGAAGAACGCCCGGTCCAGCCCCCAAATGATGCCCGAGGCCGCCCCCACGATGACCAGCATGAGGCTGAAGTCCACCGCTTCGTAGCGAAACAGCCGCCACAGCAGCGCCAGGGAAACGCCCACCAGCGCATAGCCGGCGAGTCTCGGCAGCAGGGGTTCATGCGCGCTCACCGCGCCCGGGTCGCGCTGCGGCCTTAAGAACCAGCCATCGATCAATATCACCAGCACGCAGACCGCACCTGCGCACAACAGTCCTATGAAAAGGCCATCGCCGTCATTCACGAAATACCCCCAAATGATTCAAAACCGCGGCCATCCGCTCAATGCGCTTTCTTACCGACCTGCAGCACCGCGAGAAATGCTTCCTGCGGGATCTCGACCTGCCCGACCTGCTTCATGCGCTTCTTGCCCGCTTTTTGCTTCTCGAGCAGTTTGCGCTTACGCGTGATGTCGCCTCCATAGCATTTGGCGAGCACGTTCTTGCGCATCGCCTTCACGCTGGCGCGCGCAATGATATGACTGCCAATTGCCGCCTGGACGGCGATGTCGAACATTTGGCGCGGAATCAGCTCCTGCATCTTGTCGACCAATTCGCGGCCGCGATTATAGGAGTTGTCGCGATGCACGATGAGGGACAACGCATCGACCGGCTCGCCGTTGATCAGGACATCGAGCTTGACCAGGGGAGCGGCCTGAAAATGGCTGAATTCATAGTCGAACGAGGCATAGCCGCGGCTCGAGGATTTGAGCCGGTCGAAAAAATCCAGGACGACTTCCGCGAGCGGCAATTCATACTGCAGCGACACTTGGCTGCCGAGGAACAGCATCTTTTTCTGTACGCCGCGCTTCTCGCTGCACAGCGCGAGCACGGCGCCCACATGATCCGGAGGCACCAGAATGTTGGCGATGATGATGGGCTCACGCAGCTCCGACACGCGGTCCTGGGGCGGCAGCTTGGACGGATTGTCGACGTTGATGACCGACCCGTCGGTGAGCAATACCTCGTAAATGACGGTGGGTGCGCTGGTAATCAAGTTCAGGCCGTATTCGCGCTCCAAGCGCTCCTGCACGATATCCATGTGCAGCAATCCTAAGAATCCGCAGCGGAAGCCAAACCCCAGCGCGGTGGATACTTCCGGTTCGTAGTGCAGCGCCGAATCGTTCAGTTTCAGCTTCTTCAGCGCCTCGCGGAATTGCTCGTAGTCATCGGAACTCACCGGAAACAGTCCCGCAAACACGCGCGGCTGTACTTGTTTGAAACCCGCGAGCGGTTCCTTGGCCGGATTATTCTCCAACGTGATGGTGTCGCCCACCGGCGCGCCGTCAATCTCCTTGATGCCGGCGATGACAAAACCGACTTCGCCGGTCTCCAGCGATTGGCGCGTCACCGGCTTGGGGGAAAAGCGCCCAAGCTTGTCGATGTTGTGGCTGCGGCCGGTCGACATCACCCGGATTTTCTCGCCCGTGCGCAAGGCGCCGTTCATCACGCGCACCAACGACACCACGCCCACATAGTTATCGAACCAGGAATCGATGATCAACGCCTGCAAGGGACCTTCCGGATTGCCCTGCGGTGCCGGGATGCGCTTGACCAACTGCTCCAATAGCTCCGGAACGCCGGCGCCGGTCTTGGCGCTGACCAGGGCGGCATCATCGGCGGGAATGCCGATGATCTCTTCGATCTCATGGATGACTTTCGCCGGATCCGCCGAGGGTAAATCGATTTTATTGATGACCGGCAGCACTTCCAGTCCCTGCTCGAGCGCGGTGTAGCAATTCGCGACGCTCTGCGCCTCGACACCCTGAGCGGCGTCCACCACCAGCAGTGCGCCCTCGCAGGCGGCCAGCGAGCGCGACACCTCGTAGGAGAAATCCACATGGCCGGGCGTATCGATAAAGTTCAGCTGGTACAGCTCGCCGGTCACCGAGGTGAAACCGAGCGTCACGCTCTGCGCTTTGATGGTAATGCCCCGTTCGCGTTCCAAGTCCATGGAGTCAAGGACCTGCGCCTGCATCTCGCGCGCATCGAGGCCACCGCACTCCTGGATGAATCGGTCGGCCAAGGTTGATTTGCCGTGATCGACATGAGCGATAATGGAAAAATTGCGGATATTCTTCATCTACGAGCGCGAGCCTGGCCTTGGGCAAACCAGCGATTATACCGGTCGGCGGTGGTATGCGAGGGCCTTAAGTACCTCTTCGGGGTCGAGACGGCCGTGGCAGACCAATTCCCCGTCCAGGAACAGCACCGGGATTTTATGGCCGTAGCGCTCTCGGGCGGCGGGCTCACGATCCACGTCGAGTACCTCAACGGGTATTTCCGCCGCCGACGGCAGTGCCGCCAGCTCGCTCAGCAACTCTTCGCATAGGCCGCACCCAGGACGCGAGTACAGCAAAAATCGCATGAATCAGTGACGCGGAAGCTCGCCGTCGCTGTTTATCTTGACCGAATGGGCGATGAACTCCACGGTCTCGGCGGGCACCTCGCCGACAGCGGTCACTTGGTGGCCCTGAATGACGGTCGAGAAGGCGAATCCCGAGCCGACCCGCGCGAGGCCCTGCATGGGCGCATCGGCCGGCGCCGCGGGCGAAGGCGCCGCGCCGGGAGAGGGGTCCGGCGCAGGTGCTTCGACGAACACCGATACCGTGGCGAGGCCGTCCGAATAGACCAAGTGGCTCGCCGGCACGGAGGCGCCGCCGATGGTTTGCGCGCCGGCAAGGGTCAGGTGAAAGCCCGGCGGAAGTTGGCTGGCGCGATAGGCGGACAGCGCCGGGGAGGCGGTGTCGTGAGAGGCCCCTTGGCGCACCCAGCGCATGCCCTCGGTGCGCACCGTGGGCGCCAGATCGCTGTCCGGAATATTCTCGGGCATATCCAGGCGAGCAAAGAATATCTGCTCGATGACTTCACCGCGCGAATCGCACAGCTGGGTCTTCAGCGGCATCGCGGTCTTCTCATCGAGCCACAGGCGGTAGCCGAAACGAAACTGATCCTTCGGATCGACGGAGATCACGCGCGCCGGACGGCCGAGAAAGCGCGTGGCGGGCAATGACTCGATGCGATAGAAGTCATTCACCGAGGCCCCGAACTTGGGCAACGATCCTAAAAATGGTCCGCGATCCTGTCGCGGTTCCACGAGCACCGTATGCTGGTCGGGCAAGTAGCAGGTCAACTCGTCATTGTTGCGCACAAATTCGCGGCCGGAGCCGTCGAGGGATTGCAGCCGCTCGGTGACGCGGCCGGCGCGAACCCGATGCACGATGCGCATGGTTTCCACGCGACCGTGGCTCAAATGGAAAAAGGTGCCCTCGTAGTTGCGCGTCGCCAAAGCCTGGTTCATTTTCTCCAGCCACTCGCGCGGATCATCGGCGCCGCGCGAACGCTGCGGCAATGCCGTCAGCAGAGCACCCACGATGGCGCAGGAAATCAGCCAATTGGCCCGACTAGGCAGCGCTTCGGTCATGGTGCGGTACGCGCGTCCGGCGGTGAGGGTGGTGCCTCATCCTCGATCAGCAAATCGGCCAGCACGCCGCGACGACCGAGACCCGAGGAGTACTTGCTGTGCGCGAACATATAGTTCGTCAATCGGGCGGGCGCCAGCGCCGCGGGAGCGGCGGCAGAAACTGCCGGCACCGTATAGGAGAGCGCCTCCTGCGCCGGGCTTTGCGCCGGTGCAGCCGCGATATTCTGGGCGGTCACCGCCAACGCCGGGCGCGAAGTCGGCGTAATCGCGCGTTGTTGCAAGCCCACGATGGCCACCGCGGCAACGCCGGCGGCAACCGCAACGCCGGCCAGAGGCCGCCACCAGCGCGGCGCCCCCGCCTGCTGCGCATGCGTTGCGGCCTGGACCGCCTCGCCGTCGATGGCCAGATTCACCCGCGAGGCGAAGCCCTTGGTCACGATATCGGAACTCGAGCCCCGCAGCGCCTCGCCGATCAACGCATAGCGTCCGAAGCTTTCGCGCAACTCCCCGTCGCGGGTCAAGCGCTTCAGCAGCAGTTCGGTTTCCGAGTTGGGCAACTCGCCGTCGAAGAATGCCGAGACTTGTTCACGAATTTGTTCGCTCATGTGTCCTCAGGCCGGCCAAGGCCGCCGTCAAAAATGGGTCGCAGCTTCTTGTCAATTGCCTCTCGCGCCCTGAAAATTCGCGAGCGTACGGTTCCTACCGGACAGTCCATGGTTTGCGCTATATCTTCGTAACTCAATCCTTCCAACTCGCGCAGCACGATGGCGGTGCGCAGATCCTCGGGCAGATTCTCGATGGCACGGTTCACGGTATCGCGAATCTCGTCGGTCAGCAGCAAGCCTTCCGGGGTCTCCGACTCGGCCAGCCGCGCGTGTAAATCGTATTGCTCGGGATCCTGCAGATCAAGGTCGTAATCCATCGGCCGGCGCTTGGTCGCGACCAGCGCGTTCTTCGCGGTGTTGATCGCGATCCTGTAAAGCCAGGTATAGAACGCGCTGTCGCCCCGAAACGAGTGCAGGGCACGGTACGCTTTGACGAAAGCTTCCTGTGCGATGTCTTCTGCCTCAGTTGCATCGTGCACGTAACGCATGATCAGTTTCAGCACCTTGTGCTGGTACCGCAGGACCAATAGATCGAACGCCGCGCGCTCGCCGCGCTGGACTCTCTCCACCAGCTTGAGGTCACTCTCTTCAACGCTCATGCGTGACACCAAACCAGCGGGCTTACGAGCCAGCCTGTCGCGATAGACCGAAAGGCGGCAAAAAAGTTCGACAATTTCCGCGGCAGGGTGATTAAACGTGATATTGAGCACACGGTGGGATTCTAGCAGCGGGGCAGCCCACGTTATCGATCCGCGGATGCGTCGGCCGTAATTCGCTCGATCAGCCCGGCAAGATGCGCCGGCGGGCGCTCCTGTCCCATGCAGTAGGCGTAAATCACCGTATCTTGGGTATCCAGCAAGCGCTGAAAGGCTTGTTGCTCCGCCGGGGCGGCGCCCGCAAAGCGCTCATCCACATAGCGCGTCAGCAAGATGTCCAGTTCCTGCATCCCGCGGCGGCAGCGCCAGCGCAACTGGCCCAGATGTGGCGCGGCGGACTGCCCCATCAGTGGCGCCGGTGGGCCATCATTTGCTTGATCTCGCCGATCGCCTTGGCCGGATTGAGGTCTTTCGGACAGGCTTCGGTGCAATTCATGATGGTGTGGCAGCGGTAAAGCCGGAACGGATCTTCAAGATTATCCAGCCGCTCGCCCGCGGCCTCGTCGCGGCTGTCGACGATCCAGCGATAGGCCGCCAGCAGCGCCGCGGGGCCCAAGTACCGGTCGCTGTTCCACCAATAGCTCGGGCAGCTTGTGGAACAGCAGGCGCACAGAATGCAGGCGGAGGGCCGATCGACCTTTTCCTGGTCTTCTTTGGATTGCAGCCGTTCCCGGTCGGGGGGCGCGGGCGTGCGCGTCTGCAGCCAGGGTTTGATCGAGGCGTACTGCGCATAAAAATTGGTGAGATCGGGCACCAAATCCTTGATCACCGGCATGTGCGGCAGCGGATATATCTTGATGTCGCGTTTGACATCGGCGCAGGCGCTGATGCACGCCAGGCCGTTTTTCCCGTCGATGTTCATGGCGCAAGAGCCGCAAATGCCCTCTCGGCAGGAGCGGCGGAAGCTCAAGGTGGTGTCGATTTCGTTTTTGATCTTAATCAGCGCGTCGAGCACCATGGGGCCGCAGCTGTCCATATCGACCTCGTAGGTATCCAGCCGCGGGTTTTCGGCCGTGTCCGGATCGAAGCGGTAGATCTTGAAGACGCGGATGTTTTTCACCCCGGCGGCCGCTTTGTACACGCGTCCGTCTTTGCGCAGCTTGGAATTGGGCGGAAGGGAAAACTCAGCCATCGACACTCCTCAATAGGTCCGCGCCTTGGGCGGAATCGATTCGACCTCGTCGGTCAGGGTATTCAAATGCACCGGCCGGTAGTCGAAGCGCGTGGCGCCGGAAGGGTCCACCCAGCACAGGGTGTGCTTCATCCAGTGCTGATCATCGCGATCGGGAAAATCCTCGCGCGCCTGCGCGCCGCGGCTCTCCTGGCGATTCTCCGCCGAATGCAGTGTCGCCACCGCCTGGCCGAGCAGATTGTCCAATTCCAAGGTTTCGATAAGATCCGTGTTCCACACCAGCGAACGGTCCGTGACCTTCACGTCGGCAAACGAGGCGAACACCTCGGCCAATTTGCGCTTGCCGGCGGCCAAGGTCTCCCCGGTTCGAAAGACGGCGGCATCCGCTTGCATGACCCTTTGCATGTCGAGGCGAATATCGGCCGTGCGCCGCGAACCTTGGGCATGGCGCAACCGGTCCAAGCGCTCCACCGCGGGCGTCGCAGCGTCCGCCGGCAGGGCGCGATGCGCCGCGCCCGGTTTCAGCACCCGCGCGCAGTGCTGCGCCGCTTCACGGCCGAAGACCACCAGATCGAGCAGCGAGTTGGAGCCTAGGCGGTTCGCGCCATGCACCGACACGCACGCCGCCTCGCCCACCGCCATGAGGCCGGGCACCAGCACCTCAGCGCCCGCGATGCGCGTCACCGCTTCGCCATGCACATTGCACGGGATGCCGCCCATGTTGTAGTGCACGGTGGGCAACACCGGGATGGGTTCCTTGTTGACGTCCACGCCGGCGAAAATTCTGGCGGTTTCCGCAATGCCCGGCAGCCGCTCCTTGATAACGGCAGCGCCCAGGTGTTCCAGGTGAAGATTAATGTGATCCTTCAGCTTGCCGACACCGCGGCCCTCGCGAATCTCAATGGTCATGGAGCGGCTGACGACGTCGCGGGAGGCTAAATCCTTGGCATTGGGTGCATAGCGCTCCATGAATCGCTCGCCGGTGGAATTGGTCAAATACCCACCTTCCCCGCGCGAGCCTTCGGTAATCAGACAGCCGGCACCGTAAATTCCGGTCGGATGAAATTGCACGAACTCCATGTCCTGCAGCGGCAAGCCGGCCCGCAGCGCCATCCCGCCGCCATCTCCGGTGCAGGTATGCGCGGAGGTACAGGAGAACCACGCGCGCCCATAGCCGCCGGTGGCCATGATCACTTGGTGTGCGCGAAATCGATGCAGCGTGCCATCGGACATGTCGAGGGCAATCACCCCCCGGCATTCACCGTTTTCCATCATGAGATCGAGCGCGAAATATTCGATGAAGAAGCTCGCTTCATGCTTCAAGGATTGTTGATACAGCGTGTGCAGCATGGCGTGGCCGGTGCGATCGGCCGCAGCGCAGGTCCGCTGCGCGATGCCCTTGCCGTAGTGAGTGGTCATACCGCCGAACGGGCGCTGGTAAATAAGCCCATCCTCGGTACGCGAAAACGGCACCCCATAGTGTTCCAACTCAATGACAGCCGCCGGCGCCTCCTTGCACATGAACTCGATGGCGTCCTGATCGCCCAGCCAATCCGAGCCCTTGACCGTGTCGTACATGTGCCAGCGCCAATCATCGGCACCCATATTGCCGAGCGCGGCCGAGATCCCGCCCTGCGCCGCGACCGTGTGGCTGCGTGTCGGGAACACCTTGGTCAAACATGCCGTCGAGAGCCCTGCTTCCGCCAAGCCGAATGTGGCACGCAACCCGGCGCCGCCGGCGCCGACGACAACGACGTCATAGGTGTGATCGATGAAACTGTAGTCGCTCATAATCTCGAGAATCCGAAAACGATGCGCAAAATCGCAAATACGCCCGCCCCGCCGCACAGGACATACAGAAATCGCAGCACCATAAGCCACAGTACCTTCATGCCCGTCGCTTTGACGTAGTCCTCGACAATGACGGTGGTGCCCAAATAGGAGTGATAAGTCAGCACCAGCACCAGTAGCACCGCGAGAAAACCGCTAATGGGAACGGCCAGCCAGACGCGCACCGTGTCGTAGTCGAAGGCAGGAAGGGTCAAGAGAGAAAATACGAACCAGAGCGTCAGGGGCACCAACGCCACGGCACTGACGCGTTGCGCCCACCAGTGCGCCGTGCCGTCTTTGGCGGATCCCATACCCAGTACACGGCCCAAGGGACTTCGCAAACTCATGCGATGTGCCCCCAGACCCAAACCCACAGGGCGAGCGTCAGGAGCAACGAGCCCACCACCGCGAACCAGCCGCTCAAGTGCCGCGCCGAGCGCTCGAAGCCTCGGCCTGCGTCCCAGAACAAGTGGCGCACGCCGTTCAACAGATGAAAGAAGAACGCGAATGTCCAGCCGATCAGCAGCACCTCACCGAACGGACTCGCGAATAGCGACGCGGCGGCGGCATAGCTCTGCGGCCCCGATGCCAGCGCCACCAACCAATAGCTCAAGGCAATGAGGCCCACCGCCAGCGCCGCGCCGGTGATGCGATGTAAAATCGACAGCGTGTTGCCGATCTGCCAGCGGTAGATCCAAAAGGGTGAGGTCGGCCGGCCCGGTGCAGGCATCAGGGTTCCTTGCGACTAGAGGTAAAGTGCATCGCAGCTAAAAATCAATGCAGCGACCGCGCAATTCCCAATCGCCGAACCGAGTCGGCTCAGGACCTTCGCGACCGCCGATTTCGCGCGGCGCGGGCGCGAGGGCCGGAGCGGGAGCCTCGCCGGCCGACTCATCTTCTGCCGGCGGCGTAGGGGAAAGGATTCGGTTCTTATCTTCGGACGTCGGCATCACTGCAAAGTTTGCCAGAAAATGGGGCAACAAACCTACGCGGGGTTACCTGAATTGGGGCGGTGGAGCCTGCCGGCCGGGGTTGACATCAGGGCCCAAGCACCCATCTTATAGCGGATGACAAGCGCCGCAGCGTCCGCACAGGCCCCGTTAGCTCACTTAGGAATCCTGCGATTTACCGGGCCCGATGCCTTGAGTTTCTTGCAAGGCCAAGTATCCAACGATACGCGCCGGCTGACTGACCCGGTTTCCCTGCTCGCGGCCTATTCCAGTCCGCAGGGCCGCGTGCTCTCGGTCATATATCTGTTGCCCCATTCCAGCGGCGTGCTGGCGATCCTGCCGCGCGACATCCTCGCGCAGACCGCGGAGCGCCTGCGCAAGTTCGTGCTGCGCGCGAAAGTGCAGATTGCCGATGCGGCGGGTTCGCTCGAGTTGGCCGGATGCCATGGCGATGCGGTGCTGGGCGCCGCGGGATTTCGGGCGCCGAGCGCACCGGGCGGATATCTCGAGCAGGACGGGGTTGGCATCGCACGCGTGGGCCGTGAAAATCGCTACTGGATTGTGGGCGCTCCCGGGACACTGGCGCGGATCAAAGCTGCCGCCGAGAGTGAGTGGCGCCTCGCGGATATTCGCGCCGGGTTGCCGCAGATCTATGCGGCGACCAGCGAAGCCTTCGTTGCGCAGATGCTCAATCTCGATTTACTGGATGCCATCAGCTTTACCAAGGGCTGCTACACCGGCCAGGAGATCGTCGCGCGCACCCAGCATCTGGGACGCATCAAGCGCCGGTTGTTTCGGCTGCTGCTGCCGTCGGGGAGCTGGAGCATCGGTCAAGCGCTTCGCTTGAGCGACGGGCGCCACGGCCGATTAGTCGACGCCGTTGAAAGCGGCGGGCAGATCGAAGCCCTCGCGGTGCTGAATGTCGATGCCGCCGTACCGGGCGATGACAGTGCCACGGGCATTGGCGATGCAGTGGCCGCCAGCGAATTGCCGCTGCCCTACGGCGTGTCCTCACCGTCGAGGGGCTAGGGGGCTCATGCCACAACGACCGCCACTAGCGATCGTTGCGAATGAGTGATGCTGGCGAAACCGCTTGGTTTCAAGTTCCCTAAAATCCTCGAGTGTCAGTAGTTAGTCTATTTTTTAAAGTCCGAGCCTTGAGTCAGCACGCACTGCCATTTACCGTCCGGCATTTTCACCCACGTGTCCGCCCAGCGAGCGTTTTCATCCATGGGCTTGCCCATCGGGCCTGTCCCTTTCACCTTAAATATCATGACGGCGACCGCGGTTTGCCCATTGACCGTGATATGAAAATCCTGAATATCGACGCTGGTATATTTGCTTGCTTTCGCATCGGCCAGGAATTTCGCACGATCACCGATCGTCCCGTCCGTATCGATGGAGATGAGCTTGTCAGCCAGCAGGGGGGCTACTAGATCGGGATTGTTGGTTCTTTCCGATTGCGTCCACTGCTCTTCCGCCGCGGCCACTGCCTTCTGCGCAGCTTTATCTGCCGTCTGTGCCTGCGCCTGCGTAAGCGCGGTAAAGCCCAACGAAATGACTGCAAGCAAACACCATGTAATCCTGCTGTTCATATTATTCTCCCCCTATTGTTGGATTCGAATTTCCAATGGCGACTTCACCATCGCAATCTTAAGCCGATCTCGTTCACGACGACACTCCAAAGGCGGCCGCAACGGCAGCTTCCGATATTGGGCCATGCGATAGGGAATCCAGTAGGCGTGGATCGCACACACTGCGGGCCCGATCCTTGAACTTCGGATGTTTGCCACCCCAGACCTTCGGCAGCCAGTTCATTGGCGGCACAAGGTGTGGCCCGATCACCAGGTCGGTTAACAGCCCCTCGAGCTCGACGATGTCGTAGATCCCAGTCGAGCGCCGCTTGAGCCACGCGGCGAGTTCCTCGAACTGATCGTCCGTGAAAGGTGACGGCGGTTGGTTCATCCACAACCCTATCAGTGTGGCGCGGTGCGCAGAGTCCATCGCGAGCGCGCGACCGCAGCTGTCAGAGCTATATCGACGCCCGCGGCAAAAAATGGAGTGGCATTTCTCTATACAAATCAATGGCATATCCATGAAGGCTTGGATCGCAGAGGACGAAGCAGACCTTGAGCGGCTGTCTCCGAGCGGTTGAGACTATTTCTCGATAGCAGCGTGCTGCTCGCTGCCTGCGGATCAGAGCGGGGCGCATCTCGATTAGTTTTTCGCCAAGTTCTACGAATTACGTGTACTGACCCCCGGACGCTTCCTCGAACGGGAGAGGGCTGCGGGCCGATTCTAGACTGAACGAACCAGCCAGTTGGAACGCATCAAAGATCGATGATCTCGACCGCGCCGGCCGACAATGTCTCGCCGAGAAAAGTGCTACCGACGCGAGCGAAGCGCGCCGCGCCGTCGGTGGCCAGCCACGTCACGCGCCCGCGCCCGAAAGATGCGCCGCGGGATCGGACTTGGGCGCTGTCGCGCCATCGCGCATCGCGGCGTCGCCGCGCAGCAGCCTAAGTACCGCCGCGGCGGTGGTCAGAGCCGAATCCACCACCGTCACATGCGCCGGCAGCACCGCACGGATCGAACCTGCCAATACAGGAAAGTGCGTGCAACCAAGCACCAGCGTATCCGGCGCGCTCGGGGCGCTAAACATCGGCTCCAGATACCGACGCGCCACCGACTGCGCGATGGGCCCCTCGGTCCAGCCCTCCTCCGCCATGGCGACGAACAGGGAACAGGCGCGCGAGACTACCCGCGATGAGGCATTCAAGCGTCGGATCGCACTCTCGTAGGCCCCGCCCTGGATGGTGCCTTCGGTGGCGATGACGGCAATGTGCTGCGAGGGCGATGCCGCCACCGCCGCTTGCGCGCCGGGTTCGATCACGCCGATCACCGGCAAGGACGGATAGCGCTGGCGCAATGCCTCCAGCGATGAGGCCGACGCCGTGTTGCAGGCCACCACCAAGAATCCAATACCGCGGGCCACCAGCGCCTGTGCGCATTGCAAGGAATAGCGCACCACCGATTCCGCGCTCTTGGTGCCATAGGGCAGGCGCGCGGTATCGCCAAGATAAATGAAATCCTCCTCCGGCATGGCGTCGCGCAATGCGCGCAACACCGTCAAGCCGCCGACGCCGGAATCGAAAACCCCGATCGGCGCGGATCTCACCCCCGCATTCAAAACTCGGGTCGCATGTGCGGAAACAGCAGCACGTCGCGAATCGAGGGTGAATTCGTATACAGCATGACCAATCGATCCACGCCCAAGCCTAAGCCCGCGGTCGGCGGCATGCCGTACTCCAGCGCACGAATGTAATCCGCATCGTAGTACATCGCTTCCTCATCACCGGCGTCCTTGCGCTCGACCTGGTCCTTGAAGCGCTGCGCCTGATCTTCCGCATCGTTCAATTCAGAAAATCCGTTTGCCAGTTCGCGGCCGCCGACAAAGAACTCCCAGCGATCGGTGATGAAAGGATCCGCATCATTGCGCCGCGACAGCGGCGAGACTTCGGCCGGATACGCGTACGCGAAGGTGGGCTGAATGAGCGTGCGCTCGCCGGTTTTTTCGAATATCTCGATTTGCAATTTTCCCGGGCCGTCGCCGGCCTTGTAGGGAATCTTCATCTGATCGCAGACCCGCCGCAAATAGTTGGCGTCGCGCAGCGACATCGGATCCAAATCGGCGTTGTTCGCCAAAATGATGTCCTCGATGCTGAGCCGCGCGAAGGGTTTGGATAAATCAAATTCCGTCCCCTGGTAGAGCAGCTTGCGTGATCCCAGCAGAGAATCTGCCAGCCCTTGGAAGAGGTTCTCGATCAAGGTCATCAGATCGGTGTAATCGGCATAGGCCTGGTACAGCTCGAGCATGGTGAACTCGGGGTTGTGCTGCGTCGATACGCCCTCATTGCGGAAATTTCGATTGATCTCATAGACCCGCTCGAAGCCGCCCACGGTCAAGCGCTTCAGATACAGCTCCGGCGCGATGCGCAGATACATGCCCACATCGAGGGCATTGTGGTGAGTCTTGAAGGGACGCGCCGCGGCGCCGCCCGGAATGGGATGCAGCATCGGCGTCTCCACTTCGAGAAAGCCGCGCGAGTCGAGAAAGCCGCGCAGGTAGCGCACGATGGCGGTACGCGTTTCGAACACGCGCCGGCTCTGCTCGTTCATGATCAGATCGACATAGCGGCGCCGATAGCGCATTTCCGTATCGGCAATGCCATGCCATTTATCGGGCAGGGGCCGCAGCGACTTGGTCAGCAGGCTGATGCGATCGGCGCGCACCGACAACTCGCCGGTCTTGGTGCGGAACAGGCTGCCTTCGGCACCGACGATATCGCCGATATCCCACCCCTTGAAATCCTCGTAATCGGCGCCGAGCGCTTGCTGCTGCAGAAAAATCTGGATGGCGCCGCTCGAATCCTCGAGCTTGGCGAAGCTGGCCTTGCCCATGACGCGCTTGGCGCGCATGCGGCCGGCCACCTTGACGCGAATCGCCGCCGCCTCGAGCGCCTCGGCGGATTTCTCGCCATAGGCGATCAACAGGTCGGCTGCCAGGGCATCGCGGCGAAACCCATTGGGAAAGGCGTTGCCGCGCTCGCGCAGCTTGGCGAGCTTCGCGCGACGCTCGGCGATCAAATGATTTTCGTCCTCCTCGCTCATGCGCGCCTACAGACCTTGCTTCAGGCTGGCTTGCATGAATTCATCGAGCGCGCCATCCAGCACCGCGGTGGTATTGCCGATCTCGACCCCGGTGCGCAAATCCTTGATGCGCGACTGATCCAACACATAGCTTCTGATTTGATTACCCCAACTGACGTCCGATTTGGCATCCTCGAGCACTTTAGCAGCCGCGTTGCGCTTATTGAATTCCAGCTCGTAGAGCTTGGCCTTCAGCATTTTCATCGCCGTGGACCGGTTCTTGTGCTGGCTGCGCTCGCCTTGGCAGGCCACCACGATGCCGCTCGGCACATGCGTGATGCGCACCGCCGATTCGGTTTTGTTCACGTGCTGCCCGCCCGCGCCGCTGGAACGGTACACATCGGTGCGCAGATCCGCCGGATTGATCTCGATGTCGATGTCATCGTCGACCTCCGGTGAGACGAAAACCGAGGCAAACGAGGTATGCCGGCGGTTGCCGGAATCGAACGGCGACTTGCGCACCAGACGGTGCACGCCGGTTTCGGTGCGCAGCCAGCCATAGGCGTAGTCGCCGATCATATTGATGGTCGCACCCTTGATGCCGGCCACTTCGCCGGCGCTCTGATCGACGATTTCCGTTTTGATGCCATGGGCGTCGGCCCATTTCAGGTACATGCGCAGCAGCATCGCGGCCCAATCCTGCGCTTCGGTGCCGCCGGCGCCGGCTTGAATGTCGAGAAACGCATTATGCGAATCCATCTTGCCCGGAAACATACGCTGAAATTCCAGCGCCTCGACCTCGGCGGCCAGTCGATTGACGTCGGTCTCGATTTCGTTGGCCGCCAAACTGTCCGATTCCTCGGCAGCCAGCTCCAAAAGATCCGCGGCATCGGCCAGACCTCGTTTGAGCCGATCCAGGCTGCCGACCACTTGCTCGAGTTTTGCGCGCTCCTTGCCGAGCTCCTGCGCGCGTTCCGGATTCTCCCAAATGCCCGGCTGCTCGAGCTCCCGCCCTACTTCCTGAAGACGCTCGTTCTTGTTGTCGTAATCAAAGATACCTCCTCAAGGAATCGGTGCGTTCCTCGAGATCTTTGATGAGCCGTTTGATTTGATTGATTTCCATGCGGGAATCCTAGCACATCGAGGCGCTAGCCTAAGTTCACCTGCTGGCAATTCAACTGCACCCGCTCGGTGCCGCGAAATTGATTGACCTCGAGCCGATAGGCCAGTTCGAGGGATGCGCCCTGGCCAATGCGCGCCGCCTCGGCGCCGAAACCAAACGCGATCGCCTCGATCGAGCCGTCCGCCCCGGCGGGCATTTGCAGCTGCAGCTTTAAGTGTTTGCCGCCGACAATTCTGCTGTCGATGACGCGAAATTCGCCGTCGAATACCGGCTCCGGAAATCCCTGACCCCAGGGCCCCGCGCCCCGCAGCACCCGGGCCGTATCCAGGCACAGCTCCTCGACGCTGAGCGCGCCGTCCGAGTAAATCACCCCGGCGAGCGATTCGCGATCGGCGCGCGCACCGATTTCGGCGGTAAATGCGCTTCTGAAGGCCGGCAGATTGGCCTCGCTCAAGCTGAGTCCGGCGGCCATCGCATGGCCGCCGAATTTGTCGATGAGCCCGGCATGGCGGGTCGCAATGCTGTCGAGCGCATCGCGAATGTTGACGCCCGCCACCGAGCGCGCGGAGCCGCGCAGCGAACCATCCTCGGCGCGTGCGAAGGCAATCACCGGACGATGCAGCCGATCCTTGATCCTGCCGGCCACCAGCCCGATGACCCCTTGATGCCAGCTCGGGTCGAACAGACACAGCCCCAGCGATTCGTCCTCCTCGCTGTGCAGGTCATCGGCCAGCACCACGGCCTCGAGCTGCATGCGCTGTTCGATTTCGCGCCGCTCCTCATTCAGCTTGCTGAGCAGGCCGGCCAGACGCGCCGCCTCGCCGGGCTCATCCGCCAATAGGCAGGCGATGCCCACGGTCATATCGGTGAGACGGCCCGCCGCATTCAGCCGCGGGGCCACGGCAAAGGCCAAATCGGCTGCGGTGATCTCTTCGACATCCCGGCCGGCGAGAGTGAGCAGCGCGAGAATGCCGGGCACGCAGCGCCCTGCGCGGATGCGCTTCAGGCCTTGGGAGACCAAGACGCGGTTGTTCCGGTCCAGCGGCACCACATCGGCCACCGTGCCGAGTGCCGCCAAATCCAAAAGGTCTGCGACGCGAAAATTCTCTTCGGACAAGAGGCGCGCCAGGGCCGCCATGACGTAGAACGCCACACCGACCCCGGCCAGCGCAGGACTTGCGAAGCGGCTGCCGGCGAGGTTCGGATTGACCATCACCGCGGCCCGCGGCAGAACGGCGCCGGGCAAGTGATGGTCCGTGACCAGCACCGGTACACCGAGCGCATGGGCAGCCTCAACACCCGCCACGCTCGACACGCCATTATCCACCGTGACGATGAGCGAAGGCTGACGGGTCGCGGCCAGCGCCACGATTTCGGGGGTCAAGCCGTAACCGAAGCGAAATCGATTCGGCACCAGAAAATCCACCTGTGCAAAATGCATGGCGCGCAGCGCCCGCACCACCAAGGCCGTGCTGGTGGCGCCGTCGGCGTCGAAATCGCCAATGACGAGCACGCGGCCCGCCGAGCGATGTGCGGCGAGCAACGCGGCAGCCGCATCGACCCCGTCCAATGATCCCACCGGCAGCAGGCGCTCCAAGGATAAATCCAAATCCGCATCGCAACCGATGCCGCGTGCCGCATACACGCGACGCAACACCGGATGCAGGTGCGTCAACTCCTGAGCAGGCCCCAGAGTGCGGCGTCGAATTTGCATCGCGCTCATGGGAAGGATTCCCACCAGGGGGTGCGGCGCCGCCAGAACCGGCGGCTGCCCCGCGAGGTGACCGTGAAGCAGCGATCCCCCGCCGACAATTCCAGCCGCGAGATTCGCCGCGCGCGCAGCTGCGCCTCTGCGACGATCAACCACCGCGACTCGGTGCGGCGCCAGGCCTCGGTGCCGGGCACTTGGGATACCGCGATCACCGCCGCATCCGGCGGCGCGAGTCCGGCCGCCGCGTCGCGCTCGAAGGCCTTGAAGAACACATCATCTCCCTGACAGACGCCGTGCACAGCCGGCAATGAATTCAGCAACGCGCCGCCGCCCCACAGCCACAGAGCGTTGCAAGGAGGCAGACCCCGCGCCGCGCGCTTCTCGTTGACCGCATGTTCGAACAGCCACATCTCCAATTCGCTCATCAGCTGCCGCAGGCGCGGGGCATCCGCGCCTGCCGGCAAGTATTCTTCGATGCGCCGGCCGAGCACCTCCTCAGGATCGCGGGTCTGCACGCACTGCGCGCGATCAAATATGCAGTACAGGCCGCCCGCAGGACCGGCGGCCATGCGCACCCCCGCGTCGCACCAGAGGCGATTGAAATCCGCCGCTAGGGCTTGGGCGTCCGGCGGCGCGAGCGACAGGATACCGTCTTGCGCCAAACGCACCGTGCTCATTTCCGCGACGTAGTGAAGCGGCGCGGCGATGCAGACCCACGACGCCCCGGGTATGGCGCCGACTTCAGCGGCACCCAACTCACAGAGGAGCGCGGCCGCCGCCACCGCGGGCGCAGCGATCTGCGGTGCAATGACGCGAAAGGCATCGGCACGCCAATCCTTCACCGCGGTGAATCCAGCCGCGCGCGCCAGCAGCCGCTCCAGCAAGGCCGAGCGTTGCGGTTCAGGTGCGCCGCGAGCGCTAAATCGAAAGTAGTAAGCAGACACAAACGCTCCGGCGCGGTTTTGAGTATCTTAGGCGCATGCGCTTCACCCAGGACTTAAGTTCAGGCCTCAACCTCATTCGCGCCTACGGCGGCGGCGAACTGCGCATCAATGAACATATTTATCGCGGCGCCGTGATTCTGAGCGCATCGACGCTGCTCTCGCAGCCGCAAATTCAACGCCTCGATGAACTTATCGGCATCGACGTGGCGCAAATCCTCGCGCTCGAGCCTGAACTCGTTCTGCTCGGCACCGGCGAGCGCCAAAGCTTTCCGGCGCCCTCGTTTGGCGCGCAATTTTTGCGCGCCGGGATTGGCTTTGAAGTCATGGATACGGGTGCCGCCTGCCGCACATTCAATGTGTTGGTGGCGGAACAGCGGCGCGTGGTCGCGCTGCTATTGGCATGATCAGATAAAAAAAATAGCAGGGCGCCGGCAAAATACACAAACAATCTATTATCGAGAAGTATTCTTCTTCTTATTGATCTTGTTATTGTTTTCCCTGACCCGTGTCAGCCAAGCGCCCCGCAATGGACCTTTTCGACGGCGCACAGTAAAACATACGCACTGGCCCCTCGCAAGCCGCAGACATTGTTAAATTGTTTTTAAATATTTATATATATCAATTGATTACGAGTCTAATAGAGAAACTATCTCATTCTCGGTAGATACGCTTCCGCATCCACCGGTTTGCCATCGCGGCGAATCTCGAAGTACAACACTGGCTTATCCGGAACGCCCACGCCCATGTGGGCGATGACCTGGCCCAGCGCCACCTCCTGCCCGTCCTGCACCAGGGACTCGCGATTGTGCGCATAGGCCGATAACAAATTCTCGCCGTGTTTGAGGATGATCAAATTCCCGTAGCCGCGAAGTCCGCTGCCGGCATACACCACGCGACCTGCGCACGCCGCACGGATGTCTTGTCCCTCATGTCCCGCGAGAAGTATTCCCCCGCTTGGCACCGGCTGCGGCGCGGACAGAGCCTCGGTGGGCCACATCCATTTCAGCGCCGTGGCGGCGCGTGGCGGCGGCGCCGACTGCGTTGATGGTGCCGGCGTGGCGGGCATCACTTTTCTTGACGGTGCTGCAGCCGCCACGGAGGGCACGAGAACCAGCCTCTGGCCCACACTGATGCGATAGTCCGCACCGATATGATTCCAGCGTGCGAGATCGTGAAAGTCCAGGTGATGGCGCCACGCGATGCTGTAAAGCGTGTCCTGCGGCTGCACCACGTACACCTGGCGGTCGACGCCGGGGGTATCCGCGCATCCGGCCAGCAGCAGGCCGCACAGCCCGAGGGCGCAGATCAAGCGCCGCAAGTACGGCTACCGCTGCAATCCCGACAGCAGGGGCACGAAGCTCACCGCGCCGAGGGACTGTCGTTCAATCCGCGCTTCGCCCTTCGTGTAGCGGAACAGCTCCTGGCGTCCTTCGGGTCCCACCGGAGCGATCAATCGCCCGCCTACCTTCAGCTGCTCGAACAGCGCCGGAGGCACGGCGTGGGGCGCAGCGGTCAGCAATATTCCATCGTAGGGTGCGCGGGCCGCCCAGCCGACGCTGCCATCTTCGTGGCGAAAATTGACGTTGCGAATACGCAGCTCGCGCAGCGTACGCCGCGCCCTGCCCAAAAGACTGGCGATGCGCTCGATGGTATAGACCTGTTTCACCAGCGGCGCGAGCACGGCGGTCTGATAGCCGCAGCCGGTGCCGATTTCCAAAACGTTGTGCGCCTCGCCGGCGGCGAGCAGTGCCTCGGTCATCCGCGCCACCACAAAGGGCTGTGAAATCGTCTGCCCAAAGCCAATGGGCAGTGCCGTGTCCTCATAGGCGCGGCTGGCCAGTGCCTCATCCATGAACAGGTGCCGCGGCACATTGCGGATCCGATCAAGAACACGCTGATCGGTAATGCCCTGCTCCTGCAGCCGCTGCACCAAGCGCTCGCGCGTGCGCGCCGAGGTCATGCCGATGCCGGTCAAGCGTGGACCTTCCATGAAGTTACTCAAGCTCGAGCCATCGCTTCAAGTCAGGCAGCGCGGCATGGCGTGTTAAATCGATTTGCAGCGGCGTAATGGAGGCGAAGCCCTGCGCAACGGCATGAAAATCCGTGCCCGGCCCGGCATCCTGACCGGCGCCCGCGTTGCCCACCCAGTACACATCGCGGCCGCGCGGATCGCGGGCTTTGACGATGGGCTTGGCGCGATGCCGGTTTCCCAAGCGCGTCACCTGGATGCCGCGCAATTGCCCCGCGGGTAGATCCGGTACATTCACGTTGAGAATCAGCGGCCCTTCCTCCGAGCCCGCCAAAGGGGCTTGGGCCATGCGCCTCACCAACTGCGCCGCCACCTCGGCTGCGCTCGCGAAATTGCGCGGACTATCCGGCGTCATGCACAGCGATACGGCAATCGCCGCAAGACCCAGAAATCGGCCTTCCACCGCGGCCGCCACGGTGCCCGAGTACAGCGTGTCGTCCCCCAGATTGGCGCCATCGTTGACGCCCGAGACGACGATGTCGTGCTCGAAGTCGAACAGGCCGGAGATGGCCAAGTGCACGCAATCAGTGGGCGTGCCGTTGACATAGTAGGCATCCTTGTCGTAGCGCACGGCGCGCACCGGGACATCGAGAGTCAGGGAATTGCTCGCGCCGCTGCGATTTCGATCCGGCGCCACGATGGTGATCGCACCCAATGGCTTGATGGCCTCCGCAAGCGCCGCCAAGCCCTCGGCACGATAGCCGTCGTCATTCGAAAGAAGAATCTTCACTGATTAACAGCCTGCGCCGCGCTGGCGGGTGTCGCCGTGCGGACTATACTGTAACGCTGGAAACCCCGATAGCCGACAAGAATCGAAGCTCCATGAGCAAGAAACATCTGACAGACCTCGGCGCCGAACAGCAAGCGGCGGATGCGGAGTTTCGCGCCGCGGTTCGCGACGTGACGCCCTTGGCCAAGCGCGCAGCTACGCCCGTGGCTACGCCCGTGGCGAAACGCCGCGCGCGGCTGCGCAAGGCCGCCGCCGGCGCGGACGATCTCGATGAACTCATGCCTCTGGTGGCAGCGGATAGGGAGGTCGGCAGCGAAGCACTCGTCTTTCAGCGCGCCGGATTGCGGCCGCAGGTGATGCGCCGTCTGCGGCGCGGGCTGTACGGGATCGAGGATGAGCTGGACCTGCACGGACTGACTCAAAGTGCGGCACGCGATCGGCTCGGCGATTTTCTCGCCCACAGCCGCGATGCGGGACGCCGCTGCGTGAGGATCATCCACGGCAAAGGCTATCGTTCCGGAGCGCGCGGTCCGGTGCTGAAAACCGCGGTGAACCTGTGGCTGCGCCGGCACATGGACGTCATGGCATTCGTCTCCGCCCGCACCATCGACGGCGGCACCGGCGCGGTTTATGTCTTGCTGCGCGGCTAGCCGGTAGGCGGCGAAACACCGGCGAGCAGTACCGCGGCCATCGCCGCCAAGCCCTCCTGGCGACCGATGAATCCCAAACGCTCCGTGGTGGTCGCCTTGATGTTGATCAGCTGCGCGCCCACCTCAAGGTCGGCGGCAAGGTTGGCTGCCATGGCGCCGCGATGCGCGGCGATGCGCGGCGCCTCGGCCAGGACCGTAATATCGGCATTCACCAGCTGCAGGCCCGCGGCCTTCATCCGGGCAGCCACGACACGCAGGAACACTCGGCTATCGACACCGCGGTAGCGCGGATCGGTGTCCGGGAAATGCTGTCCGATGTCGCCGTCGCCCATCGCCCCCAACAAGGCATCGCAGAGGGCGTGGATGATGACATCGCCGTCGGAGTGCGCCACCACGCCGCGGGGGTGCGGTATGCGTACGCCACCGAGTACCACGTGGTCGCCGGGCCCGAAGGCGTGTACATCCGTGCCGTGTCCGACTCGCATGGGGCTCATCTCCGTGCTGCGTAAAATACTCGCGGCCAATTCCAGATCCTCGGTGCGCGTCACTTTGATATTGAACGGCGAGCCGCGCACCAGCGCAGGGTACACGCCGATGCGTTCCAGGGCTTGAGCCTCGTCGGTGACCGCGACGCCGGCGCGGGCCGCCTCGCGCAGCGCCGCGCGCAGCGGCGCAAATGCAAATACCTGCGGAGTCAATGCGCGCCAGAGGCCGGCGCGGTCCACTGTTTCC
Organism: uncultured Gammaproteobacteria bacterium; assembly: GCA_963756845.1. GTDB lineage: Bacteria > Pseudomonadota > Gammaproteobacteria > Steroidobacterales > Steroidobacteraceae > Bog-1198. The sequence goes on along the minus strand of CAVWPD010000003.1, from coordinate 116,040 downwards.
AGCGCGCCGGCATGCGCCGCGCCGGCATGCGCCGCGCGTTTGACGGTGTCGACGATGGGCGCCGCCAGCATGGCGCCTGCCGCGCCGGCCTCGGCGAGCGCGTCGATCAACGCGCGCAAGTCCCTGCCCTGAAGACAGGGCCGAGCGGCATCGTGCACCAGTATCCAATCGCTTGCATCGGCCTGTGGCGCCAGAAACTCAAGCCCATTCATCACCGAGTCCTGGCGCTGGGCGCCGCCGAAGGTCGTCACAAGCTTCGGTGAATTCAGCTTGGCCGAAATTGCCGGCCAGTGCGCATCACCCGCGGCCAGGACCACCACGATGGCATGCACGCGAGGCTCGGCCAAGAGCGCACGCAGCGACCACTCGAGAACGCTGCTGCCCAACAGCGGCGTGTACTGCTTGGGGAGGGTGTGTTGCGTCGAGGCGAAGCGTTCGCCGCGGCCCGCGGCGGGAACAATCGCCCACAGGCGCCGCTCGCCCGGCGCGCTCATTCCGCCCGAGCGGTCACCGCGGCGGCGGGCGCGGGTGCGGCGGGAGTGCTGGCGGTCACGACCTGATAAAAGGTTTCGCTGGCGCCGACCATGCCCAATTCGCTGCGGGCTCGCTCTTCCAGTGCCGTGAGTCCGCCCTTCAGATTGGTCACTTCGGCGGCCAATTGACGATTCCGATCACTTTGTTCGCGGTTCGCGGCGCGCTGTGCGTCGACCGCGGTCTGCAGACGCGCCACTTCGCGCAATCCTTGGTCCGAGACCCACAAGCGGTACTGTAGCAAGACCAGTGCTACACCAAGAATGGCGGCGAAAATCCTCATGGGGACAGGAGCTTAGCATGAACTCTTAAGAGATTGGTACCGATAGCGCGCTCGCGCCCGCGTACCTGCCATGGGATCCGAGCTCGCCCTCGATCCTTAGCAGCTGATTGTACTTCGCCATGCGATCCGAACGGGACATCGAACCGGTTTTGATTTGACTGGCGCTGGTGGCCACCGCGATGTCCGCGATGGTCGCATCCTCCGTTTCTCCCGAGCGATGCGAAACGATCGCCGCATACTTGGCTTGAAACGCCATGTCGATGGCCGCCACGGTTTCAGTCAAGGTGCCGATCTGATTGGGTTTGACGAGAATCGCGTTGGCGATTTTTTTGGCGATGCCCTCGGCAAATATCTTGGTATTGGTGACGAACACATCATCGCCCACCAATTGGACCTTCGCGCCCAACTTGCGCGTGAGCAGTGCCCAACCATCCCAGTCTCCCTCGCTCATGCCATCTTCGATCGACACGATGGGATATTTCGCGGCCAACCCAGCCAGATAATCGGCGAACTCCGCGGAGCTGAACTTGCGCCCTTCGGACTCCAGGTCATACACGCCGTCCTTGAAAAACTCCGTGCTCGCGACATCGAGCCCCAGATAGATATCCTTGCCGGCGCGGTAGCCGGCCCGGTCGATCGCTTCCAAAATCGTGGTGATCGCCGCTTCGTTGGACGGCAGATCGGGCGCGAATCCGCCCTCATCGCCGACCGCGGTATTCAGACCCGCGGCGTGCAGCACCTTCTTCAGCGTATGGAACACTTCCGCGCCGTAGCGCAGCGCCTCTGAAAAAGACGGCGCACCGATCGGCAGGATCATGAATTCTTGAATGTCGACGCTGTTGTCCGCATGTGCCCCGCCGTTGATGATATTCATCATCGGCACGGGCAGCGTGAGATCCGCATCGCGCGCCAAGTGGCGGTACAGCGGCACGCCGCGCGCGCCGGCCGCCGCATGCGCCGCCGCCAAGGAAACCGCTAAAATGGCATTCGCACCGAGCTTTGATTTGGAATCCGTGCCATCCAACGCGATCAGGGTGGCATCGAGACGGGATTGATCCTCAACATCGGTGCCCTTGATGGCATCGCGTATCGGACCGTTGACGGCACCGACCGCTTTCAGCACGCCCTTGCCGCCAAAGCGGCGCATGTCTCCATCGCGCAACTCCACCGCCTCGCGCGAGCCGGTCGATGCGCCGGAGGGCACGGCGGCCCGCCCGCGCACGCCCGAGTCGAGCAGCACATCGGCCTCCACGGTGGGGTTGCCGCGCGAATCGATAATCTGGCGGCCGCGCACATCGACGATACGAGTCATAGCAATGATTCCTCGAAGGGCTGCCTTTTCACGGCAACATCCAATTCCGAAAGCGTACCGAGCAGCGATCGCATGCGCTGCAAGGGCCAGGCGTTGGGACCATCGGACAGTGCTTTGGCCGGATCCGGGTGGGTCTCCATGAAGATCCCGGCCACGCCGGCCGCCACTGCGGCGCGCGCCAACACCGGCACGAACTCGCGCTGCCCGCCGGAGGAGTCGCCCTTGCCGCCCGGCAATTGCACCGAGTGGGTGGCATCGAACACCACCGGACAGCCGGTTGCGCGCATCACCGAGAGTGAGCGCATGTCCGAGACCAAGTTGTTGTAGCCGAAGGAGAAGCCGCGTTCGCAAACCATGATGTGCGCATTGCCGGTGGAGCGCGCCTTGTCGACCACGTTCTGCATTTCCCAGGGCGAGAGAAACTGGCCCTTCTTGATGTTCACCGGCTTGCCCTGCGAGCACGCGGCGACGATGAAGTTGGTCTGACGGCACAGAAACGCCGGCGTTTGCAGCACATCGACAACGGCCGCCACCTCGCTAAGCGGCGTGTCTTCATGCACATCGGTGAGCACCGGCACGCCAATCTGTTCGCGCACCCGCGCCAGGACTTTCAGGCCCGACTCGATGCCCGGACCGCGAAAGCTCGCGCGCGAGGAGCGGTTGGCCTTATCGAATGACGCCTTGAAGATGAAGGGGATATTCAGCGCCGCCGTCATCTCCTTCAGGCGCCCCGCCACATCGATCACCAAACCCTCGCTCTCGATGACGCAAGGGCCGGCGATCAAAAAGAACGGGCGATCGGGCCCGACCTCGAAGGAAACCAATCTCATGCCGTCGCACGGCCCGGCTGCAGGGAAGCGCGGTATTCGCGCGCCGCGCGCACGAAGCCCGCAAACAGCGGGTGTCCATCGCGGGGCGTGGAGGTAAATTCCGGATGGAACTGGCTGGCGACGAACCACGGATGACTCGAGAGTTCGATGAACTCCACCAAGCCATCGGCGGAGAAGCCGGAAAAGGTCAGACCGGCCGCGCGCAATTCCTCGAGATAGTGATTGTTGAATTCATAGCGGTGGCGGTGGCGTTCAAATATCGAATCCCTGCCGTACAGCGAGTGCGCCAAAGATCCTGGGGTGAGCTTCGCTTCCTGGGCGCCGAGCCGCATGCTGCCGCCCAATTCGGATTTCTCATCGCGCACTTGCTGGCCGCGCTCCAGATCCTGCCATTCGGTGATCAGGGCGATGACCGGATGATTCGTGGCCCGATCAAACTCGGTGCTGTTGGCGCCCTTGAGCGCGAGCACGTTGCGCGCGTATTCGATGATGGCCAGCTGCATGCCCAAGCAAATGCCCAGGTAGGGAATGCCGTTCTCGCGCGCGAAGCGAATCGCTTGGATCTTTCCCTCGATGCCGCGGTCGCCGAATCCGCCCGGCACCAAAATAGCGTCCATTTTTTGCAGCGCGGAGGCGCCGGTGCGCTCGATATCCTGCGATTCGAAATAATGGATGTTGACGCGCGTGCGGGTCTTGATGCCGCCGTGCATCAGCGACTCGTTCAAGGAAATGTACGAGTCGCGAATCTGCACGTACTTGCCCACCATACCGATGTCCACGACCGCTTCCGGGTTCTGCTTGGCGGCGACCACCGAGCGCCATTCGGCAAGATCCGTGGGCGGCGCGTTCAGGCGCAGCTTGTCGATGACGATGTCATCCAGATCCTGCTCGTGCAGCAGCATCGGGATCTTGTAGATGTCGTCGGAATCCACCGCGGAGATCACCGCGCGCTCCTCCACATTGGTGAATAGCGCGATCTTGCGGCGTTGCTCATCGGGAAGGGATTGCATGCAGCGGCACAGCAGAATATCCGGCTGAATGCCGATGCCGCGCAGCTCCTTCACCGAGTGCTGGGTGGGCTTTGTCTTGATTTCCCCGGAGCCGCCGACGATGGGCACCAAGGTCAAGTGCATGTACAGCACGTGATTGCGTCCGAGCTCCACGCCCATTTGGCGAATCGCTTCCAGAAACGGCAGCGATTCGATGTCGCCGACCGTGCCGCCGATTTCCACCATGCAGACATCCGAATCGCCTGCGCCCAAGCGAATCCGGTGCTTGATTTCATCGGTGATATGCGGAATCACCTGCACGGTCGCGCCCAAATAATCGCCGCGCCGCTCCTTGGCGATGACCCGCTCGTAGATTCTGCCCGTGGTGAAATTGCTGTTGCGCCCGGTGGTAGTGCGCACGAAACGCTCGTAGTGGCCCAAATCCAAGTCCGCCTCGGTGCCGTCCGCGGTGACAAAGACTTCGCCGTGCTGGAAGGGGCTCATGGTCCCCGGATCCACGTTGATGTAAGGATCCAGCTTCACCATGCTGATCTTCAGGCCGCGCGCCTCGAGGATGGCGCCCAGGGACGCGGAGGCAATACCTTTACCCAGCGAGGAAACCACGCCGCCGGTGACGAAAACGAATCGAGTCATGGTTGAGTCACCGCCGATTAAACGCTTGGCTGCCGCTACACCCAGGTGCGGGCAATCAAACGAAGCCAAAAGGGAACAATGGGAATTCGACGGGAGTTCAGGCTAGCAGATTGGCGCCGCTGCGACAATCTCCTTAAGTGTAAATGGGGGCCTGATGCCACTTAAGCGCGAAGCCCGGCGCATCCGCAGCGGCGCACCAATGCGCATCCAGCCACAAATCGGCGACCGCGATCAGCGCATCCCCGGCAAATACCAGCGGCAGCGCATCGCGCATCCAGGGCAGTACGCCTTGGGACTGGCACAGGTGCTGCACGCTATGCGTTTTCGCCAAGGGCGCGGGTTTCAGCGATTCGCCGCCCGCGCGCCGGCGCACGATCAGGACAGGGGGCAGCATACCCAGCGCGATGCCGCCGGTCTTTGCCACCCAGCTCAAAGAACCGAGATCGGGCCCCAGCTCGAGCCGCGGTCGGCGGGAAAAATCCCAGGGCTGAGCTCCCGCAAGGCACGGCGGATGGGCCTCGGTCAGGAACAACCTGTCCCGATAGCGGCGCAGCGCCTTGTCGCCCCAAACGATGGCCGGCAGCTGATCCACCTCCGCCTCCAGCACCTGGCGCAAGGATTCGCTGAGGCGCGCCGTCGAGGGCGGCTCGACCTGCGCCGCAGCCAGCCAGAAGCGCAGCACATTCATGCGTCTCAAGGGCGCGAGGGAGCGCAGCCGCGGAATCTGCAGCGCGTCGCCGTCGCGCAAAAATGCCAGATCGGCCGCCGCGGTGGCCTCCAACAACTGCTGGGCATCGGCGAGATGCCGTGCGCTGCGGGCCAGGGCGATATCCGCTCCGGGCCAGCGCGTCTTGATCAAGGGCCAGACTTGATGGCGCAAGAAGCTGCGATCAAAACGTAAATCGCCGTTCATGGGGTCACTCGCCGCAAATTCGGGAAGCGCCGCGCCGAACTGCAATAGCTCGCCCTGCGCAACCTCGAGCAGCGGGCGCACATGCCAGCCCTTGCCAAGAACGCGGCAGAACGGCATGGCCGACAGTCCCTTGGCGCCCGCGCCGCGCAATGCCTGCAGCAGCAGGGTCTCGGCCTGATCCTGACGGTGATGCGCAGTCAGCAGACACTCGTTGGGCGCAAGCTGCGCCGCCAACGCGGCATAGCGTGCATCGCGCGCCGCTGCCTCGATCGACGCGCCCTCCTCTGTGTCCACGGCTACGGACAGGACCGTTAAGGGAATACCCAAGTGTTCGCACTGGCTCATGCACGCCTGGCGAAACTGCGCGGCGGCCTCCTGCAGGCCATGATCGACGTGCACCGCGCGCAGCGGCAAATCACGATAATCCTTCATCGCGGCAAGCAGCGCCGCGGAATCACGGCCGCCGCTCAACGCCACCACCCACCCGGTGGCGCCGCGCGGCACATGGGCCTTGAGGACCGCGTGCAGGGACGCCGCGGAAAAGCTCATGCCAATTTTAGGCGTCGTGATACGCGCCGAAGGCGCGCAAGCGCGCTTGTCGCGCGTCGAGCAATTGCGTCACGGGTTGATTGCACAGTGCGGCCAGGTTCTTTACCAGGCTCGCCTTGAGGCCCTCCGCCATCAACTGCGGATCCCGGTGGGCGCCGCCATGCGGTTCCTTCAGCACCTCATCGGCGAGACCCAGTTTGAAGAGGCGCTCCGCGGTGCCGCCCATGGCATCGGCCGCGATTTCCTTCTTCTCGGTGCTCTTCCAAAGGATGGATGCACCCGCCTCGGGAGCAATCACCGTGTATACGCTGAATTGCAGCATGATCAGCCGGTCGCACACGCCGATGGCCAGCGCGCCGCCCGAGCCTCCCTCGCCGATGACCACGCTCAGCACGGGAGCCGCCAAACTGGACATTTCGAATAAATTACGCGCGATCGCTTCGCTCTGGCCGCGCTCCTCCGAGCCGATCCCGGGGTAGGCGCCCGGCGTATCGATCAAGGTGATCACGGGAATTCGGAAGCGCTCCGCCATGCGCATCAAACGCAGCGCCTTGCGGTAGCCTTCCGGTTTCGGCATGCCGTAATTGCGGCGCACACGCTCCTTGGTGTCGCGGCCCTTTTGCTGTCCGATCAGCATGACCGGCGTCCCCTCGAGCCGCGCCAAGCCGCCGACAATCGCGAGGTCATCGCCGTACATGCGATCGCCGTGCAATTCCTGCCAATCGGTAAAAATCATCGACACATAGTCGAGGGTATAGGGACGCTGCGGATGGCGCGCCAATTGCGTGATCTGCCAGGGCGTCAGGTTGGAAAAAATACTGGTGGTGAGCGCCCGGCTCTTGGTCTGCAGGCGTTTGATCTCTTCGGTGATATTGACGCTGGCATCCGAGCCGATGAACTTCAGCTCCTCGATCTTGGCCTCGAGCTCCGCAATCGGCTGTTCAAATTCTAGAAAATTCATCGCCATGAAGAGGTTTCCTCGCCACGAACATCATTTCGGGGACCATACACTAAGTACCATCCGTCCCGCCCCACTAAGTTGGTCAGCTTATCGAGCAAACCGCGGGAGGCGTGCACCGACCAGGCATCCGACAGACTCACCTTGCCGCTGTAATCGGCTCGATTCACCGCCACACTAACGCCGCACGGCCCGCGCAGATAGGGCTTCAGCATTTGTTCGAAGGCATTCATGCCCTGCGGACCATCCCAATCGGGCGGCCAACGCAGCCACAGCCGGCGCGCAAAGCGCTCGCGCGCGCGATCGATGTCCATCAATGACTTCGCCTGCAGGCGCCACGCTTCGATGAAATCATCGAAGCGCAGCGTACCATCGACGATCAGGATCGCGTCCTTGACGATGATATCGCGGTGCTGCTGGAAGACTTCCTCGTAAAGACTGACTTCCAGGCGGCCGCTGCGATCATCCAGGATCAGGGTCACCCGATTCGGGCGGCGGCGGATTTCCAGCACCAAACCGGCCACCGTGGTGGCCTTGCCGCCCGACCAGTTGCGGGCACCCTCGACGGGGGCCGCGGGCTTCGGGCCGCCGACATCCGCCAGGCGCGCGCTCACCAAGAACCTTAAATCCGGTTCGTACGGCGTAATCGGATGGCCGCTCAAGAAGAGGCCCAAGGTTTCCCGCTCGCCGGCCAGACGCTGCGACTCGGACCAATCGGCCACCACTCGATTCTCAGCCGCGCTCAAACCGAACAGGTCCACCTGCCCCATGCTGCTGGCGCGCGAATTCTGCTCGCCCAAATGCATGGCCCGATCCAGTTCCGCGGTCAGCGTGGCGCGGTTCGGTCCGATCCGATCCAAACTTCCGGATCGGATCAGGGCTTCAAAAACGCGCCGATTGACCCGCTGCAAATCGATGCGCCGGCACAGGTCCGGCAGGCTGGCGAACGCCCCGTTGCGTTCACGCTCCTCGATGATGGCCTCCACCGCCGAGGCGCCCACGCCCTTGATGGCGCCCATGCCGTAGCGAATGCTCGAGGGGCCCGCGACCCGAAATGCGTACACCGATTCATTCACATCGGGCGGCAGCACGGTAAGCCCCATGGCCGCGCATTCATCGATCAGCGTCACCACCTTGTCGGTCTTGTCCATGTCGGAGGACAGGACCGCCGCCATGAAGGCGGCCGGATAGTGGGTCTTGAGCCACGCCGTTTGATAGGACAGCAGCGCGTAGGCGGCCGAATGCGATTTGTTGAAACCGTAGCCGGCGAATTTTTCCATCAGGTCGAAAATATGCGTGGCCTGCGTTTCGCGCACGCCGCGGGCCACCGCGCCGGAGACGAACACCGAACGCTGCTTCGCCATTTCCTCGGGCTTTTTCTTGCCCATGGCCCGGCGCAGAAGATCGGCGCCGCCCAAAGTGTAGCCGGCCAGTATCTGTGCAATCTGCATGACCTGTTCCTGATACAGGATCACCCCATAGGTGGCCGCGAGCACCGGCTTTAAATCCGGATGCAGATAATCGATGGTGGCGCCGCTGGTATCGTGCTTGCGCGCGATGAAATCCTCGACCATGCCGGACTGCAGGGGACCCGGGCGGAACAGCGCCACCAGCGCGACGATGTCGCCGAATCGATCCGGCTGCAGGCGGCGGATCAGATCCTTCATGCCGCGCGATTCGAGCTGGAACACCGCCGTGGTGCGCGTGCTCTTGAGCAGCGCATAGGTCGGCGCGTCGTCCATCGCCAAGGCACTCATGAGCAACGGCGGTTCCTGCGCGGCGGCGCGCGCGACATTGATGTCGCGCACCACCCAATCGATGATGGTGAGCGTACGCAGCCCGAGAAAATCGAACTTCACCAGGCCGGCCGCTTCCACATCGTCCTTGTCGAACTGCGTCACCGGCGTCGAGCTGCCCTGCTCGCAGTACAGCGGGGTGAAGTCGGTGAGCACGGAGGGCGCAATCACCACGCCGCTGGCATTCGTGCCGGCATTGCGCGCCAGTCCCTCGAGCGTTCGCGCCAGATCGATGAGTTCGTGAATATCGGACTCATCGTCGTACAGGCGTTTCAGCTCCTCTTCTTGCTCCAGCGCTTTCTCGAGCGTCATGCCGATTTCCATCGGAATCAGCTTGGCGATCTTATCGACGAATCCGTACGGGTGTCCGAGAACCCGGCCCACGTCGCGCACCACGGCCTTTGCCGCCAGCGTGCCGTAGGTGATGATTTGCGACACGCGCTCGCGGCCATATTTCTTGGCGACATAGTCGATGACCCGATCGCGTCCCTCCATGCAGAAGTCGACGTCGAAATCCGGCATCGACACGCGCTCAGGATTCAAGAATCGTTCGAACAGCAGATCATGTTCGATGGGATCCAAATCGGTGATGCCGAGCACATAGGCGACTAAGGAACCGGCGCCGGAGCCGCGCCCCGGACCCACCGGAATGCCGTTATCGCGAGCCCAGCGAATAAAGTCGGCCACGATCAAGAAATAGCCGGCAAACCCCATGCTGCAGATGACCCCGAGCTCGAGCTCGAGGCGCGCGTCGTAGGCGGTTGCGGGCGAGCCGCCCAGGCGCCCCTCCAGACCGCGGCGCGATTCTTCGCGCAAGAACTCTTCGGTGCTGCTGCCCGCGGGCACCGGGTAGGCCGGCAGCATGGAGGCGCCCAAGCGGATCTCCAAGGAACAGCGCTTCGCCACCTCCAGCGTGTTCGCGAGCAGTTCGGGCGCATCCGCGAACAGCGCCGCCATTTCCGCCGGCGACTTCAAGTACTGCTCTTCGGAATAGCGGCGCACGCGGCCCGGGTCGGCGAGCAGCGCGCCGTCATGAATGCACACCCGCGCCTCGTGCGCTTCGAATTCAGGGCGCGTGAGAAAACGCACATCGTTGGTGGCGAGCGCGGCGACGCCCTGGGTTCTCGCCAGGTCCATCACGGCTTCCGAGTACACCTGCTCGCCGGCCCGGCCGGTGCGCTGCACCTCGAGGTAGAACCGATCGGCGCACAGCGCCTGCCAGCCGGCCAGACGGCGGGCGGCCTCCGCGTCGCGGCCGCGCGCAATGGCGAGACCAATGTCGCCCTGAGGCCCTCCCGACAGCACGATCAATCCGCGCAGTGCCTCGCGGCTCAACCAGCCGCGCTCCAGCATGGGCGCGCCGCGCTGCTGGCCTTCGAGAAAGGATCGCGTCACCAGCTGCGTCAGATTGCGGTAGCCCTGCAGGTTCTGGCACAGAAACACGATGCGCGATGGCGGCGCATGTTCGGCCGGCTCGCGAATCCACGCATCCACGCCGATCAGAGGTTTGACCCCCGCCGCCTGCGCTTCCTTGTAGAACTTCACCATGGCGAACAAATTGCTCTGGTCCGTCAACGCCACGGCCGGCATGCCGAGCGCGGCGACCGCCGCCATCAATTCCGGCACGCGCACGATGCCATCGAGCAGCGAATACTCGGTGTGCAATCGCAGATGGACAAACGTCGTCAAAGCGCACACCGCAGCGCGAGGCGCACCGGTTCGAAGGAGCGCCGATGCAGGGGACAGGGTCCGTGCAGCGTCAGTAGCCGCTGATGATCCTTGGTCGCATAGCCCTTGTGTGTTGCGAAATCATATGCAGGATATATCGTATCCATATGATTCATAAAACCATCTCTGGCGGTCTTTGCCAGAATGGAGGCCGCGCTGATAGCCGGCTCGGTGACATCGCCGTCGATTATCGCGCGCGCCGTCAATACTTTGCCGAGGCCGGTCAAACTCGGCAGCCGATTGCCGTCGATGAGCACATGATCGGGCAGCAGCCTCATCGCCAACAATGCGCGGCGCATCGCTAGAAAAGTGGCCTGCAGAATATTCAGCGCATCGATCTCCACATGATCCGCCCAACCGATACCGAAACACAGCGCATCGCGTCGAATGACGATGTTCAGGCGCGAGCGCTCTTGCGCGCTTAACAGCTTGGAATCGGCGACGCCGTTGATGGGTCGATTGCGGCGCAGAATCACCGCGGCAGCCACCACCGGCCCTGCCAAGGGACCCCGGCCCGCCTCATCGACGCCGGCGATGCATCTCACGTGGACGCTGCCCGCGCCGCGCGCCGGGAGTCCACCAGGCTCATGATCGCCTCGGCCGCGCGCGTTCCAGCGCCGCGCCGCAGCTCGGCGTGAATTCGCGCGAACTCCTGCTCCAGGGCACTGCGCCGTTCGGTATCGTCAAGCCACATCAAGAGCTCCGCTCCGATTGACTCTGGAATGATTTGCTCTTGAAAATACTCGCCGACGACGCGCCGATCTGCAAGTAAATTCGGTTGCGCAAAAAACTTGGATTTGACCAGATTCAGCCGGGTCAGCAGCCACGCCGTCAGGGCGCCCAGCCGGTAGACCACCACCATGGGCCGATTGCACAACGCCGCCTCCAGGCTGGCGGTGCCGGAGGCCACCAAGACCACATCGGCCGCGAGCAGTGCGGTGGTGGCTTGAGCATCGATCAGTTGAACGTTCACCGCCGCGGCCTCGCGTTGCAGCACCCGGGAGAAGATCTCGCGCGTCGCCGGGCTCGCCATCGGTGCAATGAAGGTCAACTGCGGCCGCTGCGCGGCGAGCCAGCGCGCGGTGACGGCGAAATCCACCGCCAGGCGCGCCACTTCTCCGCGCCGGCTGCCGGGCAGCAGGGCGACCACACTGGCATCCTGCGCGAGACCTAAGTTGGCGCGCGCCGATGCGCGGTCGAGGTTGCCGGGTATGGCGTCGGCCAGCGGATGCCCGACGAACTCGGCGGGGATGCCCTGTTCATCGTAGAAGCGCTTTTCAAAGGGCAGCAGGCATAGCACCAAATCCACCGACCGCTTCATGGCGCGCGCCCGCCCCTGCCGCCATGCCCACACTTGCGGACTGACATACTGCACGGTGGGAATTCCGGCGGCGTGCAGGCGGCGCGCCAATCGTAAGTTGGTATCCGGCGCATCAATGCCCACGAATACATCGGGCCGTGCCGTCAAGAACATACGCCGGATGCGCGCCAGCAAGCGCAGCAACCGCGGCAAATCGCGCAGCACTTCGAACAGCCCCATGACGGCGAGTGATTCGGCCGGCTCCCAGCTCTCGCATCCGGCGGCCTGCATCTTAGGTCCCGCCACCCCGAAGAACTGCGCATTGGGCGCACAGCGGCGCAGCGCATGAATGAGATCCGCGCCCAGCGTATCGCCCGAGGCCTCACCCGCCACCAGGCCCACTCGCAGCGCAACGGTCGCGGGCGCCGCCATGGCTAGCGGACGATGCTGCGGGAGCTGCGCTTGATGAATTCGACGAAGAACTCGATTTCCGGCTGCGTCAGCGCGGCCTTCTCGAGCTGCTCCAGGGCCTCCTGCAGTTTCAACCCGGAGCGGTACAGGATGCGGTAGGCGCGGCGGATGTTCAGGATCTGCTCGGCGGTAAAGCCGCGACGCTGCAAGCCCACGGCATTCACGCTATGCGGCACCGCCGGGCGGCCCACCGCCATGATGTAGGGAGGCACATCGCGCGTGACGGCGGCGTTATGCGCGAGGAAGCAGTGAGCACCGATCTTGGTGTGCTGGTGAACGGCGGAGAGGCCGCCCATGGTCACCCAGTCGCCGACCTCCACGTGGCCGCCCAAGGTGGCGCAATTGGCCATCACGATCTGATCGCCCAGATGACAGTCGTGGGCGACATGCGAATAGGCCATCAGCAAATTGTCGTTGCCGATGTGGGTCACGCCCTTGTCGTGAACGGTGCCGCGATTCACGGTCACCGATTCGCGAAATATATTGCGGTCGCCGATCTCCAGGCGAGTGGGCTCGCCCTGGTACTTCTTATCCTGCGGCGCATCCCCCAGCGAGGCGAATTGATAGACCTTGTTGTCCTTGCCGATGCGCGTCGGTCCGTTGATCACCACATGCGGCCCGATCCAGGTGCCGGCGCCGATCACCACCTCGGCGCCGATGATGCTGAACGGTCCGACTTGCACGTCCGGCGCGATTTGCGCTTGCGGCGATATCACCGCCCGCGGGTCGATCATCCGGCGTCTCCCCGCGGTTCAACCGGCTCATTGGCCTGCGGCGCCACCATGATCTCCGCCGATGCCACTTCCTTGCCATCGACCTCGGCTACGCCGTGAAATTTCCAGATGCCCTTGAACGCGCGCTTCAAGGTCACCTTGAGCAGCAGCTGATCCCCGGGTTCGACGGGCTTGCGAAAACGCGCCTTGTCGATGGCGACGAAGTAGAATCGCGTATCCAAATCCGGAATCACGTTCGCGGTCTTGAAGGCGAGCATGCCGGCCGCCTGCGCCAGGGATTCGATGATGAGCACGCCCGGCATCACCGGCCGATGCGGGAAGTGGCCCTGAAAGAACGGTTCATTGTAGGTCACGTTCTTGATGGCAATGCAGTGCTTGCCCGCGACGCACTCGAGTATTTTATCCACCAGCAACATCGGATAGCGATGCGGTATCTGGCGCATGATTTCATGGATATCCATTCCGTCCGAATCGCTCATCTTTGCTCCCGTGAATCCAGCCGCTTGAAGCGGGCAACCAAGCGCCGCCATGCGCGACTCTCCTCCACCGGTATGCCCCCCGAATAGCTGCCGGCTTGCCTGATCGAGTGGCTCACCATGGTGCACCCCGTGATGACCACATCATCCGCGATCGTGAGATGACCGCCAAAACCCACGCTGCCGCCAATCATGCAGCGCTGCCCAATGACCGTGCTGCCGGAAATCCCCGTGCAGGCGGCAATGGCCGTGTGTGCGCCAATGGCCACGTTGTGACCTACTTGAATCTGATTGTCCAGTTTGACCCCATTATCGATCACCGTATCATCGATGGCGCCCCGATCAACGGTGGTATTCGCGCCGATCTCCACATCATCGCCGATACGCACGCTGCCCACCTGCGGCACCTTCACCCAGCTTGCGCCTTCCTGCGCAAAACCGAAGCCATCGGCGCCGATCACCACGCCGGCATGCAGAATGCAGCGCTCGCCCAGAATCACCCCGGCGTACAAGGTCACTCGCGTGCTCAAGATCGTGTCGGCGCCCAGACGCGCGCCGCGCTGCACGATGCACCCGGGGCCAATCGTCACGCGCTCGCCGATGTCGGCATCGGCCTCGATCACGCTCAAGGGGCCGATGCTCGCCGAGGACGCAATCCGCGCACTGTGCGCCACCACGGCACTGGGATGGATCCCCGCCGGCTGCTTCGCGGGCGGATGGATGAGCGAGGCGACACGCGCGTAGGCGAGATACGGATTCGGATCGATCAGCGCAGCCACCGGGCAGTGGGCCGCATTCTCTGCGTTCACGATGACGGCAGTGGCGCGCGTGGACTGCAGTTGTTTGCGGTAGCGCGAGTTGGAGAAGAAGCTCAAGTCGCCGCTATCCGCCCGCGACAGCGTGGCGAGCGAGCGGACGGTGAGGCCGGGCTCACCGCGCAGCGTGAGCCCGAAACGCACCGCCAACTCGCCTAAATTGAATTCTGCAGGCACCTGCGCACCTTAAGCGCGGTGAACTTCTAAAGCACGCGGTTTATTTCGTGCCCGGAGGCTTGGCCGGTGCCGCCGCCTTCGGCGCCGATGCCGGCGCGCTGCCGGCCTTGGATTTCAGCACTTCCAAAATCTGCGCCGTGATATCCAGCGCCGGTTTCGAATACAGGCTTTCAGCCAGCACCAAATCAAAGCCCTGCGCGACCGCATAGGTGCGCACTTCCTCGACCAAGTAGCGCTGCACCTTGCCTATTTCCTCATTTTTCCGAGTCGACAGGTCATCCTGGAATTCGCCGCCCTTGCGGGAAAACTCGCGCTGCTCATCGCGCAAGGTTTTCTCGGCCTTGACCCGATCGGCTTCCGCCATCAGTGCCGCTTCTTTTTCCAGCTTCTCTTGGCGGCTCTTCAGATCGTTCTGCATGGTCACGAGTTCGCGCTGACGCGGGCCAAACTCATTCTGCAGCGATTGCATCGCCGTTTTCACCTGCGGGGATTCTTCCATCAGCTTCTGAAAATTCACCACGCCGATCTTGATTTCCGCACTCGCTTGCTGCGTCACCATGAGCCCGCAAAGGCCCAAGGCCAGGAAAGGAATGCTGCGCTTGAAAGTCAACATGTTGATCTCTAAATCCTCAAATTGGGGTCAAAACGCTTGACCGATGGAAAATTGAAAACGCTCCGTCTCGTCGCCGAATGTCGTCGTGGTGCCCTGGACCGCGTTCAAAGGAATCCCGTACGAGAAACGGAACAGTCCCAGGGGTGCAAGCCACTGCACGGCGATGCCGGTTGATCTCTTTAGACTATCATACCCGGTGAAGTGGTAGGTGACCGGCGTTATGTCATCGGGACCCAAGAATTTCACCTTATCGCCGGTCTGAAATACGTTGCCGATGTCGTAGAACCAGCTGACGCGCGCGGCATTCTGCCACTTCTCGGGAACCGGAAAAATCAGCTCGTAGCGGTTGACGACGCGCATGTTGCCGCCATAGGGGTTGCCGATGCCGATATTGTCCCTGGGACCTAAGGTACTTTCGCGAAAGCCCCGGACGCTGTCCGGACCGCCGGCGAAGTAGTTCAAATAGGGCGGCAAGGAGGTGGTGCCGCCGAGGGCTTCAGCATAGTCCACGGATGCCTGCGCGGAGAGTATCCATTTCCCCCACAGCGGCACGTACTTGATGATGTTGAAATTCGTTTGGTAGTAGCGAACGCTGCTCAGGGGCAGCGCCAGACGGCCGGACAACGTAATCTTCATGCCGCGGTCGGGGAACAGGGTGCGATTGCGGCCTTCGTAGGACCAGCCCCCGGTCAATTCATAGGTGTAGAAATCCGTTCCCCATACGGTGTAGGGATTGTCCAGCGAGTTGACCACCCCGTCGCCATTGGTGTCGTCCAGATCGCGCTGGAAGGTATCGCCGTTGTTTTTGACCCAGAACACTGATTGCTGGGCGCTGTAGCCCTGCGAGACCACCAGGGTGTTCTTGTTCGCCGAGGCGCCGATGGCCACGTATTGGTACTCGGTGATGGGGTAGGACCACTGCGAGGCAAGCGTCATTTGCTTGGTCGAAAAGGCCGACGAGGCGGCCACGAATTGGGTCACGTCGCGGTAGGTGAAGGACAGCGTGCGCGAAATATTGTCGATGGTGACGTAGGGGTCGGTCTGCGCGAACGTATAGCTCTTGCTGTAGCGCCCGGCGTTGACTTCCAATGCAATGCGCTCGCCGGTACCCATGAAATTGCTGTGTACGAAATTGCCGTTCAAGCTGAATTTCTGCGCCTCGGAATAGCCGATGCCGCCGCCGAACTGCCCGGGCAGGCCCTCTTTGATATTGAAATCCACATCCACAAGATCCGCGCTGCCGGCCACCGGCTTGTTTTCGAACTCCACCTTCTCCACATAGGGCAGGCGCTGCAGGCGCTCCTTGGAGCGCTCCACCGCGGAGTTGGATAGCCAGCCGCCTTCGAGCTGGCGCATTTCACGGCGCAACGTCTCATCGTTGATGGCCGTGGTGTTGTTGAAGTTGATGTGCCGGACATAGACGCGATTGCCCGGTTCGATGAAGAAGGTGATCGCCACGGTCTTCTTCTCATTGTCGGGCGTCGGCACCGGATCGATCTTTGCAAATGCATAGCCGTCGGCGCCTAGCCGGTAGCTGATCAGCTGTTGAGTGGCGGTAATTGCCTTGCGCGAATAAATGTCGCCGGGTTTCGGTCCAATCAGACGGCGCAACTCCGCCTCGGGCACCACCATGGTGCCGGCCAGCCTGACTTCGGATATCCGGTACACGTCGCCCTCGTTGATGTTGACGGTGATGTACATGTCGTCTTTTTCGGGCGCGATCGTGACCTGCGTCGATTCGATCTGAAAATTGGCGTAGCCCCGGTCCATGAAGTAGGAGCGCAGCTTTTCCAGATCGCCCGTCAGGGACTCGCGCGAGTAGCGGTCATCCTGTTTGTACCAGGAGAGCCAGTTGGGCGTTTTCAGCTCGAAACTCGCTTCAATGTCCTTTTCCTTGAACTTGGTGTTGCCCACCAGATTGATCATCTCGATTTTGGCGCGCTTGCCTTCCTTGATGTCGACGATGATGTCGACTTTGTTGCCGGGCAGATCCGTGACCTTGGCATCGATGCGCACCGCATACTTGCCGCGGCTGAAATACTGATCGGTGAGGTATTGCTTTACTTCATCGAGCACCGAGCGATCGAAGGTCTTGCCGGTTGCCAAGCCCACGTTGCGCAGGCTCTTGGTCAAATCCTCGGTCTTGATGTCCTTGTTGCCCTTGATCTCGAACTTTGCAATGGAAGGACGTTCAACCACGACCACCAACAGAATATTGCCGTCGCGGCGCAATTCCACATCGCGGAAAAACCCGGTCGCGTACAGCGCGCGCATCGCCTCGCCGATGCGCTGGGCATCGAGTTTGTCGCCGATGTTTACCGGCAGGTAATTGAATACCGTGCCCTCGGAGATGCGCTGCAGCCCCTCGATGCGAATGTCGCCCACGATGAAGAGTTCTTGGGGGGCCTGTGCCCGCACGCTCGTACAGAACAGCTGGCTGGCAAAGGCCAGCAGCAGAAGGAGACGAAATTCAAGCCGCACGCGGCAAAGACCGTGTGCAATATCGTTGGACGGCGCTGCGCGGGCAACGCCGCTCGTACGGCTGGAACTTGAGGTAGATCATGATTTCCCGTTAATTCAAATGTCTTGAGATATCGTTATAGAAGGCCAAACTCATCAACACCACCAACAATGCAATCCCGACCTGCTGCCCGAAGACCTGCGCGCGGTCCGACAGCGGGCTGCCTTTGACCGCTTCCACCGCCTGATAGACGATCTGCCCCCCGTCCAGCAACGGCACCGGCATCAAATTCAGCACGCCCAAGCTCACGCTGATGATCGCCAGAAACGCCATGTAGGCCGTGAGGCCCATGTACGCGCTGATGCCGGCAAACTCCGCGATGCTTACCACACCGCTGATGTTCTTCGGGGACACCTGACCCGTCAGCATGCGCCACAGCATCTGCACGGTCAGCGCGGACATCTCCCAGGTCTTCGCCACACCGATCGCCGCGGCATCGAGCGGTCCGGAGCGCTGCAATTGCACCAGCCCCGGCGGCCAGGTCCGGGCGCCCTCCCCGAGGGTGATCCCCAAGCGTCCGATGACCCTGCCTTGATCCTGCACCCGCGGAACCGCCGCCACGATACGCAATCGCGCGCCGTCGCGCAGGACTTCCAGCGAAATATCGCGTCCCGGGGCCGCATTCACCAAACCCACGACTTGCGCGCTGTTGATGGCCGCCACCCCGTCGGCGCTCAGCACCTGATCCCCGGCGCGCAAACCGGCGCGTTCGCCGGCACTGCCCGCGGGAACCGACTCGATCAACACCGGCGCGTTCCAGGTCGACAGATCAAAGCCCAAGCCGGGCAGCAGTTTGCCGGGTTCGGTAAGCGCGCGCCTGTCCTGCGTGACGCGCAGCGTCACCGAGCGCTCGCTGCCGTCGCGGCGCACGCGCAGCGGCACCACGCCCTCATCGGTGAATTGTCGGATCAGGGCAATTTGCAGCGCTTCGGTGTCGAGAACCTTGTGTGACCCTACCGCGATGATCTGATCGCCGCGCTGCAATCCTGCCACAGCGGCCGGACTGTCCTGGCGCACCTGTCCGACCACCGGCTTGATGGTCTCGGTACCGACCATGGCCAAAATCGCGTACAGCAGCGAGGCGAACAAGAGATTCATGGCAGGACCTGCCAACAGCACGGCGACTCGGTGGCTGATGGGTCTGCGCGTGAAGGAGCGGTGCAGCTCGGCGGTGGGCACATCGCCTTCGCGCTCGTCCAAGAGCTTCACGTAACCGCCCAGCGGGATCGCCGCCAAGCAGTACTCGGTCCGGTCCGCATCCTTGCCGATTCTCGTGAACAGCGGCTTGCCGAAACCGATGCTGAAGCGCAGGACCTTGAAACCGAGCTTCTTGGCGACCCAGTAGTGGCCGAACTCGTGGACGGCCACCAAGATGCTGATCGCAACCAAGAAGGCCGCGAGAAAAACCAAAATCCTCATGCAAAGGCTCCTACGCTAAGCTCGATCAAGGAGGCAGCCAGGCGTCGCGCCGCAGCGTCGGCATCCAAAACATCGCCCAGAGCCTTGACGGGAGAGGAATCGAGCCGCTGCAGTACTTTGTCAATGACCGCTGCAATGCCCACAAAGTTCAAGCGGCCGTCAAGAAACGCCTGAACGGCGACCTCATTGGCGGCATTCAACAGCGTCGGAGCAGTGCCCCCGGCACGCGCCGCGGCTCGGCACAGCATCAGACTGGGGAATCGAACGTGGTCCGGCGGCTCGAATTCCAACCGGCCAATGGCCACCAGGTCCAAGGATTGCACGCCGGAGGCAAACCGCTCGGGCCACGCCAGCGCCTGAGCAATGGGCGTGCGCATGTCCGGCGCGCCCAGCTGCGCCAGCACCGATCCGTCCGCGTATTCCACCAAGGAGTGCACCACGCTTTGCGGGTGCACCACCACATCCACTTGTGATTCCGGCAGCCCGAACAGCAGCGTGGCCTCGATGATTTCCAGCCCCTTGTTCATCAGCGTGGCCGAATCAACCGAGATCTTGCGGCCCATCTTCCATTTCGGATGCGCGCACGCCTCGCTTGGCGTGACGTGCGGCAGCTTCGAAGCCTCGGTGCTGCGAAAAGGACCGCCGGAAGCGGTGAGTATCACGCGGGTGACACCGCGCGCCGCCACGCCCGGCAGGTAGCCTGCGGGCATGCATTGAAAAATCGCGTTGTGCTCCGAGTCGATGGGAATGAGTTCCGCACCCGCGCGGCGCACCTCATCGATGAGCAGCCGCCCAGTCATGACCAAGGCTTCCTTGTTGGCGAGGAACACACGCTTGCCGGCGCGCACGGCGGCCAGCGTGGACTTCAGGCCCGCCGCGCCGACAATGGCCGCCATCACCATCTGCACGTTGGCGGCACTGACGGCAGCGGCGAGGGCCTCATCGCCGCTCTCCACGCGCGTCGCGGAACCGCACTCGGAGAGCGCAGCGCGGGCACGCGCTGCGGCCTGCGCATCGGCGAGCACCACCAGGTCCACCTCGAACTGCTTGGCCTGCTCGACGATCGCTTCCCAGCTGTCGAAGGCGCCGAGAACCGCGACCTTGAAGGCTTGCGGATGCAGGGCGATAACGGCGAGCGTGCTGCGGCCAATGCTGCCCGTCGAACCTAAAATCGCGATACCGTGCCGCTCGCTCACGGGATCACCCCGGAGCCGAATAATCCCAGGGCATACAGCGGCGCCGCCGCCGTTACACTGTCGATGCGATCCAGCAGTCCGCCGTGTCCGGGCAACAGCGCACCGCTATCCTTCAGCTGCGCGGCGCGCTTGAACATGCTTTCGGTCAAATCGCCGATCACGGAGAAAATGCCCACGCCGCAGCCGAATGCGACGACGGCGAGGGCCGGCAATTTAAAATATAAAGCGCCCGCCCAGGCCGCCAAGGCGACCATGAACAGTCCGCCCACGGCCCCTTCCCAGGTCTTGCCGGGACTGACGCGCGGGGCCAATTTTCGCCGCCCGAAACTGCGCCCGGCGAAGTACGCGCCGATATCCGCGGCGCAGACCATGAGCACCAGCCATAGCACGATGAGCGGTCCGTGCGCGAAGCCGTGGGCGGCAATCTGCAGCCGCGTCAGCGCGACGAAAGCGGGCACCAAGACCAGCAATCCGCACACCAGCACCACCCCGGGCCGGTTGCGGGTGGGCGCCAGGACGACCCAAAAGAAGGCGACCACCCACCACAGGCAGGCGAGGCTGAGCAGAATCATCAGGTGCGCATGATCCTCACTCCAGCGCCAGGCGCAAAACAGTGCCGCCGCGACGATGAAGGTGTAGGCGGCCCGCGCGGCCGTGGCGCGCAGCGCGCCGAAGCCCGCCCACTCCCAGGCTCCGATGAGGAACACGGCGCCGAAGCAAAGCACGGCCCACAGCGGCGGCAATAGAAATAGGCCCATCAGCAAAAGCGCGCCCAAGATGCAGCCGGTGATGACTCGGGTCCTAAGCATCGCTGCCCTTATGCATCGGCTTTGGCGCTGAGCTGCGCGGAGGTTTGGCCGAAGCGGCGCTCGCGCCGCGCGAAGTGATCGAATGCCGCCTGCAAATGCGCGGGCGAGAATTCAGGCCACAGTTCCTCCGAGAAATACAGTTCCGTATAGGCGAGATTCCACAGCAGAAAATTGCTGACGCGCTGCTCCCCGCCGGTGCGAATCAGCAGATCCGGATCCGGAATGCCGGCCAGTTCCAGGCGCGCGGCGATGTGCTCCTCGGTGATATCGGCCGCGGCCGACTTGCCCGCGGCAACATCCGCCGCGAGCGATCGGCAGGCCCGCGCGATATCCCAGCGGCCGCCGTAAGCGACGGCGACCAACAAACCCAATCCGGAATTCTCTGCCGTCAGCAGCTCCGCATCCTGCATGCGCCGCCTCAGTTCCGGAGCGAGCGAATCCCGATCGCCGATGAAGCGCAGGCGCACTTGGTTGCGATGCAAGTCCGCTACTTCGCGCACCAGGGCATCGAGGAACAAACCCATGAGCACGCCGACTTCATCGGGGGGCCGCCGCCAGTTCTCGCTGCTGAACGCGAACAAGGTGAGGTATTGCACCTGCTTCTCGGCGCAGGCCTCGATGATCTTGCGCACCACCTTGACGCTGGCGCGATGTCCGGCGACCCGCGGCAGGCCGCGCAATCCTGCCCAGCGGCCGTTGCCGTCCATGATGATTGCGACATGCTGCGGCGAGTCGGCCATAGGCGATTTGAGTGATGCGGGTCTTCGCTGATCAGACCTGCATCAGCTCCTTTTCCTTGTCGGCCATGGCCTGATCGATTTCCGCGACATGCTTGTCGGTCAATTTTTGAATGTCATCCTGAGCGCGCCGATCATCGTCCTGCGCAATGAGCTTTTCCTTGAGCATTTCCTTCAATTCCGTCATGACCTCGCGGCGCACGCCGCGCACCGCGACGCGGGCATTCTCCGCTTCGGACTTGACCACCTTGATGATGTCGCGGCGCCGCTCTTCGGTGAGTGCCGGCATGTGGATGCGGATCATCTGGCCGGCCGTATTCGGCGTCAACCCTAAGTCGGATTTGTAAATGGCCTTCTCGATGATCGGCACCATGGCCTTCTCCCAGGGGCTCACCGTCAGCGTGCGCGCATCCTCGGTGGCGATGTTAGCCACTTGGTTCAGCGGCATCTCCGAGCCGTAGTAGTCCACTTTGATGTGTTCGATCAGGCTGGTATGCGCGCGGCCGGTGCGCATTTTCTTCAGCTGTTCCCTGAAAGCGGTAACGCATTTTTGCATGCGCTGAAGCGCATCCTTTTTCAAGTCCTCGAGCATGTACCCTCCCTACCTTAAGGCTCGGCCGATACCACCGTACCGACGTCTTCCCCTTGGACAATACGCATCAAATCGCCGGCATGGAACAGATTGAAGACCTGCAGCGGTAAATTGTTTTCACGGCACATGACGATGGCGGTGGCGTCCATCACATTGAGCCGATCCGCGAGCACCTTATCGAAGGTCAGGCGCGCATAGCGCTTGGCGTGCGGATTGGTGACCGGGTCGGAGTCATAGATGCCGTTGACCTTGGTGGCCTTCAGCAAAATGTCGGCATTGATCTCGATGGCGCGCAGGCTGGCGGCGGTATCGGTGGTAAAGAAGGGGTTGCCGGTACCGGCGCCGAAAATCACGACGCGGCCTTTTTCCAAATGCCGCACCGCTCTGCGCCTGATGTAGTCCTCGCAGACTTCATTGATGCGCAGCGCGGACATGACGCGCGCGTAGGTGCCCAGACTCTCGAGCGCGTCCTGCATCGCCAGGGCATTGATCACCGTGGCGAGCATGCCCATGTGATCGGCGGTCACCCGGTCCATGCCGGCGCGCGCCAAACCTGCGCCGCGAAAAATATTCCCGCCGCCGAGCACAACGGCGACTTGGACCCCCAACTGAGTCAGGTCGCGAATCTCCCCGGCGATGCGCTTGAGAATCACCGGATCGATGCCGTAATCCTCATTTCCCAGCAGCGCCTCACCGGACAGTTTGACCAAAATTCTGCGATAGCGTGCCGTGCCGGGTTGGGTGGTCATGGTCGAATTTAATGTTTCTTCGGGCCGTCGTCGCTCTTTTTCACCTGAGCCATGACTTCGCTGACGAAATCGTCCTGCTTCTTCTCGATGCCTGCGCCCACTTCGTAACGCACGAGTTGCACGACCTTCGCCCCGGCGCCCTTCAGCAGCTTCTCGACGCTGATGTCCAGATCCTTGACGAAGGGCTGGCCCAGCAAGGTGATTTCCGCCACGTACTTGCGCAGCCGGCCTTCCACCATCTTGGCGATGATCTCGGGCGGCTTCTTTTCACCCTTGGTTTGTTCGATCAACAGCGCCCGTTCCTTGTCGAGCATGGCGGCAGGCACATCGTTGATATCGATGTAAGCCGGATTGCTGGCGGCGACATGCATCGCCAGATCCTTGGCCAGCGCTTCATCCCCCCCCTGCAAGGCCACCAAGCAGCCGATGCGGGTGCCATGGGTGTAGCTGCCGAGCGGTCCCGGCGAGGTCAGGCGCACAAAACGCCGCACCGCGATGTTTTCGCCGATCTTGGCGATCAACGCGCGACGCCGCTCATCCAAACTCGCACCGCCACCTTCCGATAGCGCGAGCAGGGTCTCGATGCTGGTGGGCGATTCCTTCAGCGCCAGGCGCGCCGCGTCCCGGGCAAACCCCTGGAACTCATCGCCGCGCGCCACGAAGTCGGTTTCACAGTTCACTTCGATGAGCACCGCGCTGTCGCCGGATCGCTCAATGGCCACGGCGCCTTCGGCAGCGACCCGAGCGGCTTTCTTGTCGGCCTTCGCGAGCCCCGTCTTGCGCATGAGCTCGGCGGCGGCGTCCAAGTCGCCCTTGGTTTCAACCAGCGCCTTCTTGCACTCCATCATGCCCGCGCCGGTGCGATCGCGAAGCTGCTTGACCGTATCTGCCGTAATGTTCATTGGTACCTAATCGCCGTATCAGGCGATTCCTCACTAGCCCTAAATTTTGGCGCCCCGCCCTGATTTAAAGGGCCGGGCGCCACGCGTTAAGCGCCGCGCGCCGGGGTGCGCCGTCCCACGGGACGGCGTCGCGGAGCGCTCGCCGGCCGAGTCTCCGCGGGCGGGGTATCCACCGCATCGACATCGTCGGCTTCGACCTCGACCTCATCGAGCGAGGACGCCACGGCGGCCACGCTCGGCACCACGGTCACCGGAACCTTGCGCCGCGGCGGCTGCTTGCGCTGAGCGCCGCGACCAGGGGCCTGAGGACGCCGGCCGCCCGCACTGCGCTTCTTCGGATTGCCTTCCTCGTCCAACTCCACGAATTCATCCTCGCCGACGGGGACCTCGGGCAAGGAGGCCTTACCTTCCAATACCGAGTCGGCCACGCCGCCCGCATACAGCAGGATGGCGCGCATCGCATCGTCGTTGCCGGGGATGACGTAATCGATGCCTTCCGGCGAACAATTCGTATCGACCACTGCCACCACCGGGATGCCGAGCTTGCGCGCCTCGGCCAGGGCGATTTGTTCATGGCCGACATCGATGATGAACAGCGCGTCGGGCAAGGCCGTCATTTCGCGAATGCCGCCCAAGCTGCGCAGCAGCTTGTCCATTTCACGGCGCAGCATCTGCGCCTCCTTCTTGCCGCGCCGATCCAGTGCGCCGCTCTGCGCCATCTCGTCCAGTTCATTCAGCCGCTTGATCGACTGGCGAATGGTCTTGAAATTGGTGAGCATGCCCCCCAACCAACGTTGGTTGACATAGGGCATCGCACAGCGCGTCGCTTCCTTCTGGATCGCGTCGCGCGCCGAGCGCTTGGTGCCGACGAACAGGACTTTCCCGCCCTCGGCGGCCACGCCTTTGATGAACGCCGCCGCCTGTGCATACAGGGGCTGCGTCTTTTCGAGATTGATAATATGGATTTTGTTGCGTTCGCCGAAAATGAACGGAGCCATCTTCGGGTTCCAGAAGCGGGTTTGATGTCCAAAATGGACGCCCGCTTCCAGCATTTGTCGCATGGACACGCTGGTCATAAAACACTCCTGGTTGGGTTGAGCCTCCGCGTGCCCCAATCGGCAACCCGGCCTAGGCCGGGCACCCAGTCGATTGTGACGACACGCGTGCGGGGTTGTTAAAAATAGCCGCGCTTTATACCATGAACACCTAATGGAAACAAAGCCCGCCGTACCATCCACACCAGTCCGACCCTCCCCATGAATGTGACCATCAAAACGCCCGCCGAACAGGACAAAATGCGCACCGCCGGCCGTCTGGCTGCCAGCGTGCTGGACATGATCGAGCCCTACGTTCAGCCGGGCGTCAGTACCGAGGAATTGGACAAGCGCTGCCACGACTTCATCGTCGAGCAGCTTAAATCCATCCCGGCCAACCTGAATTACCGGGGCTTCCCCAAGACCATCTGTACCTCGGTCAATCACGTGGTGTGCCACGGCATTCCCGGCGAGAAGCGACTGAAGAGCGGGGATATCATCAATATCGACGTCACGGTGATTCGCGACGAATTTCATGGGGACACCAGCCGCATGTACTTCGTGGGCACTCCGGCCATTCTCGCGAGGCGCCTCACGGCGGCCTGCCACGAGGCGATGTGGTGCGGCATTCGGCAAGTCAAGCCCGGCACCCGCTTAGGCGACATCGGACATGCCATCCAGACCTATGCGGAAACCAATCACTTCTCGGTGGTGCGCGAGTACTGCGGACACGGCATCGGCCGCGTTTATCACGAAGACCCGCAGGTGTTGCACTACGGCAAACCCGGCACCGGCTTCGAGCTCAGTGCCGGCATGACCTTTACCATCGAGCCCATGATCAATGCGGGTCGGCGCGATGTGCGCTTGCTGCCCGATGGCTGGACCGTGGTCACGAAGGATCAGTCCTTGTCGGCACAGTGGGAACACACGATTTTGGTGACCGACACAGGCTACGAGGTGCTCACCTTGGGCGCGAGCGTCGCGTTGCCGGCGGCCGCGGCGTCCTCTTGAACGCACACGGCAAGTTTCTCGATCAAAACCCTGACTGGTCCTATTTATCGGCCGTCCCTGAAGCCCTCCGGGAGGGCGAGTTTTCCCCCTTGGTGTTTCGCCAGGTCCTGGACCGCGGCACCGAACTGCTGAAGGAACGCTTCGTCGCGGATGAGGCCATCGAGGATTTGGTGCGCGACCGCGCCCGCTTGGTCGATATCGCGCTGCGCGCCGCCTGGCTTTGCCATGCCGGGAAGTATGCCGAGGATTTGGGACTGGTGGCCGTGGGCGGCTATGGGCGCGGGGAGCTGCATCCCAGCTCGGACATCGACATCATGGTGCTGTTGCCGAAAAGCGATTCTGCCGACTGGCAGCCTGACATCGAGCGATTTCTGACATTTCTGTGGGATATCGGACTCGAGGTGGGGCACAGCGTGCGCTCCATCGATGATTGCCAGCGGGAGAGTCTCGCCGACATCAGCGTGGCGACCACGCTGTTCGAAGCCCGGCTGCTGTCCGGGCCCGAGTCATTGTTCGCCGGCATGCGCCGCGCGCTGGCCCCCGATCGGCTCTGGTCGTCGCAGGATTTTTTCGAGGCCAAGGTCAAGGAGCAGACCGAGCGCCATCATCGCTACTTCGATACCGCGTACAACCTCGAACCGAACGTCAAATCCAGCCCCGGCGGCCTGCGCGACATCCAGACCATCGGCTGGGTGGCGAAGCGCCACTTCGGCACCGATACCCTCGATGAACTGGTGGCGCACGGTTTCTTGACGCGCGAGGAATTGCGCAAGCTGAAGGCCGGCCAGTCGTTCCTGTGGAAAGTGCGCTTTGGCTTGCACGTCCTCACCGGCCGGCGCGAGGATCGGCTGCTGTTCGACTATCAGATCAAGCTCGCGAAACTGTTCGGCTACGAAGATGCGAGCTTCACCCTGGCGGTTGAACAGCTGATGCAAAAGTACTACCGCACGGTCATGGATGTGAGCCTGTTGAACGAAATGCTGCTGCAGCTGTTTCGCGAGGCCATTCTGACGCAAAGCGCGGCGCCGGTGCCGATCAACGCGCGCTTTCAAATTCGCAACGACTACTTGGAGGTGACGCATCCGGAAGTGTTTGCGCGCTACCCTTCGGCACTCCTCGAATTATTCGTGCTGCTGCAGCAGCACCCGGAGGTGCGCGGCGTGCGCGCCGAGACCATCCGCTTGATCGGCACGCATGTCTGGCTCATTGATGAGGAATTCCGGCAAAATCCACGCCATCATCGCTTGTTCATCGAAATTCTGTGCGCGCCGGTCGGCGTGACGCACGAGCTGCGGCGCATGAATTTGTACGGCGTGCTCGGCCGCTACATTCCCTCCTTCGGACGAGTCGTCGGGCGCATGCAGTACGATTTGTTCCACGCCTACACGGTCGACGCGCACACCTTGTTCGTGGTCAGCAATCTGCGCCGCTTGGCGATGCCCAAATTCAACGATGAATTTCCGGCGTTGAGCCAGATCATGCAGTCCCTGCCGCGCCAGGAGATCGCGTATCTTGCGGCGTTGTTTCACGACATCGCGAAAGGCCGCGGCGGCGATCATTCCGAGCTCGGGGCGGTGGACGCGGAAGCCTTCTGCCTGGAGCAGGGACTGGGCCGCTACGAGGCCCGCCTGGTTGCGTGGCTGGTGAAGAATCACTTGATTCTGTCGATCACCTCGCAGAAGAAGGACATCAGTGATCCGGACATCATCCATGATTTCGCGCGCCGCGTCGGCGATCAAGTTCACTTGGACTATCTGTATGTGTTGACCGTCGCCGATGTGCGCGGCACCAATCCGAAACTCTGGAATGCATGGAAGGCGCGGCTGTTCGAGGAATTCTACGAACGCACCAAGCGCGCACTGCGCCGCGGCTTGGAGACGCCGGTCGATCAAGAGGAATTGATCCGCGAAACGCAGGAACAGGCGCGGGCAAATATGCCGGACGTGCCGCAGGATCAGATTGCGCGGGTCTGGTCGCAGTGGACCGAGGCTTATTTTCTGCGCTATACGCCGGAGGAAATCGCCTGGCATACCACGCTGCTGGCGGCACGGCCCATCAATGACGATGCGCCGCTGGTGGCCATTCGGCAATTGGGCGACCGCGGCGGCACCGCGGTGCTCACCTACACGCCGCGGCGGCTGCGCAGCTTTGCGCGCACCACCGCCGTCCTCGATCAGATGGGCCTGAATGTCGTCGATGCCCGGCTGATTACCAGCGCCAATGGATTCAGCCTGGAGACCTACGTGGTGCTCGAGGAGAACGGCGCGGTCATCGCCGATGCCGGGCGAGTCGGGGAAATAGAACGCGGCCTATGGCGCGCGCTCAAGCAGCTGGAGGACTCGCCGCCCACAGTCACGCGGCGGGCACCCCGCCAGGTACGCATGTTCTCCACGCCCACGCAGGTCAACTTCGGCGTCGACAGCCGCAACGAACGCACGATTCTCGAACTGATCGCCGCCGACCGTCCCGGCCTGCTATCCGAGGTGGGCAAGGTATTTCGGGCCGAGCGAGTCGCCATCAACGGCGCCAAGATCATGACGGTGGGCGAACGCGCGGAAGATGTGTTTTATATCACCGGAGCCGATGGCGGACTGCTGCCGGAGGAAGTGTGCCGGCGCGTGCAGGAGTCCTTGGTGCGCGCATTGGACCGGCGCGATGCGACCCGTACCTGAGGATCAAGCGGTGCAAGATCTGAAATCAATCATCGATGCGGCCTACGAATCGCGCGCGCAATTGACGCCGCGCAGCGCATCGAGCGAGCTACGCGCGGCGATAGAATCGGTCCTCGAATTGCTGGACGGCGGCCAGCTGCGAGTGGCGGACCCGCAGCCCGGCGGTTGGCGCGTGAATGAGTGGCTGAAGAAGGCAGTGCTGCTGTCGTTTCGCATTCACGAAAACGCCACGATGGCTTCCGGCTCGATGAGCTTCTATGACAAGGTGGCGCTGAAGTACAGCGGCTGGGACGGCGCGCGCTTCGCCGCCGCCGGCGTGCGCGTCGTACCCCCGGCGACGGTACGGCGCGGCGCCTATGTGGCCGCCAATGTGGTGTTGATGCCAAGCTATGTGAACGTCGGCGCCTATGTCGACAGCGGCACCATGGTGGATACCTGGGCAACCGTGGGTTCCTGCGCGCAGATCGGCAAGAACGTGCACCTATCCGGCGGCGTCGGCATCGGCGGGGTTTTGGAGCCGCTGCAGGCCGCTCCCACCATCATCGAGGATAACTGCTTCATCGGCGCGCGCTCCGAGATCGTCGAGGGCGTGGTAGTGGAATCGGGCGCTGTCATCTCGATGGGTGTGTTCATCGGTCAAAGCACGCGCATCTATGATCGGGAGCGGGACGAGATTCTCTACGGCCGGGTGCCCGCCGGTGCCGTGGTTGTTCCGGGGACCCTGCCGGCGGCGAACGGCAAGTACGGGCTCGCCTGCGCGGTGATCGTCAAGCGCGTGGACGCGCAGACTCGCGCGAAAACTTCGCTGAACGAACTGCTGCGCAACATCGATTAGGGCTCGCGCAGCAGCACTTCCGAGCGCGAGTTTCGATTGCATAGGGCAAATTAGCTTGGGCGTCTGCCCTCTGCCTATCTGGGCTAACAATTGCGCCGTTGGAAAGGTAAAATTCAGCCCCGGTCGCGATCGAGGCAACCATGAACGACGAGAAAGCGCCTTCGCCATCCCGGCGGCAACTGTTCAAGAGTTTGAGCCTTGCGCCGCTTGCCGCCATCGGCGTCGCGGGCTGCGCCCAAGAGACCGATCGGCCCGCAGAGTCAAAAAACGCGGCGGCGGCCGACTACCAGCCCGCCTTTTTCAACGCCGCCGAGTGGGCCTTCATTCTCGCCGCCTGCGATCGGTTGATTCCCGCCGATGACATCGGGCCGAGCGCGGGCCAAGCAGGCGTGCCGGAATTCATTGACCGTCACATGCAGACGCCTTATGCCAGCGGGGACATCTGGTACATGCAGGGGCCGTTTCTGGAGGCCGCGCCGCAGTTCGGCTATCAGGGCCGATTGCCGGTGCGCGACATTGTGCGCGTCGGCATCAAGGCGATCGATGCGCACTGTCTCGCGCACTTCGGGGGCAAGACCTTCGCGCAGCTTAAGCCCGCCGATCAGGACACGCTCTTGAAGGTGGCGGAAGCCGGCAAGCTGGAGCTGGAGAACATCTCCGCCAAGGAATTCTTCAATCAACTCCTGAGCGAAACGCGCATGGGATATTTCTGCGATCCGAAGCATGGCGGCAACAAGAACATGGCCGCCTGGAAAATGATCGGCTATCCCGGCGCGCGCGCCGATTACACCAATTGGGTCGAGGTTCGCGACAAGCCTTACCCGCTGCCACCGGTCGATCTGGCCGGCAAGCGCGGTTGATGCCATGGCCATCATCAAGCCCAAAGTCGATGCGGTAATCGTGGGAATGGGATGGACCGGCGCCATCATGGCGAAAGAACTGACCGACGCCGGCTTGCGCGTGGTCGCGCTGGAGCGCGGTCCGGATCGGGAAACGCAGCCGGATTTTGCCTATCCCGGGGTCGCGGATGAGCTGGAAGGTTCGGTGAACCGCAAGTTCCTGCAAAGCCTGTCGAAGGAAACCGTCACGGCGCGCCATGGCATCAACGATGTGGCCGTGCCTTACCGGCAGATCGGCTCTTTCAAACCGGGAACCGGCGTGGGCGGCGCGGGCACGCACTGGTCGGGCTGTCATTTCCGCGCGCTGCGCGAGGATTTCAATCTGCGCAGCAACGTGCAGCAACGCTACGGCGCGAAATTCATTCCCGAGGGCATGACGATCGCGGATTTTCCGGTGTCCTACGATGAGTTGGAACCGCACTTCGATCATTTTGAATATGTGTGCGGTACTTCGGGCAAGGCCGGTGTCATCAACGGCGCGAAAATTGCCGGCGGCAATCCCTTCGAGGGGTCGCGCTCGCGCGAGTTTCCTCTCGGCCCGAATCGCAACTACCTGGGCGCGGAGCTTTTCTACAAGGCCGCGCGGGAAATGGGCTACAGCGCCTATCCGATCCCGGCCTCGAACGCATCGGCGCCCTACATCAATCCCTACGGCTGCCAGATGGGCCCCTGCAACTTCTGCGGTTTCTGCAGCGATTATGGCTGCATCAATTATTCCAAGGCCTCGCCCAATATTTGCATTCTGCCCGTGCTGCGCCTGCGCAAGGAATTCGAACTGCGTGCGCTCGCGCAGGTACTGAAAGTCAATCTGGACAGCACTCGCACGCGCGCGACCGGTGTCACCTATCTGGATGCCGAAGGACGCGAGACCGAACAGCCCGCGGATCTTGTGCTGCTGTGCGCATTCTCGCTGTTCAATGTGCACCTGATGCTGCTCTCCGGCATCGGCAAACCCTACGAACCGCTCTCCGGCACGGGCACCGTGGGACGCAACTATTCCTATCAGAACTTAAACCGCGTCACGTTGTTCTTCGATGAGAGCGTGCAAGCCAATGGCTTCATCGGCATCGGCGGCGGCGGCGCGACGTTCGATGATTTGAACGGCAATCAGCTCGATAACGCCAAAGCAGGCTTTATCGGCGGCGGCGTGATCTGGGCGCGGCAACCGGGAGCCGGACCCGTGCGCGGCATCAGCACCGGCCCCGGCGTGCCCAACTGGGGCAGCGCCTGGAAACAAGGCGTCAAGGATGCCTTTCGGCACTCGTTCTATTACGAGGTGCAAGGCGCCTGTATGGCGTACCGCTCCAATTATCTGGATCTCGATCCCACCTATCGCGACGCCTTCGGCCGGCCGTTGTTGCGCATGACCTTCGACTGGAACGACAACGAGATCCGGGCCTCGCAATTTCTGGTGGGCAAGGCGTTGGACATGTGCAAGGTGCTGAACCCCAAGGCCCTGTCCGGCGATGCAAAAAAAACCGGCGAGCATTACAACATTACGCGTTATCAGAGCACCCACACCTGCGGCGGAGCCGTCATGGGCGCGAACCCGACCACATCGGCGCTGAATCGCTACCTGCAATCCTGGGATGTGCCCAATGTGTTCGCGCCGGGCGCCAACGCCTTTCCGCAGAACAATGGCTACAACCCCACGGGCATGGTCGGCGCGCTGACGTACTGGGCAGCGAAGGCCATTCGCGAGCAGTACCTGAAGAACCCGGGCGCGTTGGTACGCACATGAGGGGGCGATGAGGAACGCGCGCCGTTTAGTGGTGGGGTTGGTGATCGTGGCGCTGCTGGGCGCCGCGGCGCTGATCTTAGCGCTGCTACCCACGCACACGCGCGCCATCGCCGCGAGCCCGCAGACCAGCCCCGACGCGGCCGAGCTCGAGCGTGGCCGGTACTTGGCCGTCGCGGGCGACTGCACGGCCTGTCACACCGCACCCGGCGGCCAGCCCTTTGCCGGCGGCTTACCCATCGCCTCGCCGCTCGGCACCATCTTCAGCACCAACATCACGCCGGATCGCGACTCAGGGATCGGCCGCTATACGCTGAATGATTTTGATCGCGCCGTTCGCCATGGCATCGACCGGGACGGAGAGACTTTGTATCCGGCCATGCCCTACCCCTCGTATGCGCTGATGAGCGATGCCGATATTGCGGCCGTCTACGACTATTTCATGCATGCCGTGGCGCCGGTGTCGGCACCCGAGCATGCGAACGGCATCCCGTGGCCCCTGTCCCTGCGCTGGCCCCTGGCCCTCTGGCGCAAACTATTCGCGCCGTCGCCCGGCGCAGCCCCCTTCGATGCCGCGCGCTACGCGGACCCGATCCTCGCGCGCGGCGCGTACTTGGTCCAGGGCCCCGGCCACTGCGGCAGTTGCCACACGGCGCGCGCGATCACGCTGCAAGAGAAGGCGCTGGATGACTCCTCGGCGTTGTATCTTGCCGGCGGTCAGCAGATCGGCGGCTGGGTCGCGGTCAACCTGCGCGGCAATGCCGCCGATGGCCTCGGCGGCTGGTCCAAGGACGATATCGTGGCAACGCTGCGCAGCGCGCGCAACCCCGAGCAGGCCGTCATCGGCGCGCCCATGGGCGATGTCGTGGTCCACAGCACGCAACACCTCACCGATGAGGATCTTGGCGCGATCGCCTCCTACCTGAAGAGCCTGCCGGCTGCGCCGGACGACCGCTCCGGCTTCCTCGCTGATCCCGCCACCGCAGCGGCCCTGGCCGCGGGGCGCGAGCCCGATCGCGGCGCGCAACTGTACGACGATAATTGCGCGGCCTGCCACCTGAGCAGCGGTGCGGGAAGCCCGACGGCGCTGCCGAAAATTGCCGGCAATTCTTCGGTACTTGCCGCGGACGCCAATTCGTTGATCCGTCTCGTATTGCACGGCAGCTCCTTACCCGGCACAATCGCCGCCCCGTCGACGTTGGGCATGCCGGGATTCGCCGCGCGGCTCTCGAATGAGGAAGCAGCTGAACTGCTGACCTTCATTCGCAGCAGCTGGGGAAATCACGCGCCGGCTGTGTCCGCATTCGATGTGGGTAAAGTCCGCGCCGCGTTGGCGTCGGACCCACGCTGATCCTTCGCAACTGACCAGGAACCACGAATGTACCGTCTGATCGCCGCGATATTTGTCTGTCTGCTTTCAATCACCGCGCTGGGCCAAACCCCGGCTGCCACCTCGAGCTCCGTCGCCAGCGCCGACAAGGCGTGGATCAAGCAAAGCAACGCCTTCACCAACCTGTTGCTCGACGTTCAGCTCGAACATTCACCCGAACAGGGCTCGCAGGAGGGGTTGGCGAAATTCGACAAGCTCATCTCCAATCCCACCCTCGCCGATGACCTCACGCAGCGGCGCGAGCTGCTGGCCGTGCTGGCGAAAATCAAGGCCGCTCAACCCACGGTTACCGATAAGAACGTGCTGGAGGACATCGAGATTCTGCAGAAGGCCTTCAATCTGCAGTTTCGGGTCGAGGACTACGATCTTAAACACGAAGTGCCGTTCATCAATGCCAGTGCGGACATATTTCAGGGGTTGCGCGGACTGCTGGACGACCAGGTTGCCGCGGATCGCAGGCCCGCCGCGCTGGTGCGGCTGCGCAAGTACGCGGGCCTTGAGCCCGGCTACAAACCATTCACCGAGCTTTTGAAGCAGCGCGAAATGGAGCAGATCGCCAAACCCGGCGTCATCTACCCGTCAAAGGGCGAGCTGGAAACCGAACTGGGCCGCAACTCGAATTACGTCGAGGGCATCGCCGACTTGTTCAAGAAGTACCACCTGGTCGGCTGGGAGCCCGCCTACGCCACACTGAAGGCGCAGCTGATCGACTACGACGCCTGGGTCAAGGCGAACATTTTGCCCAAGGCGCGCACCGACTTTCGCCT
Organism: uncultured Gammaproteobacteria bacterium; assembly: GCA_963756845.1. Lineage (GTDB taxonomy): Bacteria > Pseudomonadota > Gammaproteobacteria > Steroidobacterales > Steroidobacteraceae > Bog-1198. The sequence continues at coordinate 81,640 of CAVWPD010000003.1, read as the reverse complement.
GGCGCCGGAGAAGTACGCGCTCGCCTTTGAAGGCTACGGCATCGATGTGCCGCCGGCGCAGATCGCGACCATGGCGCGCGCCGCCTTCAAACAATACCAGGCCGAGATGGCGCCGCTGGCCGCGCAAATTGCCAAGGTCAACGGCTATCCCTCCAGCGACTACCGCGACGTGATCAGGGAATTGAAGAAGAAGCAGATCACCGGCGAGGCCATTCTGCCGTTCTACGAGAAGCGCCTGCACGAGATCGAAAAGATCATCGCGCAGAACAATCTGGTCACGCTGCCCGATCGCCCGGCCATCATCCGCCTCGCCACGCCGGCTGAAACGGCGCAGACGCCGGCGCCCCACATGGTGCCGCCGCCCTTCCTGCACAACACCGGTCAGCGCGGCGAATTCGTACTGCCTCTCAATATCCCTTCGGCGACCGGCGGGGCGGACGACAAGTATGATGACTTCACCTTCGACGCGGTTGCCTGGACGCTGACCGCGCATGAGGCGCGGCCGGGCCACGAGCTACAGTTCGACTCCATGGTCGAGCATGGCGTGAGCTTGGCGCGGGCGCTGTACGCGTTCAATTCCACCAATGCCGAAGGCTGGGGTCTGTACTCCGAATACATCATGCAGGCCTACGAGCCGGCGGAGGGACAGTTGCTCACGCTGCAGCTGCGCTTGCTGCGGGCCGCCCGCGCCTTCCTTGATCCTGAGCTGCAGAGCGGCCAGGTCACGCCCGCCCGGGCCTACGAGGTGTTGGAGAAGGACGTGGTGCTGAGTCATGCCTTCGCCAAGGAAGAAGTGGAGCGATTCACCTTTCGCTCTCCGGGACAGGCGAACAGCTATTTCTACGGCTACACCAAGCTGTTGTCGCTGCGCAAGGAAACCGAGGCGGCGCTCGGGGCGAAGTTCGATCAGAAGAAGTTTCACGACTTCATCCTGAGCCAGGGCTTGCTGCCGCCTGATCTCATGCGCAAGGCAGTACTGGAGGAGTTCATACCCGCGCAGCGCTAGGCACGGTGCCGCTAGCCGAAGCGTCCGGTGATGTAGTCTTCGGTCAGCTTTTGCTGCGGATTGGTGAACACCAGTTCCGTCGGGCCGATTTCGACCAGATCGCCCATATGAAAGTAGGCGGTGCGCTGCGAGACGCGCGCCGCCTGCTGCATATTGTGCGTCACGATGGCGATGGCATAGTTCGCGCGCAGCTCATCGATCAAGTCCTCGATTCTCGCGCTCGCCACCGGATCCAGCGCCGAGGTGGGTTCATCCATGAGAATGACCTCGGGATTGACCGCGATGGTGCGCGCAATGCACAGCCGCTGCTGCTGGCCGCCGGAAAGACTGGTGCCCGGCGTCGATAGGCGCTCCTTGACCTCTTCCCACAGGCCGGCGCGCTCCAGGCTGCTGTGCACCAGCTCATCCATGTCGGCGCGGCTCTTCGTCAGCCCGTGAATTCGCGCTCCGTACGCCACATTTTCATAGATGGAATGCGGAAAAGGCGTGGGCTTCTGAAAGACGATCCCCACCCGCGCGCGCAGCTGCGCGACATCCTGTTTCCGGTCGTAGATATTCTGGCCATCCAGCGTGATGGTGCCGCTGACCCGCGCGCTGGCGATGGTGTCATTCATGCGATTCAGGCAGCGCAGAAAAGTGGATTTGCCGCAGCCGGACGGCCCGATCATGGCCAGCACCTGATTGCGCCCGATATCGAGGCTCACGTTGCGCACCGCGCACTTGCCGCCGTAGTGGACGCTGACCTCGCGCGCCGTCATCACCGGATCGAAGAGTTTATCGCGCACCGCCGGCGCGGCAGCCAGCGCGGCGGCGGTGTGCGCGGCGATGCCATCAGCGTCGACTGCGTCGTTCATTGATGATCAGCCGAAGCGGCCGGTAATGTAATCGTCGGTTTTGCGGCTCTTCGGCGAGGTGAAAATCTCGCTGGAGGGCCCTATCTCGACCAGTTCGCCCATGAACATAAATCCCGTGACGTTGGACACGCGCGCGGCCTGCTGCAAGTTGTGCGTGACCACCACGATACAATATTTCTCGCGCAGCGCCTGCAGGGTCTCCTCGACGCGCAGCGTTGAAATTGGATCCAGCGCAGCCGTGGGTTCGTCGAGCAGCAGCACCTCGGGCTCCACCGCGATGGCGCGCGCGATGCACAGGCGCTGTTGTTGACCCCCCGACAGGCTGCGGCCGTCAGCCCGCAATTTATCCTTCACTTCGTCCCACAGGGCGGCATCGCGCAGTGCGGATTCGACGCGCACCTTAAGATCGGCCGCGCGCATGCTGCGCTCCAAGCGCAGGCCGAAGGCGACATTGTCGAATACCGACATGGGGAAGGGCGTGGGCTTCTGGAACACCATGCCGACCCGGTAGCGAAGCTCCGCCACATCCACCGTCGCACCCAGTATGTCGCGCCCGCCAATCAGCACCTCGCCCTCCGCGCGCTGCTTGGGGTAGAGCGCATACATCCGGTTCATCACGCGCAGCAGCGTCGATTTGCCGCAGCCCGAAGGACCGATGAAGGCCGAAATGGAGCGGTCGGCCAGCGTCATGTTGATGTCGAACAGCGATTGAAGGGCGCCGTAAAAGAAATTCAAGGAGCGGACTTCGATCTTTGGCGGCCCCAAATCCTCCGCCGGACGCGCGGCCACAGGATAGGGCACGCGCATCTTCAGGTGCTTCGGCGGTTTGGTCGATGGAATCACCGCGTCAAGATCCTCGCTGCGCCTGCAGCAGCGCCAGCAACACGCGAGCGGAAATACTCAGCAGCAAAATGGTCACCGTGATGATCAAGGCGCCCGCCCAGGCCAGATCCTGCCAATCTTTGTAGGGACTCAACGCAAATTGAAAAATCACCACCGGCAGGTTGGCCATGGGTGCATTTAAGTTGGTGCTCCAGAATTGATTGTTGAGCGCCGTGAACAAAAGCGGCGCGGTTTCGCCGCTGATGCGCGCAATCGCCAGCAGCAATCCGGTCACAATCCCGCTGCGCGCCGCCGGATACAACACACTCAAGATGGTGCGCCAGGGATAGGCGCCCAGCGCCGCCGAGGAATCCTTCATGCCGACCGGCACCAGGTTCAGCATATCCTCGGTGGTTCTCAAGGTCACGGGGATCGCCAGCACCGCCAAGGCCAGCGCGCCGGCAATGGCCGAGAAATGGCCCATGCGCACCACGACAACCTCATAAATAAATAATCCGATGATGATGGACGGGGCGCTCAGCAGCACATCGTTGATGAATCGAACCAGCACGCTCAAGCGCGAATTTCTGCCGTATTCGGCAAGATACGTGCCCGCGAGCACGCCGATCGGCGATCCGATCAGAATACCGAGCAGCGTCATCACGGCGCTGCCGTACAGCGCGTTGAGCAGGCCGCCCTGACCGCCGGGGGGCGGGGTCATTTGCGTGAACAGGTGCGCCGACATGCCCGCAACCCCATGGGAGATCAAGGTCCACAAAATAGCGGCAAGACAGGCCAGGCCGGTGAGCGTCGCCAGCAGCGATAGCACCAGAAAAACGCCGTTCTTGATCGATCGCAGCAAGCGCCGGTTCATGCCACCACCCCTGCGCGCCGTTCCAGCCGGCGCAGCATCGCCTGGGCCGCGGCAATCACCGTGAAGGTGATGACAAACAGCAATAGCCCGAGCGCGATGAGCGAGGAGGTATAAAGATCGCCTACCGCTTCGGTGAACTCATTGGCAATCGCCGAGGAGATCGTGGTGCCCGGCGCCAGCAGCGATGAGCTGATGCGATGCGCGTTGCCGATCACGAAGGTCACGGCCATGGTTTCACCGAGCGCGCGCCCCAGCCCCAACATGACCCCGCCGACGATTCCGGTGCGCGAATGCGGCACCACCACGTTCCAGATCACTTCCCACGTCGTGGCGCCCAAGCCGTAGCCGGATTCCTTCAGCATGGGCGGTACCGTGTCGAACACATCGCGCATGGTCGCCGCGATGAAGGGCAGCACCATGATGGCAAGCACCACGCCGGCCGTGAGAATGCCAATCCCATAGGGCGGCCCTTTGAACAAATGACCGATGCCGGGGATGCTGCCCAGATTCCCGATCAGCCAGGGCTGCACATGCCGCTGCAAGACGGGGGCTAGCACGAACAACCCCCAGATGCCGAAGATGATGCTGGGCACGGCGGCCAGCAGTTCCACCGCGACGCCAATAGGCCTCTTCAGCCACGAGGGGCACAGTTCGGTCAGGAAAAGCGCAATGCCGAATCCTGCGGGCACCGCCAGCAGCATGGCGATCAGCGAGGTGACCACGGTGCCGTAAATCGGCGCCAGCGCGCCGAATTGATCGGTGACCGGATTCCAAATCTCGCGCGCCACAAAGGAGAACCCGAAGTGGCTGACTGCGGGCCACGCGCCGCGCAGCAAGGACGCGCCCACGCCACCGAGAATCAACAGCACCAGGATTGCCGCCGCCAAGGTGGCGGAGCGGAAGACCCGCTCGTAAATCAGCTGCTTTGCGGCGTGCCGCGGATCTATGATCGCCACGATGTCAATCCCCGGCAAAGCACAGGCTCAGCCGTATCTTATCCATCTTAAACCTGGCTAGCTAATCCGCAGAACAGGGACTAATTGCCGCTCCATACCGGACGGCCGCCTGACTGGATTTGCGAGCTCCAGGTCTTTTTGACCTGGGCAATCAAGGGCGCCGGCAGCGGCACGTAGTCCAGCTCGGATGCCATGGCCGCGCCATCCTTGTAGGCCCAGGCAAAGAACTTTAGGGCTTCATTGACCGGCGCCGCATCCGCAGGCTGTTTGTACAGCAGAATGAAACTCGCGCCGGTGATGGGCCAGCTCTTGGCGCCGGCCTGATCCGTCAAGATGAGGAAGTAGCTGTCGGCTCCCGCCCAATCCGCGGTGGCCGCCGCGGCTTGAAATGACTCGGCATTGGGCGCCACCGCGTTGCCGGCTTTGTTGGTGAGCTGCGTGAAGGACATTTTGTTCTGCTTGGCATAGGCGTATTCGACGTAGCCGATGGCGCCATCGGTCTGCGTGGTCATATTGGCGACGCCTTCGTTGCCCTTGGCGCCGATGCCCACCGGCCATTGCACCGAGGTGTTGGCGCCGATGCTCGATTGGAACTTGGGGCTGGATTTGGACAGATAATCAGAGAACAGAAAATTCGTACCCGACCCATCCGAGCGATACACCGGCGCGATGGCCGTACTCGGCAGCGTCAAGGTCGGGTTGAGCTTCTTGATGGCCGGATCATTCCACTGGGTGATGTCGCCCAAGTAAATGCTGGCGACGATATGGCCGTCTAGGTGCAGTTGACCGGGCAGCACGCCTTTGATGTTCACCACCGGCACCACGCCGCCGATGATCATCGGGAACTGGATGAGGCCCGAGGCCTTCAAATCGTCCGGCTTCAAGGGCATGTCCGAGGCGCCGAAGGTGACGGTCTTCGCCTTGATCTGCTTGATGCCGCCGCCCGAGCCGATGGACTGATAATTCAAGCCGACGCCGGTGAGCTTCTTATAAGCATCCGCCCATTTGGCGTAAATCGGATAGGGAAAGGTCGCGCCCGCCCCGGAGATGTCCGCGGCGCTGGCCGCCAAACTCAAGGAAGCAGCGATGCCGAGCATCGCCAGGCGTTTAAGATTCTTCATGCTGCGCTCCGGTTTAAGCTGATTCGCAAGTATCGAGGCGGGATGTGACACTTTTGTTACAGCCGGGCCAAGTCGATGCGCCGCGCCTGGGCCAGCGGCGCCCCGCCCCGCCTCGCGCCCCGCGGCCGCCTACGCGTGGTAATAGTCGGCAGCGAGCGTCTTGTCCGGGGAATTCCGTGCCGCGCCGATGGCATTGAACACCGGCGTCAGCACGATGACGACCACCAGATTGAGAATCACGGTGTAAACGGCCGTGTATCCCGGAAAGCCATGGCCGCCGATCACCAAGGGATAGGTGTTGGACAGATTGCTGGAGATGGCCATTGCCGTGCCGGCAACCATGCCCACCGCCCAGCCGACGAGCATCGCCCAGGCGTTGAACCAGCGCGTATAGGCGCCGAGCATCACCGGCGGCAGGGTTTGAATGATCCAGATGCCGCCGAGCAGCTGCAGCTGCACGGCGTACTTTGTGGGCACGAATAAAATGAAAATCAGTGCGCCGAACTTGACGATCAGCGACGCCAGCTTCGCCATATGCGCTTCCTGCTTATCGGTGGGCGTCTTGTTGATGAACTCGCGGTGAATATTGCGCGTGTACAGATTCGCCGCCGCGATCGACATGATCGCGGCCGGCACCAGCGCACCGATACCGATGGCGGCAAACGCCACGCCCGCAAACCAGGAGGGAAAGCTGTGCAGCAACAGCGCAGGCACCGCAAAATTATTGTGGAATTGTTTGAACCCCGCGGCGTATTCGGGCAGCTTGTCGACGCCGCTGGCGATGACGAAGAATCCGAACAGCGCCAGGATGCCGAGCATGAAGGTGTAGCCGGGAAGCATGGCGGCATTGCGGCGGATCACATGACCGCTGCTGGCGCTCAGGATGCCGGTCAGAGAATGGGGATACAGGAATAAAGCCAGCGCCGAGCCCAAGGCCAGGGTCGCATAGCCGCTGTAGGCGCCGGTGGTGTTGGGGCCGGGAATGGCCAACAGCAGCTTCTGCGCCGGCACGGCAGCGAATATCTTGCCAAAGCCCCCGAGCTCAATGGGGATGATGATGATGGCGGCGAACGCCGTGATATAGATCAAAACATCTTTGACGACGGCGATGGACGCGGGCGCGCGCAGGCCGCTGGAATAGGTAAAGGCGGCCAGTATCGCGAACGCGATCAGCAGCGGCAGATCCGCGGCCAATCCCGTGCCATAGATGCCGAGCGCGCCGATGACCACCTGTAAGCCGACGAGCTGCAAGGCGATGTAGGGCATGGTGGCGACGATACCGGTCACGGTGACCGCGAGCGCCAGCCAGCGATTGCCAAAGCGGCCCTTCACGAAATCTCCCGCCGTGATGTAGCCGTGCTTGCTGCACACATTCCACAGGCGCCGGAAGACCAGAAACATGATGGGATAAATAATGATGGTATACGGCACCGCGAAGAAAGCCACCGCACCGGCGCCGAAGGCGAGCGCGGGAATCGCGATGAAGGTGTAGGCGGTGTACACATCCCCGCCCACCAGGAACCAGGTAATGATGGTGCCGAATCGCCGGCCGCCCAAGCCCCATTCGTGCAGCAGGTCCAGATCTCCGCGACGCCAGCGGGCGGCCGCAAATCCCAGCCAGGTGATGAAGCCGAACAAAAGAACGAAAATCGTCAGTGCAACCCAGTTCACATCCTGCACGAAATTCCCCTAGGTCTTGTTATTCTTTGACGGCGAAATAGACGATGGCGGTGAATACCGCGCTAACGAGCACCCACAGCAGCTGAAACCAGTAGAAGAATGGGATGCCGAGCACGGTGGGCTCGACCTTATTGTAAAGCGGCGGCCACAGGGCCACCGCGAACTGAATGACAAAGAGCAGGTACCACCAGCTCCACCCGCCGCGTTTTTTTTCTGCCTCGTTCATCGCGAGATCCCCCTAAGGACGGTGCCTTGAGGGTGATCGTACGCGTGCGAAGGTAGGCGTGTCGAGATGCCGGCACAGGCGCCGGCGCTGATGTTGGTGCAGCCATTGGCTTTACTCAAGCTTCGTGCGTACCGATACCTTGGCGCCAGACTTGGAATGCCGGATAACAGCTGGAATGATCGCGTGCAGACGTCGAGCTGCCAACGTCGAAAAATCTCGTTCCAATTCGCGATAGTTTTTGATCAAGGCGTAGCCAAATTCGGTAACCAGCATTCCGCCACCGTCCTTGCCTCCCGTACTTGCCACGGTCACGGGCTCCCTGAATGATTGTTTCAGGCTCTCCACCAAGAGCCACGCACGCCGGTAACTCATCCCAAGGTTGCGCGCCCCTTGTGACAAAGAACCGCAATCTCGAATGGCTTCGAGAAGACGGACCTTCCCCGGCCCGATGCTGGAATGTTCCATGAAATCGATCCTGAATCGAACAACAGGAGCAGCCATGACAATTCCTCCTTACACATCATATCGGAAGGTGAGCCCCTGGAGGCATCTTGGACGCCGCCTTTGCCATGCCCCCTGCTGGCCCGCCACGATGTAACTGTGTTATATACGAAAGAATATAACGACTTTTGGCGACCGTAGCCGCTAGCAATCAGGGAGAACCGCAATCGTGAATAAACTAGTCCTGGCTTTGATAGGCATGAGCGCTATCGCGGGCGCCTCTCGGGCCTCGGAAGGAACAGCTCCGGCTGCTTCACCGACCTCTGAGGCCTGCGCAAGCTTCGAGGACTTCGTCGCCACCGCTTGCCCGCTGACCTGGCACGGCATCACCATTTACGGCGCATATGACATCGGTGTGGGCTGGGTCAGCCACGGATTACCGGAAAACGGCTACAACTACGAGGGCGAATCGCTGATCAATCGGAACGCGAGCAACTCCCGATTTCTGCTTGCGCCGAACAACCTGCAGCAGACGGGGCTGGGCATCAAGGGCAAGGTCGAATTCATGGCCGACTGGTTCGCTGTGTTCAACGCTTCCACCGGCATCAATCCGCAGTCCGGCCAGCTCGCCAACATGGCAGCCACCAATACCGCGAACAACGGCCTACCCAGGTATGCGTATTCTTTTACCGGCGACGGTGCGCGCGCGGGCCAATCCTTCAACGACGAGCTCTACGCCGGTGCCTCGTCCACGTATTTCGGCACGCTGACCTTCGGTCGACAACGCTCTCTCGGTACCGATGCGATGCTCGCTTATGATCCGGCCGGCGGCGCCTACTCCTTTTCGTACATCGGGTATAACGGCACGATGGCCGGCGGCGGTGACACCGAGGACACCCGTTGGGACGAGGCCATCAAGTATCGCCTCAGCTTTGGTCCGGTCCATTTCGGCGCGATGTATAAATTCGCCGACGGTTCAGGCGGCTGCTACTCAGCCTCCGCAACCTGGACAGCTGCCACGTGTACCGCGGAACAGGCGCATAACACCGCCTATGGATTCGACCTCGGCGCAGAGTACGCCAAACTCTCCGCAGACGTCGTTTTCCAACACGTCAACCAGGCGATCAGCGTATTGAACCCCCTGCTCGGGCCGCAGAGTCTGGCGGCGCCCTATCAATCGACCACCAACAGCATCAACACGAACCCCATCAACGGCGCCAATCTGATCGGAACGGACAACACTGAATATGGCATCGTCACCGACAACACGGCCATTTTGGTAGCTGCCAAATATACCTGGGACCCGTTCAAGTTCTTTGTCGGCTATGAACATATCCAGCAGTTTAACCCGTCGAACCCATTGGGCATTGGCGCCACCGCCCAGGGCGGTTATCTCTTAAGCGGCGTCGAAGACAACAATCTTGATTCTCCCAAGCTCGTGCAGGTCGCCTGGACGGGTGTGAAATATGCCTACGACATCAAAACCGACATCACTTTGTCCTACTATCATCAGTGGCAGAACGATTTCCGCGTTCCGTCGGCCTGCCCGCCCAGCAGTTACCGCGCTTCCTGCTCGGGCTTCCTCAACGAGGGTTCTCTCTATACGGATCATCACTTCACCAAGCGTTTCGACGTTTATGCCGGCATTGCGTATTCCAACGTCAGCGGCGGTCTGGCCATCGCCATTCCTCACGGTCCCGGCGTCCCCTATCTGCACAACAACAACACTGCTCCGACACTGGGCGCTCGCTTCACGTTCTGATCGTACTCCCCGGCGACTCAAGCGAGAGCCCGCACGGGCGCGGCGCGCCCATCATTCGCCAAAGGGATCGCTGAATCTGCGACCTGGAAGCAAGGAGATGCGGTTCATGGCATTCCGCCATGAACCGCATCGATGCGTTAGAAGTTAAAGCGCAGACCAAACATGGTCGTCACGTCATTTCTATACAGATACCCTTCGGCAAGACCATTCTTCACTTCCGACCAGTTCACGCCTGCGTAAGTGTCGAAGCGCGTGGTCCAGTGATAGTCCGCCACGATGGATGCGTCCATCAAGGTGCCGGCGCAAGATGCGGCGGCGATCGTGGTACAGCCATTCGCGTTGTAGCTCTTCTGGTTGTACTGATAGTACGCGCCGGTCAAATCGAATTTCGGCGTCATCGAGTAGCGCGCACCCACCCAGGAGATCTGCAATATCTTTTGGATGTCGTACGCCGTGTTATTCACGACGCTCAATACATAACCGCCGATATCTTCGGTTCCCACAGGCAGGGGATGCTCGGGATTGTTGTACTTGATACGCTCCCAGCCGGCATAAAACTTGATCGGGAAGATCTCTTTCATGTTGTAGCTGGTTTGTACCGAATAACCGGTGTTATCCGAGACCGTGGCGGCGAGCGTGCCGACCGGCTCGACCAGCGCCTGTGCCACGCTCAAGGACGCCGCGGCAACCTCGCCATGGATCACGCCGTACAGGCCATCGATGGAGAAGCCGCCCATATCGAAGCCCAAATCGACTTCGTTGCTGCTTTCCGGAACGTAGCCGTCGCTGCCGAAGCCGTGCAGGTACGCGAACCTGGCGGGACCCACGGCGAGCACGTACTTCACTGAGTTATCGAGGCGATTACTCTGGGTATCGCCCAGACCGCCGGAGGTTCCCGACAGGGAAATCGGCGAAAACGCTTGAGCCTGCAATTGCGGATCGTACTTGCTGAGGTTATCGAGCATCAATCCGTTCTGGCGGCCGAAGGTCAGCGTGCCGAAGGTTTTCGAACTGACGCCGGCGAATGCCACGCCGTTCAAGGCCTGACCTGCGCGACTGGAATCACCCGCCGATGTTTTGATGTCGGCGGCCTTGCCGTTATTCGCAACCAACGAGCCCGGACCATCGGTTAGTCGGCCCGACCAGGGATTGAAGCCGGTTTCCAGGCGAAACACCCCGGTGAAATCCAGAACGTGCAGCGACTCGACCCCAGAGAGCCCGACCTTGGATTGGCTCAGTCCGTTGCCGGCCACCGAGGCGATCGAATGGTTGCTGAAATTCTGCACAAAGTACGGCAAGCCTGGGCCCCACGTAGAACTGATCGGCGCGCCGTGGCTCAAGTAGGCAATGCCCATATCCACGGTGCCATACAGCGTGATGCCTGCGTAGGTCAGTGCCGGCGTTTCACGGCGCTTGCGCTCGTCCCCTGCCTGGGTGCCTTGATTGGTGGGAGCCGGCGCGGCCACTGTGCCCGTCGTTTGCGGGGTCTTCATTTGGTTGACTTGCTGCTGCAAAGCACGCACTTGATCCTTCAGCGCTTGGATGTCCTGCGCATCATCGGCAAGCACAGTTCCCGGCACTGAACATATGGCGGCGCAGGCCCCCATCGCAGCCAGGATGGGCTTGCGCAGTTTGAATTTAAGCATTGCACTAACTCCCGCGGTTTTTCGATTGTTGGATTTAATCGACGAATTGTTACATCAATATGACAGTCGCCTAAGCGCGTAATCGTACTGTCATCACAGCAATGGGGCGAAATATATCACATAGGCGGGTAGCATTGCCCACTCATGTGGTGTTTTTGCAACAACCCGCTCGATTATTGGCCCGTCGCGTCGGGAAGGTTTCGGAGGATAGGCCGATCAGGGGGAAGAAATGCTGAGCGCGCGCCGAAACGCCGCGATGATCGCCGGCTGCGGCCGTCGGATGGCCGGCACGGCCTGGTAATTCTGCCAGCCGCCTCCAAGGCTCTTGTACAACTGCACGAACTGCTCACCCTGTGCGACCTGCGCCGCGGCGTATTGCTCTTGCAGATCGTAAAACTCGCGCTGCGCATCGACGACGTTGAGGAAATCGGTCAGCCCGCGATTGTATCTTTGCGTCGCCAAGTCCACCGCCCGGTCCCCCGCCATGAGGGCGGTTGCCAAGTCATCCATTCGACGCTGCTGCGCCTGATAGGCATCGAGCGAGGTATCGACCTGCTGGACGGCGTTCAAGATGGTCTTGCGATAGTTCATCAAACTGGCCTGAGCGGCCAACTGAGCAATGTCCACTTGCGCGTCCAGTGCGCCAAAGTCCAGCAGGGGCCAGATGGCGCCCGGGCCGAAGGACCAAATATGCTTGCTGACGCTCGGCGTGGTCCCCCAGCCTTGGGCCTGACTGCCGATCGATCCGACCAGCGCCACTTGCGGGAACAGATCGGCGGTGGCCACGCCGATGCGCGCAGTGGACGCCGCCAGTTCACGCTCCGCCTGTTGGATGTCGGGGCGCCGTTTCAACAGATCGAGCGGCACACCGGGGGCGGTGGGCGCGGGCATGGTCGGTACCAGGTCGGGGGTTGAGAGCTCGCGGACCAGATTCTCCGGATACTCATTCACCAGCACCGCCAGCGTGTACTCGGCCGCGCTGACCTGCGCCTCCAACGGCGCAATCTCTGACTGAAGCGTCGCGAGCTCTCGAGTCGCCAGCGCCACGTCGAGTTCGTTGGTGATGCCCCGTTCGTAGCGGATGGTGACGATGCGCAGCGACTCGTGCAGCACATCGGCGGCCTTGTGCAGGATGCCGGCGCGAACCTGCAGTCCGCGCAGATCCACATAGGCGCGAACCACATCGGCGACCACCGTGGTCAGTACTTCGTAGCGCGCGGCGCGCGCCGCTTGCGTCTGCGCTCGCGCCGCTTCGAATTCACGGCGGAATTTTCCAAACAGGTCCAGTTCCCACACCGCATCGAATCCTGCGAGGGTATTGATGTGCTGCAAACCACTGCTGCTGTCGGCCGAGACCAACCCCTGCTCCGCGCGGCCACGCGCGAGATCCGATCCCGTGCCGCGCCCTGCCGCGGCAGTGGCGTCGACTTCCGGCAAGGCATAGCCCACCACCACCGCTTCGTAGGTGCGCGCCTGCTGCAATCGATCGAGCGCGATGGCCAGGTCCGGATTGGACTTCACCGCCCGCTCAACCAGCGAGTCCAGCTCGGCATCGTTGAGCGCGCGCCACCAGGTCGAAAAATCCGCATCGGCAGCGCTGGCATGAGCGGTGCCGGGCGAAGCCGGCGGGACCTGCGCGGCAAAGGCCGGCGGTAGATCGGGCGTCGGCGTGCGGTAATTCGGTCCCGCCGCGCAAGCCGTCAAGCCGGCGGCCCATCCAAGGGCCAGCACTTGCAGCGCTTTGCGGTCCATCCCTTTCAATGTACGGCCTCGGCATGTTTCTCGGCGCCAGGCTCGTTGACGGCCACGGTTTCACCCGGCGCAATTTGGCTGCTGATATTCAGCACCAATCGATCCCCGGGCCGTGCGCCGGAGGCCAGTTCGAGCACGCTGCCATTGTCGCGGGCGATAACGACGTCGCTAAAACGAATCCGATTGTTCGAATCGACCTGCGCTACCTGCGCGCCGGAGGCACGAAATATCAGCGCGGCGGCGGGCACTTCGACCAGGCCTCGCGGCGGAAGCCTGAAGGCGATGCTGACGTACATGCCCGGCACCAATGCGTGTGCCGCATTGGGCATGTCGACTTCCACGCGCATGGTGCGCGCCTGCGCATTGATGGATTGCGCGGAGCGGGTCACTTTGCCGGAGAAAATCCCGCCCACCGCACCGCTGGCGCGAATCTCGACGGGCATCCCGGCGTTCATCAGCTCCCCGGCCACGCTTTGCGGCACGTTGACGAACACGCGCAAGGGATCGGTTTGCGCCATGCGGTACAGCGGCGTGGTATTCGAGGTGCTGCCCGCGGTCACCAAATTGCCGATATCGATCTTGCGTTCGGTGATGGTCCCCTCGAATGGCGCCTTCACTTGTTTGAATTCGGCCAGAGCGCTGTATTGTTCGACTTTGGATTTATCCAAATTGACCTGCGCGTTGGCCGCAAAGAGACGCGCCTCGGCGCTTTCGTAATCCGCCTTCTTCGACTCGCGCTCCTGATCGGAGACGACGCCTTTCGGCGAATCGCGCCAGCGCTCATTGGTGGTTTTGCTGAACTCGGCTTCCGCCTTGCGCGCCTGTACCTGTGCCTCCGAGGCGTTCAGCTGCGCGCGCGCGGCTTGCAACTCGGCATCGAGCTCCGGCGTTTCGATGGTCGCCAGCAGTTGGCCTTGTTTGACATGATCGCCGATATCCACCAGCCACTTGGCCACATAGCCGTTGACGCGCGCGTACAGGGTGGTTTCGTACCACGCGGCCGTTTCCCCCGGGAGCAGCAGATCCTGACCGCTGAGCGCGGCACGCGCGATCACCACATCGACGGGCGGCGGTGCCGCATAGGCACTCTCCCCCGCCTTCGCTACACCATGCGCATGGAAGTAGCGGAGCCCGATCACGATAGCCAAACAAACCAGCAACGCGCCCGCCGCGATACGCACGCCTCGGGCGATGCGCCCACCGGTGCCAGGATCGAATTCCGTGGACACGGCATCGTCTTCGGTGCGCGAGATCTCGTCGGGAAATTCGCTGTGACTGCGATCAGGCGGTTGCATTGGCGCTCCCTTTGAACGTGACAGCCGCAGGCACGCGTCGCAACAATCGATACATGGTGGGCACGAAGAGCAGCGTGGCGAATGTCGCGAACAACAAACCGCCGATCACGGCCCGCCCCAGAGGGGCATTCTGCTCGCCGCCCTCGCCTATCCCCAAGGCCATGGGCACCATGCCCAGAATCATGGCGCCCGCGGTCATGAGCACGGGGCGCAGGCGCGTATATCCTGCGGTGGCGGCGGCGTGCAGCGGATCATCGCCCGCGGCCATGCGTTGATTGGCGAAACTGACCACCAAAATGCTGTTGGCGGTGGTCAAGCCGATGCACATGAGCGTTCCCATGAGTGCCGGCACGCTCAAGGGTGTCTGCGACAGGAACAGCATCCACATGACCCCACCCAAGGCGAAAGGCACCGCCATCAATACAATGAGCGGATCGATCCAGCTTTGAAAATTCATCACTAAAAATAAGTACACCAGGATGATGGCGAGCCCGATGCCGGTGAACAGGCCGGCGTAGCTCTCCCGCATCGTCTCCACCTGTCCGCTCAAGGTGACCGTCGTTGCCTTCGAGGCATGGGGTCGAAACTGTTTCAGCACCCGATCGATGTCGCGCGCAACGCCATACAGATCCCGACCCTGCACATCGGCATGCACATCAAATACCGGACGGATGTTCAGCTGCGAGGTCACCATGGGCACCGCCTCGCGGCCAAAGGAGGCCAGATTCAACAGCAGCTGCCCGGAGTCGGCGCCGCCGGCGGCATCGCCCGATCCCGAAGCGACCGGCAGGGTTTGCAGATCTTGGGACGCGAGAATCCGATAGGAGGGGACTTGAACGACGAGCGGATAACTGACGCTGTTGCGCGGGTCGACCCAGAAATTCGGCGCCGTTTGCGCACTGGAATTGGTGGCCACCAATACATTATTGGCCGCCTCCTGCTGGGTCACCCCGGTTTGAGAGGCCAGGGTCCGATCCATGTCCACCGTCAATGCGGGGGCATTGGGAACCTGGAAGACATGCGCGTCCACCACGCCGGCGACGCGCGTCATGGCACGCGCAATCTGGGATGCGAGCGCAAACGCCGCGGACTGATCCGGTCCGGAAATTCTCACATCGATCGGTGCCGGCTGGCCGAAATTCAGCACCTGATCGACAATGTCGGCCGGCTGAAAAAAGAATTGCAGCTGCGCGAAGCGCGCCGGCAGCTCATGGCGCAGCTTGGCGATGAGCGCCGCGGTCGGCGCGTGGTGCTTGGTCAGTGAGATCAAGATCTCCCCATCCATGGGCCCCACGGTGGCCGAATCGCTCAGGGCAATATTGATTCCGCTGTACGGCAGCCCAATGTTATCCAGCATCACATCGATTTGATCGCTGCCGACAAGCTGGCGGATGTAGGCCTCGACCTGCGCGAAAAGCTGCTGCGTCTTCTCCAGCCTGGTTCCCGCGGGCGCCCGGACGTGCAGGCGCATTTGTCCCGCGTCCACTTGCGGAAAGAAATCGCGGCCCAGGAAGGGAAACAAAAGCGCCGAGACGACGATTAAGGCGGCGAAGGCCAACACGGTCACTCGGGCCTGCGAGAGGGCCCAGGAGAGTGCATTCCGGTAGCGCTCGCGAAAGCGCTCAAAGCCGCGTTCAAATGCAGCTTGAAATCTGACCAGCCGGTTCCTCGACTCGGCGCCGGCGTTCCTTGGAGCGTGGGCCGGTGCGGCGTCGAACTCATTGACCGCGCGGCGCATCAGGTAATTAAAAAGAACGGGGACCATGGTGAATGACAGCGCGAGGCTCGCCAGCAGCGCGCCGATGACGGACAAGGACAAAGGAGAGAACAAATATTTTGCCGTGCCCTCAAGAAGAAACACGGGAACAAAGACGATGCAGATGCACAGCGTGGACAGAAACGTCGGTACCGCCACCTCGCTCGCGCCGGTGACGATGGCTTGATGCAAGGGTTCGCGCATCGCGACATGGCGCTCGATGTTTTCGATCACCACCGTGCCGTTGTCGACAAGAATGCCGATCGCCAGCGCGAATCCCCCCAAGGTCATGGTGTTCAGGGTTTGGCCGGTGAGATTGATGAACAATACGGCGGTGATAATGGACAGCGGGATGGCGGCCAGAATGATCAGCGACAATCTCACGTTGCCCAAGAATAAAATGATGACCAGCGCGGTCAACGCGGCGGCCATACCCGCGCTCAGCAGTACGCTATTCAGCGCCGCTTTCACGAACACCGATTGATCGAACAAGGCCTTGACGGTCACGTCCCGCGGCAGCACCTTCTGGATGTCCCGCATCGCCGCCCGCACGCCGTCGATCACGGCGAGCGTCGACACTCCGCCGGTTTTACGGATGGTGATGAGCGCGCCGGGCGTGCCGTTGACGGAAACCGAATTCGTCTGCACCTGAAATCCATCGTGCACATGGGCCACATCGCGCATGAACACGGTGCGCCCGTCGACTTGGCGGATGGGAAAGGCATTGATTGCATCGATCACATCGGGCGAGTTGTTCATGGCCAGGGTGTAATCCTGGTCCCCGATCTTCACATCGCCGGCCGGCAGAATGACATTTTGATGCTGTAGGGCACTGCTGACATCGGAGGCGGACAGGCCGCGGGCCTGCAAGGCCGCCGAGTCCAAATCGGCCATGATCACTCGCGGCTTGCCCCCGTACGGGTAGGGAACTTCGGCACCGTGGACCACCGCCAGCGCCGGTCGAATGATGTTCTGACCCAAATCGTTGAGCCGGGTGTCGGGCAGCGACTTACTGGAGAGGCTTAACTGGATGATGGGCACATCGGTGGCGCCGTAGCGCAACACCAGCGGCGGGGTGATATTCGGCGGTAAGTATTTCAGCACCACGAGCGCACTGCTGGCGAGCTGCGAGACCGCACGAGTGACATCGGCGCCTTCATGCAGGTAGATCTTTTCCACGCCGACGCCTTCGTAGCTGATGGCCTCGATGCGCGAGATGTCATCGACCAAGGAGGCGAGCTGGCGCTCATGCAGCGTGAGGATGCGATTCTGAATGTCCTGAGCGCTCATCCCGTTGTAGGTCCACACCACCGCGACCACCGGGATATCGATCTCCGGAAAGATATCGATGGGCATGCGCAGCGCGGCGCCGATGCCCATCAAGGTGATGAGAATCAGCATGGCGACCACTGTGTAGGGCCGCTTCAGCGCGATTTCGACGACGGACACTGAGGGCTCCTAGGGCCGCGGCTGCCGCTTGGACAGGAGCGCAAGCTCGGTGCGCGTGTTGGCGTGCAGCTTCTCCATGATGCGGCTGACGTAGTTCTTCACCGTGCCTTCGGCGAGAAACAACGTATTCGCGATCTGCCGATTGGTCATGCATTCGGAGATGAGCTGCAGGATCTTCATCTCCTTGTCGGTCAGCGGCTCGGCATCCGGTGCATCGCTGCGCGCCGTCGCGTGGGCCTGCCCCGCAGCTTCCTGAGGTGCAGGCGCTAGGCGCCGGAATTGATCCATCACCTTGCGGGCAATCTGCGGCGTTAGCCGGGATTCACCCCGGCGCAGCGCGCGGATGGTCTCGAGGAGTTCCTCCTCGTCCGCATCCTTCAGCAGGTACGCTTGGGCGCCGGCGCGCACGGCCTCAAACACCGTCTCATCGTCATCCAGCGTCGTTAGCACCAGGATCTGGGTCGTGGGAAGATCTCGAGTGATTTCGCGAGTGGCCGCGACGCCGCCCTTCAGCGGCATGTGCAAATCCATCAAGACCACATCGGGCTTGAGCAATTGCGCCAGCTCCACCGCCTCGATGCCATTGCGCGCCTGCCCGACCACCTCCATGTCCGCTTCCATGGAGAGCAGGTTCGCGGCGCCGCGACGCACCAGCGCTTGATCCTCCGCAATGACGATGCGGATCACGGCTGGATCAGGCGTTTCCCCGGCCGTCACCGATCGGCCCTCATGTCGCGCAACTCATGTGGCGCATCATGCGTCTTGCCTGGTCACGTTTGGAAGTGACTTTGGTCACCTGCTAACGTAGTGCCATGGCTGCACCGGGAATCGCTCTGAACCACCGATCGCTGCTCGGGCATCTTGACCCGAGACGCTCGCTGGCGGCCTCTGCGATGTGGCTCATTGTCGCGTTGGCGCTCACCTTCTCGATGGCGGCTGCTTTCTGGGTCGGGCGTGTCGCTCGAGAGAACGTGTTGCAGCAGCATATCCGGCGGCTGTCGCTCGAAACCGATCAACTGAGCTCCGATTTGGGCCAAGCGCTCTCGGCGCGGCTCGATGTGGTGCGCGCCATGGCCCCGATGCTGGGTGCAACGGGTGGCGGCGAGGCCGCCGGCGGTTTGAGCGGCCTTTATCGGAAGTTGCTGTCCGCCTATCCGCACCTCGATTGGATCGCCATCGCGGATTCAAATGGCAGGATTGCCGCATCGAATGGCGCGTTGCCGGTCGGAGAAAGCGTCGGCGCGAGTGCCTGGTATTTGGCTGGGCTGCGCGGACCGTGGCTGGGGGTCATCGAGGGAGACGCTCCCCAAAAGCCCGCTGCGGCGAACGTCACGGACTTAGGAGAGATGGCCGTTCCGGTGCGCGATGCGGCGGGGCACATCGTCGGCGTGATTGCCGCGCAGCTGAGCTGGCAACGCGCGCCGCAACATCCTGAACGGCTCACGGATGAATCAGACCCGCAAGCCGCCACGCAAGCCTACGTCCTCGATCACCAGGGTTTGGTGCTCATCGGCCCCGAGGGGCTGCGCGACAAGCCGTGGAATGGGCGCCTCATCGATCCCCCCTCGTTCGGCGCAGACGCGCCGCGATTTGAACGGCTTCCCAACGGCGAGCGGGTGCTGGTGGCGCGCTCGGCGTTGAGTGCCGGCAATGAAATTGCCGCACTCGGCTGGCAAGTCCAACTGAGCGAGCCCAACGAGCGGGTCTATCAGCGCGCCGATTCCTTGACGGCGAGGATTTTGTGGATATCGATGTGCCTCGGCGCCGCCACGGCGTTGCTGGGCATTTTGGGCGCGCGCCATCTGACTCGACGCCTGAAGCGCCTCGCGGATTCGATTGCCGCCGTCGGTGAAGACGGGGCCGCGGCCATCGAAGTGCCGCGCGGTGTGGACGAGGTCGCGAGGCTCGGGGGAGCCTTCGCGAAAATCTTGGGGGATCTTCAGCAGGAACGCAGCGAGCTGGAGCGGCGCGTGGCGGTGCGCACGCGGGAGGTCGAGCGGTTGGCGGAGGAATCCCGCTATGCGGCGATTGTGCGCGAACGCTTGAAGATCGCCCGCGACCTGCACGATACGCTGGCGCATTCGATGATGGCCATGCTCAGTGAGATACGATTTCTGCGCAGATTGCACACACGCGACCCGGCAGCGGTGGCCGAGGAGCTGGCGCGTGCTGAAAAGGTGGCGCACGAGGGCCTGCAGGAGGCGCGCAGCGCGATCACGCAGATGCGCGTCACCGCCGTGCGCGAAACGGGTTTGGGACCTGCACTGGCGACTACCTTTGAGCGCTTCATCAATCGCACCGGCCTCGCCGGGGAGTTCAGCGCCGATACCGCGGCCGCCCGCTTCGGCGATGAGCGCGCGGAAACCCTCTTGCAAATGGCGCAAGAGGCATTGCGCAACGTGGAGCGCCATGCGATGGCGACCCGGGTCGAGGTTCGATTGCGATCGAGCGATGAGACGCTGCTGGAACTGCGCATCGAAGACAATGGCGTTGGTTTTGATCCGCAGGCGCTTCGCCCCGGCCACTACGGCATCGTGGGATTGCGCGAACAGGCAGAACTCATCGGCGCGCAGCTGCGCATCGACAGCAAGCCCAATGCCGGCACCAGGTTGTGTATATCGCTAAGGCTGATGCCCGCCGTGTTCGCAGCACCGCACACCAGTACCAGCACCGCCTAGGGGCTGCGGCACCGCGGCTAGCGGCTGTTGCCGCGAATGCCGATCGACTCCACCACATCCTTGACGTGCGCCGCTTGAAATGCGGTGGCCACGGCGATGTGCAGATCAAAACCCGTGTTGACCATGCCGTCCAAGTACACCACGCGGTTGATGGTTTGGACCCGCAGCTCCCCGGGCGCACCCAACTCAGGGTGCTCCGCCAAAAGCGCGTACACCTCGGCGGTGATCTTCGCATCCTCGGCGCAAGCAGCACGCGTGCAACGGCCGCCGAAGGCTGCGCACCCGGAAAGCCCGAAGGCCAGGATGAGCGCAATGAACCCGGCGAATTGTTTGGAGTGAGCCATTTTTCAGATACCCACCGTCAGACGCCTCAGGCCAGCAGGAGTTCCAGCGTGCGCCGATACAGGAGGTGCAGGGCGTCGATGTCCGCCACGCGCACGCATTCGTTCACCTTGTGGATCGATGCGTTGATCACACCCAGCTCGATCACCTGCGCGCCCATGGGAGCGATGAAGCGGCCATCCGAGGTGCCCCCGCCGGTGGTGAGCTTGGGGCGGATGTGCAATTGCTCGTGAACGGCCTGAGCGGCGGCCTCAGACAGTGCGCCGGGAACGGTCAGAAACGGATACCCCGAAATGAACCAATCGAGGCTGTACTTGACGCGATGCCGCCGCAGGATGTCCTCGACGATGGCCTTCAGGCCCTCGACCGTTTGTTCGGTGGAAAAGCGCAGATTAAAGCGCGCCCGCAATTCCCCGGGGATCACATTGGGCGCGCCGGTGCCGGCGGAAATATTCGATACCTGGAAGCTGGTGGGCTGAAAATGCGCGTTGCCGAGGTCCCACTGCCGGGCGGCCAGTTCGGCCAGCGCCGGGGCGAGTGCGTGCACTGGATTGTCGGCCGTTTGCGGATAGGCGATGTGTCCTTGGATGCCATGCACGGTGAGGCGTCCGCTCAAGCTGCCGCGACGGCCGATCTTGATGGTATCCCCCAAGGAGTGCTCGCTCGAGGGTTCGCCCACCAGACACCAGTCAATGGCTTCGTTGCGCTCGCGTAAAACTTCGACCACGCGTCGAGTCCCGTCCACCGACGGGCCTTCCTCATCGCTGGTGATCAGGAATGCCAGCGTGCCGCGATGCTTCGGGTGCTGCGCAATGAACTCTTCGCTGGCCGTCAGCATCGCGGCAAGACCACTTTTCATATCCGCCGCGCCGCGGCCGTAGAGGATCCCGTCCTTGATCACCGGCACAAAGGGATCGGTGTGCCATTCATCCAAGGGCCCCGAGGGCACCACATCGGTGTGGCCCGCGAAGCAAAACACCGGGCCGCCGCGGCCGCGCTTGGCCCAAAAATTATCCACCGGACCGAAGCGCATGGGTTCCACGCTGAAGCCGCAAGCTTCAAGCCGTTCGATCATCAGCGCCTGGCACCCCCCGTCCGTGGGACTGACGGACTGGCGCGCGATCAATGCTTCGGTTAAATGCAGGGTGTCCGGCATCAGAAGCGCAGCACGGGGCGCTGGCGCCGCAGATTGACCCAGAGTGCATAGGCGCCGAGCACCACGGCGCTGATCAGCACCCAAGCCGGCATGGCCAGCCCGAGAAAGGTCCAGGTCACTTTGGCGCATTCTCCAGAGCCGGTGAGCACCTTGACCAGCACCTGGCTCAAGGAAAACACCTTGAGCATGAAATCCAAGGAAGCGCCGCAGGCGGGCACGCTGTCGGGCGGCAGATTTTGAATGACCACATGGCGCACGGCAACGGCGGCGGTCGCGAGCGCCGCCAAGAGCAACAGCAGCGCATACACCCGCCGCCCGATAACTCCGGGGTCATGCGCCGCGGCGATCAGGAACAGGATCCCCAGCACGAAGATGCCGATTCGTTGGAAAATGCACAACGGGCAGGGTTCCAAGTGCAGGACAATCTGCGCGTAGTAGGCGTACGCCAGCAGGCAGGCGCAGGCTGCAAATCCCAGTAAATTCCCGCTTCGCGACCTCATCAGCGGCGCGTGGCTGCCTGCGCCGCGTCGATCTGCTTGGCCACATCCTCCAACGAGGAGTGGCGAATGTCCTTGCCGTGCACCATGTAGAT
Organism: uncultured Gammaproteobacteria bacterium; assembly: GCA_963756845.1. GTDB lineage: Bacteria > Pseudomonadota > Gammaproteobacteria > Steroidobacterales > Steroidobacteraceae > Bog-1198. The sequence goes on along the minus strand of CAVWPD010000003.1, from coordinate 59,232 downwards.
CACATACTCGCAGATGTTCTTCGCATGATCGCCGATACGCTCCAAGGCCCGCACGATCCACATGATCTCGAGCGCGCGCCTAATCGTGCGCGGATCTTCCATCATAAAGGTGATGCACTGGCGCTGGATGGACTCGTACTCCTCGTCGACCATCTTGTCCTCTTGCGCGGTTTTCAGCGCCGCCAGGGAGTCCATGCGCGCGAAGGCATCCAGCGCATCGTGCACCATCTGCGCCACTTGGCGGCCGAGGTGTTTGACCTCGCGATACTTGTCGGCGGGCCGCTCCATCGTCGCGAGACGCGAGGCGATGTAGCCGATTTTTTCGCCCTCATCGCCGATCCGCTCCAGGTCGGTGATGGTCTTGATGATGGCGACGATCACTCGCAAATCACCGGCCGCCGGCGCGCGGATCGCCAGGATTCGGCTGCACTCCTCGTCAATGGACAACTCCATGCCATTGACCTTGTAATCATCGGTGGCCACCGATTCGCCCAGGCGGCTGTCCCCCTCCACCAGGGCGGTGATGGCCTTGTGCAGCTGCTGTTCGACGAATCCTCCCATCTGCAGCACTTGATTGCGCACCTTCTCCAAATCCTCGTTGAAGCGGCGCGAGATGTGGTGAGTCAGATCAGCGGTTTCCATAGATGCACCTTGAGGCTTAAGCGCGCGGCGATTGCTGCGCGCGCTTTCATTTACATCCGATTGCAGCGCGCGTCAACCATGCACGCGTAATTTGTGATGCTCATGCCGATGCGACGGCGCGCAGCGCCAGCTTCCACACCCGCTGCGGCGGGAAGCGGCAGGTGAAGGTGCTGCCCTTGCCCTCGATGCTTTGCACGTCCAGCCAGCCGCCGTGGCGCTGCAGCGCGTGTTTGACGATGGCCAGCCCCAGGCCCGAGCCGCCCTGCCCGCGCGAACGCCCCGCGTCCACCCGATAGAATCGCTCAGTGAGGCGGGGAATGTGCTCGGCGGGGATGCCGATGCCGCTGTCGATCACGGAAAAATAAGCGCCCTCCTCGTCCGTCCACCAGCGCATGCGCACTGTGCCTTCCGCCGTCGTGTACTTCATCGCATTGACCAGCAAATTGGTGAAGGCGGACTCGATCTCGTGCGCGGCCCCATACAAGCCGTCGCCGGACTCCAATTCAAGCAGCACATGGCGCGGCCGGTCGACGCTGACGAGCGCATCCCGGTGCAGCCGCTCCAACATGCGCGGCACATCGATCGGGTCGCGTTGCGCTTCGCCGTCGGTGGACTCCAGGCGCGATAATTCCAATAAATCGGCGATGATGGTGTTCATGCGCTGCGCCTGCGCGCGCATGTCGCGAATGGGACCTTCCCACGCCGGGTCCACCGACGGATCATCGGCCAGCGTATCCAAGTAGCCGGAGATGACGGTCAAGGGCGTGCGCAGCTCGTGCGAGGCATTGGCGACGAAATCCTTGCGCATGGCTTCGAGGCGCATTTGCCGCGTCACGTCGCGCACCAGCAAGAGGGACTGGCCGCCGCCGTAGGGAACCAATTGCAGCGCCAGGAACACATCCAACTCCACCGGCGGGCGGATGACCAACGGCATCGCAAAGTCATCGCCGTGCAAGTAGTGCGCAAACTCGGGCGCGCGGATCAGATTGTCGATGCGCAGTCCCACATCCACCGGGCGGCGCAAGCCGAGCAGGCGCGCGGCCTGGCGGTTGAACCAGACAATCTCGCGCTGGGTACTCAAAATGATCACCCCATCGGGCAGTGCCGCGGTGGAGCGGCGCAGCTCCCGGTACAGCTGCACTAGGCGCTGCTTGTGATACTGCTTGCGCCGGTGCAGGCGGATGACCTGGGCGATGATGTCTCCCCAGATGCCGCCGATTTCGGGCGGGTCGATTTGCGAGCGCAGGCGCAGCCAGCGATCCAGCCGATACAGGATCAGCAGCTGCCAGGCGAGGTACAAACAGGCGGCGCCGAGAACCCACAGCCAAATGGGTCCAATCAGCAGACCTGCACACAGGCCCAACAGCAAAATGCCCGCGAGCCGCGCGAGCGCGAAGGTCCACATCGCTGCCATGGGCTAGGAGCCTGTCTCCTGATAGCTCGCTTTACGCGTCCCGCGTCGAGAATCGATAACCGGCACCGCGCACTGTTTGCACCAACCTCTCCAATGAGAAGGGCTCGAGCGCCTTGCGCAATCTGCGAATATGCACATCGACTGTACGCTCTTCGACGTAAGTATTACCTCCCCAGACTCGGTCGAGCAACTGACCGCGCGCGAATACCCGCTCGGGGTGGGTCATGAAGAAATGCAACAGCCGATATTCGGTGGGCCCCAAGGGAATTTCCCGCCCCCCCGCGCTCACCCGGTGGCTGGAGTCATCGAGCTTCAAGCCGTCCACCTCCACAATGTCGTCCGCCCCCGCCGGCGCCGCGCGGCGCAGTACCGCCTGAATGCGCGCCAGCAATTCGCGCGGCGAAAACGGCTTGGTGATGTAGTCATCCGCGCCGCCCTCCAGGCCGTTGACCTTGTCCTGCTCCTCGGCGCGCGCCGTGAGCATGATCACCGGAATTTCTTCCGTGTCCTTGGCGCGTTTCAGCGATCGGGTCAGCTCCAGACCGCTCATGTCCGGCAGCATCCAGTCGATGAGCATGAGATCGGGCCGCAGATCGACGATGCGCGCCCGCGCCTCGCGACAGTCCTCGGCTTCGCGGACATCGTAGCCGGCACGCCGCAGTCCGAATGCGATCATGTCGCGGATGGGCTTTTCGTCTTCAACGATGAGGATGCGCCTGGCTGACATACGATAGTCCCTTGATTCTAAAGCCAGGTATTACAGGCCAGGATTGTGACAGTTCCGTGACCGGCGGCTAGCGGAGGGCTCGTTCCGCCTCGGTAAAGGCTACTTTATCTCGAAGGTACAAAGGCTGCAGATCAGCCGGGTCGATGCCCGCGCCGTTCTTAAGCCTCAGGGCGCCCAAGCGCGCCATATCGCGGGCATTGGGCAATGCGAGGCTGGACGCGGCGTCGACCTTGATACCGGCGAGCGCCGCTAGCTGAGGATAGGCGGAAAACCCGCGCCCGATGCCGTGCGCGGTGAGGCCGCCGGCCGAATCCGCGCTCACGCTCTCGGGGGGGCTGACGCACAAGGGGCTGCAGGCGATCACGCCGCGCGCCGAATCTTGTGCGAAGCAGCCCCAGTACACCTCGCCCATGCGCGCGTCGAGACAGGCGATGGCGCGCTCGGCGCCCGCTTGCAGCAGTGGCAGCGCGAGGGCTTCCAGTGTCGTGATCGGCGCCACGGAAAGGCCCGCGCCAAAGGCCAGACCCTGCGCCACCGCGACGCTGATCCTCACGCCGGTAAAGGAACCGGGCCCAATGCTGGCGGCGATGCCATCGAGGTTTGAGAGGGTGAGCTGCGCCTCGGCCAGCACTTCCTCGATCAACATTCGAAGTTGCGCCGCGTGCCCCTTACCCGATTCGATCGACCGGCCGATCAGCTCGCCCTCGCACCAAAGCGCCACCGAGCAGCTCTCCGTTGCCGCATCCAATGCCAGCACCCGCATGTTCAACCGGCCTTCAAGGGCGTGGGCGCGATCGGGTAGCGCTCGCGCATACGCTCGGCGAGAAATTGCGCCGCCATGGCGCTGTCGGAGAGCACCGGGCTCGGCGGCAGCGAGTCTAAAAACATCCGCCCATAGGCCTTGGTTTTCAGGCGCGGATCGCCGATGACAATCACCCCATAATCGTCGAAGTCGCGAATCAGCCTGCCCACTCCCTGCTTCAGCGCCAGCACCGCCTGCGGCAGTTGATATTCAAAGAAGGGATTACCGCCGCGGCGGCGGATGCCCTCCAGGCGCGCCTTGAGCAGCGGATCGTCCGGCGCGGCAAAGGGCAATTTATCGATGGCCACGATGGACAGCGCCTCGCCCTTCACATCCACGCCTTCCCAAAAGCTGCCCGTGGCCAGGAGCACGGCGTTGCCGAGTTCGCGAAACCGATTCAGCAGCGCTTCACGCGGCGCCTCGCCCTGGACCAGCACCGGAAAGGGCGGCTGCGGAAAACGCACCTGCAGGGCGCGCACGCCCTCGGCCAGTGCGCGATAGCTGGTGTAGAGCAGAAAGGCGCGTCCGCCGCAGGCCTCCAGCAGCGGTGCACAGGCCTCGATGAAGCGTGCGGCGTAGGCTGGATCCGTGGGTTCCGGCATGCGCAGCGGCAGCAGCAGGCGCGCTTGCGTTCGATAGTCGAACGGGCTGTCGATGCGCAGCGTGCGCGCGTCGGGCAGTCCGATGCGCGCCGCGAAGTGGGAAAAATCCTCGCCGATAGCCAGCGTCGCAGAGGTGAACACCCACGCGCAGGGCCGACCCTCAACGTACTCGCGCAGGCGTTCGGCGATTTCGAAGGGCGTGAATTGCAACAGCAGGCCCTGGGCCGTGGCTTCCACCCAGCGCAGCCCGGTCTCATCCGGGAGCTCGCGCAATTCGGCCAGCGCGTTGGCCAACGCGGCGGCGCGGCGCGCGCAATTGGCGGTGCCGGCGCCCCCGCCGAGGCCTTCCAAATGGCCGCCAAGATTGCTCAACGCCGTCTCGATGTCCGGCAGTGCATCGAGAAACGCATCGGGCAATGCCGACCACTCGTAGCGGCCGGCGCCGCGCTGCAGGGCCGCGCGCAGTCCCTCGAGCTGCGCCTCCAGGGTGAGCACCGCCTCCACCACGACCGGGGCGCGAATGGCCGCCGCCGACAGTTCCGCCCCCACATCGCGCATCAGCAATTGCGCCTTGCGCACCGACCACACTTGGCCGAAGAACTGCGCCGCGATATCGGGCACTTGATGCGCTTCGTCCAAGATGACGGCTTCGGCACCCGGCAGAAGATCGCCGAATCCCTCGTCCTTGAGCGCTAAGTCCGCCAGCAGCAAGTGATGATTCACGACCACGATGTCGGCGGCCTGCGCATGGCGACGGGCATCAAACACATGGCAGCGCGCAAACTCCGGGCATCCCTGGCCCAGACAATTCTCGCGCGTCGAGGTGACGCTGGGCCAGATCGAGGACTGTTCCGGCAGGTCGGTCAGCTCCGACAGATCGCCGCTTTTGGTGCTGGCGGCCCAGCGCGACACGCGCGCCAAGAGCCGGGCGGCCGCGCGCTCCGGCGCGATCAAGGAACCTTGCTGAGTGGCCAGATTCAGCCGATGCGTGCACAAATAGTTGGCGCGGCCCTTGAGCAGCGCGACTTTCACCGGCAACCCTAAGGCCTTGGCGAGCAGCGGCAGGTCGCGGCGAAACAGTTGGTCTTGCAGCGTACGTGTGCCGGTCGAGAGGATGACGCTGCGGCCGGATAAGAGCGCCGGGATCAGGTAGGCAAAGGTCTTGCCGGTGCCGGTGCCGGCTTCGACGATCAGCGGTTCGAGCCGCGCGAGCGCCTGCCCCACCGCTTTGGCCATGGCGGCCTGCTCCGGACGGTAGGCGTAGCCGGGCAGGACCCGCGCCAGCGGGCCGGCGGCCCCGAATACATCGGCATAGTCAGCGATCATTCCGAATGGTACCTAATTGCCGCTACTTCACCACGGCGCGAAAACGCACGAAGGCCACAGAATTGCCCTTCAAGCGGCGCTTCAATTGCCAGCGGATCTGCGTGTAATCCGCCGCGGCCGCGGTGCGCGGCTGGCCATCGGGCCCTAGGATGGTCAGATTCTCGGGCGTATCAAATGTTATGCCGTCGACCGAATAGCTCACCTGGCTCCCGGGACCGACCGCCGAATCGGCCAGGTAACGCACATGCGCGGGGATGGGATAGGTGACGGTGGGCGGCGCCAAGCTGACCGCGCCCGTGTTGCGCACTTCCAAGCTGTAATAGATTTGATCGCCCGACACGACGCGGTCCGCCGACTGCAGTTTGCCGTTAATTTCCACCTCGGCGATGGCACGGATCGCAAGTGCGGAGGCGGCCGAATCGGCGTTCGCCGCCGCGGCAAAACCGGCCAAAAGCAAGGCCGCCAGCGAATTGTAAAAATGACTTGCGCGCATCGTCCCGGCCTGCTTATCCCACAAATTCATGCTGATTGTAAATCATTAATAATCAGCTAGTTATAGTTGAATTCTCGCCCCGGCCTCAGCACCCAAGTGCGCGGTCCGGCCGCATCGCCGCCACGCGCCTTCAAGGCAGTTGGCGCAGCTGCACCCATCTGTCATCCTTATGAGTCTATCAAGCTTGCTTCTAAGGACCGCCATGGCCACAGCTCCGCAGCATGTCACCACACTCGCTTCAATGAACCGCGCCGTTGCGGCCTGGGTCGATGAAGTGGCCAAGCTCACCACGCCGCAGAAAATCTATTGGTGCGATGGCAGTGACGCGGAATTTCAAGCCCTGGAGCGCGAGTTGATCGCGGCCAAGCAGCTGCTGCCCTTGAACGAGAAGAGCTTCCCCGGCTGTGTGCTCTCGCGCTCGAACCCCTCCGACGTCGCGCGCGTGGAACATTTGACCTTTGTGTGCACCCGCAGCCAACAGGATGCGGGGCCCAACAATCATTGGATGGATCCGAAACAAGCGCACGCCAAGATGGATGCCCTGTTCGCCGGCTGCATGAAGGGCCGCACGCTGTACGTGGTGCCCTACTGCATGGGTCCGTTGGATTCGCCGTTTTCCCGCTGCGGCGTTGAAATCACCGACAGCGCCTATGTGGTGCTCAACATGCAGCTCATGACGCGCATGGGGCGCGCAGCGCTGGAACGCATCACCCGCGACGGCAGCTTCGTCAAAGGATTGCACTCCACCGGGGACTTGAACCCGGACCGCCGCTTCATCATGCACTTCCCCGAAGAGCTGTCCATCAAGAGCTTCGGCTCGGGCTACGGCGGCAACGCGCTGCTCGGCAAGAAGTGTCACGCCCTGCGCATTGCCAGCTGGCAGGCCCGCACCGAGGGGTGGCTCGCCGAACACATGCTCATCGTCGGCATTGAAAATCCCCAGGGCGAGGTTCACTACCTGGCCTGCGCCTTTCCCTCCGCCTGCGGCAAGACCAATCTGGCCATGTTGATACCCCCGGCGAGCTATAAGGGCTGGAAGGTGTGGACCATCGGTGATGATATTGCCTGGCTGCATCCCGGCAAGGATGGCCGCCTGTATGCGATCAATCCGGAATCCGGCTACTTCGGCGTCGTGCCGGGGACCAACGCCAAAACCAATCGAAACGCCTACGACATGATTCGCCGCGACACGATTTTCACCAACGTGGGGCTCACCGCGGACAACCAACCCTGGTGGGAAGGACTGCCTGAGGGCAAGCCAGTCATCGACTGGCAAGGCCGCCCCTTCGATCCGGCGCGCGGTCCCGCGGCCCAGCCGAATTCGCGCTTCACGGTCTCGGCCAAGCAGAACCCCGGGTATTCAAAGCTGGCGGATGCGCCCGGAGGCGTGCCGATCTCCGCCATCGTGTTCGGCGGACGCCGCCGCGCGCTGGCGCCCCTGGTGTACCAGGCCCGCAATTGGCTACATGGCGTGCTCGTGGGGGCGGGTGTGGCCTCCGAGACCACGGCAGCCGCGACGGATGCCATCGGCGTGGTGCGCCGCGACCCGATGGCCATGAAGCCTTTTGCCGGCTACAACTTCGGCGATTACTGGTCGCACTGGATCAATGTGGGCGCAAAACTGAAATCGCCGCCGCAGATTTTTCACGTCAACTGGTTCCGCCAAGACCAAGGCGGCAAGTATTTGTGGCCCGGCTTTGGCGAGAATCTGCGCGTACTGCGCTGGATCATCGATCGTTGCAAAGGCACGGCCCTGGCGCGCGATACCGCCATTGGGCACCTACCCAATGCCGCCGATTTGGATTTGCAGGGCCTGGAGATCGCGCCGGCCGCGCTCGACGAACTCCTCGCCGTCACCCCGACGCTGTGGGCGGAGGAGTTTGCCGGCATCGACAAGTACTTGGGCGAGTTCGGCGATCGTGTGCCGCCGCAGTTAAGGACGGAGCTGAAGAGCGCGTTGGATCGCGTTCACTCCTCGCAGGTGTAGCGGATCACCTGGGAGGAGTTGCTGTCCGGCGCCTTGCCGAGACCGATCAGCCCTTCGCCGCGAATTTGCATCGAGTCGCGGCGCACGAACGCCTCTTCACCGTCCTTGCCGACCACGAAGGTGCCATTCGTGCTCTGGTCCACCAGCATGAATTTATTGCGGTTGATCTCTACGCGGGCGTGCAGTCGCGAGATGAGATTGCCCTTGACCACCAAATCGTTTTCCTCGGCCCGGCCGATGGTGATATTGGCGCGGGTGTCGGTCACCAGTACTTCCTGGCCCTGGTAGCGCAGGCGCAGACGGTGGGATTTGTTCGCCTTCTCCCGTTCCCGAGAGGTGATGGCGATTTCCGGCACCATGCTGGTGATGTCTTCGGTCTGCCAGAGTACTTCGAACAGCGCCACCTCGCTGCTGCGCCCTTTTAACGTGGCGATGTCGATTTGGCGCACCGAGGAGCGCCATTCGGGCGAGAGCCGCTCCACCATGGTGGCCGTGGTCATGATCTGACCGGCCTTTGCCTGGCTGGTCATGCGGTTCGCCGTATGCACGGCCGAGCCAAAAATATCGCGATTCTCCAGCACCACCGGTCCGAAGTTGCAGCCGATGCGAATGGCCACCGTTTGTTCGTCGACTTTCAGCTGCGGGTGGTTGGAGATTTGCTGCTGCATCTGGGCCGCGGCATTCAACGCATCGTCCGCGGTAGGAAAGGTCGCCATGACCTCGTCCCCCATGGTCTTGATCACCGTGCCGTGATGCTGCTCGGTTGCCGCCCGCATCACCTCGATGCAAATGCCGACCATGTCGCGCGCGCGAAGATCACCCAGCAACTCGTAGAGTTTGGTGCTGCCGACCACATCGGCAAACAGGATGGCGACTTCTATTTCTTTGCCCATTGCCGACGCTATTATACTTAACCTGGCGCGAGCGCTTCAGGCGTTTAGGCCGCTAAGCCCGGATTTAACAGCGGAAGCGCCGAAAATAGCGTTTCCGGCGCCGCATCCGGTTGCGCAGCCACTTCGGAGAGAAACCGGCGCCACGTGCGGGCACCCTCGCGGCCGGCCATGACGCCGTGCATGTGCCGCGTGATCGAATGCAGGCGAATCCCGCGCTGCGCGCAGCGCTTCGCGTAGGGCATCAAGCGCTCCACAATCTGCCAGGGCTGCGGCACGGCCCACTCGGGATTCAGTAGGGCTTGCTCGAGTTCGCCGATCAATGCCGGGCGATGGTAGGCCGCCCGACCCAGCATCACGCCATCGATGCCGGCAGCCAGCTGCGCGCCAACCGCGCCGAGATCGGCCAAGCCGCCATTCAAGATCACGGTCAAGTCCGGCCGCTCGCGCTTGAGGCGATGCACGTATTCATATTTCAGCGGCGGAATCTCTCGATTCTGCTTGGGCGATAAGCCGTCGAGCAGCGCGACGCGGGCATGCACGATGAGCGCATCGATGCCGGCCGCGGCGACGGCCTCGACAAAAGCCGCGAAAAATTCATAGTCGTCGCGCGCATCGATGCCGATGCGGCACTTGACGGTGACCGGCAAAGGCGTGGCGGCGCGCAGACTGCGCACGCAATCGGCGACCAGTGCGGGCTTGAGCATGAGACAGGCGCCGAATGACCCATTCTTGACCCGGTCGCTGGGGCAGCCCACATTCAGATTGATTTCCGCGTAACCCGCCGCGGCGCCGATGCGCGCGGCCTCGGCCAGCTCCTTCGGATCGCAGCCGCCCAACTGCAAGGCCACCGGATGCTCGGTCACATCGTGGTCCAGCAGGCGGCGCACATCGCCGCGTACGATGGCCTTGGCCACAATCATTTCGGTGTACAGCAGGGCGCCGGGTGCATACAGACGATGCAGGTACCGACAGTGGCGATCTGTCCAATCCATCATAGGCGCCACGCAAATCTTGCGATTCAATACTTGGCGTTTTGGCGAGTCAGTCGTCATATCATCAAAGTATACCCAATGAACGCGGAGGACCGTGATTCCGTGCTGCAGAACCTGCTCTTAGCGATCCTGCTCGCTGTCCTTGCCCCAGGCTGACCGGCAATGACGCGCGATGTGCGCGCTATACTGAGACGCAAGCCGAAAAACAATGGTCTTGGGGGGGTTGATGTCCGGAGCCCTGACGCGCGCCGAATTGGAGGCGTCCAAGCGCGAGAAATTTCGTGCGCTGCTGCGCCATGCCAACGCCCATGCGCCCTACTACGCTCACATCATCCGCGAACGCGGGCTGGATCCGGAAACGTGCACCCCGGCGGATTTTCCCGAACTGACCAAGAAAATCCTGATGGCGAATTTCGATGGGATCGTCACCGACCCGCGCCTTAACAAAAAAGTCGTGGCGGATTTCCTCACCCGTTCATCGGACCCCAAGGACCTGCTGTTCGACGAATTTACCGTCATGCACACCTCGGGAACCTCCGGCGAAGTCGGCTACTTCCTCTACGCGCCGGCCGACTACGGGCGCATGCGGGCGAACGCGCGGCGCAACCGCAAGCTGTATCGCGGCGTGTTCCCCCGCAAATGGCCGGGCCTGCGCCGGCTTCGGATCGCCTTCTACGGAGCGACGGGCGGGCACTACGCCGGCGTGACGGGCGTGGCGTCAATGCAGCGCGGTCTCGCGCGCTGGGTCGTCAATGCCAAAGCCTTCGAGGTCAATACGCCGCTGCCCGGCGTCATCGCACAATTGAACGCATTCCAGCCCGATGTACTGTTCGGCTATACCACCGCACTCAAGATGCTCGGCGATGAGCAGCGTGCCGGCCGCCTGAAGATTTCACCCATGGCGGTTTCGGCCACCGGAGAGATGGTCACCCCGGCGGATATGCAGTTTCTGTCGGAAGCCTTTGGCGGCACGATGGCCTCCAGCATGTATGCCTGCACCGAACACATGATGCTGGGGATGTCGAACCCCGGCGGGCAGACCATGACCCTGATCGACGATAACCTGGAATTCGAAATCCACGACGATCACTCGATCATCACCAACTTATTTAATTACACCATGCCCTTGATCCGCTATCGCATGTCCGACATTCTGCGCCCGGTCAGCGAACCGGGCTCACGCTATATCGTGATTCAGAACTTGGTGGGGCGCACGGAGCAAATGCCGCTGTTCGTCAATAGCGCGGGCGCCACGGACTTCATCAGTCCGCACACCATCAACGAAGTATTCGTGCCCGGCGTGACCCGCTTTCAAATGCAGATCACCGGGCCTGCCTCCTTCATTTTTCCCATCTGCGTCGATGCCGCGCTCGATGAGCCCGCGCGCGCCGCGGCGGCAGCGGGGATCCGCGCGCGCCTCAAGGAAATTCTTCAGCAAAAAGGGCTGGGCAATGTGGCGTTCGAGGTGCCGATCGTGGCGGAGATCCCTCTCAATGAGCGCACGCGCAAGTTCCAGCTCATCGCGAATCGGATGCCCGGCGAGGCCTGAAGGCAAAGGTCAGCGCAGCTAGAACCCCAGCTCGAGCTGCGGCGTTTCGGGCCGCGGCGGGCGAAACAGGTGGGTATTGAGCTCGTAGCGTTCCTCCGCCGGGGCAAAGCCCAACTTGCGCTTGGCCAGTTCGAAGCGCGTCCGCAAAAGTTCAGCATACGGGCCGGTGCCGCGCATGCGGGTGCCGAACTGCGAATCGTAGTCCTTGCCGCCCCGCGCCTGGTTGATCAGCGACATGACATGCTTGGCCCGATCCGGGTAATGCGTTGCGAGCCATTCGCGAAACAGGATTTTCAATTCATGCGGCAGCCGCAGGAGCACGTAGCCGGCGCTGCCCGCGCCCGCCGCCTTGGCCGCGGCCAGAATATCTTCGATTTCATGATCGGTGATCGCCGGGATGACCGGCGCCACCAGCACGCCCACCGGAATTCCGGCCTGCGAGAGTTCCTGGATCACGCGTAAGCGAGCCTGCGGCGAGGCGGTGCGCGGTTCGAGGGTGCGCTTGATGTCATTGCTCAACGAGGTGACGCTCAGCATCACCGACACCAATCCGTCCTTCGCCAGATCGGTGAGCAAATCCAGATCGCGCAGCACGAGCGCGCTTTTGGTGACGATGGTCAGCGGATGGCGGCAGCGGGCGAGCACGCCGAGAATGCCGCGGGTCACCTCCAGCCGTTTCTCCAGGGGCTGGTAGCCGTCGGTGTTGATGCCGAGCGCGATGGGCTTGCAGACATATCTCGGCTTCGCCAACTCCGTCTGCAAAATATTGACCGCATCTGCTTTGTAAAAGAGCTTCGTTTCAAAATCCAATCCCGGCGAGAGGCCAAGATAGGCGTGGCTGGGACGGGCAAAACAGTAGATGCAGCCGTGACTGCAGCCGCGGTAGGGATTGATCGAGGCCTCGAAGCCCACGTCCGGCGAGTCGTTCGTGCTGATGATGCTGCGCGCCCGGTCGGGCAAGACGGTTTCAGTGAGGTTCTCGACGATTTCATCCTGATACCAGCCATCGTCGGTTTGTTCGCGGGTGTGCGAATCGAATCGGCCCGGCACATTCGAGGAGACGCCCCTGCCCTTGAAGGATTGATGACCGAAAAAACTGCGCGGCATGGAGAAACTCTACGCGCCGCGCGAGAACTCGTAAATCCAGTAGTGGGCGCCGGCGACTACTGTATAAGCCTTTAGCGGGCGACGAAGGCACGCTCGATGACGTAGTCGCCCGGCTCGCCCACGTGGGGTGACACCTTAAAGCCGCGAGCGTCCAGCATGGCCGAGAGTTCCGAGAGCATCGCGGGGCTGCCGCAAATCATGACCCGATCCTCGCGAGGATCCAAGTCCGGCATGTCGATGTCCTGAAACAGCCTGCCGGTCTCGATGAGCGCCGTGATCCTTCCTTGGTAGCGAAAACGCTCGCGCGTCACGGTGGGGAAATACACCAATTTCTTTCTGACTTGCTCGCCCAGATATTCATGGTGCGTCAATTCCCACTCGATATAGTCCCGATACGCAAGCTCGCTTCGATAGCGCACGCCGTGCACCAAGATGACCTTCTCAAAGCGCTCATAGATATCCGGATCCTTGATCAGGCTCATAAAGGGCGCAAGTCCCGTGCCCGAGCTCAGGAGATACAGGCGTTTGCCGGGCTTAAGATCATGCAGCACCAGGGTACCGGTGGGCTTTCGGCTGACGAGGATCTCATCCCCCGGCTTGATGTGCTGCAGGCGCGAAGTCAGCGGGCCGTCGGGCACCTTGATGCTCAGGAACTCGAGGAACTCCTCGTGATTCGCACTCGCGATGCTGTAGGCGCGCATCAGCGGCTTCTCATCGATGCGCAAACCCAGCATGATGAAATGCCCGTTCTCGAAGCGCAGACTTTGATCGCGCGTCGTGGTGAAGCTGAATACGGTTTCATTCCAGTGGTGAACCGTCATCACCCGTTCCGTGCCGATCGTCGCCATCCGCCCTATTATCCGGACATCCGCATGTCGGGGAAAGCCGCGGCCCGTTATAAGCCCATGCCGAAGCGATATTGGCGGGATGTAGGATCATGACGACACGCGCTGGGCGGGTTGGCTCATGAGAAAATGGGTCATCGGCCCCATGCCGGCGGTCGACACTGAGATTCAAAATAACGCCTGAACACAGGATCGGAACATGTGGAGGCGATAATGAAAATTCTATCCAGTATCTTGATTGCCGCGGCGATGCTGTCCGGCTGCATCAGCAGCAGCAGTCCGCCACCGCCGCAGAAAACGACGGTGGTGGTGCCGCCGAACTCGACGACCACGGTGGTGTGTCAGAACGGAACGCAGCCGCCCTGCGAATAAGGGAGCCCCTCAAGAGCAGGGACGCTCTGCCGGGCAACGCTGAACCGGATACCCCAGCAACTTCGCTGCGCTTCAGCCGTCGCACCTGCGACCAGAGCTGGCCTGCGAAAATCACGCCGCCGGAGCGAACGCGCAAGCCCGCCGCGCGCAGCGCCTCTGCGGCCCAGGTGTTGCAGGTGTGCAGCGCAGAGTACTTCGGGGCGGCCAGATAGTAGGCGCTGTCCTCGTAGGGTCCGGGGCTATACACGCTGACGCTGTCACCCTGCTGCATCATTGAGGCCCAAATGAAGGCCTGCAGGGCACGCGCCTGATCTTCGCTCACGCGCAACCGAACGATGTGGTCTGCGCCAAAGCCCGCGTCGGGCGTGCCCTCGATGCCCGTGCTCAGAATGATCCCCGCGCCAGGCCACAGCGCCGACAACAGCACCGGGGCCGCGTGATTCTTGGCCATTAAATAATGCTTGTCGCCGAAACCGAAAAAGAGGTAGCGCGCCGCCGGCAAATCCGCCGCCACCGACTCAAGGGGCGGCATTAGGTCTGCGGTGGCCATGCCGACATCGATATGCCAGCCCCGGCGTGCCACGTAGACAACGGCGGCCGTCGCGCTGGACCCCGACGCGCAGCACAGCGCCATGAGCGAGGCCACGAGGCACAGACGCGCGACGCCGATCTGCGCGCAGGCACTCACGCATCCGCCAAGGGCAGAAAGGCCTTCACCTTAAATCCCGCGCCGAGTCCGCCTGCCAGCGTGACGGAGCCGCCCAGCGCCGCGACGCGCTCGCGCATGCCAATAAGGCCCAATCCCGCTCGCGGCAGGTTTAAGTCGGCGCCGCAGCCGTTGTCCTCCACGAGAACCTCGATTCCGGGGCGCGCCGCCGTTCGCTCGATCCGAACGCGAACCTGGGTGGCCGAGGCATGGCGCGCAATGTTGGTCAACGCTTCCTGCACCAACCGAAAGATCACCAAGCGCCGAGTCTCGTCCACCGATTCGAAATCGCCCACCGCTGAGAGCTCGATCGCCGCGGGCAGCCGCGCGCGCCATTCGCCCACGCAATGCTCGAGGGCCGCGAGCAAACCTAAATCGTCGAACCCGACGGGGCGCAGCTCACGGATGAGGCCGCCCAGGACATCGTAAACCCGGTCGATGTTCGCAATCATGGCGCCCGCCACGCCCTGCATCGCGGGGTTTGTCGCGCCCTCGCGCAACGCGAGGGCATCGAGCTTGATGGCATTGACGTACTGCCCCAGCTCATCGTGCAAATCCCGCGCGAGAGCCTTGCGCTCGGACTCCTGCATGTCGACATACTTCAGCGCCAGCCGTTGATTTTCCGCCAGCGCCTCGGCCAGGCGTTTCTCCGCGGCGTTTCGCAAGGCGAGCTCCCGCTTGGCCTCGAAATAGCGGCGCAAGGAGAACCACAGTAGGCAGATCGCCACGACCAGCAACACGCCCGGCAGCTCATCGAGCTGCCAGCCCTCCCGGGGCCGCGTCCAGCCGGCAATCGCTTCGCTGACATCGAACCGGACGCAGACGACGGCGGCCAGCAGGGAGACCAGAACCACCCCGGCCATATCGCGCTGCGCGGAAGTCTTTTTCATCGTCCCAGCATAGCGCGAGTCTCTGGTAACATCCCGCGCCTATGGGGACAGGCGCTTTAGACAGAACCATTCCGACTCACGCCGGATCCGCGGCCATCCTCACCATCACGGCGATGCGCAAGGATTTGGTCGGATACCTGATGCGGTTGGAGAAAATCCACGGTCAGGTATGGCGAACGCCCATGGGATTGGGCGGCGCGATGATCAGCATGTTAGGACCCGACGCGCTCGAGTTCGTGCTCAAGAATCGCGATGGCGCATTCTCCAGCGCACGCGGCTGGCAGCCCTTTATCGGCAAGGTTTTTCCCGGCGCCATCATGGCGATGGACGGCGATGACCATCGCTATCAGCGGCGCATCATGCAAGTCGCGTTCAGGAAATCCGCGCTGCGCACGTATCTGGAACAGATGGGTCCCGCCATCGATTTCGGCATCAATGCCTGGCTGCCCACCGATCGGCCGGCCAAACGGCAGATGTACCCGCTGCTGAAGCAGCTCACGCTGGATTTGGCGGCGTCGGTGTTCATGGGGGTGGCACTGGGGCGCAACGCCAAGGAACTGAATCGCGCCTTCGTCGCGACCGTTGCCGCATCGCTGTCGCTCATTCGCCTGCCCATCCCGGGATTCGCGATGTGGCGCGGGGTGCGCGGCCGCGAAGTGCTGGTGAAGCGTTTTCGCGAGCTGCTGCCGGAAAAACGCGCCACGCACAGCGCTGATTTCTTCAGCGAGTTCTGCCATGCGCAAAGCGAACAGGGCGAACGCTTCACCGACCAGGAAATCATCGATCATATGATTTTCCTGATGATGGCCGCGCATGACACGACGAGCAGCACGCTGACCACGATGATGTACCTACTGGCGCGCCACCCGGAGTGGCAGGAGCGCTTGCGCGCCGAGGTGCACGCGGTGGGCAAGCAGCAGCTGGAGCATGATGATTTGGATCGCTTGGAAGAGCTTTCCTGGGTGATGCGCGAAGCGCTGCGCCTGACCCCGCCGCTCTCCTCGATGCCGCGCATGTGCGTCAAGGATGTGGATTTCCAGGGATTCAAGATCACCGCGGGCACCATGGTGGGGGTGTACCCGATTCATGTGCACCACATGCCCTCGTTGTGGAGCGACCCGTCGCGATTCGATCCGGAGCGCTTCAGTCCGGATCGCCAAGAAGACAAGCGGCATGCCTTCGCCTGGGTGCCGTTCGGCGGCGGCGTGCATGTGTGTATTGGCCAGCACTTCGCGACGCTGCAGGTTAAAGCCATCATGCATCAGTTGCTGCTGCGCTATCGCTGGAGCATCGCGCCCGGCTACACGATGCCCTATCACCTGGTGCCGATCGCCAAGCCCAGCGATGGCTTGCCGGTGACCCTGGAACGAATCGCCTAAAGTTGCGTCGCTGGGCGTTGCGCCTTAGCCGCTAAAGGTTGGATCTGGCGGCCCAATCGGCGGCGGAAATCCTGAATATGGCGTTGGGGTGACCCGGCTCGCCGGTGTAGCTCACCAACTCTTCGCCGAGATAAATCCCGCCGAGCTTTTCCATCGCCCGGCGCGAACGCCAGTTGTGGATGCCGACATGAAAAATCACCTGATCCACCCAGCGAAAGGCGTGATCCAGCATGAGGGTCTTTAGCGCGCGGTTGAAGGGGCCGCCCCAGTGGCTGCGCGCAATGAAGGTGTAGCCGATGCTGACCTTGCGCTGCGATTCGTCGAGGTCGTAAAAGCGGGAACTGCCGATCAGCCCGCCCGTGGCGTGGTCGATCACGCGAAAAGCGCCGCCGGATTGGATCGCCGTATTGAAATAGGCCTGAAACACCGCGCGCTGGTAACGATCCTTGTTGGGGTGCTGCTCCCAGATCAGGGGGTCTTTGGCCACGGCGTACAGGATCTCGAAGTCATCGACCTCGAGCGGCTCCAGCCGGATCAAGTCATTGTGAATGCGCGGTTGCAGCTCGAAGTTCACGAAGGCGCCAGGTTGAGGGTTCAGGGGTATACTAGCGCGAACCTATGCGGAAGTTTCCAGTCACCCACCTCTTGCTGGCGGCGCTGCTGTTTCGCGCCTACATCCCAGCAGGCTTCATGCCGGCCAGCGGCACGCCCTTCCTGCTGGAAATGTGTCCCGCCGCCGCCTCGTCTGAGATGCCCGCACATCACGGCCATCAGCACACCGGCGGCCACTCGCATTTCGAGAACTGCCCCTTTGGCAGCGCGCCCGGCGCCGCCCCCGTCGCACACGTCATCGCCTTCACGCTGCCATCGCATAGCGTATCGCCCTGCCTTGTCCTCACCGCACCCTCCCCGCCGAGCGCTCGACCCGAGCGCGCTCATCCGCCCCGCGGGCCGCCCGCCCTCGCGTGATCAAGGAAACGGTCCGATCGCCCGCGGCATCGCCGCCGGCGCCGGCCATTTCAATGGCGCGAATCGGCCGGTATCGGCCGCGGGAGTTTTTCGATGATTCCGTCAATCAATCGTTTAGGGATCGCCCTGTCGCTGGCGATGGCGCCGCTGTCGGGATGGGCCTGTGCCACCTGCGGCTGCACGGTAAATTCCGATGCCGCCATGGGCTACTCGTCGGCCACGGGATGGCGCATCAATCTTGAGTACACCTACATCGACCAAGACGAGTTGCGCGCCGGCACCGGGTCCGCAGGTCCTGCCGAGGTGGTGAACAATCCTTCCAATCCCGCACTCGGGGGAGGAGAAATTGAAAAGCAAACCATTAATCACTATGCGACGCTGGGCTTAAGTTATCGGCCGAATTCGGATTGGAATTTCAACCTGCTGGCGCCCTATATCGTGCGCGATCATACGACCTATGGCACCCAGCTTGCGCCTTACACGCCTGAGGAAACGGCGCCCGATCAGATCAGCGGCGCGCATGTGTCAGCGTTTGGAGATCTTAAGCTCATCGCCAACTACCAAGGAGTGCTGCCCACGCACAATCTGGGATTACAACTCGGCATCAAGCTGCCGACCGGCCAGTATGGGACCGCGGTGAATTTTTACGACGGGCCGAATGCCGGCACACCGCTCGATGCCAGTTTGCAGGCGGGCACCGGCAGCACGGATGTGATTGTGGGGGCGTATTACTTTCAGGCCGTCAGCCAGGATTTCGATGCATTCGCCAGTGCGCAATTCCAGTCCGCGGTCGCGCACCGGTTGAGTGCGCCGGGGGATGATTATCGTCCCGGGAATAGCTCGACCTTAAGCATCGGCCTGCGCTACGAACAGAACCCACGGTTAATACCGCAGCTGCAATTGAACCTGTCGCGCAAGAGCGCCGATCAGGGCGCCCTCGCCGACACCACCGACACTGCCGGTACGGTGGCTTACCTGAGCCCGGGCCTCACCGCGCAGGTCACGCGCAGGCTGCATGCCTACAGCGTGCTGCAATTCCCCCTCTACAGTAACTTGAGCGGCTACCAGCTGTTCCCGCATTGGACCGCCACCGCGGGCTTAAGTTATGCGTTTTAGCCTCACGCGCAGGACCCTGCTGCAAGGCGCCGCGGGCCTGAGCCTCGCCTCACTGAATGCGCTGCGGGCGCCACGAGCATCGGCCAATGACTTGCGCGTGGGAGCCCCGGCGCCGCCGGCCGTGCTCGTGACCTTGGATGGGAAACGCATCGCCACCGCGGACCTAAAGGGCAGTGTGGTCATTCTCACCTTCTGGGCCACCTGGTGCGGCCCCTGCCGCCAAGAGCTGCCGCTGCTGTCCGAGTACGCCGCCTTGCATGCCTCCCAGGGACTGATCGTGTTGGGGTTCACGCTCGATCCGGAGGAGGCCATGGCCAAAGTGCGCCAACAAGCGCAGCACTATGATTTCCCCGTGGGCCTGGTGGAGAAATCCACACTGCCCGGCTATGGGCGCATTTGGCGCATCCCCGTGAACTTCACCATCGACCGTCAGGGCCGGCTGGTCGATGACGGCTGGAAGGACAAGGAGGCGGTCTGGACCGCCGAGCGCTTGGCACGCATCGTAACGCCCTTGCTCAGTAAGGCGGGTTGAGCGGGCCCAACTCCCCAGCGCCCAGCCCTTCGTCCGCGAGCCGGCTCTCTCCGCAACGCGCCGCTAGATCATTTGTATGGTGCAGCGTTTCCTGATCGAGTGTGCTGGCAACCTTGACGTTCACCACAGCCCTACGCCAGGGCAGGAGCGCGCCGCAGCGGCCGAAACTTCCTGAATGCCGCAATGCCCAGGCCGATGAACACAATCAGGACGACCCCTTGCGCCACGGCAAATGGCGGCTCCTTTTGCGTGGGCGCCAGGGCGTGGAAGACCTCGACCTTGAGAAAGGTCTGCACCACCAGCACGAAGCAGTTCAGATACAAGGCGAGGATGGCGCTCACCACATAAATTCCCCGCCAGGCGCCGGCGAGTTTGTTGGCGTACAGCGCCAGGATTGCAAACGCCAATGCCACCAGCGAGATGATGCCGACGACGTCCGCAGCATCGAATGCGGTCGGAAACAAAAACCCCGTCGCGCTGGTGAGCACCGAGGTCAACAGAAAAATCGTGGTGCTGATCGGAGGAAGTTTCGCATTCAGCATCGCCACGGCGACAAGGATCCCGCTGACGATGGCGATCAGGGTGATGATCACATGAACCTGCGTAAAGACGGCAAGAGACATCCCAAGAATCATGACAAGTCCTCCCTTCGTGCCTATACAACGCAACCCCTGCGGCCAAGAGTACGCCCTCCGGGTACTTTAATCACACCAACGAATTGCTGCAGTTCAGCCTGGTCAACGTCTGTCAGCATAGCCGCGAGAAATTCAGAAGCAAGTTCGGGGTCCCGGCGCGCAAAGATCGAGGCGAGAGCCGCCTCCGGCAGTAATGCCGGCAACACAGCAGTTAACAGACCATCCACGCTGATCTGAATGTCCCGGGCCTCGACTTCGAAGACAGCCTGAGCCTTCGTCAAACGGACGCTGGGTCTGGAGATCAACGCAGGTAGGGAAACTCGCTGGTGGACCGGGGCCGGGCGATGTGAAACCCTTGGGCGAACCCTATCCCTAGGCGGCCCAATTCTTCGAGCACTTCCGCGGATTCGACCCGCTCGGCAATGGTTTGAATGCCCATGGCCTTGCCCACCTGACTGATGGCGGCGACCATGCTGCGATCGACCGGATCGCGGGTGACGTTCTCGACAAACTGGCCGTCGATCTTTAAGTAATCGACGGGAAGGGTCTTTAAGTACATGAAGGATGAAAGGCCGCTGCCGAAGTCATCCAGCGCAAAGTGGCAGCCGCGCGACTTCAGTTCGCGCATGAAGTACACCACATTGCCCAGGTTTTCGATGGCGGCGGTTTCCGTGATCTCAAAGCACATCGCGCCGGCGACCAATTGGCTGGCGCCGAGCTCAGCAATCAAGTATTCCAGGAAGCGTTCGTCATTCAGCGAGGTGCCGGACAGGTTCACCGCGACGGTGAAGGGCTTGACGCCCGACCCGATGCGATGCACGACGCGGTCCAGGGCCTGGCGCACCACCCAGCGATCGATGGACGGCATGATGTTGTAACGCTCCGCGGCGGGAATGAATTCCGCGGGCGTCACGATGGCGCCGGACTCCTCGCGCAGGCGCAGCATCAATTCGAAGTGTTCGCGCTCGGGCGCATTCGCACCGATCGGCACGATGGGCTGATAGTACAACTCGAAGCGGCTCTCATCGCGCGCGCGCGTCAGCTTGGAAACCCAGTGCATCTCGCGGTGCCGCTCCGGCACATTGTCCGGCTTGTACACCTGCACGCGATTGCGGCCGGAATCCTTGGCCGAGTAGCAGGCCACATCCGCCGCGCTCATGACGTTGGCCACGGTGGGCACCTCGGCGGTAATTTCCACGATGCCGATGCTCACCCCGATGGCGAGCACGCCGTTTTGCCAAATGAAGCGGTAGTCGCGAATGGCCTGGCGCACGTTCTCCGCGACGCGCAGCGCCTGATCCAGCGAACATTTTTGCAGCAGGATGCCGAATTCATCGCCGCCCAATCGCGCCAGCGTGTCGTTGCCGCGCACCCGCGATTGCAGCACGCCGGTGATCTGTTTCAAGAGCAGATCGCCCGCCGGGTGTCCGCAGGTGTCGTTGACCAGCTTGAATTGATCCAAATCCAAGTACAGAAGCACATGGTGAGCTTGGGTATTTTGCCGCGCGTCCTCGACCGCCACGGTCAGGCGATTCTCGAATTCCCGGCGGTTGATGAGACCGGTGAGCGCGTCATGGCTGGCCTGATAGTGCAGTGCGCGGTGCAGCCGGCGCTCCTTGCTGACATCATGGAACACCATGACGGCGCCGATGAGATTGCCGGCGCGATCGCGAATCGGCGCCGCGGAATCTTGAATGGCGATTTCCTGGCCGCGGCGCGCCACCTTGACGGTGTGCTCGGCGAGGCCCAGCACCTGTCCCTCGCGAAGACAGCGGGCCACCGGGCCCTCGCTGCCCTCCTGCGTGGTCTCATCCACGATCGTCAACACCTGGCCGATCAGCTGTCCTTGCGCCTCGCGATTCTCCCAGCCGGTCAGGCTTTCCGCGACGGGGTTCATGTAATCGATGCGCCCTTCCGAATCGGTGGTGATCACCGCATCGCCGATCGATTGCAAGGTGACCTGGGCGCGCTCCTTGGCTTGGAAGACGGCCGTTTCCGCCTTCTTGCGTTCCGTGATATCGGTGAGCGTGCCCTCAAAGCCGCAGACCCGGCCCAGGTTGTCGCGCACCACGCGACAATTGTCGACGACCACCAGCATGGAGCCGTCCTTGCGGCGCATGACGTATTCCTCATTGCGCAGCTCGCCCTGCGTTTCCGCGCGCCGCGCAAAGGTCTCCCGATCGCTGGGATACCAGTAGAGCGCGCCGGCCGGGATTTGATACACCTCCTCCGCCGAGTCATAACCTAAGAGATTCACGAAGGCGGGATTGGCGACCAGAATGCGGCCATCGCGCGAGGTTTGGTACACCCCTTCCATGACATTCTCGAACAGACCGCGAAATTTGGACTCGCTGTTGCGCAGCGCGTCCTCGGCGGCGCGCCGCTCCACCGCGATGCCGGCGATCTGCGCCATGCGCAGCATGAGTTCGTGATCGCGGGACAGGGGAATGCCGGAAACGCGACGGTACACCGCCAAGGTGCCCACCACCTGGCCATCCGAGGCCACGATGGGTGCGGACCAGGCCGCGCGCAAGCCGGCGTGGCGCGCTGCCTCGCGGCGAAACTCCCAGAGCGCATCGCTATCGATATCGGCGACGATCACTAAGCGGCTCAAGTAAACGGCGGCCGAGCAGGAACCGTAGCGGATGCCGATGGGAGCATCGTCCATGGCCGAGACGAACTCGCGCGGCAGATTCGGCGACACGCCGAAGATCAATGCCTGTTTCTCGCGGTCCAGTAAATTGATGGCGCAGCTGCTCTCCGGCATGGCGCGCTCGATCAACTCGCAAATCGCTTCGAGTACCGCGGTCAGCTGCGCGTTGGCGGCGATTTTCTCGAACACGCGCCTCTCGCCCATGGCAATCGCATCGGCGCGCTTGCGCTCGGTGATGTCGATGATGCTCGCTCTCAGCAAGCGCCGACTGGAGCTCGGCAGGCGCACGAAGCGCACTTCGCAGGGGTAATTCTGGCCCGCCGAGTCGCAGTGCACCCATTCGAACACCGGAACCGCGCCGGCCAGCGCATTCTCGATGTAGCCGCGCGCCACGCCAAAGGACGGCGTGCCGTCGGGCTGGTTCGGCGGACTGATCTCTTCCGGACCCACCTTGAGCAAGGTTTCGCGGCTCATCTTGAAAAATCGGCAGGCGTTATCGTTCACATCGACGAAGCGGCCGGCATCGACGTCGAACACCACGATGGATTCGGGCGCATGTTCGACCAGCGTGCGGTAGCGCCCTTCGCTCTCGCGCACCGAGAGTTCGGCCAGATGCCGTTCCGTGGTATCGCGAATACACACGATGTAGCCTTCGCGGCCGCTTAATTTGGCCTTGCTGACCGCAATCTCGACGGACACGCGGTTGCCGTTTTTGGCGAGCCCCCAGGTCTGGTGCGCGGCCAAGTCCATGTGCGTGTCGTCGATCTTGGTCGCCAGGCGCGCCAGATACTCCACCGGACCGCAGGTATCCATGTCCACCAGCAGAAAGTTGAGCGAGCGGCCCAGGATCTCCGCGGGCGAGTAGCCGAAGATGCGCTCGCCGGTGTGGTTGAACGATTCGATATGGGCGGTATCGTCCACCGTGATGATGGCGTCCTTGACGTTGTCGAGGATGGCCTGCAGATGGGTGGCGGTTTCTTCACGGATTTCCCGGGTGAGCGCCTGGGCTTCATCGGACATCAGCTGCATGGAGCGCACCACGCCGCGCCGCTCGGCATCGAGGGTGTCGTAGTGCAAGCTGAGCAATCGGAGCAGCTGGTCTACATCGAGCTCGCCGTTGCGCCCCCGCGCCTCCGCGATTTGGCGTTCCAGCAATGGATTAAGACTGTCCGCAGATTGCGCCGGCTCGCTGCGCATGGCAGCCGCGATTTCGCGTGACAAGGTAAGCGATCTCCCGCACCAAAGCTCAAGGCGCGCCCTGGCGCCCGTACAGCATAGATGTTAGGGAGATCCCGCAGTCGCGGCGTGACGCGGGTCTCGGTTCGGCCAATATTCGGTTAAATACCCTGATCGGCCAATTCGCGCCCCGAGCGCTTGCGGTCGGTGCCCTTCAGACTGCGCTTTCGCAGCCGCACCGAGGTGGGGGTAACTTCGATCAGCTCATCATCATCGATGAACTCCATGGCCTGCTCGAGCGAAAAGCGGATCGGCGGCGAGAGCACCACCGCTTCGTCCTTGCCCGATGCCCGCATGTTGGTGAGCTTCTTGCCCTTGAGCGGATTGACCACCAGATCATCGTCGCGATTGTTCATGCCGATGATCATGCCTTCGTAGACCTCTTCATTGGCGCCGATGCACAGCCGCCCGCGTTCCTGCAGGCTGAACAGCGAATAGGCCAGGGCGACACCCTGGCCGTTCGAGATCAACACGCCGTTGGGCCGCTGGCCCAGCTCTTTTTGTACCAGCGGTCCGTAGTGATCGAACACATGGTGCAGCAGGCCCGTGCCGCGGGTCATGGTGCGAAATTCAGTCTGGAAACCGATGAGGCCGCGCGAGGGAATCATGTACTCCAGGCGCACTCTGCCGCGCCCGTCAGCCTGCATGTCCTTCAGATCCGCGCCGCGGCTGCCGAGTGCCTGCATGATGGCCCCCTGGGCGTCCGCATCCGCATCCACGGTGACCTGCTCGTAGGGCTCATGCGGTGCGCCATCGATCTGTTTGATGACCACGCGCGGGCGGGACACGGCCACTTCGTAGCCCTCGCGCCGCATGTTCTCCAACAGCACGCCAAGATGCAGCTCGCCGCGGCCGAAGACCACGAATTTATCCGGATCGGCGGTCCCCTCGACGCGCAGTGCGACATTGTGAATGGCCTCGCGCTCCAATCGCTCGCGGATTTGCCGGCTGGTGACGAATTTGCCCTCGCGCCCAAGAAAGGGCGAGGTATTGACCTCGAAGGTCATGCTGATGGTCGGCTCATCGACGGTCAGACTCGGCAGCGGCTCAACGGTGGCCGGATCGCACAGGGTATCGGACACCTTGGGCTCCGCAATTCCCGCGAAGGCCACGATATCCCCGGCGCCGGCCGATTCGACTTCGACGCGCGTGAGGCCGTGAAAACCCAAGATCTGGGTAATCTTCTCCGAGCGCGCGGCCCCTTCGCGGGACACCACCGTGACGGTCATGCCGCGCTTGATGGTGCCGCGCTTGATGCGGCCGATACCGATCGCACCGACGTAACTGGAGTAATCGAGCAGGGTGACTTGCAGCTGCAGCGGACCGTCCACATCCACATCGGGCGGCGGGCAGTGCTCGACGATGGTTTTAAACAGCGGCTGCATGTCCCCGTCGCGCACCGTCGAATCGAGCCCTGAGAAGCCGCGCAGCGCCGAGGCGTATACGACGGGAAAATCCAGCTGCTCATCGGTGGCGCCCAGGCGGTCGAATAAATCAAAGGTCTGATCCAGCACCCAGCCCGGCCGAGCCTCATCGCGATCGATTTTGTTGATGACCACGATGGGCCGCAAACCATGCTTGAACGCCTTTTGCGTCACGAAGCGCGTCTGGGGCATCGGCCCATCGACGGCATCGACGAGCAGCAGCACGCAGTCGACCATGGCCAGCACGCGCTCCACCTCGCCGCCGAAGTCGGCGTGGCCCGGCGTGTCGACGATGTTGATTCGATAGTCGCCCCAGTTGATGGCGGTATTCTTCGCCAAAATCGTGATGCCACGCTCGCGCTCCAGGTCATTGGAGTCCATCATGCGTTCGACCAGGTCCTTGCGTGCATCGAGCGTCCCGGACTGGCGCAACAGCTGATCGACGAGTGTGGTCTTGCCATGATCGACGTGCGCGATGATGGCGATGTTGCGAAGTTTCTGAGTCACAGTTAAGAGCCCCGGGGAAACCCACCATTATAGGGCCTAACGCCCGCCACCGCCTTAAGTTTCAGCGATCTGCGATCAGGGGGATGTAAAAGGCCTTCAAATCGGTGATTTCATCGTGCTTCAAGGACACCGTCACACCGAGCAGCAGCACACCCTCGTCCGTGGGCGTGACGCTCACCGTTTGGCGGTACACGCCGCCGGCCTCGACCTCGGGAATATCCGCCTGCGCAGGGTCAGGCACGACGTTGATGCCATCCCCGCCGTTCACCTTGATGGACGCCGGACCGCCATCGACCTGCGGGATCAGCGCCAGATTGATTTGCAGCACCTGACCCACTTTCGGCCGCTGGGTCAATTCGAACTTCAGCGCCACCGGCAGCGGCGATTTGCCTTGCGCGGCCGCCTCCACCATCCCGGCGGTTTGTTGCGCCACGCTGGGACCCTTTTGCACGACCGGGGCCTTGGGCGCGATGTGCGGCGCCGGAACGCTGGCCGGTGCGCTGTCCGAATGCTTGTGGCAGGCGCACAGCAGCGCCGCCGCGCCGAGCAGCAGAAATCTTGCATTCTTCATGCGCATAGTCTCGCCAGCCATCCTTGTATGATCACCAAATACGCCACCGATCACAACCCGCGAGCCGCCGCTCACAGCTGAAGCGGCGGCTCGCGAATCGCGGCCAGCTGCTCCTCGAGCGCCCGATAATGCTGCTCCCAGTAGCGCGGCTCGGCGAACCAGGGGAAGGCTTGAGGAAAAGCCGGGTCGTGCCAGCGGCGCGCCAACCAGGCCGAATAGTGCACCATGCGCAAGGCCCGCAACGGCTCGATCAGCGCGATTTCCCGCCGATCGAAGGGTAAGAACTGCTCATAGCCCTTCAAGAGATCGGTCAGTTCGCTGCGCATCTCCTGCATGCCGCCCGAAAGCAGCATCCACAGGTCCTGAACGGCCGGCCCCATGAGGCAATCATCCAGATCGACGAAGTGCGGCCCTAAATCGGTCCACAGAATATTGCCGCGGTGGCAGTCCCCGAGTATCCGTCCCACCGCCGCGCCGCCCCAGCCCTGCGCGCGCGCATCCACCTCATCCAAGAGTTCGTCGGTCAAATCGGCGTACTTGGTTGCGAGATAATCCGGCATCCAATCCCCCTCGAGCACCGCATCGCGGGCGCTGCGCCCCAGATCCTCGATGCTCAAGGCGCCGCGATCGCGAAACCGGCCGGCGCGCCCCACCGCATGGATGCGTCCGAGGAATCGGCCCACCCATTCGCGCTCATCACGATTTCCGAGCTCCGGCCAGCGTCCGCCCCGCCGCGGAAAAACCGCATACCGAAAGCCTTCATGCGTATGCAGCGATTCGCCGTGCTGCACGAGAGGGGCGACCACGGGAATCTCCTGCGCGGCGAGTTCCGCGGAGAAGGCATGCTCTTCGCGGATCGCGGCATCGCTCCAGCGCCCGGGTCGATAGAATTTGCCCACCAGCGGATCGCCCTCCTCGAGGCCGATCTGGTAGACCCGATTTTCGTAGCTGTTGAGGGCCAACACGCGGCCGTCACAGCGGTACGCAAGCGCCTCGATCGCGTCCAAGACGGTCTCGGGAGATAGCCTCGAGTAGGGGGCATCGTTGCTCATGTGTATCAATTCTACAGAACCGATCAGCTCACTCCTTTTTGGCCGCAGCACGCTGCTAGAATGCGCCGGATGCGCCTGCCCCGACCCAAGTCCTTAAGCGGTTTGATGCTGATCGGCTTCACGATCGTGGCGGCGCCGCTGCTCTTTGCGATCGTGAACGCGGCCGTGCAGATGAATCGGCTGTCGATTCGCAGCCAGCAGCTGGTGCTGCACGGCATGCAGGGTACGCGCAATAACCAGCGCATGTTCGAAGAGATCGGCTCGCTGGAGCGCACCGCGCGTCTGTACCAAATCATCGGCAGCGCCAACCTGATGGACGACTATGCGCGCAACAACGGACGTCTGGTCAACACCCTGCATGAGCTCCTCACCCTGCCCCTGGATAAAGCCTCACAGCAGGGCGTCAGCGCCGTGGAACAGCAGGCCTTGCGCCTGCACGATGACTTGAAGCAGGCGGCGCCGAACTCAACGCGCATGGCGGAATTGATCGGCACCTTTCCTCAGCTGGTCGACGCTGCCTCCAGCCTCTCGGATAGGATCAGTCTGCAAATCGATCACGAGACGGCGAGCATGGAGCGCGACACCCAGCGCGCGCAGCAGAATCTGGTCTGGCAAACGCTGCTGCTGGTGCCCATGACGCTTGCGGTGGTGGGCGTATTCACCTACTTGTTCGGCAGGCCCATTCGCGCCATCGACCGGGCCATCAGCGAGCTCGGCCGCGGTACGTTTTCCCGGCCGATCGCCATTCGAGGTCCCGCGGACTTGGAGCGCCTGGCGGCGCAGCTGGAGTGGTTGCGGGGCCGATTATTGGATTTGGCGCAGGAAAAGAACCGATTTCTGCGACATATGTCGCATGAATTGAAAACGCCGCTGGCAAATATTCGCGAAGGGACCGAACTCTTGATGGACGGCGCGGTGGGCGAGCTGCAAAGCGGCCAGCGCGAAGTCACGGCGATCTTGCGCGAGAACGGAATGAAGCTCCAACGGCTCATTGAAAACCTACTGTCCTTCAGTGCCTGGCAGGCCAAGAGCGTCGGGCTGGAGATTTCTGAGTTCAAAATTCGGCCCTTGATCAAGAGCGTCCTGGAAAACCAGCAGCTCACCCTGGTGGCGCAGCGGGTGCGGCTCGATGTGCAGGTGGAGGATTTAACGCCGCTGGCGGACCGCGCCAAGGTTCGCCTGATACTCGACAATCTGCTCTCCAACGCCGTGAAGTTCACGCCGCGCGGCGGCACGATTTCACTGCATGCGCGCAGCGAGCGCGAACAGCTGCTGCTCGATGTCATGGACAGCGGGCCCGGCATCCCGCCCGATGAGCGCAATCGGATATTCGAGGCGTTTTATCAGGGCAAGACCCCGCAAGGCGGGCATGTCAAAGGCACCGGCATCGGCCTTTCGGTGGTCACCGAATTCGTCAATGCCCATGGCGGCAGCATCGAGATCCTGGAATCCAAGGCCGGCGGCGCCCACTTTCGGGTGCGCCTGCCGCTGCGCCAGACGGCCGCCAAGCTGCGAGAAAAGGCGCATGCCGCCTAGCGCCTACCGCACCCTGGCCTGTGCAGCGGCCATGATCTGGATCAGCGGCTGCGGCGCGTTGGGCCACCCCAAGGATGCCGCCCCCGCGGCCCCGGCGGGTCCGCCCCAGGATGCCAGCGCCATCGCACCCCTGCTGGAAATGATGAGCAGCCTGCCGCAGGGCGATCCTGCCCGTCAGGCCGAACAATTCCAGGCCGCCAAGGATGCGGCCGAGTTGGCCCCGACCACCAGCAACAAACTGCGCTACGCGCTGGCCCTGGCCACGCCGGGTTTCGGGGGCTCGGATCCCGTCGCCGCGCAGCGACAGTTGTCCGAATTGCTGGCCAGGCCTGAAACTCTACTGCCTGTCGAGCGCTTATTGGCCACGGTCGAGCTCAAAGAGGTCGAGCAGCGGCTGATTCTGCAGGCCGAGAACAAGCGCATGCGCGAGGATACGCCGCGCGATTCCCACGAGGAATTGCGGGCGGCGAATCGCAAGCTGGCGGCAGAGACGGATGAAAATGCGAAGTTGCGCAAGGCGTTGGACGAGGCCCGAGCTAAACTCGAGGCGGTCACCCATATTGAGCAACGATCGATCAATGATCGCGGGACAACCGCACCGCATACGCCTTAAACGGAAACCGGAGAGATCTTGAACGCCTATTCGATTGCCGCCACCACGCCCCTGTCCTTTGGCTTGCAGCAAGGCTCGCGCGACGCGCTCACGCCGCAGAAGCGCAAAGCCCGAATTTTGGTGGTGGACGACGATCCGGGTTTGCTGCGTCTGCTCACCATCCGCCTGCGCGCCGAGAACTACGAAGTGGAAGCCGTGGAAAGCGCGGCGGCGGCGCTCGCTGCCTGCGTACGCTTCCGGCCGGACCTCGTGATCACGGATCTGCGCATGGACAACATGGACGGCATCGGCCTGCTCAAGGAGCTGCAAAGCCGCTGGCCGGGACTGCGGGTCATTATTTTAACCGCGCATGGCACCATTCCCGATGCCGTGCATGCCACGCAAAGCGGCGCATTCGGCTTTCTCACCAAGCCGGTCGACAAGCAGGAATTGCTCGATCACGTGCAAAAGGCATTGAAGGTGTCGGGCTTCGCCCATGTGGACGAGGACTGGCGCGCGAACATCATTACCCGCAATCAATTGATGGAAGACAAATTGGCGCAGGCCAATATGGTCGCGGGAACCGACGCACGCGTCCTCCTGACCGGCGAGAGCGGCACCGGCAAGGAACTCTTGGCGCGCGCGATTCACGAAGCCAGCCCGCGGCGCAACAAGCCCTTCGTCGCGATCAACTGCAGCGCCATGGCGGAGAATTTGCTCGAGTCCGAACTCTTCGGCCATGAAAGCGGCGCTTTCCCCGGCGCGACCCGCGCACAAAAGGGGCTGTTTGAGACCGCCGACGGCGGCACGCTGCTGCTGGATGAGGTCGGCG
The DNA here is from genome assembly GCA_963756845.1 of uncultured Gammaproteobacteria bacterium. Lineage (GTDB taxonomy): Bacteria > Pseudomonadota > Gammaproteobacteria > Steroidobacterales > Steroidobacteraceae > Bog-1198. The sequence continues at coordinate 28,851 of CAVWPD010000003.1, read as the reverse complement.
ACATGCCCATGCGCCTGCAGGTCAAGCTGCTGCGCGTCCTGCAGGAAAATGCGATTCGCCCGGTGGGCAGCGCCGAGGCCGTGCAGACCAACGTGCGCATCATTTCCGCCACGCATCGCGATTTACACGAATTGATGGTAAGCGGCGAGTTTCGCGAGGACTTGTACTACCGGTTGAACGTGGTACACATCGAAGTGCCTTCGTTGGGCCGCCGCCGCGAGGACATTCCGCTGCTGGTCGCGCATTTTCTGGAGCAGATCGCCAAGGAAAGCGGCCAGCGCAAGATCTACGCGCCCGAAGCGGTCGAACTCTTGGCCACGGCCGAATGGCCGGGCAATGTGCGCCAGCTGTACAACGTGGTGCGGCAAAATGTCGCCCTCTCGCATGGCGCCATCATCACCGCGGAATTGGTGCAGCAATCCTTGGGCGGCAACCCGACACGGCTACCCTCCTTCGATGAAGCCCGCGATGAATTCACGCGCAACTATTTATCGCAGATCCTGCAGATTACCACCGGCAACGTAAGCCAAGCGGCGCGCCTCGCAAGGCGCAATCGCACCGATTTCTACAAATTGCTCTCCCGCCACCAGCTGCTGCCGGACGATTTTAAGAAGAGCTAATCGGCGAGCGCTTCAGAGCGTTTCGATACTTGCGGCGAGTTCGCCCGAAAGCCTTTAAGGCGAGTTCAAACGTCGCATCATATGGGGGGTCATGGGGCGCGGCCGTCCTTAGGCGTAGAACTCGCCGATGCTCGCAATCACGTGCTTGAGCTGAGCCTCGTCTAATTCCGGATAGATCGGCAATGCCAGGGTTTCCAGCGCGGCGCGCTCGGACTCGGGAAAATCTCCGGCGCGGTGGTTCAAATACTCGAAGCACTTCTGCAGGTGCAGCGGCACCGGATAGTAGATCTCCGTGCCGATGCTGCGCGCGGTGAGAAAATCCTTCAGCGCATCGCGCCGCTGCACGCGCACGATGTATTGATTGAAAATATGCCTGCCCTGCTCGGGTGCTTTCGGGGCGGCGAGCTTGTTCGCGAAATGCGCATCGGCAAAGGCCTGATCGTAAAAGGCCGCGTTGCGCTGCCGTCCGGCCGTCCAGCCATCCAAGTACTTAAGCTTCACCCGCAGCACGGCGGCTTGCAGCTCGTCGATGCGAAAGTTGCCGCCGATGACGGCATGGAAGTACTTGGGCTTTCCGCCATGGACCCGCAGCACCCGCATGCTCTCAGCGAGATCCGCATCATGGGTCGTGCACAGCCCGGCATCGCCGAAGGCGCCCAAATTCTTGCTGGGGAAAAATGAGAAGCAGCCGATGTCGCCGATGGAGCCGGCGCGGATGCCGTTTTTGTACTCGGTGCCGATGGCCTGCGCGGCATCCTCGATGACCTTCAGATGATGCTGGCGGGCAAGCGCCATCAAGGGATCCATATCGGCCGACTGACCGTACAGATGCACGGGCATCAGCGCCTTGACGGTGCCGCCCGTGCTGCGATTGATCAGCTGTCCGGCACGCTCGGTACACTGGCGATCAATGAAGTCTTGAACGGCGGCCGGCGATAAGTTGAAGGTCACCGGATCGATATCGCAGAAGATCGGCCGCGCGCCCAAGCGGGCGATGGTTCCGGCGGTAGCGAAAAAGGTAAAAGGCGATGTAATTATTTCATCGCCGGCGCCGATTCCCAATGCCATGAGCGCCAGCAGCAAGGCATCGGTGCCGGAAGAGACGCCGATCCCCGCGGCGGAACCGCAATAGCGCGCCACCTCTGCCTCCAACCCCAGCGCATGTTCCCCGAGAATGAAGCGCTGGCTGGCGCATACCTGCTCGATGATGGGCAGCACTTCGGCGCGGATTTGGGCGTATTGAGCCTTAAGATCGAGTAATGGAACGTTGGTCATATGTGCGTAGAGTAACATTGGCGTGGAACACTATCGGCTCACCCGGAGAGCGGCGATTTAACTTTTGTCATTTCGGATGCTGATTAAATCGTTGGACTTGACCGAACCTGCCGGGTGATCATGGAATGGTCTCAATGGATACCCGATGACCCAACCGGTCCTGCTCAAGCAGAGCTTTCTTATCGCGATATTGGCCGGCGTGCAAGCGGTGCTGCCGGCCGTGGTTGCTGTGGCCTCGCTGTACGCCACCATTATTTTGTTCGGCAACCGTTTCGACCCCTCCTCCGCGGCCATCGTCATCGTCGGCGTATTGTGTCTGGTGCTGGTTCAGCCGCCGCGCGAAGTAAACACTCAGCTCGCCTCGCCGCGCGTCTCCGCGGTGGTCGATGTGATTTTCCGCTGGATGCTGCTCTTGGGAGTGCTGCTCGCGGTGGGTTACGTCACCAAGTCGCTCGCCGAATATCCGCGCAGCATCTTCCTCACCTGGGCGGTGGTTACCCCGGTGGCGCTGATCGCCGTCACCTTAGGGATGCAGGAGCTCATGCGCAGGTTCCTAATGAGAGCCTTCGATGCCCGCAGCGCCATCATCGCCGGATACAACACCAGCAGCCTGGAACTGGCGCGGCGCTTGAAATCCAATCCGGGCATGCGCTTGGATGTGGCCGGCTTCTTCGATGATCGCAGCCCCGATCGACTGGGCATGGAGACCGGCACCCGCTTAATAGGCTCGCTGAGCGACATGTCGGAGTACGTCAAGGAGCATCGCACCGACGTCATTTTCATCGCGCTGCCGATTCGGCACGTCAAACGTGTCATGAATCTCTTGGACGATTTGCGCGATACCACCGCCTCGATTTACTACGTGCCGGATATTTTCGTGTTCGACTTGATTCAGGCGCGCTCGGGCGAGATTCATGGCATTCCCGTGGTGGCCATGTGCGAGACGCCTTTCTATGGATATCGGGGCGTGGCGAAGCGGCTCACCGATATCGGCTATTCCGTGGTGATCCTGCTGCTCTTGCTGCCGCTGCTAGTGCTGATCGCGGCGATGGTCAAGGCGACCTCACCGGGACCCATCATCTTCAAGCAGCGGCGCTACGGGCTGGACGGCCGCGAGATTGCAGTCTACAAATTTCGCACCATGCGCGTCACGGAGGACGGCGCCGAGATACGCCAAGCCTCACGGTTCGACACCCGCATCACGCCGGTCGGCGGCCTGCTGCGCCGCTCATCGATGGACGAGCTGCCGCAGCTGATCAATGTGCTACAGGGACGGATGAGCTTGGTGGGACCCAGACCGCATGCGGTCGCGCACAACGAGGAGTACCGCAAGCTCATCAAGGGCTACATGGTGCGCCACAAGGTGTTGCCCGGTATTACCGGACTTGCGCAAGTGAATGGCTGCCGCGGAGAAACCTCGCAATTGGCCGAAATGGAAGCGCGGGTGAATTTCGATCTGGATTATCTACGGCATTGGTCGCCGATGCTCGATATCAAAATCATTCTGCTGACCGTGGTCAAAGTCTTTCGCGACGACAAGGCCTACTAAGCGCTACTCGCCAAGAGCGCGATGCCGGCCGTCACGTAGCGCTCATGAAACAGGTACTCGCCCTTGAGGGGCAGAGCGGCATGTGCGGCGAAGGCAATTCCCCGACAGGCGTGAATGCGAAAGGCGCCGCGGGCCGCTCCCCACTCGGGCACCTCGACTCGCGCGGCGTGAAAATTCAGGCGTTCGCCCACCAAGGGATACTGGCACTTGTAGAAGGCCTCCTTGGCCGAGAAGATCAAGGTCGCCGCCAGGGCCCGCTGAGTGTCGGGAAGCGATCGCAGCCACTGCAATTCGGCGGAGGTGCAAATGGAGGGCCAGAGCGCTGCTTTGACGCTGCCGGCCACCTCGGAGTCCACGCCGATGGCCGCAAATTTCCCTCGCATCGCCACCACGGCGGCGCAGAAACCTGCGGTGTGGGTGATGCTGCCCACCAGGGACTCTGGCCAAACGGGTTGACGGTCGGCGCCCACCGTGATGGGAAAATCCGGGAAGCCAAATTCCGCCAGCAGTCGATGCGCGCATTGCCGGCCTGCGGCGAACTCGCGCGTGCGTTTGAGCACCGCCTTGCCGAGGTATTGCGCCTCCTCGGGCAGCAACAGCTCTGGCCGGCCGGCACCGCGCAGCTCGGCGGCCAGCGCGCCGGGCGGGAATAAATCGCCCAAGACGGGCGACAGTGTGGCGGCGTTCACGTTGACAGAATGCCATAGGATTTCGAGGCTTCGGCTTGCCGCTGCTTCGCCGCATAGCCGATAATGACGCACGGAGCCGCCACGGCCGCACATGTGAGGATTTCCCTTGATCACCGACAGCTCGACTGCCGTGCCGAGCGCTCGCATGAGTTCGTTGTGGGGATCCATCGCGCCTTCGGGCGTGCCCAATGCGTCGGTTTTTCACGGTCGTACGGCCTGCATCGCCGCCGCTGAGCTCGCCGGCGCCTCGACCCTCAAGGCAAAACTCGAGTCGCTGCGCGGCTGCACCGTGGTGCTTGCGACCCGCGAACAGCTGCCCACGGCCGTTGCGCTCATGGAACTGGATGGGGTCGCGCGGCGGCTGGTGCTGTGCACGCCGGATTTGTCGCCGGAGCAGCTCTTAGGCGTTGCCGCCGAGGCCAAGGCCGATGCCGTGCTCACCGACGATGCCCTCGTCCCAGCGCCGCTGGCGCAGCCGCTTAAACGTCGGGGCACGCACCTCACCGAGTGGATTCTGCTCACTTCCGGCACGACGGGCGTGCCGAAGCTGGTGCTGCATAGCTTCGAGAGCCTGGCGGGCGCACTGCCGCGGCAACCCGTCTCGATCAAGCCCATGGTGTGGAGCACGTTTTACGATATACGCCGTTATGGGGGATTGCAGATCTACCTGCGCGCCGTACTCGCAGGCTCGCCTCTGGTGCTCTCGAGCGCCGGCGAGTCGACGCATGACTTCCTGGCGCGCGCGGGGAGGCTTGGCGTGACGCACATATCGGGCACTCCATCGCACTGGCGCCGCGCCTTGATGAGCGGCGATGCCAAACTGATCGCGCCGGAGTATGTGCGGCTGTCAGGGGAAGTCGCCGATCAAACCGTGCTCGATCAGCTGCGCGCCGCCTACCCCGACGCGCGCATCGGCCATGCATTTGCCTCCACCGAGGCGGGCGTGGCTTTCGATGTGAACGATGGGCTCGCCGGCTTTCCGGCTGAGTTCGTTGAAAAACCCTTCGGCGCCATCGAGATGAAGGTGCAGGAGGGAACCTTGTGGATTCGCTCCGGACGCATTGCGGCGCGCTATCTCGGCGCTCCGGCACCGCTCATCAGCGAGGACGGCTATGTCGATACGGGCGATCTGGTCGAACGGGTGGCCGACCGTTTTTATTTTCGCGGCCGCAAGGGCGGCATCGTCAATGTGGGCGGCCTCAAAGTCTACCCCGAGGAGGTTGAATCGGTGCTGAACGCCGACCCCCGGGTGCGCATGTCGCGGGTATTGGGCCGGCGCAATCCCATCACCGGTGCCGTCATCGTCGCCGAAGTGGTGCTGTCGGATGCGCAGCAATCGGCGGACGAAAGCGCCGCGGAACAGATCAAGAACGACCTCTTGGGCGCCTGCCGCCGCACGCTGGCGGCGCACAAGGTGCCGGCATTGCTGCGCTTCGTGCCCGCGCTCGAATTGACGGCTGCCGGCAAGCTGGTGCGGCCCTAACATGCGCAACGTCATCGTCACCGGCGGCAGCCGCGGCTTAGGGTTGGCCATGAGTCAGGCGCTCGCGAGCGCCGGGTACCGGGTCATCGCCATCGCACGCACGTTGAGCGCCGAGTTAACCGCCGCACAGCACATCACGACCGAGGAGGCCCGAGGCGCGATCGAGTTTCGCGCCTGCGATTTATCGGACTTGAGCGCGCTCAGTCCTTTAGTGCGCGGCCTGCGCACCGACTTCGGCCCCCTCTACGGACTGATCAACAATGCGGGCCTGGGCACGAGCGGCCTGCTTTCCAGCATGCGCGATGCCGAGATACAGCGGCTGATTCAATTGAACACCGCCTCGCCCATCGTGCTGACCAAGCAGGTCCTGAAATCCATGATGACGCAGCGCGAGGGCCGCATCGTCAACATTTCATCCATCGTCGCCTCGACCGGCTATAGCGGCTTGTCGGTGTACAGCGCCACCAAGGCCTCTTTGGTCGGATTTACCTACTCCTTGGCGCGCGAGGTGGGACCGCTCGGCATCACGGTGAACGCGCTGGCGCCCGGCTTCGTGGCCACCGAAATGACGCAGTGAGTTAACCGATACGCAGCGCGAGAAAATCGCGCAGGCGCAGTGCCCTGCATCGCATGCCGGAACCTGTCGATGTGGCGCGTAGCGTGGAGTTTCTCTTGGGAGAGGGCGGCAGAAATATTACCGGCACCGTGATTACCATCGATGCGGGGAATACGGCGTAGCGCGGGTTCTACCCCAGATGTCCGACCCGCACCACCTACCGCACGACCTAGGGTTCTACCGCTTCATCGCGGCCTGCAGGATCTTGCGCTTTCCAACGAAAATTAAGTCGTTGTGGTTATTGAAGTTCATGCGGACCTACTTCCCGCGAGCGAGGGGTCGCGATACGTTTTTCTTTCTCACGCACGAATACTATTTGTCGCGCTACTTTACTCTGGGACAGCGGGTCGACTGTGCCATCAGCCACTATCGATACGAGAGCGGATATCATGGCGACACGTACCACGCCCAAATTTACCCGTCACCGCGCGCGCTCACACTGTGGCAGCGGGTGGTCAAGGGCGCGCGCTACACACTCACGTTGGGCGCCACGGAAGACAATAGGCACGAGGGCGATCTCAGCATTTTCTGCCTGGTCAACGATTCACGTGTATGCCGTGTCTCGTTTTCCTATGTCGGCGGGGATCTATTCGGCGCTGAGCCTGCGGCCACGATGTTTGTTACCCGAAATCAGACCGACCGCAATGGGGATCTGCAACGATTTCGCGACGCCTTCAAACAAAACTCGCCGCCTTATTTTTGTCTCGCCGCGGCTTGCGGGATAGCCATGGCGAACGGCATGCGGGCGATATACGTCATCAAGGATGACGCGCAGATTGCGTATGATGAACGCTACGCGGAGGGCTTCCGAAACTCTTATTCGGCGCTGTGGAAGGCGTTAGGCGCGGAGGATACCGCCAATAGACACGCCCTGAAACTGCCAATCCCGTTGAATTTAGCGCCGTTTTCCCAAGTCAATCACCGAAATCGCGCGGCTGCGAGACGGCGCAATTGGCTGGAAATAATCCTGAGCGCGCGGGAAGCGATGCTGATGGACAGAAAATGGGCGGCTCCTTCGCCGATCGACACCGATACCCTGCCCGCCTCTTGCTGGGGGGAGTCAACTCCAATGTCGGGTTGCCGCCACGAAGGCTTGACGAAACGCCTCGATGTGCTCGGGTTCGAAAAGTGAATTGTGCCCCCCGGGAATCTCATGAATCTCGATCAACGGACAGCGGCGCCGCCATGCGGCGTCGTCCTGGATCGTGAGGGAGGTCCGCAGCAGCGCCGAGGGTACCATCAACGGGACCGGATCAAGACCAAGCGCCGCGACCCAAGGAGCGGAGGCACGAATCAACAAACGCATGCTTACTTCTTGTTCGAAGATAGGATCGACGGCCGCCATGGGGAGGCGCCCCGACGCGCCGAATTTGCGCAGCAGGCCGGGAACCCTGGCGCCTGCAAGCCTTAAGCCGGCGCGCCAAAATTTGGATCGCGCGAGCTTGACGAATTCCACAAACCGGGCTTTGCGTACCAGGTCTACCGCGTTCACGAGCGCGCGGCGCTGCCAACCTGCGGACGGCTCTGAGGAGGTGATCATGAAGGAATCGATCGCGCAAAAGCCGGCGATCTCGCGCCCCGCCGCCTGCAGATGCAGCGCCACCGCGTAGCCGAAATGCCCACCAATGGAATTGCCGACGATGCGAATGGGCCCCCTCGGCACGGTTGCCTCGATTTGCGCCGCGAGCTCCTGAATCAGAATCTGCGCCGAAAAAGAAGGATCCATAAAACGTTGCCAGCCCGGATATTGGATCGACACGATGAAAGCCGGCTTATCGACATCCTCGCTGAAGGCTGAGAGGAAAGCGGTGCCCCCGCCTGCTCCGGGCAAAAAGATAAATGGAGCGTGGTCAGTCAAACCGCCGACTCGAGACGAGCTGCGAGGCGCCGGGTCACCACACGCGAAGTGTATGCGGCTCCCACCACAAAGCGGAACAAAGGACCGAAACTCAGTGCCGACGCCGGACCGATGAAGTGAAGTCCGCTGACGGAGCTTTCGAAGTTATCATCCAGCTTGGCTGCGCTGCCGAGCCGGCGGATTGCCGAGCGCAGTGCCGGATCGAGAAATGGGAGCCGGTCGACATCAATGATGTAGCCGCTGCCCGCGATGACGTGATCCACGTGCAGTTCGCTCTCTTTCCCCTGCGTTGAATTCTGCAGCGTCAGCTTCAATCCCGCACCGTGCTCGCGAGCGCCGATGACACTGGTATGCAAGTCTACCGGAACGATTTTTTCGACTCGTTCGCGCAACCACCAAGCCCCCTCGGCCGGCAAATGGCTCGCGACGAAACGCGTGCGCAGCGGCGCTGGAATCCGGTGCATGGCGCCAGGGAAGCGGGTGAGCGCCCAGGCCTTGGGACCCGTACCCAAGCCGGAGATCGGCGAGCGTATGCGCCGCCAGAGGCTGCGTTCTCGCGAAACGCGATAGTGCCAAGAAATGGCATTGTCGCGCACTAGCAGGTGCGGTTGTGCACCGGCCTCGTAAAGCAGCGCCGCAGCCTCAAGGGCGGATTGCCCGGCGCCGATGACGGCAACCCTGCGGCCGGCATAGGCCGAGAACGCTTCGACCTTGGAGGTATGAATCGCAAGCTGCGGGGGCAGAGGTGCGAGGGAAGCCGGCACGTGGGCGAAATGGGAGAGCCCCGTGGCAACGACCACCTGGGCCGCGGCAAAGGTCTCGCCCGTGGTCAGGGCGACTAGAAAACCATGAGTGGTTCTTTCCACGCGCACCGCATCAACCGGCTCAACCCACGGCACTTTGTTCTTTTGAAACCAATTCCCGTAATCTGCGAAGTGGCCAATCGAACACGGCTCGAAGGTCTCCAGACCTCGCGGTGCGCTGTAGTCTGCAAAGGAAAATCCGGATGCCGGACTGGAGATGTTGGTGCCGAAGCAGTAGGACTTCAAAAAGCGGCGATCCCCAGCGGCAGCGATTTGCGACCAGAATTGCATCGGCTGACCTAAGATCCGATTCTCGATGTTGCGCGCGGCAAGGTGGGTGGCCATCGAAAGCCCATAGGGACCCGCCCCGATGATCGCCACCGGGAATATCTTCACGGTTGCTCCTGAATAGAAGCATGAGTGATCCCGGCAGAAGTGCGCGGTGTCATGCGCAAAAACTTCGAAATTGCGCGAAGGCCCGAATAGATTTCCGAGAACACGTGAATCAGCGCCGGCATGCGATCGCGCGAGTCCCTCACCACATCGACGGTGTGGCCGGCGTGGCGCTTACGCCAATGACGCCAATAGCTGAACTCCTCGCGCGAGATGCGTGCGCTTAGCAGCCGAGCCGTCACGATCGCGCGCAGCGTAAAAGAATCACAAAAGACGGTCGTCTCCTGATTTTGGTCGGCCTGCGCTTTGGTCACGGCCTCGCGGAGCGCCTCGGTCTCGCCGGCAGCTTCGAGGCAGCCAAACAGCGGCAGCGGCATGGCGCGCGTGATGTCCAAAGCCAATTGATTGAAGAAGCGAGGATTGAAATCAATAACCGCCCAGCCGTCGTTGAATTTGAGAAATTCCACCTCGAACGTTCCGTAGTATTCAAGCTCCACGCACAGCCGGCGAACCGCAGCGCTCAGCAGTGGGTCGGCGGGGAGTGATTCAAAGCAAACGCCGACGCCCACAGGCTGTGAGCGCTGGAAAACCTTGGTCGACCGGCGGGTGACGAACAGCTCGCCGCTTCGATCGATGAAGCCGGAAACCGAGCACACGCCCTCGTTCGCGACGCGCACAAACTGCTGTAGGATCGGCAGGCCCGCATCTTCCAATAGCGCACTGTCAGTGCTGCGAAGATGCTCCCGATCAATGAAGCGGGGAAATTCTCGGACCAGTTCAGTCATCGAATGGGCAACGATCCCTTTGTCGTTTCTAATCCGATGCACGTGAGTTCGCGGCTTGATCAGGACGGGGTATGGCAGCGTCGGCGCCAAAACCATCAGTTCCTGCATGGTCCGCGGCTCCCAGCTCGGCAGCGCAGTGACCCGAGCGCGATGCGCGGCATCCGCAAACAGTTTTTTGTCCAGGATCCGTCGCAATGTGGTCAAGGAGGGCTGACAAATGCAGAAATACCGCGCCAGTTCCTCGGCATGTTCGGTGTACAGCCAGGCGGTTTCATCCGAGGTGGGCAGGAGGATCTGACCCGGTTCAGCCGCGCCGATCTCGAGCAATCGATTAAGAAAGCGCTGGCTATCGTTCTCTGGCGGCGCAGCATAGGTGCGAGAGGCGTACCGCGACCAGGCTGCGGCGCAGAGTCGCGCGCCCTCGCTTGAAACCACGCCAACATTGAAGCCGTGAGCGGCAAGATGGCGAACGGCCGCGATGGTGCCGCCTGACGCCGCAGTCGCAAGAAGCACGGAACGGGGTTTATGGTGAGGCATCATCGAAAGCCTACGGCTTGCAGTTGGCGGCAAGAATTTGGCCTCTGTGGAGTTAGGTCCGGCGGGACCGATCCCGGTAATTCACATGGTCGGTTGTTCAGTGGGAATTAATGGCCGATACCGGCCTAAGTACGTTCCGAGCAGCATTCGATTTTGGGGCGATATTTGAGCGACGCTGAGAATTTTAGCATCATTAATTCAGGCCTTTGCAGACCTGATCGTCAAATCCGGCGGGATGATGTCAAATCCTTGGGCTTCTGGTCGAATTGAGGGAACCATACATTGATCTTAGCCCCGTTTGCTCAAAGTTCTCGCGCGCGACACATCCTATTATTCGTCGCGAAGTCGAGTGAAGTATTGAGTGATTTCCGCAAGCAGGTTCAATCCATGTGTCGTTAAATGCTGACAGGCGCCCACGCTTCTTGAGCAACCCTTGGTGATATCTTGGTAGGCATACTGGGAGCTGCCGTCCTTCGTAAAGGTGGAGAAAAACGATGACGGAGATCGACATCTGGACGAAATGGGAGAGCCAGATTGTTAATGGACTCTTTCCCCTGCGCCGCTTTTTGGGTCGGTCAGACCACAGTGTGGTGTTCCTGACCGATTGCGAGGCGCGCAATATTTCTCAAGCCGCGATCAAACTCATCCCGGCAGACCCGGCGGCAGCGGAAACACAACTCTCGCATTGGAAACGAATCGCAGCTCTATCCCATCCCAACCTCGTTCGCGTTCTCGATAGCGGCCGCTGTACGCTCGGAGGACATCCCTTTCTCTTCATCGTCATGGAATATGCCGAGCAGAATCTGGCTCAGATTCTTCAGCACCGCGCCCTCACGCCCGAGGAAGTACGGGAAATGCTGCTTCCAACGCTCGGCGCCCTGGCTTTCCTTCACGGCAAAAACTTAGTCCAGTCGCAACTCAAACCGCCCAACTTTCTGGTCGTCAATGATCAGCTCAAGCTGGCGAGCGACACTGTTCGACCCCTCGGCGAGACCGGTGCACGCATCGCTCAGCCCTCGCCGTACGATGCTCCGGAAGTCAGAACCGGCGCGGTGGGCGCCGCAGGCGATGTTTGGAGTCTCGGCCTCTGCATCGTTGAGGCGCTTACGCAGAGCCCTCCGGGGTCTGGCGAAGGAACCAACGCGGCCGCATTGCCCGCAAACCTGCCTGCCGAATTTTTGGACACGATACGGCGATGCCTGAATCGCGACCCGTCGGGCCGTCCGATGATCTCTGCGCTCAAAGCCCAGTTCAACCCCGCACCGCCTGCAATCGCACCACCTGTAATCGCACCGCCGATTCCCCGCTCTACCAAGGTTGAATCACAGCGCCAAACTCCTCGCCACAGGCCGCGAAGGCCGCGCATGCTCATCCCGGCTATCGCAGCGAGTGTGATCGTATTGGTGGCCATTTTGGCCGGCATGCATCGTTTTCGAAATCACCCGAGCACGGCTTCCGTCGCAGCAGGTACCGCGCCCGTTGTTGCGCCGCTGGCGTCCTCACCGCCAGCCGCTGCACAGAATCCGGCAGCGTCGATGTCCGCGGCAAGTTCTGTGTTGCATCAAGAAATTCCGGTCGTCTCGCGCGGCGCCCGCAATTCGATTCGCGGCCAAATCAAGGTATCGGTGCTGGTGACGGTTGATCGCGCCGGAAATGTCGTCGCCGAGAGCCTGCAAAATCATGGTTCCAGCAAGTTCTTCGCGCGCTTGGCAAGCGATGCGGCCAAGGAGTGGCGATTCACCCCGGCGGACAGTCAAGACTCCCGACAGTGGTTGCTGCGCTTCGAGTTCAGTCGCACCGGAGCGGCCGGGCAGGCCCTCCCTCACGGCCCCGGTGTGCCGAATTAAGTGAGCCCCGAGCGGCGAAATCCTTCCAAGTAGTGCTGCATTTCAGCCGGTTGCCGGATCGGCATTTTGCTCTCAATCCAGGCGAGCGAGATGTTCGGCTGAACGCGCTGCAATTCTTGCAAGGCGGGCCTGCCAACCTCGGGTTGCCCGGCCATACCCGCCGCGGCGGTGAGAACCCGATGCGCACCGACGAAATCGCTGCGTTGCCGGATGCCATCGCGCGCCAAGCGCATGGCCTCTTCATAGTCTCGACCGACGTAGCACGCGTAACCGGCGATACCGCAATAAATCGACGAGTACGGATCCCGCGGGCTCAATCGAAGCGCGCGGCGCGCGGCCACGAAGCCTTCTTCCCAACGGCCGCAGTAGGTCAGCGCCAATCCATGATAGCCCAGTGCCAGCGAGAAATTCGGATTGAGGCGCAGCGCCAATTCGAATTCGGCGAGGGAGTCGTCAAATCGCCGGTTGTACAAATAAGCGCAGCCCAGTGCGTAGTGAGCCCAGGGATCTTGGCTGTCGGCGAGGATGGCGGTCAGCGCGGCCCGCTCCGCGAGCGGCACGACGGCGGCCATATCCGCCCAGCCCATGTGCGCGCTGAAGCCATGGCTGGCGGCCAGCACGCCCAAGCGCCTGGCCGTAGTCGGGATCGATGGCAATCGCCTTCTCCAGCAGTGCCTGCGCGACCAGATTGTCCTGTCGGGTCACTCGCCAAAAATGGGACAGTGCGCGCATGACTAGGTCCCAGGCGTCCAGGCTGTTGGGCGGTTTGCGTTGCGCGCGAAAATACTCCGCCGCATAAATCTGCGGTTCGATCGCGGCAACAATGGCCTCCGTGATTTCATCCTGCACGGCGAAAACGTCGGCCAAGTTGCGGTCGTAGCGCTCTGCCCAGAGGTGGCTTCCGGTCGCGACATCGTTGAGCTGCACCGTGATGCGCACGCGATCGCCGCCCTTGCGCACGCTGCCCTCGACCACGTAGCCGACGCCCACCTCCTCGGCGATTTGCCGGATATGCACCGCGCGACCCTTGTAGATGAAGGACGAATTGCGCGCGATCACAAAAAACCAGCGCAGCTTCGACAGCGCGGTAATAATGTCCTCGCTGATGCCGTCGGAAAAGTACTCCTGCTCCGGATCGCCGCTCATGTTGGTGAACGGCAGCACTGCAATGGCGGGTCGATCGGGCCGCGGCAGCGTCGAGCGCGGCCTGTCCTGATCAAGATCGGGGGGCGGAGCGGTAGCGCCCGCAGGGTCCGATTGTCCGCCATTGGAATGCTCGGATACGGCGCCAACGAACCGCAGGCCCTTGCGCGCTACCGTGCGGATCAACTTCTGCTGCTCGCCACTGTCGCCAATGGCCTTGCGGGCGGCATTGATGCGGCTGGTCAGCGTCGAGTCTGACACGATCCGACCGCCCCAAACTGCGCCGATCAAATCATCCTTGCTGACGACCCGCTCGCGATTCAGCAGCAAGTAGACCAGCAGGTCGAACACTTGCGGCTCGACCGCCACGGGCTCCGAACCGCGGCTCAGCTCGCGCCGCTCGGTATCGAGTACATGACCGGAAAAGGAAAGTTTCACGCGGATCTCATCAGTTTATCAAGTCAATCTGGACGTTAAATCAAGCGCGCCGCAAGGACTTCTATGCGGGTTACCCACATGCTCATCACACATCGACGGATGCCACGAGCATCCAGTATTGGAAAACAGGAGATCCCATGGGCGCATTCATCGCTTTTGTTTACGGCATTGCATCCTACCTCGTATTCTTCCTCACCTTCTTGTACGCCGTCGGTTTCGTCACCGGTATCGCCGTACCAAAGACCATCGACTCCGGAACGGTCGTACCGACATTTGACGCCCTGATCGTCAATCTTCTCTTGATGTCTGTCTTCGCCATCCAGCACAGTGTCATGGCGCGCAAACAGTTCAAGCAATGGTGGACGAAGTGGGTGCCGAAATCGGTGGAACGAAGCACCTATGTGCTGTTCTCGAGCCTCGCGCTAATCCTTCTGTTCATCGAATGGCGGCCCATGCCGGCGGTGTTGTGGCACATCGATGCTCCGGCATTGCGCATCGCAGTGATCGCACTGTCATTCGTGGGTTTTTTCATCGTGCTCTCCAGCACGTTTCTGATCAATCACTTCGAGCTGTTCGGGCTGCATCAGGTCACCAATAACTTGAGCGGCAAGGCGATCCCCGCGCCGCGGTTCCGCACCCCGCTCTACTACAAGTTTGTGCGCCATCCGATCTACCTGGGGTTCATCATCGCCTTCTGGGCGGCCCCAGTCATGACCGCGGGCCACCTGCTGTTCGCCGCAGTCACCAGCGCCTACATCATCGTCGGCATTCTGTTGGAAGAACATGATCTTATCGATCTGTTTGGCGATGAGTACCGGCGGTATAAGGGCCGCGTGTCGATGCTGATTCCCTGGCGGAGGTCGCCAGCGCTGGAAGCTCGCATCCTTGAGTGGACGCTTAAACGCAAAGCTCCGGACGGTACGACCCAGTGGAGCACTCGCAAACTTGGGACCCAGCTGGGAATCAGCCACATGATGGTGGCGCGGGTCTGGGCCAAGCACGGTTTGAAGCCGCAGCGGCTCGATCGCTACATGGCGACCAATGATCCGGACTTCGAGACCAAGGCAGCGGATATCATCGGGCTGTATCTGAATCCGCCGGCGCATGCTGCCGTGTTCTGCGTCGATGAGAAGACCGCGATCCAAGCGCTGGATCGCAAAGATCCTGTGTTGCCGCTCTCCCCGGGACGCGCGGAGCGCCATGGCTTTGAGTACTACCGACACGGTACCTTGTCGCTGTACGCGGCCTTCAACACCAAGACTGGCGAAGTGCTCGGCAAGACCGCCGCGCGTCACACCTCTGCGGAGTTCGTCGCCTTCCTCGCCGACATCGTCGTGAATCAGCCGCGCGGCAAGGAGATCCACGCATAAGCCGTCGTCCATAAAGGAACCTAAGAGAGCTTATTGGCTTAAGCCGGTCGCGCAGCGCAGCGAGCAGCGGGTGCTTCAATATAAGTCTTTGTTTTTAGAGTATTTTAACAGATAGATCTGCTACGCTCCTTTCATATCAAAATGGCTATAACATCCTGGTCATGGGGCGGTATGTGAGGCGCACGCAACTAGTCGAGGACGATAAGCCAGTGGTGATATTGCGTCACAAGGCGCCCGATGCCGTCCTCATATCAGCGAGTGATTAGCTGGAGTTAATGAAGCTGAAGCGCGAAAGTCCAAATTTCCTGACTCAACGCTACGACGACATGATCGCCCGAATGACTTGCAGGCACCAACGACGCGAACCTTGAGGCGGCGCGGACCTCCGCGGCCTGTTCAGCTGCTGCACTTCCGCGACGGCAAGACTCTGAGTCGGGTGGCCTCCATGGCGAACTGGGCCAAACCGATCACCGCGGTCGTGTAGCCTCGCAAAATAGAGCGCAGTTCCAGTCCGAACCTCAATGCAGCGCCAGGGTGTCCCGCCGCCACGCGACGTCCTGCCATCGGCCGAAATCCCGCAAGAGTTCCGGGCTGCTCGCCTGGCGCACCAAGGCGAGGTCATCCAGCCGCAGTTCCTCGAAGCTGCGCCGGAATCGTCCACGCTCCTTGACCTCTCTGGCGATGAGCAGGCGCCGGGTGGCGGGCGCGTAGCCCGCAAAGTCCAGATAGCCCTCCTCTGGATTGTCGAGGCCTGGGGACAGCACATCGATCGTCCAGCTGCCCGCCACGGGATGAAATACCCACAGCTCGCGCCAGCCCTCGAGCGGCTGCACTGCCAGCACCAATGCGGGACCTTGAGGGATGGCCTGGATCGAGCCCGCCCTCACGATTCCATATGTACAGCGTCGGATGATGGCAGCGGCCCGCGGCCGATGCGCATCCTCTAGAGCAACACAGGTTTGCCCCGGGTCACCGGGTGCGGTTCTCAGCGTCAGGGGTCCGGGCTGCGCTGCGGGCGGCGTGCCGGCCCAGCGGACGGCACTGACCCGCAGGATGGCGTCCACGTACTCGAATCGCCGATCATCCCCCAAATCATTGGGATGTACGGCGAGAAGCTCCGCGAGCGCGCGCTGCGCCACATCGCCCGCAGGTTCGCCGCGGCGGTCTCGCTCATAGGCAAGCGTGGCCCAAACCCCCGCGCGCCGAGCATGCAGACGGGCCCTCGTCATCGCATTCAAGCCGTCCTCTTTTATCGCGTCGAGCAACTGGGAGCTTTCGGTGTCCACGGATGCCCGCCTCGCGGGGTCCAATTCCGGATCGATGCACTCGGGCCGCGTGAGTCCAAGTATGGCTCGCGCGCGTTCCTCGGGCTGCGCCCCCGGAAACGCAAGAACGCGATGGAACAATTCGCCGTCGTAGCAGACTTGCATCCGACCGTTGCGCTCGAAACTGCGCATGCGAATGCCGAATTGTTCTACCACCTCCAAGTGTGGCGCGAAATCGGCGAGATGATCCGTACTGCCGGAGGCCCGATCGGCGAGTCGCTCGGCCATTTGGGCAATGGCGTCGAAGGGCTCTGCAGTCAACGCACGCGGCGGTGCGGCCTTGAGGTAGGCTGCGCCGTAGCTGATTCCAAGCGCCTCGGATCCTGGGCTGTCTCTTAAGAAACGCAGCACCGCGAGCAGCTCGGGGGCAGCGGTCTCGGAGAGGTCGACCACGTACACCATATCTGCTCGCAGGTATCCGCCCCGCTCGCGACGATAATCGTACACTTTCAGATATCCGGCCTGTTCGCCGCGAATCTCCAGCACATCCCCCTGCCAAAGCCCGGTGAGTTCGATGGCGCCCGCGCGGGGCGCCGCGCGCAGCGCGGCGTGGTCTTGCACCACGATGGCAAGCGTCGCCACTAAGGCAGGGATCACCGCGAAACTCCCGCTTGGGTGGTCGCGCCGCCGGGCGCATTGTCGACTCGGTCTGCCAGACTCGAATCGCCCAGCAGGCTTGAGCCGATGAATTTACCGGCTTGAGGCAGCGGCGCAATGATGACCTGCACCTTATCGGAAAGCTTGTCCGCCAGCGTCTTCTGGATGAGCAGCGGATAGCGCGCCACCAACGCGCCCTCACGCTCCATCTGCCCGGCATTCGCCTTGCCGACCAGGTCCAGCCGATAGGCTTCCGCATCCGCAAGCTTTTGCCGCGAATCGGCTTCGCCTCGGGCCTCGATACGGCGCGCCTCGGCACTGCCCTCCGCCGTGCGAATGCGCGCAACCTTGTCGGCCTCCGCTTCGAGTTGCCGTTGTTCGATCTGCTTCTGCTTGAAGGGCAGAATGTGCTTCATGGTCTCCTCCTGCGCACGGGCGGCGATGACCTGCTCTTGTCCCGCGGCCTCCGCGGCCGTTTGGCGCCGCACCTTGTCGGCTTCGGCCTCCAGCTGCTGTTGTTTGACCTGCGCCTCCTTCAGCTGCAAGGTGTAGTGAATCTTTTCGGTCTCGAGCTCTTCGGAGAGCAGCTTCTCCATGCCGGCTCGATAGTCAGGCGGCAGATCGACCCTGCCGATGTCGACTTCCCGCAGCACCAGGCCCATGGCGGTGAATTTTGGCTTGAGCTCGGCGATCAGCGCCTGCTTTATCTCCGCGCGTCGCTGCGAGAAGATTTCCCGTACTGAGTAGCGCGCAAAGGCGGGATAGACGATTCCTTGAACGGCCGGTGCGACCAAATCCGCTGTGATGTCGTCCGGAAATTCCTTGGTCATCTGGGAGAGCCGAGCCACGTCCACGGTCCAGCGCACTGCGAGATCGACACCGATCGATAGACCCTCAATCGACTGGAAGGGGGCCGAACCGGTCGCGCTGGCACTGTCGCTGGGCCGGTACACCTGATCGCGTATCGAGTAGCGTCTCACCTGATGCATTCCGGGCACGACGAGAACCGTGCCGGCACTGAAGACGCTCACCGATCCATTGAGGGCGTCGATGCGGGTCAGAACCTCGCCGCGGCGAACGGATTCAAAAGGTGGATGCACCCAAAGCCCATAGACGAGCAGCACCAGGATGGCTGCGGCTGCAACGCGCCATCGAAAACGCCAGAGTGCTGTGGCCAGGGAGCGGATCGCCGCGGCCAGTAATCGGCCGAGCCGGTCCAGGGGTTCGGCGAAGCCTCGCCGCACGAACTCAAAGAAGGCATCCAAACGACCAGACATGTTTGTCACACTCCCGTTGCAGAGCCACCGGCTCGACGGGAACATTCTCGCGAAGCTTTGTGGCGAGGCCATGCGGCAACTGTGACGAAGTGTGGCGGTCGGTCCACGACCCGGAAGTAACCAACAAGCGCACACCCCAACGATCGCGGTTCAAATGTGCGGTAGTCTATGGTTTAGGGGATTCGAAGCTCCCTATAATTCCTCCCATCAAAAAAGTTCACGCCTGGAAAAGGATTTCACCGCAACGACCGCCAAACAGGTACGGCCGGTGTGCCACGAGCAACAAAGGGAATCATAAGAATGAAGCGTACATGGCGTGTCGACAATAAGACGATGGTCGAGTACCGAACGGGTTCCTTCGGCCGGCAAATCGTTTCGGTCAACGGCGAGGAGTTCCACCGCCGCCGGCCGTGGCGCGGCAAAGCACTTTATGAATTTGTAGTGCCCGGTGGCGGTGCCAAGGCGGCGCTCGAGGTTCGCCCCGCGGTGGTCAGCGGCCCGGCGCACACGGAATTGCGTGTCGGCGGCCGCGTCATGGTCGAGCAGTCCGAAATCATCCCTTGTAAGGGCTGCGGCAAACTCCCGAACGGATACGATGCATTTTGCGGCAACTGCGGGAAAGCGCTGCCAAAGCCTGAGTCCTATACACAACGGCGCCAGCTGAAGAGCGCAACTTCGGCAATTCGCTACTTGGCGATTCTATTTCTCATCGTCGGAATCGCGCTGTTCTTCGTGACGAAGTCCAGTTCCGAGGTCGCACTCACGCGGATAGCGAGTCTGCCGGACAGCGCCAACTATCCGACGCTGTTGGCCGGCAAGCAATACACGGTGGGCCAAGTTCGAAAAGAACTGGCGTGGGAGCCGTGGGGCGCACTGATGGTAAATGGCATCTTGGCAATCGTCATGACGATTCTGTATTTTTGGGGCAAACGCGCCCCGCTGGCGGCCATCCTGGTGGCAACGGCAACCTACTGCGTGATCATCGTGGCCAATGCGATCGTGGATCCTCGAACCTTGGCGCAGGGCCTGATCGTGAAGATCATCGTCATCTTGATGTTGGTGAACGGCATCAAAGCGGCGCTTGCCCTGCGCAACGACGATGGATGAACTTCCGGCAACCGAGGCGCTCGCCTACTGCCCATCTTGCCGCAGGCCAATGCGACCCGCGTCGCGCTTCTGCACTCACTGCGGATATTCCTCGAGCAACATATCGCCCCCCGCTCCCCTCCGTCCTCCCGACGAGGGACGCCTGCAGACCCAATGGGGGCAATTGAAACGCGTCGGCAGCTTGTTTCTTTGGCTGCTGTTCAGCATCTTGATTCTCGGCATGATCGATCGCGGCTTGCGAAGCCCCTGGCCTGAAGTCATCGTCGCGGGCATCAATGCTTTGGTCGTCGCCGCGTTCGCCGTGGCCGGCCATCGCGACCTGCTGCCGCTGCTCAAATTGCCGCGCGTCGATTTGCCGAACGCGCTGCAAATGTCGGGTGCCGTGATCGCATTCGTGGTCCTCGTCAGTGCGTACTTTGCTCTCTTGGGGGCATCGGGAAGCCCCGCAGCTCGATACTCTGCTCGTTTTCTGAGCGCGGGCTGGCCCATTTGGAGCATTTATGCCGTCATCAGCGTGGCTCCGGCGATCGTTGAGGAAGTGGCATTTCGCGGCATCATCCAAGGCTCACTTGAACAGGTATTCAGTCGCCGCGATGCATGGCTCATTCAAGGCGCCTTGTTCGGGCTGCTGCATCTCTCGCCACTGGTATTTCCCAGTCACGTGCTCATGGGGCTTTGCTTTGGATTCTTGCGAAACCGATCCAACAGCCTGTATCCCGGAATGCTGGCCCACGGCGGGTGGAACGCCTGGGTGATCTACTCGGAGATCGGACCCTGACAGACCCGACTGCGGGGTGGTTTCCCCGCGGGTACTCCGGCCAAAAAAACAATATGTTATTTAAGCGCAGGCCGTCGAACAGCGAGGAGCGCGAGCTTTTGCGCCTGCGCTTTACGCGGCCGATAGACTCCCGGCTATAGTAGTCGCCAGACCCCTTTTGAACGTGAGGACTTAGCAGTGGATGCCAGAGTTCATCCGGTCTCCCGCTCTGCCGCGCCGGGCGACTCGCAGCGATACCAGGTACTGGATCTTGAGCTCGATGTGGGTCGTCAAACCGTGAGTCGCGGCGGTGTTGTCCTGCACGTGCCGAAACTCTCATTCGATCTGCTTCTGGCTCTGACTCGCGCCGCGCCAAACGTGTTGACCATCGACGAGCTCATGGAGCAGGTGTGGCCGCACCAAGTCGTCGGTGTTGAAACCGTCACGCAGCGAGTCAAACTGCTGCGCAAAGCGTTGGGTGACAGTGCTGACCTGCCGCGATATCTTGTCGGCGAGCGTCGGCGCGGCTACCGCATCCTGGCGCCCGTCGAATTCTTACCGCCGAACCCAAAGCCTTCCTTGGCCGGCCCGGCGACGTCCGATAATTTGCTTCCCATCAAATCATCGTCGGTGCCGTTCCGATTCGCTCGCGGCTTGGTGATCGGCATCTGCACCCTCGTTGCTGGCTTGCTGATCGCAAGCCTGATCGGGTTCAAGCATGAGCGCCCGCCTGCGCACTGGGAGTCCTCGCCGAACCCCGTCTCGCCGCCCTTTTCTGTCGCCCTGTTGCCTTTTCAAGTCGCCGCCACTGGGGACAACAAAGCTCTCGTTGCGGCCGGCCTCGCCGACCTTGTGCGTAGCCGCCTGAGCAGCGAGCGGGATCTGACCATCATCGTGGCCCGCGCGGATCATCCCGGCGAATCCCCGATCGACACCGCTGCCCGCCTAGGGGCTCGCTTTGTAGTCGATGGCACCGTGCAGTATGAGGATCAAGCACTGCGAGTAGCGGCCAATGTGCTCGAAGTGCACACCGGGCGCCGCGTCGGTTCGGTTCTTGTTAAGCGTCCGAGTAGCGAGCTGTTTCGCCTCCAGGATGACATTGCCGATCAGGTCGCGAGCCTTATATTGGGTAGAACACGAGTCGAGGGGCCTCTGGCCCCGGAGTACGGTTCGGAGGCCATGCTCGCCTACTTGCGTGGCCGAGCGTTGTTAGCCACCCGCAAGGCGGCGGATGCCAATAGGGCCGTGGACGAGTTTTCTCAAGCCGCGCAGCTCGCCCCTACCTTCGCGGCTGCGCATGCCGGGATAGCCGAAGCGCGCTTCCAGCGCGTATTCCTACCCAATACTGTCGATGAGAATGCGGTGCAGCTGTATCAGGAGATGACGCCGTCAATCGATCGGGCCCTTGAACTTGATCCCGACAATGGGCCGGCGCTTTTCATTCGCGCCAAGTACCGTGAGCTGTACGTGGGCGCCGAGGCTGCGCAAAAGGACTACGAACGGGCCATGTTGCTGGCGCCCAGCTTCGCGCCCGGCATGGCCTACTATGCGGATTTTCTCGCCAGCGGCCAGGGCGAAATCGACAAGGGACTCGCCGTGCTCGACACAGGCATTCGGTTCGATCCGCTCGCGGCACGCTTGATTTACCTGAAGGGAATGTTCCTGCAGGTTCGCCACGACGATGACGCCGCGGCGGCCTTTCTGATGCAAACCCTTCGCGTGGACCCGCAGTACACGGCGGCCTACAACCGTCTCGCCGAACTTCGTTGGGCCCAAGGGCGCGCTCGCGAGGCCTTGAGCTTCGCCGAGCAGTCCGTCCATATCGACCCCACCAGCGCGTGGGGTCGCGGCAATCTCGCTCGCATCTATATCGATTTGGACCAGCTTAGCGCCGCGCAAGATGTGCTCAACGGCATCGAGATGCCGAGCGCCTACGGGGTCGAAGCGCTCGGATGCTATCGGGACGGAAATCTCAACGCCGCCTACGAATGGCTGCGAAAGACCCTTAAGAACCCGCATGTTGACGGATCGGTTCCCGCCGTCGCAGCAAGCCTCACTGCCCTGGTTGAATGGGCTGAGAAGTCTCATCAATTCGCAGCCGCGCGCGCTCGATTGCTGAGCATGCGTTGGCTCCAAGATGATCAGGGTTCGCTCGACTACAACTATGCCAACGCAATGCCCTTGTTGCAGCTGGCGACCCTTGAGCATCTTGCCGGCAACGAGGATCGGGCACGGGAACTGGCTGAGCGCGTACTCGGCATCTCAGACGCCCCGCATGCTGGGGCGAGCGCCCCGCGCCACTTTACCGGTACGCTCGAGCGCAATCGGATGCTCGCGCTTGCCATTCTGGGGCGGGATGAGGAAGCGCTCGGCGAACTGACGAGGATCCGTGACGGCCTGGGACGCCAACTCTGGTGGGTCTGGATCGAGCGTCATCCGGCGATGGCGAGGCTGCGCCACGATCCGCGCCTGCAGGCCATCCTTGCGGACATGCGCGTGTGGTCTGCACAGGAGCGCGCTTCCGTCGAGGCCGATCGCTCGGCCGGACATTTGCCGGCCCGTACCGGACGCGCCTACCGCTGCCCCGCGCCGCCCATCCTGGCGCAATCGTCCGGGAAATAGCCTTAGAACGTTTTTCCTCTCGCCTTCCCGAATTCTTACCTGCTTCTTCACGAGCGCGGCGCGCATCGCGAGTAGGTTTCATGCGTTGCGCCGGGATCCTAGGCCCACCGAGGCCAGCGGACCCATTTCCCGCATCCAGGAGTCTGCGCCATGTCCTCCCTCATTCAGATCCGCGGAACCGTTGCAATGATCGTTGCATGCCTGCTGGGCAGCGTCGCGATGGGCGCGCCGCCGCTCGCGGTCAAGACATTTGACGGCCCGGGGGCGGGCTCGAATGGCGAAACAAACCAGGGCACCGTGGGGATCGGTATCAACGACCTGGGCGTCATCGCCGGCATCGTGCGCGACACCAACGATGTACGTCACGGCTTCTTACGGCACCCCGACGGTACTTTTACGATGTTCGATCACCCGGAGGGAGGAAGCGGCCCCACGCAAGGCACCCGTGTCGGCGGAATCAATGCCTTAGGCGCCGTTGCGGGATCCGTCCGCGACGCGAACAATCTTGATCAGCCCTACGTCCGGGACCCTGACGGCAACTTCTTCACAGTCACTGGCATCGCAAATTTCGCCGGCGGCAATGGAGATGCGATCAACCTCTGGGGCGCGATGGTGGGAAATTATCTCAGCTTGGCCGATGACCAAAGCATCCTGTTCCACTACCACGGATTCATTCGCAACCCGAGCGGCAAGCTCACCTTTTTCGATCCCCCAGGATCTCAGGTGACCGAGATACCCACCGCCGCGGCCATCAATGATGCCGGTGCGGTCACGGGCGACTACTGGGTCTGCAGCAAGGATCTATCGAGCTGCTCAGTGCACGGCTTCGTTCGAAGTGCCAGCGGCAAGTACACGGTCATTGACGTTCCGGACGCCGGCCCCGACGGCTACTCCGGGCAGGGAACCTATCCCCAGGGCATCAATGATTTGGGGGACGTATCGGGCATTTACGTCGATGCGAACAGCGTATTTCACGGCTTCGTGCGCAGCGCAGGAGGCCACATTGAAACCTTCGATGTGCCAACCACCTGCACCAGCGCCGCGCCGCCTGCGGACTGTGCGTTCGACGGAACCTATGCCGGAGGTATCAATGTGGCGGGCACGATCGTGGGGACGTACTACGGCGAGGACGAAATTCCGCATGGCTTCTGGCGCGCCGCCAACGGAACCATCACCACGTTTGACGTGCCGCTGGCGGGGTATCTGATCCAGCCGGTGAGCCTCAATGACTGGGGGCAAATCACCGGATTTTCCTATGACGATAATTTCGTCACCCACGGGCTCCTCGTCATCCCCTAACGAGGCATATCGCGAAATGGAGCGCCGCGCCCCGCGAGTTCGGTTTGATGTAGGTCTCATCTCCGCAACGCAACAAAATCACTCACAGGATAACTTCATGAAAACAACTCTCATCGGAATTGCTGCCACTGCAGCCTTATCGCTTTTCGGACTGTCTGCGCAAGCCAACTGCGCGTATCCCAGCGTTGGGAATCACCAGGACATCCAACTCCCCGCCTACCGCCACCAGCACTTCGAGGTCCATGAGGGCATCGTGGGAACCTGGCTGGTGAACTACGGCCCTGTTGGCCAAGCGCTCATTCAATGGCACAGCGATGGCACTGAGTGGGAAAACATCACTCACCCCGCCATCGGCGGAAACATCTGTATGGGTTCTTGGGTTCAGACTGGCCCATGGACTTACTCCCGCAATCACTTCGGTTGGATTTTTGATTCTTCGACCGGAATCATCGCCGGATATTTCAATGAGACCGAGACTGACATCTTGTCGAAGGATGGAAACTCCTATACCGGGACTAACGTGACGACTTTCTACGACTTGGCCAGCCCTCCGAACGTGGTGCCGGCACCGGGAGCACCCACGCCGCCGCCCCCGGGTGGATATCCTGGCACCTCCTCGGCGGTCCGAATCGCGCCCTGATATCGATTGATCGGTGGACCACTCTCCCGTCGTCGCGAAATCTGCGACGGCGGGAGCCTTGCCATGCGGATAGAATTGGCGTCCCTAAGGGGAGAAAGTTCGAACCAGCTTTTAGAAACCCTCGAAGAATGGAACGACTACCTCGAACGCCAGTGCGTCCCCATCAATAT
The DNA here is from genome assembly GCA_963756845.1 of uncultured Gammaproteobacteria bacterium. GTDB lineage: Bacteria > Pseudomonadota > Gammaproteobacteria > Steroidobacterales > Steroidobacteraceae > Bog-1198. Next base: position 3,651 of record CAVWPD010000003.1, on the reverse strand, counting down.
CCAATACGACGAGCATTGGCGTCTTGTATGCCACTGAAGGCATATTGTGTATTTATGCCGTAGAAGGCATGTATTGTATTTATGCCTTTAACGGCATATACTGCACCCATGGACTATTTATTGCAGACCCCGGCGCAACTCGCGAAGCACCTGCCATCCCTGCGAAATGCGCGTCATCTCACCCAAGCACAGCTCGGAATGCTCGTCGGCTTGGACCAAACTCGAATCGCAAAAATCGAAGCCGATCCGCGGCGTGTCAGCGTTGGACAGTTATTCAAGATCTTAAGTGCCCTCGGGGTCCAAGTACTGTTGCTGTCCAACGAAGCCGACTCAGCACCCAAAGCGCCGCCAGTCGCCGCAGATTGGTAACTTGTGGGTTCCCTGAATGTTTGGATGAACGGGGAACTCGTGGGTGAGTGGACGACGCTGCGCACCGGCACACCCGTGTTTCGCTACACGACCATATGGTCGCAATCGCCGCGCGCGCGCGCCTTGTCGTTGTCCATGCCCATCACTGCCGATCTCGAGGTTCGCGGGACGGTCGTCGACAATTACTTCGATAATTTACTCCCCGAGAACCCGGCGATCCGCCGGCGAATCCGCGAGCGCTTCGGCACTCGGTCAGCCCAAGCTTTCGATCTATTGGAATCCATCGGTCGCGATTGCGTTGGTGCCGTGCAGTTACTGCCCACCCACCAGGAGCCCATCGGTTGGAACCGAGTCGAGGCCACGCGGCTCACTGATGCTGAGATGGAGCAATTACTGCAGGCGGTTCCGTCCTCGCCGCCACTTGGCCATCATGGCCATGAGCATGATGATGATTTCCGAATCTCGATCGCCGGAGCACAGGAAAAAACTGCGCTTCTCTCGATGGGAGGAGCATGGTACCGGCCTCACGGTGCAACTCCGACGACACATATACTGAAATTGCCTTTAGGCATTGTCGGCAACTTCCGTGGCGATTTTTCAGATTCCGTGGAAAACGAGTGGCTGTGCGTGCAGTTGATGCGCGAGTTCGGACTGCCCATCGCCGATGCCGACATACTCACTTACGGCAAACAAACCGTGTTGTCGGTCAAGCGCTTCGACCGACGCTGGATCGGTGCTACGCCCACGGACGCTTTGCGCCCGCAATTCGCTCCTAAGGCGGACCAATGGATCGCGCGATTGCCACAGGAAGACTTCTGCCAAGCGACGGGCCGACCTCCTACCGAGAAATACGAGGCCGACGGCGGTCCGACGAGCGAAGAAATTCTCGAGATTCTCGAGAGCAGCGAATCCCGAGATACCGACCGAGCACACTTCGTGCTCGCTCAGTTGGCCTTTTGGTTGCTGGCAGCAACCGACGGACATGCGAAGAATTTCTCCATTTTCCATCACGCCGGGGGCCGGTTCGGCATGACACCGCTGTATGACGTGCTGTCGGCATGGCCAGTCATCGGAACCGGTGCCAATCAATTACCGGTACAAGATGCCAAGCTTGCGATGGCTATGTGTGGGAAAAGCCGGCACTACCGTCTGCGGGAGATTCATCCTCGGCACTGGTATGAACTGGCTCTGCGAGTAGGATTACCGGGTCTGTGGGATCGCATGAGAAATTTGGTTGAATCAGCGAACGCGCATGTCGCGTTGGTGAAAGCGCGATTGCCGTCGAGCTTTCCGGAACGAGTCATTGACGCTATTGCCGCGGGGGTCAAACAACAGGCGGCGGCCTTTATCGCGACCTTGCCGCCGGCTTCGGCGCCATAATTTAAGTGGCGCACGTGCGGCAAGCGACGTTTAAAATGGCGTCCCCACGGGGATTCGAACCCCGGTTCTCACCGTGAAAGGGTGGTGTCCTAGGCCTCTAGACGATGGGGACGCAGGCCGTGAATCATCGCTGAAATCAAACAATCGCGGGTAGAAATCTGGTGGAGCCAGGCGGGATCGAACCGCCGACCTCTTGCATGCCATGCAAGCGCTCTCCCAGCTGAGCTATGGCCCCACATGGAGGCGCGGGACGTTACCTGACAGCGCCGAATTCGTCAAGAAAATGAATGAAAATGAATGACCTACGCTGCCCAGTGCTTCAGGGCACGGGCCAATCGAGCTAACGACTCTACTTTGCCCAGAATCGCCAAGGTGGCATCGATGGGTGGGGAGACCGTACCTCCGCAAACCGCCAATCGAATGGGCTGCGCGAGCTTGCCGAGGGACTGGCCATTGGCCACCGCGATGGCATTGATGACTTCGTGAATCGCCGCGGCCGACCAGTCATTGAGCTGCTTAAGTTCCGACGTCGCTTGCGTTACCAGCGTCAAACCCTCTGGAGTCACGTGTTTGCGTACCGCTTTTTCATCGTAAGTTGCCGGCGCCAGAAAAAAGAAGGCGCTACTGATGGCCATTTCGCGCACCGTCTTCGCGCGCTCGCGCTGGCAAACCACAATGGCCTCGAGCTGTGCCTCATCACTGGCCTGGATACCGTCTCGTTCCAAGTGCCAGCGCAGCACCGGCACGATGCGCGCCGGCGGCACATGCATCATGTGCTGCTGATTGAGCCAGGCTAGTTTCTCACCGTTAAAGGCCGAAGCTGACTTGTTCACATCCTGAATATCGAACAGGCGGACCATGTCCTCGATGCTGAAGATCTCCTGGTCCCCATGCGACCACCCCAGGCGCGCCAAGTAATTAAGGAGCGCCTCCGGCAGAAACCCGTCATCGCGATACTGCAAAACGCTGACCGCGCCATGTCGCTTGGAAAGTTTGGCGCCATCGGACCCGAGAATCATGGGCAGGTGCGCGTACACCGGCGGTTTGGCTCCCAAGGCCAGCAGCATGTTCAACTGTCGCGGTGTGTTGTTCAGATGATCATCGCCGCGGATCACATGGGTGATCTGCATATCCATATCGTCGACGACGACGCAAAAGTTATAGGTCGGCGTCCCATCGGAGCGTGCGATGATCAAATCATCCAGCTCGACATTCTGAAACACGACCCGGCCGTGCACCACATCGTCGACCACGACCTCACCGCCAAGCGGATTCTTGAAGCGCACCACATAGGGAACGCCGGGAGGCGAATCCGTCCGCTCGCGCCAGCGCCCGTCGTAGCGCGGTTTCTCGCCGCGCGCGGTCTGTTCGGCGCGCATCAGATCCAATTCTTCCTTGCTGCAGTAGCACCGATAGGCGCTGCCGCGCACCAGCATCTCTTCGATGACTTCTTTGTAGCGATCGAAGCGCCGCGTCTGAAAGAAAGGTCCTTCATCATGAACCAAACCCGGCCACTCCAAGCCATCCAGAATTTGCTGAATCGCCTCAGTCGTCGAGCGCTCCAAATCCGTGTCTTCGATGCGCAGAACGAATTGGCCGCCGTGTCGGCGCGCGTATAACCAACAAAAAAGCGCCGTTCGCAGGCCGCCGATATGAAGAAAGCCGGTAGGACTGGGGGCAAATCGGGTGCGGACGGTCATACACGGGGCTTAAGGATTTGGGGGACGGCGAGTTTAGCAGAGGCCAGGGTGCAACCGCAGGCTCGCGTCATGTCGCTTGCGCGTTTGTTTTCGAGGGTTGTGGATGTCATACTTTGCGCCCGAACTTACGGGCGGTTAGCTCAGCGGTAGAGCACTGCTTTCACACGGCAGGGGTCACAGGTTCAATCCCTGTACCGCCCAC
>CAVWPD010000002.1:0-783986 GCA_963756845.1 uncultured Gammaproteobacteria bacterium | reverse complement strand
CCCAGCTGTAGCTTAAGTTCTGCAAGTTTGTCGTTGAACCTGCCGAACCCTCGCTGCGAGTGACCATCTCGTTGGTCCAAGCTGTGTAGCTTGTCGCGATTTGGACACCGTTGGCGAGCAGTTCCAGTGTCGGTGTGCCGTTATCACTCGCTGTCGAGAGCGTCCAGAAAACTGTACCCGCGCTAGCATCTTTTGTTTGATTCAAATATCCAGCACTGTCGTAAAGATATTTCAGTTGAAAACGAACTCCCGAAGTGCTGGTGGGATACGTCTGCGTGTCGATAGTGCCGTTGGTGTTGTAAGCGTAATCGAATTGATAGTTTGTGCTGTCCTCTGTGAAGATTTTTGTTTGCAGTCGCCCATCACTGTCGTAGGTATTCTGCTCAGCATATCCATCCGGTTTCGAGAGCGATTGCAATTGCCCAATATTGTGGACAGTCGCACTGGTTCCGTATACCCATGTTGTAGGAGTAGCAGACTCGGGCTCGAGCCGAGAGGTCATTCGACCAAGCAGGTCATAGCCGATGCTCGTTGTCTGGCCTTTAGCATCCGTCTGGCTGACCAACTCATTGAGTGAATCTGGTGTGAACGTCCATGTGCCCGTGTCGGCATCAGCCGCGGCTATTTTAAATCCCCGAATGTTATAAGAGTAAGTGGACGTGACGCCTATTGCATCCACGATTGTTACAAGATTGCCAAAAGAATCAAATGTGTACTTCGTGGTCGCCGCGGGATTAGGGGAAATGGCAGGATCTGTTACCCATCGCAATTTTCCGGACACGTCCGTTACTTTTGTCGTGGTATTGCTGAGCGGATCTGTAACGGTTGCGGTCTGGCCCAAGTAGGCCAGCGAAATCGCGCGATATAGAGTTCCCGCGGAGGTGTACAACTGGTCCGCCGTAGGCCGATTCGCAAGATCGTAAGTGATTATGTGATAACCGTTACTCGCCGTCGAGTAGGGTAAGGTAACCTCTGTCTTTCGACCCAATTGATCGTAATAGGTCGCTACGTTGTTCCAAACGCCGAGAACACGATTGCCTTCATCGTATCGCAAGCGATCCAGGCCGTCTGCGAACATTTCGTGCACGCGTATTGTCGACCCACTAGTATTCAGCAATGTTTCTGTTGTCAGGAGCCGTAAGCTGGTGATACCCCAGCAAGGATCAGAGATGCAGTCGGTATAACTATAAGCCGTCGACGTCCCATCCGGCCGTGATTCGCTGGTTTTACGGCCAAAATCATCATAAAGCCAAGTAACGATGATTCCGTTAGGATCAGTGAGCGAGGATTTCAATCCCAAGTCGTAGCGATATGCGGTTGCCGTCGTTTGACTTAAGGGATTGGTAACAGACTCGGGCATCTGACACCGAGTTCCATAGGAGGTGGTCGTCGTGCGCGCAGGCATGGCTACCCCATTCTGATCAAGGCCCACAACTGATACCGAAGTTGTATTTCCGCACCCCGTCGTTGCAAAGCCAAACGTAGTTGTGACCTGAAGCCGTGTATTCCCCGGTTCAACGACTTCCTGTGTGGCCCGACAGTTGACGCTGTCGATAGTGTGGCTGACGGTTCTAGTGAGCGCCGGCTGACCGGCAGCGGTCTGCGTCGTCTGCGACTGGGACGGACGACCTAAACACCAGTTCGTTGTGTCGTTTACAATTGTATTGGCAATCGTAGTCGTCCAAGCGAGTCCGCTGAAAGGCGATGCGGGAGATGCCGAGTCGTTGTCTGTTGTCGTCGAAGCGGTATTTGTAAGACTTCCGAACGCGTCATACGTATATTTAGTTCTAGTCCGAGGCCGCCTAAAAGCGCGCTGCGATCTTGCACGCCGAAACCTCTTTAGCGGATGCTGGGCATTTAGTGAGCCTGACATGTAGTTTGATCCTACATTGGAGCGCAGCAAAGTGCACGAATCGCTCTTAATTGGCTTGTTTTCCAGATTGCAGACACGGGGAGAGGACGCAGCTTTTCAATGCAGCGACTTGAGACTCGAAAATCCTCTGCGGTCTACCCGTATCGTCGGGGTGGCGCTGTGCTCTGGAAGGGAAGTCTTGCGGCGGGAAGCAAATGCTCTACGGTCTGCAGCAAGTTTGCAATCGGATGCCGATCTGCCGCTGCGCGCAAGTCCTGCGCGGTGACGTGCAAATAAATCTGCGTGCTGGTGATTTGCCGATGACCCAAAAGATCTCGCACGGTGACAACATGAGCGCCGGTGCGAATCAAGTGTGTCGCGAAGGTATGGCGCAATAGATGCGGCGATATCGTCTTTGACAGATGCGAACGCTGACCCCAAGTGCGGACACGTTCATAGATGCTGGTTCGGGATAAATGTCCGCCGTAACGTGATCGAAAGAACGGCGCCGTTGGAAGCGCGGAACCACGCGCCTGCGTGTAGCGATGCAAAACCGCGCGTACCTTGTCGTTGAAGGGAATGGTGCGTTCGTGTCCGCCTTTGCCGCGAACGGTGATCGACATCTGCGCGAGGTCCACCTGGCCTTCGCGCAGGGTTGCACACTCCGATGCCCTGATGCCGGTTCCATAGAGGAGCGTGAGTAACGCGCGATCGCGTAGCCCGATGATAGTGTCGAGGGATGGCCGATGGATCAATCGGGCAACTTCCTCTGCCGAGAGAGTGACGGGGAGCTTGCGCGGGACTGCCTTGATCAGCGGGAATCCCTCGAGCGGGTTGGCGGCTCGATCCAAATGTCCCATGGCAACGATGGCGCGATAGAAGCTGCGCAATACCACGAGGGCGCGGTTAACTGCCGAGTCGCCGTTGTCGCGCTCGCGCCGTAGATGCTCTAGATACTCAAGAACGTCGCAAGCCTTGAGCGTATCCGGGGACTTACCTCCCGGGTGTTGCTCAGCCCAGCGGCGAAACTGCTGCAGCGATGCAGCGTACGCCGCGATACTCAAGGGGCGAAGCCCGCGCGCCACACAGTGAGTGCGAAGATATAAGGACATCCAATAATCCCATCTCATGGTTCTTCTCCGATATCCAAGGCGCTGACGGCCGCCCGTGGCCGGTGCGGCAACACATGCAAATACACGCCTGTCTCTTGAGGGCTGCGATGACCCATGAGCGAGGCAATCACGCCCAAGTCCACGCCGCGATCCATCAGGTGCGTGGCAAAGGCGTGACGCAAGGTGCGCGCGGTGACCCCCTCGCGCAAGCCGGCGCGCTGTGCGGCCGCGGTGACGGTCTCGCAGACATCGTGGTCGCGAATACGCTTGACCTTGTGGGAGGTGCGAAACAGCGCGCCGCGCTTGCCGTGCTCGAGCAGATAGGCGAGTAACTCGCTGTACACGCCCGGTGGGATCGGGATGGCGCGGGGTCGATCGCCCTTTGCCTTCCAAACCTGTAGCTCCTCGCGTTCGCGGTTGATGTGAGCGACATCCAGTGCGCAGAGCTCGCTCGTGCGCAGTCCGCAGCCATACAGGAGCAGAATCATCAGCCGTTCGCGCCGCTGCGCCGGGTTGCCCCGCGGGCAGGCCCGCACCAGCTGTTCGGCCTCCTCGAGGGTGAGGGACTTTGGCTTCTGGGGGCGCAGGGTATGCTGGACACTGAACCCATCGAGCACGTTGCGTTCGCTGCGGCCACTGCGCCAGGCATACTCCAGCAGCCCGCGGAGATGGCTTACATCCTTGGCGATCGAGGTACTCGCGCGGCCTGCTTCCCGTGAGGCGCTGATCCAATGCAAATAATCTTCAAGCTCCAAGCGCCACAAAAGCACGCCCGGGCGTCGCTGCTCGAGTTCCCTGACGGCGCGGGCAATCGTACAGCGCACATCGATGACCGTGCGCGCCGCTTTGCGTCCCACCTCGCGCAGATAACTCAAATACCCCTCAATCAGCGGATCGAGCGTTGTCATGCCGCCTCCTTAAGCCAATCGTTGAGGGGATGTCGTGCCATGGCCTCGCGACGCTGCGGATCGGCGATATGGGTGTAGCGCACCGTGGTGGAAATGCCTTGATGTCCCAAGATGCGTTGCACGTCGGCCAGGTGAACACCGGACTCCAGCAGATCCGAGGCGCAGCTGTGCCTAAACTGATGCAGGCTCACGAGTGCCACCTTCGCGCGGCGCGCCAGGGTGTGGATGCCGTTGCTGATCATCTGTCCGCTGAGGCGCTCTCCGCGCCGGTTCACGAGCAAAGCGGGTTGACCCAAAGCACCGGCACGCTCGAGCACGTTGTGCCGTTGTGGCAAATACGACTCCAGGCATCGCCACAAGATCGGCGGCACCGGCACGCAGCGCTCGCGCCCGGTCTTGCGCCCATCGATGCGCAAAGTGCCTTCGGTACGATCAAACTGATCGAGGTTCAAGCGCTCGATCTCCCCGCGCCGCAATCCGGTCCCGTAGAGCAGCGCCAGGATCGTGATCCACTGATGGCGATGAAACTCGCTGTGCTTTAAGGCCGCCTCCTGCCACAGCGACTGCATGTGTTCCCGATCAATGCGCCGCGGCAGCCGGCTGTAGGGCGAGATCTTCGGCCCCTTCATCCAGCGCAAGGGGTTAATCGTCCACAATCCCTGACGCACCAGATAGTCGCCGAACATCCGCATGCTGCTTAAGGTTCCATACACGGTCGTCTTCGCTTTAAAAGTCGAGCAGCTCTCGATGTAGCGCGTGATCGACTCGGCGTCGATGCGCTCGATCGCCACCCGCGGGCGCCGCGCCTTCAACCATCGTCCCCAACGCTCAAGCCGCGCGGTGTTCATCGCCACCGACGCGGCGCTCACCCCGCGTGCTCGGTAATCTTCAATGTACGAATCCACCAACCGGTCCCATCTCCTCATTGCCATCTCCAGAACGAAAAAGGGCGGGCTGCTGTCGCAGACCCGCCCTAAACGTTACAGAACTAAACAATATGACTCCCAATATGACCGCTTCGGGAGCCGGAAAAGGCCCTGAACTGAACTAAAATTTGATTAATACGCGCTTCGACGGGAAAAAGCTGAACGTGAAGATCGGAGCTATCTCGGCCGCATTGAGAAATAGGAACCTGCCGGTTCCTGCGAGCATTCTGAAAGATGATGAAGAGTTGCTTATGCGAGCGCCGGCGGCGGAAATCACCTTGAGCGCAGACCGAGAACACCCATCAGTCAGCGCCGCTTTACTATGTAGCTTCCGCCTGCGCGATATCGCTGGGTAGGCTGGCAAACAAACACCCTTACCTGGCGCCACTCGCGACGATCTTGGTTAGTGTGTTGCGAATGATAACCTCCTTTATCATGCGCAATCGATGGCGGGTTTCGCCGTTTCATCCAGGAGTCAGTTTCCTGCCAGCGTGGATTCGCAAGCACGATAACTATCAATGACTTCCCCGCGCAACCAACCTGACGGGGGTCTATACGCGTGACGATCCCAACCTCGAAGCACTGAGTCGGCGATGCTTGCGTTACACCATGTAGTTCTCCACCGAGTAGAGGTTGCGCTTGATTGCGGGAGGGTCAAAATGGAGCGGCGAGACAATATCCTCGACTCAAACCGAGGCAGACTAATGAAGGGAGTGAGTGCCATTAGAAAGAAACGCTGGGGCCCAACGTGGTGCTTGATTTTGGCTATGCCGCTCGCCGTCCTGGGTGCGAACTGGGCGAGGGCCGCCGAGGTCGGCCCGGGCTACGACATCGACATGAGCCACATGATTCCAGTGCGTGACGGGATCGAATTGGAGAGTTGGATAACGAAGCCCTCCCACCTTTCGGCCAGAGTGCCGACGATTCTCACGCTGACCCAGTACGACATCGACGGCGGACGCCACGGTGACTCGGCCGGATTCTATGCCCGCCGCGGCTATGCATTCGTCCAGGCGTATGTCCGCGGCCGGGGCCGGTCCGGCGGTGTCAAAAGCGACAATCTGGGTGCGCAGGTGGGGCGCGATGGGTACGACTTGGTGGAATGGATTGCTGCGCAGCCCTGGAGTGACGGTCGGGTCGTTATGTTCGGGGGCTCCTTCGTGGGGATGACGCAGTGGCAAACCGCCGCCCAACTGCCGCCGCATCTGGCCGCTATCGCTCCTTATGTCCCGATCTATCCGGGATGGGATATTCCCAATACGAACGGCATTCCGCAGGCGTGGACCGCCGTGATATTAGGGTACGTGTCGGGCCGCTCACTGAATGCGGGGTTTATGCGGAACTCGGATTACTGGGCTGGAAAAATGCTCGAGCAGTATGCCGCCTATCGTCCGTTCTCGGATCTTTCCGCGGCGATTGGGCTTGCGCCGGACGATTGGTGGATGCTCGACGAGCACGGTCAACGCAAACCGATGATCAATGTGTGGCTGGATCACGTGGGCGACGAGGCATTCAATCTTGCAGCGGAGCCCAAAGCTTCCGACTATGAACGGATGCACTTTCCGGTGCTCACCGTCACCGGCTATTACGACGATGACCAACCCGGAGCTTTGCGCTATTACCGCAATTATGTCGCGCACGCACCGGCAACGGCGGTCGAGCAACTTCATCTGGTGATCGGACCTTGGGACCACCCGGGTAGCCAGGACCCCACGAAAATGATCGAGGGTGTATCGATTCCGGATGCGGCCGTCATCGACATGCAGAAGTTGCACGCCGATTGGTATGACTTCGCCCTGGGTCGGGGGGCGCTGCCACCGTTTCTGCGCGAGCACGTGGCTTACTTCATGTTGGGCGCCGATGAATGGCGCTATGCAAAAACCCTGCAGTCGGCCTCATCCGGAAAGGATCTGACGTTCTATTTGGCGGACGCCCAGGGCACGCCGACAGATCCCTTTCATGCCGGCCAGTTGGCGGGCAGCATGCACGGCGCAGAACCGCCGGCCTCCCTCGTTAGCGATCCCCGCGAGTTGCCTGAACTCGCGATCGCCCCATATGCCGCGAACGAAGATTTGACCAGTCAGTTCCGGGCCTTTCAGAAGCGCGCTATCACATTTCATTCCGAACCCTTCGCGCAGGCGACGGAAATCGCGGGGCACATTCGCCTGACCCTGTCATGCGCCGCCGACGCACCGGATTTTGATCTCTGGGCGCAACTTCTCATGGTGCTGCCGGACGGATCCGCGGTGCGATTGGGCGAAGACATTCGCCGCGCCCGGTTTCGTAACAGTCAATTTCATGCCGAATTGGTTAAACCCGGCGAGCTTTTGCAGATTCCGTTCGAATTTAAGTGGCTGGCCCGCCGAATTCCGGCCGGCGCGCGCCTCCGTCTGACTCTCGCGCCGCTGAACTCGCCGAACTACCAGAAAAATTTCAACACAGGCGGGCGAATCGGCTACGAGAACATCGCCGATGCCCGCGTTGCGAGGATTCAGATCTTTCACGATGCCAGAAGGCCGAGCACCTTGGCGCTGCCTCTGGCCGCCGGCGGTTCGTAGCGCCGTCGCGCGGCAGACTTGTGATGCCGCTCGCGCGAGGCTAGAGTCGGGGAAAACCGCGGGGGATACCTCATGCGACTGTTGAAGCTGTCCGCGATCCTGCTCAGCACCTGGTCGGCAGTCGCCCTATCCGGTGCGCAATCCCCCGTCCAACCCATCGATGAGGGCGATCTGGTTACGCTGGGCGGCAACACGCGGTCCGAGGCGAACTCGGACAATGACCGCGGCGCCGCCGATCCGGCCTCGCCACTCGAACATCTGGAGCTGCAGCTGCGCCGCTCGCCCGAGCAGGAGCAGAACGCAGCCGCTTTCATCGAGGCGCTGCACGACCCAGCTTCACCCAGCTTTCATCAATGGCTCACCGCCGAGCAATTCGGCGAGCGCTTCGGTGCCTCCGCAGAGGCGATTTCCACGGTCCGCGGTTGGCTGCAAAGCCACGGGTTTCGCGTCGGTCCGGTCTACCCCGGCGGCATGGTGATCGATTTCTCCGGCACGGTGGCTCAGCTGGGGGCGGCATTTCACACGTCGATCCACCACTTAAGCGTCGGCGGACAGACTCACTTCGCGAACATGAATGATCCGCAAATTCCCCGAGCGCTGGCGGGCGTGGTCACCGGCATCGTCAAACTGAACGATTTTCGTCCCCTGCGAAAGCATCGAGCGAGTCCCCGGTATTCCGGCAGCTGCGGCGGCAGCCCCTGCTATCTTATGGCGCCCGCCGATCTGGCAACGATCTACGATTTCAGCGCGTTATTCCAGGCGAACAGGCCGATCACGGGCAAGGGTCAGGCCATCGCCGTGGTTGAAGATACCGATCTGTATAGCGACAGCGACTGGACTAATTTCCGGCGCATCTTCGGCCTCCGCGGATATCGCGCGGGCACATTATCCACCATTCATCCGGCGCCGCCGGCGGGCGGCGCTGCGTGCACCGATCCGGGCGTCAACAGCAACGGCGATGACGTCGAAGCTACACTGGATGCAGAGTGGTCGAGCGCCGCGGCGCCAGACGCCGCCATCCTGGTTGCTGCGTGCGGCGACTCCGCGACCGTGGATGGGGTGCGCCACGCCATTCACGATCTCATCGCCAGCGCCTCGCCGCCGGCCATCATCAGCGTCAGCTACGGCATCTGCGAGACGGAAAACGGCGCTACCGCCAACGCATTTTTCTCGTCGCTGTATCAGCAGGCCGTCGCCGAGGGGATCTCCGTGTTCGTTGCCACAGGGGATTCCGGACCCGAAGACTGTGCGCCGAATTTCACCAGTCCCGCGAAATTTGGCATCGGCGTCAACGGCTGGGCCTCAACGGTCAATAACGTGGCGGTGGGAGGCACCGACTTCAGCGACACCTTTGAGGGCACCAATCTGGATTATTGGGGTACGAGCCAGGGCGCGCCTTGGGGAACGGCCAAATCTTACGTGCCCGAGATGGCCTGGAACGACACCTGTGCCAGCGATCAGACGATCGCCGTATTCGGCTATGCGACCAGCTATGGCGTCAGTGGTTTCTGCAACAGCGCCACCGCGACTCCTTACTACCTCGGTACCGGCGGCGGGGAGGGCGGGCCCAGCGGTTGTGCCACCGGGACACCGTCGAGCAAGGGTGTCGTCAGCGGCTCATGTGCGGGATGGGCCAAGCCTAGTTATCAGCAGATTTTCGGGATGACGGCGGACGGCGTGCGCGACGTTCCGGATGTATCCATGTTCGCCGCCGACGGATGGGAATGGAATCATCAATACTTGATCTGCTTCTCGGATCCGAACAACGGCGGTGTCCCGTGCCAAGGCAATCCATCGACCTGGGGCTTGGGGGGCGGCGGTACGTCGTACGCCACGCCCATCGTCGCTGGCATTCAGGCGTTGGTAAACCAGAAAATGGGTGAGCGGCAGGGCAACCCGAACTTTGTCTACTACGCCCTCGCGCGGCAGCAATACGGAATTGCCGGAAATCAGCAATGCGATTCCAGTCTCGGCACGCGCGGCGATTCTCGCTGTGTGTTTCACGATGTCACGCTGGGCAATGATTCGCAAGATTGCAAGGGATCCGCGAATTGCTTTCTGCCTTCCGGGACCTACGGCGTGATGTCACAATCAGACTCAAGCTACCAACCGGCCTTCAAAACCCATCCGGGATACGACTTTCCCAGCGGCATCGGTACCATCGATGCGGGCAATCTAGTCAACAGTTGGGGGAATGCCTTCTAGCGCTGCGCTGGAGTCGGCGCACGAAGTCGCTATGCCGGGCCGACGCGGTAGGCGCACAGTTTGTTCCCTTCAGGATCACGGAAATAGGCCGCGTAAAAGGCTTGCGGGCCTTCCTCACCCCGCACCCCCGGCGCGCCCTCATCCGATCCACCGAGTTCCATCGCTTTCCGATACAGCGCGTCGACTTTGGCCCGCTCATTGAGGACGAGCGCGAGCATGTTGCCATTGCCCGGCCTCGCCTCCTTGCCATCGTAAGGGGGAGTGATCGCCAGCGCCGGCCGGTCAAATTTGACCCCATACATGGTGAAACCGTGCGGCAATTCCATCAGTCGCTTGGCGCCAATTTCAGCCAGTAGCGCATCGTAGAATGTTCGAGCACGCGCCAGATCATTGATGCCGAGGGTCGCGTAACCAATCATGGATGTCTCCTTGGTGGGTCTTCGGGTAACCAGAATCCGCGCAACGTTTTTCACAAGTCTAGCGCTCTGAATTCGCGGCGACTACCTCTAAGGAAGCCACCAGGCACCTGGGGGGCAGGGGCCGTCCCGCGCGGCTGCGCTGCTCCCAGGGGCAGCGCTAAAACCCTTGCATTGCAGCCAGTAAAGCGTCTATGTTGTGAGCTTGCGATGCGCCAGTGCGCATCGCAAGTTCTCGGGGCGGAGTGAAAGTCTCCACCGGCGGTGATGGCGAGGAATCGCATGAGCCCGCGGGCGCTTGTTGAGTGACCTCAACAAGGCAGCAGATTTGGTGAGAATCCAGAGCCGACGGTAAGGAATCTCTTGCGAGATTCTTTGAAAGTCCGGATGTACGAGAGCTGAGGGATTTGTGATGCTGCAGTGAACGCTTGGACTGCTGATTCAGCAGTGCAGCCGCGTCTGCTGTGCCGAGTCTCTTTGCGCCCCGACAGTGATACCAGCTTCGGAGGCGCCATGACACAACACAGCAATCGCAATGAATTCCCGACTGAATCGGAAGATCCCGCGCGCTCGGCGCGCATCGCCTTCGTCCAGTCCTGTTGGCATCGAGACATTGTCGATCAATCAAGAATCGGTTTTCTGCGCGGGATCAAGACACAGGGCTTCGAACCTAACAACGTGGAGTGTCTGGAAGTCCCGGGGGCGTTTGAGATTCCGCTGCAAGCCAAGCTGCTGGCGTTGTCCGGGTGCTACGCGGCAATCGTGGCGGCAGGATTTGTGGTCGATGGCGGCATTTATCGGCATGAATTTGTCGCATCGAGCGTCATCGATGGGTTAATGCGCGTGCAGCTTGAGACCGAGGTGCCGATTATTTCTGTCGTGCTGACACCGCAGCATTTTCACGAGCATAACGAGCACCGAGATTTTTTCCGCCAACACTTCCTAGTCAAGGGAGAGGAAGCCGCGGTGGCCTGTGCTGCGGCTATCGCCGGCATTCGGAAACTGCGATCGCGAACCCACGCATTCGCAAGCAACGCCCGCGCCGCGGCGCCGCAATATTGAAAGCAACGCAACGCGTGACAAAGGACTCCAAGCCTGATCGCGACGTCTATGCGGGGGATACCTCTCTTGTCGGTCCCGCCAACGCGCTGCCCAGCGCAATTTTCGAGTATGAAATCGTGGGCGATGCGGAGCCGAATGTGCTCGCGCTGGTCTTCAATGTGGCAGTCCTGGCCAATACGGCGCCGCGCTCGTGTCGAATGCAGAGGACCGAAGGCGCCGGGGTGATTATTTGGATGGAATTGGACCGCATTACCCAGGCCATGGCCTACTCGATTCAGCGCAAGTTGCAGCAGCTGACCTGCATCACAGCCGCGAGACTCACGGAAAGATCGGGCTGACGCGATGCCACGCATCGTGGCCAGTGGCGATGGCGGGTACGTTGACACTGGAAAGGTGCGGGGACTATGGTCAAACAACAACAAAGCAAGTGGAGTAGCCATGACGACCCCAAGTACCGGAACCGCCGATCTCTTGTCGGTATTGGACGGCGGCGTTCTGACGCTTACGCTGAATCGACCCGATGCGCGCAACGCCATGAGCGAGGCGATGAATCAGGCGTTGGCGGAGCAGCTCGCCTGGGCTGAACTCGATCCGACCGTGAAGTGCGTGGTATTGACGGGCGCCGGGAAGGGCTTCTGCTCCGGCGGCGACGTCAAGGCCATGTCCAGTCGCGGGAGCAGTGCATTGACCGTTGACGCCGCCATCCATCGACAGCGGGTCAATCAGCGAGCTACCGTGGGCCGGCTCTTCAAGATGCCGAAGCCGACGTTGGCAGCACTGCCGGGCGCGGCCGCGGGCGCTGGGTTCGGGTTGGCGCTGGCCTGCGACCTGCGAATCATGGCGACCACTGCTTTCATGACGACCTCGTTCGCGCGCGTCGGCTACTCCGGCGACTTCGGCGGCACGTACTTCCTCACGCAGCTCGTCGGGTCGGCCAAGGCGCGCGAGCTCTACTACTTGTCCGAACGGGTGAGCGCCGAAGAGGCCCTGAGGCTCGGTATCGTCAACTGGATCTGTGCGCCGGATGAGTTGCAGTCGCGGACCCACGAGATTGCGCACCGTCTTGCTTCAGGTCCGAGCGTCGCGTTCCGCTACATGAAGGAGAACTTGAACCGGGCCATGGCCGGCGAGATCGACGAGTGCCTCGATCTGGAGGCGACCCATCATGTGCACTGCGCCGCGACCGAAGACCACCGCGAGGCGGTAAAGGCATTCGTCGAAAAGCGCGAACCCGTTTTTCACGGCCGCTAGCGTGCGGCTTCGGCAAATCGCCCTCGTCGCTCCCGATCTCGCCGCCGCCCGCGCCGAGATTACCGCGGTGCTCGGCATTGACTATGCCTATGACGATCCCGGGGTGGGCAAGTACGGATTGCACAATGCCGTATTTCCGGTGGGCAGCACCTTCCTGGAGGTAGTGGCGCCGAAAGCGCCTGGCACCACAGCCGCCCGGCTGCTCGATAAGCGCGGCGGGGCGGGTGGATACATGGTGATCCTGCAGGTGGACGATCTGGCCGTGGCCCGCGACCGGGTGCGCGAGGTCGGTGCGCGTGTGGTGGACCAGAGAGACAAAGATGGCGCGGCCTTTACGCATATTCATCCCAAAGACATTGGCGGCGCGATACTTTCTTTGGATCATATGAACCCCAAGGAGCGCTGGGAGTGGGGGGGTCCCCACTGGACGGATCACGTCTGCACCGAGGTGTCAGTCGCCATCATCGGCGCGGAGCTACAGGCCGAAGACCCGAGAACGATGGCGGCGCGTTGGGCCGCTGTTCTCGGTCGAGCGGCCGAGGAAGCCGACGGCGGGTGGCACATCCACTTGGATGAAGGTGAGATTCGGTTCGTGTCCGCGCGCGATGGTCGGGGCGACGGGCTGGGCGGATTTGACGTAGCGGTTCGCGACCCACAGGACGTTCGGCGTCGAGCCCAGGCAAGGCGGTTGATCGAGGGAAACGGCGCCATCATGCTGTCGGGCACACGCCTCCGATTGGTGGCGGCGTGACGAGCCAAAAAAGGAGTGTTTAGTTTCGTGCTCAAAATCCAATTGAAGAAGCGGAGCGCGCGGGGTTCGACTTGAGCTTAGTGGACGAAAGCTTGAGCTTTTCGTACGAGCAGCGCGCGCTTTACCATCAGGCAGCGCTCAATCTGGCGCTTGAGATGGAAGATGCCGGCCGGCAAATCCGTGATCGACATCAACCGACTACTACAGCGTCTTTGCGACGCTGACATCGGCTTCGTCATCGTCGGCGGTTTCGCTGCGACTCTGCACGGCTCGTCCCTGGTCACTCGAGATCTGGATGTGTGTGAACCTTAAGCGGCGAGAATATAGCGAAACTGCGCGACGCTTGGCGTGACCTGAAGCCCGCTCATCGTCTGACATCACAGAAGCTCTCCTTCTTGGACAACCCCGATTCGGGCGACGAGATTCGCAATCTCTATCTTAGAACCGACTTCGGTCCCGTAGATATTCTGACTTCAATTCTGGGTGTCGGAGAGTTTGACCGCGTACGGGCCGCCTCGATAGAAGTGGAGTTGTTCGAGCGCACCTGCGCAAAATCGCAGTAACCAACTAATTGTATTGATATTTTTTGGTGCCGCAAAGAGGATTCGAACCCCTGACCCACGCATTACGAATGCGTTGCTCTACCAACTGAGCTATTGCGGCGACGAGGAAAAAGGGCGCGCATTCTAACCCGGCCGGCGCATTGGCGGAAGGGTCGTGAGACGTCGAGCGGCCTGCCTGCGCTGTATTCCTCCGCTTGTAGATGGTGAAAATTTCGCGCTGGGCGCCGTCCCGGGACGCGCCCGGATTCATCGCAAATCGCTTAAGTTTTACTTAACAATCAGTCAGGTAATGCGTTTGTCGTGCATGCGCGGGCAGAGCAAGCTGTTCATCGTTCGATCGATTCACCCTACGGAGATAAGGACATGAACAGCGAATTCCAAGTTTTCGCACGGCTCGCGCAAGCGTTTCTTGCGGTTTCCGCTACAGGCGTTTCCGTGCTGGTTTTGCAGTTTGCAATGCTGGCGGCCTAAGGCGTGATCGCGAATACAGCGGTCGAATCTGCACGGATATCGACTGATATTGGAGGGCTAGGGCGCCGCAGCAGTCGCTGTTGACAGTGGAAAACCCGGCTCCCCGCGCCTTGGCGGAACCTTCAAAAATGAAGATTTCGAGACGCACATCACGTTACCGCAAGCTTGGATCGCCGCGGCGCGATATTGACCTACCATTACGCCATGAGTATCCAAAACATGAGGAACTTTGCCGTCGGCGTGCTCGCCGCGGCCGCGCTCGTGCAACCCGCACTCTTGCTTGCCGGCGATAACTCGGCTGCATCGGGCAAGACGCCCACCTCCTATGTCCCGCACCCTCACACGAATCAACACGTCTATGGTGCGCCCATTGGCCCCGCTATCGTGGGCCACGGCAAGACCTCTCATCACCAGCACACCCCGAAGAAGCCACCTTCGGGCACGTGATTCAGCAGAAGTAACAACTCCGAACCATTTCAAAGGATGAATCGGCGGCGTTGGCGCGTTGCACCTGCGGGACCTCACGGGGCACAATTTGCGCAGGAGGGTTCGCGTAAATACATTCCCTTAGTGATTGTCGGCGAGTGACAATTTGGAAATCTCATGCGCTATCACCGCAGTTGGTTCCTGACGGCCCCGCTCTTGTTTTCCACGGCGCTCCTTGGCGCCACGGATATATCCGCCAATGCCAGTCGCGATGCAACGCGCCTTATCGTTTGCATGAAGGCATTTGACGCCGCTTGTGTAAATGCGCTCAGCTATACAAAGATGTTGGAAGAACGCGGCATGTCGCGCGATCAACTCGATCAAGGCGTCGCGAACCTGTACCGGCAATTGAAGTCGATACATGCCCGTTACTCGCTTCTCCAGTTGGCCGCTCCCTGGCCGCCGTTTGCGCTACGCGGGCGCACCTATGTGTTTATTCCCTACAGCATGGCGTTGAGCGCTCGGGGACAAGACGTGACGGCGAAGTCGTTCTTTATAGGCGTGTCGGAGGATTCTGGTAATTCCTGGACATTTGTCGAGGGTCAGAATGTCACGCAAGATAATATTGCGATGATTATCCCCGACTTCGGAGGCGGGGCGTTGCCGTCAACGTCGTTGAGTCGGGCTCCCGCGCAATAGGCGAGTGCGCGCGAGCGTTAGGCACAGCGAGGCGGTCCGAGCAGAACCCTGGTTTTCGAAATATTGTGCAGCCGTTAGGCGGACTTGCGATTCAGGCGATCTCAACTCCCGAATGAAACCATTGCGATCAGTTGCGTCATAGGATCTCAGCAGATCGCTTTCCTTGTGGCGTGGGCGGCGTTACTTTATCGGTAATGGATTGCACACGAGGATAATCCGATGAGCACGGCATTCCGCCTCGCCCTCTGGATCCTGCTGGCCGGGCTGGCGGTTTGGGGCGCGCCTGTATCAGATGCCGGTAGTTTGCCTGGTACGCCCGCCAAGGGCGGGGAAGAAGCGATTGTCGTACAGAACTTCTACTACGCCTTACCCGGCAAGGCTGAGGAAGTCTACCGCTGGCGACTGCACGCCAGCGAAGTTCGCGCGCAGCTCGGATTGGCTGTGGGGCGTGTGCTGCGGCGCAGTCCGGCACCGCGCGGCGACGCGGACGATGCCGAATTGCCCGACGTGGTATGGGAATGCGAATACCCAAACGCGGAAGCGCGCGCGGCCGACCTGGCACGGCTCGGCGCGAGCGGCAAATTCGATTCGGTCGAGGCGCATATGCAAACGCTGATCCGCCGGTTCCGCCGCGCCGTTTTCACCATTGGCTACAAATGAACACAAGCGGCTATGGCCTCGGCGGCTGTCTCTGTGGTGCAGTGCGCTTCTCCGTTGCGGCAGAGCCCATTTGGAGTGCGTACTGTCACTGCAACAGTTGCCGTCGCGCTACCGGGTCTCCTATGGCTGCATTCGTTGGGTTTGACGAGAACTGCGTAGGGTTCCGGGGTGAGGCTCGGCGAATATTTTGCTCCTCGCCAGGCGTCGAGCGAAGCCACTGTGCCCAATGCGGAACGCCCTTGTCCTACCGATCAACTCAGTGGCCGGGCGAGATTCATCTTTATACGCCGACCTTCGACAATCCAGCGGCCTATCCCCCCGCCTTTCACGTGCATTGGGCCGAAAGGCTGCCTTGGCTTGTGGTCACCGACGCATTGCCCAAGTACGAGCGATCGGGAGAGTTATAGAGCCAGATGGCACCGTGATTGGGGATCGGGGCCCGAATGGTGCTTTTCGCGCAGCCGCCGGGTAGCGTACTGTCCCGCCGAATGCTGTCGTCGAGCAAATCGTCGGTTGCGCCCAAATTCAACGCTTACTATGCAGATCAAAGACTGGCCGGCGGCGCCAGGTTGCGCTGCTGCCAGTCTCGCATGCCAATGTATAAATAAAAGCTTCGGAGTTGGCCCCTATGAAATGTCACTTTGCGATCCTCGCGCTACTCGCGGTGCTCCCTGCCCCGATGAGTGTGTTTGCGGCTGACCGCGCGCCTACCAGCCCTGGCCCGAACGAATTCGAGGCGATGCTCAAGGCGCATCCGCCCCAGCCCGCACCTCCATCCCCGATTAAGCCCATCGCTCTATCCACCGAGGGATCCGCATCCACCGCACAATGGGAAAAAATGGAAGGTTGGCTGACGGTCCGCAACGTCACACAACCGGCGTTGTATCCCGTACTGCCGGACAAGGGGAAGGCCAATGGCACGGCGGTGATCATTGCGCCTGGCGGCGCTTTCCTGACTTTATCCTTTGATACCGAGGGGATGGAAGAGGCTAAGTATTTGGCGGCGCGGGGAATCACCTGCTTTGTGCTCACCTACCGGGTAGACCCCACACCAAAAGATGTTGCCGGTCTGATCAAAACCATCATGGACCGCATGGGTCATGCGCCGCCCAACATGACTCACGGTGAGATTATTGCCCCCGCCCAAAGTCTGGCCCAGACAGATGGACTAAGGGCCGTTGCGTATGTTCGCTCGCACGCGGCGGAATATTCGATCGATCCCAATAAGATCGGCATGCTCGGATTCTCGGCAGGCGGCATGACCACCATGAATGTGGCGACCGCCTACGAGCCCAAGTCCAGACCAGACTTTGTCGGTGTCATCTACGGCGCCATGCCGAAGCGAGCGGTTCCCAAGGACGCCCCACCGGTGTTCATCGCGGTCGCGGCGGACGACCCCTTACTGGCGCACGCCAGCGTGCCGATCTTTGACGCCTGGCAGGAGGCCGGCAAGTCGGCCGAATTGCATATCTATGCACACGGCAGCCATGGATTCGGCATGCGCAAAGTGGGCACGAGCGCCGATCACTGGATCGATGATTACTACAACTGGCTGATCGGTGAGCATTTGACGACGCCGGCGAGGTAGACGAAATCGCGTGTCCCCGGCCAGCGCGCGCTAGTCGTCCGGTGCACGACAGCGCGCTCACGTCGAACACGGTTCCATCTAGGGCTTCGGTCCGCTGCGCAGCGTTACGATCACGATCTCCCGCGGAACTCCAAAGCGTATGGGAAGCCAGTGACCAAAACCGGCGGAGACATCGATATAGGAATCGCCACGCCGATAGAGTCCTTTCAGATACGGATAGGCGTCGATGAGAGGACGGCCGAACACCAGTATTTGTCCGCCATGGGTATGGCTGGCGAGGGTGAGCCGCGCGCCGTGTGCGGCTGCGAATGGGAAAAATGCCGGATGATGTGATAGTGCAAGGATCGTGTCGCCGGCCATGAGACCGGCAAATGCGGTGTCCGCCCGCTCTCTCATCGCGGTGTCTTGGTCCAGCGGCGGCAGCATGTGGCCGCCCTTCGGGTTCATGGGGTAATCGATGCCGACGATGTGCAAGCTCGCAGCGCCGCGAGTAATCGCGATGTTTTGGTTGACCAGCAGCGCGATCCGCGCTCGGTGTTGAGCGTAAATCGACAGGATCCTAGGAAGGTCGCCCATTTCTTCGTGATTCCCCAGTATCGCGACGATCTTGTAAGGGGCATTGTTCTGCTCCAAAACTCGCATGGCGCCCTCGAGCTGAGTAACGTCATCGACCAGATCGCCCGTGACCACCAGCAAATCCACGTTTTGCTCGTTAATCGCCTGGATTCCTCGGCTAAGCTCCTTCGCGTCAATGAACCGCCCAATATGAACATCGCCCAAGTTGGCAATGCGAAAGCCGTCAAGTTCTGCCGGCAGACCGGCAATTCGAACGGTTTCTTGTCGCACCACGAATTCCGCTGTGCTGCTGAGACTTAAAATAAGACCGGCGCCGAGAATGCAAATCACATAGGTCGTTGGCAGATAGCCCGACAGAGATTCGAGCTTGCGCCAGTGTGATAAGGCGGCTAACAAAGCAAAGGGGACCAGGAGCGCAAGCGCCGTCAGCATGCTGCTCAGCCACACGATTGCTAGCCATCGTGCGAACGGCGCGGCGGCGCCCAAATGGGGTATCGCGAGCCAGCCTAGGTGAACGAGGAGGGCAATTCCCCAAAATATCGCGAGAGCCCATGGTTTTCGGGCGACTCGCCATGTCAGCGCGAGAAAGGCGCCGATTATGACAGTGAATATCAGCGACGGTGTGAAGACGGTGAGAAAGCTCATTTACACTTGGTCCACCAAATCCCACGATAGTACGCAATCGCCGCAAGAAAGTGCCGCATCCTCGGGCATGACCGTAAGTCCCATATCCAAACGCGTCTCGTCGGGGGATAAAGGAACGTGCCCAATACGACGCCGAAAACGTGATTGCGGTCGTGGACGACGAGGAGTCGGTTGTCAGGGCAGTCGTGCGCCTACTAAGGGCGGCTGGGTTCGCCGCACGGGGCTTTCTCTCCGGCGATGTGTTCCTAAAGACCTGGCATTTCGATCGGCCGGATTACCTACTGCTCGATCTTCAAATGTCGGAGCGTTCCGGCATGGAAATTCTGCAGGCCCTGAGGATCGGAGGCGCCCAATTCCCGATTGCGATTATGACTGCGGATGACGCGCCCGCGACACGCGAAGAGTGCATGCGATTGGGTGCCAGCGCTTACCTGCGCAAGCCACTGGATATCGATAAATTATTTCAAACCTTGCGACCTGACAGGGCAGCTTAAAGCGCATCCCATTAAGCCTGGGGCCACCTCCCAGCGGGCGGTATTATGCGACCCGCGATGTGTCTCATTGCTCAGGAGCTTCGCGATGCTCAGTTACGTCTACTTCGGCACGAGTGACCTGGATAAAGCCACGACGTTCTATGACGCCATACTGGCGCCGCTCGGAATGCGGCGCTGTATCACCAACGACCCGGAATGGGATCGCATTTCCTCGGGTTGGGGCGTTTACGAGGACGATGCCAGGCGCGAGCTCGCATTCTGGATCGGTTATCCATTCAATCAGCAGCCTGCTTCGGCGGGAAATGGAAGCATGGTCGCATTCGGGGCGGCTTCTCGGAAAGCTGTCGATGATTTTCACGCGGCAGCGCTCGCCAACGGAGGCTTAAGCGACGGCGCTCCCGGCCTGCGGCCACACTACGGGCGGGATTTCTACGCGGCCTATGTGCGCGATCCGGATGGGAATAAGCTGGCGGCGGTGTGTCGTGGCTTCACCGACGCGAGGTCGTAAGCGTGCACACCGCGATGATCCGCACTGCGGTACCCGGCGATTTTGAGGCGATTTGCGCCTTGAACCTCGCGGATGTTCAGCATACGAGCGCGATGGATACCGCGCGCTTGACGGAACTCCATGCGATCTCGTGTTATCACACGGTCGCCTGCTCGGGCGACGTGGTTTCGGCTTTTCTTCTCGCAATGTGCAACGGATCGCCCTATAAAAACGAGAACTTTGAATGGTTCTCTCAGAACTATCCGCGATTTATTTACGTTGACCGCGTTGTCGTTTCATCCGTTTCGCGAGGCCAGGGCTTGGGGAGCCTCCTGTACAAAGATCTGTTTCGCTATGCCAAATCCAACGCCGTAGCGCTGATCGCCTGCGAGTACAACATTGTTCCGCCCAACCACGCATCGCGAATGTTTCATGACAAGTTCGGCTTCACGGAACAAGGGACTCAGTGGGTAGCACGGGGGGCCAAACAAGTATCGCTGCAGGTCGCTGAAGCCTCATGAGGTGGCCGCTAACGGTCGACCATCGATTGCATCGTCGCGCTGTATCGCGGGCCAGAAATCCTGTTCGGTGCGAGCGCGTCGTCCAAAGCATTCATGTCCGCCGGGCTGAGAGAAATCGCCGCCGCCGCGATGTTTTCCTCAAGATAGGTTCGCCGCTTCGTGCCGGGGATGGGCACTATTGACGCCGATTTGTTGAGCAGCCATGCCAGGGCAATCTGTCCGGGCTTTGCCTGTCTGTTCTTGGCGATGTCGCGGACCGTCTGCGCGGCCGCAACATTGGCATCATAATTACTACCTTGGTAGCGCGGATCATTGCGACGAAAATCATCGGCGGGGTAATCTTCTGCACGTTTGACGGCGCCGGTCAAGAATCCACGCCCCAGCGGCGAGAATGGGACAAGGCCTATCCCAAGTTCCGCCAACGCGGGGATCACATCGTGCTCCAGATTGCGCTCCCACAAGGAGTATTCACTTTGCAGCGCGGATACGGGATGCACGGCGTGGGCTTTTCGAATGTTGCCGACTCCGGCCTCGGATAACCCAAAGTAACGCACTTTTCCTTCGTGGACCAACTCGGCCACCGTTCCGGCCACGATCTCTATGGGCACTTTGCGGTCGACTCGGTGCTGATACAGCAGATCAATGTAATCGGTCCTCAGACGCTGCAGCGAGCCATGCACAGCCTCGCGGATGCGCGCGGGACTGCTGTCGGTGCCGGTGATCTTGCCGTCTTTGATCTGGAATCCAAATTTCGTGGCGAGTACGACCTTCGCGCGCTTGGAGCCGAGTGCGCGTCCGAGGAGTTCTTCGTTCGTGTAAGGACCGTAGACCTCGGCCGTATCGAGGAAGGTGCAGCCTAGTTCAATTGAGCGATTCAGTGTCGCGGTGGATTCGGTCTCGTCCGCAGGTCCATAAGACTGGCTCATGCCCATGCAGCCCAAACCGATGGCCGAAACTTCCAATCCTTGGCTGCCAAGCTTGCGTGTGTTCAGGGTCATGGCGCTTTCCTCAATGAACGCGGGAATTGGACCTATCACAATAGGCCATCGAATACGCAATGGGCAAGCGGGCTAGAGCGGCAGCGAGACGAGGATTAGAATGGCGGCAGCCACACTGATTGGCGCCCGGTAGCACGACTCTGCGCATGCAAACCCCAATGAACATCATCGCCGGTGCAGCATTATTGGCTACATTCCTGTCCTCGGGTGCTGTGAGTGCGGAGTCGATACCGCTTATTCGTGCTCAGGGCACGCTGCTCGTGCCCGTGCTGATTAACGGCAGGATTTCGCTTGATTTCACCATCGACAGTGGCGCGACGGACGTGGCCATTCCCAGCAACGTCATGTCTTCGCTCATTCGTGCCGGGACAGTCTCATCGCAGGATTTCCTAGACAAGCGAGCGTATAAACTCGCCGACGGTTCAGCGGAAATCTCGCAGCGATTCCGCATTCGAGCCTTGCGTGTGGGCAATTTGGAACTCCGCGACGTCATCGCGTCCGTCGTTCCTTCCGGGGGATCGCTGTTATTAGGGCAGAGCTTTCTGTCACGGCTTAAATCATGGTCTATTGATAACGAACGGCAAGCCTTGGTCATTACTGAGTCGGCAACTACCCGATCAGAATTGATTGCGCCGCGCGCCGACAGCAATCGCCGAGGGAGCGATTGGATGCGCGTCTCCGCGCTGAACGATTCGGCAGGGCAGCTCTATGTGAACACCACGAGTTTCCGCGGCAACGGTAACCTGCGGTCGTTATGGGATAGGCACGTTTTTCCACCGCACAGCGAGAAGTGGCTGGGGAAGTGGGTGAATTACGCCGTGGATCAATGGGCATTTGACTGCGGAGGTCGAAAAGCCCGGTTGGACGCCAGAACCGACTACTACGAGGATGGCACACACTGGGTTGCGGACTCCGCGCTGATTTCATCAACGGCGTGGCACCGTGTCCAGCCGGATTCTTGGCAAGAGGGAGAAATGAAGCTGGTGTGCGAGTGGCAGCCGCAGGAAGCCGCACGCTAGGATTAGTTCTTCAACGGGAGAGAGAAATGCTCGATTGCACCGGCTTTGGAACTGCCTCCTCTGATCAGCCTCTGGGGAAGCTGACATTTAAACGGCGCGACATGGGTAAGGACGATGTCAAAGTCCAGATCTTGTATTGCGGCGTATGCCACTCGGATCTACATTTCGCGCGCAACGAATGGCATTTCACCGTCTATCCCGCGGTGCCGGGACACGAGATCGTCGGTCGAGTGTCGCAGGTCGGTTCGGCGGTGCGGGATTTCGCGGTTGGCGACCAGGTGGGGATTGGATGTATCGTCGATTCTTGCCGGACATGCGCATCGTGCAAGGAGGGTTTGGAACAATACTGCGAGGTGGGCATGACCGGTACCTACGGTGGCACGGAAAAGGTCATCGGCGGCCCCACGTACGGCGGCTATTCAGACACCATCATTGTCGACCGTTCTTATGTTCTGCGCATTCCGAAGGGAATGGAGCTCGCCTCAACGGCGCCGCTGCTTTGCGCGGGCATCACCGTGTACTCGCCTCTTCGCCACTGGCAGGCAGGGCCCGGTAAAAAGGTCGGGATCGTCGGACTGGGCGGCCTCGGACATATGGGCGTGAAGCTGAGTCACGCCATGGGCGCGAGGACCGTGCTCTTTACAACCTCCCCATCGAAAGTCGAGGACGGCCGGCGTCTTGGCGCGGACGAAGTCATCGTTTCTAATGACCGCGCTCAGATGAAGCGGCATGCCGCGAGTTTCGATCTCATTATCGATACCGTCTCGGCGACGCACGACCTCAATCCGTATTTCAATCTGCTGAAACGAGATGCGACGTTGGTGCAGGTGGGTGCACCGGCGGAGCCGTTGCCGATCGCGGTGTTTCCGCTTCTATTGAAACGGCGTCATTTCGCCGGATCGGCCATCGGCGGCATTGCGGAGACCCAAGAGATGCTGGATTTTTGCGCGGCTAAAAACATTAGCGCCGACGTTGAAGTGATCGCGATGGATAAAATCAATGAAGCCTACGAACGCATGCTGAAGAGTGACGTCAAATATCGATTCTCGATCGACATGTCCACGTTGGCGAGGTGATAGCTGAGGCGCGCCTGCGCGTAGGTGCGTTCCGCGGCGACCACGTTCAACCCCCCTGATTGTACGTACCGAATAGCTTTGTTGTTGAAGCTTTAGGGCCTCCTGAAAAGCTCTCAGGTTAATTTTCCTTCACACTGATATCCGCGATCCCGCCTGTGACGTTGAACCGAGTAGTCAACAACAATCGGGAGAAATTCATGTTGCAAGCGGTCAGAGTGAAAGCCATTCTCTTTACCCTGGGAGGGTTCGCGACGTTGGCGGGTTGTGCCACCGCGCCTCCGCCTCCACCACCGCCGCCGCACGTCGTGGTGGCACCGGCACCGGAACGCCACCCCGCCTATCTGCATGCCTTGTCGGACCTGCGCGCTGCTCGCTGGCTGATCGAGCATCGCCCTGGAGATTGGGCGCAAACCAGCGATGAGGGCGACGCCGTGCGTCAAATTGACGCGGCCATTAACGACCTGAAGAAGGCGGCGATTGACGATGGCAAGAACACCAACGATCACCCCCTGGTGGATGAGAATCCCGATCACCGTGGTCGTATCCACGAGGCATTGCAATATCTGAAGAAGGCGCGTGCCGATATCGCCCGCGAAGAAGATAACGCGTTTGCCGACGGGTTGCGTAACCGCGCGATCGGTCATATCGACGCAGCGATCGGCTCCGCGCGCCGCGTGTTCCAAGAATAAATCATCGACTGCTGCGCATCGCGGCCGCCTAAGGCCGCGATGCGCCCTGCGGCCTTAGGCGCTCGCCCCGCCATCGTGTTCATTTCCGGGCTATGATTGCGCCGGTGAACAGTCAGTGGGGGAGGGCATTCCGATGTCGAATGAGAAAGACCTGACTCGCCGCGAATTTGTCGCGGGCGCCGGCAAAGCCACGCTCGGCGCGATGGTGGCGGCGAGTGCGCCCCTGATCGTGCCAAGCCGCGTGCTCGGCCGCGGGCAGCGGCCCCCGAGCGATCTGGTGAATGTCGCCATCGTCGGATTCGGCGGCATGGGATCGCAAAATGCACTGGTGCTGGCTCAAACCGACCATATCGGCGCGGTGTGCGATGTCGACTTCGCCTACAGCGAGGGCAGGGTTACGGCAAAACTGGCCGATGCGCAAAACAACCCGCGGCCCGACGGCCTGAAGCTCAAGGAGCAATTCAACAAAGCCAAGCGCTATGGCGATTTTCGCGAACTGTTGGCGAAAGAGAAGAGCATTGACGGCGTCGTGGTGGCAACCCCTGATCATCTGCACGCGGTGATCGCGAAGGCAGCGATGGACATGGGCAAGCATGTCTATGTGCAAAAGCCGCTCGTGGCCACGGTGCATGAGGCGCGCGTGCTGCGTGCGCAGGCGCTCGCCAATCCGAAGCTGGTGACTCAGATGGGCAACCAGGGTCATTCCAGCGAAGGCGCGCGCCGCATTAACGAGTGGATTGGCGCGGGGGTCATCGGCTCCGTTCACGAGGTTCACGTGTGGACCAACCGACCGGTGGTTTACTGGCCGCAAGGTTTGCCGCGTCCGACCGGCATGGCCGCGCCGGATGTGCCCGGTGCGTTCGGCAACTTGTGGACCTTCCGCCATGTGCAGGATGTTCTTGCCGCAGCGATGGGCAGCGGCGGCGCACCGCCCCCGGGCCTGGACTGGAACATGTATCTTGGGCCGATTGCAGAAAATGTTCCCTATCACCCCATTTATCACCCCTTCAATTGGCGTGGCTGGCTGGATTTTGGGTGTGGCGCGCTGGGCGATATGGGCGCTCACCTCATCGATCACCCCTTTTGGGCCTTGGGCCTGACGTATCCCTCGAGCGTTGAGGCCACCTCGACCCAGTGGGGCACCATGCCGGCGGCGACTACGGACTCCACTGCGGCGCCCGGCCGCCCGCAGCGCATTCCGGTGTCGTACCCGGTATCGACCTGCGTGCACTATCAATTCGATGCGCGCGGCGCGCAGCCGCCCGTGAAGCTCTCCTGGTTCGACGGCGGAATTTATCCACCCCGACCGGACTACTTGCCGGACGATGTGGTGCTGGCGAGCGAAGGCGGTGTCATCTTCATCGGCGAGAAGGGCATTCTGTTGAACGATACCTACGGCGCCAATCCGCGGCTGTACCCTCAAACGCTGATGGAGTCGGCGGCCAGCGTGCCGCAAAGCATTCCACGGATCCTGTGGAGTCACGAGCTGAACTGGACCAAGGCGATCCGCGGCGAAGCTAAGGCGAGTTCCCCGATCGAGTATGCGTCGCAGCTCACCGAAACCATGCTGCTCGGGCTGGTCGCACTGCGCACTGGACAGGGGAAGAAGATTCTGTACGACGGGGAGCGCGGCCAAATCACCAACATTCCCGAGGCTAACCAATACTTGACGCGCGAATATCGCGCCGGGTGGGCTATCTAACCTGCGCCATTGGCGCGCGCTACGGCCGTCGATGCCAAGTTTGCGAGCGGCCTAGAAACGCTACGCCGATGTAGCCGCGCACGATCAACTGCGTGCCGTGATTGTCCAGGTGCATTTTGCAGCGGTACACCGAACCGGATTCCGGATCGAGGATATCGCCGCCGCTGTATTCGGCGCCCGCTGGTTTGAGGTCTCGAATGATGATCATGCCCACGATGGGCTGATTCTTTCTCTCGTCCTTGCAGGCCACGCAGACACTGGCTGCATCATCGCCGGTCAGAATCTGTTCGATTCGCCCAAATAGTTTGGCGTCTTTCTCGAAGATTTCCACCACGGCGGTGGGTTTGCCGGTTTTATCGTCGATAGTCTCCCACCAGCCAATCGGAGAGGCGGGTTGCTCCGACTGCGGCGCCGCTTGCGCCAGGACAGACAGCGGTGCGAACAACCGCAGCATGATGAGAAGTCCCAGGAAGAGCTTGAGCGATGCGCGGCCTCCTGGCGAGCGGGGCAGTCGAACGCGACGCGAGACATTCATTACTTAGCCCTGCGGTTGAGCTTTGCCCAAGGTCACGGTGACGTCCTTGTTTTCCTTGGCCAACTGATCGATCAAGAACGCGTGCATCGCAGTGCGCACGGCTTCCGATGCGGAGAATTGGCTCTCGAGAAAACTGTAGATCGCCAGCACCGTGAGCGTGTGTTGACGGGCGGGATGCATGGCCTGAGCGAACTCGTGTGTTTGGCAGGGCGCTGTCGAGGGAGTCGTCGAAATGCCGGCCCCGCCTATCAACTCGCCGAGACCGGGCAACGGTTTGTCGGAATGAGAGGCCTCCTGCGCTGCGCGCAGTCCGCGCATGAGACCTGCGCAGCCCAGCTCATCGGGATTGTGCATCCAGCGGAAAACGATGGGTGCCATATCGATGAATCCAACGTGCGTACCTGCCTCCAAGGTGACCAGGACGCTGTTTTTGTACTTTTGTGGAATAGGCGCCGCGTTTTCAGGATACGGCACGATGGCATCGGCGCTGCCGCCGATGTACAGGAATGGGATGCTGTCGGCGTCGAAAAATTCGGGGGTGAAAAACTGACTGGGGCCCGCCATGGAGATGGCCGCCCGAATCCTGGGATCTCTCAAGGTCGGACTAAAGCCCGCCAATTCCGTGGTCAGCCCGCCCAACGACAACCCGAGCGCGGCGATCCGATCCCCGTCCACCCGGCCATACAGCAAGTTATCCGGTTGCTTGGAACGCGCCAGCATCTGGTCGATGAGGAAGGTGATGTCGCCGGGTTGATTGGCGATATCGGCGATGACCGGACCGCCTGGCGCCGATCCACTGGACAGCGGGAAATCAACGCTCACGGCCACGTACCCGTGGCTGGCCAAGAAGTCCAAAATATAGTCGCCCTCCTTATACTGCGACATATACCCGTGGCTATAGACCACCAGAGGATAGGGCGCTCCCACTTTATCGGTCGGAAACCAGATGCGGCCTTTCAATTCTCGGGTTGCGTGACCCTTGAAATCGTGACTGGCCATCGTCGGCCGAGAGCTGTCCACCCAGCTGATAGACTGATGCGAGACTTCATGAGTTCCTCGCCGATAGTTCTCTCGACTCAGCGCCCCACTTGGCACGCTCAGCGGCGGATTCAGCACGATGTAGATGACGATGATTAGCGCTGCGAGCAGGCCCAATAGAATTTTAAATAGCGGTCTCATAGTTAAAGGATCTCACGCGTGTCCCATTGGACAGGCTCGTTTGTTAAGTATCTAATCTAGAAACGCCGCGCATCAGAATACGAGGATATCGATATGAAGAACAGTGTTGCATGGGGGCTCGGCTCGGCAGTGAAGGTGTAACAAAGAGAAGCGCCGCCGCGCGGAGACTCGCGTGAACATACACTCGCCCGTGTGGCCATTGATCGGCAAAGCGCTTGCCGCCTGCATCGCCGGCGCGGGTATCGGCCTGTTGTATCGTATGGGACTGGCCAACATCGGTGGCGTGCTGATCTTGAGCGCCATTATCGTGTCAGTGATCGCCTTCGTGAGGTCTGGTGCGCTGTCAGCCTCATGGCTCACGCTGCCGGACCGCAATTCCATCATTCGATTGGGTCATCTGGAGCTCGCGAAGGCGTTTGGTTGCGCAGGATTAGGGATCGATCTAGTCAGAACTCTAGTCGCGGGCGTTGTGCATGGAGTGATTCCTGCCACTCTGATCAGCGCGGTGCTCGTCCTGAGCATGGCGGTGTTGTCAGCGATGGGTGCAGGTCTTTTCCTGGTCCGCTGGTTTGCGGCCTATCTCTTTGTCAGGCGGCGCCGGCCGGAAGGAACTACCGGTGGGTAAGCCTATCTTGGCGGCGGCGCCGGTTTTCACGCGCCCGTAGGCATACCGCAAAGGAGCGAGCGTCGTGAATAGCATCGAAGTTGTGCTGCATTTCATGGAGCTGATCAATCGGCGCGACGCCTCTGGGCTGGCCGATCTGATGACCGAAGATCACGTTTTCATCGATTCGCTCGGTCACTCCGTGCAGGGCCGCGAGGCCATGCGCATCGGCTGGCAGGGCTACTTCGCCTTCTGCCCGGACTATTGGGTATCGCACGAGCAGATTTTCGCAAGCGGCAACAGCGTTGCCGTGTACGGCGCGGCGGGCGGCACCATCGCCGCCGGCGGCAGGCTGCCCGTTGAGAACCAGTGGCGGACTCCGGCCGCCTGGAGGGCCCTAGTCGATGCGGATTTGGTGAGGCAGTGGCGCGTGTACGCCGACAATAAACCGGTGTATGACATTATTACGAAGTCGCAGAGCGGCACACGCTAGAGGGCCGATGTTGCGAAGAGATCACCCCAGGGTTTGTCGGGCGGCGTGGACCTGCGGCGCGGCACTGCTGTGGCTGGTCAGCGCCAATGCGGATGAGGCAACGCCGTCGCGAGGCACGATCGGACCGGAGAATTCCGCTGCGCGCGTGGAGGTGCTGGCGCTGCTTGAGACACTGAATACCGAATTGCTGAGCCATAACAGTGCGACGTTGACTCTCGAACATTGGTGCGACGTTCATCGGCTCGCTTTCCCGCCGCGAATCGTTGCCATCCTTGTTCCGGACGTTGATAAACCCGCCTCGGCGCAGCAGCGGCAGGAGCTCGGCGTGGCGGGCACTGAACTGGTGCGCTACCGGCGAGTGAAACTGCTCTGCGGCGCGCTGGTATTGTCAGAAGCAGACAATTGGTATGTGCCGGGCCGCTTGACGCCCGAGATGAACAGGCTGCTGGACACCACCAACCAATTATGCGGTGCGCCACATAACTTGTTTAATGCGGCGAGTATTGTTATGCGGAGCTGGGGCGTCTGGCCCCGCGTGCACGTGTTTTAAAGCAGTCATTCGCCCATTTTTCCTGAGCAGAAGTACTCCGCATAACAATTGGCTCCTTCGTGCCTGGGTAAAGGCACTCCGAGGGAGATCGTCATGCTGTCAAAGTATTTTCACGCGGCGGCTCGCATCCGGGAGATCCGCAGCAGTCCGGCTGGAACGTTCATCGAGGGATTCGCAGAAGTGCTGTCTCTGCGCGGTTATGCGCCGATCACCGCACGCAAGTACATTCGATCCGCGGAGCATATCGTTTGCTGGGCTGGTCGGCGAGGTCTTCTTGCGTCTGATTTGGATGACGTGGCCCTTCGGCGTTTCCGTGGGCATCTCATCCGGTGTCATTGCGGCCACTATGCATGTGCCGGTCGCCGCGAGGTAGTCGGCGGAGCCCGACTGTTCATTCGGCATCTGCAGGGGATCAACGAGCCTGCGATAAAGGAGCGGGCAGCCACCGCAGACGACTCGCCGCTATTGCAGGAGTTTTTCCAGTGGATGCGAGCCCAGCGCGGCACAAATGATCTGACGCTCTACAACTACGCCATCCCGATTCGAGCTCTGCTGCAAGATTGTGGTGAAGAGCCTCGACGGCTTGATGCTCGGCGCCTGAGAGGGTTTGTAATGAGGCAAAGCCGCAGCATAAGTCGCTGGGGGACTCAGCGGTGCACCACGGCACTTCGGATGTTTCTACGATTTCTCATCGCCAACGATCGTTGCCGCGCAGGGCTCCTCGGCGCCATACCTATAATAGCGCATTGGCGCCTCGCAACTCTGCCGAGATATCTGCCGCCAGAGGATATCGAGCGCATCATTGACTCCTGCAGGCCATCCTCGACGACAGGCAAACGTGATCGGGCGATCCTGCTTTTACTCGCCCGCCTGGGATTGCGGGCCGGTGACATCGTGCACATGCGATTGCAGGATATCGACTGGAAGGGTGCATGGCTACGCGTCGCTGGCAAGGGTCGGCAGCAGGCCCGGCTTCCATTGAGCCAAGAGGTCGGGCAGGCGATCGTAACGTACCTTCAGCACGGCCGGCCGGCGGCTTCAACCGATGCTCTCTTCCTGCGCTCCCGCGCTCCGTTCCGAGGGTTCCGATCACACGCCACCGTTTCGGTGATCGTCGCGAGCGCCATGCGTCGCGCTGGGATCAAGCGTCCGAGTCGCGGCGCCGCGCATCTCCTGCGTCACTCGATCGCCAGCTCGATGCTTCGACACGGAGCATCCCTGCAGGAGATTTCAACGTTACTGCGGCACCGCTCCATCGAGACCACTGAGATCTATGCCAAGGTCGATGTGCGGGGACTACAGCAAATTGCCCAACCGTGGCCGGAGGTGCGGTCATGCTAGCGCGAGCGGTTCGAACCTACCTGGCGCTACGTCGCGCGGCAGGGTTTCAGCTCAATGACGCTGACGTTCACCTTAAAAGTTTCGCATCGTATTCGGACGCTCGCCGTCGAGCCTACATCAATGCCCACACGGCTATCGAGTGGGCGCGTCGTGGGGGCTCGGTCGTACAGCGAGCGCGGCGCTTGGGCCACGTCATTCGCTTCGCTCGACATCTGCACGCCGAGGACCCTCGCCACGAGATTCCGCCCGCCGTTTTCGGTACCGAGCACTTCCCTCGGAGGCCTCCATACATTCTCACCGACGAGCAGATCCGGGAGCTTATCGAGTTGGCATCGCAGTCCGGGTACCGGACCCTGCGTCGACAGACCTACAGTACGATGTTCGCTCTGCTGTCGTGCACCGGACTTCGCGTCTCCGAAGCCATCAGACTGCGATACAAAGATATAACGTCGGATGGCCTGCTGATCTGCCAAACGAAGTTCCAGAAGAGCCGGCTGGTTCCGTTGCATGAGACCGCCCGCGTTGGCCTCGAGCGCTACTTGCAACAGCGTCGACCCTACGCCCCTTTCGACGACCATGTATTCATCTCGCTTCGCCGCAAACCGCTGTTGATTTCCGATGTCGAGTCCGCGTTCAAGACGGTCGCCAAGAAGATGGGACTCCCCTACGGACGCGGCCGGCGCCGACCGACGCCGCATTCATTGCGACACGCCTTCGCGGTGCGGGCATTGCAGAGCTGTCCCGACGGCCGCGATCGCATCACCCAGCACATGCTCATGCTTTCGACCTATCTGGGGCATAGCAAGCCCGCGCTGACATACTGGTATCTGGAAGCTGTCCCGGACCTGATGCGCGGCATCGCTGCACGCTGCGAGACACACCTCTTCGGAGGTGCGCCATGACCGCCTTGGCACCGCATCTGACCGCGTTTTTCCAGGAGCGTTTGGCTGTCGAGCTCCACGCCAGCGTCAATACATGCGACTCATATGCCTACGCCTTCAAGTTGCTCCTGGGCTATGCGAGCAAACGCCTGAAGTGCACCCCCTCACGGATTGAGTTCGAGCAGATCGATGCGCCGCTGGTGGTCGCTTTCCTCAACGATTTGCAGGCGACACGGGCGAACGGCAGTGGCTCCCGCAATGCACGACTTGCCGCCATCAAGTCTTTCATGCATTACATGGAGTATCGCGTGCCCTCGGCCATGGAACAAATCCAGCGCGTGCTGGCTATCCCCCTGCGGAAGACCGACACGCGCCTGGTGCGACACCTGACGGCATCCGAGATCCAAGCTTTGCTCGATGCGCCGAAGCCGAGCGACTGGCCGGGCACTCGGGACCGCGCAATGCTGCATCTAACATTTGCAGCGGGCTTGCGCGTCTCAGAACTTACCGGTCTGAGGCTTCAAGATCTGACCTTGCATCCGCATGCAAGTGTCCTCATCCACGGCAAAGGACGCCGCGAGCGCTCGCTGCCGCTCTGGAAGGAAACGACCACAGCGCTACGGGCGTGGCTGGCAATCCGCGGATCCGCCCCAGCACCGGAGATCTTCGTTAACTCCCGCCGTGAACCCATGACGCGTGCCGGTTTCGAGTACATCTTGGAGAAGCACGTCCGCACGGCCATCAAACGCTGTCCATCTCTGGCCTCCAAGCGCATATCGCCGCACGTGCTCAGACACAGCTGTGCATTGACCGTGCTCGAAGCGACGAAAGATCTTCGTAAGGTCTCGTTGTGGCTGGGTCACGCCAACATGCAAACGACTGAGATGTACACACGCGCTGATCCGTCCATCAAGCTCGAGGCGTTGGACGCTGTCACCGCCCCGAAGCTTCGTAGCGGACGATTCCGCGCGACCGATAAACTCATTGCCTCATTGAACCCACGTTCTTTTATGCGGAGCCATACCGGTTCAAAATAGCTCAAATTGAGGACTCTCAGGGACGAGAGTCCGCATAACAATACTCGCCGCATTAAATACACCCTTCGGCAAAGTTGTGCAGCCGCTTCATTTCGAGCGCCATACGCTGTCCTCACGCGTG
Organism: uncultured Gammaproteobacteria bacterium; assembly: GCA_963756845.1. Taxonomy (GTDB): domain Bacteria; phylum Pseudomonadota; class Gammaproteobacteria; order Steroidobacterales; family Steroidobacteraceae; genus Bog-1198. The sequence goes on along the minus strand of CAVWPD010000002.1, from coordinate 751,590 downwards.
CTCTGGGATGCTGTTGCGCCGATACCCGCCACGCTGTTGCAGCATAAGGCGGTATTGACCTTACCCGACGGCACGCCGTTCAGCGAAGTCGTGGAATCTTATACGGCCAACATGCTTGCCGTGAAATGAGATAATGCCGAGCAGGTCAGCCGGAGACTAGCCATGCAAATGGATGATCAGGAAGAGAGTCGAAATGTAGAGGACGTGCGCGGTTCCAGCGGCGGCGGATTCAGGCCCGTGCATGGCATCGGGATTGGAACGGTCGTGCTCGCGATCATTGGGGGCTGGTTCTTCGGCATCAATCCGCTGCAGATTCTCGGTCTGCTCGGCGGCGATAGTTCGCCCACCGCCCAGACCGCACCCGAACAACCAGCCCACAGTCCGCCCGCTGACGACGCTCAAGCCAAATTCGTGTCGCAGGTGCTGCGCAGCACCGAAACCGTCTGGGCCGCAGCCTTTCAAGAGCAGGGGCGAACGTATGTGGATCCCAAGCTGCGCTTGTTTCGCGACAGCTACCCGACAGCGTGCGGCCAGGGCGAGGCGGCCGCAGGACCCTTCTATTGCGGAGAGGATCGAACCGTTTATTTGGACTTGGGATTTTTCGACGTGATGACGCAGCAACTTGGCGCCCCCGGCCAATTCGCGCACGCCTACGTCATCGGCCACGAGGTGGGACATCACGTGCAAAATCTGCTCGGCATTCTCGGTAAGGTGAATGCGCAGCGAGAACGGGCCGGCGCGGCGCAAGCCAATGCGCTCAGCGTGCGGCTGGAGTTGCAGGCCGATTGTTTCGCCGGTGTGTGGGCCAAACGCTCCCAGCAGGAACAAGGCTGGCGCCTCGAGCCGGGAGATATCGAATCTGCGCTGAATGCCGCTGCGCAGATTGGCGACGATACGCTGCAGCGGCGCGCCCGCGGTACTGTCGTGCCGGAATCGTTCACGCACGGAACGAGCGCAGAACGGGTTTTCTGGTTCAAGCGCGGCATCAATGCCGGGCAAATCGATGCCTGCGACACCTTCTCTACTCAAGGGCCCTAAGCGCCGTGCAGCCACCCCGCAAGGCCGCGTTGGCCTTCATTTTTATCACCGTACTCATCGATATGCTGGCCTTCAGCATCATTATTCCCGTGCTGCCCATTCTGGTGCAGAGCTTCGCGGGCGGCAGTGCGGCGCGTGGCGCGGAGATCTACGGTTTGTTCGGCACTGCGTGGGCGTTGATGCAGCTCATTTTCTCACCCGTGCAAGGCTCGCTCTCGGATCGCTTCGGCCGGCGTGTCGTGATCCTGATTTCCTGCGCGGGCCTGGGGCTGGACTTTATTCTGATGGCCTTGGCGCCCAATCTTTGGTGGTTATTCGTCGGCCGGGTGATATCGGGAATTGCTGCGGCGAGCTTCAGCACCGCCGGGGCCTATATCTCGGACGTGACGCCGCCCGAGAAGCGCGCGGCGAGTTTCGGTCTCATTGGCGCGGCCTTTGGCATTGGCTTCGTCTTGGGCCCGGCTCTCGGGGGAATTCTCGGCGCGATCTCGCCGCGGCTGCCGTTCTGGGCGTCGGCGTTCATGGCGTTGGCCAACTTCTCCTGGGGCTTGTTCGTGCTGCCGGAATCACTGGCCAAGGATAAGCGCGTCCCGTTCTCGTGGAAGAATGCCAACCCGCTGGGCGCTTTGAAGCTGCTGGGTTCTCACCCGATCCTGGCCGGTTTGGCGCGCAGCTACTTCCTCATCAATCTGGCGCATGTGGTTCTGCCGAGCATTTCGGTTTTGTACATGCATTATCGCTATGGCTGGGGTACGCAAGCGGTGGGAATGGTGTTGGCCGGTGTGGGTATTTCATCGCTGCTGGTGCAGGGACTCCTGGTTAAGCCTGCGGTGAGCTGGCTCAAGGAGCGCGGCGCGATCGCGGTGGGTTTGCTGTTCGGTGCGATGGGATTCGCCATTTATGGCCTGGCGCCTACGGGACGGAGTTTTTGGATCGGCGTGCCGGTGATGGCTTTGTGGGGCATTGCCACGCCTTCGCTGCAAGCAATCATGACTCGGTTGGTGGACCCTACCGAGCAGGGGCGCCTGCAGGGCGCGCTCGCCAGCCTCACGGGTTTGGCGAGCCTCATCGGGCCGATGCTGTTTACGCAGATCTTCGCCACCTTCATCGGTGGCCCGGCTGAGGCGGCGGGGCTGCCCGGCGCACCCTTCCTGTTGTCGGCGCTGCTGGTGTTACTCGCCATGATGGTGGCCTGGTTTAGCACGCGACCGCGCCTCTCGGCCGCCCCCTAGAATCGCGCGGCAAGCCGCGCTCGAGACTCCGGCCGATGCCTGCGGTCGCGGCGCCGACCAGCCAGCGCAACGCCGGCGAACACAGCAAATAGCAGTGCAAAACCGCCGTTTAAGAGCAGCGACAACAGCCCGACGGGGCTGGCGATGCTGAGATCATCGAGGGAGGCGCCCAGCGAACCGCGAATGGCGGATGACGGGTCGGGCTCGCTGCCGTGTGATGCCAAGGTTGTCAACGCAGTGGTTAGTACGGCCGTTAGTACAGCAAGGCGCATGGCGTGACTCCTTTTAGAGCTTCAAAACTCCTGTGTTGATTAATAAAACGGAAAGCACCCGCAGAAGGCGACATGGCCTGAAGGGGTGCGCGGCCCTGGCGGGGCAGCGCGTGCGATGATTATTGGCTGAATCCGGTCGTTTTGAGAGGCTGATCCGGCCTGTCCAGACCCGTTGGGTTAAGCTCCCCGGCCATACGTAGTGGGCAATATCGCCCAGCCAGAAGGGTTACTGTCATGCGTAAGACGATCCAATCGATGGCCGGGATCCTGGTCCTGGGCCTCGCGACCGGCACGGTGTGCAACGCGGACGACATGTCCACGCAAGGCTTCGTGAATATTCACGCCAACGCGTCCGCTCTGGGCGTGTCGAATAACTATTACGATAACTACGGCTATGACAACAACTACAACTCGAGCAGTGCGCAGGGCGGCGGCGGCGGCGCAGCGCTGCGCTTCGTGATTCCGGGCGGCTTCATGTTTGACGCGTCCTACAACACCGACGAGGCAGGTTTCGGCCAGGCGGATTTGCGCGTCAATCAAGGGACTGCGGGCTTAGGCTTCCACGCATCAAACTGGTATGTGGAAGGTCTATTCAGCACCTTCCAACCGAAGGTCACCTCCAACTACCTGTGTGGAGGCGCCTGCACCTCTGCCACCTACAACGGCGGCGGCGCCAAGGGTGGTTTCGAGTGGACGTTTGCGCGCCAATGGTATGCCACGGTTGATGGCGGACTTGCCGTGCTGCAGGGCCCGAGCGGGACAGGCTCCATCGTGCAGGGGATTTTGGGCGGATCCGTCGGCTACAAGTTCAACCGAAACTTCTCCGTCAATCTTGCCGTACTGTCCAACGCCTGGGTGTTCGGGAATAACAATAACTACAACAACAACTATTACTACAACAATACCAACAACACGACGATATCCGTCACCTCGCTGCAAGGAGGCGTCTCCTTGCATTTCTGAGGCGAGAACAAAGGCGGCTCAGTAGCCGCCCGCCATGGTGCTGACCGTAATGCTGCCGAAGACGCCGTCAGTCTGGTCTGCGAATCCCGCCGTGTAGAACAGCGTGGTGAGCGGCTTGTCGGCATCGCCGTTGCCGAATACCAGCGCCCACAGGCCTTGAAACACCAGGGCGTTGCCCGCAGTCCCGGTCAGCGCTCCGACGGATGTCGCCAAGGCGGTGCCATTCGGCGCGAAAATATTGATGGTGCCATCACCAAAATTGCCGATCAGCACATCCCCGGCCAGGGAACCGAAGCCGGAAGGTGCAATGGCCATTCCCCAGGGCGCATTCAGAACGCCTGCCGATGCGAACTGAGCGACCAGGTTACCGCTGAAATCGAATACGTCCACATAACCCAATCCTGCACCGGTGATCTCATCGTGCAGCGCCGCATCCTGCTTGGCGAATGAGACATACAGCCGCCCATTCAACGCGGTAATTCCGAAGGGCGCAAAGCCGGCGGGAATGCCCGGATCAATAAATTTTCCCTGCATCGCAGCCGGCTTGGAAAAATTCGTGTCGAATACGTCGACCTTGTTGTTATGCAGATCGGTGGCATACAGAAAGCTGGCGCCGCTGACGGTGCCGATCGCGAGTCCCTTGTAAACGGCATGATTATCGCCATTGGCCACACCGTCATCGAACGCGGTGACCGCCGTTGGGCCGCTGTCCTGCGCCCAGGCGGAAATCGTTCCGCCCTCGCCATCAAAGATGAACAAGGCGGTCTCTGCACCATTCTTCGTTTGAATCAGAAAACCGCCACCGCCGTTATAGACTTGCCCGGTGGGGTTGGCTGGTACGCCCGCCGCCGAGGCGGGAATGGCCACGCCAAGACTGGCGGAGCCGGTGATGGCCTGCGTCTCGATGCTGCCGGTCCCGCTATACAGGGTGGTTAAATTGCTATTGTTGTCGGCAATCCAGAATGGAAGGCCTGGTTGAAAGGCGATTCCCCAGGGATTCTGCAGATTGCCATCAATGGTGTGTGCCGTGGCGACCACTTCGGCTTTATCCGTTACCAAGGCGGTATCGGTGAATCCCATGGTGGCTTGAGAACTCATCTGACCGCCGCCCCCACCTCCGCCGCCGCACGCGGCAACCCCGAGCACACAAACAAAACTCACGCCCACCAAAGCGGATGCACGGCGGACCACAAATCGATGCGAATTCATGGCTACTCTCCAGCGCACGAAAATCGTGCTGACGTGGATGAGTACCGGCGGCCGGAAAATTAGATGCGCGGGCCCGAGGCGAAAACGCGTGGAAGCCGCGCTGTGGTCGTCGCGAAGCGGCTGCCGGCGTGGCGCTTGGCTTGCGGCGGCCTAGCCGCTGCTCAATATTCCAGATCAAGAAACATTTGTTTGGCGAGTTCGCGGTCATACGCCGCGACGAATTCCGCGAGGGTCATGTAACCCGGCGGCTCCGAGGCGATGAATGGATTTACCCCCAACACATCCTCGAGCTTAGCCACCACCGCCGCCAACTCGTCCCGATTCAAGCCACACCGATTCAGCGGCAGTGCGTCGACGAGCGCCATCAACGTGCGCCGGTGCTCTGCCGCCACGCTGCTCAAGGCGCCGCGTATGGCATCCAGGGTTAGAGAAGTGATCCCAAACGGTGTTTCTCGGGAAGCAAGACTATTCGCGCGTTCATCCGTGTTTAGCATTCTCCACCGCCATGGCCGACAGCTACGCAAGAAGATGCGTGAGATCCTCGGCCGATTCTGTAAGAAAATGACAACATTACCTGTCAGCAAGCACCCCGCCGGCATCGGCTCGCCGTGGCGCAGCGCCCGGCGAGCGGCGCCGAAATAAATTTGATCAAACCCGCCTTGGCCCTTCCTTTCTATCTTGGTCTAATTGACTCGCGCGGGCAAAATTGCTAGCCCGGCTTGGGCTGTATCGCGACCCGTAGGGTCGTATCATGCGCCGAGGGATTATCATCCTGGCCCGTGGCCCGGATCAATACCGAGTCACATTCCAGCAAAACGGAGTAGGAAATGGCCAGCCAACTGTTCGATCTTTCCGGCCAGGTCGCGCTCATCACGGGATCCTCGCGCGGCATTGGCAAGGCGATTGCCGAAGAGATGTCGGCGGCGGGGGCACGCGTGGTTATTTCATCGCGCAAACAGGAGGCATGCGATCAAATTCGCGATGAGATCCGCGCGCGGGGCGCAGAGGCGATATCGTTCGCGTGTAATATCGGCCGCAAGGAAGAAGTCGAAGCACTGGTCAGGGCGACGCTGGAGCATTACGGTCGCATCGACATTTTGGTATGCAACGCCGCCGTGAATCCGTTTTACGGCTCGCTCACCAAGCTCGATGATGATGCCTGGGACAAAATCATGATCAGCAACGTGAAGAGTAGCTGGTGGTTCGCCAAACTCGTGGCGCCGCACATGGCCGAACGCGGTTCGGGGAATATCATTTTCCTCTCCAGCATTGGCGCGTTCAGAAGCACGGCCGTGCTCGGCGCATACGGCATCTCCAAAGCAGCCGACGCTCAGCTGGCTCGGAATCTTGCGCTGGAGTTAGGTCCCAAGGGTATTCGGGTCAACGCCATCGCACCCGGGCTGGTGAAAACGGATTTCGCCAAGGCGCTGTGGTCGAATCCGGCCATTCTGCGCAATGTGGAAGAGCGGGCGCCGCTGCGGCGAATCGGCCAGCCCATAGAGATCGCGGGCGTCGCGGTTTTCCTCGCCTCGCAAGCCGCCAGTTTCGTCACGGGTCAGCTCATCGTGGCTGACGGCGGTTCCACCCTCGGCGATTGAACCCACAGGCAAGTACCATGAGAATAGACAATGCGGGTGTGGTGATCACCGGCGCCGCCAACGGCATCGGTTATGCGCTTGCCAAACGGTTCAAAGCGCAGGGCGTCCGTGGGCTTGCGCTCGCGGACCTCGACGCGCGCAAGATCGCGGCGGTGTCGAAGGAAATCGGCGCGCTGGGTTTTGCCTGCGATGTCTCGCAAGAGAGCGACATTCAGCGTGTGGTGCGCGAAACCGAAGCGGCCTTGGGTCCCATCGATCTTTTCTGTTCCAATGCCGGCATAGGCCTTGCCGATCCCGACCCCAATAACGCCGCTTCGGCGCCCGATGCCGATTTCCAGAGGTCCTGGAACATTCACGTCATGGCGCATGTCTATGCGGCTCGGGCGCTTCTGCCGCAAATGATCGCGCGCGGCTCTGGATATTTTCTCAATACGGTCTCCGCGGCCGGGCTCTTGAGCCAAATTGGCTCGGCGACCTATTCGGCCAGTAAGCACGCAGCGATTGGCTTTGCCGAATGTTTGGCCATTACCCACCGCGACCACGGCATCAAGGTCTCGGTGCTGTGCCCGCAGGCCGTGCGCACGGCGATGATCGGCAACGAACCCGAGAAGGGTTCGGCCTCGGTGGATGGCATCATCTCTCCGGAAGAAGTGGCCGAAGCGGTCATTGATGGGCTTGCCGCCGAGCGTTTCTTGATCCTGCCGCACCCCGTCGTCGCCGGGTACATGCAGCGCAAGACGGCGGACTACGATCGATGGTTGGGCGGTATGTCGAAACTTCGCCGCAAGCTGCAGCAGTAATGGACTATAAGACGATTCGTTTCGACAGCGCGGACGGCATCGCCACACTGACGTTGTGCCGGCCTGCGCAGCTCAACGCCTTCACGCGGGAAATGCTTGACGAACTGCTGCACGCGTTCGACGCGATCGACGCCGATGATGCGGTGCGGGCCGTCATCGTCACCGGAGAAGGGCGCGCCTTTTGCGCGGGCGCCGATTTGTCGGCGGGTGCCGCGACTTTTCGCGCCGGCGAATCGGCAGACTATTCTCAGGAACAGGCGCGGGATGGGGGCGGACGCTTGACGTTGCGAATCTTTCGCTGTCTGAAGCCGGTGATAGCGGCAATCAACGGTGCTGCCGTAGGTATCGGGGCTACGATGACCCTGGCCATGGATATTCGTTTGGCGAGCGACACGGCCAAGATCGGATTTGTGTTTGCGCGTCGCGGAATCGTTCCGGAGGCAGCGTCCTGTTTCTTTCTGCCGCGCATCGTCGGTATCTCGCGGGCATTGGAATGGTGTTACAGCGGCCGCGTGTATGCGGCGGCCGAGGCCAAGGACGGCGGTTTGATTCGCGAGATCTATCCGCAGGATCGGTTGCTCGCTGCGGCGCGAGGCGTGGCGCGCGAAATCATCGATAACACGGCGCCCGTGTCCATTGCGCTCATCCGTCAGATGATGTGGCGCGGTCTGGGCATGACTCATCCCATGCAGGCGCACCGGGTCGACAGCCGCGGGATCATGTCTAGAGGCCGCAGCGCCGATGTGGCCGAGGGTGTGCAGTCTTTCCTGCAGAAACGGCCGGCAAAATTCGTCGATCGAGTGTCTGCCGACATGCCGGATTATTTTCCTTGGTGGGATGAGGAACCCTATCAATGACGAGCGCGGGCAGCCCCGCACCATAGAATCATCCGGCGTGGCCAGGGGCCGCTACGCCCTGGGCTCCGCGCCGACAAAGGGCGCTTTGAGAGAGGGCGGCACGGGTCCGCGGCGCGATTTGCGCCAGACATCGTAGATCAGCAATAAGCCGGTCAGCGTTGCCAGGGTCGCGAAATAGGCGCGCGGTCCGAAGCCGGCCATCAGGCCGCCCGCAAGAACCGGGCCGAAGGCCGCGGCGGTGCCGTTCAGCAGCAGCAGCGCACTGCTGGCGGCTACCATTTGCTTGGGCTCGAGCTTGTCATTGACGTGCGATACCGACAGTGAATAAAGCGTCAACGCGAACCCGCTGAACAGCGCCGCCAGAGTCAAGAATAGCGGGTGCGCGATATCACGGAACATGGCGATGCTGCCGGCAACCAGGGTCGCGATGATGCAGACGCTGGCGATCATGGTGCGCCGATCCATGCGGTCGGAGAGCCTGCCGACGGGGTACTGAGTCAGCACGGCGGCAAGAATGCTCACGCCCATGAATGCCGCGACTTGATTGGTTTCCAGTCCGCTGAGCCGCGCGTAGACCGGCCCCATGGAGAAAATGATCGACGAAATCAGGCCCGACATGGTTACGGCGACCACGCCCAGCGGCGAATTGCGGTATAGCTCGATAAGACGCACCTTGGATGGAATCGCGCTCTCCGGGACCTGCTGAGCAGAGATGACAATGGGTACCAGCGCGAGTGAAATCAGCACGGAGACAAGCATGAAGGGCGTGGCCGAGCGCGGACTGGACAACATGAGCAGGAATTGCGCGGCCCCCAGCCCTACGTACAACACCAGCATGTACACCGCCAATAACCTGCCGCGATTGTTCTTGCTGGCCCGATCGTTGAGCCAACTTTCGGCAACGACATAGATGCCGGCGAAACATACCCCCGACAGCAGACGCGTCGCGGCCCACACGGGCGGGTTTACGAATATGCCCTGGGTCAACACGGCAGCCGACGCAATCGCCGCGAGAGCCGCAAACACACGGACATGTCCCACGTGGCGCAACAAGGGCGGCGCGATGCGCGTGCCGACCAGATAACCCACGTAGTACGAGGACATGATGAGGCCGGTCACGAGAGGGGGAAATCCCTCGAGCGTCGCGCGTACGCCCAACAAAGTGCTCTGCAGCCCCGCCCCGAGCATGAGCACGCCCATGCCGAGAAGCAACGGCCAGTTGCCGCGGATTACGCTAATGGGCACGGCGTGATTCGCAGGCCCCAATGCAGCCCCACGAGGGTCATTGGAGTATCCAAGTATGTCGGCATGAAGGCTGGGTCGGGGTATGAATCGGTGCGAAGCTTTTACCACAGAACCGCGCAATGCATCGAGCGCGCCATGCTGGGCGCAAGTTCGGGAGATTCGGAGGGCTAATGGGCCGAGGTGCCTCTGGGGTGAGATGCACCCAGATGCGGGAACGGCGCCGCGAAGAAAAAGGAGCCCGTCAGCGCGACATCAGTGCATCCATGTCGGCTTGCATACGCTGCTTGTATTCATCCGACCATTGCGCGCCCGGCTTCTGGCTGGACTTGCTTTGCGGGCGTGGGATGGAGGGTGTCTTGCTTTCGCGAGGCGATTTTCGCGTGCCGGCCTTGAGCTTGAGAGTGACACGTGGCGTTGATGGGTTTGAAGAAGAATTCGAATGGTTCATATGGTTGTTGAGGGCTCCCGGTTCAAATTGTACGAATCGACTGCGTCGCCAATGACGACTAAGGAAATTCTACATCAAGCCAATCGGCACAGATACGATTAAGTACCGGGCAATCGTGTCGGCGTTTCACCGACAGGCGAGAAATCTAACTCATTAGCCGGCGCGACTCTATCAACACCCGCGCCGCGTGGACGGGGGTTTGGATCTGATGCGTGAATGGCCGCGATTTGCGATGATGTAGGGCTAAAGGGCAGCAACGGGAATGACGTGCGCGCGAAACTCCGGGATTTTCTCCTCATTTGTCTCGCGGTTACGGCCGCTGCGACCTGTGCGTCGCCGGCGTGGGCTCAACAGCCGCACAAGGGTAAATCCTCGACCGACTCCCCCATCGATCCTTCGAAGCCCTCAGGTCGCAGCTCATTGCGCCAAACCGTACAAACCCTGTGCGTGTTGAACTGGCAGCAAAACCACAATCCGGCCCCCTGTGAGCGCGTGTTTCTCGCCGATATTCGCAATGCCGACTCGGGTTACGCGGTACTTGCCGATCCGGGCGGCGGCGGACATTACTTGTTGGTACCCACCCAAACCATGGCGGGTCTGGATAGCGGCGAGCTGCTCGATCCAGACGCGCCCAATTATTTTGCGCTGGCATGGCACGCCCGCGATTTAATCGCCAAGTACGTCGGGCATGATACCGCCAGGACTGCCATTGGCCTCGCGATGGGTATTGCACAGTCGCGCACGCAGGATCAATTCAGTATTCATATCGAATGCCTGCAGCAGGAAACTCTCAAGGCGCTGCACGCAGCGTCGGACAGCCTTGGCGAGGGGTGGTCGCCGATTACCATCGCCGGATCGACATACCAAGCGACGCGAATCATGGGCGAAGGTCTGGACGGCGCAAATGTATTCGAGCTGTTGGCAGGCCTCAGTTCGGATGCCCGCCATCACATGGGCAGGTACACCTTGATCGTCGCGGGCATGCAATTTAAGAGCGGCCCTGGATTTGCGGTGCTGGCCGGGACGGGTCCGAGCGGCGAGATATTGCTGGATTCGAGCTGCGCTGTTGCCGATGCCGGCGGCTGAGCGGGAGGAACGGCTGCATGCAAAACAAATCACTCGGCGTTTGGCTGTTGGCCGGCGCATGGTGGGGGCTGGCGCCAGCCTTGGCCGGTTCCGGGGGCGCGCCGGATCCCAGCGCGGTGAAGCAGGCGGCGGCGGTGGCGAATGCCAAGGCGGCCGAGGCAGCGGCGGACAAGCATTACAAGGTTCCGCGGACGGCGGATGGCCAACCCGATCTGGAGGGCGTGTGGACCAACGTCAGCATCACGCCGCTGGAGCGGCCCAGCCAGTTTGCAGACAGCGTCAACCTGACTCCCGCACAGGCCTTTGAACTCGAGGTCTCGGCAGTCGATCGCTTTATCGAAGGCAACGCACCGACCGACCCGCGCGCGCCCGCCATCGATACCACCCGCAAACATTGCCAGGGCCCCGGGGGTCTGGATTGCGGATACAACAGCGGCTGGAAGGACTCCGGCACTACCGTGGCCCGCATCGATGGTCAGCCGCACAGCTCGTTTATCACCAGCCCGCCGAACGGTCGAATTCCTGCCTACACCGCCGGGTACAAGCCACCCGTCCGGCTGGTGCGCGATGAAGGCGAAGGCGCCGCGGTGGCGATTCGCAGCCCGACGGACAATCCGGAGGATCGCGCCCTGGGTGAACGCTGTCTGACCTCCTTCGGCAACAGCGCCGGGCCGGTGATGCTGCCCCTGATGTACAACAACAACTACGTTTTCGCGCAATCGAAGGAATCGGTCGCGATCCTGATCGAGATGGTGCACGACGTGCGCATGATTCGCATCGGCGCCCAGCATCGCGCCGATGGGCTGCGCCCCTGGTTCGGCGACTCGATCGGGCGCTACGAGGGCGACACCCTCGTGGTGGAGACGACCAACTTCCCCCAGGCCCAGGCTTTTCGCGGTGCATGGAAGCAACTCAAGGTCGAAGAGCGCTTTACCCGCAAGGGTCCGCGCCGCATGCTCTATCAGTTCACCGTGACGGATCCTACCGTGTGGGACGAGCCCTGGGGCGGCGAATATGAGTTCACGGCGTCCAAGGGCCGCGTCTATGAGTACGCCTGTCACGAAGGCAACTATGCCATGGCCGGCATCCTCGCCGGCGCCCGCGCGGAAGAAGCGGCGCTGGCGGCAAAAAATGCCGTACCAACACCTCAAACCGGCCGCTAGGCCATCGAGCTCACATGCGGCAGTTGAATCGTAGAGCGTTTATCGGCATGGCGGGCGCAGGGATCGCCGGCATCAGCGCGGCGCGTTGGTCCGCAGCTGCCGGATTGTTCGCCGACGCCCGCGATGCGGAACTCGTTGTCATCAACGCCAAGGTGTATACGGTTGACCCGCGCAGGCCGAAGGCCGACGCGTTCGCCGTGCGGGGCGGCAAATTCATTGCCCTGGGCACGGATGCGCAGGTCAGAGGCCTCATCGGCAAGAACACCCGGACAATCGACGCGCAGCGAATGACCATCGTCCCCGGCTTCATCGACTGTCACAACCACGCGCCGGGCAATGAATTGCTCTACGAGGTGCTGGTCGGCAATCCCTATGACGTGGAGTTCGTGTCCATCGCCGGCATCATCGACAAATTGCGCGCCAAGGCAAAAACGACGCCCGCCGATACCTGGGTCGAGGGTTATTTCTTCGACGACACCAAGCTGCAAGATAAGCGCGCCTTGACTGTTCACGACCTCGATCAGGTGTCGACCGACTTGCCGGTTGCCGTCCATCATCGGGGTGGGCACACGAGCTTCTACAACAGCAAGGCGCTGCAAATGGCGGGTATCACCAGCGCCACGCCGAGCTTGGCGAGCGGGACCTACGACCATGATGCGGACGGCGCGCTCAACGGCCGAGTCACCGACCGCGCCAACGATGTGTTCGACAAAGTCGGTAAGCGGCCGATGTTTTCCGCGGACGAGACGATACGGCGTGATCGGGAGGGGCTCGCCTATATTTCAAAACAGTTCGCCCGCTTCGGGCTCACCAGCGTCTGCCATGAAGGCGGAAATCTGCGCGCCCTGGAGGAGATTCGCGCGCGCGGCGACCTGCTGCATCGGGTGAGCTATGAGGCGGAAGGCGCGGAACTCGAGGCCATGATCGCGGGCGGAATGATGACGGGCTTGGGCGATGAATGGATCAAATTGGGCGCCACATTCGAACATGTCGCGGACGGTTCATTCTCCGAACGCACCATGGCATTGAGTATTCCCTACCCCGGCAGCACCTCGGGGTATCGCGGCAACGTCACGGAAACTCAAGAAGATCTCAATGCGTGGTGCGAACGGGTGCACCGCGCCGGTATCCAACTCAACTGCCATGCCAATGGTGATGTCGCCATCGATCATGTGCTGACGGCCTACGAGCGGGCGCTGCGGCTGGTGCCGCAAGCCGATGCGCGACCCAAGATCACGCATTGCACCTTGATCAACGAGGACCTCATTCGACGCATGAAAGCCATCAATGCCGTGCCGGCGCTGTTTACTTCCTATGCCTACTACAATCCGGATAAATTTCATTTCTACGGCGAGGAGTTGATGAAGCGCTGCATGGCCTATCGCACGCTCCTCGATGCGGGCATTCACGCCGCGGCCGGATCGGACTTCGATCCAGGACCGTTCTCGCCGCTGATGGGCATCCAAGGCATGGTCACGCGGACCGGCTGGAATGGCGAGGTGTGGGGGGCTAACCAGCGAATCAGCGTGGCCGAAGCGTTGCAGGTCAATACACTAAATGGCGCATACGCGACGCATGAGGAGACGATCAAGGGGTCCATCACGCCGGGCAAGCTCGCTGACTTCGTCATGCTCGCCGAGGATCCGCACACCATTGATTCGGGGAAGATCAAGGATATTCGGGTGGTGCGCACCGTGGTGGGGGGTGTCACGACCTACCAGGCCTAGCGGTGTTGTCGGTCGCTGCGGCTCACACGTCGAAGATGCGGTACGCCTCGGCGAGCGAAGTCAATGGGTCGCGCACCGGCACGAACTCGTGCGCGACATATCCTGGGAAACCTGTATCGGCAATCGCTTCGGCCACGGCGCGATAGTTCAGTTCCTGGCCCGCGTCGATCTCGTGCCGTCCCGGAACACCGCCGGTATGAAAATGCGCGATCCACGGGATGTTGTTGCGGATGGTGCGAATCACATCGCCTTCCATGATTTGCATGTGATAAATATCGTACAGAAGCTTCACGCGCAGCGAACGCACTGCTTGGACGACATCGACGCCGAAGGCGGTGTGATCCCCCTCATAGCCGCTGTGATCAATCCGGCTGTTTAGCAGTTCGACGCAAATCGTCACCCGGTGCTTTTCCGCCAACGGTGCAATCCTCGACAGGCCGGCGACGCAGCTGGCCATATCGTCCGCCTGACTGGCGCCATGCCGATTGCCGAACATCGCGATCAGGTTGGGTACCCCGGCCTTCGCGGCCAGCGGGATGCCGGCTTCCAACTCCGCCAGCAGCATCGCGTGGTTGGCAGGGTCATTGAAGCCGTTCTGAATGAACGCCGCTCGCCGCGCCGCATAGCCCAAAGAGCAAACCATGCCGGCGTCCTGCACCACCGGCCATTCATCGGGGTACAGTAGATCGATGCCATCGAAGCCGATCGCCTTGGCTCGGCGGCATAAATCCGGCAACGAGACATCCTTCATCGTCCACCGCGCCACGGACTGCTTCAGGCGGCCATGATGTGCGCTGCGCGCCGCTAGGCGCAGCTCCCGCAGGTAGGCGTAGCTTGCGGCAATGCTTTGCAGCGGCTGCGCGGCGTTATCCTGTTCGACGAAATAATAATCCACACCGGCGGCTCGAGCACTCGACAGCAGAGTCGGCCAGTCGATGATGCCGCTGCCCACTTCGGTCATTCGATGCTCCGGCCCACCCAGCGTATCCTTGACGTGCACCAGCTTGCAGCGGCCCGGCCAGCGGTTGAAATAGCGCAGAGGATCTTGCCCGCTGCGCACCATCCAGTACAGGTCCAGTTCCATGCCGACCAGCGACGCATCGGTCGCCTCGAGCAAGACATCGAAGGGCAGGCGGCGCTCGAGCGGTACGAAGTCAATCTCATGGTTGTGATACGCAAATCCAACGCCCGCTTTTGCCGCCGCCTCGGCAGCGCGGGTGAATCGATCGGCGATGCGGCGGTAGTCATCGATCGAGCCGCGCAGCGTCTCTGGAATAGAAGGGATGACCACGTAACGGCAGCCGAGGCGCTGCGCATCATCAAGCGCCGCGTCCCAGCCGTCATTGAGCGTCTCGAACGGCACATGCATCGACGGCGCGGTCAGTCCCAGACGATCGAGCTGTGCGCGTACCTGCGCCGCGGAATGGCCAAACAGTCCTGCGAATTCGACCTGCTTGTAGCCGATCGCAGCCACCTGGCGCAGCGTACTGTTCACATCGCGCTGCATGGCTGCACGCAGCGTGTACAGTTGCAGGCCGATTGGACCGATGCCTGGGCCGGCCGCAGGGGCTGTGCGCGCACCTCGCGGTACGGCGAGTGCGCCCAGCGCGAGCCCCGAGGCGAGCAGAAAGTCGCGCCTGCGAGTGTTCAAATTTCGTTTCGCCGCATTTGCCCCACCGCGTAGTCGCAGGCACGCGCGGTCAAGGCCATGTAGGTAATGCTGGGATTCTGGCACGCGGTGCTCGCCATGCACGCGCCATCCGTGACGAAGAGGTTTTGAACATCCCACGCCTGATTCCAGGCGTTGAGCACGCCCAGTTCCCGCGTGCGGCTCATGCGTGCACCGCCCATTTCGTGAATGCAATGTCCGGGCGGATGGTCCACCGGCTGCAGCGCGATATCAGTGCAACCGGCAGCTTCGAGCATCTCCGCGGCGCTGCTGATCATGTCGCGCTGCATCGCCCGCTCATTGTCGCGCCAGCGAACATCGATGCGTGCAGCGGGCACACCCCACTTGTCCTTCACCCGCGGGTCGATGGTGACGCGATTATCCTCGTGCGGCAGAGTCTCACCCCAACCCGCCGCCGACAGTCTCCACGGGCCGGGTTCCGAAATGAGCGCTGCCTTGAAGGCTGCGCCGTATCCCGGCAGGCTCGTGCCGCGATGCCAGTCATTGCGGCCCGAACCCCCTTGCATGCCATAGCCGCGCAGGAAATCAGGGTGCTGGTTTGCGACATTGCGAAACCGCGCGATGTAAATTCCGTTGGGGCGGCGCCCGAACGTGCGTCGGTCCTCGAAGCCGCTCATGCTGCCGGAGGCGCCGGATCCGTAGTGATGATCCATAACGTAGCGGCCGAGCGTGCCGCTCGAGTTGGCAATTCCGTCGGGAAAATGCACGCTCTTGGAGTTCAGCAGCAGGCGGATCGATTCGATCGTCGACGCGCACAGGAATACTACGCGCGCTGTATATTCGGTGTCGCGCAACGTGTTCGCGTCGATAACGCGCACGCCGCGGATGCGCCCGCGCTTGGCATCGTAGGTCAGTTCCGCAGCCACGCTGTGGGGGCGAAGGGTCAGGTTCCCCGTGGCACTCGCTGCAGGAAGCGTCGAGCCGATGCTGTTGAAATAGGAATGCGTGATGCAGCCGCGGTCGCAGGGGCCGCAGTAGTGGCAAGCCGCGCGGCCGTTGTGATTCTCGGTGAGGATGGCGACGCGGCCAATCGTCATCACCCGTTCGCCATTGAACGCCTTTAAGATTCGCTCGCGCGCAGCGTGCTCGACGCCCGTCATCTGCATGGGAGCCAGGAATTCGCCGTCCGGAAGCTGCGAGAGCCCTTCGCGGGCGCCCGATACGCCGATGAAACGTTCCACGTGCGAATACCAGGGAGCGATGTCTCGGTAGCGGATCGGCCAGTCGTTGCCATGTCCATCCTTGGCGTTGGCTTCGAAGTCCAGATCGCTCCACCGATACACTTGGCGGCCCCAGGTGATGGAGCGGCCGCCGACCTGGCGGCCGCGAAACCAGCTGAACGGCGCCGCGTCCGGGTGCGTATAGGGATTCTCCAGGTCGTTGACGAAGAATTTATGCCCGAGTTCGTCGCAGGGGTAGCAATCGGTCTGGATCGGGCGCTCGCGCTTCAGGGGCGTGCGATCGCCCCAGGAGCGAAACGGGACTTCGTAAGGCTGCACGTGCTCGACAAAGTCCGTGGCCGGATCGATGGGACCGCCGGCCTCAAGCACGAGAGTTTTCAGTCCTGCTTCGCTCAACTCTTTGGCGGCCCAGCCGCCGGTGATGCCGGATCCGACGACGATGGCGTCGAAGTCATATTGCTTTTTCATGCTGCGCCGCTCGGCGGCGCCAGCGGCGCGTTGCCGTCGAATCGCCCGGGCACGATCACCACCTTGAGAATGTCCTGTTGCACCGCCTTGCTGGTGAAGTAACCGACGATGACCAGCTCCTTTAGCTGCACATATCCGCGCTGGGCGGGCTCAAGATTCTTGCTTCCGCAGGCCGCATCGAGACTCGCCATGACCCCGGCGAGGCCGCCTGCCTGCAGCGCCGAGATGCGCGCGCCGGCCGTCGACCGTGCAAAATCATCGATGGCAGCCAAATCGGCCAGGAAAATGGCGCGCTGCGCCTCCGACAAGTAGTCGGCGATGACCAAGTCAATCCACGGAACAACGCCCACATCGGTCGCGCTCGGCGTATCGCCGCGCGGCAGGATCTGATCGGCGATGGTGCCGATCAGCCCGGTTTGCACGCCCGGAGCCGGTGGCGGTGCTCGGCCCTCGGCGAGGGCGCTCCAGGCGGTCTCGGCGAAGCCGGGCACCAAAGTCAGAGCCAAACCGCCTTGAACCAGACCCTTAAATAGGGTGCGGCGATCAATCTTCTCGGGGGCCATTCGCTCGCTCGTATCGGCGCCGTCGTGCCGGTTCCCGAATTTGGCACAGGTGGCGGGCGTTGTCACTTATCAAAGCATGACAGGTGCTCCTGGCTTAGTGTTCCCAGTGTCCCGCGGTGTGATGCCATTCATCGCCCACCTGCTCCCATTTATCATCCACCCAGTGAAACCCTGGACGTGCGTCTCGCCATGCACCACGCCGCCACGAATAGGCATGGCCATTCCAGTCCCAATGTCCCGCGTCCCAAATCTGCCCGAGCTGCGGAGGCGGAACGCGTTCGGCCTGATTGGGCGGCGGTGGTTCCGTGGGAAAACTCTCGGCGGCGAAACCAGACAATGGCGCAAGCATCACGCCGGCGGTCAGGTAAAGCGCCGCGAGCAATGAAGTGCGTGTGAATTGGGTACTCATCTTAAGGCTGCTCCATGGTTTTGAACCGAGGCGAGCATGCTGGCGCAGAAATTTTCAACGCTCATGCGATATTCGGCCAACGAGCGGAAAATCCCGGTGAATGACTGTCGCGTATTGCGTGCAGGTTGCTGGGGCGCGGGCTTGGTATCATGCGCTGGAAAGGCGCACGGGAGCGCGTAGGAGCGGTCAATGTCGATGCGACGGATGAGGATCGGTGCGGCGGCGCTGATGCTGGCGGGGGCTGCGCAGGCGCAGGACCCTCCGGCCTCGGGCGCCTTGACCAACGCGCAAGCGCAAGCGCGTCAATTCGGAATTTTTTTCGGCGGGACAGCCTCGCAGTACGATCTTTGTGTCAAGAAAGGGTTTCTTGCCAAAGGCGACCAGACGGCCGAGCAGATCGCCCAGTCAATTCTCGACAAGATGCGGGCAACGAGCCTGGGGCCGGACCAATCCGCGTATGTGCAGGAGGGCTGGGACATGATGAAAAAGGAAATTTCTGAGCACGAGTCCTTCTACACACAAGAGAAGTGCACCTGGGTGGGCAAGGAATGGGTGAAGATGATGGCGACGATGCGCAAGAAGTAACCCCTGCGTCGCGCCTATTCGTGCGGACGCCGCATTGGTGCGGCCAGATAGCAGCCGAATTCTTCGACGAAATTCACATAAACCCGCGCATGTACTCGACTCTGGCGGTCGAGGAATTCTGCGTGATCGACCAGAGGCACGAATGCGCCATGCCAAACGTTCGGATGAATGTAGATCCCGCGGCGTCCGTCGCACCAGAACGTGACGAATTTCTCCGGCGTGACATCGTCGCCGGGCAGCGCGAGCGGCACGACGAAACTTTCGCCATGCAGCGGATAGATCAGTTGACCGCCATCCGGATGATAATTCGCGCGCCAAATCAGCGCGCGTTCGCGCCTCGGGAGGCTGCCCTGCGTGCTCGCCTCCTCGGGCCAGTTGCTCCAGCCGAAAAGATAGCTGTCTCCGACCGCATTGTTGCGCGCAAACAGAGTTTCGCCCTTCCACCAGAATTCGAACAGGCCCTGCGTGACGCCGCCTTGATCTCCCGAATGGGGGTCGATCGGTCGCCAGCCCTGCGCCGGCCATCGCGTGATCTCAATGGGGAATGTATGCGGATCTTCAACCAGAGCACCATAGCCCTTCAAGCTGCTCTCGCAGGCAGCCACCAACGGTGTCTCATGCACGCGCCGCACGCCCGTCGTCGGCATGTCGGCAACAGTGGTGGGGTCGATGTCCATGCTAAGGCGCGCGCAGCGCCTCGAGCAGCGAGGGCGCTGCCGCGGGCTTGAAGGCGCGGAAGTCCTGGCCGAGGAGGGCGGCGATCGTCGCGGCAATCTGGGACTGCGTTACCGTCGGTACGTTGCGGCGCGCCCCGAGGGGCGGTGTGTCGGGGCCGATGACCCCGATCCAAATGTTTTGCGAGCCCTTTTCCTCAACGCCGTGATCCTTCCACTCAATGGGCCCACTGCCGCGGCCATGATCGGTGGAGATGATGAGCGTGGTGCTGTTCTTGTACTCGGGGATCGACTGCACTTGCTTCCACAGATCCGCGAGGAATGCGTCGAATGAGTGTGCCGTCTCCAACAAGGCATCATAGCGGCCAACGTGCTGCCAGGTGTCGGTGTCGCCGTAGCCGACGAACAGCACACGCGGGTGATGGGTCTTCAGATGCTCGCGCAGCACCACGTGCAGGAACGAATCGAAAGGATCAGAGCCCTCGAGCCGGGTGGTCGTCAGGTACAGTTCGGTCAGAAGCTGGCCGCGTGGGCTCATGTCCTTGGTATCGACAAGCGTCGCGCCCGCGCGAATCGGCAGCTTGCTGCGCTCCCCGTTGAAGATGTCCGCGAACGCGCTCCAGGTGCCGAAGATCTCCACTTGGCCGGCGAACTCCGGAGTCTTATTCAGCCACTCGAATACCGTCACGTTCGGGTTGGGCCCGAATTCGTTCGAATCGATGTGCGGGTCGGCCACGCCGCTGGACATCTCGTTGTAACCGGGATACGAAAA
This sequence comes from uncultured Gammaproteobacteria bacterium, assembly GCA_963756845.1. Taxonomy (GTDB): domain Bacteria; phylum Pseudomonadota; class Gammaproteobacteria; order Steroidobacterales; family Steroidobacteraceae; genus Bog-1198. The sequence goes on along the minus strand of CAVWPD010000002.1, from coordinate 731,610 downwards.
CCACATGGGATTGGTGACCTGGGCGATGCTGCCTTCATGCTGATTGCCGAATAGCTGCCCTTGCGCAGCGACCGTGCCCCACAGGAACGGGAACAGCAGCTTGCGGCGCACTTTCGGATCGGCATTCCAGTACTTTTGCTTCAGTTCCGCGACCGGGGTCCAACTGCCGCCCTCCTTGTCGTTGAGGAGCGAGGGATCGGCGCCGCTGAATACTTCCTGCCAGCGCACGCCATCACTGATTACCAAGATCACATTGCGTGTCTTGCCGGCCAGTGCGGCCGGCGACAGCAGCACTGCGAGGCATCCGGCAATCAGCACTCTTGGAATTGTTGGCATGCAGGCTCCCCGTTTCGCCCGGCGGTAGCCGGCTGAGTGCAGCAGAATAGTGCTTCTGGAGGCCGAGGGGAAATCCGCATGCATTCGTCTACAATGATTTGGTGAAACGACTTGTCAAAATCAGGGGCGCCCCGTGAGTGAGCCGGCCATCGTGCCGCCGCGCCTTGCCGCGACCGTGCTGCTGGTGCGCGATGCGCCTTTCGAGGTTCTCATGGTCAAGCGCAATGAGCGCGGCCCGTTCGCCTCGGCGTTCGTCTTTCCGGGCGGCGTGGTCGAAGCAGCGGACTTCTCCGAGGCATGGCTTCCGCAGCTGCAGGGCGCGCCGGCGAGCGCCGAGGAGCGGGCATTGCGAATTGCCGCGTGCCGCGAGACCTGGGAGGAGGTGTCGATCCTGCCGGGCGGCGGTGGCGCGGTAATTGCACCGGATAGTGCAGATCATGGCTCATTTCTTGACGGGGTGGTGCGCGGCGGAACCCGCCTTGCGCTGAGCGAACTGATGCGGTTTTCTCATTGGATCACGCCCGTATCGGCGCCCAAGCGATTTGATACGCACTTCTATTTATGCCGAGCCCCTTCGGCGAGCGCCGGCCAATGCGACGGGATAGAAACCGTTGCGATCGAGTGGGTACAGCCGCGCCAGGCGCTCGCCAGTGCGGAGCGCGGCGATCGATCCTTTCTTCTCCCAACGCATGAGAATCTTAAAGTGTTGGCGCAAAGCGAGACCTGCGCACAGGCCATCGAGGCCGCGCGCAACCGTACGATTCGTCCCATCACCCCGCGTCGGGTGATCGTTGACGGCACAGTCACCTTCACCCTCGCGCCGTAGGTTAAGTCATGAGATACGCGGCATTCATGTTGTTCATCTCCCTCGTGGCCGGCGCCGGCGCCGCGGCCAAAATCGATCTCAATGCGTTTGACGCGATGAAGAAAAAGATCGCCTTGCCAAACGGCGAGGTGTTGGCCTACATCGAGATGGGAAATCCGTCCGGGCCGCCCGTTGTGTTGATTCATGGATTTACCGACAGCGCGCGAGATTGGGTGCCGATGCTGCCGTATGTCTCCAAACAATTTCATCTGATCCTCGTTGATATTCGAGGTCATGGGCAATCGAGCAAGCCCGAATGCTGCTATGGCCGGCTGGATTTTGCCTACGACATCAAACTGTTGCTGGACGCGTTGCACATACCCAAAGCCGATCTCGTGGGCCATTCATTGGGTACGATCATCATTCAAAGCTTTGCCGAAACCTGGCCTGAACGCACGGCACGCGTCGTACTGATCTCCTCGACCGGCGGGACGCCGCCCGATGCGCCGAAAACACCACCGCAATTCGACTTTGAATCCGCCATTCGCCAGCTCAAAGAACCCATCGAAGCCGATTCGCCGTTCATGATCGCTTGGTGGGATTCGCCGACGCCGGTGGATCCGGATTTCATCGCGCGCGAGCGACGCGATGCGGCAGGCATCCCGCTGCGGGTCTGGCTCGCCGTTCTGGATCAAAGCTTATCGCGGACGGACGCCTACGCGGATCTACAGAGGACGCTGCCGCGACTGACAGCGCCGACTCTGCTCATTTGGGGGAGCCAGGATCCGATCATGGAGGAGCCCATGCGCAAATCCTTGAGGGACGCGTTGCCGGGCGCGCAAGTCAAGGTATTCGAAGGACTGGGCCACAATCCGTTTTGGGAGGATCCGGCGGGCGTCGCTCAAGTCGTCAATGCGTTCCTGGCAGCCAAACCCTAGATGAATCCGGCTCCGACGCTGAGAGTCAGCTACCTGGAGCTGCGCCACGCCACGGCACCTGAAGTCCGGGTGGGCGCAGACCGGATCGGCCTGGAGCGCATGTCGGTCGCGGACTATCTCTGGCTGTATCGGCGCGTCGGTGAAGCGCTGCGCTGGGACCAACGGCTGCTGATGCCGGCCGCGGAGCTTAAGTCCTTGCTCGAGGGTGAGCAGCTGCGAATTTATGTATTGCGCAGCGCAAGCGGAGAGACGCTGGGTTTTTGCGAGTTTGACCGGGGCGCGTTCCCCGACATTGAGCTGAAGAATTTCGGCCTCATACCCCAGGCGCAAGGGCGTGGTCTCGGGCCTCGGCTACTGTCGAGGGCACTTTCGGAAGAATGGAAATCCGGGCCGACAAGGATTTGGCTGCATACGGATACGTGGGACCATCCGGCCGCACTGCGCGTTTACGCGCGGGCCGGATTTCGGGTGTATGCGGTACGTGACGAGGCGCCCGGGCCCCTATAGCGGAGGATGAACGTTGACCAGTGAAGTCGAAGAGCGGATTCATAAAGTCCTGCAATCTCACCCGCTGGAGCGCATCGAGCAGGGCTACCGCTTGGTGCACCCGCAAGGCGCAGGGGTCAGTAGTTTGCGGCTGCTGCCCGTCGACGGGGCGGGCGAGGGCCCGCGTGTCTTGGCAGTGGCGGAAATTGCCGCGGAATACAATGCGGCGGGCCTTCCCTCATTTCATCCGAAGGGTTTGCAGAGACTCAATGCGATGGCCATCCACGGCGCCTATCATCTGCGCGAGGGCCGATTGCATCAGATCGGGCAATTCTCGATTTACTCCCATGAACCCGCGGTGCATCTGGCCACGCAGACCATTTTGAATGCATTCGGGGGTCAGTTGCCGCTGGGACGATCCACAATGTTGGCGACCACCTCTGCCGAAGCATTGGCGCAACAGCGGGCGCATCATGCGCTGCCGCGCGAATGGCAGAAGCCGTTGGACGAGCAGTCGCTGCAGAGAGCAACCGCCATGTTTCAGCAAAGCGGCTTCGCTGCAGCGAATAATGCCACGGCCATATGGGCGGAATTTCCGATGAGCGGCACCTGCCCCTCCCGATCGATCGATCCGCAAGCCGACACCGCTTTGCTGCAAGTCAACATGGGAACTCCCCACCCCATTGCTGGCACGGGGTACCTGGCGACGATCTCGCTGCCGCTGACGCAAGGCTCCGAGAATGCCGCCGAGATCTGTCGTCGACTGAATGCATTGGAACTCGCGCAGGCGGATTTTGTGCCCCGTCTGGGCGCGTGGGGCCTGCATGGGAGTGAAGATATTCCCGGGTACAGCTGCTTTTTACCTTACGCCGAGCCGGTCGACGGGCTGCACATGGCCATCATGTGGTGGTGCATCACACGAGCCGCCTGGTTGAAGGATCGGTACTGGACCCCGCGGGTGGGTTTGCACCTGGAACGCATTCCCACGGGCAACATGGATTGACGTGGCGCGACACATCACGCTACTTGACGGCGGCACCGGCCGAGAACTGAAGCGCCTAGGTGCACCATTTCGGCAGCCGGAATGGTCGGCGTTGGCGCTGATGGAGGCGCCGGCATTCGTCTCGCGTGTGCACGAGGCATTTATCCGCGCCGGCGCCGATGTGATCACGACGAATAGCTACGCCGTCGTGCCTTTCCATATCGGCGCAAAGAATTTCGAGCGCGATGGATTCAGGCTTGCGCGCTTGGCCGGACATCTTGCGCGGCAGGCGGCCGATGAGGCCGAACACCGGGTCCTCGTGGCAGGCTCCTTGCCGCCGATCTGCGGCTCCTATCGCGCCGAATGGTTTCATCCAGATCTCGCCCGGCCCGTTCTGGCGACGCTGATCGAGGCCTTGCGACCCTGCGTGGATCACTGGCAGGCAGAGACCTTGAGCAGCATCGCCGAGGCCGAGTTGGCGCGCGAGCTGATCGGTCGCGACGGCAAGCCGCTGTGGCTTGCCTTTACGCTGCGCGACGATGCGCAAGCCGCTTCCCTGCCGCCGCAGCTGCGTTCGGGCCAGCTGGTAGTCGACGCAGTGGCGGCCGCCGCGCGTCTTGAGGCGCAAGCGGTGCTATTCAATTGCAGTCAGCCTGAAGTCATGGGTGCTGCCGTCAGCGAGGCGCGGTCGACGGGCTTGCGCATCGGGGTATACGCCAATGCGTTTGCGCCGGCGCGCAAGGAGGCGCAGGCAAATGCGGACCTGAGCGAGATTCGCGGTGACCTGACGCCCTGCGGGTACTTGACGTGGGTGAACGACTGGATCGACCGAGGGGCAGACATCGTCGGCGGTTGCTGCGGAATTGGTCCCGAACATATCCAGGCCATTCGTGATTCGATCGGCACCCAGCCCTTTAGGCCGGATTTATCCCCGGGTAATCCTGTAATCTAGGATCCGATGGATCCAAAAGTCACTGCGGTGCTCGATGAATATCACGCGCGCATGGAGCGAGAGTCAGTCATCGTGCGCGCCTTGTCGATGGAGGAACTCGAAGCGCGCAAGAACGAGCTGCTGATCGCCATCGGCCTGCGCAGCGCTCAGGTCCTGAGCAATCTGATCAAGGGGCAGGGCGCACAAACCATCGTAGAGATCGGAGCTTCCTACGGCTATTCCACCGTTTGGTTCGCGGAGGCCGCGCGGGCAACCGGGGGACGGGTGATCTCGTTCGAATTGGACGCGTCCAAGGTGGACTACATACGTCCGAGACTGGAGCAGGCCGGACTGACATCCTTCGTTGAGTTCCGTATTGGCGATGCACGACAGCAGCTTCGCAGCCTCGACATGCCGATCGATTTCGTGCTCATTGACCTGTGGAAGGAGCTTTATATCCCGTGTTTTGATTTAGTGTTTCCGCGGCTCGCCGCCGGCGCCATGATCGCGGCGGACAATATCCTTGAACCGCCTGCCTACCGCGAGATGGGGCAGCGCTACCGGCAGCATGTGCGTGCGACCGGCCGCTTCGATTCGGTACTGTTGCCGGTGGGCAGCGGCATCGAGCTCAGCAGACTACGCGACTGAGTAAGACGCGCCCCTGTTATTGGGCAGGAGATCCCTGCTCGCGATGCGCCCTCATCTGTCCGCGCATCTCCTGCTCGATTTGCGCGTAGGCCTGCTGCTGCTCGGGTGAGAGAAGCGCATTGATTTGCGCATCGCTGTCTTTCATGATGGCCTGCGCTTGACCCATTTTTTGCTGGGGAGCCAGGGCGGAGTCGTTGCGCACAGCTTGGATTTTCTGCTGTCGAGCAGCAATGATCGGCAAAATCTTGGATTTCTGCGCGTCGGTCAAGGACAGCTTCTTCGCGAGCCGGTCCACCACATCGGTCGGGCTGTGTGCCGGCATGGGCGCCGTGCTGGAGGGGGCGGTGTCAGCGGGAGCTTGAGCTTGCGCGCTCGGCAGCGCGCCGCTCATCAGCATCAGCATGAGAAGCGAGTGCAATGGTTTCATGGACGTCTCCTGTAAACATGAGGCGGCAATCGAATCTGCGCATAACGGATGAAGCGTCGGAAGGTTGACCGCCGCCTCACTCCAAGGCGACAAATGTGGCCCTGGCTGTCGCCAAGCGTGCCAGCACGCCAAGCTTCTCGGCCTCGTTATTCCAGTCCGGATAGGCCGCGGTGGTTTCCGTCACTCGATCGATCCAGGCGACGAAGTAGCGCGCATCACTCGGCGAGCTCGGCGCGTGACCGCCCACATCGACATATACCGGGCTGGTGGTGGCGTACACGTAGTTGTCGAGCACGGGGTGGACCGCCGCATCGGTTGAAGCGCGCACCACACACCAACCACTGTCGTTCAATGCAATGTTGCCGTTGAACTCGCCGTGATCGATCGGTGCGCGGGCGACGAAGGACTTCACGACTTTACCGTTGCACACCAGTTCCAGATGATCCACGGGAACGATGGATCGCAGCCGAACCGAGAAGGGGACTTCTTTACGCGGTTCTGCGAAATGCAGTTCATCGCCGATCTGCGCACCTCCCAGCGAGAAACCCAACAGCGGGCCATTGGTCGCAAAGCTGCGTCCCCGCTTCAGTGCGTCGAGCCATTCCTCCGCTTGCAGCGGCCCTGGCGGTACGCGTGCGTAAACGCGGTTCATACCCACCGGACCGCGCAGCGACGAGTAATCCGCCATGGCATCGGTCCCGCCGGCGGCCGGCAGGCGAAATCCCAGGTTCAGCAGCTGGTACCAGACCGTCGCGGTGGAGCGGTGATCGCTGAAGCCCAGAATCTCCATGTAGTCCACTTTCCCGAGCGCGACATCCACCGGCAGCTCATTGGTCAGAACATCTTTCGGCTTGAGAATGGGTTGCGGATACTCATCGAACGGGTGGACGTAGCCGACCAGCGCGCCGCGCGCGTGGGCCATGTCGGCGATGTCCGCGTTCATCGGATACAGGCTGGACGCGGCGGTGTTGGGATAGCCGACATAACCGGGCAGAATCACCCCGTCTCGGATGCCCAACAATCCGAGATGGCCCCAGTAGCTGGTGTGATATTCCTGGCCATGCACGATGAGGGCTTTGGGTGTCGACGCCGGATCGCGTTGAATCCCGTTGTAGGCCATATCGGGAAAGCGCTGTTCCTTGTTGACGATCAAGGAATTCACGAACGCCAGATCCTCCGCCTCGGCTTGAGCGGCCAGATGCGCCGGCGTGTTGCGGTACTCGCCGCCATAATTCATGTGCACGTGAACATCGGCGCTCAGCCACCGGTTTGAGTCAGGTACCGTCCATTTCCCCTCGTCGAGATTCACCGTCACGTCGGCCACCCCGCCGGGCGCAATCGTTACCTGACGCTGCTCGAAGCGGCGTTCGAATCCATGCAGCACCTCCACATGCAAGATCCCCGCGGGGACATCGATCCACTGCTCGCCGCGCGCGTGAAAATAATGGGCTTCGAAATTGCGCTGCCGGCGATCAAAGCCATCGTCGGCATGAATCCAGGCATCGGCCGGCGCATAGAAGCGTCCCTGTGCATCGACGATGCTGACACGTGCCGACGCTGCAAGGCCTTGCGCATCTTTCAAGTCGAGATGCACGCGCGCCATCGGCTGCAGATAACGGCGCTCAACAATCGCGAGGGTCTGTAGGGTGCCCCCCGGAATCTGTTCGATGCCGATTTCGGTGTTGCCGTGCTGATTGGAGATGAAAGCCACGCGAGTGCCGTCCGGCGACCAGCGCGGATTGGTCTGGTCCCACTCCCCATAGGCAATAGGGAAGGCGTCGCCGCCCTTGGCCGGCAGCACCCATAAATTGTGCCACGGCCTGCCTTGGTAGGAGCCGTATACCAGCCGCGAGCCATCCGCAGAGAGATCCGGACGCGCCTTCCAGTTGGTTTCTTCGTAATGGATCTCCTGCGCGGCCGGCGCATCGACGGCGATGCGCCAGAATCCGCCCGTGCCATAGATATGATTGCGGTTCGACACATAAATGATCTCGCGGCCATCGCGGGTCCACACGGGACTGATCTCATGATCGAAGGCACTGTAGTAGTAGCGCGGTAGGTCGCTCTGGGTTTCGCCGGTCAGGCGCCGAAGATTGGCGAGCCTGCCGTCCAGCAAATCGGCGATAAAGACATGAAAGCGCTGGTGATACAGCGTGGATACAAAAACAATGCGCCTGCCGTCCGGCGAGAAGCGCGCTTCGACATTCACCGCGCCATTGCTGGTGAGGGGCTGCGCCGTACCCCGGGACAGGTCGTACAGCCACAATTCGACCGCATCGCCGCGATACGAACTGTAGATTACCCATCGACCGTCGGGCGACCAATCCGGTTGATAGTCGTAGGCCACGGCCGCGGTAAGCTGCTGCGCGGCACCCGAGTTCACAGGCTGGCGCCACAGCGAGCCGGCCATGGAATAAATCAACTCCTTCGAATCGGGAGACCACGCCAGGCTGCTGGGGCCGCTGGTCAGCTGCGGAAGGTACATTTCCCCGAAATAATAGGGATGCGGCAGATCGATTTGTTTCAGAACGGGCTGTCGCTGCGCAAGACCCATGGAACTCGCGCTGCAAAGAGCGAGCGCGGCCAGCAGGCGGGTTAGGTTCGGCATCCCTCGATGCTACTCGATGGCGTCGCGTCGGTCTTTGGTAATATGTTCAGCGAAGGGCTGGCGATCGGACGTTGTTTAGATGCGTGCGACGATTCAGAATATGCACTATCGTGAATAAACCTGAGTCCCCCAATCATCCGAGGCCGAAAGTCGCCTTACGAACGGGACCTAAACCCTCCGCCCCGGCCTCGGTGTTCGACAAGGTCCTCCGGGCATTTGACACCGGTGGCTTCACCTACGCCGACCTGCAAGCGCAGTTGAAACGACTGCTTGCCGGCGGCGCATCGCCGGCCGAGCTGCTGGAAATCTTGCGGCGCCACGAGTCGACCAAACCCTTGCCGGATTTTGCCCACCTGGAGGTGCAGGGCGTTCTCAACGAAGCGGCAGCACGCGCGGCAACGCAGGAAAAGGAGGTGGGCATCGACCTGAACCAAGCCATGCCTCGCGTCGAAGGCGCCGGCCAGAAATCGACCCCTGCGCCCGGATCGGCCTTGGCATCGACCCTGAGCGCGGTTTCAGAGTTTATTCGACCCAGTGGGGAGGGGCCGAGGCGAGCCGCCCGCCAGAATTCCGACTATGAGGCGTTGACTCGCTCCTACGAGCAGTCCCGGGACGCGGAGGCTGCCGCCAATGCGCGCGCCGCCGCACTGGCCACGGACTTGGCGGCGGCACAAACAGCACTGGAGTCGGAGCAAAGCAAGATACGGAAAATTGCCCAGGCATTCGCTGAAAGGACCGCATTCGCCGAGGCGGCCCGATCGCGCAGCGAAGAAGCGCAGCTCGAGTTGCAGGACCACCAGGCCGAAGTGCAGCAGATGCGTGAATCCCTCGGTGCGCGCGACGCCGAGCTCGCGGCCCTGCACGAGGATCATGCGAAATTGATGCGCGCGCTCGAGGCGCGCGCCGCCACCACCCCGCAGCTGGAGAACGACCTACAGGCAGCCCTCACGCGCGCCAGTTCGCTTGCCGCGGAGCTGGCGGCCGCACAAGCGGCGCTGCAGGCGCAGCAAGGCGAGATCCAGGATATAGACCGAGAATTGGCCGAGAAAATCGCGGCGCGCGATGCCCAGCTCGCGGCCTTGCAACAGGAACATACAAAATTGGTACGCGCGCTCGATGCTCAAGAGAGTGCGCTTGCCGCGGAGCGGACGGCGGCGGAGGCGGCGCGGTCGCGCATCGAGGAGGCGCTGCGCGAGTCGTTGCGCGAATCGCAGGAGTTGCAAACCGAATCGCGACAGCTGCGCGATGCGCTCGGCGCGCGCGATGCCCAGCTCGCGACCCTGCAGCAGGAACACACGAAGGTGGTGCGTACGCTCGAAGCGCGCGCGAGCGCGCTGGTCGCAGATCTGGGGGCAGCCCAGGCAGCGCTGCAGGCGCAGCAAGGCGAGATCCGGGAAATAGACCGCGACTTTGCCGACAAAGTCGGTGCGCGCGACGCCCAGCTCGCCGCCCTGCAGCAGGATCACACGAAGTTGGTCCGTGTCCTCGACGAGCGATCGGTGGTCGCGACGCAGCTGCAGGCCGACTTGCGGGCTGCGCACTCACAGATCGAGGCAATTTCGTTGGAGTTACGAGCAAGCCAAGGCGATGCCGCGGCGCTTCGCGCGCAGCTTAAGCGCGGCGAGTCCCATCTTGCCGGCGCCCAGACGGAGCTGGGGGCCGTGAAGTCGCAGTCAAGTTCCTATCTGGAATTGTTGCGAACTCGCGAGTGGCGCCGCGGCTTCGCTCACGTGCTGTCGCCCGACGCGGAGGTGCCGATCGACGCCACCGAGGCGATAAACCCGCCAGCAACGAATGACACCGCCCCCGCCCAGGACATCACCCCCGCCCGGATTGGTAGAGGCGAGAAGCGCCCCGCGTTTGCTCGGTGGGTGGGATGGAGCGCTGCGGCGCTGGTACTGGTGATTATCGGCTGGTTCTTCGTCCGCCCGGGGCCCGTGGCGACGCCGCCGGCGGCGCCGCTGCCGGTGGCCGCATCCGTGCCGGCCCCGGTGCCGGGCGCGATAATCCTCGACTGCCCCACCTGTCCCACCATGAAGGTGCTGGCGCCGGGCCGATTCAAGCAAGGAACTGCGGGCGCCGCGGGGGCCGCGGGCGGTTCGGCGTCATTTGAAATGCCGCTGCATTGGGTACTCATCGCCCGTCCGTTCGCCATGTCGATGAATGCCGTCACCGTGGATGAATTCCACCAATTTATCGCGGCGACCGGGCGCGATATGCAAGGCTGCGATACGTACGATGGCGAATGGAAACATCGGCCGAAGAGCAGTTGGGAAAATCCAGGATTCGCGCAAACCGGTGCGCATCCGGTCACCTGCGTCTCCTGGCAGGATGCCAAGGCGTATGCGGATTGGTTATCAACCACCACGGGACATCGCTACCGCCTGCCGAGCGCATCGGAGTGGGAATACGCCGCGCGCGCCGGGAGCGATGCCGCGCAGCCGTGGAATGCTGACCGATTGGGCGCGTGCGCCGATGCAAACGTCGCTGATGCCAGCGCGGCGCGGCGCTATCCGGGTTGGAGTGTATTTCCCTGTGATGATGGCTACGCCTACACCGCGCCCGTGGGTTCGTTCAAGGCTAATTCGTTCGGGTTGAACGACATGCTGGGCAATGTCTTTCAATGGACTGACGACTGCTGGCACACGGACTACAACGGCGCGCCGATCGATGGCACGGCGCGCACCGACGGCGATTGCTCCGAACGAGAACTGCGCGGCGGCTCCTGGTTCAGCAGCCCGCCCTTTGTGCGGGTCAACTCGCGCAACCACTTTGCTGCGGACTATCGGACCAGCAGCGTCGGCATTCGACTGGTCAGAGAAATCGAGTCATGACAGCGCGCTGTATGATTCTTGCATTCTTGCTGCTGCCCGCGGCCGCGCGGCCCGAACAGGCCGCGGCGCCCCCAGTCGACAAGGCTGCCGCCGCCGCGCTCAAGCGCGATTCGGCCCGCTGCCGCGCGCACGCGGACATCGACGCTTGCTACGACGCGATTCGTTGGAATCCGGGTGATCCTGCGCTGCTGGTCTCGCTGGGCGATGCTTTGCTGGTCGCGAACCGCCCGGCCGATGCGCTGCGCAACTATCGGCGCGCCGCTGCGCTGTCGCCCGGGATGCGCGGCCTCGCCGCTAAAATCAGTGCGACCGAGCCGAAGGTGCCGCGCCGCTTCGGCGGCACCTCAGCGGCAGATCGCAGCGCCGAGACGGCCTCGGTGAAACACTATTCGAATGCTGCGCCTCCGGCGCAATCGCATTGATCGGCCATAGCCCGGCCGCGTGCCCGCACCGTCCACCCTGTCCTGGCTGCCCACGCTTCGGCGAGCACGGCGTGGCGCCCGCCACGCTAGGCGCGCTCAATGCGCTGGCACAGGCGCATGGTTTACCCCCGATCGCGGTGATTTCCGGTCAAACCGCGGGGTTTCGACTGCGTGCCCGGCTCGCCATCCGCGGCCGTCTGGGCTCGCCCAAGCTGGGATTGTTCGAACTCGGAACGCATCGCGTCGTGCACATTCCCCATTGCAGTGTTCAGCACCCCTTGATCAATCGCGTTGCGGAGGTCGTGCGACGAGCCTTGGTGGATGCAGGCGTCACCGCCTTCTCGGATAAGGCGCATCTCGGCCTCGCACGCTACCTGCAAGTGGCGGTGGAGCGCAGCTCGCAAACCGCGCAGGTGGTTCTGATCGCCAATACGGCGACCCCGGAACCGTTGGCGGCCTGCCTCGAATTGATCCGCGAACGGCTTGGGCCAACCCTGCACAGCCTCTGGTTCAATGCCAATGTCGAGCGATCCAATGCCATTCTCGGCCCAGCCTTTCACCACTGGTGCGGGCCGCAGGGGGTGGTGGAACGCTTTGGAGGAGCTGCGGTGCACTATCCGCCCGGTGCCTTCGGGCAGAACAACCTCGAAATCGCGCAAGAGATCATTGCGCATGTGCGTGAGCAGATTCCGCCGGGTGCTCGAGTCGCCGAATTTTACGCCGGGGTCGGCGCCATCGGCTTGTCGGTGTTGGATCGCAGCCGGGAGATCCACATGAACGAGATCAGCCCGCATGCGCTGCAGGGTTTGCGCCTCGGGATCGATGAATTGGATGCGGTGAGTCGGGCGAAGATTGCCGTGATTGAGGGCCCGGCGGGGGCGGCGCGTGCGGCTGCAGACGGTGCGCAGGTGGTGATCGCCGACCCGCCGCGCAAGGGCCTCGACGCCGAACTGTGCGAGTACCTCAGGGAGTCGCCGCCCGCGCGTTTTCTCTATGTGAGCTGCGGCCTCGAGTCCTTCCTCAACGATGCGGCGCGGCTGACCGCGAATGGCACCGTGAGGCTGGCCGCACTCACGGCATTCAACCTTTTGCCGTTCACCGAGCACGTCGAAACCATCGCTCGCTTCGAGCCCGCGTGAGCGAGGCCCTCCAAACGCCGGGATTGCGCATTCTCGATGCGCATACCGACGATGCGGTCCCGGCGGTGCGCGAATTGTTTCGCTGGAACCGTTCGTGTGCGAGATGAAACGCCTTTGGGTGAGGGAGTGCTTTCGCGAGCGGCGATTCGGCAAGTTGTTGGTGCAAGCCATCATCGAACGAGCGCGCGCGACAGGCTACCTCCTTATGCGCCTGGACACCTTGGCCCACATGAGCGCGGCACTCAGGTTGTATCGGGACATGGGTTTCTACGACATCGAGGCGTACTACACCAATCCGCTGTCCGGCGCCCTGTATCTCGAGAAGCTGCTGGTCGATGCGGGGCAGAGCACCGGATAACCCGCGCGCTGCAACTTTTGTCGGGGAACGGGGTTCTTGCTGTAGCGATTTGGAAGGAAACCTATGCGTACCGCCACCCTTGCTTTTCTCCTGGCCACCCCGCTGGTAATGCTGCCTGGGTTCGGCCACGCCAAAGGCTGTTTGAAGGGCGCTGCCGTCGGCGGCGTGGTCGGTCACGTCGCCGGCCATCACGCCCTGATCGGGGCGGCCGCGGGCTGCGTCGTTGAGCATCATCGCGAGAAAGAAAAGGATAAGGCGGCCGCCCAACAGAAATCAGAATCGCAACACAGTGCTCCCGCGGCGGGACCTGCAAGTACAATCCCCAGCCTGTGATTCATAGGAGATCTTTGGCAATGACCCCCCGATATCATCGAGTTCCCGCGCTCCGCTGGACGACTCTCTGTGCCGTGCTGCTCGTCGCAGCCGCGTTTGCCGGTGGTGCGCACGCGCAGGACTACGCCAAGTCATACAGCATTTCGACTCGCGCCAGTGTGCATGTCGACACCAACGACGGCAGCGTCCGCATCACCACGGGCGACACCAAGGTGGTGGAATTTCATGTCGACTATGTGGGATATGAATTGGACAAGACATTGCACATCGAATCCCACCAGCAAGGCGATGAGATTGAGCTGACCGCCCGCATTGTCAACCGATTGGGTTTCTCGCTGGGCGGATCACGGCGATTGCATATCGAGGTGCGCATGCCCAAGGATGGCGATCTGAAGGTCAACACCGGCGACGGATCGGTGGAAGCCTCCGCCCTGAACGGCAATATTTTCTTGCATACCGGTGATGGCGGCATTCGCGCCAATGCGCTGTCCGGCGTCATTGATTTGCATACCGGCGATGGGGGAGTCACGGTCAGTTCCTTGACGGGCGTCGTCCGGTTGCATACCGGAGACGGAGCGATCGATGGCAGCGATCTTGACGGCAAGTTCGACGCGGAGTCCGGCGACGGGCGCATTCGGCTGGCCGGGCGATTTGACGCCTTGAGAGTCAGGAGCGGCGACGGCAGCATCGATACACACGCGCAGGAGGGTTCCAGGTTGGATACTGGTTGGAATATCGGCACCGGTTCCGGTAGCGTCGATCTGACGCTGCCAGGCAACTTGCAAGCCGACATCGACGCCACCACCGGCGATGGCCACATCAGCTTCGACATACCGGTCACGGTGGAGGGGATGATCAGCAAATCGCGCGTCCACGGTAAGATGAATGGCGGCGGTCAGATTTTGACCATACACACGGGGGATGGCTCGATTCACCTGAAGCGGGCCTAAGGTGAAGGAGACATCGGCGTGGCCTGCACTGGAGTGGCCGGAATGGGCGGCCGCGGGCGATACGCTGCATATGCTTACCCAGATCGTCGGCAAGACGCGTCTCGCCCTGGCGCCCCTGCAGAACCATTGGTGGAACGTGCCGCTATATGTGTCTGCTCGCGGGCTGTCGACTTCCGCGATGCCTTTGCCGGATGGGGATCTGCTGGAAATCGAATTCGATTTCCTCTCGCACCTGCTTTTGTTCCGGCGCAGTTCTGGCACGGTGACATCGTTGCCGCTGCAGGCGCAGCCGGTAGCCGAGTTCTATGCGGCGTATCGACGCACACTGCGCGAACTTGCGGTCGATGTTTCCCTCAACCCGCGGCCGGTCGAAGTGGTCGATCCTATTCGCTTCGATGAGGACCATGTGCACAGTAGCTACGACGCCGGCGCGGTGCAGCGCTTTTGGACGGTATTGATGCAGGTCGACACGCTGTTCAAGCGCTTCTGCTCGAATTTCTACGGTAAAATCAGTCCCGTGCATTTTTTCTGGGGATCCTTCGATCTGGCGGTCACGCGCTTCAACGGCAAGCGAGCGCCGGCCCGACCGGGCGCGGATGCAATCCAGGCCGAGGCTTACTCCCACGAATGCATCAGTGCAGGCTTTTGGCCGGGCAACGGCGGCTACGGGCAGGCCGCGTTTTATTGCTATGCGGCTCCTGTCCCCGCCGGCTTGAGCGAGGTCTCGCTGGGCGGACCGGGAGGCTTCAATGCCGCCTTGGGCGAGTTTGTGCTGAATTACGCTGAGGTCCGGGTGCTGGCGGACCCGGCCGCCGCCGTCCTGGATTTCCTCGCGACCACGTACTCGGCCTGCGCGGATGCGGCCCAATGGGATCGGCGCAGCCTCGATCGTCCCAGGATTGCTCGATAGACGCGACGAGTCGTCTGCCGGTTGCGGCTGTGAATATTCGGGTCGAGAATGGCGGGCCATGAATTCACGCATTTGCGAGTTGCTCGGCATTGAATTTCCGCTGTTTGCGTTCAGCCATTGCCGCGACGTGGTCGCCGCGGTGAGCCGCGCCGGCGGCTTCGGTGTGTTGGGCGCCACTCGCCATAACCCCGAGAACATCGGCATCGAGCTGCAATGGATCGACGATCACGTCGATGGCAAGCCCTATGGGCTTGATGTGCTGATCCCGGAGAACTTGGCAACACGCGGCGAGAAGGGTTTGACCGCCCGATCCTTGGCGCACCGGATACCGCAGGAGCATTTGGACTTCGTCGCTGATCTCTTGAAGCACAACAATGTACCGCCGCCGGCCGAGCTGATTCGCGAAGGCGCGCCGCCCTACGATCCTGATCAAGCGCTCGCGACGCTCGAAGCCGCGTTTCGTCACCCCATCAAGCTCATCGCCAATGCACTCGGGGTTCCGCCGCCCTCGATGATTGAGCTCGGCAAGCGGCATGGCGTGCCGGTGGCCGCCTTGGTCGGCGCCAAGGAACATGCCATCCGCCAGGTTCGGGCGGGCGTGGATGTTTTGGTGGTGCAGGGCGCGGAAGCCGGCGGCCACTGCGGCGAGGTCTCTACGCTGGTGCTGGTGCCGGAGGTGCTGAAAGCGCTCAAACCGTTGGGCGATATCCCGGTGCTCGCGGCGGGCGGCATCATGACGGGCCGTCAAATGGCTGCGTGCATGGCGCTTGGGGCCGCGGGAGTTTGGACCGGTTCGGTGTGGCTGGCCACGACGGAAGCGGAAACCTCGGAGATCTTCCGCGAAAAAATGGTCGCCGCCACCTCGCGAGACACGGTGCGCTCGCGGGGACGCACCGGCAAGCCATCCCGCCAGCTGCGCTCGGCTTGGACCGATGCCTGGGAGCGTCCCGGCAGTCCCTCGCCCTTGCCCATGCCCCTGCAGTCCCTGATCAGCGAAAGTGCGCTGCGCGCCGTGGAGCGGTCGGCCGCCGCCGGCAATCCTGCCGCGCGCGATCTAGTGACCTACTTCGTGGGACAGGGCGTGGGGCTGATTGACAGCGTGAAATCGGCGCGACAGGTGGTCGAGGAATTCAAGCTCGATTTTGCCGATGCGCTGGAGGAGCTGCAAAATCTTTTGCAGGCCTAAAGATCGCCCCCGTGACTGATGATCGCATCCCCGTCATTGTCGGCATCGGGGAAATAACCGACCGCCCCACCGATCCTGTCGATGGCCTGGAGCCGCTGGCGCTGATGGCGGCGGCACTCGGGCGAGCGGACGAGGACGCCGGCGGAGTGCTGCGCTCGGTCGACTCACTGGACGTCGTCAACTTGGTGAGCTGGCGCTATGCCGACGCGGCGCGGCAACTCTGCGAGCGTATCGGGATTAGCCCGCGCCGCGCGGTGTTCGGTCCGGTGGGCGGCGAAAGTCCGGTGCGCTACCTACACGAGGCTGCGCTGCGCATCGCACGCGGCGAGAGCGAAGTTGCGGCCATTTGCGGAGCGGAAGCGCAGAGCAGTGTGCTCAAGGCGCAGAAGGCCGGCCTCGCACTGCCCTGGACACCAATGTCGCTCGAAGGACCCCGCTTCCCGCGCGGGCCCGATTACCTACATCCGCGCGCGGTGAAGCTGGGCGTGGCGCAGCCGGTCACCGTGTATCCCTTCTATGATGTGGCGTGCGCGGCCCACTGGGGTCAGACGCCGCGCCAAGCACGGGCCGAATCCGCGGAGCTGTGGGCCAGGTATTCCGACGCGGCGGCATCGAATCCGGCCGCGTGGCTCAAGCGGCGCTTCTCTGCGGCCGAGATTAGTACGCCATCCGCGGATAATCGGCTCATTGCTTGGCCATACACCAAGTTGATGGTCGCCAACCCGACGGTGAACCAAGGTGCGGCTCTGCTACTCACCAATCTTCGCAGAGCTCGACAAGCGGGGATTACCGGGGCTCGCCTTGTTTACATCTGGGGGGGCGCGGCTGCCCATGAACCGCGCGACTACCTGGACCGCGATCATTACCATATCAGTCACGCTCAGAACGCGGTACTCGACGCTGTGGTTAAGATTGCCGGCGGTGCGCCCTTCGATGCGCTCGAACTGTATAGCTGTTTTCCCTGCGTGCCCAAAATGGCGCGGCGGACGCTGGGATTGGGCGCGGATGTGCAGCCGACGGTGACCGGCGGCCTGACTTTCTTCGGCGCGCCCTTGAACGACTACATGACGCACGCCGCATGCGGCATGGTGCGTCGACTGCGTCAGGACGCGGGCGTCGGGCTGCTCTATGGTCAGGGGGAGTTCGTCACCAAGCATCACGGGGTGGTCCTGTCCTCAGAGCCACCACAGCGAGCCGTTCTATCCTGGGACTCGTCCGCTCAGTCGGATGCCGATGGGCGCCGTGGTGCGGTTCCACCGTTTGCGTCCGACGCCAAGGGCAGCGCACAGTTGGAAACCTTTACGGTCATCTATGATCGCGACGGCGCGGTGCATCACGGTGTCGTGGTGTTACGCACGGCGGATGGCGCTCGCACCTTGGCGCGCGTGCCCCCCACCGACGAGTATACATTGGGCCGGCTCACTGACTTGGACGCTACGGCCGTCGGCATCGACGGTGCATTGAAGGCCAGTGCGGAGGGGATTTCGGATTGGACAGCTCTGTCATGAGCACCGGCATCGCGGGTGACAGCGGCGAGTGGGACCTGCCCACACCCCACCTCGCGCTGCTTGGCGTCGCGGCTGCGGACATCGATGCCTACGATCACGTGAACAATGCGGTCTATATGACCTGGTTCGATCGCGCCGCGTGGGAACATTCCGCGGCGCTCGGTCTGCCGATCGAGAAATGCCTGCAGCTCGATCGCGGCATGGCGGTGCTGCGCAGCGTAATCGCTTACCAGCGGCCCGCGCTGCTCGGCGATACGATTCGTGTGGCGACCTGGCTGCTGCCCGCCGACGGCAAATTGCGCGTGCGCAGGCGCTTCCAGGTGCGCCGCGATGCGGACGGCGCGACACTCACCCGCGCCGAGATCGAGTATGCCTGCATCGAATTATCGAGTGGGCGGCCTGCGCGCTGGCCGCAGGAATTTCGCGAGCGCTACGTGCCGATCAACGCGGTGGTGAACGCCGCCGCGGCGCTGACGCCGCTCTGAGGCCGGCCGCGCCGCTGCCATTTAAACAGCGAACTCCTCGATAAGCATGCGATAGTCGCCAAGGCCGGGAGTCTTCAAGCCGCGGACTTTACCTTGGTCGTCGCAGCGCCGCACGCGCACGGCATCTTGGTGAAAACGTTCGGTCTCAAACTGAGTGATCTCCTGCGCCGCCATGGGACCACCCTGCAGTCGCAGCGTGATGACAGACGCGGGACTTAGCTGGGCAAAATAAGCGGCGTCCGTGGCGAGCAGATACCGCTTGGCGAGAACGTGCAGGCGCACGGGCTCCGATACCTCGGGGCGAAAGCGCTGGGCGAGCCAGAGACCGCCCACCCGCTCGTGATGCGCATCCGAAGTCCAGTCGGCGATGTCGCTGGGCACATCCTCGATGAGATGTCCGATGTCGTGCAGCAGTGCGGCAATGATGAGCGCCGGCGGCGCGGCGGCAACTTGGGCAAAGTAAGCGGCCTGCAAGGCATGCTCCGTCATCGAAACGCTCTCGCCAAAATACGCGCCCGAACCGCGCCTGTGGAAGATGGCGCCAATTTCCTCAGCGATGTTCATCAGCGGGTCTCCGGGTGATATTCGCGGCGCAGCAGCGCCGCCTCGCTATACACGCTGTCGCGCGTCAGGTAGCAGCCGCGCAAATGGCGCGGATAGCGCGCCGACGAGAATGCGGTGCGGCCGTGCAAGATGCGCCGATTGTCGAACACCGCCAGATCGCCGTCGCGCAATTTAATGCGCAGCTGAAATCGAGGGTCGCGCAGCACCGCGGCGAAGCGCCGATAGGCGCGATAGAACGGCGCGGCGGCGGCTGCAGCGAGCCGCAACGGCGCGATCGAGCGGCTGTTGTAATGCACCGCCACCACCTCGCCGGAACAGGACAGTTGAATCAAGGGCCTCTCCGCGAACAGCTCCGCGTCCTTGGAGCGGTATAGAAACGGCACAGGCGTCTCGGTGAGGACCGCGAACGCATCGGGCGAGGTCGCGCGCAGATGTTCCGCCAGGGCGAAGCCATCGCCGAACAGGCTCTCGCCGCCATCGGGAGAGGCGAGCACTGCGTGCAGAACTTGAAACCCCGGCACCGGTTCACGGTAGGGATTGTCCGTGTGCAACCCCAGACCCAGGTCGGAATAGGCCAGGTTCTCCGGTTGCGCAACCGAACGCACGTCGAATACGCGTCCGTAGTTGGTTTCCGAAACCCGCCCCATCAGCGATGCGGCCTCGAGGATACCGTCCTCGTTGCAGGGTACATCCTCAAGGAACGCGATGCCGTCCGCTAGCAGCCGGGCAAGCCAGCGCTCGCGCAGCGCTCGGTCGGCCTGCGCCTCGGGGAATGCCGCCCAGCCAAAGTCGCGTGCGGCATCCCGATCTGCGCCCTGCAGCCAACGCCGGGGCGCGAACGGCGCCTGTCTCGAGGATTGATTCGACGCGTGCGTGCGCAGCCATGGCAGCTCGAAAGATGCCTTGCCCGTTTCGGCCTCCCATTCGACCTCGACCGCGGCGTTGCGCGCCACGGCCGAGCGAATCCTGGGATCCTCGGGCAAATCCGCGATATCGATCAGCCGCTGCCCGCTGTGAGGATCACGGTCCTCGGGCAGATTGTCGCGCAGCCACAGGCTCGCGTATTCGCTCAGTGTTCCGTCGGCCCATTCGATGCTGAGCATCGTGGGATTCGACCAGAGGCGTTTCATGGCGGCAGCTTCATTCATGGCAGATGTTTTCCGCTGGCGGCGGCCCTCGCATTTAAAATATACAGGGCGCCGGCGCCGAGCGCCGCCAATGCGCTCACCCCCGCAAGTGCCACGAAGACACCCTGCCAACCGAAGGATACCGAGATTCGGGCGACGCTGTCGCCTGCGGCCACGGCGCCCAGATATCCGACGCCGTCAATGATGCCCGAGGACATGGCGCCGGCCTGCTTGCCGCCGAAATCGAGTGCAAAGGCGCCGCCAAGATACGAGTAAGGGCCAAGGAGGCAGAAGGCGATGGTACCGATGGCGAGGAGCGGCAGGAGCGATCCGGTCGTGCTGGATCGCATGCTCATCAACACCAGCAGCGCCGCCGCCGCTGCGCTCAGGCCGATGAATAGGATCAATGAACGCCCATTCACGCCGAGACGGTCGCTGAGCCAGCCCGTTGCCAGCACCGAAATGGCGCCGACGCCCGGAAATACTGCGCTCATGCGCGCCGCGCTGCCCATGCTGTAACCCAGATAATCGCGCAAGTAAACCGGCGTCCACAAATTGAAAGTTTCGCGAATGATGGTGCAACCCAAGGATAGAAGGCAAACCAACGCAAAGGCGCGGCTGCGCGCCAAGGGCAGGAGCAGCTGACCGATCGATCGGGGACGCGATTCGGATCCTGCAAACAGGTTGAGCGGATTAGGCATTGCGGCAACGAATCCCGCCTCGTTGCGCGACTCTCGTAGAAACAGCCAATTGACGAGCAAGAATAAACCGGATACCGCGGCGGCAAAATAAAACAGGGTACGCCAACCAAAACCGTGGCCGATCAACATGCCCATCCACTGCCGCGCCGCCGCGTCTCCCACCAGGTAGCTGAGGCTCAAGATGCCGATGATCATTCCATACGAGGAGTAGTCGAACCATTTGCAGGAGACTTTGAGCAATCCCGCCCAGGCGATCGACTGCGTCAGACGGTTGCCGATCCATGCCACGCCAAACAGCGGCACGCTCAGGCCGGAGGCGAACAGCAGCGTGAAGACTGTCGCGCCGGCCAAGCCGATGAGAAAGCTCACCCGGCCGCCCCAGAAATCGCCGAGTCCTCCCAAGAACAGTTTGCCGAGCGCGTAGGCCAGCACTCCAAAAGAGGCGATCGAACCCATGCGGATGATGGCATCGCCATGGCTGATACCCTGTTGGTCCAGCGCGTCGATCAAGAGCGGCGTGCCCACGGAGAAATCGGCGCGGCAAAAATACAGCGCGCCGTATCCGCCGAACAACAACGAGACCACGACACCCTGGCGCCAGCGCAGCGAACGATCGGCCTTGCGGTGTGTGAACATAATTAAATTGTACGCTACGGAGATTTCCGCTCTGCCGCGATTCGTCGCGCGGCGACGCGGCACTGTGTCACAAATGCGTCATACCCGCAGCGAAGGTTGCGAGATGTTTGGGATTCGCCGCACGCTCCGTGCAGCCTCGTTGCCCTACGATGCAAAAAACGGACTTGGTGTGTCATGCGTTTGATTGTTCCGCTGCTGACGGTCGGGGCTGCGCTGCAGCTATGCGCCTGCGGCGGCGCCTCGGACCCGGTCAGTCCGCTACCCTCGGTATCGCTGAACGCCTCGATGAGCTCGATCGATGCCGGCGATTCTGCGATGTTGATGTGGACCTCCAGTTACGCGACATCCTGCAGCGGTTCCGGCGGGTGGAGCGGAACATTGGCCACGAACGGCTCGCAGAGTACGGGCGCATTGGCCACAACCGCGACATTTTCCCTGACGTGCGCGGGACCCGGCGGCACCAGCCCGCCCGCGGCGACCACGATCACCGTGAATCCTCTTCCCAGCGTCTCTCTGACGGCGATGCCCACAGCCGTTCCCGCCGGCGGCAGTGCCACGCTGACATGGAGCTCGAACAATGCCACGGCATGCACCGCGTCCGGCGGTTGGAGCGGCTCAGTGGACACCGGCGGCAATCAAAACTCGGGCGCGATAACCGCGCCGACCACGTTCGCCCTGGTGTGTACCGGTCCGGGCGGCACGAGTATGCCGGCGATCGCGACCATCAATATCATTCCCACCGCGACACTGACGGCACTTCCCTCGGTCATTGCGCCGGGAGGCGCCACGACGCTCGCTTGGAGCTCCAGCTACGCGACGGCGTGCACGGCCTTGGCCGGGTGGTCCGGCCCGCTGGCGGTCAGCGGCACGCAAGGCAGCGGTACGCTGAGCGCGAGCACGGTGTACTCCTTAAGTTGCAGCGGTCCCGGCGGCACCAGCAGCGTAGCGTCCGCCACGGTTACGGTGTCCGGCCTCACCATGAGCCTTACGCCGTCCATCGCCGCGATCACCCTCGGGCGAACTCAACAATTCACAGCGATCGTCCCAGGCGGCGGCGCGGCAACGTGGAGTGTCGATGGCATCGTCAACGGCAACAGCGTCGTAGGCACGGTGAGCGCCACGGGGCTTTATACGGCCGGCACGGCGGGAACACATACCATTGTGGCGACCAGCGTGGCCAATTCCTCTCAAGCCGCGAGCGCCATAGCGGCGGTCACGGATTTTGCAGGTGTGTTCACCTACCACAACGACATCGCCCGCGACGGTGCCAACAGCCAGGAATACGCGCTCACCCCCGGTAATGTGAGCGCCGGCACCTTCGGAAAGCTGGCGTCCTGCGCGGTGGACGGGGCCATTTATAGCCAGCCGCTGTGGGTGGCCAACTTAACGGTGAACGGCGCCCCGCACAACGTGGTGTTCGTGACCACGCAGCACGATAGCCTGTTCGCCTTCGACGGCGATTCCATCAGTTGCACGCCGCTCTGGTCGATCAGCTTGATTGACGCGGCGCATGGGGGAACCGGCGGCGAGACTTCGGTTCCCAATACCCTGGTCGGTGTGGGCTACGGGGATATTCAACCGGAAATCGGCGTGACCGGTACACCGGTTATCGATGCGGCCAGCGACACTCTCTACGTGGTATCCAAGTCCGTCAATTCGGGCCAGACGATTTTTTATCAGCGCCTGCATGCCATCGATATCACCACGGGCAACGAAAAGAGCGGCGCGCCGGCGCTGATTGCAGGCACGGTTCAGGGTACCGGAGACGGCAGCGGCACGGTCACTTTCAATACCAAGCAGCAGAATCAGCGCGGCGGTCTAGCCCTGGTCAATGGCACGGTCTATATCATATGGTCCTCTCACGAGGACAGCTCACCCTGGTATGGCTGGATCATGGCCTATCAATACGCGAGCACCGGATTCACGCAGACCGGCGTGTTCAACTCCACACCCAACGTACAACGCGGCGGCATCTGGATGGGCGGCGGTGCGCCGGCGGTCGATTCGGCCAACAACCTGTATGTCCTGACGGGTAACGGCAACTTCGATGCCAATATGACCACCGCGCCGAATAATGATTATGGCGATTCGCTGCTGCAATTGAACACCACGCTGCAAGTCACTCAGTACTTCACACCCTCCGATGAATTGTCCGACGTAAACAACGATGCGGATTTCGCTTCCGGCGGCGCGGCGGTGCTGGCGGATCTGCCCGCCGGAAATACCGTGACGCATGCGCTCGTCTGCGGCGGCAAGGACGGCACGCTGTATGTGATCAATCGCGATGTGCTCGGCGGTTTCGGCGACAGCAATGCCGTGCAGACCCTCCATCTG
The DNA here is from genome assembly GCA_963756845.1 of uncultured Gammaproteobacteria bacterium. GTDB lineage: Bacteria > Pseudomonadota > Gammaproteobacteria > Steroidobacterales > Steroidobacteraceae > Bog-1198. The sequence goes on along the minus strand of CAVWPD010000002.1, from coordinate 707,962 downwards.
GGCCATGGGTTGTTTGCGACCTCGGCATTTTGGAACAACCAGTTGTTCGTCGCGGGCGCCGGCGGTCCGCTGGTTGCCTACCAATTGACGCCCGCCACCGTGCAATTCAATCTGGCTTCCTCATCCACTCAAACGTACGGCTTCCCCGGCTCGACGCCTGCCGTGTCCGCGGCGGCTGCCCAGAACGGGCTGGTATGGGCGCTCAACAACAATAGTTATTGCACGCATCAATCCTCATCGTGTGGGCCCGCGGTGCTGCATGTCTATGCCACGGCGAATCTAGCCAACGAACTGTGGAACAGCAGCATGAATGCGGGGGACTCCGCCGGCAACGCCGTCAAATTCTCGGTGCCCACCGTTGCCAACGGCAGGGTGTATGTAGGAACTCGCGGCAACAATACGGGGGGAGCGGACAACTCAACCAGCACACCCGGAGAGTTGGAGATTTACGGACTGAAGCAGCCGTAGGCGCCGTCAGGTTCGGCCGCTGAGTCGCTCCGCGGTCACCAAGGCCAACAGTCCGCCCGCACAATAATTCACCAAGCGAGCCCGTACCTCATCCAGGTCCTTGGCGTGGCACAGCCCTTCCGAGAGCCGATCGACGCGCTCGGTCCCGGAGAGCGCCAGCATCATCGAGCCGGCAAGAAAGTTATAGGCCCAGAAAAGTTCTCGTTTTGGGATTCCGGGCAGCGCCAGCTGCAGGATGTCGATGAGTTCGTGGACGCTGGAGTCAAAGAAGCGATGGATGATCTCGCCGCCCCACGGCGTGTTGTCAATCTGTGCAATGAGCGCAAAGTAGCTCTTCCAACCGGGATCTCCGGTCTGAGACAACTCGATCATCGGGTTGATAAACGCTCCAACAGCGCCGTGCGCGGTGAGCGTGAGACTGCTTGCGGCGGCGTAGGCGCGCAGCGAATCGCTGCGCGCATTGATCAGCAGGCGCGAGCGACGCTCCAATACAGCGTCGAACAAACCCGACTTGTTATTGAAGTGATAATAAATGAGCGCATCGTCGGCGCCGGCGGCAGATGCCACTTGACGCGTCGTCACGCCATAGAAGCCGCGCTCGGCGAACAACTGCTCGGCCGCGTCCAACAGCCTGCCGCGTGCCATGATGCCACCCTCGGATCGGCGCGGGCGCCCGCGGCGCGCTGCTTTGGATTTTCTGCCCTTCGGCAATTTTTGTTCGACGCTGGCCAACCCAATCCCTCCCCTGCAGCCGCCGGCTGCGGCCTGCCAATGGACCGCTTTGAGTAGCGACAACTTAGCACGCATGCGCTGCGCGCTGCGCGCCGGTCGCGCTCAACGCGACGGGATTCTCGGGCGCGACAAAGCTCGCAATCCGGCTGTCACATAGCGCCCCAACCTCGATTTCAGGGCGGCCACATCGTCGGATCGGCACAATCCTCCCGATAGTGCGTCCAGACGGCCGGTTTGCGCCAGCGACAGCGTCATTGCGCCGGTGAGAAAATTGTATCCCCAGAAAATATCTTCGGGTGCGCACCCGGGCAGCGACTGCATCACGGCGCCAATGAATTCGCGCACCACGGGGTCGAAGGTCTTGCCGAGCATCTTGCGGCCCCACTCCGGAGAGTTGTTCACGTAGGCAATGAGTGCGAAGTAGTTGTGCCACCCCGGGCCTCCGCGCGCCAGACGATCCAGGATTGGGTCGAGAAACGCATCGACGATGGCCTCGGTGCTGGGGCATCGCGGCGCGGACTTGAGCCGTGCGTCTGCCAAGCGCTGCAGACGTTCCTCGTTCACCACCTGTCCGCGCCGTTCAATGACCGACACGAACAGCTGTTTTTTGCTGCCAAAGTGATAGGGGACGCCCGCCAGGTCCACGCCCGCCGCGCGCGTGATGTCGCGCAACGAGGCGCCGTGAAAGCCCTTGCGAGCGAACAGTTTCTCCGCAGCATCCATGAGCTTGTCTTTTGTAGTACGCCGCGGACGTGTCATCGAGAGCGAGCCAAGATCAGGGCAAAAAGGCTGCTGCGGGCATGACAGCTTCGCGGGCGGCGAGGGCGCGGGTCAACGAATAGACTTGGCGCGTGTCGCGCTCGTACTCGGGCCAGGGAATCGATCCGTCGCTTGCGAAGCGAATCCACAGCGCGTGCATGCTGCCGGCAAGGGACTGGGGTGGCTGCTCGCCCAGCAGGCTCTTTGGGCCGCTCGCGACCGCGAGGGTGTCAAATACGAAAGGCAACTCGATCGCGTGCGCCGCACCGAGTTTCCCGTCGAAACTCGGCGAGCGCCACTCGAATTCGTAGACATAGGAACGGCCTTGATGCAGTTCGGCCGTGCGTCGTGTCATCCAGCGGAACATGAGATCGGTCATCGCGCGACTCAGCACCTCGCCGGCCTGCGCGCCTTTCTCATCGAAGCCATACGCGCGCAGCGCCCGGCGCGCCTCCGGCAGCATCTTCTTGAGGAAGAGCACCACCATCCAGCGCTTGAGCTTCGCGCCGGCCCCGCCGGGTATGAAAAAGAGGTTGGCTTCCTCGCTGTTGGTGCCGATCAGCAATTCGATGTCTTTGCCGGCGCCCGCTCCCAGCGCCTCAATCGTGCTCACAGGCAGCACGTCATCGCCATGCACGGGCATAAAGCGCGTGATGCCGAAGGACGGGTCGCGCCCGCCCGCGTCGCGCATGTCGAACCACAAGCTAGGCTGCATCACCCATTCCTGCGCGGGTAGCATTTGCTCAGGCGTCAAGCTGAGAAAACCTTGGCGGTCAGGCGAGATCTTCAGACGCTTTGCCACCCGCCTCACGAGCCGCTGCATCAGCGACAGGTCGCGGCTGAGAAGTATGTGTCCACTCTGACAGATCGCGCGCCGGAACAGCCCCTGCGCGGGGGGCGAAGTCATCAGCGCAGCGATGCACCAAGCGCCGCCCGATTCGCCAAACAGGGTGACATTGCCCGGATTTCCACCGAAGGCCGGGATATTGTCCCGAACCCAGCGAAGCGCGGCGATCATGTCGCGTAAGCCGATGTTGGTCGGCGCATCAGGGATCGGCAGGAAACCCTCAATCCCGAGACGGTAATTGATCACCACGCAGACCACACCATCGCGCGCGAAGGCGCTACCGTCATAAACAGGCGCATCCTTGCTTCCCGCGACGAAGCTCCCCCCGTGGATGAACACCATCACTGGTCGGCCGCCGAGATCTGCTTGCGGCGCAAAGACATTCAGCGTCAAGTAGTCAGGCCCCGTGGCTTGGGCCGTACCGATGAAAGCATCGAGGTCGATGTCCATTGGCTTGGGCCGGCTCTGTGGAGCACTCGGTCCCGGCCGCGTCGCATCGCGCACACCCTGCCATGTCTCGACCGGCTGAGGCTCGCGGAAGCGGCGCTCCTGGGTGAGCGGGGCGGCATAGGGAACGCTGAAGAAACTGCGCACGCCCTCCTTAAGCTGGCCTTCGACCGTGCCATCTTGCAGTGTGACGCGGACCCGTTCGACGGTGGCATGGTGTTTTTCCGGGACGGTCATGAACTCACGCTAAGGTTCAAGTGACCTCCTGCGCTGGGCGAGTTCGGCGAGAATTTCCGCGTGCTTCCGTTTGGACAGGGTATAGGCGAGAAGCACCAAGGGAGCGAGCAGTGTAATTGCGGCCGGTAGAGGCCCGGAAACGATGCCGAGGTCTCGAGCCACGGCGTGAGACAGTTGCACGGTCGAGCCATTCTGGGCGATCTCCGTCGGGAAGTGGATCAGATCAAGCGCGACTCCAGCCACTAACCCCCCGAGGCCGCTCGCAGCCTTGACCGCCAGGGTGATTCCCGAGAAGAACAATCCCTCCCGGCGCACGCCGAACAGGTATTCGTGCTGGTCGGCCGCGTCGGCCATCATGGACTGAAACCCGATCGCGGCGCCGACCAGAGAGACTCCGCTCAGTAGCGCATTGGCAAACAGGATGCCGATCATGAGTGTTCCTGATTGCGGCAGCAAGTCTGCGATCCGCAGCAGCGGCGGCCAAAGCAAGGAGAGCGAAAAAATCACCAGACTTCCGATTGTTAAACTCAGCTTCTCGAAAAAACGCGACAGTAATGCATTCAGCGGGGCGCCGATGAATGGACCCAGCGTCACGCCGATGAGCAGGAGTTGTATCGTGGAGGTCGGCAGATTCCAGAAATAGCGGTTCGCGTACAGGGCCAAGGCGCCGTAGGCTCCGGAGGCGACGAAGAAGGCGACCGTCGCCGAGAAGAGAGTGATAAAAGAGCGATTCCGGAAGACCTCCCCAAGTTCCCGCAGGAACTGCCGCAGCATCGGGCCCTCAGTGATTTTGGCGGCGTGCAGGCGGGGCAGTTCGTTTTTCACGGCTCGTGCACTGACGTATCCTGCGATGATGATCAGTGCCGCGCACGTCCAGGCAAAAGGCTTGTACGCCTGCCGATTCAGTACGCCGTTGGAACCGGACATGAATACCCCGAGACCTAGGGCGATGGCGCAAAATGTACCCAGCATCTGCAGACAGATGCGATAGGACACAATGCTCGTCCGCTCCGCATAGTCATCGGTGACCTCTGCCCCGACGGCATAGTAGGGGAGATTGAAAAGCGAGAGCGCAAAGCGCAGCGCCATCGAACAGGCGGTGGCGTAGCCGAACAGCATCAAACCCTTGAGCGGCGGCGGGATCGAGAAAAGCATCACGAATAAAACCGCGAGAGGCACTGTGCTGAAGAGCAGATAGGGGAGCCTGCGGCCCCATCGGGTTCGAGTATTGTCGCTCAGCAGTCCAATCGCAGGATCCGCGATGGCATCGATGAGCAAGGCCAGCATCGACGATGCGCCTGCCAAGGTTCCCGAAAGCCCGCACACCGCCGTCAGATAGAAGAGCAAAAAATAAGTCAGGCTCGTGCTGGTGACGCCATCGACGATGGCGCCGACTCCGTAGCAAATCTTGAAGCGCGCGCTGACGCTGCCGCGACGCAGCGCTTGGGCGTCGAGGCTCATTGCGCGGCTCGACCGGCGGCGGCCCGGTATTCGCGCCGCAATTCGGTCTTCAGCACCTTGCCATTGGCGTTGCGCGGTAGGCTTTCACGCACCAGCACCTCGCTCAGGCGTTGCTGGCGGCCAACGCGCGCGTTGGTCCATGCCAGTATTTCCTCAACACTTTGCTGCTGTCCCACATGCAGCACGACCACGGCCAGGGGAGTTTCTCCCCAGCGCTCGCTCTCCACGCCAATCACGGCCGCCTCGGCAATCGCCGGGTGCTCGCGCATAACGCTCTCGATATCCGCGGGATAAACGTTTTGACCGCCCGATAGGATCATGTCTTTCTTGCGATCGACGATGTAAAGAAAGCCCTCCTCATCGACTCGTCCCAAGTCGCCGGTGCGCAGCCACTGAGTTCCGGCCGGGTCGCTCCAGGTGGCGGCGCGATTCGCATCATCAAGCGCGTGATAGCCCGCCATGATCAAGCGGCTTCGCCCCACGATCTCACCGGTTTCGCCGGCTGAAACCTCCCGATCGTCCTCGCCGATAATGCGAATATCAGCGCCGAACACGGGCTTTCCCACCGACAGGATCTTGCGCTCCAGATCCTCCGGTTCGAGGATGGTGAACAAGCCCTCAGTGAGGCCGTACAGTTCGATCAGATCGCAGTCGAACTCCCGCGCAAACGAACGCTTGGTGTTTGCGGAGAGCGGTGACCCGCAGCACATGAGCGTCTCGAGGCTCGCGGTGCGAAACGATTCGCGCGTGGCGCAGGCCAGCAGCCTGTCGAGCTGCACGGGCACGAAGGCGCCATGGGTAATGCGTTCTGATTGAATGATCGCCAGAGCCCCTTCCACATTGAATGATCGCATCAGCACAATCGTGCCGCCTACCAGCATGGTCGCGAGCATCGAGGCCCAGCTAATGTTCGAATAGAGCCCCAAGCTCATGAGCGTGCGGCAGCCGCTGCGATAGCGAAGCCCCAGAGCGATATCGTAGGCCCATAGCATTCGCGATTCGTGCGTGTGAACGATGCCCTTCGGTATTGATGTCGTTCCGGAGCTATAGATCAGATTGCATTCATCCTCAGGGCCAATCGATATCCCGTGTGGCCCGTCAAGCGCTTCGCCGGCAAAATCCTTCAGATCGCGCCAGCCGCCAGAGGGAGGGTCGCACCCGATAAAATGGCGCACTTGTGCCAGGGCTGCCGAGGAGCGCAGTGCATCGATCCTCAGACACTGCTGCCCTGAAGCGAACACCGCGACACAGCCGGCATCGGCACACATGGCAGCCACCGCCGCATCGTTGATCGAGACGTTTAGGGGTACGACGACGGCACCTGAGCGCAGGATGCCGAACATCGCGACGACGGTCTCGAAGCGGCTGTCCATCAGCACCGCAACACGTTCGCGAGGGCGCACACCCAGAGCCGCGAGTCCGCCGGCAATCTGCGCCGTGGCGGCGGCGAACTCTCGCCACGTGAGCGCGACCTCGCCGTCGACCAGCGCCTGGCGGTCCGCAAGCCAGCGGCCATTCTGCGTAATCAAGTCAGGCGACAGCAGTACCGGCCTTTGAAACCACACGCTCCACACCCCCGCGCTTGAATGACGCACGCCGCCGGCCGAACTTATTGTCTACTACGACCGTAGGAGTCTATTTCTACGACCGTTGTATATCAAACTATAGCCGAAAAGCCGCTGCGGGACTGGTCTCCCTTGACATGGGACCTGTCTTGGAATAATTTCGGCGAGCGCTGAATTGAAAACAATAAATTGGCGGGTGGCACGGCATATCAAGAACACGGCTGCAAATAGCGGGAGTTAGCATGGCTGCATCAGTTTTCAAGCACACAGTTTTCGGGGCGGTCGCGCTGCTTGGCGGCGCCCATGCTCTGGCCCAAACAACGGCTCAACCGGCCAATTCGAGCGCCGGTGCGCAAGGGGCTGCAAACGCCGATACGGAGCTGCAGACCATTGTCGTCACGGCGACTCGGCGGGCGGAGTCGGTGCAAGACGTCGCAGGACAAGTGACCGCTTTGACCGGCAGTGCCCTGACGCAGATCAATGCCCAGGACTTCAACGATTTTGCGGCATTCGTACCCGGCGTGAGTTTCGGAGTCACCGGCGCTTCGAGCAACCTGATCGTGATCCGCGGTGTCACCACGGGCAATCAACTGAGCAGCGCGATCGGCATGTACGTGGACGATGTGCCCATCGGCGCCAGCACCTCGTTCGGAACGGGATATCAGAACCTGAACATCAATGTGTTCGACATGAACCGTGTGGAAGTGTTGAACGGTCCGCAAGGAACCCTGTACGGCGCGACCTCGCTCGGCGGCACGGTGAAGTACATCACCCAGGCGCCGGACTTGAAGGAATTCAGCGCGGAAGCCGGTGTCGGGGTGTCCTCCACCGAGCACGGCGGCATCAACCATTCCTATAACGGCATGGTCAATCTGCCATTTGGCAATGGGATCGGCGCCGTGCGCGTTGACGGCTATCAGGACTACAACACCGGCTACGCCAAGGATCCTGTTTACGGTCGCGACAATCAGGGTTGGAGCCGCTCCGAGGGTGGGCGATTCTCGCTGTTACTGGATCCCACCGATCAACTGGATATTCGCCTGAGCGCCTCGACCCAGCATATTCCCAGCGAAAGCTCGGATACCGCGTTTCGCGATTACGCCAGCCACCTGCCGACCTACGGCACCTACGATCAAGCCTACCCGACCTTCCAGCCCTGGGACTACAGTTTGGAGCTGTATACCGGTGTGGTGAGCTATGATTTTTCGTGGGCCAAGCTGACCTCCATCAGCGGCTACCAAATCAACAATGGCACGAGCCACACCGATGTCAGCTCGACCTATCAAGCGGTGCTCGCGGGATTCGGCGGCGGAGAGGATCCGTGGAGCCTGTACGTGGATACGACCACGAAAAAATTTACACAGGAATTTCGCCTCGAATCCCACCCTAATCAATACTTTCAATGGTTGTTAGGCACTTACTTCGATACGGAAAAGACCTCAGAGATCGTCGATCTGTTCGACCTGGCGAATCCGGGCGGCACCTTCCTCGGGCTGCCGCCGTTCCTGAGCTGGCTGCCGAGCACGTATCGCGAATATGCCGCATACGCCGATGGCACGGTGTTCATCACCAAGGCATTCGATATCGGTTTAGGTATTCGCTACAGCAAGCAGAAACAGGCCTATCAGGAAACCGTAGGCGGGCTGCTGGCGACCGGGTCGGACGCGTTCGTGACGCCTCCCCAGGCGCTATCGGACCAGAGCGTGACGACCTACTTGATCAACCCGAAGTGGCATGTCACCGATGACAACATGGTGTATGCGCGCGCGGCCAGCGGCTTCAGGCCGGGCGGTCCGAATTTCGTGTTGATGGAGGGGCTGGGCAACCCGACCTTTGCCGCCGACAGCCTGTGGGACTATGAAGTGGGCGAAAAATTAACGCTTCTCGACAAGCGGGCGACGCTGAACTTCGACGTGTACGACATTCTATGGAAGAACATTCAAGTCACCGTCAATAACGGTGGCGTCAATCAGCTGGAAAACGCCGGCACTGCTCGCATCACGGGAGCAGAGATGGCGTTTAATTATCGCATTACCTCCCCGCTCACCCTGGGCGCCACGGCGGCCTACACCGATGCGCGCCTCACCAGCGCAGCGCCCGTGCTGTTGATCACCGAGCCGGGGGTGCGCCTGCCGATATCGCCCCGCTACAATCTCGCTTTGCTCTCATCGTATGACTTTAGAGTCACTAGCGACTACTCGGGCCGGGTTACGCTGACCGACACCTATGTGAGCGAGCGCAACGCTGCCTTCGGCACGCCCGTGAGTCCGCAGTACCGGATGGGCGGTTACAGCAATACGGACATGAATCTCGCCATTTACGCGCCCCACAACGTGGAGGTGGGCCTGTTCGTCAAGAACATCTTCGACGTCGCGGGTGAGGTTTCGGCAGCCACCGCCGCAAATGAATACAATCCGGCCGCGCCGGTGCCTGTGTACTTAAGCCAACCGCGAACGGTCGGCGTCATGGTCAAGGTCAAGTACCACTGATCCCATGAGCTTCTGCAGCGTCGAGACGGCCGGCGGAAAAATACGCGGTTTGATCAGCGGCGGCGTTCGCCAATTCAGAGGCGTGCCCTACGGGGCATCGACCGCCGGCGAGAATCGCTTCCAAGCACCGCGGCCGGCCGCGCCCTGGTCCGGCGTGCGGGACTGTTTTGGGTTTGGCCCGGTGTCGCCGCAGCTGCCCTCGGACATTGCCAATGACTACGGGCGGCTCGTGCAGTTTGACCTCAACGTCGGCTTCGGGGGAATGAGCGAGGACTGTCTGCACTTGAACATCTGGGCGCCTGACACCGGCCCCGAAGAGAAGCGGGCGGTTCTCTTTTCCATTCATGGCGGCGGTTTCACCATTGGCTCGGGCAACAACCCCCTGTACGACGGCGCGCGACTCGCCGGCTTCGGGAATGTGGTGGTGGTTAGCATCACGCATCGGCTCGCCAGTTTTGGATTTCTCAATCTTTCCGATCTGGACGCCTCGGGGGAATGGGCCGATTCCGGCGCGGCGGGCATGTTGGATCTGGTGGCGGCCCTTGAGTGGGTGCGCGATAACATCGCCAACTTCGGCGGCGATCCCAAGCGCGTCATGATTTTTGGACAGTCCGGCGGTGGCTGGAAGGTGAGCGCATTGCTCGGCATGCCGACCGCACGCGGCCTGTTTCACCGCGCCGCCGTGCAAAGCGGTTCCTTGCTGCGTCATTTATCCAGAGAAGCCGGGGCGCAGATGGCCGATGCCCTTATCAAGAAACTGGGGCTCTCGGTGCACAACCTGCACGACATTCAGCGCCTGCCTTGGGGGCAGTTGCTGGAGGCGCAAACGGCCATCGGAGCGCATGTTTTCGCGCCGGTACTGGATGGCATCAATCTCCCGGCCGATCCCTTTCACAACCAGGCGCCCGCCGAATCGAGCGGCATTCCGCTCATCGTGTCGACGACGTTGGATGATGCCGGATTATTTTTCAATCACTTCGATATGACGGAGACCGATCTGAAGAATCTTCTCGCGCAGCGCTACGGCGACCGCGCACAGCCGCTGTTCGCCCTGTACCGGGAGCATTTTCCCGCCAAGGCGCCGTACCTGCTGCAGGCGCAGATGATCACCGACGCGGGCTTCCGGCGTTTTGCGCATGCCCAGGCGGAACTCAAGGCGCGGCAGGCGCAAGCCGCCGTGTATACCTATCTGTGGGAGTGGACCTGTCCTGCATTCGATGCGAAATTCGGTGCCGTCCATGGAATGGATGTCTCAGCTTGCTTTCACAACGATCGGGATGCGATCGTCGGCAGCGGCAGCCGCGATGCGCAGCGAATGTGCCAGGGACTAGCCGCAGCCTGGGTGAATTTCGCCAATACCGGCAGCCCGAACACTGCGCATCTGCCGCACTGGCCGAGTTTCGACACAAAGCGCCGCGCCACCATGATCCTCGGTGCCGATGCACGCGTCGCCGACGATCCTTACGGCGACCTTCGCGCCTTCTGGCAGGACATGCCCGAACCGACCAGCGTGCTCGGCTGACCGATGGAGTTCAAACGCAGCATCGAGTTCACGAGCGCCGGAGGCAATCTGAAACTGCACGCCGAACAGCAAGGAGCTGACAACGCGCCGGTCGCAGTGCTCTGCCTGCACGGGCTCACGCGCAATTCGTCGGATTTCGAGTTCTTGGCGCCGCATCTTTCCTCCCGGTATCGAGTGATCACGGCGGATCAGCGCGGCAGAGGAAAATCTGCCTGGGATCCGGACTCTGCCCGCTATCATCCCGGGACCTATGTAGCGGACATGTTTGTTTTGCTGGATCGGCTGGCGATCGAGCGCGTGGTACTGATCGGCACGTCGATGGGAGGTTTGATGGCGATGATCATGGGTGCCATGCGACCCTCGCGCATTCAGGGCATGGTGCTCAATGACATTGGCCCGGAAGTGCCCGCAACGGGTTTGCAGCGCCTAAGGACCACGCTCGGCGAGAGAAATGCGCCCGCGACCTGGCCCGAGGCGTCGGAACAAGCCAAAAGAATGAATTCAATTGCCTTCCCCGACTATGGTGCCGCCGACTGGGATGCCTTTGCCCGGCGCACTTATGCCGAAGATTCCTCCGGGCGCCCCGTCCGCGCCTTCGATCCCGCAATACTCAAGGGATTGGAAAACACCGATCCGACGGCCGTGCCGCCCGATCTGTGGTCGCTGTGGCCGCAGCTCAAGAGCCTGCCCATTCTGGCGATCCGGGGCGCACTGTCGGATATCATCAGCGTCGAGATTTTGGCGTCCATGGCCGCGCGACATCCCAATCTACAAACAGTGACGGTCCCGAATCGGGGTCACGCCCCCATGCTCGATGAACCCATCGCGGTCGCCGCGATCGATACGTTCTTGAGCCAGTTCGAGTGAGCGGCACAAGCCTGAACGGCCGGTCGGTATTCGTCACCGGCTCTGACCGCGGCATTGGCAAGTCGGTGGCGCTGGCATTCGCGGCCTTGGGGGCGCGAGTCGCGCTTCATGGGCTCGCAACGCCCGAGGATGCGGCCGCGGTTGCGCGCGAGGTGCGCGATGCGGGAAGCCCGGATGCACATTTCTTTACCGGCGATTTACGCAAGGCCGAGGAAATTGCCGCGCTGATGGAGGAAGTCTCGGCGTGGGGAGCACTGGATGTTCTCGTCAACAACGCCGGGATCCAGCGCACCAGCCCCTTGGCCGAAGTCAGCACCGAAATCTGGGATGAGGTCATCGCGGTCAATCTCTCGGCGCCATTTCAAACCATGCGCTACGTCCTGCCGCGCATGGCGGGCCGCGGCTATGGCCGCGTCATTAATATTGCATCCGTCCACGGCCTGGTCGCATCGGCCAACAAGGCGCCCTACGTGGCCGCAAAATTCGGCTTGGTCGGGCTCTCGCGCGTCGCCGCGCTCGAGTACGCAGCGTTCGGCAGTGCGGCCAGTGGGGGAATCACGGTCAATTGCATCTGCCCCGGCTGGGTAGACACCGCCCTTCTCGGCCCGCAGATCGCGCAGCGCAGCCAGCTGCTCGGCGTGTCGAGTGAGGAAGCGCTGGCCTCCCTGATCGCGGAGAAGCAGCCCTCGCGAAGATTGTCATCGCCGGATGAGGTCGCGCGGCTGGCCTGCTGGCTGTGCGCACCCGAGGCTCACAACATCACGGGGACGGCCATTCCCATCGATGGCGGCTGGACGGCGCAGTAATTCATTGGTGGTCGCGCGGTATGGGTTCAGCCCAGGTTTTGCTTCGAAGGACCACCCCGTCCCTCAGCAGCGTTCGGGTGTACTTGTAGAAAAACGTGTGTACATCGCTGCTGACATCGAGGCGCCCGCGCCAGATCAGCACATGATCTTTCACCCGCTGGATGTACTGCGAATCGCCCCGCACCGTCGCAAGATCGGGATGGGCGTCGTCAATATCGTAGATCAGGGATTCCGAGTGATCGAAGCGCCCCCACGGATAGGACACCGCGACGGTACCTTTCCAAGTTACCGTGCTGCGCTGTTTGACCTCATCGCGCAGCACCGTCCACGAACCCGGCCATGCGGAACCGGCCCCGATGCTCTTGATGTCGGCGGGTTTCTCGACGGCTTCGGGCGCCGCGAAGGGCGGCGCCGGCGGACCGTGCAACGGCACGCGCGGCAGTATCACCTGTGATGGAGTATTACCGCCCAACATGATCGAGGTGCTGAGGGGGTAGGGCGTCGGCCAGTTCATAGGCCATAGCGCGTTGGAAACGGCGATGCGGATACGGTGCCCCCGGGGGAATACCCACGATGCGAGATGCAGGTCAAACGACAGCGCATACACCGTGCCGGGAACTAAGTCCTTCGGCTGCGCCATGGAGTCTCGCTGAGCACCATTGATGCCGGCGCCCGTGACCAGGGTGACGCTGCCGTCCGGCGCCACATCCGACAGGCGCACGAACCAGTCCGCCAACGGCGCATCGGCGGTCACCTGCAAGTTCACCTGCGGCAGGCCGAGGATGGCGAAATCCTCGGTGAGCGCCAACGAGTCGTAGGTCAAACTGTAGGCGTCCACAGGGCGTTGGTCGGTGAGCAGTTCTCCCCACCAAAATCCGGCCTCGACGCCGGTGGAGGGAACGTTGCGCAATTGATCCCGCCCGCTGCCGGACTGCTCCACGGAGAGGCGGCGCTCGGGCTGCAAATACAGCGGTGTCGGGTTGGCGCCGACCGGCGGCCAAGTCTCGGCGCGCCACTCTCCGGGCACATCCTGCGGCTGCGAACCCGGCGGATGCCAATGCTGCTGATAGACGATGACCTTCGGCTCGCTCATGATGCCGGTGTCGCGGCTCTTGAGCCAGTAATCGAACCATCGCACCGCCTGGTCGCGCCACTCGTACAGGGGCCCATAGTCGCTGTCGTTGGGAAACCCGTGATTCCACGGACCGATCCAGGCCTTCAGCGGTGCCTTCACTCTATCCAGCATGCGCGGAATGCTGTCGCGGTATCCGTCCTGCAGTCCACCGATCAAAAATGCCGGCACTTCGAGAGTCTCAATCGGCCGCACCGGCTCGCGCCAGAATGCGCCATCGCGTTGATGTCTCATATAATTGAGCGACCACGGCGGCGAGTTCATGCGCGCGCCGATCGCGGCTTCCTCGAGCTTGAAATCCGGCGCGCCGGTGCGTCCCTGATCCAAATCCATGGTCAGTTCGAATTCGTCGACGTGAAACACGCCATCCATGTAGTGCACGTCCTCCTTGAATAACTCGTCGGTCGCCGCCACAGCCAGAATGGCTTTGAGCGCGGGCGGCTTTCGCAGCGCCATTTGAATGGAATTGAATCCTCCCCACGAGATCCCCAGCATGCCCACGTTGCCGTTCGACCACGGCTGGTGGGCGAGCCAGGCGATGATTTCCTCCCCATCTCGCTGTTCTTGCTGCGAGTACTCCCGGTCAGGCGGTGCGCCTTCGCTATTGCCGAAGCCGCGAATGTCGACGCGCGCGCCCACATAGCCGCGCCGCGCGAAATACGCGTGCGTACCGAGGTCGCGAACCGCCTCGTCATCGTCCTTGCGATACGGCAGATATTCGAGCAGCGCCGGGAAACGCTCTTCGGCCTTCGCGCCGGCGGGCAGGTACAGTGTGACGGCGAGGCGCACCCCATCGCTCATCGGGATCCAGGTCTTCTCCAGCCGCACGCCGTAAACCGGCGCCGACGCAGGTTCTGCGGCGAGCGAGCCGGCCAGCAGTACGCTCAGTATTAGAATGCCTATGACACGGCTCAACATCTATGCAGAGTTACCTTGGCCTCCTACCCTGTCAAGCGAGAACGGTTAGACTGCGGGGCCCTGTAAGCCTCGGTGAGTTCGTGATCGAATCGGAAACTGTACCTGTTCGCCGCCCGCTCGACTTACGGGCGGCCAGCCTGGTTCTCGGACTGTGTCTGGTCTGGGGATTTCAACAGGTCGCCCTGAAGGGTGTCGCATCGACGGTAGCACCCGTCATGCAGCTCGCGATTCGCTTCGGCGGCGCAGCGATCTTCTTCGGCGTCTGGGTACTGGTTCGCGAAGGGCGCCGAGCGTTTACCGATGGGACCTTGCCGAGCGGACTGCTTCTGGGACTGATGTTTTCGTTGGAATTCATCTTGGCCGGCCAGGCGCTCCTCCACACAACCGCTGCGCACTCCGTCGTTTTCCTGTACACAGCGCCGATATTTACCGCGCTGGGATTGCAGTTTCTGCCCGAGGAACGTCTGAGCCGACTGCAGTGGGTTGGCATCGGCATTGCGTTTTTGGGAATCATCGTGGCGTTCTTCGGCTTGAGCGGTCGACCGGCGGCGGAACTGCTCTTGGGCGATCTGCTCGCGCTGCTTGGCGGCGTGAGCTGGGGCTTGACCAACGTCGTCTTGCGGCGAGGGCGGGTCGGCGCCGCGGCGGCGACGAAGACCGTCCTGTACCAAGTGGCCAGCGCGGCGCTTTTACTGGGGATATTTGCGGCCGCGACCGGCCAGACCACCATCGAGCTATCCACGGCAACGGTCTTGTCGCTGGCCTACCAAACCCTGATCATCGCAATTCTGAGCTAT
Source organism: uncultured Gammaproteobacteria bacterium (assembly GCA_963756845.1). Lineage (GTDB taxonomy): Bacteria > Pseudomonadota > Gammaproteobacteria > Steroidobacterales > Steroidobacteraceae > Bog-1198. The sequence goes on along the minus strand of CAVWPD010000002.1, from coordinate 692,915 downwards.
CTGATTTGGTTTTGGTTGTTGCGTCGCTACCTGACTTCAAGGCTGATGCTGCTGTCGCTGCTCACACCCCTGTTTGGCGTGATATTCGGGGCCGCTTTGTTGAAAGACCCCATCGATCTGCGCTTCGGGCTGGGTGCTGCGCTGGTGCTCACCGGCGTTCTGGTCGTCAATTTCCGGCTCATCGTGCAACGCGATTAATTCGAGAGGTCAGTCGCAGTATCGGCGCTGATGCATCGCTACAGTCGGATCTCGTCCCGCCGGGGGTTATCCACATGCACCCGATCATCCGCGTCCTTTGGCTGTCCTTCGCACTGATACTGCCGCTGCGAGTGGGCGTCTGCGCGGACTTCGGTCCCATCTCGATTTCTGTTCCGCAAGGATTCGAAGGGCCTCTCGGCGGCGGCAAGGATGGCGCCATGACGACTGCCTGGGTGAAGCACCATGCCGACGCGGAAGGCGGGACATTGCTGCAGATCACCACCTACGATGCGGGCTCTGCCTTGAAGGAGATGACGGGCAGCCAGCGGGCGGAGGGGGCCAAGAAATACCTGCTGGACTTTGTGGGCGGCGTTGCGCGCAGGCGCGACCACTTCATGCTCGGCGCGGTCGATCGAATCTCGCTGGCGGGATTGCCGGCGGCGCGTGTCATGTGGACCGGATCGGTGGGAGATGCGGCAGGTCTCGGCATGATGTACTGCGTTCTGATCGACACCACCATTGTCACTTTTCATACCCAAGATGTGGGGGTTGAAATCACGCCGGCCATGAAAAGCGCCATGGCGGCAATCGAAGCGGTTCGCGTTCGCTGAAGATCTCGACGACGTACAATTCCCATTGCGGAATGGGGTGCGAGACCGTTATATAGTCCGGTGGATGTGGGATCGCATTGAATGCGATTCCGCGGACTCAGCAACGCGACATGGAGGACGATATGGTGATGAAGCGCGTATCTCCCGTAAAGAAGACGGCGAAAGGTCGAGCAGCGCCCAAGTTGACCAAAACCGCCGTGACTGTCAGCACGGGCATCGATCCGGAAGTTCGACGGCAGCTGGTGGCGGCGGAGGCGTATTTTCTCGCCGAGCGTCGCGGCTTTGCCGCCGGCAACGAATTGCAAGATTGGGTGATCGCCGAAGCGGCGGTGGACTCGAGACTGCAGCACTCGAAGGTCGCCTAGCCTCATCGTACGCGGATCGCGGCGATCCTTTGGGCGCGCGAGTAAGGCGCGTTCGTGACTGATTTCGCAGTCGTAATCGGAGAAATCCGATAAAAGCTCTGTTCGTGCATCACTGGGTAATCGGATCGATGACAAGGCGCCCCGGTGCCCTGACTGAATTATGGGACTTCTCCTCCGCACTGCCGTGGCCGGCGCCAAAGTTTGCGGTGGCCTCGATGAATTGGCGGGATTTCGAACGCTTGATCGGCCACGCTTTCCGTCTGCACGGATATACCGTCACGGGGTTCGGCGGCAGCAGTCCGGACGAGGGCGCGGATCTAGGCTTGATGAAGCACGGCGAGCGATTCCTGGTTCAGTGCAAACATTGGCGTAAAGCCAGAGTGGGCGTCACGGTGGTTCGTGAATTGCAGGGCATCGTCCAGACGCACCGGGTCCAGGGCGGCTTTGTCGTCACGGGCGGCGAGTTCACTCGCGAGGCGCAGGAGTGCGCTCACGGCACCAGGATCCATCTTCTGGACGGCAGCGTTCTGGAGCAATTCATCGCCCACTCCTCCCGATAGCCGCGAGCGCAGCCTTGGCCGCCCGCATCCGATTTACTGGGCGGCGCCCTTGTAGACGTTCACGCCTTGAAACCAGGTCCCCAACACCTTGGTTTTCGCGATTTGTAGTCCCTGGCCCGCAGCGGCGAGCTTGACGATGTCCTGATTCAGGACAATGAAATCCGCCGACTTGCCGACTTCGATCGAGCCTGCCACCGCGTCGAGATTGAGGTAGCGGGCACCGTTGATCGTATAGGCGTCAATGGCGTCCTGCACCGAAATCCGCTGCCAGGGCGTAATCGGCGGCAGTCCGGGCAGCTGCCGCGTGACGGCCGTGGCGATATTCACGAACGGTTGAGGATCCCGAGTATTGACCGGGGCATCCGAGCCGGCCACCAGGATCGCACCCGCATCTTTCAACGCCTTGAAGGGATAGACCGCGCTGTCGTAGTAGTCGCCGGGCGGATGCAGACCGGCATAGTCGTTGCCTTTGACATGATCGAAGAACGGCACCACCAGCATGTCGTATTCCGGATCGAAGTTCGCCCAAGAATAGGTGCAGGCGAGATACAGATGATCGCGTCCGATGCGGCGCTGATCTTCCGGGTTTACCACCTGCACGTGAGCCAGGGCATCGTGCTGGGAGGAAATTCCGTCGGCGGCGCGTGCCGCTTCGATCGCATCGACCGCCGTACGAACGCCGGCGTCGCCGATCGCGTGGATGTGGACGCTGAAGCCCGCCAAATGAAAGCGCTTCACGAACTCCATTTCGACGCTGCGTTCGTGCTGCAGCTGTCCGCTCGAGGTCGCGCATTGCTGCGGGTGATAGCCGTTGGCTTTGATGAAGTCCGCCACCGCGGCTGCTGTGCTGTACTTGGCCGGCTCAGCCCGCACCGATTTGCAAAGGGGCGAGTGGGTGTCGACATAGCCGATAACCGTGAGGTGCCCCTGCGCATCCTTGCCGAATATGGGCTGCAGGTAGGGCCGCAGAGTGGCGATTTCGGGCAGGGTCGGCGGCACCGCGTAGGGATTGCCTTCCTGTACGCCGTCGGCGAACAGCTTGACGAAGTTGGCGCGAATCAGCGGATCGTGGGCGTATTTCGCGCGCATGAGCGTGGCGGCGGCCACCATCTTGTCGTAATCGACTTGGCCGTCCGCCTTGCGGAAATTTTCAGGGTCGTAGAATTGAGCAAGCGCGGCACGCACCGTCAATTGCCCTCGACTCTCGAGCGTATCGTAAACCGGGAAGATCTCCGGAGTCACCGCGGCGTCGAGAATGCCGGTGATGCCGGCGCTGTTGAGACGCGCGGTGATCTTTTCGGGCACCTTGGAAACTTCGGGCAAGTCGACGAACAACAAATCGGCTCCGCCCATCAGCGTACGCGCCTCTTCGTTGGCCGTGCCGTTTGGGTCGCCCTGCGCATCGACGCCAATCAGCTTTGCGTAAGCGGCGAATTCTTTCTTCAGTGCGGCGCGCGACAGGCCGATGCGTTGGCCCTGCGAGTTTTTGGCCAGGGCGAGGGCAGCGCTATTGAAAGCGCCGTGGTGGCCATCATTGCCGAGCAGTTGGATAGGGTGCTCCCGCGATGCAAGGTCCAGAGCGGCGCGCAGCGTCGGATGCTGCGGGTCCGGCTGATTGCCGTCGGAGAAATTCCATTGACGTACGTTCACCCATTCGCCGGCCGGCGTGTGGTAGCGATCGATGCAGCCGCGCACGTACGCCGTCAATGCCGCAAGATTCATTGCCTCGCTCTTCAGGTCGCAGACATCCAGATCGACAATCCCCGTGGCATGGATGTGCGAATCGATGAGCCCAGGCAGCACGAATTGACCGTGCATGTCCTCGACCTTGGTCTTTGGCCCAATCCATGGGGCCGCCGCGCCGGCGCTGCCGACAAAAACGATTTTGCCATTCTGCACCGCGAAGGCTTGCGCATACGGCTGCGTGGGTGAGGAGGTATAGATCCGAGCATTCGTGACGAGCAGATCCGCCGGTTTAGTCTCCAGCGCAATCACGGGTGAGGCGGATGCGAGGCCCGCAAGCCACAGCGCAACCAGTACAACGATACGAGTCATAAAGCTTCCTTCAATTGATCAATGCAAACGACTATGTCCGATTATTTCGCGTGTTGCATAAATCTGCGACACTACAAAAAACAACCTGGGGAATTTTCAATGCGCACCTGGCTCTTCATCTTCGCCGCGGCACTCGGCGGCACCGCCATTGCTCGGGCGAACATCGCACCGGAGGAACTCGGGATAGACCCGGAGCCGCTCGCTGCTCTGGATGCGGACATTGCGGCGGGCCGGCTGCCGCTCGTCGACAGCTTGCTGGTCATGCGCTGCGGCACAGTCGTATTCGACAAGCGCTACACGCACGACTATGCCGCCATCTATGACAAGGAGGCGCATACCAAGGGCCCGCTGAATGCGCGTCTGACCGGCCGCTACAATTACTTCGATCCTGCCTGGCACCCCTATTTCCACGGTAGCGACGAACACACCATGCAGTCGGTGTCCAAGACCGTGACGTCCGCCATCATCGGCGTGGCCATGATGCGCGGCGACTTCAAAGCCCCTCTGTCGAGGCCGGTGCTTAGCTATTTTGACGAGCACAAGGTCAAGAACCTCGATGCACGAAAGCGGCGCATGACATTGCGCGACATTTTGACCATGACCACCGGGCTTGACTGGAACGAGGACACGGCTTACGACGATCCCGCCAATCCGTCGGACCTGATGGAGGCCACCGACGATTGGGTGCAGTTCGTCATCGACCGGCCGATGAAGGATGAACCGGGAACCGTGTTTGCCTACAGCAGCGGCGCCACGGAGTTGCTGGCGTATATATTCAAGCGCGAGACCGGCGTCGACATAGAACACTATGCGCGCCAGCATTTGTTCGCCCCTCTGGATATTCGCAACTACCATTGGAAGCGCACACCGCTGGGGGTGGTCGACACCGAGGGCGGCCTGTACCTGCGGGCCGAGGATTTGGCGAAGATCGGATTGCTGTACCTGCACGATGGCACTTGGAAGGGCCGCCGACTCATTGAGTCGGAGTGGATCAAGGAATCGCTGACGCCGAGAATTGCTGCGGGCGGCGGCTTTCAATACGGCTATCAATGGTGGTTGCTGCCGCACGGCGATCCGTCTCGGCTGGCGTGGGCTGCGCGCGGCATGGGCGGCCAACGGCTGATTGTTTTTCCGGAAGATCAATTGATCGTGGTGTCCACAGCCTGGCACATTTTGAATGAGGCATCGATTGAATTCGATGTGCTGCGCCGCGTGCTGCCCGGCGTACGCCCTTTGCAATGTTTGCCGGAACACGCGGACTGAATCTGCAAACGATCAGCCGCCCGCTGGACAGGTTGATTCCGCTGCCTTGCCCGCGAAGCGCGCTCGGATCCAGGCCAGCTGGTCGGGCGTCGACTGCTGCATGGTCGGATCGTGATCCAGCCCCGGATAGCTGCGGAAAGTGATCAATTGCTTCGTTGCGCACAGTTGCTTGACGGCTGCGCGCACGGCGGCGATCGGCACGGTTTGATCTGCCTCCCCCGCAATGACGAACAGCGGACCGCCGATGGGTGCATTGCCCACGGCGTTGGCCTCGAAGAATCGATGCACCCACGGGATTGTCTGCCAATTCGCACGCAGCAATGTACCGACCGGCGTTGCGGCATAGACGGCATAGCCGTAGTAAAAGCAGCCCTTGGTTGTGACATCGCGGTAGTGGGCCATCATGCCATCGGACAATAAATCACGCGGTTGGAATTCAGGATAGCGTGCGGCCATTCCGGCAGCCATGAACGCCAAGTAAAAACCCACGCCGGGCGTGTCGTTCAAGTGCTCGAAAAAATCGGCCTCGCGCGCAACCCCGGCGACCGAAACGGCGCCGAGATAATCGGCATCCTTCAAATCGTGTTCCGCCTCCGCAACCCCAAAGGCGGCCAGGCCACCTTGCGAATGTCCGTCAACCACCCACCTGCGGCTGAGGCTGCTCACGGCCGCATGTGCGGCCGGAATCGAATAGAGGACGTCGCGCGCCTGCGCAGTCTTGTTGACGTACTGGTGCGGACCCTCAGTCCCCAATCCGTGATAGTCGGTGGCGACCACCGCGAATCCCGCGGCCACCATGGGCATCAATCCCTCATCGCCGTAGTACACGTCCTTCATGGTGGACGGGCCGCACAGACGCGCGACGCCGCTGGTACCGTGCGCCCACGCGATAACGGGCCAGCCGCCGCGCGGTGCGGTACCAGGCGGAATCAACACCACACCCGAAGTGGCGACATCCTTGCCGGTGGCGCTCAACGAATGATAGAGAATGCGCACCGCAGACGCGCCCTTCGGCAACGAATAACCCTCGAAGCGTTCTTTGCGCAGCAAGTCGCCGGGTTTGCCCGCCGCCAGATTCGGCGGTGTCGAATAGAAATCCGTGATCGGCAAGCGGTCGGCCTCCTCGAGCGCCACGGCCTCAGCCACAGTCTTGGGCATCTCCTGGGCACGGGCGCTCATACACTGGAGCAGGGTCGCTGCCGCAATTGATCCCATAATTGCCGCATGGCGCCGTTTGGCTCGCATCACTTCTTCCCCTTTGATTTTCCGGCCGCCGTCTTTCGGCCGTGCGATATATCCGGAGAGAGCATGGTTTGCAGTCCGACCGCGATCTCAATGACACGCTCGAAGGGGACCACCCCGGCGCTGTGTGTTCCGTACAACACGTTGCTACCCTCCGACATCAACATCAACACCTGCACGAACTCACGAACCTGTGCCGGATCGATCGCAGGATTCGCGCGCTGTACCAGCCGCACCGCGCCCTCGATCAACTGGTCGTAGAACTCATGCATCGCCCGGCGGACTTGCGCATCATGCAGCGCCATGGCCCAAAGCTCGCGGAACAGATACACGCCCTCCTTGGATACCGTGTACGCGAATGCCCAGCGGATGGCGCTGGCGATCTCATCTCCTACGCGAACGCCGGGATCGGAATAAAAACTGGCATATTTCGCGAGAATATCCGTCGTCAAGCGCCTGATGAGCGCCCGCACCAGATCGCGCTTGCTCGGGAAATGATAGGACAGGTTGCCCGGCGCAATGGCGGCGGCATGCGCCACGCGGCGCGTCGTGAATCCCGCATAGCCGTACTTGACGAGTACGGCATGCGCGCACTCCAGGATGCGTTCGACGGTCGCCTGCGAATGGTGATGCTGCACCGGACGGCGCGCACGCGTTGACGCTCTACCTCGACCGCGGGGTGCAGTGGCAAGGGGCGGCTTGTTCAACATGCCGCAATTCTACACATCCGATACTTGACCGCCTAGTGCATCTGACCTACTATTTAGGGCAAGCGCACGAATGGGCATGCGGCCCACAAGCAACATAGATTGCTGAACGAGCGCTGACCGGGGAAGTGACTCCTCGGTTGAGCCGGCTCAAGCGCAACTGAGCCATAGAACAAAAATATTGCGGGGTTTTACTGTGGGAAATGGCATTTTTTAAAGGTGCGCAATGCGTTCTAATTCCGCGAAAAAGTCCCTGTGGCCTGCTGCCCTGATATTCCAGATCGCATCACCGGCGATCTGTTTCGCGGCGGACGCCGATGCGCCGACGGGTTCCCTCGAGGAAGTCGTGGTTACCGCGCAGCGCACCCAGCAGCGCCTCTCGGACGTGCCAATGAGCGTCACCACGTTTTCCCAGGAAGCGATGGATCAGCAGGGTTTGCGCAGCATCGATGATTTAACCCGTCTCAGCCCGGGCGTGACTTTCTTGCGCAACGGCATGGGCGCCAGCGGCAACTACAACGACGAGGATTCGGACGTCTCCATCCGTGGCATCGATTCCACGGCAGGCGCCTCCACCACCGGCATTTATTTGGACGACACGCCGATCCAGACCCGGCACTTGCAGTTCGGCACGGTCAATCCGTTTCCCGCCATGTTCGATCTGGAGCGCGTCGAGGTGCTGAAGGGGCCGCAGGGCACGCTGTTCGGCGCAGGTTCCGAGGGCGGCACCATCCGCTTCATCACGCCCGAGCCCAGTCTCACCACCTTTCAGGTGTATGCACGCGCCGAAGGCGCCACCATCGATGGCGGTTCGCAAAGCTACAACGCGGGTTTTGCGGTCGGCGGCCCGATCATCGACAACGTGCTGGGATTTCGCTTTAGCGTGTCCGACGAGCACGACGGCGGTTGGGTGAATCGCGTGAACTACAACCGGCCGCCGGTGACCTATCCCATCAGCGACACGCCGTATGGGCCCTCGCCCGTGGCGCTGTATTCCGCGCCGCCCACCATTGCCGGCACCACCGAATCGAATGCCAATTGGCACGATACGCAGACCGCGCGGCTGGCGCTGAAGTGGGCACCCACGGACAATTTAACCGTGTCGCCGTCAATTTATGTGCAGACACTGCATTACAACGACACCGGCGCGTACTGGCAGTTTCTCTCGAACCCTTCGGACAATCAGTTCAACAATGGCAACGCGGGGCGCGACCCCAGCACCGATCCTTGGTATGTGGGGGCCATCAAGGTGGAGTGGACCGCTCCCTTCGCCCACGTGACCTCGAATACTTCGTACTTCTCCCGCGACCAGCACTCCACCTCGGACTACACGCAGTGGATTGATACGGTATTTCTCTACAACCAATACCCACCCGTGGGCGACTTCGCGACGGCTTACTTCACGGATAACCAAGACAATTTTACCCAGGAGATCCGCTTTAGCTCGCTGGACTCGCAGGCACGGCTAACGTGGAACGGCGGCCTGTTCTATTCCCATGTTCGCGAGAACACCACCGAGACCATCATCGATCCGCAGTTGGCGCCCGACTTAGGCCTGGAGCCGCTGCCCGGCAACGTGGTTTATTCGCAGCCCACATTCAGCATGCTCGACAAGCAATACGCGGTGTTCGGCGAGGTGAATTTCAAATTCACGGACACCGTGAATTTTACCGCCGGTGTTAGAGACTCAAGGATCGAGTACACCGGTGTCGCGCAGGAAACCGGTTTGCTGCTCGGCGGATTGGTTGTTGACAGCGTCAACTCCGCCACCGAAAAGCCCATCACGCCGCGCTTCGTTCTGAACTACCAGCCGTCGCGCGACAGTTTGTACTACGCAAGCTCCTCCAAGGGCTTCCGGCCGGGCGGCGTCAATGCGCAGTTGCCATCGCCGTGCACCGAAAACCTCCCTGGACCCATCCCGAGCACCTACAACTCCGATACGCTGTGGCAGTACGAACTCGGTACCAAGCAAACCCTGCTGGAGCACCGCCTGCAGCTCAACGCCTCCGCTTACTACCTGCAATGGAAGAACATCCAGCAGTTTGTGTATTTGACTTGCGGACTGGGCTTTGTGCCAAACCTCGGTAACGTCACCGGCAAGGGCGGGGATCTGGAAGCGAATTGGCGCGCCACGGACAACCTGACGCTCGGTCTCAATGGGGCGTATACCGTGGCCTACTACAATGGGACGGTTGATTTGAGCGGCGAGGGCGAGCCGGTCAACCTCGTGACGGCGGGCAATCATTTGCCGGCATCACCGTGGAACATCTCCACGAACCTGGAATACGTGTACAACGAGATGGAAAAGAAGCCCTACCTGCGTCTCGATTATCAGTACGCGACGGCGCAGCGCAGCTTGGTGCCGTACCTGGATCCCAACAACGCGCCCAACGCGGATCCCACGCTACCGGGGCTGCCGCAGATCCACATTCTCTCCGCACGCGCCGGCATACGCTTCAATGGGCTCGACCTGTCGCTGTTTGCGCAGAATCTGCTGGATTACCATACCCCGCTATTCGTGACGCGCGATTTGGGAACGCTGCCCGCCAACGGCTATTCCCAGAACTTCGACACCAATTACTACGCTCGGGGCTACACCCCGCGCACGTTGGGTTTGACCGCTACCTATCGGTATTGAGCCTTGCGGCCAACGCCGGGTTGAGTGCAAGATCGCGAGCTACGTGACCTGGAGGGACGGGTATGTGCGAACACGACGATCTGGATGATTTTGCGCAACGCGCGAGCGAAGTGACGAGAAGGCAATTCGGCGCCATGGCCCTGGGAGCCGGGTTGGTGGCGGCGCTGCCCAAACTCGCCCACGCCGTTGAGACCAAGGGCGCGGACGTGGAGATCAAGACCCCGGACGGCACGGCCGATGCCTATTTCGTGCATCCGGCCAAGGGCAAGTACCCCGGGGTGCTCATATGGCCCGATATCTTCGGACTGCGACCCACCTTTAGGGAAATGGCTACGCGCCTGGCTGAGTCTGGGTATTCGGTGCTGGTCATCAATCCCTTCTATCGAACCCAGAAGGCACCGACTGCGCCGGATCACCCCGACTTCAACGACCCTGCGACGCGTCAGGCGCTGATGACCCTGGCGGGTACCCTGAATCCCACGACTGCGGTGACGGATGCCAAGGCCTTCGTCGCATTTCTGGACAGCCAGCCTTCGGTGGACAAGAAACGAAAAATGGGGACTACCGGCTATTGCATGGGAGGCCCCTTCGTACTGCGCACGGCCGCGACGTTCCCTGACCGCATCGGGGCGGGCGCCACATTCCACGGCGGCGGCCTGGTCACGGACAAGCCGGATAGTCCGCATCTGCTGATCCCCGAGATGAAGGCTCACTATCTCATCGCGATCGCCGAGAATGACGACAAACGGCAACCGGACGCCAAGGATGTACTGCGCGATTCCTTCGCCAAGGCCAAACTGCCGGCGGAAATCGAGGTGTACGCCGGCGCCATGCACGGTTGGTGTCCGCCGGATTCGCAGGTATACAACCACGACCAGGCGGAAAAGGCCTGGAGCCGCATGCTGGTATTGTTCAACAGCTCGCTCTCATAACATTGCCGCGGGCGCCGCGCCTGATTCGCTGGACTGAGGGATGCCTGGCGTTCCTCATCGGCGCCGCGCTCTGCGGCTGCGGTGGATCCTCCGGATCGGTCACCCCTGCCGCGCCGGTTTATACGGCGTTTTCCAATCCCCTCCCGGTGACGATCACAGGCTATAGCGGCGATGCCATGGAGCCGTTCATCAGCAAGGATGGCGCCTATCTATTTTTCAATAACCGCAACGATCCATCGATCAATACGGATTTGTTCTACGCATCGCGTGTCGATGATCAAACCTTCACGTTTATCGGTCCGGTCCCAAACGCCAACAGCCCGCAGCTCGATGCCGTGGCGAGTCTGGACACGCTGGGCAATTTTTACTTCATCTCGACGCGAAGCTACAGCACCACACTGGCGACGGTTTACAGCGGGCAGTTCTCCGCAACTGCCGTCAGCAACATTGCACTGGTGCCGGGTATCTCCCTGCAACAGGCGGGTGAGGTGAATTTCGATGCGGAAATTAGTGCCGACGGACAAACCCTGTGGTTCGATGACGGCCAGTACACCTCCGCAGGTGCGCTGCAGGCGGCCAGCATCGCCATCGCAGATCGGCAGGGGGATACTTTTGCTCGCAACAGCAACAGCGCATCCATCCTCGCGACGGTGAATGCAGCGGGCCTCAATTACGCGCCCAGCATTTCGGTGGATGGTCTGGAGCTGTTCTTTACGCGGCTGGACTCCACCGCTTCCGGCGCCAACCCGGCGATTTATCGGGCCACGCGAGTGGACACGAACTCGGCATTCGCCACTCCGGAGCTGGTATCAGCGGCCAGCGGTTTTGTCGAGGCGCCGTCGCTGTCGGCCGACGGTCACCTGCTCTACTTTCACAAGTTGGTTGGCGGGACATACCTCATCTATACCGTGCAGCGCTGAGGCTCGCCAGGCGTGAAGTCATTCAGCAACTTTGGCGGGCGACTGCAGCCTTAAAAATACCGGCAGAGTAATCAGGTATACGATCGCACCCGCGATCCACACCAGACCCGGTAGGGTCGCGCGATAGGCAAAGTATGCAGCGCTGATGGCGAGTGGTCCCACGATCGAGGTCAGGCTGATCAGGCTGGCCAACACGCCCTGCAGTCGCCCTTGCGCATGCTCGTCAACCTGACTGCTGAGCAGCGATTGCAAGGCCGGAAAGCCCACGCCGCCGAGACAAAATAACGGCATCAGCGCGAACGCCATCCAGCCCTTGGTCGCGAAGGCGATCAGGACGTAAGCCGAGCCATCCGCGATGACGCCGCAGAGCAGCGCGACGCGTTCTCCCCAGCGCTCCACCAGCGGACCCGCCAGAAACGCTTGGGCAATCGCATGCAGCAGGCCAAAGGAGGCGAGGGAGATGCCTATCCAGAAGGGGGTCCAACCAAATCGATCCGAGCCGTACAAAATCCACACGGTGCCGCCCACCTGACCGACCAGCGCGAAGACCGCATAGATCATGAGAAGCGGCAGCAAGGCGGGAATCGACAGCGCCCACCGGAAAGGCTTCAAGGGATTCAGGAAGCCGCCCTCACCGGCCGGTTGTATCCTCTGCGGCTCGCGCAGGATCAGCATCGTCACCAAGAAAGTGACTCCATTGAGTGCCGCCGCGCCCAGGAAAGGCGCCCTGATCCAGATTTCGCCCAGGAGGCCTCCGATGACGGGCCCGGCAATGAATCCGATGCCCTGGCAGGCGCTCAATTGGCCGAACCTTCGCGCCCGATGTGCAGCTGGCGTGACGTCGGCAATGTAGGCCGATGCCACGGCGGTGCTGGCGCCGGTCAGGCCGGCGACCGCGCGGCCGGCGAACAGCAGTGCCAGTGAGGGCGCGATCGCCATGAAGAGATAGTCCACCGTTGCGCCGGCCAGGGACAAAATTAGAACCGGGCGCCGGCCGATCCGGTCGCTCCAGACGCCCAACAGGGGAGAAAATATGAATTGCATCAGAGCGTATACGCTTAAGAAGGCGCCGAATCGCCAGCCCAGATCCCCGGTGTGCGCGACTTGGCTGAGTAAGCGGGGAATGATCGGGAGCGTGAGACCGATGCCGGCGGCGTCCAACGCGGCAATCACAAGAACCACACCGACGCCCGGCCGTGCTGCCTCAACAGAATTCGTCATGGGCTCGTCAGGAGACTAGAATCGCGGATACACCAACCCATGGAGTTGCTCATGAATACGTTCTACAACACGGCCAGTCGGCGTGCACTAGTCGTTTGCGCAGCACTACTCGTCATCAGCGGAACGGCCTTGGCCGTCGACGTCAAGGTGACGCTGGTCGGGGCTGAAGAGACCCCGCCGGTCACCACGTCGGCGTCGGGGACGGGGACCATCGTCATCGCGGCGGACAAATCAGTCAGCGGCAGCATCAAGACCTCGGGCATCGAGGGCACCGTGGCGCACATTCATGTGGGCGCGCCGGGCAAGAGCGGCCCTCCCATCATTACGCTCACCAAAGGCGACGGCGGCGTGTGGTCGGTTCCCCCGGGCTCCAAGCTCACCGACGAGCAGTATGCGAGCTTCAAGGCGGGAAACTTGTATGTGAATGTGCACAGTGCGGATCACAAGCCCGGTGAGATCCGCGCGCAACTGAAACCATAGGGTGGTTGCGACATGGCCGTGAAGAAGCTTCCCACTCTCTTGATAGGCGCCGCTGTGATGATTTGCGGCGCGCTTCCCTGGCGTGCGGCGCTTGCCGATGAGGGGACTTGGCAGAAACATCAGTACAGCTTTCAATTCATGGGCTTTACCACGACTTATTCCTGCGACGGCCTTGCCGGTAAACTCAAGACCCTGCTGATTGCGGCGGGAGCGCGTCGCGACGCGAAGTCTTGGCCCGGCGCCTGCTCCAGGGGTTTCGGTTCCCCCGACAAGTTTGCGCAGGCAACCCTGACGTTCTACACGCTGGCGCCCGCGGGCGCCGACAAGACGGATGACGCGCCGCGCGTATCGGGCGCCTGGCGCGCTGTAGCATTCGCGGCGCGCTCGCCGCGGGAACTCGCGCTGGGGGACTGCGAACTCGTCGAGCAATTTCGCAATCAGGTGCTGCCGATGTTCGCGGCGCGCAACATAGACGATCACACGACCTGCGTTCCTCATCAAGAATCAGGTACCGTGATCAATTTGAATTTCGAAACCTTCGCCGCGGTGAGCGCAAAGCCAGCCGCCGCGCACTAAATCAATCCGTGTACAGAGCCTTATGAATGAGTTGGTGATTTCGATAGCGGTGAATATCCTGCTGGGCCTCATCCTGTTCGCGGTGCTGTATTGGAAGAACGGTGCCGATGGCGCGCGGCCGGCGGGAATCGATGAGGCGATGCGCGATTTCGTTCAGCACCATCCCGGCGCGGTTGCGCAAACCACGGTGGCTGACGATCGACGCGGTGCGCTGATTGATTTGCAGCAGGGCGGCGTCGGGCTCGTACAACGGCACGGTCGTCGTTGGAATGCGCGCACGCTGTCATCGGGCGAGGTGTCCCGGGTCGAGCTTGACGGGGTGACCATCAACCTAAGATTTGCCGACTTTGGCTGGCCGCGCGCACAGATTCGCATCGCCGATGCCGAGGCGCGTGCGCAGTGGCTGGGCCGGCTGCGCTCGCTCCAGGGTGTGCAGCATGCCTGAGGCCGGTTATGTACAGGCGGCAACCATCGCGCAGGTGCTGTTGTTGCTGCTCATCCCGCTGGAGATTCTGCTGGCCTCGGGCGGGCGGTTCCGGGCCGAATACGATACCCGCGATACTCTGGCAAATGTCGGCGTGAGCGTCGGAAGTGTTCTATTTTGGGGTCTGCTCAGTTGGCTGTTCTTCGGCGGCGTCCTATTCGCCTACGCGCACCGTTTATTCGACGTGCCCTTCACGTGGTGGTCTTTCCTGTTGGTGTTCGTACTCGATGATTGCCGCTATTACTTTTGGCATCGCATCGGCCATCGTTCCCGCTGGTTTTGGGCCTCCCATGTGGTGCACCACTCCAGCCAACATTTTAACCTGTCAACCAACCTACGTCAGAGTTGGACCTCCGAGTTCAGCGGACTGGTGCTGCTCAACGTACCGCTTGCTTTCATTGGCTTTAACCCCGCGGCGATTGCCCTCGCGTTCTCGGTCAATCTGTTGTACCAGTTTTGGATCCATACCGAGATGATCGACCGCATGCCGCGGTGGTTCGAATGGCTGCTGAACACGCCCTCGCATCACCGCGTGCATCACGCCAACAACCCACGCTACTTGGATGCAAATTACGCGGGGGTATTCATGATCTGGGACCGTCTGTTCGGCACATTCGTGCCCGAGCAGGCCGATGAGCCGGTGCGCTACGGCCTCGTGAAGAATCTCGGGACATTCAATCCCGTGCGCATCGCGCTGCACGAATACCACAGCATCGCTCGGGATCTTGTGCGCCGGAACCTGACCTGGCTGCAGCGCGTCGGTTACTTCTTCGGGCCG
Organism: uncultured Gammaproteobacteria bacterium; assembly: GCA_963756845.1. Lineage (GTDB taxonomy): Bacteria > Pseudomonadota > Gammaproteobacteria > Steroidobacterales > Steroidobacteraceae > Bog-1198. The sequence continues at coordinate 677,885 of CAVWPD010000002.1, read as the reverse complement.
CCTGGCTGGAGTCACGATGGCAGCCGCGCGACCACCGCTGAGCTGCGCGCCGCTGAAGCGCGGCGCCTCGAGCAGCACGCAGCCAAAGTACCCGCCGAGACCGAGCGGTTGGGCAGAGCCGATCCTCTGCTCGCGACCTCCAGCTGAGCATCGCGGCCCAGCACACTCTCAGTCGGCGCGATTCTCCGTAAAGCTCAGCGTCTGGAAGCGAGCGGCTTCGGCCTCGCCCAATTTCTTTTGCGCGCGTATCTCGTTCACCAACTCGAGCGCGCTCTTGGGACTCGGCGGCAGCTCGGCGTCGCAGGGCTCGAGCGGCGTCAAGCGCTGACCCCAGCGAAGCAGGTGCGCGGATAAGGTGAGTCCGCCGCCAAACGCAGGCATCAGCACCAGGCTGCCGGGCCGCACGCGGCCTTCCTCGACCGCCTCCACCAAGGCGACAGGCGCGGTGGCCGAACTCATGTTGCCGTACTTCTGCACCGTCAGATACACCTTGTCGGGGCTGGCGCCCGCCCGCTTCGCGACCGCGTCGATGATGCGCAGGTTGGCCTGATGCGGTACGACCAGGGCGATCTCGTTCATCGTCACGCCGGCGCGGCGCATTACATCGAGGCTGGCATCGCTCATGCCTTGCACCGCCTTGCGAAAAATCTCCTGGCCGTCGAAATCCCAGCTGGTCTGCCCGAATTGCACGCCCAGATTGGCGTACATGGTACCCATACCGCGCACGCGAAGGATCTGCCGCGCGTCTGCGTAGCACTGCAGCTTCTCGGCGATGACGCCCGTCTGTTCTTCGGAACTTTGCAGCACCATGGCTGCCGCGCCGTCGCCGAACAGCACGGCAACGTTGCGATTCTCCCAATCCATGTATTGCGAGATCAGTTCGACGCCGATCACCAGCGCGTTCTTGACGATGCCGCTTTTGATCATCGATGAGCCGATGGATAGACCGTACATGAAACTGGTGCACGCCGTATTGACGTCGAATGATGCTGCGTTCTTCGCGCCGATGCGCTGCTGCACGCCGGAGGCGCTGTTGGGCACTGTCTCATCGTTGCTGCAGCTGCCGTAGATCACCAATTCGATGTCCTCGCCGCGCATGCCGGCGCATGCAATGGCTCGGCGCGACGCGGTGATGGCCAGCTCGATGCCGGGCACATGAGAGATGCGCCGCTCCTTCATGCCGGTGCGCGTCGTAATCCACTCATCATCGGTGGGCAGGAATGTGGCCAGGTCTTGATTGGTCAGCACGGACGGTGGCAGGCACTTGCCCCAGCCGACGATTGCAGCATGAGTCACTGGAACTCCCCCGGGCCTATATTGTTAAGCCGCGCATTGTCACTCATGTGGGCCCAGCTCGCACGGCGGTAAAACCTGGATCCGGTGAGGAACGATGCCATTGAGTCGCCGGCAACACGGTCCATTCGCGGGCGCTGCCAGACGCACAAAGACCTATAACGTATTGAAATATATAAGAAAGATGTAACGGAAAGCGCGGGGATAGCTCTCGTTTTCTCTTAATATGCAACGGTACCGTTGCGTTTCATTAAATAGGCCGGTATGGTGGCAGCAGTGGGAATTCCCTTTTCATTGATTGGAGGAGCGAGCCATGAGCGGACTTAAAAAGATGGTCGTTGGCATCACGGCGGCAGCCGCCATGGCGGTACTTCCCTTGGCGCCCGCGATGGCCGGCGGCCACGGATATGGGCATGGATACGGGCACGGATACGGATATGGCCATGGGTACTCGTGGGGGCTGGGTCACGGACTGGTTGGCGCGGCGGTTGCTCTGGCCACGCTGCCTTTGGCGATCGCATCGGCGGTCGTTTCGGGTGGCCAATCCGCGGCGCCGTATCCGCAAGGGTATGCGGGCCCGTATGGCTATGCAGCGCCGGTGGCGTATCCCGGGCCGCCTGCTTACTACGCACCGAGACCGGCGTATTATCCACCGCGCGGATACTATGCGCCGCGGCCCTACTATGCGCCGCATTACGGCGGCGGCTATGCGTATCCGCGCCGATAAAAAAATGGAGAACAGGGAATCAAAACTGTCAGAAGGGGAGGTCGACCCGCGCGCGCGGATGCGCTGCTGCTGCGGGAGCGAATTCTAAAAGCGGCGACCCAACTATTTCTCGACGCGGGCTACGGCTCCACCAGCATCGAAGCGGTGGCGGCTCAGGCGGGCGTTTCGAAGCGCACCTTCTATGATCGCTTCGATGACAAGGCGGCCTTATTTGCCGCGGTGGTTCATCGGATCATCGATCAGATTCGACCGCCCGCGGGCGTGCCGCTGGTCGCGGGTGCGGATCTGCCGAGCATGTTGCGGCGCCTTGCCGGCCTGATCCTGCAAGCCGGATTATCATCGCCTGCACTGGCGTTGCATCGCCTAGCCACCGCCGAGTCGGTGCGATTTCCCGAACTGGCATTGGCTGTTGCCGGCGATTCGAGCAATCGCGAAGCCACCAGCCTCATCGGAGATCTGCTGGCGCGCGAGCTGCGCTATGTGAAGCTGAGTGCGGAGCAGCGCATGTTCGCAGCCGAGCAGTTTATCTACATGGTCGTGGCGGTCCCCCAGCGGCGTGCACTGGGCTACGGAACCCCGATGACGCCGCCGGAACTGGAAGCCTGGGCAAACAATGCCGTGAAACTGTTTCTTGCCGGGTACGAAGGTCTGGGCAAATGACGCCGCCTGCTGCCACGGACAACCAAGGCCCCTATCACATCGCGCGCTTCGCCGAGGAATCACCCGAACGCGCGGCGCTCATCATGGGCGCGACGGGTCAGGTAGTGACCTACGGCGAACTGGATCTGCGTTCACGCAAGCTGGCCCGCCACATGAATGCCCGCGGCATTGCGAAGGGCGATCACATCGCGGTGATGTTGGAGAATTGCGCCGATTATTTTACGGTTTGCTGGGCCGCGCAGCGCTTAGGTCTTACTTACACGCCGATCAATTGGCATCTGGCCGCGAATGAAACCGCCTACATCATCGAGAACTGCGGCGCGAAGGCACTGGTCATTTCCGATCTTACGCGCGCCACCGCCGCAGGCATTTCGGACAGCCTAAACGGCGTCGCGGTTGCGCTGACCACGGGCGCGGCATTCGGTAAATTCGAGAATCTGGATCGCATCATCGACTCCATCGAGGACGGTCCTGATGTCGGCCGTTGCGAAGGCAACATCATGTTCTACTCTTCAGGCACCACGGGCCGGCCGAAGGGCGTCGCGCACAAGCTTGATGATCTTGCCTGGGGACAGCTTTCGCCGCTCGCGGCCTACCTGCGATTCGCCTACGGTCTGTGCCGGGACACGGTCTACCTGGTACCGGCGCCCCTCTATCACGCGGCGGCCCTCGCCTGGACCATGATTGTGCTGCGCGCCGGCGGAACGGTGGTGATCATGGAGAAATTCGATCCGCTCGAGGCGCTTCGGTTGATCGAGGCGCATCGCGTCACGAGCGCCCAATTCGTGCCCACGATGTTCATCCGCATGCTTCGCCTCTCGGACGAGGAGCGGCAGCGGCACGATCTGACCAGTCTGAAAATGGTCATTCATGCGGCCGCACCCTGTCCGCCGCAGATCAAGGACCGCATGATCGAATGGCTCGGGCCCATCGTGCACGAATACTATGCAGGCAGCGAAGGCAATGGGCTGACCGCGGCCGATTCGGCCACCTGGTCCGCGCATCGGGGTACGGTTGGCAAAGCGGTGTTTGGCAAGATTCACATTGTGGGTGAGGAGGGGCAAGAGCTGCCTGCCGGTGAAGATGGCCTGGTCTATTTCAGTGGCGGCTCCGATTTCGCTTATCACAGCGATCCGCAGAAAACCGCTTCCGCGTTCAATGCCTTCGGCTGGAGTACGCTTGGCGACATCGGACATCTGGACGAGGAGGGATACCTGTATCTGTCCGATCGGCGCACGGATCTCATCATTTCCGGCGGCGTGAATATTTATCCAAAGGAAATCGAGGATGTGCTCATCCAACATCCCGCGGTGCTGGATGTGGCGGTCATCGGCGTGCCGAACGCCGAATTTGGACAGGAAACCAAGGCGGTCGTCGAATTGAACGCGACTGCCTCCCCCGGCAGCGCATTGGCTGCCGAGCTGATCGCCTTCTGCCGCGAGCGCATCGCCGCGTTTAAGTGCCCGAAGAGCGTCGACTTCGCGACATTGCCGCGTTTGCCCAACGGCAAAATGTTAAAACGCGAAATCAGAGAACGCTATCTGAACGCCGCCGGTTCATAGCGACCGCGCGATCAATACCTTCATGATCTCGTTTGATCCGCCATATATGCGCTGAATGCGGGCGTTGCGGAACATGTGCGCGATCGGGTAGTCGTTGATGTACCCGTAGCCGCCATGCAGCTGCAGACACTCATCGATAATCTTCCACTGCGTATCCGTCACCCACATTTTGGCGATTGCCGAAGTCGTGGTGTCCAGCGTGCCCTGCAGCACCTTTTCGATGCAATCATTGACGAATACCTTGGCCACCGTCGCCTGCGCCTTGCACTCGGCAAGCTTGAACTGCGTATTTTGAAAATCCATGATGCGCTGACCGAAAGCTTTGCGGTCCTTGACGTATTGGATGGTGGTCTCGAGGGCGAGCTCCATGGCCACGACTCCGCTGATCGCCAGCAGCAATCGCTCGCGCGGCAGCTCGGCCATTAACTGGTAGAACCCCTTGCCCTCCTGCATGCCGAGCAGGTTGTCTTGCGGTACCCAGACATCGTTGAAGAACAGCTCCGAAGTGTCCTGAGCCTCCAAGCCGATCTTGTCGAGCTTCTTGCCGCGCTTGAATCCTTCGCTTCCATCAGTTTCCAACACCAGCAGCGAAACGCCCTTGTGCCGCAGCGTGGAATCGGTTTTCGCGACAACCACGATGAAATCGGCGATCTGTCCATTCGAGATGAACGTTTTGCTGCCGTTGATGCGATAACCGTCGCCATCGCGAGTGGCCGTCGTACGGATCGCCTGCAGATCCGAGCCCGCCCCCGGTTCGCTCATGGCGATGGCCGCGACGCGCTCGCCGCTGGCGAGCTTTGGCAGCCAGCGCCGCTTCTGCTCCTCGGTGCCGTGGGCCTGGATGTAGGGCGTGACGATCACATTGTGCAGACTGATCGCGAAACCATCGACCCCTTTGCGAATGGTCTGTTCCACGAGCACGATATCGTGCCGAAAATCGCCGCCCAGGCCGCCGTACTCGGCGGGCACGCTCACCCCCAACAGGCCTGCCTGTCCCGCCTGCGTCCAGAATTCGCGCTCCACCTGTCCGGCTTCGCGCCAGCGCGCGACGCGCTCCGGTGGCGCCTCGCGTTCGAAGAAGCGGCCGGCGGCGTCAGAGAACATCTGAATTTCCGGATCGTTCATGAAGGCGGGGGGCGGAACGTCGAGTACCGACATATCGGATTCCTTTTTTAGCCGTGCCGATCATCGGCTGGTGCGCCACCCCGGTCAAGCCGCGTAGTTTGGTCGCCGTGGGCGCCTCGAAACGGTATTCTTTGCCTCATCACACATGTTCTACGAAACCGCCAAGCAAAATCACGGTCTGCCGCACGACCCTTTCAAGGCCATCGTGGCGCCGCGTCCGATCGGCTGGATCTCATCGATGAGCGCCAAGGGCGAATACAATCTCGCGCCCTACTCATTTTTCAATGGCGTCTCGAGCGATCCGCCGATGGTGATGTTTTCATCCGAGGGAAGAAAGGATTCCCTCGTCTTCGTCGAAGAGACTAAGGAGTTCGTCTGCAATCTCGCAACCTGGGACCTGCGCCGCCCGATGAATGCGACCTCCCGGCCGTTTCCTCGCGGCATCGACGAAATGCGCGAGGTGGGGCTCGAATCCGCGCCGTCGGTGCTGGTGAAGCCCCCGAGAGTCAAAGCAACTCCCTGTGCAATGGAATGCAAATGGCTGCAAACAGTGCAACTTCTCGACCTCGGCGGCAGTCTCACCGACCGATACGTCGTGTTCGGCCAAGTTGTTGGTATCCATATCGATGAGCGCTACATCCAGGACGGCCTGTTGAACACGGCAGCCATGCGGCCGATCGCGCGCGCGGGCTATCACGACTACTTCGTGGCCACGCCCGAGACAAAATTCTCCATACGGCGGCCCCGCGGCGACGCGGACGAATGAGCCTCCTGAGCAGATTGGCCACGCTCGGCATTGCGGCCGGTGCCTTGGCTGCCCCCCTCCAATCGGCGGTGACCGCCGACAACACCACGCAGTCGCCGGGGCAGGCGGCCCTCCTGCAGCGGCTTGATGATGCCGTCAATCTAGTTGACGATAAGAACATTGCGCAAGGCCTGGCAGCACTACGAGCGCTGATGGAATCGCCGCGCTTTGATGCCCTTCCGGCGCAGGCCCGCCACCGAGCCCTGTCCGTTGCCGCCAAGGCTGCGATTGACGGCGGCCAACAACAGCTGGGCTACGATTACTTGCTGCGCGTCGCGGCAATGCCGCAGGCCGACTTCGATGACGAATCGCTGCTGCTACGAACCGCGCTCGGGTTGGGATATCAGTCAGAGGCGGCGAAGTGTCTGACCAGGCTTGCGCAGCGCTGGCCTGACCGAATCAACAGCATCAATCCGCCGGTGGTTATAGAGGTGATCAAGGAAGCCCGGGAAGTGGGGCAGGTCGCGGCGTTGCCGCTGCTTCGCGCCCTGTACAGCGCACATTGGAAGCTCGGCTGGGATATCGAACCAAGCGCGGCATGGCGGGATTTGATACTTCTGTTGATTGACAAGAATCAGCTAGTGGAAGCCGTCGATGTGTCGGCTCATGTGAGCAATGTATACGTCTTGATCGCCATGCGATCCGACCGCCGATTCGATGCGGTGGTCGCGGCCAACCCCGCGCAGTTCGATCTGGATGCGGCAGCCGTTCGAGAACTTCGCGGTCTCCAAGCCACATCGGACGGCGCGCCGCACTCGCTTGCGCTGAAGGCCGCCGTGCTTGCCGCGCTATTGCATCGAAGACATTACGCAGCGATGCTCGCCCTCGCGGATTCCGTGCTGATGGATATTCGATCCACTAATTATCCGGAAAGGCTTTACGAGGATTACGATCGGGAGTTTCGCTGGTTTCTCAATGAGCGGGCGACGGCTCTGGAGCGCCTTGGCCAATGGGACGAAGCCGTGGCGCAACTCACGGAAGCCAGCCGGCTCACGGAGAAGGGCGGGGGAAACGTGGATCAAATCCTAAGTCTCGCTGCCCTCTATTGCCGGCTGGGGCGTCCGAACGACGCGCTCGCAACCTTGCAGAGAATGGTGGCGCCCACCAGCCCGCTGGGCGCCATGGCCCTGGAAAGAGTGCGCATCCAGGCCGCCGTGCAGCTGGGCGATGCGAAGCAGGTGATGGGTTCGCTGCAATACATGAATGCGCACGCCGATGATGCGCCAGTGCAGTATTTCGATGCGCTGATTTTCGCCAATCAACTCACCCGAGCGGCACACCTGTTGATCGCACGGATTCAGGATACTGAGCAGCGCCAGGCCGCGCTGCAAAGCATCCAGGATTTCGCAGCGGCACCGGCAGCTCAATTGGAGCTCGATTTCGAAGCGCGGCGCAGCGCCGTCATTGCACGCGAGGACGTACGGGCGGCCGTTGCCAAAGTCGGCAGGATCGAGAGCTATCGATTGGAGCGGCAATGACGTATTCGCATCGCACCGAAATATACCTTGGTCCAATTGCGTTGCCTTTCCTCGTCAGGCCGAATTGCGCAAGGTGTGAATGGGTAACGAGCCAGAATCAGCCGAGGGGCGCTGTTTATCGAAATTGGAGTCGCCAATGAGCGTACAAGTCGGGCAGAAGAGTTATGAGATGCCCCCACGAGAGGGTATCAGCATCGCGCATTTTCTCACCGTCGCCGACATCGAGCGATCGGCTCGCTATTACGAAAAGGTTTTCGGTGCTCGCATCTTAAGCCTCGGTGACGGCAATGCACCCGGGTACCTACAGCTTGCCAATATCTGGATGATTCTGAACGTCGGGGGTGGGCCGACCCCGGATAAGCCCACGGTGACGCTCAGCGTCCCCGACCCGAATCGCATCAATAGCTTTATGAATTTCCGCGTCGCGGATATTCAAGCGTGCTATGAATTATGGAAAGGTCGAGGAGCGCAGTTCATTACTGCGCCGATCCCCAAGTACGGCGAGACGCGCTGCTACATCCGTGATCCCGACGGATATATTATCGAGGTCGGACAGAGCACGGACGTTACATACGGTTAACCGCAGCAGCGGATGGTCCGCTTTTGGGCGAGCGCCGACGCCAGCGGCGTAGTGGTCTCAATAACATGAAAAGTTTCCCGCCCGCCGATATCAAGCGCACTCGAGATTATGTGTGCGCGTTCCTGTTGGCGTTGGCGCTGGGAGCATGGTCATGCGAGGCGCAGGCATTGTGCGTGGATCCGCGCGATCCCAGTGCCAGCAAGTACTATTATCCGACGATGAGGGACGAGGTGCTGGCCAGCAACGCGATAGTGGTGGGCAAGGTTTCCAAGGTGTCGCCCGTCAAGGCGGATGGAGGGGATGGGATAACGGCCTTTGTGTATACGGTCAAGGTGTCTAAACGCTACAAGGGAACGGTTCCGGATATCATCACGCTGCGTTCAGAAAACGATGTGGGCGGATTCATCATGGAGGGTGGTTTGACGTACATCCTGTTCTTAACCAAGTATCCGCGGTACTTCAGTGTGGATGCCTGCGGTCATTCTCAGGAACTGCCGAAGAGCGGCTCCCTAGTCAAGCAAGTGCAGGCGGAGCTGCGATAGGGGCCGACGTGTCGAACACGCGGGCTGTCGAAGGCATATTAATCCGCCACTTTCGGGTCGGCGATGCGGCCGCGTTGCATCAAGTGTTTCTTTCCGCGATTCACGGTATCGCGATCAATGATTACACCCTGGAACAGGTGCAAGCATGGGCGCCGAGAACGGTGGATCCGCTGCTTTGGGCTGAGCGTATGTGTCGGATTGCACCTTTTGTCGTCGAGCTTGATGGAAAACCCATCGCCTACGCCGATGTTCAGGCCAGCGGCTACATTGATCATTTTTATGTATCCGCGCCGTTCGCCAGGCAAAAAGTGGGGTCACAGTTGCTGCGCCGAATTCACCAGGAGGCGGGTATCATGGGCTTGCGGGAGTTAACCTCCGATGTGAGCCGGACGGCACAGGCTTTTTTCAAGCATTGGGAATTCGAGGTGGTTGAAGAACGTTGGCCCGTTAGGCGAGGCGTAGTCATTCCGAATGCTTTCATGAGGAAGGTGCTGTGACACAGTCACGGTGCTGCACCTTTTGAGCCAATCGGCGCAAGTGGAGCATTCGGATTGAGCGAAGTAAGACTCATCGCAGCAGTCCTGCTGGTTTTGGCAGCCTCACGCGGCATTGCGCTGGAGCATCAGCATGCGGCTGGTGAGAAGCTAGGAGAGGTTCACTTTTCCACATCGTGCAATGTTTCAGCGCAGCATGATATCGACCGCGCAGTGGCGCTGCTGCATTCCTTCGATTTTGGTCGCGCAATAGACACCTTCAATGCGGCCCTTGGAAAGGATGAGACGTGCGCGATCGCTTATTGGGGGATTGCACTGAGTGATTGGGGAAATCCTTTCGCACCTGGAGCCATCGACAAGCGATTATTGCAACTTGGGCGCGAGAACGCTGAACGAGGAGAAATGTTGGGCGCAAAGACGGATCGCGAACGCGCTTATCTTGCGGCCGTCGGCAATCTGTATACGGACTTCGAAAGCAATCCTCAAAAGGCGCGCATGCTCGCCTACCGCAATGCCATGCGAGACCTATCAGCGAAATATTCAGAAGATCACGAAGCGATGATTTTCTACGCACTGGCGCTCGCTGTTGCCACGGATCCTGGCGACAAGACCTACGCAGACCGGCTCGAAGCTGGGAGAATTCTCGAGAAATTGTTTGCGCAGGAGCCGGCGCATCCCGGGCTGGCACACTATATTATTCACACTTACGATGTACCGTCGCTGGCGGGGCAAGCGCTTAGCGCGGCGCAACGCTATTCGGAAATTGCTCCCGATGCTCCCCATGCGTTGCATATGCCGTCACACACATTCACTCGCTTGGGATATTGGCAAGCGTCCATTGATAGCAATGTGGCCGCCGCGGCAGCGGCACGGCGGCAGGGTCAGACGGCAGAAGAGTTGCATGCCAGCGACTACGAGACATACGCCTACTTGCAAACGGCGCAGGATGAGGCGGCCGGACGAATAGTAAGATCGCTGCCGGAAATTGCCTCACGCTTCGATCCGAAGGCACTGCTGATCGGCGCCGGGCCGCCGGCAGCGGGATATTTTGCGCTTTCGGCGATTCCCGCACGATTCGCGTTGGAGCGACAGAACTGGCAACAGGCGGAACACCTTGCACTGAGGGAGAGTCCGTTTCCCTTTAGCGATGCGACGACATGGTTTGCGCGGGGCCTGGGTGCGGCGCGACTCGGGCACATTGCTGCTGCCAACGAGGCATCCGCGGCGCTGAAGCTGATTCAGCAGCGCCTCTTGAGCGCAAAGGAGATCTACTGGGCGCAGCAGGTAGAAATTCAAGCCCTTGCCGTTGCGGCATGGTCAGCTTTGGCAACGGGCGCCAAAGAGGAAGCGCTGCGGCAGATGGAGTCGGCCGCGGGCATGGAAGACGGCACGGAAAAAAGCGTCGTGACACCGGGGCCACTATCTCCGGCGCGCGAGCTGCTGGGCGAGATGTTTCTGCAGCTTGATGATCCTGCTAAGGCATTGGAGCAATTCGAAGCGACGCTTAAAAAGGAGCCGCGGCGCTTCCGGTCAATCTATGGAGCGGCACACGCGGCGCAGCTCATGGGCAGTCGAGATACGAGTCAAAAGTATTTTCGCGAATTGTTGGAGGTTTGCACTCACGCCGACAGGCCTGCAAGGCCCGAGCTCAAGGAAGCGCGTCTTGCGTTGGGGAGGCAGAAGATTTAACTCATCGCGATGAACGCCGGGCACCTCTTTGATATTCAATGACTTGCGGGGATCTCCCTGGCACGCGGGGCCGCACCTGGTTTGCGCCCCCGCATGCCAGGTTTATTTGACGCAGACTGCAGTGAGTGTGGCCACTGGCATCGCGCCGTGCAGGACTAACGACGTGCGTGGAGTGTAGAATTGTCGGTTCTGAGATCATCAGTCGGAAGGAGTGAGTCGTGAACTTAAAAGGTAGTAAGACGGAAAAGAATTTGAAGGACGCCTTTGCGGGCGAATCGCAGGCGAATCGCCGCTATTTGTACTTCGCAGCCAAGGCGGATGTCGAGGGGTTCAATGACGTGTCGGCGGTGTTCCGTTCCACAGCCGAAGGCGAAACGGGGCACGCTCATGGACACCTGGAATACTTGGAAGCGGTAGGGGATCCGGCCACCGGGTTGCCGATTGGCGCGACTTCGCTGAATCTGAAGGCGGCAATTGCCGGCGAGACGCACGAGTACACGGATATGTATCCCGGTATGGCGAAGAGTGCCCGAGACGAGGGATTCGGCGAGATTGCCGATTGGTTCGAGACCCTGGCCAAGGCGGAGCGCTCGCACGCCAATCGTTTCCAGAAGGCCTTGGATAACCTCTAGTACCTCGCAGCCTCGCAACCATCGATCCAAACCTAAGGCGGGCTCCCTAGCCGGAGCCCGCCGCAATTTTGGTCGGGAGATACCCCTGTCTGACGGGAAGATCAAAGCTGGACATGAGGGCAGTCTCCAGGCGCCCACACGCCACGCTCTCGCCTGGCAAGAGCCCCAATTTTATGACCCTGCTGCGCTGGAGAAGGAACTCGAGCGAGTCTTCGACATTTGCCATGGTTGCCGCCGCTGCTTCAATTTGTGCAACTCATTTCCGACCTTGTTCGAGCTGATCGATGAGTCCAAGACCGGGGAGCTCGATGGCGTAGACAAGAAGGCGTATGGCCAAGTCGTGGACCAGTGCTATCTCTGCGATATGTGCTACATGACCAAGTGCCCGTACGTGCCGCCGCACCCTTGGAATGTCGACTTTCCTCACTTGATGCTACGTGCCAAGTCCGTTAAGTATCGCAGCGGCGCCACGCCCTGGCGCGACAAGGTGCTGAGCTCCACCGATTTGGTGGGAAATATCGCCGGTATTCCCGTCATCGCCGAGGCCGTCAATGCGGTCAACCGTACCCAGCTGGGCCGCAAGTTACTCGATGTGGCCCTCGGCGTGCATCCGCAGGCCCCCGTGCCGCCGTATCGATCCGACACCCTGCGCAAACAGTTGGCGAGGCGGCGCGAGCCGGCAGCTGTCCCGCAGGCCACGGAAGCTACCCGCGGCAAGGTCGCATTATTTGCAACCTGCTACGTAAATCGCAACGAGCCGCAGATCGGCCTGGACCTTGCGCGAGTATTCGAACACAACGGAATTGAAGTGGCGCTCGCTGAACGGGAGAATTGCTGCGGAATGCCCAAGCTCGAATTGGGCGACCTGCAGGCCGTGGCGGACTTGAACGCCAAGAACCTGCCGCCGCTGCTCGATATGATCGATCGCGGCTATGACATTGTTGCTCCGATCCCCTCCTGCGTTCTCATGTTCAAGCAGGAGCTGCCGCTCATGTTCCCGAATGATGCGGACATCGCGAAGCTGAAGCGGCATTTTTTCGATCCCTTTGAATATCTGGCGCTGCGCCACAAGGCAGGATTGCTGCGCCTGGATTTCGCGCGCGCTCTGGGCAAAATCGCCTATCACGTCGCCTGTCATCTGCGAGTGCAGAATATCGGGCTGAAGACCCGCGATATATTGCAGCTGATCCCGGGAACGACGGTGCAGCCGATCGAGCGCTGTTCGGGGCACAATGGGACCTACGGCGTCAAACGGGAATTTCGCGACAACTCCATGAAAATCGGCAAGCCGGTGGTGCAACGCGTACAAACAAGCGGCGCCGATTATTATGCGAGCGATTGCCCCATGGCAGGCCACCAGATCGAGAGCGGCTTGGCGGATGGCTCGCCGAACGGCTCGCCGAATGGCTCGCACCCGACGCATCCCATGACGCTGCTGAGAATGGCCTATGGTTTATAGCGGATGTGAGTCGTGAAGAAATTGACCCGAGCAGACCTGATGAGCTTGGAGCAGTACGCCACCGATCGGACGCGATTGCGCGCTGAAGTCATCGCGCACAAACAGCTGCGCAACGTGACGGTCGGACCCAACATGACCTGGTGTTTCGAGGATCGCATCACGATTCGCTACCAAATCCTCGAGATGCTGCGCGCCGAACGCATTTTCGAAAGCGAGGGGATACAAGGCGAACTCGACGCCTACAATCCGCTGGTTCCCGACGGCAGCAATTGGAAAGCAACGTTGCTGCTCGAATTTCCCGATCCCACTGAGCGGCGTGCGGCATTGGAGAAACTGATCGGCGTCGAAGATCGTTGCTGGGTGAGAGTCAGCGAAATGGAGCGCGTGTTCGCCATCGCCGACGAAGATCTGCCGCGCGAAAATGAGGAGAAGACTTCGGCGGTACATTTCCTGCGCTTCGAGCTTTCGCCGACGATGGTCGAGGCGATGCGAAGCGGCGCGTCGTTGAGCCTCGGCGTTGACCATGACCACTACCGGCACGTGCGCAGTCCGTTGCCGGCCGACGTGCGCGACGCATTGTGCCGCGATCTGGAATAGCGGCGGCCGATGCTACGCAGTCATGCGCGCCATCTCGTTCAAGAACACCGTACTATTTAAGCGCGGCGTGTGGCTGAGTGTTGCGGCATTGATCGCGTTTGCATTGGTGCCTTCCCTGGCCGACGGCAGCCTATGGCGAAATCCTCGGCCGCCCCTGATTGCGGCGGCTCTTCTCGGCGGCTTTTCCGCCTATTGGATCTTAAGAATGCGCATCCTCGGTCTCGCCGATGAGGTATTGGATTGTGAGGATCATTTGACGGTGAGAAAGGGGAGAAGAGAACACACCATTCCCGTGGCGAACATCTCGATGGCGGCAGTGTCTACGTTCAGCGGCATCCATCGGATCACAATTTACCTTCGCGAGCCATCCCGAGCCGTTGCCAAGATTGAGTTTTTACCGCAGGCCAGCCTCTGGTCGCATCGACCGTCGGTCGAGCAAGTCGCCAGCAGCCTCACGGATCGAGCCCTCCAGACCGCAGCACGGCCGTAAAGGGCGGCGACTGTGCTGCTACTGCCGGTCGAACACGATGGTCAATTCGGCCTCGCCCTGGCCGGAGGCAACCTGCACCTTGCTGGTGAGCTCTTTGCCATCGGCGGATAGCGACATTTTATCCTTGAAGGAGAGGCCGACGCTGTCCACGGCCGTACTGACAATGATCGAGCTGCCGTCCCAAGCGGCCGACCCGACCACCGGCGTGCCATTGATGTCGAAAGAAATGGATTTACCGTCGGTCGTGTATTTGCGAGTGGTGGTGCCGTCCGCGCCGCCTCCGGTTTGGTCGTCGACGATGGTCAATGTGGGTTCGGCGAGGGTGACCTTGCGCAGCAATGCGGTCGGTGGAGGAAACGGGCCGTAGTTGCTTTTGGCCGGATTCATTTTCCATTCGCCGGAGAAACTCGGCTTGTCGGCGGCCAGGCTGATCCCAGTGAGGGCGATCAGGGCTACGGCGGCCGGCAGGGAATGCTTCATTTAAAACCCTCGCGATTGAAGTTCAACCGATTGTATTGGATAGTGCTCACTGATAAAACAAAATTGATTGGGCTCTTGCGCACCGACCGGGGATTCAAAATGACTATTCGTTGGCTGAGTGGCTTGCTGCTGGTCGCAGCGCCGTTAATTGCTGTTCAATCTGCAACCGATGCCGGGAGTCCGGCTCCCGGCGTGCCGCTGGGATACGGTGCGCAGAGTGCGCTGCTGCAGAGCCAGTGGGAAAAACAGTTCAAGGATGGCATCTCCCCGGCGAACATCCGCGAGAACATGCGCCGCTTGAGCGCACGGCCCCACCATGTGGGCTCGCCCTACGACAAGGACAACGCGGAGTGGATTCTCGCCAAGTTCAAGGAATGGGGTTTCGATGCCAAGATCGAGACTTTCAATGTGTTGTTTCCTACGCCGAAGATTCGCGTCGTCGAAATGCTGCAACCCACGCGATTTAAGGCAGCGCTTCAAGAACCCGCGTTCGCCGTGGACCCAACCTCGGGCCAAACGGCGGAGCAGCTCCCCACCTATAACGCCTATTCCATCGACGGCGATGTGACCGCGCCGCTGATTTATGTCAATTACGGCAATCGCGACGATTACGAGCAGCTTGCCCGTCTCGGCATCTCGGTGAAGGGCGCCATCGTCATCGCGCGCTACGGCGAGGGCTGGCGTGGCGTCAAACCGAAGGTCGCCGCCGAACACGGTGCCATCGGCTGCATCATTTATTCGGACCCAAAAGCAGACGGCTACTTCGCCGGGGAACAATTCCCTGCGGGCGGCTGGCGCCCCAAGGAAGGGGTCCAGCGCGGCAGCGTCATGGACACGGATTATCCCGGCGATCCGTTGACGCCCGGCATCGGCGCCACCGCGAATGCCAAGCGGCTGGCGCTGAAAGACGCGAAAACCATCACCAAGATTCCGGTGCTGCCGATTTCGTACAGCGATGCGCTGCCGCTGCTCGCCGCTCTGAAAGGGCCGGTCGCGCCGGAAAACTGGCGCGGTGGGCTGGCCATCACCTATCACGTGGGTCCCGGTCCGGCGCTCGTCCATCTGCAAGTCAGCTCGAACTGGGACATCAAACCCATCTATGACGTGATCGCCACCTTGCACGGTTCCGTAGAGGCGGATCAGTGGGTGTTGCGCGGCAATCATCACGATGCGTGGGTCAATGGCGCCGACGACCCGATATCGGGACAGGCCGCCATGCTGGAGGAGGCGCGCATGCTCGGCGAGCTGCACAAGCAAGGCTGGACGCCTTTGCGCACCATCATCTACTGCGCGTGGGACGGCGAGGAACCCGGATTGCTGGGGTCGGTCGAATGGGTGGAGACTCATCTCGCCGAGCTGCAGAAGCATGCGGTGCTCTACATCAACTCCGACACCAACGAACGCGGTTTTTTGCAGCCCGGTGGTACTCAGGATCTGCAGGATTTCATCAGCGGTATAGCGCGTGATGTGGAGGATCCGGAAACGCGCCTATCGGTGTATCAGCGTGCGCACCTCTACAGAATCGCCAAAGCAAAGACCGCCGAGGAACGCAGCGAGCTGCGAAAACGCAGCGATCTGGAGCTCGAGGCGCTTGGAGATGGATCGGACTACACCGCATTTCAGGATTTCGCCGGCATTTCCACATTGGACTTGGGCTTCGGCGATGAAGACGATGGCGATCAATACCACTCGATCTATGATGATTTCTACTGGTATACGCAATTCATCGATACAGACTTCGTCTACGGACGCGCACTGTCGCAAACCGCCGGAACCGCCATCATGCGATTCGCAGACGCCGAGTTGATGCCGGTTGATTTCGCGCCGCAGGCAGATGCCATCGAGAAGTACGAGGCCGATCTTGAAAAGCTGGTGAAGGACAAACAGGATGAGTACGCTGAGCGGAACCTCGAGTTGAAGGAGGGTGTGTACAAGGCAACGCAGGACCCGCGCAGGCCCTTGTTGCCCCCGCCGGCCGAGATCGTTCCGCCGTATGTCAACTTGACGCCCATGAAGAATGCGATCGTGCTGCTCAAGCAGAGCGCTGATCGGTACTCCGTTGCGCTCGCAGCCTTCAACGCTCAAGGATCAGCGCCGCTCTCAGCGCAGTCCCTCGCGCTGATCAATGCGGACCTGCTGAGGGTGTCGCGGTTGTTCCTCAACCAAAAGGGTCTGCCCGAGCGGCCATGGTTTAAGAATCAGATCTATGCGCCCGGTGCGTACACAGGTTACGGGGCCAAGCCCATAGCCGCCGTTCGCGAATACATGGATGAGAAGAAATGGGTAGAGGCAGAAGGCCAAGTGCCGCAGGTGGCGCAAGCCATCGAGAGCGCGGCTGCCGGCATCAACAAGGCAGCGCAGGATTTTGAGAGTGCGTTGCACCCGCACTGAGAATTAACGGGCAACGCTCAGGCGAGTCGGCGGACCCCCATGTCGCGCAACGCGCCGGCGATTGCGCTGACCGCCCGGCGCATGGCGTCCGGGCCGATCGCGCCGATACAACCGACCCGGAACGTATCGACCGCGGTCAACTTGCCCGGGTAGAGCAGGAATCCAAGCGTGCATACGCGGCGATAGAACTCGCTGAAGGCGTAGGCCGGATCCGGCGGAGAATGAAAAGTGACGATGATCGGAGCCTGTAGTGCATCCGGCAGGAAGGTTTTAAGACCCAGCGCCCGCATGCCGGACACCAGCGCGGCGCAGTTCTCGGTGTAGCGCGCCAGCCGGGCCGACTGGCCTCCCTGCGCGAGGTACTGATCGATCGCCGCGCGCAACGCGGCGACCACGTGCGTCGGCGGCGTGAATCGCCACTGGCCGGTCTTTTGCATGTACTGCCACTGATCCAGCAGATCCAAGGCCAGCGAAGCGCTGTTGCCGGCGCCGGCTTCCAAGGCCGCGCGCCGCGCAATCACGAACCCCATGCCCGGAACGCCCTCGAGACATTTGCCGGACGCGGCGATCAGCGCGTCGAAGCGCAAGCTGCGCGCGTCGATGGGAATGGCGCCAAACGAACTCATGGCATCGATGATCAGTCCCCGCCGATGTTTGGCGACGAGCGAGGCGATCTGCGGCAGCGGATTCAAGATACCCGTACCGGTCTCGCAGTGCACTTGGGCAACATGCGTAATCGCCGCGTCGGCTGTCAACGCAGCGTCGATCCGCGCCGGGTCCGCCGGCTCCTGCTCGCCGTGCGGCAGCACGACGGCTTCCCGTCCTAGACAGCCCAGGATGCGCACGATTCGTTTGCAGTAGCTGCCGTTGTCCGGCACCAGCACCTTGCCGCGCTTGGGAACGAGAGTGCCCATTGCGGCTTCGACGGCGAACGTACCGCTGCCCTGCAGCGGTACGCACACGTGGTGTTCTTGACCATTGACCATATCGACGAGGTCGCGGTTGATCGACGCGGTCAACGCATTAAACGCGGCATCCCACGATCCCCAGTCCTTGAGCATCGCGGCCTTGGTGGATTCTGAAGTCGTCAGGGGTCCGGGAGTGAGCAGTATCGGTTCGGTCATGGTCTGCATCCAGCGGGTTACGAGGCGCGTGGCTTGGGGGGCAGCCGCTCTGCCGCGGCTTTGCGCCGATCCGCCGCAGTGTCCTTGAGTCGGCTGCGCTGCAGCGCTCCGGCGCGCTCGAGTACTGGATACGCAGCCGAACAGAGGTGCGAGTGAACACGCTTCAGATCGCGCAGGATGTCCAGGTCCAGCGAGTAGGATTCAATCGTTTCGGGTGTCCCTTCGCGCAGACGCCCCAGGTACCGCTCGGCGGCGGCAAATTCCTTTTCGCGAAGTTGGGTCTTCGCGGCGATCAGTTGACGGGCAACGTTCATATCGCCGGACATGAAGATGCCGACCGCCAGTTTCAGGCTGTCGACGACTTGCTGGTGAAACTCGACGAGATCCGCCTCGCCCTCGCGGGAAAATGTGATGCCGCGCCGGATCTTCTTCGACGCCAGATCCATGAGGTTCTTATCGATGATGTCTCCGACGTGCTCGAGATTGATGGAGAAAGAAATGATCTCCATGGCACGGTAGCCGTCGCGGTCATCCAGGCTGTCGCGCGTCATACGCGTCACGTAGAGCTTTACCGCGTTATTGAGGCTGTCGACGGCATCATCCATGCGGCTGATCTCGGCAACCAATTTGCGGTCATTGGTCAACAAAGCGGTCATCGCCTTGCGCAGCATGGCTTCAATCAGATCGCCCGCCCGCAACACCTCGCGCGCGGCGCACACCAGCGCGACAGTCGGCGCGCCGGCTGCCGAAGAGTCAAGGTAGACCGGCGTGCCGGGATCCGCGGCCTTGGGCTGATCGGGCAGCCAGCGGATGAGCCGCGCGGCCACCAGATCGAGCGGACCGATGAATACCAATGCAAGGATGACATTGAAAGCCGTATGAAAGTCCGCGGCGAGGCGCGCGGGATTCGGCTCGAACAGCTGCAGCGAGTTCGCGATCGGATTCAGAAAGGGCAGCACTGCCGCGCAACCGACCAGACGCGTGAGCAGATTGCCGATCGGTAGACGCCGGCTGGCCGGATTGCCCGGTTGACTGGCCTCAATCAGTGGATTCAAGGCACTGCCGATGTTTGCGCCGAGCACCAGCGCGAGCACCGCCGTCGGGGAGACGAGATGCGCGGCGCCGAGGGACATCACCACCAAAACGACGGCGACACTGGAGTGCGCAGCCCAGGTCACGGCGGCCGCGACCAGCAGACAGAGAATCGGCTGACCTGTGATCGCGTCGAGCAGCGCGTGCGCGGCGGCCGAACTTTCGGTGGTCGTCAGGGCGCCGAGGAAGATATGCAGCGCCAGCAGCATCAAACCGATACCGATCGCGGCACGCCCCAGATCTCGGGTGCGCGTTCGGCCGCCGCGCTTGAACGCAATCACGCCCGCCAGCAGTAAAATCGGCGTCACTACGCTGATATTGAAGGATAGGACCTGGACAACCAGCGTAGTGCCGACGTTGGCGCCGAGCATGACGCCCAGCGCGGGCACCAGATCCACGGTGCCGGCCGTGACGAACGAAGCTGCCATCAATCCGGTAGCCGTGCTGCTTTGCAGGAGGCCTGTGACAAAAGCGCCCGCCAGGAAGGCGCGGAACCGATTCTGCAGCGCCACGCCCAGCAGGCGGCGAAGGTCGGCGCCGAACGCGCGCACCACACCGCTGTGGATCATGTGCAGCCCCCATAGCAGTAGGGCCACTCCACCCATCAAATCAAGAATGACGGTACTGCCCATCAACTCACCACGGCAGTGAGTAGGTCTTGGTGTTGCAGTAACTCTTCATGGCCTCCAGGACGCCTTCCTTATAGCCCAGACCCGAATCCTTGATGCCGCCGAACGGCGTCATCTCCAGCCGATAGCCCGGAACCTCGCGGACGTTCACGCTGCCCACCTGCAGCTCACGAACGAAGCGCGTGATGAGATCAAGGCGGTTGGTGCATATCGATGAGGACAGGCCGTACGCGGAATCGTTCGCGATGCGGATCGCCTCATCCACGGTCTTGAAGCGCATGACGGGCGAGACGGGACCGAATGTCTCTTGCCGAACGACGGTCATATCCGGCGTGATTCGATCGAGCACGGTGGGCGAGTACAGCGCACCACGACGAACATTCCCGATCAGCAGTCTGGCGCCGGCAGCCACCGCTTCGTTGACCACGGCCTCGAAGCGTCGCGCCGACGCCTCGTCGATCACGGTGCCCATGTTCATGGCGGGGTCGAAGGGGTCCCCGTACTTGACGGCTCGCGTCTTCTCCACCAGCAATTCGATAAAACGATCGGCGATGATCTCCTGAACGAGAATGCGTTTGACAGCGGTGCATCGTTGCCCGGAATTCTTGTAGGAGCCGCTCGCCGCCAATGCCGCGGCTTCCTCCAGGTCCGCATCCTCGAGCACGATGATCGGATCGTTGCCGCCCAGTTCCAACACCTGGCGCTTGTAGATGGCCTTCGCGGCGATGATCTTGCCGATCGATACACCACCGGTGAAGGTGACTAGATCAACGTCCGCGCTGCTCAGCAATTCATCGGCGATCTCGGCCGGGTCGCCGGTTACCACGGAGAGCATCTCCGGCGGCAGCCCCGCCTCATAGAGAATGTCCGCCAGCGCGAACGCGCTGAGCGGCGTCTTCTCGCTGGGCTTGAGCACGACTCGGTTATTGGTGGCCACCGCCGGGGCCACCTTATGGATCACCTGGTTGAGCGGATGATTGAACGGCGTGATCGCCGTGATGGCGCCGAGCAAGGGTTCCGACAGGGTATAGACCTTGCGGCTCTTGCCGTGCGCAGTCAGATCGCATGAGAACACTTCGCCGGCGTCCACCAATGCCTGGTTGGCCGCGAACAGCAACACATCCGCCGCACGGCCGACCTCGTACTGCGAATCCTGCAGGCACAGACCCGACTCCAGCGTGATGAGGCGCGCGAGAGCCTCGCGCTTCGCCGCGATGGTGGCGCCCGTTTTCATGAGGATCCGGTAGCGCTCGTGGCGCGTGAGGGTAGAGCGGTAACCTCGCGCGATGTGCAGCGCGCGTTTGACATCCTCGCGAGTGGCCTTGGGAACCGTGCCCACCAGTTCGCCGTTGTAGGGGTGACGCACCTCGATGCGCCGGTCGCATGAGACCCGCTCGCCGGCGATGCGCAGCGACTCGTGCAGCAATTCGCGTGGGATGGACGGGGTAGCGCTGACGGACACCGCTGTTCCTATGAGGCCCGGGTGGTGAGATTCAGTCCCAGGTCAAAGGCGTCGAAATTGCGCCAGCGCCGGGATTGGGGTTGTTGGCCGACGTTGCGATTGATGAGCAGAGGAACCTTCTGCTCCGAGGTACCCCCATGTGAGCGAAGCGGCACGTCCAGTCCGGAGAGGTCGTGTCGATGGCGGCTGGTGCCGATCACCGTATCCGATTGGGAGACGATCACCAGATCGCCGATCCGGTCGGCGGGCAATTCAAACTGAGAGGCGGCCTCCGCGCGCGTGAGCACCGTCTCGATTCCGGGGATTGCAGCAATCCTGGTGCGAAGCGCATCCGCGGTGCCAGGGTCGGATAGGTATGCGAGCGCAAAGGATCCCAGTGCACCGTGGTGCACGACATACGGGTCGGTGATCGGCAGGATCACACGCGTGCTGCCTTCGCCCAGCCACGCATCGAGCGTGTCTTGCAGGTAAATCACGTTGGGTTGACCGTGGGCGCCATGCTTGGCGTTCATCCCGTGATCGGCAGTCAGCACGATTGTCGCGCCCAGCTCATCGAGCCGCGCCAGATTCCGGTCCATCATCGCGTAAAAATCATTCGCCACCGGCGTGCCTGGTGCGGCCTTGTGCTGAATGTAGTCGGTTGTGGACAGGTACATCAAATCGGGGCGCTCGCGTTCCATCAGCTTCACGCCCGCTACGAACACAAACTCCGAAAGCGCAGCGCTGTACACCGAGGGAAGCGGCATACCAACTCGGCCTAGCACGTCCTGTATGCCGTTCTCTGCAGGCGTGACCTGATCTGCTTTTTCCGAGGAGAAGCAGATGCCATGCATCCCGTGGCCGAGGAGTTTTCGCAGCTTGTCCTTCGCCGTGATCACCGCCACCGTGGCGCCGGCTGCCGAAAAGGCCGCGAGTATGGTGCCGACACGCAAATGGCGGGGATCATTCATCATCACTTCTTCGCCGCGCTCAGGATCAAAGAAGTAGTTGCCGCAGATGCCGTGCACGGCGGGCGGTACACCGGTCACGATCGACAAATTGTTGGGATTGGTGAAGCTCGGCATCACGCAGTCGGCGATGAAACAGGTGCCGGCCCCTCCGAGCAGCCGGCCCAGGAAGGGCGCCACCCCCGCCGCGACCGCGGCGCTGATGTACTCGTACTGACAGCCATCGACGCACACCACGACCAAGGGACGGTCCATCCAGCGGTAGGTTCGGCCGTTGACGGCGATATCGGTTGGCATTATTGCGCCGCGGCGACGGCCGCCGCCTTGTGCATTCGGGCGCGGCTTTTCGCGGCGTGCTGGCGCAGCAATTGCCCCGCTTTGACACCGTCTCGCGCGGCGATGGCCTTCACCACGGCTTTGTGTTCGGTGTTGGAGACGGCGAAACCGCCGCCGTCCTGCAGCCCGCGAAGGCGAAACAGCAGCAGCTCCTTGGTCAGCAGACGGTAGGTTTCGGTCAGTCGGGAGTTGCCGGCGAACTCCACCAGCATGTCGTGAAACTTCACGTTGAGCGCGTGGTAGTGCTTGATGTCCTGCGCCCCGGTCGCCCCGTCCATTTCCGCGAGCGCCGACTTGAGTGCGCGAAGCTGCTCGGGCGTGGCGCATTCGGCGACCCGCTCACCGATCAGCTGATCGAGAGCCTCGCGCACATCGTAGATCTCGTCGGCTTCGGCGACCGAAATTTCACGCACGAATACACCGCGATGCTTCTCTGAGCGCACCAGCCCGGATTCCTCCAGCGCTCGCAAAGCCTCGCGTATCGGGCCGCGGCTGGTCCCGAAACGCAGCGCCAGTTCGCTTTCATTGACGTGCTGGCCGATCGCGAGTTCGCCGCGCAGGATCAGCTGCTCGATCTCCGCGTAAACCAATGCCGGCAGCGAGTTTGACTGCACCAGTTGCAGGGTAGTGGGGGCGGCGGTCTGTGCCATCGGCGTTTCCGGATGTGGGGACTTGGTCAAAGTTAGCACGATTGCAGATTGTAAACAATCTGCAGTCTACAATACTCGCGCTCGCGCCTGGGTCGAGAGCGCGTACCATGGCGGCATACGGGTTACCCGCTGAGGCTCCCATGGAAGACAAGCAGTTAAGAGAGGAATACGACACCGGTCTTGGCAAGATTCGGCACGAAATCAAGAGCCGACTGGTGCCCCATGGGCTGTTCGGCAGCATCACTTACATTGACGCGGATATCGTCGACAACGTGCCGACCGGATCGACCATCGAAATTGCCGCCAAGGGCAGAACGGTCGGCAGGGCATTTAGCCGCCAAGACATCGAAGGCTGCCGCCTGCGGGTGGGCGGCGCGGTGCTGGTAGGCATCATCTCCATGGTGGATGAGCTCTCAACGTGAAATGTCGCCCCAGGCTGGCACACTGGTCTATGACGGTGAGTGCGCTATCTGCCGCTATTGGGTGGCCTATTGGCGGCAGCTGACCGCTGACCGGATCTGCTACCGGCCCTATCAGGAGGCTGCCGCGGATTTCCCCGCGATCCCCCTGGAGGCGTTTCGGCGCGCCATTCAATTCATCGATTCCGACGGACGAATTCATTCGGGCGCCGCGGCCACATTCAGCGTGTTGCGTCAGGCACCCGGTCGCGCCGCCTGGTGGTGGGCGTATGTGCATGTCCCTGGATTCGCAGCGCTCAGCGAATGGAGCTACGCATTCCTTGCGCGGCGCCGCAGCTTGCTAAGCGGGCTCACTAAAGTGCTTTGGGGGCCTGCGCTGCAAGCGGAAAGCTACTCGCTGGTGAGTTGGGTGTTCTTGCGGCTATTCGGCGCGATCTATGTGGCCGCGTTCGCATCGCTCGGCGTCCAGGTACTGGGGCTGATCGGCCATGCCGGGATTCTGCCCGCGGGCGAATACCTGGCGGCGGCACGCCAGTCGTATGGAGGCTCCGCCTACCGGCTGCTCCCCTCTGTGTTCTGGTTCAATTCGAGTGATGCTGCATTGCTCGGCGGCACGCTCGCTGGCGCCGCCCTCGGAGTGCTCGTCATCGTGGATCGGTGGACACGACCCGCATTGTTCGGCCTATTCGTGCTGTATCTGTCCTATGTCTACGCCGGCCAGGAGTTCATGAGCTTTCAATGGGACGCCCTGCTGCTCGAAGTCGGCTTCCTGGCCATCTTTCTGACCGGCGGTTCCAAGATAGTCGTTTGGCTGTTTCGCTGGCTCGTGTTCCGTTATCTGTTTCTCGCCGGCATTGTGAAGCTCTTGTCCGCAGACCCCACCTGGCACGAACTAACGGCGCTCGAGTATCACTTCTGGACGCAGCCGCTGCCCACGCCGCTCGCCTGGTTCGCGGCGCGGCTGCCTTCCTGGCTGCTGATGGCGGGAACTGCCGCCACACTGGCCGTCGAGCTGGGCAGCGTGTTTCTGGTGTTCTTGCCGAGGCGTCTGCGCGCCCTGGCCGCCGGCTGCGTGCTGCTGCTGCAATCGATGATCGTGCTCACCGGCAACTACAACTTCTTTAATCTGCTGACGATGTTGCTGTGCATTTTTCTGTTCGATGATGCCGCGCTACGGCGCCTGATTCCGGCATGGATGGATCGCCGAGCGCAAGGCCGCTTGGTTGCCGCAGGCCGCATGTCGACCTGGGTCGCGGCCGCACTCGCACTTATCGTTGTCCCGGTGGGAGTCAATCGCCTCTGGCAGGCGCTGGAGCATGGCAACTTGCCCGGGCTCGGCGCACTGACCCGCGCCGTTGCGCCCCTGTCGATCGTCAATCCCTATGGATTATTTGCCGTGATGACAACCACCCGGCCGGAAATCGTGATCGAGGGCTCGCAAGACGGCAAAACCTGGCGCGAATATGTGTTCCGCTACAAACCCGGCCCATTGTCCAGGCCCGCAATTTGGAATATTCCGCACCAGCCGCGGCTTGACTGGCAAATGTGGTTCGCCGCGCTCGGCAGTCTCAGAGACAGTCCCTGGACAATCAATCTGATGCACCGCCTGCTCGAAGGCAGCGCGCCGGTGCTGGCACTCTTGGATTCCAAACCCTTCGCCGATGGTCCGCCGAAGTATGTGCGCGCGCAGCTCTACGAGTATCGCTTCGCCGATCCCCGCGCGCAGGCGCTGGGTCAGCGGTGGGTGCGCAGTCCGCAGGGGTTGTTTTTCCCCGAGGTCAGTCTGGCTGATTTCGAGCGCGCCGATCGCAATCAGTGAAGCCTGCGGTCGGATCCCTCACAGCGCCCGCAGCGCCGTCGCAATGGGCAGCCGCGCAGCACGGATTGCGGGAAACAAACCGCCTAACAGGCCCACGACGCAGGCCCAGGCAACGCCGATGGCCACCAGCGCGAAACCAATGTGCAGATGAAATGCCACCTGCGACAGGCCCGCTCCGCCGGAGATGGTGCTGACCGTGTTGCCGTTGAAGAAAAGCCAGGCGATTGCCGCGCCGCCGAGCGCACCGACAATGGCGAGAGTCAATGATTCCACCAGGACCGACACCACCACGCCGGCGCTGCCGAATCCAATCGCACGCAACGTCGCAATTTCCACCGCGCGGGCGCTGACCGCTGAATACATGGTGTTGAGCGCGCCGAAAATGGCGCCAATTGCCATGACGACGCCGATCACATTGGCGATGATCGCCAGAAATGTCCCGAATCTCTTCGACTGCTGCTCGTAATAGGCGGCCTCTCGCAGCACGTCCAAGGAAAGGGTCGGATTGGTCGTCACGCTGGCCTTCAGGGTATCGAACGCCGCCGGGGACTCGAGCCACACCGTCACCGAATTAAACGTCGTGCGGTGGTAGGCCGACAGCATCGTGTCGGCATCCGCCAATAGCTCGGATTCATGTGCGTCGCCGTTGCTCTCGAACACCCCCACCACCTGCCATTCGCTATCGGTGGATTGCACGCGACTCCCCAGGGCCAGTCCGGCGAATTTCGCCTGTGCTGACTTTCCCACGATCAGTTCGCGCACGCCCGGCTGAAACATACGGCCTTGCAGGAGTTTGATTTCCGGGCGCACGGCGAAAGGATCGCCGGAAATGCCTCGAAACGTGACAGTGCCGGGGCCGCCCGTGCCGCTCTTGGTCAGGCGAATGGAGGCCAGCCCATCGGCGGATGCCAACGGCTTTCCGTCGAGGTCGTGCTTGATTCCGGGCAGCTGCAGTACGGTGAGTACGGCGTCGCGGGGCAAACTGCTCCCAATCTCGGACTGCGCACCGGCGTACAAGATGATGGCGCGTTCGGCGCGGCCGGTGGTGGCGAGGGTACGGGTCAGGCCGGTGGAGAGTGACAACACCGAGATCAATACGGCAACAACGCCCGCGATCCCAATAACAATAACCAATGAAGACCAGGCGCGTGCTGGGAGGCTGCGCAAATTCATCCAGGTCACGGCGAGTATCTGCTTGATGAGGGTCATGGAATTATCCTACCGGCCGGCGAGTGCATCGACGATCTTCAGGCGCCGGGCCCGCCACGCCGGCGGAACGCCGCTCGCCAGCGCCAGCAGGACCGCGACGGCAGCGCCCCAACCATAAACTGCGGTCGGGATGCGCAACCCTTCGAAGCCGCCGGTGGGTATTCTGTTCATCAGCGCCGGAAAGACGCTTGATGCGGCAATGAGACCGAGCGCAGCCG
Organism: uncultured Gammaproteobacteria bacterium; assembly: GCA_963756845.1. GTDB lineage: Bacteria > Pseudomonadota > Gammaproteobacteria > Steroidobacterales > Steroidobacteraceae > Bog-1198. Next base: position 650,976 of record CAVWPD010000002.1, on the reverse strand, counting down.
CGAATAGACTCAAGAGCAGCGCCTCGGTGAGGACCAACCCCAGCATGGCGGCGTCCGAATAACCCAGCGCTTTGAGTACGCCGATTTCCGGTATGCGCTCGCGCACCGACTGCATCATGGTATTTGCCGTCAAGAACAGCAGCGTAAATAGCACCGCACCTACGATTCCATTGACAAAGAAATTGATATCACCGATCTGGCTCAACGTCGATTGGACGTAGTCCTTTTCGTTCTGCGTGAGCGTCTGGTTGGGCGAATTCACGAACAGTTCGTCTATGGCCGGCGCCAACTTGGTATAGGCCTTCGGATCGTGCAATCTCACGATGATCTGCATTGCGGTGTTTTTTGCGCCGACTCGGGCCTCGTTCACGTAGTCGTAATTGACCAGCAGATTGGTCGAGAAATCGTGTCCCTGATCGATGTCATAGGTGCCGGCGACGACGAAATCCCAATTCTTGGATCCATCGCTGTTGACCATGTTGGGCGATTGCAGGGGAATTCTATCGCCCACCTTCCATCCGTAGCGTTGCGCGATGGCGGCGCCGACGAGCGCGCCGTCGCGGGTCCGCGCCATCGCGCGCACCTGATCCGGTACCGTCTTGAATTCGGGATAGATCTTCACCCATGCATCGATATCCACGCCTATGGCAACCACCAAGTTGCTGGGCCGTTGATAGGAACCGAGCAGCGCAATGAGCGGCGTGACGCTGGCGACGCCGGGGACGCTCGCAATGCGGCTGACATAGGAATAAGGCATGGTGCCGGATTGGTCGTTGCGATTCGAGACGCGTAGGCGCGTCGTGTCGGTAATCTTGCCACTGATGGAATCAATGCCGAGATTGATTCCTTGCAACATGCCGAATAGAAAGAATGCGGTGAGGATCGAGAGCACCGTCAAGATCGTGCGCACTTTCTTGCGCCACAGTCCGGCCCATACCAGCGTGAAGTATTTCATCCCGTCCTTTGCCGGCGCCTCAGCGCCAGCGCCTGCCCATAGCGCTACAGTACCACCCGGTGAGCCGCAGCGAATAGTTCTCATACAGTATCCGCGGGTAGGCGCAACTGGATGGACGCGAGAGTTTCTTCACCTAACAATCCGCGCCATGCCAAGCGGATTTCATGTCGACAAACTGAGCGATGAGTTCGGTCAATATGTACTGGTGCTGCGGTGCTCGCAATGCGGCCATGAACGCAAAGCGCAGCCGCTCATGCTCGGCCGGCTATGCGGCTGGGACGCTCGGCTCGAGGATGTCGCAAAACGCATGCGCTGCTCAAAATGCGGCAAGAAGTGCTGCAGCCTGAGGGCCTTCCCGCCTAAGAAACCGCGCGGCTACACGTCTTTTTCATAGGCGCCTGCGCAAGCGTTTTTCGATTTGTTTCTTTTCGGGACATCCGGATTCGACCACGACAAACACCCGTCAATCGCCCGCCAATCGCATGCTAGGCGTATTAACCGCAGTGATCAGTTCCGCGTCATTGTTCTTAGGCGTATTGACGCGTGTGCTGACCGGCGTCGCGACCATGTGCGTATCGGGATACTGCTTCAAAGCCTTAAAGGCGTCTTCATGCGCACCCCGAAGCCACGTGTCGCGATCCTCCACGGCAAGAATGGCGGGCATGCGATGCTTAACATTGTGAATTTCCGTCATGATCCGATTGGCAGGCAGGGTGATAATCGCGCAAGACTCGACCGCAATCCCGTCCGGGCCAATTGACATATCCCAGAGGCCGGCAAATCCAAAGATCGCCTGATCATCCAGTTGGATGTAGTAGGGCTGCTTGGTCTTCCCGTCAGCTTGCGCTTGCCACTCGTAGAAACCTGTCGCCACGATGGCGCAACGCTGGCCGCGCTTCCACGGGCCTCGCCAGGTGGGTGCGTCGGTGAGTTTCTCGATGGTCGCATTGATGGTTGAATATTTCGGCTGGACCCCCTTGGCCCAGTAGGGGATGAGACCCCAATGCAGCGCGCCTAAGCTGCGCTGGCCGTCCTGGGCGCTGCGAACGACCGGAACGGCTTGTGTCGGCGCGACATTGTAGCTGGCGGGGAATTGCCATTCGCTGCGCACAAGATTGAATTCCCGTTCGATCGAGGCTTCGTCTGGGGACACGTAACGGCCGCACATGCTGGCTCCTGACTTTGTTGAACTGGTTATTCACCCCGGCGGCATTGACGGCCGTGACAGGCGCGAATAGTCTGATTCGGTAAGATACCGCAAGTTCGGGAGCCCCATGTCGGAACGCTCCGATCAGGTCAGCGTGCTGTTGCAGCAATGGGTCAAAGGGGACCAAGAAGCCCTGGGCGCCGTGGCGCCGGTGATTTACCAAGAGCTGCGGCGGCTCGCGCACTACCACCTCAAATCCGAGCGCGCGGGACATACGCTGCAAAGCACCGCCCTGGTGAATGAGGCATTCATTCACTTGATGGGCAGTCAACCCGCCGAATTGCAGAACCGCGCGCACTTCGTTGCCATCGCTTCTCGGCTGATGCGCCAGATTCTGGTCCAGTATGCTCGCCGCCGCGGGGCCGCCAAGCGCGATGGCGGCCATCGAATTGCTTTGGAGGAGAGTTCGGAACTACCGGCCATGGGGGACGAGGAAATGGTAGCGCTGGACGATGCCCTGGACAAATTGGCGCAGGTCGATGATCGGCAGGGCAAGATCGTGCAGATGAAGTTCTTTGGCGGATTAACGGCACCGGACATCTCCGAAGTGCTCGGCATCTCGTTGGCCACCGTGGAGCGGGATTGGGCCACGGCGCGCATCTGGTTGCGCCGCGAAATGAGCAGAGCCTCTTCCCCGTGACCGTGCCCGATTGGGGGCGTGTCAAAGAACTCCTGCATCAGGCGCTTGCAGTCGCTCCGGAATTGCGAGCCGAGTACCTCGATGAGATCTGCGGGACGGATTCGCTGCTGCGCGCGGAACTGGAATCGCTATTATCGACCGACGACAATATGAGCGTCCAGTTTCTGCAGTCGCGCGGCGAGGAGTTCGGCGCTCAAGGTTTGGCCGCAGGGCAGCTCTTTGCGCAGCGGTTTCAGCTCATCCATAAACTGGGTGAGGGCGGCATGGGTCAGGTGTGGCTCGCGGAGCAAATCGCGCCGGTTCGGCGGCAGGTCGCCTTGAAGCTGATCAAGGCCGGGATGTACGACGAAACAGTCGTGCAGCGCTTCCAAGCGGAAAGACAATCCCTGGCCATCATGGATCATCCGGCCATCGCCAAAGTGTTCGACGCCGGAGCGACGCCGCAAGGCCAGCCGTACTTCGTCATGGAGTATGTGCCCGGGCTGCCGATTACTGAGTACTGCGATCAGCACCGGCTGAGGATCCGGCAGCGGGTGGAACTGTTCATCCAGGCCTGCGACGGGGTGCAGCACGCCCACCAGAAGGCCATCATCCATCGGGACTTGAAGCCGGCAAATATCTTGGTTGTGGATGTGGATGATAAACCCGTGCCGCGAATCATCGATTTCGGCCTGGCGAAGGCCGTGACGCAGCGCATCTCAGACCGTTCTCTTTATACGCAGTTCGGTCAGTTCTTGGGAACGCCTGGCTACATGAGCCCGGAACAGGTCGCGCCGGGCATGACGGATATTGACACGCGCACCGACGTCTACTCGCTTGGCGTGATTCTTTACGTATTACTGACAGGTATGCAGCCATTTGAGATGAAGCGGCGCCAGCAGCCCTCGCTCGAGGAATGGCTACGGCAGCTGCGCGAGGATGAACCCCGTCGGCCGAGCGGCAAGGTTGGCGCGGATCGGGACACATCAACGCTCACGGCGGCGGCGCGCAGCACTGAACCGAAACAGCTGGTGAGCGAGCTGCGCGGCGACTTGGATTGGATTGCCATGAAGGCGCTCGAGCGGGATCGAGAACGCCGCTATGCCACCCCTTCGGAACTCGCAGCCGACCTGCGGAGGTATCTCCGCGACGAACCGGTCAGTGCGCGCCCGGCGAGCGCAGGCTATCGAATTGGCAAGTATCTGCGCCGGCATCGGTTCGCGAGCGCCGCCGCCGCCGTACTCTTGCTGTTGCTGGGGGCTTTCTCGCTGCTGCAAGACCTGCAGCTCAAAAAGACAACGCGCGAACGCGATCGCGCGGCGCGAATCACGGATTTCATGACCTCCATGTTCAAGGTGTCCGATCCGAGCGAAGCGCGCGGCAACAGCGTGACCGCGCGTGAAATCTTGGACAAGGCGTCCCGAGACATGGGATCCGGTCTCGCGCAGGACCCGGAAGTGCAATCGCAAATGATGCAGGTCATGGCAAGCACGTACTTGAATCTGGGTTTGTTCGCGCGTGCGCACGAGTTGGCACAACAGGCGCTGGACCTCAGGCTGCGTCTCGAGGGTCCTGAGAATCCGCGGACGCTCGAGTCGACGGCGTTGCTCGGCTGGATCCTGGGCCGCGAGGGGCGCCTCGAGCAGGCCGAAAAGCTGGAGCGCCAGGCCCTCGCCGGCGAGCGCCAAGTGCTCGGACCCGCGGATCCGCTGACGCTGCTGACGGGAGCCAATCTTGCATTCATCCTGGACGATGCGGCGCAGTACACGGAAGCCGAGCATTTGCTTCGGGAAACGCTGAGCGCTGAACGCCGCGTGTTTGGACCCGAAGATTCCAGAACCGTCAATTCAATGAGCAGCCTGTCCCAGGTTCTCGATAATCAGAACCGCTTCGCGGAAGCCGACGCGCTGCAACGAGAAGCCTTGGGAATCCGACAGCGCGTGCTGGGACCCGATCACCCGGACACCCTAGCCTCGATGGGCACTCTGGCGAGGATTCTCGGCCACGAGCGACGCTATGCGGAATCCGAGCGGCTCTACCGCGAAGCGTTGGCAATAGAACGCCGCGTGCTCGGACCGGAGCATCCTTCCGTCCTGGTGACCCTCGGCAATCTGGCGGTCACCGTCGCCGATGCGGGCCGGTATCAAGACGCGGAGCAATTGCTGCGCGAATCACTGCAGATCAAACGTCGCGTGCTCGGCGCGGAACATCCGAATACGCTGCTGGCAGCCTACGACCTGGCAACGGTACTGGACGATGAGGGCCGTTTCACCGAAGCGGAAGCGTTACAGCGCGAGACCTTGGAGATCCAACGCCGCGTGTTGGGGCCGGACCATCGCGACACACTCAAATCAATTTATGATCTTGCTTGCTATACAGCCCGCAACGGCAAGCGCGAGGAAGCCCTGGCACTGCTGCGCGAGGCCATTGAGCATGGCTACCATAACCAAGAGCTGCTGCGCACAGACGATGAACTGCAGTCGCTGCATTCAGATCCGCGATTCAGCGAACTGGTGGCGCTCGCCGGTCGGCAGGTGCCTGTCGCCCAGCACGCCTTAGCGGTACGCTAACCGCCGCCTGCGCCCGGCACGGCAGGCCTTCGAGCGCGCCTCGCATCAGATCAGTTCTATCTCAACGAAGCGAAATTCATAGGAATTCGAATTGATCACGTTGTGAGCGACGCCGGCAGCCCGCGCGTACGATGCACCCGCCTCGAGGCGCACTTCCCGTGTTCCGTCCGCCTCCTCCAACCGTAAGGTTCCGCTGGTCAGGGGCACAACGACATAGTCATGGGCATGGACGTGGTGTGCGGTATCGGCGCCGGGCGCAAATCGCCATTCGGTGACGATCACGCGATCGTTACGCACTTGAACTATGGATGTGGCTTTCATCGCAATACCAACAACGGAGCTACAGCATTACTCATATAATAAACCGGCGTCAATGACCGCCGCGGGAGATGCCAGATGACGAGCCTTGAGAATCCTGCAATCGCCCCCGTGTTGCCGGCGCCTGTGCCGCCTCGCGGCCAGTTGCCGTTCTTCGAGTTCCTGCGCACCTTGCCCGACAACACGATTGCCACGTTCACCCAAGAGGCCTACGAGAAAGACATCGTTGAGCGCAAGCTCTTCGGACGCCATTTGTTCGTCATCAACGATCCGGCGGCCATCAAGCAAGTCCTGCTCGACAATGTGGGTAACTATGAAAAGACCGAGATCACCCGCCGCGTTCTGGAGCCGGGCCTTGGCAAGGGCCTGATTACCCTGGAAGGAGAGACATGGCGGCGGCATCGGCGCACCATGGCGCCGGCCTTTGATCATCGCAGTATCGCCTCCTTTACTCCGCTGATGACCGGCGCCGCGGAGGAACTGCTGACCCATTGGAGCCAGCTCGGTGCAGCAGCCAGCACGGATGTCGCCGAAGATATGATGGAAGTGACGCTCAAGATCATTTCGCGCACGATGTTTTCGTCGGACTCCGATGACATCATGACCATCATGGGAGGTGCCGCGGGGCGCTATCAGGCGGAAATACGTCCCAATATTTTGGATTTGTTGGGATTGCCTTTGTGGATTGCGGCGCTGGGCCGGCAAAAGGCCGCCAATCGAGTGTTCAGCGAATTCGACACGCTCATTGACCGGCTGATCGAGGCGCGCGCGCGCGATCCCGCGAATGGCCCCAAGGATCTTTTGGCGCGACTGATCGCAGCGCGCGATGAGCAAACGGGCGGCGGTATGAGCGCGCAGGAAGTGCGCGATCATGTCATCACCATTTTCATGGCCGGCCATGAAACGACCGCCATGGCCATGACCTGGGTATGGTTTCTGCTGTCGCAACATCCCGTCGAGGAGGCGAAGTTGCACGCCGAATTGGACACCGTGCTCGGCGGCCGCGCGCCGACGCAGGAAGACTTGGCCAAGCTAACGTACACGCGCATGGTGATAGAAGAAACCATGCGCATTTATCCGACGGTACCCGCCATGGAGCGCGAGGCGCTGGCCGACGACACGCTGGTGGGCAGACACATCCCCAAAGGCTCCACGGTCATGATCGTGCCCTGGGTGCTGCATCGCCATCTGAAGCTCTGGCCCAATCCGGGTCGATTTGATCCCGAGCGCTTCTCTCAGGAACAGTCCGCCGCCCGTCAGCGCTTCACGTACCTGCCCTTCGGCGGCGGCCGCCGCATTTGCATCGGCGCGGCGTTCTCGATTGCGGAGGCCACTGTTCTGCTCGCGACCTTGGCGCAGCGCTTTCGCCTGCGTCTCGTGCCGGGGCATCCAGTCGAGCCGCAGGGTCTGATCACGCTGCGCGCGCGCCACGGTATGAAAATGCTGCTGGCCCCGCGGGCATGAGGGCGGCGCCGCGCATTGCGGCAGCGCGGCGCGGCGGCAAGGGTAATTCGCCCCGCGCCAAAGGATCCGGCGGCGCGCCCGGCGGCGTTACCTTCGAGCAAGTACGCCTGGCCGCGCAAGGGCTGCCGGGCATCGAGGAGTCAACCTCTTATGGCACACCCGCCCTCAAGGTTCGCGGCAAGCTGCTGGCGCGTTTGCACCAAAGCGGCGATTGCTTCGTGCTTCGCGTGGAGTTACCGGACCGTGAGAAGTTGATGCAGTCGGATCCGGCGATCTTCTTCATCACCGATCATTATCGGGACTATCCGTGGATTCTGGTGCGCTTCGCAACGGTTGATCCTGGTGCGCTGCCCGAGCTGATGACCCGTGCCTGGCGGCTGGTGGCGCCGAGGTCGTTGGTGGCGAAGGACGAGGCGGCAATCTGATGGCGAGGCGGAGCAATTTGCGCGAGAAGCCTGGAAAATTCTGCTGTATATTCTGAGGCTTCAGTCGGGGCAATGAGGAGTGAGTATGCTGCGGTCCAAGGTTTTTGCACCCATCCCGTTCATCGCCGTCATTGCGGCGCTAAGCGCCTGCGCGCCGTCGGTGTCGATTTCCGATTTGTCCAAGCCCTCGTTCGGATTGAATTCGAATCCGGGCGTGCTGCTCGATCCGCCGTATGTACAGGGCAATCAGCAGATCTTATTGAATCCGCAGACGCCGTGTTTGATATCCAATTATCGCTGTTCGCCTCAAGCCCAGTTGCAGTCGGCAGAAGGCGTGCTGCGCTGAGCTGAGCACTAAAGAATGCGCAGCTTATGCGCGCTTCACGGCGTCGTCTATTTGACCGTACTGTGCAAATAGCGCGGCGCGTTTCCGCGGGTCGATGTTCGCGTTGTTTAGGTCGCCGCCGATGCATGCAAGCAGCTTGGCATCCATGACCTTGAACCATGCCTTCGGAAACATCGCCAAGCCAAAACAGCCCGGATAACCGCTCGGCAGACGGGGCAGGTCGTCAAAATCGCGCAGCGCCTGGTAGGGCCGCAGCATATTCGCGTGATGATCCGAATGCCGCTGCAAGTGAAACGTGATGATGTTGGAAAATATGTGGTTGGTATTCCAGGAGTGCTTCGGCGCCGGCACTTCGTAGCGGCCGTTGGGCAGCTTGCGGCGCAGCAATCCGTAGTGTTCCACATAGTTGGCCTGCGTGAGTCCGTACCAGGCGTAAAAGTGATGGATGAGGAGGAAGGGCGCAACGCGCCAACCGAAGGCGACGATCAATGCGGCCGCAATGGCGACGGTCAAACCCCAGGAAGTCAATATCTCGTTGTGTACCGACCAGGTACGAAAGCCAAGCGCCGTAAGGCGCCTCTTTTCCAAACGCCAGCTGCGCGCCAACGCACCGGGAATCTCTCGCAAGGCGAAGCGGTACACACTTTCGCCCATGCGTGCGCTCGCACTGTCCTCCGGTGTTGCCACCTGCACGTGATGGCCGCGATTGTGTTCGACGCTAAAATGTCCGTAGCCGATCAGCGCCAGCGCCGCCTGCGCGGCCAGGCGGTCGGCCCTGCTGGTCTTGTGACCCAGCTCATGCCCTAGAAAAATGGCGTCGGCGCTGGAAATTCCCGCCGAGAGCGCCAGGCCGATGTATGCCCACCAGGGGATGGGCTGGGTGCCGGCCAACCAGGCCATCGCGAAAAAACTCACATACAGCAAAGCGACATCGATATACAGCAGCGAGCGGTAGTAAGTGTCATTCGCCAGCAGCGGGACGATGGCATCCGGCGGATTGTGAGAATCCTCGCCGAACCAACCATCGGCAATCGGCACCACGATGAATGCATAGGCAAGCGGCAAAAAAAGCACCCACGATCGCGCACTCGCCACGTACAGATACACCATGGTCAGTCCAAGAAACGGGCTGATGAAGGCGGCCAGCCAGGCGTAACGCTTGGGGTCCTTGTAGCGAACGATGTGTCCTTCTTCCGAGCGTGCGATCAGTTCCATCGCCTATCTCCTGACTATCCCGCGGTTATCGATCCAAAAAAAGCCTGCAGTTTTGCCGATGGCCGGATGCTCGCGCGCTGGGTTTTCAATGTGCTGAACGCGCCGCTCGCAGCCTCGAGCGCGGCAGCGATATCCGCGTCGGTCATGGCGGCGCTTAGGAACATGTTGTGCCAGGGGTGCACATACACGCCGTGCTTGAGCATCTCGCTGCACCAAAAAAAGCCCAGCCGCAAATCCGGATCCTCATCGAACAGCCACAGAGGCATCTGCGCGGGGCCCGTCTGGCGCAGAGGAAACCCATACGCCGCAGCGCGTTCCTGCAGCCCGTCGCGCAAAGTACGCCCCAAACGCTCGATGCGCTCCAAATAGTCGGTCTCGGCGACCATGCGCAGAGTCACGAGTGCCGCGGCCATGGGCGAAGCGGCATACCAGAATGATCCGGTCACGAAGATCGATGCCGCGGCTCCGCGGGCCTTCTCGGATCCCAACAGCGCCGAGAGGGGATGCCCATTGGCAATGCACTTGCCCCAGCTGGAAAGATCCGGTTGCACCCCGACGATCGACCAGGAACAATCGCGGGCCATGCGCAGTCCGCCGCGCACATCATCGACCACCAGCAGAGCACCTCGCTCATCGCACAGCTGGCGCGCTCGCCGCGCGTACTCCGGGTCCGGCATCGCTTGATCGACGAAGGCATCGTGTTTGAACGGCGAGGCGAATATGCCTGCCAGATCGCCCCCCGCTCGAGCCACGGCCGTTTCCAAGCTCGCGATGTCGTTATAAGTGCAAAAAATCTGGTTGGCGCGATCCTCCGGGGTCGTGCCGGCGGGCCGGGGCGTACACCACGGCGCCGCGCCATGATAGGCCCCCTTGGCGATAACGACGGTTTTTCGCCGTGTATGTGCTCGCGCGGTCACCAACGCCATGGTCGTTGCGTCCGTGCCGTTCTTGCAGAACATGGCCCACTGTGCATGTTTCACCATGCCGGTCATGCGCTCGGCGAGCTCGACCATCAACTCGGTGGGGCCGGTCAGTGGATCGCCTTGGCGCATCTGCTGGATGGCGGCTGCATCGATTGCTTCATGCGCATAGCCGAAGAGCTGTGGGCCATAGGCGCACATCAGGTCCAGGTAGCGTCTGCCGTTGACGTCCCAGAGAAAAGCACCTTGCCCTCGGGAAAAAAATTGCGGGTAATCATCGGGCAGTAATGCAACCGATTGATGTCCGTACATTCCGCCGGGGATCACCGCCTCTGCGCGACGGCGCAGTTCTTGGTCTCGGCTCATTGACGCTGCCATGGCCCACTCCCGAAACGGCTACTATAACGACAAGTTTGGCCACATGTGTCGGGAGCTAAAGCGAATTGGCGCCAGTGAACCAGCCGCAATCCGGTGCTTGGATTGGTCCGCGTCCCACCGGACTGCAGATCGCCGCCGTTGTATTCGTTGGCACGATCGGCATCTTGATTCCGGGCGTTCAGCCCATTGTCTTGGGCGCGCTGCTCGCTGAACAGCACATCACGCTGGCGCAACTGGGGTATGCAGCCTCGATCGAACTGCTCTGCATGGGGCTGGCCGCCGCACTTGCGGCAGCGCTGCTGGCGCCCGTGAAGCTTCGCGCGATCGCAGGTGCGGCAAGTCTGGTGCTGGCCGCGGGAAACTGGCTGACGCCGCATGTGATGGGCGAGACGGTTACGGCCGTGCGCGCGTTGATGGGAGCGGCCGGCGGCCTGCTGATTTGGGTGACGGCGTGCATGATCGCGCGGTCGGCGAATCCTGAGCGCTGGGCCGGTATCTATCTGACTGTCCAAACTCTGGCGCAGTTCATCTTCGCCGCCCTTATGACCTCGTGGATCGAGCCCAGCCACGCCGCCCAAGGCGATTTTGCGCTGTTGGCGGTGGCGGGTTTGGTGAGCGGCATTGTTTCCCTGGCTCTGCCGGCTGCATTTCACGCGCTGGCGAAGGTCCCGGGTGAGGGCGCGGGCTCGTTCGTCATGCCCCCACCTCGGGGGCTCGCGGCGCTTGCCGCCAATTGTTTACTGCTGATGTTCATCGTCAGTATCTGGGTTTACTACGATCCCATCGCGCGTCAAGCCGGGCTGTCGACACAAATTTCCGATACGGCCGTATCGGTGTCTCTGGCCTTTCAAGTCCTGGGAGGGACAGCCGCCACGGTCTTTGCCAGCCGCTTGAGATGGTTTCCGGTTCTGGTGGCCTCGGCGGCGGTGGATTTTCTTCTGGTCGCGCTGCTTGGCACCCATCCGTCGGCGTTTTTGTTCCTGGCGGATGCTGCCGCGTTTGGGTTCCTATGGTTGTTTGTACTGCCATTCATGGTGCCGATGACCATCGAGGCGGATCCCTCCAGGCGCTCCGCCGTGCTGATCAGCGGTGTGGGACTGCTGGGCGCAAGCTTGGGGCCGACCCTCGTCAGCCTGATCATCAGTCCGGGCGATACCCAAGGCGCGCTTTGGTTCGGTGCCGGCTGCCTGGTCTTGACCCTGGCGATTGCCTCGGTCCTGCGGTTTACCAGGCGCTGAGGTCCGGCTTCGCCGGGCAGCCGGCCATGATCTTAGGCTCGAATATTCCCGCTCGCTCGACCAGCCCGCGTCGTGGCGGATCCCTCTAAGTGGTTGATTCCTCTTGGCTTAGAAAAGCTTTAAGAATTCCTTAGCAAGGCCTTAGGACTTCGGCGGCTGTTGCGCCGTACACCGTCGCCACACCACCGGGGAAATCTCGGTGGCGGGTTCTTAACAGCTGATCCAACACTTGAGGAATCGATCATGAACAAGACAATTCGCACGAACATCTACACGGCAATCTATTGCGCCTTGGGGACAGCGGCCTTCTGCGCTGCGACAACCGTGGCGGTGGCGGAGGAACAAAACCCGCCGACCGAGACCGTCAAATATGGTGACCTTGACATCAGCAAGTCCGCCGGTGCGCGGGTGCTGTATCACCGCATCCAAGTCGCCGCACGAGAGGTGTGCCCGCTCACGAGCAACACGATCGAGATGGTGACGGCTGAGCACGCCTGCATCAACAAGGCAATCGATGATGCGGTGAAGAGCGTCAACGCGGTGGCTCTCTCCGAGCTGCGTTTTGGCACCCCAGTCCGTCTTGCCAGCAAGTGAGCGATCCCGGTGCGTCGGTGGGTGCCGTGAGGGCCTGCCGACCACCGGATTATCCATACGGGAAATTTTAGGAGATTCCAATGAACACACGAGAACAACTTGCGCAACGCTCCCAGTTCGATTCGGGCCGCGGCAAGCTTGCCTTGTTAGGTCTGTGCATTACTCTGATGACCGCGGCCATCGCCAAGCAATTGCCCGCGCAGGCTGCGGAGCCGAGCGCCACGGTATCGCTGGTCGGCCTCGACCTTTCCACGGAACAGGGCCAGAAGACAGCGCGCGATCGACTGTTGGTCGCCGCGCGGCAGCTGTGCGGCAAGGTGGTTGATCCCTGGTCAGTCTCGCATCACCCGGACTATATGAATTGCGTAGATTCGGCGACGGCTGATGCGATGGGGCAGATCCAAAGATCGATACAGGTAGCCGCCGCCAAGTCCCATCCGGCGACAGCCAGTAATCGCTAGCCGTTCCCCCCGGCTCGCGCCTCAGGCGATTTGCGGATACCCCGCCGCAAATCGCCTTTTTTGCAGTTCGACGCAAGTCAGGACTGAGCTTTGGCCGCCGCGCCGCTGTCTGTGATTACAAGCCCTATACTAATGTTCAGGAGGCCCTTCGATGCCGACCGGGAACTTGGGCGACGCGATGCAAATCGGCGAGTGGGTTGTCAATCCCGCGCTCGATTCGATCACGCGAGGCACGGAGACTCATAAGCTCGAGCCTCGGACCATGCAGCTGCTCATATGCCTGGCGAATTCCGCGGGTGCCGTGGTCAGCGTCGATCAACTGCTCACCGAAGTCTGGGCCGGCGTGGTGGTGGGCTCCGCCTCCGTCTATCAAGCAGTGTCCCAACTGCGCAAGCTTCTCGGCGATGTGGATCCGGAGCCCACGTACATCGCGACCATCCCGCGCAAAGGCTATCGACTCATCGCACCGGTGCGGCGAATGGTTCCCGCCGCTGCGACCGCCACAGTGACGCCGGCCGAGGCCGCCAGCGAACTCGGCAGTATCGGTCCGCGGGCCGCGTACCGACCGCGTCTTACGCCCATTGTTTTGGGCGGCGCGGCGCTTCTTGCGATCATTTTGGTTGGGTCGATCGTCTGGAAGAGATGGCAGGCCTACAGTCCGGCGGCGAAATCCATCGCCTCCATCGTGGTGCTGCCGTTCATCGACTTGACCGCCCAGAAGAACGATCAGCCGTTCTGCGACGGGCTAACGGAGGAGCTATCGAGCTGGCTCTCTCAGATTCCGACGTTACGCGTCGTCGCGCGCACCTCCGCATTCGCATTCCGCGGGCAGGGGGAAGACGTACGCAAGATCGGCAAGGCGCTCGACACTGATCACATCCTAGAAGGTTCCATGCGCCGCGACGGCAACCACCTGCGCATCACGGTGCAGCTCATTGATGCCCGCAACGGCTACCACCTATGGTCGGAAAACTTCGACCGGCCGATGGACGATACCATCAAGATTCAGGAAGACATTGCGCGCTCCGTGGCGGAGACCCTTCAAGTACGGCTCACGACGGAGTCGGAGAGACAATTCGCTGCGCGACGCAGCGTCGACCCTCAGGTCTATCAGCTGTACTTACTCGCGCGTTACTACGATCAGCAGGCCTCGCCCACCACCATCGATCGTGCCGTTGATCTGTATCGACAGGTGGTGAACGCGGACCCCAAGTTTGCGCTGGCATACGTCCGACTCGCGCGAGCTCTCAAGAATCAAGGAACTGTCCACAATGCGCCCATCGCCGACGTGGCAGCCGCGATGGAACCCCTGATCGCAACGGCGCTAGGTATGGATGACCGGTTATCCAGCGCTTACGCCGTCCGAGGAGCGCTGCGCGCCTCGCAACATCGCGAGAAAGATGCTCTCGAGGACTTGCATCGGGCCATATCACTGGATCCCAGCGATATGGGCGCCTTCGCATCCATTGGCCGACTCCGGCTCCTCGATGGCCAGCCGCGAGAGGCAGTGAAAAACTATGACGCGGCGGCGGCTTTGGATCCGTTGAATGCGACTTTGCAACTCGCCCGATGTACGGCGTTGGAGGATTTGGCGCAATACGAGGAGGCCGCGAAGGCGTGCGAGCGTGGACGCATACTGCAGCCCGGCAACGTACTGGTCACCGATGGTCTCACCTGGTTGGCTGAATCGCGCGGAAAGATTGATGAGGCGCTGCGCTGGAATGCAGAGTCTCTGAAAATCGAGCCCGCCGGTGGTTTTGATTTGTATTGGTACCGAGCAACGCTGTTTCTGACTGTCGGACTTGCCGCTCCGGCTCGCGCAGCGGTGGAACTCGGGCGCAGCGCTACGAAGGAAGAAGGCGACGCGAACGCCGCCCTTGTGCGAGTTGTGTATTGCGAGCGGGGCTCCGAGGGTTTAAAGAGTTATCTCGACTCGGTGCCGCTTGAACAATCCTCGGAGGCCGCCGGATTATTCGAAGCGGCTTACGCACGAGTGTTGCTGGGTGACGCGGCTGCCGCCAAAGCGCTCATCGCACGAGCGCTGGTTGCGCCGGATCGGTCAGATCTTCCGGAGACCTGGAGTGCAAGGGGCTCGGGCGTCTTGGGGACTTCTTATCGGGTTGATCTTGCTTTGGCGGAACTGGCGCTTGGCGATCGATCCTCGGCAGAGCGCGAGCTGAATACAGTGCTTGCCATGGTCAATCAAATGATCGGCGCGGGCGTCGAACGCAGCGCAACCTACGAGCTGCGCGCCAAGGTGTATGCGCTGAAGGGTCAGGGCGACGATGCGATGCGGGATCTTAACTCGGCGTCTCGCCTAGGGTGGCGCCTTGCATGGTGGGCGGCGCATGAACCCTATTTTGCGTCGCTACGGGGCAGAAGCGATTTTCAGGCACTCATGGCTCAGGTCACCCGATCCAACGAGGCACTGACCGCAAAAATGGAGGCCAATCCTTAAGGTTACTTGGAAGGAGGCGGCGGGGGTATTCCCAATACCACGCCTGCAAGGCCCGCGGCGCCAGGTTCCCAAGGTGGTCTTCCTTGCAAAATCGGCGGCGGCGGAGGAGGAGCAGGGCCCCGCGCCACGACGAAAGGATCCGGTGCCAGGAACTCCTGCGGGAAACGTTCGAGGATTCGCATCCCCATTGAATAAATGACTTGCCGGTAAAGATACTGCCACTCCGCCAGGGAGTAATGGTCGGGTACTTCGCGCAGCATTCGGCTGAACTGCTCTGAAAAAGGATTAGGTGTGGACATGGCTAGCCCTCCCATTTGTTCGCAAGGTATCGGCACGTGGTCCCTACGTGCCGCTTGTTCCGCCTGAGTATGCCCTAAACGCCGGGCCGATGGCCACTTGCGCGCGGCAATGGTGACGTTTCCGACTCGATCGCTAGTCGCGTTTGCGGGTGGCGATTTGCCAATCGTTGCCACACGGATCCTTCACCATCGCCCGCCGATCCCCATAGGGCACGTCCTTGGGTTCTTCGAGCGATCTCGCGCCCGCCTGCAATGCGCGCCGGTACGTCGCATCGGCGTCATCAACATAGACATAAAGAAAGGCAGGCATGGCCTTGCGCGGACCGGCGCCGCTCACCATAACCATTGAATCTCCAATTTTCATCAGGGCGGGGGCATCCGTTGCGAAATCCCCAATCGCATCGAACGTGGTTTTGAGGAATTCAACCAGCTTGGCAGGATCCTTCACCACCAAGCGAGGCGTCACACTGTGCCAACCCACGGGAATTGCTTTCGACATCAGTACTCCATGCCGATCATTTGAACCGCCCAGACGTTGCCGCGCTGCCGCATCGACCCGGGCCGGATTGGCATAGTATGAAGCGGCTTAGTTGTTGGCGCTCATTACATGTGGGGGAATCGTCATGGCAGAGAATGTCTACAAAGTCATCGAGCTCGTCGGAACCAGCACGGAGTCCTGGGAAAAGGCCACCGCAGCCGCGATCACTCGCGCGGCCAAAACCTTAAGAGACCTGAGAGTGGCGGAAGTGGTCAAACTGGACGTGCAATTGAAGAACGGCAAGGTGGAAGCCTATCGATCGCGTATCAGCGTCTCCTTTAAATATGAGAACAAAAGCTAGCCTCACTCGGGGGTCGTGACGCGCACGCAGCGCGTCGGCAACGCGCGGCCGTCCTCCTATATATGATGATTGACATCTATTATATATGATGCCTATCATCTGTTTGTAGGCGTTGAATGTCGAGGGCCCCATGCCGCGCGTATCCAAAGAACAGAGCAACCGCAACCGCGCGGCCATCCGGGAAATCTCGGCGCGGCTGTTTCGCGAGCGCGGCATCAACGGGGTCAGCGTGTCCGATTTGATGGGCGCTGCCGGCCTGACGCACGGCGGCTTCTACGGACACTTCACCTCCAAGGACGCGCTTGCGGCCGACGCCTGCGGCCTGGCATTCGAGCATTCGGCGGAACGGTGGAAGCAACGCGCGGGCGAGAGCGTCGGCGCTGATGCGGCACGCACCGCGCTGATCGATGGATACCTGTCCTTGAAGGCTCGCGGCAGTCCCGGGGACTCCTGTCCCGCCACCGCACTGGCGGGCGATGTGGCGCGCGAGAATCCGGATGCGCCGGTGCGCGCCGCGTTTGGCGCAGGGGTTGAAGGCTTGGTGGATATTCTCGGCTCAGTGGAACGGAAGGGGGATGCCGGCGCCGACCGCCGCGCGGCGCTGGCGGATTTTTCGACCATGGTCGGTGCATTGATCTTGGCGCGGGCCACCGTCGGGCGAGGAATTTCGGGCGAACTGCTATCGGCGGCGCGCGAGCGGCTGGGCACTGGCCCCGGGCCGGCCGTGCAACGCAAGCCCGTGCGCAGGCCCAAGCGCTGACATGATTGCGGCGGCGGTTTCGCGTTGGCTCGATCGCCGCGGCGTGCACTACGGCTGGGTGATGATGAGCATCATCTTTCTCACCATGCTCATCTCGTCTTCCGCGCTCGGTCTACCCGGCGCGTTTCTTCGTCCCTTAAGCAAGGAGTTTGGTTGGAGCACCGAACAGATCTCTTCGGTGCTGGCTGTGCGCTTCGCGCTGTTTGGTCTACTCGGCCCGTTTGCGGCCATCCTGATGGAGCGCTATGGCTTGCGCCGCATCGTGTGTATCGCGTTGTTGCTGATTGCTTCGGGGCTGCTGCTGGCCACGCAGATGCACGCGCTGTGGCAGTTGTTTGTGCTGTGGGGTCTGCTGCTCGGCGTCGGCTCCGGTTTGACGGCGCTGGTACTCGGCGCCACTGTCGCGAATCGCTGGTTCGATCAGCGGCGCGGATTGGTTCTCGGGATTCTCACCGCCAGCTCAGCTACCGGCCAGCTGATCTTTCTACCGCTCGCCGCGACGTTGATTCAAGCCCATGGTTGGCGCATCGCCATCGCACCCACGGTGGGTGGTTGTCTGTGTGTCGCGGTGCTAGCGCTTGTTTTCCTGCGCGAGCGGCCGCGCGATTTGGGGCTCGCGCCGTTTGGCGCCGATCGTCAGGCGCGCGACAGCACCGTCGCGCCCTGGAATCCGAGCTTCGCGGAGCCGCTCTTGGTGCTATTCAGGGTCTCGCGCAATCCGATCTTCTGGGTGCTGTTCGGCACTTTCTTCGTGTGCGGATTGAGCACCAGCGGCCTGATCCAAACGCATTTCATATCCCTGTGCGGTGATTACGGGCTGGCGGCGATTCCGGCGGCCTCATTTCTGGCGATGATCGGTGCATTCGACTTCATCGGCACCATCGGTTCAGGCTGGCTCTCGGATCGCTTCGACAATCGCAAGCTGCTGTTTTGGTACTACGGCCTGCGCGGCCTTTCGCTGCTGTGGCTGCCGCACTCGGACTTCACGCTGTACGGTCTTTCGCTGTTTGCCATGTTCTATGGCCTGGACTGGGTCGCCACCGTGCCGCCCACGGTGAAGCTGGCGAACGCATCCTTCGATAAACGGCGCAGCGCCATGATCTTCGGATGGATTTTCGCCGGACACCAGTTGGGCGGCGCCGCCGCTGCCTACGGCGCCGGCCTGACACGCACCCTCATGCTGACATACAGCCCGGCCCTCTACGCCGCGGGGCTGGCCTGCGTGATTGCTGCGTTCGCCATCTTTCTCGTGCCGCGCCCGGTCCAGACCCCGGCGCGCGTGTCCGGAGCTTCGGCGCCTGCTTGACTTGCCGTAAGTGATTGCTTACCGTAAGCAATGAGTTACGCAAATGCCTTGGCTGCGCTCGCCGACCCGACTCGCCGCGCGGTGTTCGAACGCTTGCGCCGCGGGCCTGCGTCAGTCGGCGAGGTGGCGGCCGGCTTGCCGGTGAGTCGTCCTGCCGTGTCCCAGCATCTTAAGGCGCTGAAATCAGCGGGGCTCGTAATCGGTCGCCCGGAAGGTGCTCGCCGCGTTTATTTTATCGATCCCGACGGCTTGGGTGAGCTTCGCCGCTGGCTCGACCAGTTTTGGGAGAGCGCGCTGGACTCCTTCAAGCACGAGGTCGAATCACCCAAAATAAACCAGCGCAGGAGAAAACCGTGAGCACAACCATCAGCATCGCGCCGGTGCGCAAGAGCATTGTCGTGCAAGCGACTCCTGAAAAAGCCTTCGAGGTGTTCACCGGCGGGATAGATCGCTGGTGGCCGAAAACGCACGGCATCGGCGCGGCGCCGATTCGCCAGACCATCATTGAGCCCTTCGTCGGTGGGCGCTGGTACAATCCGTGCGAAGACGGCTCGGAAGTGGTTGTGGGGCATGTATTGATCTGGGAGCCGGCCAAGCGCTTCGTCGTGACTTGGGAAATCAGCGCGGCATGGAAACCGGATTCGCGCCTGCAGTTTGCCTCCGAGGTGGAGGTGCGATTCGTCGCGGACGATGCCGGCGGCACACGGGTGGATCTCGAACATCGGAATTTCGAACGCATGGGCGAGGGCCCGGGCGCCACGATGCGCAATGCCGTCGACGGCGGCTGGCCGGGGTTGCTCGACCTGTTCGCCAGGGAAGCATCGAGCCCCGCGCGGACATAACGCCGAACGGCGGGGTGGGTCTACTTCCGGGTGTCGGCGACGGGAGGGGCATCTGCTGCCGAGTCCGTCCAGCCCCCGCCCAGTGCCTTGTAAAGCTTGACCAGATCGGTGCTCTGGGTGAGTTGCCCTTGCGCGAGTTGCTGGCGGGCCTGATTGGTTTGCAGCTGAACGGTCAGCACGCTGAGGTAGCTGCTCAGTCCATGCTGATAGGAATCAAGCACCACATTCAGTGCGCGCTGATCCGCGGCCACCGTGTCCTGCAGCGCGGCGGTGCGCAGCGCATCTTGGGCAATGCCGGTCAGGCCGTCCTCGACTTCTTGCAGCGCGTTGAGCACGGTCTTGCGGTAATTCAACGTGGCTTCAGCCGCTTGTGCGCGGGACATGCGCACATTGGCTACCAACGCGCCGCCGTGGAATATCGGCACGGAGATGCTGGGACCCACGGAATAGAATTTGCTGTCCCAGCTAAACAGATATCCCGTGCTCAAGTTTCGCAGGCCGAGAGTACCGCTCAAGGAGATATCGGGAAACATGTCGGCGACGGATACGCCCACTTGTGCTGTTGCTGCGTGCAGCGCGGCCTCGGATCCGCGGATATCCGGCCGGCGTCGCGCGAGCGTCGATGGGACTCCCACCGGAATCACCCCGGGGATGGGCGGCAGATCCACCGCAGCCTCAAATTGCGCATCCAAGGCTTCCGGCGTTTCACCCGCCAGCACCGCGAGCGCATGTTTAGAAACCGCGACGGTCTGATCGTAGGACGGCAATTCAGACAACAAGCTCGACAACTGCGCTTGCGCCGAGTCCACGTCACTTTCGGTGGCAAGCCCATGCAGTTGCCGATTGCGCGTGAGTTCGGCCACTTCGCGCTGCGCGCCGATCAGGTCCCGGGTGATTCGCTGAAGGAGTTGCGCGGCGCGAAGCTGAAAGTAAGTCTGTGCCACCTCGGCTTGCAGCGAGACCAGCAAATCATGGCGCGACTCCACCGCGCCGGCGCTTTGCGCATCCGCGGCTTCGATGGTGCGGCGTACTTTGCCGAATAAATCGAGCTCCCACGAGGCGTCGAATCCGAGTTGATAGATATTCACCGGTTGCTCGAGCTTGGATATCAGCGCCTGCGCGGTCGGCGAAGAGATTTCGCCCGTGCCTCCCTGCGACTTGATGATGCCCGCCAAACCCAACTGCTCGCGCGTGTAGCTGGCAGTGCCGTTTAAAGTCGGGATGCCTTGCGCTCGGGCCACTTGCACTTGAACGCGCGACTCCACGATGCGCAGATATGCGGTCTGCAGGTCCAAATTGCCGGTGACCGCCTGATCTTCGAGGCGATCTAAGTCGACATCGTGGAACTGTCGCCACCAGAATGACTCGGGCGTCGCGTCGCTGGTCAATTGCGGTGCGCGCGCCGGCGCCTTTTTGTCGGTCCCCGAATAGCTTGCGGGCACCGGTTCCTGCGGCGGCACGAAGTTTGGTCCCAGCTTGCATCCGGCCAAGCTCATGAGTGGCAGCAGCACTGCGATAAGGCGACCGGCGCGCATCAGTGCGCCGCGGCTCCGCCGGCTTTCTTGACCGGCGAAAATAGGAATGTAAAGGGCACGAAGGCAAACGCCAAAATCGCGCAGTAGAGGAATACGTCCATATAGGCGAGCAGGCCCGCTTGAGCGATCAAGGTTTGGTAGGTCTTCCCCAACGCGGCCTGCGCCGCATCAGCGGTTGAAAAACCCAGGCCGCGAATCGCGGCCGTGAGCTGCGACAAGGAGTTGCGAAACGTCGAATTGGCATCGCTCAAGTGATCGGACAAGTAGGCCATATGCACCTGAGTGCGCGTCGCGATCGCCGCGGTCGACCAGGAGATGCCGATCGATCCAGCGACGTTCCTGAACATGGTAAACAGGGCCGCGGCATCGCCCTGCAGATTCTGCGGCACGGTCTGATACGCCAGCACGCTGGCCGGAACGAACAAGAACGCCAACGGAAAAGCCTGAGCAGCGCGCAGGATTACCAGACTGGAAAAATTGATGTCCGGGGTAATCAGACGCGAATACAAGAGGCCGCAGCCCAGGAGAAAAAAACCGGTCGCCAAGATGTAACGCGTCTGCACGTGAGGCATCGCAAAGCCTACGAGGGGAATGAATAGGATGATCACCAGCGCACCCGGGCTTAAGACCAGGCCGGCGAGCGTCGCGGTATAGCCCAGATGCTGCTGAGAGAGTTGAGGAATCAATATGGCGCTGCCATACAGGATCACCGCGAAGCAGCCGATGGCGGCGCAGCCCAGCGCAAAATTGCGATCCTTGAGGACGCGCAGATCGACAACAGGCTTCGCCGCATATAAAAGCCAGCAGGCGGCCGCGGCGCCTCCGACCGCGGCGAGGACGGCGCAACCACGAATGAAGTTCGATGCAAACCAGTCCGCGTCTTCACCGCGGTCGAGCATGATTTGGAAAGACGCGAAAGCCAGAACGATCAAGCTGATGCCGATGTAATCGATGGAGACTCGAGTTTGCTTCTTCACCCAGGGCGGATCCGACACCAAACTCATGACGCCGAAGGCAGTCAGCAGGCCCACCGGCACATTGATGAAAAAGACCCAGCGCCAGCTGAAACTATCGGTGATCCAGCCGCCGATGGTCGGCCCGAGCACGGGCGCGACCACGGTCGCGAGCGCGGTCAAGGAAAATGCGCGGCCGCGCTGCGCGGCGGGAAACGTATCGAGGATGATCGCTTGTTGATTGGGCTGCAGACCGCCGCCGAAAAAGCCTTGCAGGATTCTAAAGACGATCAACTGCGGCAAACTGGTGGAAATACCGCAAAGAAATGAGCAAGCCGTAAATGCAACAATACAGATGAGAAAGTAGCGCTTGCGGCCGAGCAATCGGCCAAAGAACGCCGAGATGGGCAGCACGATGCTGTTGGAAACCAGGTAGGAGGTCAACGCCCAAGTGGCTTGGTCGTAGCTCACGGACAGCGTGCCGGCGATGTGCGGTAGAGCGACATTGACGATGGTGGTATCGAGGACCTCCATGAACGCGGCCAACGTGACGACGACAGCGATCAGCCAGGGATTGCCCGCCGGCCGCCAGTTTTCGCCTTTGCCCGACGTCTCAGTCATCGAAAATGCACGACGGGCGTTACCGAGAGCCCAAAGGGCAGCGGACGGTCCGGATCCAGACCGCGGTCGATGAGTATCTTGACGGGGATGCGCTGCACGATCTTGACGAAGTTGCCGGTGGCATTCTCGACGGGAAACGATGAAAAGCGCGAGCCGCTGCCGTACTGAATGCTTTGCACGTGTCCGTGAAGCTTGAAGCCGGAGTAGGCGTCGACTTCGATGTCGACAGGATCGCCGGGCCGCATCCGGCCGATCTGCGATTCCTTGAAATTCGCCGTTATCCAAACATCGGGGGTGACCAATAGAAACATGACATCGCCTGGGGCAAGGTAACTGCCCAATTGCGCGCTGCGCTTGGTGATGAAGCCATCCGCGGGGGCACGTATTTCGGTGTAGCCCAAGTTCAAATCCGCCTGGTCCGCTTGGGCCTGCGCCTGCTGCACCGCTGCCGCGCGTTCCTCAACGGTGCTGCCCGCCTGCTGCACTTGCTCGGGAATCAAGCTTGCGATGGCGACCTGTGCTTTGGCGCTTTTCAGATTGGCAGCGGAGCTCAGTTGTTGGCTGGTCGCGGCATCTATGCTCTCCTGCGTGGTCGCGCGCCGATCAACCTGGTGCTGGCGCTCGTACGACGACTCGGCTTGCGCCAAAACCGCGGCCGCGACTTGCTGTTGCGCTCTTGCGGCGTCCAGTTGCGCTGGGAATTGGACGCGCGCGACTCGCAAGGCGTCCTGCGATGCCTTGAATTGCGCTTTTGCAAGCGCGAGCTGCGCCCGCGCTTGCGCCTGCGCCGTTAGATAATCGCGCTGGTCTATTCGCAGCAGCAGATCGCCCCGCTTTACGTGGCTGTTGTCATCGACGTACAAATCGATGACGTACCCACCGACCTTCGGAACCATCGTGACCACGTTGCCGTCAGTGTATGCATCGTCGGTCGAGACTTGGTTGCGATGTGCAAACCAGACACAGAAACCGATGATGGTCCCGAGGATGACCACGGCGCCGAGAATGATGAGCGGCTTCTTGCTGCGCGGCTTATCGTCCTTGTGCTGATCGCCGGTATCGTCCCCCTGGACGCCAGAGTCTTTTTTTTTGACATCCTCGCGCGGCTGTTGTTCTTCAGGCGGCATAGAGTCCTCGAATGGCGGCGGCCCCGCAGAGGTAAAACCAGCGAACAGTACTGGAGGTGAAATGTGCGCTGCAGCGGAAGGGAGTATCTTCCGGCCGTCAGACTTTTCTGACGCCGCGGTCGAGCGAGGCGGGATTTATCTTTGGTCGGTGTCCGCGAGAGTGCGAACCCAAATGTTCCGAAAGCTTAAGTTGGGAGTCGAGGGATCGGAATGGGCTTGCAGCTTGATGCCCGCGCCGGCATAGGGCTTGTAGAACGGCTTACCGATGTAAACCGTTTCGCCTTGCAGGCGAACATGGTTCTGCACGAGGACTCCGTTGTGCAACACTGTCACGTAGGCGGGTCGCTGCAATGATCCGTCGCCCGAGAATATGGGTGCCATCCACACAATATCGTACGACTGCCATTCCCCCGGGGCACGCGATGCATTCACCAGCGGCGCGGCTTGCTTGTAGATGCTGGCCGCCTGTCCGTTGACGTAGGTGGGATTATTCCAGGAATCCAGGATCTGGATCTCGTAGCCATCATCGCCCGGCCCGGTGGAGGCGAGAAACACGCCGCTGTTGCCGCGTCTCTGTCCTTCGCCGTTGATGCCTTGTGGAATGCGCCATTCGAGGTGCAATTGATAATTCGTGAAATGCTGTTTGGTCTCGATATTGCCTAGCGCCTTATCAACCGTGAGCACCCCGTTCCTGACCGGCCAGCGCGCCGGCGTGTGATCGTTCGTGCTGATCCATTGATCGATGTTGCGGCCATCGAAAAGAATGATTGCATCGGAAGGCGGCGCGCTATCGGCGGCGCCGGGCAGCACCTTGGGGGGCACTGGTTCCCATTGCTCCGTGGCTTTGGCCGCCGCCTCGAGCAGGTTCAGTTTGTCAGGCGTCGGTGTACATTCGCCATCGGCGGGGCAAATGCCTGCCGCGCGAAGAATCTTGATGAGGCCGGCATTCGGCGGCGATGATGGCTGTGCCGGCGATTGCGCGCGCGCGGACGCGCCCGTGGTCAGGCTTAGCACTAGCATCCACGCATAAAAACCTAAAGGTGCCCGCGCGGACAGTACTGGGTAATTCATGATTCACTCCGTCCGAAGGTTTACCACAGATAGCCGAGCTGCCGCGCGCCGGACATGCTGGCGTTGCGCAATAGCCGGCGGGATACCCGGCGCGCGTGGAACACCAACGCCGCCGACGGGCCGACCAGGACAATGTCTTCGTCCCGCTTGACCGCACGCACGATGCGCGCGCCCACTTCGGCCGGATGGGCGCCCCGCGCCTGATACTGCCGATCGAGCCTATCGATGGCGGAGGCAGGCACGCCGCGCGCAACGGCCAGATGGTTGCGGACAATCGGCGTGTTGATGATTCCGGGGCAGACCGCGGTGACGCCGATATTGGTCGGGGCTAGCTCCATCGCCAGTGCATCGGACAACCCCAACACCGCATGCTTGGACGCGGAATAGGCGCTCAGGTTCGGAACCGCATGCAGACCGGCGGCTGACGCCACGTTGACCAGATGCCGCGCGCCGCCCGCGGCGATCATCGCGGGAAGAAACGCCCGGCTGATGTGCACCACACCCATCAGATTCACGCCCATGACCTGCGTCCAGGCGCTCAATGGCGTGTCGAGAAATGGGCCGAGAAAACCGACGCCGGCATTGTTCACCACGACATGCGGTGCACCTACGAGCGCTGCCACCTTGATGGCCAGCCCGTCCACCGCGGCGGGATCAGCAACATCGCAGCCAAATGCCTGACAGCGCCGGCCTAGCCCCTCGACTGCGCGCAACGTCGCTTCCAGGCGTGCTTCATCCAGGTCAATGGCGAGGATATTGGCGCCGGCGCAGGCGAAAGCCAGCGCGGTCTCATGGCCGATCCCGGACGCAGCACCGCTGATCAGCACCCATCGCCCGTTCAAGTCCTGTAATGCCATGATTGCCGCCCCCCGCTTGTTATGACCGCAGCGCCCGAGCGTCGCGACGAATTTGCGCAGCACTCCACGCTTCGATGCGCCGCTAGCGTTTGCGAGCCTTGACCGATTTGTTTGCCGCGCGTCCCGATTCCAGCGTTTTCACTGCAGTCAACGCCGCGCCGGGTTCGCCGTGCAACGACAGCAATGACTCCAGCAAACTCTCGTCGGTGCTCGAGCACACCCCAAGCACAATGGCTTCCTCGCATCCCTCGGCGGTGACGTAGGCATGTCCCATGTTGCTGTCCAGATAGATCGACTCGCCGACATTGAGAATGACCGGATCGTAGAAGTCGGTGAGCACCTTAATCCCGCCTTTGAGTACATAGATGTACTCTTCGCCGGAGTGATGCACGAGTTCCCCGAACTCCTCGGCGCTCTTGGCGCGAATTCGCGTCAAGATGGGGATCATGCGTTTTCTGCGCAGCTCCGGACATAGATAGAAGTAATCGTAGTTCTTGGTGTTGACGCGTACGGCATCTTCCGTGCGGCCAATACTACGCCGCGCGGTGACGGCGGGTTCCACGGCGCTATCGGTGAACAGTTCCGAAATGCGGATGTTGAGCCGTTGGCTCAACTGCACGAGCTTGTCGTAAGTCAGGGTCAGCCGATCGTGCTCGATCTTTGAAAGCGTCGATACCGGAATGTCGGTGCGCTCGCTCATTTCCTTCAGCGTCCAGCCGTTTCGCAAGCGCAGCGCGCGCAGCAGATTTCCCAAAGTCGCTTGACGCGCCTTCACGTCCATATTATTTCGCCGTGAGTTTGTAATTCGCCGAGAAGCATACAGGGGGCCAGTGACAGGTCAATCGCCCCGAAATGAGCTGCCGCAACAGCGCAGTCCGCGGTTCTGTCTATCGCTGGAGTGGCCGAGAACATCATGAGAGCCGATAATCCTGCGCAGAGAATATTATTGACTGATTTTCTGATCAGGATCATACTGGCTCAATCACGACATTTGGGTGAAAGTGTCGTTACCACCGGTCTTCTTACATGCGCGCTTCGTCATCTGGGAGCATTGAGCGCAAAGCAAAACTCGCCCGCTCACGGGGCGCAACGGCGGAACAAAGGTACAAGCGGAGAGAAACTCATGAATGACGCAGCCAAACTAACCACGCTATGTTTCTTTGCAGCAGCCATGCTCAGCGTCTCGGCGCCGAATCTGGCTCAAACGACAAGCAAGAACTCCGACGGCGATGATCAGTTGGAAACGATCGTCGTTACCGCGCAAAAACGCGCCGAAAATCTACAAACCGTACCCGTATCGATCACCGTGATGGACTCGAAATCGCTCGAGCAACTGGGCGCCACGCAGCTCGCCGATTATGCGGGATACATCCCCGGCCTGCAGATGGTCGGCGGCGGCACCCCGGGTCAGTCGACTGTTTCCATACGCGGTATCGCTCCCCTAGGATCGAGCGCCACGGTTGGAACGTACATTGACGACACACCCATCGGCTCAAGCTCGCTTTACGGCGCCGGTTCGGTCAACACCCTCGATCTTCTGCCCTACGATTTTCAGAGCGTTGATGTGCTGCGCGGTCCGCAAGGCACCCTGTATGGCGCAAGCGCCCTGGGCGGCCTGATCAAGTATGTCACCCGCGCGCCGGACCTCAATAATTGGGGCCTCGAGGTCGGCACCGATACCTTCTTCGTCGACGATTCGGACAAGCCCGGCATCGGCGGACGCATCAGAGTCAATGCGCCTCTGATACCCGGCGAGCTTGGCATGAGTGCGAGTTTTTCGCGGGAAAATACTCCGGGATACATCAACAACGTGGTCACCGGAAACACCTATCAGAACGCCTACTACCAGCAGGCCGCGCGAGTCGCCTTGCTGTGGACGCCGAGCGAGGATTTCTCGGTCAATGTATCGGCCATCAATCAGCAGATCAACGCGAACAGCACCAGTTACGTTGCCCTCAGCGTCACGGGGCAGCCTCTCTACGGCAAGCTGACGAACGACAACAACATGCCCGAGACTTACACCAACCTGCTGAATTACTTTTCAGCCTCGGTGAACTGGAACCTCGGTTGGGCGGATTTCGTGTCGGGCACGAGCTATTCGCAATCCAAGATCCAACCCACGATCGATGCCACCTTGATTTACGGCGTGGCCATACCGCTGTTCGGCTTTCCGCCGGGAATATCGCAGTTCATCGATACCTTGAGTCTTTACAAGACCACGCAGGAATTTCGCCTGGCTTCAAAGCCCAGTGACCGATTCGAATGGATGGTGGGTGCCTTTTACGACTACGAAAACAGTGATCAGAATGAGGTCGTGACGGCGCAATCCACCGACGGTGCGCCGATTCCGGAAATCACCCCGTTTGGAATCGTGGGATTGCCGTCCACGTACAAGGAGTATGCCGGATTCGGTAATGCCACCTACAAATTCAACTCCTGGTTCGATATCAGCGGCGGCGTTCGCTACGCGCACAACTCTCAGGACTTCATACAAGAGAGCGCAGGCGTGATCGTCGCGCCCGGTTCTGTGTCCGGCAACTCAGCGCAGGGCACGTGGACGTATTCAGTCGGTCCCCAATTCCAAATCAACCCCGACACGATGGCCTACGCGCGCGTCGCCACCGGCTATCAACCGGGAGGCCCCAATGTGGTTTTGCCGGGCGTGCCGCCGCAGGTCAATTCCGACACGGTGACGAATTACGAAATCGGCTTGAAGACCGAGTTCGATGAACATCGCGTGCTCGTCGATGTCGCCGCCTTCCTGATCACTTGGCATGACATCCAGGTCGGCGCCACCACGGCTGGGGGTTTTGGCTATCTCGTCAACGGCGGCACGGCGAAGAGTGAAGGCCTGGAGTTCACCTCGGTATACAGGCCCATCACGAATCTGCGCTTGGGCTTGAATTTCGCCTACACCCAAGCCACTCTGACCCAGGATATACCGAGCATCGGTGGTGTGGACGGCGACACCTTGCCCAACATTCCCAAGTGGGCGGGTTCGGGCACGGTCGATTATTCAATGCCGCTCTCCAACAATTGGACTGCGCGGGTGGGCGGCGGGGTGCGATTCACCGGTGCCACGGAGACTTCCGTGGTCGGCAACCCGACGGCGTTCCCGCTCGACAGCTACACAGTGGTGGATTTGAACGCGGGCGTGACCAACGAGCACTGGAATGTGCGCTTTTTCGCCAAGAACGTGGCCAACAAGCAGGTCTATGTCAACGAGACTGCCGAGAGCGATGCACTCACCGGAGCCGTCGTTCAGCTGCGCGGTGTGCCGCTGCAGCCGCGAACCGTCGGCATCGCGCTCGATTTGAAGTACTGAGGCCGGACCAACGTGACACAGCCGCTGCAGGCGTCCATATCGGCCGAGTTGCCGCAGCCGTATCTGCTGTTTCTCGGCGATACGACGGAGCCCAGCTACGCCAAGACCGCCTTTGGCTTGCGTGACTGGGCGCCTGATCGCTGCGTCGGCGAATGGTCGTGCGCCGGTGCGACCGTCTCGACCGGTCTGCCGCGCTTAACGCCCAAAGAAGCGCGCGCTCGGGGCGCCCGCGCACTGGTCATTGGCGTGGCCAATTCGGGCGGCTTCATCGGCGAGAGCTGGATGCCTTCGCTGATCGAGGCGCTCGAGTCGGGTCTGGACATCATCAGCGGCATGCACACCAAGCTCAATGACTCGCCGCCCTTGAAGCAGGCGGCGGAGCGCCGCGGCCGCAGGTTGATCGATGTGCGCACGCCGCCCCGCGACATCCCGATCGCGACGGGCCGCAAGCGATCCGGCAAGCGTCTGCTCACCGTCGGCACCGATTGCGCGCTCGGCAAAAAATACAGCGCGCTGTGTATTGCACGCGAGTTCGCCAAGCGCGGACGGGCGGTGGATTTTCGCGCCACCGGGCAGACCGGCATCATGATTTCGGGCGGCGGCATACCCATGGACGCCGTGGTGGCGGATTTTGCGGCCGGCGCTGCCGAACTGCTGAGTCCGGATGCTCCGCCGCGGCACTGGGATGTCATCGAAGGCCAGGGATCGCTGTTTCACCCGGCGTACGCGGGCGTGTCGCTGGCGCTGCTGCACGGCAGTCAGCCGGATGTCATCGTCGTGTGCCACGAACCCGGCCGCCAGGAAGTGCTGGGTCACCCCGGCTATGGGCTGCCGGATATCCGAGAAACCATCGATTTGAATCTCCGTCTCGGCCTGCGCACGAATGCCTCGATTCGGTGTGCCGGTGTTAGTTTGAATACGTCGACTATGGAAGCCGGCGCGGCGCAGCGCTTGCTCGACGAGGAAAGTGCGCGGCTGGGGCTGCCGGTCGCCGATCCTGTACGGGGCGGACCGGCGTTTCAAGCGCTCATCGATGCCTGTTTGATCTAAAACAATCGAGGTCATTGCGGTCTTTAGCCGCACTCGGGAAGGACCATGAACACCTATAAAATATTGACTGCGGCGTTGTTGTCATTATCGGCAGCCTTTGCCGCAGCGCTTGCAGGTCCGGGCGACACCACCGCGCCCGCACCCGCACCCACCACCTCCGCAGCGCCTGCCGTACCGGAACCCACGGCGGTCGCCTTGACGGCCGACGACTTAAACGCATGGCTCGATGGCTATCTGCCGTACGCATTGCACAGTGGCGACTTGGCCGGGGCCGTGGTGGCGGTAGTCAAGGATGGAAAAATTCTCACTGAGCGAGGCTATGGCTACTCCGATGTCGCCACGCGCGCCCCGGTGGATCCAAAGCTGACGCTGTTCAGACCGGGTTCGGTGTCCAAGTTGGTCACCTGGACCGCGGTGATGCAGCTGGTTGAGCAGGGGAAAATCGATCTCGACGCCGACATCAATCAGTATCTGGATTTCAAGATTCCGCCGCGTGACGGCAAACCGATCACCATGCGCAACTTGATGCAGCATGTGGGTGGGTTCGAGGAGCAAGCCAAAGGCATTTTGTCTGAAGACCCCGCGGCGCCCGGCTACGAGGCGTTGCTCAAGCAATGGGTGCCCGAGCGCGTTTTCCCGCCAGGAACGACGCCTGCCTATTCCAATTACGGCGCCTCACTCGCCGGCTACATTGTCCAGCGCCTCTCCGGCGAGGGATTCGCAGACTATGTGGACAAGCACATCTTCGTGCCGCTCGACATGCTGCACTCAACCTTTACGCAGCCCCTGCCGGCCAAGCTCGCGCCGCTGATGTCCAAGGGCTATGTGTTGGCCTCGGACCCGCCGCGCGCGTTTGAAATCGTCGGACCCGCACCCGCAGGCTCGCTGTCCTCTCCCGGGGAGGACATGGCGCATTTCATGATCGCGCATTTGCAAAATGGCGAGTACAACGGCAACCGCATTTTGAGCGCGCAGACTGCGCAGATGATGCACGACAGCCCGCTTACCCTACTGCCGCCGCTGAATCGCATGGAGTTGGGTTTTTTCGAGACCAACATCAACGGACACGAAGTGATCGGGCATCTCGGCGATACAGAGACCTTTCATACCTCGCTGCATTTGTTCCTCAAAGAAAACGTCGGCTTCTATGTGTCCTTCAACAGCCTGGGCAAGGAGGGAGCCGCCGGTAAGCTGCGCGGAGCGCTATTCGACGACTTTGCAGACCGCTACTTCCCCGCCAAAGAAGACACGCAGCGCGTGGATGCCAAGACTGCCGCGAGCCACGCGGCCATGCTCACGGGTACCTGGGTCGAGTCGCGCGGCTCGCAATCCAGCTTCATCGCCGCCCTCGGTTTGCTCGGCCAGGTCAAAGTCGCCGTGAACGCCAAGGGCGAGTTGGTCGTGCCGTTTCCGGGATTGAACGGCAAGCCGCGGCAATGGGTCGAGACGGCGCCATTCGTCTGGCAGGATACCGGCAGCCATTACCGCCTCGCGGCCAAGGTGGTCGACGGCAAGGCCGTACGCTTCAGCTTCGATATGATCTCGCCCTTCATCGTGCTCGACCGCGCGCCTTGGTATCAGAACAGCAGTTGGCTAATGCCGGCTCTGTGCGCAAGTCTCGCGGCGCTGTTGCTCACTACGTTGTTGTGGCCGATCAGCGCCATCGTGCGCCGCCGCTATGGCGCAGCGCTGGCGCTGGATCCGCGCTCCTTTCGGGCGTACCGCCTGAGCAAGATCGGGGCGGCGTCGATCACCGCTGCGCTGATCGTTTGGGCAGTGACGATCAGCCTGATGCTCAAGGAAGTCAGCAATCTCGGTCCGAAGTTCGATCCCATCGTGCGCTTCGCGCAGCTGTTCGGGCTCATCGCCTTCATCGGCGGTTTCGCCCTCATGCTGTGGAATCTGTGGGTGGTATGGCAGGGCACCCGTCGCTGGCCGGCCAAGATTTGGAGCATCGTGTTGGTACTGTCCGCCTTCATCGTGCTCTGGGTCGCTTTCGCATTCAAGCTCATCGGCTTCGGGTTGAATTACTGATGCCGGCATTGCAGCTCGCCATCTCGATCGAGAAGCTGCGGCTGTCGGTGCCGTTTCGCATCTCGGGTTTTGTCTTCGAGGCACAAGATGCCATCGTCGTTAGCCTCCATGATGGAACCCATAGCGGTCGCGGCGAGGCATCGGGCATCTATTACCTGGGCGATACCGGGCAGTCGATGCTAAGTTCGATCGAAGCGGTGCGCGGCGCCATCGAGGCGGGCGTCGATCGCACCACGCTGCAAAGCCTGCTGCCTCCCGGCGGTGCCCGCAATGCCGTTGATTGCGCGCTGTGGGAACTGGACGCGCGTCGGCGCCGCATGCCGGTGTGGCAGCTCGCCGGACAGCCGCCGCCAAAGCCGCTGGTCACGACATTTACTCTCGGCGCCGATGATCCGGCGCTCATGGCTGACGGTGCACGCAAATTCACGCAGGCACGCTCGATCAAATTGAAGCTCACCGGCGATCTGGCTCTGGATATCGCGCGCGTGCAGGCAGTTCGCGCCGCGCGGCCTGAGGTGTGGATCGGCGTGGACGCCAATCAGGGGTATGGCATCGATGAGCTCGACCCGCTGATCGACGCCTTGCTCCTCGCCCATGTTTCGCTGTTGGAGCAACCGCTCAAACGCGGTCGCGAATCGGACCTGGATGGATTCGTCACGCGGATCCCGATCGCGGCGGATGAGAGCGTGCTCAGCCTCGCCGACGTGCCCGGTCTCGTGGGCCGCTTCAATGTGGTCAATATTAAACTCGATAAGTGCGGTGGATTGACCGAAGGTCTGGCCATGGCGCATGAGGCGCGGCGTCTCGGATTGCAAGTCATGGTCGGCAACATGGTCGGCACCAGCCTGGCGATGGCGCCCGCGTTCGTGCTCGGCCAACTCTGCGATGTGGTGGACCTGGACGGGCCGATATTCCTGGCCCAGGATCGAACGCCGGGCATGATCTACGCCAACGGCACCGCCTGGAGCGGTGACAACGTGTGGGGGGCTACCGCTGCCGATACGGCATGACTGCGCAGCCGCCTACCTGGTTCGGGCAGCCACGCGGACTGGCGATTTTGTTTCTCACCGAAATGTGGGAAACGTTTTCCTACTACGGAATGCGCGCGCTCTTGGTCTACTACATGACCAAGCAACTGCTCATCGGCCAGGAAAAAGCATCGTTCATTTACGGAACCTACACGGCGATGGCGTACTTCACGCCGATTCTCGGCGGCATGCTTACCGACCGCTGGCTCGGCAAACGACGCGCGGTGATCATCGGCGGCAGCATCATGGCGGCGGGCCACTTCATGATGACCTTCGAGCCTCTGTTCTACGTCGCGCTGGCCACCATTGCACTCGGCAATGGCCTATTCCTGCCCAGCCTGCCGAGCCAAATCAATGATCTGTATCGGCGCGACGATCCGCGCCGGGGTTGGGCGTACAACGTCTACTATGTCGGCATCAACATCGGCGGGTTTCTGGCGCCGCTGGTGTGCGGCACTCTGGGAGAATTTTACGGCTGGCATTGGGGTTTCGGCGCCGCCGGCGTCGGTATGCTGGCCGGATTGGTCATCTACATCCTCGGCGGCAAATACCTGCCCGAACAGGGGCGCATCGCGCGCACAGTGCCCGCCCCATCAAGATCCGCCATCAGCCATCGTGCCACGTTCATGCTGCTGTTTGCCGTAGGCCTCGCGGTCACCGTGTTTCGCGGCGCTTACGAACAGGTGGGCAACACCGTGGCGTTGTGGGCCGATGTCGGCATCAATCGTACGACGGCGCTGTTCACGATCCCGATGACTTGGTTTCAGTCCCTAAATCCACTGCTTGTTTTCATCATGACACCGGTTCTGCTGTCCCGATGGCGGCGCCAAGCCGAGACCGGACAGCAGCAATCCACGATGCACAAAATGGCCATCGGCGCACTGATCGTTGCAGGCGCCTACTTATTGTTGGCGATCGTAGCCTGTCATGCAGGGACGGGCCGCGCGAATTGGTTGTGGCTGGTGTCCTTCTTCGTCCTGTTTACTCTAGGCGAGCTGTATATCTTGCCCACCGGTCTTGGGCTATTTGCCCGTCTCGCACCCAGCGGGTTGGCCGCGACGACGGTGGCCGCCTGGTTCCTGGCGATATTCAGCGGCAGCCTGACGGCAGGGGCCGTGGGCAGTTTATGGGCCCAAACGACGCATGCCCGGTTTTTTGTTCTCTTGACCGGCATCGCCCTGCTCGCGGCGACTATTCTGCTGGTACTGGATCCGATGACCCGGCGCGTCGAAACGGCGCGTGCCGGCGAAGGCGACGCATTGGACGACATTCAACCGGAGGTCTCATGAGACGCGTATCGCTAGCACTGTCGTTGATCGCCTGCACCGCAACGGCGATCGGCGCGCCGCCCGCAGGCTTCGAGAAGCGCGTCGATCAATTGCGCCGGGAGATCGGGGTGCCGGGGATGGCGATCGCCATCGTGGAGAATGGCCAGATCACACTGGCCAAAGGCTTCGGCGCTCGTGCGCTGGGGTCCTCCGAGCCGATCGATGCCGACACGATTTTTCCGACCGGTTCCACCGGTAAAGCCTTTACCGTTGCTGCACTCGGTATCCTCGTCGATCAGGGCAAGATCGGCTGGGACGATAAGGTGATCGATCATCTGCCCGGGTTTCAAATGTACGACCCCTGGGTCACGCGCGAGATGACCATCCGCGATCTGCTCGTGCACCGCAGCGGGCTCGGACTCGGCGCCGGGGATTTACTGTTCGTCCCACGCACGAATCTCAGCCGCGCCGAGTCGGTGCGGCGGTTGCGCTACATCAAACCGGCCACCAGTTTTCGCAGCGGTTTTGCCTATGACAACATCTTGTACATGGTGGCCGGCCAGTTGATCGAAGCGGTGAGCGGGGAAACGTGGGAGAAATTCATCGCCGAGCAGGTGCTGAAGCCTGCCGGCATGAAGAATTCGACCGGGGATGACGCCGTGCGTTTCGCCACCGAGGATCGGGCGCAGCCGCATGCGCGCATGAACGGCGGTCTGCGCGGCATCGGCGATCAAAGTCGTCTCGACGAGCGGGATGACCTCGGGCGCAATGCCTCGCCCGCGGGAGGTCTTGCCATCAGCGCCAACGATATGGCGCGTTGGCTGTTGATTCAGCTGGATAACGGCAAGTTGCCCGGCGGCAGCGGCCGATTGTTCAGCGAAGCGGCTCACGACCAAATGTGGACACCCGTCACGCTGCAGCCGGTCACGCCGCGCTCCGGAGATTTGAAGCCCACGGAACCGCTGTTCAATACCTACGCCCTGGGCTGGGATGTTCGGGATTACCGGGGCGTGAGGATCGTCTGGCACGGCGGCGCGGTGTTCGGATTTCTGGCCGCGGTGGTGTTGATCCCCGAGAAGCATGTCGGCTTTTCGATCCTGATCAATAGCGAGGATGGCGAGATCATCAATGGCCTGATGTTCGAACTGCTGGATCACTACCTTAAGCAGCCGGCCAACGATTGGCCGGCGAAATTCACCGCGGCAAAACGCCAGCGAGTTGCCGAAGCCTTGAAGATGTACAAATCGACCAGCAGTCCCGCCAAAGTGGGTCCTTCGCTGGCGCTATCGCACTATGTCGGGACGTATGCGGATCCCTGGTATGGCAACATCGAGATCGGGCAATCACAGGGCAAGCTCACGATCGACTTCAAATCGACGCCCCGGATGGGGGGCACCCTGGAGCACTGGCAGTACGACAGCTTCATCACCCGCTTCGACGATCACTCGATTGAACCCGCCTATGTGACATTTGGCTTGGACGCCGACGGCAAGGTTGAGCGGGTTACCCTCAAGGCGGTATCGCCGATAGCGGATTTCAGCTACGACTATCAGGACCTCTTGTTCAAGCCCATCGACACCGTGAAATGAGCCCGGTGCTCTCGCCGCCGATTGGCCAGGGCTCTTGGTTTCAGCGCTACCTGCTGCCGGGCCTCGCATTCAAGGCCGTGGTAATCGGCGGCGGCTATGCAACGGGACGGGAACTCGCCGAGTTCTTTTTGCCGAGCGGTCCCCAGGGCGGTCTGCTCGGAATGCTGCTCGCCATGTTCACATGGAGCGCCGTGTGCGCCGTTACCTTCTGCTTGGCGCGCCTCACAGCCAGTTGGGATTACCGGACTTTTTTTCAACAGCTGCTGGGTCCGTTTTGGGTGCTGTTCGAGGCGGCATACGTCCTGTTCATGATTTTGATTCTGGCCGTGTTCGGCGCGGCGGCGGGGGCCATCGGAGCGGCCTTGCTGGATTGGCCGCCGCTCGCAGGTACCCTATGCCTCATTGCGTGCATCATCGTTTTTTCCGCCTACGGCAACGCCTCTGTGGAGCGCCTGTTCAAGTGGGTGTCCTTTTTTCTTTATGGTGTTTACGCCCTATTTGTGGGCCTCTCCCTGTTCGCATTCGGCGACCGCATTCTGGTGAACCTGACGACGGCGCAGCCCACGCAGGGCTGGGCCGCAGGCGGGTTGACGTATGCCAGCTACAACGTCGTGGGCGCCGTGATTATTCTGCCCGTGCTGCGCCACCTGCGCGGCAAGCGGGACGCGCTGATTGCCGGCGCGCTCGCCGGCCCGTTGGCCATGATTCCCGCGCTGCTATTTTTCATTTGCATGATTGCGTTCTATCCACAAATCGCCGGCGAGGCACTGCCCTCGGATTTTTTGTTGAAGCGCCTGAATTTTCCCGTGTTTCACGTGATGTTCCAACTCATGATCTTCCTGGCGCTGCTGGAAAGCAGCACCGGCTTCGTTCACGCCATCAACGAACGGGTGGCGCGCGCGTATGCGGCGCGTCGCGGGCGGGCGTTGCCGATCGCGGCGCGGACCGGCATCAGCGGCATTCTGCTCACCGGTTCGATTTTCCTGGCGGCGCGCTTTGGATTGGTGACATTGATTGCCCGAGGTTATCGCGGGCTCGCTTATGTATTTCTGGTCGTTTTTGTACTGCCGGTGTTGACCTTGGGGTTGCGGCACATCTGGAAGGCGCGAACCCCAACGTTGGCGCACCCATCACCCGTGGAGAGATAAATGGCCCAAGGTCCAAGGCGATTCCTGCGTAACTCCGCGGTGATTCTGGCGGCTGTCGGCGTGGGCGGTGCGGCGCTCGCGGCGGCCCACCCGCCGCTGCACGATGTGGTGATTCGCAACGCGATGATCTACGACGGCTTCGGCGGCAAACCCTATGCCGGTGAGCTGGCGATTGACGGTGATCGCATCGCCTACGTGGGCGCGCGCCGCGACCTCAAGGGCCGCACCGAGATCGACGCTCACGGCCAGGCAGTCGCGCCGGGCTTCATCGATATGATGGGTCATTCCGAGGAGTCATTGCTGGTCGATGGACGGGCTGTGAGCGGTCTGAAGCAAGGGATCACTCTCGATGTGTTCACTGAACAGTCAATGGGGCCCTTGAACACCGAGATGGCTCGACTGGCGGCCGATCGCCAGGGTGACCTGAAGTACGAGGTGACGTGGCGCAGCCTGGGTCAATACTTGGATCACCTGCAGCAGCGGGGGATTGCGCCGAATGTGGCGAGCTTCGTGGGAGAGGGAGAAGTCCGGGTCAACGTGCTGGGCGAATCGAACGTCACGCCCACACCCGAGCAGTTGCAGGCGATGCGCGCGCTGGTGCGCCAGGCGATGGAGGAGGGCGCGCTGGGCCTGACCACTGCCTTGATCTACGCGCCGATGAATTACGCCAAGACCCCCGAACTCATCGCGATGGCGCAGGAGTCGGCGCGCTGCGGAGGTATCTATACCGCGCATATGCGCAGCGAAGGCGATCACATCGAAGAGGCGGTGCAAGAGACCATCGAAATCGCCCGGCAAAGCGGTGCGCCCGCGGAAATCCATCATTTCAAATTCATCGGCCGCGACAATTGGGGCAAGCGCGACAAAGTCGTTGCCATGATCAACGCGGCGCGCGCGTCGGGCGTGCGCATCACGGCGGATATGTACACCTACACTGCCGGCGGGACTGCGCTGGATGCGTCCATGCCGCCGTGGGTTCATGATGGCGGCCCGGAAGCGATGGTCGCACGGCTCAAGGATCCGGCGGTTCGCGCCAAGGTGATCGCGGCCATGCGCGAGACGCATCCGAAGGATTGGGAGAATCTGTACCAGCAGGCGGGCGCGGACGGCATGCTGCTGCTGAGCGTTAAGCACACCGCTCTGAAACCGCTGATCGGCAAAACCATTGCACAAATCGCGACGCTGCGCGGCGTCAGTGCGGAGGATGTCATCGTCGATTTGGTGATCGAGGATGAGGCGAGCGCCGGCGCCGCCTATACGATCATGAGCGAGGAGAATCTGCCGCGCGAAATCGTGTTGCCTTGGATGAGCTCAGGTTCGGACGCCGAGTCGAGCGCGCCGGAAGGCGTGTTTTTGCTTTCCTCGACTCACCCGCGCGCCTACGGCAACTTTGCGCGCGTTTTTGCCAAGTACGTACGCGAGGAACAGGTACTGACCGTGCAGGAAGCGGTGCGCAAGCTCACCACATTGCCGGCGAATGTGCTGTCACTGACGGACCGCGGCCGCCTCCAGACGGGCGCTTTTGCGGACGTCGTGATCTTCGATCCCACGACATTTCAGGACCACTCGACTTACGCGCAGCCGATGCAGTATGCCACCGGCGTGAGCGATGTCTTCGTCAACGGCAAACTCGCCCTGAAGGATGGGGAGCCGACGGGTGTGCCGAGCGGACGCGCGCTGCGCGGACGCGCCTGGACGGGGGTCCCCGGCGGCGGCTGCCGGGCGACGAGCAAGGACTGGACATGGATCGACCAACCGCCCGCCCGCCACTGATCCTGACCGGCCTCATCCGCGCTTGAAATTGGGCCCTGGGGGGTCCATAAATGTCTGGTGGCGCGCGAATGAGCGGTATTCCCAAGGAGCAGTTAAATGGCAACGGGTTGGGCAGGTGATGGCGCGGTACAGGATCAGATCGACGCGACCGTGAAGGACGCGATCAGCCGCGTCCAAAGCAAGCTGCCCCAGGGGCCGTCGTTGACTCACTGTGCGCAATGCGAGGTCGAGATCCCAGAGGCGCGCAGAATCGCCATTCCCGGCGTCCGCCTGTGCGTCGCTTGCCAAAGTGCGCAGGATTCAAGCGCGGAAAAATTCAGCGGCTACAATCGGCGCGGCAGTAAGGACAGCCAGCTGCGCTAATAACTCGAGCTGCGGTAATAACTCGCTAGAGCAGGCTGATCGCCATAGTGGTCGACCAGCTCGCGCCGGCTGCGATCATGAAGACGCCGGGCTTTGTTCTGAAGTCGCCGCAATACCCTTCCGGATCGGCGATGCCGTGCCAAGGCTCGATGCATATAAAATTGGCACCCGGCTTTGTCCAAATACCCAGGAAGGGTGCGTCTGGATAGCTCACCTGGATGCGGGCACCCAGATCGGCACCGTAGGTCACCGAGCGGCTGCGGATCTCATCGAAGATCAGCGCGTCGTGTTGAAATAGCGCGTCGCGGAGCATGAGGCGTTGATGAGAAATCGGCGTTGGTTCCCGCTCAGGCATGAGCAGTCCGTCGGCATTCAGTCGCCGCACTGGGGCCGGTTCATTCTTCGCGAACTCGATAAAGTGAGATGAGCGCGCCTGACCGAAAGGCAGCGGCCAACGAAACGCCGGATGGAAGCCAAAGCTCGCGGGCATATCGGCATCCCCACGGTT
This sequence comes from uncultured Gammaproteobacteria bacterium, assembly GCA_963756845.1. Classification (GTDB taxonomy): domain Bacteria; phylum Pseudomonadota; class Gammaproteobacteria; order Steroidobacterales; family Steroidobacteraceae; genus Bog-1198. The sequence goes on along the minus strand of CAVWPD010000002.1, from coordinate 611,512 downwards.
GCGAATGCTCGCCGTCACGGACAGTGCCGGCCCCTCCAGCGCGAACCTCACGTCCAACTCGAATTGAAATGGATAGACTTCAAAACTGGCCTGATCCGCCTGCAACTTAAACGATGCGCTCGCGCCGGTCGAAGCGCCAATGTCAAACAGTTTGCCGCGCGCGAAGCCATGCCGGGGCAAGTGATAGATTTTCGAGTCCAGCCGGTAGCTGCCCGCGGCGAGTGCACCCACGATAGGGAACAGCAGCGGCGCCCGCCCGGCCCAGACCGCGGCATCGCCATCCCACAGTAGATCCCGGCCGTCGCGATCCTGCAGACGAGACAGCTGTGCGCCCAGCGGACTGATCATGACGGAAAGGTCGCCGGAACTTAAGGCTACCCAGTCGCTTTGTTGGTTTGACACGCTCGCGGCCTCGGTGAACTTTGCAACTGCCCGTCGTCTTCGCGATACTCGAGTCTATCCGAGATTCGAGACTCCCCCATGCACGCTGTCAAGTTGCCGCCAATGGCCCTCATGCTGCTCATCGCCTCGCCGGCGGCGCTGTTTGCGGATCAAACCAGCGATGTCGAGGCGCTCGAGGCGCAGTGCGAGCAGCAGCGCGAAGCCATGATCAAGCCGCTGCGCGATATTGAGATTGCCAAATGCAATTCGGAAAAACACAGCGATCCGGGCTACTGCGAAAGATTCTGGCGCGACTACGGTAACGCCTCGCGCAATGCGAACGGCAAAATGAACCCCCGCATGTTCGATGATTTGCCGATTTGCGTGTCAGCCTTCGAGGCTCGCAAGGCGCTGAATAATCGCGGCACGAAAAGCACCGTGGCGGATCGGCCATCCTAATGAGTACGTGAGGAGATCGTATGATTGACCTGGTCAAGGCAACGCTGATCGCGGATAGGGCGTTGGCACACGGCAGAACCTTGGGGTTGCCGCCGCTCACAGTTGCGGTTCTGGATGCCGCCGGCTGCCTGGTATCCTTCAAGCGCGAGGACGGCTCGAGCCTGCTGCGACCCGAAATCGCACAGGCCAAAGCGTGGGGAACGCTGGCACTGGGAATCGGCGGGCGCGCCATTGCGCAGCGCGCCGCCGTCGCGCCGTCATTCGTATCGGCGGTGAACACCCTCGCCGGCGGGCGCCTCATCCCGGTGCCGGGAGGAGTGCTCATCCGGGACAAGAGCGCCATCATCGGTGCGGTGGGAATCACCGGCGCCCAATCGGAGCAGGACGAAGCCTGCGCTGTCGCGGGTATCCAGGCGGCCGGATTCATCGCCGACACCGGAGAGGCAGTGCCCACGCCGCCCGCGACCAAGTAGCTGCTCAGTGCGGGCTTGGCTGCAGGTGTCCCAAGGGAATGCGCATGGATCGCTTCACGGTTGCCAGCACCACGCTGGATTGCAGGTCGCGAACATTGGGCACGCGGATCAATTTTTTAAGCACGACGTTGCTGAGCGCGTCCAAGTCCTTTCCATACACTTCTAGAATGAAGTCGTAGCTGCCCGTCATCGCGAAGCAGCGCGTGACCTCGTCCATGAGCGCAATCTCTCGCTCAAACCGCGCCACCGTTTCGTCGGTGTGTTCGGTCAATTTGACCTGCACGATCGCGAGTACGGCCAAGCCGGCGCGGGCGGGATCGAGTACGGCGGCGTAGCCTTCAATGACGCCCGCCGATTCCAATGCCTTGATGCGCCGCGCGCAGGGGGTCGGCGATAGCCCGATGGACTCGGCAAGCTCCACCACCGATAAGCGACCGTCCCGCTGCAGCGCCGCAAGGATCTTTGCATCGAAGCGATCGATCTCCATGTTTTCGCCCTTTGTTGACACAATTTTGGTGATTATCACCAATTTAATCCGGCAACGTTAGTGTTTTTGGCGAGTCTTGGGCGAACCTCTGGTCTAGTCTTAGGAATGGTTGCCAGCCCGAGGCAGATGCTGCAAGCGCCGATTCCCGGCGCCGTTGAATGGCACGCGGTGCTGCGTCAAATCGCCGTCTCCCGCGCACTCGACGATCTTGAAGAGTTCACGTTGCTGCCGGAACGCAAGGTCCTGTACCAGTTTTCGGCCCGCGGGCACGAACTCACCCAGGTCCTGTTGGCCACGCAACTCACCGGGTCGCACGACGCGGTCGGCGGATACTATCGATCTCGCCCGTTGTTACTGGGTCTAGGGCTGCCACTGGAAGAGGCACTGGCCTCGTCCATGATGCGTGCCGGCGGCATGAGCGATGGTCGGGACATCGGTGTGGTGTTCAACATGCCGCGCAAGAGCGGCGCCTGCGTGTTGCCGGTGTGCGGCGGTGTGGGAACCCAGTACACCCCCGCGGTCGGATGGGCCCAGGCTTTGCGCTATCGGCTGAACGTGCTGGGCGATGAGGCCTGCCGGCACAGCATTGCGGTAGCTCATGGCGGAGAGGCGTCGACGGCAACCAATGGCTTTTGGTCAGCCCTTAATATCGTGACCACCGAGCGGTTGCCCTTCTTGTTCTTCATTGAAGACAATGGCTACGGTATTTCCGTCCCCTCACAGCAGCAAACGCCGGGAGGCAACATCGCGCGAAATCTGCAGGGCTTTCAGGGACTGCGGGTGCTGGACGGGGATGCCTCCGATCCGCTCGCCGCCGCCGCGTTAATCGAGGAGGCGGTGACGGGCGTACGGTCCGGCAATGGTCCCGCCCTGATCCGGCTCGTGGTGCCGCGTCTTTCCGGACATTCTGGACAGGATACTCAGGCCTATAAAACCGCGTCGGAAATTGCCGCGGAGAAACAGCGTGATCCGCTGGCAAGGCTTCGTGAACAGCTGGTGCCACAGATGATGTCCGCCGATGATTGGGATCTGGAAATTCGCCGCGGCCAAGCGCTGGTCAACGACGCACTGGCCAGCGTCGAGCGCCGCCGCGCCCCCGACACGGCGCGCGTTCGGCGCTACCTGTTTACCGAAGTCGGCGCCGATGGCTCGATGGACCTGCAGCAGCAGGGAGGAGTGCGCGCCGAGGGCGTGGTGGCGCCGCAGGGCACCGGCCAACTGCAAGCGCAGGGTCCTCGAATCAATTTGATGACCGCCGTTCGGCGCACCCTCGAGCATGAGTTGGCCATTAACCCGCGCATGCTGATCTTCGGCGAGGATGTCGGCCGCAAGGGCGGCGTGCATGCGGCAACGCTGGGCCTGCAAGAGAAGTTTGGAATCGCCCGCGTGTTCGATACCAGTCTGTCCGAGGAAGGCATCATCGGGCGTGCGGTGGGCATGGCCACCGCGGGACTCATGCCGGTGCCGGAAATCCAATTCCGAAAGTATGCAGATCCTGCCGCCGAACAGCTGAATGACTGCGGAACCATGCGCTGGCGAACCATGAATCGTTTCGCCGCGCCGATGGTGGTGCGTATTCCCGGCGGTTTTTTCAAGTGCGGCGACCCGTGGCACAGCCAATCCAACGAGGTGCAATGGCTGCACGGCTTGGGCTGGCGCGTTGCCATGCCGTCCAATGCCCAGGATGCGGTGGGGTTGCTGCGTAGCGCATTGCGCGGCAACGATCCCACCATATTCTTCGAGCATCGATCCCTGCTCGACGGCAGCTGGGCGCGGCGCGCCTACCCGGGCGATGAATACGTCGTGCCATTTGGCAAGGCCAGCATGCTGCGCGAAGGCGATGCGCTGACCGTCGTCACCTGGGGTGCGATGGTGGAGCGCTGCGAACGAGCCATCGATGCCAGCGGCAAGTCTGCCGAGTTGCTGGACCTGCGCACGCTGTGCCCCTGGGATCGCGAGGCCACGCTGGCATCGGTCCGCAAAACGCGCCGCTGCCTGATCGTTCACGAGGACACGATGACGGCGGGCTTCGGCGCAGAGATCGCGGCGGTGCTGGCCAAGGACGCATTTTTCGATCTCGATGCTCCCATCGAGCGGCTCACGATGCCGGACATCCCCAGTCCGCATAACCCGCAACTGCTCGATGCGGTGCTGCCCAGTGTCGCCCGCATCACGCAAGCCATTCTCGGCCTGTCAGAGATCTGAGGATGAGCAGCCTCGTGGATGTGCTGGCCCCGCTCAATGAGGATGGCACTCGCGCCACCCTTCTGCGCTGGTGCAAGCGGGTCGGCGACACGGTGATGAAGGATGAGCCGCTAGTCGAACTCGAAACCGACAAAGTTACCGTAGAGATCGCAGCGCCCGCGAGCGGCATCCTTATCGAAGTGCTCAAACCGGAAAATTCGGAGGTGACTCCGGATGAGGTGCTCGCCCGATTGGGGCCGCAGCGTGAGGCGGAATCGGCGCAACCCACCGCCGCGCCGGCGCCCGTTCTGCGAAGCCCCGCGAATGAGGCGGCAGCTGACAATGCGCGCGGCGCCTTAAGTCCCTCGGTGCGCAGGTTGCTGAGCGAGCATTCGCTGTCGGCTGCCGATATCGTCGGCACGGGCCGCAACGGGCGCATTACCGCCAATGACGTACTGACTCATGTCAACGCTGCATCAGCTCGTCCCCGCGTGCCGGCGCCCGCGAGCCCGCTCGGGGACAGCGCGCGAATTCCGCATAGCGCCGTGCGCCGACGCGTCGCCGAACACATGGTACGCAGCCTCGCCAACGCTCCGCATGTGACCACCGTGTTCGAAGCGGACCTCTCGCGCGTGCTCAAGCACCGTGCGCTGGCCTCCGCGGACTATGAGGCGCGCGGCGCGCGGTTGACCTTGACGGCCTATTTCATCTGCGCCTGCGTGCAAGCGCTGCGCGCGCACCCGGAACTCAACGCCACCTATCACACGGAAGCGCTGCAGCTTCATGGGGACATGAACATCGGTGTGGGCACCGCGCTTGGCAGCAAGGGACTGATCGTCCCCGTCATTCATCGGGCTCAAACGCTGGACCTGTTCGAGACCGCCCGGCGCCTCCATCACGCGGTAGCCGCCGCGCGGGCGGGCACGCTCACCCCGCAGGACGTGCGCGGCGGAACCTTCACCCTCTCTAATCACGGCGTCGGCGGCAGTCTGCTGGCCGCGCCCATCATCATCAACCAGCCGCAAGTGGCCATTCTCGGCGTGGGTAAAGTTCAGCGCCGCGTCTGCGTGCTGCAGGCGGGCGACTCGGAGTCCATTGCGGTGCGTTCGATGTGCTATCTGACATTGACCATTGATCACCGCGCGCTGGATGCCTACCAAGCGAACGCATTCCTGAATTCTGTTGTCACGACGCTCGAGCAATGGCCGGAAGAAGGGCGGGGAAACACCGCCGCTGAGTTGCCCGGCTAGGCCCCGATTCCGCCGAAGCGTTGCAGGACGGAAGGATCGGCCGCCGGTAGAGGTCCATCGAGTGTGCCTGCGACGCGCGACAAATAGAGCTCCGAATCTTCGAATACTCGCGAATAGATGTCGCGGCACAGCGCTGCGGCGTGCGCGCCCGGCCAGTCGCGGCGCAACAGCTGTTGCGGGAGCAGGGGATCGCGCAAGTGCAGCCGCCGATATTCATGAATCAACAATGTGCGCAGCGCAAAGCAGGCCTGATCCGAGGCGCCGCGCCGCGGCAGCTTCGCCTGCACGCGGGCGAAGCGCTCGACGAAGCGCTGGTAGCGGCGGCCCAGGTCCTCGAGGTCCCAGCCGAGATTGATCAAGCGCTGCGGCGCATCGGAGTCCGCGAGTCCCGCGTCAAAAATGACGGCTTTCGACAGCACCCCGGTCTCATGACGCTGCGCGCCCAATTGCCGCGAATCGAATTCAGGATGCGCGAACACGGCGCTTGATATCTCGCCAAATCCCCGCCAGATAAGTTCCTCGCGCAGCGCCTTTTTGTCGGCTGCTCTCATGGGCGGCACGACAATCAAAGTCCAACGGCCCGACCAATCGCCCTGCGGTGTGCTGTAGATCCGCCGGGTCGCTTCCGCGAAGCGTTCGCGTCCCTGTATCGATAGCTGGTATTCGCTGAGTTTTCCCATCCGGCGACCCTGGACCCAGCCGTCCTGCGCCAGCCGAGCGGTGGCCGTGCGCACCAGCCGCTCATTCAGTCCGAAAGGCTCCGCCAGCGCGATCAGACTGCCCAACGCGACGGTGCCGCCGCGCGGCATGATCGAATCGCCAAAAACCGTCACGATGAGAGAGCCGCCGCGCAGCGGTCGCTGGCGGCGAAAGCGCGAGATGAGTTCAGCCGCGGCGGCTGAGGCCTGATCGGTGGCTGCGATGGACGGCACGTTTCTTTATGACACAAAAAACATTGCATTGGAAGTTTTTCTGTATCAGAATGCCTTGAGCCGGTAAACTTGGGGGGCAGGTATGTACACGCAGGGCTTGGATGTGCAGGGTCCCGATACTGCGGTGAGCGATGAGGGCGCGCTGGAGCAGCGCTTTCTGGCCCGCGTGGATGCCGAGGAGAAGATCGAGCCCAAGGATTGGATGCCCGCGCGCTATCGGAGCACGTTGATTCGTCAGATCTCCCAGCATGCACATTCTGAAATCGTCGGCATGCTCCCCGAAGGCAACTGGATCACTCGCGCACCCACCCTGCAGCGCAAGGCGATCTTGATCGCCAAAGTCCAAGATGAGGCGGGCCACGGCGCCTATTTGTACAGTGCCGCAGAGACGCTGGGCGTCAGCCGAGACCAGCTCATCGATCAATTGCTGTCCGGCAAGGCCAGGTACTCGAGCATCTTCAATTACCCGACCCCGACCTGGGCGGATGTGGGCGCCATCGGTTGGCTGGTCGATGGCGCCGCCATCATGAATCAAATTCCCCTGTGCCGCTGCTCCTATGGGCCGTATGCGCGGGCGATGGTGCGGGTCTGCCGCGAAGAGAGCTTTCATCAGCGGCAGGGCTTTGATCTGATGATGCAGTTATCGCGGGGTACGCCGGCGCAGAAGCGCATGGCGCAGGACGCCTTGAACCGCTGGTGGTGGCCGGCACTCATGATGTTCGGACCCCCCGATGCGAATTCAGTCCATAACAGCGATTCGCTGCGCTGGAAAATCAAGCGCTTCTCGAACGACGAGTTGCGGCAAAAGTTCGTCGATTTCACCGTGCCGCAGGCGAACTTCCTGGGCCTTTCGATTCCTGATCCCTCGCTGCGCTGGGACGAGTCCCGACAGCAGCACGAGTTCGGCGCCATTGACTGGACCGAGTTCGATCAAATCCTGAAGGGCAACGGGCCCTGCAATGCGCAGCGGCTGGCGGCGCGCCGCAAGGCGCACAGCGACGGCGCCTGGGTGCGCGAGGCGGCGAGCGCCTATGCGGCGAAGCAGCGCGACCGCGTCGTCGGTGCCGCGGCCTAGCATTAGTTAACCTCGGAGCCTCACGATGCAAGACAATCGCCAGTGGCCTCTTTACGAAGTGTTCGTGCGCGCCCGCGGCGGTCTCGATCACAAACACGTCGGCAGCTTGCACGCCGCCGATGGGCGCATGGCGATCGATCACGCTCGCGATCTGTACACGCGGCGCCAGGAAGGGGTGAGCATTTGGGTGGTGCCCTCCAAGGCCATCACGGCCTCCGACCCCGCAGAGACCGACTCATTGTTCGAGCCGGCCCGCGATAAAATTTACCGGCACCCCACCTTTTATGAGATTCCCGTTGAGGTGAAGACGCTGTGAGCGCGAACATGCCGGAACTCGATGCGCAAGCGCTGTTTCGCTACGTGCTGCGGCTGGGCGATTTGAGTCTGGTACTGGGTCAGCGCCTCGGCGAATGGGTGGGGCATGCGCCGGCCCTCGAGGAGGATTTGGGCCTCGCCAACATGGCGCTCGATCTCATTGGCCAAGCGCGACTGCTGCTGAGCTACGCGGCGCAGGTCGAGGCACAGGGGCGCGATGAAGATCAGATCGCGTATCTGCGCGAAGAGGGTGCCTACTCGAATCCGATCTTGGCCGAACAACCCAACAGTGATTTTGGCCACACCATCGTTCGTCAAGTCTTGATCGATGCCTTTCAGCTGGAACTCTACGAGCGCTTGGCTGAGTCCAGCGACGCCACCTTGGCGGCAATTGCCGCCAAATCGCTCAAGGAAGTGCGCTACCACCTGCGCTACAGCGCGGGCTGGCTGGTGCGCCTGGGCGATGGCACCGAGGAGAGCCATGCGCGGGTGCAGTCGGCGCTGGACTCGCTCTGGCCCTACACCGTGGAATTATTCGCTGCGGACGCGTTGGATGTTCGCATGGCGATGAGCGGTATCGCCCCGCGCTTATCCGAAGTTCATGCCGCTTGGACGGCGCGCGTGGAGGCGCTGCTGGCCGAGGCGACGCTAAAGCGGCCGATCGACCGGCCCTTTACTTGGCATGGCAAGCGCGGTGAGCACACCGAGCACTTGGGCTACCTGCTCGCGGAGATGCAGTATCTGCAGCGCGTCTACCCCGGAGCTCGCTGGTGATGAGCGCGCTCGCCGATGCGGACGCACGCACTGCCCTGGCGTGGCAGGCGCTCGAATCCGTGGAAGATCCCGAAATCCCGGCCGTCAGCATTGTGGATCTGGGCCTGATTCGATTCGTCACGCCGCAGGCCGATGGCCGGCTCGAAGTCGGCCTATCTCCCACCTACGTCGGCTGCCCGGCAACCGAGGTGATCAAGCGCTCCGTCGATGCGGCACTGCGCGCTGCGCAGGTCGGCGCCTTCGCCGTGACGACGGTGCTGGCACCCGCGTGGAGCAGTGATTGGATCAGCGCGGAGGGCCGACGCAAGCTGGCGCTCTACGGCATCGTCCCGCCGGAGCGAGTTTCCAACCTGCGCGACGTGCTGCGCGCAACTCATCCCGTGGCCTGTCCTCGCTGTCATTCGCTCGACACGGAAACCCTGAGCCAGTTTGGCTCGACGCCGTGCAAGGCCCTGCACCGCTGCCGCTGCTGCCTCGAACCCTTCGAATATTTCAAATGTATCTGACGGTTCGGCCATGCTGACCTTTCATCCGCTCAAAGTCGCCGCCGTCGAGCGTGCGGCCGAAGACGCGGCCTGCGTCACCTTGCACATTCCCCCCAGCCTGCGCGAGGCGTTCGCGCATCACGCGGGCCAGTACATCACCGTGCGGCGCACGATCAACCAATGCGACGAGCGCCGCACCTACTCCATCGTCACGGCGCCCGGAAGCGGCGTGCTCAAATTGGGAATCCGGCTGCAGGAGGGCGGACGCATGTCCGGCGAGCTCGCAGGCAATTTGCGCGCCGGCGACCTGCTCGAGGTGGGTACGCCGATGGGACGTTTCCGTACGGCGATTAGCGCGGAACGCGAGCATGGCTACGTGGCGTTTGCAGCGGGCAGCGGCATCACGCCCATCCTGTCGCTGGCCACCGATATTCTCGCCAGGGAAGCCGCCAGCCGGTTCACCCTGATCTACGGCAATCGCAGCACCGCCCGCACTATGTTTCTCGAAGAAACTCTGGCGCTCAAGAATCGCTACATCGATCGGTTTGCAGTGCATTTTGTCATGAGCCGCGAGCCGCAGCAGACTGAACTGCTGAACGGGCGCATCGATGGCCGCAAGGTGGCAGAACTTGCGCGGCAGATCGTTGAAGTCTCCAGCGCCGATGAGTACTTGGTTTGCGGTCCCGGCGACATGGTGGACGAGGTTCGTCAGGCCCTCAAGGCGCTGAATGGCGAGGTGCCGATTCGTTTCGAGCGATTTGCCACCGGCACAGCGCCAGCCGTGACGAGATCCGCCAAACCCGATCCGGCATCCCTGCCAGAGGAAGTGCTGGCGCAGATCTCGATCGTGATGGACGGCCGGCGCCGCAGCTTTCCCATGGCCGCAGCCGATGCCTCGGTGCTCGCGGCAGCGGAGCGCGCCGGCCTAGAGCTGCCGTTCTCATGCCGCTCCGGCATCTGCGCAACCTGTCGCGCGCGAATTACCCACGGTGAAGCGGTGATGGCGCACAACATCGCCTTGGAGCGCTGGGAAACGGACGCCGGCTTCGTGCTGTGCTGTCAGGCCCGCCCGACCACGGCTACACTCGAACTGACTTACGACGACAAATAAAACCGATTTGAACGGAGGGGACCATGGCATACGAGACCATTCTGTTTGATGTCACCAACGCCATCGCTCGACTGACGCTGAATCGGCCCGACAAGCTGAACAGCTTCAATACGCAGATGCACGCCGAGATTCGCCAGGCGCTGTCGGTGTTGCCCGGCAGCGGTGCGCGCGTGCTGGTGTTGACGGGCGCCGGCCGCGGCTTCTGCGCAGGACAGGACTTGAGCGATCGCGCGGTCACTCCAGGATCCCAAGCCGCCGACCTTGGCGAGTCGATCGACAAGCGCTACAACCCCTTGATAATGACGCTGCACGACTTGCCGATGCCGGTGATCGCCGCCGTCAATGGGGTTGCGGCGGGGGCGGGTGCCAACCTCGCGCTCGCCTGCGACCTGGTTATCGCCGCTCGATCGGCCAGTTTCGTGCAGGCCTTTGCCAAGCTCGGGCTCATCCCGGATTGCGGCGGGACCTGGGTGTTGCCGCGTCTGGTGGGCGCCGCGCGCGCGATGGGCCTTACATTGCTCGGCAATAAATTGCCGGCGGAGCAGGCGGCGGCCTGGGGAATGATCTGGCAGTGCGTCGAGGATGGCGAACTGGCCGCGACGGTCGATGCGCTGGCCCGGCAATTTGCGGCAGGTCCGACGCGCGGCCTCGCGGCCACCAAGGCCGCCATTCGCAGCAGTTGGCAGCACACGCTGGCCGAGCAGCTGAATATCGAACGCGATGTGCAGCGCGAACTCGGCGAAACCGCCGATTTTGCCGAAGGCGTGGCGGCGTTCGGCGCGAAGCGCGCGCCGAACTTCAGCGGCCGCTGACATGTCCGCAGCACGCGTTGCGCGACAGGATTTGCAGAGCTATGTCTGCGGCCGATGGCAGAGCGGTAAGGATCAAGGCGTCGCGATGCGGGATGCCGCGACCGGCGCACTCATCGCTCACGCCTCCTCCACCGGCATCGACTTTGCGGCCGTGCTCGATCATGCGCGCGAGGTGGGTGGTACGGCGCTGCGCGCAATGAGCTTTCACGAGCGCGCGGGTCTGCTGAGGACGCTCGCCAAACGGCTGTCGGAACTGAAGGAAGAGTTCTACGCGCTCTCTTATTGCACCGGCGCCACCAAGAACGATTCCCTGATCGACATCGACGGGGGCATCGGCACGGTCTTTGCCTTCGCCGCCAAGGGTGCGCGCGAACTGCCGAACGCGCGCGTCTTCGTAGACGGCGATGTCGAAGGGCTGTCCAAGACAGGCAGCTTCGTCGGCCGGCACCTGTACGTATCCCGCGAAGGCGCGGCCGTGCACATCAACGCCTTCAATTTTCCGGTCTGGGGCATGCTTGAAAAACTGGCGCCCAGCATCCTGGCAGGCATGCCCGTCATCGTGAAACCCGCAACGGCGACGGCCTACCTGGCGGAGCTGGTTGTCCGGCGCATCATCGATTCGAAGATCCTGCCGGAGGGGACATTGCAGCTGGTATGCGGCAGCCTGGGAAATTTATTCGATTCCCTGAATTGCCAGGATGCGGTTTCCTTCACTGGATCCGCGGACACCGCGGCGCGCCTGCGCGTGCACCCGAATATCATTCGGCATGCGGTGCCCTTTGTGGCCGAAACCGACTCCTTGAACTCCAGCATCTTAGGATTGGACGCGGGGCCCGGTTCGCCGGAGTTTGATCTGTTCATCAAAGAGGTCGTTCGCGAAATGACCGTCAAAGCGGGACAAAAATGCACTGCCATTCGCAAAGCGCTCGTGCCCGCGGCGCTGACGGACGCGGTGGTTGCCGCGCTGCAGGCAAGTTTGCAGCACATCGTGGTGGGCAATCCGCGCGCAGAGGGCGTGGGCATGGGACCCTTGGTGAGCCAGGGCCAGCGAACCGAAGTGTTGCTGCGCGTCGAGGAACTGCAGCGCGAGGCGGGCCTGGTCGCAGGAAACCCGCAGCGTTTCGGCCTCAAGGATGCTGATCGGGAACGCGGCGCCTTCGTGCCGCCGCTGCTTCTTTTGTGTCAGGACCCCGATGCGGCACGGGCGGTACACGAGGTGGAGGCCTTCGGCCCTGTGGCCACGGTGCTGCCGTACCGCGACACGGAAGATGCGATCAGGTTGGCTCGGCGCGGCGGAGGAAGTTTGGTCGCCTCTGTTTTTTCCGCGGATGATGCGCTCGCAAGCCAGGTTGTCCTGGGGCTGGCTCCCTATCATGGGCGCATTCTGGTCGTGAACCGCGGTTGCGCCAAAGAGTCCACCGGCCACGGCTCGCCGCTGGCGCCGCTGATTCACGGCGGACCCGGCCGCGCCGGTGGGGGCGAAGAAATGGGCGGTATCCGCGGCGTACTCCACTATATGCAGCGCGTCGCGGTGCAGGGCACGCCGGACCTCATCGCGGCGAGCGGTGGGCGCTGGGTGCGTGGTGCCCGCGTGCGCGATCCGGGCCGACACCCTTTTCGCATTCCCTTCAACGATCTGGCGTTGGGAGATACGCTGCAGTCAGCCGCCCGCGTGGTGACCATTGCCGACATCGAGCAGTTCGCGGCCCTGACGGGGGATAACTTCTATGCCCATATGAGCGAGAGCGAGGCCGCGCGCAACCCCTTGTTCGGCGGCCGCGTCGCGCACGGCTACTTCCTCATCTCCGCCGCGGCGGGCCTGTTCGTCGATCCTGACTACGGACCGGTACTGGGCAACTATGGCATCGATGAGCTGCGCTTCGTGAAACCGGTAAAACCGGGCGACTGGATCAAGGTACGCCTGACCTGTGCCCGCAAGAGTTTGCGCGCCGACAAAGGCTGGGGAGAAGTCTCCTGGGATACGGAAATTACCAATCAGAACGAAGAGACCGTCGCCTCCTACAACGTGCTCACCCTGGTCAGCATTCACGCGCTTCCCGATTCCCAGAAAGACCGGGCATGATCGATAGACCCAGCGCAGCGCGGACTGCGATCGCACATGTCAAGGACATGGTAGCGGCGGAGCCCATCCTGGGTGCGACGCGCGCCGAGCTCGAGTCGTTGCAGTTCGAGCGATTGCAATCGACTCTGCAGCACGCGTATGCGAATAATCCGAACTATCGGCGAAAATTCGACGCGGCAGGTGTAGCGCCGGGCGATTTGCGTTCGCTCGGCGACTTGGCGCGCTTCCCCTTCACCACCAAGGAGGACTTGAGAGAGGCCTACCCCTTCGGATTCTTCTCGGTGCCCATGCATGAGGTGGCCCGTGTGCATGCATCATCCGGCACCACCGGCAAGGCTACCGTCGTGGGCTACACCAAGAACGATCTCGCCACCTGGGGCAGCCTCGTGGCGCGCTCGATCCGCGCGGCGGGAGGCCGCGCCGGCATGAAAGTGCACGTCGCCTACGGGTACGGTCTTTTCACCGGCGGACTCGGCGCGCATTACGGCGCGGAGGCGGCTGGATGCACGGTCATTCCCATGTCCGGTGGACAGACCGAAAAGCAAGTGCAATTGATTCGTGACTTCGCGCCCGAGATCATCATGGTGACGCCCAGCTATATGCTGGCCATTCTGGATGAATTCAGGCGCCAGCGATTGGATCCGCGCAAGAGCTCCCTGCGTATCGGTATTTTCGGCGCTGAGCCCTGGGGCGAGGGGATGCGCGATGAAATTGAAAATGCTTTCGACATCGATGCCTGCGACATTTACGGCTTGTCCGAAGTCATGGGTCCGGGCGTCGCCCAGGAATTTGCGCTGACCCAGGATGGGCCCACCATTTGGGAAGATCATTTCATCGCGGAAATCGTCGATCCGAGGACCGGAAGTCTGGTCGCGGACGGAGAAGCGGGCGAGCTGGTTTTCACATCGTTGACCAAGCAGGCCATGCCGGTGATCCGATATCGAACCCGGGATCTGTCCCGGCTGCTGCCGGGAACGGTGACGGTCATGCGGCGCATGGCGAAAATCAGCGGGCGCAGCGACGACATGCTGATCGTGCGCGGCGTCAATATCTTTCCTTCGCAGATCGAAGAGCTGATCTTGGACTGCAATGGCCTGGCGCCGCACTTCGAGATTGAAATTACCCGTCCGAATCGCCTCGATGAACTGAGAATTCTCGTCGAAGCGCGCCAGGATCTGGCCGCTCCGGCCCTCTCGGCCGCGGCAGCGAATCTTGGCGCAAAATTGAAGGCCTTGGTCGGCGTAACCGCGGACATCCAGATCGTGGTGAGCGGCTCGTTGACCCGCTCCACGGGCAAGGCAAATCATGTTCGCGATCGACGCTGAAGGCTCCATGGCTTAGCATTGGGGCCCTCTAATTCAATCGGGTGGCATCATGACCAAACCTTCCGGTCGCGAGAACTGGCGTTTTGAGACTCTCTCGGTTCATGGCGGCTATTCGCCGGAACCCACGACCAAAGCCGTGGCGGTGCCGATCTACCAGACCGTGGCCTACGCGTTCGACAACGCGCAGCACGGGGCCGATCTGTTTGACCTCAAGGTGCCGGGTAACATCTACACGCGCATCATGAATCCGACGCAGGACGTGCTCGAGCAGCGCCTGGCGGCGCTCGAGGGCGGTATCGCAGCGCTTGCGTTGGCGTCGGGGCAGGCGGCGGTGACGTATTCGATTCTCACCATCGCCGAGGCCGGCGATAACATCATCGCCTCCAGCGCCCTCTATGGGGGTACATATAATCTCTTCGCGCACACGCTGCCGCAGTACGGCATCGAGTCCCGATTCGCCGATTATCGAGAGCCCGAATCCTTCGAGCCCCTGATCGATGCGAAAACCAAGGCCGTGTTCGTCGAGTCGCTGGGCAATCCGCAGGGCAACATTACCGATATCGCCCGCATTGCCGAGATCGCACATCGACATGGCGTGCCCTTGATCGTCGACAATACGGTGCCCACGCCCTATTTGTCGCGACCCATCGAGCATGGCGCCGATATTGTGGTGCATTCGCTCACCAAGTACTTGGGAGGCCATGGCAACAGCGTCGGCGGCGCCATTGTTGATTCGGGAAAATTCCCCTGGGCTACGCATAAGCAGCGCTTTCGCCGGCTCAACGAGCCGGACGTGAGCTACCACGGCGTTGTGTACACCGAAGCACTCGGTCCCGCAGCATACATTGGCCGCGCGCGGGTGGTTCCGCTGCGCAACACGGGAGCGGCGATTTCGCCCTTCAATGCCTTCCTGATCCTGCAGGGGATCGAGACCTTGTCGCTGCGGATGGATCGAATCAGCGAATCCGCACTGCAGATTGCAGAGCATCTTAAGCGCCACGACAAGGTGGCCTGGGTCAACTATGCCGGGCTCAGCGACCATCCCGATCACGCGTTGATGAAGAAGTACCTGTCGGGAAAGGCATCCGGATTGTTGACTTTCGGCGTGAAGGGCCCGGCGGGCGAGGGACGCGAGCGCGGAGCGCGCTTCCTGGACGCGTTGCAGCTGTTTACCCGGCTCGTCAACATCGGCGATGTGCGTTCGTTGGCAACGCATCCCGCCTCGACCACGCATCGGCAATTGGCGCCTGCCGAATTGGCCAAGGCGGGGGTGACCGAAGATACCGTGCGGTTATCCGTGGGTATCGAACACATCAAGGATCTGCTGGCCGATCTGGACCAGGCGCTCGCCGCGGTTTGATGCATTCGATGTCGGTTTGATATTTGTTTAGAACAAAGTGTTGGTGGCGCCGCGCCGAGGCTGCGGTATCTTGATTGCCGGGCGCCGCGGGCCACGAACAACAGGCTGCTGTACTCCCCCGTCCAGTGATCCCCTATCGGGGCCTGCGGATGCCCACCATCACTCGGCCGCGGCGGGTTCCTCAAACTTAAGGTCCGGCCGCATCCGATAGGCGAGCAGCACCCCGATACCCATCAGCAGCATGCTGCCGACGAAGGGCAGCTGCCAGTTTCCCGACACGTCGATGAGATACCCCCCCACCACAGGACTGATGATGGCGGCGAGCGCCGAGCCGGTATTCATGATGCCGCTTGCGGTGCCGCAATGATTCGGCGCGATGTCCATGGGGATGGCCCACATCGGGCCGATGGTCATCTCGGCAAAGAAGAAACCCGCGGACAGGAATAGCAGCGACAGACCGGCGCTGTGCGCAAACATCAAAGGGACCAGCGACAGCAGCGATAGCAGCATGCAGATTGACACCATAAAGCTGCGGGCCAGGCGGGGATTCCCGCTGCGCTTGAGGATCCTGTCGGTGATGGTGCCCCCCAGCGTGTCGCCGAGTACACCGGCAGAGAACACGCAGGATGCGTACAGCGCGGAATTTTTCAGATCCAAGTGCTGGCTGTGCAGAAAGTATTGCGGCGTCCAACTCAAATAAAGCCATAGGGTCCAGCCGTAGCAGAAATAAACGATGGTCACCGGTGCCATGCGCTGAATGAGTGCTCGCCAGGGCACCTTGGGCGCGAAGCTCGGCGGCGTCGTCAATGCGGCGAGTTCGAGCGGGGTAATGCGCGGGTGATCCTTTGGCAGTTCTGTGAATGTCAGTGCCCAGAGCGCCACCCACAGAAAACTGAGTCCCGCGCAAACATAGAACGACGCGCGCCAGCCGTAGGTGCTCATGATCAATACAATAGTTGTCGGGGCGACCGCGTTGCCGATTCGCGATGCGGCGTGGGTAATGCCCTGCGCGTAGCCCCGCCGACCGGGTGCGATCCAGCGAGACATCGCGGCGGTAGCGGCTGGAAAGGTCGCGCCTTCGCCCAGGCCCAACAATATCCGCGCAACTACCATCGAGGCCAGTCCGCCGGCCATACCGGTAAGGGCCGTGGCGCTCGCCCACACAAGGCCGCACACGATGAGCGTGCGGCGCGCACCGAACCGGTCGCTGATCCAGCCGCCGGCGATCTGGATGAGCAGGTAGGGGTAGGCGAAGGCCGAAAATACGAAGCCGACCTGGGTGTTGCTGAAGCCGAAGTCTTTTTTGAATCCCTCGGCGGCACTGCTGACGTTGATCCGATCCAGGTAGGTGATGAAGTACATCAGGCACAACAGCAGCAGGACGATATGGGTGACTCGCAAGCGCTTCATGGCATTTTCCGTCTTCGGGGTGGCGCCGCGGCCTCCCGATCTACGCCACTTTCTGCAGCGTCGAAGTTGCGCGATGCGAGCTGAAATAATCCATGGCGGCGTGCACACCGCTGGCCGCGATCTTGACGCCCATCAGACCGAGGCCCATTTCGCAGCCGGCCAGGGTTGCCAACAAGGTCAGGTCATTGCTATCGCCCAGATGGCCGATGCGAAACATGCGGCCCTTCAATTTCCCCAGGCCCACCCCCAAGGACAGGTCGAAGCGCTCGTAAATCAAACGACGCAGCGCGTCGGCATCCAGACCGGTCGGCGTGATGACGCCGGTGAGTACCGGCGAGTACAGACGGGGATCCGCACACTGGATGGGCAGCCCCCATGCCCCAACCGCGCTGCGTACGCCTGCTGCCCAACGCTGGTGACGCTCGAATACATGCTCCAATCCCTCCGCTTGAATCATATCCAGCGCCTCGGACAAGCCATACAGCAGGTTGGTGCTGGGCGTGGAAGGCCAATAGCCGGTTTTATTCGCCTCCAGAATTTCATCCCAGGCCCAAAAGGAGCGCGGCAGCGCCGCGCCCTTCATGGCCTCGAGCGCCCGCGGCGATAGGGCGTTGAAGCTGATCCCCGGCGGGAGCATCAGCCCCTTTTGCGAGCCGCTGATGGCGACATCCACACCCCAGTCGTCATGCCGATAGTCCGCGCAGGCGAGCCCCGAAATGGTATCGACCATCAGTAGCGCGGGATGTCGCGCCGCATCGATTGCAGCGCGCACCGCGGCGATGTCCGAGGTCACGCCGGTTGAGGTTTCGTTGTGAACGACGCATACCGCCTTGATTTTGTGCTGCGAATCCTGGCGCAAGCGCTGCTCGATGAGGTCGGCCTGCACGCCTTGCCGCCAATTGGGTGCGTGGGGTAGATGCACATCATCGCCGCCGCCCGCCAACACCTCCGCAGATAGATGCAGCCGCGCAGCCATCTTTGCCCAGAGCGCAGCAAAGTGTCCTGTCTCGAACATGAGTACCTGATCGCCGGGAGATAGGGTGTTGCTCAAAGCGGCTTCCCATGCGCCGGTGCCGGAGGCGGGATAAATCACGATCGGATGGCGTGTCTTGAATACCGCCTTGAGCCCCGTAAGCACCTTGAGTCCCAGCGCGCCAAACTCCGGTCCGCGGTGATCGATCGTGGGCAGGCTAATGGCGCGCAGAATCCGGTCGGGCACGGGACTGGGACCTGGAATCTGTAAGTAGTGCCGCCCGGCCGGGTGGAAGTCTAGGTGCAACATCGCCGCTACCTCCAGCAAGGAAAATTCATCGTGAACTCAGAAGTCCGGGTAGACGCTTGGTCGACCAGCTGGTTGCCGTGTCATATCCGAAGGCCAACTGCAAACAGGCCAGCTCGGCGTGCAGCGGTCCGACGATTTGGATCCCGATCGGCAATCCGGCATTGCCGAATCCCGCCGGCACCGCGAGCGCCGGACAGCCGCTCATGGTGATGGGAAGGACGCCCTTCATCCATTCATGATAGGTCTCCATCTTCTTTCCTGCGATTTCCTGCGGCCAATGCAGATTGAGGTCGAAGGGAAACAATTGCGCGGTGGGAGCGATGAAGTAATCATATTTGTTGAAAAATCGCCGCACCGCTTGATACCACTCCGCTCGCACGCTCGATGCGGCGGAAATATCGAAGGCCGATAGTTTCAGTCCGCTCTCAACTTCAAAGATCGCCTCTGGTTTCAGCAGCGCGCGTTTTGCCGGATCGTTGTAGTAAGCCAAGAGGCTTCCGCCCGACTGCCACGCACGCAGCGTCAACCACGCGCGCCATACGGCGTCGATGGAGAAATCCGGTTGGGCTTCCTCAACGTGGCAGCCCATCGACTCGAACACCTTCAGTGCATTCACGCAAACATCCAGCACGCCGGGTTCAAAGGGCAAATAGCCTCGAAAGTCCCCCGACCACGCGATTCGTTTGCCTTTCAGATCGGTTTCCAGACGATGTTGAAATGCGCGACCATCCCCGATCAGGGACAGGGGGACTCGTGCATCGTACCCGGCTTGGACCGACAGCAGCATCGCCAAGTCCGGAATGTTGCGTGCCATCGGCCCCACGACACTCATGGACGGAAACCATCCGTCATGCCCGCTAGTCGGCACCAGTCCCATGCTGGTGCGGAACCCGAACACATTATTCCAACCTGCCGGATTGCGCAGACTACCGCCGAAATCGCTGCCATCCGCGACGGGCAGCATGCGCAGCGCCAGCGCGACTGCAGCTCCGCCGCTGCTGCCGCCGGCCGATCGCGATTGATCGTAGGCATTGCGCGTAGCTCCGTAGACGGGATTATAAGTATGCGATCCCAATCCGAATTCCGGGGTATTCGTCTTGCCGATGAAAATACCGCCGGCGTTTCGCAGCCGTTCCACCATGATGCCATCAGCATCCGGAACAAAATCTTTGAGGATCGGCGTTCCCATGGTCATGCGAATGCCTTTCACGGGCATCAGGTCCTTGACCGCCAGCGGGAAGCCATGCAGAGGCCCCATCACCTCGCCTTGCGCCAGCTGCCTATCGCGCTGTTCGGCCTGTGCCATCAACGCTGCCCGCTCTTGCAGAGCGACGATGGCGTTGACGCGCGGATTCAGCCTGTCGATGTGATCCAGATAGGCCGTCATGACCTCGACGCAGGATAGCTGTCGACTGCGTATCGCATCGGCGAGCGTCACAGCGTCCAGCATCACGATGCCGGAGGGTCGGCCGCCGGTGGCGGACTGCGCAAATGACGGCGCTGCGGCGCTCGCCACAACGCTGGTGGCCAATCCCAGTACGGCCCGACGATCAAGGTTAGGATCGCCCGAGTCTGGCGTCATCGGCGGCACGCGATCCCTCCAGTCGATGTCAGGATGATCAGAACGCCCGCATGATACTTTTTCTGTCGGGCGCGCACCAATCAGGCACGCACCAACCGACGAATGCCAGTCGTAGTTTCTGCAGCGGATGTTGAGGTGCCGCTAAGCTTGGGCTCGCACTGCGGCGCGCCCCAAAGGCCCCTCAATACGTCGAAGGTTACTTAATAAGGAAGACAACCAAGGCAATTGTCAGCAAACCCATCGCTGTCATCAATACATTGTGGCCCCAGCGGGCAATCGGTCCAAGCATGTTCATTTCCAGTAAATTCAAGGATGCAGCCTCTCGCGGCGGCGGATTTAAGTACCCATATCATGGGTGCGGCACTCTACAATTCAACTGCGGGGCATGCCGTGACGCATTCGCCAGCTTGCTGCAAAACAGTGATTTGGCGGCTCAAACGAGCGATTTGGCCTCGCCCACAGCCTCCAGAAAGGTTCGCTCCTCGCTCAGAATGAAGCGCTGCGCCAGCGCGACGGCAAAGTTCTCCTTGGCTTCAGCGTCGTCTCTCAGGCGCGCCCGGTAGGCTTCGTAGGCGGCGAGCGACTCGAACGAAATGAGTCCCCACGCGATGTTATTGGTGCCTTCGTGCGGGAGAAAGTATCCGATCAGTTGCCCGCCGCAGCGGGGAATGATGTCGCCCCAATTTTCCGCATAGCGCTTGAAAGCCGCGCGCTGAAACGGATCGATCGTATAGCGAATGAAACAGGTAACGGTCATGTCGATGCGCATGCTAGGGGCTTGCCGCTCGTCGATGGTTCGTTTAGTGTCGAACTATGAAAGATGGCCCGAACATCGCGCGAATTGCCTCCTTGCTCGGCGATCGCGCGCGTGCGGACGCATTGACTGCGCTAATGACGGACCGCGCCCTGACGGCCACGGAGCTGGCGGCCATCGCCGGCGTCACAAAACAGACGATGAGCGCGCATTTGTCCAAGTTGCTCGATGCCGCGCTCGTTGATGTGGATCAGCAAGGCCGACATCGATACTTCCGGCTCGCTAATGAGGATGTGGCGAGGTTGCTGGAGTCCCTCATGGGTGTGGCTTTTCGCACCGGCGCCGTGCGGCTGATATCGAGCCCGCGCGAGCCGGCGCTGCGCAGGGCACGAGTGTGCTATGACCATCTCGCAGGTGAACTCGGCGTTTCAGCATACGAGTCGCTGTTACAGCAGGGGGTGCTGGAGTCGAACCAGGAATCGCTGCGTCTCACCGAATTCGGCGCCGAATGGTTTGCACGCGTCGGCGTAGATACCCGCGCGGCGGCTCGGCTGCGGCGCACGTTTTGCCGGTCTTGCATGGATTGGAGCGAACGCAGACATCACCTAGCCGGATCGCTCGGCGCAGCGCTGCTGTCCCGACTCTGCGACTTCGACTGGCTGAAGCGCGATCGTAAGTCGCGTGCAGTTCGATTCACGCCACAGGGGGAGCGAAAATTTCGCGCGCTGTTCAAAACGGCGCCGCAGCCGCGAACCGAACCGCCCTAGTTCGCCTCGATCATCAGTGGGCGCTTCCACCGGCCATCGAGCGCCTCTGGCTTGGGCCAGTAGAGCCGCATATATACGGCAAACGGTCCACTAGGCGCAGGCAGCCAATTAGACTCTTTATCGGCTCCAGGAGATGTATTTTGAAAATAAAGGGTCAGGCCTCCATCGGCGCCCCGCGTGAACTGCGGCAACATCGGAGAATTGAGTAGATACCGGTTGATGGAGTTTGCGACCAGCAGGCTCGAAGGCAGTTGGTACATCGTCAGTGACCAGAATGCATTCACCGGCGGCAACTCGCTTTTTGCAAAATGAATGGTGTAGCGATGAGCGCCGTCGAGCGGTTTGCCCTTCGAGTCCACGGTATAAGCGGGGTACATGGCCTCTTGGGCTGAATTGCCGTAAATTCCCAGCACCGCAGCGGCCATTCGATACGCATAGTTATTCTTCATGGCCGCGCGGCTGCCAAAGACATCATTCGATGTCACCTTCCCCGTCGCAAATTCATTTTTGCGAAATTCCTGGAAGGCTGCCCATGCATCGGCGATGCCGTCTAGCAATGCCTGTTTTAACTCAGGTGCCAGTTTGCTCACGTCGATAGTCTTGCCCGCGCCGACGCCGATCGTGGCGAATCGCTCCATGAGTTCTGCCTCCGCGGGAACCGTCGGGCAGAAGCCGAGAATAAAGTTCAGCTGATTGAAGAACTCCAGCGACGTTTTCTCCTGCTCAATCGTGAGCGGCTTGATGAAATCGCGGCTCGTGGCCGCCGTGGGTGCCGCCTGACCCAGAAACGCCGACAGCGTCTGGACCTTGTAGCCCGCTTGTATTTTTTTGACGTTATCGAGGTCCTTCGGATTGAATAGTTGAGTGCGGTAAATCGCGAGCGCCAGGTGAGTTTCCGCGCGAATGATTTTTTTCACCCCTTCCGGCTTCTCCCCGGTCCATCCGGGACCGACGACAAGAAAGCTGCCGCCATCGCTGCCTGTGGCACGGCTGCCGATGTAGTCGAAGTTATAGGTGTATAGATCGACCAGCTGGACGCTGAAATATCGGGGCCTGTCCACCGGCGGGACGGTCAGCACCACCGGTTCGAGGCGCAGATCCAGCCCGGCGAACGAGTAAGGGGTATCTGAATTAGGTGTCTGGACCACCGTATCGTCGGGGGTAAAGACTCGCGCAAAACTCGCTATCTGGTTGTACGGCGCCTTGTAGTCATGACTCGCTTTATCGATGAAGTAGGCATTCTGAATGCGATAGCCGTCCACCATGGGGAACCCGTAGATATAGGCTTCTTTGGCGATCGCGCGCGCCTCGGCGACCGGGGCGGATGGCGCAAATTCAACTGCCATAATCGTGTCCTCGTAAAATGAACGCAGGCGGGGCCGCCATCGTGGCGATGCGAAGGTCCGCACCATGCCACGGGCGGTTCCGCTCAGCTATTGGCCTAAAGGTGGAAGGCGCGCATGGCAATTGTTGCACAGCGGGGCTTGCAATCGAGATTCAACGGCGGCGCGGCGATTTCCCCGCCTCAGGGCGGGTTCGGATTCATCGATTCGTCGAGACTGGTGCGGCAGTAGGGGCAATGCGCAATCCTTGCCCACCCGTTCGCGGCTCGCGCAGCGATGGCGCCGAGCGGACGCCGGCATCGAGGGCATGGCGTTCGATACAGGGACACGATGACTGCGACCAGTCCGGCGAACAAGACGGCAAGCGAAAGCCAATTCAGCCAGAAGCTGGCGGGTGCAAAGACCGCCGCCAAAACGCAAAACACGATCCCTGGAAGCACGAACAGCGCCACCCTGTTTCTGCGCCGCTTCAGATAATCCCGGATCGTCACGGACCCAGATCCTACCTGCTAGGCGGCCCCGCGCAAGTAGCCTCTTTCGCATCAGCGCGATTAAACTGCGTTCCGGTCACCCTCAAAAACGTACTCACTACCCCTGGCGAGGAGTAACAGCATGATCACAATCTCCGCGTTCAGGTGGGTTCCGGACTTTGCGCGCGGTCAAGTGCGCGACTTGCGTGCACGCTGGGCGCTGGAGGAAGCCGGGCTGCCGTACAAGACCCGCCTGCTCGATCAGGGAGATCAGGAAATGCCGGAGTACCGTGCTCTGCAACCGTTCGGGCAAGTGCCGATCTATGAGGAGGACGGCCTGGTTCTCTTCGAGTCCGGTGCTATCGTGCTGCACATAGGCGAGCGAAGCGAGGCGCTGCTGCCGAAAGAAGTTGGTGCGCGCGCACGCGCGACGCAGTGGCTAATAGCCGCCCTCAATTCGATCGAGCCCTTCGTGATGAATGTCGCCGCGATCGATCTTTTCTATGCGCAGGAGGAATGGGCGAAACTGCGGCGCCCCGGCGCGGTGGCGTTCGTGCAGAGGCGCTTGTCGGCCCTGGCCATGTCGCTGGGCGATAAATCCTTTCTCGATGGCGAGCGCTTTACGGCCGGTGATCTGATGATGGCGACGGTCCTGCGCATTCTGACCCACACCGACATCGTGGCCAGCGACCGGCGCCTGGCGGCGTACCTCGAACGCTGCACCGCACGGCCCGCTTTTAAACGCGCGCTGGATGCGCAAATGGGAGATTTCAAGAAAGCAGCGTGATCAGCGCAAAACGCTTTGGCGCGCTGGACGGTTCTAGTTCGAGGGGCGCTTTTTGAACATCTGGTCGATCTTCGTGTTCAGTTCGTCGATCGCTGCGGTGTTGGATTCGGCGATGGACAAGGCCTTCGCCGCGGCGCCGGAAGCCGCCGACGCGGAGGCTGCAGTGGCCTTGTTGGCCGCCGCGGAATTGCTCGCTGACTTCGCGACGTCGGCCTGCAGTTTATTGACCTGCGCCTCCAGATTCGCGATTCGCTCTTCCATGGGTTTAAGGTCGGTACATCCCGCGATCATCACCAGGCCGGCAGCGATCAAAGCCCTCACCATGAATTTTTCCCATTCCCGTGTCAAAAACAGATTCGAAGCACCTGGAATGTCGCGCACCGGCGTGTCGGCGCACAGTGGACTTTCTGCTTATTGCACCGAAAGGGTGCGCCCAGGGGTGGATGGGCCACTCCAATTCACACCGCAGTCCCATCGCACGCATAGGAAGATCGACCATCGGGTCGACCGCAAAGCCGTTCTGCCTTGCCGTATGCTGGGGATGGAGATAGATAACTTGAAGCGTTCCTGCCACTCGTTTTTGGCTCTGTCCGCATTGCTGCCATTGCTCCTTCACGCGGCCGGGGCCGAAACCGTGTCGGGCGCTGATGGGTCGCGCCGTATGGATGGAATCAAGTCCCTCAAACTCGAATCAATCCCAGGCAGCCTGCCGACGTTTTACAGTCCGCATGCGAAAGAGCGCGCCAGGTACCTTCAAGGTCTACTTGGCGGGGAAATAACGTATTACGCGCATCTGTTTCGTGTCTCCTTCAGTCCCGTCGCGATGGCGGTCCTCAATGTCCAGCAGTGGCCGGTCATTGCGGGCGATGAACCCTATGGCATGCCCTCCGTGGAGGGCACGAGGCCCGCTGTGTTCGTCATGCCGGTCAGCTGGGATGAGGTGAGATGGATGGTCGCACCGAGGCGCGAGGAGGTGCCGCCGGGGATGCTTCAACGAGCCCTGGCGAAAGGAAAGACATGGGCTAGGGTAAAATTTGAAGGCTGCGACGGCATCGGGACGCACGAAATCGGCCATTCGATCATTCGACAGCTTGGCATCGATCCGCAGACGAAATGGTTCAACGAATTTCTCGCCAGCTATGTAGGGTATGCGTATCTGAAGGCGACCGATCCGGGACAGGCGTTGTCGAACGAGATCTTCTGGACCGTTGGGCTCACCAAATCTCCGCATCCGTTTACCAAGCTCGACGACTTCGAAAGAAAATATGATGAACTGCAGCAGAAGTATCCAGGAAATTATGGGTGGTACCAGCTCGCTCTCGATCAGCGCGTCATTGAAATTTACAAGCAGAGCGGCACCGATTACCTCAGAGAAGTAAGGAGGGACTTCCCCGCGGGAGCCCCGACCCTCGACAGCGCGCAGCTACTGAATAGGCTTGAAAGAATGAGTCCGGGATGGAAGGAATGGGCCGCGCACCTCGAAGCCGGCACCGTTGATGCGATCTTGGCTTCGAAAAGCGGGCGTTGATGAACGGCATGTACGTAATCACCTAGTGTCACTCACAACAGCATAAGTCACGCTGCGCGCCTTCGATTTGAATTCCCGCCGTGTCCGCACTTATTCCGGCCTCCAAAAGATCAGCTTCCCGGTTTTTCCCTCGAGAAGAAGATTCGCGGACCCGAGGGCAACTGTTCGCTTCGGAACCGAACGTCGCAAGCGGAGATCGACCTGTTGTATCCCCGTCCGCGACCCCGCGGGCAATACTTCGAGTGCGACATCGGGACCCTTTGCGCGAAATCCGCCACCCTCGCGATGTACCGACCATCCCATGAGTTCGAATTCATTCGCAAGTCGGGTCATTTCCACGGATTTGAGCGCGGCCCGGATACCCACAACGGCATCGAGCAAATGGTCCGGAAGGAAATTCCACGCCAAGAACTGCTCGCGGCTCAAGGGATGTCTGACGGGCGACCCAGGATGCGTCGCCGCTAGGTACGCGGGATCAACTTCCATCACCCACGTTACCAATGCTTCGGGTTCGTTGGGATCGACAGCAGCCGCAATGTACCAAGGGATATCCCCGGTAGCGATAGTTCGTACTTGTTTGTCAATTTCCACCCTGCTGCCGAATATTGTCCGGAGCCGAGCCGCGACGGCATCGACGCCACCCGCCTGTTCTACGAACAAGCCGAGGCCGCTGTCCTGCTTGTGCTCCCCATCGGTAAGCGTGTCGGCTTCGAAGAATTCCATGTAGGTTTGGCGTCCGTAAACATAGAAGCCAGACCAATCGCGGCTTCCAGCCACCGTGTGCCGCTCTTCAATGCCGGCCAACTCCACAATCTCGGGCGATTTTCGCAACGCGTCATACGTAGACTGATCAACCGCAACGTAAAAGTGACTCAGAAAAACAGGAGGCGTCCCATCGGCAGAGAATGCTGGCGCACATGACAAGAACAGA
Source organism: uncultured Gammaproteobacteria bacterium (assembly GCA_963756845.1). Taxonomy (GTDB): domain Bacteria; phylum Pseudomonadota; class Gammaproteobacteria; order Steroidobacterales; family Steroidobacteraceae; genus Bog-1198. The sequence goes on along the minus strand of CAVWPD010000002.1, from coordinate 585,152 downwards.
AAACAAATCGACAACAGAGGATTCATGATTCAGAGGTCCGTCGCGCGGACGATTCCCAGTGTTCTCGCAAGCAACGCCAGTGCGGGCACACGCGGGGCTTCAGCTCTGCGACCATGCAATTACAATGCGGGCTCCAGTTCGTAAACATCCGAGTCTTTGCTTCTTTCCTTTTGTGCAGCGGAGCTAGGACTAACCAGCCCTCCATCCAGCTTACCGCACCCCGCGGACGGCCGTTTCGCAAGCGTCTACGCTTCGCGGATCGCCTCTGCCGCGATCTCAAAGGAGCGCAGCCGAGCCGCGTGATCGAAGATTTGCGAGGTGATCATCAGCTCATCGGCGCCGGTCCGCTCGATAAAACTGCGCAGATCTGCGCGCACCTTCTCGGGAGGCCCAACGGAGGCGCAGGACAGAACCTGATCGAGGATGGCGCGTTCCTGCGGCCCGATGCGCTCGATGTAGCCCTCGACTGGCGGCTGCAGCTGCGAGGGGCGGCCGCTGCGCAGATTCACGAATGCCTGTTGCATCGAAGTTGCGAGAAATGCCGCTTGGTCCAATGAATCGGCACCGAATACGTTAAAGCCCAGCATGACATAGGATTTGGCAAGTCCCGCCGAAGGCCGAAACTCGCTGCGGTAGAGCTTAATCGCTGCCATCATCTGCGCCGGCGCAAAGTGTGAGGCAAACGCGAATGGCAGGCCAAAGGCTGCGGCAACTTGAGCGCCAAACAGACTGGAACCCAAGATCCACAGCGGAACCTTGAGCCCCATTCCTGGCACCGCGCGCACCGACTGGCGCGGCGACTCGGAGAGGTAGTCGGCGAGTTCCTGAACATCGCGCGGAAACTCATCCGGGTCCGAGGCCAGACTGCGTCGCAGCGCCTGCGCCGTGCGCTGATCGGACCCTGGCGCGCGACCCAGGCCTAAATCGATGCGGCCGGGGTACAGCGACTCCAGTGTGCCGAACTGCTCGGCAATGATCAGCGGGGAATGGTTCGGCAGCATGATGCCCCCGGCGCCGACGCGAATGGTAGAAGTGCCACCGGCTACATGGCCGATCAGCACCGCGGTCGCCGCGCTGGCGATTCCGGGCATGCCGTGATGCTCGGCCAACCAAAAGCGTTTATAGCCCCAGCGCTCGGCGTGGCGCGCCAAGTCCAGCGTGTTCCTAAACGAGTGCGCCGCATCGCTGCCTTGGGTGATGGGCGACAGATCGAGGACGGATAATGGGACCATTCGACCTAGGTGGGGCCTTGCCAGCCAATTCTCAACTGTGATTTGCTGAGTAACCTTAGTTCAGTGCGCACCCTATGCCTATCGACGATACGAAAACGCGCTTTCTCGACATCAGCCCTTATGTGAACCGGCCAGCTGATCTGCAGCCGCCCTTGACGTCAAACATCCATGCTGAAGTTGCCATTGTCGGCGGAGGGTACACCGGCCTGTCGACTGCTCTGGCGCTCCATGAGAGGGGCATCAGCGCCGTGGTAATCGAGCGCAATTTCTGCGGCTACGGCGCGAGCGGGCGTAACGCCGGCCACCTGACACCCACCATCTGCAAGGATCTGCCGACTGCCCTCATGTTGTTTGGCCGGGAGACTGCGGGCAAATTTGCGCGCTACGCGGACTTTTGCGTCGAGAGTACCGAAGAGATGATGCGAGCCTACGGCATCGACTGCGATTACAACCGCAGCGGCAATATCATGGCCGTCGTGCACCAGGCGCAGGAGAAGCGGTTGCGCAAGGCGACGCAAGCCGCCCTCTCCCTGGGTGCGAGGATGCATTTCGTGGAACCCGGCGAGATGCGCGAACGCGGCATGCCGGCCGCATTCCCGTGCGGCGCAATGGAAGAATCGGGCGGTACGCTTCACACGGGAAAACTCGTACTCGGATTGCGCCGAGCGGCGCTGGCGCGCGGGATCCGTATCTATGAGCAGTCCGCTGTCGAGCACATCGATGAGACAAAGCCGATCCAAGTCTTCACGGCGGGCGGCTCGGTCAACGCCGACAAGTTAGTGATGGCCGCAAATGCTTACGCCACTGAAATCGGCCGACCGGGAAATCGCATCAGCCCGCTCTATATCACGCTCTTCGAGACCGCGCCGCTATCGGACGCGCAACTCGATGCGATCGGCGGCTGGGCGGGGCGTGTGGGGATTTACACCGCGCATGAAAGTATGGAGAGCTACCGGCTGACCGCCCAGCGCACCATCATCGGCGGCTCGAAGGATGTTCAATACTTTTACGACTGTGCCCCGCACAATCACGGGGGTGAAGCCGATGCGCGCAAGATGAGCGTAATCCGCGCCTTCCGCGAACGCTTTCCGGCACTCGCCGACTTGGCTGTTGCACATGCATGGGCAGGATGGTGCGGATTTACGCTCAACTTCATGCCCGTGGTAGGGCGCGTACGGAACAATCCAGCCTATCACTATGCCGTCGGCTATAACGGCCACGGCGTTGCTCAGGCGACGACCATGGGCACATTGCTCGCCGATCTGGTGGAGGGCCGGTCGAATCCGTGGCATGAGCTCATCTGTCGCGAGCCCGCCTATCTGCCGTCGAAACTGCTGCGATTCCTGAGCGTCAAGGCGCTTCTGGCGATCGTAAACGGCATCGATCGGCGCATCGATGCCAAGGCGAGGCGCATCGGGACGACGTGAATCGCCGCCGACGAAATTCGAATGCCACGATATTCTCGATCGAATCCCAGCTCGCGCTGGCGCCCAGCAATCGACCGAGGGCTTAACTGTTCCGAATGTTCGAGATCATCCAACCAACCGCTGCGCTTCCCCCAATGCCTACGAAGCAGATGAGCGCCATGTCGGGATTTCCGCTGAACAGATGAAACACAAAACCGGCGAACGAAGAAAGGGCGGCAAATCCAAAGAGGCCGTGGAGGAAATGAATCATCAGTGACATGGCGTGGCCTCTTGAGTGATTGGCTCCCATATTGGGGCAAGCACCTGTGCCCATCGATATGTCTCCGTCCGGCAACATGCGCGATTCCCGCCTTTTGACTTAATAGAACATCCCGAGCACGGCGCTTGCATATAACCGAACCCCACTGGGGGCGAATCTTTAAAGATCGGGTATGCTGCACCGCAAATATCATCGGTGCGACTCGTCGAAAATGCGCCCGACGGATGAGTCGGTGGCCTGAGCGCGACGGAGTGTGGATGAAAAACGAGCACGGTGCCTTCTCCCGGAACTTGCCGATCGCTGCGCGCGGGTGTGCCGCGGCGGCGCTCGCTCTGCTCTGTGCCTGCGGCGGTGGAGGAGGCGGCGGCGGAGCGGCCGCACCGGTGTTCTCGATTGCAACGAAGACGCTCACGTTCTCGGCGAATATCAATTCCGCAGCGCCGGCGAGCCAGGCCGTCAGCGGGTCGGTTTCGGGATCCTTGTCCGGCACCCTCTACATCCTCGTGCAAGTCACAGGACCCGCCGTCTCCGGCGTCACCCAATTCGTTGTTTCCGGCAACAGCGGCTCCGCGTCCGTGAACGTGCAGAGCCCGAATGCGCTCGGCGTCGGCACCTATTCGAGCGTGCTGACCGTGAGCGCCTGTTTGAATGATGCCACTTGCGCCACCGGGCAATTGCGGGGCAGTCCGCAAACCATCAATGTGACCTATACCGTCACCGGACCCGCCATCGCGGACGTGGTCGAGCCCAGGACCCTCGTTGCCGGCACTACGGGCAACGTCGTCATTCGCGGCAGCGGATTGACTGGAACCAGCGCCGTCTCCTTTGGCACGACGGCGGCCCAGTCATTCTCGGTCGTCAGCGACTCGCTCATCGAAGCCACGTATCCGGCCACGCTGGGCGCCGGCGTGCTCGCGGTCAATTTGACCGGCAGTGCACAAGCATTCACAGGGTCGGTGGCCGTTGTCGGGCCTGAGGCGTATCCGGCGACCGTGCTCACCTATCCGCAGACACCCGCGCGCATCATCGCGCTCGTGTTCGACGCGGAGCGCCAAGTGCTCTATGTCGCCGCGAGCTTTGGCACTAACTCAAACCCGTCGACGGCCAGCAATCAACTGTGGCGATACACCTATAGCGGCGGATCGTGGAGCCAGCCGTCGGTGCTCGGGATCCCGTATCTGCGCGACGTGGCATTGCCTGGCGACGGCAGCAAGCTCGAGGTTTTGACCGACACCGCCGTGCAGGAATTCGACGCCGGCAACCCCGTATCTGCCACGCGAACCGTCACGGCCTCGTTTACCCAGGCGGAGGGCCCGGGATCCATTTATTTGGCGCGCTTCGCCTTCGCCAACGACGGCAACGCCGTCGTCGGCATCGGAGAGTTTGAGTCGCAGGATCCGCTCGACCCTTATCTATTCAATCTCGCCGCGGGAACCTTCACGGACCTTGGTTACCAGAATCAAGTGCTTTATTCAGAGGACGGTTCCGGCACACCGATGGTCGCGAGCGCCAATGGGGCGCTGGCGATCATCGCAACGGGGATCGGTGCCTACAGTTCGGGTGACGCGGCCTACAGTTCGGTGACCCGCAGTTTCGGCACCACCGGCATCCTTGTCGACCCAGTGATCGACCAGCCGCCGGCAATCGATAGTGCCGCGGACCGGATCATCTTCAACGAGGGCACGGATGGAGAGCAGGCGACGCAATTGCTGGTCGCGAATGGCAGCTACAGCGGATTGGGCTACGTGCCCGGCCCCAGTGCGCCGGGCGTCGGCATGAGAGTATTCCTCATCAATCCCCTGGGAACACGCGCCTACGTGCTTAACTCCGATGCGACGCTGCATGCCTTCGATCTCACGGCGAACCCCGATTCCAGTTTGTCTTATCCGGAGTTGGGAAACGGCCTTTCGCAAGCGATACCATCCACCGTTAGTCCGACGCTGCGCACCGCGGTGACAGCCGACGGCGCGACACTGTTCATCGCCGGAGATGCCGGCGTCGCCGTCATCCCGGCACCGCAGTAGCACGACCCGGACCGGCACAAAAACCGGCGATCGAATGGCTGACAGGTTTGGCGCGGTCGCCAAAATGCCTGCCGACATATGCGCTCTCATGGCACCATGCCCTTGTGTAGTCATCGCAATGGGGTGCTTTCATGCCCAGGAATCTCGCAAAGCAATTCGGCATCGCTGCGGCACTTCTGGTTGTTCTGGGGACCGCATTGGCCGGGACCGCGACGGCGGCGACGCTCGAGCAGGAGACCGCCAGCAGAATCGAGCAGATAAGAGCCATTAAAGCAGGCCAAAGCGAAGCGACGTGGGCGACCTACAACAAGCAGATGGATGCCGCTTGGCAGTTCTATTCGTCCCACAAACCCGAGATACTCCCGATCTTGCGCGGCCAACTGAAGGCGGAGATTGCTCGAGCGCAGCCCAACGACTTGGTTCTTCTGGACGTCGGCTTATTTGTGCACGAAAACGATGAGACAGAAGGCAAAGCGCTGGCGCGCGAAAGCTTATTTCGCTTGAATCCTCGTGCTCCCATAATCACCGAGAATTGGAAAGAGCTGTTCGAATTGACCCACGCCGCCGCGCAGGACCAGGACGCCCGCGTGCTGAATTTCATCGATCAAACCTTTCTTGTCTCGGACGAGAAGATTTTCATGCCCGAGCACTCCTTGGAGCTCGACGGCACACTGGTTTGCGTGTTTCTCTACGGCGCCTACGGGGCAGATTCCGAGGCGGAATTAAGAGCGAAACTGCAAGATCGAATGGTCGCCAAACGTGTCTTGGAAATCCTCGGATGGCTGGGCTCTCCGGATTCTGTGCGGCAAGTCGGCGCGGCCCTCGCCGCCGCGCCTGGCTATGAAACCTTCGCCCGCGTGACCGCGTTCATGATGCAAGTGGCCGGGCCTGCCGGTCGAGATTTCATGTTGAAACTCGACTCGGCTACGCTCGATGTTCAATCACGCGAATATCTGGCGAAGGTTCGGCCTGCCATTCAAGCCATGTCCTTCGCCACCATCAAAACTGCGTTTGCACAGGCTCCTGGCGATAAGAAACTCGCCGATGCTGAAATCAAGCTGCGCATCGATGCGATGGCTGCCAACGACGGCAAGGACGCGAAAACCAGCCCTCTGGCGATTCTTGATTCCGGGCTTGGCTCTGATGTTCTCATTGCATCGCTGCTGAAAGCTCGAGCGCGCGCGCTGTATCGTCTGGCAGACGAAGCTCTGAGCGATGTGGAAGCCACCAACGCGGTCGTTAACGGACTTCGCTATCGGGGACACTGAACGGCTTGAAGTGTGACGGATTTCGAAATCGCGCGATGCGGCCTGAGATTTTGCACACGATTGGGACCCAGGCCTAAGTGCCCTAACCCTGCCTTTGACTAAGGTGCCTGCATGTTCCAAGAGTGACCATGCAGCATATGTCAACTGGCGTTTTGCATCGTGCGCTTCCCGCCACTACCGCTTCGCGGTTGATGGCGCTGTGTGTTTTGCTGCTAATGGGATTTGACGGGCAGAAGCTGGCGCGAGCGGCTTCGCAATCGCCGACAGCCGATACCATTCTTATCGTCAAACACGAGCGCAAGCTCTACTTGCTGCGCGATAACTCGCCGCTGCGCAGCTATCGCATTGCGCTTGGCTTGAGTCCCACCGGCGCGAAGGAGCGCGAATGGGACTTTCGCACGCCGGAGGGCAGCTACGTCATTGATTTTCGCCAGCCGCACAGCCATTACTTCAAGGCGCTGCATATTTCCTACCCCAGCGCGGCCGATCTTAGGCGCGCCTCGGCGCTGCATCGGCCCGTGGGGGGAAATATTTTTATCCACGGCGAGCCCAATCAACCCACCAAGCCGGTGTCCTACTATCAGACACGCGATTGGACCAACGGATGTATCGCCCTCTCCGATGAGGACCTGCAGGATCTTTGGGATCTGACCGCAGGCCAGACGCGCGTCGAGATCGTACCGTAAACGCGCTCAGCCGCGCCGGCCCCGGAACAGCAATACCACGCCCAGCATGACGACCCCCGATGCCATCCATTCCCAAGTGGTGATGGTTTCGCTGCCGAGGGTCACACCGAGAATCAGCGCCACCACCGGATTTACCAGGCTGTAGCTTGCGGCAAGCGTCGATGAGGTCCGGGCGAGCAACACCATGTAGGCATTGAAGGCGATCAATGTGCCGAAGGTGGTCAGATACAGCCACGCCATCCAAGCGCTCAGCTGATTCGGCCAGTGCCACGACTCGCCGGCGAGCGCCGACATCGCCAGCAACGTGATGCCGCCGCAGAGCAATTCCGTGGCGAAACCCGTGGCGCCCGGTGCAAGCGGGAAGCCCCGCTGGCTAAGGACACTCCCCAGCGCCCATCCAAAGCTTCCCAGGGCGATTGCCAGCAGCCCGGCGGGGGAGGAATGAATGCCGGCGCCTTGCGTCAGCATGACCACCCCGGCGAGGCCGACCAGGACCGCGATCAGTTCGCTGGGGCTGGGGAAGATTCGCATCGTCAGATGGATGACCACCAGTAGCAAGGGGATCACTGCGATAAAAGCAACGACCAAACCAGAGGCGATGGTCTGTTCGGCGTAGGCCGTGCCGCCCATGCCGCCGCCGAGCATTAACGCGCCGAGCAGCACCGCGTTGCGCCACTCCTTGAACCCGGGGAGCTTTGCGCCGCGCGACAACTGCCATGTCATCAACACGCCGCCCGCACACAGGAAGCGAGTGCCCATCATCAAAAAAGGCGGGAAGCCCACGAGAGCGAAGCGAATGACGAGATAGGTTGAGCCCCAGATGAGCCAGGTCGCGGCCAGGCAGCTCAGTACCAACGGCGACAGTGCGCGGGGCGGGACAGCGGAGCCCGTGGAGCTGTTCATCTCAATAGGCACAGCAAAGTGTATCGTATATGGGTGTGCGATATTTATGCGCCGTGATCGCAAATCCAAGGCGACCGGAACCGCGGCCGATCCGGCGCCGGCGGCAACCGATCTTGCCGATCAGGCCCGTGCGCTTCTGGCCGCACTGCGCGCGCCGCTGCTGACACAATTTCTCGGCGAATGGCCGATCCGCTCGAGTGCGCGCAGCGTCGCGCCTCAGTCGCTTCCGGTGCTGAGGTGGCTGCCAGCGGTGCGCGAAGCGCCGCCGCCGTTCAGCGCCCGGTTCATCGATGTGCTCGTGGCCTGCGCAGCCGCGCTCGCATGGCGGCGCAGCTACACGGTCGCCGAGGTGGGCACGGCATTTCTCGATAACTATGGCTGGTGCGAGTTCCTCGGCATCAGCGGGCCGAGCAGGAGCGAACGCCTCGCGTGCGGCGTACTCCTGTTGGGCCCGAACCTGATCTATCCTGCGCATCGGCACGAGGCCGAGGAAATCTACGTGCCGCTCGCCGGCACCGCGGCATGGAAGCAGGGCGGGATCTGGACAGAGCAAGCTCCCGGTGCGGTGATCCACCATGCCCGAAACGAACCGCATGCCATGCGCACCGATACGGTCCCCTTGCTCGCCCTCTATCTTTGGCGCAGTGAAAACCTGGCGCAGAAATCGCGCCTAGACCCGCTGGCTACTTGATGGCTTGCGAAGAGCTTCCATGCCTTGAAATTCTACGAATCGGGTGGTCGTTGCCCACAAGTGATCCCCATAGAGGAACGGCTCGAAGGACGCCGCGTCGTCGATGGGAAGCGGCTGAATCCTCGCGTCCACGCGCGCTTCGTAAAAGAAAGGAATCGACATGCGCTCGCGGCCGGAGCCGATGACGCGGTGCTCGGTTGCCTGGATGCGTCCGTTGCACCAACGCTCGAGTACCTTGCCGAAATTTACCGCCAAAGTTCCCTCGATTGGCGGCACGTCGATCCAGTGGCCGTCTCGATGACGGGCCTGCAAGCCTCCGACGCCATCCTGCGCCAGCAGCGTGATGAATCCGGAATCCACATGCGGTGTTCCCATGATGTAGGCGCGCCCACCATCATGAGCGACCCATAAATCAGGATGCCGTTGTTCGGCCTCCTTGATATCGCTGCGCACGGGATAGCGGATCAAGCGCAGGGTGGATAAACCCTGTCTGAAAAAATCATCGAAGTAGCTGCCGGGAATCTTCAAACTGCGCGCGATGCTGCGCATCAGCACCGCGCTGGCGCGTTCCATCGCGAGGTAGTAGGCAGAGACCGACTCATGCCATCCCGGGAGTAGATCGGCGCGCGGCAGCGGAGTCGCCTCGCACAACGGGTCTCCGGCCCGCGACAAGGTCGATCCATGGGCCACGTCCGGGCCAAGATCGATCCCTTCTTTGCTGGTCAGATGCCCGGTCTGCAACGGGAACCAGCCGCGATACACATTCGGATGCGCCGCATCGAATTTTCGCCGCCACAGTTTACGGATTTCGCTTTCCGGCAATCGGAATATACGCAGCAGCTGCGTCCGCGCTGCCGCGTCGATGCGCACATCATCGGGAAAGCCGCGCGCCACAAAAAATCCTGCAGATTCGGCGGCCTGCATGATCGCCCGACCAGTGCTGTCGCCCTCGGCCGGGCTTCCCGCAAATAGCGGCGCAATGTCGATGATCGGGATCTTGGCAGCGTTCGACATGGCACTAGTGTAATGCAACCCCATCTCGAGCCCGAACGCCGCGCTTGCCAAGTGCCGACGCGGCCTGCAATCTGCGCCTTCCACAGCGCGAGGGGTAGTGATGTACAAGCGACTAGTCGGCGGGATCGGCATGGTACTGGCCATGCAGGGCGTAGTGAGTGCGCAAGAGGCGCCGATGGGGCCGCTGCGCGCCGACCAGGTCGCGTTTCGCGCCCTGTACAAAGAATTGGTCGAGACCAACACCACCTTGTCCGCGGGCAGCTGCACGGTGGCGGCGGAGCGCATGGCTGCGCATTTGAAGGCGGCGGGCTACGGCGCCAAGGATCTGACGCTGTTTTCGGTGCCGGAGCATCCGAAGGAAGGCGGCCTGATCGCGGTGCTCGCCGGAACTTCCAGCGACGCGAAGCCGATTTTGCTGCTGGGTCATCTCGATGTGGTCGAGGCAAAGCGGGAGGATTGGACGCGTGATCCCTTCGTCCTGGTCGAAGAAAACGGCTATTTCTATGGCCGCGGAGCCGCCGACATGAAGGCCATGGATGCGACCTGGGTCGATATGCTGATGCGCTTCAAGCAAAGCGGCTACCGCCCCAAACGCACCATCAAGCTGGCGCTCACCTGCGGCGAGGAGACAACCTACGCTTTCAATGGCGCCGAATGGCTGGCGAAGAACCGGCCCGAGTTGATTGCCGCGGCCTTCGCGCTGAACGAGGGCGGCGGCGGGCGCACCGACGGCCACGGCAGGCTGGTCGTGCAGTCGATCCAGGTGGGCGAGAAGGCGGTGCAGAACTACCGGCTGGAGACGGTCAATGCCGGAGGCCACAGCTCGGTACCCATCCGCGACAATGCGATCTACCAGCTTGCCGATGCGCTGGGGAAGATCCGCGATCATGAATTTCCGGTCAAATTGTCGGACACCACGCGGGCCTTTTTTGCCAAGGCCGGGGCATCGCGCGCCGATGAGTTGGGCCGGGCGATGGTGGCGCTGTCGCAGAACCCGAACGATGCCGCCGCCGAGGCCATCGTGTCGAAGGATCGCAGCTACCACAGCATGCTGCGCACCACCTGTGTTGCAACCCTGCTGGAAGGCGGCCACGCCAACAATGCGCTGCCGCAGCGCGCCGCGGCGAATGTCAATTGCCGGATCTTTCCCGGTGAGACCGTGGAAAGCGTGCAGGCCGCGCTCGTGGCGGCGATCGGCGATCCGGGCGTCAAAGTCACTCTGGTTCCACCGGTGCGCCCCCTCGCCGTGCCGCCGCCCCTGGACCCTAAGGTGATTGGCCCGGCGCAGTCCTTGACCGCGAAGTATTTTCCCGGCGTTCCGCTGATCCCCTCCATGTCGACCGGCGCCACCGATGGCATCTTCCTGGAGGCCATCGGCATTCCTGTCTACGGGGCGCCCGGCGGCTGGGGCGATCCGGACGGCAACGGCGCGCATGGCCTCAACGAGCGCAGGAGCGTGCGATCCGTGTATGTCGGCCGGGATTTCCTGACCGACCTGGTGAAGCAGTACGCCGACGCGGATTAGACTGGGGAATGAGCCTCGCCTACGCCCCGACCCAGCTGCCGTGGAAACCGGCGGGCACCCGGCACGGAAGTTCCAGTACTGCTTCGGGTTCTCCGGCGATGTCCTGCGCATTGAGGATTAGCAGATCGCTGCGATTTTGAGTGGCGCGATGCACGATCGCCAGCACCCAGCCATCGCCCTCGGCCGCAGTCTCGGTGCGCGCGACGAAGACCGGTTCTCCGACCGAATCACCCTGGGCGAGCCGGCGCAGCGTGCGACGTTGTGTCAGCAGATCCACATGGGCGAGCGCATCGAAGCCGAGGTTCTCGGCTGACTCGACGTTGGCCGCGTGCCAGCCGTGCCGATAGGGCCGCCCGGAAAAACGCTCATCGCCGCGCGGAAATTCGCCTGCAAGATCATCCAGGGGGGTGCGTTTGACGCGCGCTGAGGGGTCGGCGAGATTCACGGTCCATCGAACCATGCGCGCCGCCGTCGCATCGCCTCGAGATCCATCGGCGTTCGGAAACAAGGGCGCGCTGGGATACTCCATCATGTCGCAGTGAATAAGATCGCCCTCTTCATAGGCGTTGAGGGGATGGAAGACATAGACCGGATCGACCTCGATCCAGCGTACCGTCTCGACGCTGGCATGACGCTGCATGAGGCCTACATAGGCGCCCTTCGCAGGCTCCCAGGCGAAGGCGGGAAGCCCGCGCTTGGCGCGCTCCATGTCGCCGGTCAAGGGCAGCACGGGGAAGAGCACGTGATTCTTGGTCACCATGAAATCGTGCACCATGGAGCAATAGGGGGCGAGAAATCGGTCCCGGCGCGTGATGCGGCCGGAGGCGTCGGTGACCCCGTAGTCCAGGTACGGATTGAGCCGTTCAGGGCCGGCCGAATACGCGAACCACACCAATTCACCGGTCTCAGGATCTTTTTTCGGATGCGCCGTGAAGCGGCCGCCGGTCTCGATCCAGCCAATCGAATCGAGGCTGGCCGCATCCAGTTCAAACGGGTCGGAGCTTTCTTGAAGCGCCATGAGTTTTCCCGCGTGCTGCACGATGTGCGTGTTGGCGCCGCCGCTCTTGATGCCTTCGACGGCAGGATCGCTGGGCCGACCCAAGCCGCCGAACAGCGCACGTCCCGCGGCATGTTCAGCCAGCCAGCGCGGCGTGCGGACGTAGCGGTTACGGTAGTGGGCGCGACCCTCGCCGATCCAAAACCCGTGGATCATGCCGTCGCCAATGAAGGCGTGGTAGTCCGCTCCCGGATCAAACTGCGGATTGGGTCCATTGCGGTAGTAGGCTCCGCGCAGAGCTGCGGGGATCACGCCGCGCACCGTGAGTTCAAAGTCGGACTCCGTGCGTACCGGTGCGAGAATGCCGCGCACATGAGGGTTAACAGGGCGGAGCGTTGGGTCCAATTCCGCAAAGAACGTTGCAGCCACGGTCGTCTCCTGTTAATTTACACTGTAAATATATATCGTAAATTAAACTGAGTCAACGGTTTTCCAAGGACGCCGAAGTGCCTAAAATTCTCTCCGCCGCGAACATCGAAGCCTTTCGCGAGCGTCTGTGCAACATCGCCGAAGAACGATTCGCAGCCCACGGCCCGGACGGGGTGACCATGCGCGAACTGGCCGCGGCGCTCGGCGTTTCGCAGATGACTGCCTACCGGTATTTCAAAGACAAGGATGCCATCTTAGCTGCGGTACGCACGCGCGCCTTCAATCGATTCGCCGCCGCCATGGAACTGGCCGAACGCAAAGCCATGCAAGCTCGCCAAAAGCCCAGCCGCTCACCCGCAAAAAGCGCGGCCCGAGAGCAATCCGGCACCGCCTATCTGGACTTTGCGCTGCAGAACCCCGCCGCCTACCGACTGATGTTCGACGTCAGCCAGCCGACCTTCGTCGAATATCCAGAACTCTTGGCAGCCATGGAACGCGCGCGTCTCACCATGGGTGACAGTCTGCGGCGCCTCGCCGCCGACGGCCGCTTCAGCGGCGATGTGGATCTGACGGCACATATCTTCTGGTCCGCCCTGCATGGGGCGGTGATGCTGGACTTGGTCGGCTTGCTCGATCACCAGAAACTTGATGCGCGAAAAATTGCGACGGCGGCGATCGAGGCGTTGGAGCGGCAGTTCGGATTGGGACGGGAAATGTTTGCGCCGACCGCGGCGCTGTAACGCTATCATGTCTGTATTCGCGCGCGGGCGCGGTGAGGAATTCCCATGAATGCATTGTCTCGACGCGCGTTTCTGTCCAAGGGCACCGACCTCGGCGCCTTGGCGCTGCTGTGTGGCCTGTCCCGCATGGCGCTTTCCGATCCGCTCGGCATCCCCGTCGGCATCCAGTTGTACAGCGTCAACGGGCCGCTGCAGTCCGATCCTGCGGGAACGTTGCAGCAACTGCGGCAGATCGGCTACCGGAACGTGGAGACAGCCGGATTCGGTACGCTGACGGCAAAGGATTTCCGCAAGCTGCTCGATGATGCGGGGCTCGTATGCCCGAGCGCTCACTTGAATTTCATGACCGGGGATATCGAGGCCATTCTCGCGGATGCGAAGGCGCTGGGGGCTCACTACGCGGTGAGTTCGATGCTGCGTCCCGGCACCGGCGCCCCGCCGGTGATCGACCCTGCCTTCGCCAAGTACGCGCCGCTGCTGCGCGCGATGACTTTGGAGGATGCCAAACAGACGGCGGTCTTGGCGAATCGTTTGGGGGAAAAAGCCAAGAAAGCGGGCCTGCAATATGCCTATCACAATCATTTTTCCGAGTTCGTCGATCAGGGCAACGGAGCGGTAGCCTACGATGTCTTGCTGCAGGAAACAGAGCCAGAATTGGTCAAGTTTGAAATCGACTGTGGATGGATGATGGTGGCCGGCGCTGATCCGGTGCACTATCTGCGCAAATACCCCCATCGGTTCCCCATGATCCACGTGAAGGATTTCTTGAAGCCCGGCGAGGGCGCTGCCTCTCCCGGATTGCGCGTGGGAACCGAGCTGGGAGACGGGTTCATAAACTACCGTCCAATCTTCGCCGCCGCCAAGGCCGAGGGGCTGGAATACTATTTTGTCGAGCAGGAAGGGCCGTACACGCGCATGAGCCAGTTGGAGGCCGCAAAAGTCAGCTTCGATTACCTGCAGTCTCTGCGGCTATAGCGAAGCACTCGTGAAGCGACTTGCCGTACTGCTGATTTCCCTCGGGCTGGCGGCGGCAGCAATGGCCGGGACATCTGCCGATGAGCGCCTGGGGCCGGTGTCTTTCAGTGTCTCCTGTTCAGCGGCGGTGCGCGCACCTTTCAATCGGGGCGTCGCGCTGCTGCATGATTTCTGGTACCAGGAAGCGCAGCGCCAGTTTGAACAAATCGTCAAGACCGACCCGCAATGCGCGATCGCTCATTGGGGCATCGCGCTGAGCGTTTTTCACCAAATATGGGAACGGCCCAACGAAGCGGTCAGCGCGTTGGCATGGCGCGAGATGCAGGCGGCGGCTCTGCATCCTGCGAAAACTGCCCGTGAGCGCGGGTATATCGCCGCACTCCGCGGCTTTTTTCGGCCGGACCAGCGCGATTATCAAAGCCGGATAAATGGCTACGCCGCCGCCATGGGCAAGCTATACGCCGATTTTCCGCAGGACACGGATGCCGGTGCCTTCTACGCGTTGTCGTTGCTGGCCGCGAGCAGCCCTGATGACACGAGTCTCGCGCAGCAGCATAAAGCGTTGGCGGTGCTTAATCCTTTGATCAAGAAATATCCCGACCATCCGGGGGTGGTGCACTACGTCATTCATGCCTGCGACACCCCCTCGCTTGCGCCACAGGGGCTCGCCGCCGCCCAACACTATGGTGAGATCGCTGCCACCGCGCCCCATGCTGTGCACATGCCCGGTCATATTTTTGCGCGCTTGGGCATGTGGCAGGCGGATATCGATTCGAACTTAGCCTCGGTGGCGGCCTCGCATGAGGCCGAGGCGCGCAATCAGAGCGGCGCCATGGATCAGTTCCACTCGGATGACTTCCTGCTGTATGCGTACTTGCAAAGCGGCCAAGACGCGCGCGCCAGGGAGGTCGTCGCCGATTCTGCCGCCATGCTCAATCGCTTCGAGGGCATGCACGAGATGGGCGAACATTACATGACCGGAATGTTCCCTTACTACCGCACCAAGCTGCCGGTTTTCCTCGCCATGGAGACACGAGATTGGCCATCGGCGGCCGCGATCGAGCCCATCGCGGCGGCGCCGCCCGAGACGCAGACCTTGACGTACTGGGCGCGCACCGTTGCCGCGGGTCATTTACGCCAGCCGCTACAGGCACGCGCCAACCTTGCCGACTACGATGTGTTGATAAGCAACGTTCGCCAGGGAAAACAGGCGTATTTGGCGGACTCAACCGGATTGCGGATCGAACGCGGCGAGATGCTGGGGTGGATCGCGTTTGCGGAAGGCTCAACGGCGGATGCAATCAGCCACATGCGGGACAGCGCGGATTTGCAGGACAAGGTGGGTCAGGGCGAAGTGGATATCCCGGCCCGCGAAATGCTCGCGGACATTCTGCTCGATGCCGGCCGACCCCAGGAGGCGCTGGTGGAATATAGAGAAGCCCTGCGCTTGAGTCCCAACCGCTTCAATGGGCTTTTAAACGCAGGCATGGCTGCCGAGGCCGCGGGCAATAGATCCGAAGCCGAAAGCTATTTCGCTGCCCTGCTCAAGTCGACGGATGGCGGCTCGCACTCGGCACGGCCCGAGATCGATCACGTGAAGCATTTCATGGCATCCGCGACACTGGCAGTACAGTGATGAGCCGCCATTAGGCGGCTCGCTTTCAGGCTCGACGCGACCGCCACGGGCTCTCGCGCGCGCGCCGCGCGTTTCACCACTCGCCACAACGAGGTACTGACGCCCACTTTCATGCCCGTGGGAACGCATGCGGCGGTGCGCTCGCAGCGCCGCGAGGATCTGCTCGATAGCGGCGTCCAGGTGCTGCTCGCCAACACCTACCACCTGCTGCTGAGGCCGGGCACCGCCATCTTCGAAAAATTTGGCGGTATTCACGGCTTCATGAACTGGCCGCGCTCCGTGCTCACGGATTCCGGAGGTTTTCAAATATTTTCCTTGCCCGGCAAGCCGCACCATGCGCGAGGAATATGCCGAATTCAGGAGTTACGTCGACAACACGCTGGTTCGCCTGAGTCCGGAGCGCAGCATCGACACGCAAAAGGCCATCGGCGCGGACATCATGATGGTGCTTGATCAATGCGTGCCATCCGACCGTCGAACGCAGCGTGGCGCGCGCCGCGATGGAGCTGACTCATCGCTGGGCGCAGCGCAGCCTGGCCGCCCGCGGCGACTCTGAGCAAGCGCTGTTTGGCATCGTGCAGGGCGCGAGCTACACCGACCTGCGCATCGAGAGCGCCCACATCGTCACGCAAATGTCCTTCGACGGCTATGCCATCGGCGGCCTCGCGGTCGGGGAGAGCAGCGCGCAGCGCGAGGACTGCACGGCAACCGTGACCGAGTTGTTGCCGCAGGATCAGCCGCGATACCTGATGGGCGTCGGCACCACGCGCGATTTGCTCGAGGCGGTGCATCGCGGCGTCGACATGTTCGATTGTATTCTGCCGACCTCCCTCGCCAAGCAGGGAGTGGCGTTCACCAGCCTGGGACGGCGCGATTTACGGCGCGCCGCCTATCGCGGCATGGAGGGCGCGATCGATCCTGCCTGTGATTGTTATACGTGCAGGAACTACTCCATCGCCTATCTCTTTCATCTGCAGAAAGTTCACGAGACAACGGGTTGGCAGCTATTGAGTCTGCACAACATTCATTTCTACATGCAGCTCATGCGCACCATGCGCGAGCACATCATGGCCGATACCTGGTTGCCCTTCTACCACGCTCAGCGCCATCTGCTCGACGCGCGCGATAGCTACGGAGCGCCGGCCAGACTGGTCACCAGGGCCATGTTGCGCCGGCAAAAAATGCAGCGCGGGCGCTACGAAGTGATTGTGCGGGATGATGTCGGATTTGTTCGCGATATAAAGTCGGGTGAAGTGATGCATCCGGTCGGCGAGGCGGTGCAGGAGGCGCGTTCGCTGTACGTCGAGCAGTCCCAGCTGGCGGCGCGTTTGCAGCAGGCCGCCGACGAACCCCTCATCGTGTGGGATGTCGGTTTGGGCATCGCCGCCAATGCCATGGCAGCTATCGAAGCGGCGGAAGGATTATCCAGTCTGCCTGCGCGGCGACGTCTCGGGCTAATCAGCTTCGAGAATGATTTAGACTCGCTGCAGCTCGCGCTGGATCACCTGAGATGGTTCAAACACCTGCGGCATGCGGCGCCTCGTGCCCTGTTGACCGAGAATCGCTGGACCAACCGAGCCGCGACGATCGATTGGTCGCTGCAATTCGGCGATTTCGCTAAGCGGAAATTCGCCGCCCCACCGCCCGATATCATTTTCTTCGATCCCTTCTCCTTCAAGACCGACAGCGCATTGTGGACGCTCGCGGCGTTTCGGGAGCTCGCGCAGCTGTGCGCGCAAAAGTCAGTGGAACTCTTTACGTATACCTATTCCACCAGCGTCCGCGCAGCGATGTTGGCCGCCGGCTTCTACGTGGCTGCGGGACGCGGCACCGGTGCTAAGGCAGAGACCAGCATCGGCCTATCGCCGCGGGCGGCCGAGGCGCCGCACCATCATGAGCTGCTGGGGGCCGAATGGCTGGCCAAGTGGCGGCGCAGCGACGCGCGGGCTCCTTTCGGCTGCCTGGCGAATGATGCTGCGTGGCACGACTCCATAGCGCAACACCCGCAGTTCACTGCGCGCTGAGCAGGCCGCGCATAAGCGCCTGATGAAAGGCGGGCGGATCCTGGATCTGCGGCGCGTGACCGAGCTCGGGAAACTCGACCAATGTCGATCTCGGGATGCGCTGCGCGGCGCGCTTGCCGAGCAGCGGATAATTTCCCAGGGTGGCGCGAATCGCGGGCGGGGCGAAATTCTTGCCGATGGCGGTATTGTCCTTATCGCCGATCATCAGCAGAGTGGGGACTGTTAATTTCTCCAATTCATAGAAGACCGGCTGGGTGTAAATCATGTCGTAGAGCAGCGCCGAATTCCACGCGACCTCATCCTTGCCGGGCCCGTTGTTCAGGCCCGCGAGCATCTGCACCCATGGCTCGTAGTCGGCGCTCCAGTGGCCGGCGTAGTAGGTGTCTTGTTCATAGCGGCGAATACTGTCCGCAGTCGTCTTCAATTCCTGCGCATACCAGTCATCGATGGAGATTGACGGAACCCCCAGCGCCTTCCAATCCTCGAGACCGATCGGATTCACCAACACCAGCTGCCGTACCTCGCTGGGATACATGAGCGCGTAGCGCATCGCGATCATGCCGCCGGTCGAATGGGCGATCAGTGTCGCCTCGCGCACGCCGAGCGAAGCGAGCAGCGAATGCGTGTTGCGAGCAAGTTGCTGAAAGGTGTACTGGTAGCGTTCGGGCTTGGTCGATTTGCAGAAGCCGATCTGATCCATCGCGATCACGCGATAGCCGGCGGCGGTCAGCACATCGATGGTGCCAACCCATGTCGCCGCGCAGAAATTCTTTCCGTGCAGCAGGACCGCGGTTTGGCCGTTGGCATTCTTCGGATGCACGTCCATGTAGGCCATGTGCAGTGATTGGCGCTGAGACGAGAACTCGAATTGCGCGACCGGATACGGATACGCGAAGCCCTGCAGCTCAGGGCCGTAAGTTGCGGGATTGTCATCGGCGAACGCGGCCGGCGCACACAGCGCGGAAATCAACAGACAAACCGCAGCCAGGCGGCTCAGAGGTTCATGCCCTCGCGGTACCGATTCCTCGCGATGGGCGAACTTCTCGTGTCCAGGCGCTCCAGCCCGTCATAAATCTCATGCTCGACGGTGATCCTGGCAACGCTGTAGCGATTACAGACACTGTCGATCATGTGCTCCAGCTGTCGCTGAGTATTGTTCAGCTCCTCGCTGCGCAAGTCCAGCCAGCGCTGCTTGGTTCTGCGAATGTATCGGGCTACCTGCCTACCGATTTGCTGCCACTGCATTGTAGCTCCCGCGCGCCATTAATCCGTGTCCGATTGAACTATCCCTCCGATGGGAAGCATAGGAACCGGATCACATAACCTCGCTAAAAATAGGGTCAAAAGGCCGAGCGCGATAGGTGAAAAGCGTCGCGGAATGAAGTCGGATAACCCCTACAGCCCAGCCGAAAATTGTCCGCCTTTGACAAGAAGCGCGTTGCGGGACAGGCTGCGCCCATGAAACGCCCGGGCTCAATACCCTTTCGCCTGCTGCTGGCACTGAGCGTGACTGCTGCACACGGCGCCGCGCAAAATGCGCCTGCCGCCCTGTCAACTGCGGTGAGCGAACAGAATTGGGCCGTCGCCGGCCTGAATGATCCTGCCGATATTGTCGTCGATCACTGGGGCATCGCGCATATTTTCGCGGCGAGTGCGCGCGATGCATTCTTTCTGCAGGGGTATAACGCCGCCCGGGACCGGCTCTGGCAGATTGACCTGTGGCGCAAGCGCGGCCTGGGGCTGCTCTCGAAATCCTTTGGTGCCGACTACGTCGAGCAAGATCGCGCCGCGCGCCTGTTCCTGTACCGCGGCGACATGCAAAAGGAGTGGGCCTCCTATGCGCCCGATTCGAGGCAGTGGGTGGAAGCGTTCGTTGCCGGCGTGAATGCCTACATCGCCGAGGCGCGCAGCGGGACCAAGCCGTTGCCGATCGAATTCAAACTTACCGGCAGCCAACCCGAGACATGGCAGGCCGAGGATGTGCTGCGCATCCGCAGCCATGCGCTTGTCTCGAACATCACGCAAGAAGTTGCACGCGCCCGCGTCGTCTGTGCGGCCGGAGTCGGCGCGGACCAGTTGCGCCGCCAGATTCAGCCGGCAGGCCACAAGCTGGTGGTCCCCGAAGGCCTCGATCCCTGCGACGTCCCTGCCGATGTGCTGAAGGACTATCTGCTGGCAACGAAACAGGTCGAGTTCCGTACACCCACGGCACCGGCACGGCACGCCGCCCGGTCGCCCGAGAGACAGCTGGTCGACGCCATGAACGCAGAGTCCAGCGAAGGCTCCAACAACTGGGTGATCGCGCCGGCACGCACGGCGACCGGGCGCCCCATCCTCGCCAACGATCCGCATCGTCAACTTGGCGTGCCCTCGCTGCGCTACGTCGTGGGCCTGAGCGCGCCGGGCCTCGACATCATCGGCGCCGGCGAACCCGCGTTGCCGGGCATCGCCCTCGGACACAATGATGATATTGCGTTCGGCATCACCATCTTCTGGATCGACCAGGAAGACCTGTATGTCTACGAGCTGAAAAACGGCGATCCTGATAGCTACCGCTACGGATCGGGCTGGGAGAAGATGCACATGGTGCGCGAGATGATCGAGGTCAGGGGCGAGGCTCCGCGCGCCGTGGTGCTGCGCTTCACACGCCACGGTCCGGTGCTGTCGGCGGATACGGCGAAAAACCGCGCCTTCGCCATCCGCACAGTATGGAACGAGCCGGGACTTTCCGGCTATTTTGGCGCCTCGCGACTGTTGCAAGCGAAGAATTGGCAGGACTTCAAGGATGCCAGCCATGCATGGGGCGCGCCGCCGCTGAATCTTGTCTATGCCGACACGAGGGGCAATATCGGCTGGGCCGCGTCGGGAAGAACGCCGGTGCGCAAGAATTGGGATGGACTGATGCCCGTGCCCGGCGATGGACGCTACGAATGGACTGGTTTCCACGGCAACGACGTACTGCCATCGAGTTTTAATCCTGCCGAAGGCTTCTTCGCGACCGCTAATGAGATGAACCTGCCTGCCGGCTATCCCAACGAGAAGAATAGAATTGGTTTCGAATGGACCGACCGTTCGCGTATCGATCGCATCAATGAACTGCTGCGCGCCAATGCCCGCATGAGCCTCGCCGATTCGATGGCTATCCAAATCGATGCCGTCAGTACCCAGTCGCGGCGCGCTGTCGCGCTGCTCGCCCCGCTGTCCTCGGCAGACGCTCAGATATCCGCGGCGCTTGCGCTGCTCAAGACATGGAATCATGAAGAGAACACCTCCAGTGCTGCCGCGGCGATCTACGAAGTGTGGGCCACCAAGCATCTCGGGCGGGCGACGGTGGAACGAGTGACACCCCAGACGGCGCGCGCGCTGGTCGGCGACGGTCATCTGGAAGCGGTGATCTCTTATCTGGAGCATCCCGACGGCAGGCTCGGTGCCGATCCGAGTGCGATGCGCGACCTCATCCTGCTCGAAAGCTTGAAATCCGCTCTGCGGGAACTCAGCGAACGCCTGGGTCCGAACTCGGATACCTGGTCGTGGGGCCGGCTGCACCACGCAACCTTCGAACCGTCTGTTGCGCCGCTGGCCGATGCACAGCAGCGTGCACAGATGACGGTCGGGCCCTTGCAAACGCCGGGTTCCGCATCCACACCCCGAGCGCAGACTTATCGACCCTCGGATTTCTTGGTGACGGCCGGTGCCTCGGTGCGGATGGTGATGGATGTGGGAGCCTGGGACAATTCAGTGGTGATCAATACGCCGGGCCAATCGGACGATCCGATGAGCGCCCACTATCGGGATTTGTTTCCGCTGTGGGCGCAGGGCAGCTACATACCGTTGCGCTTCAGTCGCGCTGCGGTGGACCGCGACGCCGAGGCCGTCTTACACCTCCAGCCCGTTCACTAAACAGGACTTCTGGCAACGCGGAGACAATAACGATGACACGATACGTAGGGGCGATTGATCAGGGAACCACGAGCACGCGCTTCATCGTTTTCGACCACGGCGGCACAATCATCACGTCCGGACAAAAAGAACACGAACAGATATACCCCAAACCAGGCTGGGTCGAGCACGATGCCGCGGAAATTTGGCGCAACACGCAGGAGGTGATCGGCGGCGCGTTGGCGCGCGCAGGATTGCGCCCCAGCGACCTTGCTGCGGTCGGCATCACCAACCAACGCGAAACGACGGTTGTTTGGGACCGACGCAGCGGTGCGCCGCTTCACAATGCGCTGGTTTGGCAGGACACTCGTGTCGATCAGCTCGTCGCGCAGTATGTGCGAGACGGCGGTGCGAATCGCTTTCGCGCCAAGACGGGACTGCCCATGGCCAGCTATTTTAGCGCGTTGAAGCTGCAGTGGCTGCTGGACAATGTGTCCGGGGCGCGCCGCAAGGCAGAGGCCGGCGAGCTACTGTTCGGCAACATCGATACCTGGCTGCTGTGGAATCTTACCGGCGGGCCCCAAGGCGGCCTGCATGTCACGGACGTGACGAACGCGAGCCGTACGCAGTTGATGGATCTTGCAACTCTGCAGTGGGACGCTGAGTTGCTCAAGGCGTTTTTGATTCCCCGCGCGGTTCTGCCGCGCATCGTGCCATCCAGCGAGTTGTACGGTGAAGCTAAAATTCCCGCACTGTCGGGGACGCCGATTGGGGGCATCCTGGGCGATCAGCAGGCGGCGCTGGTCGGTCAGGCCTGTTTTCGTCCCGGCGAGGCGAAGAATACTTACGGAACAGGCTGTTTTCTGCTGATGAACACCGGTGAACAGCCGGTGGCCTCGACCGCAGGACTCATCACGACGGTCGCCTATCAAATGAGCACGCAGCGCGCCTGCTACGCGCTCGAGGGCTCCATCGCTATCACGGGCGCACTGGTGCAATGGCTGCGCGACAATTTGCGCATCATCGGCAGCAGCGCGGAAGTGGAAGTGCTTGCGCGCGAAGTAGATGACAATGGGGGCGTGTTTTTTGTCCCGGCCTTTTCGGGACTGTATGCGCCGCATTGGAACGAGCGCGCCCGCGGCACCATCGCCGGGCTTACGCGCTACGCGACGCGGTCGCACATCGCGCGGGCTGCACTCGAGGCCACAGCCTACCAAACACGCGAAGTGCTCACCGCCATGGAGCAGGACTCAGCAATAGCCATTACCGAACTGCGCGTCGATGGCGGCATGGTCGGGAACGAATTGCTCATGCAATTCCAGGCCGATATAGTCAATGTTCCTGTGGTGCGGCCAAAAATCACCGAGACGACGGCGTTGGGGGCGGCGTACGCGGCAGGACTC
The DNA here is from genome assembly GCA_963756845.1 of uncultured Gammaproteobacteria bacterium. GTDB lineage: Bacteria > Pseudomonadota > Gammaproteobacteria > Steroidobacterales > Steroidobacteraceae > Bog-1198. The sequence continues at coordinate 562,040 of CAVWPD010000002.1, read as the reverse complement.
GCGGCCGGCTACTGGCGCAGCCGCGACGATCTTCTCAGCAATTGGCAGGTCGACAAGCGTTGGACACCGCAAATGAATGAGCAGCGCCGCGCCGGGCTGTTCGGGTCGTGGCAGAAGGCAGTTGGCCGCTCCTTGGACTGGGTAGATCCGTCTTAAGTCAAGAACAACGAATGAGCGGGGCAGGGGAGACAGCATGCACTCAGCATTTCTAGGCGAGCTTTTGGGAACAATGACCATGATTTTGCTCGGCAACGGTGTGGTCGCCGGCGTCGTGCTGCGCGATTCAAAAGCTGAAAAAGCGGGTTGGATCGTGATCACCGCCGGCTGGTGCTTCGCGGTAATGGCCGGCGTGTTCGTTGCGGTGGCGCTCGGCAGCGACGGACATCTCAATCCTGCGGTAACCATCGGCGGCGCGGTGGCCAGCGGAGATTGGGGCCGGCTGCCGGCTTATATTCCCGCCCAACTATTGGGCGCGATGTTGGGCGCCGCCTTGGTGTGGCTCGCTTACCTGGTTCATTGGGGAAGGACTGCGGATCCTTTGGATAAGCTGGGATGCTTTTGCACGATCCCCGCCATCCGGGCAAAGCCCGCGAACATGCTCACCGAAGTCATTGGAACCTTCGTCCTCATTCTGGCCGCGGCCGCGATCTCCTCGAAGCATGGCAGCACGGTCGGACTCAGCCCAGGGCTTGCACCCTTCTTGGTCGGTTGCCTGGTGTGGGGTATCGGCCTATCGCTCGGTGGTCCCACCGGCTACGCGATCAATCCGGCGCGCGACTTGGGGCCGCGTATCATGCACGCGCTTTTGCCGGTGGCCGGAAAAGGAGGTTCCGACTGGGGTTATGCGCCGGTTCCCATTGTCGGTCCGATCATCGGCGCTACCTTAGCCGGCCTGCTGGTACGGTTGCTGCAGATTTAGCGCGCCGGCCTTCATGCGGGCGCCCAACCTTCCGGCAAGAGGTCGAACGTGGCCGTATCGCGAAACGCAAACTCGCTGCCTTGCTGTGTCTGCACCGGGGTCAACATGTGCCAGACGCGGTCATCGTCGAAAACGTAGCATTCGCCCGGCTCATGCATGGTAAAGCGATCCATTTCGCGCTTGTCATTATCGGTGATGACCACTTCCCCGCCTCCGGCGGCGCATCTTGCCAGAAGGTGCGTGGCGAGATATTTCTCGCCATCCTTGTGAAGGCCCGGCGGGCTGGTATCGCAGGGTCGCGCCGGCGTCGCGGCGAATCTGACCACGTGCATGTTGACCTGGTAGCTGGCGCCAATGTCGGACAGCGGCAGGCACAGCAGGTGGTGAGCAATGATCTTAAGAACGCCGGCACTGGCTGCGATCTGCCACGGCAGTGGAGAGTAAGTGCGCAACTGGCCGCCCAGCACGGTATTGTATTTCTCGTGCTGCACATAGGGCTTGCTGTCCGCGCAGGGCAGGATCCTAACCCCTCTCTCGAGTATCTGCGCGTTGAATCGGTTCAAGGATCGGAACCGATCGCCGCCCTGATAGTACTGATCCGTCGGCAACGACCATGCCGCATGCGCCAACTCTCCCAGCGCGCGCGCCACGTCCAGATCCACACGACACGGCCGGCGGGTGAAGCCGCGCGAGGCGATCTCCTGGCGAGCCCGGCTATCGCTGACGGCGGACACAAAGCCCTCATTCACTAAAAGCGCTCGCTGCCGATCAGCACAAAGGCGATACGCGCTATGGCCTGAGAACGGTTCGCCCATGCATGGTGGGTGCCGCGCTGGATCAGAATATCCCCGGCTCGCATGAGGGTTTCGCCCTCTTCCAGAATTGCAACAAGTTCGCCCTGCAGAAGGATGGCATAGTCCACCGTGTCCGTCATGTGCATGCCCGGGTGGAGTGTATGTCCAGCGTCATGGTGCGCGTCGGGGAACATCGCTGCAAAAACGGCGGCGGTCTCGCGGCGGCGCTCCTCGGGATCCAAACTTTCCGGCGGGATGTCAATGACCCGAAGCACCGTGCCATGCGCGGGCGGAAGCACACCGCGTTGTTCGGTGATGCTGTCGGTTGCGTTGACGGACGCGGCGCTCCCGAGGGTTCGCCACAGATTGGTGTTCCGATAGCCCCGGCGCCCCGGCATCAATTGCACCGCCGGCGAGACGCCGTCCTCGACAATGCAGGAGCGGCCCGCGCTATTTGTTCCGGTAATGATTCGGCGCACCGGCGGTAATGAATGATCTGTCATTGCGGATTCCAATGGCGCGTCAATTGCGTGTCCTCAAGCCGTTGCGGCGAAGATTGGCCTCGTGGGCACATCGCAAACCACCGAATTACCGCCCTTGGTGCCGCGACGGATCGATAGCTTGCCGCCGATCGCGCTGGCGCGAAATCGCATGGTCCGCATCCCCAGGCCTGTGCCGCTGCCTGGGTCTGCGTTCAAGCCGTGGCCGTCATCGACGACGGACAGTGTGAGGCTGCCGGTGCGCGACCACAATTCGATGTCGATGCGTCGAGCGCCGGAATGCTTCAGCGCATTCTGTACTGCCTCCTGAGCGATGCGGAAAAGATGGTTGCGCACCTTCAGATCCACGGAATGGGGCACATCTTGTCGACTGCGAAAGTGCACGGGCGTGCCGCTCAGCGAACTGCGCTTGGCCAGCGCCCCGAGCGCAATATCCAGATTGCCGTCCGCGTTGGTCAAGGGCGAGAGCCCCTGAACGATTCGCTGCGCGTCCTGTATGCAGCTCGTCGCCAACAAGGCCAGCTGGTCCAGGTCCACCGAGATCGAGTCTCGCTCGCGCTGCGCACGGTTCGCCAGGGCCCGCACCGACAGCGCAAGACCAGTCAGTTCCTGACCGAGTCCATCATGCAATTCCTCGGCAATGCGGCGCTGCTCGCCGCCGATCGCATCCATCAGTGCTTGGCCGAAGGCTCTGCGCTCCGTGACGTCAATGGCGAACACCAGCTCGGCCGGCTGATTTCCGAAATCGATCGAGTGCGTCCATACCTCGACCTCGAGCAGCCGCCCGCCTTTTGCGACGTGCTGGGTCTCGAACGGGTCAGGTTGCAACTCCGAGGCGTCGCTCTCCTGTTCTGCAGGACCCGGCACGGGCAGCTTTCCCGGAGCGGCCAGCACCGCGACGGTGCGAGACAGCAACTCCTCCCTGCTCCAACCGTATTGGCGCACGGCGGCATCGTTCACCAACAGAAACTGCAGCGAATCCCGCGTATGCACCCACAGCGGCTGCGGGCTGCCATTGAACACTTGCGCATAGCGTTCCTCGGCGCGCAACTTTTCCAAGGCCGCCGCGTCGCGCTCTGCCAGCAGCGCGGTGATGATGAGGCTCAATCCCGACAGCGACACGCTCAGCGACCAGATCGTGACCAGGCCTTGCAGCGCATTGACTTGGGCAAACGCGCCAATTCCAAACGCTGCGCTGATCGCGGTCATGGTCGTCACCGCAAACGACCCCATTGCCGCCACCAATAGCCCGAAGCGAATGGCGCTGACCACGATGAGGATGTTTGCCAGCACGACGATCAGCGGCCTGCCGGCGGCCCCTTGCGCAAACAAGATCGCGCCACAACAGATCAGCAGTCCGCCGACCCACAGAGCGCCTTCGAGCCATTGCTCCAGGAAGCGGGCAAAGCTTTGGCGGCTGTACGCCAACAGGATAGGTCCGAGCAGCAGCACGCCGACCGTCGTATTGCTCCACCAACGAATCCAGCGAATTGGCTCGAAAACGTATCCCGTGTCTGGGGAGAAAAAGATTCCAAGGAAGCCGAAGGTCGGCGCTAGGATCATGCCGATGGCGGCTGAGAGGATGAACAGCGGCACATCTTTCGACCGCGCAAAGCTCGAGTCGAACCCGCCGCGCGCCATGAGCCAAGCGGCGAGCCATGCGGCGCCGGCAAGTCCCACGCCAACGCCGACGGCATCCGCCAACGGCTCGCGCTGCCAGAACTCGATGGCCATGCCGCCCGCGAGGATGGCCGGCCACATGCCCCGTCCCCAGCGGTAGCTGGCGGCGACGGCAATACCGCTCGGTAGGATCGGAAGCGTCAGCCGGCTGCCAAAGCTCGGCAGCACGTAGGCGATGATGCCCATGGCGGAGATCGATACGAATACGATCAGGAAGCGAATGATGAGTGGAGCGCGGTGCCGTACGAGCATCGAGTTGCCTAAGGGTCCTTCTTGACCATATCACCGCTCCATTGTGGGTGACGCCCCACGCGAGGCGCGATCTACCGCCGGAGTGAGTCTAGCGCGACCCGGTGGGCCGCTAACAGCTTTTGTTGCTTGGCCCAATGGGGGCCCCCCGGCGCGGCTTATTCCGCGGCGCAGGTCATGATGGTCAGGCCAGGGTGGCGAGCAGCGCTCTGGTGGGCACGTCGCAAATGACCGAATTGCCGCCCTCGGCGCCGCGCCGGATCGACAGCTTGCCGCCGATTGCATTGGCGCGAAACCGCATCGTCCTCATCCCCAAACCCACGCTGGTGGCTGCGTCCATATCCAATCCTTGTCCATCATCGACGATGCTCAAAACGAGATTACCGGCACGCACCCAAAGTTCGATATCGATGCTTCGAGCGCCGGAATGTTTCAGCGCGTTCTGCACCGCCTCTTGAGCGATCCGGTATAGATGATTACGAACCCTCAGCTCGACCAGCGGCGGCACGTCGTGCCGGCTGCGAAATTGCACTCGCGTGCCGCTCAGCGAACTGCGTCTGGCGAGAACCCCGAGTGCTGCGTCCAAGTTGCCGTCAGCGTTGGTTAGCGGCGAGAGACCCTGCACGATTCGGTGCGCATTTTGTATGCAGCTTGTCGCCAATAGCGCGAGCTGATCGAGGTCTACGGAAATCGCGTCGCGCTCCTTCTGGGCGCGATTCGCCAGAGCGCGCACTGAGAGTGCAAGGCCAGTCAGCTCCTGCCCCAGCCCGTCATGCAGTTCCTCGGCGATACGGCGCTGCTCGCCGCCGATCGCGTCCATCAGCGCCTGTCCGAACGCCCGCCGCTCGGTGACGTCGATCGCGAACACCAGTTCGGCAGGCTCGCCGCCGATATCAATCGATTGCGTCCACACTTCGACCTCGAGCCGGCGCCCATCCCGGGTCGCATGATGCGTCTCAAAGGGCTCGAGCGACTGAGGCGCGGCGAGCTTTCCTTGCGGAGCAGGCAGCGCCGGCTGATATCCGGCTACGGTCAGCACGTCGACGCTGTGCGAGAGCAGTTCTTCGCGGCTCCATCCGTATTGGCGCAGCGCCGCGTCGTTCACCAGCAGAAATCGTCGCGTGCCTTGGGCATGTACCCAGAGCGGCTGCGGGCTGCCGTTGAAAACCTGCGCATAGCGTTGTTCGGCGCGCAGCTTCTCCAAGCCGGCCGCGTCGCGCTCCGCGAGCAACGCGGTAATGATGAGACTCAATCCCGAAAGTGCGGCGATGAAGGACCAAATCAATACATGACTTTGCAGCGCATTGAGATGGGCAAACAGCCCAATGGCGAAGGAAACGCTGAAGGAGGTGAACGTTGTAATCCAGAAGGAGCCGACCGCGGCAACCACCAGGCTGAAGCGAATGGCGCTTACCACGGTGAGGACAATGGCCATAACGGCGATCAGTGGTCTGACAACCGCGTTCTGCGCAAGCAATATCGAACCGCCGCAAATGACAAGTCCTAGCAGCCACGCCATGCCCTCGGCCGGGTGACCCAGGATGCGGGCAAAACTCTGGCGGCTATACGCCAGCAAGATGGGCGCTACCAACAGCACACCCGTGGTCTCATTGCTCCACCAACTGATCCAGTGGATTGGATCGGTCGCGAAAGCCTTGGAACCGGCGAGATAGAATCCGAGCAGGCCGAATGTCGGCGCCAATGTCATTCCAATGGCCGCGGCGAAGATAAATAGCGGGACGTCTTGGGCACGCGAAAAACTCGAATCAAAGCCGCGCCGTTCCATGAGCCATGCCGAAAGCCAGCCGCCGCCCGCGAGTCCCACGCCGACGCCCAAGGATGCCACGAGCGGCTGACGCACCCACAGATCTATTGCTAACCCGGCTGCGAATACGGCCGGCCACATGCCTCGTCCCCAGCGGTACGAAGCCGCCACCGCGATGCCGCCCGGCAGGAGCGGCAGAGGCCAGCGGCTGCCCAGACTCGGCAGCGCGTAGGCGATTGCGCCCATCGCAAAAATCGATACAAAAGCAATGAACAGACGAGTGGCTGCAGCGGGAAGATCGCGAAATCGTCCACCAATTCGGGTCAAATCATCTCTCCCGAGACCGTATCTAGCGCAGCCGCCGGAGGCAGCCTCCTGGGTGGTTATCAGTCACGCCGCTGATTCCCATTGGCATTGCGAGGTGCTTCTTTAGTATACAAGGAGCATGGACCCACGGCGAAAAGGAGCTGGCAGGTGAAAAAGCTCAAACATGAAGCGGAGTTATTCAAAGCGGCGTTGCTGGCCGGCGTGGAATATGCGGAAGGTAGAAAAGCAGTGGAATTCGAGGCAACGGATTCGGCGAGTGACAAGGCGCTTTACGTCTATCGCCTGCTCGTCCACGACAAAATCATCGCGCCGATGCCGGAGGAGCAAGTGAGCGAGAAGACGATTCGGCATCGGCTCGCCGCATGGCACGCGCATCACTTGCCTAAGGGACACCCGCTCAAGGAATAAAAAATTTCTCTCCTTGACATAAAACGGATTTGTCGCCGCCCAGAGACGCTGATCACGCTTTCATTCGGCATGCTTCGCCAATATCTTGACTGCCCGTACCATTCATGGAAAAGCATCTATGGCTGCGCCGATAAATACGCCATTGGCTGGGGAAATCTGGCATCTCAGCATTGAAGACTTATTTGCGCCGGTGCAGGAAACACAACGCCTGGGCGGCGACGGCCCGTTCGTCATCAATTTGAGCGTATCGACCGCGCCGATCAATTTGCCTCCAAAATCATTTCTGGGCTATCAGTACGCGCACATATTTCAAATTCAAGTGACCGAGGATGGGCGCATGCGCTATCGCCTGCGGCTCGGCCCATTTGCCAGCGAAGATGAAGCTGACGCCATCATGGAGCAGGTCAGAGAAATCTATCCTGGCGCGTTAACGGCGACAGCCGGACCTGCCGACTTGCGCACCATCGGCGCTCTGCAGGCGAAACTCGAGGCATCGCGCCCGGCCGCAAAAAAGCCGCCGGAAAAAGCGGCCTGGAAAAAAGAAACGGCAGCGCTCAGGTCGACCCCCCGACCGGTGGCTGCGGAACCAGCGGCGCAGGAGATTGCGATCGATCTTGAGCCGCTGCCCGCTGCACGGGCTGCTGCCACGGCCGCAAAATTGAACGAACTGTGGAAACCAGCGAAGAGTGCACCGGCACCGATGCCACCGCGCGCCGCTGAGAGTGACAATCTGCTGCCTGTTGCGGCGCTTCCGCCGGAATTATCGACGGCATGGGCGTTGCCGGCATCGAACACTCCATCAATCAGTCCCGCGCCCGCGATGACGCGCCGCCCCGAGCTGGTACCCGAGGCAACCGCGACACCGGCCGCAATACGCCAAGCGACGCCCATTCTTACCGAAGTGGTGCTGCCCACACCGGCCGCTCCCGTGCATCCGAGTTTGGTCGTCGAACAGGTGGAAATATCGATTCCGATCGCGGCAGCGCCGATGCGCGCTGCGCCTGTTTTGACAGAGGTGGTCGCGCCGCGGATGCCTGCCACCCCCGCACCGGAATTCGTTCCATTTACACCGAAAGCCGCGGCGCCGAAGCCGCAGGTCGCACCCACACAAGAGGTCGTCGAGTTCACGCTGAAGCCGGCGGCGCCCACGCCGCAGGTCGCAGCCCCACCGCTTGTTGCCGCGCCCACGCTGGAATTCGTGCCATACACACCGAAAGCCGTCGCGCCCGCACCGGTTACTTCCGCACCGACGCGGGAATTCCTGCCATATACCCCGAAGGTTACGCCGAAGGCCGCACCCGCTCCGGTTGCTGCAGCGCCCGAGCTCGAACTCGTCGAGTTCACCCCGCAGGCGGCGGCGCCTACACCGCAGGTCGCACCTCTGCCGACCGACGAACTGACACTGGAACTCACGGCGCCCGCACCGCGCGTGGTTGTGCCCCCGGCGCCTGCCCCGTCCGCGGCTGCCGCCACGCCCGCTGCCGCGCCTACGGCCGTGCCTACGGCCGTGCCCAAACCGCTGGCGCCCGCGCGCAAAGTCGCGGCACCCACACCCAAGCCGCCTCGACGGAGGTTTTTCGGAGCGTCCCCGAAGGCCGCAATCCCGAAAACAGCACCTCCGAAAGTCGCGGCCCCGAAGGTCGCGGCCCCGAAGGTCGCAGCCCCGCAGCTCGTTGCCGTCGCCGACGTGCCGCCGGCGCGACCTGTCAAACAGCTCAGCGAGCCCCTCGCCAGTCTCGAGTCCACTCAAACTGTGCGCGCACTGACGGCCCCGGAACTCGAGGATGACCAGGGACTACGCTGGTATGTCATCCAATTGGCGCTGTCGGAACACGCGTTCGATCCAGACGCGGTGCCAAACCTCGATATCTTCAGCGAATACCGGTTGTACTCGGTAGCGGGTGTCGATCAAGGACATGCTGTGAACGCCTTGCGGCTAGGCTTTTTTAGCGAGGAAATCGCGGCGGTCGCGGTCGCGAGCTACCTCGCCGCCTACTATGAAAAGCCGACCATCCGACGAGTCAGCGTCGCCGAGCGCCAGCGATTTGTCGACCAGCGAGTCGAAGCGCGCAAAGATGTCGGCGAGACGGGGAAGCACGCCGTTATCGAGATCACGAACGACCTCATCGCCCGATATCGTCGAACCCCTGCTAATTCGGCCACGACTGAGACCTCCAGCCAGGCCTCTGCGCAGCGACCCCCTTTCCAGGGATAGTTGCAAAGCCCTCAAACGAAGAGTGTCCGTCCGTCCGCATTGTCCGCGGACAGTGTCCGCGGGCAGTCGGTCGCTGCGAGCCGTATAAATAATCTCTCGCAAGGCAGCCCTTTAACGAGCGCGAGTCTCTGGCACGCGTTTTGCAATCACCATGGTACCGCCGCACACATCTATTGGAGACCATCGTGCATACTCAACTCTCCTCAAAACTCGCCGCCCTCGCCATCGCTCTGATGATTAACAGCTTGATCATCGGCGGTGTAGCGTACCTGTGTACGGGTGAGTGTCCCCAGCAACCGGTAACGATCTCGCTGGCTTGAGTGATTGCCTTCAGCGGCGACGCATCGTGGGCGTTTCTGCTCAGTGAGTGGCGCTATGTCTCGCGCGCGCCCGACGCTCGCTGAACGCAGAATTGCGCGGCTCCGCGGGTCGCGCGGAGGAGCGGCGCTCCGACTCGCTATTGGCGCTGTCTTGGGAAACCGCGCCATCCGATGCAGCGAATGTTTGCATCTGCACGACACTGGCTTGCGGAAGAGCAGCCTGCTGCTGGATCAATCTCGCGGCGTGCAAATCACGCTGCGTCACGCCTCTGCGCCGGTCATCGGCTCCATGCTTGCGCCACAGGCGATATTCCGCCCTTACGTAGGCGCCGGAAAGCACAATGCCGCCCACCACGATCCCAAGCAACACCTCATCTAAGCTCATGGCGATCGTCCTTCCCCAGTTCCCATTGCTCAAACCTAAACGATTATCGAGAGCTTATAACCGCTCACGCGCCTTCGTACATTTCCCTTTGGATACATAGCGAACGCGTTAGGGCTACCAACCAGGGCCATAAATCGGACCCAACGGTCCCCACGGTCCCCACGCATCCCAGTTCCAGGCGGCATCATAGAAATTCAGATAGGCCAGTTGCTGGGCGCTGGCGAAATCCAGCTGCTGATCCGAGACGTATTGATCGAACGCCTGCTGCGACCCGAGGTAGAGGCAGCCGCATAATACCGGGTCGGCGTAGACATATTGAACGGTGCCGCCGTGCACGCGTTGTACGAATCGGTTTGCTGGCAGACGATTCAACATGGCCTGGCGTTCCGCGGTGTTGGCGATCTGCACGCTAAATCCCGCGGCGGATAACGCGTTGTCCTGTTGCAGAGCCTGCTGTGATTGGCACGAGGCGAGCGCCGCCGCGACACTAAGCAGCAGCCCGAGTGCCCATGTGCGGGTACGCGCGGCATGGCGGCGCCCACCCGGGTCGGCGATTCCCTTCAATCTCATCACTTGCCTCATTAGACACCACTTGAATCGCCACCGTCCATCAGCTGTCGTCGGCGCCGTCGGAAATGCGCTCCGCAACGGCATTTCATTTAACATGAGGCGGAGGAGCACCAATTATGTACAAGATTGTTTCGACGGCCGCCGCCATTTCACTGGCGGTTTTTAGCTTGCAAGCCCGCGCCCAGAGTCAGCCCGGCGAGGCCAGATTTCGCGACCTATATAAAGAACTCATCGAGACCAACACGACGCTGTCCGCCGGCGACTGCACGCTGGCCGCGCAACGCATGGCCGCGCGCCTCACGTCGGCGGGAATTCCGGCGAGCGACCTGCAGGTATTCACTGCTCCCGAGCATCCACGGGAGGGCGGTCTGGTGGCCATCTACCGCGGCAGGGATCCAAAACGGAAAGCGATTTTGCTGTTGGCGCATTTGGACGTCGTGGAAGCGAAACGGGAGGATTGGACGCGGGATCCTTTCACGTTGGTGGAGGAAAACGGATCGTTTTATGCTCGAGGCGCAATCGATGATAAGGCTGAGGCAGCAATCTGGGTCGATACACTGCTTCGCTTTGCCGAGGAGAAATACCGGCCGCGTCGTACGATCAAAATGGCGCTTACCTGCGGCGAAGAGACGCCCAGCGCGTTCAACGGTGCCGCATGGCTCGCGCTGAATCGACGCGACCTCATTGACGCCGCATTCGCCATCAATGAGGGAGCATTCGGTGAACTCGATGCAGAGGGTCACCGCGTTGCCCTGGAGATCCAAGCGGGAGAGAAGACCCCGCAGAATTACCGGCTCGAGGTCACCAATCCCGGCGGACATAGTTCGCGACCGGTGAAGGACAATGCGATTTACCGGCTCGCAGCGGCGTTAACGCGAATCTCGGCCTACGAGTTTCCCGCGCAGTTCACCGACGCCAGTAAGGCCTATTTCTCAGGAATGGCGCGGATTCAAGCGGCCAAAGGGAATACGCCGGTTGCCGAAGCCATGAACGCGCTCGTCAGGGACCCGAATGATCTGCAGGCGATCGCACTCGTTTCTTCAAAGGACCCGAGTTGGAACGCAACCCTGAGGACAACCTGCGTCGCCACCATGCTCGATGCCGGTCATGCCACCAATGCGCTTCCGCAGCGCGCGCGCGCCATCATCAATTGCCGCATCTTTCCCGGGGTCACCGCAGAATCAGTGCGAAATCAGCTCGAGGAGTTGGTCGCCGATCCCGCGGTGAAGGTCACCACGCTTGAAACGCGCGGACCGATAGCGCTGCCCCCTCCGTTGACGCCAGAGATACTGGCTCCGGTGCGAACGCTGAGCGCCGAATTCTTCCCGGGAGTGCCTGTTCTGCCGATTTTGCAGCCGGGTGCGACGGACGGCGTATTTCTGACCGCGGTGGGAATTCCCACTTATGGGATAGAACCGATATTCGCCGGTCCGGACCTCGGGCACATTCATGGACTGAATGAGTATATCAATGTGAAGTCGCTGCTCGACGGCCGGAATTTTCTCTACCGTCTCGTCAAGGTATATGCCGACCAAACGTAAATAATAGCGTGCTGCGGAGCGGTCAGTCCGCGGCGCGCAGTTTCGCGATGCTTGCCGTGGTCAGGTGCGAACCTTGCGTGCCGAACCGGGCCGTGACGTAGTTCGCTACGGCGGCGATCTCTGCGTCCGAATACGTGCTGCCAAATGCGGGCATGTTGTCTGCGTCAATAGCCGTGCGACGCATCCCGCCGACAATGATGATCTGCGCTACGTTGTTGCCCGAAGGGTCATTGACATCTCGGATACCGATCAGGTTCGCGAACGGGGTGGCGGCGCCCACACCGCTCCATCCGTGGCAACCGATGCAAGCGCCCTCGTAGACTTGCTTGCCGCGCGCTTCCGCGGTGGTGGCAACCTTGTCCACATCTGAAGAGGCGGCGGCGGTGAGCTTCGGTTCCGGCACATCGGACTCGGTAACGGCCGCTACGGAACGCAAATAAGTCACGATGGCCGCGATATCGCTCGGCTCTAAGTGAGCCAGACTCTTATCTACAGCTTCGCCCATGGGACCCGCTGCGCTGCCGCGCCCATCGGCGTGGCCGGTGGATAAGTAATTGGCGAGTTCGGCTTCGCTCCACGCGCCGACACCGCTGCGGCGGTCGGGTGTGATGTTGTAGGCGCGCCAGCCCGCTTGCACCGCTCCGGCAAATTTGCGGCGATTGTTCAGCGCAAAGAAGAGATTTCGCGGCGTATGGCACTCGCCGCAGTGTCCCATCGCCTCGACGAGGTACGCGCCGCGATTCCACTCGGCACTGCGATCGACGAGGGGTTCGAAGCGCGTATCGGGGTCGAACAGCGCCGACCAGATGCTCATCAGACCGCGCTGACTGAACGGAAAAACCAGCGTATTTCGCCGCGCCGGCGCATGCACGGGCTTCAGTGTGAACAAGTACGCTTTGATCGCGAGCGCATCGGCGTCCGACATATACGTGTAGCTGGCGTAGGGCATCGCCGGATACAACTTGGTATTGCCGCGGCCGATGCCCTTATGCACGGCATCCAAGAAATTAGCATCCGTGTAACCGCCGATTCCCGTCTCAGCGTCCGGGGTGATATTGGTCGAGTACAACGTGCCAAACGGCAATACGAACGCTCGTCCGCCGGCAAATGGCTCCCCGCCCTCGGTTGTATGGCATGCCGCGCAATCCGCTGCGCGCGTCAGATACTCTCCGCGCTCGACGAGACCGGCCGACTTGAGCCTGGTGGGAACGCCCGTGGGGTCCAAGGGTTGGTACTCGGTGAGCGGTACGCGCTTGCCGCCCGCAAAATCGGTGGGGCGGGGGCCAAGTACCATGTAGGCGCAGACGATGAGCGCGAGCCCGGCGAGCATTGCCAGTATCCACAGTATGGCGCCCGTGCCGCGACCGCTTTGCGCAGCGATGATCACGCCTCACCGGTATGAGAAAAAGGCAGAACGTGCATGCGCTTACCCGTCGCGGCGAATATGGCATTGGCGACGGCCGGTCCGATCGGCGCCACGCCGGGCTCTCCCACCCCGGTTGGCGCTTCGGTCGAGGGCATGATGTGCACTTCGACTTTGGGCATTTCGTTCATGCGCAGCACTCGGTAGCTATTGAAGTTATCTTGCTCGACTCGGCCTTCATTCAGCGTGATGGCTCCATACAGTGCCGCGCCCAATCCAAAGCCGATGCCGCCTTCCATTTGCGCAGCAATAATGTCGGGATTGATGGCCAATCCGCAATCAACCGCGCAGACCACCCGGTCGACCTTGACGTGGCCATCACGATCGACGCTCACCTCGGCGACCTGAGCAACAAAGGTCTTGAATGCCTCCGCTACCGCGATTCCGCGGCCCTTGCCCGCCGGCATGGGGCCGCTGGTCCAGCCTGCCTTGTCGGCGGCGAGCTCGAGCACCGCCTTCATGCGCGGTTCGCGTTCAAGAAGTTGGCGGCGGAATGTGAATCCGTCCTCGCCCGCGGCGTGCGCGACCTCATCGATGAAGGCTTCGACGGCGAACGTCGTGTGCGAACTGCCCACCACGCGCCACCACAGTACCGGCACGCCATTTTTAGTGGTCGCCAAGTCCACCGCGATGTTTGGTATGGCGTACGCGATGTTCGCCGCGCCTTCCACAGAGGTTGAATCGATGCCGTCCTTGATCATCGCGGAAAACATCGTATCGGCGATGATCGACTGGCCTACGATGACATGGCGCCATGCGGTCAGCCGGCGTTGCGCGTCCAGTCCGGCTTCGAGTTTGTGAAAGTACATGGGACGGTACAGACCGCCATGGATATCATCCTCCCGCGTCCACTGCAGCTTGATGGGCGTGCCATCGGCGCCGCACGCCTTGGCGACTGATACGGCTTCGACAATGTAGTCTGATCCCAAGTTAGCGCGCCGGCCGAAACTGCCGCCGGCATACAGCGTGTGAATACTCACCTGTTGTGGATCCAATCCCGCTGCATGTGCGGCATTTGCTTGATCCACCGTCTGGAATTGATCCCCCGCCCAGATCTCGCAGCTGTTGGCGGTGAGCTTGACCACCGCATCGAGCGGCTCCATCGGCGCGTGAGCGAGGTAGGGGAATTCGTAGCTCGCCGACACTCTGTGGGTCGCATTGTCCAGCGCCTTCGCGGCATCGCCTTCCTTGCGGGCAGAGGGTGCCGGTTGATCTGCGAGCCGGCGGTATTCATCCATCAACGCCTTCGAACTGCGCTTCTCGGCCTTCGAATCGTCCCACTCGATCTTCAGTGCGTCTCGTCCCCGCTTGGCTGCCCAAAAGCTTTGCGCAACCACGGCGATGCCGCGCGGCACCTGTACCACCTCGAGCACGCCCGGCACGGCGCTGGCGCTGGCCGCATCGAAGGATTTGACCGTGGCGCCGAATCGCGGCGGCCGCTTGAGCAACGCCACGCGCATGCCGGGAAACACCACATCCAATGCAAATTGCGCAGTGCCGTCGCTCTTGGCCGGCACATCGACCCTCGCGGGCTTGTGTCCAATCAGTTTGAAGTCCTTAGGATCTTTGAGCGCCACCGCCGCAGGGATGGCCAAGGCTGCTGCGGTTTTCACCAACGAACCGTAAGTTGCTTGGCGCCTGCTCGCGGTGTGGTGAACGACGCCTTGGTCAGCGGTCAGCTCACCAACCGGGACCTGCCACTCTTTGGCAGCCGCGGCGAGAAGCATCGCCCGCGCCTTGGCACCGGCCTCGCGAAGTTGTGTCCACGAGTTGGCCATGGCCGAACTGCCGCCGGTGCCCTGCAGCGTGCCGAACGCCAGATTGGCATAGCGTTTCGCATCGGCGGGCGCGCTTTCGACGCGCACTTGCGCCCAATCGGCGTCCAGCTCCTCTGCGACAATCGTCGCAATGCCGGTGTAGCAACCCTGGCCCATTTCAAGATGCTTGGCGATCACGGTAACGCTGTTGTCTGTGCCGATGCGCAGGAAAGCATTGGGCGCGAACAGTACCTCGGACGGTGCCGCGCCGAGCGCACGCCGCGGGGTGCCGGCCCACTCAAAACCAATGGTCAGCGCCAGCACCGAGGCGGTGCCGGCGCTCTTGAGAAAAGCGCGACGGGCGGTAGACGGCGGCGACACAGAGCGGGTGGTCATGCGTTATCCCTTGATGGAGAGTGCCGCCGCATGGATGGCGGCGCGGATGCGAGAATACGTGGCGCAGCGGCAAATATTTCCGCTCATGGCGGCATCGATGTCCGCGTCAGTGGGCGCCGCGTTCTTTTCCAGCAGCGCCGTCGCGGACATGACTTGCCCGGATTGACAGTAGCCGCATTGCGGCACTTGTAGCTCGATCCAGGCCTCCTGCACGGCTTTGCCTTGTGGGCTCTGTACACCCTCGATGGTGATGACCGCTTTACCCGCGACTGCCGACAGCGGCATGACGCAGGAGCGTATCGCCTGGCCATCCAATTGGACCGTACAAGCACCGCACAGCGCCATTCCGCAACCAAATTTGGTGCCGTGCAGGCCCGCGACTTCGCGCAGCGCCCACAGCAACGGCATGGTGGGGTCGGCGTCTAGGGTGGCGGCTTTGCCGTTGAGCACGAATGTTGTCGACATGTTCGCTCCCTCTGTGGAGATTTTATTCTACAACCTGCGAGGTTCGCCGCGAAGCGCCCGGCGGAGGCCCCTGATCGTGTCAGAATGCGCCCCTTAAACAGCGGGAAGCAGATTGACGACCACCGACGCAACGGCAGGGCAGCCGGGAGGATTCAAACGGCCGACCATTGGGCAGCTGGCCATTCCTTCGATTATGGCCAATCTCATGTTCTCACTGGTCGCCATGATTCAGACCAAATTCGTTGGCGGCATGGGCGCGCCCGCCGTGGCGGCCGTGGGCGCGGGCCAGAGGGTATTCTTCGCGCTTCAAGCGCTATTGATGGCGATCGGCGTCGGCACCACTGCGCTGGTAGCGCGCTCTTGGGGCGCCGGTGAGCAGGAAGAGGCGAGCCGCATCACCTCCTCGTCGCTCATGCTGGGCGGATTGGTGGGCCTGATCATCATGATCTTCGGCATGGTGTTCTCGCATAACATCGCGGAAATATTCGGACTGGACGACTACACCGCCCAACTTGCCTCGCGCAATATATTCTGGCTGTCGACTTTCATCGTCGGCTTCGCCATCGACATTATTTTATCCAGCGCGCTGCGCGCCGCGGGCAACGCCTGGACGCCGTTGCTGTTCGGACTCGCGGTCAATCTGGTGAACCTGCCGTTGCTGTATACGTTCATCCTGGGAAAATTCGGCGCCCCGCGCATGGGCGCGGCCGGCGCGCCCTTCGCATCCGGGCTGTCGTTCGTCCTGTGCGGTGCGGTACTCGTGTCCTTGTGGATGCGCCAGAAATTGACCATCAAATTCATTCCCGGCGATATCTTCAAGAAGGCACGCTATCTGCGCCTGCTGCACATCGGGTATCCGGTGGCGCTCGAGCAATTCGTGCTGCAGTGTGGGTTCTTTTTGTTCCTCGGGCTCATCGGCCGCTACTATGGCACCGAAGCGTTCGCCGCGTACAACGTGGGGCTTAACATGCTGAATGCGGCCATGGTGGTGGGCGTGGGATTTGCGATCGCGGGCGCAACATTGGTGGGTCAGCATCTGGGCGCCGGTGATGTGGAGGGAGCAGCCCGCAGCGGCTGGCGCGCCTGCGCCATGGCGGTGGCCGCCATGACCCTGATCGGCCTCATGGTCGTTTTCAATGCGCCGCGCTTGGCGCATTTCTTTCTTGGCGCCGATCAAGTCGCCGTGCAACGCACCACGGAGTTCACTTATATTATGGCCGCTATGCTGCCGTTGCTGGGCGTCGATATGGCCATCGGCGGATCGCTGCGCGGCGCCGGCGACACGAGATTTCCGCTCATGACCTCGTTTCTCGGCCTGATCGGCGTGCGCTGTGTGCTGGCGGCGACCTTTACTTTTTTTCACCTGCCGGTGATTTGGGTCTATAGCTCGATGATCGGCGACTACATGCTCAAAGGCTCGCTGCTCATTTGGCGGTTCAAATCCGGGCATTGGAAACATGTGTTGGCTCGCGCACCCGTCTGAGGATAAATAACCATGCACAGTAAAGAAGTCCATCTCATCGAGCGTCCGCAAGGCCTGCCGCTCCCCTCACAATTCAGAATTGTGGAAACCGACGTACCGGATCCCGCCGAGGGACAACTGCTGGTCGAGAACATCTACATGTCGGTCGATCCTGCGATGCGCCCGCGGCTCGCCGGTCCCACGGCGCTCAACGAAGCGATGATGGGCGGAGCGATCGGCCGGGTGCTCAAATCCCGTCATGCGGGCTTCAAAGAGGGCGATCACGTCGAGTCCATGAACGGCTTCCGCGAGCGTTTCGTTTCGGATGGCAAAGGCCTGTCAAAACTCGAGGCGGATGGCATGCCGCTGGTGGCCTACATGAGTGTCCTGGGATTGACCGGGCTCACGGCCTATGGGGGCTTGTTGGTCATTGGCGCTCTCAAAGAAGGCGAAAATGTGTTTGTCTCCGCCGCCGCCGGCGCGGTGGGCAGCGTCGCTGCGCAGATCGCGAAAATCAAGGGTTGCTATGTGATCGGCAGCGCCGGCTCCGAGGAGAAGTGCCGCTGGCTGAAGGAAGAGCTTGGCCTGGACGTGGCCATCAACTACAAGAAGGGCGAACTGCGCACCTCGCTGAAATCGGCGGCGCCGAAGGGCATCGATGTTTATTTCGAAAATGTCGGCGGCGAACATCTGAACGCCGCGCTGCCGCGCATGAATGCGCTCGGCCGCATCGCGGTATGCGGCATGATTTCTGCCTACAATAATTTCGGCGCAGTGTCCGAGCCGGTGACCACTCTGTCCAACATGATCTACAACCGAGTCACCATGAGGGGTTTTGTCTACTATGAATTCGAAGCGAAGCGCGCCGAATTCCTCAAGGACATGAAGGGCTGGATCAAGGCAGGCCGCATCAAATATCGCACCACGCTGCGGGAAGGCATCGAAGAGGCGCCGATGGCGCTAATTGGGCTATTTACGGGGGCTAATACCGGAAAGATGGTGGTGCAGTTGGCAAAAGACTGATCCCCGCCGCGCAAGTCGACGGCTATTGGGCGTGTTCAGGGCTTCAGCGGCTTCCTTTTACGGCATTCGGAGGCGTCGGCTTGTAGTTGACGAATATTGCCTTCGGGATAAGGCAGTGCACGCCTTTACGGATATCGACGACCTGCGAAACGCGGCAATCGCCCACAATGGAGGTGAGCGCGTAGGCTTCCTCGCGGCTCATTGGGACCAGTGTCTGGGCAGCAAGCCAATTGACGGTTTGTTCGACGGCGATCTTCATGGCCTGATTCAAGTCTTCATCGAAGCCCATGAACACCCAGTTCGTCTTGGTTTCCGCCCACGGCCATTCGGTCTTTAAATCCTTGCGCACGATGGGCTGGATCTCAATTTCCTTGTACGAACATTCCAGTGCCGTAAGATTGACCTCGCCATTGCCCTGTCGGCAGTGCGAATCGCCGGTCCAGATCAAGCCGCCCTTCTGGAATACCGGCATGTACAGGGTTGATCCCGCCTGCAGCTCGTTCACATCCATGTTGGAGCCGTTTTTCCACGGCCGAAGCGTGCTGGTACGGCCCTTCGCATCGTGGATGGGCGGTCCTGCCTTGGCGTCCGGCTCATTCGGGTCCACGCCGACGGCGAAGGTGCCCGGAAAGGGCTTTAGGTCGATAACTATTCCCGGCTTGAATTGAGTCTCCATCTTCCCGAGGTCCAGCTTGTAATAACGCACGAACCCTTCCGGAAATTCGGACGCCAGCTGGCCCACGGTGGGAAAATCTTTGCCCGGTACATTGAAGTTGAAGCCATCGGCCTTGGGGATGATCTTCAGAATGCGGATTTCCAAGGTATCGCCGGGTTCCGCGCCCTCGACGTAAATCGGTCCCGTGATCGAGTGCGGTCCGCCGCCCGGGTTGGACTTGCGCAGTCTGACAATCTCGTCCATCTCCACGCCCGGTTTGATCTGCCCCAGGGAATGCGAGAGCGTCTCGATGGAAACGGTGTCGCCCGAATGAACCGTGAGCTTGGGCGTTTCGTTGATGTCATACCATCCCCACTGAACGTTGTCCGGCGTGGCCGGCAATACGAAGTGCCTGGGGGCGCCAGTGTCGGGCGATTCGCCGGCAGCAGACGCATTTAAGCTCAATGCAATTGCGGCCGCGAGGGCGAGACATGCCTGTATACCGAGCCCAGCGTTTGGTTTCATGGGATTCCCTTGGCGTGTGGTTGGGTCAAGGTACCCCGACGCGGCGCCGCTTTGCAAAAACTCATGAGTGCTCGTGCGTTGACGGCGAACCGTAGGTTCGGTAAATTGAGTTGAATGATCAACCAAGAGAATCAACCGGCGCCGGGCGATACGCGCAGCCGCTTGGTGATGACGGCCATGCAGTTGTTCTGGGAGAAAGGCTACACCTCGACCAGCATTGCCGACCTGCTGCACACCGCGCAGGTCAATAGCGGCAGTCTTTATCATTTCTTTCCCGGCAAGGCCGATTTGCTGGTTGCCGTACTGCAGCTGTACCACGATGAAATACGCGGGATGCTACTCGAGCCGGCTTGGGCCGGCGTAGAGGATCCGATCGAGCGGATATTTGCGCTATTGGCGCGCTACCGCAAATCTTTGCTGGACACGGATTGCTTCTATGGCTGCCCGATCGGCAGCCTGGCATTGGAACTGCACGAGCCCGATCCACCCGTACGGGCGCTGCTGGCAAGGAATTTCAGCGCCTGGATCGACGCCATTGCCGAGTGTCTGCAGCAGGCGAAGGCGCGTTTACCGCGCCGCGTGGACCGGCGCGAACTTGCGCAATTCGTGCTGACGACCATGGAGGGCGGCGTCATGCTGGCGCGTACATTTCGAGATATCGCCTACTTCGACGCCGCGGTACGACAGCTGCGCCAATACTTCGGGTTCCTGGATCGGGGCGCCACGAAGTACCGAAAAAAAACCCTGCAAGGAGAATGACAATGCGTCAATGCGCCGCTTTGCTGTTGCTGCTGACTCCATGTTGTGTTCTCGCCGAATCGCAAAGTGCTTATCAGCCGCTGGCATTTCTCGCGGGCCACTGCTGGAGGGGTGCATTTCCCGGCGGAAAGGCCACCGACGAGCACTGCTTCAACTGGATTTATGAGGGCAAATTCCTGCGCGATCTTCACACCGTGCGTACCGCAGGAAAGCCCGACGCCTTGGGCGAATCCATCTATTTTTGGAACTCGGCGGCCAAACGGCTGGAATATTTATACATCGACAGCGATGGCGGCTTCAGTCGAGGGTCCGTAAACGTCGACCAGGAGTCGCTAATTTTCCCCGACACGAATTTCGTGGAAAACGGCAAAACGCAGGTGTACAGGAGCCGTTGGCAGCGCAGCGGCGCAGATGCCTACAATGTGATGACGGAGTTTAAAGCCAAGGACGGGTGGGTACCCGGATTCAAGGTTCACATGGAACAAGTCGCAGAGCAGTGAGATGCTAGCGCCAAAGCGGCCAAAGCGGCCAATAAGAGATCACCATGGTTACAAGACGACAGCTCATCGGGGGTGCGGCCGCTGCCGCGCTGTTCAATCACTGGTCGCGTGCGCTGGCCGGCACCGCTGAACCCTATCCTCGATCTCGATACGACCGAGCGATAGTTATCGATGCCCTGGGCGGCATCGGCGAGTTCGATCCGACCAGGCCCGATGGCGCGCCGCTGTCGGCGCGAGGATTGGCGGATGTGCGCGACTCCGGCGTGACGGCAATTAATTTGACGATCAACGATGTCGGCAATGGACCGAATAAGTTCATGGGTGCGGTGAAAAATATCGCAGGAGTTGAACACGACTTGACGGCGCACCCGGACGCTCTCATGAAGATTCTACGGGCATCGGATCTCAAGACGGCCAAGACCACCAAGCGCTTGGGGATCATCTACGGCTGTCAGGACACCACAATGCTGGAGGGCGATCTGAAAAATCTCGCCGTGTTCGCCGATCTGGGCGTGCGTATCGTGCAGCCGACCTACAATGTGCGCAATCTCATGGGCGACGGCTGTATCGAGAAAGCCGATGGCGGCCTGAGCAAAATGGGGTACGACTTCATCGCCGAGATGAATCGATTGAATCTGTTGCTCGATCTGAGTCACGCGGGACCCCGCACCATCGCGGAAGGAATTGCGGCATCGAAAGCACCGATGGCGATCACGCATACGGGCTGCCGCGCCCTCGTGGATTTGCCGCGCAACACCCGCGATTCCGAATTAAAAGCATTGGCCGACCGAGGCGGTGTCGTGGGCATTTACTTCATGCCGTTCCTGCGATTAACGGGGCAGCCGCATGCGGAGGACTTGATCCGTCACATCGAATACGCAGTCAACGTCTGCGGCGAGGATCACGTCGGCCTCGGTACGGACGGTTCGATCTCCGGCGTGCCGCTGACGGATGCTTATCGCGAGTATGTTCGAAAGGACGAAGAGGCTCGCATAAAGGCCGGCTATGCAGCGCCCGGCGAGACCGCGGATGTTCTCACGGTCGTTCCGGAATACGACGATCCGCTGCGATTTTATCGCCTGGCGGGCGACTTGGCGCGGCGCGGCTGGCCCGCCAGCCGCATCGACAAATTGTTGGGCGCGAATTTTGCGCGGCTGTTTGCCGCCGTGTGGGATGCCTGAAAGGCTAAGGCCAAAGACTCAGAATGAGTCCGTACAAGGTGAATTGCACCGTGTGATAGCCGCCATTGATCAGGAAGAAGCTCAGGCTGCGACGCTCGAACAGATAGTTGATACCCAGACTCGACGCAACCCAGCACAGACCGGCCGAGAATCCCGCGCCGAGACCCAAGGCCAGCGAAGGATGCGGTCCCAGAAATAGCGCAAACACGAAGGCCGCGAGCAGCGACAGCAACAACGCACCGCCGAACATCACCGCAGGTTTGCCGCTGCGCAGACGCTCCTCGGTTTGCCCGGTTCCCCTTATCCAAGCCGCTTTAAATAGCAGTGAGTACCATAGTCCCCCCAGTAGGAACGCGGATACGCCGGCCACGACCACCGCCCACAGATTGATGGCGCTCATTTCTGCCCCCCCTTTGGCGCGTGCAGCGCGCGGACAAATAGTAGCGCGTCCTGCACCTCGATGGGAGAGCCGCACAACGGTCAGCGTTGCCGAAGCTTGGCACCGCGCCTTAGAATGGCGGACTGCTCAAGCGGAGGATTTCCAACGTGCGATATGCCAATTTTGCTTTCCTTAGCGCGGCCCTGCTGCTGGGCTCTGTGGCTTTCTCTGCTGTGGATACCGTGCCGCCGCAGGCGCCAGTCAAAACTGTTACCGAGACTCTATGGGGCCGCAAGGTCACCGACGATTATCGGTACATGGAAGCGCTCGATGCCGGCACAGTCGCCTGGATGAAGGCTCAGGGCGCGTACACGCGCTCAGTGTTCGACAGCATCAAACCCCTCGCGCCGTTGAAGACCGCCGTCGCAAAATTCTCGGCGAGTTTTGGGCTTATCCAGGGCTATGTGCGGTACGGTGCGCGCGCATTCTACGAAGAGCGCGCGCCGGGTTCGGATAATTTCGATCTCATCGTTGCGGACTCCGCGGGCAAGCGCAAAATCGTCGATGTCGCCGCATTGCGCAAAGCGCACGGCGGCAAACCCTTTGCCATCAATTATTTTCTGGCCTCGCCTGACGGCGCCAAAGTTGCGGTCGGAATTTCCGAGGGGGGCTCGGAAGACGCGGACCTGACGGTTTACGACGCCGCTAGCGGCGCACAGATTGCCGGCCCCATCGATCGGGCGCAGTTCGGGGCCACATCCTGGAGCGATGATTCGAAGTTGTTGTACTTCATTCGCCTGAAAAAGGTCGCCGCGAACGCCCCGCCGACCGACAAGTTCAAAGACGCGACCGCCGATGTCTGGGACTTAAAATCGGAGCCGGTGGCAATCTTGGGGGCTTCGGTAGGCCACGGTCCCGCGTTCACGCCGACAGAGTTTCCGGCGATCGGACTCAGCATCGGTGCGCCGCTGGCGGCGGCACTGTCGATAAACGGTGTGCAAAATGAACTGGCGATGTGGCTCGCGCCGGCAGACAAGGTCAACGACCCAAAGGTCACCTGGACGAAATTCATCACCCGCGATGATGATGTCACCAATGTCGACATGCGGGGCTCGGAAATCTTTCTGCTGTCGCACAAGAATTCGCCGACTTTCCAAGTTCTTTCATTGCGCGCGGGCGACGCCTTGGGGTCGGCGTCCGTCCTCGTGCCGTCGCAGGCCGATCGCGTGATCGAGGGGATTCATGCCGCGTCGGATGCGCTCTATGTTCTTGCGCGACACGGCGCGTATTCACAATTGCTGCGCATTCCCGCTGGCAGCAAGGCGATTGAGGAAGTCTCGTTGCCCTTCGCGGGTCACATTGAGGAGGCGTTCACCGATCCGCGAACCCAGGGGATTACCGTCACATTATCGAGCTGGGTTGTGCCGCCAGAGATCTTCGCTTACCAGCCTGCGAACAAGTCGTTTACGGATCTGAAGATCGGCGCCCACGGCGACATCGTCTCGGCCAAGTACGCGGTCAGCGATCTGGATGCGAAGGCTTCCGGTGGTGTGCTCGTGCCGTTGACGCTGATCGAACCGAAGGACGCTAAAGGACCGCAGATTGCCATCATCGAGGCCTACGGATCCTACGGCATCTCGGAACTTGCCGATTTCAGCGTGCGCCGCGCTATCGCGATGAATAGCGGCATCACCTATGCCATATGCCATGTGCGCGGCGGCGGCGAGCTGGGCGAAGCGTGGCGCCTCGGCGGCAAAGATGCGAACAAGCACAATACCTGGGGCGATCTGATCGCCTGCAGCGAGGATCTGATCGCGCGCGGCGTCACGAATAGCACCAAGCTGTTCATCATGGGCGGGTCCGCCGGCGGCATTACCATGGGACGCTCATTGACGGAGCGACCCGATTTGTTCGCGGGCGTACTCGATCTGGTGCCCGCGGGCAACACGCTGCGCGCGGAATTCTCACCCAATGGCCCGCCGAATATTCCAGAATTTGGGACAGTGACGAACGAGGCGGGATTCAACAATCTTTACGAGATGGACACCATTACTCATATCAAGAAAGGCGTCCAGTACCCGGCTGTGATGATCACGACGGGCCTCAACGATCCGCGAGTCGCACCCTGGGAACCGGCGAAGGTGGCCGCGGCGCTGCAGGCTTCGGGCACGAAAAAGCCGATTCTTCTGCGTATCGACGCGGAAGCCGGCCACGGCATCGGTTCGAACAAAACACAAACCGATGCGCTTGCCGCCGACGTGATCGCATTCGTATTTTGGCGCGCGGGACTTCCGGAGTGGCAGCCAGCATTGCGGTGATGACAAACATTCATTTAATCGGCGGCGAGAAGGGCGGCGTGGGCAAATCCATGGTCGCAAGGTTGCTGGCGCAATACATGATCGATCATTCGATGGCTTTTCTTGCCTTCGATTCGGATAGTTCGCACGGCGCGCTGCTGCGCTTCTACGCGGGCTATGCCTTGCCGCTGTTCGTTGATAGCTATCAAAGTCTCGATACCATCGTCGAGGCGGCCGTGGAAAAGCCGGAGCGCCGGATTCTCGTTGACCTGGCGGCGCAAAGCACCGACCGGTTGACGCAGTGGATGGACGACTCCCAATTGCTGGAAGTCGCGCCCGAGATCGGCCTCAACATTCGTTACTGGCACGTGATGGATTCAGGACGGGATTCGGTTGATCTTTTGAAGGTGCTGTTGGATCGGCACGGCAGCCGCCTGAAGTACACGCTGGTGCTGAATCAGCTGCGAGGCGACGATTTTCACATCCTCGATCAGTCGGGAGAGAAGCAGCGCGCCATCGGAATGGGCGCCGGCATCGTGACGCTGATGCGCTTGGATGAGTCTTCCATGCTGAAGATCGACGCGAGCAGCGCGAGTTTCTGGTCGATCGCCAACAAAAGTGATGGTGACGTCAGCGGCTTAAGATTGCTCGAGCGCGAACGCGTCAAGGTTTGGCTCAAGAACTCGTTCGAGGAGATTGCGAAACCTGGTGTCTGAGGTTCTTTATCTGCCTAAACGCAGTACTTTATTGCGTTTTAGTTTTTCTCTGCTCCCAACAGACTGTGCACCGCGATGAGTATTCATCGCGACATGCAACACCAACAGTCAAGGAGCAGCTATGAACAGTTTCACACTCACCGCCGTGGGAAATCTCGCGAGGGATCCGGAGGTTGCCGTCAAGGGCGGCATCAGCTATACGCGCATTTGCCTGGTCGGCAATGACTATGCGGGCAAGGACGAGCAAGGCAACGCGCGCGAGTTGGTTACCAGCCTGTGGTTAGTCGCGTTCGACGGTATGGGCGAAGCCATCGCCAAGAATTCGCGCAAGGGCGATCAACTCATTCTTCAGGCTCAGGTTCGTGCCAATATTTGGACCGACAAGGAAGGCGAGAAGCAGTACGACCACTCCTTCGTGGTGCAAAACTTTCGCTTCGGCGCGCCAGGCAAGGCCAAGCGTGAAGAACTGGCGGCACGCCGCGACGAGAGAGAAATCGGCGCGCTCGAGACAGAGATTTGACCGAGGAGTTAGGCGCGCTCACCCACTAGCCGGAAAAGGATTTCCGCCATGCATCACCCCCTGGCTCGACATTGCCTGAAACACCTTGCGCTGATACCGGTGCTCATCGCGTTCGCGATTCTTGCGCCGGATCTCGCTATGGCACAGGCATCGCCGTTCATGACTGGCGCTTCTTCACTGCAGACAAACATCCTCGCATGGCTGACGCCAATTGCCATCATTCTCGTCATGGTCCTCGGAGGAATGGCGATGGCAAATCGAATGAGTTGGGGCTGGTGTCTGGGCGCGATCCTAGGAATTGCGATCGGCTTCGGCGCGCCGCAGATCGTGACCTGGGTTCGCGGAATGTTTGGCGTATAGGAGACGCAGGTGAGTGAGCTCAATCCGGGTCTTTGCGCCGATCCGTTGTTTGTAGGCGCAACGAGGCCGACCATGCGCTGGGGTGTGACGTACTCAGCTCTGCTCTTCAACATGGTCTTCACCCTCGAGGTATTTCTTCTTACCAAGAACCTTCTGACCTTGCTGCTGTGCGCGCCGATTCACGGCGTGTGTATGCTGTTGTGCGCTCGCGATGCCCGGTTCTTCGATCTGATTCTCCTTTGGGCGCGCACCCGGTTGCCGGCGTTATTCGCCAATCTGCGTGTTTGGAAGGCGAGCAGCTACTGCCCGCTGGTCATCGATCTACCCAATCGCCGCGGCCGTAGGGGAGGCTGAGCATGCCAATGCTGAACCGCGCAGCAGCCATCCACCGCGAGATCAGCGCTGCGGATCGAATTCCCTATACCGCACATGTGGCGCCTACGGTCGTGAGGACGGCTTACGGAGACTACCTACAGGCATTTAGGCTCGGCGGTGCAAGCTTTGAAAGCAATGACGATGAGCAGCTCAACAACTGGCACGAGAGGCTCAACGTTCTGTGGCGCAATATTGCCGGTCCCAACGTGGCGCTGTGGACGCATGTGATCCGCAGCCGCGCGAGGATTGCTTCGGATACCGTGGGCGAAACCTCCCTGCGGCGGGCGCATGTCTCATTCGCGGACAGTCTTCACGAAAAATATCATCATCGTCTGGCGCACGAGACGCTGATGATCAACGATGTCTACCTGGCCATCGTCCATCGCCCGGCTGCTGGCGTGGCGACCGGATTGGTATCCAAGGTGCTTACCAGAGCTCAACGCAGCGGGACGCAATGGTCGCTCGCCGACGGGCTCGATGTCTGCGAAAAGCTGCGCCAGACGCTGCATGCGTCCCTGGCGAGGTACGAACCGGAGCTTCTGGGCGTTTATCAATCAAAGAACATCTGGTGCTCATCGCTTCTCGAGTACCTGGGATTGTTGATCAACGGCGAATGGCAGCGCGTGCCGCTCCCCGGGTGTCCTGTGAATCGCGCGCTGGCCACTACGCGGCTGCTCTTCGGCACGGAGGCCATCGAATACCGCACGCCCACCACCACGCGCGTGGGCGCAATGCTTGGAATCAAGGAATACCCTACCCCCAGCACGGTAGGAATGTACGGCAGGCTGCTCTCGGCGCCTTTCTCCTTCGTGGCCACCCAATCTTTCTCATTTCTGACCAAGGCCACGGGGCAATCCCTGCTGCAGCGTCAATTCAACCGCATGTTCAACGCGGGAGATTTCGCGGTATCGCAAGCGGATGAACTCAAGGACGCGTTGGATGCGCTCACCAGCAACGAATTCGTGATGGGAGACCACCATTTCTCACTTCAGGTGATCGCCGATGTCGCGGAGCCCGGCGTCGACAAATCGTCGGGCGGCCGCCTCAAAGGGTTGAACGACTGCATCGCACTGGCTCGCAGTATCCTCGCCGACACCGGCATGTTGGTAGCACGTGAGGACTTGGCATTGGAAGCTGCTTTCTGGGCGCAACTGCCGGGCAATTTTCCGCTGCGACCGCGCAAGGCGCCGATCACCTCGCGCAACTTCGCCGCCATGTCGCCGTTTCACAATTACCCCGGCGGGCGGGCAAGCGGTAATCATTGGGGCGACGCCTTGAGCCTGTTCATCACCAGCGCCCGCTCGCCCTATTACTTCTCGCTGCATGCCAGCGATCCATCAGACCCCGATGGAGGGAGCCGCAAAGACACCGGCCACACGCTGATCTGCGGGCCAACCGGATCGGGAAAAACCGTGTTTATCGGCTTCCTGGTTGCTTTGCTGAGCCGAAAGGGAGTGACTCAGGTCATCTTCGACAAGGACCGTGGGCTGGAGATTCTGGTTCGCGCTCTGGGCGGAGAATACTTGCCGCTGAAGAATGGCCTGCCGACCGGGCTGAATCCGCTGCAGCTTCCCATCACGCCCGGCAACGTGGAGTTTCTCAAGGTCTGGCTGCGGGAGCTGAGCCGAGGAGGAATGCCGCCTGAGCGCATCCATGCGAATCCTGTGCGGGAAGCGGCTGACTTGGACCAGGCATTGCGCGGCACCCTGACTCTCGAGTTGCCGGCGCGCCGCCTGTCACGACTGGTGGAATTTCTCGACCCGACAGATCCCGAAGGCCTGCATGCACGGCTCGCCCGCTGGTGCGAATCGTGCCACGGTGATTACGCCTGGGTGTTTGACAACGCCCAGGACACGGTGATGCCGAGACTGTCCGGCCGCGTACTGTGCGGATTCGATGTGACGGAATTTCTCGATCACGCGCTGACGCGCGCGCCGATAACGCTGTATTTGTTTCATCTGGTTCGGCAACTCCTCGACGGCCGCCGACTGGTTTGCTGGATGGATGAGTTTTGGCGCCTGTTGGCGGACGCGGCGTTTGAAACCTTTGCTAAGGACGGTCCAAAAACTTGGCGAAAACTGAACGCCGTGATGTGTCTCGCTACGCAGAGCCCGAGCGACGTGCTCGACAGCCCCATCAGCCGCACCTTGGTGGAGCAGACACCGACGAAGGTGTTCTTTCCAAACGCCGACGCCAACTTCGCGGACTACACCCAGGGCTTCGGGCTGACGGAGCGCGAATTCAGGCTCATCAAAGAGCAGCTCGAGCCCGGCTCGCGCTGCTTCGTCGTCAAGCAGGCACATCACAGCGTCGTATGTCAGCTTGATCTGAAGGGCTTTGATGGCGATTTGGCCGTCATCTCGGGGCGCGCCAGCGAAGTTCTGCGCATGCATCAGATCATCTCAGCGTCGGGGAGCGACCCGCAGGCTTGGCTGCCCCAATTTCTGGCCGCATTTGAACACTGATGGAAGGATTCCAAGACAATTCGCAAGGAGAGAATGATGCGTGTACTCAACGTCCAATTGTTTATCGCCAGTCTGGCGGCCGCGGTCTGTGTGGTGCCGACGGCTTCGGCGCAATGGGCAGTCGTCGATGCGCCGGCACTTGTGCAGCTGATTCAACAAGTGCAGACCACCGAGCAGCAACTGACGACTGCCCGAAATCAGTTGTTGCAAGCGCAGCAAGCGCTGCAGACCATGAGCGGCGATCGCGGAATGGAATTGCTGCTCAGTGGCACGAATAGGAACTACTTGCCGCTCAACTGGGCGCAAGTGACCGGTGTATTGCAGGGGCCGAACGGCTATGGAGCGCTATCGGCCGATGCGCAGAGCATCATCAGTGCCAACACCGTGCTATCGCCGCAACGTCTGGCGACACTGTCAGCGAGCGCGCAGCAGCTCATTTTGGCAGCACGTCAGTGGAGCGCCATGCAACAGGCGCTCTCCCATCAAGCGCTGGCGAATGCCAGCAGCCGCTTCGCTTCCATACAAACGCTGATCTCAGCCATTTCGACGGCATCCGATCAAAAGGGAATTCTGGACTTGCAGGCAAGGATCAGCGCCGAACTGGGCATGCTCCAGATCGAACAGATCAAGGTTCAAGCACTGAACCAGTCCGCACTGGCTCAAGCAGCTTCTCTCCAGGTGCAGGCATCGGAGCAGGCGCTCAACAACCAAGGGCGCTTCGACACACGTTTCCAGCCGGTTCCCTGAGCGGATAGCGCGGCCTGTACGTACTGAGCAATTATGGGATTTTTCGCAACATTTTGGTCGTGGCTGAACGGCCAGCTTGCCGCCTATATCGGCGACAACACGGCTCAGTTGGCGGCGGTCTTGGAACCGGCTGTGGTCACGCTGGCGACAATCTATGTGATGGCATGGGGCTACCTGCATCTCACGGGAAAGATTGCCGAGCCTTTCGAAACGGGCCTCAAACGCATTGGTTTGATCGCCTTGGTGCTGGGGGTGGGCTTAAGGCTGTGGCTCTACAACACCGTGGTGGTCGACACTTTTTACAACGCGCCCGCCCAACTCGCCGCTGCCATGGTCGGGGCGAGCGATCCAGTGGCAACGATCGATGCCATTTGGGACAGCGGCGGCACCGTTGCCGGAAACCTCTGGGACAAAGGCCACACATGGAATTTCAACTTCGGTTTCCTTATCGCTGCTGTCATGGTCTGGTGCCTGATGGGCGCGCTGTGTGTGTATGCAATGTTCTTGATCGCGCTGTCGAGCATAGCGCTGGCGGTTCTTCTGGCCCTGGGGCCGCTGTTTATCGCCATGTTGTTTTTTGACGCGACCAGGCGTTTGTTCTCGGCGTGGATCGCGCAACTGGCCAACTACGGATTGATCACAGTCCTAACGGTGATGGTCGCCGCGCTGCTGCTGCACGTCGTGCAATCGTACGCCGCGCAGACGGCCGCGAGAGGCTCCGCCATTGTGACCGTGGACGCGCTTAATATGCTGCTGATTTCCCTGCTGGTATTTCTTGTGCTGCGCCAGATCATGCCGATTGCCTCGGGATTGGCCGGTGGCGTGTCGCTGAATTCCTTCGAAGTCCCCGAGCGCAGCGCAAGCTGGGGATTGCGAACAGCCGGAAAGCTCGCGCGCCCAGCGCTGGCGTTGGCGGCGCCTTATGCAATGCGCGGCGTCAGCGCCACGTTGCAGGGAACGGGCCGAGTGGTACGCAAAGCGGCAATACAGTCAGGCCGCTTCGTCTATGGAAGAGCCGGCGCCGGCTTCGAAGCACTTGGGCGCAACTGGCGAGATAGGCGCCGCTAGCAATCTGAAAGAGCCATGGAGGGCGAAGCGATGCGAGTGATTCTTATGTTGGCACTGTTCCTGAGCGCTTGTGCCGCGCCCGACGTGCGCTGCGACGCACATCTGCAACCGATCAATACGGTCAGCACGATTTCCTCGAGTACGCATGCCGACACCGCCGCCGGACACTTACCAGGGCGCATGCCACGATGAGCGTCCCTGTCATTTCCGCATCCGCAATCCCAGATTATTTTCGTGAAGCGGAGTCTTGGGATGCCGATCGCGCCGCGCAGTTTCGTCGCAGTGCGCGCGCCGCTTGGTGGACGGCGGCGGCAGGCTGGCTGTGTGCGGTCGCCAGCGCGCTCGCGTTGGCGCTGCTTATGCCCCTGAAGCGGGTTGATCCATTTGTGGTGCGCATAGACAACAGCACCGGTATCGTCGATGTCGTCCCAGTACTTACCGGCCACGCGACGCCGGAGGAGGCCGTCACCCGATACTTTATTAGTCACTATCTGACCGTCTGCGAGCGCTTCAATTTTGCCACCGCCGAGAGTGACTATGAAGAATGCGGCGCTTTTCATTCGGCGCAGCGCAATCAGGCTTGGTATGGCCAGTGGGCGGCCACGAATCCGCTGTCTCCGCTGAACCTGCATAAGGACGGCAGCACCGTTCGGGTGCAAGTCAATTCGGTGAGCTTCTTTACCCGCGCGAGTGGACTATCCGATCTCGCTCAGGTGCGATACATGAAAGCCGCACGTCAAGGAGCCGGCGCGGAGGAATCGGTCACCCATTGGATAGCGTCGATCCAATATGCGTACGCGGACCCGGCGAAGGATCCGAAGATAAGGCAATGGAATCCGCTGGGTTTCAAAATCATTGAATTCCGTTCAGAGCCCGAGGTTTTGGGCGAGACGCCCCTGCTCAAGGACGCGCAGCACCCGGAGGCGCGATGAACGGCCGGGTTGGCGATGTGCGGTGCCGCTGCGCCCTGGCATTCGCACTCAGCTTTGTGCTGCACCATGCCGCTATGGCCGAAACAGTGCCAATGAAAGGCGTGGTCGATTCACGGATTCGGGCCGCGGCCTACGACGCCAACCAGGTTTACAAGCTGCATGGCGTGGTTGGCTACCAGATCGATTTGGAATTCGAGCCCGGCGAAACCTTTATTGGGCTTGGTGCTGGCGACATAGAAGGTCTGTCATTCGTCGGTCAGGAAAATCATTTGTTCCTGAAGCCGAAAGCGGAACGGGTCGCGACCAACCTGACGATTCTCACCAGCCGCAGGCATTACCACATTGATTACAGCGCATCCGCGCCACGGGCTGCGGCCGAGGACGAGGTCATATTTTCATTGCGTTTCACTTATGCGCCGTCCCAACAGTTGGCGGCCAATGCTGAGGCGAAGCGCCTCGATTCGCAACTCGAGGGTGCGGCGGCTGGTCGGCCGCAAAATTCCGACTACTGGTATTGCGGCCAGCCTGCCCTGCGGCCCATCGCAGCCTCCGATGACGGCGTGCACACGCGGCTCAAGTTTTCCGCGAATGCCGACTTACCTGCGATTTTCGTGCGCAATGAAGACGAAAGCGAATCGCTTTTGAATTTCAGCATGGATGCAGGCGATGTCATTATTCATCGCGTCGCGCGGCAGTTCGTCCTGCGGCGCGGAAAACTCACCGGATGCATCGTCAACCAGGGGTATTCAGGCGGCGGCAGGCGTTTGGACTCCGGCACGGTGGCGCCGGATGTCGAGCGGCGGGTGCAAGGAGGCGTGCCATGAGTGGTCAGGAAGCGGATTTGAGCGCCGTGTGCGGCGAACGCGGAGAAGCGGTCAATCAGGCGACCTCGGTTCAATCACGTGTCAGCAACGTGCTGGCGATTGGGCTGATGATTGCTCTGGGATTGGGCATGCTCACTTGGTACTACGCAAACGCCATCACGCGCCATAGCCGCGCGCGACAAGATGCGCAGGCATCATCCAGCAAGCGGGTCCAAGGCGACCTGCCCCTGCCGAGCTTGGGCAGGATCGACCCTCCCGCACTCCCCGCAGCACCGTCTGCTCCCGATCCGGTGGCCGCGGCCCCTCTGATATCGACATCGCTTCGCGAGATTCCTTTGGAGGCAACTCAGTCCCCCGCTGTCTACCCTGCGACACCGGTGAAATCGCCGGCGCAAATCGCCTTGGAGCGACAATTATCCGGCGCCGCATTTGCGCCGCAGAGCGCGGCAGTCACGGCCCTGCCTGCCGCTGCATTGTCGCCTCAGTCGCCGGCCGGCAATCAGGAGCCCGGCGAATTGACTGCGCTGCTGCGACCCAGCGTAACCACGGCGGTCCGGGCACAGGTTCTGCCGACACGGAGGCTATTGCTGCCGAAGGGCGCGTTTCTCGACTGCACCCTGGAAACGGCGATCGACTCGACGCTGCCGGGAATGACCACCTGTGTGCTGGCGACCGACACTTTCGGCGTGGACGGGCAGGTGGTACTGATGGAGCGCGGCACGAAACTCGTCGGCGAGACTCGTGGCCAAGTGCAGCAAGGGTCAGCGCGAGTGTTCGTGTTGTGGGACGAAGCGCGCACGCCTACCGGGGTGATTGTGCCGCTTCAGTCTCCGGGCGCGGACGAGTTGGGGCGATCTGGGCTGCCGGGCGCGGTGGACCGCCATTTTTGGGAGCGATTCGGCGCGGCTTTGCTGGTCTCAGTGATCGACGGCGCCGTACAGAGTGCGGTGCAGTCGAGCCGCGGCGGCGGCAGCACCGTCATCGTCAACCCATCGGCCACACAGGATGTCATGACAGAGGTGTTGAAGGGCACCATCAACATTCCCCCAACGGTGAGGAAGCGTCAAGGCGATCGCATTCAGGTGTTGGTGGCGCGCGACTTGGATTTCAGGTCGGTGTATGAACTTCGATCCGTCGCCGCGGACCGCTAGTCCTGCGGCGGTTGTCTCCGCGCTTGAGCTGACGTTGCGAGCACTGCGGCCGTTTCTTACGAATGGCGACGTGATGGAACTCTGCATCAACCGGCCGAATGAAGCGTTTATCGAAACGCGCCATGGGTGGCGCCGCGAACAGCTGCCGTTTGCGGATTTCGAATGGTGCAGTCGGCTGGCGAAATTAGTTGCCAACTCGACGCAGCAGCGCATAGACGCGACGTCCCCCTTGTTGTCGGCGTCCCTGCCGACCGGAGAGCGAGTACAGATTGTGATACCGCCCGCTACCACCGCGGGTTGCGTTGCAATTGCCATCCGGCGCCCGGCCGAACAAGTGTGGAGCATTCAGGAGCTGGCGAGTCGCGGCATCTTTCGCCGCGCTCGCCATTCCAGTGAGCTTCTCGACTCTACCGAAGAGGAGTTGCTTCGCCTGCTGGCCGGCCGCGATTTCGAGGCATTCATGTGCCTAGCGGTTCGAAGCCGCAAGAACATCCTGGTCTCCGGACCGACTGGCTCGGGCAAGACGACGTGGACCAAGGCGCTGATTCGTGAGATTCCGAGTGACGAACGGCTGGTGACTATTGAGGACGCGAGGGAGTTGGTGCTCGATCGGCATCCGAATCACGTACGGTTGTTCTATTCCAAAGACGATCAAGGCGTGTCGCGAGTCACGCCGAAGCAGCTCCTGGAGTCTTGTCTGCGCATGAAGCCGGACCGGATTCTCCTCGCGGAATTGCGCGCCGAAGAGGCCTTCGATTATTTGCGCAACGTCAATTCCGGTCATCCCGGGTCGATCACCAGCGTACATGCGACCAGCGCCGAGCTTGCGTTCGAGCAATTGGTGCTGCTGGTGAAGCAGAATCAGGGTGGCCGTGAACTGGCCCGCGCCGACATCAAGAGCCTGCTCTATCTGCTGATCGATGTTGTAATCCAATTTGGCGTCGAGCGCCATGAACGCTTCATCAAGGAAATTTGGTACGACCCGGAGCGCAAACGGCGATGATCGGCGACGCGCTGACTCAAGGGTGGTCGGGAATCGCTCTGGCGTACACCGCGGTGCAAGCGCCTATGCTCGTGGGGCTGGCACGTGCACGCGCAGAATTTCGCCACTATGTACTGTCGCCGCTGGTTGCGGCGCCGTTGACCGTCTTGGTGGGCGTCGGCGCCGCCATATCGAGCAATTGGTTACATGGCGTCGCCCAATTGGCCTTCGCTTCAGGCGCCAGTGTCGTTCTCGGGTTTGCGGGCGGCCGCACGGTAGCACGCGGTGCCGGAGAGACCACAACCCACCAGCGCGGCGCCCTCGTCGCGGAACAGATGCGGCAAAGAGCCCCGCAGCGCCCGCAGCCGGCGCTTCAAGCCGGAATCACCCTGGCCGGGCTCAAGGTCCCTGCGCAAGACGAGGCCAAACATTTCAAGCTGATCGGCACGACCGGCACTGGCAAGAGCACAGCGATCCAGGAAATCATGGCGGGCGCACTAGGCCGCGGCGATCGGGCGGTAATCGCGGACCCCGACGGCGGCTACCTGCGGCGTTTCTACCAAGAAGAGCGTGGCGATGTGGTGCTTAATCCCTTCGATGAGCGTTCGGTGAAGTGGGATCTATTTGCGGAGATAAGAAGCCCCTACGACGTCGAGCAATTGGCGCGCTCCTTGATCCCCGATCACGACGGGCAGGATCGAAGCTGGCGAGGCTATGCGAGGACCTTCTTTACCGCGGTCGCGCGGCAAGCCCATCAAGCCGGAATTTCCGATGTTGGCGAACTGTATCGGCTACTGGTAGTGGCGCAGACCGACGAGTTGCGTACTTTGGTGCGAGGAACGCCGGCGCAGCCTTTCCTGGATGAGCACAACAGCCGGATGTTCGATTCGATCCGCTCGGTGACCAGTTCGGCGGTCGGGCCGCTCGACTACATCGCGCAACAGAAGACGGCGGCATTCTCGATTCGAGAATGGGTCAGTGAGAGAAAAAACGGCGTTTTATTCATGCCCTACAAGGCGGGACAGATCGCCGCGTTGCGTTCGACGATCTCCGCGTGGATGCGCTTGGCGATTTTCGAAGCCATGAACCAGGAAGAAATTCGGGAAGACGATTCACAGGCAAATAAGCGGCTTTGGTTTGTAGTTGATGAATTGGATGCCCTTGGTCAGATCGACGGTTTAAAGGACGCGCTTGCGCGTCTGCGAAAATTTGGTGGTTGCTGCGTACTCGGTTTTCAGTCGCTCGCGCAGGTCAGCAGTACGTATGGTCAAGGGGACGCTCACACCATCGTGGAAAATTGTGGAAACACCTTTATTTTGCGCTGTTCGGCCAGCGAAGGCGGGGGCACCGCCCGCTTTGCCTCTCAGCTTATCGGTGAGCGAGAGGTGCTGCGTACCACGGTGTCGAAGAGCCGCCGATTCACGGAAGTGCTGGGATCGATCACGCGCAGCCAGCACCTGGCCGTGGAGCCCGCCGTGTTGCCCTCGCAGGTCGAACAACTTCCGGATCTGACCGGCTACTTGAAGTACGCCTCCGATCCGCAGTGGCAACGGGTTAGGCTCGATGCGAAGACTGCGTGGGAGCGGCGCGTCCCCGCACCGGCGCCCGCCAGGCAATGGGACAGAGATCATGAGTGATAGCGCCGCCCTGGACGATGCCACCATGAAGTTCGGGCTGCTCATGGAAAGCGCCCAGGCTCATCAAAGGCTTGCCGAGACCCAGCTCGAGAAGCTGCGGGCGCATACGCAGGATCTGGACAGCGTGGTACGCGATGAAATACGGCGCACGCTCATCGAGGAACTGCAGATGCTGACGGCAGAAACCGCTCGCGCCACCCGAGCGCTGCAGCGCGTCAGACACGGCGCCACGCTGCGCGGAGCGCTATGGAGTCTCGTGATCGTGGGCATCTGTGCACTGATCCCGATCGGCGTTGCACGCTGGGTTTTGCCGTCCGCCGCCGAGGTATCCGCACTGCGCGCCCGGCGCGACGAGCTTTCCGTGAGCGTCGCCAGACTCGAGCAGCAGGGAGGACGCATCGACTGGAGGCATTGCGGGGATGCGAGGCGCCTATGCATTAAGGTCGATCGCGCAGCCCCGGCGTACGGTGAGAAAGCCGATTACCGCGTTGTCGAAGGCTACTGAGTTCATGGACTGGCAAGCCATTTTGGAGGCACTGCATAGCGGCAAAATGCTTATGTTGACGGTTGCATTGACGCTCTTCATTGGGGCCTGCTCAAGGGTCTGGCAGCGAAAAGCATCCGCGTCGCATAAGCGAGGGGCTTTGCTTATCCCGGGGGCTGCGAGCCAGCGGCGCACCGCGCGGCGCAAGAGAGCCGAGGCGCATCTGCTGACTCTGGCGGGGGTTGCGATCCCGGCAATTGACGAAACCAAGCATTTTAAGCTCATCGGCACGACCGGCACCGGCAAATCCACGGCGATTCGCGAGCTGATGAGCGCCGCGATTGCGCGCGGCGATCGGGCGGTATTCGCCGATCCGGATGCGGGGTATCTCGGATGCTTTTACAACCGTTACAGGGGGGATATCGTGCTGAATCCTTTCGAGCGCGAATCCGCAAAATGGGATTTATTCGGTGAAATCCACAATAGTTACGACGTCGAGCAGCTGGCAAGCGGACTGATTCCCGACTGTGATGACCCTGCGTCGCGCGAGTGGCGTGCGTATGCGCGCACTTTCCTGACCGCCCTCGTGCGGCGCTGTTTCATGTCGAATCGGCGCGACGTGGCCGAATTGTGGCGGCTGCTAATGGTGGCGCAGCCGGAGGAACTGCGGCCAATGCTCGCAGGTACTCCGGCCCAACCCTTTCTCGACCCAGACAACTCGCGTATGTTCGGATCCATCCGCTCCGTGGCCGGATCCGCGATCGCGGCGTTTGAGTACATTCACAGCCAGCGCGCGGCGCTTTTTTCGATACGCGACTGGGTGAAAGACAGTAAACGCCCGGGGATGCTGTTCATTCCCTATCGAGCCGGCCAGATCGCCGCGCTGCGATCGATGATTGCCGCATGGATGCGGCTGGCGATATTTGAAGCCATGAGTCAGCCGCAGGACCGCGACCAGCGACTCTGGTTCGTCGTTGATGAGCTGGATGCACTTGGCCCCATCGACGGCCTGAAAGACGCGCTGGCTCGCTTGCGCAAATTTGGTTGCCGGTGCGTCCTGGGTTTTCAATCGGCCGCGCAGGTGTCCAGCACTTACGGCCACGGCGTGGCACAAACCGTTATTGAGAACTGCGGAAACACACTCATTCTTCGCTGCTCGGGCAGCGAAAACGGTGGGACTTCGCAATTTGCATCGAGATTGATCGGGGAGCGGGAAATTCTCAGACGCCAGATTTCCCGGGGCAGGGACCGCGAAGCCGCCTTTTCTGTCCGTGGCGCGCGCCGCTCGCGAAGCGTCAGTGACCAGCACGTGACGGAAGCAGCCGTCATGGCGTCCGAACTCGAGCAGCTGCCCGATCTCTGCGGCTACTTCAAGGGCGCTTCATCGGCGGTGTGGCTGAAGGTGGCGTTCGGCCGGAGTTCCCATGGCTGAGCCGCAATTTGCCGCTACCGTGCGATCAGAAAATTACTTTATTGCCCGCGCCACCACTCGCTGCCGGCATTGCGGCATGGCGAGCAGCGTCTGGGCACTGGCACTGCCAGGAAATCATGAGGTTCTCGATTCCGAGATCCCCTGGCAGCCCGCCGGGGCGAGCGCAGTGCTCTTTTATGTGGCACATCTGCCCGAGGCCGTGCAGCGTCGATTGCGAGGACTCACTGCCCTGTTTCGCGTGGCCTTCAGCCCGGCGACGTTGAACCGCTATTGGGCGAATCATTGCGAACATTGCGACGCGCTGCTCGAGGATCACGAGCTGCACTGCGAGCCTAGCGCCGCGTTTATGCCGTCGAACTCATTCGAGGCCGCCAACATTCTGCTCACGAGCATAGAGGAGCCGTTCGGGGCGGCGGCGGCGGGCTATGCCATCGAACCCGAGTTCTTTCCATTCCCGCGCGATGCCTGATCAATGGCGGTGTACTTCCTAAATGTGAAAACCTTCGGCCGCTCCAATGGCAGCAGTGCCGTGAGCGCTGCCGCATATCGGGCAGGGGAGCGCATCCGAGACGAACGCAGCGGTAAAACCTACGATCACTCCGATCGCCGGGACGTGATGCACAAAGGGATCATTCTGCCGCTCGAATTTGCGGGCGACCCCATGGATTGGGCGAAGGACCGAGCCAACTTATGGAGTGCGGCTGAAGGCGCGGAGATAAGGAAAAATGCGCGTGTTGCCCGCGAATACTTGGTCGCGCTGCCGGTGGAATTAACCTCCGAGCATAGGCTGGAACTGGTCACGGGATTCGCCCAGGAGCTTTCTGATCGCTACCGGTTTGCCGTCGACTTCGCCATTCACGCGCCGCGTGATTTTCCCGGCAGCGATCCACGCAACTTTCACGCCCACTTGCTCGCGACCACGCGTGAAGCTACCACCGCGGGCTTGGGCGCCAAGACCACGCTCGAATGGAGTGATGCCAGCCGCCGCGACGTCGGACTAAGGCCCGCGATCTACGAATTGCTGCATGTGCGTCAACGCTGGGCGACCCTCGCCAACGAGGCGCTTCAATCCGCACACATTGACGCACGCATTGACCATCGCACCTTGCAGGCACAGGGTATCGATCGCGAGCCTAGGCCGAACATTCCAAAGGCCGCGTTCGAAATGGAACGGCATGGCTATCGCAGCGTCGTGGCCGAACGCCTACGCGAGGAGTATCGGGCGAGGGTCGAGGAGCGGCTGCAGCGATCCGCGGCTCACGAATCCCCTGGTCCGGCAAAGCCCCAAAGCCTCGAGGACATCCGCCGCGAAGCTCGCGAGAACTGGCTGAAACTACGCCAAAGCCGCGCCCAATCCGAGCTGGCAGAGGAGCCGGCCCCCTCGCGCGATGACTATCTTTCCAGGTGATCACGCGCGTCATGTTCGCTTCTTGCTACGTCTATTCACCTACAGGGCGCGGCGCGGTTTGCGAGCGCTCTCGATTGCTGCGCGCGCTCTTGAAGGAAGGCGACGCACATTTCATGATCAAGTACGCCCTTCGCGTGCATCAGCAGACACAAGTTTTGTCGCAGCTGAATGGATTTTTTCGCGCGGCCGACATCCTCGTGCCGGTTCCGGGCAGCAGGCCAAAAACGTCGGGAGCCCGTTGGGCGGCGGCGGATCTTGCCGATGCCCTCGTGCGGGAAGGCCTTGGCGCTGCCGCTTGGCGCGGTTTGCGGCGGACCCGCGCGGTTCGCAAGTCCGCCACGGCACCACCCTGTGCGCGTCCGACTGTTGCGCTGCATTACGAATCATTTTCCATGGAGCCCGCTACCGTCGCACCCGAGAGCGTGGTTCTTGTCGACGATGTTATTACCCGGGGGCGCACTCTGTTGGCGGCAGCCGCCCGTGTGCACGAGGCGTATCCCCACGCGCAAATTCGCACCTTTGCGCTGCTTCGAACCATGGGATTGATCGCTCGGGTAGAGCAGTTGTTGGATCCCTGTACCGGTGAAATCCGCTGGGAGGCCGGCGATGCGCGTCGTTGCCCGTGAAGACGACCGCCTATTTTGACACCACGCGTTTTCGCCTGGACCGGCGCATCATCCGGGACGTCTGGATTAAACGGGCCATCGACGCCCCCTTTCGCGAAAATGTTCAGGCGGATGGCAGAATTCGGCGTTGGGTTGCCATACCAGAGCTGGAAAATAGGTTTCTTCGGGTTATCCTGTTGGCGGACGGCGAGACCGTGCACAACGCATTTATTGATCGCAGGTTTGTTCCATGAAAGTTCGTTACTTTGCCGATACAGACACATTGTTCATCGAATTCCGTGACGCGCCGGTGGCTGAGACGCGCGATCTCGATGAGAGCACTGTTCTTGACGTGGATGCGCAGGGCAACATTTGCGCGATCACGATCGAGCACGCCTCACAACGGGCGGGTGCACCGCATTTTTCATACGAAGAGGTAGCCGCCTAATGATGAGGTCGACCGACGCGAAACACTAGCAAGCGGCGCGGCCCATTGGTGGCCACAGTTGATGCCAAAACCCAGCCGGGCAGCCGACCGCTGCAGGCGTTGAGCCACGCTGAAATCACGGTTCGCTTGAAACGCGCGATGAATGATTCCAATGGCGTGGCGGGTGCGCATTGCATTCACGAGCTGTGGATGCGCGGCGAGATGTCTATTAACATTGAACGATCGCTCGAAAGTCTATGGGCACGCGCGGCGGCGAGCGTTCCGGAATGGCTGCCGATGCGCTACATCGAATGGCTGCCCGAGTTGTACGAGATCGCATTGGGCTTTCGCTCCTCCGCCAAGGGGCGATCGAACATTTATCTGGTGCTGTTGGATTTCAGCGATCGCGGCCAATCGTACGGCGTGTACGTGGGAATGAGTAAGTACAGCCCGGCGCAGCGCTTCGATCAGCACAAGGCGGGCATCCGGGCTGCTGGTAGCGTGCTGAAGCGAGGGCTCGAAGTGTTGACCGGACCCACGTTGCATCTGCAGTACATCAAGCGCGCTGAGGCTGCGCGAATCGAAGTGCAATTGGCGGAAGCGCTGGGCGACGCCGGATTTCTCGTGACGGGTGGCCATTGATACTCATCGGCATGTTCGATTCGCCGTTCGTGCGCCGTGTGGCGGTCAGCATGAATCTCCTGGGCGTGCCCTTCGAGCACCGCAACTGGTCCGTGGGCAAAGACTTCGAGCGAATTCGCCAGTTCAATCCCTTGGGTCGCGTGCCCACATTGGTGCGGCCCGAGGGCGATGCGCTGCTCGAATCCGGCGCGATTTTGGATTTCTTCGACCAGAGCGTGGGACCCGAGCGTGCGCTGTTGCCTGCCTCCGGCACAGCCCGAACCGAAGCGCTGCGCATCATGGCGATCGCTGTCGGGGCGGCGGAAAAGGGCGTGCAACAGGTGTATGAGACGGCGTTTAGACCGCCTGAGAAGCGCCATGATCCGTGGACGCAGCGCTGCAGCAGCCAGATGCATGCGGCGCTCGGCGAGCTTGACCGCTTGTGCCGGGAGCGCCGTGGCGAGTGGTTGCTCGGCAGCCGCATAACTCAGGCCGACATCACGACGACCTGCGTGTATACATTCCTCAGCGACGCGCTGACCGTGCATCGCGGCGCGGCGAGCTACACCGGCCTGGACGCGATTTCCGCTGCAAGCGAGGCGAGACCGGAGTTCCGCTCGGCGCGCGCCGAGTGGTTTGCCCCAGGAAATCCCCAATAGAGCGGTAGCCGCATCGTTTCCCTGCGCCATACTTGCGTATGGACAAATCCCCATTTGAAGTAGCCTCCGCTAATGACGAAAGCCGGTTTCGAGTGGGATCCAGCCTACGATCTTACTAATTAGCGCCGGATATTGGACGCGAGGTCTGCGCTTATATGAAAAAGCCAATAAAATACAAAAATGAGCCTCTTGGACATTTGAGCATCGTAGAGGATTTTCTCCCTCCCCCCAGCGAGCTGGTGTTTCGTTAGGACACGGAGAAGGTGACGATTGCGCTTACTAAGCGAAGCGTCGATTTCTTCAAAAGAGAGGCGCGATTTAATGGCACGCAGTATCAGAGGATGATCCGGGCACTCCTTGATCGCTATGCGGCTGTGCATTCGACGTCTGATAAACGGTTGGCGCGATCTCGCGGCGGCTAGACCTCTGTATTGGCGCCATGAGGCAGAAAGCTCAACTGGCTCCGGTTAAGATCTCCGCGCACGCGCCTCGCTCAGCCTGATCGTTGGGATACAATGCGCCCATGCTCGTCGTTCACCACCTGAACAACTCCCGATCGCAACGAGTGTTGTGGCTGCTG
The DNA here is from genome assembly GCA_963756845.1 of uncultured Gammaproteobacteria bacterium. Lineage (GTDB taxonomy): Bacteria > Pseudomonadota > Gammaproteobacteria > Steroidobacterales > Steroidobacteraceae > Bog-1198. The sequence continues at coordinate 519,552 of CAVWPD010000002.1, read as the reverse complement.
GAGGAGCTCGGCGTCCTTTACGAAGTAAAGCGCTACGAACGCGATGCGAAAACGATGCTCGCGCCGCCTTCGCTGCTGGCCGTTCACCCGCTGGGCAAATCGCCGGTGATCGTCGACGGCGCGGTGACCGTGGCGGAGTCGGGCGCCATCGTCGAGTACCTGATCGATAAATATGGTGCGGGGCGATTGATTCCGCCGGCCGGCAGCACCGCGCGTCTGCGCTACACCTACTGGCTGCACTATGCCGAAGGGTCAGCCATGCCGCCGTTGTTGTTCAAACTGGTCTTCGACCGTATCGCCGCCAATCCCGCGCCATGGCCCATTAGTGCCATTTCCCGAAAACTTGCGGCCACGGTGCAGAATTCCTTTATCGGTCCGAATTTGAAGCGGCATCTCGATTACATGGAGGCTGAGCTGGCGGCACACGCTTGGTTCGCCGGCGATGAATTCACCGCGGCCGACGTGCAAATGAGTTTTCCGTTGGAGGCCGCGGCGTCTCGCGCCGGACTTAACGCCACACGCCCGAAGTTGATGGGGTTTCTCGATCGCATCCACGCGCGCGAGGCCTACAAGCGCGCCCTGGAACGCGGGGGAGCGTACGATTTTTGAAGGCCGCCAGCGCGTGAGGTTTTGGGTAGTATTAAAACTAAGATTAAGGGGGAGTTGCCATGTGGAAGTCGTCGAAGCTGGGCACCGCATTGCCGGTTGTCCTACTGATTGCCCTAACAGCCTGCAGCCAGTCGCCGCCGCCGACGCCTAAGGCAGCGGGGCCTTCACCTGCTAGCCTGGCATGGCAGAAACTCACCAACGCCTTTATTGAGGATTACTTCAACGCGCAGCCGGTATTCGCCGCGGAGGCGGGTCGCCACGAATTCGACGGTCAGCTGCCGGACTTGAGCGCCCATGGAATCAAGCGCGAAATCGCCCGTCTGCATGATCAGCACGACCAAATCGCCGCCGTCGATCCGGCCACCCTGGAGCCGCGCGAGCGATTCGATCGCGAGTATTTACTGGCCATCGTCGAGAAGGATCTTTTCTGGATAGAAAAGACGAACTTTCCATTCAGCAATCCGGCTTGGTACATCGGGGATCTGGACCCCGACATGTATCTGAGCCGTAATTATGCGCCGTTGGATGTGCGCATGAAGGCCTACATCAAGTACGCGCGCGCGATCCCCAAAGCCGTCGCTTCGATCAAAGAAAATCTCAAGTCGCCGCTGCCCAAGACCTATGTCGAGCTGGGAATCGCCGAATTCGGCGGGTTCGCGGATTTCTATTCCAAAGAGGTGGCGGCGGTGTTCAAGTCGGTGGCTGATCCCGACCTGCAGAAGCAACTCTCCGACGCGGATAGCAATGCAGCTGTTGCCATGAATGGGCTCAAGGACTACTTGGTCGCGGAGCGCAAGAAGGCCAATGATAAATTTGCCCTGGGGGCTGACTTGTTTGCGCAGATGGTCAAGCAAACCGAGCAAGTGGATATGCCGGTCGATCAGATTCAGGCATTGGGGCGCGCCGATCTTGAGCGCAACACCGCCGCGCTGAAAACAGCCTGCGATACCTACGCGCCGAAGGCCTCGCTCGCGCAATGTGTCGCCAAGATGGCCGGGAACAAGCCGAAGGGCGGCGCCATTGAGGAAGCGCGCGCCCAATTGACGATGCTCAAGGAATTCATCGTCAAAAATAACGTGGCGTCGATCCCTTCCAACGATGACATCTTGGTTGCACAAGCGCCAGCCTATAATCGAGCCAACTTCGCCTTCATCAACACCTCCGGTCCTTACGAACACGGCGTCGTGTCCGTGTACAACATCGCACCCCCGGATCCGAAGTGGAGCAAGGCCGAACAGGCTGCCTATGTGCCGGGAGAGGCCTCGCTGTTGTTCACCTCGGTGCACGAAGTGTGGCCCGGGCATTTCCTGCAATTCCTGCACTCGAATGCGAATCCGATCAAGCTCGAAGCCGTATGGGTGGGGTACGCGTTCGCGGAGGGCTGGGCCCACTACAGCGAACAGATGATGTACGACATGGGCCTGGGCAAGGGCGATGCTGAGACGCATGTCGGCCAGATCAACGAAGCTCTGCTGCGGGACGTACGCCTGCTGTCGGCCATCGGATTGCACACGCAGGGCATGACGGTTGCTCAGTCGGAGAAGATGTTCAAGGAACAGGCCTTTCAGGATGCCGGCAACGCGCGTCAACAGGCCGCACGCGGAACGTATGACCCAGCGTACTTGAACTACACCCTCGGCAAACTCATGATACTTAAGCTGCGCACCGACTGGCTGGCCAAAACCGCGCCCGCGGGTTCGCCGGCACCGGCCGCGGATGACCAGAGCCGCTGGCATGAGTTTCACGACCAGTTCTTATCCTACGGGGGACCGCCGATTCCCTTGCTGCGCAAGCAAATGGTGGGTGAGGGCGCGCCGCTTTGACGGATGGTGGAATCGCCTAGATGCGTGGTGCGGGTATGATTGGGTATGAGTGCAATGACACCCGAGCAGGCCCGCGCATTTCTTGATCGTTGGAGAATGGTCAGGGAGGCGGAAGCCGACCAGATGCGCAGGAGCTCGATGAAAAGCGACTGCGCCAACTTGGTGCCCTCGTAGGTTCCCGGCGGCTGTTCGATGCGGATCCTTCGCGAGAGCACGGAGTCAAGGAGGTCCGCGAACGCGGGGCGCGGATTCGTAGGGCCTTCGATGTCTGAAAAGCTACCTGAAATTTTGCTCGAACCGCTGGCAGATTTGGGGAAGTGGTTGCAGGTAATACCGGCGCAGGCAATGATCGTCGGCGGTGTCGCGGTGTCGCGGTGTCGCGGTGTCGCGGTGTCGCGGTGTCGCGGTGTCGCGGTGTCGCGGTGTCGCGGTGTCGCGGTGTCGCGGTGTCGCGGTGTCGCGGTGTCGCGGTGTCGCGGTGTCGCGGCTAAGCCGGCCAGTCGAGCGCCACTCGGCGCGGGCGCGATCTTAAGCGAGCGCGACGATGATCCCGCTGTCCGCCCAACTTCCCAGAAAGCTTGCGGCGGCCATCGGGATTTCGTTCTCGGGCAGCCACGCGCTCAAGGACTCGCAAATCTCGGCGAAATCGCAGCCTCGCACAGCCGCATCGAGGGCGGCGGATTCGGGCTGAGTCAGCGAGCGAAAATAATTCTGCAGGTGTTGGCGCCACAGCAGCCACGCCACCGCGGCGTCGGCGCGCTCGGGTCGGGGCGGCATTTCCTCGGCGCTCATCGCCTTCCATACGGTCGCGGTATTCCACTCGAACTTAAGCCGCCGCAGCGAGGGATGAAACTTGAATCTCAATCCACTCCACGCGGCGGGGTCGATGGCGGACAGCGCCGCGCGCGGCAAGGATTCCGCGTCCTCGGCATCAAAGACCTCCGCCAGGGTCCATTCCAGCAATGCGATCTCCGCGAGAAGGGGCTGTTCGTCGTAGGGCGCGCACCCGCCGAGAAAGTCCGGAAGCTCTCGACCGTACCAGCGAATCGAGCGGTATACGGAAGGGTGCGCGGCCACGAAGGCTTCACCCAGGGCGAGAAACATCTCGTCTCCCAGCAGCGCGTGCAGGATGGGGTAAGTGTCGCTGAGCGCATCGATCAGGCGAACTTGATAGGCATTGCGGTAAATCTCCAACCGCTGCGCCGCGGGCAGCGGCGGCGCGTCCACGATGTGCACCGCCACGCCGCTTAGCTCGCCAAGTAAGTGGCGCTGCATATCGCATTGCAGGTCGCGCAGCGCCACTAGCCGGCCTGACGACGAGGGATGTACGTAGACGACGCACCGTCATATGACTGCTTCGCGGCCAGCGCGCGGGCGACGTGCAGTTCCGATACCAACTCGCCCAAGGCGGGAATGTTGTCGTCGCGCTCGATCATCGTCGGCACCGCGCCGAATAATTCGAGCGCTCGCTCGTACAGATCCCACACCGGCGCCACGATGGGATGATCATGCGTATCAATCAAATGGCCACCCATATCGCTATGGCCGGCAAGGTGAAACTGCCGCACCCGGGCTCTTGGCATTGCCCGCAGGTATTGCATCGCGTCGAAGCCGTGATTCACGCTGCTCACATAGATATTGTTGATGTCGAGCAGAATGTTGCAGTCGGCACGCGAGGCCACTTCGCGCAAAAATTCCCACTCGGTCATCTCGGACGCATGAAAGGTCAGATAGCTCGAAACGTTTTCCAGCAGGATTTGCCTGCCCAATGCATCTTGAACCTGACCGACTCGCGCGACCACCACCGACAGAGCTTCTTCGGTATAGGGCAGAGGCAGTAAATCGTGCAAATTCCGCCCGGCGACACCCGTCCAGCACAGGTGATCGGAAATCCAGTGCGGCTCGATGCGCGTGGCCAGCGCCTTGACCTGTTTCAGATACTCGAGATCGATGGGGTCGGTGCTGCCGATCGACAGCGACACGCCATGCATCGCCAGCGGGAATCGCTCGCGGATGCGGTAGAGATAATCCAGCGGCTTGCCGCCGGGAACTAAGTAGTTGTCGGTAATGACTTCCAGCCAATCAATGGCGTGAGGCTCGCTCAGGATGGCCTCATAGTGGGGCGTTCGCAGGCCAAGACCAAAGCCGGAAAGTATCATTGAAATGGGGCCGGGTGGTACCCGGCCCCCGATTGAGCTATCGCTTCAGTGTGTTACTTCGCGGCGGCCTTGGCTTTGGCTGCGTCGCAGGCGGACTGCGTCATCGACACAAACCCCTGACCCTTGCAGCTATTCATGCCCTTGCAGCTGTTCTTTGCCGACTTGCATTCGGAAGTTCCCTTGCAAGAGTTCACGCCCGTACATTTCACGGTGGCGGCATCGGCCGCAAAGGACACCGTGCTGATTCCGGATGTAAACAACATCGCGGCTGCAGCAGCCATTGCCGCGCTCGACAGTTTATTGATCTGCATAGTTGAATCCTCGATTTTTTGAACGCAGCGGAATTGCTGCTCACGTAAGAGACCCGGCCAACGCCATCATTATTACTCAATTATCTAAGCTCATGCCTGTTTCAATTCGAAGACGGGGGCGCAACGGATGCACCGGCGCGGCGACCGCTGGCCGGACGCGCCAAAATACGCATTCCTCAAATGTTTAGGGGCTTTGCGCCAATTGCAGAGCGCCGCGGACTACAGCGAATTCACCCGCCGCACGCTCCAGCCACGCCAGACCTCTGGCGATTTCGCCGCCCTGTGCTGCGCGGGCGGCGCTCAGCACATCGAACCGCAGTGCCGCATCGTAAGCGAATTCCGGAGCTTTGGAGTAACGGCGCATGTGCGGTCCCTGGAGCATGGCGGATATTTCACCTGCGCTCGCGTGGATGCCATAGAGGCGCAAGACCGCGAGCAGGTGGTCGCCGGGTGCGGCCAAAAAGTCGTCGAAGTTCAACCGTAAAATGCGCTCCCGGGACGTGGCGGCCGCCTCCGCCAAGGCGGACATCTCACAGGCCCAGCCGAGGGCCAACGCCTCGCCTTCGCTTAGCGGCGCGGTCCATACTTCGGCGCCGATGCGTCGGTGCAGGCGACGCAAGCGGCTCGGCGTCAGGATTCTCGCTTCCTGGCGCGAATTGGGGCCGCCCAGGATTGTCGCCATATAGCTTTCAGGCGAGACATACATGAGTACCGCTCGCGGGGCGGAGGGGCGCGACAACAGCCGCGCGGCGAGTTCGGAAACGAAACTGGTTGCCTTGATCACCGCGGTTTCGCTGCTCTCGAAGGTGCGCGACAACAGCTGCAAGCAACCGCTTAAACGCCGCTCAAAATCAGCCTCGCTCCAGGTCCGCTGCTGCGCATCGGGTTCGGTCGCAAGCTCGGCAAATGTGCGCAGGATCAGGGGCTCGCGCAGCGCGAATGCCGCCGGGTGAGTGCCGATGAGGCGCGAGAGCAGCGTCGAGCCAACATGCCCGATATGAAAGATATAAGCGCAGCGCTCGACGAGATTGGCCTGGTCGAGCGCGGCCGCGACCTGCGTCCAGGGAATCTCGCGGGTGACGGAACTCGGGGTGAGGACGCGAGCGTCCAGAAAGCTCGCCGTTTCAAACTCGGACTTGCCGAGGCGGACGAACGAAACGCTGTCGCGGCGCGCATCCAGTGCGAAAGGAAACAGCTCGGGCGAGCGGCTCAAGGCAACCGGAAGTTCATTCATGGCAGGAGTTTCGCATCGCGTCGCTGAATTCGCGAGCCGCCCTGGTCTGAAGGCATCGGGGCCAAGCCCGCAGTCTATACTGGGGGTAGTGGACTTCAGAATGATAGGTAGAGCGATGTTCCTTCAAATCGAAAATTTTCTGACTTCAGCCGAAATCCAGTCGGTTGCACAAATTGCCCGACAGGCCAAGTTCATCGATGGCAGACGTTCCAACCCGCACAATATCGCCAAGGATAATGTCATCAGTGATCCTGCGGACACGATTGGGCAGCAAGCCTCGCAAATCGCCATGACCGCCTTTCAGCGTAGCGAGGAAGTGCGGAACTTTGTTTTTCCGTATCGGATAGCGGTACCGACGTTTGCCCGCTACGCCGCCGGCATGAAGTACGGTGCGCACACCGACGCTGCATTTCTGCCGGTTGGCAAAGAACCGCTGCGCTCGGATGTCTCCTGCACGATTTTCATCAGCGCTCCGCAGGAATACCAGGGCGGCGAGCTGCTCATCCATCTGGGCACGGAAAGCGTCCGCATCAAGGGGCCCGCGGGCTCGGCCGTTTTTTATGCCTCGACAACCCTGCATGAAGTCATTCCGGTCACCTCGGGGGAACGGCTGGTCATGATCAGCTTTATCCAGAGCCAGATCCCCGATCAAATGCAGCGCGACCTGCTCTATACACTGGGCGAGGTGCGTGCGCTCGAGGGCTTGAAGATGGATTGGCGCAACCGAACCCAGCTTGAGTACGTGATCGCGAATCTGCAGCGCATGTGGTCAAGATAGAAGTGATCCGCCGCGCGGCCAGGGCAGCACTGTGCATCCATGCCTGCGGTCTGACCGAAGGGTAACTCGTGTTTTCATTCAGTGTGTACTTACAAGGGCTGGGCTTTCTTCTCGCCGCTGCGGCGGGTGCGTGGATGGTGAGCCTGTACAAAAAAAATGTCGCCATCGTCGACAGCCTGTGGCCGCTGATGTTTCTGCTCGCGGCCTGCGCCTATGCCGGCGTTGCCGCCCCCGCACCCCGCCGGGTGCTGCTGCTGGCATTGGTCGGTATTTGGGCTCTGCGCCTCTCGATTTACATCACCTGGCGGAACTGGGGTCACGGCGAGGATCGTCGCTATCAGGCTATCCGGGCCCGCAATGAGCCGTATTTCGCCGCGAAGAGTCTGTATCTCGTGTTTGGGCTGCAGGCCCTGTTGGCGTGGCTCATCTCCCTGCCGCTACTGGGGTCGCTACTCAGTCCCAGGCCGCTGGGCAGCGGAGATTTCGCCGGCGCGACTCTGTGGCTCGTGGGGATGATTTTCGAGGCGGGGGGCGACTGGCAGCTGGCGCGATTCAAGGCCAATCCGGCCAATCGCGGCGGGGTCTTGGATCAGGGATTGTGGCGATACACGCGCCATCCGAATTATTTTGGAGATTTTTGCGTGTGGTGGGGTCTTTATCTGATCGCGGCAACCGCGGGTGCATGGTGGAGCGTGATCGGTCCGCTGTTGATGTCGTTTCTGTTGATGCGCGTGTCGGGGGTTACTTTGCTCGAGAGGGACATTGCCGAGCGCAGACCGATGTATGCGGATTACATTCGCCGCACCAATGCCTTTTTCCCGGGGAACGTTCATCAATGAACATGACCGGAAACTTGGAAACGATGCTGGGTGACGCGCTGCGCTTGGATCGCGAGGGGCGCGTACCCGAGGCCATCGCGGCCTATGAACGGCTGCTCGAGAGTTGGCCCGGCATGCCCGATTGTTGGTACAACCTGGCGCTGTTGCAGCGCAAGACCGGCAATTTTTCCGCCGCCCTGGCCTCATACCAGGAAGCCCTGGAGCGAAACGTCGCGCAGCCCGAAGCCGTCCACCTGAATCGGGCGGTCATTTATTCGGATTGCCTGCGCCAGTACGCGGCGGCGGAGGGCGAGTTGGGAAAGGCCCTGGCGGTCAATCCGGGTTACCTTCCCGCGCTTTTTAATCTGGCCAATCTTCACGAGGATTTGGGGCGCAGGGATGAAGCCGCCGACCTCTATGAAAGAATACTGAGCCTGCGGCCCGAAGACCCACAGGCGCTCGCCCGCTATGCCGGGCTGCATACCTTTTCCAACCTCGACGATCCCTTGATCGGCCGGTTGCGGGCGACGCTGGCCGATCCGAGCATAGGACCCGCCGAGCGCGCGAGCCTGGAATTCGCGTTGGGCCGAGCGCTGGATGCGTGCGAAGCCTACGCCGCGGCATTCGAGTACTACCGGGCGGCAAACCGCCATAGCCGCGAAAGCGCGGGGCCGGCCTTCCAGGACTACGATATCAATCTCACCGAGCAGTACTTCGATCGTCTGATCGCCGCTTTCCCGGTCAAGTCGAGCTTTGATGCGCCGCGCATGATCCGCGAGCGAACATCCCCCCCGCAGCCGATATTTGTGTGCGGGATGTTTCGTTCAGGCTCCACCCTCGTTGAACAGCTGCTCGCAGGCCACCCCCAAGTGAGCGCGGGCGGGGAGATGAATTTCCTGCCGCGTGCGGTGCGAACACAGCTCGCGCCTTTTCCCGAGTCGATCGCGTCGCTGTCGCCCTTGCTGCTGGAGACGCTCGCCGCGGATTATCTGGATATGCTCCAGGATACCTTTCCGCAGGCGCTTCACGTCACGGACAAGCGGCCGGACAATTTTCTCTATATTGGGTTGATCAAGATGCTGTTCCCGAGCGCGAAGATCGTGCATACGATGCGGCAAGCGCTCGACAATTGCCTGTCCATTTACTTTCTGCACCTGGACCATGGCATGAGCTATGCGCTCGATCTTTTGGACATCGGGCATTACTACACGCAGTATCAGCGGCTGATGGCGCACTGGAAAACTCTGTTCGGAGCCGATATTCTGGACTTAAGCTACGATGCGCTGGTCGCGGATCCGAACGCCTCTGTGCAAGGCCTGCTTGAGTTTTTGCAGCTGGGGTGGAACGAGGGGTGTCTGTCGGTTCCTGTCGCGGGACGCGCGGTGAAAACCGCCAGTGTCTGGCAGGTTAGGGAGCCCTTGTACCGGCGCGCCACCGGCAGGGCACAGCACTATGACCGGCAGCTGGGGCCGCTGCGCCAGTATTTAGGGTACAAGAGATAGTCCTGCTTCCCATCTGTTGCCAAGAAGCAACAAAATGGCCTCTGGACGATTGCCCTTAGTCGACGCCGGCCTATGCGACCCGATCGAACCTCCACAGTCTGGCGAAGGATCGCGGGCGGAGGAATTCAGTTTTGCCAATGCGGCCGCGCGGCACGGTTTAACGTAGGCAATCGCGGATCGCCGCCTTCCGCGGATTGTGGGCCTCTGGTGATAATGCGCGCTGCGGGATCGACCGCTGGCCTCCCCTCTATTCGTCAATAGCGGCAGCTGTGAGGGCTAAAGATTTTTTGCCTGGAATGGAACTTTTCCGTTGAGGCGTCTTGGCAACAACGAAATGACGTGTTGTAATCGGACCATCACTCTGACTGGTCGCCGGGGAAAGATGCGCACAAGTTTGCGCAGACAGCGCGCATCAGCCGGAAATGTTTTGAACTGACCGCTTAATCGAAGGGAGCAAGAAATGGGGAATAATCGCAAATTGCAATTTGCAATCCGCGCTGCGCTCGCAGCAGCGACGGCAACCGCCGTAGTTCCGGCGGCGTATTCGCAAACCGCAGCACCCGCCACCGCGGCGCCCGACACCAGTCTGCAGGAAGTGGTCGTCACCGGTTCGCGCATCCAATCGCCGAATTTGAATTCGGTCAGCCCGATCACCTCGGTGTCGGCGGTCGAAATCACCCAGACGGGCTTGACGCGTGTCGAGGACATTCTCAATAACTTGCCCATGGTATTTGCCGGCGAGAACTCTGCCGTGTCGAACGGCGCCGACGGTACGGCAACGGTCGATCTTCGCGGCTTGGGCCCGAAGCGCACCTTGACCCTGGTCGATGGCCACCGCCTTGGGCCTGGCGCCGGCGATGGCCGCAATTACTCGGACATCAATCAGATTCCCGCGGCGTTGATTGATCACGTCGATATCTTGACCGGCGGCGCATCGGCCACCTACGGCGCGGACGCCGTGGCGGGCGTCGTGAACTTCGTCTTGAACACTCATTTTCAAGGCGTCAAAGTCGATGCCAGCTACAATTACTACAACCACAGCCAAGACAACGGTGTCGTGCAAGGCGTGGTCAGCGCCGCAGGCGATCAGTTGCCTCCCGGCAGCGTCAATACCGGGTTTGGTAAAAACGTGTCGGTGGTCATGGGGTCGAACTTCGCCGATGACCGCGGCAATGCCACGGTGTACGCCACGTACGACCAGACGGCTCCGGTTCTGCAATCGAAGTACGATTATTCCTCTTGTACGCTGGGCGCGACGAGTACGGGCGGGCTCAAATGCGGCGGTTCGGAGACTTCTGCCGGAAATGGCGCCGGCGGCTACTTCCTGGCCTATGGCGCAGGGGGCTCTGCACAATTTGTCAACACGGTGGACGGCAAGACGGGCGCGTTTCGACCGTACAACTTCACCAGTGACCTTTACAACTACGGTCCCCTGAATTTTTACCAAGTGCCGAATGAGCGCTGGACGGCCGGTTCATTCGTAAGCTACGACATCAATGACCACGTGACCGCCTATTCGGAGACGATGTTCACGCGTAATTCATCGCAGGCACAGATCGCGGCCAGCGGTGACTTCTTCAACCTGTCTTTCATTCCCTGCTCGGACCCGCTGCTGACCGCCCAGGAAAAAACAGCGATATGCAACGCTGCGACTGCACAAGGAAACCCGAGCCAGGCCGCGGGCAGCCTTGGAAATGTCACAGGCGCCAATGTGTACATCGGCCGCCGCAACGTCGAGGGCGGTCCTCGAATTGCCTCGTTCCAGAGCGACGCCATTCGCGAGTTGGTGGGCGTGAAGGGGGACTTTGCGACCGCATGGACCTACGATGTGTACGCACAACGCAGCTCGGTGGATAACAACAACCAAAACTTAAATTACTTCAGCAACGCCAATATTCTGAATGCGACGTTCGTGGTGACCAATCCCGCGACCGGAGCGCCGGCGTGCGCTTCGGTACTTAACGGCACCGACACCAAGTGCGTGCCCTGGAACATCTGGGTGCCGAATGGCGTGACCTCGGCGGCGACGAATTACCTGTCGATTCCTTTGCTGGTCGCCGCGAGCACCACCGAGTATGTGGTCGAAGGCAATATCGTGGGTGATCTTGGCAAGTACGGCCTCAAAATCCCGATGGCGGACGAGGGCATCAAGATCAGCGGCGGCGCCTCGTGGCGTTCCGAGTCGGCAGATTTCCAGCCGGACTACGAGAGTGAACAGGGCAATGCGGCAGGTTCGGGTGGTCCGACTCTACCGGTAGCAGGCGAATTCACGGTGAAGGAAATCTTCACGGAATTCACCATGCCGATCGCCGACCACGTCGCGTTTGCCGATTCGCTCTCGCTGTTGGGCGGCTACCGCTATTCCGACTACAGCGAGGGATTCAAGACCAACACCTTCAAGATTGGCATGGAATATGCGCCAATACAGGACGTGAAGTTGCGCGGCAGCTTCCAGCGTGCGGTGCGCGCACCCAACATTGCAGAGTTGTACAGCCCGCAAAGCGTGCAGCTAGACGGCTCGCAAGATCCCTGTGCCGGCGCCATCTTTAATACAGCTCTCCCCCTCGCGCAGCAAACGATCGGCTCGGCCAACGGTGCAACCCGAGCGCAGTGCTTGGCTATGGGCGTGACTTCCGGACAATTCGGCAACATTGCCCCTAATCCGGCGGGTCAGTACAACGGCAAAACTGGCGGCAACCCGGGTCTGGGACCGGAAACGGCGCTGACCTACTCGGTGGGCTTGGTCATTCAGCCGCGTATCGTGCCGACATTGAACTTTACAATCGATTACTTCGACATCAAGGTCGAGAACACCGTCGGTCCGATCGGCGCGGACAACATCTTGTCTGAGTGTCTTGCAAACGGCACTGGTTGCAGCGCCGTACACCGCGACGCTTCCGGGTCTCTCTGGAGAACTCCCGATGGCTACGTGGTAGATACGAACATCAACTTCGGATCTTTGTCGACCAAGGGTGTGGACGTCAAGGCAAATTACACGCAGGATTTGGCAAGCTTGGGTAAGTTGAGTTTCATGCTGGAAGGCACGAAGCTCATCGATCTCGACACGCAGCCCTTGACGGGCGGACCGGCCTACAATTGCGCGGGCTACTACGGCGTGGTCTGCGGCAATCCGGCTCCCGCATGGCGCAGTGTGTTCAGCACGACGTGGGCGACGCCGTGGGATTCCTTGGATGTGACTCTAAGGTGGCGCTACTTCGGTACCGTGAGCTCGGAACTGACCAGCAACTACTCGGCGCTGGTCGAGCTTCCGGCGCTGCCACAGACTGAGCACATTAACGCCTACAGCTACTTCGATATGACGGGGTCGTTTGCGATTTACAAAACCTTGCGCCTGCAGCTCGGCGTGAATAACGTGTTCGACAAGCAACCGCCCATCGTTACCGGCGGCGGCGGCGGGTACGGGAACGACTGCCCTGTCGGATCGTGCAACGGCAACACCTATCCGGGAATTTACGATGCGTTGGGGCGGTACTTCTTCGCTCACGCAACCGTACAGTTCTAAGAAAGGTACCATCACGGAAGAGATCAACGGCGGGCTTCAAGCCCGCCGTTTTTTATGGTGCGCCGTGCCTCAGTGCACCCGGTGCACCCGGTGGGTGCGCCCGGTGGGAGTAGTCATCAAAAAAGATCCCAGCGCAGCGCGCTTGATGATGACCGACTCGCCGGCTTTGAGCAGCGGATCCGAATTATCCAGCTCCCAGACTGCCCCTCCTTCCAGCGTTACCGTGGGATGTCCGTTGGGATTCATGCCGAATCCAATGACCAGGGCCGTGAGGCTCGGGGTGGCGTCCACCGCGGCATGGGGATGCTCAGCCGCGTAGAGTCCGAAGGCTTCCTTCGGCGGCGGAGCGGGCGGCGCAATCGGCGCGCCTGCTGCTACGCTCGCTGCCGTGCCGACCGCCGCCGCGGGGGCGACAATCGGCGAGGGGGTAGGCGCGCCGGGGGGCGAGGTGCTCGGCGTTGCCGTCGCGGCGACCGGGGATGGCACTCGCCCGGCAAGCTGGTCGTAGCAGGCGAGACGTTCGGAGGGCGCAGCAATCACCGCACAGGCCTTGAGGGCCCCCGCGGACACGGAACCCCCGGTTCCCTGAGCGGTCGCCAAGGCGGCGCCCAACGCCGCCAGCGGCAGTACGCCCAAGCTTCTCGGCGCGAATCTCATGAGATGCCCTCCCCAGTGGCGCCATAGTAGGTGCCAACCACCTCAGTCGCCGCCCGCACCAGATCGCGTTCGGCTTCGCTTAAGAACGGATTCCATATATCAAAGATCAGGATTGCGCGCGGCAAGTCCGAGCGGTTCCAGGCCTCGTGCTCGATGGTGTCATCGAATACCCACGCTTTGCCGGCAATCCACTCGCGCGTCTCGCTGCCGACTCGAAAGCCGCAATCGGGCGGTACAATGAGCGGTAAATGCACCGTGAGTCGTGTGTTGGTCACCCCGCTGTGCGCCGGAATATGCGTGGCGGCGTCCAGAATCGAGAAAAACGCGGTCGGCCCGCGATTGGCCACTTCGCACTGCGGCGCGCTCTTCAGCGCCTGCACGGTGCGCGGGCAACGCGCCTGATGAGACGGTAAGGGCACGCCCTGATTCCACAAGAAGTACGCACTCCAGCGGCGCGATTTATTGAGTTCCCTCCACTGGTCGAGCGGTACGCCCTCGGGGTACGCCACATAAGGCTCGAGCCCCGCTCGGTCCGCTACCAGCACCGTAGTGAGCTCGCTACGAATCTCTTCCGTGGACGCCTCGATGGCGTCCAGCCACGGAAATTCGGCACGGTCGAAGAATTCCATCGCGGGGATTTCCGGGAAGTACATGAAGGTCGGCTGGGGGGTGAAGCGGGTTCGTTGGCCCGTCAAGTATTCAATGCAACGATCGACGCGTCGATACGAACCGCCCCCATGGCGTTCGCGGACTGACGCAAGACGCTGCTCCAGTGCTTGGGCGAGCGCGCCGTCATCCGAACGCACCGCTTCGCGCGCGTGCTCCACGGCGGCGCTCACTGCCGCCGGCGGCTTTGCGCCGGGCGGCAGGGTTGCCAGCGCATTGCGATAGGCACGCGCTGCGTTGCGCGCATCGCCGCGGGATTCGATCAGTTGGGCCTTTTGCAGCAGCGAAGTCAGATGCCGTGGCTCGAGCGCGAGAGCCCGCTCAATGGCTTCCATTTCTTCCTGCTGCAGACCGAGCGCGCTCAAGCTCGCGGCGAGGTTTGACCACAGCGAGGGATGAGCGGGGTCGATCAGGGTGGCGCGCTGAAACAGCTCGCGCGCCTTGGCTGCTTCGCCACGCTGCATCATGCGCGTGCCGAGCTCGTTCAGTACCGCCGGATGGGCCGGCGCCAGCTGCGCAGCACGCGCCAGCAGCTGATCGGCCTCATTCGCGCGGCCCGCCGCGCCTGCGGCCTTGGAGGCCTGGATCATCCCGAGAACTGAGGCGTTGTCTGGGGACGCGGCATTGACGTTGCTCAAGAAGTTCACCTATGGTGTTGGATCTGCGCGAGATTCTAGCGCGGTTTTGGCGGGAGAGCGGATTGGCTGGAGCAATTGCGGCGGTCGATTTGAAACTGATGCGAGCAGCCGCATTGTTGGACCATGATCCGGGGGCCGCCATGCGGGCAGCCTCCGAAATTCTCAAGGATCATCCTAATCACTCGGCGGCCAGCCTGTTGCTCGCAACGGCGCAACGCAGCTGCGGCGAGGAACCGCAGGCGGCTGAAGCGTTCGCGCAGCTCGCGGCCGCGCAGCCGGACTCGGCGCTGATGCAGCTTGAACTCGGGCGCACGCACGCGGCTCAGGGGCGTGAGGCGCCGGCGCTGTCCGCGCTCAAACAGGCGGTCAAGCTGGAACCGAACCTGGCGGAGGCCTGGCGCGAACTTGCGGTGCTGTATGCCGCGGCGGGCGATTTCACGGCGTGCGATGCGGCCTACCTGCGCTACACACGGCTTGCCGATCCCGAGCGACACCTCGCCGAAGCGGCATCGGCGCTGGCGAATCATCGCCTCGGCGCCGCCGAGTCGTGGTTGCGGGGCCACCTCGCTCAGGCTCCGCAAGATGCGGCGGCGATGCGTCTGCTGGCGCAGATCGCCGGTGAGCGCGAAGACTATATCGAGGCCGAGCGCCTACTCGACCAGTGCTTGAAAATCGCACCCGGCTACAGCCTCGGGCGGTTCGATCTGGCGCGGCTGTTGTACAGCCAACAGAAGGCACATCCCGTACTGCCGTTGATTGAACGGTTGCTGGTGCTGGAGCCCGGCAACTTGCCGTACCGCTCGCTGCAGGCTTCGGCCTACAGCCTGCTGGGCAAGCATCAACGCGCCACGCAGATCATTTCGGGGCTGATCGCCGAATTCCCGGACGACGAGCGGCTGCCCCTGTCCTATGGTCACGCGCAGCGCATCGCGGGAGGCACGGATGAAGCGATTGAAGCCTATCGCAAGTGTCTCGAGATACGGCCCTCGTATGGTGAAGCTTGGTTCAGCCTCGCTAACTTGAAGACCATTCGCTTCAGCGGGGAAGATATTAAGGCGATGCAGGCGCAGGTTGCACGCACGGATATTACCGACAATGAACGATTGCACTTCGAGTTTGCGCTCGGCAAGGCGTTCGAGGACTTAAAAGACCCGGCTGCCTCATTTGAGCACTACGCCCGCGGCAACGCACTCAGGCGCGCCGCAATTCCCTATGACGGCAATGCTAACGCGAGACTCATACAGCGGACGCAAGTGTTGTACACGCAAGAGTTTTTCGCCGCGCGCGCAGGCTTTGGCTCACCGGCACCCGATCCCATTTTCATCGTGGGGCTGCCGCGCGCAGGCTCGACACTGCTGGAGCAGATCCTCGCCAGTCACTCTCAGGTGGAGGGCACCCGCGAGATGTCGGACGTGCCGGGTTTTGCATTGGAACTGGGCGTACGCGATGTGCCGGGCGAACCGCCCACCTATCCCCAATCGGTTGCACGCATGACAAGCGCGGAGCTCACCGCGCTCGGCGAAAGGTATCTTGCGCAGACGCGTCCCTACCGATTGCTTGGCAGGCCGCATTTCATTGATAAAATGCCAACTAACTTCCTGCATGCGGGTCTCATCCACTTGATGCTGCCGAATGCGCGCATCATCGACGCCCGTCGCTCACCGCTAGGATGCTGCTTTGCTAATTTCAAGCAGTATTTCCAGTCGGGCGTGTGGTTTACGTACAGCCTGGAGGACCTCGGCCGCTACTACCGCGACTACGTCCATCTCATGGAGCACTTCGATGCGGTGCTGCCGGGGCGCATTCACCGTGTTTACTACGAGCATCTGGTGGCAGACCTGGAGGGCGAGGTGCGCCGGTTGCTCGAATACTGCGGGCTGCCCTTCGAGGAGCAATGCCTGCGCTTCCACGAGACGCGCCGTGCTGTGCAGACTGCCAGTTCCGAGCAGGTGCGCCAGCCGCTGTACGCCGACGGGGTCGATCAGTGGCGCAATTTCGAACCCTGGCTGGGCCCATTGAAACAAGCACTCGGGGATGTCGTTGAGCGGTATCCTGCCCCGCCAGCACGGCCTTCAACCGACCAACTGTAACAAAGGTAAGCAATGCAGCCTCCAGAGATCATGAACATGTTCGCCGTGCCCTTCGCCTTCAGCCGCCTGCCGGAGCACGAGCGGATCAATCCCCTGCTGAAGAATTTTATTTACGCGCATGAAAAGAGCGGCGCGGCAGCCAATCCCCGGCCGCGCACCCAGCGCAATGCCGCGACATTCGAGAGCCACTTCAATCTATTCCGGGCGAACGATCCGGCACTGCAGGAACTGAAGGCCTTCTGCTGGAGCCAGCTGCTGTCCATGGTGGGGCGCCTGAACGGCTTTGACCTGCCGACCATCCAACGGCTGCAGATCTACAATGACTGTTGGTTTCACGTGACCCGACGCGGCGGATTTTTCGGTCTGCACAATCATCCCAACGCCTCGTGGAGCGGCGTGTACTGCGTCGATCCGGGGCAGCATGACTCGGGCAAGCGGGAAAGCGGCCTCTTGAGTTTCGTCAATCCGATGATCATGAATGCCATGTACATGGATGCTGCCGTTGCCACCATGCCCTTGCCTTACGGGTATCAGATTGCCAATGTGTCGCTGGAGCCGGGGCAGCTGGTGATGTTCCCCTCTTGGGTGCTGCACGACGTGAAGCCCTTCGAGGGGGAGGGGGAGCGCATCACGATCGCGTTTAACTGCTGGTTTACGCTGCCCGATGCGGCATGATCAACGCGGCTGCGCTTCGCGCAGCCGAATTTCGAACAGCGTGGGCCAATACTTCCCCGTGACGAATAAGCGGTCGCCTGCCGCGTCGTAGGCGATCCCATTCAAGACATCCGTCTGTCCCGGGATGATGTCCGTTTTCTTTAAAAGCCCCGAGGCGTCGATGAGGCCGACCACCTTGCCGTTGGCGGGATCGATGCGCAGGATATAGTTGGTTTGCCAGACATTGGCGTAGATTTCGCCTTTGACCCATTCCAGTTCATTCACGTTTTGGATGGGCTTACCCTCGAGGGTGACTTGAATGCGGCGAGTTTCGGTGAGGGTTTCAGGATTGATAAAACGCAGCGCGGAAGTCCCGTCGCTCATGATCAGCTGCTTATCGTCGCGCGTCAGCGCCCAGCCCTCGCCTGCGTAGTGAAACTGACGCTGCAGCTTGAAGCTGGCAAGATCGAAAACGAATCCGACCTGCGATTTCCAGGTCAGGCTGATCAGATGCCCGCGCCAGTTGACAATCCCTTCGCCGAAGTATTGCGCGGGAATATCCACCTTTTGCATCACTTTGCCCGTCTCGAGGCGGACCTTGCGAATGGATGAATGTCCCTCAAGGCCGGTGCTTTCGTATAAGAAACCGTTCAAGTAGAACAATCCTTCGGTGAAGGCCGATACATCGTGGGGATAGGTGTGCACGACCTCGACGACATATCGGGGCACCGCCGCCGACGCCGCCGACGCCGCCACCCACATGCAAACAACAAAGGTGATCCGCAAGAATCGCATTTAACCGCGCATCAGTTCTTCTGCGAATCGTAAGTCACGGGTCCGGCGAATTCAAAGGTGCTGACGAGCACGTCGCCCTTGCCGCGCACCGCGTGGGCGGGTTGGGTACAGAATCCGCGCGCTTCGACCCGATACGACCGGGCGGTTTTGAGCGGGCGCTGCGTCAGTGAATCTACGGTACAGCGAGAATCGCCCAAGGTCCCGAAGATATGGCTCGTACCCTGCTCGATGAGGGTCAGGTTGACGCGCACCTCGCGTGCCGGTTGGCCTTCGCGCACGCCGGTCAAGCCGAATACCAGCAGCAAATTGGGCGCGGCACCCGAGGCGCGGTGAAAGCTCAAGCGCACGCCCGGCGGTTTTTCGCGCTGCTCGCCCTCGCAATGCGTGCCACTGTTGGGCCAATCGATTTGCGTCTCGATCGCGCCGGCCACCTTGGCCCGCAGATACCCGTCGCCGGATTCCAGGCAGACGACCGGCAGGGCCTTTGCGGGCGCAGGCAGCGGGGCGGCGGCGTGCGCCCGCAGCGCCGCGGCGAGTGCCGCGATGGTGATCAGCCCCATGATCATCAGAGCCGGACGCGAAAAGTTCGGTATCATTTCCCGCATGTTGCCACGCCTCGCCCGGATTTTGTTGCGGCACGCGCGATGGTCTGTGTTGGCACTGGCTGTTGCCATCGCCGCCTGCTCGTTGGTGACGCCCAAATTCAACCGGCCCAATGTCTCGGTGATCAGCATCCAGATGCGCGGCGGCAATCTGCTGGCGCAGAATTTTGCCGTCAAGCTCAATGTTCAAAACCCCAACGACCGGGCATTGCCGGTACGCGGCCTGCACGCCGAACTGCGGGTCGGCGGGGATGCCATTGCGACCGGGGTCAGCGACCGCGCCTTTGTGGTTCCCCCCTTCGGCGAGTCCGAATTCGACGTCACCATCACGGCCAACCTGGCTCTCGCGCTCCTTAAGCTGGCGGACAAGGCGAATCAAAATGCGGATTCCTTGGACTACGAAGTGTCCGGTGCCGTGAGCATCGACTTGCCCTTCCTCAGCAATCTACCGTTTCATCAAAGCGGCTCGTTCTCCCTCAAAGGAGATCGCTAACCCATTGAATTTGTGTAATTTTTATTTGTTTTAACGCTGCGGGCGGCCGCCCAGGTCTGGTAAACTCTCAATCCAAATAAAAGCCATTGGCCTCGATTTGGATATCACCATGCCGACGGATTTTTTGAGCGTGCTTCGCGCGTTTCAGGAGGCAGGCGTTCGCTACGTGCTGGTCGGGGGCCTCGCGGTGTTGCTGCACGGAATCGACCGGTTGACCGCGGACATAGACTTGGTCGTTGATCTTGCGCCGGAGCAGGCATCCAAGGCCGTCGAAACCCTGCTGGCGCTTGGTTTCAGGACTCATGCGCCGGTCGATGCCCGGCAATTTGCGGATGCGACGGTGCGAAAATCATGGCAAACGGAATCCGGTATGCTGGTACTAAGCTTTTGGGACCCGCAAAATCAACGCCCGACCGTTGATTTGTTCGCCGACTATCCCATGGATTTCGAGGTGCTTTACGCGCATTCGCTGCTGCTGCCATTGGCGGCGACCAGCGTGCGCGTTGCCAGCGTGGAACATTTGATCGCCATCAAACGAGCGGCCGGCCGATCAAAAGATCTCGATGACGCCAACCGGTTAGCCGACCTTTGCAGGAAGCGTGACAGCGAATGACCTCAGAAAAAGCAACAGACGGGCCGGGCCGGCAATTTGGGAGCTGGCAGGATGCGGAAGAGCTGCGCCAGTGGTCGTTCCTGCGGCGCAGTCCGCAGCAGCGTTTGGATTGGCTGGTGGAAGCGCTGACGATCGCCTATCAGTGCGGCGCACTTAAGCCAGTGGCTACGCAGATCGCTACATCCGTTAAAGATTTGCCATGAACAGCGCGCAACATCACCGGTACGTGCCGTGGCTCTGACCCCGTACGAGCAGTTGGAGCAAGAGTTTCGCCGCTTGCATGCATTTCGCGGGGCGTTATCGCTGCTGCGCTGGGACGCGGCCGTCATGATGCCGCGCGGCAGCGCGGATGTGCGCGGCGAGCAATTGGCGGCCCTCGAGACCGAGCACCACGCCTTGCTCACCACGCCTAAAGTGGCGCGGCTCCTGGAACGCGCGGAGGCGGGCGCCTCGCAGATGGAGGATTGGCCGCTCGCCAATCTGCGTGAGATGCGCCGCCAGCGCGATCATGCCATCGCGACGCCGCCGTCGCTGATTTCGCGTCTGGCCAAAGCCACGGCGCGCGCGGAGGTTTTTTGGGTCGAGGCCAAAAAGGCGAATGACTTCAAATTGCTCGCGCCCCACCTGGAAGAAGTGGTGCATCTGGTGCGCGACAAGGCGGCGCTGCTGGGTCAGGCGCGAGGACTCGCGCCCTACGATGCCTTGGTGGACGGGTTTACGCCCGGCATCTCGGTGGCCGACATCGACACCATATTCAAGGCGCTCTCCCGCAAGCTTCCCGGTCTCATCAATCAGGCCATCGAGGTCCAAGCCGCCCACGCGCCCGCACCGTTTACGGGAAAGTTCAGCGTCGCGCGGCAGCGCTCGCTGGCGGTGGATGTGCTCAAAACGCTGGGTTTCCCTTTCGATCGCGGCCGACTGGACGAGAGCGAACATCCCTTCACGGAAGGCGTTCCCGGCGATATCCGCGTGACGACGCGTTTCGATCTGAGCGATCCCTTCTCAGGACTCCTCGGCGCGGTGCATGAAACCGGCCACGCCATGTACGACTTAGGGTTGCCCATGAAGTGGCGCGATCAGCCCGTCGGCCGGGACCGGGGCCTGGCGCTCGAGGAGAGCCAGTCGCTGCTGTTTGAAATGAACCTGTGCCGCAGCCGCTCCTTCGTGAAGTATCTGCGGCCGCTGTTGGAAAAATATCTGCAGGTGAGCGGTCCCGAGTGGGAAGAAGCCAATCTCTATCGTCAACTGATTAGGGTACGCCGCAGCTGCATTCGCATGGATGCCGACGAGCTGACCTACCCGGTGCACATCATGTTGCGCTACGAGCTCGAGAAGAAAATCCTCGAAGGCTCGTTGCCGGTGGCCGATTTGCCGGAAGCCTGGAACGCGAACCTCGAACAGCGCCTGGGCATTCGGCCGGCCACCGATGTCGAAGGCTGCCTGCAGGACATCCATTGGGCCGTCGGGCATTTCGGCTATTTTCCCTCCTATGCCTTGGGCGCGGTCATTGCCGGCCAGCTGAATGAAGCGATGCGCGCGGCAATCCCGGCACTCGATGAAGAGATTGCCGCCGGCCAATTTGGCGGCGTCATGGATTGGCTGCGGGACAATGTACATGGTATCGGCGCGCGCTTGCCGGTCCAGGAACTGATCAAGCAGGCGACCGGCAAGCCGCTGACGGCCGCCGCATACCTGCGATATCTGGAAACCAAGTATCTTGAAGTACCTTGAGGCGATATGACCGCGGCGCTTGAATCCCCGTCCAATAATTTCAAGAAACTGCAGGCACAGCTGCGCGGCTCTGTCGGCAAAGCCATCGCCGACTACGCGATGATTGCCGACGGCGATCATGTGATGGTGTGCCTATCCGGCGGCAAGGATTCGTATACCTTGCTCGATATTCTCTTGAGCCTGCAGCGCAGTGCGCCGGTGAGCTTTGAGATCACCGCGGTCAATCTCGATCAGAAGCAGCCGGGATTTCCGGTCGAGGTGCTGCCCACGTACCTTGATGAGCTCGGGGTGCGCTATCGCATCATCGAGCAGGACACCTATGCCGTGGTGAAGCGCGTGATTCCGCAGGGGAAAACCATGTGCGGCCTGTGCTCGCGCCTGCGCCGCGGTGCGCTGTACCGGTTCGCGGCGGAAAACGGCATCACCAAAATCGCGCTCGGCCACCACCGCGACGACATTGTCGAGACGCTGTTCTTGAACATGTTCTTCGGCGGCAAGCTAAAGGCGATGCCGCCGAAGTTGCTGAGTGAAGACCGGCGGCACATCGTGATTCGGCCGCTGTGCTACGTGCCGGAGGGCTTGATCGCCCGCTATGCGGCGGCACGCCGCTTTCCGCTCATTCCCTGCACATTGTGCGGCTCGCAGACCAACATGCAGCGCCTCGCGGTCAAGAAGATGCTCCGCGAGTGGGAGCAGGTGTTTCCCGGGCGCATCGAGTCGATCTTCTCCAGCATTTGCAATGTCGCCGGCTCGCAGCTTGCGGATCCAACACTGTTCGACTTTGCCGCCCTCGACGGCCGCCGGCAGATTGTGGCGATGACGGAAATCGAGGAAGAGGCGATGGCAGAAGAGCTCGACATTGGCCGTGCCTGAGGCCAACCTCAAGCATCGGACGCGGACCCGCCCCGCGTGGGCGGGATGGTCCGACGAACGGATTCTTGACCTGCGTTTCTGCGATTTGAAGCTCGCCATCCCGGGTACCGAGCTGCAGAGCGCCATCGAGCGGCTGTATGGCGAGATGGCCATGCGCGGACTTCGCTTCCGGCCGCATTGCTGGCTCGCACAGGAATGGTTCTCGCCGGATGGGATTCCGGGCATCGCGATTCCTTTCTATCTCGCCCACAAACGATTGATGAGCATCGAGCGGCGCTTCATGCGCGAAGTGGAAGGGGGGAATCGCAACTGGCTGATGCGCATTCTGCGCCACGAGGCGGGGCATGCCATCGACTCGGCCTATCGGCTGCGGCGCCGGAAGAATTGGCGTGCGGCGTTTGGACCGGCCTCGCTGCCCTATCCTGATACCTATCGCCCACGGCCGGGCAGTCGCCGCTTTGTGCAGCACTTGGGCGCGTGGTACGCGCAAGCCCACCCCACCGAGGACTTTGCCGAGACCTTTGCGGTGTGGCTCAAGCCGCATTCGCCCTGGCGGCGCGAATATGCCGGCTGGCCGGCGTACGCAAAGCTGCAATTCATCGAGACCTTGGCCGCGCAGATCGGCGACCAAAAGCCCTTGGTGACCGACCGCAGCAGCATCGAGGACGTGACGCATGAGAGGCGCACGCTGCGCGAGCATTACGAGCACAAGCTCAGCCGCTACCGGCTGCCGCGCCGTTCGGGCGCCGACGAATTGCTGCTCAAGGTGTTCACGGCGGCGCCCCGCAGTCGCGAGGCGCCGAAGGCGGCCAGCGTGTTGCGCGACATGCGGGTGGCGCTGCGCCGCGAGGTCCTGCGCTCCGGCGCGTTCAGCGAATATCTCGTGCACCAGGTGCTGCGGCTGATGATCGAGCGCTGTGAGGCGCTGAATCTGCAGGTGCGTGCCTCGCGACGCGGCCTGCGGCCGCAGCTGCTATGGGTAATCGCCCGCTTGGCGGAGTCATACGAAGAACGCCAGTTGCCGCGGGTGGCGCTATGAAGAAAACCCGCGCCTTGGTGCTCGTGCATTCGACGCTGGTGCCGCCCGATTCGCTGAAGGGATCGACGGCGAAGGAAATCGATGAGTGGCGCACCGAATACGATGTGATCTCGCATCTGAAGGACGCCGGCCACGAGGTCATGCCGCTGGGGTTGAGCGATAGCTTGTCGGAACTGCGCCGCGCCATCACTGACTGGCAACCGGGCATCGTGTTCAACCTGCTGGAAGAGTTCGACGGCATCGTCACCTATGATCAGCATGTCGTCGCGTTCTTGGAGCTCATGCATCAGCCCTATACCGGGTGCAATCCGCGCGGCATGCTCTTATCGCGCGACAAGGTGCTGTCCAAGCAGCTGCTGACCTATCATCGGGTGCCGACACCGCAGTTCATGGTGTTCGCGCGCGGCAAGAAGGCGCGAATCCCCAAGAAATTGCGCTTTCCGCTGTTCGTGAAGTCCTCCACGGAAGACGCCTCGCTCGGCATTGCGCAGGCCTCGGTGGTGGCTGATGAGAAGCAGCTGGCCGAGCGAATTGAATTCATACATGAGCAGACACATTCCGATGCCTTGGTCGAGGAATACATCGAGGGCCGTGAACTGTATGTGGGCGTCATGGGCAACGATCGGCTTAAAGTTCTGCCCGTATGGGAAATGACGTTCGGCTCTCTGCCGGAAAATCTACCCGCCATTGCCACCCGCAAGGTGAAGTGGGATCGGGGCTATCAGAAGCGCTATGGCATTACGACGGCGGCGGCAGAGGAGTTGCCTGACGGCACCGTGGCACGGTTGGAACAACTGTCCAAGCGCATTTTTCGAGCGCTGCATCTGACCGGCTATGCGCGCATGGACTTTCGCCTGCGCGCCAATGGCGAGCTGTTCGTGCTGGAAGCGAATGCCAATCCCAATATCTCGGCCGCGGAGGATTTCGCGGCCTCGGCACTCACGGCCGGCATGAGCTATGACGACTTGCTGCATCGAATTTTGCAGCTGGGCGCGAACTATCCGGCGGCGTGGCGCGTCGTCGAACCGTAAGCCCGGGGAGCCCGTCGCGCCCGCAGAGGCGTTTAGTTCATTGCGCCGTCCAGCGATTGAGCCATCCCAGCACCGCCTCATACCACTGAATGCTGTCGGCCGGCTTCAACACCCAATGATTCTCGTTGGGGAAGTACAAGAGTTCGCTCGGTATGCCCTGGCGCTGCAAGGCGGTGAACACCGACAGGCCTTGCGAGTCCGGTACGCGATAATCGGACTGCCCGTGAATCACCAGTGTGGGCGTTTTCCATTTGCTCACGAAGTCGATGGGGTTGAACTTGGCGTATGCGGCCGGATTTTGATACTCAGGCCCCGAAAACTCATGTTCGGGAAACCACAGTTCCTCGGTGGAGTAGTACATGGTGCGATTGTCGAAGATCCCATCATGGCTGACCAAGCACTTGAATCGATCAGGCCACTGGCCCGCAATCCAATTGATCATGAAGCCGCCGTAGGAACCGCCCAGTGCGCACATATGCTCAGCGTCGAGCCAGGGGTTGGCTTTGAGCGCGGCATCCAATCCCAGTTTCAGATCCTCCAGCGGCTTTCCGCCCCAGTCGCCGCTGATCGAGTCGGTAAAGGCCTGACCGTAGCCCGTCGAGCCGTGAAAATCGATCATGACCACTCCATAGCCCGCCCCTGCGAATGCCTCGGCGTTCCAACGCCAGCTCCAGGCATTGCCGAAACTGCCCTGGGGGCCGCCGTGAATGAGAAAGGCCACCGGATACTTGCGCTCGCGCTTGAAATCGACGGGCTTGATGACATAGCCGAAGACATTCTGATTGTTCCAGCCGGGAAAACTGAACTGTTCGAATTCGCCGAACTTGCGCTGTGCCAGCAAGGCCTGATTGAGCCGCGTCCACTGCACGGGTTTGCCGCCGGTGAATCCCACCGAATACAGGTCGGCGGGATTGGCGAGATTGCTCGCGGTATAAAACACCTTCGAGCTGCCCACGCTGAAGCCTTCCACCTCGCCCGGGCCGGTGATCGCCGAGGCTCTGCCCGTGGCCACATCGATGGCCCACAAAGGACGCTGGCCCAAGTGATCGGTGGTGGCGAACAGCGTCTTGCCGTCGCGCGCCCAAGCGAAGCTTGCAATCGACCGATCCCAATTCTGCGTCAGCGGGCGCGGTGTGCCCGAACGCAAATCCAGCAATACCAGGTGAAACCGATCGGCTTCAAATCCCGGCCGGTCCATGGCGATGTAGGCCAATTGTGTGCCGTCGGGGGAGAACGCGGGCTGCGCGTCCCAGGCCTTGTTGTCGGCGGTCAGATTGCGGGGCAGTGCGCCACCGTCCGTGGGGACTTGGTAAATGTCGAAGTTCGTCGACCAGGGCTCACCGCTCCCGGCGCGCACCGAGAATGCGACCTGGCTCCCGTCCGGGCTGAACGCGTAATCATCGCGCCCTCCAAAGGGCTTGCCGGGAACGTCGCCGATGCCGCCGGTCAAGTTCACCGGCGTACCGTGAGCCACGCCCGCGGCGTCGAGGGCGAGGGCAAACAGTTGCGATCGCCGGCCGTCGCTCCACGTATCCCAATGCCGGATGAACAGCTGGTTGTACAGCACACCGGTCGCCGCGCTATGTGCCGTCTTTTCCAACCGCTGCTTGGTGCAGGGCAGATCCGCGCAGTCGAGAAATACCTCCAAGCTCACCAATATTCGATCGTCCTTGGGGGAGACCTTGAAGGTGCCCACGTCGAGCGGCAACCGAGTGACCTGCGTGGCATCCGCCACCGGCGTATCGCCTTTAGGTCCGGTTCCGCTGGAACTGACCCGCCACACTTGCGTGGAACCGCCGCGATTGGAGAGAAAATAGATGAAGTGTCCATCGGCGCTCCATTGCGCCGACCTGCCATCGTTCGCGCCATCGATGAGCCGCAGCGGCGCGGCGCCGCGTTTGCCGGTATCGAGCAGCCAGATCCCGGTGCGTCCCTTGTTCGCCTCCATGTCGGTGGTGCGCTGGGTATACACCACGTGCTTGCCGTCCGGCGCCACCGCAACCTCGGAGATTCGCTCCAGGCGCACCAGGTCTTGGACACTGAAGGGCACGGACGGCTCCGCCGGAACAGCGGCCGCGGCGGTCCCGCCTAACCAGAACAGGGAAAGGGCGATGCAAAGACGCTCGGCGGACATGGTGGCTCTCTTAGGGGAGGATAGCGCCGATTGTAGTCTTAAGTGCCGATACGATCGACCTCGGTCAGCGGGTGGCCCTCCTGCACCGCGGCCTGCTGCCATTCGCGCATCGTCTGATCCTCGAGCGCATGGCGCAGGTAGCTCTGCGCGGCCGGACTCAACTCGGCGCCATAGGTCTGAAAGCGGAATACGACCGGGGCGAAGAGCGCGTCCGCCACGCTGAACTCGCCGAACAGCCAAGCGCCGCCGGAGCCATACAGCAGCCGGCAATCCGACCAAATCTCATCGATCCGGGCGATCTCTTCCTTCAGCTGCGGCGTCAACGGCACCCGCCGCCCGCGGGCGCGAATGTTCATCGGACATTCATTGCGCAGGGCTTGAAAACCCGAGTGCATTTCTGCGGCCACCGATCGCGCCAGCGCGCGTGCCGTGGCATTCTTCGGCATGCCGCGCGCCATGCGTTCGGCGCCATATTCGCAAATAGAGAGTGAATCCCAGATTTTGGCTTCCCCGTCGATTAGCAGCGGGACACGGCGCGACGGTGAAAAACGCGCGATCTGCGCCTGGTAGTCAGGGGCATCGAATTGAATCACCTGTTCACGAAAATCGAATCCGATTTTGCGCAAGAATAGCCAGGGCCGCAGCGACCAGCTGGAGTAGTTCTTGCTGCCGATCACCAGCAGCGGCGGTTGGCCATCGGGCGTTGCCACTGCACTCATGACGCGGATTCTAGCAGGACAGAGGATTATCGATGATCGCACCGTTGATAGTGAGTTTCGATCTGGACGACACCCTGTGGCCGGTGGCGCCCGTGATGGCGGCGGCCGAGCGCGCCATGTGGTCGTGGCTGCACGAACGGCACCCCGACAGCCGCGGCATCAGCGTCGAGTCGATGCGCGCCATGCGCGCGCGGCTCGCGGAACAATTTCCGGAGCGCGGCCACGACATGACCTTCATGCGGCACCGGGCATTGGCGGACATGTTCGCTGCCGCCGGCCACGCGCGCAGCCATGCCGATGAGGCATTCGATGTGTTCTTCACCGCGCGCAATCGCGTGCAGCTGTATGACGATGTGGGACCGGCGCTTGAACGCCTGAGGCAGCGCTATCGACTCTACGCCGTGAGCAACGGCAACGCCGATCTGGAACGCTGCGGCATCGCGCATCTGTTCGACGGACATATCACCGCCATCGCGGCGGGGGCAGCCAAGCCGGACGCGCGCATTTTTGCGCGACTGCTGGATGCAGCCGGCGTCGAGGCGCAGCGCGTGCTGCACGTCGGCGACGATCCGCACGCCGATGTCATCGGCGCAACCCAAGCGGGCATGCAAGCGGTCTGGCTTAACCGCGATTCGAAAGTATGGCCGGTGCAGTTCGCAGCGCCGTCACGCACCATTTCGACGCTCGCGGAAATTATCTAGCACCATCGCGATGCACGCTGCGCTTAGCAGCCTACCCCTGTGATTGCTGATTGAAAAAACCCTGAAAATATAGGGATTTTCTGACTCCGGTTCGCGCTTTTCGCGTTCATTTCGCGGTAGCTTTGTCGATAGGATGGTGTCAGCTCTAAAAGGATGCCAAGCAATGCAAGCATTGACTGCGGGACCCCTGGTGGCGGTGAGTTCGCTACGCGAATTCTTTCGTGACGCGTTTCACACCGCGAGCGAACATCAGCATCTGCACATCGATGAGCAAGCCGAGCAGTACGTGGTCAACCTGCTCACCATGTTCTCTCGCGCGGACGCGCTGTATGAACAAACCCCGGATGGGCTGCGCATCAGACCGTTGGCGCACATGT
Source organism: uncultured Gammaproteobacteria bacterium (assembly GCA_963756845.1). GTDB lineage: Bacteria > Pseudomonadota > Gammaproteobacteria > Steroidobacterales > Steroidobacteraceae > Bog-1198. The sequence goes on along the minus strand of CAVWPD010000002.1, from coordinate 490,982 downwards.
TGGCGGATGCGCTCGATGCGCCGAGCGCCAGCGCCCGGCACCGCGCACTGCAGCGCTTGGGCGATGTATCCTTGTTCATCGCCGGATTCTTCGCCCGCAGCTTCGCGCGCAAGTTGATCGACATCGATTACCACATCGCCATGGGCGGCAATGCCTACAGCTCACTGGCCGATACCATGCAGCGCTCGATGTCGGGTCGATGCGTCGCCGCTGTTTACGCGCAGCTTGCCCAGAAATTCCAAGGGTTGGTCGACGCGCTAAATGAGGTGAGCGACATGTCGTATCGGCACACCGATGCAGACATCTTGCGCCTCTACGAAATATGGATGAAAACCGGCAGTCCGCGGGCAGGCGGGCTGCTGCGCCAATTGGGCGTGCAACCCGTCATGGCGGGCGGTGCCCGCCGCGAGCACTGAGGCGTGGTCTTAAGCGGCCTGCAGTCGCTGCTGGGGCGCCTATACGATGTCGAGCAGCCCTACGATGTCTATGACTTCCTCGTCACTGATCGGCGCTCGGTGGGGGGATTCGAACCCGAAAACCACCGGGGCGCCACCGACGAGGAATTACTGCTGGCGGAGTCGGTCGACGGCGCCGGTGTTGCGCTGTATTTGGATCCGGAGCTGTTGCGCCGCTTGGAAAGCGCGGACCCACAGCGCGCGTTGACGGAGGATAATCTCGCCGATTACTGCACGGCTCTAGAAGGCGTGAGTCATTTCGTCTATTCGACCTGGCGGCTGAATTGCGATGTGCCGGTGTCGTTGCTCGAGCTCGAAACGCAAGCTGAAGTCGACAAGTATGCTCTGACCGTGTTTCTCCTGGCAGAGCAGGGGGCCACCCACTATCCTGCGCACGTGCATGCGCGCCTCTTCGATCGCGTGAGCTTTCATGCGGATCTGCGGCCCGATCAATACGAGCGCTACCGGACCGCGCACCGCTGCGCGGCGCATTATTGCCGCCGCTTGGAGCAGCGCTTCGTCAATCGCGGGGTGGCCAGAATCGAGGCGCTGGTACGGGAGCTGCGCAGTTTCTACCGGCTGGGTAATACCGCCAAGCTGCGCCACGCGCTGGCCTAAGGGTCGCTTACTCGTCCTTGTTGTCGGTCTGCTTTTTCATTTTCAGCCACTCGCCGAGCTTGCGCAGGTCCTTCTTCTGCGGTGTCGGCGGCTTGCCCAGCTTGCCGCTGTCGTACGGGTCGTAGCCTTTTTTCGCGCCGAGGGGATTCGGTCTCACCGCAGTGGGCCGCGTGCCTTCATCGGCGATCGACAGCGCCGGATGCTCGAGCTTTTGCAAGCGCTGAGTCGAGACCTCGCGACCAAATGCGCCCGTGGCGATCTGCCACTCCCACACCGCGTTGCCGCGATCGTCGAATTTGACGCGGCCGGTGGATTTGGCATCGGCGTCGGCCTTCTGCCCGGTCGCGTCGCTCGCAGCGGCCGGCTTGGCAGCGGATGGTTTTGATTTATCGTTGCTCACACACCCTTTTTATTCAATAACCGTTGTAAGTCAAGGAAAAGCCGCATAAAGGCGGCGCGGCGTCACATTTGCAGATGGTATTGCGCACGGCACAAGCCAAGTGCGGTCTTGCCGTCATTCCATTCGCCTCGCAGCACCAGATCGATGGCTTCTTCCAGGGGCAGCCATTTGAGTTCCAATTCCTCATCGGCGTCCGGATTCGGCGCCCCGACCTTCAGATCGCGCGCCAGAAACAGGTGGATCACTTCGGAGAAGATTCCCGGCGCCGGGATGAACAGCCCGAGTGAAGTCCATTCCATCGCCTCAACGCCGGTTTCCTCGGCCAGTTCACGCACCGCACACACCTGGGGAGGCTCGCCGGCATCGAGTTTTCCGGCGGGAATTTCCCATAAAAAATCCTCGACGCCGTGCCGGTACTGGCGCACCACGCAAACCCGCCGGCTGCTGTCCACCGCCACCACCGCGGCGGCGCCGGGATGACGCACGAAATCGATGTCGTACTCTCGGCCGTTCGCGTAGCGCAGCCGCTCGGTGGAGACTTGGATCACGCGGCCGCGATGTTTCAGGTCGCTGGCTACGCTACGGGGCTTTGGCATGAGGGGCCTTTGATGGCAGCGGGGAAGGCTCAAGGATACCGACGAAAGTGAGGAGGGTGTGATCTGTACCCGCGCGCGGGATGCAGGCAATGCGCGATGCTGACATTTGTTACCGAGTATTGCGTCGCAATCTGGATATACGTACAGTACCTGTTCGCCCATGATGAAAGCCAAGCCCAATGTGTTCGACTCGCTGAACCCCCAACAGCGTCGTGCCGCGACTTTTGGCACCCCGTTCGAGGACAAGGGCGTCAAGGGCGTCAATGCGGGGCCGTTGCTCATCCTGGCCGGTGCCGGAACCGGCAAGACCAATACGTTGGCGCATCGGACTGCTCACTTGGTGCTGAACGGCACAGACCCCTCGCGCATCATGATGCTGACCTTTACGCGCCGCGCCGCGCAGGAAATGATCAAGCGCGCGCAGCACATCGTTGCGGAAGTAATGTCGGACCGCGGCAAAGCCGGCGATCGCAGCGTGGTATCGCGACTGATCTGGGGCGGCACATTTCACTCCGTCGGCGGCAGGATCCTGCGCCTGTATGCCAAGCATCTGGGCCTGGATCCGAACTTCACGGTCATGGATCGCAGCGATGCGGCGGACCTGATGGATGTGGCGCGTCACGATCTGGGGTTTTCGGGCAAGGAGAAGCGCTTCCCGCGCAAGGATGCCTGCCTCGCCATTTATTCCTATCGGGTCAACACCCGCTTGTCGTTGAAGCAAACCATCGAGGAGCAGTTTCCCTGGTGCCGCGAGTGGGAGGCGGATCTGACTCGTCTGTACCGCGAGTACGTGGGCCGCAAACAAAAGAATCGCGCGCTGGACTACGACGATTTGCTGCTTTACTGGAATGTGATGATGCAAACTCCGGCGTTGGCGCAGAGTCTGTCCAAGAATTTCGATCATGTGCTGATCGATGAGTACCAGGACACCAGCAGCCTGCAAGGCGAAATCATCCAATCACTGAAGCCCGACGGCAAGGGCATCACGGTGGTCGGCGATGATGCGCAAGCCATTTATTCGTTCCGAGCGGCCGCGGTGGAAAACATCTTGGGCTTCGCCGATCGCTACAAGCCGAAGGCCGAGGTCGTGGTGCTAGCGCAGAATTATCGCTCGACGCAGCAGGTCTTGGACTCGGCCAACGCCCTGATGGCGGATGGCGCTCGCCAGCATCGAAAAACCCTGCTCGGCCAGCGCCAATCCCCGCAAAAACCCTTCTACGTGGCGCTGGATGATGCGCAAGCGCAGGCCGAATACATTACGGCCAAGATTTTGCACACCCGCGAGGTCGGCGGTTCTTTGAAGCGCCACGCCATCTTGTTCCGCAGTTCACATCATAGCGATGTGCTCGAGGTGGAACTGACCAAGAAGAACATTCCATTCGTCAAATACGGCGGCCTGAAATTCTTGGAAGCCGCGCACGTCAAGGACATGATGTCGGTGCTGCGCTGGGCCGATAATCCGCGCAACTTGGTCGCCGGATTTCGCGTCCTGAAACTGCTGCCCGGCATCGGACCAGCCCAAGCGAAGCAGGCGCTGGATCTTTTCGAGGCGCAGGGCTATGCGGCCAAGAGTTTGGCGGCCTTCGATGCGCCGCAGCCGGTGAAGATGGACTGGAAGAGATTCAGTGCGCTGTTCGAAAAGCTGGCGGACCCCGCCACGCCCTGGCCCGGCCAGGTCGGCTTGGTGCGGGATTGGTACAAACCACAACTCGAGCGAATCTACGACGCCGCCTTTACACGCATCGGCGATTTGGACCAGCTGGATCAGTTGTCGGTGCAGCACCCGAGCCGCGAAAGATTCTTAACCGAACTTACCTTGGATCCGCCGCTGGCCTCCAGCGATCAATCGGCCGGCGCTTCGAAGGATGAGGACTACGTGATCCTGTCCACCATTCACTCCGCCAAGGGCCAGGAGTGGGACATCGTGTACGTACTGAACGTCTCGGACGGCAATTTCCCGTCGGAGTTCGCCACCGGTAAGCCGGAGATGATCGAGGAAGAGCGGCGGTTGCTGTATGTCGCGATGACTCGGGCGCGCAATGAATTGCACCTGTGTGCGCCGCTCAAATTTGCGGTGACTCAGCAGCCGAAGCACGGCGATGCGCACGTTTACGGCGCGAAGAGCCGCTTCATGAGCGACAAGGTATTGGACACGATGGAAAAGGTTTCCGTGCGGACCACCGTCGGTGTGGAAAGCCTAAAAGCGGGAGACACGACCACCGTGGATGTGGTCGCACAGCTCAAAGAAATGTGGTGAACGCGCTCTAGTTCAGCCGCGCGTGCGCCGCGATCACCTACCAGCGGCGCGAGCCGCCTCCGCCACCTCCGCCACCCCCACCTCCGCCACCCCCACCGCCGCCACCCCCACCGCCGCCACCGGGCCGCGATCGGGGTGCGCGTTCCTGCGCTTCGTTCACGCGCAGCGGCCGGCCACCCATCTGGAAGCCATTCGTTTCTTGGATCGCGTTTTGTGCTTCACCTGCCGCCATGTCCACGAACGCAAATCCGCGCGGACGTCCGGTCTCGCGATCGTTGATGAGCTTGACGGATTCGACTTTGCCGTGGCGCTCGAAGAGTCCACGCACTTCATCTTCTGTCGCGGTGAATGGCAAATTGCCAACGTAGATCGTCGTCATTCAACTAATCTCACTTCACTGGCGTGCTGCGGATAGCCTGGCGGGCGCCCGTTCGCACGCGGTTTCAACACGCAGACACCGCCGCGCGAATCGCAGCGCCGAGGCCTGACCCTTCGGTTGGAGACCAACCTTCGGGCGATGCTACGCTTTGGAATAATTGTTGGCAAACGCAAGATAAACGGGGGAATTAGGCCTTATTCGACCTCGAGATAGGCGTATCCATTGAGTTCGTTCTCGTAGAAACGCTTGACCGCCTGAGCCTCGGTCAACGACATCCGGCCTTCCTGGACGGCCCGTTCGCAATCCCGCGCGATGCCCGGATACAGCTCGTCGGTGTCATATTCCATGTACTCGAGAACCTTATTGGCGGTGTCGCCCTTGACGATTTCCTCGATCCACCAGCCGCCCCCGTCCTGCAGTCGAATATGCACGACATGTGTATCCCCGAAGAGATTGTGCAGATCGCCCAGCGTTTCCTGGTAGGCGCCGACTAGAAAAGCCGCCAGATAGTACGGTTCGCCCGGCACCAGCTCGTGGACTTCCAAGGTGCGCTTGGTGACTCGGGGATGCACGAAGCGGTCGATCTTGCCGTCTGAATCGCAGGTGATGTCGGCCAGTACCGCATTGCGCGTCGGCCGTTCGCCCAAGCGGTGGATGGGCATGAGCGGAAACACCTGGCCGATGGCCCAGCTGTCCGGCAACGATTGAAACACGGAAAAGTTGCAGAAATAGATGTCGCTGAGCAGATCCTCGATATTTTCGAGCTCTTCCGGAACTCGATCGAGCTTGCGGCAATAGTCGCGAATCTTGGCGCAAGTCGCCCAGTAGAGCTTTTCCGCCAGAGCGCGAAACTCCAGGCTCAGATACCCCAAGTTGAACATTTGCAGCGCCTGCTCGCGCGCCTGCATCGAATCGTGATAACACTCCACCAGGCGGCGCTCATTCACCGATCGATAACTGTCGAATAAATCCAGCACCGGCTGCGGCACTTCTTCCGAGCCGTGATAATCCTCTTCGGGGCGACCGGAAACTTTGAATTGATCGAGTTTGGATGAGCCCAAAGTGTCGAACACCAGCAAGCTATGATGAGCCGCGATGGCGCGGCCCGATTCGCTGACGATCATCGGGTGCGGCACATCGCGCGCATCGCACACGCTTTTGATGCGATACACCACATCGCTCGCGTATTCGTTCAGCGTGTAGTTCATCGAGGATTCGTAGTTGGTGCCGCTGCCGTCATAGTCGACGCCCAGGCCCCCGCCGATGTCGATGTATTGCAAGCCCGCGCCCATGATCTTCAGCTCGGCATAGACGTGAGCCAGCTCGTTGATGGCGTCCTTGACGCGGCGGATGTCCTGCAGCTGGCTGCCGGGGTGGCAGTGCACGAGCTGCAGGCAATCGAGCATGTTGCGCTCCTTCAGCAGCGCATACAGATCAAGAATTTCGCTGATGAACAAGCCGAATTTCGACTTCTCGCCGGCCGACTCACGCCATCGGCCGGCCCCTTCACTGGCGAGCTTGACGCGAACGCCGATCTTGGGCCTGACGCCATACTTTTCGGCGTGCTTCAAGATGAGATGGATTTCTTCGTAGTTCTCAACCACCGGGATAATGGTGCGGCCGAGTTTGGTGGCGATGATCACCGCTTCGATGTAGCTGTCATCCTTGAAGCCGTTGCACACCACGAGGCGGTCGGGTGCGTTTTCGGTAATGGCCATCACCGCGAGCAGTTCGGGTTTGGAGCCGACTTCGAGTCCGAAACCGAATTCCTTGCCGTAGCGATAGACCTCTTCGACAACCAATCGCTGTTGATTGACCTTGATCGGGAACACCGCGGCGTAGCGGTTCTTGTAGTCGTTCTCCGCGATGGCGGTGGCAAAGGCATCCGCAAGATGACGCAGGCGATGCGCCAGGATATCGGAGAAACGAATGACCACGGGCGTATGCAGATCGCGCGCCTTGAGACCCTGCACCACCTCGTACAGGTCGATTTCGCGGCTCGGGTCTTGGTTGGGACGGACAACGACATGACCGTCCGCGTTGATCGAGAAGTAACCCTTGCCCCAGGCCTCAACCTGGTACAGATCCAAGGATTCCCCGACCTTCCAGGCGTGGCTTGCGGGCAGCGCTTTAGCGGGGGTGTTCACTTGGCGCGCACGATAACAAATTGGGGCTGCAAGTAAATGACCGGCGGCGCAAAGTTGCGGGTGCCGCGCGCCGCGGGCTACGTGCCCCGGGCTACGTGCCCCGGGCTACGCGCCCCGGGCGATGGCTCGACTCGGGTCCCTGATCCACTCGCTCCACGATCCGGCGTAGAGCTTGGCGCCGCTCAATCCCGCGATTTCCAGGCTGAGCAGATTGTGGCAGGCGGTGACGCCGGATCCGCACATCGCAGCGACGTTTTTCGGCGCTCGGCCCGCAAGACGCTCCTCCCACAGATGCCGCAGGTCCGCGGCCTGCAGGAATCGTCCGTCCGGCCGCAGGTTTCGCATGAAGGGATGGTTCACGGCGCCGGCGATGTGGCCGGCCACCGAATCAATAGGCTCGACGGTGCCCGCATAGCGCTCGGCGGCGCGCGCATCCACCAGCAATGCGCGCGGGTCGCGCAGCAGCGCCGCAACCTCCGTGGCGCCGATGACGGCTGCGGAGTCTGCGGCGGGCGGGACACGCCGTAGGGGAGTGCTCCCGTGATAACGCTCTTCCCCGGACGTCAGGGCGCCGCCGGCGCCGATCCACGCCTGCAAGCCGCCATCGAGAACGGCCGCCGCTCGATGCCCCAGCCACCGCAACATCCACCACGCCCTGGCCGCAAAGGAACCATTCGCCCCGTCGTAGGCGACAACCTGGCTGTCCTCGCCAATGCCCAGTGTGCTCACGGTCGCAGCAAACGTCAGCGGCGTGGGCAGCGGGTGGCGTCCCGACGTCGAGGTCACGGGCGCCGACAAATCCTTGTTGAGATCGACGAATTGCGCCCCGGGAATGTGGCCTTTCAAGTAGGCGTTGCGGCCGGCATCGGTGTTCTGAAGATCGAAGCGGCAATCGATGATGACGAGGCCGGAATCGCTCAGCAGCCCTTGCAGGGAGCGCGCATCGATGAGAGTAGTGTATGCCACCCCTTGAGCTTAGCGCGATGAGGTGCGAGGTGCATGCCGATATCAACGCGGCAGTAAATATCCTCGGGCGTTGTCAACCGCTACAATCACGACTATGGCACTCACTCTTTATTGGGGAAGCGGCAGTCCTTTCTCGTGGCGCGTACTCCTGGCCTTGGAACACAAGGGGTTGCAATACGAGTCGCAGCTGCTGCAGTTCGACAAGCAGGAGCATCAGTCGCCGCAGATGTTGAAAATGAACCCGCGCGGCCGCGTCCCGGTCTTGAAGGACGGCGACTATGTGGTGTTCGAATCCGTGGCGGTGCTTTACTACCTGGACTTGAAATACCCGCAGCCGCCGATCTTCGGTTTAAGCCCCGAGGAAGCCGGCGTCATCATGCGCGTGATCTGCGAATTTCAGTCCTATGCAGAACCGCTGCTGCAGAAGATTGTTGGCGCGATATTTGCGGATAAAGTGGCCGCCGATATCGACGATCTCACCGATGCCATGCACATCGTCGGACGTGAGGCGCGCACCATCGAAGGGCGCCTGAGCAAGGAGGATTGGATCGTCGGCACGAATTATTCCGCGCTCGACATGGTGATTTTTCCGTGGATTCAGATTCTGCGCCGCGCGCTGGATCGAAGCGCCGCGGCGGAGCTCGGGGCGCGATTCCTGCCCATGGAGCGCAATTACCCAGCGCTTGCCCGCTGGATTCATCGCATCGAATCCCTGCCTCGCTACGAGCGTACTTATCCGCCTCATTGGCGCGAAAGCTAAAACCTCGTTTTTTCGTAAACTTGAGCATTTGGCGTGCCGGCAGGTAGGCTTGTCCGCGCGCCTTCAGAGCGCCCAGTATTTTTAATGACCATAAACATGGCAGGAGTAGACAAAATGGCGGGAAAATTATGAGTAAGCACGAAGTGCATGTGAAATTTGCGGGCAAGATCGTCATGGTCGGTTTCGGCAGCATCGGACAGGGTGTCTTGCCTTTGATCTTGCGTCACATCGGCACTTCGGCGAATCGCATCACCATCGTCACGGCGGAAGACAAGGGCAACTCGGAAGCCGCTGAATTCGGCGTGAAATTCGTCAAGAGCGCGCTGACGCCCGAGAACTACCGCCAAATCCTCGGCGGCTTGATCGAACCCGGCGACTTCTTGCTGAATTTGTCCGTCGATGTTTCGAGCACCGCGCTCATTCGATTGGCGCGCGAACGCGGCGCGCTGTATCTCGATACCTGCGTCGAGCCTTGGGCGGGCGGTTATACGGATCCGAAGAAGTCCGTTGAGACGCGCAGCAACTACATCATGCGCTTGGAGGCGTTGAAGCTTCGAGACGGCGAGAGTCATTCGCCCACCGCCGTTCTGACGCATGGCGCCAATCCCGGCATGGTGTCTCACCTGGTGAAGCAGGCCCTGATCAACATTGCCAAGGACACCGGCGTGCAAACCGGCATTCCGGCCGATCGCGCCGGGTGGGCGAAGCTCGCGCAAACCCTGGGGATCAAGGTCATCCACATCGCCGAGCGGGACACCCAGGTGGCGAATGTGCCCAAGGAACTCAATGAGTTCGTCAACACCTGGTCCGTCGATGGCTTCGTCAGCGAAGGCGCGCAGCCCGCGGAACTGGGCTGGGGCACTCACGAGAAGCATTTTCCTGTGGACGGCGGCCGGCACAAAGTCGGCTCCGGCTGCGCGATCTACTTGAACCGCCCCGGGGCCAGCACACGCGTGCGCACCTGGGCGCCGGCCGCCGGTTATTTTCATGGATTTCTCATCACGCACTCCGAGGCGATTTCATTGGCGGACTACTACACAGTCATGGACGGTGATCGGGTCGCATACCGGCCCACCAGCCATTACGCCTACCATCCCAGCGACAATGCGGTGCTGTCGGTGCACGAATTCGCGGGCCGCAATTGGCATCTGCAGGACCGCAAACGCATCATGCTGAATGAGATCACCCAGGGCATCGACGAGCTGGGCGTGCTGCTGGCCGGCCACAAGAAGAATGCCTATTGGTACGGCTCGCAGCTGTCCATTGGCGAGGCGCGGGGTTTGGCGCCCTACAACAGCGCCACCAGCCTGCAGGTCACGTCGGCCGCGCTGGCCGGCATGATTTGGGCCATGGAGAACCCGCAGCGCGGCATCGTGGAACCGGACGACATGGACTTTGAGCGTCCGCTGCAGATTTGCCGGCCCTACCTGGGTAAGGTCGTGGGCGAGTACACGGATTGGACGCCGCTGTATCAGCGGGGCGAACTGTTCAACGAGGATCTGGACACCTCGGATCCCTGGCAATTCAAGAACGTTCGGGTGGTTTGAGGCCGTAACCGATGGCGACCACCGTCAGGGTGGTCGCCCCTCCCGGCAGTTCCACGCGGAGCGCATCGTCGAGCCGCTTACCCATGAGACTGCGTCCTAACGGCGAGTCCATGCTGATGTAGTCCTGGGCCATGTCGAATTCGTCGGGTCCGACGATGCGATACCAACGCAGCTCGCCGGCGGGATTTTCAATCTGCACCCAGGCCCCGAAGTACACTCGGCGTAGGTCGCGACGATTGAGGTCCGCTTGCGGGTCGACAATCGCCATCCCCTCGAGCCGTTGGCGTAGAAATCGCACGCGCCGATCGATCTCGTGCAGGCGTTTCTTGCCGTAGGTGTATTCCGCATTCTCCGATCGATCGCCCTGCGCCGCGGCCTCGGATACCGCCTGGGTAACCCGCGGACGCTCCTCGTGCCACAGCTGATCGAGCTCATCCTTCAGGCGCCGGGCCCCTTCCGGCGTGATGTATTTGGAACCGGGCGTTGTGGGCGGGCGATATCTTGACACGGTGCAATATTCGTAAACGGACGTTCAAGGACGTGAAATGGTTCTTGAGCCAGCCTGACCGACTGAGCGGTTGCTCACAGATTGCGCGGGCAGCGAAACATAAGCTCTGTACCCATGAGCGCTAAATACTACACCCACTTTATCGCGCAGTCGGAAGACGCCATCGAGTACAACGAGTATCGGGGTGTGGTCGAATTGCTCGGTCAGGCGGGCAGCGTCGAGGGCAACCGCGACATCGCACGCATGCTGGCGCGTAGTTTTGACCTGGAGGAGACCGATATCCAAGTTTTGCAATGGCATCAGCTGCACTGATCCATTCCTGATCCCCTAGCGGGCTTTACTTCCCTTCATTGAAGTCCGCCTCTCACGCCCCGAGCTCAACACTCGGGGCTTTTTTTTAAAGTGATAGACTTCGCCCGACGCCCCCAAAGACAAGGGGCAGGAGGGGAAGATGAGTAAATTAGCTCTCGCCTTTGTAGCGTTCGCCGGCCTGCTGTTGTCGGGCTGCGGCTACAACACCATTCAGCAGTCCGACGAACAGGCCAAGGCCGCCTGGTCGGAAGTACTCAATCAGTATCAGCGCCGTGCTGACCTCATTCCCAACTTGGTGCAAACCGTCAAAGGTTATGCCGCTCAGGAGCAAACCGTGCTGCTGGGGGTGACCGAGGCGCGGGCGAAGGTGGGCTCGATCCAAGCGACCCCCGAATTGGTGAACGATCCCGCGGCGCTGGCCAAGTTCCAAGCCGCTCAGGGTCAATTATCGAGCGCGCTGTCGCGCCTGTTGGTCGTGACCGAAAACTACCCGCAATTGAAATCCGATCAGAATTTCCGCGATTTGCAGGCGCAGCTCGAAGGCACGGAGAACCGCATCACCGTGGCTCGCAACCGCTACATTCAGGCGGTGCAATCGTACAATTTGACCATCCGCTCCTTCCCGTCGAATTTGACCGCGATGATGTTCGGCTACAAGACCAAGCCTAACTTCACGGTGGAGAACGAGGCGGCGATCTCCAAACCCCCTGCGGTGGACTTCGCGCCGCCCCCCGCGGCTGCACCCGCGCACTAGATCGTGCGCGCCGCACGCATCGGGGCGGGACTGCTCCTGCTGCTGGGCTTCACACTGGCCGGCGCGCAGGTTGCGGTGCCGCCGCTCACGGCGCGCGTAACGGATCTGACCGGCACCTTATCGGGCGCGGCGGTCGCACGCATCGAAGCCAAGCTCGCGGACCTGCAAGCAAAGAAGGGAAGTCAGATCGCGGTGCTCATCGTACCGAGCACGCAGCCCGAAGAGATCGAGCAGTACGGCATTCGCGTTGGCGACGCATGGAAACTCGGTCGCAAAGGCGTTGACGATGGGGCGATCTTGATCGTCGCCAAGGACGACCGGAAGGTGCGTATCGAAGTGGGACAAGGCCTGGAAGGCGCACTGCCGGACGCCATCGCGAACCGCATCATCGAGGAAACCATTACGCCGCATTTCAAAGCGGGTGACTTTGACGGCGGCGTCGAAGCGGGCATCGATCAGATGATTTCCGTGGTCAACGGCGAGCCTTTGCCCGCACCCGATAAACGCTGGGAGAGGCATGGCAACCCCCTGGGTAATATCTTGCCGCTGCTGCTGGTGGTGGTCGTGGTGGCCGGCGGGGTGCTGCGCCGAATATTCGGCCGGCTGGGCGGCTCACTGGCCACGGGGGGTCTGACCGGCGGCATAGCGTGGCTGGTGAGCCATTTCATCCCTATCGGATTGGGTGCCGGCGTGGTCGCGTTCCTATTCGCCATGCTGGCCGGAGGCTCGCGTGGCGGCTGGTCGACCGGCAGCGGCTGGGGCGGTGGTCTCGGCGGCGGCTTTGGCGGTGGAGGCTTTGGGGGCGGCGGCGGATTCGGCGGTGGTGGCGGCGGATTCAGCGGCGGTGGCGGCGGGTTCAGCGGCGGCGGCGCCTCGGGAAGCTGGTGATGCAATTCGGACGCCTACTGAGGCATGTGACGGCGAGCCACTGGCGCACCCGCATGCTGTTTCCCCCTGCAACGCTGGATGCCATCGAGAAAGCCATCGCAAGTGTCGAATCGACGCACGCCGGCGAGATTCGTTTTGCCATTGAAACCGCGTTGACCCCGCACCGCGTCCTTCATGATGTCGCGCCGCGCGCCCATGCGCTCGATGTGTTTTCCCATTTGCGGGTGTGGGATACCGATGCCAACAACGGTGTCTTGATCTATGTGCAGCTGGCGGACCGCGATGTCGAAATTGTCGCGGATCGCGGCTTTCAGGGTCGTGTCAGTCCGGCCGAGTGGGAGGCGGTGTCCCGGCTCATGGAGGAACATTTCCGCGCGGGCCGGTTCCAAGAAGGCTCGATTGCCGGCGTTGAGGCCATCGGCAGGTTGTTGGCGCGGCATTTTCCGCAAACCGCCTCGCGGGCGGCGGGCTCGCACAATGAATTGCCCGACCGGCCCACTTTGCTGTAGATGGAGACCATGTTCGCCCAACTTATCGCGCTGTCTCGCAAGACCCTCTGGCTGGTGGGCATCGGGGTCTTGAGTACCGGGTGCTCTTTGTTTCGCCCCATTCCGAAGGAACCCCCGCCGGTGGTGCAGGTCGTGCCGCCGCCGAAGCCGGAGTTGCCGAAACCGACCCAAACCCATTACTTCGAGCTCAGTCCCAATAGCGACATCGTGGGATACGTGCAAAAGACCACCATCGGCAAGGAAGACACCCTGCCGGATGTCGCCCGCCGCTTTGATGTGGGCTATGAGGAGATGCTCACCGCCAATCCCGGCGTCGATCCCTGGCTGCCCGGCGTCGGCCGCGAAGTCATCGTCCCCACGCAGTTCATCCTGCCGGCAGCCCCACATGTGGGAGTGGTGGTGGACGTGGCCGCCATGCGCGTCTTTTACTATCCGCCGCACAAGAAAGACGAACCGGAGACGGTGTATACGCATCCCATCGGGATCGGCAAAGTGGGCTGGAAGACTCCCGAGGGCACGACCAAGATCATCGCGCGCCAAAAAGATCCGGTGTGGGTGGTGCCGAAGTCGGTTCGCGATGAACACGCCGAGGACGGCGAGAAGCTTCCCGCCCAGGTGCCCGCAGGTCCGGACAATCCCTTAGGTCAGTACGAATTCCGCCTCGCCTGGCCGAGCTACTTGATTCATGGCACCAACAAGCCCTACGGCGTCGGCATGCGCTCCAGTCACGGCTGCATCCGCCTGTATCCCGAGGACATCGCCGTGTTCTTCGATTTGATCCCCATCGGCACGAAAGTGACCGTGGTCAACCAGCCCTATCTTTTCGGCTGGCGCGACGGCACGCTGTACTTTCAAGCCTATGCCGTCATGGAGGACGACTCGCGCAATTGGGACAAGGACCGCAAGCGGCTGCTCGCCAATTTGCTGAATCCCAAGCTGCGCGCCAAGATTGCCGAACACGACGATGAAATCGACTGGCAGCGCGTGGGTGACCTGGCGCATACGCCGCGAGCGATTCCCGTGCCCATTACCGGCGCCCACGACGGCACGGACGCCGTCATCGCGCAGGCGGTGCTGGTGCAGAACATACTGCCCGCGGGATCGAATTGGGACGGGCAGTCCGGCTTACTGGTGGACGAGAAGACCTTCAACGACTTGCTCAACGGACGCGACAAGACGCCGCCGGTGCCGCCGCAAACACAGGCTCAGACTCAGATTTCCGTTCACTGAGGTAGGACTTTCATGCTGCGATGCTGTGTAGCGGGCCTGTTGCTCGTCCTTTCAAGCGGCCCAGCCTTCAGCGCGGAGCGCGCCGAGTCGACGCCGAGCAACCCGGTATTCGACTACGACACCTATGCCAACGTCGATCAGTTTCGAGTGATTCACTTGGAGCTTGATTTGAAGGTGGATTTCGTCGGCCAGACGCTCGACGGCATCGCGCTGCTGGAATTGAAGCGCTTGGATCCGCGCGCCTCGCAAATTGTGCTCGATACCAAGGACCTGCTGATCATCGGCGTCAGCCAAAAAGCCACCGATGTCATCGGCGCCACGGCCAAGGGCCAAACCGTCTGGGTGAGCCGACCCTTTCACCTGGAGAAAGCCGATCCCATCCTCGGCAGCGCGCTGGTCATCGAAATGCCGCCCTCGAAGAAAAACATCGAGAATCTGCGCATCGACTACGAAACACAGCCCGGCGCCGCGGCGCTGCAATGGTTGACGGACAAACAGACCACTCGCCACAAGCCGTTCCTGTATACCAAGTCCGAACCCATCAACGCGCGCACCTGGCTTCCGCTGCAGGACACTCCCCAGGTGCGCGCCACCTTCAAAGCCAGGGTGCATACCGACCCCGGCTCGCTCGCGCTCATGAGCGCGGAGAATGAGCCGAATGCCAAGCGCAGCGGCGACTATGCTTTTTCGATGCCGCAGCCGGTGCCTTCCTACCTGATCGCGCTGGCCGTGGGCGATATGGAGTACAAGGATACCGGCTCGCGCACCGGCGTTTACGCCGAAAAATCCCTGATCAAGGAGGCGGCCAAAGAGTTCGCCAATACCGAGTCGATGATTCAGGCCGCCGAGAAGCTGTTCGGGCCGTATCGCTGGGGCCGCTACGACATCTTGGTGATGCCGCCGAGTTTTCCCGCCGATGGCGTGGGAAATCCGCGTCTCTCGTTCGTGACGCCTACCGTCATCGCCGGCGACAAGAGCATGGTGTCGGTAATTGCGCGCGAACTGGCGCATTCCTGGTCGGGCAATCTGGTCGGCAATGCCACCTGGCGAGATTTGTGGCTCACCGAAGGGTTCACCGACTATATCGCGAGCCGCATCATGGCGGCCGTGGGCGAGGCGCAAACGGCCTCCATGGAGGCGGTTCTGGGGCTGCAGGCGCTGCGCGCCGATATTGAGAAACTCAAACCCGCCGATCAAGCGCTTGCCATTGATCTTCGCGATCGGGACCCCGCGGAGCTGTTCACCGAGATTCCGAGCGAGAAGGGCAGGCTGTTCTTAGACTACCTCGACACCGCCTTCGGCAGGGACCGCTTTGATGTATTCCTGCGCAGCTATTTCGATCACTTCGCGTTCAAGAGCATCACCACGGAGCAGTTCTTAGCGTACCTTCAGGAAAATCTGCTCGATCGATTTCCCGGCATCGTCACGCGCGACCAGGTGAACACCTGGGTATTCGGTCCGGGTCTGCCGGCGGATGCCGTATTGCCAGTGACCACGCTGTTTGAACCGGTCGACCGGGCGCGGGCGGCGTGGCTCGCCGGCACACTCCCTGCCAAGAAGGTCGGACTGGACTGGGTGACCCAGCAATGGGTGTACTTCCTCGGCAACATGCCCGAGACCTTGAGCGCGGCGCAAATGGCGGAGTTCGACAAAGCCTGGGGCTTCAGCAAGACCACCAACGCGAAGATTGCGCAGTGCTGGCTTCTGTTGGTGATTGCCCACAATTATCAGCCCGGTTTTGCCCGCCTCGAGGAGTACTTGAAGACCATCGGGCGGCGCCAGCTCATCGTTCCCTTGTACGAGGCGCTGATGAAGACCGACGCCGGCACCGTGTTTGCGAAACGCGTCTTCGCCAAGGCGCGCGCCGGCTATCATCCGGAAACCGTCGCGGCCATCGAGGCCATCGTCACGCCGCCGCAAGAGAGCAGCGAATGATCAGCGAGTGGATGAAGATCATGCTCGAGGAAATTTCACGCAAAAAAACCGCGGACGAGGAGGCGCGCCTCGAAGAACGGCGGCGCAGCGCGGAACATATCGATACTCCGCAAGAGCCACGGCGGAGCGCGGAGAATCGCGCGCGCTAAATCGGTTGTGTTAAAGTCCGCGCGCATGCGCCCGACGAATAAAAATTGGTGACGCCGAGTAACCTAGGCGCACGGGTCAACGATGAGCGCGGCCCCGACCATTCCATCGCGCGTCTCGCCACGGCGCGCACCGCGTTCGTCGGCCGCACGCTGCGCGGACCGGTGAACCATCCCGTCCTCATCAAGAGTTTCGCGGAGTTTCAACAGGTTTTCGGCGGTCTATGGCAACCCAGCCTGTTGGGATACGCCGTCGAGCATTACTTCGACAACGGCGGAGGCGAGGCGCTCATCGTACGCGTGGCCAACGGCGCTCGTGCGGCGAGCATCACCCTCAAGGCCGGCGCTCAGGCGCTCACCCTCCAAGCCTTGCGGCCCGGCACACGGGAATTCCTGAGGGCCAGCGTCGACTACGACAACATTGCGCAGGATGGCGCGCACTTCAATTTGACCGTTCAGCGTGTGCGCGCGCAGGGCACCGGACAGGTGGAGGACCAGGAGATCTACCATCGTCTGTCGCTCTCGCCGGGCGAGGCGTACTTGCCGCAGGCGCTGGCCCAATCGGCGCTGGTTCGACTCGTGGGCGATCTGCCCACGCAGCGGCCCGATCGAACCTTGGATCAGGCGAGCGGATTGGCCACGGCCTATGTCGCGTCGAATTCCGACGGCGACGATGGCGCGCCGCTCAGCGACTATGACCTCATCGGGTCCAGCGCCGAGCGCACGGGCCTGTTTGCACTGTCGCACGTGGACTACTTTAATTTTCTTTGCATTCCGCCGCTGTCGCGGGAGCGGGACGTGGGCCCGAGCGCTTTGTTGGTGGCGGCGCGCTACTGCAAGGAGCGGCGCGCGCTGCTCATCGTCGATCCGCCCGCCGCCTGGCACACCGCCGACGATGCCCTGGCGGGACTGCGCGAGTGGAATCTCGCCAACGAAAATGCGCTCATGTACTTCCCAAGGGTTCTCGCCCACGACAAGCTGCGCGGGCATTTCGAATCCTTCGCGCCCTGCGGCGCGGTGGCCGGCATGTTGGCGCGCCACGATGAGATCTTTCCGGTTTGGAGTCCCGCGGAACGCGAGGAGGCCATCCTTCGTCCCGGGTACCGGCCGGCCTGTCTGGTCGGCGAGGATAGGCGCGCGAAGCTCGCGATCCTGGGCGTCAACACCATCCAGGCGGTGCGCTCGACCACGCGAATCGTGGTGCGGCCGCGCACCTTGGGTGCAGGCAGCGCCGCCAATACCGATTGGCAATACTTGCCGGCGCGCCGCCTCGCGCTCTTTATCTTGAACTGTATCGAGCGCGCCACTCGCTGGGCGGCCGAGGTGACTTACGATGAGGGCATCGCCGAATCGGTTGCCGTCCAAGTGAGCGCATTCCTTGACGGCCTGCATCAGGCGGGCGCCTTCGGCGCGCGCCGCGTGGAGGATGCGTTTTGCGTGGTTTGCGACCGGCGTGTCAACTCCCGCGAAGCGCCCGGGGAATTCAAACTGCTGATCGGCTTTGCGGCCAGGCGCGCGGGCGAGTTTCACAGCTATCGCATTTCGCATTCGCCCTCGGGTGCCAGGATTCAGCCCGTCACCCTAAATCGGCTCAATCTGTCGCCCTACAGTCCCGCCGAGCTGGAATGGGTGGACAGCATTGCGAAGAGCCTGTCGTAGCACTTGCTGAGTCGATGCGCTATCCCGCGGCGATCTGCGCGGCGACGCGCTTGTCCAATTCCGCCGCGAGCGAGTTGGCTTTGACGGCGGCCCTTGTGGCGCAGGGCAGGCGTGGAATGGCGGGGAGCTCCTCCAGCGCATCGCGCGCATAATTGTAGCCCGCCAGGATGGCGCGATCGAAGGCCTGCCAATCGAGTAGATCGATATTGGTGAGCGGCGGCTTCAGCAGCACATCGGCGAGTTCGCGCTGGCTACGCTCGCTCGAGGCGCTGTTGACCATGCCGGCGTGCATCAAGATCTGGAAAATATTGACCCGCTGTTTGCCGAAGCCGCGGTCGGCGCCGACATCGCTGCCGATAACCAGGCCGGGCGCGTGATGCTGCATGACATCGACGGGCAGATTGTTGATGGCAGCCCCGTCCACCAGCACGCCGTCTTCGTGAAACACGGGGGGCATCACACCCGGAATGGCGACCGAGGCGCGCAGCGCCAGGGCCAGGCGCCCCTCGCGATGTTCGAATAGACGGCCGGTGGTGAGATTTGCGCTGACGCAAAAGTACGGATGGCGCAAATCCTCCACCTGCACGCTGCCATACTCGCGCTCCAGCAATCGCGATACCTTGCGCCCCCGCGTCAAGGCGACGAAGGGAAATGTGTAGTCATTGACCGGGTTCGTGGCGACGAAACTTCTGCGGTAGCGCACCCGCATCTCCTCGTCGCTCCAACCCATCGCCACGCCGGCCGCAATGATGGCGCCGATACTCGCGCCGCCGAGAAAATCGATCGGCACGCGCGCTTCGCGCAGCGCTCGAATGATGCCCAAATGAGCAAAGCCGCGCGCGCCGCCGCCCGACAACACCAGTCCGACGCCGCGGCGCGTCAGCAGCCGCGCAACCCGGCCGAAATCCGCCGCATCGACGATGTGATGATGCAGGCTCGCCGGCACGCTCTTCAACCAAGCCGCCGCGCATCCGGAATGAATCTGCCCCGGGTGCAGCAAGGCCAACTCGACGCGCGCGCTCCGCGCGGTGGCGGCTTCGGCGATGCCGGCGGGCCATGGGCCGACGCGACCGGCGGCCGGCGCCGCCATGAGAATGACGTCCGCTTGGCGGCAGCACTGCCGTGTCCATCCGCAGGCGGTCCAATTGGCCACATACACCACATAGTCGTTGACCTCTTCGATGCGGTTGAACCAGGCCGCCGTGTGCGAGGTGGCGCGCGCATCCCAGACCAATTCGGTGCGGCCGGCTTTGTTCAGCTCGTCGACCAAGCGCGTCGCCAAATCGGCCACGTCTACTTCGATGCTGTGCGGCACGATGGCAAACACCCGCGCCCGCTTAGGTGCGGATTCCTGATGGTTGCTGCGCCGCAGCCGGCGGGCGCAAAGGCGCGCGAGCGCCAAGGAGAAGTGCGTGGATTGCTCGGCGATGCGATCCAGCACCGCATGCGGTATCAGCAAGACCTCGCTATCGCGCAGCGCAACCACGGTGGCGCTGCGATTGAGGCCCAGCAGCCAGCCGGCCTCGCCCACCAGTTCGCCATGCTCGATCTCGGCGGTGAGCCCGGCTTTGGCCGGCGTTTTGACGCCCAACCGCCCGCTGGCGACCAGATATACTCCGTCCGGCTTGGAACCGAATTCGAACAGCAGGTGGCCGGCCGGCAGCGAGAAGTGCACGGCGCCGTCCGCCAAGGCCTCGAGCGCGGCGGAATCGACGCCGGCCAGATCGGCGCAGTCGCGCAGCCAGTCGATCGAGCGGCGCATTTCTTGCGCAGTGTTCGACTGTTCTTCATCCACTACCATGTGTCTGTAGCGGCCAGGGGGGAGTGTTTCTTGAGTCAATCCTTCAATACTGTGGTGTTCTCGCATGGCAAGGAAAGCGGCCCATGGGGCGCAAAAATCACCGCCATGGCAGCGGTGGCGAGGGATCTTCAGCTTGGCGTGGAATCGGTGGATTACCGCGGCATGGAGGATCCGGGCGAGCGGGTCCAAAAACTCATCCAGGTGGGGCTTGCGATCAAAGCACCCATGATCCTGGTGGGTTCAAGCATGGGAGGGCACGTGTCGGCCGCCGCAGCCAGCCGGCTCAACGCCCGCGGCCTGTTCCTGCTGGCGCCTGCCTTCTACATGCAAGGGTTCGAAGAATACACGCCCCAGGACGTCAAGGTTCCCACCACCATCGTGCACGGCTGGCACGATTCAATCGTGCCGGTCGAGAACAGTATTCGTTGGGCGCGCGAGCATGGCGCCGCGCTGCACTTGCTTGATTCGGAGCATCGTCTGGAAGATCAGATCGAGACGATTTGTGCGCTGCTGCGCGCCTTCTTAGGTAGGCAGCACCCAGCTCAATCCCAACCTTAATTGTGGTTGCTGGGATCCGGCGCCGGTTTCGCGTCGGGCACAGGTTTCGCGTCGGGCGCAGTTTTCAAGTCGGGCACCGGTTTCCGGTCGGGGGTTTCGGTCGCCAGTTGTGCCAGCGCCAATTCACGCAAACTGTCGCCAAGCTGCTCGCCGCAGCGCTTGCCCATGGCGTCGAATCCGGCCCCCAACGAGGCGGTGTAGGCAGAGACATAGCGCTTGCCCGACGCGGATTGCAGGAAATCCAGCATGTGCTTCAGATCCGCGTCGCTGAATTCCCGGTAATCGTAGGCAATGTAGCGGCGCATCGGTTCGCGCATGTTCTGTTCCAAGGACGCCCGGCTCGATTCTCCCGACTTGCGGGCGCGTTCTTCGACAGGACCGGGATCCATACCCGACCCGATCGCGGTTCCCAGCGCGACGGCGGTACCCATGCTCAAGAAAATCTGCACCGTAGATTCCGTCGAGCGCGATGCGATCTCCAGCTTCGAGAAGATCGCGTCGCGCTGCGGCGTCGTTGGCTTGGATATTTCGCCGTTCATGATCTTATCGATGGTGGGTTCATCGAGACTCGCCAGCGCCACATCCGCGGCCACCATGCGCTTGCCCACATCGCTGGACAGAAATGCGAGGGTTTTCTTCACCGTCTCGCTGTCCAGATTCGCGGCCAAGGCATTCAGAGCCGGCGCTTCGAACACATCGATGCGAAATCCATGCTTGGCGGCAGCAGTCACGGCCGCGAGCTGCGCCTCGGAAAGCGAGGACGATGTGTTGCCCTCGAACAACTGGCGGATGTGCTCCGGCATGGTGCCCAGGGATGCGCGCACCTGTTCGCGCATGCCGGCATCCTGATAGATCTGCGCCGCCGTATCGATGTCGACCGAGGGCGCCGCTGCGCGCGCGGCGGCGGCAACCAGCAATAGCAGTGAGAAGCGAAGCATGGGG
This sequence comes from uncultured Gammaproteobacteria bacterium, assembly GCA_963756845.1. Lineage (GTDB taxonomy): Bacteria > Pseudomonadota > Gammaproteobacteria > Steroidobacterales > Steroidobacteraceae > Bog-1198. Next base: position 469,615 of record CAVWPD010000002.1, on the reverse strand, counting down.
GTATTGTACACTCAAGACTCTCGAAGGCTGGCATTCCCCAGGTGCACATGCGTTACGTTAAGTATTCGATTATGGTGCTCTCGGTATTGCTCGCCGCAGGCTGTACCCCCGCGCCGCCACCCGCCAAGACTGCGTTCGATCCTTTGACCGAGCAGCTCGACCGCGCCCGTGCCGTGCAGAAAACTGTCGACGAGAACGCGGAAAAAACGCGCAAGGCGCTCGAGATCCAAGAGCGCGGCGATGCGCCCTAAGTAACCCCAACATTATGAATCCGTTTCTCGGCTTGAATCGGGCGTGGCGCTGGAGCGTGCGCAAGATTTTGGGCCTCTGGGTGCGCGTGACCATCAAGCCGGACGATGCGGTCGCCGCGATCGCCGCCGGAGCGCGCCCGGTGTGCTACGTGTTGGAGCGCGAAAGCCAAACCGACTTCGCGGTGCTCAGCAACGTATGCGCAGAGCACAATCTGCCGCGGCCGGAGCGGCGTTTGATGATCGGCGAGAGGCGCGCCGATCGCGCCTACTTCGAGCTGACCCGCCGCGCGCGGCTGTTCACCGCCCATAACGCCGCGCGCGCGCCGCGCTACCTGGTGCAGTTGATGGCGGCCGCCGCAGCGAATCCGCAGTTCGATGTCGATCTCGTGCCCGTCGCGATTTTCTGGGGCCGGGCGCCGCACAAGGAGGTGAGCTGGTGGCGTTTGCTGTTCGCCGAGGATTGGATATTGGTCGGACGCTTCCGCAAATTGTTGAGCGTGGTGTTCAACGGCCGCAACACCTTGGTGTACTTCGGCGAGCCGCTTCGATTGCGCGATTCGCTGGAGGAGGGCTTAGGCGCCTCGCGCAGCGTGCGCCGCGCGCTGCGCTCATTGCGTATGGTGATGCGCGCACAGCGCGCGTCGAGCATTGGTCCGGATCTTTCGCACCGCCGCACCATGGTGATGCAGATTTTGAAGACCCAGTCGGTGCGCCAGGCGGTGCGCAACGAGATGCAGGTCCGGCAGCTGCTGCGCCGCCCCGCGTTGCTCCTCGCCCGCAAGTATGCGCTGGAAATTGCCGCGAACTACTCACAAGCCTTCGTCACATTCATGGCCATGCTGCTCGGCCGGCTTTGGAACTGGCTCTACGAGGGTGTGGAACTCGAGCATATCGAGAACTTGAGCGGGGTCGGCGACGGCGTGGAGATCATCTACGTTCCCTGCCATCGCAGCCACATGGATTATCTGCTGATGTCGTACATCATCTACAAAAAGGGTTTCGCGGTGCCGCATGTCGCCGCGGGCGCGAATATGAACATGCCCTTGATCGGACGATTCCTGCGCAAGGGCGGCGCATTCTTTCTGCGCCGCAGCTTCAAAGGCGATGCGCTGTATCCGGTGGTGTTCGCGAAGTATCTCGGGTTCATGATGGCTCGCGGGCATCCTCTGGAGTATTTCATCGAGGGCGGCCGCAGCCGGACCGGTCGCCTGCTCTCGCCGCGGGCGGGCATGCTGTCGATGACGGTGCGCAGCTACTTGCGCGATTCGCGGCGGCCGGTGATATTCATGCCGGTGTACTTCGGCTATGAACGCATCGTCGAGGGCAGGACGTATATCGGCGAGCTGTCGGGCCGCCCCAAAGAAAAGGAAAGCCTATTTGTCCTGCTGAAGACCCTGGTCGCGGTGTTGCGCAGCAAATTCGGCACAGTGCACGTGAATCTAGGGCAGCCGATTGCTCTGGATGAATTGCTGCAAAAGCACAATCCCGAGTGGCGAGGCGACTCTTCCGGCCGTGAAGATGCGCCCGCCGGATGGATCGGCAATGCCGTCGCCGATCTTGCGCATAGGATCAACACGGAGATCAACGCCGCCGCCGCGGTGACGCCGATCAATTTGGTGGCCATGGCAATATTGGCGACGCCGCGCCAGGCGCTCGCCGAGCTGGATCTGATTCGCCAGTTGGAACTTTATCAACGGCTGCTGCGCGATGCGCCGTATTCGCCGCTGGTGACGGTGACGGCCGATAGCGGCGAGCAAATGATTCGCTACTGCGAATCCATGGGCGTCTTGGAGCGGCAAAAACATCCGCTCGGCGACATCATGCGCATGAATGATGAAAACGCCGTTTTGGCCACCTACTACCGCAACAACATCCTGCATTTATTTGCGTTGCCGTCGCTGCTGGCCTGCGCCTTTGTCGGCAACGCGCGCCTGCGCACGGCCGACATTCAACGCCTGGTGTGGCGGGTGTATCCGTATATTTCCGCCGAATTGTTTCTGCGCTGGGACGAGTCGCAGGTCAGCGGCGTGGTCGAGGCGCTGCTCGACACCTTCGTGCGCCTCAAGCTGCTCGAGGGCGACGCCGAGCGCAGCGAGTGGCAGCGCCCGCCGCCGACTTCGCTCGAGGCCATTCGGCTCTCGGTGCTGGCTCAGGCGACGATTCAAACCATCGAGCGCTATTACTTGGCGATTGCGCTGTTGCTGCAGGCAGGCAGCGGCGCCATCACGCTGGAAGCGCTTGAAGAGCGCTGCCATCTGATGGCCCAGCGCATGGCAGTTCTCTACGGACTGAACTCGCCGGAATTCTTCGACAAAAGCCTGTTCCGCAACTTTCTCGAGCTGCTGCGCCGGCGCAATGTCATTCAGATGTCCGAGGATAAACGATTGCTGTTCGGCGAACCGCTGCTCGGCGTGGCAGCCGATGCGCAGCTGGTGCTCTCGGAACAAATCCGGCACAGCATCCTGCAGGTCACTCTGGGACAGTGAATGCTGTGGGCCTTGGGGTTGGCGCTAGTCCCAGCCCTGATTGCCGCGCCCCTGCTTGGTGCTGCCGCGCCGCTTTTTCGATTCGATGCGCCGTTCCTGCGAGCCCTTGGTGGGGCGCGTCTTTTTGCGGATCTTCGGCTCGATCAGGGCGGCGCGAATCAGCGCCTCGAGGCGTTCCAGCGCCGCTCGCCGATTCTGCTCCTGGCTGCGCTCACTGCGCGCGGTGAACAGAATCGTCCCGTCATCGTTGAGCTTTTGCCCGGCGGTGCTGCGCAAGCGGTTTCGCGCCGACACCGGCAGGCTGGTATTTCGAGGCAGTAGAAAACGCAGCTGCACGGCGCTCGAGACTTTGTTGACGTTCTGGCCCCCAGGGCCGGAAGCGCGAATGAACTTCCATTCCAGTTCATCGTCGGGGATGACGATGTGCGGCGTGATCTCGATCGGCACGCAGCTCCCTCGATCAGTCGAGGTGCGAGGGGGCGGCGTGCAAGCGGATCTCGTGCTGCGCCACCGGGATGGTGATTTGCTGTTCCTTGAACAGGCGCCAGATGGCGCGGTTCACCTCGGAACGCACATTGTTCACCCCTTCCTGGGGATCGGAAATCCAAAAGCGCAGTTCCAGCTCAATGCCGCTGTCGCCGAATTGCATCAAGCGCGACACCGGCGCAGGATCCGGCAGCACGCGCGGCTGGCCCCGGCAGGCCGTGAGCAGAATCTGCAGCGCCAACTCAGGGTCGTCCTGATAGCTGATGCGAATCGGCAGCTTTAATCGAATGCGCGGGTCCGTATAACTCCAATTGATGACTGCGTTGGAGATCAGTTGCTGATTCGGCACCAGCATTTCGATGCCGTCGCGGTCGCGCACCACCACGTAGCGGCCGCGCAGTTCCTGCACCCAGCCGAAATTCTCCGTGCTGGTGCCGGATTGACCCGAGAGGCTGATGACATCGCCCGGTTTGATCGAGCGATCCATCAGCAGCACGAAGCCGCTGACGAAATTGGCCGCGATCGACTGCAGTCCGAACCCCAGGCCCAAACCGATGGCGCCCGTCAACACGGTGAGCGCGGTCAGATCGACGCCGGCGGCATTCAGACCCATGAGAATGGAGAGGCCGATCAGAAACGCATTGGCAAATTTGGCAATGCCGATGCGCGTGGAAAGCGCGACGTTGCTGAGTTTCTTCACCCGCCGCTCCACCCAGCGGCTGATCCAGGCGGCCGCCAGCATGAACAGCGTGAGGGTGAACAGTAATTTCAACACCGACCACACCGTGATGCGGCTCTTGCCGGCCGCGATCCCTAAGCTGTCCAAGGTGCTGATGATGGGATCGAGCCAGCCCAGATATTCGGCGGCGATCGCCAGCCAGATCAGCAGCGCGACGCGCGTTTCCCACTGTTGAATCCAGGATTTGTTCCCCAGGCTGGCGGCGAACAGCAGCACCCCGAGGCGCACCACGGCGTACGCGCCGATCAGGCGAGCGGCGGCGCCCAGCAGCGTGACATCGAAGTGCGCCGCGTAGAATGCGCTGCGCGCCACGAGCACCAACGCCAGCGCCACCAGCACCGGCATTACCACCACGCTGCCTTGCGCGGCAAAATACTGCCAGCTCAATGCCATCGGCGTCTTGATCTTTCGCCGCTGCTCGGTGCCGCGCAGCCGCATGCCGAGCATCCCGCCGACGGCGAGGCACAGCGCCAGGGCGCCGACTTCGAACAGCACGTTGCGCGTCGACAAAATGTCGATGAACGCTGCAATCCGCTGCCACAATTCCATCATGCGTTGAGGTCCGGTATGAGCTGGCTTTCCAGTCTCGCAATTTGATCTTTCAGAAGCAGCTTGCGCCGTTTGAGACGCTTCATCTGCAGCTCGTCCACTTTGAAATCCATGCTGAGGCGCGAGATGACGTCGTCGAGGTCCCGATGCTCGATGCGCAGCTGGCGCAGACGCTCGATGTTCTTGAACAAATCGGTATTGACGTTGCTTTCTTCGTCACTCACGGCGGTCGCTTTGGTTGATTTTATGTAAGCCGGTCGCGCCACACGGGGGTGACGCAATCCGGTAGCTTAAGGGAGCGGCCCAATGGATTCCATGCGGCCTGCGGATTGTGAAAATCCGAGCCCACCGAGCCGGTCAGACCGTGATTCACCGCCAGCACGGCGCAGGTGTCGACGTGCTGCGCCCCGTTGGCGCCGCTGACCACTTCCAACGCCGCGCCGCCCGCGGCGGCGAAGTCGCTGAGCAAGCCCCGGCGCGCACCCGCGGAGAGGGTATAGCGCAAGGGATGAGCCAGGGCCGCTACCCCGCCGGCGGCGATGATCCAGCCGGTCACGGTCTCGAGCGCGGGCCATTCGGCCGACACATGCGCGCGCTTGCCGTTTCCCAAGTATTTGTGAAATGCCGCCGCCGCGCTGTCGACATGGCCGCCCTCGTGCATCGCCTGCGCCAGATGGGCCCGGGTGGGCAGACCGGGAAGCCGTTCCACCGCAGCCAACAACGCCGCGCCGGGAAGCCGCAGTTTTGTCAGCCGCGCACAGATTTTGGTCATGCGCGCGCGGCGCAGGTCGGCTTGCATGCGCAAGCAGTCGCGCAGCTGCGGGGCCGCCGGATCTATCCACAATCCCAGCACGTGGATGGCCTGGGCGCGCCACGAGGCGGAGATTTCCACACCGGGCACGAGCTGCAGCCCGTGCTCGCCGGCGGCTTGCCGCGCCTCATCGAGACCCTCCAGCGTGTCGTGATCGGTGAGCGCGAGCACCTGTACCCCGGCGGCGGCCGCGCGCGCGATGAGGTCCGCCGGCCGCAGGGCGCCATCGGAGCAATTCGAATGGGTGTGCAAATCGATATTGAGCGCCTCATTCACGACGGGTTGCCCGCGAGCCCGACGGCCTGAAGCGCCATCCCGGCGAGCACGATGAAACCCTGCGAGCGCTCAAAACCGTCGCTGGTGTAATCGAAGGTATAGGTGCGCAGCAGCCGGCGTTTGCCGCGGGCATCGCGCGACCAGCGAAATCCACCAAAGGCCACCGTGCCGTCCAAGAACTGCACCACCGCGCGCGAGCAGGTCTCCTTGGCAATGCGATTGGCCGCCTCGCGTGCGTCCAGGGAGGTCTGCCAGACCTTGTAGGCACCCCCGAGGGCGCCCGCAACCAGCACCAGCATGAACAGACTCTCATCCATGCCCGAAGCTTAACCTGTCGCGGTCCTGCGGGGTGCCTCCGCGAGTGGACAGAATAGGCCTTAAGGGTCTTGGTTTTTGGAGGTTTACCCCCAAAACAGATCTCATGGAAAAGTCTAGGCGGGCAATATGACCAATAACCCTGAATCCACACTGGCGGTGCGCGTCGATCCAACGGATATGTTGCGCTACGTGCAGCATCTGATGACCAGTCCTCGCAGCGGCGTCGCAGCGGATGCCTCCATGGCGATCGCTCAACGTCAATGGGGCGGGGACACCGCCGTGGCGCGCGCCGCGCACCTGCGCTGGAGCGCCTTGAATCGCGCTTTTGGCGATGCCCGAGTCAGCCCCTGGACCAGCCCGCAGCGCAGCGATCAAATTCACGTGCCGGCGGCGCTCATTGCGGCGGCCGGGGTGGCGAAGCTGACGATGGCCGACGATGAAGTGGTGTTCGATATTCCGACGCTGCTGGATGCCACCTTGCAATTGTGCGAGGCTGTTGGGCACGGCTAAGGCGGCAGCACGCTGGGGTGGCTGAATGCCACGAAATCTCCGTTGATCACGCTCTCGCGGCAGTTGTAGCGCAGCGGGTGTCCGTCCATGCGTGTGACATGGCCGCCGGCGGCCTCCAGCACCGCCTGGCCTGCCGCGGTGTCCCACTCCGAGGTGGCGCCAAAGCGCGGATACAGCTCCGCCTGTCCGGCCGCGAGCAGGCAGAATTTCAGCGAGCTCCCCACCCCGGTCATGACGTGGGCGGGTAGGCGCGCCAGGTACGCCGCCGTCTGCGGGCTGGCGTGCGATCGGCTGCCGACCACGCGCAGCGGATGTTGCGGCGAAACGGTGTGAATGCGCTGTGTCCCGGCGTCTGCGCTGCGCCGATACGCGCCGTGGCCCGCGATGCCCCAGTAAACGAGCGCTTGGGCGGGCGCGGCCACCACACCCAGCACCGGCTCGTGCTCCACCACCAGAGCAATGTTGATGGTGAACTCGCCGTTGCGTTTGACGAACTCGCGCGTGCCGTCGAGTGGGTCGACGACCCACAACTCGCGCCACCCCTGCCGCTCACTCCACGACGCCGCTGCGGATTCCTCGGACAGAATCGGCACCTCGGGCGTGAGGCGCATCAACCCCTCGATGATGATGCGCTGTGATTCCAAATCGGCCACGGTCAGCGGCGAGTCATCGTCCTTGTGCTGCACCGTGAAGGCGGCGGCATAGACCTGCATGATGGCCGCGCCCGCGTGCGCGACGATGGGCATCAAGGCATCGGCCAGGGCAGGTAGATCGCGCATCGCTTGATATCATACGCAAATGGAAACTTCCGCTGCGGTTGACTGGCGGGGCGTTGATACCGTGCTGCTGGACATGGACGGCACGCTGCTGGATCTGCGCTTCGACAATTGGTTCTGGCTCACCTTGATCCCGAGCCAATACGCTGCCGCCAACGATCTTAGTCTGGAGGCAGCGCAAGTCCTGTTGCGGTCGCGGTTTCTGGAGGTCGCGGGGACCCTGCCGTGGTATTGCATCGAGCACTGGACCCGCGAGCTGGGTTTGGATATTCCGGCCCTGAAACGCGCCGCATTACACCGCGTTGGGTTTCTGCCCGGCGCCGAGGACTTTCTGCTGACGCTCAGGGCACGCGGCAAACGGCTGGTCCTGGTCACCAACTCGCACCCCACCACGCTGGCCATCAAGAATGAGCAAGTGGCGCTGACCGGATATTTCGACGCGTGCTACTCCTCGCACGCGTTTGCGGCGCCGAAGGAAGACGCCGCGTTTTGGCGGCGGTTGGCGGCGCAGGAGGCATTCGCGCCCACGCGCACGCTATTCATCGACGACAGCCTTCCGGTGCTCGCCGCCGCTCGCGACTTTGGCATCGCACACCTTCGCGCCGTTCGCCGTCCGGACAGCGGCGCACCCCCTCAATCGACGCCGGGCTTTGCCGCCATCGATGGCGTTTCGGAACTGACTTAAGCCGGCCCTGCGGCGCCGGGATTCGGCGCCCCGCCGGTGGGTCCGCCGCCGCCGCGTCCGCGGCGGCGCCTGCGCCGGGTTGGGTCCTTCGGTGCATCCGAGGACGCCGGCGTGCCGCCGGCACTCGGGGGCTGTGCAGCAGGGGGAGCGGCAGCATGGGAGGACGCTGTGCCATGAGAGGGCCGGGAACTGGGTGGCCCGCGTCGCGGCCCGCCCCCGGAACGACTCCCGCCGCTCGAGCGGCCGCCGCTGTTGGGACGGCCGGGGCCGCCCGGTCGACCGCCGCCGGAACGGCTGCCGCCGCTTCGCGATTGACCGTGGCGCGGCGCGCGCTCGCGCCATTCGGCCGGGGGCGGTGCCGTCACGGCGGCTAAGTCCACGACATCGATGGCGGCACGCGGAATCTGGTGGCCGATGTAGCGTTCGATGTCCGGCAGCGCGATGGCGTATTCCTCGCAGCCGAAGCTGATGGCATCGCCCTCGGCGCCGGCGCGTGCGGTACGGCCGATGCGATGCACGTAATCCTCTGCATCGTTCGGCAGATCGAAATTAAATACATGGCTGACATCGGGGATGTGCAGGCCGCGCGAGGCGACGTCGGTGGCGATCAGCACCGCGATATCGCCATTGTGAAAGTCGCGCATCATTTTCAGCCGTTTGGTCTGCGGCACGTCGCCCGAGATCGCCTGAGCAACGAAGCCATTGGCGGTCAGGGTGCGTTCGAGCACTTCGGCAACGCGCTTCGTGTTGACGAACACCATGGTGCGGCGCGCATCGATACGGCGCAGCAGTCCCATGAGCAACGGAATTTTCTCCTCGGTCGCCGGGAAGTACAGCACCTGTTTGACGCGATCCACCGTCATCTTGTCCGGCTCGATGCGGATCAGTTCGGGGTTGTTCATGTGCTCGTACGCGAGTTCCATCACCTTGTGTGACAGGGTGGCGGAAAACATCATGGTCAAGCGCAGCGCCGGATGCGGCAGGCGGCGCAGCAGGAAGCGAATATCCTTGATAAATCCCAAATCGAACATCCGATCGGCCTCATCCATGACCGCTACCTGGATATGTCGCAGATCGAATACATGTTGTTTGAAATAATCGATGATGCGGCCCGGTGTGCCGATCAGTACATCGACGCCTTCCTCGAGAATGCGGCGCTGCTTGTCGTAATCCACGCCGCCGAACACGATGGCCAGTTTGAGGCCGGTGTACTTGCCGATGGCTTCGGCGTCCGAATGAATTTGCACGGCGAGCTCGCGCGTAGGCGCAATGACGATGGCACGCGGCGCGTTGACCGGGCGATTGGGCGCCCCAGGATCCGTCAACAGGCGATTGAACAGCGCGATGAGAAATGCGGCTGTTTTACCGGTGCCTGTTTGCGCCTGCCCCGCCACGTCGCGACCGGCGAGGGCCACCGGCAGGGTTTGCGCCTGAATCGGTGTCGCGCGGGTAAAGCCTTGTTCGGCAATACCGCGTTTCACGGATTCGGGGATAACTAGGGAATCAAAAGTAAGCTGACTGAGATGGGCGTCTGACATTTTCGCTTTGTGAATTGCGGAGACTTGCAAAATGATGGGGACCGGATAACAATATGGCCAACCAGGAGCCGGTTAATCCGCTCCCATCAACCGTATCATCGGTACCCTTTTAAGGTAATCAAGACCGTAAACCCGCTGTATTGTGCCCGAACGGCCGCGCATCGTCACTTCGCGGTGACTGTTTAGGGTTCGCCCTCCACCAAAAATCTGTCCTTTATCCTCAAATTGTTCTCCAAAAGGAGCTATATCCGCAGTGAGTAACCCAAGTATTGTTCACACCAGCGACGCGACCTTCGACAAGGATGTGCTGAAGTCAGACAAGCCCGTGCTGTTGGATTTCTGGGCGGAATGGTGCGGTCCTTGCAAAATGATCGCCCCCATCCTCGACGAGATTGCCGATACCTACAAAGATAAGATTCGCATCGCCAAGCTCAACATCGACGAAAATCCCAATACGCCCCCCAAATTCAACATTCGCGGCATCCCGACGCTGATTCTGTTCAAGAACGGCACGGTGGAGGCGCAGAAAGTGGGTGCGGTGACCAAGTCGCAGCTCGCTGCGTTTTTGGACAGCAACCTGTGAGAGGCTACTTAGGAAATCAGTCTCGCGGCGGCCAAGGCGGCCAGGGCGGCGGCGGGCAGCAGGGCGGTCAAGGCGGCCAGGGCGGCGGCGGGCGGTCCAATCGCTCCAATCGCGGCCCGCGCAATGACAATCGCAACGGCAACACCAACGGCGGCCGGCCGATGCATGAGGACTACGGCGATCTGCCGGAGGGCGGCGATGATTTAGAAATCATTGCGCCGACGGATCTTGCCCGCAGCCGCAGCTCGATGAACCTGACGGAGCTGAAGAAGCGTCCAATCAGCGATTTGGTCAAGCTGGCCGAGACCATGGGCCTCGAGAACATGGGCCGGTCTCGCAAGCAGGACATCATCTTCGGTGTGCTCAAGGCACATGCCCGCAAGGGCGAGGACATCTACGGGGATGGCGTTCTGGAGATTCTGCAGGATGGCTTTGGCTTCTTGCGCTCTTCGGACTCCAGCTACTTGGCGGGCCCGGACGACATCTACGTCTCGCCGAGCCAAATTCGCCGCTTCAATCTGCGCACCGGCGATTCGATCTCCGGGCTGATCCGCCCGCCGAAAGACGGCGAGCGCTATTTCGCGCTGCTCAAGGTCGGCGAAATCAATTTCGATTCACCCGAGAGCTCGCGCGGCAAGGTGCTGTTCGAGAATCTCACACCCCTGCATCCCACCGAACGGCTCAAACTGGAGCGCGGCAATGGCTCGACCGAGGATCTGACGGCGCGCGCCATCGACTTGGTGGCGCCCATCGGCAAGGGCCAGCGCGGCTTGATCGTCTCTCCGCCGAAAGCCGGTAAGACGATGCTGCTGCAGAATATCGCCACCGCGATTACGGCCAATCATCCCGAGGTCATTCTCATCGTGCTGCTCATCGATGAGCGGCCCGAGGAAGTCACCGAAATGGCGCGAACCGTGAAGGGCGAAGTCGTCTCCTCCACGTTCGATGAGCCGGCCAGCCGGCACGTGCAGGTGGCCGAGATGGTGATCGAAAAAGCCAAGCGCTTGGTCGAGCACAAGAAGGATGTGGTCATTCTTCTCGATTCCATCACGCGCTTGGCGCGCGCCTACAACACTGTCGTTCCGAGTTCCGGCAAGGTGCTCACCGGCGGCGTGGACGCGAATGCGTTGCAGCGTCCGAAGCGATTTTTCGGTGCCGCGCGCAATATCGAGGAGGGCGGAAGCCTGACCATTCTCGCCACTGCGCTGGTCGATACCGGATCGAAGATGGACGATGTCATTTTCGAGGAATTCAAGGGCACCGGCAATTCAGAAATCCATTTGGATCGCCGCATTTCGGAGAAGCGCACGTTCCCCTCGATCAATATCAATCGGTCGGGCACGCGCAAGGAAGAGCTCATTACCGAGCCCTCGGAGCTTTCCAAGATGTGGATCCTGCGCAAGCTCTTGCATCCCATGGATGAGCTGGCGGCGATCGAATTCTTGCTCGATAAGATGAAAGACACCAAGACCAATGCGGATTTCTTTGATGCGATGAAGCGTTAGCGGACGCGCGGGTAACGGTTCGCCCAGGAGTTTGTCATGCAATGGTGGGCGTGGATTGTGGTCGGCGCCATACTTTTAGGCACCGAATTGGCCTTCATTGATGCTCAGTTCTACCTCGTGTTCGTCGGGGCCGCTGCTCTGGTCGTGGGCTTCGTGCAGTTGGTGGGGCTGAATGCTCCGGTATGGCTGCAATGGCTGCTCTTCGCCGTTCTCGCCGCGACCTCGATGGTGGCGTTTCGGCGCCGAATCTACGCGCGCATGCGCCGCAATTTGCCCATCATGAAGCACGGGCCAGCCGGTCAAACCGTGACAATGCCGCAGGCGCTGTCGCCCGGGGAGAGCTGCCGTTTGGAATTTCATGGAAGTTCCTGGAGCGCGGTGAACGGCGGCCGCGCGGCCATTGCCGCCGGCTCCAAAGCGCACATCGAGCGGGTCGACGGCTTGACCCTCGTCGTGCACGAAAAAGCTTAAGCTTCCCCGGCCGCAACACATGGAGAGTCTCTTGGGAAATTCCTTCAGCTACGCCTTTATCGTGTTGGCGATTATCGTGGTGATCGTGGTCGCCAAAACGGCGACGGTGGTGCCGCAGCAAAGCGCCTACGTGATCGAGAATCTCGGCAAGTACAGCCGCACCTTGCAGGCGGGATTTCATATTCTGGTTCCGTTCGTCGAGCGCGTGGCGTACCGGCACAGCCTCAAGGAAATCGCCATCGACATCGCCGAACAGATCTGCATCACCCGCGACAACGTGCAGGTGGGCGTGGATGCCGTGCTGTACATGCAGGTGCTCGATCCGCATCTGGCGTCCTACGGAATCACCAATTTTGGTTTCGCCATCTCGCAGCTCGCGCAAACGACCTTGCGCAGCGAGATCGGCAAAATCGAACTTGACCGGACCTTCGAGGCGCGCGGCCAAATCAACACCAATGTCGTCAGCGAGTTGGACAAGGCCTCCGCCCCCTGGGGCGTGAAGGTGCTGCGCTATGAGATCAAGAACATCACTCCCCCGAAAGACGTGCTGTCCGCGATGGAGAAGCAGATGCGCGCGGAGCGCGAGAAGCGTGCGGTCGTATTGACCTCCGAGGGCGAGCGCGACGCCAAGATCAACGCGGCGGAAGGCGACAAGCAGCGCGTGATCAAGCAGTCCGAGGCCAACAAGCAGCAGCAGATCAACGAAGCCGAGGGCCAGGCGCAGGCGATTCTGGCGGTGGCCACCGCCACGGCGGAAGGTTTGCGCCAGGTGGGTATCGCGCTGTCAGATCGGGGCGGCATCGAGGCCATGCAACTGCGCATCGGCGAAGAATACGTGAAGCAATTCGGCAAGCTCGCGCAGGCGGGGACAACGCTGGTCGTGCCGGCAAATCTGACGGATCTTGCCTCCATCGTGACCATGGCCACGAGCATTGCACGCAAGCCCCCGGCGACTCCGCAGCCGCCCGCGATCGCCAAGAGCTAGTACTTGATCAATGGCTGAGAATCGCGCTACCCAGTCGATTGGGTTTCTTGAATTCGTTGTGCTCGCCGCGGCGACCATGTCGACCCAGGCCATCGCGATCGATGCCATGCTGCCGGCCTTTCCGACCATCGTGCAGGCGCTGCACGTGGCCAATCCCAACCACGGTCAATGGATCGTGACCGCGTACATGACCGGGCTAGGCGTGGGCCAGCTCTTTTGGGGTTCGCTGTCCGATCGGTTCGGCAGACGTCCGATACTGCTCGGAGGCCTGAGCCTGTATATCGTGGCGTCCCTGGTTTGCAGTCTCACCGGCAGCTTCAACACCCTGCTCGCATGGCGTTTCGTGCATGGTCTCGCGGCCGCCAGCGTCACGGTGACGCGCTCGGTGATTCGCGATCTGTATTCCGGTCGGCAAATGGCCCGCGTCATGTCCCTGACCTTCATGGTGTTTCTGATCGTGCCGATCATAGCGCCGAGCCTGGGCCAGCTGATTCTCTTGGCGGCCCCGTGGCGCTTCATTTTCGTCGTGTTCGCGCTATTCGCGGCGACGGTCGCCTGCTGGGGATTCCTTCGTTTGCCGGAGACGCTGCACCCGGAATATCGTCTCACGCTGACTTATCGGCACATCACGGGCGCGGCTCGCCGGGTACTCGGCAATCGCACCTCAATTTGCTACACCTTGGCGATGATGGTGATGTTCGGCACCATCATGGCCTATGTCGGCATGGTGCAGCAGATTTTCTCCCAGGTCTTTCACCGCGCCGCCCTGATGCCCAGCATGTTCGCGCTGTGCGCCGTTTTCATGGGCTTTGCGGCGTTTCTGAATTCGCGCATCGTGGAGCGGCTGGGCATGCGCCTGATCTCCCATACCGCCTTGTTGGCTTACATCGGCGTATCGGTGCTGCATCTTTGCATTGCGGTGCTCGGCTGGGAGCAGCTGTGGACATTCGTCGTATTCCAGTCGGTGTCGATGGCCTGCTTCAGCCTGGCCGTCTCTAATTTTGGGGCCATGGCGATGGAGCCGGTGGGATCGATCGCCGGGATTGCCGCCTCCTTGCAGGGATTCATTTCCACCTTCAGCGGAGCGCTGGTGGGAGCCTTCATCGGCAGGCAATTTAATGGCACCACCATCCCGCTGGCGGCCGGCGGCCTGTGCTGCGGACTCGCCGCCCTGGTTTTCGTTCTACTGGCGGAGCAGGGCCGGCTGTTCAAGGCGCATCACAGCAGCTTCGAAGCAGGCGCGTTGGCGCCGGTCCAAATCGAAGGAGCCGGGCTGCACTAGCCGCGCACAATGGCCATCAGGACAATCGCCGCAAGCCGTTATGTCACGCCATTGCGGGAAGGAGGCTCGCTGCCGGCGATCATCGAGGCCGACGACGAGGGCTTGTATGTGCTCAAATTTCGCGGCGCGGGACAGGGCCCCAAAGTGTTGATTGCCGAATTGCTGGCCGGGGAAATCGGCCGGCTGCTGGGTCTGCCGGTGCCGGAGATTGTTTTCATGCAGCTCCCGGCGGATCTCGCCCGCACCGAGCCGGATGCGGAAATTCAGCAGCTGATTCGCAAAAGCGCGGGCTTGAATCTGGCGTTGGACTATCTACCCGGGTCGGTGACCTTCGATCCGCTGGTGTTTCAGCCGGATGCCGAATTGGCCTCGGCGATTGTGTGGTTCGATGCGTTCACGTGCAATGTCGATCGAACTGCGCGCAACGTCAATATGCTGATGTGGCACCGCCGTCTCTGGCTCATCGACCATGGCGCTGCACTCTACTTTCATCACGCCTGGAGCAACGGCGCCCAGCATGCCGCGAGCCCGTTCTCGCTGATCAAGGATCACGTCTTGTTAAGGTATGCCGGCAGGCTCAAGGAAGTCGATGCCCAGATGAACGCGTGCCTCACGGCGGCCCTCAGTGACGGCAAGGTCGCGGAGATTATCGAGCTCATCCCCGATGGCTGGCTCGAAGATGATCCCGCATTCGCCGGTAAGAACCAACAGCGGCAAGCGTACTTGAGTTATTTCACCGAGCGGCTGAGGCATTCGAATGTTTTTGTACGGGAGGCGGTGAATGCGCGATCTTCGCACCTATGACTATGCCGTGGTGCGCGTGGTACCGCGCGTGGAGCGCGGCGAATTCGTCAATGCCGGCATCATTCTGTCCTGCGACGTTGAGCGCATTCTCGAGGCGGCTATCGAACTCGACGAGAGCGCTTTGTGGGCGCTCGACCCCGGCATCGACTTGGATCTTGTCAGAGGCGCACTGGCCGCCATACCGAGGATCTGTGCGGGCGGCGAGGGCGCGGGGGAGATCGGCAAGTTGTCGGCGCGCGAACGGTTTCACTGGCTGGTTGCGCCGCGAAGCACCATCGTTCAAACCTCGCCGGTGCATACCGGCCAATGCGCTGAACTGGGCGGCGCGCTACAACATCTCATGCGAACCATGGTTCACCGCTCAGGCGCCTAAGCCGGTTGCAGCCGCCACTCCCACACCTCACCGGCATCCGCATCGTGCGCCATGCCATGAAAATGAAAACCCAGCCGCTGCAGAATCCTGCTCGAGGCATTGGTGTGCGGTAAGGTCAGGGCCGTGATGACAAGCTTCGTCTCGCACTGGTGGGCGATGTCAATCAGCGCCGCGGCGGTTCGCGTCGCGTAGCCGCGGCGTTGCGATTCCGTCAGCGTGAAGTAGGCAATCTCGACGCGATTCTCGCGCGGCGCTCCCACGAATGCGCCACCGCCGACCGCGACACCGGAGTCAACTGCGATGTAGCTGCACCATGGCGGCAGGTAGCCCAAGCGTCGATGCAGCTCGGCATTGGCGGCGTAGGTGGCGGCAATCGCTTCGGGCACCTCGCCGATGAGCTGCCCCGAAGGGTCCAACGGTTTGCCGTCCGCGCCGCAGCGTATCAGCGAAAATTGCATCGGGCGACCTTTGTGAGCTGCGAGTGCCGCTTAGTGGCCCTTGAAGAAGGCGTTCAGTTCTCGGCCGGATGCGGCTCCCGCAAAACCGTCGAACGAACCCTGCTCGATGATGAGTTTGGCGGCGCGCATGAAGCCACCCCACGCGGAAGCGGCCAGCGCTCCGCCGACGCTGATGCGCCGCACGCCGAGGGCCGCGATCCGCGGCAGCGTCAGTTCGGCGTTGAAACCCACCAGTAGATTCACCGGTTTAGGCGCCACCGCGCTCACCACGGCGCTGATTTGATCGGCCGTGCTGAGTCCCGGTGCATACAGACAGTCCGCGCCCGCGTGGGCATAGGCCTTGAGTCTGGCGATGGTGCGTTCTAAGTCGGGCTGCCCAACGAGATAACCTTCGGCGCGCCCGATCAGCAAGGTATCGCCGCCGGCCAGATCGATGGCCTTGCGAGCCGCGCGCATCCGTTCCACCGCCGCCTCGATTTCATACAGCGGGTTCGCGGGATCCCCCGTGGAATCCTCGATGGACAGGCCGGCCACGCCGGTTGCCACGGCGAGTCGCACACTCTCCGCAACGCCGGCGGCATCCGGGGCAAATCCGTGTTCAAAATCGGCGTTGATCGGCAGATCCGTTGCCTCGACCATCTCTGTCAAATGATCCAGCACCCGATCTCGCGACATGCCCCCATCGCGATGTCCGTGTGACCAAGCAAAACCGGAGCTCGTGGTGGCGAGAGCCTTGAAGCCCAGCCCCTGCAGATAGCGGGCGCTGCCCACATCCCAGGGGTTCGGTATGACGAAGCACCCCG
Source organism: uncultured Gammaproteobacteria bacterium (assembly GCA_963756845.1). Classification (GTDB taxonomy): domain Bacteria; phylum Pseudomonadota; class Gammaproteobacteria; order Steroidobacterales; family Steroidobacteraceae; genus Bog-1198. The sequence goes on along the minus strand of CAVWPD010000002.1, from coordinate 452,926 downwards.
CTTCATGCAGTCGGTGAAATGCGCGCCGCTTATCGGCGATGCTCGGACGTACGTGAGGCATGTGAAAACTCCTTAGGCGCGCTCGCGCAAAATGGCGCGCATGCCGATATCGCGGCGGTATTGCACCAGATTCCAGTGCACGGCATGCACGAGTTCATAGGCCTGGCGCTGCGCGGCGGCCACTGTGTCGCCCATGCCGACAGCGCACAGTACGCGTCCGCCGGCAGTCACGATCCGCCCGCCCTCGACGCGGGTGCCGGCGTGAAATATTTTTCCAGGCATGGCGGCCGCGGCATCGAGACCGCTGATCGGATCGCCTTTGCGATAGGCGTCCGGATAGCCGCCCGCCGCCATCACCACGCCGAGCGCGGGGCGCGCGTCCCAGCGAACCTCGAACTGCGGCAGGGCGCCGTCGAGTACCGCCTCGCACAAATCTGGAAGACCGCTTTGCAAACGCACAAGAATCGGCTGTGTTTCCGGGTCGCCGAGGCGGCAGTTGTACTCCAGCACATTCGGTGTGCCGTCCTCGGCAATCATCAATCCTGCATAGAGAAAGCCGACATACGGATTGCCGTCGAGGCGCAAGCCTTTCAAAGTCGGCTCAATGACCTCGCGCATGATGCGCTGCTCGAGTTGCGCGGTGACAATGGGGGCGGGTGAATAGGCGCCCATACCGCCGGTGTTGGGTCCAAGATCGCCGTCGTCGCGCCGCTTGTGGTCCTGCGAGGTCGCCAGCGGCACGACCTGCGTATCGTTTGCCACCACAATGAAGCTGACTTCTTCGCCCTTGAGAAACTCTTCGATGACGATGGTGTTTCCCGCGGCGCCGAAACTGCCGCCCAGCATGGCGCGCGCGGCGGAGATGGCGGACTCATGCGTCTCACAAATCACCACGCCTTTTCCGGCCGCCAAGCCGTCGGCCTTGACGACCAGCGGCAGCCGCTGCGCTCTTACGTACTGCTCGTCGAAATTGCCGGCGGTGAAGGTGGCGAAACTCGCCGTCGGAATGCGATAGCGCCGCAAAAAATCCTTGGTGAATGCCTTCGATCCTTCCAGGCGCGCTGCGCTGCGCGACGGCCCGAAACAGCGCCGCTTCGCTGCGGCGAAGCGGTCGACGATGCCGGCGACCAGCGGACCCTCGGGACCGATGATGGTCAGCTCGATATCTTCGCGGTTCGCAAATTCAAGCAGTGCGTCAGTGTCGTCCGCTTCAATGCCGACATTGCTGACCAAGGGCTCCATTGCGGTGCCCGCGTTGCCGGGCGCCACGTAGACCTGCGTTACGCGCGGCGACTGCGCGCACTTCCAGGCGAGCGCATGTTCGCGGCCGCCGCCTCCGACAATCAGCACCTTCATGGATCGCAAGCCCTTAATGACGGAAATGACGCATCCCGGTGAACACCATGGCAATGTTGTGCTCGTCGGCCGCGGCGATGACTTCTGCGTCGCGCCTCGAGCCGCCTGGTTGAATGATCGATGTAATACCGAAGGCGGCCAGCGCGTCGAGACCATCGCGAAACGGGAAGTACGCGTCCGAGGCGATCGCCGCCGACTCCAGCGTCAAGCCCTCGTCCTTGGCCTTCATCGCGGCAATCTTGCTGCTGATGACGCGGCTCATTTGGCCGGCGCCAATGCCGAGCGTGGCTTTGTCCTTCACGGCCACGATGGCATTCGATTTGACATATTTCGCGACGCGCCAGGCGAAAATCAAATCATCGAGCTCCGCCAACGTGGGCGGCCGCTTGGTGACGGTGCGCAAATCCTGGGCGCGCACCGCTCCCACGTCCCTGGTTTGCACCAGCAGGCCGCCGGACACACTCTTGTACTCGAGCAACTGGGTCACCGGCCGTGATATATCGCCGGTGACCAGCACGCGCACGTTGTCCCGGCTCGAAAGTATCTGCTTCGCCTCGTCGCTGATGCTCGGCGCCAGGATCACCTCGACGAATTGCCGTTCGACGATGGCGCTTGCCGTTGCCGCGTCGAGTTCGCGATTGAACGCGATGATGCCGCCGTAAGCCGAGGTGGGGTCGGTGCGGTAGGCGCGCAGGTAGGCCTCGCTGACCGTGGCGCTGCGCGCGACGCCGCAGGGATTGGCGTGCTTGACGATGACGCACGCGGCGGTATCGAACTGGCGCACGCACTCGAGCGCGGCATCACTATCCGCAATATTGTTAAATGACAACTCCCGTCCCTGCACTTGGCGGGCTTGGGTGACGGAGGCGCCGATGGCGCGCGGGTCGGTATAAAACGCGGCCTGTTGGTGCGGGTTTTCCCCGTAACGCAGGTCCATGTGCTTGCGAAACGACAGGTTCAGGTCATCCGAGAAAGTCGGGCTGGCCCCGCCGATGGCGCCGGTGAAGTAGGCCGATACCATCGCATCATATTGCGCCGTGTGCGCAAAGGCCTTGGCGGCGAGTTTCTGGCGCATCGACACATTCGTGCTGCCTTGATTCGCCGCCAATTCATCGAGCAGTGCGCGATAGTCGCCAGGATCGACCACGACCGTCACGAAGGCATGGTTCTTTGCCGCGGCGCGCACCATCGCCGGGCCGCCGATATCAATGTTATCGACGGCGTCTTCGTAGGTGCAATCGGCGCGGCTGACCGTGGCGGCGAACGGGTACAAATTGACGGCCAACAGATCGATGGGTTCTATGCCGTGGGTGAGCATGACGGGTTCATCCAGCCCGCGCCTGCCGAGCAGCCCGCCATGAATTTTCGGATGCAGGGTCTTCAGGCGCCCGTCCATGATTTCCGGAAAGCCGGTGTGTTCGGCCACTTCCTTGACCGAGATGCCGTGATCCGTCAGCAGCTTGGCGGTGCCGCCGGTGGACAACAGCTCAATGCCGCGTTCCTTCAGTTCGCGTGCGAACTCGACGATGCCGGTCTTATCGGAAACGCTGAGCAACGCACGACGTACGGGCGTGAGCATTGCTACTCGTTGATACCGAACTCTTTGAGTTTCTTGCGCAGGGTGCCGCGATTGATGCCCAGTATCATCGCCGCATGGCTCTGATTGCCCTGCACATGGCCCATCACCACCTTGAACAGCGGCTCTTCGACCTCGCGCATTACCAGATCGTACAAATGCGCGGGCTTGTGGCCGTTGAGCGTTTCAAAATAGCATTGCAGCGCCTCTTCCGCCTGCGAACGCAGCGGCACTCCCTTGCCGTTGACCTTCAGGTCGCGGCCGTTGAATGCGGCCGCGGTATCTTTACGCGATTTCGATTTTTTTTTAGCAACCATGGCCTTAAGTTCCGATCCCCGCTGATCATCGTTGTTATCCACATACGCGCTTATGCAGCGCGATCCACACTCGTGTCGTAATGCTGCAGCAGCGTGGACAGTTGCTCCTCAGGCGTCTCGATTTTCACGAGACGATTCCTCAAGTCCTCTTGTCCGGGATGCTGCCGGAAATACCAACTCAAGTGTTTACGTGCCACTCGAACACCGGTTTGATCGCCGTAGAAGGCGTACAGGTCCTCAAGGTGGGCGCGCATAATATCACGGACTTTTTCCAGCGCGAGCACTGCGCGAAATTCTCCCGTCGAGAGAAAAAAATTGACTTCGTCGAAGATCCATGGCCGTCCTTGTGCGGCTCGGCCGATCAAGATGCCGTCGCATCCGGTGTACTCGAGAATTTCGCGCGCCTGCTGTGCAGACTCGATGTCGCCATTGGCAAATACGGGAATCCTTGCGGCCGCTTTGATGGCGGCAACGGTTTCGTGTTCGGCCACGCCCTGATACATGTCGGCGCGCGTGCGTCCGTGAATGGCCAGCGCCTGAATGCCGCAGTCCTCGGCAATTTTTGCGATCGTGAGGCCGTTCTTGTGGCTTGGATCCCAGCCGGTGCGCGTCTTCAGCGTCACGGGCGCCGCAACGGCTTCAACGACGCTGCGCAAGATGCGCGCCACCAGCGCCTCGTCCTGCAGCAGGGCGGAGCCGGCCAACCGGTTGCACACCTTCTTCGCTGGACAGCCCATATTGATGTCGATGATGTCGGCACCGGCATCGACGTTGCGGCGCGCGGCATCGGCCATCATCACAGGATCGTAGCCGGCGATCTGCACCACGCGCGGGCTGGGCTCGCCGCAATGATCCATGCGGCGGCGCGATTTGGGCGTGTCCCACAGGCGCACGTCGGCACTGAGCATTTCCGATGCGGCGAGGCCTGCGCCGAAGCGTCGGCACAAATTGCGAAAGGGGCGATCGGTCACGCCGGCCATGGGCGCGAGCAGCACGTTGGAGGGTAGCGCATAGGGACCGATTTTCACGCTCATCGTTTGGCCTGCGCCGCCGCGGCATCGTTGGCACAGGAGACCTTCCTATCCGCGCCGCGCAGACAAACGTCGATCTCGAAGCCTTCCGCGCTTTTTCCCGGATCCAAAATGTCCATGGTGGCGTCGACCCGCTCGCCGGGCGCCAGCAGCCGAGCGATCGGTTTGCCCAGATACTCGGACGCCTCGAAATCACGCGTGCCGATACTGCTGCCGAAGCGATTGGCAAGAGTCACTCGCAGCAGCGGGTACGGTTCGAGCTGCGCCGCGGTATTCAAAATGCTGGCGCGCACTCGCAGTGTCCCGTCCGCGGCCGGATCCCCGGTCACTCCCCATTGGCGCAGCTGATAGGCGGAGAGGTTCGCGGGCGATGCCACCGGCGCGCCCATCCGCGCATACAGCGCGCTCAGCGTCGCACCGAACGGCGCATGTGCGCTCAGCCACTCGCGATTTTGGTGAACGATTTGGCCCAACAGCAGCAGTGCGGCCGCGGCCGCCGCCAGCAGCCACGCCGCCAAAGCCGGTTGGGCTGTCCGAAAGGGCGCCGACAGCGGCACGAGGTCCTGTGCTAATTCCGGCTCCAATTCCGGTTCCAGGCCCGACAGCATGTCGCGGCGAACATTTTCCGGCACTTCGAAGCCGCTGGGCGCCGGGGCTGCCGGGGGCTTGAGCATCACCACATGTTCGGGGTGCGGCGGCGGCTCAGGGGCGACAACCCGCGGCGGCGCGACCACCGAGCGTTTGCCTGACTTCGATTCGACAAAGATCCGATCCAATTCGCCCGGCGGCAGCGTGAACTCCATTGAAGTCTCGCCCACGGCCCCCGACGCTTCCTCCTCCGGGTGAGCTGCTTCGGCTCCCTGGCCTAATTCTTCGCCGTTCCACTCCAAGATCTGCAGCCGGGCTATCTCGACGCCCGGCGGGGCGTAATCCTCGGAGGGCCTGGGCGCGCTGCGCGGCGGCGTTTTGACGACGGTTTCTAAAATACGGTCCGCGCGCGTCTCCAAATCAAATGCCGACTCGCCGCTGGTGAATGCGCTGGAATCTTCGGCAAGATGCGCCAGCGCATTGAACACTTCGCCGCATTTGCCGCAGCGCACTTGACCGCCCGCGGCGCGCAGAACGTCGGCGGATAGTTTGAAAATCGTCTCGCATTTTGAACATTGCGTGAACACTAGAGGCCATCCTTCCACGCGTATAGGCAGCACCACCCGTCGCGTTCGATGCTGCGCACCTTACCAAAACCCTCTGCATAGGCCGCTGCGACCTCATGCTCCTGGGTTTTCAAAACCCCCGATAGGACGATGCAGCCGCCCGGCTCGCACGTGGACTTGAGCCTCGGCGCCAATTCGATCAGTGGTCCAGCAAGTATATTCGCTACCACGCAATAGGCAGTGCCCAACTCGTCCTGACCGTCGTGCAGAGTCAGCTTCGCAGCAACCCCGTTACGGATGGCGTTGTCGCGCGCCGCCATCAACGCCTGCGGGTCCACATCCACCGCGGCGACGTGCGCTGCGCCGAGTTTCAATGCGGCTATCCCGAGGATCCCCGAGCCGCAGCCATAGTCGATCACCGTGCGGCCCGCGAGAGACAATCCGTCCAACACCTCCAGACACAACGCCGTGGTGGCATGGGTGCCGGTGCCGAATGCGAGGCCGGGATCCAAGCGCACGACCACGGCGTCCTGCGGCTCGCGCGGAGTTTCGGCGTCGTGCGGGACCACCCAGAGTCGCCGTCCGAAGCGCGTTGATTTCCAATCTTTAAGCCACGCGCGTTCCCACACCTGGTCCTCGACCGCGCGCACGCGTGCGGTGTGCGTGACATGCGGCCCCAGCGCAGCGGCGAGTCGATCAAGATTGGCAGCCGCGTCGAACTGCGCCTCATCGGATTCTTGGAATAGGGCGCGCACCAGCGTATCGCTCCACAGCCTGAACTCGCCGGGCTTCGGCTCGAGCACCGGCTCATCGCCGCGATCCACGAAGGTAATCGAGTTCGCGCCGCTCCGCAGCAGCGCTTCCTCCACCTCGCTCACGTCCAAGGCCGCGAGCGGGAATTCGATTTCATAGAACGTCATCGCTGCAACATCCTGCAAGATGACTACTTGATGCCCAGACGCCGCTCTAGATAGTGGATATCGGTGCCGCCCTGGCGAAAGGCCGAGTGATTGAATATCTCTTGATGCAGCGGGATATTGGTTTTGATTCCCTCGACGACCATTTCCGCGAGCGCATTGCGCATGCGCGCAATCGCGGTATCCCGCGTGTCGCCATAGGCAATCACCTTGCCGATCATGGAATCGTAGAACGGCGGCACGTTGTATCCAGTGTACACATGGCTGTCGACCCGAATGCCCGGCCCGCCGGGCGAGTGCCACAGCCGGATCGGTCCGGGGGAGGGCGCAAAGGTCTTCGGGTCCTCGGCGTTGATGCGGCACTCCACGGCGTGACCACGGATCTGGATGTCGTTCTGCCCGTAGGGCAGCGGCTCCCCGGCGGCGATGAGCAGCTGCGCTTTGACAATGTCGATGCCCGTCACCAGTTCGGTAACCGGATGTTCGACTTGGACGCGCGTGTTCATCTCAATGAAGTAAAACTCGCCGTCCTGGTAGAGGAACTCGAGTGTGCCGGCGTTGCGGTATCCTAGATCGCGGCAGGCCTTGGCGCAGCGCTCTCCCATGGTCTTGCGCTGTTTTGGAGTCAGCCCCGGCGCCGGCGCTTCTTCGATGACCTTCTGATGGCGGCGCTGCATGGAACAATCGCGCTCGCCCAAGTGCACCACGTTGCCGTAATTGTCGGCCAGCACCTGGAATTCGATATGGCGCGGCTTCTCGAGGAATTTCTCCATGTAGACCTGACCGTTGCCGAAGGCGGCGAGCGCTTCGGACTGCGTTACGCCGATGGCGTTCAGCAACGAGGCATCGGTGTGCACCACGCGCATGCCGCGGCCGCCGCCGCCGCCCGATGCCTTGATGATCACCGGATAGCCGATGTCCTTGGCAATGCGAAAACTCTCATCGGCATCGTTGCCCAGCGGACCATCCGAGCCCGGCACGCAGGGCACGCCGGCTGCCTTCATCTGTTTGATGGCGGAAACCTTGTCGCCCATCAGACGGATCGTTTCCGCCCGGGGTCCGACAAAGATGAATCCGCTCTTCTCGACGCGTTCGGCAAAATCGGCGTTTTCCGACAAGAAGCCGTAACCTGGATGAATCGCCACCGAGTCGGTGACCTCGGCCGCGCTGATGATGGCGGGCATGTTCAAATACGACAGCGCCGATTGCGGCGGCCCGATGCATACCGTTTCGTCCGCCAGCAGCACGTGCTTGGTGTTGAAGTCGGCGGTCGAGTGCACCGCCACGGTCTTGATGCCCAGTTCGCGGCAGGCGCGCAAAATGCGAAGAGCGATCTCGCCGCGATTCGCGATGACGACTTTTTCGATCATCTTGAGCTATTCGATAATGAACAGCGGTTGGCCGAACTCAACAGGCTCACCGTTCTTCGCCAGTATCGCCGTAACCCGGCCTGCTTTGTCGGACTCTATCTGGTTCATCATCTTCATGGCCTCGATGATGCACAGAATTTGCCCGACTTTGATCTCGGTGCCGATTTCCACAAAGGCCTTCGCGCCCGGGGAGGCGGAGGCATAGTAGGTGCCGACCATCGGCGAGGTGACGGTATGCTCGTCGTTGCGGGGGGTGTGCTCACCCGCGGCGGTGGCGGGCATCGCCGCAGCCGGCGGCGCTTGCACCACCAGAGGAGCCTGGGCGACGGGGGCCTGCATGCCGACTCGCGGATGACGGCTGATGCGAACGGATTCCTCGCCTTCGGAGATCTCCAGTTCCGAGATGCCGGATTCCTCGAGCAGCTCGATCAATTTCTTTACCTTGCGAATATCCATCCGCGAACCCCCTTCAAATCTAGTGTTGTACGTCTTGGCTCAGGCGCGCGATGGCGGCTTGGAACGCGAGCTCATAGCCGATAGGGCCCAATCCGAACAGGCAGCCGACCGCGATGTCGGACAGGTATGAGTGATGCCGAAACGCTTCGCGCGCGAATATATTGCTCAGATGGACTTCGATAAAGGGTATCCCCACCGCGAGAAACGCATCGCGCAAAGCGATGCTGGTGTGCGTGAACGCACCCGGATTGATGATCACGAAGGCGATGCCATCGCGTTTGCTTGCCTGAATCTTGGCGACCAATTCGTGTTCGGCGTTGCTCTGCACGGCAATGAGCTCGTGGCCGGCGCTCGATGCCAGTCCGTGAAGCTTGGTCTCGATATCCTGCAGCGTGGAGCTGCCGTACACGCTCGGTTCGCGGCTGCCGAGCAGGTTCAAGTTCGGACCATTGAGAAGCAAAATTCGGGACATCTGCCGTCAATTCCAGCGCCGTCGCGTTGCAAAGGTCCGCGATAATAACCAGAATTGGAGGTGAAAAGGCAAGCTTCGGCGGCGAACGTCGCCAGATCGTCTTATCCGGCGCTGTTCTCGGCCAGCTTGCTTAACCCTTCGGCGATGGTGCGCTTGGCATCGGCCAGCCGGAGGCGATCCTGGTTCAGATTGCGTACCACCGAGAGGATTAAATCGGCCTGAGGACGGTGCAATTCGCCGACAAATAGTGCTACCACCTGTCCGCGGCGATCCGTGAATACGGTGAAGGGGAAGGCCGGGGAGTCCATGCCGAATTGTGCGGCAACATCCAGGGCATCTTGCTCACCGACGAGAAGCGGGTAGCCAATGCTGAACTGCCGGGCGAATTCCTGCACCTTATCTCGATAATCGACCGCAATACCGATCACCGTCATATCAGCGCTCCATTCGGCGGCCAGGGTCTTGAGCAGCGGTATCTCGCGGCGGCACGGCGCGCACCAGGTGGCCCAGAAGTTAATGACCAGTGATTTTCCGCTCCACGCCGAGATGGGCGTGGCCTTGCCCCAGGGATCGCGCAGCGTGAAGGAGGGCAAACGCTCAGGAACCGTGGTTTGCGCCGCCGCGCCATTCAGGGCTTCACCCTCGTTCGGTTCGGGCGCGCTGGCCATGCCTGCGGGTACTGCCACGGCGCCACGCGCCGCAGGGTGCCGGCTCGAGTAGAGCCGTGTTCCTGCCCAGACCGCCGCCAGCATGATCACGGCGGCCCCCGCGATGCGCGGCCCCGCGAGATTCATGCGGCGGGGCTGTCGAGCTTGCGCCCCTTGCGCAGGACCCAGCCCGCCAAAAGAAAGGCAAACCCGCCCGCCAGGATGGCGATGCCTTCCCAGGCGTGGGGGGTGCTTGCCCGCAGTGGCGCAATGCCACCGGCCGCCGGTCCGGCGGCCGGAAAAATTACCTTGGTGATCGGCGGGTAGCACAGGCCGGCCTCGGCACAGCCCTGGTAACTCACTTTGATCTGCAGGGGATGGGCACCGGCGTCGATACGCGTAAAGGGAACCTGCGCTTCGACCTGTTGAGTATAGATTTCCTGGGTTCCCAGGTAAGGGTCGGTCTTGGTGATGCCTTGAGGCAGTTGCGGCGCGGACACCATCAAGTCCGGACTCTCCGGCCTGATGTCTATTTTTCGGCGATACAGATAGTAACCATCCGCAATCACCCAGCGCACCGTGATGAGGTTGCCGGCCACCGAGGCGCCCACGCGAAAGGCGACGTCGGGCGGCAGGAAGTCGGTTTCCGTGGCCGAGGTACCTCGCATCCACCAGGGCTTCGCCGTCGCGAGGCCTGTCGCGCCAAGCAGCAGCAGGGAGGAGAGGCCGGCGATCAGGCGCATGTGCTTCATCCCATGCACTTTATCGCAGTCTTAGGCCGGGCGCGCCTCGCGGCTCGCTTAGCGCTCCACTTCGCGGTGCGCTTCGCGGTGCAATTCGCGGGGCCCTTCGCCGTATTTTGCTGCGGCACAGCAAAAAATTAAGGGCCCAGACCTTGAAACGTAATAATCTGCCGCTATGATTAGCAGCCTCGAGAGCAGAGTGCTAACAACCTGCGCTCATTGTTTAAACCCACAGCATTAGGAGTCTTGTCTTATGAAGATTCGTCCCCTTCATGACCGCGTGATCGTGAAAAGAGAAGAAGAGGAGCGTAAAAGCCCCGGTGGCATCGTGATCCCGGATACCGCGACTGAGAAGCCGATTTTCGGGAAAGTGGTCGCCGTCGGCAAGGGCAAGATTTTAGAGAACGGCGAGATTCGCCCGCTGGACCTCAAGGTCGGCGACAAGATTCTTTTCGGCAAGTACAGCGGCACCGAAGTGAAGATGGATGGCGATGAGCTGGTCGTGATGCGTGAAGAAGACGTCATGGCCGTGGTCGAAGGCAAGTAACGCCTTCACGCCTATTCATCCAAATTTCCCGCTAACCAAATTTAATTAGAGGTATCAGCAAATGGCAGCAAAAGACGTACGCTTTAGCGACGACGCTCGGGCACGCATGTTCAAGGGCGTAAATGTTCTGGCGAACGCCGTCAAGGTAACGCTAGGTCCCAAAGGCCGCAATGCCGTGCTCGACAAGAGCTTCGGCGCCCCCACCGTCACCAAGGACGGTGTCTCTGTCGCCAAAGAAATCGAACTGAAAGACAAGTTTGAAAACATGGGCGCACAGATGGTGAAGGAAGTTGCTTCCAACACCTCCGATGAAGCCGGCGACGGCACCACCACCGCCACCGTGTTGGCGCAAGCCATCATCCGCGAAGGCCTGAAGTCGGTCGCCGCAGGCGCCAACCCGATGGACCTGAAGCGCGGCATCGATTTCGCCGTCACGGCCGCCACCGAAGAGCTGAAGAAGCTCTCCAAGCCTTGCAAGGATCCGAAGGCGATCGCGCAGGTCGGCACGATCTCCGCAAACTCCGACGAGAGCATCGGCAAGACGATTGCAGATGCCATGGCGAAGGTCGGTAAAGAGGGCGTGATCACGGTTGAAGAAGGCTCGGGTCTCGAGAACGAGCTCGAAGTGGTCGAAGGCATGCAGTTCGATCGCGGCTACCTCTCGCCGTACTTCATCAACAATCAGCAGAGTCAGAGCGCCGAGCTCGAGAAGCCGTTGGTCCTGTTGGTGGACAAGAAGATCTCCAATATTCGCGAATTGCTGCCGCTGCTCGAAGCCATTGCCAAGGGTGGCCGCCAGCTGCTGATCGTCGCTGAAGACGTCGAAGGCGAGGCATTGGCCACGCTGGTCGTCAACACGATTCGCGGCATCGTCAAGGTCGCCGCCGTCAAGGCGCCGGGCTTCGGCGATCGTCGCAAAGCCATGCTGCAGGACATTGCGGTCCTCACGGGCGGCACGGTCATCTCCGATGAAGTCGGTTTGTCGCTGGAGAAGGCGACACTGAACGATCTCGGCGAAGCGAAGAAGATTCTGGTGGAGAAAGAGAACACCACGATTATTGACGGTGCCGGCAAGGCCAATGACATCAAGGGCCGCGTCGAGAGCATCCGCCAGCAGATCGAGGAAGCGACCTCTGACTATGACAAGGAAAAACTCCAGGAGCGCGTTGCCAAGCTCTCCGGCGGCGTTGCCGTGATCAAAGTCGGAGCTGCGACTGAAATCGAAATGAAGGAAAAGAAGGCCCGCGTCGAAGACGCGCTGCATGCAACCCGTGCGGCCGTGGAAGAAGGCGTGGTTCCGGGCGGCGGCGTCGCGCTGGTACGTGCGTTGAAGGCCATCGAGAAGCTCGTCGGTAAGAACGAAGATCAGACCACGGGCATCAAGATCCTGGCCCGCTCGATCGAAGAGCCGCTGCGTCAGATTGTCGCCAATGCCGGCGAAGATGCCGCGGTGGTGTTGAACCGGGTTCGCGAGGGCAAGGGCACCTTCGGCTATAACGCCGCGACCAGTGAGTACGGCGATATGATCGAAATGGGCATCCTCGATCCGACCAAGGTGACGCGTCTGGCTCTGCAGAACGCTGCCTCGGTGGCAGGTCTCCTGCTCACGACGGAAGTCATGATCGCCGAATCGCCGAAAGACGAAGAGCATGCACATGGCGCGCCGGGCGGCGGCATGGGTGGCATGGGCGGCATGGACATGTAGCACCAGCGAACGCTGGGGACAGCGGCGCAAGCGCCGCGGTCTTGCTGACAGTCAAAGAAAGCGGGCTTCGGCCCGCTTTTTTTTCGCTTTGATAGACTGCGGGACGGAGGGCGGGCAAGCCAATGACCCTGGCGGTCGATCATGCATTTATCAGTTGCGCCGCCGGCGCGCCGGAAGGCGATGTGCTGTTGCGGCTCGGCTTCTTGGAAGGATCCGGCAATACGCATCCCGGGCAGGGCACGGCGAACCGGCGCTTCTTTTTTGAGAATTTCATGCTGGAGTTGATCTGGGTCAGCGATCCCGCCGAGGCGACCAGCGCGCAAACTCGACCCACGCGTCTGTGGGAGCGCTGCACCCATCGAGGTGCCGCCATCTGTCCGATGGGAATCGTGTTTCGCAGCGCGGCTCTACCGGCCGCCACGGCGCCGTTTCCGACGTGGGCCTACCAGCCCCGCTACTTGCCGCAGGGCACCTCGATTCAGATCGCGGTCGGGACGAGACTTGAGGAGCCGGAGCTCTACTATCTGCCGTTTCTGCGCCGTTCGGAAATGCCCGCGGCCGAACCGATCAGCCACAGATTGCCGATTCGCCGGATTCGCGCGCTCAACGTCGGCATTCCCCGTGTGACGGAGTTGTCCGAAGCATCTCGGTCGGCCCAGCAGGCGGGGCTGCTCACCTACTTTGAATGTTCGCCGCACCTCCTCGAAATCCAGTTCGCGGGCGCCGCCGGTGCGCGCTTCGACTTGCGCCCCGAGTTGCCGCTGCTATTTCGCGGCGTTGAATAATGGCGGCCGACTGCGCAGGATATAGTGCCTATACTGGTTCGGCCGAATTCAACTGCTGGGGAGTGGCGCGATGCGATTGCTCGGATTCTGCACGCTGATCGGTTTTTGCCTGCTGTCTACCGGGGTGTTTGCGCAAGCGCCGCCTGCCGCGATCTACACCGATCCTCCCGCGGACGCCGCGCACCCGGCATCCATGTCGGTTCTGCACATTCCCACCCACGGCGTGCTCATCAATGCTCTGTTGTACGCCCCACCCGGGGCGGGTCCACACCCAACGCTCATCATCTGTCACGGCTTGCCCGGCAACGAAAAGAACCTCGATCTGGCGCAGGCGGTGCGGCGCGCGGGATGGAATGCGGTGACTTTCAATTACCGCGGCTCTTGGGGGAGCCCCGGCTCATTTCGATTCGCGCAGAACCTTGAAGACGCCGACGCGGTTCTGGCGTATCTGCGCGACCCGGCCAATGCCGCCAAACTCGGCGTCGACCCCAAACGCATCGCGCTCGCCGGGCACAGCATGGGCGGCTGGGTGGTGGCGCATACCGCGTCCCACGATCACGCACTGCTCGGCGCGATTCTTATCTCGATGGGCGATATGGGTCAAATCGGGTATGCGCCGCGCGCCAGCGCCGTCGCCATCATGGCCGACAACATGGAAGGACTGTCGGGCGTCACGCCCCAGAGCATGGCGGACGAAGTCGAGGCGCACGCCAAGGAGTTCTTGGTGGTGAATGCAGCCCCGGGACTTGCGCCGATGCCGCTGTTGGCCCTTACCGCGGACGATCAACTGGCGGGACACACCGATACTCTGGTCGCCGCGATCAAGGCCAAGGGCGGCACCCGTGTCACCTCGATGCATGTGGCGACCGATCACAGTTGGTCGGATCATCGCATCGCGCTGGAGAGCATCGTGATTGCCTGGCTGGCGCAACTTCAGTGACGCGGCGAGCCGCGCGGCCGTGAGCGCCTGGTCGGCGAAGCAGTATGTCGCCTTTGAAGATGAGCGTACCCGCCCGGTGCGCGACCTGCTCGCCGCGCTGCCGCCGATCGACGCGCGCGTCGTGATCGATTTGGGCTGCGGGCCCGGCAATTCGACGGAGGTCCTGGCGGCGCGGTTTCCCACCGCGCACATCAGCGGCATCGACAGTTCGTCGGACATGATTCAGGCCGCGCGGCAGCGCCTGCCGCAGATACTATTTCAGATCGAGGACATCGAGGTCTGGTGCACTCGGGCAGGTAGTGCGTTCGATGCCATTCTGGCAAACGCGGTGCTGCAGTGGCTGCCGAATCACGCCGCGCTGCTGCCGGCGCTCGTGAAGCGGCTCGCTCCCGGCGGGGCACTCGCAGTACAGGTGCCGGACAACCTCGAGGAGCCTGCACACCGGCTCATGCGGGAGGTGTCCGTGCAAGGGCCGTGGGCCGCCAAGCTGGCCTCTGCCGCCAGCGCGCGACCGTCCCTCGCCGGGGCGGCTTGGTACTTTGAATTGGTGCGGCCCTTATGCACGACGCTGGATGTGTGGAGGACGACTTACTATCACCGCCTGGCGGGCGCCGCTGCAATCGTGGAATGGTTCAAAGGCAGCGGCTTGAGACCCTTTCTCGAGCCTCTCGATGAGGCCGAGCGCGCGGCGTACTTGCAGCGCTACACCGCGGCAGTTGCGCGGGCCTATCCGGTGCTGTCGGACGGCAGTGTCCTGCTGCCGTTTCCGCGCATGTTCCTGGTGGCGATTCGTTAGGGCAGCGGCCCTTGCGGGGCGCCGCGGACCATGTCTATTCAGCATCTCGAATCCGTACCGGAAATTTTGCGCGAGCCGGTAGAGCGCTGGTGGGAGCGCGCCGCGGCCGTGCCGGCCCTCGCGGCGGCCTACGCGGCTGCGGCCGAATCGTTGCGCAGCGAGCTGCCGCGGATCGTTGCCGGCAGCGAGTTCATCGCATCCGTATTGCTGCAGGATCCGCAGTCTCTTGATTGGGTCGCGGCGCACGACGAATCCGGCGCTTCACTTCGGGCCAGCGGCGACTACGAACGACGTATCGCGTGCGCATCCACATTTGATGATGCCCAGCGCCTGCTGCGCGAGTGGCGCCGGCGCGAGATGCTGCGCATCGCATGGCGCGACATCGCGGGCCGCGCCGCGGTGACGGACACCTTGCATGCCGTTTCTGATCTCGCGGATGGATGCATCCGTGCCGCGACCGCGGCCGCTCAGCTGCATTTGCAACCGGTATTCGGCGCGCCGCGCGATGCCAATGCTCAGCCTGTTTCCCTGATCGTGCTCGGCATGGGCAAGCTCGGCGGGCGCGAACTGAACTTCTCCTCGGACATCGATTTGGTGTTCCTGTTTGCCGCATCGGGCCGGACCGATGGACCACGCGAGCTCGAGAACGAGGAATATTTCAGCCGCCTTGGGCGGGAACTCATTCGCCTGCTGGACATGCGAAACGAGCACGGTTTCGTGTTCCGCGTGGACATGCGCCTGCGCCCCTTCGGGGAGAGCGGCCCCTTGGTGGTGAGCCTGGCTGCGTTGGAGGATTACCTGCAGGAGCATGGGCGCGATTGGGAGCGATATGCCTGGATCAAGGCACGCCCCATCGTCGGCGGCCAATGCTACGCGCCGGCCTATCAGGAATTCGTACGCCCCTTCGTGTATCGCCGCTACCTGGATTTCGGCGTGTTTGAGTCCTTGCGGGCCATGAAAGCGCTGATCGAACGCGAAGTCTCGCGCCGCGATCTCGAGCAGCATCTGAAGCTCGGCCGGGGCGGAATTCGTGAGATCGAGTTCATCGTGCAATCCCTGCAGCTGGTGCGCGGCGGCAGCGACCGGCGGCTGCAGAAACCGGCATTGCTCGAGACGCTGCCGCTGTTGGCGGACTCCAAACTGGTGTCGGTCGCCGACATCACCGCGCTGCAAGATGCCTACTTGGTGCTGCGCAAGGCCGAGAATGCGCTGCAGATGATCCGCGACGAGCAGTGCCATAGCTTGCCCGTCGAAGTACTCGATCGCGCCCGGCTGGGCATCAACATGGGCGTTGCGGATTGGCTCGCCGCCAGCGCGCAAATCGAGTCGGCGCGCGACCACGTGGCGAGACAGTTCGCGGCGTTGCTGTTTGGCGCCGCGGACGCGTCGCGCCGCTATGACGACGCCGGCATCGTGTGGCTCGATGCCGAGGATGCGAATATCGCGGAGGAATTGGCCAACAGTGGTTTCCCGAGCAACGCGATTGCCGCCGTCGCCGTGTTGCTGGAGGCCTATCGGCACGCGGCGCCCTACCGGCGTCTCGATGAAGCGGGGCACCGGCGGCTGTTCGTGATACTCGCGCGGCTGCTGAAGTCCGCCGGCCAGCATCCGGCCCCCGCCATCGTCGTGCAGCGCGTGCTGCGGGTGCTGGAGGCTATCGGCACGCGCTCCTCGTATCTGGCGCTGCTGAAGGAGCAGCCGCCGGCGCTGGACCGGTTGATCGAGGTCTGTGCGATCAGCGGATTTCTGTCGAGGCAGATCGCTGATTTTCCGTTGCTGCTCGACGAGCTGATCGATGCCAAAGCATTCGACGAACTGCCTTCGCGCGCCGGTTTTGCCAGAATGTTGGCCGCGCGCACCGAGCGGCTGCCCGCCGATGATCCGGAACGCCAGGTCGAGGCGCTGCGGCAATTCCAAAAGGTTGCCGTGTTCTGCGTGGCGCTCGCCGATTTGACCGGGCGGCTGGCGCTGATGCGCGTCAGCGATCGGTTGACGGAGATCGCGGAGCTGATCATTCAATGCTGCATGGATCTGGCGTGGCAGCAGATGACGCAGATTTACGGGGTGCCCCACTGCGGGGAGGAGGCTGCGGCTTTAAGGCCGGTGGCGGTGGCCGTGGCCGGCTACGGCAAACTCGGCGGTCTGGAGCTGGGCTACGCCTCGGACTTAGACCTTGTGTTCCTGCACGATTCGGGCGGCAGCATTCAACAGACCAACGGCGAACGGCCGCTCGATAACGGTGTATTTTTCCTAAGGCTGGGACAACGCATCGTCCATTTGCTCACCATGCATTCTGCGGCCGGCCGGCTCTACGAGGTGGATATGCGGCTGCGCCCGAACGGCAAGGGCGGATTCCTCATAACGGGCATCGATGCCTTCGAGCGCTATCAACAGCAGGATGCGTGGACCTGGGAGCATCAGGCGCTGCTGCGCGCCCGCGCCTTGGCGGGCGATCCGCAGTTGTGCAAAGCCTTCGAGGCGGTTCGTCGCCGCACGCTGTCCCTCGCCGTGAGCCGCGACACGCTGCGCGAGGACGTTCTGGAGATGCGCCTGCGCATGCGGCGCGAATTATCGCGATCGGGCGCCGGCCAGTTCGACATCAAGCAGGATGCGGGCGGCATCGCCGATATTGAGTTCCTGGTGCAGTACTGGGTGTTGGCGGCCGCGGCCGCGCACCCGGATTTGCTCACCTATACGGACAATATCCGCCAGCTGGAGGGTCTCGCCGCGGCGCATATTCTCGACAACGCCACCGCGCATTGGCTGACGGAAGCCTACATTGGCTATCGTTCCGTGCTGCATCACCTATCGCTCGAGGGCGAGGGCGAGCGCGTGGTTGAGGCGGCGCCGTACGCCGCGAGGCGTGAGCGGATTCGCGCGATTTGGCGCGCCACGTTTGAATCCCCGGTGTGAGCGCTCGCCCAGCCTTGCGCTTCCCGTGCGTGTCACGCAAAATCCTGCGCTGGTCTACGGAGTGCTTAAGGAAATGCCGGGGATGGTCCAAAATGATTCGCGGCATCAACTGATTGAGCCGAACGCGCTGCGCCATTACACGGTGAACGTCGCGGACTTGCCGCTTGCCTGTCCGATGCCGGGCATGTTTTTGTGGGATTCGCACCCGCGGGTCTACCTGGCCATTGAGCCGACCGGATGGGCCAAATGCTCCTACTGCGGCGCGGAGTACACGCTGAATCGCACGCAACCCGGTCCCGCCGATATCAAATCCGAGGTCGATCCTTAAGCCTTGTATGCGGCGTAGGATTTCTCCTCGATCAGCCCTGAGCCCAGCGTCACATTGATGCGCCGCTTGATCGCCGCGCGTTCGTCATTTTCGAAGTACACCGCTCTCGCCAGGCGGATGAATTCCGCATCGAACGCCTGGGCGCGCTCCTTATCGCGAATCTCATCCTCAATGACCCAGAGCCGCTCGTTGACGGCCAGCAGGGCGTCGATTTCGCCTTCGATGTCGATCTTCGAGTAGGCGCTGGCGCGCCAGGTATCCTCGAGCACCGCGAGTTCCTGGCGCACGTTGGCGAGCTTCTTCGCATCGCTCATGCGTTTGGATTTGATCCGCAGAATGGTGATCTTATCGAGAAACTCGCCGGGCGATAGGGGAACCTTGATCTCGCTCATGGCGATATCTTATCGAAAAATTGCCGCAGCGTTGCGTGTTGCGTCGGCTGTAACGCATGATGCGCCGAAGGATGCGCGCCCAAGCATGATCAACAGCGGCCAACGAGTTGCCACGTCGACGGGCGTCATGCTGGCTGATCCGTCTGACCTGGCCAATCCTCTCTTGCAAGCGCCGGAGTCGCTGTTCGATCCGAATTTTTGGGCGGCGCGCGGCGAGCTCACCGTGGTTTACGGCGGCCGCGGCGCGGCATGGTTTATCGGCAGCGGGGATCACCAATGGGTGTTGCGCCACTACCGGCGCGGCGGATACATCGCCTTTCTCATCCAGGACCGCTACGTGTGGTCGGGCGAGGAGCGGGTGCGCGCGTTCGCCGAGTGGCGTCTGCTTTCCCACCTCTGGCGGCAGGGCCTGCCCGTTCCCAGACCGATCGCTGCCCGGTATCGACGCAGTGCCTTCGGCTATCGGTGCGATTTGATCACGCAGCGCGTTGCGGATGCGCAGCCGGTGAGCGCGCTGCTGCTCACCGCCCCGCTTGCGCCTGGTTCCTGGCGCGCCATCGGCGTGGCGATCGCGCGCCTGCATCGCGCCGGCGTGGATCATGCGGATTTGAATGCGAACAACATCTTGCTCGACTCTCAGCAAGCGGTCGCCGTGATCGATTTTGACCGCGGACGGCTGCGCGCGCCGGGAAGCTGGAGCGCGATGAATTTGCGGCGCTTGCGCCACTCGCTCGTCAAAATCTGTGCGCCGCTGCCGAAGGATCGATTCACGCCGATGGCGTGGGAGGCATTCCTGGCCGGCTATCAAGCGGATTAGTACGTGCGCCGCCTATATTCCTGGCTCATTACCTGCGCAGCGCCGTTCGCCTTTGCCGTGGTCTTGTGGCGCGGCTTCAAGGATCGGGGCTACTGGCAGGGACTGTCGCAACGCTTCGGCGGGGGACCAGCGGCCGCCAACCCGACTGTTTGGCTGCACGCCGTCTCGCTCGGCGAGATGTCGGCGGCGGCGCCGCTGCTTCGCGATCTGCGGGCGCGGCATCCGCACATCGCGCTGATACTCACCACTGCCACGCCGGCGGGCAGGGCACGGGGAGAGGCGCTATTCGGCGCGGGTGCCGATATACGCTACCTGCCCTACGACACGCCGGGTGCGGTGAGGCGTTTCCTCACGCGCATCCGGCCGCGCCTGGCCATCATCATGGAAACCGAACTGTGGCCGAATCTGTTTTCGGAGTGCGAGCGCCGCGGTGTGCCCGTGATTCTCGCCAGTGCCCGCCTGTCCGAAAAGTCGGTCTCGCGCTACCGGCGTCTTAAGAGCCTGTTCGGCGCCGTGTTCACGGACAATGTGCTGGTTGCTGCGCAATCCACCGCCGATGCGCAACGCTTCAACGCCATCGGCGCCGATGCGCGCAGAACGTGTGTCGTTGGTAATGTGAAATTTGATGTGCGGTTGGATAGCGGCACGCTCGATGAGGGACATCGCCTGCGCGCCGCCTACGGTGCTTCGAGACCGGTGTGGATCGCCGGCAGCACCCACGCGGGTGAAGAAGAGCAGCTGCTCGAGGCGCACGCGTTGTTGCGCGTGCAGCGGCCCAGCGCTCTTCTGTTGTTGGCGCCGAGGCATAAGGACCGCTTCGAGGGAGTCGCTCAGTTGCTGGCGCGCCGCGGCGTTGCCTTCGTACGCCGCAGCAGTGCCACGGCGCCGCAGGACGGTACGACGGTGGTGCTGGTGGATACGGTGGGAGAACTTGCAGCGCTGTACGCCGCAGCCGACGTCGCCTTTGTCGGCGGCAGCCTGGTGGCCATCGGCGGGCACAACTTGCTCGAGCCCGCGGCACTGGGGCTACCGGTGTTGACCGGACCGTCGCACTTCAATGCGAAGGACATCGCGCAGTTGCTGCTTGCGCGCGGTGCCGCCGTGCAGGTGGCGAATGCGCGCGATCTGGCGGCGACCCTGCAGACACTGCTCGACAATCCTGCGGAGCGGCAGCGCATTGGCATCATCGGCAAGCAACTCATCGAAGCCAATCGCGGCAGTGTTGCGCGACTCCTCGAGCTTATGGAGCCGTGGCTGGCTTCGCCGCCGGGGACGCCGCATCCGCCGGCGGCGCCGCAGGAGCATCCGTCAGCAACGCGTTGATGCGCTCCAAGCTCTGTTCGGACAGCGTACCGGCCGCCTGCTGCAGCTTGATCACATTCAACATGTAGTCATAGCGGCTGCGCGAATAATCGGTTTGCGCTTGGACCCATTGCTGCCGCGACTGCAGTACGTCCACCGCGGTGCGCGTTCCCGCCTCGTAGCCGGATTCCGTCGCGCGCAGCGCAATTAGGTTCGATTCGACCGCGCGGCGCAGCGCTTTGACGCGCGAAATCTCCGACAGCACGCCGAGGTAGGAATCGCGCGCGTCATGCTCGGTCTGGCGCGCTACCCGCTCCAAGCGCTCCTTCGCCGCCCGATGCTGGTATACCGCTTGGCGCACCTGAGAGGAGACCATGCCACCCGAATAAATGGGGACAGTGATCTGGATGCCAATCGAGCGCTGATTCTGATCCAGGGTCGTGCCGCCCGCCGGGGTGCCATCGACAAAGGTATCCACGCCATTGGTGTTCAATTTGCCGGCCATGCCGACCAGGTCGAGCGATGGACCGTGGCCGCCGCGCGCCACCGAGACGTTTTCGCGCGCGATATCGGCGGCCAAGCGACTCGATACCAACGATAAATTTTGCTGCAAAGCCATGTCGACCCAGCGCTCCTCGCCGAGAGGGTCCGGGTTTGCCATCTCGAAAGGCTCAATGGGCCTTGCCAAGTAGTCGAAGGGGTCGCCGATGATTTCCCGCAGAAGTTCCAGCGTCGATGCCAGGGTCCGCTTGGCCGCAATCACCGCCGCCGCCGTGCTGTCATGAGAGGCGCGCGCCTCCTCCACATCGGTGACCGCGATCAAGCCGATTTGATAGCGCGCCTCGGCCTGCGCGAGTTGGCGCGTGACGGAGGTGAGGGCAACCTGCTGCGCCTCCAAATCATCCTGCGCGCCGAGCACGTCGAAATACCGCTGGGCGACCCGCTCCATCAAGTCTTGTCGAGCAGCCTGGTAATCCGCCTCGGCCTGCGCCACCTGGGAATCGGCGCGCTTCAAATTCTCCCAGTTTCCCCAACTGAACAGATTTTGCTTCAGATTGACGGTGTACTGATGCGTGGTCGTGTCCACCTTGCCGTCGAATGGGAAGGACTCGAGGATGGTTTGCGGCGTCCCGGTGGAAGAGCAGGGCGGCGGCACCGAGGGACTGCAGGGCGGCAATCCCACCGATTCGGTGGTATTCGACGAACCCGAATCGTGCTCGCGCGAGATCAGACCATTACCCGTCAGCTGCGGCAAGAGCGCCGCGAGCGCCTGGGGCTTGGCTTCCAGGGTCGCCAGCCGGGTGGCTTCGGCTTCACGCAACTGCGGGTCGTTCTGCAGGGCACGCTGATAAACCGCCAGCAAATCCGCCGCCGGGGCAGGATTGGCGAACACGCAGAATGCAATGATGATCAGCAGTCGCTTCATGGTACCTATTTGGCTCGCCGGTCCCGGTAGTATAGTGTTATATACTACTATATCACCTACGGGGGACGGGTCAATACTGTGGAATCCTCGGGTCTAAGTCGCGGGACCAGGCCAGAATGCCCCCGGCCAGATTAAACACCGCGCTGAATCCCCGCGAGGCTAGAAACTGTGCCACCTGCGCGCTGCGCGCGCCGGAGCGACAGATCACCACCGTGACCTGTTGCGAGTTAAGCTCGCCGACGCGGTCTGCAATCTCGCCCATCGGGATATGCACCACCTCACTGGGTACCGGCGCTAAGGCGATTTCCCAATCCTCGCGCACATCGAGCAGCGTCTGCGCCACGCCGCCGTCTCGCCGCTCGAGGAATTCCCTCGGGCTCAACTCCTTGACCATCTAAAACACAAACCTTTGCGCCGCTGTGGCATTGATGAGCGGTTCGATCACGGTCTCGAACAGGCTCTCGCGAATCCACTCGGCGCTGTCGACCCGGCGCACCAACATGGCGTCCATCACGGGCGCCTCGCCGACGATGGCAAACAGCCTGCCGCCGATGCGCAGCGAGCGCTCGAAGCGCGAATCGTAGACCGGCAACGAGCCTGTGACTGCGATCACGTCGTACTCGCCCAAGGGAGCGCTGCTGAAGGCATCGCGCGTCTCAAACTCCACGCGCGCCGCGGCGACGGTGCGCAAATTCGCCGTCGCGGACAGGGTGAGCTGCGGATGAATGTCGATGGAGCGGGTCGCGCCGCCCAGAAGGCTCAAAATTGCCGATAGGTAGCCGGTGCCGCTGCCCACTTCGAGCACGCTATCGCCCGCCGCCACGCTCAGGGCTTGCAAGATCCGCCCCTGCAGTTTCGGGGCCAGCATGGATTGGCCGAATCCAATGGGTATCGGTGCATCGGCAAACGCCAGCTCGAGGTATTGCGCGGGCACGAATGCCTCGCGCGGCACGCTCGACATGGCATCGAGCACTCGCGGGTCGAGAACTTCCCATGTGCGTATCTGCTGATCCACCATTTGCTGCCGAGCGGCCAACGTATCCATGAGTTCTCGCGCGCGATTAAGACCGCTGATTATGGTCAATTTCCACAGGCTACGCGAGCCCCTTGCGCTATTCTTCGCGTCACGAATGGTTCGCGACGTGTCCAGCCCTTGAAGGGTGCAAAGATCAAGCGTTACGTAAGAGCCATCGCGCGAGGTCAAGGTTGATCCTGTCTTCCCTGGTGTTGTGGTTGGTTACCGCGGCCGTTTTGGCGGTGGGCTTGGTCGTGCTTCTTGCGTGGAAGCGGCGCCAAGAGCGCGCAGTCAATGATTTTTCCAGCCAGATTCGCCATCTGACTCGCGGCGGCGTTGCTGGACGCATCGCGCTTGAGGGCAAGCCAGGCGCGCTCAGCCAGCTGGGCGGCGCTGTCAATAAATTGCTGGAAGACCTCGAACAGCGCGGCGCGCGGCTGCAGGACCGCGAACACCTGTTTCAGCGTCTCGTCGAGACGGTGCATGATGCGGTGCTCGTGCACCGCCGGCAGATTCTATTTGCCAACGCACGCTTCTTGTCGCTGTTGGGATTGGACACCGCGGCGGTCGTCGGCAAATCCCTGACCGACTTCGTGGGCGCGGAATATGTCGAACTGGTGGAAAATAATTTGCGCCGGCGCCTGTCCGGGGAAGCCGCGGCCGAGCGCTACGAAGTTGATTTGATGGGTGCGAACGGCCAAGTCACTCGCGTGGAACTCTCCAGCACCGTCATCGACAGCGCGGGCGAGCCGGCATTGCTGCTGACCGCGCTCGAAATGATGCCAGGATCCATTCCGCTCGCCGAATCCGCCAAACCGCGCGGCATGGCGACGCTCGATGCCATGGGCGAGAGCGTGCTCACGGTGGACGCGGACGGCCGCATCGATTACATCAATCACGCCGCCGAGATTCTGTTGGGGCAGCAATTCGATCACGTGCAGGGCAAGACGTTCGCGGAGGTAGCCTCGCTCGTCGATGAAAACGATCGGCGCTCGCTCGGCGATCCGGTGCGCAAGGCATTGGCCAGCGGCGGCCGAGTGACCATGGGACGGCGCGCCGTGCTGGTCCCGGCAATTGCCGGCGCCGAGCGTTCCGTGGAGATCAGCGTGACGCCGCTGCGTCTGGAGGGCAACGAGATTTCCGGTTTGGTCCTGGTGCTGCACGACACCAGCGAACTGCGGGGCCTCACGCGGCAAATGACCTATCAGGCCAGCCACGATGCACTCACCGGCCTCGTGAATCGGCGCGAATTCGAGCGCCGGCTTCAAGAGGCCATGGATTCGGCCCAAACGGGGGATATCGCGCACGCGCTGTGCTACCTCGATCTGGACCGCTTCAAAGTCGTCAACGACACCTGCGGTCACACCGCCGGGGACAACATGTTGCGCGAGATCGCCTCGCTCATCCGGGATGCGGTGCGCGATTCGGATTCCGTGGGGCGCATCGGGGGCGATGAATTCGCGCTGCTGCTGACCGGCTGTCCTTTGGAGAAGGCGCGCCAGATCGCCGACAACGTGGTGCGCTCGGTGAATGATTATCGATTCGTTTGGAAGGACAAGATATTCAACGTGGGTGTGAGCATCGGCCTGGTGGAAATCGGCCGCGACGGCGGCGCCATCGAAGACCTCATGAACTCGGCGGATTCCGCCTGCTACGTGGCAAAGAAGCAGGGCGGCTTGCACGTGCATGTCTATTCGGCGCGCGAGGAGGCCAGCGCGCGCCATAGCGGCGAAATTCACTGGCTGCAAAAACTGCAGGCCGCGTTGCGCGACAACAAGTTCGAACTTTACTACCAGCCCATCGTGCACGCCCGTGCCGGCGGGGTGAGCGGGCCGGCGCTCGAAGTGTTCGTGCGCCTGGCGGGCGAGAACGGACAGCCGGCCGCACCGACGACGGATTTCATCCGCGCGGCCGAAAGATACCGGCTGATGCCGCACGTCGATCGCTGGGTGGTGCAGGCGGTGCTCGCGGCGCTCGGCCGCGGCGGCTTGAAGTTGCCGCCGGGACGCAGCGTGGCGATCAACATCGCGGGACAAACGCTGGGGGATGCGGACTTTTTGGAATTCGTCGTCGATTGTTTCGATCACACAGGGGCGAGCCCCGGCGATATATGTTTTGAAGTCACGGAAAGCTCGGTGGTGTCGAATTTGGACCACGCCCAGCGATTCATTGCCGTATTGCACGGCATGGGCTGCGAATTCGCGCTGGATGATTTCGGCAGCGGCTTGAGCTCGTTCTCCACCTTGAAAACCCTGCCCATGGACTACCTGAAAATCGACGGCTCCTTCATCAAGAATCTGTCCGGCGACAGCGTCAATCAGGCGCTGGTCGCCGCCATGATCGAGCTGTCGCGCAGTCTGAATTTCCGTGTCGTTGCGGAACACGTGGAGGACCAGCTGTCCTTGGATACCGTGACCGGGATGGGCATCGACTTCGTGCAAGGCTTCTTGGTCGGCCGGCCCCAGCCGCTGTCCATGATCCCCAGCGCGTAGCAGGCAACGCCGGCGCAGCGGCGCGGGCGCGTACGCGAGTAGTCACCGGGGGCGGCGCTTATAACCCTTGGTAAGGCCCTCATAACAAACTTCTCTGGCATTTGCGCCGTGCTTAGGAGGAAAATCAGCTCCTTACGCGGTCAGTATCGTCGCTGCTACGAGGTGCCACATGCATATTTTCGAGGACAACACCAAGTCCATCGGCCACACGCCGCTGGTGCGCATCAACCGTCTCGACGCCAGCAGCGGCGCGATCATTCTGGCGAAAATCGAGGGCCGCAACCCCGCCTATTCGGTGAAATGCCGCATCGGTTCGGCGATGGTTTGGGACGCCGAAGAGCGCGGCGTCCTCAAGCCCGGAATGTCCCTGGTTGAGGCGACCAGCGGCAATACCGGCATTGCGCTGGCATTTGCCGCGGCCTCACGCGGCTATGGTTGCGTGCTGACCATGCCGGACACCATGAGCATGGAGCGGCGCAAGGTGTTGGTGGCGTTCGGCGCGAAGCTCGTACTGACTCCCGGAGCCAAAGGCATGAAGGGCGCGATCGCGAAGGCCGAGGAGTTGGCCGCGTCGGATCCGGGCAAGTATCTGTTGATGAAGCAATTCGAAAATCCGGCCAACCCGGCGATTCATGAAAAAACCACGGGTCCGGAAATTTGGGAGGACACCGACGGCAAGATCGACATATTCGTCAGCGGCGTCGGCACAGGCGGTACGCTCACCGGCGTCTCGCGCTACATCAAGAAAACCCGCGGCAAGGCGATTTTAACCGTGGCCGTGGAACCCACGCACTCCCCGGTCATCTCGCAAACACTGGCCGGTCAACCCCTGGTGCCCGCTCCGCACAAGATTCAGGGCATCGGCGCGGGATTCATTCCCAAGAACTTGGATTTGTCGCTGGTCGATCGCGTCGAACAAGTCACCAATGATGAAGCCATCGAGATGGCGCGCCGCTTGGCGCGCGAGGAGGGCATGTTGTCCGGGATCTCCTGCGGCGCCGCGCTCACCGCGGCACTGCGCCTGGCGCGCGAGCCGGCAAACAATGGCAAAACCATTGTTGTGATTTTGCCGGATGCCGGCGAGCGCTACCTGTCGGGTGCACTGTTCGCGGGATTGTTCGACGACGTCGAAAAGATGCAGGCGGTCGCCTGAGAAGCGCATGACGGCCACTCTCACCGCGAAGCCCCCGACCACGGCCTTAGAGGCGCTCACGGCAGAGCTGCTGCAGAGCTATCTGAAGGATGTGCGCGCGCGGCGCATATCGCACCGCTACCTGCCGTCTCGCGAAGCCATCGTCGAGATCCTGGAGTCGGTGCTCGATCTGATGTACCCCGGCTACTTCGGCCGGCGGGATTTGAACAGCGAAAATCTCGGCGCACATATTGCGGATTTGGTCTCGGCGCTGGCGCCGAAGCTCGAGCGGGAGATGGAGCATTGCCTGTGCTACGGACGCGAGCGCGAGGCGTCGCTGCCGGGGTTCGGCGAGTGTGCGCCGCGTGCCCGAGAATTGGCGCAGATTTTCTTGCGCCGGTTGCCGGAGATTCGTGATCTGCTGATTCGCGATGTACAGGCGGCTTTCGACGGCGATCCCGCGGCGCTGAATCTCGATGAAATCATCCTCGCCTATCCAGGGGTACTTGCCGTCAGCGTGTACCGCATCGCGCATGCTCTGTACGATTTGGGCGTGCCGATGATGGCGCGCATCATGACCGAATGGGCGCATTCCAAAACCGGCTGCGACATTCACCCGGGCGCGAGCATCGGCGCGGCATTTTTCATCGATCACGCCACCGGTGTGGTGATCGGCGAGACCACGGTCATCGGCGATGGAGTCAAACTCTATCAAGGCGTGACGCTGGGGGCGCTGTCGTTTCCGCGCGATGCCAGCGGCCAAATCATTCGCGGCCGCAAGCGTCATCCCACGGTGGAGGACGGCTCGACGCTCTACGCCAACGCCACCGTGTTGGGCGGTCAGACGGTCGTGGGCGCCGAGAGCGTCATCGGCGGGTCGGTATTCCTCACCCGCAGCGTGCCGCCTCGCTCGAGAGTCTCCTTGAAGGAACCGGAACTGCGAGTCGCCACTCGAGACGGCGCCGCCGAACCCGACGCCATCTATTTCGATATCTGAGGGCGCCGCGCGACGGGGTATCCCCATGCGCTTTGGTTGAAGAATCGAGCTACATCATTTTTCCAAGTACCGGCACCAGCAACAGCGCGACGATGTTGATGATCTTGATCAAGGGATTGATCGCGGGTCCGGCAGTATCCTTGTAAGGGTCGCCGACCGTATCGCCGGTCACCGCTGCTTTGTGCGCATCGGAACCCTTGCCGCCGAAATGACCCTCTTCGATATATTTCTTGGCATTATCCCAAGCGCCGCCGCCGGTGGTCATGGAGATGGCCACGAACAGTCCGGTCACGATGGTGCCGATCAGCAGCCCGCCTAGCGCCTGCACGCCCGAGCCCGGGCCCATCAAGAAATTCACGATAAACACCAGCACGATGGGCACCAAAATGGGCAGCAGCGACGGCACAATCATTTCCTTGATGGCCGCCTTGGTCAGCATGTCCACCGCGCGCGAGTAATCGGGCTTGGCGGTACCCTCCATGATTCCCGGGATCTCGCGGAATTGACGGCGTACTTCGTTGACCACCGCGCCGGCCGCGCGGCCGACCGCTTCCATGGCCATGGCGGCGAATAAGTACGGCACCAAGCCGCCGATGAACAAACCGATGATCACCGCGGGATTCGACAAGTCGAAGGTCGTCGGGTGGCCCAGCACTTCGCCGAGCTTGTGCGTGTAGTCGGCGAAGAGCACGAGCGCAGCCAGGCCCGCCGAGCCAATGGCATATCCCTTGGTGACGGCCTTGGTGGTGTTGCCCACCGCGTCCAAGGGATCGGTGACATCGCGCACCTTTTTATCCAGGTGCGCCATCTCGGCGATGCCGCCGGCGTTATCCGTGATCGGACCGTAGGCGTCCAGCGCCACGATCATGCCGGTCATGGACAGCATCGCGGTGGCCGCGATGGCGATGCCGTACAGGCCCGAGAGCTGGTAAGAGGCCCAGATGCTCAGCGCCACCGCAATTACCGGCAGCGCGCAGGCTTTCATCGACACGCCGAGCCCGGCAATGATGTTGGTGGCATGACCGGTTTGCGATGCCGCGGCCACATGCTGCACCGGCTTGTACTCGGTTGCAGTGTAGTACTCGGTGATCACGATCATCGCGGCGGTCAGTGCAAGACCGACCAGGGTGCAAAGCCAGATCGACATGGCATGCTCGCCCATGATCTGTTGGGAGGCGAAATAAAAGAAAATCGCTGAAATGACGGCGGAGACGATGACGCCCTTGTAGAGCGCGTTCATGATCTTGCCGCCTTCGCGAGTGGATACGAAGAAGGTGCCGACGATCGAGGAGACGATGGAAATGGCACCGAGCACCAGCGGGAATAAAATCGCGCGCGCGCCCATGTCGACCATTACCAAGCCGCCCAACAGCATCGTGGCAACCAGCGTTACGGCATAGGTCTCAAACAGATCGGCCGCCATGCCGGCGCAGTCCCCAACGTTGTCGCCGACATTGTCGGCAATGACGGCCGGATTGCGCGGGTCATCTTCGGGAATCCCGGCTTCCACCTTGCCCACCAGGTCCGCGCCCACATCGGCGCCCTTGGTGAAAATGCCGCCGCCCAAGCGCGCGAAGATCGAAATCAGCGATCCGCCGAAAGCCAATCCCACCAGCGAGCGCAATGCCGCTTCGGGGTCTCCCAACAGATGCAGCATGGCGAAGTAGTAGCCCGCCACGCCCAGGAGCCCGAGTCCCACGACCAGCATGCCGGTGATGGCGCCGCCGCGGAACGCCACCTTGAGCGCCGCGTTGATGCCTGAATGCGCCGCCTGTGCGGTGCGCACATTGGCGCGCACCGAGATGAACATGCCGATGTAGCCCGCCAGCCCCGAGAGGATGGCGCCCACGGCGAAGCCGCCGGCGGTGGCCCAGCCAAGCGCGAGTCCCAACGCGAAGAACAGGATCACCCCGACAACCGCGATGGTCGAGTACTGGCGATTCAGATAGGCGCGCGCGCCCGCCTGAATGGCTGCGGCGATCTCTTGCATCCGAGCATTGCCGGCGGGTTGGGCGAGAATCCAGCGCACCGAAATGACGCCGTAGAGAATGGCTACAACCCCTGCGGCAATAGCCAACCATAGCGCACAGTCAAGAGTCATGAGAGGGTCTCCCTTCGGGACTTATGTTATTGAAAAATATGAATTTAACGTAAAAAAAGCGACGCGACTATATCACAAATGGTGTGCGCAGGCGCTTGCGAACGCTGGCGCCTTTGAGGGTGACGTAATTGGGCAAGCCATCGCGGTAGGGCGGGTAGCCTTCCCCGCCGATTAGCGGGGCCAGATACCGCCGGCACAGGCCGGTGATACCGAATCCATCCGCGGTGATGAAGTTGCGCGGCACCTTCTTCTCCTGGTTGGCAATCGCCGCCAACGGCGCCTCGCCGATGCTCCAGCGATAGGGCTTCGAAGACTTTCTGACGATGACCGGCATCACGGCGTTTTTTCCCTGCAGCGCGAACTCCACCGCCGCTTTGCCGACCGCATAGGCCTGATCCACGTCCACCTGGGATGCGATATGACGGGCGGAGCGCTGCAAGTAGTCGGCTACCGCCCAATGAAATTTGTAGCCAAATGCCTGCTGGGTCATTTGCGCGACGACAGGGCCTACGCCGCCCAGCTGCGCGTGTCCGAATGCGTCGGTGGTGCCGGCTTCCGCGAGAAATTTGCCCTGAGCATCCTTGACGCCCTCCGAGACCACGACGACGCAGTAGCCGCAGCTCTCCACGGTGACCTTGACCTTCTTGAGAAACGCGTCGCGATCGAAGGCAATCTCCGGAAATAGAATGATGTGCGGCGCATCGCCGGCCCTCTGTCCGGCCAAACCGCCGGCGGCCGCAATCCAACCCGCATGCCGGCCCATCACTTCGAGCACGAATACCTTAGTCGAGGTACGCGCCATCGATGCGACGTCGAGCGCGGCTTCGCGGGTCGATACGGCGATGTACTTGGCCGCAGAGCCAAAGCCCGGGCAGCAATCGGTGACGGGCAAATCGTTGTCCACGGTCTTGGGGATGCCGATGCAGATGATGGGGTAATCCATCTGCCGCGCAATTTCGGACACTTTCTGGGCGGTGTCCATGGAGTCGTTGCCGCCGTTGTAAAAGAAATAGCCGATGTCGTGGGCGCGGAAGATGTCGATCAGGCGCTCGTACTGCGCCCGATTCTTGTCGATACCGGCCAGCTTGTAGCGCGCCGAGCCGAAGGCTCCCCCGGGGGTGTGGCGCAGCGCGCTGATGTTCGCGCGGCTCTCCTTGCTGGTGTCGATCATATCCTCGGTGAGCGCGCCGATAATGCCGTGGCGGCCGGCATAAACACGGCCGATTTTTCGGGGGTAGCGCCGCGCCGTTTCGATCAGACCGCACGCCGATGCATTGATGACGGCGGTTACCCCGCCGGATTGCGCATAAAACGCATTTTTCCTAGTCATGAGACCCCCGAGAGATAGGCCGCGCAGAATAGCCGATTGATGCCATCTCGGCACCCTCATGCCCGTTGGGCTTGGTTTGACGACCGCGCGGCTCAAAGGTACGGTAGCGCGCTTTCACCACCAAGAAAACTATGAGAATCGTCCTATTGGGAGCCCCTGGTTCGGGAAAAGGCACGCAGTCGGAGTTGCTGGTCAAGGCCTATGGCATCCCGCATATTTCCACCGGCGATCTGCTGCGCGAGGCCGTGGCCAAACGCACGGAACTCGGGATTCGCGCCAAATCCTCCATGGATGCGGGAAAACTCGTCGACGATGCGACCGTGCTCGGCATGATCCGCGAGCGGCTGGGCCGCGCGGATGCCGCCAAGGGATTCATTTTGGATGGCTTTCCCAGGAACATCCCCCAGGCCGAGGCGCTGCGAAACATGCTCGAGGAGATGGGTACTCCGCTGCAGTCCGTGGTGCTCTTGAACCTCGACTTGGGCGTGCTGTTCAAGCGTCTCACCGGTCGCAGAATCTGCGAGGGGTGCGGCAGGGTTTTCAACATCTATACCGCCGCGGCGGAAGCCAAGCTTCACTGTGAACAATGCGGCCCGGCGGCGCGCCTCATCCAACGACCGGATGACAAGGAAGAAGTCATCGCCAAGCGGCTTGAAGTGTACGAAGCGCAAACCAAACCGCTGATCCAACACTACACGGCGGCCGGCCTGCTGCGCATCGTGGACGCGGACGCCGATATGAATACGGTATTCAAGAGCTTACAGCGCGCCTTGCAGGCCGCTTAGGGCGCTTCAGCCAAGGATAGCGAGCAGCTTTTCGCCAATCTCATGCAGCCGCCAGCCCGTCAGTGCGTGGGATTCGCGTTTTCCCATGGCGAGGGCCTTCAGTTCGCCGCGTGAGGCCAGAACCTCGGCGCTCACTGCAAGCTCGGCCGCGCGGGCATCCACCGTTTTGACCAGCCGATCGAGCAGCGCTTTCTGCGTTGGGTTGGGACGCGAGTCCTGGCCCGGCTCAAGATCTGTCACCGCCAATTTCGATGAGGCATCGAGCGCTTCGAGCAAGCTGGCGGCGAACTTCTCATTCATCGGCTGCACGCCATCGAGTGCCGCCAGGGTGGTGGGATCGGCGTGCGCGATCGAAAAAATGGCGGCATCGGACACAATCCACGCGCGCGGCAAATCCCGTTCGCGCGCCAGTCTTTCGCGCCACACGGCAATCGCTTTGGCGCGAACACGCGGCGCCGGCGCGAGTTGACCCACGCCACGCAGGCGCTCCCAGGCTTGTTCAGGATCCGGTTCGTAGAGCCGCCGGTCCTCAAGATCAAGGCAGTCCTCCAGCACCCAATGCTCGCGTCCGAGCGCGCGCAGCCGAGCGGTGAGCGCGGCTGCGATTTCGCCCAGATACAAAACATCGTCCGCCGCATACTCCAGCTGCGCGCGAGTCAGCGGTCGCATCGACCAATCGGTGCGCGTTTGGCCCTTGGGTATGCTGACATCGAGCAGCGTTTTTACCAGCTCCGCATAGCCGACTTGAGGCTTGAGGCCAATGCATGCCGCGGCTATCTGAGTGTCGAACACCGGGGAGACGATGTGTTTGCTCGTCAGATAGAGCGCTTCCATATCCTGGCGTGCCGCATGAATCAGCTTGCGCGTCGCCGGCGCGGTGAGCGCGGGCAGCAGCGGCTCGAGACCGCCGACCCGCAGCGTATCGATGCACCATATTTGCCCCGCTGCGCTTAACTGCAGCAGGCACAATTTGGGAAAAAAAGTGCGCTCGCGCAAGAATTCAGTGTCGACGCCGATCGCCGGCTGGGACTGAAGTGTGTGCGCCAGCGCCTCCAGCGCATCGCTTCGGTCGATCCAAATCGCGTCAGGCATCGTTGATCCGCGTGTACAATTTGGAATCAATTATGACTGAATCGGTATGCTGCGACTCGCTAAAGCACTTTTAGATATTGCTCTGTGGAAAAAGACGCCGGCACATCTGCCTGCGTCGAGCTTTCTATTGGTCTTGCTGATCGGTGTCGCGGCGCTGCTGGAAGTGTTGGGCGCGCTGCTGCCTCCCGGGCCGAATGACGGCATTCCCATGCGCATCGTGCTCGGCGTGGGGCTGCCGTTGGCATTTGCCTGGGCAGTGCTCAGCATCGCCAAGCGCGGGCAGCGCTTTTTGCAAACCGGCATCGCGCTGCTGGGCGTCGGCGTGCTGGCTGAAATCGTTCTGTATCCCTTAGGAGCGCTGCTGCGGGCCCTCGGCGCGGACAGCCTCATGTCGATTCCCCTGGGGTTTTTGTTGGTGGTCGGCTTCATTTGGTACCTGCTGGCGTGCGCCAACATTTGGCGCGCGGCTTTGGAGTCCGGCTTGTTGCTGGGCGGAGTGATCAGCGTGGGCTACTTGGTGTTGTCGATCGCGCTCGAGCAGCTGCTGCTGCCGCAATCATGACCCGGCACGTGCATATTTTAGGCATTGGCGGCACCTTCATGGGCGGCGTGGCCGCGATCGCCAAGGCCGCCGGTTTTCGCGTAACCGGATCGGATCTGAATGTGTATCCGCCCATGAGCACGCAACTCGAGGCTCTCGGCATCGATTTCGTGCAGGGATACGGCGCGCAGCAGCTGGCTCTCAAGCCGGACATCGTGGTGGTGGGAAATGCCTTGAGCCGCGGCAGCCCGGTGATCGAGGCGCTCCTCGACCAAGGCCTGGCCTACACCTCCGGCCCACAGTGGCTCGCCGAACACGTGCTGCGCGATAGACATGTGATCGCCGTGACCGGTACCCACGGCAAGACCACCACAACAGCGATGCTCACGTGGATACTCGAGGAGGCCGGTCTTGAGCCCGGATTCTTGGTCGGCGGTGTGCCGGGTGATTTCCAATCGAGCGCACGCTTCGGCAAGGCGCCTTACTTCGTGATCGAAGCGGACGAATACGACACGGCGTTTTTCGATAAGCGCGCCAAGTTCGTGCACTATCGTCCGCGCACCGCGATCCTCAATAACTTGGAATACGACCATGCGGATATTTATCCGGATGTCGCATCCATCCGGCGCCAGTTCAATCAGCTGCTGCGCACCGTGCCCTCCACCGGCAGGCTCATCGTGAACGGCGAGGACGGCGAACTGTCGCAAACCCTGGCGATGGGTTGTTGGACGCCGCGTGAAACATTTGGCTTGACGCGAGCGCAGCCCGCCCCGCCGCTCGAACCCCCGGATTGGACCGCGCGCATCGCCCAGGACTCGGCCGCGAGCGGTTTCGCCGTCCGCTTCACGGTGTGCTTCGCGGGCCAGGAAGTTGCCGAGGTCAGCTGGAATTTGCTCGGCGAGCACAATGTCATGAACGCATTGGCCGCAATCGGCGCGGCGCGTCATGCCGGCATCGCGCCGCAACGCGCGGCACAGGCGCTGCACACCTTTCGCGGCGTCAAACGCCGCATGGAAGTGCGCGGCGTCATCGATGAGGTCACGGTGTATGACGATTTTGCGCATCACCCGACCGCCATCGAAACGACGCTGCGCGGCTTGCGCGCTCGAGTGGGCGATGCGCGCATCATCGCGGTGCTGGAGCCGCGCTCCAATACCATGAAACTGGGCGTGCATCGCGAGCAGATGGCGCCCGCTCTGGCGTTGGCCGATCGCAGTTGGTTCTTGAATTCTGCGGATTTGGGCTGGGACCTGCCCGGCGCGTTGGCCCCGCTGGGCGATCGGGTACGTTTTGCGTCAACTGTCGATGAATTGGTGCAAAGATTGGCCGCGGAAACTCGCCGCGGCGATCAGATCGTCATCATGAGCAACGGCGGATTCGGCGGTGCGCACGAGAAGCTGCTGGCGGCGCTGCGGGCCCGCAGATGAGTTCCGCGGCCGCATCGATTGCGCTGTTTCCTCTGAATATCGTGTTATTTCCGGGCGGTCCTTTGCCGCTGCGTATCTTCGAAACCCGCTACGTCGACATGGTGCGCAGCTGCATGCGCGGCGCTCAACAATTCGGCGTCGCACTGATTCGAGAGGGACGCGAGGTCGGTCACGCGGAGACTTTCGATGTCGGGACGATGGCGAAAATCGTCGACTTTCATCAGCTCTCCGACGGATTCCTGGGATTGTCCTGCGTCGGTGAGCAGCGTTTTCGCATCGAGAGCCGCAGCCGCCAGGCCGACGGGCTGAACTTGGCCGACGTTGCTTGGCTGAAGTCAGAACCTCAAGCCGCGCTGCCGGCGCGGCATGCGCGCTTGGCGGAGCTGCTGCAAACGGTGCTGCCGCAATTGGGCGAGGTGTACGCGGGCATCGAGATGCGCCTGGACGATGCTGCCTGGGTGGGCTGCCGCCTGGCGGAAATTCTGCCGATAGCAGCCGCCGAGAAGCAACTCTGTCTGGAACTCGAGGATCCGATCGAGCGTTTGGACGTGCTCAGTCCCTGGGCGCTGCGCTAGTCAGCGCCGGCGGGGCCCAGTACGCGCGACTCAGCCACAACGCGGCGGCGATGGTCACCCCCCAGGGCATCAGCCAGTATCCCAACAGGCCGTCAAAGCGTCCCACCCACATCGAGTAGTCCGGCGCATGACCGCTGCTGGTCGCGAGCTGCAGCAGGCGCAGGATCAGCACCCAGCCGGCATGCAGGCCAATCGCCACGGCGATATTGCCGGTGAGCACGCGCGTCAGACTCAAGATCAGGCCGATCAGCAACCACGACAGGAACGAATCGAACACCAAGGCCGGATGACTTAGCGGCGCGAATGAGCGCAGCAACAAGTCGAAGCCGCTGCCCCAATGCAGCTCATCGGGAGGGATGCGCGCTTTGGCGGTGAAATGCAGTACGGCGAACAAGGGCGCCGTGAGCAGCGCCGCCGCCCAGGCTCCTGATTCACGCTCGATGGCCGTGTGCATGGCGCCGCGCATCACGGTTTCCTCGAGCAGCGCCACGGCGACTCCCGAAGCCAACGCGATCGCAAGAATGCGCAGAACATTCGCGGCGCTGGGGATGAAGCTGGGGTCGAGGATGCGCAAGTGCGTCGCCAGTAGAAACGCGGCACCCACCGAGGCGGTGGCGGCGCCGATGGCACCCCACAGCAGGCTCACCTTGAGAAATTGTCGCCAGGGCAGACCGTAGCCCAGAGCGCGCTTGTTGGACAAGCCCAGATGTCGGCACAACCACAGAAGTTCCAAAAAGAGCAGCAGCATGGCAATGCGGCCGGCGACGCGATGAAATGCCCAATTCGCGAAGCTCAAGGTCAGCTCGTATGCAGGATAGGCCACCAGCGCACCGATCAGCCCCGCCAGCAATATCGCACCGAGGAACCAAGCGAGGGCGCGCATCCGCCGCTATCGACCGGCCACGGACGGTCGGGGCAGATCGGCGAAAACCCGGGTCGCGGCTGCAACCGTCGCCTCGATGTCGGCCGCGGTGTGCGCCGCGGATAGAAACCCTGCCTCGAAGGCGGAGGGCGCAAGATAGATGCCCTCGCGCAACATGCCGTGGAAAAAGCGCTTGAAGCGTTCCGTATCGCAGGCCATGACCTGCGCATAGCGGTCCACGCTGCGTTCCGCCGTGAAGAAAAAGCCGAACATGCCGCAAACATGATTGGTGGCGAGCGCGATGTCGGCGCCCGCGGCCGCGGCCGCCAGCTCCTCGACCAGCACATCCGTCATGGCGCTCAGGTGCTGGTGAAATCCCGGCGCGCCGAGCAGCTCCAGGGTGGTGAGGCCTGCCACCATCGCCACCGGGTTTCCGGATAGGGTGCCCGCTTGGTATACGGGGCCCAATGGCGCCAGCTGTTCCATGATGTCGCGACGGCCGCCGAATGCGCCGACCGGCATGCCGCCGCCGATGATTTTGCCCAGCGTGGTCAGATCAGGGCGCACGCCGTACAGCGCCTGCGCGCCGCCCAAGGCGACGCGAAAGCCGGTCATCACCTCGTCGAAGATCAGCAGTGCGCCGGCCCGATCGCATTCGCGGCGCAGGGTCTGCAGGAAATCCGGCGCGGGCAACACGCAGTTCATATTGCCCGCCACCGGCTCGACGATGACACAGGCGATCTGCTCGCCGATTTGCCGCATAACGCGCTGTACCTGATCAGCATCGTTGTAGTTCAACGTGACCGTGTGGCTGGCGAGGGACTTCGGCACGCCGGGCGAGGTGGGTACGCCCATGGTCAGCGCGCCGGAGCCGGCCTTGATCAGCAGCGAGTCGGAATGCCCGTGATAGCAGCCCTCGAACTTCACGATGGTGTCGCGGCCGGTGAAGCCGCGCGCCAGGCGGATGGCGCTCATCGTCGCTTCGGTGC
Source organism: uncultured Gammaproteobacteria bacterium (assembly GCA_963756845.1). Lineage (GTDB taxonomy): Bacteria > Pseudomonadota > Gammaproteobacteria > Steroidobacterales > Steroidobacteraceae > Bog-1198. The sequence goes on along the minus strand of CAVWPD010000002.1, from coordinate 415,598 downwards.
CGGAGCTGACGAAGCGCAGCAACTCGATGGCAGGCATCAACTCGATGACGCGCCGGGCCAGCAGCGTCTCCAATTCGGTGGGCGCTCCGAAGCTCAAGCCGTCCGCGGCGGTGTCTTGCACGGCCTTGATCACCTGCGGGTGCGCGTGGCCCAAGATCATCGGACCCCACGAACCCACGTAATCGATGAAGCGGCGTCCGTCGGCCGCCACGGCGTAAGCGCCCTGCGCCTTCTTGAAGAAGATGGGCTCGCCGCCGACCGCGCGAAACGCCCGCACCGGCGAGTTGACGCCGCCGGGAATGACCTTGCAGGCTTCTTGATACAGGCTCAAATAATTCTCCGGCGAAACGCGCCCGTGGGCACTTTAGACAGCGATGGCACTGGCGGGCAAGTGCAGTTGAACTTCCAGCCCGCCGCCCGGCGCGTTGCACGCCAGCGCGCGGCCGCCGTGAGCCTTCATGACTTGGGAGGTAATGGCGAGGCCGATTCCCTCGCCGCCGCTATCCCGGTCGCGCGATTCGGCGACCCGGTAGAAGGGCTCAAAAATGCGCTCCAAATCCGCCGCCGGCACCCCGGGGCCGCGGTCGCGAATGAGGATATTCAAGCCGGCTTTCGACAGCGAGACCTGCACCTCGACCGCGGCGTCCGGCGGGCTGTAGCGCACCGCGTTGCGCAGTACGTTCTCGATGGCGCTGCGCAGCAGCTCGCGGTTGCCGAGTACCGAAGCGCTGGCAGCGCCCTGAAGATTCACCCGGCTGTTCTTCGCGGCCGCCTCGAAGTTGGCATCGCGAACCACTTCCTCGATCACTTCGTCAAGTTCAAACGCCTCGCGCTCCTGCAGCGCATCGGTACCCTGTAGGCGGGCGAGCTTCAGCACCTGGCTGATCATGGCATCGAGGCGTTCAATCTCGCGTTCCAAGCGATCCAGCTGTCGCGGAAAATCGGCAGGCGGCTGGCGCGCCAGTCCCAAAGCGACGCGCATGCGCGCCAGCGGCGAGCGCAGCTCGTGTGAAATGTCGCGCAGCAGCTGCGTGGTCGCGCTGCGATTGGCGCGCAGCTGATCGGCCATGGCGTCGAAATCCCGCGCGAGCACGGCGACTTCATCCTTGCGACCTTCAAGACCTGCGCTGACGCGAACGTCGAGATTCTCCGATGCCAGCGCGCGCGCGCCTTCTTGAATGCGCCGAATCGGCGCCGTGAGGTGTTCCGCCAGCCACCAGCTGGTGAGCGCGCTTACCAGCAGCGCAATGCACACAATGGTCAGCGAAATGGCCGGCAGACTGAGCGCGCCGAAGATGCTGGGGCGGCGCGGCAGCAGAAGCACCGTGTAGGCCGTTCCATCCGCCGCGACGATTTGCGGTGCGGCGCGCGACGGGCGGAAGTTGCCGGGCGGCGGTCTGAATCCGCGCGGCTCAGGGGCAGTTGCCGATTCGCGGTTGAAGGATTCCAGCCGGCGCATGGCCGCTTCGGGCAAGCGCCGGCCGAGAATGTCGCGGCCATCGGGGCCGATGATGAACAGGTCCCGATCTCCCATCGCATTTCGATTGGCTTCCAGCCAGGTCTTCAAGCCCTCGATCCCGCCGCGGTCAAGAACTTCCGATGCCTGGATGGCCACCGACGGGCGGCGCTGGAATTCCGGCGGTTCGTACTCGTGGGCGGCAATGGTGAAGGTCGTGGCGATACTGCCGCCGACGATCAGCGCCATCGCCACCCAGAAGAGCACGAAAATCCTGACGAACAGGCTATGCATGCGCCCAGGTGAGGGTGTAGCCGGAGCCGCGTACGTTTTTGATCTCAGGATTTCGGCCGGCCTCGAGACCCAGCTTGCGGCGCAGATTGCTGATATGGGTGTCGATGCTGCGGTCGTACGCGGCCAGTTTGCGGCCAAGCGCCTGCTCGGTCATCGAATCGCGCGATAACACTTGGCCCGCCGAGCGCATCAGCAATTCAAGCACGCGAAATTCTGCGCCGGTGAGCGCGATCGGCTGATCCGCAACGCGTACTTGACGCGTGCCGGTATTCAAGCTGATCGGACCCACCACCAGTTCGTCGGGCACGCTGCCTTTGCCCGAACGGCTGTTGGCGCGGCGCAGAATCGCGCGAATACGCGCCACCAATTCGCGCGGATTGAACGGTTTGCTGAGGTAATCGTCGGCGCCGAGTTCCAATCCAACGATGCGGTCCACATCATCGCCGCGCGCGGTGAGCATCAATACCGGCGTATCGTAGGCGGCGCCCAGCTTGCGCAGCACGTCGAAGCCGCCGACGCTGGGCAGCATCACATCGAGAATCACGATTTCAAAGTCGTTGGTCTGCAGTTCCGCCAGGGCATCGCCGCCGTCGTGCACACTCTTTACCTTGAAATGTTCTGCGTCCAAATATTCGCAGAGCATTTGGCATAACTCGCGATCGTCATCGACGAGCAGCACGCGCGCCTCGCGCGCGGCCGCAGGATCGGTGGGTGGTGGACTTAGGCCTGTCATGGTTGCTACCCCATACTCTGGCACACTCGGGGCCCGGCGATGCCCTGGGCGCCCGAATTTGCATTTCTTAACAGAAACCCGCGTTGTCTCTGACACATGTTTGCACGGCGCCGGCTTAGGATAGCTGCGTCGAACTTCTCACACTGTATTGGAGCTACGAACATGAAATCGATTCGCAATTTGCTGGCCGGAAGCCTGCTCGCGGCCGGCGCGTTGGCGGCAGCCTCCGCAGGTATTTCGATCGCGACTGCGGCCGATGAGACGACCACGACCACGCCGCCGCCCCCGGGGCCTGGCGTTTGGCATCATCACCATGGTCCCGGACACTTGCTGTCACAGTTGAATCTGAGCGCGGAACAAAAGGCGTCCATCAAGACCATCATGAGCGACGCAGGCCCGCAGATGAAGAGCATTCATCAGCAGATGCATGCCAACTCGCTGAAGCTGCGCCAGACTCTGCCGACGGACGCGAACTACGCGAATGTGGCTGCGGAAGTTAGTCAGGCGAACGGCACGCTGCACTCGCAAATGACGGCGCAAATGGCCGAAGTACGCGCCAGCGTGTTCAAGGTGTTGACGCCCGCGCAGCAAACGCAGCTCACGGCGCTCGAGGCGCAGATGGCAAACCGCCCGCACGGTGCCTGGGGTGGCCGCGGCCCAGGCGGTCCGGGCGACCCGCCTCCGCCGGCGCAATAGTCAGCCGATCTTAAGCCGCACGCGGGATCGTCGCCCCTTCGCCTAGCGCTGGGTGGCGGCGATCCCGTCTTTTTTCAACAGCTCAATCACGCTGCCCGGGCCGACCAAGTGTCCGGTGCCGACGATGACCAGGTAGTTCTTGTCGTCATTCAACAGCGCCTCGATTTTGGGCAGCCACTTGCGATTGCGCGCCAGCAATAGCGTCTGATAGAGGCCCGGATCGGTGCCGAATTCGCTTTTCATTTGCGCTTCGAACCATTGCGTGTCCCCGTGCTGCCACGCATGAATCATCGCATCCACATCCTTGGGCAAGTCACGCGCCTGCTCGAGGCTGGACACCAGGTACTCGGCCTGCGCGTCCATGGACATGGTCTCGAATATCGCGATTTGATCGTGCACGGTTTCCAGGCCGGCCACGGTCTTGCCGTCGCTGCGAGCCCGCCCCAGGAAGTACATCTCCACGCCCGATTCAGGTCCGAATCCTAACTGCGTCAACTGCAGCTGCGAGATGGCTTCGGCGGCAAACCACGGCGCGAACTGGTCGAATAGGGGCAGTTCCACACCCACCTCGTGCGCCAATGCCGCGGCACGCCCGTAGCGCTGTTTACCGAGGATCCCCGGGAGGGTTTGGCCGTCGCGCAGTTGCGCGCTGCCGAGCAACTCAGCCTGCAACTGCGGCATATCCACTTCCTGCAAATTGATTTCCATGAGAATGGATTTCGCGCCGCTGTAGGCATCGAGCACGGCCGGGGGCAGGGGATAATCCGTGGGGCGCAGCAGATGAATGGAACCGAGGATGTAGACGGTGTTGTGTTTGCCGTGTAATTCCCACAGCGAGTGCAGCGCGCTGTCCGCACGCGCCGCAGTGGCGAGCAGGCCGCAGGCCAGCGCCAGTGACAGCAGCAGCGGGCTGAACTTCAGTCGTCGGATCAAGGAGCGCTTAGCTCGCGGTGCGTCGCATGCTCAGCGATTCTACCCAGTGCACCGCCGATTCGATACGTCCATCGGCATGCAGATCAAAACCGCGATAGGCCGGCGGACGTGCGTCCACCGCGTAGCGGTCGCTCTTGGGGAGAAATTGCGCGCCGGTGGAAGGCGTCGCGAACAAGCGCACATCGCCGCGCCGTCCGACGTAATCCTGATGGACGTGGCCCCATGCCACAGCGCGAACATTCGCATGCGCGTCGATCACGCGCCAGAATTCGTCCGGCTCGGCAAGACCGACGCTGTCCAGCCAGCGGCTGCCCATGGCGATCGGGTGGTGATGCAAGCACACCATGGCGTGTTTGGGCGATCGCGCCAGCGCCTCATCGAGTCGCGCGAGTTCGTTAGGCGTCAGGCGGCCGCCGACATGACCGGGATCGTAGCTATCGAGCATGACGAAATTCCAGAGTCCAATCTCGTGCGCACCGCAAATCCGAAACGGCGCACCGGCGAGTTCCCGGCGCATCGCCTCCGGCTCGTCGTGATTCCCGGGTATGCACAGCACAGGTTTTGTGAGGCCGCCGAAGATGCTGCGAAAACGCAGATAGCCGGACTTGTCATCCTGCACCAGATCGCCCGTGACCAGCACGGCGGCATAGTCCGGAACGCGCGCAAACGCATCATCGAGCACCGCATGCAAACTCGAATCGGTTTCAACGCCGCGCAATCGCCCGCTGGCGCTGCCGTACAAATGAGGGTCGGTGATTTGTAGAATTTGCATCGTGGAAATGGTAGCAAAGCACTCGCGCGGCGACGGTGAACTGGGTCATGGGGATGGCCGAATCGGTTATACATAAACAGACCGGTGTTCTGTGACCGCGTTCCGTCGCCATTCGCCTACTTGATCCGGTATTGCGACCGATATCACGCGGCATTGCTGGCGGGGGGCGCATCGGCGAGAATACCCGGCTTGTCTTGTTAAATGAGAATTCCTCAATGCCCACCCGCCGCGACCTTGCCAATGCCATTCGAGCTCTGTCCATGGACGCGGTCCAAAAGGCGAATTCCGGGCATCCGGGCGCGCCCATGGGCATGGCGGATATCGCCGAAGTGCTGTGGCGCGACGTGCTTAAGTTCAATCCCGGCAATCCGACCTGGCTGGATCGTGACCGATTCGTGCTCTCCAACGGTCACGCGTCCATGTTGCTGTATTCCGTGCTGCACCTCACGGGCTATCCCTTGTCGATGGAGGAAATCAAAAATTTCCGCCAGTGGGGCTCCAAGACGCCGGGCCACCCGGAACGTGAAGTCCATCTCGGGATCGAGACCACCACCGGCCCGCTCGGGCAGGGTTTCGCCAACGCCGTCGGCATGGCGTTGGCCGAGCGCTCGTTGGCGGCGACCTTCAACCGCCCCGGCCACACCATCATCGATCATCACACCTATGTGTTCGTCGGCGACGGCTGCATGATGGAAGGCATTTCCCACGAAGCCGCTTCATTGGCCGGCATGCAGCAGCTCGGCAAACTCATCGCGGTGTACGACGACAACGGCATCTCGATCGACGGCAAGGTGGTGGGCTGGTTCGATGACGACACGGCGCGGCGCTTCGAGGCGTACGGCTGGCACGTGCTGCCGCACGTCGATGGCCAGGACAGTCAAGCGGTTGCCGCCGCGCTGGCGGCGGCACGCGCGGTGACCGATAAGCCCTCTTTCATCTGCGCGAGAACCATCATCGGCTTCGGCGCACCCAAGCAGGGCACACAGACGATGCACGGCGAAGCCATGGGCGCGGAAGATATTGCCGCAACCCGCAAGACCCTAGGCTGGACCGCGCCGCCGTTTGAGATACCCGCCGATATTCGCGCCGAGTGGGACCGGCGCGAGAAGGGCGCGAAAGCCGAGCAGCAGTGGCGCACGCGGTACGCCGCCTACAGCCAGGAATTTCCCGCACTCGCCGCTGAATTGGAGCGGCGCACGGCCGGCGATTTGCCGACCGGCCTGGATGAGCTGCTGCGGGCTTTTATCGGCGGCGCGCAGGCGGAAGGCAAGTCGCTCGCCACGCGCCAGTCCTCGCAGGCGGCCCTGAATGCCATCGGTCCTTCGATGCCCGAGCTGCTGGGCGGATCTGCGGATCTCACGCCCTCGAACGGCACTTGGCGCAAGGACTCGGTGACCTTGACCCCGGCGGCGCCGGCCGGAAACTATATTCACTACGGGGTTCGCGAGTTCGGCATGTCGGCCGTCATGAACGGCGTGACCGCGCATGGCGGCTTCATACCCTACGGCGGCACCTTCCTCACCTTCTCGGACTATGCGCGCAATGCCGTGCGCATGGCCTGTTTGATGCGCATACGCGTCATCTTCGTCTACACGCATGATTCGATTGGCCTCGGCGAAGACGGTCCGACGCATCAACCCATCGAGCAACTTGCAAGTCTGCGGGTCATCCCTCATATCGATGTGTGGCGCCCCTGTGACGCGGTGGAGACGGGGGCGGCATGGAGCGTGGCGGTGGAGAATCGCGATGGACCCACGTTGCTGGTATTGACGCGCCAGGCCTGCACGCATCAAGCGCGCGAGGCCGCTCAGGTAGCCAATATCAGCCGCGGCGGCTATGTGTTGATCGACAGCCAAGGGCCGCCGGAAGCCATCGTGATCGCCACCGGATCCGAGGTCGGGATCGCTGCCGAGGCGGTGCGCGGCATGAACGGCGGCGGGCGCCGGGTGCGCCTGGTGTCGATGCCGAGCACCAACACGTTCGATCGTCAGGACGATGCCTACAAGGAAAGCGTGCTGCCGGCCGGCGTGACGCGGCGCGTCGCGGTCGAAGCGGGCGCGCGTGCGGCCTGGTGGCAATACGTGGGGCTCGAGGGCCAGGTCGTGGGCATCGATCATTTCGGCGCCTCGGCGCCGGCGAAGGTGCTGTTTGCGAAATTCGGATTTACCGCCGAGAAAGTGACGGCGGCGATCGACAAAGTACTGGCAAGTTGAGCATTCAAAAAAAAGGGGCTTGAAGACGATGGCAATCAAAGTGGGCATCAATGGCTATGGGCGGATCGGCCGCAACATCTTGCGCGCGCTGTACGAGGGCAAGCACAGCGGCGAAATCAAAATCGTCGCCATCAACGATTTGGGCGATGCCAATACCAATGTCCATTTGACCCGCTACGACACCGTGCACGGCAAGTTCCACGGCGACGTCCATGTCGACGGCGATTCCATGGTGGTCAAGGGCGACCGCATCCGCGTCGTGGCGCAGCGCGATCCCGCCAAGCTGCCCTGGGGCGAGCTGGGCGTGGATGTGGTACTGGAGTGCACGGGACTGTTTACCAGCAAGGCCAAAGCTTCCGCGCATATTGCCGCGGGCGCAAAGCGGGTGGTCATCTCCGCGCCGGGCGGCGATGATGTGGATGCCACCATCGTGTACGGAGTGAATCACGGCATTCTGAAATCCACCCACACGGTGATCTCGAACGCCTCCTGCACCACCAATTGTTTGGTGCCGCTGGTCAAAGTGTTGCACGAGAAGATCGGCGTTCTGGCCGGCGTCATGAACACGGTGCACTCCTACACCAACGATCAGGTGTTGACGGATGTGTATCACGGGGATCTGCGCCGGGCGCGCTCCGCGACCATGTCGATGATTCCGACCAAGACCGGCGCCGCCGCGGCGGTGGGCTTGGTCATGCCGGAGCTCAAGGGCAAGATTGACGGCTTCTCGATCCGGGTGCCGACCATCAACGTGTCGTTCGTCGACTTCACCTTTAACGCAGCCCGCAAGACCACGGTGGAGGAGATTCACGCCGCCATCAAAGCGGCCGCGGACGGTCCGCTGCGGGGAATCCTTGCCTACAATGACCAGCCGCTGGTATCGGTGGATTTCAATCACGATCCCGCTTCTTCGACCTACGATGCGACTCTGACGAAGGTCATCGAGGGAACTCTCGTAAAGGTATGCTCGTGGTACGACAACGAGTGGGGGTTCTCCAACCGAATGCTCGATACCACTGTGGCTTGGTCGAAAGCCGCATAAGCTCCCGCCGTGAACATCACGAAAATGACCAGCCTGGATTTGCGCGACAAACGCGTGCTGATTCGCGAGGACTTGAACGTGCCGATTCAAGACGGATCGGTGAGCAGCGATGCGCGAATCCGCGCCGCCCTGCCGACGATTCAAGCGGCGCTGAGCGCGAAGGCGCATGTACTCATCATGTCGCACCTGGGGCGCCCCGAAGAAGGCAGGTATGCCGAGGAATTTTCCTTGGCGCCGGTGGCGAAGCGTCTGGCGCAGCTGCTGGGCGTTCCGGTGGCGTTGAAAAAGGATTGGCTGGAAGGCGTCGAAGTCGGCGCCGGCGAGGTGGTGCTGCTCGAGAACGTGCGCTTCAACAAGGGCGAGAAGAAGGACGCCGATGATCTGGCGCGCCGGATGGCCGCACTCTGCGACATCTACGTCATGGACGCATTCGGCACGGCGCATCGCGCCGAAGCGAGTACGCATGGCGTGGCAAAATTCGCGCCCATCGTGTGTGCGGGTCCTTTGCTCGTCAGCGAGCTGTCGGCGTTGGAGACCGCTTTGGAGGATCCGGCGCGTCCGCTGCTTGCCATCGTGGCCGGCTCCAAGGTATCGACGAAACTGACGGTTTTGGAGTCGCTATTGACCAAGGTGGATCAATTGATCGTCGGCGGCGGCATCACCAACACCTTTCTCGCCGCGCTGGGTTTCAATGTCGGCAAGTCGCTGTACGAGCCGAATATGCTGGATATCTGCCGGCGCCTGCTCGAACAATCCAAAAAGCGCGGGATTGTGATTCCCATGCCCACCGACGTGGTGGTGGCCACGGAGTTTTCCGCCAGGGCGGAAGCGGATGTCAAGAACGTCGGCAAGGTATCTGCCGAGGACATGATTCTCGATATTGGGCCGGACTCGGCGGAGGCCATGGCCAAGCTGGTGGCCAGCGCCGGCACCATCCTGTGGAATGGGCCGGTGGGTGTCTTCGAGTTCGAGCAATTCGGCGAGGGCACGCGTACGTTGGCCACGGCCATTGCGCGCAGCAAGGCTTTTTCCCTGGCCGGCGGCGGCGATACGTTGGCCGCGATCGAAAAGTACGGTATCGAGGACAGCATCTCCTATATTTCGACGGGCGGCGGTGCCTTTTTGGAATTTGTCGAAGGCAAGAAACTGCCCGCGGTCGACATTCTCGAGCAGCGCGCAGCATGAGCGTTGCGCTGCGACGCACGAAAATTGTCGCCACCCTAGGGCCTGCCACCGACGATACCGCGGTGCTGACGGAAATGGTGCGGGCCGGAGTCGATGTGGTGCGCTTGAACTTCTCGCACGGCGCCGTGGCGGACCATGCACACCGCGTCGAGTTGGTGCGCGAGGCAGCTCGGCAGGCCGGCCGCTACGTGGGCGTGCTCGGCGACCTGCAGGGCCCTAAAATCCGCATCGACCGCTTCGTGGCGGGCAAGGTGCATCTGAAGGACGACGCGGAATTCGTGCTGGACGCAACACTCGGCGTCGATGCCGGCACTGAGCAAGGGGTCGGAATCGCCTACAAGCGACTGCCCACGGACGTATTCGCCGGCGATGTCTTGCTGCTGAACGATGGCCAGATCAGCCTACAGGTGCTCAGCATCGAGGGCCCGCGCATCCGCACCCGGGTGCTGATCGGCGGTGAGCTCGGCAATAATAAGGGCATCAACCGCCAAGGCGGCGGCCTCTCGGCGGGCGCGCTGACGGACAAGGACCGCGAGGACATTGTCACGGCGGCACGCCTCAAGGTGGACTACCTGGGAGTGTCCTTTCCGCGCGATGCGGCGGATATGGACGAGGCACGGGGCTTGCTGCGGCAAGCCGGCGGTCACGGACTGCTCGTGGCCAAGATCGAGCGGGCGGAGGCGATCAAGAATCTGGCGGCCGTGGTGAAAGCCAGCGACGGCGTGATGGTGGCTCGGGGCGACCTGGGCGTGGAGATGGGCTTCGCGGAACTCGCCGGCTTGCAGAAGCTAATCATCCAGGAAGCGCGTCACCAGAACAAAGTCGTGATCATGGCCACGCAGATGATGGAATCGATGATCACCGCGACCATTCCCACCCGGGCCGAGGTCTCGGACGTTGCCAATGCCGTCATGGACGGCACGGACGCGGTGATGCTGTCCGCGGAAACCGCCTCCGGCAAGCATCCTGCCAAAGTCGTGGAAGCGATGGCGCAGATCGTGGTGGGCGCGGAAAAATATGAAATGGAGCATGTGCGTGCGCGGCAGCGAAACACCGGTATTTTCGCGCAAACCGATGAGGCGATTGCCGCCGCGGTGATGTACACGGCGAACCATTTGCACGTCAAGGCCATCGTGGCGTTGACCGAATCCGGCTCAACGGCCCTGTGGATGTCGAGGGTGCGCTCGGACATTCCGATTTATGCCTTTACGCGCAATGAAAGCACGCGCCGCCGCGTGACCTTGTACCGCGGCGTGTACCCCATTGCCTACGATGTCGAGGATCGGGGCGAAGCCATATATTTCTCCATATTCCGTCTGCTGCTCGGTCAAAAACTGGTCGGAGAGAACGATCACATCATTTTGACCAAGGGTGAACTGAGCGGCATCTCGGGCGGAACGAATTCCATGCAAATCCTGCGCGTCACACGAAAGTAACTCCATGACAACTGAATTCCGCGGTACCGAGCGCTACATAGCCACCGATGAACTGAACGCCGCGGTGAATGCCGCAATCGTGCTGTCGAGGCCGCTGCTCATCAAGGGCGAACCCGGGACCGGCAAGACGCTGCTCGCCACCGAGATCGCGCGCGCGCTCGGCAAACCGTTCTTCGAGTGGCACATCAAGTCCACCACCAAGGCGCAGCAGGGGCTGTACGAATACGACGCGGTGTCGCGCTTGCGCGACTCGCAGCTCGGCGATGCGCGCGTACAGGACATTCGCAATTACATTCTCAAGGGCAATTTGTGGGAAGCCTTCGATTGCGATGTGCAACCGGTGCTGCTGATCGATGAGATCGACAAGGCAGACATCGAATTTCCGAACGACCTGCTGCGCGAGCTGGATCGAATGGAGTTCTATGTGTACGAAACCCGCGAGACGGTGCGCGCCAAGCATCGTCCGGTAATCGTGATCACCAGCAACAATGAGAAGGAGCTTCCCGATGCCTTCTTGAGGCGCTGTTTTTTCCATTACATCCGCTTCCCGGATACCGCGACGATGACGCAGATCGTCGATGTGCATTTTCCGGATTTGAAGCGCGAGCTGCTGCACGAGGCGCTGACGACGTTTTTCAAGATTCGCGAAACGCCCGGCCTGAAGAAGAAACCGACCACCTCGGAGCTGCTCGATTGGATCAAGCTGCTGGTCACCGAGGATATTCCCCCGGAATTGCTGCGCAGCGATGACACGAAAAAGCTCATCCCACCGCTGTACGGCGCGCTCCTGAAGAACGAGCAGGACGTCCACTTGTTCGAACAACTCGTGTTTCTGCACCGCCGGAATGCTCGTTAAGTTCTTTTTTCTGCTGCGCAAGACCGGCGTGCCGGTCTCGATCACGGAATTGTTGACCCTGCTCGAGGCGCTGCAATCGGGCTTGGGCGATTTGAGCGCGGAGCGCTTCTACTATCTGGCGCGAACCTGCCTGGTGAAGGACGAACGTTTCTACGACCGCTACGACCGCGCCTTCGCCGCGCATTTCAAGGGCGTCGAGGACCTATTCGCGTTGCTGGAGCGCCAACTGCCCGCCGATTGGCTGGCGAAACTCGCGGTGCGCGATTTCACCGACGAGGAGAAAGCGGAAATCGAGGCGCTGGGCGGCTGGGAGAAGTTGATGGAGACGCTGAAAAAGCGTCTCGAGGAGCAGAAAGAGCGGCATCAGGGCGGCAGCAAATGGATTGGAACGGCGGGAACCTCGCCCTATGGCGCCTACGGGTTCAATCCGGAGGGCGTGCGCATCGGCCAGGACGGCGGCCGCAATCGCAGTGCCGTGAAAGTCTGGGACAAGCGCGAATTCGCCAATCTCGATGACAAGGTTGAGCTCGGCACGCGCAACATCAAGATCGCACTGCGCCGGCTGCGCAAGTTCGCCCGCCGCGGCGTGCCGGACGAACTGGCCCTCGCGGATACCATCGATGCCACGGCGCGCTCGGGCGGCTGGCTGGATATCAAGATGCAGGCCGAGCGGCGCAATGTGATCAAGATCCTGCTGCTGCTCGATATCGGCGGCTCGATGGATGATCACGTCAAGACCTGCGAGGAATTGTTCTCCGCGGCGCGCAGCGAATTCAAACATCTGGAACACTATTATTTTCACAACTTCGTCTACGAAGCACTGTGGAAGGACAATCGCCGGCGCTTCAACGAACATGTCAGCACCACCGACATCATTCGCACCTACGGTCCGGACTACAAGCTGATCCTGGTGGGCGACGCCACCATGAGCCCCTATGAAATCACCCATGCCGGCGGCAGCGTGGAGCATTGGAATCCTGAGCCCGGCAGCGTGTGGCTCGAGCGATTGATGAAGCAGTATCCGAAATTCGCCTGGATCAATCCTCAGCCGCAGTCGCGCTGGCGCCAAACCGCATCGATCGACATGACACGCGAGATGCTGGCAGGGCGCATGTATCCCCTGACGCTGGCCGGACTCGATGCGGTTATCGATGAGCTGACTTAGCGGAAGTGAGATAGCGGGAATGGGGGCAGCTGGGAGTTTCGCGGCCGTATGAATTGGGTCACCGTCGTTTTTTCCATGACCGCCTCGGCTTGTCTCACGACGGCGCTTATCTATGGGTTCATTTGGTGGCGGCAGCGCAATCAATGGGCCTACTTGCTCTTTGCCCTCGCCGCGCTGTCGACCGCGGTGTTCGCCTTTTGCGACCTCGCGGAAATGCTGGCGCAAACACCGGCGCAGTACGGTGCAGCCGTCAGATGGGCGCAGGTGTCGCTGTGGGCCGTCATCCTGTCATTGGCGGGCTTCGTGCGGCTGTATCTTCGCGCGGGCCGGCTCTGGCTGTTGTGGAGCGTGTGCGGCCTGCGCACCCTTGCGATGATACTGAATTTTCTGACCGGGCCGGATTTGAACTATCGGCAAATCATCGAACTTCGCCATATCCGATTCCTCGGCGAATCCGTCGCAGTTGCCAAGGGCGTGCCGAATCCCTGGATGATCGTCGGGCAGATCAGCATTTACGCACTGGCGATTTTCGTCGCGGACGCCGCGATTGTCGTGTGGCGCCGAGGCGAGCGGCGGCGGGCGGCGATCGTGGGCGGCAGCATCGTGTTTTTTCTGATGTCGGGGACTTTGCAAGCGACGTTGATATTCTGGGGACACGTGCAGTGGCCGGTGGTGGCCAGTTTGTTGTTCTTAGGCATCGTCGCGGCCATGAACTACGAGTTGGGCGGCGAGACGCTGCGCGTTGCGCAACTGGCGCGCGACTTGGATGCCAGCGAACAACAAACGAAATTGGCCGCGGAAGCGGCGAACTTGGGTTTCTGGTCGCGGGATTTTGCGCGCAACGAGTTATGGGCCTCCGATCAATGGCGCGCGCTGCTGGGGTTTTCACATAAAGAGCCCTTGTATTTCGATCATTTCCTACAACGCGTCCACCCCGACGATCGCGAAAGGACACGCCTGGCCATGACCAACGCCTTGGGCGGCGATGGCCGCTATGCGCTTGAATATCAGAGCGGTGCTGCCGAACGGCGCCATTCGCTGGATCGCCTCGCAGGGCCGGGTCGAATTCGGCGGCGCCCGTCAACCGACCCGGGTTCAGGGCGTTTCGCTGGATATCACGCATCGGAAAACGGCGGAACTGGAAGCCCATGCGCATCGCAACGAGGTCGCGCATTTGCTGCGTGTCGCGAGCCTCGGCGAACTGTCTTCCTCGCTGGCGCATGAATTGACGCAGCCCCTTGCGGCCATTTTGAGCAACGCGCAAGCCGCGCAGCTGTTTCTTGCCCGCGACAATTGCGACATGCAGGAGATTCGCGACATCCTCGGCGACATCGTGACGGAGGATAACCGCGCCGCCGAAGTCATCGGCCGGCTGCGCACGCTGTTGCGCAAGGGAGATTTCGAACCGCAGGCGCTGCAGGCGAACGAATTGATTCAAGAAGTGCTTAAATTGCTGAACCATGATTTGACGGCGCGCGCGGTGCGGGTGGTCACCGAATTCGGCGCAGGATTGCCCCTGGTGCGAGGCGATCGCGTGCAGCTTCAGCAGGTGTTGATCAATCTGATTCTGAACGCGGGGGATGCCATGGCGCACCCGGCGCAGCAGTCGCGCACGCTGTCGCTGTGCTCGAGCCCGGCCGAGGGCGGCGCCGTGGAAATTTCCGTGGCGGATACCGGCTGCGGCATTGCGGCGGGGGATGAAGAGAAAATCTTCGAGCCTTACCACACCACCAAGGCGCAAGGCTTAGGGTTGGGACTGTCGTTGAGCCGCTCCATCGTGACCGCACATGGCGGACGCCTGTGGGCGCAGAATCGAGCCTCGGGCGGTGCGGAGTTTCACTGCACCATTCCGGCCTGGACGGGCCAGTGAGCGCAGACCAGGCGCAACTCGGCTTGGTGTTGACGGGCGGCGGCGCACGCTCCGCCTACCAAGTCGGCGTGCTCAAGGGCATCGCGGATCTGCTGAGGCGCGGCTCTGCGTGTCCGTTTCCCATCATCACCGGCACCTCCGCCGGCGCCGTCAGCGCCATTGCGCTCGCCTCGGATGCGGCGCATTTCCGGCGCTCGGTCTATGCCATCGAGCGGGTATGGCGAGATTTTAGGGTTCACCAGGTCTTCAAAGCCGATGCCGCGAGCATGCTCAAATCCGGCATCCATTGGCTGCTGGCCTTCCTCACCGGCGGCTGGCTGGTGCAGCCACCGCATTCGCTGTTCGACAACGCGCCCCTGTGGGACTTGCTGCGCGCGCAGTTGGACTTCGACGGCATTCCCCGCAGCCTGTACAAGGAACACCTGCACGCCATCGGCATTTGCGCGACCTGCTATGCCGACGCCGACTCGGTGACCTTCTATGCCGCCGACTCCTCGGTCGGGCCCTGGGCCAGGGTGTTTCGCCGCGGCATGCGTGCGCCATTGACGCTGGAGCACTTGATGGCGAGTCTGGCCATCCCTTTCCTGTTCCGTCCGGTGCTGCTGGGGGGGGCGTACTACGGTGATGGGGCCATGCGCCAAACCTCACCCTTGAGTCCGGCGATTCATCTCGGCGCATCGCGACTGCTGATCATCGGAGTGAACGATCCGCTGCCGGAGGGAAACGCGAACAAGGCACCCCCGATCGAGCCCAGCTTCGGGCAGATGTTCGGTTTCATGCTGGATTCTTTGTTCATGGATCAGCTGAATGCGGATCTAGAGCGCATCGCGCGCTACAACGAGAGTGCGGGAATGCGCCACATCGAGACGCTGCTGCTCACGCCCTCGCGCAATGTCAACGAAATTGCGCGCCGGCATGTGCGCGAACTGCCGCGCGCGCTGCGCATCTTGCTGCGCGCGCTGGGGGCGAACAGTTCGCCCAATTCGCTGCTGCTCAGCTACCTGCTGTTCGAACGCGGCTTTACCCGGGAATTGATCGATATGGGCTATGCGGATGCACGCGCCCGGGCCGCAGAAATACGCGAATTCCTGCAGTTGGGGCAGGCGCGCCAGTTCCGCTCGGCGCGGCGCTAATTTTTCTGCAGGGAATCGTGCCGCGTCAGCACATGCGGATAGGAATGGCGGAAATGCGCCGCGAGCTGTTCGGCGATATACACCGAACGATGCTGACCGCCGGTGCAGCCGACCGCGATGGTCAGGTAGCTGCGATTCGCCTGGGAGAATTCCGCGACACGCTGCTCCAAAAATGCGGTCAGATCCGCGATCATCTTGCGCACGCCGGCGATTCCCGCCAGGTAATCGATCACCGCGCTATCCTGCCCCGTGAGTCCGCGCAACCCAGGCTCCCAGTACGGATTTGGCAGGCTGCGCACGTCGAAGACGAAATCCGCATCGCCGGGAATGCCGTGCTTGTAGCCGAAGGATTCGAACATCAATGAGAGCCGGCCGTCGCGCCGCCGGTCAATGCGCGCGCGGATCAACTCACGCAGCGCATGGACGCCCATATTGGACGTGTCGATCACCCAGTCCGCGGCGGTGATGATCGGTTCCAGAAGTTCGCGCTCCGTGGCGATTGCCTCGCGCAGGCTCACATCGCCGGCGACCAACGGGTGCTTGCGGCGCGTTTCGGCATAACGCTTGAGAAGCACCTCCTCGGCCGCGTGCAGGTACAACACCTCGCAGCTGATGCCGCTGCGGCGCAGTTCGCCGACCAGGGCGGGGATGGTTTCAATCTCGTTCGGCCGGTTGCGTGCATCCAATCCCACCGCGGTGCGCGGATAGGTGTCGCCCATGCCGCGCACCGTGTGCGAGATGAAGGGTTTGAGCAGCGCCGCGGGAATGTTGTCGACGCAATAAAAGTCGATGTCCTCCAGCAAGTGCAGAGCAACGCTCTTCCCGGAGCCGGATAATCCGCTCACGATGATCAGCCGCATCGACATGGGATTTGCGCCGTGGAACCTTACGACAACAGGCGCGCCTTGATGACATCATCGGCGTGGTGGTCGGAGGCCTTTTCCTTGTGTTTCTTGACGCAGCGGTCGAGCTTGTCGGTCAAGGCATCGATGGAGGCGTACATATTGCCTTCGGTGGCGTCCGCATAAATCTTATTGCCGCGCAGCATCAGCGTGGCCTCCGCCTTGTGGCCAAATTTTTCGACCGTGAGCACGCAATGGACATCGATCAGCTGTTCGAAGTGCCGCGAAATGCGCTCGAATTTCTTCACCACATAAGCGCGCAGTGAGTCCGTGATTTCCACATGATGGCCGCTGAGATCGAGCTGCATGTTTCCTCCTAGGTCATTCGAACGCTCAAGATGCGCGAGCGGCAGCCCGCTTCCGTTCATTGGACGGTGCGATCTGCATACCTTCGCGATATTTGGCAACCGTGCGCCGGGCCACGGGTATGCCCTCCTGCGACAGAATCTCCGCGAGCTTACTGTCGCTGCAGGGATTGTCTGGATTTTCCTGCGATATCAGCTTCTTTATCTTCGCGCGAATGGCGGTGGAGGACATTTCCGTGCCGTCCGCCGCGGCGACGTGGCTGGAAAAGAAGTAGCGAAACTCGAACACGCCGCGCGGCGTGTGCATGTACTTGGCGGTGGTGACGCGCGAAATCGTCGATTCGTGCATTTCCACCGCTTCGGCCACATCCTTGAGGATCAGCGGCTCCATCGCCTCCTCGCCCAACTCAAAAAAACTCGTCTGGCGCTGCACGATGCAGCGCGCCACCTTCACCAAGGTTTCATTGCGAATTTCCAGGCTGCGCATCAGCCAGCGCGCCTCCTGCAACTGAGTGCGCAGCATGGCATGGTCGGGGGCACGAGAGATCAAATTCGCATAGCTTTGGTTGACACGCACCCGCGGTACCGTGGCCTGGTTGATCTCGACGATCCAGCCGTGCTCGGTGCGGCGCACGAAAACGTCCGGAATCACGTATTCCGCCTGAGCGGGGTTCACTGCCGCGCCGGGCCGCGGATGGCAGGAGCGCACCAGGGCGAGCGCCATTTCCACATCGCTTTCGTTGCAGCGCAGCTGCCTGCGCAGCAGCGCCAATTGCTGGCCGGCAACCAAATCCAGATGCTCGAGGGCGACGCGAATGGCGATATCGCGGGCGGGCGTGTCCGGATCGAGCTGGCGAAGTTGCAGCGCGATGCATTCGCCCAGATTTCGTGCGCCGACGCCGGCCGGTTCCAGCGATTGCACGATGCCGAGCACGCGTTCCACATCGGCGGCCGTTGCCTCGATTTCCGGCAGCAGGCTCAAGCGAATGTCCTCGAGGGCATCCTTCAAGTAGCCGTCCTCGGTGATGGCGTCGGTGATGACGCGCGCGATTGCGATGTCGACGGCCGACAGCTTGGCCAATTCCAGCTGTTCGATCAGCTGTTCTTGCAGCGTCTGGCCATGCTGATCGCTGAAGTCGCCGCTACGGTCATCATCGCCCGACCAAGATCGATCGGACGGCCCACTGGTGTGCTCTCCCCAGGCTTCGTCCGCGATTTCGACTTCCGGGGTCTCACGCTGATCGGGAGGGGTGCTGATGCCATCCAGCGGCGCGTATTTCTCGTCCATGCGCAGCGGCGCTTCATCGCGCGCCTCGCGCGCGATGTCCGGCGGGACGTCCAGGGCCTCCTCATCGCCTTCCAGCATCACATTGGTTTCGAGGGTTTCGCGGACGTGGGCCTGCAGGTCCAGCGAGGGCAGCTGCAGCAATCTAATGGCCTGCTGCAGCTGCGGCGTCATGGTGAGCTGCTGGCCGATGCGAAGCTGCAGACTGGGCTTCAACATATTTCTTTGGGGTCCAAGCCTACAGTTTGAAATCCTGGCCCAAGTACACCTCACGAACCTGCGGGTTGGCAAGAATCTGGTCCGCAGATCCAGAGGCGAGCACGCTGCCTTGACTAACGATATAGGCTCTGCCGCAAATACCCAAGGTCTCCCGCACATTATGATCGGTAATCAACACGCCGATACCCTTGTCGGACAAGTGCTTGATTATTCGTTGGATATCGGCCACGGAGAGCGGGTCGACACCGGCGAAGGGTTCGTCCAACAGGATGAAGCGCGGATCGGCCGCCAGGGCACGCGCAATTTCCACCCGGCGGCGCTCCCCGCCGGACAGGCTCATCCCCAAGCTGTCGCGCACATGAGCGATGTGCAACTCGCCCAATAATTCCTTCAGGCGCTCGGCGCGCCCTGCACCATCGAGTCCCGGGCGGGTTTCCAGGATGGCGGTGATATTGTCCGCCACCGACAGCTTGCGAAACACCGAGGGTTCTTGCGGCAAGTAGCCCAAGCCCAGTTGAGCTCGGCGGTGCATCGGCAGCCGGCTGATATCGCGATTGTCCAGAAATATTTCGCCATGCTCGCAGCGGGTGAGTCCCACGATCATGTAGAAGGCGGTGGTTTTGCCGGCGCCATTGGGGCCGAGCAGCCCCACCACTTCGCCGCTCTCCACCTCCAGCGACAAATCCTGCAGTACCTGACGTGATTTGTAACTTTTGGCGAGGTTCAGAGCCCGGAGTACGCTCATGGTTGGGGGACGGCCGGGGGCGCCGAAGGCGCCGTTCCCGGGACCGGCGCCGTTTTGGGCGGCGGCGGCGTGATGATCATGTGCACGCGCTTGCTGCCTTGTTCGGCGGCGTCCGCGCTGATGCTTTGAGCGCCGACGTTGTATTTCAGCGATTCGCCGCGAATTTCGTTCTGTCCGTCAGTCAAATATGCATCCTTGGAGAAGTGCACGACGCCCTTGCTGACTTCGTAATCGACCTCGCCGGCGCGGCCCTTCGCGACCTTGCCGGTCTTCGCAATGAGCTGTTCGAAGGTGGCCGGTTTCCCGGTGGCAACGGCCCGGGTGAGCTGTTTGTTCACAAACGTAATCTGGGCCTCGTCGGAGAGTAACACTCCTTGATCCATGGTGATTTTCACGTTACCGCGGAATACCCACAGGTTGTTGTCGAAGTCCAATGCCGTGGTGGTCTGGGTGGCATGGCCTTGATCGGCGCTGATCGCCATGGTGCCTTGCGAAATGCGCACTTTATTGAATACCGCACTGTTGGTGCGCAGGTCGACTTCCGAGGACTGCGCATCCAGCAGTATCGGGAGTTGGGTATCGCGGGAAGTCGCGGCGCGGGCCGGCATCAGCTGCGACAGCAGCGCGAAGCACACCAGAGTCTTAACGGTGAAAGCGGCCATTGACCTTCGATTCTAAGCGCACGGTGCGCTCTTTCAAATTTGCAAATAGTCCCCGCGCCGTCAACACATGTCCGCCAAAGTCGATGCGCACGTCGCTCTTGGTGGTTGCGGTGGAGTCGGGAACGCTGTAGCGCATGGTATCGCTGTGAATGACCGCCGTGCCTTCGGTTCCGAAACCCTGACCTTCGAGGCGCACGTTGCCGCTCACATCGACGGTATTGCCGCCGGGCAGCACATGCGCGGTATCGCCAAACAGCACCCAGGTCTGGCCGCTGGGAGCGTCATAGTCCACGCGCACGTTGTAGAGCTGCACTTCATTGCTATGCGCGATTTGATCGATGCGTTCAGCCTCGATACGGATGCTCGGTGCGCCGGTGCTGTCGTACTCGGTGAGCACGGTGTTTTTCAGATAGTAGCCGGGCAGATCCGTCTGCCCGACCGCATTCGAGGTCGATGGGCGATGCGCCGGAGAACTCAGTATCCAGGTGCTGATGGCCAGGGCCGCGACGGCAAGCAGGGTGAAGATGCGAAACAGCATCAGCTGCGCTTGGCGCGGGCGAGCAGCAGAGCATCGCACAACTCGCGTACGGCGCCCAAGCCGCCCGGACGACTTGCCACCCAGTGCGCTGCCGACAACACGATCGGGTGTGCGTCCGCGACCGCCGCGGCCAAGCCCACCGCGGACATCAGCGGCAAATCCGGCGTGTCATCCACCATGCAGGCGCAGTGCAGCGGATTGATGTTGAAACGCTCCGTGACCCGGAAAAGCGCGGCGATTTTGTCGCTGCATCCTTGGACCACCGTGGGCACGCGCAGTTCGCGTAAGCGAGCGGCTGCCGCGGCCGAGCGCCGGCCGCTGAACGCGGCCACGTGCACGCCCGCGGCCATGAGCAGTTTGATGCCGTGGCCGTCGCGCACGTGGAATACTTTCAGCGCTTCGCCCCGAGGGCCAAAATACAGGCGCCCATCGGTGAGCACGCCGTCGATGTCCAAGACCAACAGCCGGATCTTCGCCAGCGCGGTGGCTTTGCGCGCCTTCAAATGACACCTGCGCGCAGTAAATCGTGCACATTAAGAGCGCCCACGATCTTGCCCTCGTCAACCACGATCAGCGAAGTAATGCGGTGCGTTTCCATCAGATGCACCGCCTCGGCCGCGAGCGTCGCCGGACCCACGAACTTGGGCCGCAGGGTCATGACTTGATCCATGCGCGTGCTCTGCAGATCCGCGGCGCGATCCAGCGCGCGGCGCAAATCGCCGTCCGTGAACACGCCGAGCACGTGCAGCGCCTCATCGACCACCGCGGTCATACCCAAGCCTTTGGAGGTCACCTCCATTAACCCCTCGGCCAGCGTGGTATCGGCGCGAACCGTAGGCACATGCTCACCGGTGCGCATCACGTCCCGCACGTACAGCAAGCGGCGGCCGAGGGCGCCGGCAGGATGGGAGCGCGCGAAGTCCTCCTCGGTGAAACCGCGCGCCTTCAAGAGCGCCACCGCCAGGGCATCGCCGACCGCCAGCGCGGCGGTGGTGCTGGCCGTGGGCGCCAGGTTCAAAGGACAGGCCTCCGCCGGCACCCCGATATCCAAGTGCACGGTGGCGATCCGCGCAAGCGCCGAATCTGCCTTTCCCGTAAAGGCGATCAGGGGTACCCCTAAGCGCTTGATCACCGGCAGGATGGTAAGAATTTCAGCCGTTTCACCAGAATTGGACAGCGCCAGCACGGCATCATCACGCGTGATCATGCCCACATCGCCGTGACTGGCCTCACCGGGGTGCACGAAGAAGGAGGGCGTTCCCGTGCTGGCCAGCGTCGCGGCGATTTTGCCGCCGATATGACCGGACTTGCCCATGCCCGTCACGACGATCCGGCCGCGGCAGCTAAGACAAATGCGGCAGGCACGTGCAAACTCCACACCCAAGCGCGGCAGTTGGGCGCGCAGGCCGTCGATCTCGATGCAGAGGGCCTGGCGGCCGAGATCGACGAGGGCCTCGTCGGTGTAGTCCGGATGCATCGGTGAATGATACAGCGGTTGCGGAATCCCGCCGACCCAAAGGGTAAGCTGGTACGATTTTTCCAAGGAGCAGGCATGAATCCAAGTCAGGTAGCGCAGCTCATCGAAGCGGGTCTCCCCGACAGCCGCGCGCTGGTGAGCAGTGGGGACAATGTGCATTTTGAGGCCGTGGTGATTGCACCGGCGTTCGCCGGCAAGCGGCCGGTGCAGCGCCACCAATTGGTGTATTCCACCCTGGGCGCCGCGGTGGGCAATGAGATCCATGCCCTCGCACTTCAGGTGTTTACGCCCGACGAATATGCAGGGCAGGGCCGTGGATAAACTGCAGATTCACGGGGGCATTGCGCTCGAGGGCGAGATTCGCATCTCGGGCGCCAAGAACGCCACGCTGCCGATTTTGGCCGGCTGTTTATTGGCGGACGGTCCGGTGACCGTCTCCAACGTCCCGCACTTGCAGGATGTGACCACCATGATCGAGTTGCTGGGGCGCATGGGCGTCTCGGTCACCATTGACGAGAAAATGCGCATCGAGGTGGATGCCTCGACCATCAAGGAATATTTCGCGCCCTACCAACTTGTGAAGACCATGCGCGCCTCGATTCTGGTGCTCGGGCCGCTGTTGGCGCGCTTTGGCGCCGCGGACGTGTCCTTGCCCGGCGGCTGCGCCATCGGCGCGCGCCCCGTGAACATTCATGTCGCCGGACTGCAGGCCATGGGTGCCGATATCCACATCGAGAATGGCTACATCAAGGCGCGCGCCAGCCGTCTGAAGGGAGCGCGGCTGGTACTGGAGACGGTAACCGTCACCGGCACCGAAAACCTCATGATGGCCGCGACCCTGGCCGAGGGGGAGACGGTGCTGGAGAACGCGGCGCGCGAGCCGGAGGTGGTCGACCTGGCCAATTTCCTCTGCGCCATGGGGGCCAAGATCAAGGGCGCCGGCACCGATAGAATCGTCATCGAGGGGGTGAAGCGACTGAATGGCACCGCCTATGAGGTGCTGCCGGACCGCATCGAAACGGGGACCTACCTGGTGGCGGGGGCGATCACCGGCGGACACATTCGGGTCAAGAACACGCGCCCCGATCACTTGGATGCCGTCATCGGCAAACTGCAAGAGGCGGGCGCACGCATCGACGCCGGGGACACGTGGATCGAGGTCGACATGCGGGGCCGCAGGCCCGCTGCGGTGGACATTCGTACCGCGCCGTATCCGGCCTTCCCCACCGACATGCAGGCGCAATTTGCCGCGCTCAACACCGTGGCGAGCGGCGTGGGCACCATCATCGAAACGATATTCGAGAATCGCTTCATGCACATGTTGGAGATGCGCCGCATGGGGGCGGAGATCCGCCTCGAGGGCAACACCGCCATCATCAAGGGTGTGGAGCGGCTCACCGCCGCGCCGGTCATGGCCACGGACCTTCGCGCCTCGGCCAGTCTGGTGCTGGCGGCCTTGGTGGCCGACGGACGCACCGACATCGAGCGCATCTATCACATCGATCGCGGCTATGCGGCCATTGAGGAGAAACTGCAGCAATTGGGCGCGAAGATCCGGCGTACCCCCTGACTCGCGGCCGACCTTTATTGCGGCTGAATCGGGCGCGTCGGACGCTCCAGGACCTTGAGCGTGATCTTGTAACTGTCGCGCGCATGGCGCGCTTCGATATCGACGGTGGCGCCGGGCTTCAGCGCCGCCACGCGGCTCACCAGGTCCTGGGCACTGCGCACCGGCTCTCCACCGAGCGCGATGACCAAGTCGCCGGGCCGCATGCCTGCCTCGTAGGCCGGACTTTTCACGAGAATATTCACCACCGTGACTCCGCCGCCGACAGCGCCCACCTGCGCGGCCTGTTCGTCGGACAAATCCTGCGGCGCGAAGCCGAGCCAGCCGCGCACCACGTGGCCGTTGGTGAGGATCTGTTCCATCACGCCGCGCACCAGGTTCACGGGGATGGCAAAGCTGATGCCCTCCGGTCCGCCATAGGCGCGATTCAGCATCGCGGTGTTGATGCCCACCAAGTCGCCGTGCGCGTCAATGAGCGCGCCGCCGGAATTGCCGAGGTTGATGGCGGCATCGGTTTGAATGAAATTCTCGAAAATGGCCAGACCCAGCTGACCGCGGCCGGTGGCGCTCACGATGCCCTGTGTCACCGTTTGGCTCAGGCCGTAGGGATTGCCGATGGCGAGCACGATGTCACCCACCCGCAGTGTGTCCGAACGGCCGATGGGCATGACCGGCAGGTTCTGCAGCTTCAGATCGAGAATGGCAAGATCCGTATCGGGATCCTGGCCGACGATGGTCGCATCGGCGATGCGGCCGTCGGCGAGCTGGACCCGGATCGAATCGGCGCCGGCAATGACGTGCTGATTCGTCACGATGGTGCCCATCGCATCGACAATGACGCCGGAGCCTAAGCTGCGCTCGACGCGCTGGCGATAGCTCGGCCAGTAATCGCCGAACAATTGATTGAGCGGCGCCACCGGTGCGCGCTCGCGTACCACGCGCGCCGTGTAGATGTTCACCACCGCCGGCGCGGCCCGCGCCACCGCATCGGCAAAGCTTTGCATCACGATGGGCTGCGCCGCCACGCGCGGCGCGACCGGGGCAGCACCTGGGGCAGGGTTTGTCCCTTGCGGCGCGCCGGCGCTGTGCGCGCCCAACAGCGTGGGTTTCCACCAAACCACGAGAAACGCCACCGCCAGGCCGAGCACGACCGCTTTGATCAAGAAATTCAAGAGGACGCGAGTGTTCTGCAATTAAAATCGCTCGTCCGGGCTTAAGGCGCATGCGCCGATCTGTGTATAATGCGCTCCCACTATTCTTTGGGAAACACTACGGCTATAGGGGTTTGCGTGAAGATTTGTCAACATTACTTGGGGCGATCGCATGACTGAACAGGTTGACCATAGCCGGCGCCGCTTGTTGACGGCGGCCACGGTGGGCACCGGCGCGATTGGCGTCGCGTTCGCCGCGATTCCTTTTCTCGCGTCGTGGAAGCCCAGCGCGCGCGCCAAGGCGCTCGGCGCACCGGTCGAAGTGGACGCCTCCAAACTCGATCCCGGCCAGATGCTGAAGGTGGTATGGCGCGGCCAACCGGTGTTCATCGTCCGGCGCGTCAAGGGGCTGGTGGATCAATTGGCTGATCACAATGCACTGCTGCAGGATCCCGCCTCGGAAGATTCAACACAGCCGGAATACATCAAAGCCAGCGGCGCAGTTCGCGCACGTAACCCCGAGTACTGGATCGGCCTGGCCGTGTGCACGCATTTGGGTTGTTCGCCCTTAGGTGCTTTTTCCCCCAACGACTCCTTTCAGGTGAGCGGCGTCGACTTGGGAGCGAATTGGCCGGGCGGCTTTTACTGTCCCTGCCACGGCTCGAAGTATGATGCGTCAGGCCGGGTGTTCAAGGGCATGCCGGCGCCGAAGAACTTGACTGTTCCGCCGTACGCGATTGCTGCGAACCTTAGGGTCGTTATCGGCGTCGACGACGCCCCCAAACCAGTTTCGTAACGCAAGAGGTTAGCGATGGCCGCAGCACCTGAATCCGCCGGCACCGGCAAAGGATTGATTGGCTGGATCGACGAGCGCTTTCCGCTCACAAAATTGTGGAGAGAGCAGGTCTCGGAGTATTACGCGCCGAAGAATTTCAACTTTTGGTACTACTTTGGAATTCTCTCGCTGGTGGTTCTCGTCATTCAGCTGGTGACGGGCGTATTTTTGACGATGAACTACAAGCCTTCATCCGCGGAGGCGTTTTCATCGATCGAATACATCATGCGGGATGTGGATTGGGGCTGGTTGATACGCTACATGCACTCCACCGGGGCATCGGCGTTTTTCATTGTGATTTACCTGCATATGTTTCGCGCGCTGCTGTACGGCTCGCACCGCAAACCGCGCGAATTGTTGTGGATTTTCGGCTGTTTGATCTTCTTGCTGCTGATGGCCGAAGCGTTCATGGGCTATGTGCTGCCCTGGGGCAACATGAGCTATTGGGGCGCGCAGGTCATCGTCTCGCTGTTCAGCAGTCTGCCGGTCATCGGCGGATCCTTGGTCGACTGGATTCGCGGCGACTACTACATTGCGGATGCCACGTTAAACCGCTTTTTCGCGCTGCACGTGGCCGCACTGCCCCTGGCGCTGGTGTTTCTCGTGATCGCTCACCTCATGGCGCTGCACGAGGTCGGGTCCAACAATCCCGACGGCATCGAGATCAAGAAGCACAAGGATGCGCAGGGTCACCCGCTGGACGGGATTCCGTTTCATCCCTACTACACGGTGAAGGATACGGTGGGTGTTGCCGGATTTTTGCTGCTGTTTTTCGGCGTGATTTTCTTTGCGCCGACCTTCGGCGGACTGTTCTTGGAATCGCCCAACTTCGAGCCCGCCAACGTGCTGCAGACCCCGCCGCATATTGCGCCGGTGTGGTATTTCACGCCGTTTTACGCCATCTTGCGCGCCGTGCCCTCGTTCGCCGGTACGCAGGTGTGGGGGGTACTGGTGATGGGTGCCGCGGTCATCGTGCTGTTCTTTCTGCCGTGGCTGGATCGCTCGCCCGTGCGCTCGATCCGCTATCGGGGCCCGATCTACAAGGTGATGCTGGCGATCTTCGTCGTATCATTCATCACCTTGGGACTGTGCGGTCTGAAGCCCCCGTCGGGTATTTATCCGACGCTGGCGCGGGTCTGCACGGTGCTCTACTTTGCGTTCTTTGTGCTGATGCCCTGGTACACGAAATATGAACCCGTGAAGCCGGTGCCGGATAGGGTTACTGGACATGTTTAAAGCGTCGCTCTTGATCACCATCGGCCTGATCTTCGCCGGCAGCGCGCTTGCCGAGGAGGGCGACATCGCCCCACTGCAATCCGGCACCGATATCACCAATACCGAGTCCCTGCAGCGGGGGGCGCGCAATTTCATGAATTACTGCTCCGGCTGCCATTCGCTGAAGTATCTGCGCTACAACCGCTTGGCCGCGGACTTGAACATCCCGGAGCTGGAGCTGGCGAAAAATCTGATGTTCACGTCAGATAAACCCTTCGACGGCATTAATTCGGCCATGCCCGCGGAAGCGGAAGCCTGGTTCGGACGGCCGCCGCCGGACTTGTCGCTGATGGCCCGGGAGCGCGGCGTGGATTACATTTATTCGTACCTGAAGGGTTTTTACGCGGATAAAACCCGGGTTTGGGGCGTCAATAATCTGTATCTGCCGAGCACCGCGATGCCGGATGTGCTCGAGAACCTGCAGGGAATGCAGAAGCCGGTGTTCAAAAATGAGCTCGATGAGCGCGGTAGCGCGAGAATGGTGCTGGTGGGCGTGGAAGCAATGACCCCCGGCGCGATGAAGCCGGAGGAGTATGATCAATTCGTCCGGGACACGGCCAACTTTCTGGATTATGCCGGCGAGCCCGTCAAGGCCAAACGCCAATCGATGGGCATCTTCGTGATGCTATTTCTGCTGGTGTTTTTTGTGTTCGCTTACATGCTGAAGAAAGAGTACTGGAAGGACGTCCACTGACGCAGCGGGGCCTTCCCCTTAAGTCCTTGCTAGGAGATCGCGTTAGTGGCACGTCGCTCGGTGATGACTCTGTTTTCCGCACCGACCGACCCGTGGAGTCACCGGACGCGCCTGGTCCTCGCCGAGAAGGGAATTGCCATCGAACTGGTCAATGTCGACCCGAACGATCTGCCCGAGGATCTGCTCGATTTAAATCCGTATCACAGCGTGCCGACGCTGGTCGATCGGGACCTCGTGCTCTATGACTCGCGGGTCATCATCGAGTACCTCGATGAACGCTTCCCGCATCCGCCCCTGATGCCGATTGATCCTGTGACCCGCGCGCAATTTCGCGTGGCGTTGTATCGGGTCGAGCGCGACTGGTATGCCCTGGCGCACGACATCGAAGTTGACCCGCACAGCAAGACGGCGGAACACAGCCGCAAGGTGTTGGGGGAGGCGATTTGCGCCAGCGCCGAGGTGTTCAAGGCGAAGCCGTTTTTCTTGAGCGATGAATTCTCGTTGGTTGATGCCAGCATCGCACCCATCCTGTGGCGACTCCGCATCTACGGTATCGAGCTGCCGGCACAGGCGCAGCCCATCACGAAGTACATGAATTCGATTTTTGCGCGCTCCACATTCCGCGCCTGCTTGAGCGACGCGGAAAGGGATATGCGCCATTGAAGCCGCGGCGTCCGTATCTCTTGCGCGCGCTGCACGAGTGGATCTCCGATAGCGGCGAAACACCGCATATCGTGGTGGACGCGGCCGCCGAGGGCGTGACCGTCCCGCGCCAGTACGTCAAGGACGGCAAGATCGTGCTCAACGTGAGCTTCTCCGCGACCCAGATGCTGAAGCTGGGCAACGATTTCGTGAGCTTCGAGGCGCGTTTTGGCGGCGTGGGATTCGCAGTGCAGGTCCCGGTGCGTGCCATTTTGGGCATTTACGCCCGCGAGACCGGACAGGGGATGATTTTCCCCGAGGGCGATGCGGATCCCGATCCTTCCGATACGCCCCCGCCGGCCAGTGCCGCCAGCGGAAAACCCGGCGCTGCGGCCTCCAAGCGGCCGAAGTTGCAGGTCGTCAAGTAAGGCGAAAGGCGTCCTTCACCCAGACGATTCGGTGAGCCCCCTCCGGCGGCCCCTCCACGGCGAATACATCGAAGCGCAGCGCGCGGCCGAGCCATTGCGCCTGGCGGGGCAGGAAGTATTGGGTGGCGCGAATGATTTTTCGCTGCTTATGCCAGGTCACCGACGCCAGCGCCCCGCCGAATGCCGGGCCCGCGCGCTGCCGCACTTCGATAATGGCCAGAATCTCGTCGTCGAGGCACACCAAATCGAGTTCGCCGGCCTTGCAGCGCAGGTTGCGCGCCAGCACGTGCAGGCCGCGCACTTCAAGGTAGTTCGCCGCGAGTTCTTCGGCGGCCATGCCGCGTTGTGGGCGCAATTCGTTCATGCGGCATAGCTTGCCGCGGCAAGCTCAACCGGGATGCCGGGCTTTCCGGCGCATCGATGCAGAAACGCGCGCCGGCGAGGTCAATTAGGGTTTGACGACTTTCCAGGTGCCCATCGCCAGAGCCGCCGCCGCGGGCTGCGCCTTCGCATTCACCGACCAGTCGCCATCGGCGCCTGTCGGATTGAAGACTCCCTTCAAGCTGACTTCCGTTTGGCCATCCCCCGGCGGTTCATAGGCCGCGCTGAAGCTGTTGCCGGCGAAGGCGGCGCTTTTCAGTGTGGAGGTGTAGTCCGCGGCGCCGCCGGCATCATCGCTCACCGTGATGCTGCCGGTGAGCGTACCGTCGCTGCCGCGCTCCAAGGTCAGTACGAAACGACCCAGGGCATTCTCCCCTCGGTAGGTCCCGTTCCATTTACCAAGATACTGATCCCCATCGGCCGCGCTGGCGGGGCGGGTATGGGCGCCCAGCCCGAGGACGGCCAGCAGCAACAGAACAAAGTGTGCAAATTTTTGGGTGCGCATGGGACCGGGAGAATGCAGCGCCACCGGCCGGCGCGTCAAGAATCAGCATTACAATCCAGCCGATGGCTCCAAAACCGCACCACACGCCCACGGGCTTTCGCAATAACTATGTCGGCTCAGTGACCAAGTCGCTGCGCGACGTATTGCGTTGGCAGCTGCAGCGAATCCGCCATCGCCTGCCGCCTGCCGCGACCCTTCCGACGCCGCAACAGAACGCCAAGCTCGATTTTGTGCATGCCAACGCCGTGGCCGGCCGGCAGATGATTCCCGCGGTCACCTGGATCGGTCACGCCACCGCACTGGTGCAGGCGAGCGGCCTTAACGTGCTGACGGATCCTGTGTTTTCGCCGCGCGCCTCGCCGCTGACATTCATTGGACCGCATCGCGCGCAGCCGCCGGGGATCGCCTTGCAGGATCTGCCGCGAATCGACGTCGTGTTGATCTCGCATAATCACTACGATCATCTGGATCGCGACAGCGTGCGGCGCTTGGCCGCGCAAGCGGGCGGCGCGCCGCTATACCTTGCGCCGCTCGGCATCAAAGCCTGGCTCGCGCGGCTCGGCATTCAGCGCGCGGTGGAACTGGACTGGTGGGACAGCCACACACTCGGCGAGGCGGATCAGGGCCCGGTACAGTTTCATTTCACGCCGGCGCAGCACTGGTCGGGGCGCTCGCTTAAGGATCGCAACAGAACCCTGTGGGGCGCATGGGCTGTGTTTGGCGCGGATTTGCATTGGTTCTTCACCGGTGATACCGGCTACAGCCAGGATTTTGCCGACGCCCGACAGCGCTTCGCCGCCCGCCAGACAGCGGCGTTGGGCGGGGGATTCGATTTGGCGCTCATTGCGGTGGGCGCCTGTCTGCCGCGTTGGTTCATGAAAATGCAGCACGTTGATCTTGAGGAAGCCGTGCAGATCCATCTGGATCTCGCCGCCAAGAAAAGTCTCGGCGTGCATTGGGGGACTTTCGCGCTCTCGGATGAGCCTCTCGATCAGCCGCTCCATGAGCTCGGCGCCGCGCGCGCCCTCAAGGGTGTTTCGGAGGACGCGTTCTTCTTACTGCCGGTGGGCGGCACTCGACAATTGGCTAGGCGCGCACCGGATCTTGGGCCATAACTAGAGAACGTTAGGCACGCCGCCCTTGATCTGCGCCCACTCCAATTCGCGGCGAATTTTATTGTTCATATCGAGGTGAAGCTTGCCGGTCACCCCGGCGAGTTCGATCGAGCCGGACGCCGCGCTCGATCGCAGCGCGGGCACCAGGCGATAGGCATCGAACCCAAACGCATACAAGGGATCGCGCCGCGCCGTTCTCGCAGGCCATGCAGCGCGCACGCTGTCGCGAATTTGCGCGGTTACCGGATCGTTCGAGATCATCCAGGGCATGTCGGGAAACAGCATGCCTTCAATATCCGCATTCGCACTCGGGTCGGGCTCGAAGCTGTCCGAGGTGGAATACACGGGCAGATCGCCCGCGTAGTGGAACCTTAACTGCGGCATGATCAGGCGCGCAGCGCCCGCGGTGCCCACCACGAACACGAATGTTGCGTCGGGGCGATGCGTCGCCGGTTCGCCTTTGACGCCGTGTACTTGCAATACCTGCTTGATGACGTCGGAGAAGTCCGGTTGAGAGGGCTCGTAGCGTTGACTGTCGAGCACGGTGCCGCCGAGCAGCTTCAGCTCGTCCGCGAATGCCGCGCCGATTCGATTCCCCAATTCGCTGGCCGGCACGATGACGACCCCGGCGAGTCTGCCGTCCGCCACGACGCGCCGAGCGACGCTGCGCGCCTCGTCCTCGGGCAGCAACGAGAACTGATAGAAATTCTTCGGCGGAATCGCCGAATCGGCCAGAAAATTCAATGCCAGCACCGGCGTGCGGCCTGCGCTCAAGGGCGCGACGGCGGCGACATCTTCCTTGGTCAGCGGCCCCACCACGAAGCCGGCGCCATCGGCGATGGCGCGATTGAAGGCCGTGCTCACCGACTCCGCAGCGACATCGTAAATCTTCAGGCGCGGCCGCGTCGCTGCATCCTGTTCGAGATAGGCCGCGACAAAACCATCGCGCACCGCGACGCCGTTCGCCTCGCCGCGCCCGGACAGCGGCAGCAGCAGCGCGATTTGATTCGGATATTCGGTCGCCACCGCAATTTGCGTCTGCGCCGTCGACAATGCGCTGTCATTGGCAGGGTGCTTGGGAAACTGGCGCTTCCACGCCTCCAGCGCCGCGGACGCGCGCGCGGGATTGCGTTCGAGTTCCACCGCCACAGGCCCGAGATCCAGCCAGCCGACGACGATGGGATCGGTTTTTGCGGGCGGCTTCATCGGCGTGCCGCGCTCCGCCGCGGTGCGCACCCTGACCAGCAGCTCGTCGCGATTCGCGCGGATGGCGGCAGGATCGGTGAGAAAACGTTCGCGCTCGACCAAGGCGCGCGTGCCCTCGACGGGATGCCCGGTGAGGAAGGCGCTGCGGCCGCGTATCCAATAATAGTTCTGCGCCTGATCGGGCAGTGTGGGCACCGGAATCTGATCCAGCTCGCGAATGGCGCGGGCTGGATCATTTTCCCCATAGGCGATTTCGGCCGCGACCAGCGCGCGCGCGGTCGCGAGCTTGGTGCGCGCCTCGGGCGACACTTGCGCAAACGCCTGCTTGGCGGCCGCGATGTTGCCGGCGGCCACCCACTGCTCCGCGCTCAATAGTTCGTAATTGTCGCTATCCGCCGGTACTTGCACGGCAAGATCGCCATAGGCTCGCGCCGCCTCGGCATGTTTGCCGTCGCGCACCAGGTGCGCCGCCTGCTCTTGCTTTTCGGCGGGGGTCTCCACCGGCTTCACCAGGCTGCACGCAGCCGCCAGCACCGAGATCAACACTGCGGCGAAAAGCGCCGGTCGTGGACGTCGTTGCATGGCTGCCATACGCTTGAGCTCCAAAGTCTTTAAATAGAGGGAAGGATTATAGTGACAAAACCGCCGGGCGGGCTGTCGGAGGCGGGGCAGCTCTACGTGGTTGCGACGCCCATCGGCAATTTGGGCGATTTGTCGCCCCGCGCGCGCGCGGTCTTGTCGGACTGCGCGCTCATCGCGGCGGAGGACACTCGCCACACCGGAATTCTTCTGAAGCACTTCGACATTCGCACGCCGCAGTTGTCGCTGCATGATCACAATGAGGCGATGCGTGCGGGCGAAATTCTGCAGCGCCTGCGCGCCGGCGAATCGGTGGCGCTGGTGAGCGATGCCGGCACGCCCGCGATCAGCGATCCCGGATTTGAGTTGGTGCGCGCCGTGGCCGCCGCCGGCATCCCGGTCATCGCAATTCCGGGGCCTTGCGCCGCCATTGCCGCGCTCTCGATCGGCGCCTTGCCGACGGATCGCTTTTGTTTCGAAGGGTTTTTGCCCGCGCGCGGCGCCGCGCGGCGCGAGCGGCTGAAATCCCTGGCGCAAGAGCCGCGCACCCTGGTGCTGTATGAGTCCCCGCATCGGCTGCTGGAGACACTGGAGGATTGCACAGCGGTTTTCGGCGACGCGCGAGCGGGCGCCGTGGTGCGCGAAATCACCAAGTTGCACGAAACGACCTACCGCGGGACATTGGGCGAATTGTCCAGCAGCGCCGGAAGGGATGCGGATTTCACGCGCGGTGAAATCGTGCTGTTGATCGCGGGCGCGGAGCGATCAGCGGGGTCGGGCGATGCGGGCGCCGATGGTCACGGCGGGGCGCTCGACAAGGCGCTCACCGCGCTGCTTTCGGAACTGCCGCTCAAGCAGGCCGCGCGTCTGGCGGCACAAATCACCGGCGCCCGCGACAACGAGGCCTATAAACGCGCTCTTTTCCTTAAAAAGCCCTGAAGCGGGCGAGGCCGCGCCTCGCATTAGCACGCATACCTGCGTATGGTGGCGGTTGGAGTCGGCCAGACAGTCGCTGTGTGCGCAAGCACATGGAGGAAAGTCCGGGCTCCACAGGGCACGGTGCCAGGTAACGCCTGGGGGGCGCGAGCCCACGGAAAGTGCAACAGAAAGATACCGCCTAAGTGCCGCGCAAGCGGCGCCGGTAAGGGTGAAATGGTGCGGTAAGAGCGCACCGCGCGGGTGGCAACATCAGCGGCACGGCAAACCCCACCTGGAGCAAGACCAAATAGGGAAGCGAGCGGTCACGAGGCCGCTACATGTGGCCCACATGGGCTTCCGGGTAGGTCGCTTGAGCTGCGCGGCGACGCGCATCCCAGAGGAATGACTGTCCAAGACAGAACCCGGCTTAACGGCCGACTCCTTCTTTAGGCGCTGCGCGCCACCTGTCAACGGGGCCGCCGCGGCGCCGACCGAAAGCGCGGCCAATAACCGGGAGGCCTTGTAAGGGCTAAGGCCTGGCGCTGCGCGCCACCTGTCAACGGGGCCGCCGCGGCGCCGACCGAAAGCGCGGCCAATAACCGGGAGGCCTTGTAAGGGCTAAGGCCTGGCGCTGCGCACCACCTGTCAGCGAGCCGAATCCGCAAAAATGCGGTTTTGCCAGCATGATCGCCGATTTTCGGCGAAATTAACTACTTTTAGCACTTCCGGTCCTTTTCAGGAAAAACGCCTAACAGATTGATTCCTCTCGGCACGCCGATCGCAGTGCGGCGGGGATCGGCAAAATGTGACCTAAGTCACTGTCGGCACGGGTTTTTTTTAACTTAACCCGTTGACACTGTGAGGCGGCGCTCCCTATAGTGGTGCCCGGTGGGAAATTGTGGGAGAGAATGGGTTTAAACGCCCATCCAAGTATGTTCCGGGGTGCCAATAAACTAACGCTCGATGTGAAGGGACGGCTGGTCATGCCTACCCGGTATCGCGAGCGGCTGCAGGAACGATGCGGTGGCAACCTGGTCGTCACTGTGGACAAGGATCAATGCCTGTTGATCTACCCCCTTCCCGATTGGGAAGACATCGAGCGAAAACTCACCAAATTGCCGACTTTGGACCCCCGTACCCGGGGACTGCAGCGCCTGATGGTGGGCTATGCCACGGACCTCGAGCTGGACGGTCATGGGCGGCTGCTATTGCCCGCGAATCTGCGCGAATTCGGTCAGCTGACCCGGGACGCGATGCTGATCGGGCAGGGGTTGCGATTCGAACTGTGGGATGAGGCGCGCTGGAATGAGCGGCGCGATGAGTGGCTGGCGAGTGCCGATAGCAGCAATTTGCCGGGCGAACTTGACACGTTGTCGTTCTAGCCGGGCGGGGCGGTGCAAGACATTGCGGGGGTTCACGCGCCGGTCCTGTTACCTCAGGTGTTGGCTGCGTTGAACATACAGGCGGGTGGCACTTACATGGATGCCACTTACGGCCGGGGCGGACATGCAGGGGCGATTTTGGAGAAGCTCATCGCGAACGGCCGACTGCTCTGCCTAGACCGTGATTCCGTGGCCGTTGCGCAGGCCAGAACCCGGTTCGCCGAAGACCCTCGCGTCAGCATTTTTCTCGCCCCTTTCTCTTCGCTGGCCGCCTGCGCCGACCAAGTGCAGCCGGGCCTGACCTTCGACGGAATTTTGTTCGACCTGGGTGTGTCCTCGCCGCAGATCGATGATGCGGCGCGTGGTTTCAGCTTCATGCAGGACGGACCTCTGGATATGCGGATGACGATCGGCGAGGGGCCCTCCGCCGCCGATGTGGTCAACGGCGCGCCGCTCGAGGAGCTGATTCGCATCTTTCGCGAGTTTGGCGAGGAGCGCTTCGCGCCGCGCATCGCGCGCGCCATCGTGACCGATCGTCAAGTCAAACCCTTCGAACGCACGCTGGAACTCGCGGAGATGATCTCGCGCGTCGCGCGCACACGCGAACGCCACAAGCATCCGGCCACGCGGGTATTCCAAGCGCTGCGCATTCATGTCAACCGTGAACTCTCGGAGCTCGAGTCGGCGCTCGACGCCGCTCTGCAACGCCTGGCGCCCCGCGGGCGCCTCGCGGTGATCAGCTTTCACTCGCTCGAGGACCGCATGGTCAAACAGTTCATGCGCCGCCACTCGCTCGCGGATCCGATGTATGCCGGCTTGCCGCACATCCCCGCGCATGCGCGCCCGAAGCTTGGCCTGGTCGGCAAGTCCGTCGAAGCGGACGCCGAGGAGATCGGTATCAATCCGCGTGCGCGCAGCGCGCGTCTGCGCGTGGCTGTCCGCCTCGAAGAAGGAATCGCCGCATGAAATTTCGCCGCTGGCTGCCGCTGGTACTGCCCTTGATGTGGTTGGCCGTGCTCGGATCCGCGGTCCAAGTGATCTATGCGCGGCACAAGGCGCGCGACACCTTCGTGCGCTTGGAGAAGCTCAATGCCGAACGCGACTCGCTCGACATGGAGTGGGGGCGCTTGCAGCTCGAACAAAGCTACTGGTCCTCGAATGCATTCGTTGAACGAGTCGCCAATGCCAAGCTGCAGATGAGTTTGCCGCAGCCCAAAGACGTGCGGATCGTGAGACCGTGAAAGCGCGCCCCGGCGAAAACACCGGCCACGCCAAATCCTACCGCTGGCGTGCGGCGGTGGTCCTCGGCCTGTTGGTGCTCGGCGCGCTCGGGCTCGCCTCGCGAGCCGTCGAGTTGCAGTGGGTCGATCATGGTTTTCTCGCCAAACAGGGCGATGACCGCTCCATGCGCGTCGTGAAAATCTCGGCGCATCGCGGCGCGATCACGGACCGCAACGGCGAGCCGCTGGCCGTGAGCACGCCGGTGGACAGCATCTGGGTCAATCCCCAGGAGCTCAATGACAACATCGACCAGCTGCCCAAGCTCGCGCGGGCTTTGAAGGAAGATCAGCAAACTCTGGCGAGGCGCATCACCAGCAATCTTGACCGCGAGTTTCTTTACTTGGTGCGCCACATGCCCCCGGAACAGGCCGCGCACATCAAGGCTCTCGGCATTCCCGGCGTCTACCTGCTGCGCGAGTATCGCCGCTACTATCCGGCGGGCGAAGTGTCCGGCCATGTCGTGGGATTCACCACCGTCGATGATAAGGGTCAGGAAGGACTGGAGCTCGGCTACGAGCAATTGCTGAACGGCGAGGACGGCGCGAAGCGCGTCATTCAAGACTCTCTCGGGCGCTACGTGGAAAATGTCGAAAGCATCCGCGCGCCGCGTCCGGGCCGGGACCTCGTGACCAGCATTGATCTGCGGATTCAATACCTCGCCTACCGCGAGCTGAAATCCGCCATGCAGGAGTATCGAGCCAAAGCCGGCTCGGTGATCGTCGTCGACGTGAACACCGGCGAAGTTCTCGCAATGGTGAATCAACCCTCGTACAACCCGAACGATCGCGAGCAGCTGAAACCCGGTTTGTACCGCAATCGCGCCGCCACCGATATTTTCGAACCCGGCTCCAGCGTCAAGCCCTTCATCATGGCCGCCGCACTGGCGTCGGGCCAGTATCGCCCCGACAGCACGGTGGACACCTCGCCCGGATTCTTCAAGGTCGGCAACAAGGTGGAAGAGGATGAGCACAATCTCGGGGTGATCGATCTGGCCACGATCCTCGCGAAGTCCAGCAATGTGGGCACCGCCAAGATCGCTCTCTCGCTGCAGCCGGAACAGATTTGGAGCACGTTGACGGGTTTGGGATTGGGCCAGGTCACGGGAAGCAACTATCCCGGCGAATCGGCCGGCATGTTGAGCCACTACTCGCACTGGCGTCCCATCGGCATCGCCACGCTCTCGCATGGCTACGGCCTGTCAGTGACTCCGCTGCAATTGGCGCATGCCTACGCGACGATCGGCGCGGGCGGCATCAAGCGGCCCATCTCCTTCGAGCGGGTGTCCGGCCCCGTGGCGGGCGAACAGGTCATGGATCCCAAAGTCGCCCGCGAACTGGTGCAACTGATGGGACACGTGGTTGAAAAAGGCAGCACCGCGACGCGCGCCTCGTTGGTCGGCTACCAAGTGTCCGGCAAAACCGGCACGGCGTTCAAATCGATTCCCGGCGGCTATTCCACCGACAAAATTATGGCGGTATTTGCCGGCTTGGTGCCGGCGTCGCACCCGCGGCTCGCGACGGTGGTGGTGATCGATGAGCCGAGCCGCGATGTGGAAGAGGTCGGCCTGTTGGCCCAGGGCGGCACGGTGGCCGCGCCGGTTTTCTCGAGCGTCATGTCCGGCACGCTGCGCTTGATGGATGTGCCTCCCGATGATTTGCAGAACGTACCGGCGGCAGCCATGGTTCAGGCGAACGAGCAATGAGCAGCGCACTCATGTGGCTGCTCGATGGAATCGCCAGTGTTCCGCACAGCGATTCAAGGGTCAGCGATTTGACGCTCGACAGCCGCGCGGCGCGCGCGGACAGTTTGTTTTTTGCTTTGTCCGGCCAACAAGCGCATGGACTTTCATTCGCGGCGGACGCTGCGGCGCGCGGCGCGAGTGTGGTGCTGTGGGAGCCCGGCGCCGGCGTGACGCCGCCGCAGTTGCCCGCCAAGGTGTTTTCCGCGGCAGTTCCGGGACTTAAGGATCTGGTCGGCCGCATCGCCGATCGCTTCTTCAGCTGGCCGTCCTCGCAGCTGCGCATCACGGGAATCACAGGCACCAATGGCAAGACCACGTGCGCCTATCTGTTGGCGCAATGCCTGGAGCGACTAGGGATTGCCGCCGCCTACATCGGCACCATCGGCTGGGGACGGCCTCAATCGCTCGCGGAGCCCACGCACACGACGCCGGATGTGGTGACGGTGCACCGCACGCTCTCGCAGCTGCGCGCCGCCGGTGCGCGGCAGGTGGCGATGGAAGTCTCCTCGCATGCCCTCGATCAGGGCCGAGTAGATGCCGTGCGGTTCCAGGTCGCCGCATTTACGAATCTGACGCGCGATCACTTGGATTATCACCAATCCATGGCGGCCTATGGTGCTGCGAAGAGCAAATTGTTCCACGTGGCGGGGCTTGCCCACATCGTGCTCAACATCGGCGATGAGTTCGGCCGCACTCTGGCGCGAGACTACAGCGGCAATGCCTCGCTGACCGCCGTCTGGGTGGGCGCGGGTGATTCGGGCTGGCTGGCGGACCGCGCCTTGCATGCAACAGAAGTGCGCGTGGATGCGCGCGGCATTTCGATGGATCTGGACGGCAGTTTCGGCAAGCTCACCGTCAACACGCGCTTGATGGGCCGATTCAACGCCGAGAATTCCCTGGTGGTCATCGCCTGCCTGCTGTCCTTGGGCGTTTCCTTGCAGGATGCGGCCCGCGCGCTGGCCGATGCCGAGCCGGCACCCGGAAGAATGGAGGTGTTGAAGAGCGATGCGCGCGACAAGCCCACCGCCGTGGTCGACTATGCGCATACGCCCGATGCGCTGCTGAAAGCCTTGGCGGCTGCCCGCGAACACTGCGCCGGCGCACTGTGGTGCGTGTTCGGATGCGGCGGCGACCGCGATCCGGGCAAGCGTCCCATCATGGGCGCCATCGCCGATGAACTCGCCGATCAAATTATCGTCACCGACGATAACCCGCGCTCGGAAAATCCGCAGGCCATCACGCAGGCCATCGTCAGCGGAATCACCTCACGCAAAGCCCGAGTGATTCACGACCGCGCCGAGGCCATCGCCACCGCGCTCAAAGAGGCGCAGCCGATCGATGTGGTGCTGATCGCGGGCAAGGGTCATGAGGATTACCAGATCTACGGACAGACGCGGCGCGCGTTCAGCGATCGGAGCGAAGCGCTGCGCTATTTAGGGGAGGCGGCATGAAGCGAACATTGGGTGATGCGGCGCAGGCGGTGGGCGGCCAACTGGTGGGCGATGATCGGCCCTACTGCGTCGTGGCCACCGACAGCCGTACATTGAATCCCGGGGCGCTGTTCGTGGCGCTGCGGGGGCCGAACTTCGACGGCACCGCGTTCGTGGCAGCGGCCGCGGCGCGAGGCGCTATCGGCGCGCTGGTCGAGCGCGCCGTGAGCGGCGAATTGCCGCAGGTGGTCGTGCCGGACACCCAGCGCGCATTGCAAGACTTGGCCAGGGCCTGGCGCGCCGAATTCACACTGCCGGTGGTGGCCGTGGCCGGCAGCAACGGCAAGACCACGGCGAAGGAAATGACCGCCGCCATTTTGTCGCGCATGGGTCTGTGCATGGCAACTCACGGCAACCTCAATAATCATATCGGCGTGCCGGTGACCTTGATGCGATTGGAGTCCTCGCATCGCAGCGCCGTGATCGAGATGGGCGCCAACCGCGTCGGCGATGTGGCGGAGCTGATGCGTCTGGCGCAGCCGAGCGTCGGACTCATTACCAACGCCGGCGCCGAACATCTGGAAGGGTTCGGCAATCTGGACGGCGTGGCCAAAGGCGAGGGCGAGGCCGTGGCCTGCCTGGCGCCCGAGGGCACCGCGGTGATCAATGCCGACGATGCGTATGCCGCCTACTGGCGCGGTGTCGCGACGGCGGGGCGCATCCTCACCTTTGGCGTGCGCGAGCCCGCCGATTTCATGGCGAAGAACATCATTCAAGCGATTGAGCGCGGCGAGTTCGCGACGCGCTTCACCTTGATCTGTCCCTTGGGCGAGCGCTCCATCATGTTGAAGGCAGGCGGGGCGCACAACATCGGCAATGCGCTTGCCGCGGCCGCCGCCGCCAGCGCCGCCGGCGCATCGCTCGATGACATCGCACTCGGCTTGGCCGATTTTCGAGCCGTATCGGGCCGCCTGCAGCTCAAGCCCGGCGTGCGCGACAGCTGGATCATCGATGATTCCTACAATGCCAATCCGAGTTCGGTGCGCGCGGGGCTCGAGGTGCTGCGCTCGCTGTCCGGTCTCACCTGGCTGGTGCTCGGCGACATGGCGGAACTTGGCGAGTACAGCGAAGACAGCCACGCCCAACTGGGTAGCTATGCACGCGAGTGCGGCATCAAACGGCTGTTCGCGCTCGGACCCTTGAGTTCACGGGCGGTGGAGACCTTCGGTTCCGGCGGCGAATGGTTCGCCGATGCCGATTCCCTGATTCGCCGACTGCAGGCTGAACTGGCGCCGGGCGTGACCGTGCTGGTCAAAGGTTCGCGCATCAACCGCCTGGAGCGAGTCGTTCAAGCGCTCACCGGCGGCGGCGTCGGCTCCGGTCCCATGATGAGGGCGAGCTAGCATGTTGCTTTTCCTCACCGAATACCTGGCGCGGTTCTACAGCGGCTTCCATGTCTTCCAGTATTTGACGCTGCGGGGAATTCTCGCCGCCGTGACCGCGCTGTTGATGGCGCTGTTCATTGGTCCGGGCATGATTTCGCTGTTGAACCGCTATCAAATCGGCCAGCGCGTGCGCACCGACGGGCCGCAAACTCACCTGCTGAAATCCGGTACCCCCACCATGGGTGGCGGGCTGATGCTCGTTGCCATGGGCATCGGCACGCTGCTGTGGGCCGACCTGTCGAGCCGCTTCGTGTGGATCTTGTTGGGGGCCACGCTGGCCTTCGGTTTGATCGGCTTCTATGACGACTATCTCAAGCTGGTGGTGGGCAACTCCAAGGGCCTGGCCGCGCGCTACAAGTATCTGGCGCAGTCGGTGGCCGGTCTCACCGTCGCCCTCGCACTGCATGGCCTGCATCAATTGCCCGCCGAAACCTCCCTGTACGTGCCCTTTTTCAAGGCCGTGGCAGTGCCCATGTCCACACTGGGATTCGTGGCGTTCGCCTACTTCGTCATCGTCGGCAGCAGCAACGCGGTGAATCTCACCGACGGCCTGGATGGTCTGGCGATTATGCCGGCGGTGATGGTCGCGGCGGCCTTGGGCGTGTTCGCTTACGTGACCGGCAACATCAAGTTCGCCGGCTACTTGCAGATCCCCTACATCACCGGGGTGGGTGAAGTGCTCATTTTCAGCGCGACCTTGGTGGGCGCCGGCTTGGGTTTCCTGTGGTTCAACTCCTATCCCGCCCAGGTATTCATGGGCGATGTGGGCGCGCTCGCGATCGGCGCCTCGCTCGGCACCATGGCTGTCATCGTCCGTCAGGAAATCGTGTTCTTTGTCATGAGCGGGGTCTTCGTGCTCGAGACGGTCTCGGTGATTCTGCAGGTCGCCTCTTTCAAGCTCACCGGGAAACGCATCTTTCGCATGGCGCCCATTCACCATCACTTCGAGCTCAAGGGCTGGGCGGAGCCAAAGGTCATCGTGCGTTTCTGGATCATCAGCTTCGTGCTGGTGTTGGCCGGCCTCGCCACCTTGAAGATCCGCTGATGAACAGCGTCGTCGTTGGTCTCGGCAAAACGGGCGCTTCCTGCGTACGCTATCTGGCGAAGCGCGGCGTGCACGTGAGCGCCACCGACTCGCGCAGCGCCCCTCCGGGGCTCGCGGCGTTGGGCAGCCTCGCCGAGTCGATCGACTTGCGTCTCGGCGGTTTTGACCTCTCGCTGCTCAATGGCGCCTCGCAGGTGCTGATGTCCCCGGGCGTCTCGCTCGAGGAGCCAATCGCGCAGGAAGCACGCGCGCGCGGCATCGAAGTGTTGGGCGATGTGGAGTTATTCGCGCGCGCGGTGCCCGCA
Organism: uncultured Gammaproteobacteria bacterium; assembly: GCA_963756845.1. Lineage (GTDB taxonomy): Bacteria > Pseudomonadota > Gammaproteobacteria > Steroidobacterales > Steroidobacteraceae > Bog-1198. The sequence goes on along the minus strand of CAVWPD010000002.1, from coordinate 373,756 downwards.
CCGGTGATCGGCATTACCGGCACCAACGGCAAGAGCACGGTCACGACCTTGGTGGCGCGCATGGCCGCCGCGGCCGGGCGACGCGTGCTGGCCGGCGGCAATTTGGGCGAACCCGCGCTCGATCTGCTCGAGCAGCCTGTACCGGATCTGTATGTGCTCGAGCTGTCGAGTTTCCAATTGGACACGACCTCCTCGTTGGTGCTGCAGGCTGCGGTGGTGCTGAACGTGTCGGCCGATCACCTGGATCGCTACCGAACGGTCGCTGACTACGCGCATGCCAAGGGAAGGATTTTCGCGCGGGCATCCACCGTCGTGCTGAACGCAGACGACCCTTGGGTGGCGGCGATGCGCGGCACGGAATACCGCGCGGATTCCGCGCGCACAGTGACATTTTCCATCGCGCATGCGGATGCGGATTTTTCGCTGCAGCGGCGCGGCACGCGGATTTTCCTCTCGCGGCGCGGGGAGATGCTGCTCGATACGGCGTGCATGAAAATCTCCGGACTGCACAACGCCGCCAATGCGCTCGCGGCGTTGGCGCTCGGCGAAGCGGCAGGCTTGCCGACGCCGCCGATGCTCAAGGCGCTGGAAGCCTTTCCCGGATTGCCGCACCGCTCCTCATGGATTGCCGATATCGGCGGCGTGCGCTACATCGATGACTCCAAGGGCACGAATGTGGGCGCGACCATCGCCGCGGTCGCCGGCCTGCCCGGGCCGCTGGTGATGATTGCCGGGGGCGAGGGCAAGGGTCAGGATTTCTCGCCGCTGGCAGGCGCCTTCCGCGGCAAGGTGCGCGAGGCGGTGCTGATCGGTAAGGATGCGCCGGCCTTGGCCGCGGCACTCGCGGGCGTGTGCGCCGTGAGCATGGCCGCTTCCATGGATGCGGCCGTGGCGGCGGCGCGGCGCGTTGCCCAGCCCGGCGACACGGTGCTGCTCTCGCCCGCCTGCGCCAGCCTCGACATGTTTCGCGACTACGGTCATCGCGGCGATGTATTCGCCGCCGCGGTGCGCAAGCTCGAGGGTTCCGCGCCATGACCGCCGCCACGATGTCCTACGGAGTGCGGGCGCGCGAGCGAATGCCCTTCGCCTGGGATCCGGTCACGCTGGGATTGACCGCTGCCTTGCTGTTGGTGGGGTTGGTCATGGTGACATCGGCGTCGATGTCCATCGCGGCGCGCGACATGGGCGACCCGTTCTACTTTCTCGAGCGGCAATTCATTTTCACCGCGGCGGGCTTGCTGTTCGCCTGGGTGTTGACCCGCATTCCGGTTCAACTATGGGACAAGTACAGCCTCGCGCTCCTGCTACTGGGATTGCTGCTGCTGACCCTGGTGTTGATCCCGGGCTTGGGCGCGCGGGTCAATGGCGCACGCCGCTGGCTGCGCATCGGCATGTTGAACTTTCAAGTCTCCGAGCTTGCCAAGGTGCTGGTGCTCACCTGGGTGTGCAGCTACTGCGTACGCAAGCGCGCGGAGCTCGAGACCACGTTCCCAGGCTTGGTGAAACCCGTCGCGCTGCTCACGGTCACGGGCCTCCTGCTGCTGATCGAACCGGACTTTGGCGCCGCCACGGTGCTCTTCGCCACCGGCTTTGCGGTGCTATTCGTCGCGGGAGCGCGTCTGCGCTACGTGGCGTTGCTGGTGTCCGCCGCCGTGTTGGCCTTTGCTCTGTTGGCCCTGACATCCCCGTATCGCTTGAAGCGCCTGTTGATTTTCCTGCATCCCTTCGACGATCCGTTCAACGGCGGCTTTCAGCTGACCCAATCCTTGATTGCTATCGGGCGCGGCTCCCTGTTCGGCGTTGGCTTGGGCAGCAGCATCCAAAAACTTTTTTACCTGCCCGAAGCGCATACCGATTTCGTGTTTGCCGTGCTGGCCGAAGAGTTGGGCCTGGTCGGTGTGATGGGTGTGATCGCGCTGTTCTTAGGGTTGGTGTGGCGCGCGTTTCACATTTCCCGCCTGGCATCGCAAGCGGGCTTGCGTTTCCAGGCCTATGTGGCGCTGGCCTTTGGCGTCTGGTTGGGGCTGCAGGCCATGGTGAATATCGGCGTCAACATGGGTGTTCTGCCCACGAAAGGATTGACGCTGCCGCTCTTGAGCTACGGCCGCAGCAGCTTGCTGGTGAGTCTCGCCTGGTTAGGCGTGCTGCTGCGCATTTATCACGAGGTCAAGTGCAGCTCGCGGTCGGCCGTGACGCGCATCCCGGGAGGCGGCCGATGAGTGGCGCGCAGATCGGCGCCAGGCCGGTACTCATCATGGCGGGAGGCACCGGCGGACATGTATTCCCCGCCCTCGCGGTGGCGAATGTGCTGCGCACGCGCGGCGTCGCGGTGGTGTGGCTCGGCGTTCCCGGCAGCATGGAATCCCGGCTGGTGCCCGCGCAGGGCTTTCCCATCGAGTGGATTCGCGTTGCGGGAATCCGCGGCAAGGGGCTTCTGACCTGGCTGCTGGCGCCGCTGCGCATTGCCAACGCCGTGGTCCAGGCCATTGGCGTGCTGCGCCGGGTACGGCCGCGCTCGGTGCTGGGCGCCGGCGGCTATGTGAGCGGGCCGGGCGGCATTGCGGCCTGGTTGCTGCGTGTTCCGCTGCTCATCCACGAGCAAAATGCCATTGCCGGCTTGACCAACCGGTGGTTGGCGCGCCTCGCCACGCAAGTATTGGAAGCATTTCCCGGCAGCTTCGGACCCGCCGCGCATGCCAGCGCCATCGGCAATCCGGTGCGCGCGGACATTGCGGCGCTGCCCGAGCCGGCGCAGCGCTTCGCCGCACGGGAGCCGCGCGCGCGCTTGCTGGTGTTCGGCGGCAGCCAGGGCGCACAGCGTCTGAACGCGGTGGTGCCGCAAGCCCTCGCCCGCATCGCGCCGGAACATCGTCCGCAGGTGCGCCATCAAACCGGCGAGCGCGGGCTTGACGCCGCCCGTGCCGCCTACATCCAGGCGCAGGTCGAGGCCGAGGTGCTGCCCTTCATCGACGACATGGCCAAAGCCTATGCGTGGGCCGATCTTGCCGTGTGCCGCGCCGGGGCCATGACCATCACCGAGCTGCAGGCCGCCGGCCTCGGTGCGATCTTCGTGCCGTTAGGTATAGCCACCGACGATCATCAAACCAAGAATGCCGCGGTGATGGTGGGCGCCGGTGCCGCGCGCCTCATTCCGGAGCGGGATTTGACGCCGGAGGTCTTGGGCGATCTGATCGCCGAGCTCACGCGGCAGCGGGCCCCCATGCTCAAGATGGCCGAGGCCGCCCGCGCCACCCGTGTCACCGATGCGGCCGTGCGGCTGGCGGACCTGTGCATCGCGGCCGGAGCGCCGGCATGAACGAGCGCACGCCCAAACCGCCGCGCCGGCGATTGAACGATCGCATGGGCCGTATTCAGTGCATCCACTTTGTCGGCATCGGCGGCAGCGGCATGGGCGGCATCGCCGAAGTGCTGCTCAATTTAGGCTATGACGTGCAGGGCTCGGACCTTCGCAGCAACGCCGTCACCGAACGCCTAGCGCGCCTCGGCGCCACCCTGTTCATCGGCCATGATGCCCAGCACCTCGGCGAGGCCGATGTCGTCGTCGTATCGAGCGCGGTCGGTCGCGCCAATCCGGAAGTGGCCAGCGCGCTCGCCAAACGCATTCCCGTCGTGCCGCGCGCCGAGATGCTGGGCGAGCTGATGCGCTTTCGCTACTCAATCGCCGTGGCGGGAACGCACGGCAAGACCACCACCACGAGCTTGGTGGCGAGCGTGCTTGCAGAGGCCGGCCTCGATCCCACCTTTGTCATCGGCGGGCGCTTGAAGAGTGCCGACAGCAATGCGCGTCTGGGTGCCGGCCGCTACTTGGTGGCCGAGGCCGACGAGAGCGATGCCTCCTTCATGCACCTGCAGCCGATGCTCGCCATCGTCACCAATATCGACAACGATCATCTGGCGACGCACGAGGGTGATTTCACCCGGCTCAAGCAAAGCTTCGTCGACTTTCTGCACAATTTGCCTTTTTACGGGCTCGCCGTGCTGTGCGCGGACGACGCCCATGTCCGCTCCATCTTGGAAGCCGTGGGCAGGCCTTTCTTGACCTACGGCTTCGATGCCGGCGCGGATATTCGCGCCGTGAACGTGCAGCGCATGGGCGTGCAGTCGCGCTACGAGGCGCTGCGGCCGGGACAGCCGCCGCTTCCCATCACCATCAATCTGCCCGGGCGGCACAATGTCCTGAACTCGCTGGCGGCGGTGGCCGTGGCCACCGAACTGGAGCTGCCGGATGCCGCGATTCAGCGCGCGCTGGCGAATTTCCAGGGCATCGACCGTCGGCTGCAGCAGCTGGGCGAAATTCAGTGGGCGGGCGGCCGCGCCTTGATCGTGGATGACTATGGTCATCATCCCACCGAGGTGGCCGCCACCTTGGAGGCGGTACGTCAGGGCTGGCCGAAGCGGCGCTTGGTGCTGGCCTATCAGCCGCATCGCTATACACGCACCCGCGATTTGCTGGATGACTTCGGGAGCGTGCTCGGCGCCTGCGATGTGCTGCTGGTCACCGAGGTGTACGCCGCCGGCGAGGCGCCGATCGCCGGGGCGGATGGGCGCGCCATTTGTCGCGCGGTGCGCTCGCGCGGCCAAGTGGAGCCGGTATTCGTGGAGCGAGTCGAGAACCTCGCCGACTCGCTGCTCGATCTACTGCATGACGGCGATGTGGTGTTGACCATGGGCGCCGGCAATATCGGCACCGTGGCGCAGGACCTTAAGAATCGCTTTGCGGCGGGGGCCGCGGCATGAACGCGCAGCAGTCCTTGGACCTTGCGCCGGAATTCAGTGCCCGCGTGCTGCACGATGTGTCCATGGCGAAACATACCTCCTGGCATGCGGGCGGGGCGGCGGACTTGTTCTTCACGCCGCGCGACATCATGGATTTAGCCTCCTTCATTCGCCAGCTACCCGCGGAGGTGCCGGTGCTGTGGCTGGGCCTCGGCAGCAATCTTCTGGTGCGCGACGGCGGCATTCGCGGCGCGGTCATCTCCACTCACGGCGCGCTGGGAGCCCTTGAACGCCACAGTGCGACGCGCATCCGTGCCGAAGCCGGCGTGCCCTGTGCGCGCATCGCCCGGCAGTGCGTGAAATGGGGCCTGGGTCCCGCGGAATTCTTTGCCGGCATCCCTGGAACCCTGGGCGGTGCGCTGGCGATGAATGCCGGCGCCTGGGGCGAAGAGACCTGGCGGCACGTGATCGAAGTGGAAGTGCTGGATCGGCGCGGCGTGCGCCACACCCGCACTCCCGCGGACTACTCGATCGGTTATCGGCACGTGCGGGGCCCCGAGAACGAGTGGTTCATCGGTGCGCGGCTGGAATTCGCGCGCCGGCCGGGCATCAACAACGACGCCATTCGCGAACTGCTCGACAAGCGCCGCGAGACGCAGCCCATCGGGGAATGGAGTTGCGGATCGGTGTTCATCAATCCGCCGGGTGATCACGCGGCACGGCTGATCGAAAGCGCCGGCCTCAAGGGGTTTCGCATCGGCGGGGCCTCGGTGTCCGACAAGCACGCCAATTTCATCATCAATCATGGCACTGCCCGCGCCGCCGACATCGAGGCACTCATTGCGCATGTGCATGACACCGTGCTTAAGGCCAGCGGCACGGATCTGAGCACGGAAGTGCGCATCGTCGGAGAGCCGGCATGAGTCTGCTCATCACGAATTCAAAGCTTCGCCGAGCGGCCCTGCCCCAGGAGTTCGGCAAGACGGCGGTGCTGCTCGGCGGCGATTCGAGCGAGCGGGAGATTTCTTTGTTGAGCGGCAACGCCGTGCTCGCGGCGCTGAAGAGCCGCGGCGTCGATGCGCATGCCTTCGATCCTCTGGATAAGCCGCTGCAGGCCTTGGTGAGCGAAGGATTCTCGCGGGTGTGGATCGCGCTGCATGGCCCGGGGGGCGAGGATGGCGCGATGCAGGGCGCGCTTGAATGGTTGGGCGTGCCTTACACGGGCAGCGGCGTGCTCGCCTCGGCGCTGACGATGGATAAGCTGAAGACCAAGCGCGTGGTGGTCGGCGCCGGTTACGCGGCGCCTGAATATGCCGTGCTGTCCGGCCCGAATGACTTGAGCGAGGCGCTGAAGCGCATCGGTTTGCCGATGATGGTGAAGCCCGCCTCGCAGGGCTCGAGCGTCGGCATGACCAAGGTCAAATCGGCCGAGGAATTGCCGCGTGCCTACGCCGATGCGCGCGCCGTCGATCCCATCGTGTTCGCGGAAAGGTTCGTGGCCGGCGATGAATTTACCGTCGCGGTATTGCACGACGCCTGCCTGCCCTCGATCCGCATCCAGCCTGCCACGGAATTCTACGACTACCAAGCCAAGTATTTCCGCGACGACACGCAGTATCACTGCCCCAGCGGCCTCCGCAAACCCGAGGAAGCCGAACTGCAGGCGGCGGCCCTCGCCGCATTCAAAGTCACCGATTGCTACGGCTGGGGGCGCGTGGATTTCATGCGCGATCGGACCAGCGGCAAATTCTATTTCATCGAGATCAACACCACACCCGGCATGACCGACCACAGTTTGGTTCCCATGGCCGCGCGCCAGGCCGGCTTTGACTTCGCCGAATTGTGCTGGCGGGTGCTGGAAACCAGCTTCTGCAGGACGCGCAAATGAACTTAAGCTTCGCGATGCATCGCAATCGATTCAAGCCGCAGAGCAAATCCAAGGCGGCGAAGCCGCGCTTCAAGTGGCCCGCGTTTCTTGCCCACTGGCGCACCTATGCGCGCCGCGGGGCGCTGCTCTTGGTGTTAACGGGTGCGCTGTCGCTGCTCATCTGGGCGCTCGATCGCCCGGTTCGGGTGATCTCGATCGACGGCAGTTTCCAGCGCGTCTCGCCGGGGCAGATTGAAAAGGCGGTCGCGCCCTACGCGCACGCCGGCTTCATGTCGGCGGATCTGGATGACATTCAGCGCGCCGTCGAGGCGCTGCCCTGGGTGGACCATGCGCGCATCGCGCGCCGTTGGCCGAACAGTCTGCACGTCACCGTGACGGAGCAAACTGCCGCCGCACGCTGGGGCGAGTCGGGGCTCTTGAACACGCGCGGCGAGCTGTTCGAAAAGGCCGCGGCGCATGTGCCCGCGGAATTGCCGCGCTTGAGCGGCCCCGAGGGCACGCAGGCGCAGGTGGCGCAGCGCTATTTGTCGGCCCAGGGGCGGATGCTCGAGGCCGGCATGCGCATTGCGGCGCTGCGTCTGGATGAGCGCGGCGCCTGGGAGCTGGATCTGGACAGCGGTGTGACCGTGCGTCTCGGACGGCGCGATGTGGATGAGCGCATCGAACGCTTCATTCACACCGCAAGCCCCGTCATCGCCCATCGCCTGACGGAAATCGCCTATGTGGACATGCGCTACTCCAATGGCTTCGCCATCGGCTGGCGCAACCAGGGAACACCGGCCTCGGTGCCGCCGAAACGTTCCGATGACACCGACGCTTAGAGGAATTTTTACAAGTCATGGCAAAGCGATCTGATCGAAATTTACTGGTGGGCCTGGATATCGGCACCAGCAAAGTCGTGGCCATTGTCGGGGAAATCAAATCCGACGGTGACTTGGAGATCATCGGCATCGGCAGCCATCCCTCGCGCGGCCTGAAGAAGGGCGTGGTGGTCAACATTGAATCCACCGTGCAATCCATTCAACGCGCCGTGGAGGAGGCCGAGTTGATGGCGGGCTGCGAGATTCATTCGGTGTATGCCGGCATAGCCGGCAGCCATGTGCGCAGCCTCAATTCGCATGGCATCGTGGCCATCAAAGACAAAGAAGTCGTGCAGGGCGATGTTGAGCGGGTGATCGATGCCGCCAAGGCGGTGGCCATCCCCGCCGACCAGAAAATCCTACATGTGCTGCCGCAGGAATACATCATCGACTCGCAGGAGGGCATCCGCGATCCCATCGGCATGTCGGGCGTGCGGCTGGAAGCGAAGGTTCACATCGTCACCGGCGCTGATAGCGCGGCGCAGAACATCGTCAAGTGCGTGCAGCGCTGCGGCCTAAGCGTCGATGACATCGTCTTGGAGCAGCTCGCCTCCAGCTATGCGGTGCTGACCGAGGATGAGAAGGACCTCGGCGTGTGCGTGGTGGACATCGGCGGCGGCACCACCGACATCGCCGTCTTCGGCGGCGGCGCGATTCGCCACACGGCCGTGATTCCGATCGCCGGGGATCAGATCACCAACGATATCGCGGTGTCCATGCGCACGCCGACCCAGTACGCCGAGGACATCAAGATCAAGTACGCCTGCGCACTCTCGCAGCTGGCGAATCCGGACGAGACCATCGAGGTACCGAGCGTGGGCGATCGGCCGCCGCGCCGCCTGGCGCGCCAGACCCTCGCCGAGATTGTGGAACCGCGCTACGAGGAATTGTTCGGACTGATTCGCGATGAGTTGCGCCGCGCGGGATTGGAGGAGCAGGTGGCCACCGGCATCGTGCTCACGGGCGGCAGCGCCAAGATGGAAGGCGCCATCGAACTCGCCGAAGAGGTGTTCCACATGCCGGTGCGCTTGGGCGTGCCGCAGTACGTGACCGGCTTGTCCGAGGTGGTGAGCAATCCCATTCATGCAACCGGCGTCGGCCTGTTGCTGTATGCCAAAAGCAATTTGGACGCGCAGCGTACCGAGGCGCCGCTGCTCGCGGGCGGGGTGAAGAATATGTTTGAGCGAATGAAGACTTGGTTTCAGGGTAATTTTTGAAAGCTACATGTGCGACTAACGAAGGAGAACTGGAATGTTCGAACTGATGGACTCTTATAGCCAAAGCGCCGTGATCAAGGTGCTGGGCGTGGGCGGCGGCGGCGGTAACGCTGTCTCGCACATGGTCCAAGCCGGCCTCGAGGGCGTGGATTTTATTTGCATCAACACCGACGCGCAGGCGCTGAAGCACTCCAAGGTGCGCACCGCATTGCAGATCGGCTGCAACATCACCAAGGGCTTAGGCGCCGGGGCAGATCCGGAAGTCGGCCGTCAAGCGGCGATGGAGGATCGCGATCGCATCATCGAACTCATCGAGGGTTGCGATATGTTGTTCATCACCGCGGGCATGGGCGGCGGCACCGGCACGGGCGCGGCTCCTGTGGTGGCGCAGGTGGCCAAGGAGCTCGGCATCCTGACCGTGGCCGTGGTGACCAAGCCCTTCGAGATGGAAGGTAATAAACGCTCGCGCGTCGCCGATCAGGGCATGCTGGAACTGTCCAAGTATGTGGACTCCCTGATCACCATCCCGAATCAGAAGCTCCTGTCGGTCTTGGGCAGCAGCACCACGTTGCTCGATGCCTTCAAGGCGGCGAACACGGTGCTGCAAGGCGCAGTGCAGGGAATCGCGGAACTCATTACGCGGCCGGGGCTGATCAACGTGGACTTTGCCGACGTACGCACGGTGATGTCGGAAACCGGCATGGCCATGATGGGTTCGGGCACGGCATCCGGCGATGATCGCGCACGCGAAGCCGCGGAGGCCGCGATCTCCAGCCCGCTGCTCGAGGACATCAACCTCTCGGGTGCTCAGGGCATCCTGGTCAATGTCACCGCCGGCATGGATCTTTCAATCGGGGAATTCCAAGAAGTGGGCAATGTGATCAAGCAGTTCGCCTCCGACGATGCCACCGTGGTGGTGGGGACGGTGATCGATCCGGAAATGGCGAGCCAGATTCGCGTCACCGTGGTGGCGACCGGTCTGGGCAAACCTGTGGCGCGCGCAGCACCGCAGCCCGTGGCGGCCGCCGCCATGGCGCCGCCGCTCACCATGCGGATGGTGCGCCCGAAATCGCCGATGGCGCCGACCGACTATGCGATGTTGGACAAGCCCACGGTGCAGCGGCAGCGCGCCGTAGGCGATGGCCTACGCCAGGAATCGGCGAGCGAGGATTTCCTCGACATCCCGGCATTTTTGAGGCGTCAGGCGGATTGATGTAGCGAGAACATTCCAGATTTGGCGCTCTTGGGCGACCGCTTGAGAGCGCCGTTTTGGATTGCGTGAAGAAGTGTCAGGAAAGAACCTAGTGTCGCGGACGGGGTCGGAACCTCAGGTCCTGCGTGGGGCAATTTTCAAGTACAGACTGCGCAGCTCGCTGTGGTACCTTTGGCGGATAACATAGTCCGGTTTCACTTAATGCTGAATCAGAGAACACTGAAGAATTCGATTCGTGCCACGGGAGTGGGGCTGCATACCGGCAAGAAGGTGCTCATGACCCTGCGGCCGGCGCTGCCCGATACGGGCATCGTGTTTCGCCGCACGGATCTGGATCAGCCCGTCGACATTCAGGCGCACGCCGAGCATGTCGGGGACACCACCATGGGCACCACCCTGCATCGGGGCGAAGTCAAAGTATCCACCGTGGAGCATTTGCTCTCCGCATTGGCGGGACTCGGTATCGACAATGCGCTGGTCGAGGTCAGCGCCGGCGAAGTGCCCATCATGGATGGCAGCGCGGGACCCTTTGTGTTCCTGCTGCAATCGGCGGGCATCGAGGAGCAGAAGGCGCCCAAGCGCTTCATCCGCATCCTTGAGAGTCTGCAGGTCGATGACGGCGACAAGTGGGCGCGCTTCGATCCTTACAATGGCTTCAAAGTTAATTTCGAAATCGAATTCAATCACCCGACTTTCAAGAAGCACTCTCAAGTGGCTTCCATGGATTTTTCCACGACCTCGTTCCTGCGCGAAATCAGCCGTGCACGCACTTTCGGTTTCATGCGCGAGATCGAGAGCTTGCGGGCCCGCAATTTGGCGCTCGGCGGCAATATGGATAATGCCATCGTGCTGGATGATTATCGGGTGCTGAACGAAGACGGCCTGCGCTACGAGGATGAATTCGTGAAGCACAAAATTCTCGATGCCATCGGGGATCTGTACCTGTTGGGGCACAGTCTCATCGGGGAATTCAGCGGCTATAAATCCGGGCATGCGCTCAATAACAAGCTGCTGCGCACCCTCATCAGCACCCAAAGCGCCTGGCAGGAAGTGACCTTCGAGAGCCTGGCCGATGCGCCGATTTCCTACGTCGCGGCGGCCGCCGCGCACGCCTAAGGCCTAGTCGACTTTCAAGGGCGGGACGACTCGAATCCGCACCGCGGAGATGTCCAGTCCCGAGGCTTTGGCCACCCGCTTGCGCACCAGCTCCGTGGAATATCTCAATCGGGAGGCCCAGTGGGCCCCGACGACGCCCAAGGTCAGACGCCCTTGTTCCACCCCCGCGCTGGCCACGGCCTGCGCCAGCCTTGAGGGTAGGGCGGCGCGGACCTGCTCCAGGACAGCCGACCGGTCCGCAGACCGGTTTTTTAGTTCTGAAAGCCGGTTGCCACCTCTTGCCAGTAACTCGCTGAGACTCTTAGAGTTTTGCATTGCACCATCGCCACCAAGGGCTTATTGACTTTCCAAAACCGTGCGGAAATCCTTGTTTTGAGTCAATTTTCTGCATAGTCTACACGCACCGCTCCGGGGCATAACGCTAGCCATGGACGACATAAGCCACCGGTTTTCTGCATTGTCGGCTTGGGACGAATTAACCGCATGAATGTGATTTTTGTCGGCCGTGAGTCGGGCCGAGTGAAGCAATTTGACCTCCGTCACCCGATCATCGTACCGGCGGCGGTGTTGTTGGTGCTTGCAATTCTGGCGACTGCGTTCTCGGTGGGGGTGAGTTTGGGGGCCCGGCATGGCGGCGGCAACCCGATTGATCAGCTGGGCAATTGGTCGGCTGAACTGCTGAAGCAAAAAGGCCAGATCGAAGACACCAAGCGCATCCTGCAGGAAAAGGTCAACGCCTTGGCCATGCGGGTGGGCCAAATGAACGCCAATGTCATTCGCTTGGATGCCCTGGGTAAGCGCCTGACGCGCATGGCAAATCTGGACGATGGAGAGTTCGATTTCGGCCACCCGCCCGCCCTGGGGGGCGCTGAGAGCGGCGCAGATGGCCAGCCGGCCCAGATCCCCAATCTAACCGCCATGGTTGATGATTTGCAGACCCAGTTATCCAGCCGCGAGCAGGAATTAGGCGTCCTCGAGAACATGATTTTGACCCGCGAGCTCAACAAGCAGGTGTATCCGGAGGGGCGGCCCGTTCAGGATGGTTGGATATCCTCGTATTTTGGCAGCCGCTCGGATCCCTTCACCGGATATACCGCGGTGCACAAGGGCGTGGATTTCGCAGGTCCCGAAGGCACCCGGGTGACCGCGGTGGCCGCGGGACTGGTGACCTATGCCGGTGACCGCGCCGGCTTTGGCGAGATGGTGGAAATCAATCACGGCAATGGTTTGGCGACCCGCTACTGCCACAATGAAAAGCTGCTGGTGAAGCAGGGCGATATGGTTCGCAAGGGCCAGGAGTTGGCGTTGATGGGATCCACCGGCCGCTCGACCGGCCCGCACTTGCACTTTGAAGTCTTGAAGAATGGCGCCCAGGTCGACCCCCTGCGCTTTATCGGTGAGGAGCGTTAACTCTTAAGGTTAAGCCTTCGCGCCTCGCGCGAAACGATTTCCTGCTCCTCCGGTCTATCCGTACAATACCCAGTTTTCCCAAAGGACTCCCCCGCGTGTGGAAGCTTCTGACGCAAGTATTTGGCAGCCGTAATCAGCGCCTCGTGAAGGAGCTGAGCCGGACAGTCGCGGCCATCAATGGCGTGGAGGCCAGCGTCAGCGCGTTGCCGGATGAGCAATTTCCCGAGAAGACCCGTGAACTCAAGGCCCGCTTTGCCGCCGGTACGCCGCTGGCAGACCTCATACCCGAAGCGTTCGCCCTGGTGCGCGAAGCCTCGCGCCGCAAGTTGGGATTGCGTCACTTCGATGTGCAGCTGATCGGCGGCCTGGCCTTAAACGCCGGCAAGATCGCCGAAATGCGCACCGGCGAGGGCAAGACGCTGATGGCCACCCTGCCGGCGTACCTGAATGCGCTCACCGGAGAGGGCGTGCATGTCGTCACGGTGAATGAGTACCTGGCGCAGCGCGACTCGGATTGGATGGGACCGGTGTTTCGGTTCCTCGGCCTCGAGGTCGGCGTCATTAAGAACGCCCAGTCGCCGGATGAGAAACGCGCGGCCTATGCCTGCGACATCACCTACGGCACCAACAACGAATTCGGCTTTGACTATCTGCGCGACAACCTCGCGTTTCGTCTCGAGGACCGGGTGCAGCGCAAGTTGGCGTTCGCGATCGTCGATGAAGTCGACTCGATATTGATCGACGAGGCGCGTACACCCCTGATTATTTCGGGGCCCGCCGAAGAGAGCACTGAGCTCTACATCAAGATCAACGCGTTGATCCCGCGCCTGGTGCGACAAAAAGAGGAAAACGGCCCGGGCGACTACGCCGTTGATGAGAAAACCAAGCAGGCCACCTTGACCGAAGACGGGCATGAAAAGGTGGAGCAGTTGATGGCGGAAATCGGGCTGCTGCGCGAGGGCGAGAGTCTGTACGACGCCACCAATATTCGCTTGATGCATCACCTGAATGCGGCGCTGCGTGCGCACTCGCTGTACAAGCGCGATGTGGAATACATCGTGCGCCAGGGCGAGGTGATCATCGTCGACGAATTCACCGGCCGCACCATGCAGGGGCGGCGCTGGTCCGACGGACTGCACCAAGCCGTGGAGGCCAAAGAGGGCGTCAAGGTGCGCGAGGAAAATCAAACCGTCGCGTCCATCACCTTCCAGAATTACTTCAGGCTGTACTCGAAGCTCTCCGGCATGACGGGAACGGCGGACACCGAAGCCTTCGAGTTCCAGCAGATCTATGGCCTGGAGGTGGTGGTGATCCCCACCCACAAGCCGATGATCCGCAAAGACAAATCGGACCTCGTGTTCCTGTCCGAACAGGACAAGTTCCAGGCCATCCTCGAGGACATCGAGGACTGCGTGAAACGCGGACAGCCGGTCCTTGTCGGCACGACCTCGATCGAGGCCTCCGAGCGGCTCGCCAAGCTCTTGCAGGCGGCCAAGGTCCCGCACGAGGTGCTGAACGCCAAACAGCACGAACGCGAAGCACATATCGTGGCCGAGGCCGGCCGGCCCGGCGCCATCACGATTGCCACCAATATGGCGGGACGCGGCACGGACATCGTGCTCGGCGGCAGCCCGCAAACGCAGATCAACGCCATCGAGAATCCCAACGAAGCGGACCTGAAGGGCATTCACGAGCAGTGGCGAGAGCGGCATGAGCAAGTAATCGCCGCCGGCGGCCTGCACATCATCGGCACCGAGCGCCATGAATCGAGGCGCATCGACAATCAATTGCGCGGCCGATCCGGCCGCCAGGGCGATCCGGGTTCGAGCCGATTTTATTTGTCGCTCGAAGATAATTTGATGCGCATTTTCGGCGACCCGACGCGTATGAAAGCGCTCATGACGAGAGTCGGCATGAAGGCGGGAGAAGCCATCGAGAGCGGCATGCTCACGCGTCAAATCGAGCGCGCACAGCGGCGCGTCGAGCAGCACAATTTCGATGCCCGCAAGCAATTGCTGGAATATGACGATGTGGCGAATGATCAGCGCCGCGTGATTTATCAGCAGCGCACCGATTTGATGAGCGCCGAGGATATTGCCGAGGCCATTGTCGGTATCCGCGAGGATGTGGTGGCGCAGCTGGTGGATCAATATGTCCCGGGCGGCGCCCCTGAGGAACAGTGGAACCCCAAGGGCCTGGCCGAGGCGATCGAACGGGATTTCGGTCCTGCGCTGCCCATTGCCGAGTGGGTGAAGGCCGAAGAAGCCGGAGACGGTTCCGGGCTGCGCCAGAAAATCCTCACCGCGCTGGTGGAGGCCTACCACCAGAAGGAGGTCAACGTCGGGCCGCAGGTGATGCGCTACATCGAAAAGGAATTGACGCTGCGGACCCTGGATCAGCACTGGCGCGAGCATCTGGCCGCCATGGATTACATGCGCCAGGGCATTTACCTGCGCAGTTACGCGCAGAAGAATCCGAAGCAGGAATACAAGCGCGAAGCGTTTGAATTATTCTCCGGCATGCTGGATCGGATCAAATTCGACAGCGTGACCAAGGTGTCGCAAATTCAGGTGCGCAGCCAGGCGGAGATCGAGCGCGAAGAACTCGAGCGGCATCAGCGTCTCGCGCGGGCGCTGCAGGCGCAGCACGCCGATGCGATTTCACCGATTCAAAGCGCACCGGCGGAAGCTCCCAGCCCATTTGATCCGACTGCGTTGAGCGGCAATGTCATGGAAATGGAGCCGCGCGCGCGCGCCGAGTCCGCCGCACCCTTCGTCCGAGCGGTGCCCAAGGTGGGCCGCAATGAGCCCTGCCCCTGCGGTTCCGGCCGCAAGTACAAGCACTGTCACGGCGCTTTGCAGCAAGCGAGCGGTTGAGCATCCCAAAACCCGGCGCTGCCGTGCATGTGGTCGCCGGCGCGGTGATCGATGCCGCGGGGCGCGTGCTGATTGCGCAGCGCCCGCCGGGCAAGCACATGGCCGGCGGTTGGGAATTCCCCGGCGGGAAACTGCAGCCGGGCGAGGATCGCAGGGAAGGCCTCAAGCGCGAGCTGCGCGAAGAAATCGGCATCGAAATCGCTCCGCCCCGGCCGCTCTTGCGGGTGCGCCACGCCTATCCTGATCGCGAAGTGCTGTTGGATGTCTGGGTGATTCGCCACTACAGCGGCGAGCCACAAGGACTTGATGGGCAGGCGCTGCGGTGGTGCACGCAAAACGAGTTGCCGATGGCATCGCTGCTACCCGCGGATAAGCCGATCGTCGCGGCGTTGCGATTGCCGGAGCAGCTGAGTTTACTATCGACAGCCGACTACACGATCGGCGAGGCCTCGCAGCCCGCGCAGGACGGCCGGCTCCGCGGCGCCTTATGCGCAAGCGCGGCCGAGGCCGTGCAACGCGCTGCCGGCGCGGATTTCATCGTTCTGCGCGAGGCATTGGCCGCAACCAAACTCTCCATTTTATGTCAGGCCGTGGACCTACCCGTGTATGCGCCCGCCCTCACGCTCGAGCAAGCGTGGGCGCTTGGGGCGAGTGGGGTCAGCGAGATAAACCGCTGAGCTGACAGGCTGGTTCGCGAGTCCGTAACTGTTCAAACGCGAGCGTTTTGTTGCGTGTGGGGCAGCGGACAATTCGGCTACAAGCGAGCGTGGCGAAACGCAAGCTCAATCACCATTCATCACCGGTCACCATTTGTGACCGGATCCCCCGCATCGAAGAGCGCAGGTTCGATTGGTACCCAGTGTATCTCCACAAAACTATTTGTTTTCATTTTCAATAGGTTAGGATGGGCTCATATGAGCTTGAAACATGGATCAAATGAGCCTAAGGTAACAGCCGGAAAGGAGCGTACACGTGTCCATGCCCGCAGAACGCGTCGAGGAGATATTGGGAATCAAGCTCGCGATACGCGGTGCTGCTGGATTGGCGGCAGCTGTTGAGAAGGGCTTGCCGCGCAGCGCGCTGATGCGCGCAGTGGCGCGATCGGGTGTTACCGGCCGCGCCAGGCTCGCGCTTCTGCACCGGGTCATACCGTCTGCGACGCTGAAACGCCGCACGCGCTTGAAGCTTCATGAGAGCGAAAAAACGGAACGTCTGGCTCGCGTGATCGCGCTGGCCGAATTATTGTGGGATGACGCTGAGGCCGCACAACGTTTTATTAGCGCACCGCATCCGGAGCTTGATAATCGCAGTCCCCTGGACTGCGCCGGCACTGAGCTGGGCGCCCGCCAAGTTGAGGACGTGGTGATGCGCGCGATCTACGGTCTTCCCGTATAGATTCTGTTTATTTTCGTTTCGTGCGCCTTTATCGCATCGCGGACTCGCGCTTCGGATCGGAGAGTGGGGAGGGCGCGCGATTGTACGGAGGCCGCTGGAATTCGCCGGGCCGCTCCGTCATTTACACTTGCACGAGCTTCGCGGGAGCGATGCTCGAGAAGCTGGTCCACACCGGCAGACAAATTCCGAAGCACCAGGTGTGCGTCACATTTGAATTTCCCGATGAATTGGCCATTACCCCTATTTTCGAAGAGAAAATGCCGGGATGGAGCGACGCGGATGCGGTCGTGAGCCGTCGCGCCGGTGATGCGTGGCTGCTTGCTGCGCAAACCGCCGTGGCTCTCGTGCCCAGCGGCGTCTTCGACATCGAGCGCAACGCACTAATCAATCCTGCACACGCTGATGCGAAGCGCCTACGCATGATCGGCATCGATCCCATTCGATGGGATGATCGATTGTTCTCCTCGCGCGGGTGAGGTGCCGGCTTTCTGGCTAAGGCTTCAGGTTTTCATCAAAAAACCGTTTCACCATCGCATAGGCATGCCGCCCGTCGTGCTGCCTCGTGAGCCCGTGCTTCGCGCCGGGATATACCATGACATCAAAGGGTTTGTCTAAGTCCTGCAGCCTGCGGAATAGTTTGGTGCTGTTGAGGAACAGCACGTTGTCATCGGCCATCCCGTGCATCACGAGCAGCTTGCCCTTAAGAGCGTTGGCATAGGGCAGTGCGGAGCTGGCGGCATACCCCGCCGCATTGTTCTGCGGGGTGTCCAAGTAGCGCTCGGTGTAGTGCGTGTCGTAGAGGGTCCAATCCGTGACCGGCGCTCCCGACACGCCGGCACGAAAGACATCGGGCGCCTTGAACATCAGCATCAGCGTCATGAAGCCGCCATAGCTCCAACCCCATACGCCGATGCGCGCTGGATCGACGAAACTTTGCGAGCCCAGCCAGCGTGCCCCTTGGACCTGATCGGCTACTTCGACGTCGCCCAACTTGTCGTGGATGGGGGCCTGGAATGCCGTGCCGCGAAAGGCGCTGCCGCGATTGTCGAGTTGGAAGACCACGTAGCCGGCGCGGGTGAGTATTTGCGTGAACGAGCTGCCGGCCCAGTTGTCGAGCACCCGTTGCACGCCCGGGCCGCCGTAGACATCGACGATGGCGGGGTAGCGCTTGGCCGCATCGAAGTGCAGCGGCTTGAACAGCCGGTAGAACAGCGTTTGCCCATCGGCCGCCACCATCGTCCCAATCTCCGGTACCGAGTTATCGGCGAGATAAGGCGCGTCCGGGTGCTTGGCATCGAGTCGATTTTCCAGCAGCCAGGCGGTGAGCGCGCCATCCGCGGCATGCAGGCTGACTTGAGGCGGCTGCGCGCTGCTGTTGAAATTATCGATGTAGAAGCGCGCATGCGGCGCCATGGCGACACTGTGAACGCCCTCCTCCTGTGTGATGCGCTGGATCTTCTGCGGCTTCTCGGTATCGAGCGAGGTGCTATACAGATGCCGTTCCGTGGGGTTTTTCTCGGCGGCGGTGAAGTAGACCAATCGATTCTTCTCGTCGATGCCCTTGATGGCGCGAGCGCCGAAGTCATCGACATTCCAGCTGCCCGCGGTCAGCTGACGGATCAAATGGCCGTCGAGACTGTATAGGTACAAGTGTCGATAGCCGTCGCGAGCCGAGGCCCAGATGAATTCGGGTGAGTCTGTAAGAAACGACACTTCGTCATTCAGATCGATCCAGGTTGCGCTGGTCTCGGTCAGCACCGTTCGAGTCGCGCCGGTACCGATGTCGGCAAACAACAGGTCCAGCCTGCGTTGATTGCGGCTTTCGCGCTGAATGGCGAGCGTCCGAGCATCGGGCAACCAATTGACTCGCGCGAGATAAATATCCGGCTGCGCGCCCAAATCCACCCAAGTGATGGCGCCGGTGGCGACATCCGCGATGCCTAAGCGAATCAAGACGTTCGCACCGCCCGCTGCGGGGTAGCGCTGCGCAAAGGTGGCGACATTGTCGGCGGCGATCTCGAAGCGCTGCGTTACCGTGACCGGCGTTTCATCAACCCGCGCGAAGGCGATATGCCGTCCATCGGGGGCCCACCAGTAGCCGGTGCTGCGCGCCATTTCCTCCTGTGCGACGAATTCGGCCATGCCATTCTTGATCGTGCCGCCGCCATCGGTGGTGACCGCTTTCTCCTTTTTGCCGGCGATATCGTAGAGATAAAGATTCTGGTCGCGGACATAGGCGACATAGCCGCCCGCCGGCGAAATGGTGGCGTCCGTGGCAAAACCATGGGTGTCGATGGCTTGCACTGCGGGTAGCTGGCCGGAATTTGCGAGGGGGTAGTAATAGAGTGCGCCGCCAATGGGAAACAGCAGCGCATCGCCCGAGGGGGCGAAGCTGTATTCCACGATGCCGGAGAGGGCCGCCGTTCTTTGGCGCTCACGCCGGCTGCGCTCTTCGTCCGACAACTTTTCCGGATTCGGCGCCAACACTTTGGAATCCACCAGAATTCGCGCCGCACCGTCGTGAATATTGTATTCCCAAAGGTCCAGACGGTCCTTATCGTCAGGCTTGCCTTTGAGGTAAGTGACGCGCGAGCCGTCAGGAGAAATCTTCAATCCGACGATGGTGGGTCCCGACAGCGCCGGCGCTTCGAACAAGCGATCGATCGTGAGTTCTGCGGCACTTGCTCCGGTGGCCACCGCGCAGGCGACCAGTGCCGGCGCCAAATAACGGCCAGAATTTCTCGAATCACTCATGGAAGGCCAGCCTTTGCTCGTCGGTGCGTTTGATGAATTTTCGGTACGGGAAGTCTGTTAGAGCCGTGTGAGCCCGTAGGATACTTCATGCAGATGGGTAAGCCCCCGCGCTCGATGTCGCGGCTCGTCGTCAATAACATCCTTGACCTCGAGCTGCCGGATCTGATGATGTTTTGCATACAGCCGTTCGACCTCATGGGTGTTCACCGAGAAGGGCGGTCCGTTCATTTGCCCCTGATCGTACTCGGCGGCGATTAAAAGCGTCGGCGTACCCGGAGCCGTCAGCGCCGTCACATGATCCACGTAGGGCGCCCTTAATTCCGCCGGCCAGGCAATCAGCGCCGCGCGATCGTAGACAGCCCCCACGTCCCCGAGCAGTTGCGGGGTGAGCGCGAAGAAATCGCCGCAGTAGAGCTTGAGTCCATCGGCTTCGTACACCTCGAAGTTGCCCAGCACTCGCCGCCGGGCCGGAATCCCATTTTCCATGCAAAAGTCTTCCAGCGCGACGGGAGAAATCTCCACGCCGACAATCGAATGGCCCCGATCACGCAGCCACAGCATATCGAGGCTCTTGCCGCACAGAGGCACAAAGACGCGCGCGTCTGCTGCCATTCCGAGCGTCGGCCAGTAGGATTTGAGCTGTGGATGGTGTGCGGATTGATGAAAGCCGATCTGCGCCTTGCGCCAGCGCTCATGCCAGAACTCAGGCTGCAATGCTAGGATTCCTCGGGCGAATCGGAGTGCGCGGGATCGTCAGCACTCGCCGATTCATCCGGAATCTTGTGCTGTTCGGTCAGCCAAGCGCCCATATCGATGAGTCGGCAGCGATCACTGCAAAAGGGCCGGAACGGCGATTCGGAAGACCACTCCACCTTGCGCCGGCACGTAGGACACTTGACGATCGAAACCACGGCCACCCGCCCGACTTCAACCGCAGCAGGTCAGCAGAAACGGTACATCCGTTTCAACGTGGATGGGACGGGTGGTGGCGTCCAGCCAATTCAAAAAGCGAATGGTGCAGCGGTGTTGGCTGGCGCTCATCTCCGGAAATAATTCAGAGCCGGCGGGCAAGGTGACGCGAACCAATTGGCAGGGATTCTCTCGATCGAACTGCAGCTGGTAGATGCCGCCGAGGGCCACTTCCGCTTTGCGCTTGGTGTTCTGACGAATGATCCATAGCAGCTCGGCGATGCTGTCGCATAAAGGCCGGATCAATGCCAGCCAGCCGCTGAACTCGGCTGCTCGAACCTCCGCGGGACGATTCAGCCAGTATGAATAATCCGGCAAGTCGAAATCGCAGGTGCCCCCCGGGATGGCGCTGCGGTGTTTCACCGCGCTCAAGAATTCCGAATCCCGCAGCGGCGCCATGTAGTTGCCGCCGATGTTGGACAGGTCATTGCGCAGCTTGACCAGATTGGACATCAGCGACTTCAGGCGCCCCGGGTCGACGCCGGTCTTTGATTGGTACTCCTTGAGCACATTGACTTGGCGCTCCAGTTCCTTCAAGACGTCGCTGCGCGAGTCGCCCCGCGCGGTGATGGCCAGGATCTCCAGCAAACTGGACACCGCGGCGCGTGAACTCCAGGCATTGGGCGATTCGCTGTGATAGGTGGCTTGGATGTACAGAAATTCGAGCCGCAGAAAGGTGCGCATGCGCTCATTGAGGGGCTGCTCGTAGACGATCGGCGTCGCCTCGGGCTCACTCTCGGGGGCAATATCGGGTAAGGAGTTCATCCGCCTATTCTGAGCCAACCGACGCCTTAGCGTAAACCTTCGGTTTAGGTTAAATCGCGGGCGGCGGGTAATTTTTACGCCAGTTGAAGATAGCGCTCGTGCAGTTTATCGACCGCATGGCGCAGTTCCGCGACGCTTCCGCTGTTCAGCAGCACATCATCGGCGGCCGACAGACGCGCGGCCCTGCTCGCCTGCGAAGCCAGAATCGCCCGGGCTTGTTCGGCAGAACCGCCATCACGCGCCTGAACCCGCTGAAGCTGCACTGCCTCGTCGACATCCACCACCAGGACGCGATCGATGCGATCGCGCGCTCGGCCGCCTTCCACCAGCAGCGGAATCACGAGGACCAGGTAAGGGCCGACAGCTGCGGCAGCTTGCCGGTCCATTTCGGCGCGGATGAGCGGGTGCAGGAGGGCATCCAAGGCTTGCCGCGAGGCAGGATCCGCGAATATCAGATCCCTAAGCGCGCGTCGGTCGAGCTCACCGTTGGCGCTTAGGACACCGGGGCCAAAACGCTGTGCGACTTGCGC
The DNA here is from genome assembly GCA_963756845.1 of uncultured Gammaproteobacteria bacterium. Taxonomy (GTDB): domain Bacteria; phylum Pseudomonadota; class Gammaproteobacteria; order Steroidobacterales; family Steroidobacteraceae; genus Bog-1198. The sequence continues at coordinate 352,026 of CAVWPD010000002.1, read as the reverse complement.
CAACCCGGCACTGCCGGGCAGCACCACTGCACGCGCGGCCACATCGGCATCGATGACGGGAATGCCGAGTTCTGCGAACCGGGTGCTGACGGTGCTTTTACCGCTGCCAATGCCACCGGTGAGCCCAATGCGCAGGCGCCGCTCCACGGCTCAGTACCCCAGGCCGGAAAGGCGCAAGTAGCCCTTGAGGAGCGAATCGCCGTACATCATGGCGAGCCAGCCGGCGGCGGCCAGGTAAGGTCCAAAGGGCATGGGCGCCGCGCGGTCTCGGCCGCGCAGCACGATCATCAGGATCCCCAACACCGCGCCGGACGCCGCCGATAGCACGATGACCAGCGGCAAGAGCTTCCACCCCAGCCAGGCGCCCAGGGCCGCAAACAGTTTGAAGTCGCCGTATCCCATGCCTTCCTTCCCCGTGATCAGCCGAAACGCATGGAACACCAGCCACAGGCTTACATAGCCCGCTATCGCGCCGATGAGCGCGTCGCGCGGAGATACCGGCAGAGTGACTCCGGCGCTGGGACCGACGATGACCGCTGCCAGCAAACCGGCCCACATCAGCGGCAGGGTAATGTTATCGGGCAGCAGTTGATGGTCGATATCGATGCCGGTGAGCGCGATCAGCGCCCAAGTGACCAGCAGCGCACACGCTGCCGGCCCACCAAAGCCAAAATGCCAGGCCACCCACGCCGACAACAACCCGGTCGCCAATTCCACAATCGGATATCGCGCTGAGATTCTGGTCTTGCAGGACGCGCAGCGCCCTCGAAGCAGCAGCCAGCTGAGGACCGGAATGTTTTGCCACGCTTTGATGGGCGCCTGGCACTTTGGGCAAGCCGAAGGAGGGGTACTGAGCGTGAACCGCGCAGGTGAGGCAGTCTGCGCGGGTGCGTTGTCGTCGGCCAGCACATCCGCCGCCTGGGACCGCCACTCCCGATCCAGCATGATGGGGAGACGGTAGATGACGACGTTGAGGAAGCTGCCGACAATAAGGCCCAGTAAAAAGACAGACCCCGCGAATAACGCGGGGTCGTCGGTGAAAAGGGCGGCCACATCGTTCAGCATGGGCTAAACGACAATCGCCGCGGTGCCCGTCATGAACCGTTTAAATCGCAGCGCCGAGCTTGAATATGGGCAGATACATGGCGATGACCATGCCGCCGACCAGAACGCCCAGAACCGCCATGATCATCGGTTCCATGAGCGCGGACATGCTGTCCACGGCATTGTCGACCTCCGCCTCGTAGAACTCGGCCACCTTGGCGGACATGGTATCCAAGGAGCCGGACTCCTCACCCACGGCGATCATCTGCACCACCATGTTGGGGAACAGCCCGGTGTTCTCCATGGCGCGCTGCAGACGTTGGCCCGTGGCGACTTCGTCTTTCATACGCAGCGTGCCTTCTTCATAGACGATATTGCCGGTGGCGCCGGCGACCGATTGCATCGCTTCCACGAGCGGCACGCCGGCCGCAAACATCGTGGACAGCGTTCGCGCAAACCGCGCGATCGCTGCCTTGACCAAAATCGGCCCGATGATGGGCATTTTCAACATGGTGCGGTCCAACACGCGGCGCATGTTTCTCGAGCGTTTGTGGAAATACAGGAAGGCATAAACACCACTGCCAATCACTATCAACGGGATCCAGCCTTGATGCTGCATGAACTTCGATAAGTTGACGACCATTTGCGTGAACGCCGGCAGATCAGCGCCAAACCCCTTGAACAGAGATTCGAATTGCGGAATGACAAAGATCAACAGTATGCACGACACGATGATGGCAACGGCCAAAACCGCCGCAGGATAGAACAACGCTTTCTTGATCTTTTTCTTGAGCGCTTCGGTCTTTTCCTTGTAAGTCGCGATTTTGTCAAGCAGTGTCTCCAGCGCGCCGGCATGTTCGCCGGCTTCGACCAGATTCACAAACAGATCATCGAAGTAGAGCGGATGTTTCGCCAGCGACTCATGCAGGGTGCTGCCGCCCTCGATGGTTGATTTGATGTCGAGGACCAGCTTCTGCATGGAGGGCTTCTCATGGCCGTTGCCGATGATTTCGAAGGCCTGCACCATGGGGATACCGGCCGACATCATGGTTGCGAGCTGGCGCGCGAACACCGCAATATCGATGGGTAGCACTTTGCCGCCGCCTTTGAATGAACTCTGGGTTTTAACCCGAGTAGCAGCGACGCCTTGGCGCCTCAGGTCCGCGCGCAGCGTCTGTTCGTTGGCTGCGAGCGACTTGCCGCGCACCTTGTTGCCGCGCTTGTCCTTTCCCTCCCAGAGGAACTGGATTTCTTTCTTACCTGCCGTTGCCGATATCGCCATAGATCAATCCTCGCATTAACTCGCTAGTCGATTGTCACGCCATTGACTTCTTCCAAACTCGTCACGCCGTCCTTCACCTTGTTCAAACCTGAGCGGCGTAAGTTCCACACGCCGTCTTTGGTGGCTTGGTCGTTGATATTGATCGCGCCGCCGCCTTCCATGATGATGCGGCCAATCGTTTCCGTGACCGGCATGACTTGGTACAACCCGAGCCGGCCTTTATAGCCGTCCGTGCATTGACCGCACCCTACGGCCCTGTACACCCTGATACCGGCTTCAATGTCGGCCGGCTCGAAGCCTTCCCTTTTAGCCGCTTCCGCAGGTATATCAATGGGCTGTTTGCAGTTATTGCACAATTTGCGCGCCAGACGTTGCGCGATGATGAGGCTCACGGAGGTAGCAATCGCATAGGGCTTCACGCCCATGTCGACTAATCGAGTCAAGGTCTGGGGCGCATCGTTGGTATGCAGCGTGGAAAGAACCAAGTGGCCGGTTTGCGCCGCTTTGATGGCGATCTCGGCGGTCTCTAGGTCGCGGATTTCGCCGACCATAATGACATCAGGATCTTGACGCAGGAAAGCGCGCAACGCGGCGGCAAAAGTGAGCCCGACCTTATTGTTGACGTTCACCTGATTGATCCCGGGGAGATTGATTTCCGCCGGATCCTCGGCGGTCGAAATATTGGTATCCTCGGTGTTGAGAATATTGAGGCCGGTATAGAGCGACACGGTCTTGCCGCTGCCGGTGGGACCAGTCACCAAAATCATGCCCTGGGGTTTGGCAAGATATTTTAAATAAAGCTCGCGCTGAAAGGGTTCGTATCCCAACGCATCGATGCCCAGCATCGCGCTGGAAGGATCCAGAATACGCGTGACGACCTTTTCGCCGAAGAGCGTCGGACAGGTGCTGACTCGGAAATCGATGGCGCGATTCTTGGACAGGCGCATCTTGATACGACCGTCCTGCGGTACGCGACGCTCGGCAATATCGAGCCGCGACATCACCTTCAGGCGCGCGACGATCTTCACGGCGAGCTGCACCGGCGGTAAGGCCACTTCTTTGAGAACACCATCTAGTCGTGTGCGTATACGAAACAGCTTTTCGTAGGGCTCGAAGTGGATATCCGAGGCGCCTTTTTTGATTGCATCCAGCAAAATCTTGTTAACGAACCGAACAATCGGCGCGTCCTCCACGTCGTCGCGCCCCAACGCATCGCCGCTGGGGTCTTCGTCGCCGCCGGTAACCTCGAGATTTTCCAGATCGAAGTCATCGTCGGTCAAGCTCGGCATCACCGATTCGGCCTGCTCCTGTGCTTTGCTGACCGCTTTCTGCAGTTTGTCGTCTTCAACAACGACGAACTCGATGCTCATCGAAGTCTGGAAGCGAATCTCGTCCAGAGCATGTAGGTTGGTGGGGTCGGCTACGGCAAGAAACAGTCGTTTGCCTCGCTTCATCAGCGGTAAGACCCGATGCTTTTGCAGCAACTTCTCGCTCACTGCACGAATCGCATCCCCATCTGGGGCCACAGCATCCAAATCCAGCAGCGGCACGCCAAACTCGTTCGAGGCGGAAATGGCGATATCACGCGCCGACGCGAGGTTTACTGACACGAGATGCGTCACCAGATTGACGCGTTTCTCCTTGGCCTTGGCGATAGCCTCTTGCATGGCCGACTCATCCAGCAGGCCGTCCTGGACCAATCGCTGGGCAAGCCCTCCCAATGCTACTCGACCAGTGCTTCCGACTGCCGCTATTGCATTATCATTCATGAACTTAAGGTAATTCCCACGCGTGAGTCTCTAGTCTACTATTGGTAGCCAGACGAGCAATTGTCAAATCTCCTCCGGATGGTCGCATATTGGCGCCGTCCGGCTCGTGACTTCGATCTCAAAATGAGGGCTCGCCGGCGATCGCGCCTGCGGCTAAGAGCCGGTTCGGGCTCAGGAAACCAAGCTAGCTACTTGCATTGTGTCGGAACGTATTTCCCGCTGACAGTCCCCACGGACGGGACCGCCGCACCGCCGATGTCAGCCGATGCCGTCGCTTGGGTGGCCGATGTGCACACCCAGTCGATATTGCCGGTCATACCGGCCGCCAACACCGCCTTATTGATGTAAGGGCTGAGATAGATCACATTCCCACTCCCGCCCGTGGCGAGCTGCGGAATGCCACCCGCCGCGGCATTCGTGTTGTAAGTGATTTTGATGATGCCCGAGGCGGCGCCAATCGTCAGAGCAGTCACATACTTGGTGGGCGCAAACCCGCCCAACGCTGGCGTCGCGGCCCAGGAAGCCGAGACCGAAGCGATCCCCATCATATCGTTGGAATTGAAAGCCTCGGATACCGCCACCTCTGCCGACGTGCCCAGATTCAACCCTTCCGTGATTTTGGCGCGGACGGTGTAATCCTGGTAGGCGGGAATGGCGATGGCCGCCAGGATGCCGATGATGGCCACCACGATCATCAACTCGATGAGGGTGAAGCCCTGTTGTACCTGCTTGAACATCGAGTGGCTCCCGCCGATGAGCCGGCAAAAATCGCACGTGAAAACCGTCGCTTCACGCCAGATTAAGCAAGCCCGATGCCAAATACGGTGATCGTCGTCTAAGTGTATGAATTGGATCAATACTGGGTCAGCCGCCACCGACATACTTGAATTAGATTCGTCGGCGCTTGGCGTCAGCCGGAAAACACTGCGTCGATCAGTGACAAGATTTGTCACCGTGAAGGCTTATCGAGGTGAGTTTATTCTCAAAAAAAGAAGCCCCTCGAGAGAGGGGCTTCTAGAGCTTAGGTTCAGAAAAACCAGCTCTTTACTTACACTGCGTCGGAACGTACTTCGTCTGGACAGTGCCGACATTCGCGGGTGCCGCACCGACATCAGCCACTGCCGTGGTGGTGCCGAGCGATGTGCAAACCCAATCGATATTGCCCGAGAGGCCAGATACGAGCACAGCCTTGTTGATATACGGGCTCAGCGTGATTTTATTCCCGCCCACGAGCTGCGGTATACCACCGGTAGCGGCAACCGTGTTGTACGTTACGGTGATGACGCCAGGGGTGGCGGCGGTGCCAGTGGCAATCGCTATTCCGGACACGTACTTCGTGGGGGCAAAACCGCCAGCGGCAGGCGCCAACAGATATTGAGCCGAGATTGCAGTGATTCCCGCGATATCGTTGGACTGGAATGCCTCAGAAACCGCTGTCTCCGCCGACGAGCCCAGGTTCAAACCTTCCGTAACCTTGGAGCGGACGGTGTAGTCCTGATAGGCCGGGATGGCGATGGCCGCCAAGATGCCGATGATGGCCACCACAATCATCAATTCGATGAGTGTGAAGCCCTTTTGCATTTTCTTTAACATGTACTAACTCCTGATGATAGAAAGCTTGGGTAATCATTTTTCGAACAACGGCATGCGCCGGTGACAGTGAATGAGCAAGCGGTGTGCCAAGACTCGCCGCGTACACTTAAGTATATGAATGTAATGGATAATTAGGTTGTGACGCGATAGACATTTGACATAGATTCGTCGTTTTGCGGCGTCACGAGAGACGCGCCGTGACGCTCACTGACAAAAATTGTCAGGCGCGAATTCCTCGCAATCAGGCCAGGTCCTTCAGCTCGAGCAGCGGACCAATGAACCTCTCATAGTGGCGCCAGCGGGCTACGGAGCCCTGATAAATCTTCTGCCGCACCTGCCATGCGCTGGCGGTCACGATGGGACGTTCGGTCTGATGAAAGTCCAAACATCGCGGGTCCCACTCTAGGCCGAGGAACGCCAGAACCTTGCGCGTCCACCCGTCCTGATCAGCGACTAACTCCGCGTAGGGCACGTCCAGAATGGATCCTGGAGGAAGCACGGCACGCCAATGTTCCATCAAGCGCTGGTGCTGCCGAAAATAATGCGCCAAATCCGACAAATCCATGGTGAAGTTCAGCTGCACATCGAACTTCTGAAAATAACAGGACAGGCATGTGTCGATGGGGTCGCGCCGCATATAGATGATGCGAGCGTTCGGAAAAACCGAGTGAATCACGCCCAGGTAATCGGCGTTCAAGGGAGTTTTGTCGACGATGCGCAAAGCGTCGCCGGAGCGAGCCTGCAGTTCGCGTAGAAAATTCTCAGCCAGGTTCTTCCGGGTCGATTCGTCGAGCAGAGTTCGCCTTATGACGGTTTCTTGGTCACGGGCCGCACGGCTCCAAAATGCCAGTTCACCGGCTCCCTTTGCCTCGGGATGCGAAGCGATGATTTGCTCCATGAGAGAGGTTCCAGAACGCGGCATGCCCACGACGAAGACCGGTTGCATGGATTCAGAGGCAGGCGTTCCCCCACGAGAGATACCCTCTCGCGTATAGACGCGCATCAAGTCATCCACCAATTGCACGCGCGCGTCCCGGTCATAGCTGGCGGCAGCCATCTTGTGCAGCTCGTTGGCGCGCTGGTAACTTTGAAAGGCTCTCTTGAAGTCCTCGACATCATCGTAATACTTCCCTATCGCGAAGCGCAGGTCTGCCTCCTCCAAGACGCTGATACCGCTACCGGCAATCTCCTCGGCGCTCTGCAGCCAGGCTGTATCCGAGGACCTCATCTTGCGCAAACTGGCTATGGCCGCCAAGGCGAGAGGCATTTTTGGATTGGCGTCGAGCGCGCGTTTGAGCATCACTTCTGCCTCGTCGAACCGACCTTCTATCGCAGCCAAATGCCCCAGTGCAAACAGCGTATGGTCGCTCTTAGCTTTAAATTTAAGGGCTTTCTTAAATTGGGCCTTGGCCTCGCTCAAGCGGCCAAAGAAAACAAAAGCCAACCCCAGATTGGTTCGGGCATCTACGTGCTTCGGATTGATCTTGATCGCGCGCCGCAGCCAAGTCTCGGCCTCGACAACCCGCCCGCTACATCGCAGCAGGATGCCCAGATTGCTGTTGGCGTCAGCGAAATCCGGGTGTAGGCGGATTGTCCGCCGAAAAAAATCCTCTGCCTCGGCGTACCGACCTAGAGTGAAAAGCGTCGCCCCAAGATTGTTGAGTGCCTCTGGATGCCGCGGATTCAGCGCGAGAATCTCTTGATACAAAGCGATCGCCTCGGAATATTCACCCTGAGCAACGCACTTATTCCCTTGGGCCAGAAGAGAACGCGCATTTCTTGGCTGCGGCTGATCGGCTGGTCCCCCAATCTCGTTCGAGCTTTGCGTCGAACCGGTTTGATTCAGGGAGACGTGCAGTACCAATTTCTCGGTAACTTTGTCGGCGATATCTCTCCCGACCCCTTTTTCGAGCAATCTCCACTTGAATGAGTTGGCGAACTTCGCTCGCTTGTAGAAGTTCAGTCGCAAGGTGCGCAGTTCGCGCCCGGCCCGATCGAGAATGTCCTGCAGAGGATCCGTGGGTTGGGCTTTCGCCGTTTTGGTGCCGTGCGGAATTGCAGTCGAATCGCGCTCTCGCGCGTATTGATCGGCCAATGCAATGCCAATTTCGGTCGCTTCACGCGCGTTGAACCAGTTCCGAATCATCGTTGTATTCCCATGTTCAAACATGCCTCGTGCGCGCCTGCACCGCTGGTTCCAGGTCATGAACGCGTGGGTCAGATCTTGCATCATCGGGAAATTGGCCGATGGCGGAATATGCAAAATTAGCGAGCGTGATCACACTATTTTCCCTAGAGGTCGTTAAAACTCTGGCGAAAGCATCATTCGATTCCCAGCTTCTTGATCCGGTAGCGCAAAGCGCGAAAGGACATCCCCAGTACTTTGGCGGCCGCGGTCTTGTTATATCGAGTCTGTTCCAGCGCCTTGAGTATGGCGTCCCGCTCAATCTCTTCCAGATGATCCCCCAACGCCTCCCCATTCGAACGACTGACCGCAGAGGGCGGGGTACCGGGAGTGGGCCGCAACTGAATATCTGCCGCGCTGATCTCCCCGCTGGTGCTCAAGGTAATGGCTCGCTCCAGGATATTCTCGAGTTCGCGCACATTACCGGGAAAGGCATAGGCTTGCAGGGCTTGCAAGGCATCCTTTCCCAGCATGGGCGGCGTGATTTTCATTCGCCGGCCCAGGCGGCGCAACACGGCCTCCGCCAGTTCTTGTACGTCTTCAGGGCGTTCGCGCAGCGAGGGTACGCGCAGTTCGATGACATTGACCCGATAGAAAAGATCCTCGCGAAATCGCCCGTCGGCGACCAACTGTGAGAGGATCTTGTGCGTCGCAGAAAGTACGCGCACATCAATGCTCACCTCCGCTTGTTCGCCCACCGGACGAACCGCCTTCTCTTGTATCACCCGCAACAGCTTGACCTGCATGTGCAGCGGTAGATCGGCGATCTCATCGAGAAACAGGGTGCCGCCTTCCGCCGATTGAATCAGACCCTTCTTGTCGCTGACCGCGCCGGTGAAGCTGCCGCGCTTATGGCCAAACAGTTCGCTTTCCATGAGTTCCGTGGGGATGGCGCCACAGTTGACCGGCACAAACGGACCATCGCGCCGCGGGCCGGATTCATGGATGAGTTTGGCCACCAACTCCTTGCCCGTACCGGATTCGCCAAAGATATGCACCGGTGCCTGGCTGCGAGCCACGCGCCCGATCATATCGCGCATGTTCTGCATGGCCTGCGAAGTGCCCAGCAGGCGCGGGCCGAACACGCTGGTATCCTCATTGGTGCCTGATAACTTGATGGCGCTGGCCACCAATTTGCGCAAGCCATTCAAATCCAGCGGCTTGGAAACAAAATCAAAAGCGCCGAGTTTGAGGGCGCGCACCGCGGTTTCCATGTTGCCATGCGCGGTAATCACCGCGACCGGCACGCTCGGTGTGTACTGCTGCATCCATTCGACCAGCTCCAAGCCGTTGCCGTCGGGCAGCTGCATGTCGGTCAGGCACAATTCGAATTGCTCGGTTTTGAGCAGGCGCTGCGCCTCTGCCACGGTGCTCGCCGTACGCGGCGCCATGTCCATGCGCTGCAGCGTGATGGACAGCAACTCGCGAATATCGGGTTCGTCGTCCACAACCAACACAGCGGGCTTCGGCATGTTCGTATTGTAGCGTGTCGTCACGACCGGGCAATGAGCGTCATGCTAGGATTTCAAACGTGGAGCACACCTTTGCGATACCGGTGTACCGTGCCGCGCCGAATCTCGCCGCACTGATCGACTCACTGCGGGCACAAACGGCAATAGGCAGCCACATCCTGTTGGCGACTTCCACCCCGTCACCGGACTTGGCGGCGCTTGCAAGACGCTACGACCTGCCGCTGCACGTCAATAAGTCGCGCATCGATATCGCGGCCGATTGGAACTTCGCTCTAGCGCAGGTGCAAACTGGCTACGTCACGCTGGCTCACCAGGACGATCTGTATGCACCAGCCTACGTCGCGGCACTGACCGCAGCATTGTGCCGTTATCCCGAGGCAGTGCTTGGATTTTGCGATTACTCTGAACATACCCCGCAGGGCGCGCGGCCGAGCAATATCAACTTAACGATCAAGCGCGCGCTGCGGCGCCGCGCTTTTGGCGCGCGGGAATACATTGCCGCGCCGCGCGACAAGGTGCGCCTGGTTTCCCTCGGCAACCCGATTTGTTGTCCCAGCGTCATGTTCAATCGAAGCGCGCTGCCAGATTTCCAATTTCCAGGCGGCTTTAAGACCAACTTGGATTGGTCGGCCTGGCTCGAATTGGCACGCCGACCCGGCGGCTTTGTGTATGTGGGCGAACGCTTGTTGTCCAAGGGCGTACACGGGGGCAGCGAGACCACGGCCAGCATCGCGAACCGCGCCCGCGAGTTAGAGGATCGCACGTTGTTCGAGGCGCTTTGGCCGAGGCCTATCGCCGCCGCCCTGGCGCGCGTATACAAGCTGGGCTATCGGGCCAATCGATCTTAGGGCGCGATTCCGCCGAGGCTGATGCACACGACGCCAATCGTGACCAAAACGATGCCTGTCCACTGTAGCCACGTGAGCATTTCCCCGTAAACCAGCCACGCCGCGAGCGCCATGAGCAGGTAGAAGCCCGCGCCGACGCTGGCGGTGGCGACGCCGAGCTTCTCGCGCGACACGATCAACATCCACATCACGTAGCCGAAAATTTGCAGCCCGATCGACGTGTAGATCCACGGCGAGAGGGCGGCGGCGCTAAGGAAGCGCGGCAGGCCTTCCAAACTCGCGGGGCTGCCGAGCGTGTTCAAGGCGCGGCGCAGCACGAGCTGGCTCAGCACAGAGTTGAGTATGAATACCGGCAGCAGGAATCGGAGGGACATATCAGCGATTGTCAGCGATAAAAAACAACGGCGTAATTAGGGCTGTCCGTATCAAATAGGCGGGTGTCCTCGCGACGCAGCGGACCCAGCACCGCCTCGATGAGCGTCACGAGATTCTCTCGCGAGATCGGGCTGACATTCGGGTCGCCAGTAATATAACGGTCGGACCAGTAACCGAGGAGGGCGCGCCAATAACCGGGCTCGACGTCCTTGACGATGATGCGCAGTTCCGGCCATCTCTGCAGCAGCACTTTCAGCGACCCTAAGAACTCGGGGCGGGCGCCCTCGGGAATATGGTGCAGCACATCGGCGATGAGAATGACATCGGGATCCGCGCCACCCTGCGCGAAATAGCTGGCGAGAGTCGTGCGCGGCAAACGCGTCACGCGGGCGGCAAAGCGAGCCTCAATCCATTGGCCAACGTTCGCCGCCGTATCGAGGGTGGTCACGCGCAGATCCGGACGCGAGGCGAGCAGTACATTCAGTGGCTCGCCGTCGCCGCCGCCCACATCGAGCAGATGGGCGTTCATTGGTATGGCCGCGGACAGCGCGGCGGCCTCCTTGGCCAGATCAACGAAAATTCCGCGGTACCAGCGGCCGACTTGGCGCGCCCGCTTCACGCCGAGGAGGCGGCGGACAGCAGAGCCGATCGTGCGGCTCATAGGCGAATCCTCACGATATAGCCGAAGCTCAACAGGGGAAACATCCATTCGATCAGATTCACCGCGCGCTGTGCCGCGCTCACCATCAGACGCAACAGCCCGGAGTGCCGGGCCTGCATTTCCGAGAAGCATGAATAGTAGGGAATGATCTCCCAGTCGGTCATGCCGGCGCGCGTGCACAGAGTGGCGAGGGTCTTGTAGGACAGAATGCACAGATGATCGCGGTGCGTTGACTCGCGCCGCGCCAGCGCGATGAGCACATTGTGCACGGCGGTGGCGTTGGGCGTGCTGAGAATAAGGATCTGGCCGGAAAGGCGTTTGACGGTGGCGAGACTGTTGAGAAACCGCAGCGGATTCTCCAGATGTTCGATCAATTCGCCCGCGACCACCACCTCGGGAATCTCGGCCAGCGCCGCCACGATGGGCTCCAGATCGGTGATATCGCCGCGAAAAATGGCTGAGTTTGGCCCGGTCGACAGCCCGTCCACGGGAATCACCGCGGAGTTGTCTACGCCGTCGACCCTCGAGGCCACGGCAGCGATTTCATCATGCAGCCAGGCGCCGCGGCCGCGCTTCGCCGCGCTGGCCGTTTCGTCCATGGCGCCAAGATCAAGTACTCGCAGCCCCTGGCAGGCGCGCGCAATGAATTGTATTCGATCCACCGGCCGCCGCACCGTGAGTCGCTCGAGCGGCGTGTATCTCAGTGGCGCCGCGCCTCCGGGCGGGCTCATGAATCGTCCGAGCCGTGCACATCGATGAATGCCAATAGAAATGATGCGAAAATGATTTCCGCTCCGGCGAGCATCAAGGTCACCGAAGGGATGGCGACGCGCATCATGATCTGCGGGTCGAGCGCCGCGAGTCGCGCATGCGCCCAACTCGCCACCGAGTAAATCGCGAGCCCGAGACCTGCCGTGCCGAGCGATGCGCCGAGCAGCATGCCGCGCTCCAGTGTAAAGAATGTCAGGAATCGCGACAGGGCCGGACCCATCGGCAAAACATGCTTCAGTACGCCCACCATGCGCGCCAGCAGCGCGAACAGCACGAGCTGTATCCCTAAGATGATCGCACCGGCGGCATACAGCATGGTATGCACGTCAAATCCCACGCCGCCGATGGTGAGCGGCCCTCGCAGGATGGCGAGTTCAGCCGCAACGCCGACCGCTATCAAGCACGCACCGGGATACAACATCAGCCAGCGCGGGCTCATCATCAGCAAAAAGCGCAGGTGGCGCCAGCCATCCCGCCAACTGCGCAGGTGCGGCGCCCGCGACCGGCCGTCCGGCGAGAGTACCGTGGGTACTTCGCTGATACGCCAGCCGGCCAGTTTGGCCTTGACGATCATCTCGCTGGCGAATTCCATGCCAGGCGCATGCAATCCCAGCCGCAGCGCCGCCGCACGATCGACCCCACGCAGCCCGCAATGGAAGTCGCCGATCCCGGTGGAAAAAAGCAGGCGTCCGGCGAAGCTCAACAAAGGATTGCCCACGTAGCGGTGCAGCAAGGGCATCGCGCCTGGCCGAATGCCGCCGCGGAAGCGCTGGCCCACGACCATGAGATTGCCGGCCCGCAACTCCTCGACGAACTCATCGAGCCGCGTGAAATCGTAGCTATCGTCGGCATCCGCCATGATGACGTAGCGGCCGCGAGCCGCGTGGATGCCGCCGATCAACGCCTTGCCATAGCCTTTTTCGGCGATGCGCACCACGCGCGCGCCGGCAGCGCGCGCCAGTTCCGGCGATCCGTCGGAGGATCCGTTATCGGCGACGACCACTTCTCCCTCGATGCCGGTGCGATGCAGAAAGCCGCGCGCCTTCTCGACGCAGGTCGCAACGGTTTCGGCCTCATCCAGACAGGGCATGAGAATGGTCAGTTCCACGGCAATCGATTCTAGACCAGATCTTCAGGTAACTTCTTCGTGGTAGTCATCTTCGGCGTTGATACGCCAGATATCGGCCTTGTCGCCGCGCTCGATGATGGCATTCACCGCACTGTTTGCCGCCAGCATAGAATGATCTTGGTTGTTGTAGCGGTGCATGCCGTTCCTGCCGACCGGGTAAAGGTTCATGAAGCTGTCCAAGTAGGCGCGCAGGGTTCCGAACTCGCGGTAGGCGCCAAAATAGGCCGGATAGGCTTTAGGTACCCGTACCAAGGTGCCGTCGATCACATCCTTGCGATCGATGAGGCCAATCTTTTCCAGCTCCGCCGCCGCAAATTCGATGAGCCGCGCATCATTCATGGACCACAAGTCGTCGCCCTCGCGGCAGAAGTATTCCAGGCCGAGCCAGATCGTATCGGGATCCGCGACCAGCGACGGGCTCCAGTTGTTGAACACCTGCAGCCGCCCAATTCTCACGTCTGGTTCCTGGATGTAGATCCAATTATCCGGCGGCATTCCGTTGGCCGGCAGTCCGCGGGATTGGCCGGGCGGGCGCTTCATCCGGCGAAGCAGTAATCCGACGGTCATGAAATCCCGGTACGGCAACTCGTTCGCGATGCTAAGGATTCGGGCATCTTCAGGTCTTAACAGCGTCACGAGATCGCGAACCGGCATCGTCGAAATGAAATGATCGCAGGGGACGCGCCTGATTGACTGTTCGGCCTGATCGAGGACGGTCACCGCCACCACCTTGCGCTCCTCGCGTTCGATGCCGACGACGCGATGTCCGAGGTGGATATTCCCGCCGAGTTGCCCAACCCGGCGCGCCACTTCTTCCCATAGTTGACCGGGACCTAATTGCGGATACAGAAAGCGCTCGATCAGGCTGGTTTCGGTGCGCTTCTGAGCAGCGTCCGCGGTTGCCCGAAACGGTCTGGTCACCGCGTGTCCGATGGCTTTGGCGATGGACAACCCTTTGATGCGTTGCGCGCCCCATTCAGCTGAGATTTCCCGGCACGGCACCCCCCACACTTTTTGCGTGTAATCCTCGAAAAACGTCTGGTACAACCGGTTGCCGAAGCGATTGATGAAGAAATCTTCCAGGGTGAGTTCGGGGGAAATTGGCTTCACGTGCGCCAGCGCGTAGCTCAATCCAATATGCAGCGCCTCGGCGCCCCCCAGATTCTTCAGCGTGCTGATATTGAGCGACAGCGGGTAATTAAAAAAACGGCGCCGATAAAAAATCCGCGACAGACGTTCGCGCACCAGCATGAGCGCATCGGTGGAAGCAGACTCCGCGGCTGAAGCAGGCGCATTGGCTGAGGCGTGCAGTTCGCGCGACTGCCCTTGATAGTGGATACGCAGGGTGTTCGAGGGGTCGGCTTCTGTGCGAGCCACCGGCAAGATATCCTGCCACCAGCGCATGACCCAATCCGACTTGGAAAAAAAACGATGGCCGCCAAGATCCATGCGATTGCCGCGGTAATTGATGGTCTTGGCGATACCGCCGACTTGCGAATCCGCCTCGAATACCACGGGCACGACCGCCGAGCGGCGCAGCAGCTCCAGCGCCGCCGTCAGCCCCGCAGGCCCGGCGCCGGCGATGACGGCAATCTTGCGCTGCGAGTTCGCTTCTTGCGGGATGGTGTTCATGTGTTTCGATCCGCGCCGCGGACGCGGCCGCAGTCGTACAGATTCCAATTCTTCCACGGACCGGCGTGATCGTGGCGCAAGGGCTCAAATCCCACATTCTGCGGTGAGATCACGAAGCCGAGCTTCGGATCCGAGCAAATCTGCTTCAGGATCTCGGCGGTGAGCGGCCGGGTCGCGGCACTTGGCTTGCCGCCGCCGCGGAGTTTGGAGAGAATTTTCCAGGTCGGATCCGTCAGCGGCAGCAGCAGCTCGCTCCTGCGCAGGATCTCCAGAGCGGTTTCGCGCGAAAAAACCACGCCTGACGACTGATCCAGGGCCAGATAATTCGGCCTGCTCAAGGTAAACCAGACGAACGAGCCGACATCATGCGCGGGCGCGACGAGCACCGTGCTCGTTGCCGGGATGGCGCTTGACCAGGGCGCAAATTCCTCCATGTCTGACGCGGAGCCCAAGGCACGAGCCTGTCTGAATGAGACCGGAGCAATAAAGGTGCAGGCGATTAGCAAAACGGCAACGGCGCCCCAGAGCAGCCGCGAGCTGCTCCCGTGGCGCAGCCAGCCCCATAGCAGAGCAAATATCCCTGCAGCGCAGAGTGTCACTCCGGGCACCTGGGCGATTCCGGCGAGCGTGAAGCTTGCGTGAAGCGCAATGTCTCGAGCCGCCCACACCAGCAACACAGTCGCCGCGCCGGCGGCAATCCAACGAAGAGGCGCCGCGATTCGCCCGGTGACCCTGTCTCGCGCCAACCATAAGAGCAGCGCGGCCCACACGCACGCCGTTGCGCCGAAACCCGAAAGCACCCATCCGCCGATGAGCAGCATCGCGCACAGCGGACCGCATTGTTGATGGCGCCACACTCGCAGTAGCGCACCGGGCAGGAGCAGAATGCTTAAGAAAATGGCCGGCCAAACCCAGCGCCAGGCTTGACCTTGCACCAACACGGCCACCGGACCAATCGCCGAGGCGAGCCATGCCACTGCCAATCCACAGGCGCCGACCAGCACGCCCGCGATACACATCTTGCGCGCGCGCGGCTGGTCCAAAACCACCGCGATAAGGAGCAAGATGAGCAGCGGCCGCGAATTGATGTCCCAATCGCGCAGCGACCACAGATCCAGGAACAGAAATTGCGAGCGTTCGCGAACCACGTCCAGCCAATCCGCATCCATGAGTGGCAGACGCTGCGCGACCCAGGGCAGAGCCGCCGCCGACATCGTGATGCCGAGAGTGGCGACGATGCCGCCGAGCGCGCAGAGCAGCGTGAGGCGCCAGGGCAGGGACAGACAGATCAGCAGCAGAAGTCCGGGCAAGGCCATGAGGGGATGGACCAGCAACGCAGCGATCGCCAGCGCAAAAGCGGCCACTCTCGCGCCGCGGACGTGGCAGACAAGGGCCGTGATGATCATCGCTTGCGCAGGCAGGCGAGCCGTCAGATAAGGTTCCAAAATGCGAAACACGCCGGCCGCACCATAATCGCCGGCCGCGATGATGAGAAACGCCACGGCCAGCCATGCGGTGCCGCGCTCGGTGAGCGACGCGGCGAGATTCCACGCGGCCGTCATCAGCCAAATCGAAAACAACAGGGTTAATCCCAGCGCCGCGGGATTCAATCCAAGCCGCTGAATGAACCACGCATAGAGAGGAGAGAAAATCGTGAACTGGTCTTGCGAGGTGTTCTGCAGGTACAGGTCGGTGAGGAACGCCGGATGGATTCTGGAGAGCGCCTGAAACGCATAGATTTGTGCATCGCCGGCGAAACCCTGATAGCCGTGCACCAGCAGCCACAGCACGATAAGCATCAGCATCAGGGCCAGTGCGATCAGATTGTTCGCTAATCCGTTGCGCAACGGGTGCATTGAGTTTTCTATTGTGTAAACATCCCATTATGACGGATCAGGCGGCAGCCAGCCGCGTCATCTGGCTCGGCACATCGCTCAGCGTGTTGTGCCTGCTCTATTTCTGCGCGCTGGACCGGTTCTTCTTCTCGAGCCTAGGGTTCTCGCCCATATTCCGCTTCCTGCTGGCGCCCGATGCGAATACCGCTTGGCTGGCAGCGGCCATCGTGCCGGCCGCGGTGCTTTGGCAGCGCCCCGCGCCCATCTTGCGAATCGTGGAATTCCTTGGCGAACGCCCTCGATGGATTGCGCTTTGCTGTGTCTTGCTGTTTTCAGTGGGCGCCATCACCCTCTATCACGATTACCCGCTGTCCATGGACGAGTACGCGGCGGTCTTTCAATCGAAAATCTTCGCGGCCGGACATCTTTACGCGCGGTTGCCGCGCGATTACGTGGACTGGCTGATCGTGCGCGGATTCAACGGCGAATTTCTCATCGCGTCGCGCGAAACCGGCCGGGTCATCGAGGAGTACTGGCCGGGGTTTGCCTTGCTGCTGTCGCCCTTTCAATTTCTTCACATACCGTGGGCGTGCAATGCATTGCTGTCAGGATTGGCGCTGCTGCTCATCCATGGGATCGCGCGGGAAATTACCGGAGAGCAACGCGCGGCCGGCTGGGCACTGCTGTTCGCGCTGGCCTCCGGCGCATTTGTCGCGGACGGGATCTCGTACTACGCCATGCAGGCGCACCTCACCGTGAATCTCTTGTTCGTGGCACTGCTGCTGCGTCCAACTCCCGCACGCGCCTTGGGAGCGGGGCTTGCAGGTTCTCTGGCCCTCAATCTGCACAACCCCGTCCCCCACGCATTGTTCGCCCTGCCGTGGTTGATT
This sequence comes from uncultured Gammaproteobacteria bacterium, assembly GCA_963756845.1. Classification (GTDB taxonomy): domain Bacteria; phylum Pseudomonadota; class Gammaproteobacteria; order Steroidobacterales; family Steroidobacteraceae; genus Bog-1198. Next base: position 334,540 of record CAVWPD010000002.1, on the reverse strand, counting down.
GCCATGGCGCTTGATCGGCAGCAGCGCCGCTATCTAATCCCGCTGTTGCTGGGCTATCTGCCCGGGTTGGTCCTGGGCTTGAGCTGGTTGCTGTTGCGCGCGGATATCGCATCGAGTGCGCAGCCGCTGTCCAGCCTGAAGGGCAGTGCCGCCGTATTCACCTGGCCTGATGCCAGCCTATTCAATATGCGCGCGGCGTCCACGGCAAAAATGTGGGTGTGGGCGGTTCCCTGCCTGTACCTACTGGCCGTCTTTGGATGGCTGCGCCACCGCGACAACCGCCAGATAAATTTGCTCGCCGCATCGGCCGCGGCCACCTTCTTTGGGTATGTATTCGTCCACTTAGATCAAGGGCACGGCTGGGGATTTCGTTATTTTCATGCCGCTTTTGGGACTCTTCCGATTCTCGCCGCCGCCGCGCTCACCGGACCCCCCGCCTTGAATCCTCGCCTGATCTCCTTTGCCGGCGCCGCCGCCATCTTAAGTCTTCTCTTGGTCGTTCCCTTTCAACTGCATGAGGTCGAGGGGGTCATTTCTCGGCACTTGGCGCAGCTTAGTCCGCCGCTAAGGCCGGGCAACAACGTGTACTTCATACGCCCTCGCGGTGGTTTCTACATCGCCGACATGGTGCAGATCGATCCCTTCCTGCGCGATCAGGATCTGCGCCTCGTTAGCCGCGGCGGGGCGCTGGATGGCGAGATGATTCAGCGGAACTGGCCCAGCGCCACTCTCGTCCAACACCGCGCCGCCTATGATCAATGGTCCTTGGGGCCCGGGGATCAGCGCCGCGCCGGGAGGTTCACACTCGCCGAACCCGCTACTCTTCCCAGCGCTGCGGATCGCTGAACACGATCCTGAAAATGCTGCCGTCCCCGTCGCGCGCCTCGTAGAGCAGGATGGCGCGATTCAATTGGCACAGTTCGCGAGCAATGAAGAGTCCGAGACCGGTTCCGCCTTTACGTCCTGTAAAAAAAGGTTCAAAAATCCGATCGATCGCCTGGACCTCGATGCCGGGGCCGCGGTCGGTGACTTCCAGGTAGGGCCGGGTGCTGGGATTTAAGCGGCCCAGCTTGATCTCGAGACTGATGCCGTCGCGTGCCTCGCCGTATTTCAGCGCGTTGTCGCACAAATTCCAGACCACTTGGTGCAAATGGCTGGGATCGAAACGGACCTCAAGATCATCCGACTCCTCGAGGAATCCGATCTTGGATCTTGGCACCTGCATGGTCTCGCAAAACTCGCCGAGGAAATCCTCGCTCCAGTCGCCCAAATTCAGCCGCGATGGCTTCGTCGACTCTCGCCGCGACAGCTGCAAGATGTTGTTGATGATGGTGCTGACGCGCTCGGAGTTATTGCGGATGATGTCCGTCAGGCGGCGCTCCTCGGGTCCTATGGCGGCGCTCTCCGCCAAGAGCTGCCCGGCATGGCTCATGGCGCCGACGGGATTGCGGATCTCGTGAGCGATGCTGGCAGACAATCGGCCGAGCGCGGCAAGCTTTCCTTGCTGCACACGCTCGGCCATCAGGCTCGTGTCCTCGAGGAAAATCAGCGTGGGGCCCGGCATGCTGCCCAAGGGGGCGAAATGCGGTTGAATTGCCCGCGCCCCGTCCGCCGCCACGAAGGTCGATGGGGAATTATCGCGCTGCTCGCGCTGGCGCCACGTGGACAACGAGTACAACAGGCGCGGCGACACCTCGCCCACCAGCGCGCCGGGGACGGCGTGATTGTCGCCGAGAATTTCCGCGGCCGACTCGTTGATGAGTCGAATTTTATCGGCGGCATCCACCACCAAGAGACTCTCGCGCAGATGCTGCACGATGTACTGCGAAAGTTCGGCAAGGTTGGCAAGGTCCACGTCTTTTTGACGTACCAAGGCCTCGCTCTCGCGCATGCGGCCGGCTGCAAAGGCAGCGGCGCCGGCAATCACGAACAGCACGACGCCGAGCAGTCCGGCGGTGGCATAGGAGTTGATGTCGGTGATGCCGCCGAGTTGCTGCCAAATGGTGTCCGCCAGCACCGCGATGGCGGCGATGGCCGCGAGAAATAAGGCGCTGCGCGGCGGCAGGAGGAAGGCCAAGCCGCCGACGGGCACCAAGAACAGGAGCCCCAAGCCGCTGGCGACACCGCCGCAGGTGTGCAGCAGCAGCACCAGCACCAGCATGTCGACCGTGGCCTGCAGGATGGTTTGTACGCCGGCGCTCGCCAGCCGGCGGCGCACCAGAACCACGCTGCTCAGGCCGAAACACAGATAAAACACCGTGGCGCCGAAGAACAGCTGCGCGGAATACACGGCAAAGCCGCGCGCGCCCCCCAATGAATACAGACCCAACAGCACCAGCGGCACCAAAACGCGATACAAGTTCAAGACCGCGAGTACGCGCCAATTGAGTGCGGAATCAGGGTTGATGCTGCGGTCGAGTGGGCGGTTCAAGTTTTTTTTGGTCTCTGCCTGCTTTGCGCTGATCTTAAGCTTAATTCAGAATAGCGCGCCTTACGCGATCAGTTCGACCCGAAGGACGATTCATGAATCTGCACGAGTACCAGTCCAAAGCGCTATTTGCCCAGTACGCCATCCCCATCCCGCAGGGCCAGGTCGCCGACTCGCCGCAGGCGGCCGTAGCCGCCGCCGAAGCCCTCGGCGGCTCGTTATGGGTGGTCAAAGCCCAGGTGCATGCCGGCGGCCGCGGCAAGGCGGGCGGCGTCAAGGTCGTCAAAGGCTTGGATGCGGTGCGCGCTGCGGCGCAGGCAATGCTGGGCAGCCGCTTGGTCACGCACCAAACCGGTCCGGAAGGGCTGCCCGTACACCAGGTGTATGTGGAGAAAGGCTCGAAAATTGCGCGCGAGATCTATTTGAGTCTGGTGCTGAATCGCGACGCCGGGCGACTCGCTTTCGTGGCATCCGCCGCGGGCGGTATGGACATCGAACAAGTTGCCGAACACACGCCGGAGAAGATCATTCGCCTCAATGTTCATCCCGCGGCGGGCCTGCAAGATTTTCAGTGCCGGCAATTGGCCTTTGGATTGGACTTGAGGGGAGCGCAGACGCTGCAGTTCGGGAAAATCGCACACGCGATTTACCAATTGTACTTGGACAAAGATGCCAGCCTGGTGGAAGTGAATCCCTTGATCGTGACAGGGGAGGGTGACCTGTTGGCATTGGATGCGAAGATCAACATCGAGGATAACGCGCTCTTTCGCCAGAAGGACCTGGCCAAGATGCGCGATGCCTCGCAAGAGGATCCCATGGAGCGCCAAGCGGCCGAGAGCGAGCTCAACTACGTGTCGCTCGACGGCAATATTGCCTGCATGGTGAACGGCGCGGGACTTGCCATGGCAACCATGGATCTCATTCAACTGCACGGCGGCCGACCTGCGAACTTTCTGGATGTGGGGGGCGGAGCGACCAAGGAACGCGTCTCCACGGCGTTCAAGTTGATTTTGTCGAATCCTAAGGTGAGCGCGATTCTGATCAATATCTTCGGCGGCATCGTTCGCTGCGACATGATTGCCGAGGGCATCATTGCCGCCGTCAAAGAGGTGGGGGTAAGCATCCCGGTCATCGTGCGCCTCGAGGGCACCAATGCGCCGCAGGCGCGAGAGCTGCTGGCGAGCAGCGGCCTTGCCATTACCCCGGCGAGCGACCTGACCGACGCGGCCGTCAAGGCGGTAAGCATGGCGGGAGGACGCTGAATGAGCATTCTGGTCAACAAGAACACCAAGGTGATTTGTCAGGGCTTCACCGGCAAGCAGGGCACGTTCCACTCCGAACAATGCCTGGCGTATGGCACCAAGCTGGTGGGCGGCGTGACGCCCGGACGCGGAGGTGAGAAGCATCTCGGGTTGCCGGTCTTCGATACCGCGCGAGAGGCGATGGCTGAAACCGAAGCCACCGTCAGCATGATCTACGTGCCGGCGCCGTTCGCGGCCGATGCCATTCTCGAGGCGGCGGACGCGGGGGCCGAGTTGATCGTGTGCATCACGGAAGGCATCCCCGTGAACGACATGGTGCGCGTGAAGGCCACGCTCGCCGGCTACCAGACGCGGCTCATCGGCCCCAATTGTCCCGGCATTATCACGCCAGGAGAATGCAAGATCGGCATCATGCCGGGTTTCATCCACCAGAAAGGCCGCGTCGGGATCGTGTCGCGCTCCGGCACGCTGACTTATGAGGCGGTATTTCAGACCACCCACGAGGGACTTGGCCAAAGCACCTGCGTGGGCATCGGCGGCGATCCGGTACGCGGCATGAATTTCATCGACGTTCTTGATCTCTTTGAGAACGATCCCCAGACCGAGGGCATCGTGATGGTGGGTGAGATCGGCGGCAGCGACGAGGAGGCGGCAGCGGCCTTCATCCGCAAGCATGTCAGCAAGCCCGTGGTCGCCTATATTGCCGGAATCGCGGCCCCGCCGGGCAAGCGCATGGGGCACGCGGGCGCCATCGTCGCCGGCGGCAAAGGCACGGCGGCGGCCAAGTTCGAGGCGCTGGAAGCGGCCGGTATCACCACGGTGCACTCGCCTGCGGACATGGGTTCGGCGATTGCGAGGCGCCTGGCGCGCCGGCATAAAAAACCGGCCGCCCGACACAAGAAACCGACCGCTCGGCGCAAGATCACGCGCAGCGTCCCGCGTCCCAGGCGAGGCAAGTGAATTGAAACACCCGCGCCAGCTGCGCTGTGTCATGGCGCAGCTCAATCTGGTCGTCGGCGATGTCGATGGCAATACCTCGCGCATCGTCGCCGCCGCCAATGAGGCGCGTGATCGCTACCGCGCGGATGTGGTCATGCTGCCGGAACTCGCGGTCTCCGGCTACCCGCCGGAGGACCTGCTGTTTCATTCCGGCATGCGCCTGCAGGTGGCGCGCTCGCTCGAGCGGCTCAAACAAGAGGTGCACGGCATCACCCTGATCGCCGGTTATCCCGAATATGTCGGCGCGACGATTTTCAATGCGGCCATCGTGATTCGCGACGGCGCCGTCCTCGCCAATCATCGCAAGGCGTGCCTGCCCAATTACCGCGTGTTCGACGAGAAGCGCTACTTCACGCCGGGTACCGAACCCACCATCATCGATCTTCATGGCGTGCAAGCCGGCGTCTTGGTCTGTGAAGATGCATGGGATTCGGCTCCGGCGCGCCAGGCGCGCCAGGCCGGGGCGCAGGTGCTCTTGGTGATCAATGCATCGCCCTACGAGGTCGACAAGCAGCTGCAGCGCGAACAGCAAGTGGTGGGCGCGCGGGTGCGTGAAGTCGGCGTGCCGGTGGTGTTCGTCAATTTGATCGGCGGTCAGGACGAACTGGTCTTCGACGGGAATTCCTTCGTCATGGACGCCAGCGGGGTCGTCACGCAGCGCGCACCGGCCTTCACCGAGGGCCTGTACGTGGTGGATCTGGGGCTGGACGCCGGCGGGGCGGTGCATCCCATTCCGGCGGAAACGGTGCCGCTGCAGGGCCAGGAGGAGAGCGTGTACGGCGCGCTGGTGCAGGGCACGCGCGACTATGTGTCCAAGCATCGCTTTCCAGGCGTGGTGATGGGCCTGTCGGGCGGCGTGGACTCCGCGCTGACCTTGGTGATCGCCGTCGATGCGCTGGGGGCCGACCACGTGCATTCGGTGGCCATGCCCTCGCGCTATACCTCGCAAATGAGCAAGGACGACGCCGCGCTGCAGGCGAAGCGGCTGCACGTCAAGCACAGCGAGATCTCTATTGAAGGCATGTTCGAGGCCACACTGGCGGCATTGAAGGACGAGTTTGCCGGCCGCGTCCCGGATACGGCCGAAGAGAACATTCAGTCGCGCTGCCGCGGCGTGCTGCTGATGGGTATCTCCAATAAAACCGGGAAAATGCTGCTCACGACGGGCAACAAAAGCGAAATGGCGGTGGGCTACGCTACGTTGTATGGCGACATGGCGGGGGGCTTTGCGCCCATCAAGGATTGCAGCAAACTCTTGGTGTATCGGCTGTGCGGTTGGCGAAACGCGCAATCCGAGGTGATTCCCAGCCGCGTCATCGATCGGCCGCCTTCCGCGGAGCTGCGCTTCGATCAGAAAGACACCGACAGTCTGCCGCCCTACGAAATACTCGATCCCATCCTCGAAGCCTTCATCGAAGAGGATCTATCCGTGGATCAAATCGCCGCGCGCGGCTTCGATCGGGCCACCGTGGGGCGCATCCTGGATCTGGTGAAGCGCAACGAGTACAAGCGCCGCCAGGCGCCTCCCGGCGTACGCGTCAGCGGGCGCGCATTTGGCCGCGATTGGCGCTATCCCATCACCAGCGGCTACAAGTCGCGTTAAGGCTGCGCTGGGTTAGAGAATCAATTGATACCAATGCTTCTTTTTGATGAGCAGCTGATTGTCGCCGGGATAATTGTCGTTGTAGACCCGTTCGGCATCATGCGCTAAATCCATCATGTTCAGATGGTAGTAGGACTCGACGACCACCTTCATCGAGCCCTTCACGGCGGGCGCTCCGTCGTAGTATTCGATGCAGTACTTGGCCCGATTCAGCGCACCCACATAGGCGCCGCGCTTCATATAGTACTTGGCCACATTCAACTCGAAATCGGCCAAGCGATTGCGCAAATAAATCATGCGCTGCTGCGCATCGCCCACATACCGGCTGTGCGGATACTTTTCAATGAGCTGCTGGAAGGAATCGAATGATTTCTTGGCGTTGATCGGCGGCCGCGCCGCCAGATCGACGTTGAATCTGCGCTCCAGCCAATTCGATTGGCGCTCAAAATACACCAGGCCCTTCATGTAGTAGGCGTAATCGACCCGCGGGTTGGTCGGATTTTCGCGAATGAAGGTCTCCGCCGAATCGATGGCGGGGTCGACTTGGTGGCTCTTGTAGTAGGCGTAGATCAGGTCCAGCTGCGCCTGCCGAGCCGGTTCGCTAAAGGGAAAGCGCGATTGCAGGGCCTCGAGCTGCTTGACCGCTTCGGCGTAGCTGCCGTTCCGGATGGCCTTTTGCGCCTTGGCATAGATCTGTTCGGGACCCGATTTGGCATCGTCTGCGCGGTGGCTGCGGCAGCCGGTGGCCAGCAGCATTATCCCCAAGGCAGCGAGCAACACACGGCTCGGACGGACAAGATCACGCAGTATCACAAGCGATTCCTTACAATGGGGGGCCCCGATGGGCGAGGCCCGAAAGCGCGGCAGTATACCCGATGCCCCGGAGGGTTCCCCGACGCTAGCTTCGAGTGCCCTATGAACGCAGAGTTCCAAGTGATCGACGTCGAAATTCCGCCGGAATTGGCCGGCCAACGCTTAGACAGCGCCCTGGCGCGGTTGCTACCGCAGCATTCGCGTACCCGCATCAAGGGCTGGATCGACGCCGGCGCGGTGCTCATGGGCAAGCTGCCCTGCAAGCCTCGCGACCGCGTGGACGCCGGGGCTCGCGTCCGCGTGCACATGACCCTGGACATGCCGCAGCCCCAAGTGCTGCCCGAGGCGATTGCGTTGCGCCTGGTTCACGAAGATGCGGATGTGTTGGTCATTGATAAGCCGGCAGGGTTGGTGGTGCACCCCGGCGCGGGGAATCCGCGCCACACCTTGCAAAACGCATTACTGGGTTTTGACCCCTCCTTGGCGGCGCTGCCGCGGGCCGGCCTCATCCACCGGCTGGACAAGGATACCAGCGGATTGTTGGTGGTGGCACGCAACGCCGAGTCGCAGACCTCGCTGTCTCGACAGCTGGCGGCGCGCAGCATGTCGCGCGAATACCGGGCGCTGTGCGTCGGGGTCATGACGGCCGGCGGCACCATCGATGCGCCCATCGGCCGCAATCGCAGCGATCGCTTAAGAATGGCGGTGCGCGAAAGCGGGCGCCCCGCGGTCACTCACTACCGGGTGTTGGAACGCTTCCGGGCCCATACCTATCTGTCGGTGAAACTAGAGACCGGCCGCACGCACCAAATTCGCCTGCATTTTTCGCACCTGAAGTATCCCATCGTCGGCGACCCGGTTTACGGAGGCCGGTTTGCACAGCCGCGCAACGCCGCGCCCGCATGCGTCGATATTCTGCGTGCCTTCAAGCGTCAGGCCTTGCATGCCGCGAGCTTGGGCTTCGATCACCCGCGGACCGGCAAACGCTTGAGCCTGCAATGCGAGGTACCCGAGGATTTCGCCGGATTGCTGCAGGCATTGCGGGACGACCTGCAATGAACTTGACCTGTCTCAACGTGGATTGGCCGGCGCCCGCCGGCGTGCGGGTGGTGTCGACTTTTCGCGGCGGCGGCCTAAGCGCACCCCCCTACGCCAGCCTGAATCTGGGCGATCACGTCGGGGACAATTCGGCGATCGTCGCCGAGAACCGGCGCATCCTGGCCGAGGGTGCCCGATTGCCCGCCGAGCCGGTGTGGCTGTCCCAGGTGCACGGCAAGAACGTGGCGGATCTGGATGCCCCGGGGCCATACGGGCCCGCCGATGCCGCCATGACGCGAACGCCGGGCAGGATCTGCGCGATTCTGAGCGCAGACTGCCTGCCCCTCGTATTTGCGGCGGACTCTGGCGAGGCGGTGGCAGCGGCGCACGCGGGTTGGCGGGGTTTGGGCGCAGGGGTGATCGAGGCGACGGTCCAGGCTCTGGGCGTCGCGCCGGCAGCTCTCAGGGTGTGGCTGGGACCGGCCATTGGACCTCAGCACTTCGAAGTCGGTTCGGAGGTGCGCGAAGCGCTTCTTAAGGGGGACAGTCAGGCGGACGAGGCCTTTCAACGCCATGCGAAGGGCCGATACCTGGCGGACCTACCGATGCTGGCCCGGCGGCGCCTGGAGAAGCTCGGCATCAGCCGCATCTTTGGAGGCGGGGAATGCACCTATACTCAGGCCGATCGCTACTTTTCTCATCGGCGCGATGGCATCACCGGCCGTCAGGCCACGCTGATTTGGCGGGAAGCTTGACTCGCCGTTGAATTGCCGGCCTAGGATCCCCATTTCCCAAGGATTCCGAGCGTTTTCTCGAGGGTGAACTCATGCGAATGGATAAGCTGACGACCAAATTCCAGCAGGCTCTGGCGGACGCCCAGTCCCTCGCGGTGGGTCGGGATAATCAATACATCGAGCCGGTGCACCTGATGGCGGCGCTGCTCGACCAACAGGGCGGGACGGCCCGGCCGCTGCTGGAAAAGGCCGGCATCCAAGTCGCGAAATTGCGTTCGGATCTGGCTGGCGCCTTGGATCGTATCGCCCAAGTGGAAGGGTCCGGCGGCGAGGTGCTACTCGGCAATGATTTGAACAAGTTGTTGAACGTCACCGACAAGCTCGCCCAGCAGCGCGGCGATCAGTTTATTTCCAGCGAATTATTTGTGCTGGCCGCCTGTGAAGATCGCGGTGAGCTGGGCCGGCTGCTGAAGGCAAACGGCGCGACGCGTGCGTCGCTGGAAAAGGCCATCGACGAGGTGCGCGGCGGCGCCAAGGTGGAGGATGCGGGCGCCGAGGAGAATCGCCAGGCGCTGGAAAAGTACAGCATCGATCTGACCGAACGCGCCACCCAGGGCAAGCTCGACCCGGTGATCGGGCGCGACGATGAGATTCGCCGCACGATCCAAGTGCTGCAGCGGCGCACCAAGAATAATCCGGTACTCATCGGGGAGCCCGGCGTGGGCAAGACGGCAATCGTCGAGGGGCTGGCACAGCGCATCGTCAACGGTGAGGTGCCGGAAGGGCTGCGCGATAAGCGCATTCTCGCCCTCGACATGGGCGCGTTGATCGCCGGCGCGAAATTTCGCGGCGAGTTCGAGGAGCGGCTGAAAGCGGTGCTCAATGATCTGGCCAAACAGGAAGGCCAGATCATCCTGTTCATCGACGAATTGCACACCATGGTCGGCGCCGGCAAGGCCGAAGGGGCGATGGATGCCGGCAATATGCTCAAGCCCGCCCTGGCGCGCGGCGAGCTGCACTGCGTGGGCGCCACAACGCTTGATGAGTATCGCAAGTACATCGAGAAGGATGCGGCGCTGGAACGCCGTTTCCAGAAGGTGTTGGTGAATGAGCCGACGGTGGAGGACACCATCGCGATTTTGCGCGGCCTGAAGGAGCGCTACGAAGTGCATCATGGCGTCGAGATCACCGATCCGGCCATCGTGGCGGCGGCCACGCTATCGCATCGCTACATCGCCGATCGGCAGCTGCCGGACAAGGCCATCGACCTGATCGATGAGGCCGGTTCCCTCATTCGCATGGAAATCGACTCCAAGCCCGAGGCGCTCGACAAACTCGACCGGCGCATCATCCAGCTGAAGATCGAGCGCGTGGCGCTCAAAAAGGAGACCGATGAGGCGTCGCGCAAGCGCATGCACACACTGGAAGATTCCTTGAAATCCCTGGAAAAGGAATATTCGGATCTGGAGGAAATCTGGAAGGCCGAGAAGGCCACCGTGCAAGGCGCCGCCCACATCAAAGAGGAATTGGAGCGCGCCCGGCAGGATCTTGACACCGCGCGCCGCGCGCAGGACTTGGCGCGCATGTCGGAGCTGCAATACGGCCGCATCCCGGCCCTGGAACAGCGTCTTGCCAAGGCGCTGGAGGTCGAGCAGAAGCCGAACCAACTGGTGCGAAATTCGGTGACTGAAGCAGAAATCGCTGAAATCGTCTCGAAGTGGACCGGCATACCGGTGTCGCGCATGCTGGAAGGCGAGCGCGACAAGCTGCTGCGCATGGAAGAGGTGTTGGGCAAGCGCGTCGTGGGACAACAAGAGGCAGTCAAAGCGGTGGCCGATGCCATTCGACGCACGCGCGCCGGCCTGTCGGATCCAAACCGGCCCAGCGGTTCCTTCATGTTCTTAGGTCCCACGGGCGTCGGCAAAACCGAACTGTGCAAGGCGCTGGCCGAATTCATGTTCGACACCGAAGACGCGTTGATCCGCATCGACATGTCCGAATTTATGGAGAAGCACTCGGTCGCGAGGCTCATCGGCGCGCCGCCGGGCTATGTGGGCTATGAGGAGGGCGGGTATCTCACCGAAGCGGTGCGGCGCCGGCCTTACTGCGTCATCTTGCTGGATGAAATCGAGAAGGCGCACCCCGATGTGTTCAATGTGCTGCTGCAAGTCTTGGACGATGGGCGCTTGACCGATGGCCAGGGACGCACAGTCGACTTTCGCAATTGCGTCGTGATCATGACATCGAACTTGGGATCCCAGGTCATTCAAGAGCTCTCCGGAGAAGCCAACTACGCCAAGATGAAGCAGGCGGTCATGCAGGTCGTCACCCAGCATTTCAGGCCGGAATTCATCAATCGCGTCGATGATATCGTGGTGTTCCATTCGCTGGGCCGCGAGCAGATTCGCTCCATCGTGGACATCCAATTGGGACGCTTGCGACAGCGGCTGGCGGAGCGCGACATCACGCTGCGCCTGGACGACGATGCACGGGACAAGATCGGTGAGGCGGGGTTTGACGCGGTGTACGGCGCCAGGCCGTTGAAGCGCGCCATCCAGTCGCAGATCGAGAACCCCTTGGCGCAGCAGATCTTGAAGGGCGAATTCATCGCCGGCGATCGGGTCATCGCCAAGCTGAAGCGCGACGCGCTGGTGTTCGAGAAAGAGCGGCTGCATTGATCCGCTATACTTCTTCGCAGCGCAAGTCCCCTTAAGAGGAAATTCATGCCTTTTTACGAGTATCAGTGCAAGAGCTGCGGCCATCAACTGGAGGCCATGCAGAAGGTCAGCGATTCGCCTCTGAAGAAATGCCCCGACTGCGGCAAATCGCAGTTGGTGCGCTTGATGTCCGCCCCGGTGTTCAGACTCAAGGGCGGCGGCTGGTACGAGACCGACTTCAAAGGTGATAAGGACAATCAGCGCAATTTGGCCGACCGACCCGAGGCGGCGGATGCATCCAAGGACAAACCGGCCGCGGACTCTAAATCCGAGACCAAGTCCTCCGAGACCGGCGCGAAGGAGTCGCCTGCGGCGCCGGAGAAGTCGGCCGACAAGACGCCGGAAAAATCGACTGCCGAGAAACCCTCGGCGGGAAGCGCAGGCAAACCGGCGGAGAAAAGTGCGGCCCGCGGCAGACGCGGCACGGCCGCTCGCAGCGGCGCAAAGCGAGCCGCGAAGCGACCGGCGGCGAAGGTCAAGCGCCGCCGCTGAAAGATGCGCACATCAGCAAGACGCCGGCGATAAACACGGTCCAATCGAGAATGAGTCCGGCGACGAATCCGGGGTGCCAATTCACATACAGCGCTTGGATCAGGATGCACGCCGCAAGCATGAACCAGAGGGCGGCGCCCAGTTCTAACAGCCGGATTCCCCTCGTCGGCGCCCCGGCCAGTGCGAATGCCGCGCCTAAACCTGCGCCCGCGATCCCCTGCAGGAGCAGGGCGAACAGATGATGGCGCCAGGACTCTGCACGCCAGGTGGCGGGGGTTTTCTTCTGGTAGGCGTGGAACAGACGCCCGGTTATCAGGTAGCTGGTCGTAGCGCTAAGACTTAAGCCGGTAATCGCACCGAGCGGAATCGGAGCCATGGCTTGTCTCCCCAAGGGTGTCATGGGCGCGGGCTTGCCCGCGCTCACTCTAAGCCTTAGCATCGCGCGCTTCCCCTTTTTTGGTTGTTTTTGCTTATGCGCACTCATTACTGCGGCCGGGTTGACGAGGCATTGATCGGCAAGGTGGTCACCGTGGCAGGTTGGGCCCAGCGCCGGCGCGATCACGGCGGCGTCATTTTTGTCGACCTGCGCGACCGCGAGGGTCTGCTGCAAATCGTCTTTGATCCCGACAAGGCGGACATGTTCGCGATGGCCGAGCGCGTGCGCAGCGAGTACGTCCTTAAGGTCACCGGCTTGGTGCGGGCGCGGCCGCCGGGCACGGCGAACGCCAATTTAAAGTCCGGGCAAGTGGAAGTGCTGTGCCAGGACTTGGAGATTCTGAACCGCTCGGAGCCGCTGCCCTTCCAGCTCGATGAAATCGTCAGCGAGGAAGTGCGCCTGCGCTTTCGCTACTTGGATCTGCGCCGCGAAGTGATGCGCGAGCGCCTGTTGCTGCGACACCGCATCACGCGCGCCATGCGCCACTATCTGGACGAGGCCGGTTTTGTCGACATCGAGACGCCGATGTTGTCCAAGGCCACGCCAGAGGGTGCGCGCGACTACTTGGTGCCGAGCCGTACGCATGCGGGGAAATTTTTCGCTCTGCCGCAGTCGCCGCAGATCTACAAGCAATTGCTGATGATTTCCGGATTCGATCGCTACTATCAAATCGTGCGCTGCTTCCGCGACGAAGACCTGCGCGCCGACCGGCAGCCCGAATTCACCCAGTTGGACATCGAGACATCATTTCTTGACCAAGCGCAGATTCAAGAGTTGATGGAAGGCCTGATCCTTCAGCTGTTCAAGCAGGTGTTGGGGGTTGATTTGCCAAGCCCCATGCCGCGGATGAGCTATGCCGAGGCGATGCGCCGCTATGGGTCGGACAAGCCGGACCTGCGGGTGGCGCTGGAATTGGTGGATGTGGCGGATCTGGTTAAGGGCTGCGACTTCAAGGTGTTCGCAGGTCCTGCCGCTGATCCGCGCGGCCGCGTCGCCGCGCTCAAGGTACCGCAGGGCGGCAAGCTGACGCGCAAGGAGATCGATGATTACACGGCCTATGTGGCCCGCTACGGCGCGAAGGGTCTTGCCTACGTCAAGGTTAATGAACGAGCGAGGGGCCGAGACGGCCTGCAGTCTCCCATCTTGAAGTTTTTGAGCGATACGGCGATCGCGGGCATCATGGAGCGCACGGCTGCCCAAGACGGCGATCTTATTTTCTTCGGTGCGGATAGCGGCAAAGTAGTGAGCGATGCCTTGGGCGCGCTGCGTCTGAAAGTGGGCCAGGACTTAAAGCTGGTGGCCGCGGGATGGCGACCTTTGTGGGTGGTGGATTTCCCCATGTTCGAATGGGATGCGGATGCGAAACGCTGGCAGGCCATGCACCATCCCTTCACCAGCCCCGTCAACTTGGACTACGCGGCCTTGGCGGCGAGTCCGGGGGAGGCGACCGCCAAGGCCTACGACATGGTCTTGAACGGCTCGGAAATTGGCGGCGGATCGGTGCGCATCCACAATCAAGAACTGCAATCCGTGGTATTTGATTTGCTGGGCATTTCAGAGCAAGAGGCGCGCACGAAGTTCGGATTTCTATTGGATGCGCTGAAGTTCGGTGCTCCGCCGCACGGCGGCATCGCCTTTGGACTCGACCGCCTGAGCATGCTGATGGCCGGCGCCGACAGCATTCGCGAAGTGATTGCCTTTCCAAAAACACAGACGGCGGCGGACCTGCTGATGGATGCGCCGACCGAAGTCAGTGAGACGCAGCTGCGCGAACTGCATATTCGCGTGCGCACGCCGCCCAAGATCGAGTGACGCTTGCTGCAGTTTCGCCGGCCGGAATCCGTCTTGATCGTGATTTACACGGCGGGCGGAGAATTTCTGCTGCTCGAACGGCGGCGGCCGCCGGGATTTTGGCAGTCGGTGACCGGTAGCCTGGAGTGGGGCGAGTTTGCCGATGCCGCGGCGCGGCGCGAAGTCATCGAAGAAACCGGCATCACTCAAGGCGTGCTGGTGAATCTGCAATGGACGCAGATGTACGAGATCCTGCCGGCATTCGGCAAGATCTACGCGCCCGGGATTACCACCAACCTCGAGCACGCCTTTTCGCTGCGTTTGCCGCATCGCCTGCCGGTGACCTTGGCCGCGGCGGAACACACGCAGTTTCGCTGGGTCTCGGATCGCGAGGCCTTGGAGACCGCATCCTCGAGCACCAATCGAGCGGTCATCCAAGAGCTGCGAGTGTAGAGCGCTCAAGCGTGAGCACGATGGTGGTTTACGTCCACGGGCTGTGGCTGACCGGCCTCGAGGGCGGCTTGCTGCGGCGGCGACTGGCGCGGGAATTGAACGCGGAGACCAGGGCATTTAGCTACGCGTCGGTGCTCGGCAGCGTCACGGCCAATGCGCAGGCGCTGACCGATTACCTGCTGACCATCCGCACCGATTCGCTGCACTTGGTGGGCCACAGTCTGGGTGGTCTCGTGATTCTGAAGCTATTCGAGAATGGCGCGGGTGCGTCGCTGCCGCCGGGGCGCATCGTGCTGTTGGGATCGCCGTTGCGCGGCAGCCGCACGGCGCACAATGTCGCGCGCCTGCCCTTTGGCCGCAAGATACTCGGCCGGGGAGTTCAGGAGGAATTGCTGAGTCCGCGCGAGCGCCGCTGGCAGGGACAACGCGAGTTGGGTGTCATCGCGGGAAACTTGAGCATCGGCTTAGGGCGGCTGGTGGGACGGCATGGCGCGCCCAGCGACGGCACGGTCTTTGTCGAAGAGACCCGGCTGACAGGACTCTCGCAGCACCTGATCTTGAGGGTGAGTCACACGGGTTTGCCCTTCTCCACAGCGGTCGCACGTGAAACGGCCGCCTTCCTGCGCACGGGGAGTTTCACCCGCTAGCTTCCGGGCTCAAGGCTCGGCGCCGGTATCCAAATTCTTCAGGCGGAACAGCAGATCCAGCGCCTGCTTGGGACTGAGGGCATTCGGATCCGCCGCGCGTAGCGCGGTGAGCGCCGCCGATTCCGGCGACGGGGCTGTTGCCGCCGGCGCGAACAAGGGCAGCTCTGCCTGCGGCGAGTTATAGCTGCGCAGCGCGTCACGCTCACGCTCCAGTTCGGTCAAATAGCGGCGTGCCTGCGCGGTGACGGACTTCGGGATGCCGGCCAATGCCGCCACTTGCAGGCCATAGCTCTGGTTGGCGGGGCCTTCCTTGACGCTGTGCAAGAAAACCAGGCGATCGCCATGTTCGACCGCTTCCACGTGGACGTTGACGACACCCGGCGCCTCGCCGGCGAGGCTGGTGAGTTCGAAATAATGCGTGGCAAACAAGGTAAAGGCGCGGATCTTGGTCGCGATGAACGCAGCGCAGGCCCACGCCAGCGACAGGCCATCGAAGGTGCTGGTGCCGCGGCCCACCTCGTCCATGAGCACCAGGCTCTGATCCGTCGCATTATTCAGGATATTCGCCGTCTCGGTCATCTCGAGCATAAATGTGGAACGCCCGCCGGCCAGATCATCGGATGCACCAATGCGAGTGAAGATGCGATCCAAGGGCCCTAAGACGGCGCGGCGCGCCGGCACAAAGCAGCCGACGTGCGCGAGAATGACGATGAGGGCGGTCTGGCGCATGTACGTGCTTTTGCCGCCCATATTCGGGCCGGTGATGATGAGCATGCGCCGCGAGGCATCGAAACGCAGATCGTTGGGGATGAAGGGTTCGCGCCCTGCGCGTTCGACCACGGGATGGCGGCCGCCGTCGATCAGTACCATGGGTTCCGCGATCAGTTCCGGCTGCGTGCAGTCAAGCGTCAACGCCCGCTCGGCGAAACACACCAGCACATCGAGCTTCGCAATCGCGTGGGTGGTCGCCTGCAGCGCCGGCAGGTTGGCGCAAAGCTGATCGAGCAGCGCTTCGTACAGCGCCTTCTCCCGCGCCAGCGACCGATCGCGCGCACCCAGCACCTTGTCCTCAAAGGACTTCAGTTCGGGCGTGATGAAGCGCTCAGCTGATTTGACCGTTTGGCGGCGCAGATAGTCGGGCGGAACGCCGTCGGCTTGACTGCGGCTGACTTCAATGAAAAAGCCCTGCACTCGGTTGAAGCCCAGTTTCAGGCTGGACAGGCCGCTGCGCTCGCGCTCCCGCTGCTCCAGCGCCACCAGAAATTGTTCGGTGTTGCTGCCCAGGGTGCGCAGCTCATCGAGCTCCGCGTCGTACCCTGCGGCAATCACGCCGCCATCCCTTAAGAAGTGGGGAGGCGAGTCGACCAGGGCGCGAGTCAACAGGCCGTACTCAGATTGGTGATTGCTGATCTCGGCGCTCAGCTGCTGCAGTAAAGGTGATTGCACGACCACGCCGAGACTTCGCTTCAGGGCGGGTAAGGCGGCAAGTGCCGTGCGCAACTGCACCAGATCGCGAGGCCGCGCCGAGCGCAGCGCAATTCTCGCGAGGATTCGCTCCAAATCAGCGATTGCGCGCAGACTTTCGGCAATGTCAGTCTGGGCGCCTTGGCCGATCAGGGTTGCGACCGCGTCATAGCGTGCGCGCAATACGTCGCGATCACGCAGCGGCCGATGCAACCAGCGGCGCAGCAGCCGACCGCCCATCGCCGTCGCCGTGCGGTCGAAAACCCCCGCCAAGGTCAGTTCAGGCGAGCCGGCGAGACTCTGATCCAGCTCCAAATTGCGTCGCGTCGCGGGGTCCATGATGAGCGCCGCGTCGCGTTCCTCGGTGGTGATCGACAACAAATGCGGCAGGGCTGATTTTTGCGTCTCGCGCACGTAGGCGAGCAGCGCGCCCGCCGCCGCGATGGCGAGTGGTTTATCGGCACAGCCGAAACCGGCCAGATCGCGCGTGCGGAACTGTTCGGTGAGTGCGCGCAGCGCGGAGTCGGTATCGAAATGCCACGGCGCCCGCGGCCGCCAAGGCCGATCTTGCGAACCCGGCGAGGAGGCCAGCGCGGGCCGCGCACCGTCGGGCGCCAGAATCTCTTTGGGATCCAGCCGCTCCACCTCTGCCTCCAGCGCGGCGAGGCTGGCCAGTTCCATGACGCTGAAGCGTCCCGCCGACAGGTCCAGCCAAGCAAGCCCGAATCGGCCCTCCGCGCCGCAGACGCTGGCCAGCACGCTGTCGCGCCGCTCGTCCAGCAAGGCTTCATCGGTGACGGTGCCCGGCGTGACGATGCGCACCACTTCGCGTTCCATCGGCCCTTTGGTTTTACCCGGCTCGCCGCGCTGCTCGCAAATGGCCACCGATTCGCCCTTGCGCACCAGTTTCGCCAGGTAGCTATCCAGGGTGACTGCCGGCACCCCGGCCATGGGAATCGGCGCGCCGGCCGAGGCGCCGCGCTGGGTGAGCGCGATATCCAAGAGTCCCGCCGCGCGTCGCGCGTCGTCGTAGAACATCTCGTAAAAGTCGCCCATGCGATAGAACAGCAGCACGTCCGGGTGCTGCGCCTTGATGCGCAGATACTGCTGCATCATGGGCGTGTGCTCGGGCGTATGCTGTGGATCGTGGGTGGGGCTTTGAATCATTTCTATAGCAGTTCTATTGCCCCTCCATATGCTGCGAGCACCGAATCGGCAGTCACGAACCGTAAGGGTTCCAAAAATGCTTGAGCCAACAGGAGGCGGTCGAACGGATCGCTATGATGCGGCGGCAGCTTGGCTACCGCCGCGGCATGATGGGCGCTCACGGGGAGCTCTTGAAAACCGCTGCTGTCGATCGCGCCAACGAGAAAGGCCGCGTCGGCCTCGATCTTGCCCAACCGAGCCTTGATGGCGATTTCCCAGATAGAGGCAGCTGATACATAGACGGCGTCAGCCCGCGAGAGAAATTCTCGCGTACTCGGCTTCAAACGTCGGTTGGCTGTAACGGCCCATAGGAAAACGTGCGTATCGAGGAGCAGCCGCATCACGACCCCTCAAATTGCCTTAAGACCTCGCTTGGCAGCGGCGCATCGAAGTCCGCCGAGACCCTGATCTTTCCTTTGAGGACACCAAATTTCAGCTTGCGCTTAGACGAGCCTAGCCGAGTAAGACGCGCTACAGGTTTGCCGCCGCGCGCTATTACCACGTCATTACCGGCCGCAGCCTCTTCGACGAGCTTGGAGAGCCGAGTCTTCGCATCGTATATGTTGACGACAGTCATTAGGATCTCCTCGTTTGACCAGGTTAGTCTAGTCTAGTCTGGTTAATTGAGCAATTCGAGGGGCACGCACGCAGGCATAAGAGCGCACCGTGTATTCAGGCGTTCGCGATGTTCAGACGCGATTCTAAACTAGTACACTGCCTTGATATGGCGCTCACCGATGCGGAATTGCAACGTCTGGCGGCGCGCGTTGGCCGGCACCTGCTCAAGGCCGAGCGTGTTGTCGCCACCGCGGAATCCTGCACCGGCGGGTGGATTGCCAAGGCATTGACGGATGTTGCCGGCAGTTCGCAATGGTTCATCGAGGGATTCGTAACCTACAGCGATGCCTCCAAAACACGACGGCTGGGGGTGCCTCGCTCCGTGCTCAAAATCGACGGTGCGGTCAGCGAAGCCACGGTTCGCGCCATGGCCGCGGGCGCCCTGCGGCGCACGCGGGCCGACGTGGCCGTCGCGGTCACCGGCATCGCCGGACCCGGGGGCGCAACCCCCGGAAAACCCGTCGGCACCGTGTGGTTGGGTTGGGCCATGCGGCAGGGCGACAGAATACAGGTGGCCGCACAGTTGCAAAGCTTTCGCGGCGATCGCGAAGCGGTGCGGCGCAAAACCGTGCGAGCGGCCCTTAAGGGTCTGCTCGCTCTCTGATTCCGTGCGCTTATTTTTCGCGCTGTGGCCGGACGCCACAACCAGCACGGAGTTCGCCGGTGTGGCTGCCCGATTGGCGTTGCCGCGCTCGAGCGCATTAGTGACGCCTGAGAATTATCATTTGACTTTGGCGTTTCTCGGCGAGGTCGCTGACGAGCGATTGCCGGCGCTTCTTGAGATCGGTCGGGCCCAACGCGCTGCCCGCTGCACCATTTCATTCAATGCAACCGAGTTCTGGGCAAAGCCGCGGGTTGTCGTGGCCGCAGCGCAAAATATCCCACCCGCGCTGCTGCAGCTATGGACGCGGCTGCACGCGGATATTGCCCATGAGCTCGGCGATCGCGGCGCGCACGCGGAGTTGGCGCTGCGCGCACATGTGACGCTCGCGAGAAAGGTTTCGCAAGCCCCTGTGATGCAAGCCATGTCTCCACTTGAGTGGCGCGCGAGCAGCTTTGGTCTTATTCAGTCGGAAACCGGCGGAAAGCACAGTGCGTATACAGTAGTCGACACCTGGCCACTACTGGATGAAACGTAAAATCCGCAGAAAACTCTGCGAAATCTATGCATATGAGATGAGCGTTGGCTGCCGAATATGAAATAATAGCGCCACACTTGTTGAGGACTCCCTATGGAAGAGAATCGTAAGAAGGCTCTCGCTGCCGCGCTGAGCCAGATCGAAAAACAATTTGGTAAGGGCTCGGTCATGCGTCTCGGCGATGCGGGAGCCACCTACGAGGTGGAATCGATCCCGACCGGTTCACTGGGACTCGATATCGCTCTGGGCGTGGGCGGCATCCCGCGCGGCAGAGTCATCGAAATATTTGGTCCGGAATCCTCCGGTAAGACCACGCTGACGCTGGCCATCATTGCCTCTGCCCAGGCCAACGGGGGCACCGCCGCCTTTGTCGATGCCGAGCATGCGCTTGACCCGGTGTACGCGGAAAAGCTCGGCGTCAAAGTCAACGACTTGCTGGTATCGCAACCCGATACCGGCGAACAGGCGCTGGAAATCACCGACATGCTGGTGCGTTCCGGCGCGGTCGACGTGGTCGTGGTGGATTCCGTCGCGGCGCTGACGCCAAAAGCTGAAATCGAAGGTGAGATGGGCGATCAGCATATGGGTTTGCAGGCGCGGCTCATGTCACAAGCGCTACGCAAATTGACCGGCAACATCAAGCGATCCAACACCATCGTGATTTTCATCAACCAAATTCGTATGAAAATCGGCGTCATGTTTGGAAACCCCGAAACCACGACCGGCGGCAATGCCCTGAAGTTCTACTCCTCCGTGCGCATGGACATTCGGCGAATCGGAGCGATCAAGAACGGCGAGGAAGTGGTGGGCTCGATGACTCGCGTGAAGGTCGTGAAGAACAAAGTGGCGCCGCCGTTCCGGGAGACGGAATTCGAAATCATGTACGGCACCGGCATCTCCAAGGAAGGCGAGCTCATAGAACTGGGCGTGCTGCACAACATGGTGGAAAAGTCCGGCTCTTGGTACAGCTACAAAGGCGAGCGGATTGGCCAGGGCAAGGACAACGCCCGCACCTTCTTGCAGCAGCATCCTGAAATTGCCAAGGATATCGAGGGCCAGATCCGCGCCAAGCTGATTCCGGAAAAGGCGACCATGAATCGGGGCGGCGACGTTAAAGAGGCGTAAGCCCTGGTTCGCCGGCCTGTCGAACCTCTAGACGCGCGGGCCGCCCGGGTTTTCGCGCTGGACGCGCTGGCGCGCCGCGATTACGCCTCGGCGGATTTACGCCTTAAGCTGCTCGAGAAAGGCTACGATGCCACTGTCGTGGCGCCCCTGCTCGAAGCGCTGCGCGCCGAGAAGTTGCTCAACGACGGGCGCTATATGGAAAATTTCGTGGCCTACCACGCGGCCAGAGGCCAAGGACCGCTGCGCATCCGGCTGGAACTGCGCCGCCACGGCCTGGAAGGGGCCTCGGTCGAGGACTATCTCGATTCCTACCCCGAGTGGATCGCGCACTTGCGAGTCGCTCGGCAAAAGAAATTTGGCGCGAAGCCGCCGACGAATTACGCTGAACGACAGCGCCAAGCGCAATTTCTGGGTTATCGGGGTTTCACGGGCGCGCAGATACGAATGGCTTTAGGCTTTGATGTTGACCTTGATGCGGACACTGAAGAGACATGAAACGCGACGCGAAACTGAAATCGATGACGACCTCGGAAATCCGAGCGAGCTTTTTGGAATTCTTCCGCAAGAACGGACACACCGTCTTGCCGTCGAGTTCGTTGGTGCCGGTCAACGATGCCACGCTGCTGTTCACGAATGCGGGAATGGTACAGTTCAAGGATTTATTCCTCGGCAAAGAAGTCCGCGACTATTCGCGTGCTGCGACGGCTCAGCGTGTGGTGCGCGCCGGCGGCAAGCACAATGATTTGGAAAACGTCGGCTACACGGCGCGCCACCATACTTTTTTCGAGATGCTGGGCAACTTCAGCTTCGGCGACTACTTCAAGCGGGAAGCCATCCACTTTGCCTGGAATTTCATTACCGGAACGCTCGGCATTCCCAAGGATCGGTTGTGGGTGACGGTGTTCAGGGAAGACGACGAGGCGGCACGCATATGGACCGAGGAAATCGGCATCGATCCGACACGCTGCACGCGCATGGGCGAAGCATCGAATTTCTGGTCGATGGGAGACACCGGTCCCTGTGGTCCCTGCTCGGAGATTTTTTACGATCATGGAGCGGACATCCCCGGCGGTCCTCCGGGAACACCCGATGAGGACGGCGATCGCTATGTGGAGATCTGGAATCTGGTGTTCATGCAGTACGATCGCTCCTCGGACGGCGTGCTGGTGCCCTTACCTAAGCCCTCGGTAGATACCGGCATGGGTTTGGAGCGGGTTGCTGCAGTGATGCAAGGCGTGCACAGCAACTACGACATCGATTTGTTCAAGTCTTTGATTCGCGCGGCCGCCGATGTAACCGGAACCGATGATCTGGATTCATCGAGTTTGCGCGTGATCGCCGATCACATCCGCGCCTGTACGTTTTTGATCATTGACGGCGTGGTGCCGTCGAATGAGGGTCGCGGTTATGTACTGCGACGAATCATCCGGCGTGCGATTCGTCACGGCTACAAATTGGGCCAGACGCAGCCGTTTTTCCACAAGTTAGTGGCCAGTGTCGTGCGGGAAATGGGCGCCTACTACACGGAATTGGTGAGCGGTGAAGCGCGCGCCACGCAGATACTTGCGCAAGAAGAGGTGCGCTTCGCCGAAACACTGACCACGGGCATGGCGCTGCTGGATGCCGAAACGGCAAAACTTAAATCCTCGGTGATTCCCGGTGAAACGGTATTTTTGCTGTACGACACGTACGGATTTCCGGCGGACCTGACGGCCGATGTGGCTCGTGAGCGCGGGCTGTCCATCGACCAAGCCGGATTCGATCGGGCGATGGAAGCCCAGCGAGGCCGCGCACGCGCGGCGAGCAAGTTTGGCGTGGCGCTGCGTGATTCGATCAAGCTGCCGGGTAAAACGGAGTTTTCCGGCTACGACCGGGTGTCGGATCGCGCCAAAGTCACCGCCTTGATTTTCGATGGCGGGGTGGTTGATGCGCTGCGTCCCGGCCAGGAAGGGCAGGTCGTCATGGACCACACGCCTTTTTACGCGGAAAGCGGCGGCCAGGTTGGCGACACCGGCGTGCTGGCCGGCGCGAACGCACGGTTTGCAGTGCGCGATACGCTGAAGCTCGGCGCGTCATTTGCGCATATCGGTGTGTTGCAGACCGGCACGTTGCGGGTCGGGGATTCGGTCGAGGCGCAAGTTGATCAGGAGCGCCGCAAGGCCATTGCGCTCAATCATTCAGCCACGCACCTGCTCCACGCCGCATTGCGGAAAGTTCTCGGCAAGCACGTCGAACAAAAAGGCTCGTTGGTTGCTCCCGATCGACTGCGATTTGATTTTTCGCATACCCAAGCCCTAACACCCGACGAATTGCACCGGGTCGAAGAGCTGGTCAATGCGACGATTCGGGATAATCAGCCCGCAGAAACGCGCGTGATGGCCTTGGACGACGCGGTAGCCGCCGGTGCAATGTCCTTGTTCGGCGAGAAATATGAGAGTGATGTTCGCGTACTTTCGATCGGCGAATTTTCGATGGAACTATGTGGCGGAACTCACGTCGAACGGGCGGGCGATATTGGATTGTTCAAAATCACCGGCGAATCGGGCGTTGCAGCCGGCATCCGCCGCGTGGAAGCGGTCACGGGTCGGGCCGCGTACGAGTGGGTCGTGCGCACAGATCAAGTGCTGCGAGATGTCGCCGCGATGCTGCGTGGCAGCCGCGAGGATGTGGACGAAAAGGTCCGCGAACTCGTCGAGCGGTCGCGCAGGCTGGAAAAGGAAGTCCAGCAGCTCAAATCGAAACTCGCGAGCGGGCAGGGCGGTGATTTGTCGACTCAGGCAAAACCTGTAGGCGGCACTAAGGTTTTAGCTGCACAGGTCGATGGCGCGGATGTGAGGGCGCTGCGCGAGGCGGTGGACAGGCTGAAGGCAAAGCTAGGTTCCAGCGTGATCGTGCTGGCAAGCGTGCAAGAGGGAAAAGTGGTGCTGGTTGTAGGAGTGTCAGAGGATTTGCTGACCCGCGTGAAGGCCGGAGATATTGCGGGTGTCGTGGCCGCGAAGGTCGGAGGACGCGGCGGCGGTCGTGCGGATTTCGCGCAAGCCGGCGGCACGCAACCGGAAAACCTGAGCGCTGCGTTGGCTGAAGTGGAGTCGCTTGTGAGCAGCCGCCTGTCTAATTGAACGATTGTATTATTCTGATACCAAGTTGCAACAATTGCGCTTGGTAATCTTGTATTCTTGATCGATTGACCGAAGGATTCCTGTGGCGACTTCATCGCCGCAGCTGGAATTGCGAACGATGCCTGGAGTGATGCGGCGTGCGCGCGGTGGCTGTTGCCCCTGCAGACGCCTAGGCAGCAAGGAGTTGGATTATGTTGATATTGACACGGCGCGTAGGCGAGACCCTGATGATTGGCAACGAAGTCACGGTGACCGTCTTGGGCGTCAAGGGCAATCAGGTCCGGATCGGCGTGAATGCGCCGAAGGATGTAGCGGTTCATCGCGAAGAAATCTTCGAACGCATCAAGCGCGAAGAGGATCAGTTCTCCAAATCCGGCGCTTCGGACGCCAAGATGGTCGACGACGCCTGAAATAGGCGATTATTCCCGTCAGCTTTACCTAGACTGCTCAGGGCGGGTATCATCCCGCGCTCCGCGAAAGGCGTTGCCTTAACCGGAGAGGTGGCCGAGTGGTCGAAGGCGCGCCCCTGCTAAGGGCGTATGGGTCAAAAGCCCATCGAGGGTTCGAATCCCTCCCTCTCCGCCACGGCATCATTCGCGACCCTGTGGCGGGGACGTTGGCCGATTAGGCTGCGGCCGCCCGCAGGCGATGGCAGAGATACGCTGCTGTCGATTCATCATTTGCGCCCGTAGCTCAGTTGGATAGAGCGCCTGGCTACGAACCAGGAGGCCGGGAGTTCGAATCTCTCCGGGCGCACCATTCAATCAATAACTTACCGAACATCAGTGCATCGACCGGAGCGAAAACGTAGCGTTTTTTGCTACGTTTTTGCCCCGTAGGATCGACTGGTGCAGCGCGAACAGTCCGAAGATAACCCACAGGTAGAGGAACATCACGATCCATTCTTGGGCCTCGTGCTTGAGCTTCCGCGTGATGCGATGCAGCCCCGAATGGGCAGGGTCGCTTGTGCGACTCGGTTCGAATGTCATCGGCCTATCGGCGCGCGGCGAGCTCTTCAGCCAGAATAGGCACGCCGAGATTGCATCCCTGCACACCTTGGACGACGCAGAGCTTCAGCACCTCCATGATTTCCTCCATTGTCGCGCCGAGCTTCAGCGCCGCCTTGATGTGACGTCGCGTGCCAGGCGGATACATGTGCGTATATGAAGCATCGAAGGCGATACTCAAGAGCTCGGCGAGCTTTGGGGATAGCACGGCGCCACTGTAGATGGGAATACCCGCCGTCATGAATTGCTCCGTCCATTCTGGGTCGAGGTTGTAGAACGGCGTCCACGCCTCGTTCCAGCCGCCGCTCGCGCGTACTTTGTCGCAAACCGGCGTTGCGGGCTTCGCGTGTTCCTTCGGCCCCACATTCGCCACCTTGGCTTCCTCAAGGAGAATCGGTGCACCCAAGCTGCATGTGTGAATCCCGAGAAAAGAGGCCATCTTGAGCACCGTCAAAATCTCCTCACGGCTGGCACCCGCATCGAGCGCTCCGCGGATATGCCGTCGGGTGCCTTCGGGATTGAGATTCGTGCAGGCGGAGTTGACCGCCAAACAGACCAGTTCCACGGTCTTACGCGGCAGCACCTCATGCTTCCAAGGGTTCGATGTCACGCGCTCGGCGGCCTGCGCCCAGGCCGGGTCCCATTCGCGCAATTGAGCCAATGCGGATGCCTCCCAGGGACCTGGTGCAGAGGTCTTGTTAGTGGTCGAGGCCGCGGAAACATTGTCCTTCATAGTGATTGGTCTCTCCTCATGTCATGAACTCTATTCAAACCGCGACGAGGATTTTTCCGTCCACGATCTTCGCGGAGTAGGCGGTCACTCCGTACCCGGGGGAACTTAGGGTGCTTCCAGTCGTGACATCGTAGCGCCAGCCGTGCGCCCGACAGGTGACCACTTTCCCGGCAAGCTGACCACCGCCGAGCGAGGCTCCCTTGTGCAGGCACGAATCATCCATCGCATACACGGTGCCGTCGACGTTGAAAATCGCTATTTGTTTATCATTGATGGTGAAGCTCGCGCCGCTGCCTGGGGGAACCTGGTCCAGTCGGGCCACCTCGATAAATTCCGTCATGAGCCTATCCTTCTGCGTTTCGCTCGTTCATTGCGCCCGGCTGCACTGCGGAGCTTTCGGCCCCCCAATAATCTGCGGCATCCAATGACCCGCGGCGAGGTGAGCTGACCGCCGGAACGCTTCGCTGGTTCCGGCAGTCAGTCTCGACGCGCTTCTAGAGAATGCTCACGGAGCTGGTGGGTGCCTCACCCTCCTTGGGGGGCTTGCCGCCGTTCCGTTCGTACGCCAGGAATCCCTGTTTGCCCGCGGCACGGTTAGGCGGCAGACCGAGATTGAAGAGCGTGTCCTCGACGGTGTCGTACCAGACACCGACCTTCATGATCTTGCGGGCCTCATCTGCCGTGGCCACTTTTCGACCGTGCTGTTGGGCCAGCTTGACGGCCCACTCGATCTGCTTGACGCTCGTCCAGGGCTTCTTGTTCATGTCCCAGAGATTGTCCTCATTGCCCACGCGGATGTGGCAGCCGAGGATGAGCGCCAGGTTCTGGATCGCGATGTTGCCGCGCATGCTGCTCCAGAAGGTCACGCTGGAAGCACCATGCGGGGTACGGCGAATCATCTCCATCCAGTCAAAGGGATTGCGGCCCAGGGTGCCGCCGCCATAGCCAGCCAGCGCGAGGTTCAGCGGGCCCATATAGATTCCAGTGCGTATCAGGCGCTCGATAATCTCGAGCTGGTGGACGTGCCCGGGGACGAAGTAGGGCTGGATGCCGTGCGCCCGCAGCCGCTTCAGATGCTCTTCATAGAAGGCGGGCGTCGAATCGACGACCATGCCTCTCCAGGCAGCGAGTACCTTCGGGTTGTCGAGATGAGTTCCCTTGATGTCGTCCGCTGTCATGGCCATCGTGACGTCCCACAGTCCGCTGCCGGTCGTCACGGTCACGAACTCGGGTTTCGGCTCGAGCTCCGTGAGCATATGGCGGGTGTCATAGTCGAGCCATTTGGCTTTGGCATCATCCGTATGCGGCGCGAAAGAGATCGAACCGCCGACCTGGATGATCATCTTCGGCACCGCCGCCCTGACCTTGCCGAGGAGGTCGCAGTACTGCTGGAAGTTGCTGGAGCCCTGGCCAGTTTTGGGATCGCGAACGTGAAAGTGCAACACCGTGGCGCCGGCGTTGTAGCAATCGACCGCCGTCTGCACCTGCTGGTCCCACGACAGGGGAAGGTCCGCACAGTCGCCGGGGAGCCACTGCGGGCCGTAGGGTGCCACGGTGATGATGAGCGGCTCCATGTTCTCGGGGAATAGCGAATCATCGGTGAAATACATATCGTGGTCTCCTTTTCGAAAAAGTTAGGCTCGGCGGACTGCTGGCAGTGAGTGCATGCGAATTGACCTAATGGATTGCACTTGAGTCGAAGTAGCGCTGCCCGGCAAGGAGCGCATCGATCGCCGGAATCAGGTCGCGACCGATCGCACGCTTCAGGACTAGGCCGTCAGCGCCTGCGGCGACGACCGCCGCAACGACCGTCGGCTCATCGTGCACGCTCAGTAGCAACAGCTTCGTCATCGGTGCATGAGCTCGCAGTTCGCGCATCAGCTCCGGCAGGTTCCCGGCGGCGTACGACAGGTCCATGACAATCATGGTGGGCTGAAGCCTCCCTGCACCTTCGATCAATGAGGATCTATCGGTCACGAGAAATACCTTGTCGAATGTTGTTTCAAGCAGGCCGCGGATCCGCTCAAACAAGCCGTTATGCGGGTCAGCTACGAGTACGCAAGCAGCCGTGTCGGCAAACATGGGTAGTGCAACCTCACGCCTCGGTCGATAGGGCGGCTCGAAATTCTCTGGAAGTCACGCTACTCGTGGCGCTAAGAATCATCACCCCGTAAAACTACGGGTTTCGACTCCGGAAACTACTGGTTTTCCCCCAGGAAACTGCGGGCGTCTTCTGTCAAGGGCCGACGATGCCGTGCTTGATCCCAAAATGAATCAGCTCAGCTTTAGTTTTGAGGCCGAGAGACTCAGTCATTCGATATTTATGGTCCTCGACCGTGCGCGCCGAAATGTGAAGGCGCGATCCGATCTCCTGGGCAGTGAGCCCATCGACTAGCAAGCGCAGAATCTCGCGCTGCCGCAACGTCAAACTTGCCACCGGATCTTGCGCATCCGCAGAACGCTTCTGTGCCTGCAACATCTGACCTGCGAGACCGGGGGTAATGAATACGTTCCCTTGTGCCGCTGCGCGCACGGCGAGCACCAATTCTTCGGGCGCGGAATGCTTGAGGACGAATCCTAAGGCACCTGCCTCGATGGCACGATTCGCATAGGCGACATCGCGGTGCATCGTGAGAAAAACGACCCGCACATCGCGATCAAACTTCCTGATCTCCTCGAGGGCTTCGATGCCATTCAAGTGCGGCATTGTGATGTCGGCGACGATCACGTCGGGTTTCAAGGTCTTCGCTGCCTCGACCATCGCGCGGCCATCCTCTACCACACCGATGAGGTCGAATTCGACAGCGAGGAGGCTTTTCAACCCCTCCGCCAGTATCCGATGATCGTCGGCCAGTAATACGCGTAGGCGGGTCATGAAGACACCTTAGGGACTGGGGCCCATGCAACCACTGTCGTGCCCCGACCTGAAGTGCTTTGAATGTCGAGCTTGCCGCCCAAAGTACGGATTCGCTCGCGCATGCCGGCGTGCCCCAGGCTCGGACGAGTCTGCAACCCGGGCTGGAATCCACTGCCGTTGTCGCTGACTGCGAGTCGCAGACCACCCTCACTCAAGGCAAGCGATAAGTGCACCGTGCTTGCTTTTGCATGGCGCCCGATATTGCGTAAAGCTTCCTGAGCTACACGATAAATGGCGAGCGCTACGTCCTTCGGAAGATTTTGCGGTAGTCGGTCAGCCTCAACGTCTACACGTAGAGACTCGGATCGCGCGACGCGCTCGCACTCGGCCTTTAACGCCTCAACTAGTCCGAGATCATCGAGCACGGAAGGGTGTAGCCGGTACGATAGATCGTGGACGTCCTCGCTCAATTGCGCGAGTCCTGCGCGGATGGAGCGGCGTCCATCGTTAGGCGCCGGGTCGTCACCTGGAAGCTTCGCAGCGTCGATCGCCAATCCGGCGAGCCGCTGCGTGATATCGTCATGCAGTTCGCGCGCGAGCCAGCGTCGCTCATCCTCGTGCGCGGTGATCAGGCGCCCGCTCAACGCCTGTGCTTCTTGCTCGGCGCGGCGGCGACGGATGCGCTGCCATATGAGTCCAATCAGTAGCGCAGCCTGCAACACAAAGACGCCTATGGCGATACTGATCAAGGTGCGATGCTCCTGCCAAAGCGACGGCGGCCGAAAACGAATTTCGCTCCTCACGGGTAGGCGCGAGCGCTCGATACCCCAGCGCTCAAGCTCGCGCCAATCGTAGACCGGGGTTTCGTAATCAAGGAGTTGAATCTCCGGGTGCGCAGGAACTTGACCGCTCAACGCGCGCAACGCCGCTGCCGCAGTCAGCGCCCCTCCGCGTTGTTGCGAATGGTATGGGCCGCCAACGACACCGTGTCCAAGTTCACTCTCGTAGAGGCTGAAGATCGGAGCCGCCGACACCTCGAACAGGCTTGCCAACGCGGCGCCCCGCTGCTGCGGCACGCCGGCAGCGTCTACCATCAGCGTGTAGAGCACAGCGGAATGGGGCGGAAGTGTTGCAACCCGTTGGCGCATCTGCTCCAAAGAGAGATTATTGAGCCACTCGATGTTCACCCGATTCGCGAATTGCGCCAACTCTGTGCGACTTTCGCCCAGCCAAAACCGCTCCAATGCCGTATCTCCGATGACTACCACAATGGTTTGTGTGTCCGGCAACAAGCGCAAAATGTTGTCAATCAGTCCGGGCAGGTGCTGGTGCAGAGCGACTACCGCATCTCCGGGGCGCAATGCGGACTTGTGGATAAATCGCTCGTCCAATGCCGAAATGACCAGGGGAGTCCCAGGGAAGAGCTTGTCCCTATTTTGTAAATAAAAAGCGGCGGCCGGGGGGCCAATTGTCACCACCACATCTGGCGGCGCGCTGCTAAAGCGATGGCGCAGCAGTCCAAGCAGGGGTTGTGGGTCTTCGGATTCTGACACCTGCTCGGCGTCCAATGTCGCGTCATAGACCGCCAGCCGATCGCGCGAACCATTGGCGAGTTCAGTGCGAAACGCAGCCACGATCGCATCGTACGGCGCGAAATCCCGACCGAAGGAATGCAACAGCAGCACCCGCTTGGGCTCGGTCGGCGTTGCGCCTAGCGGTGCAGACAGAGCGACATTGGCCAATAGGAGGGCAGCGGTCCAAAGTCTGAGATCGCGCAGCGACAATCGTCCTCGGGTGTTTAGTGCTCGATGTGTAGCGAATCGGCGCTTGGATTCCTAGTAGACTTTCGCCCCATATCGATTGTGAATGGCGAAGAGCCTCGACTTCACCCACCTACCGACAAGGGGGTATCCGCGAACGGCCGGTAACCCTGTTTACGGGCGTGAGCATCCACCGCGCGGAGAATCCGCTGCGGCAACGTAATGTTCACTCTGGCGGCCTTATCTCCGAGCTCGCTGACGTCAACGTCCACGATCGCCCAGGTCCAGCCGCGATAGCTGCGCTTGCTGCGCAACTGTTCGATAGTGGAGAGCTTTGGAAAGGGCTGGCCGTCATCCAGTAGGCCTTCGAGGTGAAGCAGGATGGCCTCACGCGCGTTGGTCAACGCCTCGTCCAAGGTATCGCCTGCTGAAAAGCAGCCCGGCAAATCGGGCACCACGACGCCGAACGCATGTTCGGCATCGCCCGTCTCAATTGCAATGGGAAATCTCATAAATTGGAATCCTCACCTCAGACCGGCCTTCTTTCGGATCGCCGACTCTCCTGCGCGGAGCTTCCTCTAGTCAGTACGGGCGCCAGTAGAGCATCAAGCCGCTTTCCGCAAACTTAATTTCACGCGAAGACCTGCCGCGGCCGCCATGTTCACAAGTGCATCCAAACCAAACACGTCGATTTTCCCGCGCATCAAGTCTGAGACACGTGGTTGGGTAACGCCGAAGAGCTTGGCGATCTGCGCCTGACTGAGGCCAGAGCCGGCCATATGCTCCTTCAGGGCGATCATGAGCGATGACCGCAGCTTCATGTTCTCGGCTTTCTCTGGCGTGTCCTCAATAGCATCCCACACGCTGGCGAATCGCTTCTTGGTCACTTGCCTAGCTCCTTTGTCAGTTCACGATAACGTCTTGGCGGCCAGATCAAGATCCGCCTTGCTGGTTTTCCGAGTGGTCTTCCTGAAACAGTGCAGGACATAGACCGCATCGGCAAACTTCGCGACGTAAATGACACGGAACGCCCCAGCGGCATCCCGAATCCTAATCTCCTGTACACCGGCGCCGATGCTTTGCATGGGCTTCCAATCGTCAGCCTGGTACCCTTGCTGTACCAGATCGATTTGATGACCTGACTCGTCCCGCGCTGAGTCCGGGAAGGCTCGTAGATCGTGAAGCGAACTTCCCCGAAACTCGACAGGTTTGCGAGCGGCCATCGCTGTTCCCTTATACAATATTTTGTATACTCGAGCAAATCCGTTCGATCACATGGTCTTAGGTGCCTTCAGTATCTATGACTGGCGGCACCTGGCACCGTAGCGAAAACGTAGCGTTTGATGCCATTTCGTGCGCTACGGTGCCTATTTGAGTGAGGGCGGGCCTGCTAAGTGGTTGAAAAACAAGAACCTATGAAATCATCATCGCGACTACGAACCAGGAGGCCGGGAGTTCGAAGCTCCCCGCACGCACCATCATTGTTTGGTCAGAGAACCCTCGTTTGGCCTCTGCCAGGTAGCGCGATTAATTCGAACTTCCGGTGGACAACAAGGCGAGTTCGACAACAGCGCACAGTTCAGTGAGTTATCGGCTTTTGAATCCAGAATCGGTACATACCGGCAAAAGTCTCCGGATGATCGGCCTCAAACTGTGCCCAGTTGCGTAAGTTAGTGCCGGATGGGTCGTCGGCGAATTGTGAACGGTATTGGTGAAGGGCGCGCGGATCCAACTCGAAGCCTAAGAAATGGATCCTGGATCCGGCAACGAATGCCTCGATCTGCTCCAGAGTGAGGTGTTGCTCCTGTACGTGAAAAAGCAAGTCACGGCATTCACTGATCGAATAAAAGTCAGGGCTTATGCTGAGCCACTGCAGCTCAGCGATTGCGAGCACGGGCAGGTCTCTACGAAAGCGACGAATATCAGCGGGCGTATTTGTATAACCGCGCGCGGCGATGATGTCACGTGCCTTGGCCACAGGCCTACGAGCGAGCGCGCTGTAAAAGCCCAAACCCATGAATCCGCCGGGCCGCAATCGAGACAGCAGAATACGCCACCCCGCAAAGGGGTCGGCCAGATGATGCAGCACTCCAACAGATTCAATTATATCGAAGGTGCGCGCGAAGTTACCGAGTTTTAGAATGTCCGCCTGAGCGTACGTGATGTTCGTAATGCCCAGTTCTTGCGTCTTTCGTTTGGCATAACTAAGGCTGCTCAAGCTCAAGTCTATCGCCAGCACACGAACACCGCGGAATCGCTGGGCAAACAGTATCGATTGACTCCCCGTACCGCACCCGGCGATCAGCGCCTCTGGCGCGCTGTCATCAGGTAATGGTGTAAATGTCGCAAGCTGCAGCGTGCGACGCAATTCATTATTAAAGCGCAGTGCCAGGTCCGACATTGGCAGTTTCACCCATCGGGGGTAGGGATTCTGCTCATATTGATCGCGCACCTCCTCGGAGACACCACCGCTGATCGAGGTCAAACGTTCCACCTCTGCCCGCAACACCTGCTCTTCGAGCGGCTCTCGAAGCTGTTGACGCAAAACGCCTTCAATCGCCGCGGAGTCATTCGCAACGTCGAGAAGGCGGCTAGCCTGGCTCAGGGTGTGAAGCGGAAAATATGCGGCTACGGCCAGCAAGAGAATTGGCGGTACCGCTTCCCTGGAGTCGAGTAACGCAAGCAACTTCTCGCGGCATGCAACTGCCGTGAGCATTTCCTCATCGCCGCAATCAAATATGTACTCGTTGATAAAGCACTGCCGAGAAAGCGCGGAATAGAATTCCAGCGCTGCGCCGTCGGTGGTGTACCGTGAGTCCTCGCCAGACGCAGTATCGAGCAGGGCATGGCGAGCGCAAGTGAGGAAGCGTTCGAATTCGACCGTGCGCACCGGCGCCGCCTCGAGCACTGCGCGTAGCAAGCGGTCTTCCGCCAGGGCGGCAAGGCCATCTGTCCCGAATAATGCCGCCTTGGACAATCGTGCGGGCGACGTATCGTTGGCGATGTGTACGCCACTGGCAATCCTTTGGTTGAGCATAATCAGGCTAAGTGCCGGCAGGCAAAGATCGTACGGCAGCCCCCATGGCTCGTTAATGGCAATCGTGAGCGCCGCTCGGACCTGTGGGTCGTCAGTCGTAAACCTTAGGTCCGAAACGCTTCTGGCAAAGGCGAATTTGGTCTTCCAGGTTGGCCCACGATCGAGCGCGCGCACAATTAGCTGTACGGCCTCTAGAGATTTGCCGGTACCCTGAAGAATCAGCGCAAGGTCGTGGAGAATGTCAGCGGATTCGGGCTCGATGGCAAACGCGCGGCGCAGGCTTGCTTCCGCGGCGCCGAGCTGCCCCAGGTTGATGAGCGTGATACCCAGGATATGGTGCGCTTGCGCAAAATCGGGTTTGAGTTCCACGGCGCGACGCAGACTTGAGACGGCTGCTTCGAGCTGAGGATGCGGATGCAACCTCTGTAGGACAATGCCCAGCCAGTAATGAGCATCATGCATCGTCGGTTCAATGCGCACCGCCTGTCGAAGCGGCTCGAGCGCTTCGCCACTTCGACCGAGCGCTTGCAAGGCACGCCCAAGTTGGTAATGTGCTAAAGCATAGCTGGGTTGAATGTCGATCGCACTGCGCAGGCTTGTGACTGCATCTTCATGCCGCGCCAGGGCCCTCAGAAGCATGCCCAGATTGAGATAGACTTCGGCATAGCGGGGATTAATCGCTAGAGCATGCTCGTAGTCTTCTATTGCTTCGGCAGATCGGCCTACGCTCTCGAGCGCATTGGCCTTTGCGACGAACGCATCTGCAAAGTCGGGCTTCAGGCTGGTTGCTACTTGATAATTGTCCAGTGCGCGCTCGAAATGCCTCGCGCGATAATTCAAATTGCCCAGATTGAAATAGGCTGCTGCATATTCCGGGTCGCAGACAATAGCGAGTTCATACGCGCTGCGCGCTTGCTCAATATGGGCATCCGCGAGCAGAATATTGCCACGATTTAGATGCGCTCTTGCGCACTGTGGATCAGCCTGTACGGCAGCGTCATAGAGCGCCATTGCCTCAGCGATCCGTCCCTGTTCTTCGAGAGCATTTCCTTCATCAATCATCTCGATAGCGGAGTTCATCGACGCGCTTGGAGGGGCGTTGTTGACGCGTCAGTTGCTCGGTTCATGCGTTCCTCTCGAACTCCGAATGATTAGTGACCCGGCCAATGACTTTAGCAGACGTAATCCCCGTTGTGGATTTGCAGCGATCGAGGGTGCCCGCCAGGAATGGTCAACCGCGTTCAGTAATCTCTAGAAACCCGATCTCCAAGAGCTTTGTCGCCAGGGAGAGTCTGACTTCGTCATCGATACCACCGGGAATGTCACGCACCCTGAATTTCGGCGTGTTGACCATGAATATAACGCTCTCTTCTGCGCCCAGGTGGATATACACATGGCCGCCCGGATAGGCAAAATCGATTTTTTCCGAATTAGCGGTTAAATGACTGAAGGCCTTGCTGCTGCGAATCAACACGGAATCGAGTTCGACTCCCGGGGATTGCGAGGGCGCCGGTAACGCCTCGAGGGAGCCAACAATTCGCGCCGATCGGCGCTGCAGGGCCAGAGCTAGGAACCCAGGTGTGCGGCACGCTGCGGTTAGACGCGCGACTGCATCCAAAATGGGCGGCTCCAGTGCTTGTAAACCCGCCCCATTCAGCTGATATGCCAGGCGTCCGCCGATGCTTATCCTTAGGTTCCGATCCAAATCAGAAAGCTGATCGAGCGCAGCGAGCACGGCTTCGCGCACTGTCAGCGGTGTGAAACCGATCGACACGTGCAGTGACTCATTATCGGAATCCACGCTGTGTAAGGTTCCGCGGGGTAGGTACACAAGGTCTCCCGGACGCACATCGATGGTTTCGTGCGCGCCAAGCGTGGGGACGTCACCCGGAATGCTCATCCATGTATTGTTCAGTTCCGAGGGTTTGTTGGGAAGGTACCATCGTTTGCTGCCGCGCATTTGCACCACGATTAAATCGTGATCGTCAAAGTGTACCGGTGCGCGCATACCGCCGCGGCTCCAGAACGCCGACGCGCTGACAGGCTGGTGCAAAATGATTTCCAATGATCGACACAAGTGATCCAACGCGGGAAACAGCGGCCTCAGTCCTGGAAATCGAACCGAGTAATTTCGAGCGTGAAACTCCGCGATCCGATTGCGATACGATGTTGCGCTGTCGATCGATAACAGAGAAGGCGGCGGACCCAAGGGATTCGCCGAATGAAAGGTGAGGGTTGGGGCAAGATGAAACGCCTCCAGCAACGCGCCTTCGGGGTTATCTCCCAGCAGAATACTTCTCCAGGCATTGCCGCTGGACTCGATTTTTTGAAAGCCGCCGATTAGCGTCTTATCGAGAAATTCATCCACGCTGAGAGGAAAGAGGAATTGCTGCAGGTTCCGGTGAGCGTCTTGAAACAGCACCGAATGAGTCTCCGCCGTTGGTACTCCCTCAGTATGCCGCTCAGTTTTGGCGGCTAGCAACTATTCTTAAGGAAGGGGGCGCATCAGGAGATCACCGCCCTATTTGGGCGGGATCTGTTTGCTGATTCCGTTCTCTTGCGAATTGAGGGTATTTTGCTCTTGCTTGGTGATGTGGCCGCCGTTCTGGCTTGCCATGTCACGCTCCTCTTGGCGAACTTGATGGTCATCCTTGTGCAGCGAGGCTGCCTGACTCTTCGTCAACGTGCCGTCTTTCACATCATTATGGATGCGCTTGTCTTGGTGGTTGAGTCGGTGGTTCACCTGGGTACGCCGCGGATGATTTTTCTGCCACGTGGTTTCTGCCGATGCCGCGCTGACAATTCCACAGCCTGCCAAGAGCATCGCTGAGAGACTCAGAATCTTGCGAGTTGAATATGACATAACCGAAACCCCGATAAAGTGAGTGTTTCCGAACAGTAGCCCCAGAGCGGGCCGTGCATGCATAGACAACGTCACAGTTGCCAAAGGGTTACATCCATTACAGACAGTTAATGTGCCTGAGGTGTGGTGCTGCGCAGCCGCCCGGGCAAGTC
The DNA here is from genome assembly GCA_963756845.1 of uncultured Gammaproteobacteria bacterium. Taxonomy (GTDB): domain Bacteria; phylum Pseudomonadota; class Gammaproteobacteria; order Steroidobacterales; family Steroidobacteraceae; genus Bog-1198. The sequence goes on along the minus strand of CAVWPD010000002.1, from coordinate 298,047 downwards.
GTTGTCCGGCGTGATGGGTTCGGTCGCGCAGAGGGTCTGCGGCGGCGTAGCAGACGCGGCATGGGGCCCCGATCCAGAGCCCGCTACTTGGTAGCAATCCGCGTTGATCCACACAATCCAATCCCCGTTCGCGGTCTTAAATTTTTCACCCGTACGGTGCGTTCGCGGCCACCAGTGGTCTTCCGCCGGGGAGCCCGACACGGACTGTCCATTCTTGGCCTGATGACTGCGAATCTCGAACGCCTTGATGGCCCGGCGCGCTTCGGCTCCCCAATCCACGCCGGGCCCGGTGCCGTCTGACGCCGCGGTATCTCCGTCGTTTGCGGCAGTGGGAAGGGAGATCATGTCGAAGGTCGGGGGTGCGATGAGTATGGCCGGACCCAGTATGCGTTTCGGACGCGACTTCTCAAGCGCCATTCTTGGCAAGTCCGCCCGAGGCAGGAGAAAAATTTCGATCGAATGCGCTGCGGCAGCGGGAGAGCGATCAGCGAAGGGCATCATGAGTATCGCCGCGATGAGTGCGGCGTGCAGAACGAGCACGGCAAGACATGTCCATCGTCGCCGCAGAAGCCCATCTTTCGACTCATCCATGCCCAGAGTTCGCTCACGTTAGAGAGCCATCTGGAGTGTGGACCTGCGACGCTAAGTATGGTTCCTTAAGATCGGATGGCCGCCGCTTAGCGGGCGCCGATCAACGCGACAATCTTGAGACTCTTCAAATCAAATACGGCGAGCAGCGGATGGCCGCGGCCGCTCAGAGGCATTGTGTCCAGTTGATCAATCTTCAGTCCCGCCGCTTGCATGCGCGCTTTGAGAATCTTCTTCTCGTTCGGTGCGAAGTACGCCACCGTGTCCACATTCTTCAATTGAGATCGCAACGCGGGCAAGCACTGCTCCCACCGCTGGTAGTCTTCCGGCAGCGAGATCACATCATCGCCACCGGCAAAAATAACATCCGTTACAATCTTTTGACGTTCATCCTGGTCCTTAGGCAGGGGGGCGCAAATCCAGCGCGGCAGACTGTACCAATGCGGCGCTAGTTCGGCGTTCAGCTGACGACCTCTTTCGGCTTCTGCTGCGCTGATGTCGTAGCCTTGCACCAGCTGCAGCACATTTTCGGAGAATGCGTAGTACAACGGCCGTCCGTTCCAAAGCTGGATGGATCCGTAGATGAGCGCACAGAGCTGCACGATGACGATAATGGCGATGTCGCGCACGAGTTCACGTGGCGGTTTTTTCTCGCTGGCGATGATGAAAGTCAGCGTCGGCCCGAGCACGAGATCCACGCTCACCAATACGGCGACTACTTCGATGACGCCGGCCACATACCAGGCCGGCCACCGATACCATCCTAGGTAGAGTGAACCCAAAACGACCGTAAGAGCCGTGGCGCTCCCCAGCAGATGCAAACCAAAGGCCTTGAGTCGAAATCTCATGTCGAATCCCTGGAAGAACGGGCTCTATTTTGCCAGATCAGCCGCGGCAAACATTGCAAACGCCGTCACATCGTGTGGCCGTCGCATCGTAAGATGGGGGCCGATACTCGGCGCAGCGGGCTACGCCGTGTGGCTGCCGTTGGATGCTGTGCGCTCCGTCGCAAAGGCCACAATGGATTCCGCGAGCACATCGAGGGAGTCCGTAAACGGCCCTGCAATGGCGGTGGCAACGACCGAGAGTTCGCTGCACGCGATCAACAGCGCATCCCCCTGGTTCGCCATCTCACCGGCAATCTCCGCTAGCTCGGCCTGTACTCGAACGCCGCTGTCGCCGCGCTTAACGGCCTTGATCAGGGCCATGATCTCCTCTTGCCTGCTCGGTAATACCGTGGCGATCCCACGGGCTGCCAATGCTGAGGCATAGAGCCCGGTTTTGTGGACCGCCGTCGATGCCAGCAGCGCGACGCGGGTGCAACGGGCCGCACTGATCCGATCGACGGTCAGACTGATCATGTCCAGGAGTGGGATAGTGACCGCACGGCGAATCGAATCCGCATAGGCGTGCGCGGTATTGCAGGGCATCGCGAGGGCCTGTGCGCCGGCGCGCTGCAGATTGGCGGCGATGCGCATCAATTCGGGTGTTGGGTCCGGCCCCGTCCCATCGATGAGATGCGCGATGCGCGAGGGGATTTTTGGATTGTTTTCCACGATCAAGTGAATGTGATCCACATCGTCTTGCGCGGGGGTCTTTGCGAGGACTCGCCGTATGAGGTCCAGCGTGGCCTCAGGGCCCATGCCGCCGATGATGCCGACGATGCGATGCATCGGCGAGTCAGGCGGCGTGGGCATGCCGCGATCGCGCGTAGCCAAAGTCATCGACATATCCGAACAATCCCGCGCTGCCCCCCGTATGGATGAACACGATGTTTTGGCCTTTCTTGAACAGGCCGCGCCGAATCAAATCGATCAAACCCGCCATCCCTTTGCCGGTGTAGACCGGATCGAGCAGGATTCCTTCGAGGCGTGCGAGGGTCTGTATGGCATCGAGGGAGTCCGGCGTGGAAAAGCCATACCCCTTGCCCACATAGTCGCTGTTGGCGATGACATCTTCCCGCCGTACCGCCCCTGCGATGGCGCAAAGATCCGAGGTACTGCAGGCTAGCTTGAATACATTGTCCTCCTGCCTATCGCGCGGCGCGCGCACGCTGATACCGAGCAGCGGCACGCCGGAGCGGATGCCGCTCAACCCGGCGATCAGTCCTGCCTGTGTGCCTGCGCTGCCGGTCGCATGCACCACATGATCAATGCGCAGGCCCATATCATTAGCCTGCGCAATGAGCTCGATGGCGGCATTGACATAGCCCAACGCCCCGGTGGGATTCGAGCCGCCGCCGGGGATCACGTAGGGCCTGCGCCCCTGACGCTTGAAATTGGCCGCGACCTTTGCCAGTTCGCCATTCATGTCCGGATTGGCGGCGCAATACTCGACGCTCGCCCCGTGTAAGTAGTCCAACAACACGTTGCCGCTCGAGGTGTAGTGAGGGTCTGTTTTGCCGGTCCGATCCTCGAGTAAGAGGTGGCAATCGATGCGCATCTTGGCCGCACAGGCCGCCGTTTGGCGGGCGTGATTGGATTGCGTGGCGCCCTGAGTCAGCACCAGGTCGGCGCCTTGGTCTTTTGCTTCGGCCAACAGGAACTCGAGTTTTCGGGTCTTGTTGCCGCCGGTTGACATGCCGGTACAGTCATCGCGCTTGATCCAGATTTCCGGGCCGTTCAGCGCACGGCTCAAGTTGGAGAGGTGCTCGAGGGGTGTGGGCAGATGCGCAAAGCGAATTCGCGGAAAGCGGGCAAGGTTCATCATGATCTCGCATTCAAGGGAGGGTAGCTCGACAGCCTCGATATTCTGCGTCAATTCAAAGACAAAACAAAAATCGACTTCTCCCGCCTCGCGCATTGACGAAGGTGGCAGGGTTTTGTTTACTGGTTCTGGCAGCGCAGCGCCTGTTTGAATCGTCACACTGTCTTTAAGCCGGGGAAAATCATGTTTACAGCCATCCTCATCGAGCGCGACCCGCCACCTTACCGCGCGAGTATCCAGTCTCTGGATGTGGCGCGTTTGCCGGCGGGCGATGTCACGGTGCGCGTGGAGTATTCGACGCTCAACTACAAGGACGCGCTCGCGATTACCGGCAAAGGGCCGGTGGTACGGCAATTTCCCCTGGTGCCGGGAATCGACTTCGCGGGAACGGTCGAAGATTCCAGCAATCCGCTGTACCAGCCCGGAGATCGGGTCATATTGAATGGCTGGGGGGTGGGGGAGAGTCATTGGGGTGGCCTCGCGCAGCGGGCGCGCGTCAAAGGCGAATGGCTGATCCCGTTGCCGCCCGCATTTACGCCGCGACAGGCCATGGCCATCGGCACCGCGGGCTACACCGCCATGCTGTGTGTCATCGCGCTGGAACGTCACGGGATTATCCCGGCCAGCGGCGACGTGCTGGTGACGGGGGCGGCAGGGGGCGTGGGCAGCATCGCGGTGGCCTTGCTCTCCAAGCTTGGATATCGGGTTGTCGCCGTGACCGGGCGAGCGGCCGAAACGGACTATTTGAAGGAATTGGGCGCGGCGGAGATCCTCGACCGTACGCAGTTCGCGAACCCCGGGAAGCCGCTCACCAAGGAACGCTGGGCGGGTGCGATCGATGTGGTCGGCAGCCACACGCTGGTGAATGTGTGCGCGTCGCTGCGCTACGGCGGTGTCGTGGCGGCCTGCGGCCTTGCAGGCGGGATGGACTTCCCCGCCACCGTGGCCCCCTTCATCTTGCGCGGCGTGACGCTGGCCGGCGTCGATAGTGTGATGCGGCCTCGCGCGGACCGGCTGGAGGCCTGGCGCCGCCTCACTCAAGATCTGGATATCAACAAGCTGGAGCTGCTGACCGAGGAAATCGCGTTGGCGCAAGTCATCGAGCGCGCCGCGCTGCTCCTGCAAGGTCAGATTCGCGGCCGGATCGTGGTGGCCACTCAATAACAGCACGGCCCGCTGTCCGACCGTCCGCGGACACTGTCCGCGGACACCGCGTGTTGCCGTCGCAAATATAAACCTCCTATAAACAACGGCTTACGCCGCCATAGAGATTGGCACGACGCTTGCTCTCTCCCCAATAGGTTAGTTCTGCGAAGGGGCGGAGGGATGATGTCGCGTGGTTTGGGGGCGCTACTGGTGATGGCGTTGACGGCGAATCTCGCTGCCGCCAACGATTTGAAGCAGTACTACGATCTGGCCTTGACGCGCGACACGACGCTGCGAGCCGCGCAGTTCCAACGCGACTCCCTCATTGAAGCTCGGCCCCAGGCCATCGCACAGTGGCTGCCGCAGGTGGCTGCGAATGCCGGCGCGACGCGCGCGCGTGCGGGCTACGATCAGGGGACGGTCATTGGCAGCCAGAGCGCGGACTGCGGCATCAGCGCCGCGGCCGGGACGCAATATTGCTACGGCACCATCCATACCCTGGGGCTCAACATGTCCCAAACACTGTGGAGCTTTCAATCCTTCAGCCAATTGAAGGAGGCGAACTTTCAAGTGGCTGCCGCGGAGGCGAGCTACCAGGGTGCACAGGAAAGTCTCGTGCTGCGCGTCGCGGTGGCCTATTTTGGAATTTTGTCCGCCGCGGATCAGCTCGCCACCAATCGCGCCGAGCGCGAGGCCTTCGCGAAGCTGCTCAATCAAGCCAAAGCCCGCGAACAAACCGGCGTGGGGCCGCGCAGCGATGTGGAGCAGGCCCAGGCCTTCTTCGACGCCACGGAACAAAGCGTCATCGATGCACAAAACTCGCTCGACGATGCGAATCTGGTCATGGCCGAAATTATCGGCCAGCCGGTGGCGACGGTCGCGCCGCTGCGCGAGGAGATTCCATTGGTTTCTCCGGACCCGGCCTCGGCGGATGATTGGGTCAGCTCCGCGCGGCAGGACAACTTCGATGTGCGCACCGCCGAATTGAAAATGGAGGCCGCCTCCAGCGATATTTCGGTGCAGCGTGGCCGCGCCCTGCCCACCATTTCGCTGACCGCCGCCGGCTCCAAAATCACGGAAAATCAGGTGCTCGGCGGCAATCAGGTGTTGGATACGGTAGGTGTTGGGTTTAGCTGGCCGCTGTTCCAGGGCGGCGCGGTGGCCTCAGCGGTGCGTCAATCGCGCGCGCTGTACCGCGAGGCGCAGGCGACGCTCGAAGCTGCCAAACGCGATACCGAGCGCAATACGCGCGCGGCGTATCGCGGCATCGTCTCAGGTATCCAGCGCATTGCCGCAGCGCATCGCGCGGTCGAGTCCGGCGCCCTGGCCGTGGAAGCCATGCGCCGCAACGTGGAATTCGGCACCGGCACGGAATTTGAACTCCTGGATGCGCAGAACAACTACTACACGGAGCGGCGAGCCTACAGCCAGACGCGCTACGACTATTTGACCAATGTGTTGACCCTCAAACAACAAGCGGGCCGCTTGACGGAGCTGGATCTCATTGCCATCGACGATCTTCTCATCGAGAGTGCGACATGAGTATCCGCTTGCTACCCAAGGAACCCATCATGCTTCGCGACACATCCGCTCAGGATCGCGTGATCGAGCCGAGGAATACTTTTAAGCGCCATCGAAAACTCATCATCGGCGCGCTGATTGCGATCGCGGCGTTGATCACGCTGGTCGCCTACCTGATGCGCTACGCCGGCGCCGGGGTGTCGGTCGATCGAACGCGGCTGTCCTTCGCGACCGTGGAGCGCGGCAGCTTTGTGCGCGATATCGCCGCCGATGGCCAGGTCGTCGCTGCCGTCAGTCCCACCTTGTACGCCAACGCGCTCGGCACCGTCACGCTCAAGGTGCACGCCGGCGACAGCGTGACCAAGGGACAGGTATTGGCGGTGATCGATAGTCCTGACTTGACCGCGAAGCTCTCCCAAGAAGAGGCGACGTTGGTGGGCCTGCGGATCGACTGGGAACGCGCGACGCTCGAAGCGGAGCACACGCTGGCGCAACTGCGCGATGCCTTCGATCAGGCGCAGGTCGATCAGAAGACCGCGCAGCGCGAGGCGGACCGCAGCCGCAAGGCCTACGAGATGGGTTCCTATTCGGAATTGCAGGCGCTGAAGGCGGAGGATTCCCTGGAGAAAGCGCAGTTCGCCTTCACCCAGGCCCGAAGCAACTACGAATCGCAGCCCAAGCAGAATCATTTCGATATTGACAGCAAGAAGGCGTTGCTCGACCGCCAGCAATACCTGGTCACGGACTTGAAGCGCCAGGTGGAGGGTTTGAACGTCCGATCGCCGGTGGACGGCCAGGTGGGCCAGGTGCAGGTGGCGGATCGGGCCAGTGTGGCCAAAGATGCGCCGCTGCTTACCGTTGTCGATCTATCGGCGCTCGAGGTGGAAATCAAGGTCACTGAAAGTCTGGCGCGCGACCTGCGGCCCGGCATGAGCGCAGACCTCGAAGGCGGCGGCCATCACTGGCAGGGCAGTGTGAGCGGCGTGTCGCCGGAAGTCGTGGCAGGCCAGGTCACCGCGCGGCTGCGCTTCGGCGACGAAAAGCCGGCCGGTTTGCGACAGAGCCAGCGCCTCTCGGTGCGCATTTTCATCGATCGGCGCGACAACGTGTTGATGGTGGATCGCGGCGCCTTTGTGGATCAGGAAGGCGGCGGCTTTGCCTATATCGTCCACGGCAATGTGGCGGAGCGACACCCGGTGCAACTGGGCGCGGCCAGCATCGCCAAAGTTGAAATCCTCGAGGGCTTATCGGTGGGGGATCAGATCGTGATCTCGGGTACCGACGCCTTCAACGGCGCGCAGCGCGTGATCTTGAGCCACTAGCCGTGACGCCGAACCCTGGAACCCCACTTCATCAGCCTTGTGAGAACACATCATGCTTAAAATGACTCACCTTTCCAAAGCGTACCGAACCGAGGTGGTGGAGACCTACGCGCTGCGGGATTTCTCCATTCACGTGCGCGAGGGCGAGTTCGTTGCGGTCACCGGGCCCTCGGGCTCCGGCAAAACCACCTTTCTCACCATCGCCGGGCTGCTCGAAGAGTTCAGCGGCGGGGAGTATCAATTGGATGGCGCCAACGTGCGCGGTTTAAACGACAATCAGCGCTCGCGGCTGCGCAACGAGAAAATTGGCTTCATCTTTCAGGCCTTCAACCTGATCGCCGACCTGAACGTGCAGGACAACATCGATGTCCCGCTGCGCTATCGCGGCTTTAACGGCGCAGAACGTCGCCGCCGCATCCAGGAGGCGCTCGGTCGGGTCGGTTTGTCCGCGCGCTCTCGGCACTACCCGGCAGAATTGTCCGGCGGTCAACAGCAGCGGGTGGCCATCGCTCGCGCGCTTGCCGGCTCACCGCGGCTGCTGCTGGCCGATGAGCCCACCGGAAATCTGGACACACAAATGGCGCGCGGCGTGCTGGATCTGCTCGAGGAGCTGCATCGCGACGGCGCCACGATCGTGATGGTCACCCATGATCCCGAACTTGCGATTCGCGCCCAGCGCGAGGTGCACATCGTCGATGGACAGGTGGTGGACCTTGCCGCCCAGCCGCGCCTCGTCGCCGCGGCGCATGCCCACACCTAAGGACCAGGAGGCAACGTGTTCAACTACTACCTGCGCCTGGCGCTGCTCAGCCTGAAGCGCAACATCGTGCTGACCGCACTGATGATTGCCGCGGTCGGTGTGGGAATCGGCGCTTCGATGACCACGTTGACGGTGTTTCGGGCCATGTCCAACGATCCCATCCCGGGGAAGTCGCGGCAATTGTTTGCCGTTCAGATCGACAATTGGGGCCTGAAAAAGGGCTCCACCCCGGACGCCAATCTGCAGCCGCAGATCAGTTATCTGGATTCCGTCGGTCTGATGAACGCGCACGCGGCCCACCGCCAAACCGCCATGTATGCCACCGGAGCCGCGCTGACGCCGGCGAATGCGGATCTGCGGCCGTTTCAGGTGCAGCTGCGCGCCGCCTATACGGATTTCTTTCCGATGTTCGACGTACCGTTTCGCTTCGGTGCCCCCTGGACGGCGGCCGATGACGCAGGGCATGCCTATGTGGTCGTGATTTCCAGCGAGCTCAACGACAAGGTCTTCGGCGGCGCAAACTCCGTGGGCAAAACACTGAATCTTGATGATCACGACTACCGCGTGGTGGGCGTCGTCGATCACTGGCAGCCCATGCCGAAATTCTACGATCTCAATAACGAGAAATACGGCAAACCCGAGCAAGCGTTCATCCCCTTCACCCGCGCCATCGAGAGTGAGTTCACAAGCTGGGGCAACAACAATTGCCACGATGAGGTCGGCGCGCCCGGCTGGGAAGGGCACCTGCACTCCGAATGCATCTGGAATCAATTCTGGGTGGAGTTGCCGAGCGCCGCAGTCGCGGAGCATTACCGCTCCTTTTTGAATAACTACGCGGCCGATCAGCAGCGTTCGGGACGTTTCCACTGGCCGGCGCACACGCGTCTGCGCGATGTGCGCGAGTGGCTGAGCTACCAGCACGTGGTGTCGGATGAAGTGCGGATACTGGTGATGGTGTCCTTTAGCTTTCTCCTCGTGTGTCTGCTCAATGCGATGGGATTGATGCTGGCGAAGATCATGGGCAGAGCGGCGGACATCGGCGTGCGCCGCGCGCTCGGCGCGAACCGCGGTGCGATTTTCGGTCAATGCCTGATCGAGGCGGCGGTCATCGGATTGGCGGGTGGTGCGCTGGGCTTGCTGCTCACGGCCCTAGGTCTCATGGGGCTGCGTGCGCTGCTCTCGGAGCAAGTGACACGGTTGACTCACTTCAGCATCTCGGATATCGCGATCGCCGTCTCGCTGTCGGTATTTGCCACGATGCTGGCGGGACTGTATCCCACGTGGCGCGCCGTGCAGGTTCAGCCTGCCTGGCAGCTCAAGGCTCAGTAGAGGATTATCATGCAAATAGCCCCCATACTCTCCGCCATGCGCCGCAATAAAGTCGGCGCCATATTGATCGCCGTGCAAATGGCCATCACGCTGGCCATCCTGTGCAACGGCCTGTTCATCATCCAGCAACGCGTGGCCTTGAGTAAGCGTCCGACGGGCTTGGATGAGGCCAACGTGTTTGTGATGAACAACCAGTGGGTGGGCAACCCACCGGATCTCGCGGCGCGCTTGCAGGCGGATTTGGCGGCGCTGCGCACGCTGCCCGGCGTGATCGATGCCGTTGCCAGCGAATCTTATCCCCTCAGCAATGGCGGATGGAGCAGCGGCGTCAGCTTGACGCCGGATCAAAAAGAGTCGACGGCGCAAACCGCGATTTACTTCGGCGATCAGCATGCCTTGAATGCCCTAGGACTGAAATTAATCGCCGGCCGCAATTTCAATTCGGACGAAGTCACGGAGAAGCTGGGGAACAATGATCAGCGACCGCCGTCCTCCGTGATTATCACCCAGGGTCTGGCCGACAAGCTGTTTCCGGGCAAAAGCGCGGTAGGGCTTTCCATTTTCATGAGCCCCGAGCGTCAGACCATCCCCGTTATCGGAGTTGTCGAACGGCTGCAGGTGCCGTGGAATGATGCGTGGGCGAGGAAGTTCAACGACTATTCGATCATCGAGCCCTTTTTATTCGTGTCCCCGTACATCCACTACATCGTGCGTGCGCAGCCGGGTCAGATCGCCACCGTGATGAAGGCGGCGGAAAAGAAACTCATCGATGTGAATCGGGGGCGGGTACTGGAAAAGACCCAGACCCAAACGGCCACGCGCGCCGAGGCCTACCAAGATGATCGCGGTTTGGCGGTCATCTTAGGCGTGGTGTGCGCAGCCTTGGTGGCAGTGACCTCGTTTGGCATCGTTGGTCTTACCAGCTACTGGGTGGCACAGCGTCGGCGCCAGATCGGTATTCGCCGCGCGCTAGGCGCAACCCGCAATGCCATCGTGCGATATTTCCAGACCGAGAATCTCTTGATCGCCGCCGTCGGCGCAGCACTCGGTGTGGCGCTTGCCGTGTCGCTGAACTTGTGGATGATCTCCGCGTTTGAAATGGAGCGCCTGCATGTGAGCTATGCCATCATCGGCGCCATTGCTGTTTTGTTGCTGGGCCAAATCGCTGTGCTGTGGCCGGCGCTGAAGGCCGCATCCGTTCCGCCGGCGCTAGCGGCGCGCGCGGCCTGAAGCGGGGAACCGCGGCCATGTTCGCCTACTATTGCCGCCTCGGATTGCGCAGCCTCAGACGCAACGGCGTGCTGACAATCCTGATGATCACGGCCATCGCCGTCGGGATCGGCGCGTCCATGACGGCCCTTACGGTGTTTCGCGCCATGTCGGGCGATCCGATTCCACAAAAGTCGCATCAGCTATTCGCAGTTCAGATCGATAACGCGGGCCCCGCTAACGGGGACGAAGCAAGCGAAGACAAACTGGACGATCAGTTGAGCTTCATTGATGCAACCGCACTGATGAAAGCGCACAGCGCGAAACGTCAGAGCCCCATGTACTTGACGCGCCTGGCGTTGCGGCCTACAGACCCGAAACAAAAGCCGTTCAAGCTGTCGGCGCGCGCCAGTTACGCAGACTTCTTTGCCATGTTCGATGTGCCCTTCAAGTTCGGCGGACCCTGGACGGCGGCCGACGATGAAGCGCGCTCCGCCGTGATCGTACTTACCCGCGAAACGAACGAGAAGCTCTTTGGGGGCGCTAATAGCGTCGGTAAGACGGTGCGGCTCAATAACGAAGTGTATACGGTGCGCGGTGTGCTGGATGACTGGCATCCCACCCCCCAGTTTTATAACGTGAACAGCTCGCACTTCGCGGCCCACGATGAACTGTTTCTACCCTTTACCCGCGCCATTGAGCAGCACCTGTGGGCCAGTGGACACACCTCCTGCCACGCCATCTCGCCGGTAGGCTGGGAGGCGTTTTTGCAATCCGACTGTGAATGGCTGCAATACTGGGCCGAGTTGCCTGATGCCGCCGCCGTCGAGAAGTACCGAATTTATCTCAATAGCTACGCCTCTGAGCAGCAGCGCCTGGGCCGCTTCAATTGGCCTCCTCACACGCAGCTGCGTGACGTGATGCAGTGGCTGACGTATCGCCACGTGGTGCCGAGCGAACTGAATATTCTGCTGCTGGTCTCGTTCGGGTTTCTTCTGGTGTGCCTGCTGAATGCAACCGGCTTGATGTTGGCGAAGATCATGGGCCGCGGGGCTGACATCGGCGTGCGCCGCGCCTTAGGCGCCAGCCGCCGCGCAATATTCGCCCAGTGCCTCATCGAGACGGGTGTAGTGGGCCTCGCAGGCGGCCTATTGGGCCTGCTGCTCACCGCATTCGGGCTGATGGCAACCCGCCTATTGGTGGCGAAGGAATTGGTGGCGGTGACGCACCTGGACGCTGCGGACGTTCTCATCACGCTGATTCTCGGAGTTGCGGCGACCCTGGTGGCGGGCCTGTATCCGACGTGGCGGGCGGTAAACGTGCAGCCGGCTTGGCAGCTCAAAGCGCAGTAGGAAATTCTGTGGCCATACGTCCCATATTTTCGGCGATGCGCCGCAATAAATTCAGCGCACTCCTGATCGTCGTGCAAATGGCGGTCACACTGGCCTTCATGGCCAATGCCCTGACCTTGGTCGAGCAGCGGGTGGCCTGGAGCAGCCGTGCCACCGGGATTGATGAGGCGAATATATTCGTGATCAGCTCGGAACTCATCGATCACTCCAACGATCTGGAGGCGCGTCAGACCGAGGATCTTGCGGCACTGCGTTCGCTGAGTGGCGTAAAAAACGCCTACGCGACCAATGATTTTCCGCTGGAGGGGGGTGGCTGGACCGAAGGCGTCAGCTTGACTGCGGGCCAACAAACCGCGAGCGCCGCGAGCGCCTACTACTTTGGCGATGAACACAGCCTGGATACGCTGGGCGTGACGCTGATCAGCGGCCGCAATTTCACAGCCGAAGAGGTCGCGGTACGCACGGAAAACGTCGTGCCGCATGCCAGCGGATACATCATCACGAAACAGCTGGCCCTGAAGCTGTTTCCGAGCGGAGATGCCCTCGGCAAATCCATCTTCGTCGAGGATGGCGCGGTGTCCTCGCCCATCATCGGCATTGTCGATCGTCTGCAAGGACCGTTCAACGTAGCCACAGGGCGCTTCAGCACCTATGCGCAAAATTCCTTGTTGGCGCCTTACCGGCCGGTAGACGAGTATTCGAACTACATGGTGCGTGTCCAGCCGGGACAGCTGGCTGCCGTGATGAAAGCCGCTGAACAAACACTGTTCGCGCTTGACGGCAATCGGATCATGCGCACCCGGTCGATGGCGGAATTGCGCGCCCAGGCGTATCGCGGTGAGCATGGGCTGATCGTGCTGCTGAGCTGCATTTGTGCGGCACTCGTTTTGGTCACTTCGTTTGGCATCATCGGACTGACCAGCTACTGGGTGGCGCAGCGTCGGCAGCAGATCGGCATTCGCCGCGCGCTGGGTGCGACCCGGCGCGCCATCGTGCGTTATTTTCAAACCGAGAATCTCCTGATCGGCGCCGCCGCGGCGGTCCTCGGCATTGGCCTCGCCATTGCGCTGAATCTGTGGATGGTGCGCAGTTTCGAGATGGTGCGTATGGACAACAGCCGCGCCATCTTGGGCGCCTTCGTCATTGTGCTGCTCGGGCAGCTGGCGGTTCTGTGGCCGGCGCTACGGGCGGCGTCCATTCCGCCGGCACTGGCCACACGCGGGGGATGAGCCTGACGCGGTCCCGGCAACGACGGGGTGTGATTCGGCTCGGCACCCGTTAACATTCCCGGATGCGCACGGTACTCGTCATCGATGACAATCCGGCGGTGGCCCAGGCGCTCTCGCTCCTGTTCGGGTTGCATGAGATTCGCACGCTCACCGCATTCACGCCGCAGAAGGGACTGGCGGCGCTCGCGCGCGAGCGCGTTGATTTGGTCATCGCCGACATGAATTTCAGTGCCGACACAACCTCCGGGGAGGAGGGGGCCGCGCTATTTCGCGCGCTGCGGGTCCAGCAGCCCGATTTGCCGGTGGTGCTGCTGACGGCGTGGACCCATCTGGAATCCGCCGTGCAGCTGGTGAAGGCCGGCGCCGCCGATTACATCGGCAAGCCCTGGGACAATGACAAACTGCTGGCCACGGTTGAAAATCTGCTGGAGTTGGCGGAAACCACGCGCGAGCGTCAACGATTGCAGGATGAACAGCGCAACCGGCGCGAACGTCTCGCCGAGCAATACGATCTGTGCGGCATTGTCTTCGCCTCCGACCCGATGGAGCGCGTGGTTGAACTGGCCTGCCGTGTGGCGCGTTCGGACGTACGTGTGCTGATCACCGGGCCGAATGGCGCAGGTAAGGAGCGCATTGCGCAAATCGTGCATGCGAATTCCGCGAATCGCGGCGGCCCTTTCGTTGCCGTCAATTGCGGAGCGATTCCCTCCGAGCTGATCGAGGCGGAATTATTCGGCGCGGAAGCGGGCGCCTATACCGGCGCCAACCGCGCCCGCACCGGTCGATTTGAGTCGGCAAGGGACGGCACGTTGTTTCTCGACGAAATCGGCGACCTGCCGCTCGCCGGACAGGTGAAGCTGCTGCGCGTGCTTGAAACCGGCCAATTCGAGATGCTGGGTTCGAGTAAGACGCGATACGCCCAGGTGCGCATCATCACGGCCACCAACGCCGATCTGCCGGTGCTTATTCGCGAAGGCCGCTTTCGCGAGGACCTTTACTACCGGCTGAATGTCATCGACATCGCCGTGCCGGCGCTGGCGGAGCGGCCGGCGGACATCCTGCCGCTCGCCCGACACTTTCTCGGCCAGGGCCTGCAGTTGAGCGAGGATGCCGCGGCGGCGCTCGTGGCCCATGATTGGCCGGGAAACGTTCGCGAGCTGCGCAATTCGATCGAGCGCGTGAAGCTCTTGGCGCGCGAGAATATCGTCACGGCTGCGGATCTGAATCTACCGGCCGTGGCGCGCGCGGCGCCGCGCGAAACCGAACACTTCAGCAAGGAAGTGCTGGAGGCCAGCTTGCGCGAGGCCGGCGGCAACATCAGCCGCGCGGCGCAAAGTCTCGGTCTGTCGCGCCAGGCGCTCTACCGCCGCCTGGAACGTTTCAACCTGCGTCCACCCAGCGGCGCCTGATTGGATAAGCCATGAGCCTCAAAGGCAAGCTGGCGCTGTTGTTGTTCCTGGTGGTCGCGCTGGCCGCGGCGCTAGGCGCCTGGGTGCAGCAATCGCTGGACAATGTGCTGCTCAGTTGGCTGCTGATCGTCGCCGCGGCGCTGGTTCCGTTGATATGGCTGGCGGCACGCTTCATGCGCCCCATCCAGCAAATGCTGCGCGCACTCTCAGGCACCGTCGCCAGCTATCGGGAAGGAGATTTCAGCTTGTCGCTGGTGGTGGATCGCGACGATGAGCTCGGCGCACTGATGACGGCGCATAATGAATTGGCCGGCGCGCTGCGCCAGCAACGCGCGCACCTGGTGCAGCGCGAGCTGCTCCTGGACACCGTGATGCAGAATTCACCGGTGGCATTGTTGCTCGTCGATGCGAATGAGCGCATTGCCTACGCGAATATTGCGGCCAGACACCTGTTGAGCGACGGGCGCAGCCTACAAGGCCTGCGATTTCGCGAGGCGCTGACGGATGCTCCGCCGGCGCTGCGCGGCGCTGCCGATGAAGCCGGCGATAGTTTGTTTTCCACCGACATCGAGGGTGTCGAGGAGACATTCCATCTGTCGCAGCGCGCATTCATCCTGCAGGGCCGCGCCTTTCGCCTGTATCTGCTGAAGCGGCTGACGCGCGAACTGTCGCGCCAGGAGGTCTCCACTTGGAAAAAGCTGATCAGGGTGTTGAGCCACGAGCTCAATAATTCGCTGGGCCCTTTGAGCTCACTGGCGCATTCCGGCGCCGAAATTGCACGCCGCGAGGACTACGCGGCGTTGCCTAATGTGTTCGCCGCTATCGCCGAGCGCGCCGAACATCTGCATCATTTCGTCAGCGGCTATGCGGCTTTCGCCAAGCTGCCGGCGCCGCGCCCCGAAAGCGTCCATTGGCAGCAGTTCATAGCGGAGCTCAAGGGCCAGCAGTCCTTCACGCATCAGCCTTTGCCGGCGCTGCCGGGCTGGTTCGATCGGGTACAAATCGAACAGGCGCTGATCAACCTGCTCAAGAACGCGCACGAGGCGGGCGGCGCGGCGGCGGAGGTCGAAGTGTCCATCATTTGCGCGGGCGCCGTGCAGCGGATCGAAGTGCGCGATCGCGGCTCCGGCATGAGCCAAACGGTGCTTGCCCAGGCATTGTTGCCTTTTTATTCCACCAAGCGCAGCGGCACAGGTCTTGGCCTCGCGCTCGCGCGTGAGATTGCCGAAGCGCATGGCGGGCGGATTCAGTTGGCGAATCGCGACGGCGGGGGGCTGTGCGTTGCGCTCGACTTGCCGTGGAGCCGCGATGCGTCGAATGCTACAGTGGGCCGATGATGAACGCCGCCCAGCCCGCCCACACAGCCTAGGACATGGGCTCCATTTATGTCGTGCGCCACGGGCAAGCGGCCTTCGGCACCGATGACTACGATCGATTGACGGAGATCGGGTTTGCGCAGTCGCGCTTGCTCGGCAGCTACTTCGCCGCGCGCAAAATTCATTTTGATGCGGTATTCACCGGCACTCTGCGGCGCCAATCAGAGACGGCGAAGGGCATTCTCGAGGCTCACCCCGAACTGGGGGCTGAGGCCGTTCAAGAGCAATTCCCCGGCCTCGACGAATACAAACCCGAAGCCATCATGATGGCGCTCAGCGGCGAATATCCCGCGCCCGCCGCGGCGGCAGCGCGGCGCGACCCGGTGGTGGTCCGCGAGCATTTTCGGCTGCTGCGCGAGGCGCTGCTGGCCTGGGCGGAGGATCGCACCCAGCCAGTGGGGATGCCGCCCTGGCAAGAATTCCAGCAGGACGCCGTCGCGGCACTGCTCGCCGCGCGCCGGCGTTTCCCGGACGGCCAGGTGCTTGTGGTCAGTTCCGGCGGTCCGATCGCCGCGATGGTGGCCGAGGTCCTGAAGGCACCGCCCGCGACGGCCGTCGAGTTGAACCTGCGAATGCGCAACAGTTCGCTCACGGAATTCGCCTCGACGCCGCGGCGCCATCACCTGGTCAGTTTCAACGGACTTCCGCATCTGGACACGCAGCCGGACCTGGGGCTGACGACCTACGCTTGACTCAGTCGAAATCCGTCGCCAACGGCGGATTCTCCCAGTGCTGAAACATTCTCTCCACCTGTGCCGGCGTGGTTCTGCCCAGCGATAGAGGCGGCAAATCATCGCGCGAGAAAAACGCCACTTCGCTGGTTTCATCGCTGGCGCGCGCCATGCCGCCGGTGATCTCGCAAATGAAGAACATCTTGTAGATCGAATCGATGTGCCGCGGCGGGTGACCGCTCTTCTGGTAGTCGTAGACCGCGGCGAGTTTGCGCACGTCGGCTTTGAATCCGGATTCCTCGGTGATCTCTCGCGCGACGCACTCGGCGGCTGATTGGTTGACGTCCGCCCAGCCACCCGGCAGCGTCCAGCGCCCGTCGCTCAATTCCCGCACCATCAACACGCGGCCCTCGACGAACGCCGCGCCGCGCACATCCACCTTCGGCGTCGCATAGCCTTTCTCTTGGCGCAGCAGTTCAAGGATCATGGCGTAATCGTCCGCCGAACCTTGCGACAGCAGCAGGGCCGCCAGTTCGCGCAGCCGTTCGTAGCGCTGACGATCAAAGCGATCCGCAGTGAATGCCAAGCCGACCTGTGCGATCGCGCGCATCTCGCGGGCGATCGTCAGCCAGCGCGGTTCGGCTTCAGCGGGGTGCAAAGAATTCGGTATAAGCCACGATGCGTTCCTCGTTCATCTGCACCACGTCGACCAGTTCGGTCGGCACCGTGACTCCGGTGACTTTGGAGTAGATGTCGGCGCGCCAGTGTGCGCAGGCCCGCGGCCACTCGACCACCAGGCTCAGCAGGTCGTAGTTGCTGATGCGAAAGACTTTCACCATCATCGCGAGCCAGGGTCGAAACTCGGCCAAATCATTCGCGCGAATGGCAATCGACTTATCGGCGCTGGCGCCCAAAATCTCAAAGCGGCCCGCATCGGCGAACACGCGGCACATGCCCGCAAGATCTCCGCCGACGCGAGCGGCGTGCAGCTGTTGAATCATGCGTTGCGCGATGCTGCGCTCCGCCACCTCAGCAACTCCTCAGGTCAGGCCAGCGCGGCGCGAATTTCGCCGCCGATCTGCTCGAATGCCTTGCGCGCATATGGAATCACGGCCCCCAATCCATAGAACAGGTGGATCATACCTGGATGGCAAGTGTAGGACACTTCGATGCGCGCGCGCGCCAGGCGTTCGAAATAATTCCGTCCCTCATCGCGCAGCGGATCGAATTCGGCGGTGTGAATCAGGGTGCGAGGCACGCCCTGTATGTCGGCGGCGAGCAGCGGCGAGATGCGCGGATTCGCGCAGTCCTCCCCGGGCGGCAGGTAGTGCATCAGGTCATGATCGAGTGTGGCCTGATCGATCAGATAGCCGGTCGCCAAGCTCAGGCGCGATGGGGTTCTGCCGCTGTAATCAAGAATCGGGCAGATCAACACCTGCAGGGCGAGCGGCGGTCTGCCGATTCGAGCTAAGGCCTCGCAAGTGGCCGCCGCCAGAGTGCCCCCGGCCGAGTCGCCGCAGATGCCCAGCCGCGATGCATCGATGCCGAAGTCCGGCGCGTGCGCATGGATGTACCGGACCGCGGCCAGCGCGTCCTCGAGCGCGGCGGGATAGCGATGCTCCGGAGCCAGTCGATAGTCGACGGATACCACGCGAACGGCGCCGTCATGGGAAAGGGCGCGGGCAATGGAATCGTGCGTGTCCACGCTGCCCGCGACCATGCCGCCGCCGTGAAAATAAATCAGCCCCGGGAGCGGCGCGGCGCTCTCAATGGGTGAATAAACCCGCACCCGCAGGGCTCCGGCGGGACCCGGTATCGACCGATCCTCGACGGCGCCCACGGCGCATGGCGGCCCGGCGAATTGCATCAGCGCTGCGAGTCCTGCGCGGCGTTCCAGGGCCGTGGCGGTGCGCGGGTCCGCAGGATTGCCGGCCGCCAGAACATCCAGGAATCGTTTGACGCGCGGGTCGAGCGGCATTGAAGCGCGCAGGCGATCTAGAAGGCCAATGCGGCTCTGGTTGCTGCCGGCCACTTCTTGGTATTGAGACCATGATTCGCGAACAATGCGACTGCCAGACGATCGATTCCAAAGGCGACACAGCTGGTGTGCGCCAATTCATCGTGCTCGTCGCGGATGCCCCAGACCTGACCGAAATGCTCGCGGTGATAATTGAAACTCATGCAGGCGGTGGGGGACGCGTTGGGATAGTAGGGAATCAGCAGCTCGAATTTCAAAGCCTGCTGGCGTTGGCTGACGGCCATGACCTGGCCCACTCTGCCGAAGAATGGATCGTTGGCGACGTCCATGGAATGCGGCAGACTAAGTTCGGCGGCCAGCAGCGGGGCCCTCGCCATCCAGGTCTCGCGAAAATCCACGATCTCCTGCGGCGAGCCGATCCTCACGAATTCACGCATGCGGAAGGACTGCAGCCGGTCGAGGCTTAAGGACGGCTCATGCCTGAACACGTCGGCCTCGATGTCAAACAGCAGTCCGCCGCTGGGCAGCTTGCCGCGCGCCGCCGCTATCGGATAGACGGGATAGCAGGCAGCCGGCGACAGCACCAGATCCGAGGAGCTCAACGAGGTGGTCCAATCGCCGCCCTGATCGTAGCGATCGACGGCCGAGCGGATCGAAGCTTCCGAGCCGTGCAGCGCGCATACGCAGCCGAGCAAGTTGGGAAAGCTTTTCAGGTAGCCGGATTTCTCCAGTTGCGCGCGGCTCATGACGGGCGGGAATCGCATGATTTCCGCTTTCGGATCGCGCTGACGCGTGATGTAGTGTTCCAGGCGTTCGACCAGATCGACATACAGGGCGGTACGCGCGTAGACGCCATCGACCCCCATGGGACGAAACAGCGCATCAGTCAAGTGCGCGAGCGGATACTGCGAGACGCCGTCCGGGGACACGCCGCGCTCAACCACTGATCGAGGTTGGCAGCGGCGTCATCAACGAAGTCGTGGCCAGATTCGACAGGATGCGGTCGTTGCTGATCATGATCGGTGCGGACAACACGTCGCGCAGCAGCCGGCCGATGGTAAAGTCGGTGTCGTTGCGGTATCCGGACAGACCACAGGCGCGCAGCGAGCTCAACACCGTGGAGACCGCGAGCTCGGAGGCTTGCACCTTCGTCAAGGTGATCATCGCTTGGAATTCCAACGAGGCGATGGCTTTCTCGTCCAGCATGACATTCTCGTAGCTGCGCAAGTTCGCGGCCAATACGCCGCGCAGCGTTCTCAATGAGGAGACCGCCTGCGTGAAGTGCGCGGCGCCGGGCGGCATCTGGCCGTTCGCCTGGCGCACGACATGGCGTATGAACGCCTGCGCCTTGGTGGTCGCCGCGGCGGCGATGCCCGCCCACACCGAGCCCCACAGCAAATGCGCAAAGGGAACCATGGTCTGGGCGTGAATTCTCTCGTACGGCTCGGGCAGCAGCTGGCCGGCAGAGGCGCGCGCGCGCAACGTGAAGCCTTCGCTATGGGTGCCGCGCATGCCGAGCGTATCCCACATCTGCAATCGCTCGAGCGTGTAGTCGGCCTTCAACAGTACCAGCAACACTTGATCATTGCCCGCGGCATCCGCCGCGCGGCGCGCGGTGGTGACGATGCCATCGGCTTCCACGGCATAGGAAATTACCGTGGCCTTGCGTTCGAGGGTCACCTGCGCGCCGTCGTGCTCGACGGCCGCCTCACTGGAGCGCACGTTGCCGCCGGCTTGGCCCTCGGTGGTCGAGGAGGCCATGAGCAGCTGCTCGGCAGCGATGCGCCGCAGGACGCGTTCGAGTCCCGCCGTGTTCTTGTAATGACGCACGATGCACGCGATCTTGATCTGATGCATCGCATAGATCAGTGCGGTCGAGGAGCAGGACTGGCCGAGGATGTAGCAGACATCGGCAATTTCCGCGATGCTGGCAGATTCACCCTCCAACGCCTGCGGAACCTGAATGCCCAGCAGCCGCTGCCGGCGCAGCTCCGCGAACGCCTCGCCGGGAAAGCGCGCTTCCGCGTCGACCGCCGTGGCGTTGGCTTTGGCGATGTCCGCAGCGGCACGGGCCCGCGCCGTCAAATCGTTTTGACGTACATTGGTGACGCGCTGTGCGCCCGCCACTCGATGCGTCTCCACTAACATTCTCTTGGGTACTCTGAAAGGGCCTGCGATAGGCTGATTATGCGGGGAGTCCCCTACGGGAACAACAACTGGGGCGGCGATTTATTGTCACTTAGTGACGAGCGACTCACTTTAAAAACATATGTAAAAGCCGCGGCGTATTCCGTATCCTGCGCAACACGGTAATATCGATGGGTTTTAGTCGGGAGAAGCACGAGTGGATCCGCAGGCGATGGAGGGCGTAAGCGAGCGGCTCGTTGCGGTCGTCAAAGCGGTGCTAGGGGCCGGGCGGGCGGTTCCCGACCCCTTTCCGATGGATGCCCAGCTCAGCGATCTTGGCGTCAGCTCTTTGAAAATGGTGAATCTCATGCTCGCCGTTGAGCTGGAATTCGATATCGCCATCGCGCAATCGGATATCACGCCGGAGAACTTTCACTCGCTGTCGTCCATCGAGGCGTTGATCGCACACACCTTGGGGCAGCGCGCCTAAGGACGCTCGTTCAGCACGGCGATCAGCGCATCCACGTCCTGCATCTGGGTCTCACCGTTGGTGGCGCAGATCCGCACGACCTCGCGACCTTCGAAGGTGGTGAAGGCGACCCAGGCGCGGCCGGAAGCCACGACTCGACGCACCAAACTGCGCACATCGCCGAGCCCTGCGGGCGGTACGGCATCGAGCACGGCGAGCGGGGAATCGTTGGCGATGCTCCATCCCAGCGCGAGCAGCCGTTCCTGGATGCGCTCGACCACCCTGACAGCACGCTCCACATGCGCGCCGAGGCCCTCCCAGCCCGCCGCCGCCAGCGCCAGGAACAGGCGCAGGCCGAGAAATCGGCGCGACCACTGCATGCTGTTGAGGTAGGGATCCACCGACGACAGGCTCGATGGCATGAAGTCGGTGGAGGCGTGGAAGGCCTTCGACAACAGCGACCCGTGGCGCGTGATAAAGAGGGCGCATCCCATGGTGGTGGCCAACCATTTGTGCGCATCGATGCTGATCGAGTCGGCGCGTCCGATGCCGTCGAGCACGCCGCGCAGGCGATTCGAGGCGAGCGCCGCGCCTCCCCAGGCGGCATCCACATGCAGCCAAAGCTTCTGCTGCGCTGCGATGTCCGCGCAGGCATGCAAGGGATCAATCATGCCGCCGCCGGTGGTGCCGGCGGTGGCAACGATCATTACCGGCACGGCGCGGGCGGCCCGGTCGCGGGCGATGGCCTCCCGCAGCGCCTGCGGATCCATCCGGCCGCGGCCGTCGGTGGCGACCAATTGCAGCGCCGCGCGGCCTACGCCGGCTTGGTGCGCAATTTTCAGCCAGGCAATATGGCAGTCGCGCGAGGTATAGAACTTCACCGGTCCGGCAAAGGCACGCACGCCGTCGGCGGAGAAGCCGGCATGCGCCGCGGTCAGTGCGCAGATCAGCGCCGTGTAGTTCGCTTCGGATCCGCCCGTGGCGAAATGCCCCGTGGCTTCGGCGCCGAACCCCGCGCGCTGCGCGACGGCGCGAATCACATGGTTCTCCAATGCCACCGGCACGGGCGAGGAGGCGGAACTGGCGAGCTGCGGATTGAACAATCCCGCAATGCGATCGGCGCATTGCGCGGGGAAACTCGCCCCGGGATTGAACAGGCCGTAGTAACGCGGGTTCGCCATTTGCACGATGCCCTGTTCCATGTGCTCGATGGCCCAACGCAATGCATCCTCGAGCGGCCGCGGCGCTTGAAAATCGAAGCTCTCAAGCTCTGCGCCAAATGCTTGCATGTCGAGCGTCGGCGCAACAGGACCCGCTTGAACCCGCTGCAGCGCTTGCTCCAAGCGCTGCCCCAGCCAATCGCCGAGCCGCTTGCGTTCCGCCGCCGTCGGAAACAGCGCCGGAATGGCATCCGGCAATGATGGATCGGTCAAGCGGCGGCGCCCAGTGCCTGATCCAAATCGGCCAGGATGTCGTCGATGTGTTCGATGCCGACGCTCAACCGAATGCTGCCGGGGCCAACGCCCGCGGCGCGCTGTTCCTCGGCGGACATCTGCCGGTGCGTGGTCGAGGCGGGATGACAGGCGAGGGATTTCGCGTCGCCCAAATTCACCAGGCGTTTGAATAGCTTGAGCGCGTTGTAAAAGCGCATGCCGGCGGGAAGGCCGCCGCGAATCTCGAAGGTCATGAGCGAACAGGCCCTGCCGCCCAAATACTTTTGCACCAAGGGATAATAGGGATTGTCGGCGAATCCTGCGAAATTCACCGACTCGACGCGCGCGTCGGCCCGTAAGAACTGCGCCACCTTCAGCGCGTTTTCCACGTGCCGATCGATGCGCAGCGCCACGGTCTCGATGCCTTGCAGCAGGAGAAACGCATTCATCGGCGAGAGCACCGCACCCAGTGTGCGCTGATAGACGCTGCGGCAGCGGCCGATGAAGGCGGCGGCGCCATAGTGCTCGGTGTACACGAGTCCGTGATAGGACTCATCCGGCTCGGTGAACATAGGATAGCGTGACGCGTGCGCCGTCCAGTTGAAGCTGCCGCAATCGACGACGATGCCGCCCAATGTGGTGCCGTGGCCGCCCATGAATTTCGTCAGGGAGTGAATGATGATGTCGGCGCCGTATTCAATGGGGCGCACCAACATGGGCGTGGCCACCGTATTGTCGACGATCAACGGCATGTGATGTCGATGCGCCAGCGTCGCCAGCGCCTCCAGATCGCACACGTTGCCGGCGGGATTGCCGACGGTCTCGCAAAATATCGCGCGCGTGTCCTCGTCGATCAACGCCGCGATATCGGCAGCGCGGTCGGATTTCGCGAAGCGCACGTTAATGCCCATCTTGGGCAGAATGTGGGCAAATAGGGTGTAAGTCGTGCCGTACAGCTGCGGCACCGAGACAATGTTGCGGCCCATTTCCAGCGCATTCATCGCGGCGTAGTACAGCGCCGTTTGTCCTGAACTCACGCTCAGCGAACCGACTCCCCCCTCCAGTTCAGTCACCCGCTGTTCGAGCACATCCGTGGTCGGATTGCTGATTCGCGTGTACCGGTATCCGGGGACCTCGAGGTTGAACAGTGCGGCGCCATGCTCCGCGCTGTCGAAGGAATATGCCGCCGTTTGGTAAATCGGCACCGCGACCGCCTTGGTCGTCGGGTCCGAATCGAAGCCCCCATGGATTGCGATTGTTTCTCGCTTCATTGCTGTCAGTTTTCGTGGATTTGGGTCTTCGCAGTGTATCGCGAACGATGCGGGCAGTCGTGGTATGGTTCGCAATTCCCAAGACAGCGGTTAAATGGCTAATTCCGTGGCTCAGGTCGGCGAGGCCGATTCAAAATTCGCGCGCGCAGCATGGCTCCGGGCGCTCGGTAAGACGGCGTCCATCGCCGAGCAGGGAATGACGCTGCCGCTGCTGATCGATCGGCTCGCCGGTGAGTTCGCGGCGGCCCCAGCGCTCATCTCCTGCGAAGCGACCTTGAGCTACGCCCAACTCGGGTCGCGCTGCAATCAGTACGCGCGTTTCGGTGTGGCTCAGGGACTCAAGGAGGGCGACGTCGTTGCGCTGTTCATGGCGAACTGCGCCGAGTATGTGGCTGTCTGGTTGGGGCTGACGCGTATCGGCGCGGTGGTGGCACTGATCAACTCGCAACTCGCGGGCGAGGTGCTGGCGCACTCCATCAGAATCGCTCAGCCGAGACTGCTGATCGTGGGTGCGGACCTCGCACCTCGGATCTTTGCAATCCGCTCCCGCCTGCCCCTTAAGCTAGCCTGCCGCGTACTCGGATCCAGCAGCGAGGATTTTGCGGGTCTCGATTCGCAACTCGCCGCATTATCCGGTCTCCCCCTGAGTGCAGCGGAGCATGCCGCGCCGCCGATCGATGCCACGGCGCTCTACATCTATACCTCGGGAACCACCGGCCTGCCGAAAGCGGCCAAGGTAAGTCATTACCGCCTCATGCAGTGGAGCCATTGGTTCGCCGGCATGCTGGATACTCAACCGAGCGACCGCATGTTCAACTGCTTGCCGCTTTATCACAGCGTCGGCGGCGTGGTCGCCACCTTTGCGACATTGGTGGGCGGCGGCGCCGTGGTAATTCGCCCAAAATTTTCAGCATCCGATTTTTGGCGGGATGTCTGCGAGCAGCGCTGCACCCTATTTCAATACATCGGCGAGCTGTGCCGCTACTTGGTGAATACTCCGTATCAGCCCATCGAGACCGAGCATGCATTGCGCGTGGCTTGCGGCAATGGATTGCGGCCGGAGGTCTGGGATGCTTTCAAGACGCGCTTCCGGATCCCACGCATTCTGGAGTACTACGCGTCCACCGAAGGCAACTTCTCGCTGTACAACTGCGAGGGTCAGCCGGGCGCCATCGGCCGCATACCGCCCTTTCTCGCCAGCCGATTACCTGTGGCGTTATTGCGATTCGATGTCGATAAATCCGAGCCACGACGCAACGCCGAGGGCTTCTGCGACCGCTGCGAGACCGGTGAAGTCGGCGAGGCGGTGGGTCTCATGCCCCGCGATGAGCAGCGGGGCGGCCGATTCGAGGGCTATGCGGATGCGGATGCCTCCGCACGCAAAGTGCTGCGCAACGTGTTTGCGCAGGGAGATTCGTGGTACCGCACGGGGGACTTGATGCGCCGTGATGAGCGGGGTTTCTACTACTTCGTCGATCGCGTTGGCGAGACCTTCCGCTGGAAGGGAGAGAATGTATCGACAGCCGAGGTCATGACGGCGCTCGCGGCAAGCCGCGGCGTGCTGGACGGGGTGGTGTATGGAGTCATCGTGCCCGGCGCCGATGGCCGCGCGGGTGCCGCGGCGCTGATCGTCAACGCGGACTTCGATCTGGCTGTATTTCACGCCGATGTGGCGCAGCGCCTGCCTGCTTACGCCCGGCCGGTGTTTTTGCGCCTTCTGAGGAGGCTGGAATCCACCGGCACCTTCAAGCCGCGCAAACAGGACCTGATGGACGAGGGATTCAACCCGGCGCGTACCGAGGATCCTCTGTATCTCGATGATCCGCGTGCGCAGCGTTACGTGCCGATCGACGCGTCGCTATTCGCGGCGATTGGCGCGGGCACTGTCCGAATCTAGGCCGCGGCGCAGGTGGAATCCAACAGCAGTTCGCCGGCAAGACCGGTGCCTGCCAATAGCACGAAACCCGGCCCCTCCTTGAACTGCATGCCGGCGAGGATCAGGCTGTATTCCTCCAGGCTCGCCCGCGCAACCGGCGGTCGATCGGCGAGTAGACGCAGCGGATTGGACTCACCCAGATCCTCTCCCAAGATACGCATGCCATCGTAGTGCCACCCCGCAATGGACACCGGCGACCACTCGCTGCTCAGGTTCCCCGACGCGGCCTTCAGCGCCGCCACCACCTCGGCGCGCAGGCACTCCATATGAATATGCAGTTGATCCTGGCTGCGGGCGTGCCTCGGATTCAGCGCCATCCCGAAGGCGCTGCGGCTGACCGGGCGACCCGCCGCTGCGGCCACAAGATCGCGCGCAGCCCAGGCGGCCGCAAAATAATTCGGCGCGCCGGGCTCACGCGCTGCCGGACTTTCGATCCCCGCCATTCTCTGGGTGGGAATGAGCAGAAAGTGCGCGCCGCCCTTGCGATCGGCGAGCAGCGCGTAGCCTGCGCCGCTGCCATCGTCCCGCAAGTAAAGTCGCTCGCAGGGCGCGGCGCTCTGCTGCTCAAGCCAATGCACCATGCACTCATCCTGCACGATGCGGCGCAAGGCGTCGCGGTCGGAGGCCGGCGCCGAGAGGCTCAATAGGCAGGCGCAGAAGAGGGTCGCGATGCGCGAAAGTCTTGCGAACATGTTTTCTAAAGGATTGCGGGCTCGCTGAGATCGAGTACCGCATTGCCGATCGGCACTTGCACGATCAGCAAAGTGCCACCCGAGGCGGGGCTTCTTAGATCCAGTCGCCCGCCCAGCGCGCGGACTCGATGGCGCATCGATGCCAGGCCATGCGAGCCGATCGCCATGAACCGCCCCGCGGGAATGCCCGAGCCATCATCCGCGATGCGCATGAGCAGGGTCTCGGGGTCCATGTCCAAGCTGATGTCCACGGATTTCGCGGACGCATGCTTGAGGATATTGGAAAAAGCCTCTTGCGCAATTCGAAACAACGCAATCGAGGCTTCGGATTTGAATTGCGGCTCCTCGTCAGGATATGACTCGGTGCACTTGAGCCCGGCGTTGCCGCAGGTCTCCTTCAGCTGCCAGCGCAGCGCGGCGAACAATCCCACATTGTCCAGAAGGGTGGGGCGAAGCTCCTCGATGATGCGCCGCTTCAAGTCGACGCCGGCCGACAGATTCTGCTGCACGCGGTGCAGCCGCTGCTTGAGGTCCGGATCGTTGTGCGCCATATGCTGTTCGACCCAAGAAATGTCCATGCGTGCGCCCACCAGCAGGCCGCCAAGCTCGTCATGCAGTTCGCGCGCCAGGCTCGCCTTCTCGCGCTCCGCCACGCTTTGCAAATGCGTCGACAGTTCGACAAGTTCCTGCGTCCGCTCCTCGACCTGGCGTTCCAGCTGCACCTTTTGATCGCGCAACTGCGCCGTGAGCAAGGTGCGCCGGCGCATGTACAGGTACATGAGGCGCGTGGCGACGCCGAGCAGCAGCACGGTCATGAAGGTGCCCGCGTAGGTGATCCAACGGCTCAAGCTCAGAGAGCCGGACCAATGCGCGGCGGCGGCGTTGTGTTCGACCGCTTCGCGATCGCGCAGTTGATTCAAGGTGTCGGCGATGGCGGTGCCGGTATCGGAACCCACGCTGGTCTTCACCAGCGCGACGGCGGCCGCGCTTCCCTGCGACTGCTGAATGGCCACCAGCATGGACAGATCCGCAAGCCGCTTGCCGACCAGTACATGCAGGTCGCGCACGCTGCTGAGGCCGGCGTCGGAGGAGGCGTAAGTCGATTGCAGCGCCGCCAGGCGCGGTTCCACATCCGCGACGGCTCTTTTGTAAATGGCGAGGAACTTTGGATCCCCGGTCAGCAAGAATCCGCGCTGCGCGGCGACCGACGTGCCCAGGGAATTCTGCAATTCGTCAATGACACGTTCGCGCGTGTCGGATTTCTGCAGGCGCTCTCCGGCTTCCTGCAGGCGCGCATGGCCGGCGCCCGTCACAAAGAATACCGCAGCCACAAAAGCGGCGATCAGAAACGGCGGGATGGCCACGTACCAGCGGCCCAGTCCGTCCAATGCCTCGTTCAGGAGATTCACGCGAATCATTGTGTTGAGAAACACCGTGCCTGTCCAGCACGAGCGCGCTGTCGTGCGCGGAAATGTAAGCCTTACAACGTCAATAGTTGTACACGTATTGGGCGGCCAATCGGGGAGGATGGCGGGTTATCCCCAACGCAGGCGTTTGATCGCCTACTATGCCTGCCTCATGCCCGTCGTCCGCCTCGATAAAGTCTCGTTGAGCTTTGGCCTGAAGCCCTTGTTGGATCATGTCGGTCTGCAATTGCGCCGAGGCGAGCGCGTGTGCCTGCTTGGCCGCAACGGCGAGGGCAAGTCCTCGCTGCTGCAATTGATCACGCGCCAGATTCTGCCGGACAGCGGCGAGGTGTGGGTTCGCCCCGGCGCCCGGGTGGCGAGCTTGGCGCAGGAGGTTTCTCCGGCCAGCGACGCGGCGGTCCGCGACGTGGTGCTTGGCGGCGTCATCCAAGGCGCCGCGGAGGATGATTGGCAGGCGCAACTGCAGGTGGATCAGGTGATCGCCCGCCTCACGCTCGACGAAGATGCCTTGATGAGCGCCTTGTCCGGCGGTTGGCGCCGCCGCGTCATGTTGGGCCGTGCGCTGGTTGGCGCGCCCGATGTGCTGCTCTTGGATGAGCCGACCAATCATCTGGATATCGATGCCATCACCTGGCTCGAGAATATGATGCTGGATTTTTCCGGCGCTTTGTTCTTCATCAGTCACGACCGTTCCTTCGTGCGCCGCCTGGCCACCAAGATCGTCGAGCTCGATCGTGGGCAGCTGCGCGTTTGGCCGGGCGGGTATGACGATTACGTGGTACAGAAACGAGCGGCGCTCGAGGTCGAAGCCAAGCACGATGCCCTGTTCGACAAGAAGCTCGCCCAGGAAGAGGTATGGATACGCAAGGGCGTGGAGGCGCGGCGTACGCGCAATGAGGGCCGGGTCCGCGCGCTCGAGCAGCTCAGAGTCCAGCGCTTGGCGCGGCGCGAACGCCTAGGGTCCGTGGAATTGCGCGCCCAGGACGCCTCGCCCTCGGGAAAATTGGTGTTCGAAGCGCAGCACGTGAATCTCGATTTCGGCGCGGCGCCCATCATCCGCGACTTCTCGGTGCGCATCATGCGCCAGGATCGCATCGGCATCATCGGACCCAACGGATGCGGCAAGACCACCTTGATCAAACTTCTGATCGGCGATTTGGAGCCGACCTCCGGCCTCCTCAAGCGCGGCACCAATCTTCTGCCGGCTTACTTTGATCAACAACGCGAGCAGCTAAATCCCGCTGCCAGCATCATGGACAACGTGACCGGCGGCAGCGGCGATACTGTGATCATCAATGGCCAACCGCGGCATGTGTCGGGCTACCTGCGCGATTTTTTATTTCCGCCCGAACGTCTGAACGCGCCGGTGAGCATGCTCTCGGGCGGGGAGCGTAACCGGCTGCTGCTGGCGCGGCTGTTTGCACGCCCAAGCAATTTGTTGGTGATGGATGAACCGACCAACGACCTCGACGCCGAGACCCTGGAGCTGCTGGAAGAAATGGTGGCCGACTATGCCGGTACGCTGTTGCTCGTCAGCCATGATCGCGCGTTTCTCGACAACGTCGTCACCAGCACACTGGTCTTCGAAGGCGAGGGCCAGGTCAACGAGTATGTGGGCGGCTATTCCGATTGGCTGCGCCAGCGGAAGGCAGTACCAGAGGTGCCACCGAAGCTCGCAGAGAGCGCCGCGGCCCCGCCCAGCCCCAAGCCCGCGGCCAAGCCCGCCACACGGCGTCTGTCGTATCAGGAACGGCGCGAACTGGAGCTGCTGCCCTCGAAAATCCAGCGTCTCGAAGCAGAAACAGCGCAGCTCAACGCGCTCATCAGCGACCCCGCCCAGTTTCAGCGCGACAAAGACCAGATGAGCGTCGCGCTGCAGCGTTTGCAAGCCGCGGCGGCAGAATTAGAGACGGCCTATGCGCGCTGGGATTTGCTGGATACCTCAGCCAATCCCTGACCCTCGGCATTAGCGGCGAGGCCGGCCTCGGCCCAGCAGATCGCTGGGATTCGGCAATCCGGCGCCGCCGGCGTCGGGGATAACCAGCGAGGAGGCTTGTTCGCGGCGCATTTCCTGCAGCTCGCGCATGGTTTGCTGCACGGCCTGCTCGGCCGCCGGCCCGAATCCCTCGATGGCGGCGTTCAGGGTGGCCGCGTCGAGCTCGAAACTGATCGGTACGGCGCCCATCGGCGTCATGACCTGCGCCTGTCCCACAAATATCACCGGCCGCGCGGAATCCACCGCGCCGTCCGCGCTGACCGGCGTCAGTCTTCGAATGGTGCCGACCCGGCGGTCGGTAAAAGTTTCTTCGCGATAAACCTGCGTCGAATCCATGGTTGCCTGGCGGCCATCGTTGGCGGAACTCATGCGTCTGTGACCTCTCGTGCTCTATTCAATAGCCAACGTTAGCAGTTTTCAGCCTTATCATGGAGGCCTGCTACGATAAGCCGCTTGGCGCAACCCTCGACCACACACAAGGTTCCGGCTTGGACGACCCTTTTGGGAATTGCCCTGTTTGGGGTGGTGCTGCTGTGGCTGCATCATTTACTCGGTCAATATCCCTTGCGCGATATTCTGGATCGCGTCCACGCCATCCCCAGCGCGAAACTGCTGCGCGCTGCATTGCTGAGCTGCGCCGGCTACGCCTGTCTCACGCTGTACGACACGCTCGCCGTGCACTTCGCCGGGGCGAAAGCGCCCTATCCGCGGATTGCCCTCATTTCCTTCATGGCCTACGCCATCGGCCACAACGTCGGATTCAATACCTTCAGCGGCGGCGCGGTCAGGTATCGCGCCTATTCGGCGCTCGGACTGAGCGCGAAGCAGATCACCACCATCATCGCGTTCGGCACCCTGACCTTTTTCCTGGGCACCGGATTTCTGCTCGGGCTATCGCTGCTCTCGAACGCCGGAATGTCCGGCTCGATCCTGCACGTGCACACCTGGCTCGCGATTCTCGGCGGCTGCCTGCTGCTGGCCGGAGTCGCCACCTACCTGTGGTTGGTATGCACGCGCCACGCGCCGCTGCGCGTGTACCGCATCGAGATTCCGGTGCCTAAACCGCGCATCGCGCTGTCGCAGCTTGCCATCAGCTGTCTCGATTTGCTGTGCGCCGCCGGCGTCTTGTACGTGCTGCTGCCGCCGCACGCCTCGATCAGCTTTGCGGCCTTCGCCGGCGTGTACTTGCTCGCGCTGGTCGCCGGCGCCATCAGCAATGTTCCCGGCGGCATCGGCGTGTTCGAGTTCGTGCTGTTGTTTCTCTTGCCGGGCGTGCCGAAAGATAGATTGCTCGGGGCACTGCTGGCGTTTCGCGCCATCTACTACTTTGCGCCTTTCGGCATTGCGCTCGTTCTGCTCGGCGCCCATGAGGTGTGGGTGCACCGCGCGCCCGTGGTGCGCTTCGTGCGCCTGGCGCGCACCTTTCTGGTCGCCGTGACGCCGCAGGCCATCGCACTCGCCGTGTTTGTCGCCGGCGCCGTGCTGCTTTTTTCCGACGTTACCCCGGGCGTGGGTACGCGCCTGACGCTGCTGCAAGATTTCGTGCCGCTGCCGGTGCTGGAGCTGTCGCATCTACTCGGCAGTGCGGTCGGCGTGGGCTTGCTGGTCATTGCCCACGGCCTGTACCGACGCTTGCACACGGCCTGGTGGCTGACGATTTGGCTGTTATGTGCCGGTATCCTGCTATCGCTGCTCAAGGGCTTCGACTACGAAGAAGCCGGCATCTTGGCGGTCGTGGTCATCATGCTGACCGCGGCGCGCGAGCGATTTCGCCGCCGCGCATCGCTGCTCGAACAGCATTATTCCGCGGCGTGGATCGTGGCCTTTTTTCTGGTGCTCGCGACTGCCGGGTGGCTGGTATTGTTCGCCTACCGGCACCTGCCCTACGACAATGAATTGTGGTGGCAGTTCGCCTTCTACGCCTCGGCGCCGCGCAGCCTGCGCGCCCTGCTATTCGCGGTGGTGATCGCGGCGGCGTACAGCCTGTGGCGAGTGCTGCGCCCGGCACCGCCGCGATTCTCTGCGCCGCGGCCCGAGGATTTGGCGCAGGTCGCCGTATTGATCGAAAAGGGCGAGGAGACCACGGCCAATCTTGCCCTGCTCGGCGACAAGAATTTGCTGTTCAATGCGGATCGAACCGCATGCATCATGTTCCAGTCATCCGGCAATAGTTGGGTGGCCATGGGAGACCCCATCGGTCCCGCGGAACTGGGCGAAGCCTTGGCCTGGCAATTTCTGGAGGAGTGCGACGGCATGGCGGTTTCGCCGGTGTTCTACCAGGTGACACCGCAGCGCCTGCCGCTGTACATCGATCTGGGCCTGAACTTGAGCAAGCTCGGCGAAGAGGCCCGCGTGCCGCTCACGGCGTTCTCATTGGAGGGCGCGGCGCGTGCGGATCTTCGCCAGGCGCAACGGCGCGCGCTGCGCGACGGGGCGACCTTTGCAATGATCGCGCGCGCCGATGTACCGGCAATCCTGCGCGAGCTTCGTGCCGTGTCCGATGCGTGGCTTGCCGACAAAAATACCGCTGAGAAGCGCTTTTCCCTGGGCTTCTTCGAGGAGGGCTACGTGGCTCACTTCGACGTCGGCGTGGTGCGCCACAACGGCGCAGTCGTCGCCTTCGCCAACCTGTGGCGCGGCGGCGCGGCCGAGCTCTCGGTCGATCTGATGCGCTATACCTCTGCCGCCCCCAAGGGGGTCGTGGATTTCATGCTGATCGAATGCATGCTGTGGGGCAAATCGCAGGGCTTCCAGTGGTTCAGCTTGGGGATGGCGCCTCTGTCGGGCCTGGAGGAGCACGCGCTGGCTCCCGCGTGGCACAAGCTCGGGCGCATGGTGCAGCGCTACGGCGAGAACTTCTATAACTTTGAGGGCTTGCGCAAATATAAGGAAAAATTCGATCCGGTGTGGCGTCCGCGATATCTGGCCGCGCCGGACGGTCTCGGCATGGCCGGTGCGCTGCTGGATGTGACCGCGCTTATTTCCGGAGGTGTGCGCAATGTGCTGCGTAAATAAACCGCGCCGGCTCGGCGCCTGGCTGTGGCCGCTGGCGCTGACGGTCGCCGGTGCAGTCTTCGCGGCGGCGATGGCCGATGCGGCGAGCGAAACAGCGGCGAGCGAAACAGCGGCGAGCGAAACAGCGGCACGCGAAACCATGGACTACGGCCGCTTCGGGGCCATCACGCTGTATCGCGGCGCCGCCGAGCCGCGCGAGGTGGTGTTGTTCCTGTCGGGAGATGGCGGTTGGAATTTGGGCGTGATTGCGATGGCACAGCACCTCGCTGAGAAAGGCGCCCTCGTGGCCGGCATCGATACCCGCCACTACCTCGGAGAATTGGAAAAAGCCGCGGAGGCCTGCGTCTCGCCGGCGATAGACTTGGACCTGTTGAGCCATGATCTGCAATCGAAACTCTCCATCAAACCTTATCGGCAACCGACTCTGGTCGGCTATTCCTCGGGCGCCACGCTGGTGTATGCGGCGCTCGGCGAAGCGCCCGAGGGGCTATTCAAAGGCGCGCTGAGCCTGGGCTTTTGTCCGGACCTTGAGCTGAAGAAGCCCGTATGCAAGGGAGCCGGCATCGCGGCCACGCCGCGCATCGACGCGAAGGGGCAGCTGACAGGAGTGGATTTCCTGCCCGCGAGGATGCCGCCGGGCAAGTGGGTCGTTCTGCAGGGGCAGACCGATCAAGTCTGTCCGGCGCCGCCGACGCAAAAATTTGTCGCGACGGTTCCCGGCGGACAATTTGTGATGCTGCCCAAGGTCGGCCATGGCTATTCGGTGGCGCGCAATTGGGTGCCGCAGTTTGAGGCCGCCTTTGAGCGAATCACGGCGGAATCGCCGCAGATAACGGCGCAGCCCGCGGCAACGCCCTAGGCGAGCTGAGTCTCGATTTTCTCGGCGACTTGACGCATCTTGGGCAGGAATCGTTCGATCGCGGTTTGCAGCGCGACAGCGCTGGCGGCATAGCGCACGGTGACGGTGGCGAGGATGCGATCCTTCGCGCGTACCGGAATGGCCAGGCTGGTTTCCTCCGATACGCGCCGCGCACGATGTGCCATGCCGAAGCCCTGCGTGCGCGTCTCGCTGAGCAGCCGCTCGACCTCGAGGCGATTGCGCGCCAAGCGATCCTCGGGCAGCGCGGAGCGCGCCAGTACTTCCAGCAACGCATCCCGCTGCGGGTCGGGGCAGAAAGCCATGTAGGCGCGCCCGGCGGCCGATGCCAGCATGGGGACTCGGACTCCCGCGCCGACCTGCTCCAAGGCAAGAGGACTTTGCCGATCGGTGGTCTCGCGAATCATCATGGTGGCCCCGGATGGGGTGGCCACCGCCACCGGCCAGACGATCTGCGCACCGAGGGAGGCGAGCAGCGGCTTGGCAATATGCGCCAGCAAAGCCTCCTCGTCGAAGCCATCCGACAGCGAGCGCACCCTAATGGTGGGTCGATAGCAATCATCATGCGCGTCCCGTTCCACGTAGCCCGCGAGGCGCAAGGTTTCCAAAATACGATAGGTGGTGGTGCGCGGCAGGCCCACGGCACCGGCGAGGGTGTTGATGGCGGCTCGATCCAGCCGGTTCAATTCGGTGAGCACCTCGAGGCCGCGATTCAATGCGCGTATGGGGCGGGTCGATTCTCGCGAGTCGGGGACCGGACTAACTTGTGCGTGCATGGTTTTTCACCTTATCAAACATGTACATATGCCCATTTCGCAAGGGGTGCTCGGATTCCGACGCCGCTTAAGCGCCGTCCAGCATGTAAGTACCCGGCGCAGGGGATCTGGTTGCTTGGGCTGCCGCAACCGGCGGCACATTCAGCTACAATCCGCGACCGATTTACGCTTACAACTCAGGGAATCACGCTCTACATGTCGGAACAATACGTCGAAACCGTCATCATCGGCGCCGGGCCGGTCGGACTGTTTCAGATATTCGAACTGGGGCTGCTGGGCATCAGCACCCACATCATCGATTCCCTGGGCGCACCGGGCGGTCAATGCACCGAGCTGTATCCCGATAAGCCGATCTACGATATTCCTGCGCTGCCCGTTTGCGGGGCTCAGGAACTGATCGATCGGCTGCTGGAGCAGGCAAAGCCCTTCAACGCGAAGTTTCACCTGGGTCAGGAAGTCACCGAATTGCGTCCGCTGGAAAGCGGCAAATTCCATGTGGCCACGTCCACCGGCACGCGCCTCACCGCCGGAGCGGTGGTGATTGCCGGGGGCGTGGGTTCATTCCAAGCGCGGCGCCTGAGCGTGCCGGGGGTCGAGCAGTTCGAGGGCAGGACGGTGCACTATCGCGTGAAATCGGCCGCCGATTTCTTCGATCGGGACTTGGTGATTTGCGGCGGCGGCGATTCCGCGCTCGACTGGACGGTGGCCTTGTGCGACACGGCGCGCTCGCTGACCTTGGTGCATCGTCGCGCCGAGTTTCGCGCGGCGCCCGCCACGGTGGCGCGGATGCGCGAGCTGGTGGCGGCGGGCAAGATGCGCCTGCTCATCGGCAACGCGGTTGCCTTCCACCAAGACAAAGAGCGGCTGATCGGGCTCGATGTGCAGAGCCCGGACGGGGAAACCGTTCGGGTGCCGGTGGATCATGTCTTTGCGTTCTTCGGCCTGCACCCGAAGTTAGGACCCATCGCCGAATGGGGCCTCGAGTTGGAGAAAAGAGCGCTCAAGGTCGACACCGAACGCTTTCAGACCAGTGTGCCCGGCATCTTCGCCATCGGCGATATCAATACCTATCCGGGCAAGAAGAAACTCATCCTCAGCGGCTTTCACGAGGCAGCCCTGGCGGCCTTCGCCATCCAACATCACCTGTTCCCCGAGAAGCGGCAGTTTTTGCAGTACACGACGACCAGCCCCATCATGCAGAAGCGCCTGGGCGTCGCCGGCGCGGATGGCGTTTAATCAGCGATGAACCAGCTGCTCGAAGATCTGATCAAGGTGATGACGCTGGAGCGCATCGAGATCAATCTATTTCGGGGAGAAAGCCGCGACATCGGCTCTCCGCAGGTGTTCGGCGGGCAGGTATTGGGCCAGGCCTTGGTGGCCGCGACGGCCACCGTGGAGAACCGCGAAGTGCATTCCCTGCACGCCTATTTTTTGCGCCGCGGAGATTTCAATTCGCCCATCGTGTACGAAGTCGATCGCGCCTGGGACGGCAAACATTTTTCCACACGGCGCGTGGTGGCCATTCAACATGGCCAGCAGATATTCAATCTGTCGGCCTCCTTTCAACTGCCTGAAGCCGGGTTGGATCATCAGATCGCCATGCCGGAGGTTCCTGCTCCGGAAGCACTGCCTGATCTGTCCACGCAGCTGCGCGCAGCTCTGGCCACTGCGCCGCCGGCCATGCGCCGCATCATGGAGCAGAAACGCCCCTTCGAATTCAAGCCGGTACAGCCGACCGAGCTCATTCGCACAGAGAAATCGGCACCGCTCAAGTATGTGTGGTTTCGCGCGGTGGACAAGCTTCCCGACGATGAGGCGCTGCACCGCTGCCTGCTGGCCTACGTGTCCGATTTCCATCTGCTCGACACGGCCTTGAAACCGCATGCCGTGTCCATGGCCTCAGGCAAACTGACGGTGGCCAGCATCGATCATGCGATGTGGTTTCATCGCACCGTGCGCGTGGACGACTGGCTGCTGTATGCCATCGACAGCCCGAGCGCCTCGGGGGCGCGCGGCTTCACGCGCGGCAGCATCTTCGCGCGGGACGGGCGCTTGGTGGCGAGTGTCTCGCAAGAGGGCTTGATTCGGGTCAATTCACCGGAGCCACGCGCATCATGAAAGCCATTCTCATCATTGCCTTAGTCCTCGCCGTGATCATCGGCGGACTCCTGACCTTGCGCAGCAGCGGGCGGGCCGGGATGCCCAGCGAAGATGTATTGAAGCGCGCCACGGAGCGCGCGCGCGAGCAGGATGCCAAGAGCGGCGATAAGGGCAAGGACTAGGACTCGGGCTGGGTGGGGGCGCGTGCGGCCTGCCACACCTCGCGCGGCAGCACGAAGAGGTGACAGTCCCACCAGCGATTCTTGGCGCGGCGGTGCTTGCGGTACACCGCTTCCCAGCGCATGCCGATCTTCTCCAGCACCCGAATCGAGGCGCCGTTGTTGACATCGACGGTCGATATCACCCGCTCGGCGCGCAAATCGAAAAAAGCCGCATCGACCAGCGCCAGCGCGATTTCTGTGGCGAATCCCTTGCCCCATTCTTGCGTTTCCAGCATATAGCCCAAATCCACCACGTTGCTCTCGATCAGGGATAAATCGCAGGCGCCGATCAGCCGCCCCGAGGCGATGTTTTCCACCGCGAGTTCGAAGCGCGTGCGCGGCTGCTCGCGCTGCGAGGCCAGCAGCTCCTCCAGATACTCGGCGGTGCTGTCTTGATCCCGGGGACCGAAGAAGAGATAACGTGTGACGCGCGGATCCGACGAATAGGCGTAGACCGCGTCAAGGTCCGACGCCACGAACTCGCGCAAATTCAACCGTGCCGTGCGAACCGGCACGCTTAGTTTGCGCACAACACCTTGCCTGGATTCAATATGCCCTTCGGATCGAGCGCACGCTTCAATTCGCGCATGACACTGAGTTCCACCGGATCCGCGCGGCGCGCAAATTCCTCTGCCTTGAGCCGACCGATGCCATGTTCGGCGCTGATGCTGCCGCCGAGGCTCTCCACCAGATCGAACATCGCATGCTCCAGAGGGTGTGTCCGGGCCGCGAAGCTTGCGAGGTCGGCGCCGGGTTTTTGGCTGACGTTGAAATGCAGATTTCCGTCGCCCACATGGCCGTAGGCCACCACCTCTCCCTCGGGTGCCAGATCCTGCGCCAGGGCGGTGCCCTGTTCGATGAGGGCGGGAATCGCGGATATCGGTACCGAGACATCGTGCTTGATGCTGGCGCCGTGTTTGCGCTGCGCCTCCGGCACCGATTCGCGCAGCTTCCACATGGCGCCTGCCTGCCCCAGGGAACTCGCCAGCAGCGCATCGCTGACGATGCCGGCGGCCGCCGCATCCTCGAGCTGCGCGGTCAACAAGCCATTCAGCCCCTGATGCGGATTTGCCGATGCTAATTCGATGAGCACGTACCACGACGTGCCAAACTCCAGCGGATTGGCGACTCCCGGCACGTGCTTGACGGTCAACTCCACGGCGAGGCGGGGCATCAATTCGAAGGAGCTCACTTGCTCGCCCGCCGCCGCGCGCAGCCGCGACAGCAAGTCGAGCGCCTGCTGCGGCGAATCGATCCCCACCAGCGCCGTGGCGGTATCGGCCGCCGGCGGGAACAATTTCAGGACCGCGGCGGTAATGATGCCGAGCGTGCCCTCGGCGCCGATAAACAGAGATTTAACGTCGTAGCCAGTATTGTCCTTGCGCAGGCTTTTCAGCGCCGAGAGGACGCGTCCGTCCGCGAGCACCACCTCCAGCCCCAGCACCAGCTCGCGCATCATTCCGTACCGCAGTACCGCCGTGCCGCCGGCATTCGTCGAGAGGTTGCCGCCAATCTGCGCCGTGCCCTCGGAGCCCAGACTGAGTGGAAACAGGCGATTCGCATCGCGCGCGGCCGCCTGTGCCGCGGCCAGCGTGCAGCCCACTTCAATGGTCATCGAATAGTTGGCGGCGTCCAAATGCCGCACGTGATTCAAGCGCTGCAAGGACAGCACAATCTGCGTGCCGCTCTCGTCCGGGGTGGCGCCGCCGCAGTAGCTGGTGTTGCCGCCGTGCGGCACCACGGCGAGCTCATCGCGATGGCAGATCGCCATGAGCTTCGCCACCTCCTCGACACTGCGCGGCAGCAGCACCAGAGGACTCGCGCCGTGATACAAGCGGCGAAAATCCCACAGGTAAGGGGCCAAGTCCTCCGGCGAGTCGAACCAGGAGCCGGTGCCGACGACGGATTTCAGCTCCGCGAGGGCGGCGAAACTAGGCGGGCGAGGCATGGACCGTGGCGATGGCTGCGCGCCGCGAGCGGGGCTTGGTTAGAAGCATTTGTACATC
The DNA here is from genome assembly GCA_963756845.1 of uncultured Gammaproteobacteria bacterium. Classification (GTDB taxonomy): domain Bacteria; phylum Pseudomonadota; class Gammaproteobacteria; order Steroidobacterales; family Steroidobacteraceae; genus Bog-1198. Next base: position 259,105 of record CAVWPD010000002.1, on the reverse strand, counting down.
GCCCAATTGTCCTTCCTCGAATCCGCCTTCGCAGTAGCACAGATAGTACTCCCACATGCGCACAAAGCTTTCCGGATACCCCTGCGCCAACACGTCACCGCGCCGTGCCAGCAGCCGCTGGCGCCACAGCCTCAAGGTACGGGCGTAATGCGGCCCGATGTCCTCCATGTGGAACACCTTAAGATCCGTGACGCGCGCCATCGAATCGGCCAGCGCCCGCACCGACGGGATGAAGCTGCCCGGAAAAATGAAGCGCTTGATGAAGTCCACCGAGCGTCTGGCGCGCTCATAGAACTGGTCGCGAATGGTGATGGCCTGCAGCAGCATCGCGCCGGGCGGGCGCAGCAATGCGCTGCATTTCCTAAAGTAGGTATCGAGGAATTGATGTCCCACCGCTTCTATCATCTCGATCGATACCAATGCATCGAAGTGGCCGCGCAAATCGCGATAGTCCTCCAGGAGCAGCGTGATGCGATCGCTCAAGCCCGCGCGCGCTATGCGCTCTTTGGAGAATTCGTATTGTTCGCGCGATATGGTGGTCGTCGTCACGCGGCAGCCGTAGTTGCGAGCCGCATGAATGGCGAGGCCGCCCCACCCGGTGCCGATTTCCAGCAGGTGCTGTCCCGGCGCCAGCTTCAGCTTGCTGCAGGCGGCATCAAACTTGGCGGTCGATGCCTGCAGCAGCGATGCGTCGGCGCTCTCGAAAATACCGCAGGAATAAGCCATGGTCTCATCGAGAAACAGCTCGAAGAACTGGTTGCCCAAGTCGTAGTGCGCGGCAATATTGCGGCGGCTTCCGGCCGCGGTATTGCGATTGAGCCAGTGCGTGACCTTGAACAGCGGGGCGCGCAGTCGCGACCACCCGGAATCGACATCGCTCATCAACTCGCGATTGAGCAGCATCAGGCGCACCAGCGAGGTGAGATCCTCGCAGTCCCACAGGCCCCGGATGTAGGCCTCGCCCGCGCCGGTGGTGCCGCCGAATACCGCATCGGAATAAAAGCGCGGATCGCGTACCTGAATGGTCACATCGAGGCTATCGGGCTGCGCAATGCTGCCGAAGGATTCCACCGCGCCCGCATCGACTATGCGCAAACGTCCGCGCTGGATGCTTCGCAGCTGCGAGAACAACAAACTCCTCGCCAGCCGCGAAAAGCCCGATACGTCGGCCGGAACCCCCTCTGCTTGCACTGGCATCCCCCTCACCTAGCGCGCGATACGTCGAGGATGCGCGAACACGGGGGTGCGTTTCAACCATAGCTTGAATGCCTGCCAGTGAATGCCCGCGATAATCTTCAGGGTCATCAGCGGATAGCTGGCCAGTACCCCCACGAGCGAAGCGGGGTTGAGGGGTGCCTGGCGCAGGTTCAAGGTCGCGTCGAAGAGGCGAGAACTGCCGTGTAAATTTTGCATATTGACGAACAGCCGTGCGGCCGGTTCGCTGAAGGCCCAGCGATACTCCACGTCCATGGGCATGAATGGCGAGACATGAAACGCCTTGGCAAACGCCATGCGCTTCAGGCGGCCTGCGCAGACTCCCACCGGCAGCACATACTGATGCCGTTCACTCCACGGCGTATTGGTCACTTCCGCCACGATGGTTTCCAGGGTATCGCCGGACCGGTCGAAGCAGTAGTAGAAACTCACCGGATTCATGCAGTAGCCGAAGTAGCGCAGGTGTGTGAGCAGTCGGATGGGACCCGGCGGGCGGACACCGGTCTTTTTGTCGACCAGAGCGCGCACCGCCTCATCCAAGGATAGGTGCGCGGGTCCCAGATAATCGCTGCGCTTGAACCAGGCGGGTGCGCGGCGCCGGGCCGACCAGCCGGGTGTGCCGTCGAAGAGCTGCGGCAGTTCCGCCAAATCCAAGTACAGCATGAACAGGCGGTAGCGAAAGCGGTGCACGCGCGGCGCCGAGCGCCGATGTTCAACCCACCCTTTGTAAAGGCGGCTGTTCACGCTGCTCTCCGCGGCGAAAATCCTCGACGGCGGCCAGTGCGCTGGTCACGCCATCCTCGTGAAAGCCGTAGCCCCAGTACGCGCCGCAGTAGTGGGTGGCGCGAACGCCGCTGATCTCCCGGCGGCGCTGCTGCGCACGCACGGCGGCGGCTGTGTAAACCGGATGATGATAGAGAAAGCGGCCGAGCACTTGGGAAGGATCCACCGCTTCGCTGCGGTTCAAGGTCAACAGAAATTGCGCCGGCGCGCGCAGACCCTGCAGCGTGTTCATATTGTAGGTCACGGTGACCCGGCCGTAGGGCTCGATCGGCAGATGATAATTCCAGGCAGCCCAGGCCAGGCGCCGGCGCGGCATGAGCCGACTGTCGGTGTGCAGCAGGGCTTCGTTTTCCTGGTAGGGAATGGCGCCCAAGATCTCGCGCTCCGCTGCGCAAGGATCCGACAGCAGCCTGAGCGCTTGATCGCTGTGGCAGGCGAGAATCACCTGGTCAAACTGCTCCACGCTGCCGTTCTTGAGCCGCAGCATCACGCGATGCGCCTGGCGCGCCAGCGAGGCGACCGGGGTATTCAGTCGAATTCGCGTGGCATAAGGGGCGGTGAGCCGTTTGACATATTCGCGGGAGCCGCCGCAGATCACGCGCCAGGTGGGCCGGTCATCGACGCTCAAGAAGCCATGGTTGGCAAAGAACTCGACGAAAAAGCGCGCCGGGAAACTCAACATGTCGACGGGTCGCGAGGACCAAATGGCAGCGCCCATGGGAATGATGTAGTGCTCGATAAAGTAATGCGAGTAGCCCTCGCGCTGAAGATACTCGCCGAGACTCTCTGCGGCTCCGCCGCTGTGCAGCAGCGCCGGCGCGCGGCGATTGAAGCGCAGGATGTCGGCCACCATGCGCAGGAAGGAGGGGCGCGCGAAGTTGCGCCGCTGCGCGAACAGAGAATTCAAGCTGGTGCCGTTGTACTCGAGTCCGCTTTTCTCGCAGCGCACGCTGAAGCTCATTTGGCTGGGCTGCCACGGCACCTGAAGCTGCGCGAGCAGCGCGACGAAATTCGGGTAGGTCCAGTCGTTATAGACGATGAAGCCGGTGTCGATGGCGTAGTCACGCCCGCCGTGCTGCACGTCGACGGTGTGAGTATGGCCGCCGATGTGGCTGCCCGACTCGAACATCGTGATGTCGTGCGTGCGGCTCAAGTGATACGCCGCGACCATGCCGGAGATGCCGGAGCCGATAACCGCAATGCGCATAGAAGGGTCGCCCGCCGCCGGGGTACCCGGCTTACCAGGGTTATTCGACCCAAGCCCCCAAACGGATTCGCTGCGGGGGCAAATCGCTACGCTACGCGATCAAATGCGCTTCGCCGCTCCGTCACGCACCGCCGCGGGCACCGGTTTTAGATCCCATATCAGCCCGAAGAATGACAGCAGCTTCAAGAGGTAGAAGGTGATGTCGAACTCCCACCAATAAAAGCCCTGGCGCACCGAGGCGGGGTAGTGATGATGATTGTTATGCCAACCCTCGCCCAAGGTAATGATGGCCAACCAAGGGTTGTTGCGGCTCGCATCGCCGGTCTTGTAGCGCTGGCGCCCGAAAACATGCGAGAGGGAATTGATGGTGTAGGTGCCGTGATACACCAAGACGGTGGAGACGAAAAATCCCCACACCAGCATTTGCCAGCCGGTGGTGTGCAGGCCGGGTGCGACATGCTTGAGCAGCACGCCGAACAAGAATACCCCGATGCCGAGCAGCGTCGGCACCACCACATCGAATCGATCCAGGAAGCGCAGCTCCGGATACTTGAGCAGATCCTTGACGCGCGATAGATCGGCGGCGAAGTGTTTATGGGACATGAACCAGCCCATATGGCTCCAAAAGAATCCGTGCTGCACCGGCGAGTGCACATCATCCGGCTTGTCCGAGTGCACGTGATGGTGGCGATGATGCGCGGCCCACCAAATCGGACCGCGCTGCACGGCCGAGGCGCCCAGCAGCCCGAAGATGAATTGCCCGACACGCGAGGTCTTGAAGCTGCGATGCGAAAAATAGCGATGATAAAAACCGGTGATGGCGAACATGCGCACCAGGTACAGCGCCACGGTCACCGCGAAGGCCACCCAACTGAAGCCCACCCAAATTACCGCGAGGCAGGCGGCATGCATGAGCAGGAAAGGCAGAACGCGCGCCCAATCGATATGATTTCCCGTTTCGCGCAGCGCCGGTTCGCGCGGCCGCGTGGCGAAGTCGCTGTTGCCGAACCACCGCGAGAGCTCATGACCCACGCGCGCCGCGGTGGGGGGCTCGATCACGACTTCATTTTCTGCGCTCATAGAGTTCCTGCAAGAATTGCGTGGGCCGCTTATGCGGCAAAGGATTGGAGTGCCGCGATGCGTTCGTCCAGAGGGGGGTGGCTCATGAACAGCCGCATGAAGCCGCCCGATGAGCCAGTGTTGATCCCAAAGGCCTGCAGCTGCTGCGGCATCGGCGGACCTTGGCTGCGCTTCAGCATTTGCAGCGCGCTGATCATGTTGCCCGTGCCGGCAAGATCTGCCCCGCCCCGGTCGGCGCGAAATTCCCGCCGCCGCGAATACCAACTGACGATCATGCTTGCAAATATTCCCAGTACGAACTGTGCCACCAGGGTGGTCAGAAAAAAGCCGATGCCGGAGCCTTGGCGGTCGTTTCTCAAAATCGCCCGGTCGACGAGGCTGCCGATGATGCGTGCGAGAAAGATCACAAAGGTATTTAGCACGCCTTGCAGCAATGCAAGGGTAACCATATCACCGTTTGCCACATGCGTGATTTCGTGACCCAGTACCGCTTCGGCTTGCGTGCGCGACATGTTGCGCAGCAGGCCGCTGCTGACCGCCACCAGCGCGGCGTTGCGGCGCGCGCCGGTGGCGAACGCATTCATTTCCTCGGCGTCGAATATGCCGACCTCGGGCATACCGATCCGGGCCTGATCGGCCAAGCGCCTGACCACCCCGACCAGCCAGACTTCGACTTCCGTTTGCGGCGTCGCGATCACGCGCACCCCCATCATTCGCCTGGCGGTCCACTTCGACAGGGCAAGGGAAATCAGCGCGCCGCCAAAGCCGAATATGGCGGCAAACACCAGCAATCCACCCGCGCCGCCCTGCGCCAAGTGCACGCCAAACACGTTCTCGATGATGAACAGCACCACGCTGAGCAGCGCGAGGACGGCCAGGTTCGTGACAATGAAGAGGAAAATCCGTTTCATGGGCCTTTTCTTGACGGAAAACAACCACAATATGGTAACGCGGCACAGCCATGGTCGGGACGCTGATGTTCAATTTCAAGCATTACCCTTCGCCGGCCCGCTGCAAGCGGGCTATGTGCCTGTAATATCAAGAATTAACCCTTCAGAGTCTGGGCATGCAATATAAGGATTACTACGAGATTTTGGGCGTGACCCGCGGCGCCGACGCCGAGGAGATCAAGCGCGCCTACCGCAAACTGGCCCGGAAATTTCATCCGGATGTCAGCAAGGAACGCAACGCCGAAGATCGCTTCAAAGAGGTCCAGGAGGCCTACGAGGTGCTGCGCAATTCGGATAAACGCGCCGCCTACGATCAGTTGGGACGCGATTTTCGCAACGGTCAACAGTTTCGCCCACCCCCCGATTGGTCGCAGCGCTTCGGGCAGCCGGGCGGACAGCGCTTTACCGACATGAACGGTTTCAGCGATTTCTTTGCCAGCCTGTTCGGCGGCGGGGGTATGGGTGGAGCTCCGGGCGGCTCGGTGCATACGGACGCGGATGCCGGCCATCTCGATGTCACCGTGGAGGAGGCGTTCGCCGGCACCAAGCGCCGGGTCATGCTCAACGAGAATGGCCGTTCGCGCCAAGTCGACGTGCAGATCCCGGCCGGGGTCATCGAGGGGCAGTCCCTGCGCATTGGCGCCGGAGGCGGGGGCTCATCATTGGTGTTTCGGATCAAAGTGCGCGCGCACCATCTTTACGAAGTCGCGGGCAAGGATGTACAAATCGAGTTGCCCCTGGCGCCCTGGGAAGCTGCTCTGGGGGCGAAAGTGGCGGTGCCGACCTTGGGCGGAACAGTGGAATTGACGGTGCCGGCGGGCGCACAATCGGGGCAGAAGCTCAGGCTGCGCGGCCGGGGACTTCCAGGCAGCCCGGGCGGCGATCAAATCGTCACCATCAAGCTGGTGACGCCGGCCGCGCAATCGGCGCCGGCGAAGGCCGCCTATGAACGAATGAAGCGCGACTTCGATTTCGATCCGCGCGCCGATTGGCCCTAGGTGAGGTTTCCGTGCAGTACTTGATTCAGGTCAACGGAAAATCGCAGACCGTGGACGCGGATCCCCAGATGCCCTTGCTGTGGGTGCTGCGAGACTTGCTCGATTTGAAAGGCACCAAATTCGGTTGCGGGAAAAGTTTCTGCGGTGCCTGCACCGTGCACCTGAACGGCAATCCCGCTCGCTCCTGCGTCACGCCCATTTCATCGGTGGGTTCGCAATCGATCACGACCATTGAGGCGGTGGCCGGCACCGCTGCGGGGCGCGCCGTGCAGAGCGCATGGCTGGCCGTCGATGTGGTGCAGTGTGGCTATTGTCAGGCGGGACAAATCATGGCGGCCAGTGCGCTGCTCGCCAGGAAACCCAAGCCCACCGATGCCGACATCGATCAGGCCATGTCGGGCAATATTTGCCGCTGCGCCACCTACACGCGCATTCGCGCTGCCATCAAACAGGCTGCCGGACTGCCGACTCACGACTCGCGGGACAAGCTCACGTGAGCGCGGTTGCCGGCACACTGGCCGCTCATAACGAGTCCCGCCGGGCTTTTCTGCGGGCCAGCGTTGCGCTCGGCGGCGGTCTGCTGCTGGATTTCTCGCTCCCCGGCGTGGCGGCCGCCGAAGCCGCCGATGCATCGCCCTCCTGGGCGACGCTCAACGCGTTCGTGCAAATCTCCAACGATGGCATCGTCACGATTACCTCGAAGAATCCGGAAATCGGCCAAGGCATCAAGACCATGCTGCCCATGCTGATTGCCGAGGAACTGGACGTTGACTGGAGCAGCGTGCGCATCGAACAGGCGCTGAGCGACCCGGCGCGCTACGGGGTGCAATTCGCGGGCGGCAGCCGGGCGACGCCTTTGAATTGGGAACCGCTGCGCCGGGTCGGGGCGGCGGCCCGGCAGATGCTGGTGAGCGCCGCGGCTCAAGGCTGGTCCGTCCCCAGCGCCGAATGTCGGACGCAATCCGGCGTGGTCATCCATGTGCCCACCAAGCGTTCAATCAGCTATGCACGCCTGGCCACAACGGCCGCCTCGCTGCCGCCGCCGGATCTTGCGACCGTGGTGCTGAAGGATCCGAAGGACTTCAAGATCATCGGCAAGTCGCATTCCGGTGTTGACAGCCCCTTGGTGGTGACCGGCAAGCCGCTGTTCGGCATCGACGTCGTGGTGCCGGGCATGCTGTATGCCGTGTTCGCAAAATCGCCGGTGTTCGGCGGCTCCGCGGTCAGCGCCAACCTGGATATCATTAAGGCGCAGCCCGGCATTCGCGATGCCTTCATCGTGCACGGCGGCGAAGCGTTCAATGGACTGACCAGCGGTGTGGCCATCGTCGCCACCCAGTGGTGGCTTGCCAACAAGGCCCGCGAGCTGCTCGAGGTGGTGTGGCAGGAGGGGGCGAGCGCGGCGCAAAGCAGCGCGGGCTTCGCGAGCCAGGCGGCGGAGCTGTCCATGCGCGCGCCGGCCACGACCGTGGTGAGCGATGGCGATGTGGCGCAAGCGCTGGGCGCGGCTGCCACACAGGTGCAAGCGGCGTACAGCTATCCGTTCATTTCGCATGCCACGCTCGAGCCGCAGAACTGCACGGCGCATTTTCACGACGGGAAAGTTGAGATTTGGGCGCCCTCGCAGAATCCGGACCCGGGCCGCAAAATCGTGGCGAAGACGCTGGGACTCGCCGATGCCGACATCACCATCCACATGATCCGCTGCGGCGGGGGCTTTGGCAGGCGTCTGATGAATGACTACATGGTCGAGGCGGCGTGGATTTCCAAACAGGTGGGCGCTCCGGTGAAGCTTTTGTGGAATCGGCAAGACGACATGCAGCATGACTTCTACCGCCCCGCCGGATTCCATTTCTTCAAGGCGGGTCTGGATGCCTCGGGCAAACTGCAGGCCTTCAAGGATCACTTCGTGTCCTTTGGCGCCAATGGCAAGGCCGCGCCCAGCGCCGACTTAGGCGCGGCGGAGTTCCCCGCGAAGTTCGTGCCCCATCTCGAGTTGGGAATGTCCTTGATGCCTCTCGGGGTGCCGACCGGGCCCCTGCGCGCGCCGGGCAGCAATGCCCTGGCGTACGTGTACCAGTCATTCATCGATGAAATCGCGCATGCCGCCGGCAAGGATCCTTTGCAGTATCGATTGGACTTGCTCGGCGAGCGCCGCATGGTCGGCGCATTCGACGCCGGTCGCATGATCGATGTGCTGGCCTTGGTGCGCGAAAAATCGGCGTGGGGCAAGCGCGCCGTACCCAAAGGCTCCGGCATGGGTGTCGCGTTTTATTACAGCCATCTGGGATATTTTGCGGAGGTGGTGCATGCGACGGTGGGCGCCGGCGGCAAAGTCAGCGTGGACAAAGTCTGGGTGGTCGGCGATGTCGGCAGCCAGGTGATCAATCCAACCGGCGCCGAGAATCAGGTTCAAGGCGCTGTGCTCGACGGTATCGGCGCGGCGCTGGGTCAAGAGATCACCGTGCTCAACGGCCGGGTCATTCAAAGCAATTTCAACGACTTCCTGCTGCTGCGCATGAATCAGGCGCCGCCGGTGGAGGTGCATTTTTTGAAGACCGACCACCCGCCCACCGGTTTGGGCGAGCCCGCGCTTCCGCCCGTGATACCCGCGCTGTGCAATGCCTTATTCGCGGCCACGGGCGTGAGGCTTCGAAGCCTGCCGATTGATCCGAAATTGCTGGCCTAGCCCTCGCCGAACAGTTCATCCGGTGACATCGTCGCTTCGCCTCGGGCAAGACGCTGCGCGGCCACCTGCACGCTTTGGGGTTTGACGAACAGCGCCGAGACTTCCGGATGTGCGCTGCGAATCCGGTTTTCTAATTCGACCACCGCCGCCTCGATATCCGGCGCACGCAGGGTGTCGAAGAAATCCAGGCTCAAGGTGGCGATGACATTGTGGGGCGCCAGCTGCACGGTCACGATACTGTTCGCCTTGCATACGCCGGGCACCCCCGCCGCAATCTTGATGATGGCGTCGGCCAACGCTGGATCGGCGCGTTCGCCGATGAGCAGCGCCTTGGATTCCCTCGCCAGCAGCGCAGCGACGCCCGCGAGGATTGCCGCAATCAGCAGCGATGCCGCGCCGTCCCAGCGGCCATCTGCAGTAATGATCGCCGCGCCGGTGCCGGCCGCCGCGACCAAAATACCCAGCACCGCGGCGGAATCCTCGAACACCACGATGAAGGCCGGCGGATCCTTCGATTGACGAAAGGCCTGCCACCAACCCAGCCTGCCATTGGCCGCACGAAAGGCCCGAGCACCCACCGCCCAAGAGCCGCCCTCGAAGACCATCGATGCGGCCAGTACGATGAAGATGACTGCGGGTCTGTCAATCGGTTGCGGCTGCAAAAGCCGATGGATACCCTGGTAGGCCGAGACGCCGGCGCCCAGCGCGAAAATCAGCAATGCCACCACGAAACTCCAAAAATACAGCTCGCGCGCATAGCCCAAGGGGTGCAGGCGGTCGGCGGGCCGCGCGGAACGCGCCATGCCGTAGAGCAGCAGCAGCTCATTGATGGTGTCGACCAGCGAATGCACGGCCTCGCTGAACAGGGCAGCAGAGCCGCTCAAACCGGCGGCCACGAATTTGGCCGCCGCCACCAACAGGTTGCCGGCAAGCGCCGCCCAAACAGCCGTGCTGGTGCCGCTTTTCGCCATGCCCGAGTGTAGCTTGAAGTATCGGGCGGCGGCCCCACCTTGACCGGGAGGGATCACCCGTCAGTTAGATACGCCCGAAACCACAGATTGTAAGGCCATGACCACAGAAACACAGCCGCAGATCAAAGAGTTCCAAGCCGAAACCAAGCAAGTGCTGCGCTTGGTTATCCATTCGCTGTATTCGCACAAGGAGATATTCCTGCGGGAATTGATCTCGAATGCCTCGGATGCCTGCGAGAAACTGCGCTTCGAGGCGCTTGCCAACCCTTCGCTGCTGGGCGCGGATTCGCTGCAAGTCACGTTGACCCCGGACAGCGCCGCCGGCACCTTGAGCATCAAGGACAACGGCATCGGCATGAGCGAGGCGGAGGTGATCGACAACCTCGGTACCATTGCGCGCTCCGGCACCAAGAAGTTCCTGGAGACCTTGAGCGGGGATTCGGCCAAGGATGCGCAATTAATCGGCCAGTTCGGCGTCGGTTTTTATTCGGCGTTCATTGTGGCCGACAAAGTCACCGTGCTCAGCAAGCGCGGCGACTCGCCGGGGGTGCGCTGGGATTCGGACGGCGAGGGCGAGTACCAGATACAGGAAGATGCCAAGTCGGACCGAGGCACCGAAGTCATTCTGCACCTGCGCGAGGACGATAAGGAGTTCCTTGATGCAGGCCGCTTGCGCCAGTTGGTGCGCAAGTACTCCGATCATCTGAGCCTGCCGATCGTCCTGAAGAGCGCCGATAGCGAGGAGACCCTGAATCAGGCCAAGGCGTTCTGGACGCGCCCGAAATCCGAACTGACGGACGAGGACTACCAAGCCTTCTACAAGCACCTCACGCACGATGCCGAGGGCGCACGGCTATGGGCGCATAACAAGGTGGAAGGCAGCATCGAATACACCTCGCTGCTCTACCTGCCGAAGCGCGCGCCGTTCGACATGTTCGAGCGCGAGCAGAAAGGCGGCGTGCAGCTTTACGTCAAGCGTGTATTCATCATGGATAAGGCGGCGGAGCTGCTGCCCCCGTACTTGCGCTTCATGCGCGGACTCGTCGATTCCTCCGACCTGCCGCTGAATGTGTCGCGCGAACTTTTGCAAAATAATCGCACCGTCGAGAAGATCAAGGCGGCGCTGGTCAAGCGCTCCTTGGATATGCTCGAAGAGCTGGCGACGGACAAGCCGGAGGAATACGCGGAATTCTGGAAGACCTTCGGCATGGTGCTGAAGGAGGGCATCATCGAAGATCCGGCGCAGAAGGCCCGGATCGCGAAGCTGCTGCGATTTCACTCCACCGCCGAGAGCAGCGATGCCCCCACGGTCACGCTGGAAGCCTACGTGGCCAGGATGAAGCCGGATCAGAAGTCCATTTACTACCTGACCGCCGATACGCTGGCGGCCGCGCGCAACAGTCCGCATCTGGAGGGGTTTCGCGCCAAGGGTCTGGAAGTGCTGCTGCTCACCGATCGCATCGACGAATGGGTGGCCGGCCATTTGCATGAATTCGAGGGTAAGTCGCTCGCCAATGCCGCGAGCGCCGCGGCCGACGTGGCCTCGGCCATCGAGACTCCGGAGAAAGCCGCGGCGGAATCCGCCTTCAAGGACACCTTGGCGCGGCTCGGCAAAGATTTGAGCGGCAAGATCGCCAGCGCACAGGTCTCCTCGCGGCTCACCGATTCGCCCGCCGTGCTCGTCGCGGGTGAATTCGGCATGAGTTTGCGCATGGGCCGCATCCTCAAGCAGGCAGGGCAGAGCAATCCGTTTGCGATGCTGCCGATTCTGGAACTGAATCCGAAGCATCCTTTGGCCGTGCGCCTCAAGGACACAGCGGATGACGCCGCGTTCGCGGATCTTGCCCATGTGCTGTATGACCAGGCGATGTTGGCGGAGGGGGGCGAATTGGACGACCCGGCGATTTTTGTGCGGCGTGTGAACCGGCTCATCGTGGAAGGATTGTCCGCGCAGCCGAAAATCATTCTGAGCTGAGCCGTGCTCTCACCGCGCTGGGCCGCAGCCCTGAATAGCAGCGATGAAGCGCTGAATGAGACCTTTGACCCCGAGACTTCAGCCGGCGCCGCGAGCGCAGATCCCGCGAGCCCCGCGGATGCGGATTTGCTGGATGCCTATTCCAGCGCCGTGATCGGCGCGCTGCAGCGGGTTGCGCCGGCGGTGACTTTCATCGAGGTGACGCATCGGCGCGCCGATCGCGGTAAGCGCCGTCCCCAGCAGGGCACCGGTTCCGGCTTCATGTTCACCCCCGATGGGTACTTGCTGACCAACAGTCACGTGGTACAGGGCGCGGATGAAATTTCCGTGCGCTTGAATGAGGACACGCGCTTTGATGCGGACCTGGTGGGCAATGATCCGGATTCCGACCTGGCGGTGCTGCGCATCGGCTCGCCGAGCGCGCGCCCGTTCGTGGAGTTCGGCGATTCCTCGCGCCTCAAGGTGGGGCAGGTGGCGATCGCCATCGGCAATCCGCTCGGCTACTCCAAAACGGTGACCACCGGCGTGGTCTCGGCGCTCGGGCGCACGCTGCGCGCCACCTCGGGCAGGCTGATGCACGATGTCATTCAAACCGATGCGGCGCTGAATCCCGGAAACTCCGGTGGCCCGCTGGTCGATTCCAAGGGCCGCGTGATCGGGGTCAACACGGCGATGATTCCGCAGGCTCAGGCCATCTGTTTCGCCACCGGGATCAATACCGCGAAATGGGTGATCGGCCAGCTGTTCGCCCATGGTAGGGTGCGTCGTGCGTATATCGGTGTCTCGGGCGCGACGGTGCCCGTTGCCACGCGGGTCGTGCGACATTTCGCCCTCTCGAGCAGCACTGCGGTGCTGGTCTCTGAGTTGGTCCCAGGCAGCCCCGCCGCGATCGCGGGCGTCGAGTCCGGGGATCGCATGGTGGCGCTGGAGGGACAGCCGATCGACGGGATCGACGGCTTGCAGCGGCGCCTGGATGCGAGCCTCATCGGCCGGGAATGTGAATTGCAATTGCTGCGCAGATCCAGTGTGGTGCGCGTGCGCATACGGCCGATTGAAATGCCGGTGCATCGCAGCGGCGCCCCTCAAGGTTGAGTCGTCAGGAGCCCATTCAATGAATCCAACGTCGCAAGCGCCCACGCTGGCCGTACCGCCGGAACCCACTGATCACGCCTTGGGGGCGGAGCATGCGCGGGTCACCGTCATCGAGTACGGGGACTTTGAATGTCCGAGCTGCAAGGTGGCAGCGACCACGCCGCGGCTGCTGATTGATCGCTATCCGAACAAGGTACGCTTCTTGTTCCGACATTTTCCCTTGGAAGAGGCGCATCCTCACGCGCTGCTGGCCGCGGAAGCCTCGGAAGCGGCAGGCGGCCAGGGAAAATTCTGGCAATTCTATGAGGTATTGTTCCGCAACCAGGCGCATCTGAAGGACAAGGATTTACAGCGCTATGCGGGCGAATTAGGGCTCGACATGGCGCGCTACGTGGCAGAAATGGACGATCACATTTACCTGCAGAAAGTACGCGAACACGTCAATGGCGGACGCCGCAGCCACATCCGGGCGACACCCACCTTCTTCATCAATGGCGTGGTGCAGGACATCTCCTTCGGCATGAAGTCGCTGCACGATGCGGTAGCGGCCGCGGTGACGCGTCTCGGATAGCGGGCGCTTCGGTGTAAACTCACGCCATGGCCTTTTCACTCTACGCCGCGACCATCCCCTCCAATCTGCAAGTCCTGGGAGCCGTTGCAGGACTAATCGGTAAGGCCGAAAGCTTTTGCGCCGACAAAGGCGTGAGCCCGGAGGACATCATTCAGGCCCGTCTTGCTCCCGACATGCAGCCCTTTGCCTACCAGGTGAAATCGACGGTGGTGCATTCGCTGGGTGCGATCGAGGGAGTCCGCCGCGGCGTGTTCTCCCCGGATATGAGCGCACCCCCGGCGGATTTCGCCGCGCTCAAGACTCGGGTTACTGAAAGCATGGCCGCGCTTCAGGCGCTCGAGCCGGCGGAAGTCGATGCCTTCGTCGGCCGCGACATGCGCTTTGCGTTCGGCGATCGGCACGCCGATTACACCGCCGAGAATTTCCTGCTCTCTTTCTCACAACCTAATTTCTACTTCCATGCGGCCACCGCCTACGACATCTTGCGATGGAAGGGAGTCACGATCGGCAAGCGCGACTTCCTGGGCAGCACACGCAGGAAGAAGAGCTAGAGAGGATCGGAACCTGCCGCCAACCCCGCGTGGGGTGCGGCGATCTTCTCCTGACGAAACGGCTGCTTCCTCCAATAGGTGAGCGAGCGCCACAGCCATTCGAGTGGTCCAAAGCGGAAGCGGCGCAGCCAAAAGGAACTCAGCGTCAGAATCACCAGCCAAACAAAGAATACGATTGCATACAGCTGGTAGCGCTCGAGCTTGCCGAATAATCCAAAGCCATAGCCCTCGAACAGCGTCGTGCAAATCAGCGATGTGAGTATGTAGTTGGAAAAGGCCATCTGCCCGACGTACGCCAGAGCGCGGGTTGCGCGGCGCAGGATGCCGGACTTCAGGGCCAAGATAATCAAAGCGATATAGCCGAAGGCGGTGAAGCGTCCGAATTCATACTCGCTAAGCGCCAGGCTGAAGGACTCGATGCTGAAATGATGCGCGGTGATGTACCAGGTAGCCCAGGTGTCGGCGGGTATGCCAATGGCGAAAGACAGCACCGCCATCCAGATATAAAATTTGCTGCCATAGCTGCCGCTCAATACGCCTCTTTTGATCATGGCGATGCCGATCAGCATCATCATGAGCATGTCGAACCAGGGATCGGGCCAGTAGAGGGGAACACTGTGGAGGCGATAGACCTCCTTGGCGCGAAAGTTCAAAAGCGTGAAGTAGCCGCCTCGATGCGCATCCGTTTCCCTTTTCAATTCGTCGGCGGACGGCGCTCGGCGTGCCAGGGTTTCCTCCCAATCCCTTTTCGTCTCCTGTTGATCCGCGGTGAGCGCGATACCGGCTTTCTCGTCGGCTTGAATCTGCACATACTCGCGCTGCTCATCCAGCAAAAGGCGATGCATGAGAACCGCCCCACCGGACATGACCAGCAAGAGGACTGCGGCGGCGATCAACAGAGTGCGGGCGGAAAGCTTGCGCAGCGGGTATAGCACAAGACCCAGCAGCGCATAGTAAACAAGAATATCGCCGTCCCACACCAGGTACGCGTGCATGAGTCCGAACAGCAGGAGCCACAACATGCGCCGGTAGTGAATGTCGGCCGCGTCGGCGGCGGCGCCCTTGCGGGAGAGCCGATCATTCAAGAGGTACACGCCGGCGCCGAAGGTGAGCGAGAAAATGGCGCGCATTTTGCCGTCCGCCAGCACGGACATGATCCACCAGGTCGCGAGATTCCAACCGGTGGCGCCGCCGGCCGGCAGCGGATTGTTATAGGCGGCGTCCGGCAGGCCAAAACTGCAGATATTCAGCAGCAGGATGCCGAGCAGGGCGAATCCGCGGATGGTGTCGAGCGCGAAGATTCGCTCCTCGGAGCGAACCGGTTCAACGGCAGCCTGGCTTGACTGCGGTTCGATATCGATATCTGACATCGCCATGTTCGCCTCTTGCTGGCGCGAGCCCATCCCTCATGCCCGCGCTAGATTACCAGCCTCGCGCAACCCAAGTCCGACGTGCTTTAGGTAGTTCTCCAAGGTGGTGGTTTGCTGCGATGAAACCATCGCGCCCACGTACCCATCGGGACGTACCAACACCCAATCGCCTGCGGATAGCCCGTACGCGTCGCGCAGGTAATGCCCCGGATCCGTAATATCGCCGTGCACGCCGACGTGGTGCATGTGCAGGTTGGGGCGCGGCGCAATCGAGACGCGCTCGGTCTCATAGCCGAGCAACGTCCAGTGCGCTCCTTTGAATAGCTCGAATAGCCGGATCGCCTGTCTGCCCGCGCCGCGAACCGGCGCATCCGGCGCCCGATCCCCCGCGAAGAGGCCCTGCCGCCGTTGCGGCGCCTCGAGCGCGAGCGAAGAGTCGGGATAGCCCAGATCCAGCTGGTGCACATCGCGGCCACGACGCATCTCCCCGCGCTTGGCCGCATCCAGTAGCTGGGTGGTCAGACCGAGCACCTGGGCCGCAACGGGACGCCGCTCCTCCTCATAGGTATCCAACAGTGCATCGGGCGCGCCGCGCAGCACGGCCGCGAGTTTCCAGCCGAGGTTGTAGGAATCCTGCAGGCTGGTATTCAGACCCTGCCCTCCGGTTGGAGGATGAATGTGTGCCGCATCGCCGGCCAGAAACACGCGCCCGACCCGGTAGCGATCGGCGAGGCGGGCGTTCATGTGGAAGGCCGAAGCCCAGGTCACCTCGTGAATGAGAATGTCATCGCGTCCCGTTCGCACGCTGACCATCGCGCTGAGGCCTTGGGCCGTCAGATCGATCTCTCCTTCCAACGGGACAGGCGCCTGTAGCTGAAAAAGTTCGGTCCCGGGCAACGGGCACAGAGCGATCTGAGCCTGCATCGACCCCTCGCTGAATCGATGCCAAGCCTCACGATCGAGGCCGGTGAGCGCCACATCCGCGACCACGGCACGCACGCCGAGCGTTTTGCCGGGAAAACCAATGCCAAGCGCATGGCGTACAAAACTTCGGCCGCCATCGGCGCCGATCAGATATCGAGCCCGCAAGGTTTCTGTGCCCGATTGGCCCGCGAGCTGTGCGCTGATGCCGGAATCAACCTGCTCGAAGCCTTGCAGTTCGCAGCCAAAGTGTGGCTCATGCCCGAGTTCCAGCAGTCGAATGCGCATTACTTCTTCGCTGCGCCATTGCGGCACCAGCAGCGCCAGGTGATAAGGCTCGGCGGCGGTCGGCTCCGCCGCTTCCATGATCAACGATTCATCGAAGCCGCCGTCCGCGCGATATTCGCGCTGCGGCGGATAGCTGCCGCCCGCGGCGACGAGCCGGTCGATGATCCCTAAGTCCTCGAAAATCTCCTGGCTGCGCGGCTGAATACCCTTGCCGCGCGAGCCGCGAAAGGCGCTGCCCATCTTCTCGATGAGACGGAAAGATACGCCGCGCCGCGCAAGATCGATGGCCAGCGTCAAGCCCGCGGCGCCAGCGCCGCAGATAAGAACGTCCACATCGGATTTCGACATAGCATCTCTATATGTGTATTGTGCACATAATAGAGAGAGGGTTGTCATGCCGTCAACAAAAAAGGTGCAAAATACATATATAAATTCGCAGATCCGGGATTTGCACGCAGCGCTTCTCGATATCGTCGGCGTGATGAACCGGCCGCAGCGCGATGCGCTGATGGTGCAAAGAGCCGGCATTACCCTGGATCGCGCTCTTTTTCCGCTGCTCGTGGGCGTCGATCGATATGGCCCGATCGGGGTGGGGGAGCTGGCGGACCGCGTGGGCCGCGACTACACCACCGTCAGCCGCCAAATTGCCAAGCTTGAGACCTTGGGGTTGGTCTCGCGTCAGGCCGCCCGCGCCGACCGGCGAATCACCGAGGCGCTCATCACGAAGCAGGGCAAAGTCATGACGGCCGCCGTGGATGCTGCCCGCAACAAAATGGGTCGAGAGGTTTTCGCATCCTGGAGTGAACGCGACATCAGCGAGCTGGTCAGGCTCATGCGAAAATTCGCCGATGCGATCCGGCCCGAGCCTGCTTAGCGCTGGCCTGAGATCAGTTCGAGGAATTTCTCCATATCGACATTGCCGCCGGACACGATGGCAACGATCGGGCCCATCCCAGCCTTTCGCGTCAACGCGGCGGCGAGCGGCAGCGCGCCCGCGCCTTCTGCGATGACGCGCGCCTTTTCGGCCATCAAGCGCATGGCGCTTCGGGTGTCATCCAAACTGACCACGATGCAGCCATCGAGCAGCGGCTTCATTCGCTCCCACATGCGTGGGAACACACTCTGACCGCCGGCGCCGTCCACGAAAGACGGCCTCCACTCATTAAACGCCTGCGCAGATCCTTGCTTCAGCGACAG
The DNA here is from genome assembly GCA_963756845.1 of uncultured Gammaproteobacteria bacterium. Lineage (GTDB taxonomy): Bacteria > Pseudomonadota > Gammaproteobacteria > Steroidobacterales > Steroidobacteraceae > Bog-1198. The sequence goes on along the minus strand of CAVWPD010000002.1, from coordinate 241,247 downwards.
GGCTACCGGAGCCGCAGTCTCCGGCTCCGCACCCCATACCTTGATCTGCGGGCTGAGGAGTTTCAGCGCACTCGCCACGCCGGTGATGAGTCCGCCGCCGCCGATCGCGCCGATGACCGCGGCGGCGTCGGGCAAGTCCTCGAGAATCTCAAGGCCCATCGTCGCGTGGCCGGCAATGAAATTGTGATCATCGAAGGGGTGAACAAACGTACCTTGCACTCCCGGGAATTCGCGATCTCCCAGCGCCTTCCAGGCCGTCGCATACGGTACCGGGACGAGGCTCGCGCCCAGCGCCCGCATCCTTTCGATCTTCGCAGCGGGTGCGGTCTCGATGACGACCACGGTGCAGGGCACACCCGCCTGCTTGGCCGCATAGGCGATGCCCTGTCCGGCATTGCCGGCGCTGATGGTCCACACCCCGCGTGCCCGCTCGGCCTCCGACAACAGGCCCACGGCGTTCACGGCGCCGCGCAACTTGTAGGAATTGGTGGGCTGTAAGTTTTCCAACTTTAGGAAAATGCGCGGCGATTCCGGCCCGAGATCGAGCCGAACCAATGGCGTACGCAGGATGGTCTTCGCGATCCGCGCACGCGCCTGTTGAATCTCGGCCAAGGAGATGGCGCGCACCGGTTCAAGCAGGGGCATAAAGATCTCTCGGTTCGTGTCCGCTGAAAATATAGTAGCACTGGCGGCAGTTCTGAAGGCTGATCGCAGCCCCGATGGTTGACCCGGCGCTACATTCCCGTCTTGAACTTCTGCCACAGCCGCGTGATGGCACGCGTTTGTTCGGGTGAATCGTTGGTTTGCACGAACAAACGTTTTTGCTGATCGGGCGTCGGGAAGATCACCGGATCAGCCGCTATCGAAGGATCGAGCAGCGGCGTCGCCGCCGCATTGGCGTTGGCATAACCAATGAAATTCGTGATGTTCGCAATGACCTGGGGGTCCAGCAGGAAATTAATGAATAGATGCGCATTGGCAGGATTTGGCGCGTCCTTCGGAATCGCGACCATGCTGAACCAGAGCGAGGATCCTTCCCTAGGGATTACGTAGGCGATCTTGTTGCCATTCTTGGCTTCATTCGCACGTCGGCGCGCCTGGATCACATCGCCGTTGTACCCGGCCGCGATGCAGATATCGCCGTTGGCCAATGCTTCAATATATCCCGCCGAGTCAATGGTGCGGATGTAGGGGCGAATCTTGGTCAGGAGGGCGTCAACCTGCTCAAGGTCTTGTGGACTGGCTGCGTTCGGATCCTTGCCCAGGTACTGAAGCGCATGGCGCACCATCTCGGCGGGCGAGTCGATGACGCTGATCCCGCACTTGGCCAGTTTGGACGCATAGGCCGGCTCGAAGATCAGGCGCCAGCTGTCCACAGGCGTATCCGGCAACGCCCCTGCGACCATTTTTACGTTGTAGCCGATGCCGTTTGTTCCCCAGGTGTAGATGACGCCGTGGGCATTGCCGGGATCGTTGGCGGTCACGCGGGCCATCAAGGCGGCGTCGAGATTGCCAAATTTAGGGAGCTTTTCCTTGTCGAGCGGCAAGTACGCGCCGCTGCGAATTTGCCTCTGAAAATAAGGCGCGGTCGGAAATACCACATCGAAGCCGCTATGCCCTGTCAGCATTCGCGTCTCGAGCGTCTCGTCGGTATCGAAATAAGAAATGTGGACCTTGACGCCGGTGAGCTTCTCGAACGAGGCAATCGTGTGGGGGCCCAAGTAATCGGCCCATATGTAGAGGTTGAGAACGCCTTTGTCGTGGCTGCCGGCGATGTCCTGGCTGGCGTTGACGGCAGCATCACTCGCTGCCGAGTGCGGGGGTCCGCAGGCGCCCAGTAGGAAGGTCAGCGCGCAAAGCGCCGCTGCTGCGATGAAATGGTGCCGAAAAATGCCTGCGCTCCCGTGCGGCGGAAATAAAAAGGGCGCCTTTGGCGGGCGCCCGAATGGGGAATCAATGCTCGCCGAATGCGCCGGCGCGGGTTGGACTAGCTCCAGTCTCCACCACCACCGCCCGAACCGCCATCATCCCATGAGCCAGAATCGGTCGAGCCGAAGTCGGCGCCACCCATATCGCTGTTGCTGTAGCCGGGCTCGGCAGCATCCGCGCTGGGGATGACCCCGCCGTCGCGCCGGCCACCGTCCAAGAAATGATGCGCCAGTTCTTCACCGGCGACCACACCGGCACCGACCGCCAAGCCCGAGGCCAGACCGCCGGCAATACCGGAGCCCATCCCACCGCCCATCGGTGCCGGGCCGTAGCCCGGTCCATAGGTGCCGGGCGCACCGCCCAGTCCACCCGGTGCCACCGGGTATTGGCCATAGCTGCGGCGACGGAACATCATCAGTACTACGCCGGCGATGACCGCCAGAATCAATACCGTGCCCCAGGGAAAGTGGGGCGCCGATCGCGCAGCAAGGCCATTGACTGGGCTGGCGAAGGTGCGAGCGCCGGCGCCGAGGCCGAGCTGCGCTTTCAGCTCCTGCACCGAGCGCGGGCTGAAGCCGCTCAAGCCGGGATTCAGCCGTTCGGCCACCGCGAGTTCCGAGCGCGCCAAGGGTGTATTGCCTTCTCGGGCATAGATCTCGGCCTGTACGTAGTGCGCCTTGTAGCTCTCCGGATGATCAGCCAGCACCTGCGCTATCATCTGCTGCGCCTGATCCAGATGGCCGCCCTCGGCCGCCGCGTAGATCTGGGCCATCGTCGGCTCAGCATCGGCAAGCGCGGGTATCGCGACCGCAAATGTGATGCCGGCTAACGCGGCCGCAAGGATTAGTTTTCGCATAACAGGCCCCCAATAGGTCGAATTGACCCATGCCGGATTAGATATGGGCGTTTGGCCGAAGTTCAACGCGCCCGTGCGCCCGATGGCGGTCAAATGACGCCGCGGCGCTTTTGGTCCAATTCAATGGATTCAAACAGCGCCTGAAAATTCCCTTCACCGAAACCGTCATTGCCCTTGCGCTGAATGATTTCGAAGAAAATCGGCCCGATGGCGTTCTTGGTGAAAATTTGCAGCAGGATACCGCTGTCGAGACTACCGTCGATCAAAATGGCGCGCCGCTGCAGTTCGCTCACCGCTTCCTGATGGCCGACGACGCGCGCCGCCACGCCTTCGTAATAGGTGGCGGGCGTGTCTTGGAACTCCACGCCGCGATTGCGCAAGGCGTCCACGGTTCTGTAAATATCATCGCTCGCCAGGGCGATATGCTGAATACCCTCGCCCTTGTACTCGTTCAAGTACTCTTCGATCTGGCTCTTGTCGTCCTGGCTCTCATTGATGGGAATGCGGATTTTCCCGCACGGTGAGGTGAGCGCGCGTGAGAATAGGCCGGTTTGTTTTCCCTCGATGCTGAAGTAACGAATCTCCCTGAAGTTGAACAGCTTCTCGTAAAAGCCTGCCCACAGATTCATATTGCCGCGTCGCACGTTGTGCGTGAGATGATCGATGCGGGTGAGTCCCACACCGCCAGCCGCTTTGATCGGCGCCATTGGCACTTCGACCGGTACGAAGTCGACATCGTAGATGGTGCGATCGCCATAGCGATCCACGAGGTAGATCAGGCTGCCGCCAATTCCTTGAATCGAAGGGATGTTCAGTTCCATCGGCCCGGCGGTGGCAGGCCCGGGTTTCGCTCCCAACTCCAGGGCGCGCTCATAGGCGAAACGCGCATCCGCGACGCGAAATGCCATGGCGCAGGCGCAGGGCCCATGGGCGCGCGCGAAGTTCTGCGCAAAACTGTCATGTTCGGCATTGATGATGAAGTTGATGTCGCCCTGCCGGTGCAGCGTGACGTTCTTGGATCGATGCCTCGCAACCGCGGGCAATCCCATACCCTCGAACAGGCGCCGCAGTAGTTCCGGGTCGGGCGCGGCATACTCGACGAATTCGAACCCGTCGGTGCGCATGGGATTTTCCAGGCTGCGCTGCGCGTTCACGAGGTTTGGACGGCTTTGCTCTGTACGGAAATGGCGGTACCGAACACATAGTCCCACAGGTGGGTGGTGACGCCAAAGTTGCCGCGCTTCGGGGAATGATGATGGCGCATGTGCCAGGCGCGCAGCTCGCTGAAGTAAGTGGACGAGGGCTTGCGGGTATGGTGATGAATGACATGATGCACGTAGCCGTACCACCAGTAGCCGACCATCAGCCCGACCGTCAGGCCGTCAGCGACGTTGAACCCGGCATACCACCATGCCGGCAGTAGAACCACGGCGAGCCAAACCGACACGCTCACCCACGACGGCGTTGCGATGTACGCCAGGGGCGCGCCGTGGTGCAAGCTGTGCATCGGGGAAAAAATGGGCATGCGGTGCAGCGCGATGCGGTGGATGGCGTACTCTAAAATCGTCCACAACACCAGCCCGGCGACGCAGGCGGCGAGCCACTCCTCGCCGCTGTGGCGGCTCACATGGCGTGCATTCACCCCCACGAGGGTGATCACGACGATGGGATACACCACGAAGTCGGAGTAGTAGCTGAATTTGCTGAGTGCCATCGTTGCCCCGCGCTGTAATAAAGGGCCAGTCGACCACGAGCGATGCCAAATGTTAGCGGAAGAATCGATTCCCCGCACAGCCTTCGCAAGCCGCCGACTTGATAGACTTTCGTATGATGCGGAAAACCGTGGTTATTGTAGGCGCCGGATTCTCAGGCACGGTACTGGCCGCCAACCTGTTGCGCCGGCCGCCCGTGGCTCCCACCGACATCGTGCTCATCGAGCGCGGTGGGGCTTTTGGTCGCGGCGTGGCGTACGCAGCCGATGAGTTCTCCTATCTTTTGAATGTGCCGGCGGCGCGACTCTCGGCGGATTCGCAGGATCCTTTGCAGTTCTTGCGATACGCGCAAGCCCGGCTGCCGAACACGGATGGCGAGGATTTTCTGCCGCGCGCCCTGTACGGTGATTACCTGCAAGATATGCTGCTGCGGGCGGAGCGCGCGGCCCCGCCGCAGATGCGCTTGCTGCGGGTGGTTGGCGCAGTGACCAGTATCTTGCGCTGCGCCGGCGAGAAGCCGCTGGCGGCCCATTTCGCGGATCGGCTGCCGATCCTTGCGGACTTCGTCATATTGGCGCTGGGCAGTCCGCCGCCGCCGCTGCCCGCGTGGGCTGCCGATGTCGCAGAGCACCGCTCGTTTCGGCAAGATCCGCGCGACCTGCCGCAAACTCTCACCGCCGAGCATTCGGTGCTGATCGTCGGCAACGGTTTGACCATGGTGGATGCGACTTCGGCATTGAGCCGGGATGGCGCTCGGGTGCCCACCATGTATACGATTTCACGGCGCGGCTTGCTGCCGCAGCCGCAGACCGCGTTTCGGCCGGGTGCGGTGCAGGGGGTGAGCGGTGAGGCGCTGCTGGCGCAGGCGCATTCGCTGAAGGGCCTGCTCAAAGCCAGCCGCGCATTGGTGCGCGAGGTGCAGAGCTCGGGCGGCGATTGGCGCGAGGCCGTGACCTTCATTCGCAATCTGGCGCCGAACCTCTGGCGCCGATTACCCGCCGCTGAGCGGCGTCGCTTCCTGCGGCATTTGCAAGCGCATTGGGACGTGCACCGGCACCGGCTTCCGCCGCAGTTGTCGGCGCGCATCGAGGCGCTGCGGCACAGCGGCCGGTTGCGCGTGAGCGCCGGCCGCATCGAAAATGTCGCGCCCGCCGAGCAACGCCTGCGGGTGGCGTGGCGCCCCCGCGGCAGTACGCGTTCGGCGATGTTGTCGGTGGACTTGGTTGTCAATGCCACCGGGCCGAACCAGGGCATCGAACGCTCGGCGGATGCCCTGTTGAACGCGCTGCGCGCCTCGGGCTTGGTCTGCGCGGATGCGTTGAACCTGGGAATTCGCACGGCCCACTTAGGGGCCTGCGTGGACGCGCAGGGCAGCCCCAGTCAATCCCTCTTTTATCTGGGACCCATGCTGCGCGCCGAACACTGGGAGGCGACGGCAGCCACCGAACTGCGCGATCACGCCGAACGCCTCGCGGAAAGTTTGGCCGAACGACTTGCAGAAGGGTACCCCGAAGGGCACTCCGGAGGGCTCTCCGGTCGCGATCCGTCCTAGGCTGACAGCCGCTCGATGCCCGCGAGTAGGCGATTAAGATCATCGCGCGTGCTGTACATGGAGACCCCGGTGCGCAGCAGTCCGCCGCGCTCTTCGAGGCCCAGCACCTGCACGGCCCGCGCGGCATAGAAGTGTCCGTCCCACACGCAAATACCTTGCTTGCCGAGCGCCGTCGCGGCGGCGGCGGCGCTCGCCCTGTCCAGCGTGATCGACACGGTGGGCGCTCGTTCGCGACGGGCGAAATCAGGTCCCCACACCTTGACGCCGGGAATGGCGCGCACTGAGTCGTGGTAGAAGCGCGCCTGCTCATGCTCATAGGCTGATATGCCCGTCATGGCATCGACTATTCGCGCTCGCAATGACTCGCCGCTGCCCCAACTGGCCAGGTATTCCACGGCCGCGCGCAGGCCGTCGATGGCGGCGTGATTCAGCGTGCCGGTCTCGATGCGGTAGGGCGCGGCCGAATCCTGAACGCTCAGGCGATCGGTCGGCAATCGATCTAGCGCGCCGCGCCGCGAATACAGCACGCCGATGTGCGGGCCGTAGAATTTGTAGCCCGAACACAATAGAAAATCGATGTCGAGGGCTTGTACATCGAGGCTAAAATGCGGCGCATAGTGCACGGCGTCTAACACCAACAGAGCCCCAACGCCGCGAGTCAGCCGGCGTGCGAGCGCGATGTCATTGACCGTGCCGAGAGCGTTGGATGAGGCCCCGAGCGCGAAGACCTTGGTGCGCGGCGTGATCTTGGCCGCCATATCGGCCGCGTCGAGCTGCCCGGATTCCATGAGGCGCACTTCTTGGATGATCACGCCACGCTCCGCGAGGCGCAGCCAGGGTCCGCGGTTGGCCTCGTGGTCGAGCTGCGTGATGAGCACTTCGTCGCCCGCCTGCAAGGTGCGGCCGATGGCAGCGCTCAGTGCATAGTTCAACGTCGTCATGTTTTGACCGAACGAGATGCAGTCAGGTCCCTGCGCGCCCAAGAATTCGCCCATGACCTCGCGCGCCCGGTCCATGCGCCGGTCGACCTCGGCGGAGGACGAAAACTTGCCATGCGTGTTGACGTTGCAGGTCTGGTAGAAGTCCGCCATGGCATCGATCACGGCCTGCGGGACTTGACTGCCGCCGGGGCCATCGAGAAAGGCGGGCGGGGCGCCGTCTCGAGCACGGTTCAGCGCGGGAAAGTCCCGGCGGCAGCGCATGCTGTGTTCGAAGGTAAATGCCATTGTAAAGTATGCAAGGGTGGCGCAGGCGTGGCAAGAAGCGGATCAGGACAAGAAGAGGCACGATGAAATTTTCCCCTTTGGTCGAGCGAATCAGCGGCGAAGGCGCTGAGGCCTGGGTCATGCATTACGCGGCGCGCGAAGCGCAGGCGCGCGGTGAAGACGTGATCATGTTGAGCATCGGCGATCCTGAACTGCAGACGCCGGCGCCGGTGCTCGAGCGGGCCATCGAGGCACTGCGCGCGGGCGATGTGCGCTACACGCCGGCTGCAGGCCGGCCGATGTTGCGCGAGGCGATTGCCGCCGCCCACACGCGGCGCACCGGACAGAGGGTCACAGCGGACAATGTCATCTTTTTGTCGGGTGCGCAAAATGCGCTGTTCACCACATCGCTGTGCATCGCCGGCGCAGGTGACGAAGTGCTCGCGCTGGAGCCGCTGTATCCGAGCTATCCGGCCACCATCCGCGCTTCGGGCGCCACCCTGGTGCGGGTGCCTGCTCCGGCCGCGCGAGGATTTCGGCCGGACTTGCAGGCGCTTGAAGCCGCGATCACGCCGCGCACCTGCGCGCTTTTTTTCGCAACGCCCAACAATCCCAGCGGCGTGATCTTGAGCGCCGAGGATCTTCAGGCGATCGGCGAGCTGGCGCGCCGTCATTCGCTGTGGGTGGTCGCCGATGAGGTGTATGCCGGCCTCGCGCCCGAAGGCCGCGTACCGAGTCTCGCCGCACAGCTGCCGGATCACGTGGTGACGGTGAGCAGCCTGTCCAAATCCCATTCCATGCCGGGTTGGCGCGCCGGGTGGCTGGTGGGACCTTCCGAGTTGGTGAGACATGCAGAATCTCTGGCGATGTGTACGCTGTTCGGTCTGCCTGGATTCATCCAAGAGGCGGCCATCACGGCATTGCAGGTGGCGAGCGACGCGGAAGCAAGAATTCGCGCATTCTGTGCCGCACGGCGCGATATGCTCCTGCAGGGGCTCAACGGCCTCGACAGTGTTCGCTGCTGTATTCCCGATGCCGGCATGTTCAGCTTGATCGACGTGCGCGGCACGGGTCTGTCGGGCTACGAATTCATGTGCCGGCTGTACCAGGCCGAACGGGTGGCGGTGATTGACGGCGGCGCTTTCGGCAGCGAGACCCGCGGCTTCGTGCGCCTATGTTTCGCCGCAGATGAGGCGACTTTAGGCGAAGCGATCGTACGCATCCGCCGCTTTGTCGGCACTTTAGCGAGGCAGTCATGAGTTCACAGGCGGCGGACTTCGGGATCGTGGTGCGAACGGCCGGCGGGCCGGAGATGCTGGAATGGACTGCGCTGCAAACCCCGGCACCCGGGCGCGGCGAAGTGCGTCTCGTGCAGCAAGCGATCGGTGTGAATTTCATCGACACCTATTTTCGCAAAGGCGTCTATCCCTGGCCGGTCACTCCGCTGATTCCGGGCGGGGAGGCCTCGGGAGTCATCGAGGCGGTCGGCGAGGGTGTCCACGATCTGAAAGCGGGAGATCGAGTCGCTTACGTGCTGCCCTCGGGTGCGTATCGGACACTGCGCGTGGTGCCGGCGGATCGGCTGGTGAAATTGCCGGACACCATCGATTTCGACGTGGCCGCCTCGCTCATGCTGAAGGGCCTGACGGCCCAATTTCTGGTGAATTCCTGTTATGCCGTCCGGCCGGGCGAGACCGTGCTGGTGCACGCGGCTGCGGGCGGCGTCGGATTGTTGATGGGACAATGGCTGAGGCTGTTGGGTGCGATCTCCATCGGTACGGTGGGTTCGCCGGAGAAACTCGCCATCGCTCGCGCCAATGGTTACACCCATCTCATCGACTATCGAGCCGAGGATTTCACGGCGCGAGTCAAAGAGCTTACCGGGGGCAGGGGCTGCGATGTGGTCTATGATTCGGTCGGGCATGACACCTGGCGCGGCTCCCTGAAATGTTTGCGGACGCGCGGCATGTTCGTGCATTTCGGACAGTCCTCAGGAATGATCACGGACTTCAAGTTCTCCGATCTCGCCGCGGGCGGGTCTTTGTATGCCAGTCGGCCCACGCTGTTCGATTACATCAAGAGCCGCGAGGAATTAACTCTGCGCGCTGCGGATCTGTTCGCCAAGATCGCGGCCGGTCAGATTACGGCGCATGTCGGTCAACGAGTGGCACTGCGCGATGCCGCGCAGGCGCACCGCGATTTGGAGGCTCGGCGCACCATCGGAGCCACCGTCCTGCTGCCGTGAGAGCCGCTTTAAATCCCTAAGGGTAAGGCGGTGGATTCCTTGATCACAGTGACTGCCACTGACGAATTGACCGATCGAACGCAGGGAATGCGCGACAGATAATCGAGATAGAACGCCTCGTAGGCCTTGATGTTCTGGGTGACAATTTTCAGGAGGAAATCCCATTCGCCCGTGAGGGTGTAGCATTCAAGCACTTCGGCACGATCGCGAATCGCTGCTTCGAATTCCGCGATGGCATCGCGGCCGGTGGTGGCGAGCTTCACGTGGGCGAAAATGGTGACATCGAGGCCGAGCGAATTTCGATCCAAGAGTGCCACGCGGGCTTTGATCACGCCGTTGGCTTCCAGCTGTTGTATGCGCCGCCAGCAGGTGGTGGTCGATAACTTGGTCTTCGCGGCGACTTCGGCGACCGAGAGGGCGCCTTGCCGCTGCAGAATGTCGAGCAGGCGCAGATCGAGTCGATCGATGACAGGGCGGGATGATTGTTCCACTTGCGATCTCATAATGGAATGAACATACCGAATTATCGGGTCAGACCCGAATAACTGCAATGACCAGGCATAAGGGACGTAGATTATGCGGATGAGTCATCAATCGCGGCTGCATGTACCCCGCGCGCCGGCGCGACCGGGCGAGGCGCCCAATTTCAGTTATGTGCAGCTCTCTCCCGCAGGAGCGGTGCCGAGGCCCGAGATCAATGCGCGTGCCCGCGACATGGGCTCGCTGGCTGTCGATCTGGTGCGAGTGCTCGATGATGATGGCGAGGCGCTGGGGCCCTGGAATCCGCATCTGGACCCCAGTGAGCTGCAGGTGGGCTTGCGGCACATGCTGCTGACGCGCATTTACGATGATCGTATGCAGCGCACGCAGCGCGCCGGTAAGATTTCTTTTTATATGCGCTCGCTCGGGGAGGAAGCGGTGTCGGTGGCGCAGTGCATGGCGCTGCGTCCGGGCGACATGCTGTTTCCCTCGTATCGGAATCAAGGCGTGCAAATCGCGCGCGGCATTGCGCTCGTTGATCTCATGTGTCAGCTGCTGTCCAACACCAAGGATATGTGCAAAGGACGCCAGCTGCCGGTGATGTATCACTCCAAGGCCGGCAACATCTTTTCCATCTCCGGGAATTTGGCGACGCAGTTTCCACAGGCGGTGGGCTGGGCGATGGCCGCGGCGATCAAGGGTGAAGATCACCTGGCCGCGAGCTGGATCGGCGAGGGCAGCAGTGCCGAGGCCGATTTTCACCATGCATTGTTGTTCGCCTCCGTGTACCAAGCGCCCGTGATCCTCAATGTGGTGAACAATCAATGGGCGATCTCTACGTTTCAGGGCTACGCCGGCGGGGAGCAGCGTTCCTTTGCGGCGCGAGGTCCGGGATACGGCATGGCCGGCATTCGAGTTGACGGCAACGACTTCCTCGCGGTGTATGCCGTGACGCAGTGGGCCGCGGAGCGCGCACGCACGGGCGCCGGCCCGACGCTGATCGAGCTGGTGACGTATCGCGCGGCGGCGCACTCCACCAGCGATGACCCGGCGCGCTACCGTGCCAAGGACGACCAGGAACACTGGCCCTTGGGCGATCCGATTTTGCGGCTCAAGCAACACTTGATCGCCATGGGCGAATGGTCGGAGGCGCAGCACCAGGCATTGACGGCCGAACTCGATGTGCTGGTCGCATCCAGCTGGAAGCAGGCCACGACCTTCGGCACGATGAGCGAGGGCCCGAGGCTCAACGCGGATCTGATGTTCGAGGATGTGTTCAAGGAAATGCCGGAACACCTCAAGCGGCAGCAAGCCTTGATGCGCGCGGAGCGAAGCTGACCGCCATGGCCAACATGAACATGATCCAAGCGTTGAATTCGGCCATGGACATCATGCTGGGAAAGGATCCGGCCGTGGTGCTGATGGGCGAGGACATCGGCTACTTCGGCGGCGTGTTTCGCGCCACTGAGGGACTGCAGCGCAAGTACGGCGAACATCGGGTACTCGACACGCCCATCGCCGAGGGCGGCATCGTGGCAACGGCCATCGGCATGGGCATCAACGGCCTGCGGCCGGTCGCGGAAATTCAGTTCGCCGACTATATTTACCCGGGCTTCGATCAGATCTGCAGCGAATTGGCGCGCATCCGCTATCGCAGCGCCGGCGACTTCTTCGCGCCGGTGACCATTCGCACGCCCTGCGGCGGCGGCATTCGCGGCGGCCAGACTCACTCGCAAAGTCCCGAAGGCATCTTCACCCATGTCAGCGGCATCAAGGTGGTGATGCCCTCCAACCCCTATGATGCCAAGGGCCTGTTGATCACTTCGATCGAGGATGATGACCCGGTGGTGTTCTTCGAACCGAAGCGTTTGTACAACGGGCCTTTCGACGGGGATCCGAACAAGCCGGCCGTGCCCTGGAGTACGCATCCGAAGGGTCAGGTGCAGGAAGGCTATTACACGGTGCCGTTGGGCAAGGCGGATATCGTGCGCGCCGGCGACGCGGTCACCATCATTACCTACGGCACCATGGTATTCGTGGCCGCGGCGGCGGCGGCGGCGATGAACGTGGATGCGGAAATCATCGATCTGCGCTCGCTGGTGCCGCTCGATGTCGATACGATTTGTACGTCGGTGAAGAAAACCGGGCGATGCGTGGTGTGCCATGAGGCCACGCGTTTCTCAGGGTTCGGCGCGGAAATTCTCTCGATCGTGCAAGAAGAATGCTTCTGGGAATTGGAAGCGCCCATTCAACGCGTGACCGGCTGGGACACGCCCTATCCGCACGCCTTCGAGTGGGAATACTTTCCGGGACAAGCGCGGGTCCAGCGGGCCTTGAAGATCGTGCTGGAGCCTGCATGAGCCAGTACACCTTTAAAATGCCGGATCTCGGTGAGGGCACGGTGGAAGCGGAGATCGTTGCCTGGCATACCAAGCCCGGCGATGCCGTCACCGAAGATCAGCCCCTGGTCGAAGTGATGACCGACAAAGCGGCGGTCGAAGTGCCTGCGCCGGTGAGCGGCCGAGTGGTCTCGATCAGCGGCGCACCCGGCGACAAAATCGCGGTGGGCTCGCCGCTCATCGTGTTCGAATTGAGCGAGAGCGTGGCGGCAACCGAAGTCGCTGCCCCAAAAGCCCCGCCTGCGCAGGCTGTCTCGGCCGCCCCATCAGCGCCCCGCGCCACGGCGGCACCGGCCGTGCCGGACGCGTCGGCCGAGCCGCCGCGCCAAGCGCGCGTCATGGCCTCGCCGGCGAATCGGCGCCGTGCCCATGAAGCGGGTATCGATTTGGCCGCCGTGGCCGGATCGGGTCCCGGCGGGCGCATCCTGCGCAGCGATTTGGAGCTTGCGAAGGCTTCGCCCGGGGCGAGCGGACCGGCTGTCGCGGCGCCCGATATCACGGAAATCAAGGTCATCGGTTTGCGCCGGCTCATTGCCGAACGCATGAGCGAGGCCAAGCGCAACATTCCGCATTTCGCCTACGTCGAAGAAGTTGATGTGACGGAACTTGAATCGCTGCGCGTGCATTTGAACCTTTCCAGGCCGCAGGGCGCCGGGGCGTTGAGTTATCTGCCGCTGGTGGTGATGGCGCTGACTCGAGTGATCGAAACGTTTCCGCAGTGCAACGTCCTCTACGATGCGCCGCGCGGGGTGCTGGTTCGCCACCGCGCCGTGCATGTGGGCATTGCCACGCAAACCCCCGACGGATTGAAGGTCCCCGTGGTTCGCAATGCGCAAGGGCTGGGGTTGTGGCAGGTTGCCGCGGAGATCCGCCGGCTTGCCGAGCGCGCGCGCAGCAACAAGGCGACCCGCGAGGAACTCGCCGGATCCACCATCACCGTGACCAGTCTGGGCAAGCTGGGCGGTATCGCCTCCACGCCCATCATCAATGCCCCCGAAGTGGCGATCATCGGGCTCAACAAGGCGGTCGAACGGCCGGTCGTCCACCAGGGTGCGGTCGTGGTGCGCCGGATCATGAACCTGTCATCCTCATTCGATCATCGCTTCGTGGACGGCTATGATGCAGCAGCCATGATTCAAGCATTGAAAGAGCTTCTCGAACATCCGGCGACGATATTCATACCCACGGTGGCCTCTTCATGACTTCTCAACCCCAGCGTCCTGCGTTTGGCACATTGCTCACTTCCCACATGGCCGTCGCCACTTTTCAAGGCGGCCGGTGGAGCCCAAGCGAGATCAAGCCTGTCGCCCCACTGGAGCTCAGTCCCGCGGCGCACGTGCTGCATTACGCCAGCACCTGTTTCGAGGGATTCAAGGCATTTCGCCGCGCCGACGGCTCGGTGCATGTGTTTCGCATGGATAGACACATTCAGCGTTTGCGCCAGAGCGCTCGCCAACTGGTGCTTCCGGAACCCGATGCCGCGCAGGTCGCCGACATGGTGCGCACCCTCATCCATCGCTGCCGCGACGCAGTGCCCGAGGCTCCCGGCGCCTTGTACTTGCGCCCCATTCTGTTCGGTACCACGGCAAACATCGGCGCGGCGGCGACGCCGACCACCGAGGCCTCCCTCATCGTGCTCGCAAGCCCTGTGTGGGATTACTTCGCCGGCGGCATGAAGCCGCTGCGAATTCTGGTCGACGATGAGAACACCCGCTCGGCGGAGCACATGGGCATGGTGAAAACCGGCGGCAATTATGCCGCCGCGATGGGTCCCACATTGAGCGCCCGAGCGAAGTATCAGGCGGATCAGGTGCTATTTTGCCCCGACGGCCAGGTGCAAGAGACCGGCGCCGCGAATTTCTTCCTCATTCGCGAAGGCGAACTCCTGACCCGCAGCCTCGATTCGACCTTCCTGCATGGCGTGACGCGCGATTCGCTGCTGACCCTGGGTCGAGATCTGGGCTACACGGTGTCGGAGCGTAAGTTCGATGTCTTGGAGATGCTCGACTGGGTGCATACCGGCGAGGCGGCCTTATCCGGTACCGCCGCGGTACTGGCCGGGGTTGGGACGCTGATCTATGCCGGCATGGAACATCGCGTGGCCGCCGGGGACGTGGGTCCGCTGACCCGCGCACTGCGCGCGCAGCTGATTGCCGTCCAACAGGGCGAGGCGCCGGACCGGCATGGGTGGCTGGAACGCGTCTAGTATTCCTCGCGGTCCTCTTCGTCTTCGTCTAAATCGTCGTCGTCCTCATCGTCTTCATCTTCGTCCCAGTCTTCGTCCTCGTCCTCGTCGTCGGCGTCCTTCTCGGCCTTCGAGCCTGACCACCCCTCCGGCTCCTCGGTGAGTTCCAGATCCAATTCCGCCCACTCGTCGACGTCGAGTTCTTCGACATCGCCGTCCAGATGTTGAATCTCAACGGTTTCTTTGTCTTCATCGAGTTTGAGCACCTGGAAGGTTTCTTCGTTCTCCAGGTCCTCATACCACTGTCCGACGGTCGGTTCGTACTCTCTTCCCACTTCAGATCGTCCTTCTTTGAAACTAGGGCGCTCGAATCAGCAGGCGGATATTAGGTGAGGCCGCTCACTCAAGTAAATGGCAATATTGTCACCCTATGACCGTTGCAGACCGCAAAGTCGCCGCGCGCCGCTTGGCCGATGCAAAACGCGTCGTCGTCAAGGTGGGCTCGACCCTGTTGGTGGATGGCGACAAGGGCCGCCTGAATCGTGCCTGGCTGGAGAGCCTTAGCGCCGATGTGGCTGCGTTTCGCAGGCGTGGTCAGGAACTGATTTTGGTGTCCTCGGGCGCCATCGCCTTAGGCCGGCGCCACCTGAATCTGGGCGCGGGAAAGCTCAAACTCGAGGAAAGCCAGGCAGCCGCCGCCGTGGGACAAATACGCCTGGCGCACGCCTACAAGGAATTGTTGGATGCGCATGACATCACGGTGGCGCAAATCCTGCTGACTTTGGGCGACACCGAGCAGCGCCGCCGCTACTTGAATGCGCGCGGCACGTTGAACACCTTACTGGCGCTCGGCGCGGTGCCGGTGATCAACGAGAACGACACGGTGGCCACGGCAGAGATCCGCTACGGCGACAACGACCGCTTGGCGGCTCGCGTGGCGCAGATGGTGGGGGCGGACTGCCTGGTCCTGCTCTCGGACATCGATGGCTTGTATACCGCGGATCCGAGCGTTGACGCGGATGCGCAGTTCATCGCCAAGGTCTTGGAGATCACTCCGGCCATCGAGGCGATGGCCGGCGGGAGCGCCAGCGACATGGGATCGGGCGGCATGCAGACCAAGATTGCCGCGGCGAAAATTGCGGTGGGCGCCGGCTGTCATTTGTGCATTTCCCTGGGCGCCGAGCCCCATCCCCTGCAGCGGATCGAGGATGGCGCGCGCTGCACCTGGTTCGTACCCACCTCGACACCGGTGGCGATGCGCAAGCAATGGATCGCGGGTACGTTGAAGCCGGCGGGCGCCATCGCCGTCGATGATGGCGCGGTGCGAGCGCTGATGGGCGGCAAGAGCCTGCTGCCGGCGGGCGTGACCCGCGCACTCGGGCGCTTTGATCGGGGCGATACCGTGAGCATCATTGCGCCGGACGGCACCGAGGTGGCGCGCGGCATCTGCGCGTACTCGGACGGCGACACGGCGCGCATCATCGGCCGCAAGTCCGCGGAAATCGAAAAGGCGCTGGGATTTCGCGGTCGCGATGAAATCGTGCACCGCGACGACCTGGTCTTGTTGAGAATCCTGTGAGTGTCGCAGAACTGATGCAGAGCATCGGCAGCGCGGCGCGTGCCGCGGCGTTGGGGGCGGCCGCTGCTTCCTCGGCGCAGAAAAATCGCGCGCTTATGGCCGCTGCCGCAGCGCTGCGCGACTCGCGCGCCGCGATCCTCGCCGGCAACGATGAAGACATGCGCGAAGCGGCGTCACGAGGACTGTCGGCGGCCATGCTCGACCGGCTGCGATTGGACGCAGCACGCGTTGAGGCCATGGCGCGAGGGCTCGAGGATATTGCGCGGCTCGAGGATCCCATCGGCGCCCGCTTGGCAGAATGGTCGCGGCCGAATGGGCTGCGGATTGCGCGAGTCTGCGTGCCCTTGGGCGTGATCGGCATCATTTACGAGAGCCGGCCCAATGTCACCGCGGATGCCGGCGCGCTGTGTTTGAAATCAGGCAATGCTGTCATTTTGCGGGGAGGCTCGGAAAGCTCGCGATCGAGTGGCGCGATTCACGCCTGCCTGGTGCAGGGTCTTGCCGCGGCGGGACTGCCAGAGACTTGCATTCAACTCGTGCCCACCGCGGACCGCGCCGCCGTGGGCCACATGCTGGCCGACATGGCCGACAGCATCGATGTCATTGTGCCCCGCGGCGGCAAGAACTTGATTGCCCGAGTGCGCAAAGAGGCGCGCGTGCCGGTGATCGGGCATCTCGAAGGGGTGTGCCACGTGTATGTGGATCGCGCCGCGAATCTTCAGATGGCGCAGCGCATCGTCGTCAATGCCAAGATGCGCCGCACCGGCGTGTGCGGATCGGCCGAAACGCTGCTGGTGGATCGTGCCTGCGCCGACACGCATTTGCCCCCGCTGGTGAAGTCCTTGCTGGATGCGGGTTGCGAGGTGCGCGGCGATGCGGCAACGCTGAGCGCCGATGCGCGGGTAAAACCCGCCGCCGAGCAAGACTGGTATGCGGAGTATCTGGACGCCATCATCGCCGTACGGGTGGTGGCCGGTGTGGACGCGGCCATCGCGCATATCGCTCACTATGGATCGCAACACACCGAGTGCATCGTCACCGAGGATACCGCGGCGGCCGAGCGGTTTCTGAACCAGGTGGACAGCGCCATCGTGCTGCACAATGCCTCGACGCAGTTTGCCGACGGTGGGGAATTCGGCATGGGCGCTGAAATTGGCATCAGCACCGACAAGTTCCATGCGCGCGGTCCGGTCGGCGTTTCGCAGCTGACCAGCTACAAGTACGTGGTGCACGGCACCGGCCAGATTCGCGACTAGCCGCGCCGGCCGCCCTCTTTATGTAAATTTGTCGGGCGCCGCACAGAAATCCGCCGGGCCGGCTGTTGCAATGCATTCAAAGTACCGCTTTTAAAGCGGCAGACCCGATCAAGGACCTGTGCATGCTCATGCTATTGCCGTATTTCCTGGCCGCCGCAGCAGGCGCCGCCATCATGGGGATCGTCCTCTTTGCCCGCGCTCGGGCGGGCACTGCTCGAAACGAGGCGGTGCCAGGACAGAGTCTGGCGGAATTGCAGCGCTTTCGCGCCGCCATGGATACCTGCGTGGACTCGATCTACATGGTGGACCGGGAGTCCTTGCGGTTCATCGATGCATCGGCGAGCGCCTCGCGCACCACCGGCTATTCGCACGAGGAGTTGCTGCAGCGGGGGCCGCTGGATCTTCTGAAGGAGAATCGCGAGGATTTGATCCGCAGCTACGATGCGGTGATTGCGGCGGCCCCACAAGTGATTCGCAGCGAGTCCGCCGGGCGATTCAAGGATGGCCGAGAAAGCTTCATCGAATTGAACCGTCACGCCATGCGTCTTGACGGCCGCTGGATCATCGTGACGATCTCGCGGGATATGACGGCGCGAAAGCTTGCAGAGCTGGCGGCGCAGCGCTTCGCGCGCATGTTCGCGGCCTTGAGCGACACCAATGAAGCCATCATGCGCGCGGTCACCTTGGAGGATTTGTACCAGCGCGTGTGCGACGCGGCGGTGCACGGCGGCAAGCTGCTGGGAGCCAGCGTCTGCGTGCCCGACGAGATGGGGGCGCATGCACAAATCGTTGCTGTCGCCGGCGTCAGCGCCGATGAGTTGCGAGGCGGACGTCTGTCGATCGATGCCGCCAGCGCGGAAGGCCGCGGGCTGGTCGGCTCGGCATTCCGCTCGCAAGCGCCGTGCATCAGCAACGACTATCTTGCCGATGAGCGCGCCGCACACTGGCACGCACAGGCACTGGAGGCCGGAATCGGCGCGTGCGCGGCGCTGCCGCTGAACCAGCGCGGCCGCACCATCGGCGTGCTGCTGCTGTTTTCCGCAGAAAAGAACGCCTTTGATGAGGAAGTCGTCAAACTATTGCTGCACCTGGGCCGCAACGTCGCCTTTGCGCTCGATGATTTCAAACGCGAGGCGGAGCGCAAGGCGGCCGAGGAGCAACTGCGCACCACCCAAGCCCGATTGAATCGCGCCACGCGCGGCGCGAATGACGGACTGTGGGAGTTTGACGTGGCGACGCGCGAGATGTGGGTATCGCCGCGCTTCGCGGAGATGTTCGGCTTCGACCAGGGCGAATTTCTCGGCAGGAGCCAGAAATTCTTCGATATCGTGCATGCGGAAGACACGACGAAGCTACGCGCCGCCATCGAGCGCAGCACTCGCGAAGACGTTCACATGGACGTGGAATTGCGTGCAAAAACCCAAGCCGGCGAATGGCGCTGGTATCGGGTTCGCGCCGCGCTGGAACGCGATGCATCCGGGGCTCCCATGACGGTGTCCGGTTCGCAGCGCGACATCACCGAACGTCAGCGCTATCAGCTGGCATTGATCGAAGCGACAGAAACTGCGGCGAACGCCAACAAGGCGAAGAGCGAATTTCTCGCCAACATGAGCCACGAGATCCGCACGCCGATGAACGGCGTCATCGGCATGATCGAACTGCTGCTCGAGACCCAGTTAAATCCCATGCAGCTGGACTACGCCGAGACGGTGCGCAGCAGCGCCTCCGCGCTGCTCACGGTGATCAACGACATCCTGGATTTCTCCAAGGTCGAAGCCGGCAAACTCGAACTTGAATTGCTCGACATCGATGTGCGCGATACGGTCGAGGACGTCGCGCGTTTGTTGTCGGTGCAGGCGCATGCGAAAGGGCTCGAAGTGATCGCGTTGCTGGACCCCAGCCTGCCGACGCTGGTGCGCGGGGATGCAGGCCGCCTGCGCCAGGTGCTCCTGAACTTGGGCGGCAACGCGGTCAAGTTCACCGAGAAAGGCGAAGTGGCCATCGAATGCAAGGTGGTGCAAAAGGATGTACAGGGCGTGACCCTCCGTTGCGAAGTGCGCGACACCGGCATGGGCATTCCGACCGATCGCCTGCATATGCTGTTCAGCGCGTTTACTCAAGTGGATGCCTCGACCACGCGTCGATTTGGCGGCACGGGCCTGGGGTTGTCGATCGTCAAGCGGCTGGTCGATTTGATGGCAGGCGAGGTCGGCGTATCGAGCGAGGAGGGCGTCGGCTCGACTTTCTGGTTCACGGCGCGCCTCGGCATCGCCCAGGATTCTGCCAGGGCGCGTGCGGCGCCGCCGCCCATTGCGCTTCGCGGCCAGCGCATCATCATCGTCGATGACAACATGACCAACCGCAAAGTGTTGATGGGTCAGCTGTCGCTGAGCGGAATGGATGCCGTGTGCGCAAGTTCGGCCGATGAGGCGTTGAGCTTAATGCGGCACGCGGCCCTCGCCGGCAGGCCGTTCGAGGTGGCACTGCTCGACCATCAGATGCCGGGATGCGACGGTGCGACGCTGGGTAAGACCATTCTTCAAGAGCCGGCCCTGCGTCAAGCGCGCTTGATCCTGCTCACCTCCTCCGGGCAACGTGGCGATGGACGACTGTTCAGCGACCTGGGCTTCGCAGCGTATCTGCTCAAGCCCGTGACGCACCGCGACCTCACCGATTGCCTGACCATGGTGCTGGGTACGCAAGCCGAAGACTGGCGTTTGGCTACGCAGCCGATGGTGACCCGGCACGCGCTGCGCTCGCAGCGCTCGCGCGAGACGCATCACATCCTGTTGGCGGAAGACAATGTGGTGAACCAGAAGGTGGCATGCCGCATTCTGGAGAAGATCGGTTATCGCGTGGATGTCGCCGCGGACGGGGCGGCCGCATTCGCCGCATGGCAGAGCGGCCGGTACGACCTGATTCTGATGGATTGCCAAATGCCAGTCATGGACGGCTATGAGACGACGCGAAAAATCCGCGAACACGAAGCCGACGGCGCCCATATCCCGATCATTGCGCTGACAGCCCACGCCATGAAGGGGGCGGACAATGCGTGTCGCGCGGCCGGCATGGATGACTATTTGTCGAAACCCATCGACCGGGCGCAGCTGCAGATATCCATGAGCCGATGGTTGGACGCGCCGGTCGATACGGGCGAACAAGCCGCTGGCTAAGGCCGCGCGTCGCTACGCGCGCCGCTAGCCGCCGGCGTCCTGCGCACTGTCAAGATCGTCGACGACGACCGGCTTGGAATACCCGCCGGAACCGTGTTCGATCAACACGATGCCGCAATTGGGCGGCGCGTACGCCGCATCCCAGGTGCCGGCAACGTAAGCCCATAGGCTGAGCATCACGCCGCCATGACTGACCACGACGATGTCTGTGCCGGCGTGCGCGGCCGCCAGACGATCCAGAATCGGCGCCACGCGTGACTGAACTTCCTCGTAACTTTCGCCGCCCTCGGGCTTCCACGCCCAAGGTCGGCGCGCGTCGTAGTCGGGTGCTTCGAGCAGCGAATCGTACGATCGACCCCGGTGCACGCCGACCTCGCGCTCATGCAGATCCGGTTCGAGTTGGAGGGGTACGCCCAGCGCGCCGGCGATGATTCGCGCCGTCTCGCTGGCGCGCAAGTACGAGCTGCTGACCACCAAGCGCGCATGAAACAGCTCTGCGATACGCCGGGCGGCGGCACGCGCCTGGCTGTAGCCCAGTTCGGTGAGCGGCAGCTCGTGAGGCATGGTCGTGAATATGCGCTCGCGATTTCCCGCGCTCTGCCCATGCCGAACCAGGATTAACCGGCTCATGCGCGAGGCCTGTCCTGCAGCGCGGCGAGCGTCTGCAGCCAATCGCGCACCTCGCCAACGCCGCGCAAGCGATATCGAGCCGGCAGCTGGTCGCCGACCGCAATGGAAATGCCGCCCAGCGCTTCGACGATGGCAAAACCATCCAGGTCGGTCAGGTCATCGCCGACGAATACCGGGCGCCTGCCGACAAAGGGCGGCTCCTGCATGAATGCCTCGATGGCCGTGGCTTTGCTGAAGCCTTGCGGCTTGATTTCGTAAATCATTTTTCCGCTTTGAATGTGATAGTGGCTGCCCAAAGGTTTCGCGATGTCGATGATCGAGCGGCGCATGACCTCGGCGAATTGCGGCGCCAAACGAAAGTGTACGGCGATGGTCCGGTCCTTGTCCTCCATCAGCGTGCCGGGATGCGCCGCGACCAGGGATCGTATCTCGACCCGGGCACCGTTCAGCTGCGCATCGATGAAGCTCGCGCCTTGCATCGCGCCGCCGGCTGCGCGCCGTTCGATGCCGTGCAACCCGGCCGCCGGCAGCCGAAGCGGCGCAAACAGCTCATCGAGAGTCTGAATCTTTCTGCCGCTGATCAAGGCAACGGCGCCGCCCAAGCGCTCTGCGACATTACGCAGCAGGGTTTTGATTTGCACATCGGCGCTGGTTTGCGAGGGCGTATCGGTCAGCTCGACGAGAGTTCCGTCGACATCCAAAAACAAACACCAGTCAGGCGAGGGAGGCGGCGGTGTTCGTGGCATGCGGCAAAAACATAACTGAGGCGACCCTTCCTGCCAATGGGCGGCGCGCATTTATTTGCAATGTAACATTTACATGAAATTGGTTGCCTAATAGCCGAGACTGTGTCTAAAAAGTTCTGTATTTTGTGACCATCGCGGTGCGGCAATTCTTGAATGGAAGGGAGGCGTGATGTTTCGCTCGGTCATGTTGCGATTCGTCCTGCCGGTGGCACTGGCCTCCTGCGTCGTCGCATTCTTTGGCTTGCCGTACATCCAGCGCTTGCTCGCCGAATGGTTCCGTTCGGACGTCGAATTGCGCGCGCAGCTGGTCATGCATTCGATGGAGGAGCCGATCACGGACCTGGTGGAACAGGGCAATGAGGCGCACCTGCGGGCGTACTTGGCGAAAATCGCCGCGGACGAAAGGTTGCTCGCCATCTTGGTATGCCGGCCGAACGGCTCGACGGTGTTCAAGTCCGAGCACGCGCCGCCGAGCATCTCCTGCGATGCGGAGGGCCGCAGCGATACGCCGCGATCGCGCATCCTGCAACTGCCGTCGGGTTCGGTGCAGTTATCGCGCTTTGATTTCGATACCGCGCAACCCGCGCCGTTTCGGGTGCTGATGCTGCACGATTTGAGTTTCGTCGATCGCCGGCAACGCACTGCGCGCGATTTCGTTCTGGTGTTCGTCGGCATATCGATCTTGCTGCTGGCGCTACTGGTGGTGTTGGTGGCGTGGTTGCAGCTGCGCCGCTGGGCACAAGTCCTGATCGGCGATATCCGCGGCAAACGATTTCTCGACAACGCCCAATCGCCGCGCTCCTCATTGCCCATCCTGTCTCAAGTGCGCCAAGTGCTGGCGGAGGCTGAAGAGAAGCAGCGGCTGGAAATCGATTTTCGCGAAAATTGGACCCCGCAGGCGCTGCAGCAGGTGGTGCGCGATCACCTGAATTCTGCACGCGTCATCATTGTTTCGAATCGGGAGCCGTACATACACAACTTCGATGCAAACCACCGCCCGGTGGTGCAAGTGCCGGCCAGCGGCATGGTGACGGCCCTGGAGCCCATCATGCGCGCCTGTTCGGGCGTGTGGGTGGCGCACGGTGCGGGCACTGCGGATCGGGAGACGGTGGATCGAAATGACCAGGTTCGAGTGCCGCCTGATGATCCGAGCTACACGCTGCGGCGGGTATGGTTGAGCGAGGAGCAGGAGAAAGGCTACTACCTCGGCTTCTCCAATGAGGGGCTGTGGCCGCTGTGTCATTTGGCCTATGTTCGGCCGGCGTTTCGCGCCAGCGACTGGCGCGCCTACGAAGAGGTCAATGCAAAATTTGCGGATGTCGTGGCGGAGGAATCCACCACGGAAAGTCCGGTGATACTCATTCAGGACTTTCATTTCGCACTGCTGCCGCATCTTATCCGCAAAAAGATCCCGAAGGCGACGATTGCGCTGTTTTGGCATATCCCTTGGCCCAACGCGGAAACATTCGGCGTGTGTCCCTGGAAGCGCGAGATGCTGATGCATATGTTGTCGGCCGACATTCTAGGGTTTCACACCCGTTACCACTGCCAGAATTTTCTCGACACGGTCGACCGCTTCGTCGAATGCCAGATCGACCGGGAGCATATGACGGTGACTCTGCAGGGGCATGTGTGCCGCGTCGCCCCGTATCCCATCTCGATCGAATGGCCGCCGCGCTGGCTGGCGCGACTGCCGGACATTGCCGCCTGCCGAGCGGCGGTGCGTGAACGCTATCGGATCGGGCCCGATGTCACCGTGGGCCTGGGTGTGGAGCGCTGGGATTTCACCAAGGGCATCATCGAGCGCTTCCACGCGCTCGAGGTCTTGCTCGACAATAATCCTAGGCATCGTGGAAAAATCACTCTGCTGCAGATCGCCGCGCCCTCGCGCGGCCAGTTGCCGGCCTACCAGGCACTGCAGCAGCACACCTATCGCGAAGTGGAGCGAATCAACGGAAAATTCGCGCAAGGCGATTGGCGCCCCATTGTACTCATCGATGAACAGCAGGAGCCGCTGCGGGTCTTCGAGTTGTATCGCGCGGTGGACTTCTGCCTGGTCAACAGCCTGCACGACGGCATGAATCTGGTCGCCAAGGAGTTCGTGGCGGCACGCGACGATGAGGATGGGGTGCTGATTCTCAGCACCTTTGCCGGCGCGTCGCGGGAGCTGGCCGAGGCGGTACTGATCAATCCGTTCGATGTTACGGAGACGGCACACGCCATGGAGATCGCCATGCATATGGGCCGCGACGAGCGACGCAATCGGATGAGCCTGATGCGCCGCACCGTCAAGGAGAATAATGTGTACCGCTGGGCGGGGCGGATGCTGATGGATGCGGCGCGCATACGCCAGCGCCAGAGCCTGCCATCGATGGTTCGCCGCTTCGGAAGCTTCGGCTAGCGGCCCGCGGCTAGCGGCCCGCCGCCGCTTGGGCAAAAGCGCGCAGGCGCTCCGCCGCGGCTTCCAGCGTCGCGTCGCGCTTCGCGATGCACAACCGCAACAGTGTCATCGGCGGCGGGGTTGCATAAAACGGCGATAATGGAATCGTCGCGACCTTCGCCTCGCGAATCAGCGTGTCGGCGAATGTCATGTCGCTGTCCCGGCTCAACGCCCCGTAGTCCACCAGTTGGAAGTAGGTGCCTGCCGCCGCCAGAGGCTCGAGTCCCGAGCCTCGCAACAGACCCGACAGCAAATCGCGCTTGGCTTGGAAGAATGCCGATAGGCCGTGCCATGCGTCCGGATAAGTCGCAAGATATCGTGCAATGGCATGCTGCAGCGGCGAGGCGATGCTAAAGGTGTTGAATTGGTGCACCTTGCGAAGTTCCAGGGTCATCTGCGCCGGCGCCACGCAGTATCCGACTCTCCAGCCGGTGGCGTGCAATGTCTTCCCGAAAGAGAACACCGCATAGCTGCGCTCGCGCAATTCCGGATGCGCCAGTACCGAGGCATGAATGCGCCCGTCGAACAGCACATGCTCGTACACTTCATCGGCGAGCACCGTGATCGGAAGATCCCGGATGCAGGCAGCGAGCTCATCGAGGTCCTGCCGCGTCGCCACCGAGCAGCTGGGGTTTTGCGGACTGTTGATGATGATGAGCCGGGTGCGCGGATTCAGGGCGCGGCGCACTTGGTCCCAATCGTAGCGAAATGCGGGTGGCAACAACGCAATACGCACGCAGCGAGCGCCCGCGAGCCGCACCGCCGGCTCATAAGAATCATAGGCGGGATCGAAAATGATGGCCTCATCGCCCGGACCCACCGCGGCTTGGATGGAATCGAAAAGCGCTTCGGTGCCGCCGCAGGTGACGGTAATCTCGGCGTGCGGATCAAAGCCGCGCGCATAGCAGCTTTCCAGTTTTCTTGCGATCTGTTCGCGCAGCTCGAGGACGCCCTCCATGGGCGCATATTGATTGCGGCCCTCGCCAATGACTTCCAACAATGAGTTCGCCAACCGCGAGTCGATGGGATAGTCCGGAAACCCCTGTCCGATGTTGAGCGCGTTTTCCTCGATCGCGCGGCGCGACATGACCGAAAAAATCGTGGTGCCGACGTCGGGCAGTTTGCTGCGAAAGTGCATCGTTCACGGCTCCAGTTTTTGTAGTCCGCCGGCGAGGGAATGCGCTTCGACTCCGTGCTCGCGCAGCTTAAGCGCCGCGGCCAGGCTGCGTTTGCCGGATGCGCATACCAGGAGTACCCCGCGCTGCGGGCTCAGCAGGCCGGGGTTTGCCAGCAGCGTATCCATCGGAATATGCCGCCCCGCACTGGGCCGTGCCGCGAACTCCTCCGGGGTACGAATATCGATGACCTCAAGACCGCGTTGCGCGGCGGCGGACAGTGAGGGCAACAGAATCTCAATGCCGTGCTTCTCGCGCGCTATGGAGGAAATGTGCGCGCAGGCCGGGGCGCGGCACTCGGCGCGCCGCGGCGCCTTGAGTTTGAGACTGGAAAAATTCATGAAATCAAGCAGCAGCAGCTCGCCCTCGAGCTGACCGGTCATGCCCAGCAAGATCTTCAATGCCAGGAGCGCCTGCAGCGCGCCGAAAGCGCCGGGAACCGGACCCAACACGCCCGCTTCGGCGCAATTGCCGACAACGCCATCGGCAATCGCGTCCGGCCACAAGCACCGCAAACAGGCGTGCCCAGGTGCGGGTTTGTACACCTGGAGTTGCCCCTCGAACTGATACACGCTGGCGAAGACGGCCGGCCGCTGCGCGAGCACGGCGGCATCATTGATCAAGTACTTGGTGCGAAAATTGTCGCTGCAATCAATGACGAGGTCGTAGCCGCGGATCAGTTCCAGGGCATTGTCGGCATCCAGTCGCGCGGCGTGCGTCTCGACGTTCACTGCTGGATTGATGGCGTTCACCGCGGCTCGTGCCAACTCGACTTTGGGTTTGCCGACATCGGAGAGCGCATAAATCGGCTGTCGGTGCAGATTGCTGGCATCCAAGCCGTCGGCATCGATCAGCCCTAAACAGCCGACGCCGGCGCCCGCCAGATATTGCAGCACCGGGCTCCCCAGTCCCCCCAACCCCACGACCAGGACGCGCGCGCGGCCCAGCGCGGCTTGGCCCTCCGCGCCGATTTCCTTGAGCAGCAGCTGCCGCGAATAGTCGGGCTGCATCGCCCTACTTCAGGGTCGACAGGGCGGGGTGATCGCGATCGTGTTTAGCATGCGTGTGCTGCGCGGGTATCGCGCAGCGCTCGCAGTTCACCCAGCCGGAGTCCCCATTCCGGTAGTATTCTTTTTTCCAAATGGGTACCTGATGCTTCACTTCATCGATGATGAAGCGGCAGGCCTCGAAGGCCTCTCCCCGGTGTGCTGAACTCACGCCCACCCACACGGCCATGTCGCTCAAAGCCAGGGCGCCGACGCGATGAATGCACAGCGCATGCTTCACCCCGAATCGGCTCAGGGCTTCGAGGACGATGCGGTTGCCTTCCTTGACCGCCAATTCCTCGAAGGCTTCGTATTCCAGGCGGGTCACCTGCTGACCCTCGTTGTAATCGCGTACCCAGCCTTCGAAGCTTACGTAGCCGCCCGCGCCTAAGTCTTGCAGCTCCCTTCGCGCGCTTTCCGTATCGATCGCCGTTTGCGTGAATCGAAAGTGCATCAGCCGCCCGCCACGGGAGGGATGAACACGACGGCGTCGCCCGGCTCGAGTTGTCGCGACCAATCGCAAAATTCGCTGTTGACCGCCACCTTCAACTGCTCGCGCGACAGCGTGAAGCCGTAGCGGCGCACCAGCTCGGAATACAAATCGGCGGGCGTGCCCGCGGATGTCTCCAATATCTCCGCAGAGCGACCGGCCTGTTCACGCATCAAGGCGTAGTATTGGACTTTCAATTGCTTGGGCGCGATGGATTCCAGCGCGACACGGGCCTGCGCATATTCCTCGGGTGTATTGACGTTGTCCAACGCCCGCCGATCCAGCGGTTCCAGCAGGCGAGCGCGATGCCGGATGAGAAATTTGCGCGGGCAGTCGCCGCCGTCCGCTTGAAACGTCGCCAGCGCGGCGCCGGCCGAGGGCTCCCACACCGCGCAAAGGGGTTCCGGTAGCCCGTCGTGGGTGCTCTTGTAGGCCGTGGCGAATCCCGTCGCGTCGCGCTCGCGCAGCAGGTAGGCAATGGCCGCGTCGGAAAGAAAGGGTAAATCGCAGGCAAGCACCAGCCAGGCAACCTGCGGGAAAGCGGCCAGCGCAGAGCGAATGCCGATGATGGGCCCTTCGCCCGCGATGGAGTCCACGATCATCGGTCGATGCGCTCGTGAGGCTTCTTGCGTTTGATCAGCGCGGACGGAAACAAAGACTTCGGTGACATGGCGCGCTGCCAAGTCGAAGGCGCGATCCAGCTGAGCTCTGCCTTGGTACTCGAGCGCGGCTTTGTCACGACGCATGCGCGAACTTAAGCCGCCGGCGAGAATCAGGCCATAAACCGTCACGCTCGCGCTCACGGCGCCGCCTTTGCCGCATAGTCGCGTTTGCCGCCATCCTTGGCGAGCAGCCGCACATCGCCGATGATGATGCCGTGCGACAGCGCCTTGCACATATCGTAAATGGTGAGCGCGGCGATGCTGGCGCCGGTGAGGGCTTCCATCTCGACGCCGGTTTTGTGGTGCACGCTCACCGTACAGCGAATGACCGCCGAGTCGGCCACGAGATCGATCGTAATGCGGCAATTCTCCAGCCCGAGAGGATGGCAGAACGGGATCAGCTCGTGCGTGCGCTTCGCCCCCATGACCCCGGCGACAATCGCCGTGTCGAAGACCGGCCCTTTGGGAGTGCGCAGGCCGCCGTCGCGCAGCGCTGCGGCGACTTCGGGGGGGAGGTGAACGCGCGCTTCCGCGGTGGCGGTGCGCTGCGTCGCCGCTTTGCCGCTGACATCGACCATGGTCGGACGTTGATCGGCGTCCAAGTGTGTGAACGTCATGGAATCAGCCGCCGATGTAGTACATTTCGATCTTCTTGGTCTCGGGATCCGAGCTGCGCAGTTCCTCGCGCAGTTCGCTGTAGCGATCCGTGCGCGCGTTCCAAACACCGCGAATCATCCGCAGCAATTCGGCATCGTCGGCACCACTGCGCATCGGCGCGCGCAGGTCCATGCCCTGCGTGGCAAACAGGCAGGTATAGAATTTGCCTTCCGATGACAGCCGCGCACGGCTGCATGCGCCGCAAAACGGTTGGGATACCGACGAGATAAATCCCACTTCGCCGCCGCCGTCATCGAACCGCCAGCGCTGCGCAACCTCTCCCCGGTAGTTTTCCGAAACCGGGTGCATCGGCCAGCGTTCATGGATGCGCGCGGCCAGTTCACGGGACGGCACGACCATGTCGGGCCGCCAATGATTGCGATTGCCGACGTCCATGAATTCGATGAAGCGCACGATGACCGGCGAGCCGCGAAACCGCTCGACGAGCTCGAGCGCCGTATGATCATTGACGCCGCGTTCGATTACGGCGTTGATCTTCACCGGGGTCAGTCCCGCCGCGATTGCGGCCTCGATGCCGTTCAATACCTGTTCCAGCGCCCCGAATCCCCCGCTCAAGCGTGCAAAGATATCCTTGTCCAAGCTATCCAAACTCACCGTGATCCGCTTCAAGCCGTTGGCGCGCAAATCAACCGCATGTTTGCCGAGCAGCACGCCGTTCGTGGTCAACGCGATGTCCTCAATCGCGGGAATGCTCGTCAAATCGCCGATCAAATCGGCCAGGTTCGTGCGCAGCAGAGGCTCGCCGCCGGTGAGGCGCAATTTGCGCACGCCCAAGCCGGCGAACAACCGCGACAACCGCACGATCTCATCGAAGGACAGCCGTTCATGGGACTTGAGGAATTGATAATTCTCGTGGAACTGCTCTTTCGGCATGCAGTAAGGGCAGCGAAAATTGCAGCGGTCCATGACCGAGATACGCAAGTCATGCAGCGGCCGGCCCAGACGGTCGAGCGGATTCTGCGCGCCGCGAATATCGTGAATGATGGAGCTCATGGTGAACGAAGCTACCAGCGATAGACGCTGGTAACGAAGCCCTTGGGATAGGTGTTGGGACCTGGCGGCAGTTCCACGAAGCCATCCGTGCCCGCCAAGCTCAAAAAATCTCCCGAACCGTTCGGCGGTCGCGGGTTGGCCCAGGGGCGGCCCCAATCATCGTGCTCGATGATGACGGGCAGAAAATAGGCAAGTGCCGGCTTGAAGGTCACCGGCGATGCCAGGGCCAGCCGTTCGGGCGGGATGCGTTTGGTGCCCATGGCCTCGGCGATGGCCGGAATGACGTAGCGGATCAGGCAGACCAAGGTGGACACCGGATTGCCGGGCAGGCCAAAGACCGCCTGGCCCTGCGGACCGATGCCAAACCACATGGGCTTACCCGGGCGCTGCGCGATGTTGTGGAACACCTCTTGTACCCCCAGCTGCATGAGCACCTTGGGAACAAGATCAAATTTACCCATGGAGACTCCGCCGCTCAATACCACGACTTCGTGCGTGGTCAGATGCAGCGATAAGCGCTCGCGCAACAGATTCTCATCATCCGGTACGTGATCATCGCCGACGCGGCCGAAACCGCGCTTGCGCAAGGTCGCGGCGACCGCATAGGCATTGGATCGGCGTACCTGAAAGTCCGCGATGGGATCGCCCGGTTCGATCAATTCATCGCCGGTAGAGACCACCATGATCGCGGGTTGGCTGCTGACGCGCACACGCGCCATACCGGCGGAGGCCGCCACTGCGATTTCCGGGGCACGCAGCAGCGTGCCGGCCTCGAGCAGCAGCCGGCCCTGACGGCTGTCGCTGCCGCGCCGATGAATGTTGTGGTAGGGGGCGCTGACCACCGCCGCATTGAGCGAGGCAAAACCATCGAGGACATCGAGTTGCTCGACCGGAATCACGCTGTCGCAGCCCACCGGTAGAACGGCGCCCGTCATCACTTCGATGGCATCATCGACAGTCTTGAGCTTTAAAGGCGCGGTGCCCGCCGCCTGAATACCCTGTATCCGAAAACGACGCTGACCGCGCCGCAGCGCTTCGCTGTCCACCGCGATCCCGTCCATCGTGACCCGATCGAACGGTGGATGGTCACGCTCAGCATAGACATTTTCCCGCAGTGTTCCCCCGACGCACTGTGTCAATGGCAGTGATTCGATGGGCAAACACGTTAGCCGAGAGTAGATCGCCTCTTCGGCCAGACGCGGGGTAATGAGCGTACTAGCCTGCATAGTTCAACCGTGGCGGCGGAACGGTCCGCCGCGCGCCTATTCACTTGTTCTTGGCCTTGTAAATCCTCAACTGTTCGTTGAAGCGTCCGACAACAGCCTGCAGTTCATCGACCGCGGCGTTGTGCTTCTGAGTCAAAATATTCTGTTGCTGCTGCGCCTTTTTCTTTTCATCCGCTGTCAGGTTCGAAGGATCCTTGGGCGCGGCAGAGTCGATCTCGAGCTGGAGGCAATCCAGATAGCCGTTCATCTCCGTGTTATAGCGCTTGAAATCCTGCGCCGCGGCGACCATTTGATCCTTGGTTGCCGTGTTGCCGTCGGGCGGCGCGTCCGGCGACTTCGGGTAAGAACATGCCGCGTGGGCCTGAGCGGCAGCGCCGAGTGCGAAAACTAACGTGAGCGGTATCCAAGCCTTCATCGGGAATCCTCTAGTTATCGGTACAAATGAGTGAAACACAGCCAGTATGATCTTACGGCCAAGGGCGAAGGGCCGCCAGCACAGCAACCACCAACGGTAACCGGCTGATTTGCCAGCTTTATTTGATCCTCGGCACACCATATAGTTCCCGTGGCGCCGGAATCGCTCCCCCGGCATGTCGAAATGCGGGGGCGCCATTCGACTATACAGCGGGAATCACACCACTGATTAAGGAACCGGCTATGAACTACCTTTTGATGGTTTACTCGAATGAGGCGGAATACGCTGCGCTTGGTCAATCCGAACTCAAAAAACTCACCGATGAATACGTGGAATTCACCAAATCGATTGTACAAGCGGGCCACTTTAAGGCCGGGGATCGGCTGAAAGGTGTCGCGACAGCCTCCACGGTGCGAGTGCGAAACGGTAAGGCGGCGATCACCGACGGGCCCTTCGCCGAAACTCGCGAGCAGCTGGGGGGATACTACCTGATCGAGGCAAAGAACCTGGATGAGGCGACTGCGATCGCGGCGCGCATTCCAGGCGCCCGGCACGGCAGCATCGAAGTGCGGCCGGTGTGGCCGATGAGCTGAAAAAGACTGTCGTTCGCTATGCACGCCATTGCTGCCGTCGATACGATCGATGAGGTCTATCGTCGAGAGGCGGGTCGGGTGCTCGCGACCCTGATCCGTCTGCTCGGCGATTTCGATTTGGCCGAAGAAGCCCGGCAGGAAGCCTTCACTGCAGCCATCGAGCAGTGGCCGGCGCAAGGTGTCCCTGCGAATCCGCGGGCGTGGCTGATCAACACCGGCCGCAACAAGGCGGTGGACCGAATTCGCCGCGACATTGTATTCAGGCAGAAGATCCTGGGACCGGAGATCGACACCTTTGAGGTGGGTGAGGCCTGCGCGTTTGACGAGAGTGAGGGGGCATTCGGGGATGATCGGCTGCGCCTCATTTTTACCTGCTGCCATCCTGCGCTCAACGCCGAAGCGCAGATCGCACTCACATTGCGCGAAGTTTGTGGTCTATCGACGCAGGCGGTGGCGCGCGCCTTTCTCGTCGGCGAACAAACCATCGCTCAGCGCCTGGTGCGTGCCAAGAGGAAAATCAGACTAGCGGGGATCCCGTTCGAGACCCCTGATCCAGCTCTTCTTGAAGAGCGAATCGAAGGCGTACTCGCGGTGGTCTACGGGGTGTTCACCGAAGGCTATGCCGCAACAGCGGGGACGCGGCTCATCGATGTCGAGCTCTGCGGCGAGGCGATTCGGCTAGGGCGCCTGCTCGACGCATTACTGCCCAACAATTCGGGGGTCATGGGCTTGCTGGCGCTCATGCTCCTGCATGACGCGCGTCGCGCATCTCGGGTGTCCAATGCCGGCGACGTGGTGCTGCTCGGCGACCAAGACCGGTCGCGCTGGGACGCATCGGAAATCGCGGAAGGATTGCCGCTGGTCGAAAAATCCCTGACCGTCCCTGGACAACTCAGTCCCTATGCAGTGCAAGCCGCGATCGCGGCGCTGCACGTGCGGGCCACGCACACGCAGGCGACGGACTGGCCGCAAATCGTTGCGCTATACGAAGTGCTGCTGAGGCTTGGTCCCACGCCCGTGATTGAGTTGAATCACGCGGTGGCCGTTTCGATGGTCAATGGTGCCGCGTGGGCACTGAACTTGGTCGATTCCCTGGCGGCGCGTGGCAAATTCACGCAGTACCACCTGTTGCACGCGGCGCGGGGGCGGTTTTTGCAACAACTCGGGCGGCTTGAAGAGGCCCGCGATGCCTATGGCACCGCATTGAATACCGCGACGCTGGAGCCCGAGCGGCGCTTCCTGGCGGCGAGGATCAGCGAGTTAACGAGAAGTGAGTAATTGCTCGCCGCCAGCGTTGCACGTGCGGGATGACGGCGTGTATGGCAGTACCCGAATGGCAACGCGACAGCTAAACTACGCGCGGGCGCCCGTAGCTCAGCTGGATAGAGCACCTGGCTTCGAACCAGGTGGTCGGCGGTTCGAATCCGTCCGGGCGCGCTTTGCAATCAAAAACTTACGCGCCATCGACCGAGCTCAATTGAGCGAACGTAGCGAAAACGTAGCATTTTTTGCTACGTTCGCGCCGCGCGCCGCCTCTCCGATGAGCCTCGATGGCTGCCGTTCAATGCGTCCGGCCACGGAGGAGAGTTTCTCTGGGGCCAGGTGCGCATAACGCAACACCATCTCGTACGACTTCCAGCCGCCCAGTTCCATCAGCTCCGGCAGCGAAGTGCCGCTCTGCACGTGCCAGGAGGCCCAGGTGTGCCTCAGGTCGTGGAAGCGGAAGTCCTCGATGCCGGCGCGCTGCTTCGCCTTGTCCCAAGCGGTCGATCTCTGTTGGATGCGCTGACCCGAGAAGGTGAAACACCAACGTGGGTGCTGTCCCCGCGTCGCTTCGAGCGCCGCTACGGCATCCGCATTCAAGGGAATGCCGCGACCGTCGCCCGACTTCGTCGTACCGTGATCAAGCCAGGCCACCTTCCGGTTGAGATCCACTCGGCTCCATTCAAGCCCCAGGATCTCGCCCGCACGACAATTCATGGCGCTTGTTTGCGCCGAATCCGTCGCGGGCCTATCTGGCTGTGGATCGGACAAAATCCCAGAAATTCTGCGAGGGGTATCGGCAGGAGGTGGCTATTGGGGTGCTTGTCCACGGGGCCGTGATTTCGAATCATCCCCATCGGCATTGTCACCTGAATTCAACGCGCGGCTTGAAAGCAGGTATCCGCCGGGGTCCGCCGATGCTGTTCTTGTGAGGGAGTTGACTGCAGCGGGGTTCAAGTCCGTAGGTGCCTGCAAGTCTGATCCGAATACAAAGATCCTGGCGTTCGGCAATAAAAACACGACTCCCGACGTAGTCGCAGAGGTCTATTGGTAGACAGACTCTAAGGGTCAGATAGCTTGGACCAAGGGTTTCGTTCGCTACATTTTCTTCTGACGGTCATCGACGTAGAAAACCTCGCGAGAGGTTGCGCCTGGGATCCGCTAACAGGCGGTCGTCGGGGACTGTGAAACCGGACATTGGACTAAGTGTCCGACAATGCCAAACTGTTACGCAGTGCAAGGAAAGCGAGCTGGTTAAAATTACTGATGGACGGGGCACGGAACGCTTCGGAGTATTCTTTCGCGCCTTACGCGCGCTGCGGCGTATCGCTATTTGGGGCTCGCTCGCGCTCCTGGCGCTAATCCTTGCCGTGTTGGCGATTAACGCCTTCGATGAGCGTCCGTCGCCTGAGGCCTTGGCATTGCTTCACGGACCGGAGAATCGTTACAGGCCCGACGACAATCTCTATGTGTCGTTAGCGGGGTTCGACGCGCCCGCAAATCAATCCGTGATTTCCGTTGGACAGACGAGGATCGCCCACTACAACGAAAGCGTAGACACGATGCTCCGAGATCCACTGCTCGGGCTCGAAACGCTTGCAGGGTCCGACCCACAGAAGCTGAAGTTCGAAGGCTCAATTGATTGCTGCAGACCGCGGGAGGTGTCTTTCTAGGGTAGCCTCCGCGCGAACGGACCCAAAATTGAGCAACTGATCGACCAAAATCGAGAGCTCTATCAGCGTTATATGGCCTTGTTCGACTTGCCAGGATACTACGAGACTGCTCGACCAAGCGCTGCGGCGCCCATCTACATGGTGCCAACCGATGTGCGGAACCTGTTCCTTGCCAGCGTGTCGTTGCGGTTGCAATCGGGGGACGAACTACAAATACAATCGGCTCTAAAAAGCCTTCGTCAAGACATCGATCTTTGGCATCGGATGTTTATTGGCGAGGGAACGCTGATCTCAAAGATGCTCGCTGTATCGTTTTTGCAAACAGACTCGTTGATCCTCTCAGACATGATCGCAGACCCACGGGCAGCGATTCCGCAGAATATGAACGAGTATCTACCGCAGTTCGATTTGAGCGATTGGAATATCCGCAACGCATTCGCAGCCGAGTTTCGTCTGCATACATTCATATACCGGCAAACTAAGGCCGTCGCTGACAATCACTGGCAGCCACCGGATAGCACGGGTTCGAGTGCTTGGCGCATGTGGAATCCGATCTTGAGTCCCATTGAAGGCCATTTCTTCAAGATAAATGCTACCGAGAATCTCGATGCGAAAGTCATGAGTGAACTCGGGGGGTTCGCACAGCTAGCCCCGTCCACATTCGCAACGGACCAGGCGCAGCTCAAGAAATGGGAACAGAAGAATGCGGACTTTGTGTCGGTTCGTACGATCTATAATCCGATCGGCAAGATTCTGGTTGCAATAGCTGCGCCGGCTTACGAGAACTACATCGTTCGTCCCTACGATGCTGCAGCACTCCAACGACTGGTCCGATTGAGCTTCGAAATTCGGCGGCAACGGATTGCTCCTTCGGAAATCGCGGGATTCATGAAACTTCATCCCGAATGGGCGACACATCCCGCCGATGGGCGGTCGTTTGTGTGGAAGCCGAGCTCCGGCGAGATTGCGATCCAACCTGTCGCGCAGCAGCCGGCGGACAGACGCTTTTCGGTTCAAATTTGGAATGGATCGGCAGGTTAGTCGGGTGACATTGCCCATTCTGTCGAGCTGAACCTTCAGTGGCTGTGCGACAGTAAGTAGTTGAGATATGAGTGATCCGAGGAACACCGCAGAGCGCAGGCTCACAGGTCAAATATCGGAATTTCCGCAATTCGGGGTTCGTCGACGAGCGTTTCTAGACTTTCCGATGGTTTTCGCCATGGTGAATCCGCGCCGACCGGCTACAATTCGATGTCTGTTACCGCGAGGGGATAAAAGCCGTGGCTAAACTCAATCCGCGAATCGCCCCAGCCTACTCCATTGCGCAGGCGGCCCATTACCTGAAGATTCCCGCGCCAACCGTGCGATCGTGGGTCCTGGGTCGCGACTACCCGCGGCAGTCCGGTAAGGGCCGCTTTAAGCCGGTAGTTGTTACTCCAGTCGATCCTGACCACCGCCTTTCGTTTCGCAATTTGATTGAGATGGCGGCGCTTCGTGCGCTGCGCACCGAACATGAGTTCAAATTGTCGGCGGTCCGCACGGCTCTGGACTACGCCGGTCAAGAATTGGGGGTGACCGATCTCCTCGCAAGCGAGGACCTATATGCCCGCCCGGGCGAGCTTTTTCTTGAGCGCTACGGGCAACTCATAAACCTCAATCGAGCCGGACAGCTCGGCATTCAGGCGGTCCTGCAAGGCTTGCTGCGCAGAATTCAATGGGACAAGGGGTTGGCCGTGCGCTTTTTCCCGCCGCTGCCAAGCAGACCAGAAGCCAAATCGGTAATGCTGGACCCGCGCGTCTCCTTTGGAAGGCCAGTCTTGTCACGCTTGGGAGTTTCGACTGCCGTCATTGTTGATCGGATAAACGCGGGGGAGGGCGCCGCCGATCTCGTGAAAGATTACGGCGCTACAAGCGAGGAGATCATGGACGCGCTCGCATATGAACGAGCCGCGTGAGCTTGTATTTTTCACTGATCGAGATTTGGGCCGACAGTTTCCAGCGCTTCTCCGGGCTGCCGGCGTGAGACTTGAACGGCACGACGATCACTTCGGGTCGGATACTCCCGACGAGGAATGGATAGGGGAGATTGGCCGACGGGGGTGGATCGCCGTCAGTCGGGATGCCCGCATCCGCTATTCTCCGCTCGCGCTCAGCGTATTGATGGAGTCCGGTACGCAGCTCTTTGTCCTCGTCGGCAAACTCACGACGGCCGAGGCGGCAGAGACGTTTCTCAAATGGCGCGAGAGAATTGTAGAAACGGTAGTCAGCGAGCGTGGACCCTTCATCGCGAAAATCCGCCGCGATGGGGTTTACATCTGGCTTCGCCGCAAGGACTGGCGCGGCGGGCGAGGTTAAGTTCGTGATACCGGGCAACGTAGCAAAAACGTAGCGTTTGATGCCGTTTCATGCGCTACGGTGCCTATTTCGAGTGAGGGGGGTATAGATATATCCCACCGAAATAAACAACACAATTCGGATGCAACTGTGTCTTGTGGAGCCCACGTCCGACTTCGGACCCAAATCAGACCTTCCGTTTCGGGCGCACTCACGATGGACACGCCCAAGCAGCGAGCGACACACTTATACTCCTCGACGCGTATGAAGATGAAGATTCGTGTCGACAGCGTCGAGTACAAGTGCTGGCATGAGGTCGGCCACGCCACTGTTTGCTTGAATCTAGGAGGCGACGTCGACTTCATCGAACTTCTTCACGACGATGCACGTGGCCACGCGCGCGCTCGTTGCGTGGTCACATCGGAGATTGAAAGGAGTGTGGCGTGCGGTGGGTTTGCAGCTGAGTTCTACTTATTGAACAACGGCTACGCTGAGCGGGGCGGTGACGACGGAAGGGATATCAGTCGGATTGTCTTTCACAACGCTACGAGCGACCGTGAGGACTTCTGGGGACGCAAGCTCGGTAAGGACGAAGCATTTAAAGAAGCGGAAGACAGGGCATTTATGAACCACGCGGTAGGGTCCGATGGCTATGGCGGCGTGGTCCCGATTTTCAATCAGCACTTTTCGGGGATGCAGGAACTCGTGCGCGAGCTTTGCGAAGCGACAAGAGTCGAAGGCAGGCGAGTGAAGGAACTCCTGCGGCTCGGGATTCCTCGCTGAGATTGTGGCTGAGAGTCCGCTTCTGACCGTCATCGTTTATTTTGGCTGTCTCCAACGGGGCCTGTATGATGGGTGATTCGGATACACGGCCGCGCTTCTAAAAACGATGCAACCTTCTATACCGCCGTTTCTTGCAGCAATCCTCGGCGTGGTCGCCGCAATGATCTTCATGAGTCCCTTCGTCCATTGGCTTGCTCTAGTTCATACCTCTTTTGCAAAGCACGGCGGCATCTTTTTAGGTCCTGCCAAACGACGTCTCCTTCCGACAGCACCCTTTGTGGTCCTCCTTCATCCGGTGCCATATATGACTGTCGCTCTGATTGTGATCTCGGTGCTGGTAGTTTCCGGTTCGTTCGCGAAAGGCTGGTGGTGGTTTCTTGGCGGCTTTTATTTGTACGTCGCATCGGTGAGTCTCCTAGTCCTATCGTGGCACGCGCCATTGTCAGTGGGCGATGCCGAAAAACACGACAAGCTCATATGGCCGTTTGATGTCCTTGTGAAGCGACGCTACGAGCGTCAGTATTATCGTCAGTATCGTGCGGTGTGCGCGCTGTTCTTAGTGCAGTGTAGCTTCGCCAGGCTATCGATGGCACAACAAGCCGACGTTATCCAGCGAGTAAGAACGCTACTTCTGTTAGTGGGCATGAACATATATGTCGTTCCGCCGAACAACCCTGTCCTGACGTTCATCTTCGCGGCGCAAATGAAGGCTCTCGGGATTCCGCCAGCTCTTGACGGAGAGCCATGGCCGCTGCCCGACAAATTTGATCTTCCTGTTCTTAAGCCAAATGCGCTCGGAGTTTGGGTCCCCCGCAGACTCTCGTCGCTATTTTGGAAGGGTATCTATCTTTCGAACGTTTACCGACGCGGCGGCAAACCAGTGGACGCCGCCCGAGCGGCCATGCTCGCGCGTGGGCTAGATGTAAACAGCTCATCAAGTGCCTGGCACGAGTGGCCGCCAACCGTTTCGCGGCGAATTCGCGGATAGTTACTTCGCGGGCAGGACTGCCGATGCTGCACAAGGCGAAGCGCGGCGCGCGCATCACCGCTCGATTCGCGGCCCTCTCCTGCCGGTGCTGAACGTCCGTTTGTGGCAATCCACCAAACGACAGGCGCGAAACGATTGTTCCACATATCGCGCCTATCAGACCGGATCGGGATACGAAGGCTTCATCTTCTCAAACTCAGCCTTTGTGTAGCGTCCCCAGATATTGGAATAGCCGTCAGCCACCTGATTCCACTGCCCGAGAGGAACCGCGAGAATCGCCGATAACTCTAGTTCCAGTTCCTCGATCAGCGCATCGTCAATTTTTGAAACTTCGCGCGGCTTGCGCCAGTGAATGAACCGTGTAAAGCGATCGTAATCGTCTATGTGCCAGGACGAATATATCGCGGCGATCTCCCCAGCATTGCAATTGACGCCAATCGACGCTTGGCCACCGCGCGGATTATTGAAACGAAACGTCCATGAGGAGCTATCGTGGTAATAGCGATCCACAAGCAGGTTGTGACGTTCGGCAAAAGACACGAGAACGCCCGCGATCGGCGCAAACCACTGCTGCGCAACGTGCAGGTCAAAATCGGCGTTGCCATTCGGCACTGTTACTCCGTCGTCCAGAGTGGTAGATGCTTGCCGACTGCGATAGTCGCAAGGCGCAAAATCGTGTTTGAAGTCTGCCAGGCCGCAACAATTACTTTTTTGGAGATTTCAGGGGCAGAAAAATGCATAAGTGAAGGGGCTGCGTCCGCGATGCCCGCTCGGACGGTGGTGATCTCGTCGACAAGATGGAATACTGATCCATATCGATCAAGTTTTCCATTCCAGTTCGGGTTTCGCGAAGCTCGATTACGCGCTTCGCGAGATACTCTTTGGCTTGCCCGATGTCACCTGTTCCAGTGCTTTCGCAAACGCGTGCTCCTCGGAACTGCTTATCGATGTGCCAGATCCCACCCCGTTTGGTGAGACCCGACGTTCTTTGGTTTCCCATAGCTTTTCCCTTTCAGGTTGAGCCGCGGGATGCCCGTTGCGGCTTTTATGGTCGTCGGCCCAGGAATCGAGGTCAAGCCGGTCGAAAGCGATTCCCTGGGTGCCGATTGGGATTGCCGCGAGGGTTGGTCGGACATCGCGATTGAAGCGATTTTTGTCCATGCCGAGGTACGCAGGAGCGTCGCGCATGCGAATGAAGCGCGGCACCAATCGAGGTG
Organism: uncultured Gammaproteobacteria bacterium; assembly: GCA_963756845.1. Lineage (GTDB taxonomy): Bacteria > Pseudomonadota > Gammaproteobacteria > Steroidobacterales > Steroidobacteraceae > Bog-1198. Next base: position 201,324 of record CAVWPD010000002.1, on the reverse strand, counting down.
GCGTGGGGAAGAGGCTCATTTGCTCTGGGAGCGAATGCGCTTCGAAGGAATCTTCGATCATCGACGACCTTGACGAACCTGTGGTTCCGGCCGTTCAGGGACAAGTTGCCACGCATGGAAATTATCCACGCGATGTACAAGAAAGTCAGTTTGGGTTTCGCGCTATTTTCAGCGGAACTCGCCCCCAGCAGATGTGAACGGCATGCTTGCTGCGGCGCCGCGGCATTTGTTGGTGGACAGTAGTATGACTTGTTGCTACTATTGCCTACCAGATAGGAGACATCGATGGCCAACGTGGAAAAGATCAGCATTGCGTTGCCGGCCGACATGGCGACGTTGGTTCGCAATGCAGTGGAAACCGGCGACTATGCATCGAGTAGCGAAGTCATCCGAGAGGCGTTGCGCGAATGGAAGGCTCGGCGCGCCGCGCGGTCCGACGCGATCAGTGAAATTCGCCGGCTTTGGGAAGAGGGTATTAGGAGCGGACCTAGCAAGGATTTCAACGTCGCCGCAATCAAGAAGCGCGGTCGCCAGCGCCTTCAGGCGGATCGCAAGTAGATAATCGCCGCTGGACCGGAAGATGTCGCGCATTCGGATTACCCCGCTCGCCGACCAGGACTTGGTGGAGATTTGGTACTTTATCGCCCAGGATGATCCAGTAGCGGCCGATCGACTCCTGGATTTGCTGGAGGAAAAATACAAACTCCTCGCCGACAATCCGCACATGGGACCTGCGCGACCAGACATTGCAAAAGAGCTGCGTTATCACCCAGTCGGAAATTATCTGCTGCTATATCGCGTAATTTCCAACGGCATTGAGTTGGTTCGCGTGGTGCACGGAGCACGCGACCTACAGCAGCTATTCTGATTCCGGCAGTCGTGAACATGCATGAAATCGCTGACACATTCGTCTAGCGGTCAGTCGTGCACCGCACCGGATACGCCGGGACATGATCCCGGATTACTACCCCCTCAGTTTCCGTCGGGACGCAGGAGAGCCGTCTCCGGCCGATCTCTCAGAAATGCTCGTGCTTGGCATGACACGCGCCCAGGCCTTGGACCGCGAGAGCTGCTCGATAGCGGTCGCCCGCTCTCTGGTCAACTTCTATGACCTTGTGCTCCGCTGATGGAACCAGGTAAACGAAGGGGCATATAAACTTGACTGAATAGGTCCGTAGATAAAGACTCTGTGCGGTGATCCATCGTACCGCTGAGGTATTTGGCACCCCGCAAACAAGGATGATGTCTAAGTGATTGCAAAGGGATACCGATGTTTTCCTACTACCTAGCTCTAGGCGTTCGAAGCCTCTTAAATCAAAGACTCATCACAACTTGGATGATCCTGCTCATCGCCCTTGGAGTTGCGGGGACGGTGAGTACGTTCTCGCTCTGCGCGCTCTCATCCAATCCCTTCGCTGCCAAAGCTCATCTGTTGTTTACTGCCGCAAATCGACAATCACGGTCCAGAGTATGTGAAGGCGTACGGAATCGACCCCGTACTGACCCTACGCGATGTCGAAGCCGCCCGCGCGTTTGCGGCGTGGCTCTAGCAGGTTGGAGCAATCATGGACACTTTTCGATCGATTTCCGCGGACGAGATTGCGCTTCTCAGAGTAGGCGAGATCGACAGGCCCTAACCAATCGCGCGAACATTCTTCGGTGATGGCCCTTCCAAAAACTCCCCGAGCCCCCGACGAGTCTTGCTTGAGTTTCGCTGAAAAAACCGTAAAACGCAGGATTGCCTCGCGGCTGCTATTTGCTACAACTATCGCTCACGATGAGTGACGGAACACATCTCACAACTTGGGTGACGCGCGAGACGAAAGAGCGTTTCGCGGCGGTTGCGTGTCACCAAGGGTTGTCGGACTCGGCGCTGCTGAAGCGGCTGGTCGATCTCATGTTACAGAGCGCCAGCGCCGCGGAAGTCGGGACACCAGGGGGTGCAGACCGGACCTCTAGGGACTCACGCTTGACGGTGCGAATCCGCCCCGACGACCAGCTGCTACTGCGTGAACGTGCGGCGGCGCGGGGCGCGGGGGATGGCGGCGGCAACCTACGTATCGGTTCTGACCCGCTCCCACCTGAGATCTCTTGCACCGCTACCAAAGGCGGAGTGGCTGATCCTGGAGAAAATCGTGACCGAGCTCAGCAAGCTCGGCAGAAAGCGCAGCAGGGAGTCTTATGGTGATGATTGACGTCACCATCGCAGTATAGAAGACACGCATGAACCGGCAAACAGATGATCGGGGCGCGAAAAGACGCGATTGCGGCCGTTGTTTCGTGCCGTGCCTTAAGTATTGCTTCGCGTGGCGAAACGTTGACATTTAGTTGTAAGTGTCTACACTTCGCCACATGCCAATCGCTACCTCCTCGGCTCGCCTGCTTCGCCTCGCCCGCCAGTATGGCTCGGTGTCTAGGCGGGAAGTCACCGAAGCAAAGATCCACACTCAGACTCTGAGTCGGCTCGTTCGTGCCGGAACTCTAGAACGCGTTGCACGGGGACGCTACCGGCTGCCCAATGCCCCGGTGACGGAACATCATGGTCTCGCACTCGTTGCCGCCGCGGCGCCGAAGGCAGTGATCTGTCTGCTATCCGCGCTGAGCTTTCATCAAATCGGCACTCAACTTCCGCACGAGGTTTGGATCGCGCTCGACCGTCGCAGCCGCCGCCCCTCGCTGCGGTATCCGCGCCTGCACGTTGTGCGCTTCGGTGGCGATGCATTGACTGAGGGCGTGGAGAGTCACCGCATCGAGGGCGAGACAGTGCACGTGTACAGCGTGGCCAAGACCATCGCCGATACATTCAAGTACCGCAACAAAATAGGTCTGGATGTGGCTCTTGAGGCTCTGCGCGAGGCCTGGCGGGCGCGGCGGTTCACCATGGATAAGATGCACTTTTACGCCCGAGTCTGCCGAGTAGAGCGTGTGATGCGGCCTTATCTCGAGGCGCTGGTCGCATGACATATGCGCCAGAGGGTCTGCCGGTATCGGTTCAGGTGCGTCTCGTTCAGCACGCCAAGGCGACCGGTATCGATCCCAATGTCGTGCTCGCGCGATATGCGGCCGAACGGTTCCTCTATCGACTTTCCCGCTCAAAGTATGCTGACCGCTTCGTGCTCAAGGGCGCACTGCTGATGTTGGTATGGCTCGGCGAGACGATCCGCCCGACGCGGGATGCCGATCTGCTGGGTTTCGGCGAGTGTCGCAAGCATCGCTGGCGAAAATCTTCACAGATGTCTGCAACGCCGACGTTGAGCCCGACGGATTGCAATATCTGCCGTCATCGATACGTATTGCGCCGATCCGTCAGGAGGATGCATACGGCGGGTTGCGAGCGACGATTCAGGCCCGGCTGGGCAATGCCCGCCTTCACGTGCAGGTCGATGTCGGGATCGGTGATGCCGTAGTCCCAGAACCGGAATGGCTGGAGTATCCAAGTCTGCTCGAATTTCCGCGGGCGCGGTTGAAGGCCTATCGCCCGGAGACTGCGATCGCGGAGAAGCTGCACGCGATGGTCATGCTGGGTGAAGCAAACAGCCGCATGAGGGATTTCTTCGATATTCATGCTCTGTCGGAAAATCGTCCCTTCGAGGGAGATGTCCTTACCCGCGCCGTGCGGGCAACCTTTGAGCGCCGACGCACGCCAATTCCCGAGTCTCTTCCACTTGCGATGACGCCGGCATTCGCCGCGATACATGCGAAACAAATGCAGTGGCAGGGCTTCTTGGGGAAGAGTGGCCTGAACTCGGCGCCTCCGCAGCTGAGCGATGTCGTGGTTCGCATCGCGGAGTTCCTCGGGCCGATTATTAAAGCTGCGCGCAGCGGCGCGACGCTCAAGCTCGCGTGGAAACCAGGCGGCCCTTGGATCGAGAGTTCGTCACCGCTCCAGAGCACCGTTGCGAAAACGTAGCGTTTGATGCCCTTTCATGCGCTAGGGTGCCTATATCGAGTGAGAGCGGGCGTGCTAAGTGATTGAAAATTAAAAACTCATAAAATCATCTGTGCGACTTCGAACCAGGTGGTCGGCGGTTCGAATCTCTCCGGGCGCGTCAGTCAAAAGGCATTTTGGCGAATTATGAGGCAGACGCTCAACGGCTAGTTAGCCGCGTGTGGACGCCATGTAGACATTTGCAGAATATGTCCGTTTGGGCGCCCCGCTGCGGGCAATGGCCCAAGGGTTCGCCGCCGTGTCGAAATTCTCATGTTAGGTGCAAGGCAAGCGGGTAATATCGTACGTATCCGGGCATAGCCCACGAGGTCTTCGCAAGGGGGCCGCCGCAAAGGCTCAAGTTTCGACTTGGGCCTTTGTCGTTTCTAGGCTCCGCGTATATGCCGCTCGACCAGTTCGAAACAACTGTACTTTGTACCGCAGCTCGAGTGAGCCTCTTGGTCCAAGTGACACTCGATGAGACGCCCCGCATCCTTCAACGCTCGATAAGGTCTGCACTCCGGTCGTATCCTCCGACTGCCATCGGCCACAACAATAGATCCGCGATCTGTCCAAGTGGCGAGGTCTTTGATTTGAACTTCAATTCATACAGGGTGCTCCGCAATTCTTCTGCACTCAGCGGCGCATACATTCCGGACGCTCGGGCATCGAACGGCGTGCCAGTCTTGCGGAGCTCCGCGTAATAGGCGGCCAGCAGAGTCTCATCGGCCTTGGAACTGCGTTCCGGCATTACACGAAGTTTCCGAGCATCATGCCGCGCGTATTTCGCCACTCGCTCGATGGAGATGCAGAAGGCGGTCATCATTTCAACAAATCGTCGACTCTGAACAGGTGCGCGTTATCCCACAATTGAGACGAGCTGTGCCTTTGCGTTTTACCAACTCAAGGTTGCTCCATTGTCAGGCGCGCCTCATCGGCGTGAGGGGCTCGCTGCGCCTGAGCGGCGACGGTAAGTGGTGCCTCTCCTATGCTTTTCCAAGATCGGGCGGTCGGACAGTTGGTAGGTCAGATTGCGAACGGCGAGCGATACATCGCCCCAGTGACCGATGTCATCGTTCACACCGTGTACGAGGGGGCAAGCGTCCAGATCGACGCCCGCACTCCGGCGTCCAGGGTGCGAGTCACCGACAGCGTGGCGCTGCCGCCCGGCAGGGTTCATCGGTTTGCGACTGCTCCTTCGTCGAGCCCCAGCACCACAATCTTTGCGGACCTGATAATCGTTGGCCACTCCGGGTGCGTAAAGCCGGCAGCCACCGCTACTTTCTGCGCACCGTTCGCCATATACGTAATCACGCCTCCAGCCAGTGCGCCATCAAGTGCCTGGCCCCAAAGTTTCTGGCCGTTGGAGGAATCAAGCGCGTAGAGGTTGCCGCCCACATCGCCAAAGAACAGCAGGCCACCGGCAGTTGGCGTCCAACCCGCGACAATCGGGTAGTTGGATTTGACCCGCCATTTCCACACGCCGGTATCGGCGTCGGTCGCGTAGACCCACCCGGACCAGTGCCCGTCGGCCTGAGCGCGTTTGCCAAACCACCAGAAGGGATTGAGCGTCCCCTGTCCTGCCCAGAGTTCCCCGAGTGCCTTCTTCCGCAGCTGTTTGTCGTCTTGCAGCCGCGCCGATGCGCACCAATTGACCGTCGCGGTCAGGATGAGGTTGGTCGTCGGAACATAGGAGGGACTGTTCCATTCCTCGCCGCCCGAGGCGCCCGGACAGAAGTGAACGTATTTCTCAAGGTTGAAAGGTACGTCGGCATTCTCGATCTGGGCCACTGGTACACGGTAGAGGAGCTGGTTGTTGTTGCCGAGATCGAAGCCGTGAAGGTATCCGTTCTTGACAGATACCACGAGGAGTTGCTTGCCTGCCCGAGTCTGAATCGGGACCGGAGGGTTCGACACGTCCCAATCGTGCCAATCGCTGGCATCTATCTTGAAGTGGTAGCGGTAGTTTCCGGTCTTCGCGTCGAGCACGACTACCGAATCAGTATAGAGATTCCCTCCCGGCCGAACGCCTACGTCGAAATCCGGCGCTGGATTTCCGCCGGGCACGTACAGCGCCCCGGTCTTTGTGTCGAGTGTGGTAGAGGTCCAAGTGCCGCCACCGCTAATCGGTATGCCCGGCGCGTTTTGCCAGGTCGAAGTATCCAGCGGCGTTGCCCCCAGAGGGCCACGAACCGTGTCGCCCTCCTGTTTGGGTGCGAGAAAGAACTCCCAGACAATCTTCCCGCTCTTGGCGTCGAGCGCATACATGTGGCCCTTGCCGCCCTTGTAATCACCGCCCGCATTGCCAATGAATACCAATCCGTCGTACGCAATCGGGGCCGCCGGCACCGACTCCTTCAACTGGTGGTCCGCGATCCTCGTTTCCCAGATTCGCTTTCCGGTGTTGAATTCATAAGCCAGTACGCGCCCGTCGGTGGTGCCGCGAAATAACATCCCGTCCATGTAGGCAGCGCCACGGATGGCCGGCAACATACCGCCCGTATAGGACTCGTGCGTTCGCCAATTTTCGACGCACGTCGCCGGGTTAACCGAGAAAGTATCGTGTTCCGTGGTGCCGATCAGCGCGTTGTTCACCATGATCAGGCCGGACTCGAACGAGGTGAATTCGCGCACGTCATACGTGCATAGCACCCGCAGCTTCCCCACATTGGTCGTGTTGATCTGCTTCAAGGGTGAATAACGATCCGAAGAAAGAGTTCGGTTATAGCTCGGCCAGTCCTCACCGGCGTCATTCCCTGCCGGGGTCGCTTCGGCGGCAGCGGAAGTCGCGGCGGTCTCTGGGCCTTTGTAAGCGGGATTTGATTCCTGACTTAGTGTGCCGGCCGGCGCACCCAGAGTCTTTAGGAAATTCATCGCCATACCGCCGGCGAACACGGTCGCTGCCGGATAGGCGAGAAGCAGCCCGATGCCCGTTACCGCGCCGATCAGCGCGAGCACGCCAAGGGTAATCAGGACTTTCTTCGTGGTTGAAGCCCGAGGCTTGCCTCGGACGACTGGTTCGTCGGTCATAGATACTCCTTCGGGCACGACGCCTCCCACCCCTGAGATTTTTGTTAGCCCGGCCTGAGGAAGCTACAACCCAGAAGCCGGGGCGGCCATTGGACCTTTGACCCAATTCACCAAACCGGCTCGGCAACCGTAGCTTCTTTGTATTTGTCACCCTTGCGGACGAGAGGCCAGAAACGCGGCAGCGGACGGGAGTCCGCGAGCGTCAGGTAACAGGCGGTCATTTCGGCGCGGCCCGAAGAGGGTCCGACACGAGACGATTAGTGAATTCTGAGATCGCGCCCGTCGCTGACCGGCTGGCCAACAGCGGCCAATGACGACGCTACTCGAAGCGGTCATTGGCTGCGTGCAGTAAACTGGCCACACGTAAAACAGGCGCGGTGTTCACGCCGAGACGCTGCAGCAAATAATCAAGCCCTGTCACAATATTGTGTGCCTGCGGTGCCATTGCGCGGCGATTCAGACTCGGATAATTATGACTTGAGCAGCAGCCGGCACGCGTGCACCAAACATCCCATAAGGTATTTTAGCGCTCTTCAGCAGATGCGTGACGTCATGCACATCGGAGGTTACGATCGTCGCGGGACGCAGCGCTATCGCAATCGCGACGACGTTGCCATCAACGATGGCGGCGGTCCTCGAGAGCGCGAGCAATGCCCCCACTTGCCGTGCGCTTTGTTCGTTCAATTCCGGGAAGCCGTCGACCGATCCAAACAAATGAGCGGTGCGCGCATGGGTCGAGGGTCCACGCCAAGTTTCAGCAACCACGGTGGCGGGCACCAGGATCGGTGTCCGATTTTTGCGTGCAGCCTTCAGTATGGCAGCCAACTTTAGATCGTTGCGCTCCGAAGCGATGATCGCGCCAGAATCGAGGATGATCCTCACCGAGCAAAGAGAGCTTCAAGGCGGCTCGTTAGCTTCGGATCAATCGGGCCATTTTCTTTTTCATAGGAAATAACATAAGCGGCGCGGTTTTGGTCTACCAGTTCCCGCGCCAGGGCGCGCGCTACGAAGCTCGAGAACTCCCGCTTGCCAACCTTGGCCCGTATCGCGACGGTTAGTGCACGAGGCACGCTCGCTGCAACAGTGTGCGACGGTCCAGCAAAGCGGATGAGCGGGTCGTCGTCCGCGCGGAAGACCGAACCTTTACGGCGTGGGGTTCTCATAGATAGATTATAATTTAAACTATAAATTAATTCAAAATCCATCGACGCCCTCCAAAGAGGTATTCGCTTGCCCTTGGCGAGTGCGGTTCATGAGCAAGAACAGCGAAATGATTTGGTGCGCAGTCTCGCGGCACCTTAGGTCAGCGACGTAGCGAAAACGTAGCGTTTGGTGCCGTTTCATGCGCTACGGTGCCTAGTTTGAGTGAGGGAGCCCCGCGGCGGTTCAGGAGTATCGCGTCCACGATCCTAAGCACACCTTCGGCCGTAGACTGCTCAAAGTCCCACTTCAGTTTGCAAACTTCCTGCTCCTGCAATCCCGCGTTCAGCTTGAACAGCGTCATGCGTGCGAGGTGGCCGGGCAACTCCCGTCTTGTCGGCCAACCGCGCTCGGCGCCAGCACTGAAATGATCGCCTGCTACCGGACGCTCGCGATTCCGGGTGTGCAGAGCGGATCGGCGGCGCCAAGCGACTCGACAGCCCAAACGGCTTGGCCTAAGGTCCAGTTACGCCCTCGATCTGGGGAACGCAAACTCTTTGTTTGGTCGTCCACGCCCATTCGGCGCTCGCTGCCATTCCACTCATCGCAAATGCTGCCCGGTGTTTAGGTGGAAATACTGATATCGCCTGGACTGAAAGGGGATCGAGGCTGCCTGAAGTATCAATCTCTGGGGGGATGCGAAACATGAAGCTAACCAAGAAACGGGCCGCCCTCTTCGCGGCAGCTACGATGCTGATTGCGGGCTGCGGCCGGAATGACTCTATCTCTCAGGCTGAAAAAAAAGACGCAGCCCAAGGCGTGCCCGCGCCGAGCATCGAGGAGACGAAAGCCATCGCCGAGGAGGGCTTCATCTACGGGTTGCCGATCGTGATGAATTACGCGGTGCAGTACGCGTTTGCCGTGGATCGCAACTCTGGCCAGTTCAAGGCGCCCTTCAATCAGATTCACAACGATGCCAACGTCTTCACTTACAAAGACACGGCCATCGTCACGCCCAACAGTGACACGCCTTATTCGATGTTGTGGTTGGACCTGCGGGCCGAGCCGATGGTGGTCTCAGTGCCGGCCGTTGAGAAAAAACGCTATTACTCGGTTCAGCTCATCGATAGCAACACGTACAACTATGGCTACATAGGCAGCCGCACCACCGGCAATGACGCTGGCGATTACCTGGTGGTTGGTCCTGACTGGAAGGGCGAGACACCCCCTGGTATAAAAAAGGTCTTTCGCTCCGATACGTGGTTCGCGCCGACAGCTTATCGTACCCAACTCTTCAATCCGGAAGACTTGGCGAACGTCGCTAAGGTCCAGGCGGGCTATGGGGCACAGCCTCTCTCGGCGTTTCTACACCAGCCCGCGCCGCCCGCCGCGCCGGCTATCGACTTCCCGAAGATCGACAAAGAGATGGTCAAGACCGGCTTCTTTGATTATCTCGACTTCGCGCTACAGTTCATCCCGGCGGCGCCCGAGGAAGAAGCCATTCGCGCGAAGCTCGCAAGCATCGGCATTGGTCCGGGCAAGAAATTTAACTTCAAGGACCTCTCGGCCGAACACAAGATCGCGGTGGGTTTGGGTATGAAAGACGGTGAGGCAAAAGTCACGGCGGCGGCGGCCAGCACCGGTAAGGATCAAAACGGTTGGCTGGTGGGTGGATTATCCGGCGGCGACCGCGCGTCCTTTAACGGCGATTGGCTGAAGCGCGCCGCCGTCGCGAAGGCTGGTATCTACGCCAATGATCCGTCCGAGGCGATGTATCCTAATACCCGCAAAGACAGCCACGGCGAACCGCTCGACGGCAGCAAGCACAGTTACACGCTCACCTTCGCCAAAGGACAGTTCCCGCCCGTGAACGCTTTCTGGTCGGTGACGATGTATGACGGGCAGAGCCAGCTGCTGATCGAAAACCCGATCAACCGTTATCTGATCAATTCACCGATGCTGCCGGTGATGAAGAAAAACCCCGATGGATCACTGACGATCTACATCCAGAACAAATCGCCGGGAAAGGCGAAAGAATCGAATTGGCTCCCCGCGCCTAACGGCCCCATTTACATGCTGCTGCGCCTGTACTGGCCCAAGACGGAGCCGCCCTCGATTTTGCCTCCGGGCGAGGGCACGTGGCAGCCGCCGGGTGTTCTGCAGGCGCAATGAGTCTCTAGACAAACCAAACAAGTAATCGGAAACCTACGAGCGAGGGGCGATAAATGAAGGGCCAAATACCAACATGGGCCGCACTCTTCGCTGCGGCGAGTCTGATCACCGGGTGCGGCAACAAGAACGACGCGATCACGCAGGCCGAAAAGAAAGATGTCGCCTACGGAGTGCCGGCGCCGAGCATTGAGGAGACGAAGGCAATCGCCGAGGAAGGATTCATCTACGGCCTGGCCCCCGTGATGTATTACCAGATCATGTATGAGTATTCGGTTGACCCGAACTCGGGGCAATACAAGGCGCCGTTTAATCAAATCAAAAACATACCGCGCGTCTACACCTACCAAGACACAGCCATCATTACCCCCAACAGCGACACGCCCTATTCCTGGGCATTTCTAGATCTGCGCGCTGAGCCCGTCGTGCTGTCAGTCCCGGCGGTCGAGAAGGCTCGCTATTTCTCGGTAATGCTATGCGATGGGAATACCTTCAACTTTGGCTACATCGGCAGCCGAGCCACCGGCAATAAGCCTGGGGACTACCTGGTCGTGGGTCCCGACTGGAAGGGCGAAACGCCTCCAGGCATCAAGCGAGTGTTCCGATCCAGCACGCAATTCTCGCTGGCCGCCTACCGCACTCAACTTATCAACCCGGCCGATTTACCGAACGTGATCAAAGTGCAGGACGGATATAAGCTGCAACCGCTGTCGGGCTATCTGCATCAGGCCGCCCCTGCAGCCGCGCCGCCGATTGATTTCCCCAAGATCGACAAAGAGATGATCAAGACGGGTTTTTTCGATTACTTGGATTTCGTCCTGCAGTTCGCGCCCGCTGGGCCGGAGGAGCAAGCGATCCGAGCGAAGCTTGCCACGATCGGCGTCGGTCCGGGCAAGACGTTTAGCTTCAAGGATCTTTCCGACGAGCACAAAGCCGCCGTTCTGCTCGGCATGAGGGCCGGGCAAGAGAAGATCAAGAATTACCTGGAAGCCAAGCTAACCAAGGTGAATGGCTGGATTGTGGTCTCGCCCTTTGGCGATCGCTCGTTCTACCACGGCGATTGGCTATTGCGTTCGGCAGCAGCGGCCGCAGGAATCCTCGGCAATGACGCGCTCGAGGCGGTGTACCCGGTTGCCAAGACGTTGGAGAATGGCGAAGTTGCCGATGCCAGTAAACACAATTACACGCTTACCTTTGCGAAGGGACAATTTCCGCCGGTAAATGCCTTCTGGTCGGTGACCATGTATGACGGCAAGACGCAGCTTCTCGTCAAGAATCCGCTCGACCGCTACCTCATCAATTCGCCTATGCTGCCGGGAATCAAGAAGAACCCGGATGGATCGCTGACGATCTATCTGCAGAACAAATCGCCGGGCAAGGCAAAGGAAGCGAATTGGCTTCCGGCGCCGGATGGCCCTATGTATGTAGTGATGCGCTTGTACTGGCCGAAAACGGAACCACCGTCAATTTTGCCGGCGGGCGAAGGAACCTGGCCGCCGCCGCCTCTCGTCGCCGTGAACTGAAGGCGACGGTCGCTACTTGGGCTTCTCGGTATGCTGCGACTCGCGACCGTCTTGGATCACGCGCGGTCAAATGCCACCGACCAACTTGTCTTAAGTCCGGCGAAACTCAGGCAAGGCGGATATGGGCGCAGCAACAGTCAGCGCTGCCGGTGCAGTCTGTCGCGTTAATTTGGACTGCAATTCCTTCACTCAAGTCCCTCTTGCAGGGCATTTGACGGCGAGATAAAGCGATTTCCTGCCAGAGCTTCATGGATAGCTTTAATGAGGTCTGAGGCCATGCGCGCCTTAATGACGAAGGCTGAGCCGCCGGATTGCATCGCGGCTCGCAGGTAATCCGAATCTTCGTGGATGGTTAGAAAGACAATCTTCGCGCGACAGCCGGAGCGGTTCAGCCGGCGGGCCACTTCGATGCCGTCCAATTCCGGCATCGTGATATCGAGCACCACGACATCGGGATCGAGCTGGATGGCGGCCTTGATTACCTCCCTGCCGTTGGTAACCCTGCCAACAACCTCAAACTCGCTAGCCAGCATGTTGCTCGTCTGGCTGAGGATCTCCGCATGATCGTCTGCCAGCAGGACACGCGCGAGTTTGGCCTCAGTATTCATAGATGTGGATAAGGTTGTAGGCCGGATCGCAAGCAGTAACCACTGTCAGTATTGACAGGTCGGAAAGCCGGTTATCTGCAGCCCCGGTGCCAATCAACCATTTGATGCGCCCAGAGGAACATGCACCGTGATCCGCGTGCCCTCACCCTTGTAGGACTCCACAGCAATGTGTCCCCGCACCAATCTCACCCGCTCGTGCATGCTGATGAGTCCGAGCGAGTTGCCAATTGCCGACGATGGCGAATCAAAGCCGCAGCCTTGATCTGAAACGACCAGGCAAATTTCATTTTCAATGGCTGCTAACTCCACCTTCGCCGCGGCGGCGCCGCTGTGCTTGACCACGTTTTGAAGTCCCTCTTGGACTATACGGTAGAGGCACAGCGCAATGTCATCCGGTAACTCGCGCGGTACTGTCCCGATTACAAATTCAACGGCAATTTTGTGCGCCTCACCGAATTCCCGGCAGAAGCTGCGCGCCGTGGCTGCCAGACCCAATTGTTCGAGTTTCGCGGGGTGCAGCTCGTGGGAGAGTCGGTGCACATTGGATGACAGGGTTTTCAGTTGAACGGCTAGCGCTTGCAGCGGACCACTGAACTCCTTGTTGGCAGCCGGCTGTTTTTGGCGCAACAAGTCCAATTCGATGGAAAGCAGTGCGAGGCTTTGATTGAAATCATCGTGAAGCTCGCGCGCGAGCCGCCTCCGTTCGTCTTCCTGAGCATGAATCAACCGTCCGCTCAAGATTTGCGCGGCTTCCTCCGCTTGCTTGCGTGCCGTGATATCCAGTGAGGCCCCGCGTATACGAAGCGGCTGGTCGCTGCCGTTGGCTTCGACCTGGCCACGAGAGGCGATCCAGCGAATTCGGCCATCCGGAAGCACCACACGATATTCCTTTTCATAGCGGCCTTTCTTCTCGATGGCATTCGTCAATGCATCGCGAATGGGTTCGCGATCATCGGGATGCAAACGTTGCATAAAACGTTCGAAATCCAATTGGTCGGATTTCATGAAGCCAAACAATTCGCGCCATTTGTCGCTCGCCCAGAATGCACTTGGCGCGAACTCACGAAACCATATGCCTAAATTCGCAGCATCGACAGCCAGCGCTAACCGCTGTTCGCTCTCGACCAAATCACGGTTCAGTTGCGCCGCGCGCAGCACATCTCCGCTCATCTCATAACCCATCACCAGCAGCACGCCGAGGAAGGGAACACTCGCGACATAGGGCATCCTCAGCACGCCTGCCACGACCAGTCCGGCATTCGCCAACGCGAAGATGACGAAGAACGCGAGCGGCCCACCAATCAGCAGCGCGCGCCGCCGCGCGGCGCGCGACCCGGTGCGCCATAGGCGGATGGAGGCATCCAGGACATAGATGAAGTGCGCCAGCGATGCTATCCATCCGAGGCGCTGCCAAGGATTCATTACCCACTCTCCGAGAATGGAGATCTGCTCGCCGAGGAAGGTGATGTGCTTAAGACTGTAGACTGCGCTGAGATTGAGGTTGAGACCCGTGGTAAAGTTCGCCACCACTGCGAGCGCCCGCAACCCTAGCGTAAGCGCGAGTAGCCAGCGTCTGTCGGTGCCAAAATAGAAGTGCACAAACCCCACGCTGCCCACTACCCCAATGCCGTAAAACAAGTGCGTCAGTCGCAGCAGCCGCACAAACGCCTCCGGGGAGCTGGCCGTCATCATGCTCATCTCCGCGATCGCCATTTCGATCACGCTGAGCACCATGATGGCGAAGCACAGGTTTGCCCAAGAACGCCGATCCAGCCACCAGACGCGCGCCTGCATCAGTGCCAACATCAGGCCCGCCCCCGATACGGTCGACCAGATGACAGTAATCCAACTCATAGTGCGATAAGGCTAGCAATCCGCTGGCAGCGCAGCCAGTTCGATTTTCCTGACTCGTTGGTGGCTCGGAGCGAATCTTCGTGCGGAGCATCGGTTGGCGTGTGCTTGCGAACGAGTTCTTTCTAAGCTCGTGAGGCGCGAAAGTCGCGAGCAGGCCTAAGGTCCAATAGGCAAATGCGTCGAATGAGCCGAGAAGAGTTAGGAGCGCGGGCGGCAGTTCGACCGTGATTGTCGCAATCGACGATCAGAAATCGATTCGCAAAGCCTTGATTCGCCGACTAGTAACACACCTATGAATCATCGTCCCCGTATCCTGCTGGCCGATGACCACACGATGGTGCTCGATGCCTTTCAGCGACTACTAGAACCGCAGTGCGAGATTGTCGGTAAGGCGTCCGACGGCCGCGAGTTGATCAAACTGGCCTTGATGACCCACCCGGAGATCGTTGTCATGGACATCTCCATGCCGCGCTTAAATGGCATCGACGCCTGCGTTCAACTACGGCGTCAGTTGCCCAGCGTGAAGGTCGTCTTCCTCACCGTTAGCGAAGATCCCGATGTTGCGGCCGAAGCCATCGGCTTGGGCGCGTCGGCGTTTCTGCTAAAAAGCTCCGCGTCTGCCGAACTGATCTTGGCAATTGAATACGCACTGTCACATCGGACTTACATTACGCCTCTGATCACCAAGGGTAAATCGGTGCGCATGTTCCTCGAAGGCGCGGCCCCGCCGGCCGCCGAGAAACTCACTACCCGTCAACGCGAGGTTCTGCAGTTGCTTGCCGAGGGAAAGCTGATGAAAGAGGCGGCCGACATCTTGAATCTCGCGCCGCGCACGATTGCCTTTCATAAATACGCCATCATGGAACAGCTGGGCCTTAAGAGCAGCGCCGAATTGGTTCAATACGCGGTCGAATCTCGACTCGTAACACCGCGCGGATAGTGTCGTGCGGATGAATACAGCCACCTGTAAATTCTGACAGTAGTTACTTGTTCCGCTGCGGCCTATAAATGCATCCACTTCGCGAAAATTGAGTGTCGCCGCGGCGACGCATGACATCGGACGAGACAATCAATATGAAACCAGTGATCAAGCGTTTGTTCCCGTTGTCCTTGCTCGTTTGCACGCTGGCCGCGACTACTCGGGTTGAAGCGCAGGAACCGGTGGGCGGACAGCCAGCCCCAGGCGCCAAGCAATCGGTGGCTAACCTGGATGAGCAAGTTGCCTATCAACGCGCATTCGAAGCGGTGTTGTGGGCAATGCCCGCCTCCGCGATCTACCGGTTTCGCGTGGGGTTATTGGCGCAACCTGGAATGGCTGACAACGTGATCACCGCCTATTCCGGACCCTTGCACACCTTTCACGAGCTGATCACGCCAAATCAAGTAACCCCTTACATCGGCGCCCTCGCCGACCTTCGCAAGGGCCCGGTCGTGTTGGAGGTTCCCGCCAAGACCGCCAAGGGAGTTCTCTACGGTCAGGTCGTCGATGCATGGCAGGCGACGATCGCCGACATCGGTCCGTCCGGATTGGACAAAGGCGCGGGCGGTAAATACTTGTTTCTCCCACCCGGCTATAAGGCGGCGGTTCCCGCCGGTTACTTCCCGATTCGATCCAGCAACTTCCAGATCATGGTCGCGCTGCGCTCGATCCCTCTTGAGGGCGCAACCGATGCTGACGCCCTCGCGTATAGCAAGACATTGAAGATGTATCCGCTGTCCGAGGCGGCCCACCCGAGTCCGACGCGATTTGTCGATGGTCGGCCCTACCCGCTGCATACACTACCCTTCTATGACATCCGCGCGCTGCAGGACATTCACGACATCATCAACATCGAACCGGTGCAGCCACAAGACAAAGTAATGATGGGCATGCTGGCCACCATCGGGATCGAGCCCGGCAAGCCATTCAATCCGCCGGAGAAGCTCAAGTCGGCCATGGAGAAGGGTGTCGTTGACGCGTACTACTATATGCAGCAGCTCGACACCAAGCTATTTGCGGCGAATCTTTATTGGCCCGATCGGCATTGGAATTTTGCAATGGTTCCCGATGCACAGCACGGTTTTGATTTCGTCAGCAAGGACGCTGTCGAGATCGACAAACGCGCCGCCGCCTGGTTCTACTTTACGTTCTACCCGAAGGTGCTGACCGACCGCGCCGGAACCGTGTATCTAGCGCCGATCGCGGACAGCGACGGACAGCCGCTGCAAGCTGGCAAGACCTACAGGCTCCGGGTTCCAAAAGACGTTCCTGCCAGACAGTTCTGGTCGCTAACGATGTACGACCGCGCAACGTGGGCGTTCGTCAACAACCCCCTGGACCGGGCGGGCTTAGGCTCATTCAACTTGAAACAGATGAAGGCGAACGCTGATGGCAGCGTCGATCTCTATGTCGGCCCGAACGCCCCTGCGGGGCTGGAATCCAATTGGATTCCCACCATGGGCAAAGAGCCCTACCTCTGGTTCCGTCTCTACGCTCCCGGGGAGGCGTTCTGGAACAAATCATTCAAGATGCCTGATGTGGAGCTTGTGAAGTGAGGCAACGTCGTTCGATAAGCACACAGCGAGCAACTGCACTCACGAAGGAAAATCAGCATGGCACTTAAAGAGTACAAGCCCGGAACCGCGTTCACCGGGGTGATCGGACGCACCTTCGATGTCTCGAGCCCCGCGTGGCCGGAGCCACTGCGCGCGAAGGAAGGCGCGCCCAACGTAATATTCATCGTGCAGGACGACACGGGTTTTGGCCAGATGGGTTGCTACGGCAGCCCTATCAAAACGCCGAACATCGATGCCCTCGCGGCGAATGGACTGCGCTTTAACAGCATGCACACCACGGCACTGTGCTCGCCGACGCGCTCGTGCGTCATGACGGGGCGCAATCATCATTCAAACGCCATGTCGTGTATCACTGAAGGGTCTACCGGTTATCCTGGCGGAAACGGCAATATCCCCTTCGAGAACGGGATGCTCTCCGAGATGCTGCTCCAACAGGGCTACAACACCTTTGCCCTTGGCAAGTGGCATTTGACGCCGGCGGATCAGGCCTCCGCGGCGGGTCCGTATAGTCGCTGGCCCTTGGGGCGAGGCTTCGAGCGTTACTATGGGTTCTTGGGTGGGGACACCAGCCAGTACTATCCGGAACTGGTTTACGACAATCACAGCGTTGAACCCGAGAAGAGGCCCGAGGAGGGCTACCATCTAACCCCGGACCTGGTGGACAAGGCCATCAGCTTTATCGCCGACTCGAAGCAGGTAGCGCCCAACAAACCCTTCTTCATGTACTTCTGCCCCGGCGCGGGGCACGCCCCGCACCATGTTCCGAAGGAGTGGGCCGATAAGTACAAGGGCGCGTTCGATGCCGGTTGGGATGACTACCGCGAGAAGACCTTTGCGCGGCAAAAAGAGTTGGGCCTGATACCGCAAGATGCCGAACTGTCGCGCCATGATCCGGACGTTCAGGACTGGAACACGCTCACGGCCGATGAGAAGAAGCTGTATGCGCGCATGATGGAAGTGTTCGCAGGGTTTCTCACCCACACGGATTACCACTACGGTCGCTTGTTTGAGTTCCTGAAGACGATCGGCGAGTGGGAAAACACGGTCATCATGTTCATCTCTGATAACGGCGCGAGCCCGGAAGGAGGGCCCACTGGGTCGGTGAACGAGAACAAGTTCTTCAACAACGTACCGGATTCGCTGCAAGAAAACTTAAAGCGGATCGATGAGTTGGGCGGCCCTACGACGTTCAATCATTATCCCTGGGGCTGGACCCACGCCGGCAATACGCCGTTCCGCCGCTGGAAGCGCGAAACCTATCGCGGCGGCATCAGCGATCCGTTCATCGTCCACTGGCCCAAGGGAATCAAAGCCAAGGGCGAGGTCCGCACACAGTATGCACACGCCATTGATATGGTTCCGACGGTGCTCGAGTTGCTAGGGATCGAGCCCCCGACTTCAATCAAAGGCGTGACCCAATCGCCGATCCAGGGCTTGAGCTTTGCCCACGCGCTCGATGATGCGAAGGCGCCCACCAGGCACCTCACTCAGTACTTCGAAATGTTCGGGCATCGTTCCATCTATCACGAGGGTTGGCGGGCAGTGTGTCCGTGGCCGGGGACGTCCTTTAAAGAAGCAGGCCTGCCGTTCGGCGCGCCGATCGACAAGGACAAGCTGACGGAGCTTGATGCCAAGGGCTGGGAGCTGTATCACATCGATAAGGACTTCGCCGAGAACCATAACCTCGCGGCTGAAAACCGCGCCAAGCTGATCGAGATGATCGCCACGTGGTACGTCGAAGCGGGAAAATACAACGTCCTGCCCATCGACTCACGGGGCCAGATGCGAGCGGCTGATCCGCGACCCCAGATCGCTCTCACTCGTACCCGCTACACCTACTATCCTGGTACGCAGATGGTGCCGGGGAACGCTGGCCCTAATGTCATGAACCGACCGTTCAGTATTACCGCGGACGTCGAAATCCCCAAGGGCGGCGCCGAGGGGGTGCTGCTCTGTACCGGCGACGGCCAGGGCGGTTTTTCCTTCTATATGCAAAACGGAAATCTGCACTACGTCTACAGTTTTGTCGGCAGCCAGTTCTTCCATATTGAATCGAATGTTCCAGTAACCATAGGGCGCCATAAGCTGGGGTATGAGTTCGAGGTGACCGGCCAAGTCGACTACAAAAGCGGCAAGGGCGCGCCGGGCCGCGGCAAGCTCTATATCGACGATAAGCTCGTGGGACAAGGTGATATTCCTCTCACGATGGCGGTCCTAATCGGTCTCGGAGCGGGCACGGTATGCGGCGCCAACACCGGCTCGCCGGTTTGGGACAAGTATAAGCCGCCGTTCGCGTTTACCGGCACGCTCCACAGCGTGACTGTCGATGTCAGCGGAGAATCGATCAGGAACCACGAGGCGGAGATGCGTGTGCATTTGGCGCGGCAATAGCCTTGAGTGTGGACACCTTACTCTTTGCCGTGCATGTCCCGCTCAGCCTGGCGCGCGTACGTTTCGTACCGGTCGCTGAAAACGAACGATAGGAGACGCGGGTGATAAACAGGACGAGGAAGATCCTAGTCATCGTTGGCGCCATCGCTGCGGTCGGCGTGGTGACAGCCGGAGCTCTGTACCTCGCTTACCCTGTACAAGTGACTACAGTCGGCGGTCTGGCGCGCAACTATTTTTTGACATTATCGACGACGCCGGGCACGGTGAGTACAGAAGTGAATCCGGCTTACAAGGGCGATGTGGCTGTGACGCCATCGCTTCCCGCAGAGACACCTTCGCCGAACGTGGCCACGGACTGGCCGAGCTACAACAGAACTTTGAACTCGCAGCGTTACTCGCCGTTGAGCCAAATCAATGCGAAGAACGTCGGCAAGCTGAAAGTCTTATGCACTTACGATACCCATCAGTACGCTTCCTTCGAGTCCGGTCTGATCATGGTGGGTGACGCTCTGATAGGCACCACGGAATTCGACACTTTCTCGTTGAATCCGACTACCTGCGCCGAGAATTGGCGTACTCATGAGGACTACCAACCCAACCTGTTGCCGTCCAACCGAGGTCCCGCCTACCTGGATGGGATGCTGTTTCGCGGCACTCAGGACGGGCGAGTGCTGGCCTATGACTTCAAGACCGGTAAACGGCTGTGGGCAACCAGAATCGCGGACGAGAAAATTGGCGAATCGGTGCCCTCAGCCCCGATCGCATCGGACGGTCTTGTCTTCATCGGCAATGCCGGCGGAGATTTCAAAGGCGGTAAGGGGCACGTGTTCGCGCTGGAGGCGAAGACCGGCAAAATCGTCTGGGAGTTCTTTCTGGCGCCCAAGGTTGACGGTGACGTGATCCTCGGACCCTTGGGCGCGACGCCCCTCGACGCATCGACATGGAAAACGCTGCCCGGAATCGGTATCGATGGCGCCGGGACATGGACCTCTTACACCCTCGATATGAAAAACGGGCTGTTGTATGTACCGGTGGGCGACCCGGCTCCCGCCTTCGACATCGCTGTGCGCGAGGGCGAGAACCTGTATTCCGACTCGGTCGTCGTACTCGATGCGAAGACTGGGGATTATAAGAGTCATGTGCAGATTGTGTCGCCGGACTGGCACGATTGGGATGTCTCCAGCCCACCCGCGCTGATTCAAACGAAAGCTGGCAAGCGGCTCATGGCGCTGGCACCGAAGGATGGGCACCTGTATGGCTACGATTTGGACACGAATACGCGCCTCTACCGCGTGCCAGTGACTCGGGTCGACAATGTCGATGAACGATTCTCGCAAGATAAGCCTGTTCATTTTTGTCCGGGATCCGTAGGGGGCACTGAATGGAACAGTCCGGGCTACGATCCGACGACGAATCTCATCTTCAGCGGTACGGTCGAATGGTGCAGTACGGTGACGCTGCAAAGTAACAAAAAACTTGAAGCGGCGCCGGTCGGGCAGCCGTGGTCCGGAATGTCGACACTCAATCCGGTCTACATGTTCGGCAAAAACACCAAGACCGATGGAACCTGGGCTGGATGGGTCTACGCCACCGACGCGGACACGGGTGTTTGGAAGTGGCGCGTGAAGTCCAACTTCCCGATCGTCGCGGCCATCTCTCCAACGGCCGGAGGCGTCGTGTTCTTCGGCGATGTGGGCGGCAACTTGTATGCGCTCGATTCTTCGACTGGCGAGAAGCTTTTTGGCCAAGTGCTCGGCGGCGGCGGCGGAATTGGCGGCGGCATCATTACCTATAGCGCGAACGGCACACAGAAAATAGCTGTAGCTGCCGGATTTTCGATGGTTGCGTGGCCAACGAAACCGGTAACCGCCAAAGTCATCGTGTTGGGCCTGGACGGCGGCTCGGTGGACCAATGAGACGCTGGCTCAATGAACTGGGCTGCCGGCGTCGCACGGAAGATTTCTGGAACAAGACATTTAAGTTACCCGACGTTGAATTAGTGAAATGAACACTTTGGACACTGCCAGGGATCACCCTCCGTTGGAGTTTTCCCCTCATAAACGAGGAGCAGCCCGCTGATTACCGGGCAGCTGCAACCGTGTCCAACCCCGATGCCAGATTTCGAGTGGATGCCCCATTGAATTTCCACCTTTTGGCAAAGCCTGCGGGCGCGGCCTGCAACCTGAGTTGCAAGTACTGCTTCTTTCTGTCGAAGGAGAACCTGTACGCGGAGCGGGAGAGCCCACTGATGCACGAGGCGACGCTGGACGCCTACATCCGGCAGTTGCTGGAATCCACCGCGGGCCCGGAAGTGCAGATCGCGTGGCAGGGCGGTGAGCCAATGTTGCGCGGTCTGGACTTCTTCCGCCGCTCCGTCGAACTCGCGATCCGCTATCGAAAACCCCACCAGCGCATCTTGCACACCATCCAGACCAACGGCACGCTGATCGACGATGAGTGGGCGTCATTCTTCAAGCAGCACAATTATCTGGTGGGCTTGAGCATCGACGGGCCACGCGCCCTGCACGATACCTATCGCATCGACAAGCAAGGTGCGGGCAGCTTTGATGAAGTGATCCGCGGCTGGCGCTGCCTACAAAAGCACGCGGTCGACGTCAACATCCTGTGCACCATCCATGCGGCCAACGCCGATCATCCGCTCGAGGTGTACCGCTTCTTTCGTGACGAATTGAAAGCGCAGTACATCCAGCTGATCCCCATCGTCGAGCGCGCCACGGAGCACACCATCACCGCCGCCAACCTGGGCTGGGGCGGCCTCAAAGGCAAGGACAGGCCGCTTTACAAGCAAGAAGGGAACCTCGTGACCGAGCGCACGGTGCCCGCGGAGAAGTTCGGTCAGTTTCTCAACGCCATCTTCGATGAGTGGCTGCAGCGCGACGTGGGCACCGTGTATGTGACAACGTTCGATGTGGCGCTCGGCAGCTGGATGGGTCAGCACAACGCCTGTATCGTTGCACCCACCTGTGGTAGTGCGCTTGTACTCGAGCACAACGGGGACGTGTACTCCTGCGATCATTTTGTCGAACCGGAGTATCGCCTCGGCAATGTCAATTCCACGTCCCTCAAAACTCTGGTCACCTCGGAGCAGCAGCGCCGCTTCGGCCAAAGTAAGTTCGACACGCTGCCTGCCTATTGCAAGGAGTGCCCGGTGCTCTTCGCCTGCTATGGCGAGTGCCCGCGAAACCGATTTATCAAGGCGCCCGACGGGGAGGAGGGCCTTAACTACCTCTGCGCCGGCTACAAGGCATTCTTCACCCATATCGATGCCCCGATGAAGACCATGGTCAGTCTGCTGCGCCAGGGTCGTTTCGTGGACGAGATCATGACGCCGGCCGCCAGTTAGTAGATGGCTTCGTCGTGCTCGTCAGATGGGTTCCTCATGCTCGTCGTGGAAATGACTGACAACGTTCGCTCTACTGCCGATGCTGGGCGGCGCGTGTTTGCGGCCATGCCGGTACCCACTCTGATGCCCGACCTACCGATCTGCGAAACGCTGCGGGCGAACCTCATGCGGGAGAAGAACGTCAACCCGCGTTCCTCAGGCCAGTCAGGTTTTTGCGCAAGCCCCCGGCGTTTAACGAAACAAGTATAGTTAGCCTGCGAGACGGATACCTGTAGGTCTTATGCTCGCTATCGAAGAGACCGATTTCACGAAGGTATTTCCGTGATTAGTTCACGATCTAAGATGGAACGAGGGCTCGAGCGGGTGCTTTTTGCCAGCCGCTGGCTCATGGCTCCCTTCTATCTCGGCATGGTGCTGGCACTCGCGCTGATCCTCTTTGTTTTTGTGCGCGAGCTTGTTGTGGAGCTGGCACATGTTCCGAATGTGGATGCGGAGGCCGGACTTCTTCTCGCCCTTTCTCTAATCGATTTATCGCTGACCGGTAATCTGCTCCTCATTGTCATGTTCTCGGGATATGAGAACTTTGTTTCCAGAATTCACGTTGCCGATCATGAAGATCGCCCAAGTTGGATGGGCACGGTGGATTTTTCGGGGATCAAATTAAAGCTAATCGCATCGATTGTTGCGATCAGCGGAATAGCGCTGCTGCGCGCTTTTCTGACTCTTGGCGATCTGGGAACTCCGGTTGATTATCATCGCATCGGTTGGATGGTGGCGATTCATCTGACCTTTGTCGTGTCCGGAGTCCTGCTAGCGGCAATGGATTGGACTACATCGAGGACTGTAGAACACTTGTCAAAGAATTAGAGGGGGCAAATAAGCACGCCTGGCGTTGGGCAGATACTCCAGATCAATGGTCTCTTTGTGATTTACGGACGACGCCCGAGCTTGCTTGCGATCCCGCCTATTTGACTTGTATGCCACAAAGTGTACACTTCATGTGTACACTTCGGAGTGAGTCCATGAAGCACGTCGGCATCAAGCAAGCCCGCCAGGAACTGCCCGATTTGATCGACAGAGCGGAAGCCGGCGAAGAGGTCATCATCACTCGCCAAGGCAAACCCGTGGCGAAACTCATCGCGGCGCCCAAGACTTTAAAGCCCTTGCCGTCGCTTGCCGATTTCCGCCAAGACGTGGGCCGAACGGGAACGCCGGCCGCGAAATTGTTGCGCGCTGAACGCGATGTCCGCTGACAGTGCCTATATCGATACCAGCGTTCTGGGCGCCTACTACTGTCCCGAGGGCTTGAGCGCCGCGGCAGAAAACGCGTTGCGGAAAGTCGGCGCGCCTGTAATTAGCCTACTGAGCGAGGTTGAGTTTTCCTCCTTGGTTTCGCGCAAGCGCCGCCTCAAGGAACTCAATGAGCGTCAGGCAAAGCAAATTCTCGATCTCTTTGCCACCCACGTCGCCGAGGGCTTTTACCGCCGACTCGCTCTGGGCACCGAACATTTCCTCAAAGCTCGTCAGTTGCTCGCCGCCGATATAGGCTCATTGCATACCTTGGACGCCCTGCATCTTACCGTTGCACTCGCGGAATCACTCCCACTAATGACCGCCGATCGGGATTTTGCGAAAGCAGCGAGACGTCACAAGGCCCCCGTCATCCTCATCATATGAGCCGCTCTATTTCCGCCCCGTCTCCGCCAACATTTCGTTGATATCCGCGGTGGGGCAAGAATCTCGAAGGGCCGCGCGCAGCGTATCCAACTTCTCGCGTACATGACCGGCGGGTTCGCGTTGGCGCGCGGCAGCGAGCGCCTGTTGAGCCCATGCGGCGATCGAGAATCGCGGCGCCTCGGCCGTCCGTTGAATCTCTCGATACTCGGGATCCTTACCTTGACGGCTGTGCGGTCGCCGTGGCGATCCCTCGATCCTCCTTGAGAACGCTTTATGGTGCTTTTGCCTATGGTGCCAACAGTCGGAGTGTCGGGGTACTTACGACTTCGGGTGGCCTCGTCCATGCCGACTCCCGTGTCACCTATTTCCAGCTGCACGCTGGAGGAACCGACGGCACGCGAGCATCGCGCTCGTCGGCCGCTGAACGGAATCGGCAGCGCGGTAACCCACGGTTCGCGATTAGCGCGAGACGGGTGCGCAATACCGCGACCGTGCCCGATTTCGTCTTACTGTGATCGAGCCATTCGGGCCCCCGGATCTCGCCCGCCCGGCGAGGCTCCCGCCGCCGCAGATTTCGCGACGACGGGAGAGTGGTCCACCGATCAATCGATATCAGGGCGCGATTCGGACCGCCGAGGAGGTGCCAGGATATCCACCCGGGGGCGGCGGCGTGGGTGCTCCCGGTGCCGGCACCACGTTCGGGGGGCTGGCCAAGTCGTAGAAAGTCGTCACGTTAGTCCCGGTATAGGAGTTTCCATCCTTCGAGAGTGTGTCAGTCTCGGTCTCATTGAAATATCCGGCGATGATTCCGGTCGAAGAATCAAAAATCCAACCGAAGTGATTGCGGGAGTAAGTCCATGGGCCAGTCTGAACCCAAGAACCCATACAGATGTTTCCGCCGATGGCGGGGTGAGTGATGTTTTCCCACTCAGTGCCATCGCTGTGCCATTGAATGAGCGCTTGGCCAACAGGGCCGTAGTTCACCAGCCAGGTTCCCACGATGCCCTCATGGACCTCGAAGTGCTGGTGGCGGTAGGCGGGGAGTTGGATGTCCTGGTGATTCCCAACGCTGGGATACGCGCAGTTGGCTTGCGCAGACAGTCCGAAAAGCGATAAGGCTGCAGTGGCAGCAATTCCGATGAGAGTTGTTTTCATGAAGTTATCCTGTGAGTGATTTTGTTGCGTTGCAGATTGCCTACCAGCTGCGGTGACCGCCTTGGAGCTCCGTTTGGTCCTACTACCATCACTTGGCATGATTACCTCCTTGATTGCTTAAGTTAAATCGTCGTTGGGTTGACCATGTGCGACAGAGCGACCGCCGGCTTGCCCGATAGCGGATTTTTGGATCATTCATCGCTGCTGCGCGCAGCGAGGCGAGACGCCCAAGCGGATGGTTGCTCGTGTATCGAGCGCGGTGCCTGACGCTACAGGTAAGGATTCGGGAAGAATTCGGTAAGATACCCACCGCGCCAAGGGCTATCGGCGTGAGATACAACAGCGGCCCTGGCGCTGGAGAGGTACCCGTTGGACTCCAAAGTTCGTCCGTCCCTGCAGGAGCGCTATCAGGCCGGCGATCTCCTGATTGAAGTCGATCGGCAGCGGGTGATGCGTGGCGACGCGGAGATTCCTCTCCCGCGCCTCTCATTCGACCTACTCGTTGCACTCACGAATGCGTATCCGCGAATGCTGACTATCGATGAGCTGATGGAGACGGTCTGGTCCCCGGCTGTTGTCAATCCTGAGACTGTCAGCCAGCGCGTCAAGCTGCTGCGTCAATCGCTTGGCGATGACCCGAGCCATCCGCGCTACGTCGTCGGTATTCGCGGGCGGGGCTACCGAATGGGAGCGCCGGTAACGCGGTTGCCCGAGCCCGACCTCCTCCTTGGCCATGCGTCCGCGAGCGCCAGCCCTGCTGCCTCTGCAGAGTCACCGACGCCGTTGATAATCAGTTCGCCCCGGGCTCGAGCAAGCGTTCGCTGGCCTTGGATCGCTGTGGCGATCGTCGTGCTGGTTATGGGTGCAGGATTCCTCGTTAAAGTCTCCCCTGGTCGTCAAGAACAGAGCGGACCGCGCGGCCTGGAAATCGCAACGCCCGAACTTCGCGCGCAATCAGTCGCGGTGCTGCCGTTTCTTGACATGAGCGACACCAAGGATCAACAGTACTTCGCGGACGGTCTCTCCGAGGAGCTCATCGAGCGGCTGGCAAATGTTCCCAGACTTCATGTCGTTGCCCGATCCTCGTCCTTCTACTTCAAAGGCAAACAGGCGACAGTGACGGAGATCGCCAGGACACTCGGGGTGAGCTATCTGCTCGAGGGGAGCGTGCGAAAAACCGGTAATGAGATCCGAATCACTACCCACATGATTCGCGGCGATGACGGCTACGACCTGTGGTCCGAGACCTACGATCGACCACTCGCCGATATCTTCAATATTCAGGATGAAATCGCGGGGGCTGTCACTCAGGTGCTCAAAGTCTCCGTTGTGCCCGAGGAGCCAAACCTCACTTCGGATGCCGCGGCGTACACGGAGTTTCTACGCGCCATGGCACATATCGACAGGGGGTTTGCAAGCGACTACGAGGCCGCGGATATGCAGTTGCATGCGGCATTGCGCCTCGATCCACAATTTGCCGGAGCCTGGGCCCTTCTGGCGGCGGCCACAATCTGGAGGTTCGACGTACGGGCTCCGAATCCGACGCCGGATGCCTGCACCAGCGCGCGCAGCGCCGCGAACCGAGCGCTTGAGCTCGGACCGACACTCTCGCAGACCCACCGCGCCAAGGGCATCGCTCTGCAGAGCTGCGATGGCGACCTCAACGGCGCCCGAGCCGAGTTCGATCGCGCGCTTCAGTTGCAGCCCGACGATCCCCTCTTGCTCATGTCGCAAGCACGGCTCGCCGCAGAGATGGGGCAACAGATTCGCAGCATTGAGTTCGCGCGGCGCGCCACGGCTATCGACCCGCTCAATCCTTGGGCATTCTCGGCACTCGGCGACGTCTATTTGTATTTGGGTCACCCGGCGGAGGCCGAATCCGCCTACCGCAAGGCGATTCAGATCAACCCATCACTTGCTTACAACCACAGCGCACTGGCGGTCGCGCTGCTGACAGATCACAAGCCGGCAGAGGCCGTCGCTGAGTCGGAGCGCGAACCGGATCCACAGTACCGTTTGATGCTGCGGCCGATAGCGCTCGATGCCGCAGGACGCAATAAAGACGCCACGCAAGATCTGGCGCAGCTGAAGCTGCGCTACGGCGAGGAGAAGGCCGACTGGATCGCGCTGTTCTATGCGTGCCGCCACGACAGTAACGACGCCATTCAGTGGTTGCGCATCTACCTCGCGCGGCACAAACGACTTTTGGAGTATCAGCCCTATCTGATGAACTGCTTCAATAACCTCGCGGAGGATCCGCGCTACCTGGAAATCAGGCGCCGCGGGGCATTACCGCCTGCCTAAGGGGTCGTGACGAAGAGGTTGGCCGGGAGGTGCGGCGCATGGGGGTTGACTATGCTTTCGCAGGTCCTCGAAAGTCTGGCCGTTGATGAATCGAGGCGATTGCACAAGCTATTTCTCGAGACGTGAGGCTACGTGCTGCGATTTCCAATGAGTGACTTGCGCCGCTTACTCTAGCCTGTCCCATGCGCATGCAAGGCAACGACGTCTCGGGTCAAGCGTGGTCAGCGCCTAGGCCATTGGCCGGAGGCGCCGGAATGCACATTAAGATGTAAGCGCTTAAAAGAAGCCGCCGAGGAATGCCGCCGCTTGGTCCGAGATGCCGATGACTTTGTTGGTTGCCTGCCGGTAAAACTTGAAATTGAGCTCGGTCCCCGGTTGGCCATCCTTCCAGTCTCTGAGATGTTTGAGCTCGTTGCGTCCTAGCGGGCGCCTGCAAAGCGCGGAGCGTTTGACTGTAATGCTCACTCGCGGCGTTTGTCGCGCGATACCCCGCTTCTTGGGAACGGCTTTGGCGTCAGTCACGATGCCGCGAGCGAAGAGGCCGCGGCCTCCCTCATTCTCGCTCGCGAAAACGAAGATCACATCACCCTCTGCAATCAGCTTGCCGCCATACATCGTCTTCTGCGCGGTGAACGTGAACGTCCTAGCCTGCGGGTCGACGATCTCGGTTTTAATCGCGAACGCCATGCTTCTCCTCGCGGCAGTCATTGCTTCGCAGCACTCGCTCGGTGAATCCAACGTTCCGCGTCACTGGGCTCCGAAAGGTACGGGCAATGTCGTGCCCGGTATTGAGCAGCAGCAAGAGAGGAAAGATTTCCGGCTGACTGGCCTGAGTAAATTATACAATAGCGGCGCTACTCCGGTATCGCAGAGGAGGGTGACGGTCGATACCATCGTGCAATAGTCTCCTGCGCGCCACTTGCTTGCTAGGTGCTACTATTAAAACCATAGATCGAGTTAGTGGCACTCAACAAAATGGCGGCCGAACATGAGCGAGCACCTTCACCAAAAATTTGCAGCGATTCATCAGAGTTTGCTCCACGGCAAATTGCCAAGAAGTTTGCATTGGAGCGACGTGATCGAGCTCATCGGACATTTAGGCCAAGTTCAGGCCACGGGAGGCGATGAATTCGCCTTCGTAGTCGGAACGCAACGTGAGGTTTTCAAAAAGCCGCACACGCCTGAGCTTGACGTCGAGGAAGTCTCGCGGCTCAGGAAATTTCTGAAAGAGGCGGGAACCGAATCGCCCCCCGGCAAGTCCGCTCAAGCGAGCCGGATGGTTGTCGTCATCGATCACCACGCGGCGCATGTGTATCGCGATCTTGGTCAGAGCCGCCCGCAGGATGTCGCTGCCATCACGCCCTATGATCCGCATCACTTCCATCACCATTTGGTGCATCGCAAGGAGGCTCATTACGAAGGTGACCGCGTACCCGAAGAAACATCTTTCTATGAAGATGTGGCGGCAGCCTTGGTATCGGCAAGTGAGATCGTTCTGATTGGACACGGTACCGGTAAAAGCAGCGCGGTTGATGTGCTGGTGGAGTATCTCAAGAAACACCACGTCGAGCTTTCGCGGCGGATCAAGGCCACCGAGAACGCTGATCTTTCAGCACTGACCGAGCCGCAGATCGAAGCGATCGCGAAACGGCATATGGCTGCGGCGGCGTGACGCTCGGGCTGTGCGCTTCAGCGGTTGCCGGGGCGGTAGTCGGCCTCGACGTTGCCGGCGAGCTGGCTTTGGGTGAACAGTACCGGCTTGGTCTTCATGGCCACGAACAGCGGCAACTGATCCGCGTAGTGGGGCGAAAGCGGATCCAGCGTGGCCGAGCCGAACTGATTGATGCTCTCCGAGGCTAGGACTCCCGCCTTATCCCACGTGACGAACATGATGAAGGTGTCGCCCGCCGCAGCGTTTAGGGTGCCATCGTTCTGCGCGACGCCATACACGGCTCGATAAGTGTCGGGTCCGCCGTCTATGGCCAAGTCGAGGCGGCCCCGGCGGATGCGATTGACCTGGCCCCACTCTGGGTCGATGCGGCCGAAGTGCGCCTTCAGCGTCTTGATGGCGTGGCGCAGGGCATCGATGGGCGCCACATCGGGGTGGCTGTCCGAATGCGCGGCTTCGGTACCCATCAGTACCCCCAGCGCCGCTTCTCGGCTGCCCACATTGGTGCGCCGGTCCCAGCCCTTGAGCAGCGCCTGTGCGCGGCTGAGATCCTCATCGGACCCGGGATCGACCTTGATCACCTCGGCGATCTCACGAGCGAAGTCGGAGCGCTCGCTGTAGGCGGTGTCGAACTTGTAGGCGCGGAACGCCTCGGCGGTGATGGCGGGGTCGGCGCCGAATGTCTCCTCCGCGCGATAGGCTCTGTTGGTCATATCGGTCTGGATGCCCATGGCGGGGCTGAAGTCGGCCGCCTTCAGCAGGTCCTCTACTCCCGTGCCCTGGAAGGGTGTGTTGTTGGAGTTGAACACATAGCCCGACTTGGGATTCCAGATCTGCGGCACGCGGTCGAAAGACAGATAGCCGTGCCAGATCAGATCCGAGCGATCCCCAGGCTGAATCTGCGTCCAGTCCCTTCCCGGGCCACGGTCCGGGAACTGGCCGTTATAGACGTAGCCGATATTTCCTTTCTCATCGGCATAGATATAGTTGATGCTGGGCAGCGCCTGTAGGCGCATGGCAGCCAACCACTCGTCGCGATTGGCGGCCTTGTTGAGGCGGTAGTATTGCAGCGACTGGCGCGCCTCGCCCATGCCGGCATAGCGCACCGCGAATACGCCGTGATCGGTTGTGAACACCGGCCCTTGGACCGACCACAACAGCGCGCGGTGCACCGTCCAGATCAGCGGGCCCCAGATTTTCACGCGAATGGCCGCATCGCCCTTCTCGAAGTTCTTCCACTGTCCATCCAGCCGGTACTGATCCGGATTAGTGGGATTCACGTCCAGCCGATACACGGTTGACAGATTGGGGTCGTTAACCGTGTTGGCCCAGCCTAAGTGGGCATTGTGACCGTGCAGCATGAAGGGTGAGCCGGGGAAGAAGCCGCCGGCCACATGCCAGCCCTGCCCGGAATCGAGTACTGCCTCGTACCAGGCGACCTGACCCACATAGGGCTGATGGGAATTGACTAGGAGGCGGGTCGCGCCGTCCGCCGACTTCGAGGCCGCCACGGCGACGCCGTTAGAGCCGACGACGGGCAGGGAACCGGTCATGGCAACCCGGCTCGGCCTAGGCTGGGGCGCCATGATCATCCCGAACACATGATCAAGGCCATAGAAGAAAGGTGTACGGAACACGAACCCGGCGGCCACGTCCTGACCGGTCATGGGCAAGAGACCCCGTTCGACCTTTTCCGGGTGCAGGGCGGCGTAGTAATTCACCCCATCGGCGTAGGCCTGCATTACCGCGCGCGCGTCGGCTGGCAGGACGGTGTCGTATTGCGAGGCCACGGTCTCACGCACTTTCAGCAGCCGCACCAGATAGTCGGTCACCGCCCCCTTCGGACCCTTGACGCTCGCCAGTTGGCCGCGAGCAGTCAGCGCGGCTTCCTGGATGGTGGCGAAGTCGTCCTCGGAATGGGCGAAGCCCATCCCGAAGGCCACGTCCGGATCGGTGGGCCCGCTGATGTGCGGCACGCCGTAATGGTCGCGCTGTATGCGGGCATTGTAGTGCGCCGCCTGAGCAATGAGGCTCGCGCGGGACGGCGCCGGCGGCTGACTCAACCGATCCTGGGTGATCACCGCGGTCAGGCCGACCAGTATCAGTGCCGCCAGCACGGCGGCGCCGATCTTTAGATACCGCATGAAGCGTTGCTCCTACTAGGCTGGTAGCAGGAATCTACCAGAATTCTGGTATGATTCTATTGTGCCGCGTAAGAACGAGTCATTAACGCCCCAGAGGAAGATTGACGAATTCATCAAACGCCATTTGGAGGGCGGCGAGGGTGTCAGGCCACTCGCCAAAGCTTACAAGATCAGCGTTGCGACGGGATACTTGTGGCTGCAGCGTCACCGCCAGAAAATGTTAGATAAAAGCTTCGCCGCGGAAATGTCGCCCGCGGCGCTCGAGAAGGTCGCCAAGTCGGCGCTGGTAGCGGAGCTGCGGGCGTTGAAACTTGAGAACGCAAAGCTGCGGAACAAAATTGTGTCCTTGATGATCAAGGCTGGAGATTTGTAAATCGACCCATAGGTCGATCGAGGAGAGTTATGAGCGCGTTCCCGCGCTTTCGTCGATAGGCGGTAGCCTTGGAAATCCTCAAGGGCGACTAAAGGTCGCCAGACGCCCGCTACGCTCCAAAACACGAGCCTCGCCGGCCATTTGTCATAGTGCAAACTGCAGCCCTGAGTGGGACTCACGCAGCATAAAACCCCCGGTTTGTGAGCAGCCGATCACGGGCAGCTTGAATCGTTGCTCATACAGTTGCCAACGCTCGAATAAGAACCAAACAGAGGACTGCAAATGGGCACTCTTGTCGTTAGCGCTGCCAAAGTACGCATGATCATGCGCCCCCGATCCGTTATCCGCGCTGCGTTGCTCCTGGCAATCGGCGCCGTCAGTGTCCCTGCCGTGGCGGACAATGGCTCTCTGTACGTGGCACCAGGGCCGTCCAATCTCATTTCTCCGGAATTGATCAAACGCAATCAAGAACAACTGGCGGGCACGGGTAGGAAATTAGGCGATCTCATCGGCAGTTCCCTGAAGTCGTCGACCAGCCACGCCACTGACTTGGTGGTCACGACTCAGTGCGGGCATTATGTGTCGGCGACGATTACCTACGCCGACGGGTCGGCTAAAACGCTGAACCTGAGCCACGCGCCGGCAAGCAAAGGCGATATGGACAATGCCAAGGCCGCACTCCCGATACTGCGCATAGTCGATGTCGCCGGATGCGACACTTAAGCTGATCGCGCGGGATAAGTCTCGGCAGGAAACTGCTCGATCCGGTACGGCCGGAGCGCGTAGTATTGCTCTAAGATTGCCTGCAGGGAGCCCAAGCGTGACATTGCCGAGCGTGTTGCCGTTGATCCTCGCGTCCACTGTGCTGTCGACCATCGCGACCGCGGCGCCCGAAGCGGACTGGCCGGCCTATGGCGGCGACGCAGGCGGCATGCGCTATTCACCGTTGGCGCAAATAACGCCGGCGAACGTGGGCGAGCTGCGCGTTGCCTGGACGTTTCGCACGGGCGAGCTGGGCCAGGGAGTCAAGGACTGGAAGCGCTCCGCCTTCGAAGCCACACCCATCCTCTACGACGGCGCGTTGTATCTCACCACCAGCAGTACGGATGTTGTCGCGATAAACGCGGTTGACGGATCGCTGCGCTGGCATCACGACAGCCAGAGCCGCAAAGACCTGCACTACTCGGATGGCGTCTCGCGGGGCGTCTCCCTCTGGGTGGACCCGGCGAGTGCGGCGAGCGCGACATGTCACGCGCGCATTTTTGCGCCGACGCTCGATGGACGCCTGCTGGCACTCGATGCGGCCACGGGCAAGTCCTGTACCGACTTCGGCGAGGACGGTGCGGTGAACCTGCTGAAGGACATGCGCTCTCAGTTCAAGGAAGGCGACGAATGGCGAAATTATCTGGTCACCTCGCCGCCCGCCATCTTGGACGACAAAGTGATCGTCGGATCTTCTATCGGCGACAATCGCGCCGTCTTGGAGGAACTGGGCAGCGTGCGAGCGTTTGACGCCCGCAGCGGCAAGCTTGTGTGGAGCTGGGATCCGATCCCGCGGGATGCCTCGAACCCGGTCTATAAGGACTGGAACCCGGAGAGTCTGAGCTCAGCCAGTGCGGCGAATGCCTGGGCGCCGCTGTCCGTGGATGCCGGCCGCCACTTGGTGTTTGTGCCCACAGGTTCCGCGAGTCCGGACTTCTTCGGCGGGGAGCGAGTGGGCGATAACCGTTGGGCCAATTCCGTGGTGGCATTGGAGGGCGACACCGGCAATCTCAAGTGGGGTCAGCAGCTGGTGCATCATGATATCTGGGACTATGACGTGGGTTCGCAGCCGACGCTTGTGGACCTCGTGCATGACGGTAAACGCGTGGCGGCGGTAATTCAGCCCACGAAGACCGGTTTCCTCTACACCTTCGAGCGCGACAGCGGCGCACCCGTCTTCCCCATCATCGAAAAGCCGGTGCCGCAGGATGCCGTGCCCGGTGAGCACCCCTGGCCCACGCAACCATTTCCCTCAGCGCCGCCTGCCTTGTCGCGTCAGGGACCGGTGACCCCGGACGATGCATGGGGAATTGGTTGGTTCGATACGCGCGCCTGCCGCAAGCGCATCGAAGGCTTTCGCTCAGAAGGCATTTTCCAGCCGCCGGCGCTCACGGACTCCCTCATGCAGCCGGGCAATGCCGGTGGTGCCAACTGGGGCGGCATGGCATTTGATCCCAAGCGTCAGCTGGCCATCGCCAATACCATGAACCTGCCCTTCATCGTGACATTGGTTCCGCGCGCCCAATTGTCTGAGCAGAGGAACTCGGAGCAGTACAAGGACTTCGAATTCGCGCGTCAGGAAGGAACGCCCTATGGCATGCGCCGCACCGCATTCAAATCCAGCTTGGGGATCCCGTGCGTGAAGCCGCCGTGGGGAGTGCTGAGCGCCGTCGACATGGAGCACGGCACCATCAAGTGGCAGGTGCCGCTCGGCGACACTCCGTACATTCACGTGAACGTCGGCATGCCGGCCATCGGCGGACCCATTGTCACGGCAGGTGGTCTGGTGTTCATCGCGGCCAGTTTGGACAGCCGGCTGCGCGCCTTCGACACCGACAGCGGCAAGCTTCTGTGGGAGACCAAGCTGCCGGCGGGTGGACAAGCCACACCCATGACGTATTCAATCGGCGGCCGCCAGTATGTCGTGATTGCAGCCGGCGGCTACAAGGGCGATAGCCCGCGCGGGGACTTTGTGGTCGCGTACGCCTTGCCGCACTAAGGGCCGGGAAATGCAATACCGCTGAGGTGCTCGCACGCCTTCAGTAGATCCTCCTGCCGGTTCGGATCTCGCGCGGCAGGGTCCGCGGGGCGTGGACGAAGATGATAGAAGTACTCGCCCGCGACGCGCGCTGCCGGATCATCGCTCACCGCCAGCCAGGCTTGCGTCCGATGCGCTTGATCCATCTCATCCGGCGCGCCGGGGCCGCCCATTTTGGTGGGCACCCAGCCGGGCTCCAGCGCGTTGGACAACACCCCCGGCCAGCGTCGCGCCGCCGCGAAGGCCAGCAACACATCGTGCAGTTTGGTCTCGGCATAAGCCTCAGCGCCTCGCCAACGACGCTGGGTCCACGTGAGATCCTCCAGGCTCGAATTCGCACCGCGATGCATACCAGAACTTAAGTAAACCAATCGATGGGGTTTTTCGATCAACGCCGTCAGCAGGTAAGGCGCCAGGGTGTTGACGGCAAACACCACGGGCAGCCCATCCTCGGTGGCGATGCGATGCGCTTCTCGATACCCCACACCGGCATTGTGTATGACCGCGTCGAACCGGCCCAGGCGATTGACTTGTTCCGCCACGTTTCGCGTTTGCGCCATGCTGGACAGGTCGCCGATGACGATGGCTTCCGAGCGCGGAGCGCTGATTTTGACATCCCCGGCGCGAGCGGCATTGCGTGCATGCAAGACCACCTGGTGACCCAGCTCGATGAGCAGCTGGGCCGCCATGAGTCCCAAGCCATCGGAGGAGCCGGTGATGAACACGCGCGCCATGAGCAAAGCCTGCGCGCAACCCGCCCACAAACGCCACCGCGCCCGAGTAGGACTTTAGGCACATTGACGGTTTGCGGCCTGGGACCTAGCGTCAGCTCCCACCCTCGACGGGATATCGTCGGCGGGCTTGTTTCCTCAACTGGGCAATTGGACGGGGTATATCTTAATATGGCAACGAAGCCGAACATTCTGATTATCTGGGGCGACGATATTGGCTGGTTCAATATCAGCGCGAACAACAACGGCATCATGGGCTACAAGACGCCGAACATTGATCGCATCGCGAAGGAAGGCTGTAACTTCACCGATTGGTACGGGCAGCAAAGCTGCACCGCCGGCCGGGCCTCTTTCATTACCGGGCAGTCGCCGATTCGCACCGGCCTGACCAAGGTCGGGCTGCCGGGTTCGCCGCTGGGCCTCCAGCCGGAGGATCCGACCATCGCAGAACTGCTCAAGCCGCAAGGCTATGTCTGCGGACAATTCGGCAAGAACCACTTGGGCGACCGCGACGAATTTCTGCCCACCGCACACGGCTTCGATGAGTTTTTCGGCAATCTTTACCACCTGAATGCCGAGGAAGAGCCCGAGAATCCTGATTATCCCAAGAACCCTGATTTCAAGAAGAAATTTGGACCGCGCGGCGTGCTGCATTCCTGGGCCAATGCCGACGGCACCCAGAAGATCGAGGACACCGGGCCGCTCAACAAGAAGCGCATGGAAACCATGGACGAGGAGATCACCGCGGGGGCGCTTGACTTCATCGAGCGTCAGCACAAGGCCGACAAGCCCTTCTTCTGCTGGTGGAACTCCACCAAAATGCATATCTGGACGCACCTGAAGAAGGAATGCGAGGGCGTCACCGGCTTGGGCGTGACCGCTGACGGCATGGTCGAGCACGACCGACAGGTGGGACAACTCCTCGCCAAGCTGGATGCATTGGGCATCACCGAGAACACCATCGTGATGTACTCGACCGACAACGGCGCCGAGGTGATGTCCTGGCCGGATGGCGGCACCACAATCTTCCGCGGCGAGAAGGATACGAACTGGGAAGGCGGCTGGCGCGTCCCCTGCGCGATACGCTGGCCGGGCGTCATCAAAGCGGGCACGGTGAGCAACGAGATTTTCTCTCACCAGGACATGCTGCCAACGCTGGTGGCGGCTGCCGGGGAACCGGACGTGGTGGAAAAGCTCAAGAAGGGCTACACGGCCGGGAAGAAAACCTTCAAGGTGCATATCGATGGCTACAACCTGATTCCGCACCTCAAGGGCGAGGTCAAGACCAGCCCGCGGCCGGGATTCGGCTACTGGAGCGACGATGGGGATCTGATGGCGATCCGCTATGGCAACTGGAAAGTCCATTTCATGGAACAGCGCCGGGAAGGATTTGGCGTCTGGGAAGAGCCGCTGGTGTCCCTGCGAGTGCCAAAGCTCGTCAATCTGCGCTCCGATCCCTTTGAGAAGGCCGACCAATGCGCCGATCTGTTCTATAACAAGTGGCGCGTTGATCATGTGTACATGCTGATGCCGGCCGCCGCGATCGTCATGCAGTGGATGCAGACGCTGGCTGCATTCCCGCCGCGCCAAAAGCCGGCCAGCTTCAGCGTTGGCGATGTGATGGCAAAACTCGAGCAGAACCACGCCGCACTGGCGGCCGCGTCGAAGTAAGACAAGGACCGCGGACGTGCCGCGCGCCAAGGAAGGCGCGCGGCTTGTCGCAGTTTCGATGATGCATTGCGGTCGCGGATGTGATCTGGATCTATACAGACTCGCGGCGAGCGTGATAGACGGCACGATTCTCCCAACGCGCTTTGCCGCCGCGCAAAAAACGGCATAAAGCTATCGCTAGGTCACACGCGTGATCAAGAGCGAGGCAATGCACAACTACACCATCAAAGGCGTCTCTTATCTGGAAGACATGGCAAAGGCGCGTCTGCAACAAGACGAATTTGCCGAGATCCAGCGCTTGATCGCCTTGGGTCAACTGATTCGATTGGGGGTTTGCACCTGTCACTGTCACTTCAGCAGCAACGTCTTTCACAGCGCTGCGCCCTGTTGTGGTAATGCCAGGGTAAAAACCGCCGTCTAGCTTGACCTTGAGGCCGGCTGCTGCGGTGCCCGCGGGGGCGGCGCATTCTCAACCCATGCCGCTTGTGCTAATTTTGCCGCATGGTTTTAACAATTTCCGCAACGCAAATTGAACGCCTGGAGCGCCACGAGCTCGGCGATGCTCTGGAACGCGGCGATATCGTCCACTTTCCCGAATGCCCAATACCCTTGATGGATGCCGCCGACTTGGCGACGCTGCGCGAGCAGCTGCCGCGGCAACTGCATACCAAAAACGTCAGCTACCACCCGGAAAGCGATCGCGTCCATGGGATTCAGGACAATGTTCCTTTGCGTGATCTGGCCTTTCGAACTCTCAAGGCGCACAGCGAACGCGTGGTCGAGTTCCTGCGGCGGGTGATCCCGGACCTCACCGTCGGCTGGACCGTGGGCACGTCCAGTTTTCGACCCATCGAGGAGCAGGGACGAAACTTAAAGCCGCACGCCAGCAATGAACTGGTGCACATCGACGCGGGCGCGTACGGCGCCACCAACGGCGATCGGATACTGCGATTTTTTGTCAATGTAAACCCCCGCGTAGACCGAGTCTGGGCGACCAAGGGGACATTCCCCTTCCTGTTTGACCGCTATGGCGCCGCCGCGGGGGTTGCGGGAAAGCATGATCTCGACAAGACCTTTGCGGATCGCTTGCGCGGCGGCGCGCTGCGCGGCTTGGTGCGCGCCGGGATCAAAGAGGCCATGGTCGTGGACTCGAGTCCCTACGATCGCCTCATGCGCCGATTCCACAACTACATGAAGGATTCGCCGGAGTTTCAGAATCGTGCGGACGACCGCGAGGAAATTCGCTTCGCGCCCTTTTCGGCGTGGATGGTATTTACCGACACCACCAGTCACGCCAGTCTGTCTGGCCAGCATGCATTGGTGAATACCTTTCTCGTTCGCTTAGGCGCCTGCCGGCTGCAGGCGATTGCGCCCATCAATGTTCTGCGTGAGGGCGGCGTTGCTGCATGAAGGCATCGAGCCTGGCGATGACCGCTTCAGGCTTGATGAGTTCCATCACCCCGGGGCGCTCAATTTTTGTCGTCCACGGCAGTTCGGCGGCGCTGCGATGCATGAAAACTTGCGCGGCGCGTGCGTATTCATCGACGCACCAATCGAGGCTTAGGTAAGGACCGCTGCGTCGGGGATTGGTCGCGGCATACAGTCCAATCACGGGAGTTCCCGCGGCCGTGGCCATATGCGCGGGCCCCGAGTCCGGAGAAATGAGCAGCGTCGCGTTGCCGAGCAGGGCCAGCATCTGCGGCAAGGTATCCTGACCTACTTGGTTCAACGGTTTGTGGCGCGCAAGCGCCGTGATTTCCTTGCCCATGCCAAGTTCAATGGCGCTCGGACCCCCGCATAGCACCACGCGCATACCCCAGCGTTCCACGGCGTGATCGGCGATACGGGCATAATCGGCGGCCCGCCAATTACGTCGCGTGTGGCTCGAGCAGGGGCTGATGAGCAGGGTCGGCTGACGATCCGGAATAAGGGCATCCGCATACGCCCGCGCGTCTTCGGGAAGCGGCAGATGCCACTCCAGTCGGCGCTCGGCGATTCCCAGTGCTTCGGTGAAACCCCAGTAACTCTCGAGGACATGCTCTCTCTGGCGCGGCGCAATCCGATGATTGGTGAACAACCACTGCAGCTCGCGCGCGCGGGCGCGATCAAAGCCGAGCTTCACGGGGGCGTGAACCAACAGGCTGATCAGGCTGGCGCGAAACGATAAGTGCACGTGCAACAGCAGGTCGAAGCGCCGTGGGCGAAGCAGCCTGTAAAGCCGCCAATATCCCGCCAGCGGCGCGCGCTTGTCGACTTCGATGAACTCGATCTCGGGCATGAGTTTCATCAATTTCGCTTCCGCGCGCCCGATGATCCAGGTGATGCGCGCCTGCGGCCAAGCGTGCTGCAGCGTGCGTATCAGCGGAACCACGTGGACCGCATCGCCGATGGCGGATAGGCGCAAAAGACAAATGCTCTCCGGCGGCTTGCGCTGGAAATCAAAATCCTGTGACGCCATGACCCCGTGTTTGCCCTAGTCGATCGGCCAAGTCATGGTTTTCGGCAGGGTGTCGGCCGTGCTCCGTTCGGGCGCCGGTTCTGTTTTGCGCGCCGCCGTATCAACTGCGCGCCACCACGGCAGGGGCCGGTGCTCATGCGCCGGCTGTATCGGCTCGCCGAGGCGCGGCATCAACAGTTGCGCGCCGGCACGTGGCGCCAACTCCAGCAAGGCCTCGGCCGGTTGATCCCAGGCATGCATGGCGAGGCTGAACGTGCCCCAGTGTACCGGCAGGAAGGGACTGCCCCCCAGCAGCGCTAATGCCTCGAGGGCGTGTTCCGGCCCCAAGTGGATGTCGCCCCACGCCGGGTGATAAGCGCCGACCTCCAGCATCACGAGATCGAATGGTCCGAGCCGTTCGCGGATGGACTGGT
Organism: uncultured Gammaproteobacteria bacterium; assembly: GCA_963756845.1. GTDB lineage: Bacteria > Pseudomonadota > Gammaproteobacteria > Steroidobacterales > Steroidobacteraceae > Bog-1198. The sequence goes on along the minus strand of CAVWPD010000002.1, from coordinate 161,366 downwards.
ACTCCGAGGTGAGGCCGGTGTCGCCGCTGAAGAATACCGCGTGTCGTTGCGATCGCATCACGAGCGAGGACCACAGCGTTGCGTTGCGGTCTTTCAAAGCGCGTCCGGAAAAATGCTGCGCGGGCGCGGCGGTAATACTGAGCCCGCTGTTCGGCACCCGGTGCGTTTCCCACCAGTCCAGCTCGGTGATGCGTTCGGGCCTCACGCCCCAGGCCTCGAGGTGCGCGCCCACGCCGAGCGAGGTGACGAAGGGCACGTCAAGTTTGGCGAGTTCGCGGATGGTCGGGTAATCCAAGTGATCGTAATGATCGTGCGATATCACGACAAGGTCGATGGGCGGCATGGCGCGCAGCGTCACGGGGACGGGCTGAAAGCGCTTGGGGCCGGCGAGCCGGGAAGGCGAGGCGCGCGGTCCCCACACCGGGTCGGTCAGGACACGCAATCCGTCGATCTCAATCAGTACGGTGGAGTGGCCGAGCCAGGTGGCGCGCAGTCCGCTGTCGGGCGGCCGGGTCCATGTATCGATCGGATTGACCGATGGCAGCGGACCTTTCGGTACTCTCCGTTCACCGCCGCACAGAAAATCCTTGAGCGAGGGCATGGGCACGTTGGGATCGCGCAGACCCGGGGTTATCGGATGTGCGTTACGGAACCGATCTTTGGCCCAGAGCGCCGAGGCTTGCATGCGCTCGAGCCGCGCGCCTTGCGGCTTGCTGCCGAGGGATTTCATAGGGCGATTTTGCGGGACATGCACACTCCAGTGGTACCCAAGCTTACCAAGTCCTCGTCGGGCGGTAAGGGTGGGCTTGTTATCGAGGCATCCGCGGTAGCTTTTCTGCGTCTTTCAAAGGCGGAGCGTATCGCGCGGCATTGAGCTGCATGGCGAGGAACGTGTAGTAACCCACGATTCCTGTCATGTCGACGACGCCTTTGGCGCCAAATCGTGCCTTCGCGCGCTGAAACGTCGCCTCAGAGACTTGCTTGTTCTTCAGCAGTTCGCTGACATAGTCGTACACAATTTCCTCATCCGGGCTCATCGCCGCGGGGCGTCGACCCTCGGCGATGGCCTCGGCGACATCGGGGCGAATGCCGGCTTTCAGGGCGATCGGATGGTGCACGGACCACTCGAAGTCCTGGGACCATTCGCGGGCGGTGATCAAGATGACGAGTTCACTCAGCGTGTTGCCGATGGCCGATTGGTAGCGCAGGTAATCGCCCATACCGCGTGCCTGCGACATCAACTGGGGACTGTACATCAAGGGCTCGAACGGCCCGAATACTGCCGATTTTCGCGCCGCTTCGAATTCGGCCGCCGCTTGCTGCTGTTCGGCGGTGTACTGCGCCGGCGGGATCGTCGGCAGCCGTTCCTCAGCGTGGGCGGCAATTGCCGCCAGAGTTCCCAAGGCAGCCAACGTCATTGGACATAACCTCATGTGATCGTACTCCCGCAATATGCCAGATTCGCTTCCGGCCACGCCGTCAAGGGTGTGAATGGGACCTTGGGCATATAGACGATTCGAGCCGCGTTGACTACCGTGCCTGCATCCATTGAATCGCACTCCGAACCGGATCTACCGAAGGAACCTACACATGGCAACGCAGAAAAAGCCAAATATTCTTATTCTTTGGGGCGATGATATCGGCTGGTGGAATATTAGCTTCAACAGCCGCGGCCAGATGGGCTACCGGACCCCGAATATCGACCGCGTGGGCAACGAAGGAGTGGTCTTTACCGACTACTATGCCCAGCAGAGCTGCACCGCGGGCCGCGCAAGTTTCATTACCGGCCAGAATCCCATCCGCACCGGCCTGACCAAGGTCGGTATGCCTGGCGCCGCGATCGGCCTGCAAAAGGAAGACCCCACCATCGCCGAGTTGCTCAAGCCCTTGGGCTACGCCACCGGCCAGTTCGGCAAGAACCATTTGGGCGACCGCGACGATTTTTTGCCGACCATGCATGGTTTCGATGAATTCTTCGGCAATTTGTATCACTTGAATGCTGAAGAAGAACCCGAGCTGCCGGATTATCCCAAGGACCCGGCGTTCAAGAAAATGTTCGGACCGCGCGGTGTATTGCACTGCGTAGCGGACGGCAAGGGCGGTCAGACCATCACGGATACCGGACCGCTCACCAAGAAACGCATGGAAACCGTGGACGAGGAAATCACAGACCGCGCGCTGGCGTGGATGGAGAAGCAGGCCAAGGCGGACAAGCCGTTTTTCCTCTGGTACAACGCCACCGCCATGCACTTCAGGACCCACGTGGCCCCGAAGAATGTCGGTAAGAGCGGCCAGGATCTCTATAGCGATCGAATGGTCGTGCATGACGAACAGATCGGTCAGATGCTGGACAAGTTGGACGAGCTCGGCATCACGGATAACACCATTGTCATGTATTCCACGGACAATGGACCCGAGAACGATACGTGGCCGGATGGCGCGAACACACCGTTCCGCAGCCAAAAGGACACGAACTGGGAAGGCGGCTGGCGCGTGCCGTCCTTCATCCGCTGGCCGGGCAAGATCAAGGCCGGATCCACACTGAACGGCATTGTCTCGCACGTGGATATGTTGCCCACGCTGCTGGCGGCAGCCGGCGATGAGGACGTCAAGGAAAAGCTCCTCAAGGGCTACACGGTCGGGGGCAAGACGTTCAAGGTTCACTTGGACGGCTACAACATGGTGCCGTACTTGACCGGTCAGGTGAAGGAAAGCCCCAGAAATGCCATTTTCTACTTCAGCGATGATGGCGAACTCATGGCCGTGCGGCACGGCGACTGGAAGCTGGTGTTTGCGATGCAAACAGCCTTTCAAATGAATGTCTGGGCACAGCCGCTGGTGAAGCTGCGCGTGCCGCATATATTCAACGTGCGCCGCGATCCCTTCGAGCGGGCGGATTACAACTCCAATACCTACTGGGATTGGATGGTGGATCATGTGCCGCAGCTCTACCAGGTGCAGGCGTTGGTCGCCCAGCAGATTGCCGGGTTCGTCGCCTTCCCACCACGGCAGAAGCCGGCATCGTTCAATCTTGATGAGGTGATGGCGCAGGTGTCCAAGCCTCACGCCTGAGCTATCGGCATCGTACGGCATGCGCAAAGGGCGCGCGATCAGCGCGCCCTTTGTCTGTCCGGCACACGTGGACTCACATTGACGCTCTCAGGCTCCAAGGCTAAGGTCAAGCGACGCAGTAATCCTGTTACGAGACCAACCTGGTGATTTTCGCGTGAACAGCGCAGAGCGGGCGGATCCCTGGGCGGGAGCATCGGATGAAGTCCGCGACTTCTACGAAAGGCTGCCTTATCCGGCACCTCTTGAGAGTCTCGATGAACACCGCGCCCTGTACAGCGATCCTAAACGTCGCCGCGCGTTGTTTCATCGGATTTGGCCAGCCGAGCGGCCCGGCGGGCACCAAGAGATTCTCGTGGCCGGATGCGGCACCTCGCAGGCAGCCCGCTATGCGCTTCGCGAGCCCGATGCGCGCGTGACGGCCATCGACATCAGTGAGACAAGTTTGCGCCACACGCGCGAATTGCAGCGCAAGTACTCGTTGGACAATCTCGAACTGCATCAGTTACCCGTGGAGAGCGCCAAGGATCTCGGCCGCTCCTTCGACTTGGTGGTCTGCACGGGCGTACTGCACCACCTGGCCGATCCCGACTTGGGTCTGCGTGTGTTGCGCGAGGTGTTGAGCCGCCGGGGCGCGATCCATCTAATGGTGTACGCGCAGTACGGGCGCGCCGGCATTTACATGCTGCAGGAATACTGCCGCATGCTGCGCATCGGCACCTCGGCGCAGGATTTGCAGGAGCTCGGCGAGATGCTCAAGGTGCTGCCCCGAGATCATCCGATGGCGGCCCTGCTCGAGCGGGCGAAGGACTTTCGCCAACCCAACGCACTGGCGGACGCGCTGCTGCATCCGCGCGATCGTGCCTACACCGTTGCGCAGCTGTATGCGTGGCTCGAGCGGAGCGGCTTATCGTTCGGCCGCTGGATCGAACAGGCGCCTTATTTGCCGCAGTGCGGCCTCTTAGCGAACACGGGCCAGACCGAACGGCTCAGTGCACTGCCCGCGCCCGCACAGCACGCGGCGGCCGAACTGTTCCGCGGCACGATGACCCAGCACAATCTCATCGCGTATCGCAGCGATGGCGCCGATCCTCAACAGTCGTTCGATTTTGCTGATGAACGCTGCCGCGATTATGTTCCGCTACGGTTGCCCTGGACATTGTGCATTCGGGATAGGCTCCCGCCCGGCAGTGTGGCGGTGTTGCTCAATCCAACGCACGCACATCGCGACCTGGTGCTGCCGATTGATGCGGAGCAGGACCGCGTGTTCGGCCACATCGACGGACAAAGAACGCTCGGTGAGTTGGTCGATGGCAGCGGGTCGGGTGTGGCCGCGTTACGCGCGCTGCAATTCGTGCAGCGCTTGTGGTGGTACGATCAGATCGTGTTCGACGCCTCACGCGCGAAAGCGGCGGGCGAGTGACGGATCAAAATGGTAGGCGAGATACTTATGATGGAATCAAGCGTGGAAAGGGTGGCAGTGGATTCAAAGTTGGCCTCCCAGGCGCATCCTGGGATGCTGTGGATTCCGGGCGGAACATTCCGCATGGGGTCGGAGGATTTCTATCCGGAGGAGGCGCCGGTCCATGAGGCCCGTGTCGCAGGCTTTTGGATGGACACCCATGTGGTCACCAATGCAGAGTTCAGCCAGTTCGTCGCCGCCACAGGCTACGTGACGCTGGCGGAGCGTCCGCTCAATCCGGCGGATTTTCCCGGCGCGCCGGTCGAAAACCTCAAGCCGGGCTCGATGCTGTTTGGCAAACGGAAACAAGCCGTGGACCTGAAGAACTACACCAACTGGTGGGTGTGGGCACCCGGCACGAGCTGGCGGCATCCCCATGGTCCCAGGTCCTCGCTCGACGCACTGGAACAGCACCCGGTGGTTCACGTCGCTTACGAAGACGTCGACGCCTACGCGCGCTGGGCCGGCAAGGCACTGCCCACGGAAGCCGAGTGGGAATTCGCCGCGCGGGGCGGACTCGACGGCAAGAAATTCACCTGGGGCGATGAAGACTTTCCCGACGGCAAGGCGATGGCCAACAGTTGGCAGGGTGAGTTCCCCTGGCAGAACCTGCTGCTCGATGGCTACGAAGGGACTTCGCCGGTCGGCAGTTTTCCCGCGAACGGTTATGGCTTATTCGATATGGCCGGCAATGTGTGGGAGTGGACTTCCGATTGGTACCTGGCGCGCCGCCCCGAGGAAGCCGTGAAGGCTTGTTGCTCCCCGGAATCCAGTCCGCGTGTGGCAACGGCCGAGCAAAGCTACGATCCGGGCCAGCCGCAGTTTCGCATTCCGCGCAAAGTGGTCAAGGGCGGCTCGCATCTGTGCGCCCCGAATTACTGCCTGCGCTATCGACCGGCGGCGCGCCAGCCGCAGATGATCGACACCGGCATGAGTCATATTGGATTTCGCTGCATCGTGAGCGAGGCGCAAAATTCCAACCGATCTGGCTAGACCATCCGCATCAGCACGGCAAAGAAGGCAAACAGTCCGATCAGGATGACGGCCAGCGCCACGATCATGACTGGCGATTGCGAAACGATCGGCGCCATGTCCTGCTTCCCTACACCCGCGATGACCTTGAACTCCTCGCTCCACAGGTACTGCACGACCTTGCGGTACTGCCAGGTTGAAACGAGGAGTGCCAGCACGCCGCAGCCGATGAGCGCGAGGCCCAATTGGCGCGGCGCCTGCGGCCGCAATGCCGGCGCCACGCCCTCCATGGCATTGAGGCGCTGAAAGAATTGCACAATAGTAAATCCAAAGCCAATCAACGACACGCTGGTGCGCATCCATGACATGATTGTGCGCTCGAGCGCCAGGCGCGTGCGTATCCAGCCAAAATGACTATCTGAGGTAACGCGAACCTCAAATCGACCGTGCGGCAATTCGGGTGTACTCATCATTCCCCTCCTGAAATTCTCATACTGAGCTGTCTGCGCTCGACTTGCCGGCGCCCGCGCGGCGTTCCTGCCACGGCCAGCGTCCCTCGATTTCCACGATGATCGACCAGCTAAGGAAGGTACGCACGATCACGAGCACCCCCAGCGCCTCGAAGTTCTTCAAGGTAGGGCTGAGCGCGGCAGTGCGCACCACATCCGCCGCAATCAGAATCTCAAGACCCAGCAACAGTGCGCGTGCCAACGCCGCGCGAAAACTCCCGTAGTGCTCCAGCGTGAAGCGGCGTTCACGCAGCGAGCGCAGCAGCCAGTCGAGGGTGGCAATCAGGATGTAGCCGACGATGACCACGACCGCAATCGCTTCAATGGCATCGGCGCCGAATCCAATCCATCGCAGATACAGCGTTTCCGCGCCGGCGTCTTCCATAGGACCTTTAAAGGTGCGCCATGGTCGTTATATAGCGTGCCGTTGGCGCCATTTCCCGTAGGGCGCCGACACGATTGCGCCGAGGAGTAGGTAAATGATTAGCGCAGGAGCAATAAGCTTGTCGTCCGGGAAGATCCCGGTGGCGATCACCAATGCGACCCCGGGGTGCCGCGTTGCCGTGGAGAGGGCCAGAATGGTTCGATCGGCTTCCACGGGGCCCCCGAGAAAGTGGCCCGCCAGTAAACCCACCGCGACGAACGCGATGATGGCCAGCAGCGTGCCATCGCCGATCAAGGACATCATTTGCGGCCACATCTTGACGAGCACCGGCAGAAATACCAGGACCAGCAGGCCAATGCCGACTTTATTGGCAATCGGACTTGCCCGGGTGGCGAAGGCCGGCGCGCGCTCATGCAGCACCAATCCCAGCGCGAACGGCAGGAGAACGGTCAATCCGACCATGCGCGCAATGCCGAGGGGATTAATGCTCGTCTCGCGGGAGAACACCAGGCCGTACAAGGCGACGGTTATCGGCGCGAGCACAATCGAGAGCAGCGATGTGGCGCCGAGCAGCCCGTAAATATAGTCATGGTGCCCGACGAGCTTGCGCTGTTTCAGGGGCAGAAAGGGCGGCACCGGCGACACCGCCAGGGCGAGCAGGGTGATGGCCACCGGCGCGCGGAAATGGAATATGGCGACCAAGATGCCGATGAACAGGGGCAGGATCACGTTCATCGAGAGCAGCGAGCGCAACAGCAGCGGGGGATTGCGGAACAGGGACGTGGCATCGCGCCAGGTGCACAGCATGCCGAAGCTCAGCACGATGAGCATGATGCTGAGGAGAATCCCGAGGTGGATGAATTGTTCGATGCTCATGACGTTTGAAGACCGCAGCGAAGCGCGGCTCCCAGAAAGTGTCTGATGTGCATGGCGGACAGCCGAAATAGCGCTCAGTCAGCGTTTGTAGGCCATCTTCAAAGATATAGGCACACCCAACCACTGGACCATGGTCCAATGGCTGCAACCGAGCGAGCTCACGGGTTGGTCGCAAGTCCTATGGCGGCAGGCCCGCGTCTGAGATAAGTTGCTGAGTAACGAGGAAGGGAGATAACGCTTTGCTGAACTCACGATCGACTGGGTGGTGCGCGGCCGCGCTGTGCACCGCGTCTCTGCTGGCCGCGACCCAGAGCCGAGCAGAACTTAGCGAGGAGGAACTGGCGAAGATTGCGCAAAATCCGGTGGGCAACTTGATCAGCGTGCCCTTTCAAGAGAACGCGAATCTGAATGTCGGCCCCCAGGACCACCTGCAAAATGTGCTGAATATTCAGCCGGTGATTCCAATCGACCTCAACAGTGACTGGAACATCATCACCCGCACCATTGTGCCGGTGGTCTCACAGCCGAACTTTGCGCCAGGAGAGCCCCACAATAGCGGCATCGGCGATGTGCAGGTTTCCGCTTTCCTCTCGCCAGCCAAACCGGGCAATTGGATCTGGGGCGCGGGCGCGATCCTACAGCTGCCCACCCACACGAACACCGCGCTGGGCAATAACAACACCGGATACGGGCCCACCTTCGTGGTCCTGCATCTGGAGCACGGCAGTCCCTGGGTGTATGGCGTGTTGATCAACGATGTCTTTTCGGCGACCACGGGCACCTCGGCGGCCTACAACAACGGGCTGGCGCAGCCTTTTTTGAACTACAATTTCAAGAGCGGTATGTACCTCACCAGCTCTCCGGTCATTACCGTCAACTGGGAGGCCAAAGGCTCGCAGCAATGGACAGTGCCGATGGGCGGCGGCGTGGGCAAGATCTTTCACTTCGGCAAGCTGCCGGTGAACACGCAGATCGGCGCCTACTACAATGTCGCCAGGCCTGATTTCGCGGGAAATTACCAGATCCGTGCGCAGGCGCAATTCATGTTTCCCAAGTAAACCCGCGCATCGGTCTTAATTGGCAATGCAGTGCGGGGTTACACTGCACTTTCCAGACGCCAGGCGAGGCCACGATGCGTATGTTTCTAGCGCAACCGCTTTTCGCGCTTTTTGCGCTGCTGGCACTCGCCAGTTGCGCCACTCGCCCGGTCAATCCAAGGATGACCCACGTCGACCCTGAGGCGGGCTATCGATTGGAGACGCGCCAACACTTCAATGCGGACAAGAGCGACTTGGTCATCCTCGCGTTTTCGGGGGGTGGCACGCGTGCCGCGGCCTTCTCCTACGGTGTCTTGGAATTTCTGCGGCGCACCGAGGTGGTGGGGCCAAAAGGCAATCACATTCGATTGCTGGACGAAGTCGATATCATCACGGGCGTATCGGGAGGCAGCTTCACGGCCTTAGCGTATGGCCTGTACGGCGAGAAGTTATTCGACGACTACGAGCAGCGCTTTCTAAAGCGAAATGTCCAAGGCGAAATCATCGGGAATGTGTTTAATCCCTTCAATTGGCCGGCGCTGTGGTCGCGCGCGTGGGGCCGCTCGGAACTCGCCGCCCGCATCTACGACAAGATCCTGTTCAAGGGTGCAACGTTTGACGATCTGAACCGGGGCACGGGCCCATTCATCAATGTCTCCGCCACCGACATTACGAACGGCTCGCGCTTGGGGTTCAACCAAGGGCTGTTCGATATCCTGTGTTCCGATCTCGGCGCTGTCACGCTATCGCGTGCCGCAGCCGCATCCTCAGCGGTGCCCGTCGTGCTCTCGCCCGTGACGCTCAATAATTATGGCGATACCTGCAATTACGCCATCCCGGAATGGATCCAGCCTTTTTTCCAATCCACTGATGCCCCGCGGCCCGCGGCACGCGCCCTGCGCGAAGTGAGCGCCATATCGGAATACCATGACGGCGCTCGCCGGCCCTACATCCACTTGGTGGATGGCGGCGTATCGGACAACTTGGGGATGCGCGGCGCCCTCGATGCCTTCGAGATACTCGAAACGCTACATGATTTGCGCATGCCGACGCCGCTCGATCACGCACGTCGCATCATCATTTTCGTGGTCAATTCAGTTTCCTCGCCGCCCACCGATTGGGATAGGCATGAGCGCGCCCCCGGTACCCTGAGCGTATTGCTCAAGGCGAGCGGAGTTCCCATCGATCATTATTCCTACGAGGCGGTCGAATTATTGAAGGACACGCAAGCGCGCTGGCGGCTGTTGCGCCAACTGCGCAATTCAAGCGCCTTCACCGCCGGTCGCGATCCCGCGGCCGATGCGGCGCTGGAGTCGCCCGATGCGGAAATCTACGCGATTGATGTGTCTTTCCCGCATCTGAAGGACGAGGCGGAGCGGAAATTTCTCAACAAACAACCGACCTCGTTCCATCTTCCCAGCGATGCGGTTGACCGGCTGCGCGCCGCCGCCGGCGAGATCATCTTGGATTCGCCGGAGTTTCAACGACTGAAGCAAGACGCGGGCGTGACCATCCTCGCCAAGCCGACTTCGCCCCATTGAACGGAGATTAGCGCGCCTGATGCGCTTTTAGCTTCTCCAGATAACGATCCCGCAGCTCGGTCTGACGGGATCGCATCTCGATCGGGCGGCCGGAGATCCAGACTTGTTCCGCGAGAGTGGTCACCTCGAGCGGATCCCCGCTCCATAGAACGAGGTCGGCCACCTGGCCCACCGCAATGCGGCCGCGCGTGGCACCGAGGCCGAAAATATCCGCTGGATTCGCGCTGATGGCGGCCAGTGCCGCATCCCACGGCAGTCCATGAGCGACCGCGTTGCCGGCGAGTTGGCGCGTCAGGCGTGCTTGCGGCGTGTCGCCGCTCGAGAACGCAATGCGCACGCCCGCCCGATGCAGCCGCGCTGCGTTGTCGAGGGAGGCGCCGAGATGATCGAAATCGACGGGCAGATCGTTGAGCGGGTCGAGGATGACCGGCACGTCCGCCGCCGCAAGTTCCTTGGCCACCAGCCACGCCTCATCGCCCCCGGAGATGACGGCCTTCATGCCATTACGCTTGGCAAACGAGACGACCTGAAGAATGTCGGCGGCGCGATCGACCTGAAACACCACCCGGCCGCCGGCCAAGTAGTGCATCAGCGCTTCTCGACCTGCGGGGTGCAGCAACGCGCCCTGGGCGGTTGCGCCCGGCGCGCGCGCTTCGTGAATGGCTTGCTCCAGCAGCATGTATTCCGCGGCGCGTGTGCCACCCGCGACGGCGGCGCCGCTGCTGCCCATCTGCACAAACAAGGAGCGGCTGCCCGGCAGCACAGAGTCGGCTTGTCCGTCGAGCGTCACCGCCGCACCCTGGCCGGCCATGATGCTGTCCCCATTTCCGGGAGCGAGCACGGTCCAGGTAATTCCTTCGACCCGTGTGACCGGGATGACGAGTGAATGCGGGTTGTACGCCAGGGTCACATCCAGCTCGGGCCGCCACTGCTGTTCCCATGCGGGCGCCTTCAGGTTGAGGGTCGAATCCACGGTTTGCGGTTCCGCGGCGATTTCCTCAATTCCGATGTCCGTCAAGCCGCCGAACAGGCCCGGCGTGAGTGGCTTGCCCCGAGCCTCGATGACGGCCTCGCCGGGCGCGAGCGGCAGTTGCGCGCCGATTGCGACGATGTTGCCGCCACGCACCTGTACATCGGTGTTCTTCAGAGTGCCTTTGGGAGAGACGGTGTGGACCGTCGCTCCCCGTATGATGAAATCCTGGGCGCTCGCCCGATGAGCGCCCAAGGTGCCGGCGATTGCAATAGCAAGGGCGATTGCCAAGTTGACCCGCAGAAGGGTGTTCACAGCGGCGCCTCCCCGGCGTGCTGGCCCAACAAGAAATCCGACCGCGGCGTAGCGGTGGGGTGCGCCCGATCGAACCTGAGAGCGCCATCGATGAACACTTGATCCGCCAACGCGTAGACGCTGAAGGGGTTGCCGTTCCAGATCACCACATCGGCGGCTTTGCCAGGTTCCAGCGTGCCGATGCGATCCTCCAAGCCCAACGACTTGGCGGGGTTGGCGGTGAGCCAGCGGATGGCCCGTTCCGGAGGAACGGTCAAGCCGGCGCGCTGGCCGTGCGCCATCGCCTTGGCGGCTTCCTGGTTCAAGCGCTGAATCCCATCCCCCGAATCGGAGTGCACGATGGCGCAGCTCCGATCCGGGAAGTCCACCATCGCGAGATTTTCCTGGATGCCGTCGAAGGACTCCATTTTGAATCCCCACCAGTCGGCCCACATCGCCGCGCACACGCCTTTTTCGGCGAGCCGATCGGCGATCTTGTAGGCCTCCACGGCATGATGGAAAGCCACGATCTTGAAGCCGAATTCATCGGCCACATCGAGCAGTGTGGCCATTTCATCGGAGCGGTAGCAGTGCATGTGCACGCGTATCGTGCCCTTCATGACCTCAGCCAGGGTCTCGAGCTTCAGGTCGCGCTTCGGTGGACTGGGCGGAGAGGGATCTTTGTCCGCGGCGCTCGCCTGATCCTTGGATTTTTTGGCGCCGGCATCCGATGGCTGCGCCTTCTTTTTATTGTACTCCGCCAACTCACGATAGTACTTATCCCATCCTTGCTGGTAATCCTGCGCATCGGCGAAGGCTTGGCGGTAGCCGGCGACGTTGCCCATGCGCGTGGAAGGCGCCTGGTGGTTATCTCCATAGACGCGTTTGGGATTCTCCCCGCAGGCCATCTTTAGCCCATACGCGGCGCCCGGAAACTTCATCGCCTGGTAAGTGACCGCTTGGACATTCTTGAGCACGACGGAACGGCCGCCGATGAGGTTGGCGGAGCCCGGCAAGATTTGCAGCGTGGTCACGCCGCCTTCGAGGGCGGTCTGAAACCCCGGATCCTGGGGCCAAACCGAGTGCTCGGCCCAGACGTTGGACGTCACGGGATTGGTCGCTTCGTTGCCGTCGTCGAGGCCCTTCACGGCGGGTACGGCATACACCCCCAGGTGGGAATGGATGTCGATGATGCCGGGCGTCACCCAGCGACCGCGCGCGTCTATGATTCGCGCGTCCGCGGGCGCGACCAGCCCCGTGCCGACCGCCTGCACGCGACCCTTCGCGATCAATACATCGGCGCCGTCCAGGCGAGCGCCTGTGCCGGTGAGCACCGTTGCGCCTTGGATCAGTAGCGGCGGATTGACGGGCACTTGATAGGTCGAGGGAAAGGGTTCCGCCGCCATCACTTGGGCTGCGCCGATGGCTGCAAGAATAAGCAGCGCCGCGCGCCGGTGCAGATTCATCATCGTTGGATCTCTCCGCTGTCATTGAACAATGTGCCAAAGTCCGAGGATTGCAACAGCAGCTCCGCGGTGGCATTAAGGCCATGCCGATCATCCTCATCAAATCGCGCCACGTCCGGGCTATCAATATCCAGAACACCCACGAGGCGTCCTCGCTGGATCAGGGGTACGACGATCTCCGAGCGAGACGCAGCGTCGCAGGCAATGTGGCCTGGGAACTCGTGTACATCCGCCACCACCAGCGTCTCTCGACGGGCGGCAGAGGTGCCGCAAACGCCGCGGCCGAGGGCAATGCGCACGCAGGCGACCTTGCCTTGGAACGGGCCGAGCACCAGCTCGGCCCCCTGCAGAAAATAAAATCCAACCCAATTCACGCGCGGCAACGCCTCGTACAGCACCGCGCACAGGTTGGCCGAATTGGCGAGGCCATGGCGTTCGCCGGCATACAGTGCCGCCAGCTGCTCATTGATCTGCTGATAGGCAGCCGCTTTGGAAAGATTGGGATCGGATGTGATGAGGTGCATCGCCGCGGTCTCGCTCAAATTTTCAACCGATAAACCCGCCGGGCCGTGCCGCTGAACAACGCGCTCTTCTCGTCCGGCGAGTAATTGCGCGCCAACACCTTGAAGGCATTCCAGAGCACAGGATACGTGCAGCTCCCCAGATCGACGGGAAAATTACTTTCGAACATGCAGCGCCGTGCGCCGAATGCCTCGATGCACGTTTCGATGTAGGGCTTCCACTCGGCCGCCAGCTGGGTCGATGAGGCCGGCGGGGATTGCAGGAAGGAGGGGAATTTGCAGAAGGCCATGGCCAGGCCGCCGAGCTTCACCGACACATTCGGCAGGGCTGCGAGTTTGCGAATGTTCTCGCGCCACACGGGAAACCGCTCCTCGCGCTTGCCCTGGTAGGCAGCGATGCCGAGCGGCGTGCCGACATGATCAAGAATCACCGTGGTGTCGGGAAAGGCGCGGGCAAGACTGATCAACTCGGGCAGCTGCGGCTCCAGCAGCCAGGCATCGAACGACAGGTTGAACTTCGCCAGTTGCGCAAAGCCTTCGCGAAACCCTTTCGATTCATACAGACCGGCGCCGACGCGCACCAAGGGCCCCAGCACGTTCGGATCCGCATCGTAGGAGGCGGTGTGGCGTATGCCGCGGAAGCGGTCGCCGCCGGCCTTAAGATGCCCCTCGAGTACTTGGCCAATGATGGCACCCGCAGTCAAATCGACATGTCCGACGATGCCGGCGCAGGCGCGGATATCCCCATAGGTCCCGCTGGCGCACATCGCCGCCACGCCGTTGACGAACTCGGTTTCCCCGATCGGCTTGAAGGCGTCCGGCGCGTCGGCACGGTACATGGCGCCGCATTGCACGAACACCGTCGCGCGGATGTTATGGCCGGTATTTAAGTCCGCCAGAAATTCCGGGAGCAGGTAGCGCATGGCGCGCTTGATGACTGCGTCGAAGCCATGCTCCGGCGTGGGACGATTGACGAACAGCGCCGCAGGCCAGTCCCACAGGTGATGGTGGGGATCGATAATCGGCAGATCCGGTTCAAGGATGGCTTCGGTGTGCGTGGGCTCGCTGGTCATCGATATCTCTCCGGGGTTCGCGGCATTTTGCCCGATTTTCGACCCCGCCCGCACCCTTTACACCACTTTTACACAGGCGACGGCAAATTGTGCCCTGTTTTTCCACAGGCGCCGTTAATTTCGCGCGGCGCCGGAACGCATTGCGCGCGCAGGAATGTGTTCTCCTGAAGGAGGGATCGTGGATCTCGTTTATGTCGCAGCAATCACCGCACTATTGGCGCTGACGTTGGGTTTGGTGGCGGGTTGCGCCGCACTGGAGAAGAAGTGACCTGGGCCTACGTGTTGAGCGGCGCGGTGGCCGTGGCGCTGTTGATTTATCTGGTCGCTGCATTGATCCGCGCCGAGGATCTGTAAGTGAGCGGCCAGGCTTGGTTCACGCTGGCCCTGTTTATCGCGGCGCTGTTGGCGCTGGCGTATCCGCTGTCCATTTACATGGCAAGGATCGCCGACGGTGCTGCCGGCGGCTATACACCCATCAAAGGCCTCGTCGGAAAATTCGAACGGCTCATATATCGCGCGGCGGGCGTGAATGCCGACGAGGACATGCCATGGACCCGCTATGCAGTCGCGCTGCTGCTGTTCAACGCCTTGGGCGTTCTCGTGGTGTTCGCGCTTCAGCGCGTGCAGCTTTGGCTGCCCTGGAATCCGCAGAGTCTGCCGAACGTCGCCGCGGATTCCGCCTTCAATACGGCGGTCAGCTTCGCAACCAATACCGATTGGCAGGGCTATTCGGGCGAAACGACCTTGAGCTATTTCACGCAGATGCTCGCCCTCACCGTGCAGAATTTCTTCTCGGCGGCCTCCGGGCTCGCCGTGGCCTTCGCGCTGATTCGCGCCTTCGCGCGCCGCTCCGCGCAGGGCATCGGTAATTTTTGGATCGATTTGACGCGCAGCACGCTCTATATTTTGCTGCCTCTGTCCTTAATTATCGCCGTGATATTCATGGGCCAGGGCGTCATCCAGAATTTCGCTGCCTATCAAGACGTGACGATGCTGGAGAGTCTGACCTACGATGATCCAAAACTCGATCCCGCAGGTCAGCCGCTCAAAGATGCCAACGGCGCCGCCATCACAGAATCCGTGACGACACGGACGCAATCAATTGCCATGGGCCCCGTGGCTTCCCAAGAAGCCATCAAAATGCTGGGCACCAACGGCGGCGGATTCTTCAACGCAAATTCCGCGCATCCTTATGAGAACCCCACGCCGCTGACGAATTTCGTGCAAATGCTGTCGATGTTCCTTCTTCCGGCGGCGCTGTGCTTCGTGTTTGGAAGAATGGTCGGCGATACGCGTCAGGGCTGGGCGATCTTGAGCGCCATGAGCGTCATTTTCCTCTTCATGGCCATCGTCGCCATCTCCGCCGAGCAGCAGGGCAATCCGGCCATGGCGCATCTGGGCGTGGATCAGGCCCACAGTGTGCTGCAAGGCGGCGGCAACATGGAGGGCAAGGAGTCTCGCTTCGGCATCGTGAACTCCGCTCTCTTTGCGACGATCACCACGTCGGCTTCGTGCGGTGCCGTCAACGCCATGCACGACTCATTCACGCCATTGGGCGGTTTGGTGCCGATGTGGCTGATACAGCTGGGCGAGGTGGTGTTCGGCGGGGTGGGATCGGGGCTCTACGGGATGCTGATATTCGCCATCATGGCGGTATTCATTGCCGGTCTCATGATAGGCCGCACGCCGGAATTCATCGGCAAGAAGATTCAGTCATTCGAAATGAAGATGACTTCCATCGTCATTCTGGTCACACCCTTTCTGGTACTCGTGGGCACGGCGCTTGCCGTTTCCGCGGAGCAGGGCAGGCTCGGCATTTTCAATCCCGGGGCGCACGGTTTTTCCGAAATTCTCTATGCGCTCTCTTCGGCGTCGAACAACAACGGCAGCGCCTTTGCAGGCCTCTCGGCCAACACGCCTTTCTACAACGCCTTGTTGGCCGTCGTCATGTGGTTCGGCCGGTTCGCCTTCATCGTGCCGGTGCTCGCGATCGCCGGCTCGCTCGCCAAAAAGAAGCGCATCGAAGTGACTGCCGGCACTCTGCCGACTCACGGCGCATTGTTCATCGCGCTGCTCGTGGGCACGGTGGTGCTGGTGGGGGCCTTGACCTACGTGCCGGCGCTCGCG
Organism: uncultured Gammaproteobacteria bacterium; assembly: GCA_963756845.1. Lineage (GTDB taxonomy): Bacteria > Pseudomonadota > Gammaproteobacteria > Steroidobacterales > Steroidobacteraceae > Bog-1198. The sequence continues at coordinate 145,064 of CAVWPD010000002.1, read as the reverse complement.
CTGGGGCCCGTGATCGAGCAATTGCAAATGCTGTCGGCGCGCTGAGCGACGATGCGGAGGTAGCGTGGTTCGAAAATCCCTAAAACTCTTCGACCGGGAGTTGCTGGTGCCGGCGCTCGTGGACTCGCTGCGCAAATTATCGCCGCGCGTGCAGTGGCGTAACCCGGTGATGTTCGTAGTCTATGTGGGCAGCATCCTGACCAGTCTGTTGTTCCTGCAGGCGCTGCGCGGCCGCGGCGAGGCGCCCGCCGGATTCATACTCGCCATCGCCGTATGGCTGTGGTTTACCGTGTTATTTGCCAACTTCGCCGAAGCGCTGGCGGAGGGGCGCAGCAAGGCTCAGGCAGCCTCGCTGCGCGGCCTGAAACAGTCGATCAGCGCCAAGAAAATGAAACTTCCGGTGCCGGGGTCGGATTGGGCCGCGACGCCGGCCTCGGATTTAAGAAAGGGCGATGTATTTTTGGTGGAAGCGGGCGATCTGATACCCGCGGATGGAATCGTAGTCGACGGAGTTGCTTCCGTGGATGAGAGTGCGATCACCGGTGAATCGGCGCCGGTGGTGCGCGAATCGGGGGGCGATTTTTCTGCCGTGACCGGAGGTACGCGCGTGCTATCCGATTGGCTGATCGTGCGCGTCGCCGTGAATCCCGGGGAGGCCTTCATCGATCGCATGATCGCCATGGTCGAAAGCGCCAAGCGTCAAAAGACGCCGAATGAAATCGCACTGACCATTCTGCTGATCGCCTTGACGTTGGTGTTTCTCCTGGCCACCGCGACATTGCTGCCGTTCTCCGTGTTCAGTGTGGCAGTCGCGCAGCTCGGTGCGCCGGTGACCATCACGGTGCTGGTCGCCTTGTTGGTGTGCCTGATCCCGACCACCATCGGGGGTCTGTTATCGGCCATCGGCGTGGCCGGCATGAGCCGCATGATGGCCGCCAACGTGATCGCCACATCAGGACGGGCTGTCGAAGCGGCGGGCGACGTCGATGTGCTGCTGCTCGACAAAACCGGCACCATCACCTTGGGTAATCGTCAAGCGGCGGCATTCATTCCGGCCGAGGGGGCCAGCGAGCAGCAGCTGGCGGACATCGCACAACTAAGTTCGCTGGCCGACGAGACGCCGGAGGGACGCAGCATCGTGGTGCTGGCGAAGCAGCGCTTCAATTTGCGCGAGCGCAGCTTGAGTCAATTGGACGCGGTATTCGTGCCCTTCTCAGCGCTCACGCGCATGAGCGGGGTGAATCTTGGCAGCCGCGAGGTGCGCAAAGGCGCTGCGCAGGCGGTGCGGTCCTACATCGAGGCGAAAGGATTCGCCTTTCCCGCCGGCGTATCCCGCGCCGTCGATGAGGTAGCGCGCAAGGGCAGTACGCCGCTGGTGGTGGCCGACGCCGGCCGTGTGCTCGGTGTGATCGAACTGAAGGACATCGTCAAGGGAGGGATCAAGGAGAGATTCGGTGAGCTGCGCCGCATGGGTATCCGCACCGTCATGATCACCGGCGACAATGCCTTGACGGCGGCGGCCATTGCCGCGGAAGCCGGCGTCGATGATTTTCTCGCCGAGGCCACCCCGGAGGCGAAACTCACGCTCATTCGTCAATATCAGGCCGAAGGCCGTTTGGTGGCCATGACGGGTGACGGCACCAATGATGCGCCCGCCTTGGCGCAGGCAGACGTGGCGGTGGCCATGAACTCCGGCACCCAGGCGGCCAAGGAAGCCGGCAACATGGTGGACCTGGATTCGAATCCAACCAAATTGATCGAGGTGGTGGAGGTGGGCAAGCAGCTGCTCATCACCCGCGGATCGCTCACCACATTTTCCATCGCCAACGATGTCGCCAAGTACTTCGCGATCATTCCCGCGGCTTTCGCGACCACATACCCGCAGCTCGCCCAGCTGGACGTGATGCGCCTCTCGAGCCCGAACTCGGCGATTCTATCGGCCGTGATATTCAACGCATTGATCATTGTGCTGCTCATTCCGCTGGCGCTGAAAGGCGTCAAGTACCGAGCCTTGGGTGCGGCCGCGCTGCTGCGGCGAAATCTTTTGATCTACGGTTTGGGCGGTATCGCCGTGCCATTCGCCGGCATCAAGTTGATCGACTTGACACTGACGGCCCTGCGGCTGGTTTAGGGAGGTTACCCCGTGCGCCTGACATTGCGTCCTTTGCTGGTGGTATTTGCGGTGCTGATGGTCCTGACCGGGGCGATCTATCCCTTGGCGGTCACCGCCATTGGAAAACTCGCCTTCGCGAATCAAGTCTCCGGCAGCCTCGTGCTGCGCGACAAACAGCGCGTCGGCTCAGCGTTGATCGGTCAGCCCTTCCAGGATCCGAAGTATTTCTGGGGGCGGCTTTCCGCCACATCGCCGATGCCGAATAATGCCGCCTCCTCCGGCGCATCGAACTTTGGACCCACCAATCCTGCGCTCCTCGCTGCGGTCAAAGCGCGCATTGCCCAGTTGCAATCGGCCGATCCCAAGAACCGCTTACCCATTCCCGTGGACCTGGTCACCGCATCGGCGAGCGGCTTGGATCCGCATATCAGCCCCGCGGCCGCGCTTTACCAAGTGACTCGAGTCGCCGCTGCGCGGCATCTGAACCCGCTCGCGGTGCGTCGTCTGCTGCTGGAGCATGTCGAGGGCGCGCAATGGGGGATATTCGGCGAAGCGCGGGTGAATGTCTTAATGCTGAATCTTGCACTGGATCGCGCACAATAGCGCCAGATGCCCATTTCCAATGACCAACGACCTGATCCGGACTTGCTGCTGGCGAAAGTTAAACGGCAAGAGGCGCAGGCGCGGCGCGGCAAGCTAAGAATCTATTTTGGCTCGGCGGCCGGTGTAGGCAAGACCTACGCCATGCTGATGGCCGCGCATAAATTCGCCGGCGAGCGGCGCGCCGTGCTAGTGGGCGTGGTGGAGACCCATGGCCGGGCGGAGACGGCGGCGCTGCTCGAGGGTCTGCAAATCCTGCCCCCAAAAATCATTTCCTATCGGGGCAAGTCGCTCGAGGAATTCGACTTAGACGCCGCGCTGCTGCGCCGTCCCGAACTCATCTTGATCGACGAGCTGGCGCATTCCAACGCGCCGGGCATGCGCCACCCGAAACGCTGGCAGGACGTGGACGAGTTGCTGGCGGCGGGCATCGATGTCTTCAGCACCTTGAACGTACAGCACTTGGAAAGCCTCAACGATGTGGTCGGCGGCATTACCAATGTGCGCGTCTGGGAAACCGTGCCCGACAAAGTATTCGATGCGGCCGATGAGGTCGTGCTGGTCGACATCCCGGCCGACGAATTGCTGGCCAGACTCAAGGCCGGCAAGGTGTATATGGGCCATCAGGCGGAGCACGCGGCGAATCATTTTTTCCGCAAGGGCAACTTGATAGCGCTGCGCGAACTGGCCTTGCGGCGCACCGCCGACCGGGTCGAAGGCGACGTTCAGGCGTATCGCGTCAATCAATCCATCGAGTCGGTGTGGAAAACCGCCACCGCCCTGCTGACCTGCGTCGGTCCCGACGCGGCGGCGGAGCGGGTGGTTCGCGCCGCGGCGCGGCTGGCCAGTCAGTTGAGCACCGATTGGCACGCCATTTACGTCGAAACGCCGAATTTGCAACGCCTGCCGGTCGCGCGGCGCGAAAAGATTCTGGCCACACTGAACTTGGCGCAGGAACTCGGCGCCACGACAGCCGTGATTGCCAGCGCGCAAATTGCCGAGAGCATCATCTCCTACGCGCGCAGCCACAACTTATCCAAGCTGGTCATCGGCCGTGATCCCATCAGGCGTTTATGGCCCTGGCAACGATCCAGCGGCCAGACCCTGGCCATGCTCGCGCCGGATATCGATTTGATCGAGATTGGGCGGGCCGAAGGCCCCTCGCCGAGCAGCGCGCGGGATAACCCGCAGTCGATCCCCGTACTGCCGGATGCCGAATCGAGCGGTCAGCGCAGAGCCAAGCAGCTGCGCTACCTCTGGGCGGCGCTGGCATGCATCGGCGTAACGCTGGCATCGATGCCCCTGGCGGCGCACTTCGACCGCTCCAACATCGTCGCCATTTTCATTTTGACGGTGGTGCTGGTGGCGGTCCGCTTCGGCAGGGGTCCGTCGGCGTTGGCGGCCATTTTGAGCGTGTGCGGCTTTGATTTCTTCTTCGTGCCGCCGCGTTTTTCATTCGCGGTGAGCGACGTACAGTACCTGTTGACGTTTTGCATCATGTTGGCGGTGGGCCTGATCACCGGGCAGTTGACCGCCGGTCTGCGCTTCCAGGCGCGAGTGGCATCGCATCGTGAGGAGCGCGCCGGTTCGCTGTATGAAATCGCGCGCGACTTGTCGGCCGCCGTGCAAGTCGAGCAGGTGGTCAGGATCAGCGATGAATCCATTCAGCGCACGTTTCGCGCCAGCGCTGCGCTGCTGCTGCCGGATGCCGAGGGGCGTCTGGTCGCGACCACGCCAATCACGGAGGCCAAGCGCGCCGCCGGCGGGTTGGCGGTGGAGATCGGCACCGCGCAATGGGCGTTCGACCGGGGCCAGCCAGCGGGCTTCGGTACCGACACGCTGCCCGGCAGCGAGGTGCTGTACATCCCGCTGCGGGCGCCGACCAAGGCTCGCGGCGTCCTGGCCGTCAAGGCGCACAATCGGCGCTTGCTGCGCATTCCCGAGCAGCGCCAATTGCTCGATACCTTTGCTGCGTTGATCGCCATTGCCTTGGAGCGGGTGCACTACGTCGGCCTCGCCCAGGACGCACTGCTGAAAATGGAATCCGAGCGTTTGCGCAATTCGCTGCTCGCCGCGCTGTCGCATGATTTGCGTACACCGCTGACGGTTCTCGTGGGCTTGGCCGAATCCCTGGCCCTCACCACGCCCAAATTATCCGCCGCACAGCTGGAAACCGCGGCAGCGATTCAAGACGAGGCGCGGCGCATGAGCACGCTGGTGAGCAACTTGTTGGACATGGCCCGCATCGAAAGCGGCGAAGTGACGCTCAATCTGCAGTGGCAGCCGCTGGAAGAAGTGGTGGGCGCGGCGCTGGATGCGGCGCGCGGCATGCTGCAGCGGCATCGGATTGAAGTGCATATTCCTCGCGACCTGCCCCTGGTCAAGTTCGATGCCGTGCTGATCGAGCGGGTCTTGGTGAACCTGTTGGAGAATGCCTCGAAGTATACGCCGGCCGGCAGCACCGTGACCTTATCAGCGCAGCTGATTGCCGATCAACTCCACGTCTCGGTGGCTGATGATGGGCCGGGATTACCCACCGGCAGGGAGGAGGCGGTGTTCCAGAAATTCACGCGCGGCGAGCGCGAGTCGGCCACCCCGGGAGTCGGACTCGGACTGACGATTTGCCGCGCCATCATCGAATCGCACCAAGGCAAGATCGTCGCGGCGCAGCGTCCCGGCGGAGGGGCGGTGTTTACCTTTACCTTGCCGGTGGGCAATCCGCCGGAGCTCACCGATGGCTGAGCCGCTGCCCGTCGCGATTCTCATCGAGGATGAGCGCCAAATCCGGCGCTTTGTGCGCACCGCGCTCGAGACCGAAGGCTGGAGCGTGCATGAAGCGGAGACCATGCGACAGGGTCTGACCGATGCCGGAACCCGCAAGCCGGATCTGATCATCCTGGATTTGGGACTGCCTGACGGGGACGGTGTCGAGTTCCTGCGAGACCTGCGCGGCTGGTCGAAGGTACCCGTTATCGTCCTGTCGGCCCGAATCGGCGAGCAGGACAAAATCGATGCCCTGGACGCCGGCGCGGATGACTATTTGACCAAGCCCTTCGGCGTGGGGGAGTTGCTGGCCCGCGTGCGGGCCACGACCCGACGGCGCCTGGAGGCCGGCGCCGAGGTGGGCGCGGTCTTCGCGTTTGGCGATGTGAAAATCGACTTAAGTCTGCGCACCGCTCACAAGGGCGAGAATCCCATTCACCTGACGCCGATTGAGTATCGTCTGCTCAGCCTGCTGATCGCGAACGCCGGCAAGGTCCTGACGCATCGGCAGATCTTGCGCGAAGTGTGGGGACCCACGCACTCCGAGGACGGGCACTATGTTCGCGTTTACATGGGGCACTTGCGTCAAAAACTTGAGGACGACCCGGCGCAGCCGAAGCACATTTTGACCGAAACGGCGGTGGGCTATCGCCTGGTGCAGACCGCGAGAAGCTAGCCGCCGCCAGTCCTACACGCAGCCGCGCCTCACGGCGACAGCAATCAGAGTCCGCAGCGCTTAATGTCCACGGGCTGTAAACTGGCAGCACGGACCTCAAGGCATGGTGAATATGCTGTATCAAGGAATCCGGCAGCCGTGCTGACCGACCAGGACATCTATCTGTTCCGCGAAGGGACACACGGGCGGTTATACGGCAAGTTGGGCTCCTCCCTGCTCGCTGACGGCAGCGGGGCGCACTTTGCGGTGTGGGCGCCGAATGCGGCCACAGTTTCCGTGATCGGCGATTGGAACGGCTGGAACGCCGCGGCGAATCCCTTGGCGCCGCGCGAGGACGGATCCGGCATTTGGGAAGGCGATGCGCCCGGCGTGCATCGCGGGCAGACCTACAAGTACCGCATCACCTCGCGGGCGGGGGGATACTCGGTCGAGAAGGCGGATCCCTTCAGCAATTTCTGCGAGCTGCCGCCGGCCACCGCATCGCGAGTCTGGTCTTTGGACTATGCGTGGAACGATTCCGCATGGATGGCCACGCGCGCCGCGCGCAACGGCTTAGCAGCTCCCATGTCGATTTACGAAGTGCACTTAGGATCATGGCGGCGCCGGGACGGTCAGTTTCTCGACTATCGGGCTCTCGCGCACGCGCTGGGCGATTACTTGAACGAACTCGGCTTCACGCATGTGGAACTCATGCCGATCACCGAGCACCCCTTCTACGGATCCTGGGGCTATCAGACCACCGGTTATTTTGCGCCCACCGCTCGATATGGCACCCCTCAGGACTTGATGTACTTCATCGATCATCTGCACGCCCAAGGCATCGGGGTCATTCTCGACTGGGTACCCTCGCACTTTCCGTCGGACCAGCACGGACTCTCGTACTTCGACGGCACGCATCTGTATGAACATGCCGATGCGCGCCAGGGTTTTCATCCGGAGTGGAATTCCGCGATTTTCAATTTTGGGCGCAACGAAGTCCGCAGCTTCCTAGTCTCCTCGGCGCTGTTCTGGCTGGAGAAGTACCACATCGACGGATTGCGCGTCGATGGCGTGGCATCGATGCTGTATCTGGACTATGCGCGCAACGCAGGCGAGTGGATTCCAAACCGGTTTGGCGGCCGGTCAAACCTCGAGGCCATCGATTTTCTGCGCATCTTGAATCAGGCGGTTTATCGCGATCACCCGGACGTGGCCATGATTGCGGAAGAGTCCACGGCGTGGCCCATGGTCTCCAGACCCACGGATATGGGCGGCCTTGGATTTGGTTTGAAATGGAACATGGGCTGGATGCACGACACGCTCGAGTACATGAAACAAGATCCGGTGAATCGCAAGTACCATCACGGGCAGCTGACATTTTCCCTGATATATGCTTTCAACGAGAATTTTGTGCTGCCCCTCTCCCACGATGAAGTCGTGTATGGCAAGGGTTCGCTCATCGGTAAAATGCCGGGCGACGATTGGCAGATGTTCGCCAACCTGCGCGCGCTGTTCGCTTACATGTGGGCGCACCCGGGCAAGAAACTGCTCTTTATGGGCGGCGAGTTCGGCCAGCGCCGCGAGTGGACGCATGAAGGTGAACTGGAATGGTGGGTGTCCGGCTTGCCGGAGCATGCCGGCGTCCAGCGGCTCATCGCCGATTTGAATCGCGTCTATCGCCGCGAAGCGGCGCTGCACGAGCTGGATTTTTCCGCCGACGGCTTCGAGTGGGTGGATGTCGACAACGCGGGAATGAGCGTGATCGCATTCCTGCGCAAGTCCGCGAAGCCCGGCGCCGCGGTGCTGGTGGTGTGCAACTTCACGCCGGTGCCGCGCGTCAATTTCATGCTCGGTGTGCCGACTTCGGGCGTATGGCGCGAGCTGATCAACACCGATGCGCGGGACTACGGCGGCTCGGGCTGGGGCAACTTCGGCGCCGTGGAATCCTCAGCCGCGGCATCGCACGGCCGCAGCGACTCGATCACGCTGAATCTGCCGCCGCTGTCCAGCATTTTCCTGCGTTGCGATCCGCACAGCAAGTAGGCCCTGAACGATGAATGACGTGCAGACGCCGGTCCTTGATTCCACGCCGGCGACCGGATTGAACGCTGATGACCCGCTTTGGTACAAGGACGCCGTCATCTATCAATTAAACGTCAAGTCCTTCTTCGACTCAAACGATGACGGCATCGGCGATTTCAAAGGCTTGACCTCGAAGCTCGAGTACATCCGAGACTTGGGCGTCAACACGATCTGGCTGATGCCCTTTTATCCCTCGCCACTCAAGGACGACGGCTACGATATCGCCGACTACCAGAACGTCCACCCGCAATTCGGAACCCTCGATGATTTTCGCGCCATGCTGCAGGAGGCACACCGCCTCGGCCTGAAAGTGATCACCGAGCTGATCATCAATCACACCTCCGATCAGCACCCGTGGTTTCAGGCCGCGCGCCATGCGCCGGCCGGCTCGAAGGAACGCGATTTCTATGTATGGAGCGATACCGATCAGAAGTACTTGGATACTCGCATCATCTTCACCGACAGCGAGACCTCGAATTGGGCCTGGGACCCGATCGCGAAGGCGTACTACTGGCACCGCTTCTTCAGCCATCAGCCGGATCTGAATTTCGACAATCCACAAGTGCTGCAGGCGGTGCTGCGCATCATGCGTTTCTGGCTCGACATGGGGGTGGACGGCTTCCGGCTCGATGCGATTCCCTACCTCGTGGAGCGCGAGGGAACCAACAACGAGAATTTGCGCGAGACCCATGCCGTCATCAAGGAATTGCGCGCGGCCATCGACGCCTCCTACCGTAATCGATTTCTGCTCGCGGAAGCCAACCAGTGGCCGGAGGACGTGCGCGAATACTTCGGCGATGACGACGAATGCCACATGGCATATCACTTCCCGTTGATGCCGCGCATCTACATGGCGATCGCGCAGGAGGATCGCTATCCCATCAGCGAGATCATGCAGCAGACGCCGGATATTCCCGATAACTGCCAGTGGGCGATTTTCCTGCGCAATCACGACGAGCTGACCCTGGAGATGGTGACCAGCAAGGAGCGCGACTACATGTACGCGACCTATGCGGCCGACGTACAGGCGCGAATCAATTTGGGCATCCGGCGCCGTTTGGCGCCGCTGATGGAGAACGATCTGGACCGCATCAAATTGATGAACAGCCTGCTGCTGTCGATGCCCGGCTCCCCCATCCTCTACTACGGCGATGAAATCGGCATGGGCGACAATTTCTTCATCGGCGATCGCAACGGCGTACGCACGCCGATGCAGTGGAGTCCGGACCGCAATGCGGGCTTTTCGCGGGCCGATCCGCAGCGGGTGTACCTGCCTCCCATCATGGATCCGATTTACGGCTATCAGTCGATCAATGTCGAATCCCAATCGCGCGATGCCAGTTCGCTGTTGAGTTGGACCAAGCGCATGCTGGCGGTGCGCAAGACCAGCCGCGCCTTCGGTCGCGGTACGCGCCGCTTCCTGCGGCCGGGCAACCGCAAAATACTGGCGTACTTGCGCGAAATGGGCAGCGACACCATTCTGTGCGTGGCCAATCTGTCGCGTTCGGCGCAGCCGGTGGAACTTGATCTGGCGCCCTTCAAGGGCCGTGTGCCGGTGGAAATGCTCGGCCGCACCGCATTCCCGCCGATCGGAGAATTGCCGTACTTGCTGACCATCTCGGCGTATGGATTCTTGTGGTTCAGACTGGCCACCGATGCCGTCGTGCCTTCCTGGCATGAGCCCATCGTGTCCGTCGAGGAGCGGCCGGTGCTGGTGCTGTTCGATGGATGGACCAGTCTTTTCCGCGATCGGGTGGTGCCGTGGCGAATCGGCATGGCGGAGAAGACCCGTGCGCAGTTCGAGACCGACACCTTGCCGCGCTATATCGAGACGCAGCGATGGTATGCCTCCAAGGGCACGCCGATCGATCGGGCCCGCATCGCCGAGCATGTGCTGTGGCAGGAGGACAAGATCACTTGGCTGATGGCGCTTATCGAGATTGGCGTGAACGAAGAAGCGGCGGGCTACTTCCTGCCGCTGGCGCTGGCCTGGGAGGAACGCGACGATGAACGGGTGCGGAACCTGTCCGCGGCGGCGGTCGCGAAGGTTCGCCAGCAATCCAGCGTCGGCGTGATGGGCGATGCCTTTGCCGACGAGATCTTCTGCCGCAGCGTGGTGTCCGCCATGGCGGCGCGGCGGCAGATTCCTCTGTCGAACGGCAAGCTTGAATTCAGGCCTACCGCGGCCTTTGCGAAACTCGCCGGCGCCGACTTCGCCGAGTTGCCGGTGCAACGGCCGCGCGGCTCGCAATCCGGAACCGTGGTCGCCTTGGGCGAGCGACTGATGCTGAAAGGCTATCGTCGCTTGGACATCGGCACGAACCCGGAACTGGAGATGGGGCTGTACCTCACCGAGGTGGTGCACTTCAAGAATTGCGCGCCCTTGGCAGGAGCGCTCGAATACATGGCGGACAACGGCCAAAGCCGCCTGCTGGCACTGTTGCAGGGATATGTGGCCAATCAAGGCACCGGCTGGAGCTATTCGCTGGACTACGTGCGTCGGCATCTGGAACTCTATCGAACCACACCTGCGAACGATGCGCTGCCCGCCAATGCGCACGAGGCCTATTTGACGATGATTCGGGTATTGGCTCAGCGGACCGCGGAGCTGCACCGGGCCCTGTCGCAACCAAGCCAAGACGCCGCATTTGCCCCGCAGCCCATCCTGCGCGCAGACATCGACGCCTATCGCCAGCGCGCCATGGATACCGCGAATCGCGCGCTGGATCTGCTGGCGGCAAAACTGGCGAGCGTGCCGGCAGCCGATGGGGAGCGCGCCAAGGCCGTGCTCGAGCGGCGCGCACAGATTCTGGCGCGCATCGAAGCCCTCGTGCCGGATGCGGCGCCGGGCGTGAAGACTCGCATCCATGGAGATTTTCATCTCGCTCAGGTGCTGGTGACGCGCAACGATTTCGTAATCATTGATTTTGCAGGCGAGCCCGGCCAGAGCCTGGAACAGCGGCGCGCCAAGCAGTCGCCGCTGCGCGACGTCGCTGCCATGCTGAGATCGTTCAGCTACGTGCAGCAAAGCGCGCTGCGCGGTGTCGCACATAATGAAGCCGAAGCGGCGCGGCTTACGCCGCTGGCGCGCGCCTGGGAGCTGGAAGTGCGGACGGCCTTTCTGGCGGCCTACGTTGCGGCGGCACCGATCACTGAGGCGCTGCAGTCCGGCCGCGGCTTGCTCGGGCTGTTCGAACTGGAAAAGGCCCTGTACGAACTGCGCTTCGAATTGGATAACCGGCCGGCCTGGACCGGCATTGCGCTGCTGGGAATTCTCGACGCGGCGGCTGATCAGTGAGGAGATGTCATGCAAAGCATTGATATGTTTGTGGACGCGACCCGTGAGTTTCTGCACCAGATCGCCGCATTCCTGCCGAGACTGCTGCTGGCATTGCTGGTTGTCGTGGCGGGGTGGCTGTTCGCCAAGGCGGTACGCTTCATGGTCGAACGGGCTTTGCGCGCGGTGAACTTCGGCGTACTCACCGAGCGCGCCGGCACGGACAATTTCCTGCGCCAAGCGGGCCTGCGCGGCGATACCACGCGGCTATTTGGCCTGGTGGCCTTTTGGCTGGTGGTTCTCGCAACGCTCATCATCGCGTTCAACGGTCTGGGCCTCACTTACATCACCGACCTATTGGGCCGCGCGGTACTGTTCACGCCCAAATTGCTGGTGGCGATGCTCTTGGTAATTTTCGGCTCGTACTGCGCGCGCTTCATCGGCAACGCGGTGAGCACTTATTGCGTGGATGCGCAGATTCAAGACGCGGCCATGCTGGGCAGAATCGTGCGCTATGTCATCATGAGCCTGGTGGTGATGATCGCGCTCAGCCAGATTGAGATCGGCGGAGACATCGTGCAGCGCGCCTTTCTCATTATTCTCGCCGGTCTCATGCTGGCCCTGGCGCTGGCATTCGGACTGGGCGGAAAGGACTGGGCCGCATCCTTGCTGCAGCGTTGGTGGCCGCAAAATAGAAAAGACTCTGGCTCAGGTAGTTAGCCCGCCGGCGCGGGTCTGTCGAGCACGCGCACGGTGTAGCCGCCGGATTTCTCATCCGCTCGTAGAGCGAGCAATCCGCGTTTCTGCGCGTCGGACAGCATGTCGTTAAACGACCGGAAGCCATAGAAGCGCTCGTTGAAACCCGGCTGACGGCGCTTGATCGCCTGCTTGATCATCGATCCCCAAATCGGTTCACTGCCGCCGCGCTCTTCGGTCAGCGCTTCCAAGGTCTCCACGATCAAATCCAGCGCGTCGCTCAATTCCGGACCCTTGCTTTCGCTGGGCGGGTTCTCGGCGGACACCGCGGGGGCGCGGGTGGCTGCGGCGCTGCGTCGACGCGCCTTGGACGGTTCCCTGCGCACCAAGTCATCGTAGTAAATGAATTCATCGCAGTTGTTGATGAACAGATCCGAAGTCGAATTCTTGACCCCGACGCCGATGACGGTCTTGGCGTTTTCGCGCAGCTTGCTGACCAAGGGAGAGAAGTCCGAGTCGCCGCTCAAAATGACGAAGGTGTCGACATGTCCCTTGGTGTAGCACAGGTCGAGCGCGTCGACGACCATGCGAATGTCGGCGGAATTCTTGCCTGACTGTCTGACATGCGGAATTTCGATAAGCTCAAACGCCGCCTCGTGCAAACCGCGTTTGAAGTCCTTGTAACGCTCGAAATCGCAGTAGGCTTTCTTGACGACAATGTGGCCCTTGAGCAATAGGCGCTCCAGCACCTTCTCGATATCGAAACTCGGATACTTGGCATCACGCGCGCCCAGCGCAATGTTCTCCAAGTCCAGAAACACCGCCATGGTGGCATCCGACGCCTTGCTCGACATATGAAACCCTTGTACCTAGAACCAGTTGTAATTGAAGCTTACGCTGATTCGCTCCGCCTCGATGCCGTTTGGGACCACTTCATGACGCAGCCAACTCTCGAACAAGATCAGCCGGCCGGCGGCCGCGGGAAAGGTTACCCACGGCTGCGCCTCGCGCCGCGCCAGTGTTTTACGCGGCGGCGCGGCCATGAATCGATCCAAACGCGGATCCTCGAACTTGATGCCCGGGGAGCCTTGCGGTACCTGCACATAGTAGGTGCCGCTCAAGGTCGAATGCGGATGCAAATGCAAACCGTGCACGGTGTGGCGCGGCATGATATTGATCCAGCAATCCGTCATTTCGAGTTGCCGGCCGCGCAAATTCCATTGCACGGCGCCGGCAAAAGCGGCGATGTGCGCGGCGAGCTGGCGGCGCAATGCGTCAAAGGTCGGCGAAATATTTTGCAGCCGGTGCGCCGATCCGTATGAGGTATAGCCGCCCGGATAGTTTTTGGCGGACCAGCGGCGCCCCGCCGCATCGTCCAGGCGCAGCTGCCGGCATTCCTTCAGCAGCTGGCGATTGAGGGCGGCGGAACCGCCGCGCTGCAGCGCTGCGGCGTACACCAGCGTCGGAAATAGACTGTGGACGGTGCCCAGCCGGCTCACGGCGATGCTGCCGATCCCGCGGGTGCCCGCGAGTCGCTGGCGCCATACAGAATGCCGGGCCGAGGGAATCCAAGCTGCTGGGCGGATTCCGCATCCCTGGGCGCGATTCCGATCGCTTCCGCCGCGTTGCCCGTGCCCCAGGGTTTGAGCGCAACGACCTTGTAACCCATTCGCGTGAGGGCCTTGATGGTATCGGCGGACAATGCGAACTGCTCCGCCGCGATCGTGTCGGGCAACCACTGATGGTGAATGCGCGGTGCATCGACGGCTTCCTGCAGCCGCATGCCATGGTCGATGACATTGACGATGATTTCCAGCACGGTCGTAATAATGCGCGCCCCGCCCGGCGTTCCTACCACCAGAACCGGTTTGCCGTCCTTGAGCACGATGGTCGGCGTCATCGAACTCAAGGGCCGCTTGCCGGGCGCGATGGCATTGGCGTTGCCCTGCACCAGGCCGAACATATTGGGCACGCCGGGTTTGGCGGTGAAGTCATCCATTTCATCGTTCAAGAAAAAGCCGGTATCGCCGGCGATGACTTTGGCGCCAAAATCATCATTGATGGTGTAGGTCACCGAGACGGCGTTGCCCGAGGAATCGACAATCGAGTAGTGCGTGGTGGTGGCATGTTCATGCGATGCCGCATCGCCGGCAAGCGCCGAGGACGGTGTCGCTCTATCCGGCAGTATTTGCGCTCTGATCGAATCGGCATAGGGCGCCGATAAGAGCCGTGCGATCGGATTGTCGACGAAAGCAGGATCTCCCAAGTAGGTGTTGCGATCGCGATACGCGTGGCGCATGGCTTCGGTCAGCAGATGGACCGATTCGCTGGAATGAAATCCTAAGGTGTTGAGCGGATAACCGGCGAGAATCTGCAGCATTTCGCACAAGGTCACGCCGCCTGAACTGGGCGGCGGAGCCGAGAGCACGGTGTAGCCGCGATACGGGCAGCTGATGGGCGAGGACTCGGTCACCGTATAGGCGGCGAAATCCTCGCGAGTCAAAATCCCAGCATGGGCCTGACTCGCTTTCACAATGGCCGCCGCGATGGCACCGTGATAGAAAACCTGCGTTCCGCCGCGGCTGATTGCGCGCAAAGTCGCGGCAAGATCGGTCTGGATCAATCGGTCGCCGGGCGCCAAGGGTTCTCCGTGCTTGAGAAACACTGCGGCCACATTCGGCTGTGCGCGAAATTGCTCGATGGAATCCGCCATCGCATCCACATCGCCGCGCGTCAAGACAAAACCCTGCGCCGCCAGCCGCACGGCGGGGGCGATGAGCGCCGCGCGCGGCAGGGTGCCGTATTTCTCGCGCGCAGTTTCCAGTCCCATGACGGTGCCCGGAACACCGACCGCGAGGTAGCCGTCACGGCTGGCTGCGTCGATGGCGTTGCCCTGGGCATCGAGAAACATATCGGCGCGCGCCGCCAGGGGCGCCTTCTCGCGAAAGTTGATGAAGGTGTTGCGGCCGTCAGCCAAATGGATGGTCATGAAACCGCCGCCGCCGAGATTGCCGCAGCAAGGATGCGTCACGGCGAGTGCATAGCCCATGGCGACCGCCGCATCCACGGCGTTGCCCCCCTGGCGCAGGATCGCCGCACCCACATCGGAGGCTTCATGCTGCGCGCTCACCACCATGCCCCCGGTTGATTCCAATTCCAGCGGCGCCGCGGCACGCGCCGGCGCGCCCAGTGCGGCAAGCGCCAACCACAGGGGTATGCAGGGTACGACTATCCAAAATCGAATGGCTATCACTAAGGCGGCCTTAAGACGATGAGGGCATAGACTAGCGGAATCACCGTGGCAGCTACAGCGCGTTGCTAACACAGGTTGGTGAAGGCCTCCGACAACGCGCGGATAGTGTCACGCAACCGCGCGGGCGAGCGACGGAGCGCGCATGAGCACCCACCCAGAACTGCCGGACGTTGCGGAACTGAAGCGCCGCATCCGCCGGCTGTTATCCGTCATCCGCTGGATTGCCGCCCACATGAATACCCGGGCCATCGATCCCGTGGATTCCGCCCTGCACCTGGCGGGTCGGGTGGGCGCCATTGGGCGTGCGGCCACCGCTTCGGTGTCCAACGGCATGGACCTGGAATCATTGGTGCTCGATGAGTTGTTGGCCAGCGGCATCTCGCGGCCACCGCTGGCCGGCAGCGCTCCGGCCGTCCGCGGACTAAGCGTCAGCGGCCCAACCATCCGCCTGAACGCCAAGTGCGCGGAATTGATGAGCCTCGCCATCCATGAACTCGCCACTAATTCGGTCAAGTTCGGCGCCTTGTCGCAATCGGCAGCGCGGCTGCACGTGACCTGGTGGTTGACGGATCCACCCGGACCGCGGCTGCATGTCGAGTGGGCGGAACAGGGCGTGCGCATGAACGCCGGGGCGGCCCGTCAGCCCGGCTTCGGCTCAGAACTTCTGAGCCGCCTGATAGCGAGTGAACTGCGCGGCAGCGGCGAGATGCTATTTTTGCCTGAAGGCGTAGTCTGCAGCATCCAGATCCCCTTGATCGAGGCGCTGCATCGCTATGAATAACCCGCTACTTCGCAAGCTCGCCAACTTCACGACGCTATCCGCGGAAGAATCCGCTGCCGTCAACGAGTGCTGTTATGAGGTGCGCGAATTCGGCGCTCGCGAAGACATCATCTCGCAGGGTGATCGCACCGGCGGCGTCAAATTGCTTTTGGAGGGCTTTGCGTGCCGCTACAAGGTGCTGGAAGACGGGCGCCGACAAATCGTTTCCTACTTCGTCCCGGGAGACTTGTGCGACCTGCGGGTGTTCATACTGAAGCGTATGGATCATTCGATCGGCGCGATCGTCGCCTCGAAGGTGGCCACGATATCCCCGGAGAACGTGCTCAAACTGACCAATACCTATCCGACGCTGACGAGGGCCCTGTGGTGGTCGACGTTGGTGGAGGAGGCGATTCTGCGCGAATGGATCGTCAATGTGGGGCAGCGAAACGCCCTGGAGCGCATGGCGCATCTGTTCTGCGAGCTTTTATACCGTTTTCGCGCCGTGGATTTGAATCAGGGCAACTCGTGCACGCTGCCCCTGACGCAGGTCGAACTGGCCGAAACATTGGGTCTGTCCTCCGTGCACGTCAATCGCACCCTGCAGGAATTGCGGCGGCAGAAACTCATCACCTTGGAAGGCGGCACGTTGACGATCCAGGACTTGACCGCGCTGAAGGAAGTGTCTTTTTTCAACGCGGATTATCTGCATTTGGACTACGGCAATGACAAAGGCCGCCACGAGGAGCGCGAGGCGAAATGAATTGCTTTATGTTAGCGCGCGCGCCAATTCGATGCCCTATGCTCCGCGGCAATAAAAAGCATTCCTGGCATGCAATACAACGAACATCAATTGGCGCAGCTGGCAGCGACCGTGGCGGCGGGCTTGGCGGGAACCTCGGATCTGCTGGACCCAGTGGCGGACCGAGAAAAAACCCGCATCGCGGCACGACACCTGGCGCGCGTGAGTTTGCTGGTGGCACGCCATATTTTGGTTGCGGCGCATTGCGCTTCCCTGAAAGTTGACGAATTGGAGTTGCTGTACGACGACGCGGATTTTCTCTAGCGGGGCGCCACCGCATCTCGCTTCAGCGCCTGACACATGCAATGCACCGCGCCGCCGCCATGGCCGATCATCGACACATCCGGATCGTAGACGGTAAGTCCCTCGGCGCGGCACGCGGCGATGAGATTCTTGCTGGATGCCGGCACCATCACACGCTCCTCTCCCAGCGCAACCACATTGCTGCCCAATTGCATCGCATCCCCATAGGGAATCGATATGGTGCGGATACGCTTGGAATGCAGCCAGTCGAGAAATTCCGGCTCCACGGCTTCCGTGCACACCACGGCCAAGCCCTCGGCAAGCATGCCCATCTGCACATCCAAATGCAGAAAGTGCGGATCGAAGGCATACATGTAAAACTCCCAGCCTTCTGCCTCGAACCAGGCCTGCAGCTGGCGTACCGCCGGCTCGATGGAACGCTCGCCGGAATAGCCGCAGGCCGCGACCCCGGGCTGCAGCACCATGAAATCGCCGCCCTCGACATTGCCCGCGCTCACCAAATCGAATAGCGGGATCCCTTGCTCGAGATAGAACCGCAGGCAGGCGGCATACTCCCCGCGGCGGTAGGGTTTCATCAGCTGCAGGATGACCGCGCCCCAGGGGGTCATGACGCTGCTATCGCGTGCAAACAGCTGGTAGGGCAGCGAAGGATCGGCTTGCAGAAAGTGCACCGCGACGCCAGCGCTGCGATACGCAGACACCATTTCCTCGTACTGCCGTCGAGCAGTCTGAAAATCAAACCGCAAACCGATGCGCTGCGCGCGCTGCGCCACGGCGTTGCCGCCCTGCCAGCTGAAATGATCGATCGGCCCGATCAGCACGTCGCGCAAGGTGCCGTATTCACTGTCGACGCCCCAGCGCGTAAGACGGGGTGTGCCGCCACCCTCAATTCGCGCCTGCAATAGCACTTAGGCTAGCGGCTCAAGGAACCGGGGTGGCCATGGGTTGGCCCTTGTCGACGATCCAAGTCGATACGGCCATGCCGCCGTCCGGGCCGGGCCCGGCCACGACGCTGTGTACGGAGCCGCGGGGATTAAAGAAGCCGTCCCCGGCTTTGAGTACCCGGTCGGGCTGCCCTTGGACTTTGAGTATTAAACTGCCCTTCAGCACGTAGCCCGATTCGTCGCCCGGGTGGGTGTGATAGCCAATCGAGGAACCGGGGGGGAAAATCGCCGTGCCCAGCACGATTTCCTTACCCGGGACTCCCGATTGGTCATGGCGTTCCAAGATGGTTCGTACGGCTTGCGGACCGGGTTTCGGTTCATCGGCGCCCGCATTCCACGACAGCGCCACGATGGCGATGAGAGACAGATGGATTATTTTCATGGGAATGATCTCACTTTGTGGAAGAACCCACCGCGGCAAAATAGCTGCTCACGGCAGCGATGTCGGCGTCGGTCAGCCGCACTGCGATCGATCGCATCAATTCTCCGGCATCGTTCTTGCGCGTCCCGTCCCGGAATGCCCTGAGCGCGCTCACCAGGTAGTCCTCCGACTGTCCGGCCAGGTAGGGCGCCGCATGCAAGACGCCGCTGCCATCGGGTCCGTGACAACTATTGCATGCCTGGACGCGTTTTTGTTGATCGCCTTGGTAGGCGAATTGGTGGCCGCGCGCCCGCTGCGGTGAATCGAGCGTCACCGCTTCGCTAATCATGGGCGCGGACATGGACGCATAGCGAAGGGCGAATTCGTTTCGCTGCTTCTCGCTGAGCGCTTTTGCGAAATTTCTCATGACCGGATTATCGCGCGTGCCATCCGCATAGTCATCCAGTTGCTTGGCTAAATATTCCGCCGATTGGCCGGCAAGCCGCGGGACATGAGCGGCGGCCATCCCCTCTCCCTGGGCTCCATGGCAGGCCTCGCAAGGCGGTGCCGGCGCCTCGGCCGCGGGCGTTGCCGCCCGCGCGCCGGGCAGGGCCGTGAACAGCAGCGAGCCGAGCAGAACCCGAGCGCCGCTGTGCCGGTGCCGACAGCGCCGCGGGGCGGTCATGCCGACACCAACGGTCCTGGATTTTTCAGGTATTGATTCTTGAGCGCATCGATTGCCCAGTAGGTCAGCGCGCCCAGCGTGTCGGTGGGATTCCATGAGGCATTCTGCGGGTAGTTGGAGGCGCCGATCACGAACACGTTGGGTACGTCCCAGGATTGCAAGTAGCGATTGACCACGCTGGTTTTCGGGTCATCCCCCATCACGGTACCGCCGGTGTTATGGGTGCTCTGGTACTGCGTGATGGTGTACGGCCCCTTTCTTGGATACGCCTCTACTTGCTTGGCGCCCATGGCCCTGCCGATCTCGTGGGCTCTCGCCGTGACGTATGCCGACATCCTAAGATCGTTGGGCGGAAAATCGAAAGTCATGCGCAGCAGCGGCTGGCCCCAGGCATCGCGGTAAGTAGGATCCAGATCCAAGTAATTCTGACGCATCGCCACCGAGCTGCCGTGCGCGCTCAAGTTCAGCGAATGGTTGTAGTGCTTCACCACCGCTTGCTTCCATGCCTTGCCCCAATTCGGTGTGCCGGGCGGGACGGGATGATAAAGAATCGGCCGGCCGCCGCTATTCACCGCGCCGATGTAGGCGCCGCCGATGAAGCCCAAGGCGCCGTGGTCGAAGTTATCGCCGGCGAAGTCGTTGATCACGGTGCCGGAAGCGCCGGATGCCATGAAAGGATTGATGATCACCTTCTCGTCAAAAAAAGCCGTCGCCGAACTGGTGGTTTGATAGGTGTAGTTGCGGCCGACGACGCCATTCCCTGTTGCCGGATTGTACGGCGTACCGATCCCCGACAAGAGCAGCATGCGCACGTTGTTCAAGGCGAATGCCGAGCTGATCACGAGCGTCGCGGGCTGTTCGAATTCTCGGCCGGCGGCATCGACGTAGGTAACCCCCGTCGCGCGTCTCTTCGTGGAGTCCAGATTGATTCGCTGTACCTGGCAGCCGGTACGCAGCTCGAAGTTCGGATTGGCGAGCAGCACGGGCAGGATGACGGTCTGCGGCACGGATTTGGCGAAGTGTTCACAGGCGAAGCGTTCGCAAAAGCCGCAAAACACGCAGGCATTGAGCTTCATGCCTTCGGGATTCGTGTAAGGCTGACTGAGATTCGATGAGGGTTGATGGAAGGGGTGATGACCCAAGCCCGCCGCAGCCTTACGGAACAGCGCGCCCTGAAAATTTTCCTTCTGCGGCGGGGTGGGGTAATCGCGCGCGCGAGCCGATTCATGCGGATCGCCGCCGGGCTGAATGCGACCCCGGATGTTTCCGGCCTTGCCGCTGGTCCCGAGCAGGTACTCGAAGCGATCGTAGTGCGGTTCGAGTTCGGCGTAGGTGACGCCCCAATCCTGGATGGTGATATCGGCATCGAGAAAATTCCTGCCGTAGCGCTCGCGGGTGCGGCTCGCCAGCTGAAAGTCATTGGCATGGAAGCGATACGTCTGGCCATTCCAATGCACCATGGATCCGCCGAGTCCGGTGCCCGGCAGAAACGACTCCAAGCGGCGCACGGGCAGCGCCGTCTGTGAGGTCTGATTGCGAAAGGTCACCGTCTCGCGCGCACTGTCCTGCATCAGGGCTTTGTGTACCGAGAAGCGCAGCTCGTCATGAATGGCCGGGCTTTGAAACTCCGGCACGGTGAAGCGCGCGTGGCCGCGTTCCAAGCCGACGACTTTGTAGCCGGCCGCGGCCAATTCCTTGGCGACGATGCTGCCCACCATGCCGATGCCAACGACGACGACATCCACTTCCTTCAGACGCGATGCCATCTGCGCTCCTACAGCCTGTCGGGAATGTTGGTGCGCACATGAATCCTGCCGTGGGCATCCTCGGCCAGGCTCATTGGTTCGCGTTCGAACTTCACGCCGTGTTTGTCGATGGCCTCGAAGTAGTCTGCATACGCGCCGGGAAAGCCGATCATTCGCCAAGCGACCATGTCCCGGTTGCCGCCGTAAACCGGGTCGCTGAAGAATCCCTCCACGCTCATTTTCAGCAGCATGTCGAAGAATACCGCTGAGGGCACCCCATTGAGGTCAAGCGATCCGGATTCGAGCGCTTTCAAATGCGCGTCTTGGTTCTCCACGGACATTTCATGAAAGGGCGTGCCGCGCGCGTTGAGCTCGCGGTGAATGGCGCGAATGCCGGTATGGAATAACTCGGCCGGCGTGAACGGCAACTGGTAACCCTGCGAGGGTGTGCCTGGCTGCCACGGACCGCTGCGATACAGCCTGTCGCCGGCACCCCAGGCACCAGCCAGCTGCTTGTCGATGTAGTTGGTGACTCCGGCGCCGAGCGCTCCGGCTCCTAATTCATCCGCCGGAATCAGCCGCTCGCAGGCGGCCTCGATGAACAATACTTCCTCGGCATTGAAGAACTGATAGGTGATCGCAGCGGTGGGCGCCCCGCCCGGCGCGACCTGCGTGCTCGCGCCCGTGGGCGCGGTTTGCGCGCCGGGCGAGAGCAGCGCGCTGGCCGGAACAAGCCCAGCGGCGCCGACAGTGGTGACAAACGATCGGCGCGTGACCTTGGGCATTTCCTCTCCCCATGCTTTTCCAGCCTCGTGCATACTACATGGCGGCCGCGGCCATACGGAACATCGGTACAATCTCGCCGCCATGCCGTTATTTGAAGTTACTCTCGTCCTGTTGACGGTAGCCGTGGTGATGCTCGGCGTGGCGCGGCGCCTGCGCGTCCCTTATCCCTCACTGCTGGCATTGGTGGGTGGATGCGTGGCGGTATTGCCGTTCGCGCCGCACGTGAGCATTGAGCCGCGTCTTGCCCTCGCGCTGTTCGTGGCGCCGGCGGTGATGGCCACGGCATTCGATATGCCACCGCGCGAATTGATGCGCATCTGGCTGCCCTTGGTTTCCCTCGCCGTCGTACTCGTGCTGATTACCACGGCGGCGGTGGCCTGGGCGGGGGCCGTGCTCGCGGGATTGCCCATCGCCGCGGCGGTCGCGCTGGGCGCCATCGTCGCGCCGCCCGATGCCGCGGCGGCCTCCGCCGTGCTGCGCAAGTTCAACCTGCCGCGCCGAACGATGGCGGTGTTGCAGGGCGAGAGCTTGCTGAATGATGCCGTCGCCTTGTTGGCATTCAGTTTGGCCGTTACCGCCGCCGCGTCGCCCGGCGCGGCGTGGGAATCCTTGGCGCCGCCACTGCTCATTGCCGTTCCCGGCGGGGCTGTGCTGGGCGTATTGGTCGGCATGCTGAGCCTGGGAATTTTGCAGCGCGCCGCGGGCACGCTGTCCTTGGTCATTCTTCAGTTCCTGTTCACCTACGGCACGTGGCTGGTGGCGCAGCGGCTGGAACTCTCGCCCATCATGGCGGTGGTCGCGTTGGCAACCGTGATTGCCCGCTACATGCCCGCGCGCACCAGCGCGCGCGATCGGGTCAACACCAATGCCGTGTGGGCGACACTGGTCTTCGTGCTGAATGTGCTGGCATTTCTATTGATGGGGCTGCAGGCGCGACTCATTTTGGATCAGCTGCATGGAGCGGCCTTGACCCACGCGCTGGCATTTGCGGCCATCGTATTGGGGATCGTGATCGGCGTGCGATTCCTCTGGGTCATTGTGTACGGACTGATGTTGCGTATTTTTCTGTACCGAACCACGCCTCCGCTGCGCGTGGGAATTTTGGTGTCGTGGTGCGGGATGCGCGGACTGGTGACGTTGGCCACTGCACTGGCATTGCCGCCCAGCTTTCCCGGCCGCGACGTGATCGTGCTCAGCTCGTTTACCGTCGTGCTCGGCACACTGATTCTGCAAGGTTTTACGATCCGGCCGCTGGTGGCCTTGCTGCGTATCGCACCGGATTCCTCGCTCGATCAGGATGTCGCGAAAGCGCGCAGGGCCATGCTGGATGTCGCGCTGGCGGAGCTTGAGGATGTTCCCGGCGAGAGCGCCGCCGCCGTGCGCGCCGAGTACGCCGCGATGCGCGCCGGAAGCCTGGGTCGTTCCCAGCCGATTTCCGAGTATGACAATCTGCGCATGCGCGCCATCGCGGGTGAGCGGCGCCTGCTGATCGCCTGGCGCAGCGCCGGGCGCATCGATGATGATGCGTACCACTTGCTCGAAGAGGAGCTGGATCGCGCCGAACTGCAGGCCGCGCCGCTGGGGCTCGGCTCCGACGAGCAGTGAGTAGGCCAGGGGTGCCGAACCGGATAGACGCCGCAGCATTTCGGGAAAGTGGGTCTTGTGTCGAAACTGAGGGAAGGCGCGAGACGGGGGCGGAGTCCCAATTTGCTGAGAAAATTCAAAACAAGTCATTGAATATAAACGAATAGACCGCGTACAGATCGCGCGCCCAGCGCTCATGCCGGGGTCATACGTCGGGCTGCGGATGGACTGCAGTAAGAAGACGCCAGGGCCGGTCAGATATTGTTAGCGATTCATCCATTCCCGCAATGGATTTAACTGGGAGTCCTCGGCCGCGCGATCTTTGTAAACATAACTTAAGGATTGCAACGTCACACATTGGCGACCATGGACAATCCAGTCATGGTTGGGTCAAACTGCGATCAGGCGGTTGACCACAAGAAGTAAAAACATGATCGCTGACCGCCTCGAAATCGTCTTACATACGCGGCAACGTTGTTGCGCGTGGATCAAGCTCATCACCCCTAGTTCGCTAAGGCAGGTCCCGCATTTGATATGTTCGTCCCGAATGTGTCATGGACTTCTGGAGAGCTAGGGTAGCGTGCGGTATTCTGAAATTGATGGGTTAGGGCATATTGAAGGAATCTAGTGGGCAAGGAAGATGAACACGAAACGGAATGCCGCACGTCGCGCGTGGCGGTCAATCAGATCGAAAAAACGGATCGGAAAGTAAACCGCGTGTTTTGCGGGAAGCAGCCGATAGTGCTAGTCGAACATTCTTTCGCGCGTCACAGTCTGTGTCTCTTGCTGCTTTCATATGCGATGCACGCAAACGCGGTTGCCACCGCCGAAATGCAGCAAGCAATCAGGGCGGCTACCTTTGAAGTCGTCCTGAAGAAGCCGGAGCGCGATCCTCTTACATACGAGAAACCCTTACCGCTCGACCTTCTTCCCTTTGTTGAGCGCAACGATGCATACCGATCGATTGGCACCGCTTTTTCGTTGGGCCACAACACCTATGTGACTGCGGCGCACGTGCTGGGGGTAGGGGTGGATAGTCAATACGGAGCGCCGCAGTTGCGAGGCTCTGATAACAGGGTTCATTCGATCGACCGCATCCTGAAGTTCTCCTTGCATGAGGATCTGGTCGTTTTCTCAGTGTTTGACGATCCTGGCCCGAAGGGTCTTGAGGTCAATCGGACACCGAAGATCGATGATACGGTGCTGGCAGTTGGCAACGCCCTCGGCGAAGGCGTCGTGATACGAGATGGACTCTTTACTTCTGAGACGCCGGAGGAACAGGACGGAAGTTGGAAATGGATTCGTTTTTCTGCAGCGGCATCACCCGGAAACAGCGGCGGCCCGCTGCTGGACGGCAATGGGAATGTCATCGGCATAGTGTTGCGAAAGTCCCAGAACGAGAATTTGAATTATTCGTTGCCTATCGGCCGCGTCCTGGATGCCCAGCCCAAGGCCATTTTCGATCAGCGCGCTGCTACTTCCTTGCCCTTCATGCGGGGCACTCGCACCTATGCCTTCAAGGACGAGTTCAAATTGCCGTTGTCATGGAGCGAATTTGCCAAAGCATTTAAATCGGTGATGGAGCGCCACTCTGTCGAAGCCGTCTCCCAGTTACTAAGCGAATATGCCGGAAAATCCTTCGCTACGATCGGCGCCGGCGACGACGTGCTGTACTCGAATGCTCCAGACTCTTACCAACTGCGCCTTATTCACCAAGACGAGGATGACAGTTGGATAGCCGCTGCACCCACGACCAAGAAAGTCGATCTCCCCGGCGATGGCTATGTCAACATCGGGCTTCAGAGCACCGTCGCTTTCTTACGTTTGCACCGCTCAAACAATGCGTCTGACGACGCGTTTTATAGTGATTCCAAAGCCTTCATGGATATCGCTGCGAAAGTGTTGGCCATTTCGCGCCCGGTTGGCACGGATAATATCCGCGTCACATCGCTGGGCCCGGCAGTTACCGATTCGTCGTACACCGATCGTAATGGTCGAAAATGGCAGCAGCGCAAGTGGGCGCTGCCCTACCTGGACGCTTATGTTGTCGGCATGTTGTTGCCGACACCCGATGGATATTCTGCGGTGATGCAAGTCGCGCCTTCCTTCGTCGCGACCTATAGCGAAAACCTGCTACACCTTGTCGCCGACCAAGTGGATATTTCTTACGTCGGAACGGTGCCGCAATGGCAATCTTACTTGCGTCGCAATGCGCTTCTGCCGGATCCGCTGAAATCACTATCGGTTGAAAAGAAAAACAACTGGACAGTCCGATCATCGAAGTTCGAGTTTCAGATACCTGACGCACTGTTTGTGCTCGACGACCGCAGCACCCTGGGGATCTCCATGCAGTACCTCATGGAATCGTCCAAGCTTCAATGGGACGTTGTCGGTGCCCGCTGGTACCAAGATGAGCAAGGTAAATCGAATATTGGACTGCGGCGAAAGCCGAGACCTCCGCCGACCGCAAAATCCGAAATGCGTAACTCGTTCACTGACATGTGGGAACGGCGCGCGCCCTACGATGGCCAGGCGACTCGGCCAACGGCGACAACTTACAAGGCGACGCAAGTCTTGAATGCTCCCGGTATAGAATCGCGCAAGAGTTCGTCGGACGTTGTATATGACTTGTCCGTGGAACTCGAAGGCAGGGATTCTTGGAAGCAGATTCCGGAACTACTCAAGCGTACTGCAACGGGTACCCATATTCTGGAGTGCTGCGTCGGCCCAGACGTCGATGCAAGCGCAACTGTGGCTCAGAACTCTTCGGAACCGGTATCTCCACTTCAGACTGTTAAAATCGCACGCGCCATCACATTAGCAGGTGGAAGCGATGACGAGTACCGTGGTCGGGATGTGCGCGGCCGCCTGATGAGTCAGGATTTTCGGGAGTACCTCTGGAATCCTGAGGAGAAGGAAGAAAGCCAAAAGAAAGGTCGAAGCGGAACTGCCGCAGAGTGGAACGTGCGCTATAACGCATTGATAGAGTATTGGCTGATCGTGCCGGCGCTCATCCACAACCGGGATTTATGGAAACCTTTCTTAGCGCGCAATGCAGTACCGTTTGCAACGCGCCACAGTCTCAATGTTGCTACGGCCGAAGCGGAACTTCTGACGGTTCTCAAGGATCATCCGCCGGGGCCGGATTGGCCCGATGCCGCCACCAAATTGCGATCGGCTTACATCAAAGAACGCAACGTATTTACCGAGACAATGCTTAAGAATCGGGAGCCGAAATCATTCACCTCTCGGCATACAGACTGTCCGCCTGCGTCGCCTGCGAATTCGGGCATTGTCACGCCGTCCGTAGGGTCTGTTAAACATCCAATTGAGGACTTCTACCCTCAAGCAGCAAGCGATGACCGAATCGAAGGAACTGTCGTCGTTCTTGCAAAGGTGGACGCTAAGGGCTGTGCGGCGGCCTCTGGAGTTGTTGTCTCGTCCGGCTCGGAGTTGTTGGACCGCGCTGCAATGGATTATGTGCAAAGCATCGAATTTGTGCCGGCATTTGAAAATGACACTGCGGTGGAAGGCAAATACAGAACCTCGGTGGTGTTCAAGTTGACGAGCAATTAGCTGGTTCGGAGCCGGGCGAAAATAGAGAAGATTCGTACTATGGTTTGACCGACGCGGATCCACGCCGCGGCCAGCCTGTGAACGGCGTTGTCCGGACGCGGGCGACTACTGTGGCCCCGGGTTGCTCGCCTCGATACGGAGATCTGATAGACCGACCCTAGTTCCGCGTCTTTGCGCGGATCGGGAAGATCGTCCGGCACCGGGCAGATTCGGTCAAATGGCGTGAATAACGCCTATTCGTCGGATTTTGGCGTCGCCGCCTGACGACTGTGCCGCTTGAGCGGTGCTCTACTGATAACATGAGGAAAACTTTCTGCGGGTGGGCCTGTCTGATCGTCGGCCACTGCTCGTGGCACCAGGGAGAACGCGGATGCCTTCACGTTTCTTTGCACTCACAGCGTTGGCTGCGTTCACGGCTTTCTCAGCGGTTTCCGCCGTTGGCCCTCAGCAACCCCTGCTGAAGCGGCCGATTTCACCCGGCAAGGCTTCCTTGCATGTATTCGGGGGGCGCAACCTGCAGCAGCGCAACAGTGCGGCCGGACAGAAATATGACGCGGCGCTTGCCGGCATCGCCAGCCATTTGAGCCGCGTGCGCCCTGATCATTCCCTGGAGGATCTGCAGGCGTTGAACCCCGGCGCAAGATTCACGCAGCAGGCGGGCGGTGCGCCCCTGGTGTTGATCGATGCGGTGACCCGGGGCGATGCGCAGCAATTGAAAGCCGCGCTGCTCGAATTGGGTCTGCAACATCCCGCTCTGTATTCCAATGATGTCAGCGGCTGGCTGCCGGTGGCGCAGCTCGATGCCGCGACCGCGCGCAGCGAGGTGCATTCGATTCGCGCCGCCATGCCGAGGACCCGCACCGGTGCGGTGACCTCGCAGGGTGATTTCGCCCAACACAGCGACGTTGCGCGCTCGGCGAATGCACTCAGCGGTGCCGGAGTTACCGTTGGGGTACTGTCCGATAGCTACGACTGCTATGCGCAGTTCGCGGCCAATAACGTCGCGGCATCGGGCCAAATGGGCTATGCGTTCAACGGCTTTTTGGCCACGGCGGCCGATGATGTGTCGACGGGTGATTTGCCCGCGACCGTGAATGTGCTGGAGGATTCGATTTGCATGCAGAGCGGCGACGAATATTACGGCTACCCGCTGGAACTTCCGCCCAGCGACGAGGGCCGCGCCATGCTGCAAATCGTGCACGATGTCGCACCGGGAGCCGGTCTTGCGTTTCGTACCGGGAACTTGGGCGAGGCTGACTTCGCCACAGGCATCGGCCAGTTGGCCGCCTCGGTCGCCAGCGGCGGAGCCGGCGCCAAGATCATCGCGGATGATTTGGGCTATTTCGATGAGCCCTTCTATCAGGACGGCATCTTGGCCCAAGCCATCGATGCGGTACAGGCGCAGGGCGTGATGTATTTTTCTGCGGCCGGCAATGACGGCGCGCTGGCCTATGACAACAATGCTCCTCACTTTACGACGGCCGGGAGCGGAGTAAACGCGGGTCAGACGCTCCTGAATTTCGACACCTCGGGCGCCACGAACACCACCAGCCTGCCGGTGACCCTCCCGGCACTGTATCCGGGCGCCTTTGTCGCCATCGTCGTTGAGTGGGATCAGCCCTATGTCACGGGCGCGCCCAACAGCGGCGGCGCCACCAGTCAAATCGACGTGTGTGTTAACGGCACCTTGGGCGGCGATCAGATCACCGACGATAACCTGAAGGTACTGGGGACCGGCTGTACCGGACCCAATGCGCTGGGCTCGGATCCGGTGCAGCTTCTCTTAGTCGGCGTACCTGCCAACGGCTCGGACTCGACCGGCGTGGCAACGATCAATATCGTCGTGGGTCTGGTGAACGGCGGCAAAGTGCCCGGCCGCATCAAGGTGGCCCTCGAGGGTGACGGCTTTCAGCTGACCATCAACAATTTCTGGACTCCTAGCCCCACGATTCAGGGGCATCCGAGCGCCGCCGGTGCTGTGGCGATGGGCGCCGCGTTTTTCTTGAATACGGCGGCCTGCGGAACCAGTCCCGCGACGCTGGAGTACTTTTCCTCGTACGGCGGCGATCCGATTTTGTTCGACGTCAACGGAAACCGGCTTACCACGCCGGTGTATCGGCAGAAGCCGGATTTTGTCGGACCGGACGGCGGCAACAACACATTCCTCGGCTACACCTTCGCGCAGGGTGAGATCACCGATGATTCCACGACCGCGGGCTGTAAAGACAATGCGAATTATCCGAATTTCTTCGGTACTTCGGCGGCCACCCCGCATGCGGCCAGCATCGCCGCCCTGTTGCTGCAAGCGGATCCGACGCTGACTCCCGCGCAAATTTATACGGCACTACAAAACAGCGCCTTATCGATGGGCGGTGCCACGCCCAACACGGCATCAGGTTACGGATTTGTGCAGGCCGATGCCGCGTACGGCTTGATCCCCGCGACCCTGCCCGCAGCGCCCACGCTGAGCTTGGCGTCGAGCTCCATACCGGTCAACACGTCAACCACAATTAATTGGTCGTCGGCCAATAACCAAGGATGCACGGGCTCCGGAACCTGGAGCGGCGCACTCGCCAGCAGCGGCTCGCAGACTCTCACGCCGTCGACCGTGGGCAGTTACCCGTACATGTTGTCTTGCACGAATGCTACCGGCACCTCCACGGTCAGCTCGGTCACGCTCACCGTTACCGCGGCTTCCAGCGGCGGCGGCGGCGGCGGCGGTGGTGTCCCTCGGGCTGGCGACGTTATTGGGGCTGTCCGCACTTAGCATGGCGCGCCTGCGCCGTGCGGTTCCTACACGCCGCAGCTCGAGTCGACATACACACTGATCGCCGAATCCTCGCCGATTCCCAGCGTCTCGTTGTGACCGCATTTCGGAAACGCGGGGTCGGCGCTCGTCGCCGTCCAGGACAAATTCGCTCGACCGGCCGAATCGCCCAGGGCGGAAATCGGCACTGAGCTAAAGCCATTGATTCTGGCGTTTTGCAAAACCATGCGGCTCGGCCGGGCGTTCATGTCGTAGACCGTGACGACGATGTCCTGAGTCCCGTCGTTGGTAATCTTCAGCTGAACGCCATCGCCGAGCGCGAGTCCCGCCGCGACCGAGGCTAAGCAACCCAAAGCAAACGCCGCACCAAATTTTGCGCGCATTTTCGCCTCCTCCTGACATCCAAATCAGGCCATTCTCGCCGCTAGCATAGGTCCGGTCCGGCCAGCACGGCAGCGGCGCGGCTCCGATATGGTTGTGGGAGTGACCCTACGCAAGTAATGTGTAGCGCAGTCACTGACGGCGGCAGCATGGCGATCGATATATCCACCGGCAAGTCGAGTCACTCGCCGCAGCCTGGTTCGTGGGCTGCATTGAGCGCGCTCGGCATCGTCTTCGGCGATTTGGGCACAAGCCCGCTGTACACCCTGCAAACCGTGGTGCAGGCGAGCGGTGGCCACTTCACGCCGCAAAGCGCGCTGGGTGTGCTTTCCTTGGTTTTTTGGACTTTGATCATGACGATTTCGATCAAGTACTGCCTGCTCGTGATGCGCGCAGACAACCGGGGAGAGGGCGGAATCCTCGCACTCATGTCGCTCATCGGCGCGAATGGCTTTGCGCCCGGCGTCAGGATCTTAACCGGCATGGGGCTGCTGGGTGCGGCGCTGATCTACGGCGACGGCGTGATCACACCGGCCATCTCCGTGCTGAGCGCGCTCGAAGGCGTCAACGTGGTCACCGACTTGTTCAAACCCTATGTCATGCCGGCCGCGGTGCTGATTTTGCTCAGCCTGTTCGCCGCGCAGCGCTTCGGCACCGCAAAGATAGGCCGCGCCTTCGGCCCCGTGATGCTGCTGTGGTTCCTGGTGATTGCGGCGCTCGGCATTGCGTCCATCGCGCATCGTCCGGGCGTGATCGCTGCCCTCGATCCTCGCTATGCCATTAGGTTCATGGCGCACTCAGGCCGTGCCGGATTCATGGTCCTGGGCGGCGTGTTTCTGTGCATCACCGGCGGCGAAGCGCTCTACGCCGACATGGGGCACTTCGGTAAACGGCCGATCCGCTGGTCCTGGTACTGCATCGTGCTGCCGGCATTGCTGCTGAGCTACGCCGGCCAGACGGCGTTCTTGATCGACAAAACCACAGTATCGGGCAACCCGTTTTTCCAAATTGCGCCGGCCTGGTCAATCTATCCTCTGGTGCTGCTGGCAACCGTGGCTACGATCATCGCCAGCCAGGCCATCATTACCGGCTCATTTTCCATGACGCGCCAGGCCATGCAGCTCGGCTGGCTGCCGGGGGTCGCGATCCGTCAAACCTCGGACAGGATCTATGGCCAGATTTATGTGCCGGCGGTCAACTGGTTGTTGATGGTGGCGACGATCGCCACGACCATCGCCTTCGGCAGCTCGGATCGGCTCGCGGGTGCCTACGGCACCGCCGTGTCCACGACCATGCTGTTGACGACGTTGCTGCTATACCGGGCCATGCGCGATGTGTGGCGCTGGCCGCGCGCCGCGGCCATGGCGGTTGCCGGCGTTCTGATCATCGTCGACACGAGTTTCTTTCTCGCCAATCTCTTGAAGATCGCCGAAGGCGGCTGGTTGCCGTTGAGTTTCGCAGCCCTGTTGTTCTTGGTCATGATTACCTGGCGGGCCGGCATTGATGCGATACGCGCCACGCTGGTGCAGGCGCCCCAGTCCGGCGAGCAGTTCCTTTCCGATCTGAAAAGCGGCGCGATTCCGCGAGTTGCGGGCACCACGATTTTCCTAACGCGCAGTGCGCAAAAGGTGTCGCGCCTCATCATGGACCAAGTGCGCTTCGTCGGCGTGCTGCCGCGCAATGCCATCGCGCTGAGCGTGGTATTCGAAAATACCCCGCGCATCGAAGGACCGACCTGCAGCGTCGTCGACAATGTCGGCGAGGGGCTGTGGCACGTGGTGGCTCGCTTTGGCTTCTTCGAGATTCCGGATCTGCGCCAGGCATTGCTGCGAACGCGCGAGCTTGCGACCAGCGTCGATTTCGACAAGGCGATGTTCGTCGGCACGCGCGATCTGGTGGTGCACAAAAAGGAAAATTCCTCGATGAGCGCCTGGCGGCTGGCGCTGTTCGCGTTTTTGTATCGCAATTCGGTGAAAATCGTCGATCGTTTCAATCTGGCGCCGGACAATGTGGTCGAGATTGCGAGGCAAATTGAGATTTGAAAGTCAGTCCTGCGCCGGCAAGACGCGGCCCCACGACTCGCCAAATCCAATCGATGCGGCGCCGGGCTTTTCGCACCAGGCCCGAAACACCACCGTGTCCCCATCCTCGAGAAAGGTGCGTCTCTCCGCTCCGATCGCCAAGGGCTGAGTACCGCCCAGGCTCAGTTCGACGAGCGAGCCGGCCTCGCCGGCGGTAGGCCCGGATTGGGTGCCGGTGCCAAACAAATCTCCAGGCCGTAGATTGCAGCCGTTGACGGTGTGGTGGGCCACAAGCTGCGCGATGGTCCAGTACGAATGGCGAAAACTTGTGGTGGAGAGCCGCTGCGCGGCCTCGTGCCGCTCGCGCATCGCAGCGGTTTGCAGCGATGCCTCGAGACGAATGTCGATGGATCCCGCCTCGCGATTTTGTACCGAGTTCAAATAGGGCAGGGGCTGAGGATCTGCTTCGGGGCGAAAAAACGGCACGCGGAACGGCGCGAGCGCCTGCAGCGTCACCACCCAGGGCGAGATCGTCGTGGCGAAGTTCTTTGCCAGAAACGGACCCAAGGGTTGGTACTCCCAGGCTTGCAGATCCCGCGCCGACCAATCATTGAGCAAACACAGGCCAAAAATATGCTCTTCGGCATTGTCCAGCGCGATGGGCGTACCCAGAGAATTGCCGCCGCCGATGAAGACGCCCATTTCCAACTCGTAGTCCAAGCGCTGGCTCGGGCCGACGCTGGGCGTGGGGGCGCCGGGTGTCGTTCGCTGTCCCCGCGGCCGCGGGAAGCTCTGGCCGGAGACGCCAATGGACGATGTGCGGCCGTGGTAACCGATGGGAATCCACTTGTAATTCGGCAGCAGCGGATTGTCCGGACGGAACAGCCGCCCGATCGCCGTCGCGTGATAAATCGATGTGTAGAAATCGGTGTAGTCGCCTATCTGTGCCGGCAGGGAATAGACTGCGTCGCGCTGGGGCACGAGGCAAGCCCGCAGTGAGTCTTCCAGCGCGGAGCCCTGTGCTGCGGCGTCGAATAGCGCGCCGCGCAGTGCGCTCCAGGCGCGAGGACCGAGTTCCATGAGGGCGTTGAGGGAAGGCTGCGCGGCGGCGCGAACCGCATCCGCTGCCTTGGGATCGATGGGCTGTGCCTTGGCCAGCGCGGCCAGATCGATGATCTGATCGCCGAGCGCCACGCCGCCGCGAAAGGGCTCCGCAGTTTGTTTGCGCCGAAAAACGCCGAAGGGGAGATTTTGGATCGGAAACGCGCAATCCGGACCATTCGCTGCGGCCAGCCAGCTGCGAGCCTCGGGATCGTGCGTGGCATCCAGTCGAGAATAAATCGTCACGGCCGTGTCGGGTCGAAGCGCTTTTTAAGGCCTAACCAATGGTCCAGGTAGTCGCTTTGCAGTGCCGGCAATTCCTGCAACGCATTGCGCGTCGGTTTGAGTACGGATCTTGATTCGAACATAAATGCCATCGTGTCAGCGATATGCACCGGCACGGAGGTATCCGCGGCCGACGCCTTCTCGAAGGTTTGCGCATCGGGGCCATGTCCGCTCATGCAGTTGTGCAGCGAGGCGCCTCCGGGGACGAATCCGGTGCTTTTTGCGTCGTATACGCCGTGCAGCAGTCCCATGAACTCGCTGGCCACATTGCGATGAAACCAGGGCGGGCGAAACGTATCCTGCATCGAAAGCCAGCGCGGCGGAAAAATCACGAAGTCGATGTTGCTGGTTCCTGGGGTATCGCTCGGCGAATGCAGCACGAGGAAGATGGAAGGGTCCGGATGATCGTATGAAATCGAGCCCATGGTGTTGAAACGGCGCAAATTATATTTGTAGGGCACATTGTTGCCATGCCACGCGACAACATCCAGGGGAGAGTGATCCATGCGCGCCGCCCACAAACTGCCGCTGAATTTGGCAATCAGCTGGCAAGGCTCTTCGATGTCCTCGTACCAAGCGCGCGGTATCAAAAAATCGCGGGAATTCGCCAGGCCATTGGAACCGATGGGCCCGAGTTCGGGTAACTTGAACGGCGCGCCGAAGTTTTCGCAGATATAGCCGCGCGCCTCGCCGCTCGGCAGGCCGACCCGAAAGCGCAAGCCGCGCGGAATCACGGCGATCTCCAGCGGCTCCAGTCCTACGCGGCCGAGTTCGGTATCGATGGTCAGCGCGCCGAATTGCGGCACGATGAGCATTTCGCCGTCGGCACTGTAAAAGAATCGCCGCTGCATCGAGCGGTTCGCGGCATACAAGTAAATGGCGCATCCCGCATGCACGTCGGGCGAACCATTGCCCGCGATGGGAACCAGCCCTTCGATGAAGTCGGTCGGGGCCGCCGGCGCCGGCAGCGGATCCCAGCGCAGCTGATTCGGCGCGATGGGCATATCGTCCGGCGGCTGGTCGAGGAGCCGGTGCGCAAAGCGCTCGAAGGCCTGGTGAGTCACTGCGGGTCGAATGCGGTACAGCCATGAGCGGCGGTTCGCAGCGCGCGGCGCAGTGAACGCCGTGCCGGAGAATTGCTCGGCGTACAACCCGTACGTGCAGCGTTGCGGAGAATTGCGGCCCTGTGGAAGTGCTCCGGCCAGCGCCTCGGTCGCGAATTCGTTGCCGAACCCGCTCATATAACCCTTATCGATAGCCGTTGCAGTCACGGCCTCATTCTATGACATTGGAACCGCACTTCCCATGGCGCGAGCCGGCGCCATCGCCGGCTCGCGCCTCACCTCACTACATCAATCTACTTGGAACCTTCTTTGCGGTTCATATCCGGATTCTTATTGGGTGACCGGCCGGGATTGGAGGACTCACCGTGTTTGCCGCCGGTTTGCTGACCGGCGCCGCTCTCGCGATGGCCTTGGTTCTGCTGACCGCGTTGGTTCTGATCGCTATCGCGTTGCGGTTGGTTTTTGTCCGAATTTTGGTTGCTGTTTGGCATGTAAAACTCCTCGAATGGTGGAATCGGCACAGCCACATTAGGGCCGCAGACAACGCCGCGGATGTAGGCACATACCGAGTCGCCCGTGGGCACAGCGAGTCTGCAGGCGTAGGCGCAGGCCGACAGCCCGCGCAGGCGCCCGTTTGGCCTGCCGACCCGCGAAAGGTATGATTCTCGGTATGGCACGCGAAAACTTTCATTGGGATGACCCGTTACTGCTCGAAGCGCAGCTGACGGGCGAGGAAAAGATGATTCGGGACGCCGCGCGAGACTATGCGCAAGGGCAGCTCGCGCCGCGAGTGCTCGAGGCATTTCGTCATGAGCGCACCGATCCAGGAATTTTCAAAGAGATGGGCGAGGTGGGGCTGCTGGGCGCCACCATCTCCGAAGAGTACGGCGGTGGCGGCCTGAATTACGTCAGCTACGGCCTCATTGCCCGCGAGGTCGAGCGCGTCGATTCAGGATACCGCTCAATGATGAGCGTGCAATCATCGCTGGTGATGCTGCCGATATTCCAATTCGGCACCGAGGCGCAAAAGCAGAAATATCTACCGCCGCTGGCCCGCGGCGAATCCATCGGCTGCTTCGGTCTGACCGAACCGGATCACGGATCGGATCCCGGCAGCATGATCACGCGCGCGCGCGGCGCCGCCGGCGGCTACCGCCTCTCGGGCGCCAAGACGTGGATCACGAATAGCCCGATCGCCGACGTATTCGTGGTGTGGGCAAAAACCGAGGACGATGTCATCCGCGGCTTCATCCTGGAGAAAGGCTGGAAGGGACTGGATGCGCCGGCTCTGCACGGCAAGGTCGGGTTGCGCGCTTCGATGACCGGACAAATTCTCATGGACAATGTGTTCGTTCCGGAAGAGAACTTGCTGCCCAGCGTCAGGGGGCTGAAGGGTCCGTTCACCTGTCTGGATTCGGCGCGCTACGGCATTTCGTGGGGAGCGCTTGGCGCTGCTGAAAGCTGCTGGCATACCGCGCGCCAGTATGTGCTGGACCGCAAACAGTTCGGCCGGCCGCTTGCCGCCAATCAGCTCATACAGAAAAAGCTCGTCGACATGCAAACCGAGATTACGCTGGCGCTGCAAGGCTGTTTGCGCCTGGGCCGCATGAAGGATGATGGAACCGCGTCCGTGGAAATCACCTCCATCATGAAACGAAATTCCTGCGGCA
Organism: uncultured Gammaproteobacteria bacterium; assembly: GCA_963756845.1. GTDB lineage: Bacteria > Pseudomonadota > Gammaproteobacteria > Steroidobacterales > Steroidobacteraceae > Bog-1198. The sequence continues at coordinate 108,829 of CAVWPD010000002.1, read as the reverse complement.
AGGCTTTGGATGTGGCGCGCGCGGCACGCGACATGCTCGGCGGCAACGGAATTTCGGACGAATTCGGCGTAATTCGCCACGTGGTGAATCTGGAAGTGGTGAACACTTATGAAGGCACGCACGATATTCACGCGCTGATATTGGGCAGAGCACAAACCGGCATTCAGGCGTTTTCCTAGCGCGGACAGAGCACCCTCGCGCGGCGAGAATCCAGCGGAGCCCCGCAGGTACGTTTTGCGGCGATTCGCGCCGCTTAAGTCGCCGCCTAGCGACATAATGCGCGCCGACATTTCCTGACTCACCGTCAACCTTTCTTGTCACCGACCGTTGCTGTGGGGACTGGGTACGGGGAAGGGAGTCGTTCGATGCCTGCACAATCTGTCGGAAAATTCGCGGCCGCGGCGACGCTGATGTTCGCGTTAGCGGCATGCGGAGGCGGTGGATCGGGCGCCTCGCCGACGCCCACGCCAACTCCTACTCCCAGCCAGCCGACGGCCGCCGATGCCGCGCGCTTTCTCGACCAAGCCACCTTCGGGGTCACCGCAAGCGATGTTGCTCATGTACAAAGCGTCGGATTCCAGCAGTATCTGGCCGAACAACTGGCCGCGACACCTTCGCAATACTCCGGTTTTAGCTATACGCCGCATACGGCGCCGGCCGACTGCCGAACCGATCCATCTACGCCGACCGATGCCTCGAGCATTTGCGCGCGCGATGACTACTCACTCTTCCAGGTTCAGCGGCAGTTCTTTATTCATGCCCTAAGCGATACGGATCAGTTGCGCCAGCGCGTGGCCTTCGCCCTATCGCAGATCTTCGTGGTCTCCGGAACCGAAATTTACGAAGCCTATGGCATGGCGGATTATCAGAATCTGCTGCTGAATGATGCTTTTCAGAATTTTCGTACCCTGCTTCAAGATGTGACCCTGAGTCCGGTGATGGGCCGCTATTTGGACGTGGCGGATAACGACAAGACCAACGCCGCGCTCGGCACCTCGCCGAACGAAAATTACGGCCGAGAAGTATTGCAGCTGTTTTCCATCGGCCTGTACGAATTAAATCCCGATGGCTCGCAGATGCTGGACGCCACCGGCGCCGCCATTCCGACCTACGATCAGGATGTCATCGAGGGCTTTTCATCGATATTTACCGGCTGGACTTACGCGCCGCTATCGGGAGCCGCCTCGCAGTGGACGAATCCGATCAACTACGACGGTGCGATGGTCTCGTTTGACAACCATCACGAGCCCGGCAGCAAGCTGCTGCTCAATGGGTTCACCGTGGCGGCGGGTCAGACCACCACACAAGATCTGCAGATGGCGTTGGACAATATCTTCAACCATCCGAATGTCGGACCCTTCATCGGCAAGCAACTCATTCAGCACTTGGTCACCAGCAATCCAAGCCCTGCCTATGTGGCGCGCGTATCTGCGGTATTCGCTAATAATGGCAGCGGCGTGCGCGGCGACATGGGTGCGGTCGTCAAGGCCATTCTGACCGACCCCGAAGCCCGCGGTGATGCACCGGCGGATGCCAGCTTCGGGCACCTGCGCGAGCCGGCATTGTTCATCACGGCGATGCTGCGCAGTCTCGGCGGGCAATCGGACGGTGTTCTGGCGCGCAGCGCCAGCACAGCCATGGGCCAGCCCATGTACACACCACCGACAGTGTTTAATTTTTATCCGCCCAGTTTCGTGTTGCCCGGATCACAGACACTGGCGCCGGAGTTTGGCATCGACGATGCCGCGACGGCGCTGGCGCGCTCGAATTTCGTGAATACGGTCATTATGCTGGGAGGCGCCCAACCTGATCCCACCGTGATCGGCAGTACGGGCACGAGCATTGATCTTACCGGCTTCTCGGCCATCCAGGATCCGAATGCGCTGATCTCGCAGCTGAATCAAACCTTGATGCACGGCAGTTTGTCCTCCGCAGCCAGTTCAATCATCGCCACGGCGGTCACGGCGCAAGCCCCGACCGACCCGCTCGCGGCGGCGCGCACGGCGAGCTATCTCGTGTTGACTTCCGCCCAATACCAAGTGGAGCGCTAACATGCAGCGACGCAGATTTTTAATGCATGCCGGGGCGCTCGCAGGCAGCGCGGCTCTCGGGCAACTCGGTATGATCGCATCGCGAGCGGCGACCGCGGATGACTACAAGGCGCTTGTCTGCATATTCCTTTACGGGGGCAACGACACCAACAACATGGTGGTGCCCATTGATACGGCCGGCTATGCAAACTATGCACAGGTCCGCAGCGTCATAGCGCTGCCGCAAGCGCAACTCCTGCCGCTCGAGGAATCCGGCGGTGTGCTGCGCTACGGATTGCATCCAGCCCTGAGCGGACTGCAGAGTTTGTGGACGGCCGGCAATCTCGCAGTAGTTGCGAATGTCGGGACATTGGTGCAACCCTTGACCAAGGCGCAATATTTGTCGAACGCGACGCAAAAGCCGGCGACCCTGTTCTCGCACATCGATCAGCAGCACGAATGGCAGTCGTCGAACTCCACCACCTCGTCGAACACCGGTTGGGGCGGCCGGCTTTCGGATCAATTCAATGCGCTTAACGTCAACGCCAGCGTGCCTCCGATGATCTCCACCGGCGGCAACAATTTATTCGTGACGGGCGCGGCGACGCAGGCGCTGGTTATCCCAACCACCGGATCTTTTGGACTCAGCGGGTTCTCCGGCAGCAGCGCCGATGCCGCGCGGCGCGCGGCGTTGGTGAGTCTATTGGGCGTTGACCGCAGCGCCGACTTAGTCAGCGCGGCGCAGGACGTCGTGACCGGCGCGCTTGCCAGCAGCGTCATTCTCAACCCGATTCTCACCGCGACCAATACGACGGTCACCCCGTTCTTCGCCGGCCTGACCACCAATTTCGCGAATCAATTGCTGCGCATTGCCAAGGTGATTGAGGCGCACAGCGCACTGGGCGCGCAACGCCAGGTATTCATGGCGACTCTGGGCTCCTTCGACACGCACACCGACGAGTTGAATACCCAGCAGACGCTGTTCTCGCAACTGGACCCGGCGCTCGCGGCATTTCATGCGGCCATGGCGGCCATCGGCTCCGGCAGCAGCGTGACATCATTCACGCTGTCGGACTTCTCGCGTACCTTCGCGCCGAATACCGGAGGAGGCTCGGACCACGCGTGGGGCAGCCATCATATGGTGGCCGGTGGTGCCGTACAGGGCGGCCAAATCTACGGCACCATGCCAACCCTGGCGCTGAGCGGTCCGGATGATGCCGGCGGGGAGGGCCGCTGGATCCCCACGATCGCCGTCGATCAGTACGCCGCTACACTGGCCTCGTGGTTCGGCGCGGATGCCACCGCGCTGGCAACGGTGCTGCCCAACCTCGCGGCGTTTACGCCCAGCACGCTGGGGTTCATTTAGGCGCAACGCTCAAGCGCTCGGTGTTGGCCTGAGTCGGCGGAGCCGCACTGTCCACGGCATAGCCTGCGGCGCGCCAAGCGTCGAGGCCCCCCAGTAGGGGACGGACTCGCTGGAAGCCGTGATTCATCAAAATCTTGGCGACGCGGGCGGCGGACGCCTCGCTGGGGCAGGTGCAGTACAGAATGATTTCGCGATCACGAGGCAGGTCCTTCAGGCGGTCGCCCACCTCCGACAGCGCCATGGGTAACGCACCGGGAATCCAATGCGGCTCGAGCGCGCGCGCGGTCTGAGATCGGACATCGATGATCAGCGGTTCGCCCCCTGTGCGGATGAGTCCGTACAGTTCCGCGACGCTGATTCGTGCCATGCGCAGCATTCGGTAGAAGCGAATGCGCTCCCACCACTTGAAGCTCAAGTAGGCCGCGAGCAGTGTCACCGCGAGCAGCAGCGCGATACCGCCAATATGATCCAGGTGAACCAAGAATCGCTCGATCTGCAATCTGAACATTAGACCGCCAAACAGCCACAGGCCCACCCACAGTGCAGCGGCCAACGTGCTCAAGAGAGTGAATCGCAGCCAACCGATGCGCATAGCGCCTGCCAGGGGCGGCCCGATGGTGGCCAAACCCGGGACGAATTTCGCAATGACTAACGAGTTGACGCCCCAGCGCTCGAAACGGGTCTGGGTTTGGCTGACGCAGGAGTCGGGTTCGAGCGAGATCCGGCACAGCGTCTTTAGTATGCCGATGCCGAAGCGCCGTCCCAGGAGATACCAGCCGCAGTCGGCCGCCAGACAAGCAGCCACGCATGTCGATAACAGCGCTGCGATCGAGAGTTGTCCGGTGCCGGCAATCGCGCCGGCGACTATCAGCGTGGGGACCGCCGGCAGGGGAAATCCGATTTGATTCAGGAGTACGTTGAGTACCACGACCGCGAGGCCGTATTGGTTGATGGCAGCCAGGAGATGCTGCGTCAATGTTTTCGATGTTCGATAGAGGGAAGGAACGCGGCAACCATTCCCAGCAGCGGCAGGTATGCGCAGATGCGATACACATATTCGATGCCGTGCCGGTCCGCGAGACCTCCCAATACGGCCGCGCCGATTCCGCCGATGCCGAAAGCGAATCCGAAAAACAGCCCGGACACCGCGCCTACTTTGCCGGGCATCAATTCCTGTGCGAAGACGACGATGGCCGAGAAGGCGGAGGAGAGGATCAAACCGATGATGAAGGTCAGCGCGCCGACCCACGCCAGACCCACATACGGCAGAATCAGGGTAAAGGGCGCGATGCCGAGGATCGAGGCCCAAATCACGCGCTTGCGGCCGATGCGATCTCCCAAGGATCCGCCGAATAATGTGCCGAGCGCCATCGCCAGCAGGAACACGAATAAGTGCACTTGGGCGGAGCGCATGGACACGTGAAACTTCTCGATCAAGTAAAAGCTGTAGTAGCTGGAGATGCTGGCGATGTAGAAGTATTTCGAAAAGATGAGCACCAGGAGGATGGCGATCGACCATGCGACCGTTCGTTTCGGCAGCGTCGACTCCGCGGGACGATGCTGAGCGGCGGGACGGTCGATATGCTGGCGTTTGTACCAGCCGCCCACTCGCGCGAGCACGGCAATCGCCAGCAGCGCGCCGATCGCAAACCAGGCCAGCGCGGGCTGGCCGTGCGGAATGATGATCCAGGCGGCGAGCAAAGGGCCCATCGCGCTGCCGGCATTGCCTCCGACCTGAAAGATCGATTGCGCCAGACCATGGCGCCCGCCCGAGGCCAAACGCGCGATGCGCGAGGACTCGGGATGAAATATGGAGGAACCCGCGCCGATCAGGGCAGCCGCCGCCAGCACGCTTAAGTAGCTCGGCGCAAACGCCAGGGTCACAATCCCAATCAGCGTGAAGCACATGCCGATGCTCAGCGAATACGGCTGCGGATGCCTGTCGGTGTATACGCCGATGAGGGGCTGCAATAAGGAGGCGCAAACCTGATAGGTGAGTGTGATGGCGCCAACCTGCGCGAAATTCAGGTGGAATTCGCCTTTGAGCAGAGGATAAATCGCGACGATCAACGACTGCATCATGTCGTTGAGGAAGTGCGAGAAGCTGATGGCGCCGAGCACCTTGAAGCGCGTCTGCATCGCTGCGATGCTGTGGGGCGGATTCGCCGTGATGACGTTTGCCATGGCCGCCAGAATACCAAGAAATCAACGGTGGGCGCGTAGCTGCGCGCGGCCCGGCTGATAAAAGCGCGCCGCGCGATGGAAAGCTACCTACTTGGCGGTTGTCCTGAGAGAATGCGCCGATGAATCGCTTCGAGCCGTATGTATTTCTGCGCGATCTGGCCACACGCTGGGATGTGCTGGCGTTCATCGTGGTCATCGGCTTGATCGTGTTTTTGGGCGAGACCTCGCGCGGGCTATTTGCGCCATTGACGCAGCTGCAATTGACCCCGCTGTCGCTCGACCCACGGCATTTGCCTGAATACGCCGCACGCACCACATTCCGAATGTTCGCGGCCCTGGCGCTGTCGCTGGTATTCACTCTGACGTATGCCACGTGGGCGGCCAAGAGCGAGCGCGCCGGCAAGCTGCTCGTGCCCATTCTGGATATTTTGCAATCGGTGCCGATCCTAGGTTTCATTTCCGTGACAGTGGTGTTCTTCATGTCGCTGGCGCCGGGTCGGGTTCTCGGCGCGGAATTCGCGGCCATTTTTGCCATCTTCACCAGCCAAGCCTGGAACATGGCGTTCAGCTTCTACCAGTCCCTGCGTACCATCCCCACCGAGCTCATGGAGGCGGCGGAATCGTTCCGCCTGTCGCCGTGGATGCGTTTCTGGCAGCTGGAGGTGCCCTTCGGCATGCCGGCGCTGATCTGGAACATGATGATGTCGATGTCCGGGGGCTGGTTCTTCGTGGTGGCCTCGGAGTCGATCAGCGTCGGGCATACCACCGTCGCGCTGCCGGGGGTGGGCTCCTACATCGCCCTTGCCATCGAGCAGAAAAATCTAGTGGCGATCGGTTGGGCGATTGCCACCATGCTGATCGTGATCCTGCTCTACGATCAGTTACTGTTTCGCCCCTTGGTCGCGTGGGTGGATCGCTTTCGCGTGGAGCAGGAGCCCGGCGCCAAGGTACCCGACTCCTGGGCGCTGACCATGATGCGCCGCTCCCGTCTGATTCAGGCGGCCACGGTCGCCTTCCATTCGGCGGTGCTGTGGACCAGCCGCGCCGTGAAGCGCAGCGATGCGCCCGCCGCCGAGGCGGCGCCCAAACGCAAGCGCAGCTTCGATCTGTTGTGGGTGTCCCTGATCATTGCCGCGGTAGTGCTGGGGCTATGGCACATTGTGGTGGTGCTGATCAAGAACACGCCGCTGCGCGAGGCGTTGCAGGTGTGTGGGCTCGCGACCATCACCATGCTGCGGGTGTTCATACTGATCGCACTGGCCAGCGTGATCTGGGTGCCGATTGGCGTGTGGGTGGGCATGCGGCCCCGAGCGTCGCAGTTCGTTCAACCCATCGCGCAGTTCATGGCGGCGTTTCCGGCCAATTTGTTGTTTCCCATCGCCGTGTTCGGCATCGTGCGCTGGAAGCTGAATCCGGATATTTGGCTCAGTCCGCTGATGATTTTGGGTACGCAGTGGTACATTCTGTTCAACGTCATTGCCGGTGCCTCAGCCATACCGGCCGAAATGCGCTACGCGGCGGCGAATTTTCGGGTTACCGGTTGGCTGTGGTGGCGCAAGGTTGCGCTGCCGGCGATTCTGCCGTTCTATGTCACGGGCGCTATCACCGCATCGGGCGGATCGTGGAACGCGGCCATCGTCGCCGAATTGGCCTCATGGGGGGATACTCAGATCCAGGCCCGAGGGCTGGGTTCGTATATTGCGGAGGCGACCACGGCGGGCGATTTTCACCGCATCGTGCTCGGCATTGGGACCATGAGTTTATTCGTCGTGATCATCAACCGGCTGTTCTGGCGTCCCTTGTATTACTACGCCGAGCGCAAATATCGATTGACGTAGGTTGGCGTAAGGTACCCGCATGAATAGTTCGCCATTATTGCAATGCACCGAGGTGCGAAAAGCGTTTCCCAAGCCCGACGGCGCGGAACTGTTGGTGCTGGATGGCATGAACCTCGAGCTTCGCGAAGGCCAGATCGTCGGTCTTTTGGGAAGATCCGGATCGGGAAAATCGACGCTGCTGCGCCTGATCGCCGGTCTTGCGGAACCCAGCGCGGGCGATCTTCACTACCTCGGTAATCCCATTGTGGGTCCGGCGCCGGGCATCGCGATGGTGTTTCAGAGCTTCGCCTTATTCCCGTGGCTTACCGTATTCGAAAACGTTGCGCTCGGCTTGGAGGCGCAGAGGATGTCGCGGCAGGAAATCCGTACCCGTTCCCTCGCCGCCATCGATCTGATCGGATTGGACGGATTCGAATCTGCCTATCCGCGCGAGTTGTCCGGCGGTATGCGCCAGCGCGTGGGGTTCGCCCGGGCGCTGGTGGTGCATCCCAACATTCTGCTGATGGACGAACCGTTCTCCGCATTGGATGTGCTGACCGCCGAGACGCTGCGCACCGACTTTCTGGATCTATGGTCTGAGGGCCGGATGCCCATCAAGGGCGTCATTCTGGTCACTCACAACATCGAAGAGGCGGTGTTGATGTGCGACCGGATTTTGGTATTCGGCAGCAACCCCGGGAGGATCTTGAGCGAAATCAAGGTCTCTTTACCGCAACCGCGCAACCGCCTCGATCCGAGTTTTCGCGACCTGGTGGAACGCATTTATGTCGAAATGACCGCCCGGCCCGCCGGCGGCCCGGCAGGGCGCCACGAGCGCTTTCCCGGTTTGGGAATAGGTAGCGAATTGCCGCATATTTCCTCGAACTTGCTGGCTGGGCTGATGGAAGCGGTATCCGCCGCACCGTTCAACGGCAAAGCGGATTTACCGGAAATCGCCTCAGATCTACAAATGGAGATCGACGAGCTGTTTCCCGTGGCAGAAACCCTGCAAATGCTGCGCTTTGCGGAGCTGGAGGGCGGCGATTTGCGCCTGACCGAGGATGGACTGGCCTTTGCCCATGCTTCGCTCGATGAACGCAAGCGCATTTTCATGCGCCACTTGCTCAATTATGTGCCTTTGGCCGGACATATTCGCCGCGTATTGGATGAGCGCGCATCGCATTCCGCGCGAAAAAGCCGCTTTATCGACGAACTGGAGGACTTCATGAGCGAGGAAGCCGCCGAGAAGAGCCTGCGTGCCGTCGTGAGCTGGGGCAGATACGCGGAGGCCTTCGCCTACGATGATGAGAATGCCATGTTCAGCCTCGAGAATCCGACCTAAAATGGCCGTCATGAACGAGACGGCGCCTTATTTGAGCCTGCATGTTCCTCCAGACGAGATGGTGAAATACATCCAGGACCTGATGACTCTGCCGCACGGCGAGATCGCCGCCAATTCGGCGATGGCGCTCGCGCAGCGGCACTGGGGCGGCGATACCCCTCTGGCGCGCGCTGCCCTACTGCGTTGGGGGGCGCTCAATCTGGCCTTTCAGGACAGGCGCCTCGAAACCTGGACCGTCACTCGCGAACGCGATCGCATCCAGGTTCCGGCGGCGCTGGTGGCGGCAGCCGGCGTCGCGCCTTTGTTCCTCGATAACGAACGGGCGGTTTTTGACATTCCCGCTCTTCTTGATGCGACGCTGGAATTCCAGCCTCCAGCAGGTCAGGCCTAGGGCCTCATGACCGCCGCTGCTCCGCAGGCGCCTGAGCCGCGCTTCAACATACTGCGCACTATTGCCCTCTACAAGATCGTCAAAGTGGTGCTGCTGCTGGCCGTTGCCTACGGAGAATTGCGTCTGCGCGACGCCTCGCTCGCGGCCAAGCTCTTGTCCTGGGCGCAGGCAAGGCCCTACGGATTGGAGCACCGCGTCGTCAGCCAATTGCTGGAGTGGTTCAGCGGCTTGAGCGTGTCGCGAATCCATGCGCTGCGAATCGTGACGCTGACCTACGCGGCCGTTTTCGCCGTCGAAGGCGTTGGTTTGTGGATGCAAAAGCGTTGGGCGGAATGGCTGACCACCATCATCACCGCCTCGCTCATCCCGTTGGAAATCTGGGAGATGTGCATCAGTCCCACCATCGGCAAAGCCATGATTCTGATTGTCAACGCTGCGGTCGTTGCTTATCTGGTATGGCATGTTCGAACAAAGAACCGAGCCGTGCACAGCTCAACGGGGTTTGTGAAATGATCTTCATCTCGGTGCAAACCGCAGGATCCAGCGTATTCTCCGCGTTTTGACCCTACCAACGTTCGGAGATCTCATGAATAAGTCAGCGACCTTGATAACCACTGCTTTGTTGACCCTCGGCTTTGCCGCCGCTTCGATGGCCGCCGACATGCCCAAGTCCGCCGCGCCCGTGGCTGCCGATACCGGGACCGCCGCGCCGGCGCCCGCTACCAAGTCGCATAAGAGCGGCAAGAGCAGCAAGAGCAGCAAGAGCGGCAAGAGCAAGAGCAGCAAGAGCCACAAGAAATCCACGACGCCCCCTGCCACAAGCAAGTAATATTGCCGGTACAAGGCCCCGACCGCTTCACGGCGGCCGGGGTTTTTTTTCGGGCGTGTAGCGCCGATCATCAGGCAGGATCATGGACCTCATAGTCGCAATCAAGGCGCTGATTCTCGGCGTCGTCGAGGGATTGACGGAATTCCTACCCGTCTCCAGCACCGGTCATTTGATCGTCGTCGGCAGCCTGCTCGATTGGAACGACGAAAAGGGCGAGCTGTTCGAGATCGTGATTCAATTTGCGGCCATCCTCGCGGTCTGCTGGCAGTACCGGCGCCGCTTATGGACCGTGGCGGCGACCCTGCCGCGCGATGCAAAATCGCAGCGCTTCACGCTGAATTTGCTGCTCGCGTTCCTGCCCGCGGCCGTGCTTGGCGTTATTTTCATCAGCACGATCAAGAAATACCTGTTCGCGCCGGTGCCGGTGGCCACGGCATTCATCGTCGGCGGCATTCTCATTCTTTGGATAGAGAGCAGCAAGCGAACGCCGCGCATCGATACCGTGGATGGGGTAAAACCCGCGGATGCCGTCTGGATCGGCTTTGCGCAGGTGTTGTCGATGATCCCCGGCACCTCGCGCTCGGGCGCCACGATCATGGGCGGTTTGCTGCGCGGTTTGTCGCGGCCCGCCGCCACGGAATTCTCGTTCTTTCTGGCGATTCCCACGATACTCGGCGCCACGGTGCTGTCGCTGTACAAGGCGCGTCACTCGCTCAATTTCGATGATCTCGCCGTGATTGGCGTCGGCTCGGTGGCGGCCTTCATCAGCGCCGCCTTCGCCGTGAAGGCCTTGCTACGTTATGTGAGCGGCCACAACTTCAAGGTGTTTGCCTGGTATCGAATCGCCTTCGGACTGCTGATTCTCGGCACCTGGTACTTCGGCCTGGTGAAATGGCGATAAGCGGAAGACTTAAGCGCACTGCGCCGCTGCTGATCGCTTTATTGGTGGCGCGGTCCTTCGCGCAGGGAGACGCCGCGCAGGCGGCAGATCTGCGGGTGAGCGGAGCGTGGGCTCGCCCGACGCCGCCGGCCGCAACCGTGGGCGTGGTTTATTTCTCGATCGCCAACATAGGCAGCCAGGAAGACCTCTTGATCGGCCTCAGTAGTCCCATCGCGACCCAGGTCGAACTGCACGAAAGCCAGCGGTCACAGGGGGTTGAAACCATGCGCGCCGTGAGCGCCGTGTCGTGTCCGCCGCGAACGATTATTCGCGTCGCGCCCGGCGCTTTGCATGTGATGCTGCTCGGTTTGGCTCATCCGCTGTTAGCCGGCTCGAGCTTCCCGCTGACCTTAAAATTCCGCGACGCGGGCGCCGTGACGCTGCAAGTCGCCGTGGAGAATCGCGAATGAACGGCATTCCCGTCGACATCGCGCATCTGATACAAGTGGCGCTGACGCCGATATTCCTCATCTCGGCGATTGGCGTGACGCTCAATGTGTTGACGAGCCGCCTGGCGCGCATCGTCGATCGCGCGCGCGCCATGGAAACTGACTTGTGCCGGCCGGATTACCAGCCCGGAGGCCGCGATCTGCATGCTGCGCTGGATGTGCTGGCGCGGCGCGCTCGCTATATCAATGCGGCCATCACGCTCATCACCCTCTCCGCCCTGTTCATTGCGCTGGTGGTCGTGATGCTGTTCGTGAATGCCTTCCTGCGTTGGGATCTGTCGGTGTTCATCGCCTGCATGTTCATCTTATCCATGCTGTCGCTGGCGGCGGCCTTGTTGGCCTTCCTTATCGAGGTGCGCATTGCCACCCGCGCGCTGCGCATCGGCATCGAGGCCGCCTCGCATCAGGGGGAATGAGCGGCGAGGTCGCGCACCGGGATCGGCACATTGCACAAGTCGATGCGTCCGGCCGGCACCTTGAAGAACTCCTCGGGCCGATTGCGGCGCGACTCCACGATGGCGCTGAAGGCCGCGGAATCGGTGCGAATAACTTCCAGTTGGGATCTTTCCGCGGCCGGCACGTCCGCCGCCACGCGGATGGATTTGATGGGCAGCGCCGCTTCGCTCTTCGTATAGAAGCCCATCTCGCCGCTGCCGCGCGGCAAGCCCGACAGCAATTCCATGCCTTTGAGCACGCGTCCGACCAGCGCCACATTGCGGTCCAGATGCCGCGGTGCATGGCCGATGACCACGTACATTTCGGCGCCGCTGCCCGTATCGACGGCCAGATCACGCCCGACGCCCACCATGGCATAGCAATGTGCCAGCCACATGCGGTGCAAGGAGGCGGAGCGTGCCACCGGCAAGCCGTTCGAAAACCCCACTTCAGGCGCGTAGACATCGCCATCCGGAAGAGGCGTGAAGGGCAGGTGGGGCTGCAGGGGAGAATCGAATTCCGGCGCCACCTTACCGATGCCCGGCGGCAGCGGATGGCGGTGATCCGGGTCGCCCCATTGGGCCACGTAGTTGTCCTGTTCCCGGATTATCGAGAGGCCGTTAAAATAACCTGCGCGGGCCAGGGTTTTGATGTTGCCGACATGCAGCGGCGCAAAGGCAGGGGCTAACTCGATCACCACGCGGCCCGTCGGCAACTCGACATATAGCGTGTTTTCAGGGTCCGGCGCGCGCCAATCGGCCGGGCTGGAGGCCTTCACAATCTCGGCCATGGTGGGCTGTTTGGCGGCCGCCGCGGACTGCGACAAAAACACCAGCGCACAAGGGATTAAAAACCTAAAATCTGCGCCCATGCGCCGAGTATTGCACAAATCAGCAACCAGCCGCCTAGGGGGCGAAATGCGTCGGATTCTTGTCTGTTGTCTGGTCCTATGCGTCGCCGATGCTCAGATCGCGCAGGCGCAGCAGTACCCGAATGGCCCGACCGGTCCGGGAAGCATCGGGGGGATCACGGGCAGCGGCGGTAGAAACACCCCACAGAATGAGATTCCGAGCACACCGCTCGAGGTAAAGCCCGAGAAGGCCGCCGCCAAGGCCTACGCCGCCGGCCAGAAATCCATGATCAAAGCCCGCGAGCATGAAGCGGCGATGGCCCAGATCACCGATCCCGATAAGCGTGCGCGGGCGCGGGAGAAATTGGACGACATTTACGGCAAGGCGTTGGAGCAATTTACCGAAGTATTGCGCAACAAAAACGACATGTACGATGCGTGGAGTCAGGTTGGTTTCATCCATCTGCACTTCGGCGCCTACCGCGAATCAATTGATGACTACAATCATGCGCTCGCGCTAAAGCCGGACCTGCTCGACGCCATTGAATACCGCGGCATGGCATTTTTGGGCATCGATCATCTCGACGAAGCCAAGGCCTCGTACATGGATCTGTTTTTCCACGCGCGCCCCATGGCCGATCAGCTGATGACATCCATGCAGGCGTGGCTTCAAGCTCATCGCGCCGAGGCCAATGGCGTGCGGGTTGCCGATATTGACGCCTTCGATAAGTGGCTTCAGGAGCGCGACTCCATCGCCAAGACCACAGCCTCGCTGCCGAATTAGCCCGAAGAGCCTGATTTCAGTGCGTCGATTTCCCGGCGCAGCTGCTCGACCGTCGCCTCCAGCGCGCTGATGCGCAGGGTCAGCGGCACCGCCCCCGCGGCGGCACCGGCGCTTGGCGGCTCGGACTCAGGCTCGGGCGCTGAGGCTAAAATCCCTGAAAACAAGTGCGCATAGCGCGACTCGCGGGCGCCCGCGGCCCTCGGCAGCCTTGCGATGAAAGGGCCATCCTCGCGCGACATCAGGGCCTTCAACGTGGCTTCCACCTCGTCGGCATCGGCGAATTCGCACAGCCGATTGGTGCGCGAACGCAGCTCTCCCGGCGTCTGCGGTCCGCGCAACAGCATCACGCAAATCACCCCGAGTTCCTGTTTCGAGAATTTCAGAGAACCGAATTCGGTATTGCAGAAGCGATGCTTGTACTTGGTGACTCGTCCGCCGTAGCCTGCGGACTTATCGCTCACCATGTATTTCTTCATCAACGCGTCCACCGCTTGCTGGACTTCGGATTCGCTCAATTCGAGCACCGGCTCGCGATTGGTTTTCTGATTGCAGGCATTGGTGAGCGCGTTCAGCGACAAGGGATACTGATCGGGGGTGGTGATTTCCTTCTCGATCAGACAACCGATGACGCGCGCTTCGATCGGCGAAAATTCAATGTTCATGTATCTTCCAACTCGGCGCCGCTTGATCTAGGGTAGCGCTTTTGAGCCCCATCAAAGACAGGATGAAAAAATGAAAACCACCGCTGCTGTTGCCGTCTCACAAGCCAAGCCTCTGGAAATCATGACGGTGGACTTGGCCGGACCGAAGGCGGGCGAGGTGCTGGTGGAAATCAAAGCCAGCGGCGTCTGCCATACCGATGAGTTTACCCGCTCGGGGGCGGATCCGGAGGGCTTATTTCCGGCCATTCTCGGTCACGAAGGCGCCGGCATCGTCGTCGATGTGGGACCCGGCGTCACCTCCGTGCGCAAGGGCGATCACGTCATTCCGCTGTACACGCCGGAGTGCCGCCAATGCAAATCCTGCACCTCGCACAAGACCAATCTGTGCACCGCGATCCGCGCCACGCAGGGCAAGGGCCTGATGCCGGATGGCACCAGCCGTTTTTCCATCGGCAAGGAGCTCGTGCACCATTACATGGGCTGCTCCACCTTCTCGAATTTCACGGTCTTGCCGGAGATCGCCGTGGCGAAAATCCGCGAAGATGCTCCGTTCGACAAGGTGTGCTACATCGGTTGCGGCGTGACCACCGGCATCGGCGCCGTCATCAATACGGCCAAGGTGGAGGCGGGCGCCAATGTGGTCGTGTTCGGCTTGGGCGGCATCGGTCTTAATGTCATCCAGGGCGCCCGCTTGGTGGGCGCCAACAAAATCATCGGCGTTGATCTGAATCCTGCGCGCAAGGCGCTGGCCGAGAAATTTGGGCTCACGCATTTTGTCAATCCCAAGGAGGTGGGCGGCGACCTGGTGGCTCACCTGGTGGCGCTCACCGACGGCGGCGCCGACTACAGCTTCGAATGCGTCGGTAATGTGGATCTGATGCGTCAGGCGCTGGAGTGCACGCACCGTGGCTGGGGCGTCTCCGTCATCATCGGTGTTGCCGGCGCCGGCAAGGAAATATCCACCCGGCCATTTCAATTGGTCACGGGGCGGGTCTGGAAGGGCACTGCCTTCGGCGGTGCGCGCGGCCGCACCGATGTGCCCAAGATCGTGGATTGGTACATGGACGGCAAGATCAACATCGACGATCTGATTACTCACAAGCTCCCCCTGAAGCAGATCAACGATGCCTTCGATCTGATGCATTCCGGCGAATCCATCCGCAGCGTCGTGGTTTACTGATGAGTGCATTGAATCTTGTCTCGCGGCATGCCTGTTACGGCGGCGAACAGCGCTTCTACCAGCATCATTCGCGCGAGACGCGGGGACCGATGAAGTTCTCCGCGTATATCCCGCCGCGGGCGCAAGAGGGCAAGGTGCCGGTGCTGTACTTCCTGTCGGGACTGACCTGCACCGAAGAGACTTTTTGCATCAAATCCCACGCGCAGCAATACGCCTCGCAACTCGGGCTGATGCTGATCTCTCCGGATACGAGCCCGCGCGAGCCGCGCATCCCCGGCGATGCCGATCACTGGGACTTCGGCTATTCGGCGGGATTTTATGTGGATGCCACCCAAGAACCCTGGTCGCAGCACTATCGCATGGACAGTTATGTCACGCGCGAATTGCCGGAGATTGTCGCGGCGCATCTTCCCGCCCTCTCATCGGCCAGCGGCATTTTCGGCCATTCCATGGGCGGCCATGGCGCACTCACCCTGGCGCTTCGGAATCCTTCTCAGTACCGCTCGGTGTCTGCGTTTGCCCCGATCGCGGCTCCGATGCAAAGCCCCTGGGGCCAGAAGGCCTTTGCCCACTATCTGGGTTCCGACACGCAAGCCTGGAGCGACCACGACGCCACGGAGTTGGTCGCACGCCGCGCCTTTCCCGGGCCCATTCTCATCGACCAAGGGACAGCGGACCAATTTCTCGTCGAGCAGTTGATGCCGGAAAAATTTGCCGCGGCCGCCGCGCGCTCCGGACAACGCCTGACTCTGCGCATGCAGCCGGGCTACGATCATGGCTACTACTTCATCCAGACCTTCATGGCCGATCATTTGCGTCATCACGCCGAGCAGCTGATCGCGCGGTGAGATTGACCGCTGCGCGATAACGAGTATTATCGCAGCCACGCGCAAGGTTCCCGCAAGGGACTTAAATCGGAACGCGGTGTGACACCGCGGCTGCCCCCGCAACTGTAACCGGCGAGCGAACGTCCACGAATCCACTGAAGCCTTAAAGCTTTGGGAAGGCGGACAGGAGCGATAACCCGGAAGCCAGGAAACCCGCCTCGCGCCGTCGTCTTGTTACCGGCCGGGGTGCGCTGATAACTGCGGGGGAAACCGTCGCGACGACAGTGTTGGAGTCGTCGTCGCGGAGCCTTCGGTTGAAAAGAAATCAGTTTCAAGAATGCGCTGTCGCGCGCCGGCTTCTGGCCCCATACCAGGAGAACCTTGTGCGCAGATCATGGTTTGTCTCGATAATCGCTTGCATTCCCTCCTTCGCCGCCGCGCAGATCGCCGGCACGGATGTCGAGGACGGGCCGGCCGAAGTGATCGTCACCGCCACCCGCATACCCACGCCTGCCATCCAGATAGCCAGCAGCGTGACCGTGGTGACCGCGGATGAAATCGCGGACCGGCAAATCAAGACCATGCCCGATTTGCTGCGGGACGTTCCCGGCTTGAATGTGATTCAAAGCGGCGGCCCGGGTGGGCAGACCTCGGTGTTCATTCGCGGCACCGATTCGAATCACACCAAGGTGTTCATCGACGGCATCGACGTCAGCGATCCGAGCAGCCCGACCAGCACCTTTGACCTCGGGCAACTCTTGACGCAGGACATCGAGAAGGTGGAGATCCTGCGCGGTCCGCAAAGCGGTCTGTACGGCTCAGACGCCATCGGCGGCGTGATCAATGTCATCACCAAGAGCGGCTCGGGGCCGGCCCAGTTCAGCGTGAACGCCGAGGCGGGCTCCTTCGACACCTTCAATCAGGCGGGCGCCGTGAGCGGCTCATTCGACCGGTTCAACTATGCGGCGAACATCGAGCACTTTCACGCCGGCTCAACCCCGGTTACGCCTTTGGACTTGCTGCCGCCAGGGCAGGCGCGTATCAACGATTACGACGACAACCTCACCGAGTCGACCAAGCTGGGATTCCACCTCACGGATCAATTCGACATAGGACTGGTCGCGCGCTACACCGACACGCACCTGCGCTTCACGGGCGAGGATTACGACAACTACCCGGCGCCCGACACGCCGGATGCGACGCAGAGCGAGAACGACACCAAGCAGTACTACACGCGGGCCACGGCGCGTCTGTCGTCCTTCGAGGGTGCGCTGGAACAAACCCTCGGTGCTGCCTACAGCAGCATCAAGTCCTATGAATACAGCCCTTACGATTATCAGCCCGGCGATTCGGAGAGCGATTACTTTGGCGCACGGGTCAAATTCGACTGGCAGGGCAATATCCGCCTCGCCGCCAATGAACAGCTGGTGCTCGGCGCGGAACATCAGCGCGATTCGATCACGGCGCCGGTCTCTGCCGGCACCACTATCGAATCCGGCTACGCCGAACTGCAATCCAGTGTGGGTAAGGATTTCTTCAATGCGCTGAATGTGCGCTACGACAATAACGATCGGTTCGGCAGCCAGGTTACCTACCGGGTGGCGCCGGCGTATCTGATCGAGGATAGCGGGACGAAGCTCAAGGCCAGCGTCGGCACCGGCTTCAAGGCGCCGACGCTGTCGCAGATGTTCCAGAATTTTCCGGATTTCGATTTTTTCGGCAATCCTAACTTGAAGCCGGAAACCAGCTTGGGGTACGACGCGGGGTTCGAGCAGGCGCTGCTCAATAAGCGCTTGAACTTCGGCATCACCTACTTTCGCAATAACATCAAGAATCTGATCGCGACCAATGCCGAGGATACTTCTTATGCCAATTATGGCCGAGTGACCACGCAGGGCGTGGAGAGCTTTATCTCCTATCAACCGCTGCGGACGCTGACGCTGCGGATGGATTACACCTACACGGAAGCGACGGATGATGTGCTCGATCAGGAGCTGCTGCGCCGGCCCAAGCACAAGGGCAGCATGGATGCCGAGTGGCATGCCACCGAGCGTTGGTCGCTGAATGCCAGCGCTTTATCGGTGAGTTCCTGGGTTGACGGAAATCGCGACTTTTCCATTCCTAGGCTGAATGCGCCGCCGTACACCACCGTGAACCTGGCAAGCGGCTACCAGCTCGCGCACGGCCTGAGCGTGTACGGGCGCATCACGAATCTGTTGAACCGGCACTATCAGAACCCGGATGGGTTTCTGCAGCCCACCGTGGGCGCCTTCGCCGGCATCAAGGCGACGTTCTAGCAGCGGCTAGCGCACCAGCACCAGCGGCTCGGAGGTGATTTGCCCATCGAAATCGGTCCACACGTGGCGGGCGAAATCATACAGCTTGCAGCGCCGCACGGTGTTCCAGTAGTAGCGCCACGAAAACACTTCCGAGTTCAATCGCTCATCGAGGGTGGCGGCAAGTTTCGCCTGCGCTTCCTTGAGGCGGTACAGAGGGATGCCCATGTTCACGTGGTGAGCACCGTGCTCGAGGATGTAGTGAATGAGTCCATCAAGCGGACGCATGAGCTTGATGTGCACGGTGGTTGTGGCGTAGCCGGCATTGGCAGTCCACTCATCGCGCCGCTCGTACCAGGCGACGCGCGGGTGCGTATGCTGCACATAGATGACGAAGCCCATGAGGCAATTCCAAAAAAAGAACGGCACGGCGAAGCCGAATATCAGCAGCGACCAAATGGAGCGGCCGCTGTACACGCCCCACATGACCAAACCGCCCACCCACACGATCCCGAAGCCGGCCACCAGCAGACTGTCCCAGGTGTAGCTTAAGCGTCGCGTGGTCACATGCTTGCGGCCCGGAAAGAAAAGTTTCTTCCACCACATCTCAATCATGTAGTAGACGCCTTGTCCGAAACCACTGCGGTAAATGCGCTCCAGCCGGCGGCGAATCCACGGCAGCTTTGCAAACTCAGAGGGCGAGAAGGGGGTCCACACATAGTCGCGGCCCTTCAAGTTGGTGAACCCGTGGTGCGCCAGGTTATGGCCGATTTCCCACAGGCTGAAGGGCGTGAGCGAGGGCAGGAAGGCAATTCTGCCGATCCATTTATTGAGCGTCTTATTCGGCGTATACGAGCCGTGGCAGGCATCATGACCAATCACGAACAGCCGCGCGATCCACAGCGCCGCCACCAAGGAGGCGAATACCTTGACCCACCAAGAATCCACGATGAGCAGGCTGGCAATGGCGACGACGAGCACCAACCAGTCCAGCAAGAACCAAATGATCGGCGTCGCGATGTCGCGCTTGAGGGTGAAGGGCTGCAGCAGCTTCTGGAACTTGAAGCGCGACTTGTCCGGCGAGGCCGCGGCGATCGGTGATTCAGGAAGCGAGGGTGGAATTGGCACTCAAAACTCCGGCTGCACGCAAAACGGGTAACCTCGCATTATACGCCGCGAATTGTGATAAGCACGGAATTGCGTCAGGCGGTCTCCGCATCTGGCCACAGCAAAACCCCTAAATGCTCGCAAGCGTCAATTAGGGCCGTGGCGGCCTCCCGGGTGCTTGCATCCAAACGCCTATCATGGGTGAGTAGCCAGGTCAGGCGCGCGCGGCGCGACCGCGCCGAAGGTTCGCTATCGAACAGCGCCGGAAACAGGCCCAGTGCATCGACAAATTCGCGCATTGCAGCAGTTGACGGGACGGTGGGCGCCGGGGTCAAAAGCAATTTCAGCCAGGTTACGCAGCGCTTGGCGAGGCCCGCCCGCGTGATCCCGGAACTCGTGCGGCGCCGCGATTCCCCGTCTGCCAATGAATCGGCCAAATTGCGATAACGTTCGATGGCCGACTCGTCCGCCGCCAGCGACGGACTGGCGTCGGAGAGAATCGCGCGCAGCACATCGCCGAGAAGCAAAGAAAGCGACTCGGCCAAGAACCTCTGGCATTGTTCCGTGTCGGGACGCGACAGCTGGTCCCAAGCGAGAGGCCCCCCAATGCGTCTGGCGTTCGGCGACTTAGACATGACCCCCAGTGTAGCGGCTCTGTCGCTCATCGCAACTAGGTCAAACTGCGACCGCGTTCATTGACGCATCCAAACCTTCAAAAATCGCGTCCGCCGCCAGTTGGCGGGGCGCCTGGCGGAAAATTTAATGAAACGGGTCGCTTTGTGAGCGGCGGCGTCGCTTTGTGATCCAAGTCACCGATGGCATATCATGGCGGCAGTTTGCAACCCCGATCTCAACTCGCTCCCGGCAAATGTATCGCCCTGGCCCCAGGCGTTCGCCGCATTGTGGCGGGCAATGCAGGGATGATGACGGGACCAGGCACCAATACCTATCTGCTGGGCGAACGCGAGGTGACGGTCGTCGATCCGGGGCCGCATGATGCGCGTCATTTGGATGTCATTCTCGAGGCC
The DNA here is from genome assembly GCA_963756845.1 of uncultured Gammaproteobacteria bacterium. Classification (GTDB taxonomy): domain Bacteria; phylum Pseudomonadota; class Gammaproteobacteria; order Steroidobacterales; family Steroidobacteraceae; genus Bog-1198. The sequence continues at coordinate 88,332 of CAVWPD010000002.1, read as the reverse complement.
GCGGGCGCACCGATTCGTTGGATCCTTGTCACCCATACGCACCGCGATCATTCGCCGCTCGTCGCCGAGCTGGCGCAGCGCACCGGCGCGCAAATCATCGGCTTGCCCCCGCCCGCCGACGGACGCCAGGACGAGAGCTTCCTGCCCCACCGGATGCCGGGCGATGCGGAGCACCTGATGCTGGGGGATTGCGCAGTGACTGCCATTCATACGCCGGGGCATGCCTCGAACTGCGTGTGCTACCTGTTGGAGCGCGAGGGACTGTTGATCACGGGCGACCATGTTCTCGAGGGTGTCTCGCCGGTTATTTTGCCGCCGGACGGCGACATGTCGGCGTACATGGCCTCGCTCGAGAAATTATTCTCGTATGGCTTCGAGCGCATTGCCCCCGGCCATGGGGATCTCATGGGACAGGCGAAGCAGGTGATCGAAGCCTTGCGGGCGCACCGCCTGGCGCGCGAGGACAAGGTACTTCGAAGTGTTCGCAGCCTGCACAGCGCGACGCTCGATACGCTGACGCCGCTGGTCTATGACGATGTGCCGGTTGATCGGCATGCATGGGCGCGCCTGACGCTGCAGGCGCACCTCATCAAGCTGGTGCGCGAAGCGCGGCTGATTGAGCGCAACGGAACCTGGCAGCCGCCGCAGACATGACGGCGCGCATGGCTCTGCGCCTGCACGATGTGAGCGTGCGGCGCGGGGACAAATGGGTCTTGCGCGACATCAGCTGGCAGCTGCGGCCGGGTGAACGCTGGGCCCTGCTCGGGGACAACGGCGCCGGCAAAACGCAGCTGCTCAAACTGCTGAGCGGCGACATTTGGCCGACGCCCTCCGGGCGCGGCATCCCACGCGCCGATGGACGCAGCTTTCGCATCGGCCGACGGCGCATCGAGCTCATCGAGGCGAAGGCGCGCATTGCCTACGTCGGCGCCGAGCGGCAAGACAAGTACGCCCGCTATGGCTGGAACCTGCGCGTGCGGGATGTGGTCGCCACGGGGCTGCATGGCACCGATCTATTGCTCAAGCCGGTCACCGCGCCGGAAGGTGTGCGGGTGAATGCGACGCTGCGCGCCTGCGGTCTGTACGGCCTCGCGGCGCGAGAATTCTTGACGCTGTCCTATGGCGAGAAGCGGCTTGCCCTGCTGGCCCGTGCGCTGGTGCACGAGCCGGACTGGTTGCTGCTGGATGAATTCTACAACGGCCTGGACTTGGGCTACCGGCAGCGAATCGATGTAATCCTGGGGCGGGCGCGCCGCCGCGGCCAGGCTTGGGTTGCCACGGCGCATCGCGCCATGGACGTACCGCGCGGAACACGCTGCCTGATGGAACTGTCGGGCGGGCGGGTGCATGCGATCAAACGCCTGTTGCCGGCGGATTTCAAACGCTTGGCGGCGGTGGCGGGTGAAGCCCGGCGGCGCCCACCGAGTGCGCCGCCGCGCGAGCCACTGCGCACGTCGCTACGCACGTCGCTACGCACGTCGCCATCGCGGGCCCGAGGCGAGGTGCTGCTGCGGCTGTCGCATGTCAATCTCTACGTCGAATACCGCCCCGTGCTGCAAGATTTGAATTGGCAGCTGCGGCGCGGCGAGCATTGGGCGCTGTTCGGCGCCAATGGGGCCGGCAAATCCAGTTTTCTCAAACTGCTCTATGGCGATCTCGCGCCGGCGTTGGGCGGTCGCATCGAGCGCGCCGGGTTTCCGGCCGGCTCTCCCATCAGCGAGTGGAAACGGCGCGTGGGCTACGTCTCGCCGGAACTGCAGAGCCTGTACGCGGTGGATGTCAGCATTCTCGAATTGGTTGCCAGCGGCCGCCATGCCAGCATCGGCCTGAACGATGCGCCGACCGCGGCGGATCGCAAGACGGCGCGCTACTGGCTGCGATTTTTCAAGCTGCTGACATTGGCGCAGCGCCGGCCGCGCGAGCTGTCCTATGGGCAATTGCGCCGCGCGCTGATCGCACGCGCGATGGCGGCGGATGCCCGCATCTTGCTCTTGGACGAGCCGCTGACCGGTCTTGATCCCAAACAACGCGCTCTGATGAAGCGCTTGTTGCGGCAGCTGATGCAGCGTCAGCTGACGGTGATAGCGGCGGTCCATCATGTGGAGGATCTGCCGCGCGGCATGACGCACGGATTGCATTTACATAAGCGGCACGCACAGCCGGTGGATCCTTATTTTGCGACGTGAGCGAGGGCGTGGCGGCCCGGACACGGGGGAGACTCAAGCCCCTTTTCGGCAGGCTGGAGATCGGATTATGTTGCGTGGTACGGCGGCGTTGGCGATTGCGTTGATGGCGGTGGCGGCTTGCAGTGGATCCGGCTACGCCGTGCGCCCCGTGCCGCGCATCGTTGCCGACAATGTGGGCAAGCCGGTAAGCGTCTTGCGGGAAGCCTTCGGCGAGCCGCGCAAAATCGACACCACGCCCACCAAACTGATCTATGTGTGGTTTCTGCCGCAAAAGCCCAAGGACGCATCGCCGTCCGGGTTCCAAGGCTGCGAGATGGAAGTAACCGTCGATGCACGCTCGCAGCGCGTTTTGGGCTACTCGCTGTCGAACATCGGTTGGTCCACCTGCGGCGAGGTGCAGAGGCGCATTCGCGTCGCGCAAAGCTGAGCCAACGCCGCGAGCGCGGCGTTTCTCGATACAATGGGCGGGCGCCTGATGGCGTTGAAGGGCCCAAGGTTCGCTGACGTTGTTTCCTCTTTCCATTCTGTCGATCCTCGTCCAAGCCGGTTTGATCGTGCACGTGATCAAGACCGGTCGAAACCAGCTGTGGATCTGGGCTATTGCCCTGCTGCCGGGGATCGGTGCACTTGCCTATGTCGCCGCAGAGGTGCTGCCCGGCATTTTCGGCGGCAGAACGGCGCGGCGCGCCACGGCCGGCGTGCAGCGCATGATCGACCCGGATCGAGGCCTGCGCCGCGCGACTGCCGAGGTGGAAATATCCGGCAACGTCGATGCGCGCCGCAGGCTGGCGGAGGAACTGTTCGAGCGCAACCAGTTCGAGGAGGCCATCGATGTTTATCGCGGCGGCCTGAAGGGTATTTTTGAGTTCGATCCCACCCTGCTGATGGGTTTGGCGCGTGCGCAGTTCGCCAAACAGGACTTTGCCGCCGCGCGGTTCACCCTGGAGCAATTGGAGCAGCACAATCCGGACTTCAAATCGGCAGACGCGAAGCTTTTGTACGCGCGAGCCTTGGAATCGCAGGATGCACTGGAGGAGGCGGAGCGCGAGTACGCAGCGATCGCGCCGGGGTATCCGGGAGCGGAAGCGCGCCTACGCTATGGTTTGCTGCTCAAACGACGCGGCAAGTTGCAGGACGCGCAGCGGGTTCTCAAGGACTTATTGGACGGCGCGAAACTGGGGCCACCTCATTATCGCAAGGCGCAGGCCCAGTGGCTGGATCGCGCACGGCGCGAATTGGGCTAGAATACTTTGCTTATGCAATCCTTCGCGCAGTCCGGTCGGCGTGCCGTGCTTATCCTCGCGGTCGTGCTGCCCGCGGCCTGCGGCGGCCAGAAGGAACCTGCGCATCTGCTGATCGCCGACATCGAGTCGACGGTGACGGCAGCTGCGCCGGAAGCGGCGAAGTATGTGCCCGACGAGCTCAAAGAAGTGCAAGCGCAACTCGGCGCACTGCATGCGGCATTCGACAAGCAGGATTACGCGGCGGTGGTCTCGGGTGCGCCTGCGGTGCTCGGTGAGGCGGCATCCCTCGCGACCGCCGCCGCCGCCAAAAAGGACTCGATTCTCAAGGCGTTTAACGATGAGTGGACTGCCTTGGCCGGTTCCGTGCCGGCGGACGCGGCCGCCATTCAGAATCGCATCGAGTTCTTGAACAAGAAGTCCAGCAAGAAACTCGCCGCCGGCATTGACCTGAACGCGGCCGCCGCGAGCGCAGGGGACGCGGCCTCGCTGTGGTCCAAAGCCACCGCCGCGTTCGCCGCGGGCAATCTGGCGGAAGCCGTGAGCAGCGCCAAACAAGTCAAGACTAGGCTGGAGGCGGTTGCCGCGGCCATCAAACTGGATCTTCCCGCGCCCACCGCTTAAGGTTAAGCAACGCCTCGGAGCGGGGGTTACAGGGCCAATCTGCCCTCGCTGACGATGACGGCGGTGCCTGCGATATGCGCCGCGATCAAAGTGCCCTTGTCGATTTCCAGCCTGACTTTGACTTGCCCCGGGCGCTTCATCTGATATCCCTGTCGGCCGGTGAATGCGATTGTTTTCTTGCCCAATTGACTTAAGTCCCACAGGTAGGCGGCAAGCATGGCGTGCGCGTTGCCGCTGACGGGATCTTCCGCAATGCCCAGTGCGGGGCAAAACATGCGCGACTCGGTCCACGCCTCCTCGCCATCCTTATTGAAAGCGAACACAAAGAATCCATCCGTGCCTAATTCATTGCCGAGCGAGAGCAGCGTGTCTAAATTTGGCGCCAGATCATCCAGATAGCGATGATCCGCGATCGGCACGAGGAGGCGAGTGCTGCCCTTACGGGCGATTCTCGCCGGCATGACCTCGTGCAATTGGGTGGCGGGGAGTTTTAGCGCCTCGGCCACGCGCAGTGTGGTCTTGAAAGGCAGCGGCGCGTCCAGCTGCGGCACGCTCTGGCGAAACTCGATGAGGGGTTCGGCCCCGCCGGCACGCACCTGCGCCGTCACCTCGATGATGCCTGTGCCGGAGTGCTGGCGGCAAACCCCGCTGCTGCGCCGGCCGAGGGTCAGCAGCACCGCATGGGCGGCGATCGTGGCGTGACCCACGAAAGGCGCTTCATTGCGCGCATTGAAGAAGCGCAGACGGACATCGTGATCGGCGCCGCCGGCGGCAAGCACAAAAGCCGTTTCCGCGTGTGCGAATTCGCGCGCGATGGCCTGCAAAGTGGCATCGGTTTGACCCTCCGCGTCGAGGACGACGCTGGCGGGATTACCCGTGAAGCGGGTGGCGGTAAATGCATCAACTTGAAAAATGCGCAACAGTTCCCGCCTCCAGAGCCAATGGCGGAGTTTTGCACGCATCCGGCCGGCAGGCTACACTTCAATACACCTTGGGGTGGCCTTTAAAAAAGCCTGAGACGCGGGACCTCGAATCCTCGATCAATCCTGCGAACCCGTTGAACCTGACCCGGTTAGTACCGGCGTAGGGAGCAGGTGATTGCTATGCGCGCGGCCGTCGAAATCAGCATGTATCCTTTGAGCGGCGACTATCGCCCGAAAATCCAAGCCTTCATTGATCGGTTGAATACGCATGGCGGCTTGACGGTGCGGACCAATTCGCTGGCCACGCAAATCTGGGGCCCGCTCGATCAGGTGATGACGGTGCTGACGCAGGAGATGACCCGCTCCGCGAGCGATGCGCCCCAGCTGGTTTTTGTCATGAAGGTGCTTCCCGGGTTGGCGCCGCCGGATCCGGCCACCTCGTGATCGGCGAACTGTCGGTCCAGTTCGTGAGTGCCTGGCACGACACGAGCGGGATCGAACTGACCGCCGCTGCGCTGGCCGTGGCGTATCTTCTGCTGGCGATCCGCCAGCACATCAGCTGCTGGTTGGCAGCCTTCATCAGCTCCTGTCTTTACGTGTGGGTGCTCTTCGGCGCACGTCTGTACATGGAGTCGGTCTTGAATGCGTTCTATGCCGCGATGGCGGTCTATGGGTTTTGGCAGTGGCGGCAGGGTCGCGGCGGCGGCGTTCTGGGCGTCACGCGCTGGGGACTCCTGCGGCACGCGGCCGGAGCTATGGCCGTCCTCGTGCTGTCGGCGGTCAGCTGGTATTTCCTGCGGCGATTCACGCCCGCGGCATGGCCCTTCGTCGATTCGATGGTGGCGTGGTCCAGCGTTTTCGCGACATTTTTGGTGGCGCGCAAGATCTATGAAAATTGGCATTGGTGGCTGCTGATCGACTCGGTGAGCCTGTATCTGTACTTCACGCGGCGACTGTATGTCACGATGCTGCTGTTCGGCTTGTACCTGATTTTGATCGTGATCGGGATGCGCGCGTGGCGCAGCAGCTTGCGAGCGGCGTGATATCGGGGCAGATCCTGGCGTTGGCCCGCGGCGTGGTGCCGGGAGCGGGCGCCTGCGACATACAGTCCGTCAGCCGGGGCCTGATCAGCGACACCTTTCGCGTGACCCGCGACGGCGCCGCCTACGCGTTGCGCGTGGCGAACGCAACTGCGAACGCAACTGCGAACGCAACTGCGAACGCAAACGCAGCGCAGCTCGGGCAGGATCCGGCGTGGGAGGCGCGGGTGCTTACCGCCGCCGGCGCCTGGGAGGTTGCGCCGACTCTAACCTATGGCGATCCGCAGCGCGGGATTTTCCTCTCGCGCTGGGTCGAGGGCCGCACCTGGTCGGCACCCGAGGCGGCGCGGCCCGAGAACATCCGCCGCATTTCCGCGCTGCTGCATCGCGTGCATGGCATGCCGATTCCGGCGCCGGCCAGGGCCGCCAGTCCGCGGCGCTGGCTGGATATCTATGGCGCCGCGCTTGCGCGCCTCGGCCGCGCATCGCGCGATGCAGCTTTGCAAGCCACGGCGGAGGCGTGTTTGGCAACGCTTCCCGAGCTGCCGGCGAGCGCCGGCGTGCTCTGCCACAGCGATTTGCACACCTTGAATCTCCTGGAAAGCGGTGCATCCCTGATCTTGCTGGACTGGGAGTACGCCCACATCGCCGATCCCTTGTGGGATGTGGCCGGGTGGTGCGCCAACAATGACTTTGCCGAAGACTCTCAGCGGGATTTGCTGCGACATTACCTGGGAATGGCGCCATCGGCGCTTCACTGGACGCGCCTGCGGCAGCTGATGTGGCTGTACGATTATGTGGGGCTGCTTTGGAGCGAGCTTTACCTCGCGTTTAGGCCTGACCCCGGGAGCATCGCGGAAAGAGCCAGACAGCTCGACGCGCGCCTGCGCCTTCCGGCACACTACGCGGCTTGAAGTTTCCCACGGGGCAGCCAACGGAGGTCTTAATGGCGCGGATGATTGTGGTGGATCGCGACGGAAAAGAGCACGAGATCGAGGCAAAGACGGGTTTAAAGATCATGGAGATCCTGCGCGAGCTCGACTACGGTGTCGCCGCGATTTGCGGAGGTCTTTGTTCCTGCGCGACCTGCCACGTGTACGTCGATGAGAAATGGGCTGCCCGCCTGCCCAAGAAGCAAAGCGACGAGGATGAACTGCTGCACGAATTGCCGGATTTTCGCGAAGCCACCTCGCGGCTGTCCTGCCAGGTCGATTTCACCGAGGCCCTGTCGGGAATCAAGGTGACGGTCGCCGCGGATTCTTAAGCCGCCGCGCATTCGCGGGCCACGGTGGGTTCGTGAGCTCTTGCGTCGGTGGGCACCCTACGATTTCTTCTCCGCTTGCCGGCGTACGGCCTCCTGAGCATGCGACACGGCGTCAGGATCGCCGAGGAAGCGGCGGCCCAAGGGCTGTAGCTGCTCGTCGAGCTCGTAGAGCATGGGGATGCCGGTCGGAATGTTGAATTCCACAATGTCGCTCTCCGACATCATGTCGAGCATTTTCACCAAAGCGCGCAGCGAGTTGCCGTGCGCGACAATGAGCACGTCCTTGTCGGCGCGCAGCTCGGGAACGATGCGCGACTCCCAAAAAGGCAGAACGCGCGACAGGGTGTCCTTGAGCGACTCGGCTGCCGGCAACCAATTTGGGTCGACATCGGCATAACGCGCATCGAAGCGCGGATGCCGCGGATCATCCCAACCCAGCGCGGGCGGAGGGATATCGTAGCTGCGCCGCCAAATTTTGACCTGCGCCTCCCCATGTTCCTCGACCGTTTGCGCCTTGTTGAGTCCTTGCAGCGCGCCGTAGTGGCGCTCGTTCAGCCGCCAGCTGCGCTCCACGGGAATCCACATGCGATCCGTGGTATCGAGGATCAGCCACAGCGTGCGAATGGCGCGTTTCAACACCGAGGTAAAGGCGATGTGCGGGTTGAGCTTCTCCTTCAACAACTCGCGGCCCGCCTGCGCCGCCTCCAGGCAGCCTTGTTCGGTCAAATCGACGTCGTGCCAGCCGGTGTACAAATTCTCGAGATTCCAAACGCTTTGGCCGTGGCGAACCAGGATCAGTTTTCCGCTCACCGTACTCTCCTAGCGGCGCATCGCCGCCGCAAACAAGCCTTCAAATACCGCGGCCAGGATTTCTCCATGATGCATCTCCACGCGTAAGCTGATTCGGCCGCGGCCGGCGCGCGCCAGCATTTTCAAGAATTTGTCGAGCTGCGCCCCCTCGGGCGCCGCGGCGCGTGCGCGCAGCTCCCCGTGCACCGGGGCGAGAAAGCGCATGCTCGATTCCTGGATCACGCCGTCGGCGTTGATGTCTCGCGCCGCCAGATAGCGCGACAGCCAGGCCCAGCCGGCCAGCACGGCCAGGGCATACAAGCTGCCGCCAAAGGCCGTGCCTTTGTGGTTGGCATTGGGCGCGAGCGCCGCGCGCAGCATGACGCCGGCGTCGTTCGCGGAATCCACGATCACACCCATGGGCCTGGCGAGCGCGATCTCCCGATCGATACGTTCCTGCAGGTACTCGGCGCCGAAAACGGTGGCGGGCATCAGCATGTTCTCAATTCTGGGCAAGCCGCCGGACCGCCTGCAATGCGACCGAGATCGTCGCAAAGTCGGGCGGCGAGCCGGTGCGCAGGTCGACGACCACGCGTTTCAGCGAATCGACGCCGGCGCTGTGGCGCGAGAGCCAATGATCGACACGTGCCGCGGCCTCGCGTCCCTTGAATTTCAACGCCGCCAGGGTGATTCGACTTTGCAAGGCGTACAGATTGTCGCGCAGCGTGCTGCGCGCAACCGCCTGCCAATGGCCGTCCGCCGCCAGATTGTCAATCTGCTCCTTGATCCAGGTCAGCCCGATGCGCTCGCCCAGGTCGAAATACGCCGTCGCGGCATAGCCGATCTTGACGCGCGCCGTCCTGGAGACTTCGGCTAAGTCCAGGGCAGGGTGCAGCTCGTCCAGCGAGGCGATCCGCGCGGCGAGCTGCTCGGGCACATGTTGTGCAATGAGCTGTGAGCGCAGCGCGCTCATGCGGGCTTGCGCAGTAATGCCGAGCACACCCGCTAAGCCGTGGAATAATTCGGTGACTTTGGCGGCGTAGCGCGACACGGCGCGCTTGATGTCCAGGTCATGACGGCGGTTTTCAAGCAGCCAATAACTCATGTGGCCGAGCAGCCGGGTCGTTTGAAACATGGCCGTGTATTGCACGTCGGCGGGAATCTTGTTGTCCAGGGCTTCGATTTGAGCCCAGATACTGCGCGCCGCGAACACCTCGCGCGCGATGCTGTAGGCTCGGGCAATGGCCGCCGGATCCGCGCCGGTATCGTCCTGTGCGCGCACCGGAAACACCGGTCCCATGCGATTGATCAAGCTGTTGGTAATGGCGGTTGCGATGATCTCGCGACGCAGCCGGTGGCGTTTGATGCGCGAGGCGAAGCGCTTTTGCACCGGTGTGGGAAAGTAGCGGTTCAGTTCAGCCGACAAATACGGATCTTCGGGTACGTTGGAATGGATGAGCGCCTTGTACAGCCAAATCTTGCCGTAGCTTAAGGTGATGGCCAATTCCGGACGCGTCAAGCCCTCGCCCGCCTGGCGCCGTTCGGCGAGATCTTCGTCGCTGGGCAGGAACTCCAAGCTGCGATTCAAATCGCCGGAGCGCTCCAGGGCATGGATCACGAACGCATTCTCGCTCAAGCGTTGCTTGGCCTGAAATTCGCTGGTGCTGATGGCCTGTCCCTGCAGGTAGTTGTTGCGCAGCACCAGCGCCGCCACTTCATCGGTCATTTGCACCAGCAAACGATCCCGCGCCGCTCGCGTGATTTCCTTGGCGCGCACCGCGCCATTCAAGAGAATCTTCAAATTGACCTCGACGTCCGAGGTGTTGACTCCCGCCGAGTTGTCGATGAAGTCGGTATTCAGGCGGCCGCCGCGGCGGGCATATTCGATGCGGCCGAGCTGCGACAGGCCCAAGTTGCCGCCTTCGCCGATGACCTTGCAATTGACCTCGCGCGCATCGACCCGTACCGCATCGTTGCTGCGATCCCCGACATCGCTGTTGCTCTCGCTGCTCGCCTTGACGTAGGTGCCGATTCCGCCGTTCCAGAGCAGATCGACATGCGCCTTCAAGATGGCCTTGATGACTTCGTTCGGCGTGACTTGCGCCGGCAGAACCAAAAGCGCCTGCGCCTCGCGGGACAAGGAGAGGTTCTTTGCGGATCGGGAATAGACGCCGCCGCCCTTGGAAATCGCGCCGCGGGCGTAATCCTCCCATGAGGAGCGGGGCAAGTTGAACAAGCGTTGGCGCTCCGCGAATGAGCGCGCCGCATGCGGCTGCGGATCGAGGAAAATGTGCTGATGATTGAACGCGGCGACCAAACGAATGTGCGCCGATTGCAGCATGCCGTTGCCGAACACATCGCCCGCCATGTCGCCGATGCCCACCACCGTGAAGTCATGGGCTTGGATATCGACGCCGATCTCGCGAAAATGACGCTTGACGCATTCCCAGGCGCCGCGGGCGGTGATCGCCATCTTCTTGTGGTCGTAGCCGGCCGATCCACCCGACGCAAACGCATCGCCGAGCCAGAAGCCGTACTCCTGAGAAATGGCATTGGCGATGTCCGAGAAGGTGGCGGTCCCCTTGTCCGCCGCCACCACCAGGTACGCATCGTCCTTGTCGTGGCGAACCACCATGCTCGGCGCGGTTATTTTCTCATCGACGATATTGTCGGTGATGTCCAGCAGCCCGCGAATCAGCGTTTGATAGCAGGCGATCACTTCGGCCTGCTGGGCTTCGCGTTCGACGGGCATGCGGCGCACGATGAAGCCGCCCTTGGCGCCCACGGGCACGATCACGGTGTTTTTCACCTGCTGGGCTTTCATCAAGCCGAGTATTTCCGTGCGGAAATCCTCGCGCCGATCCGACCAGCGAATGCCGCCGCGCGCCACATGGCCCATGCGCAGATGCACACCTTCCATGCGCGATGAAAATACGAAGACCTCGAACAGCGGCTTCGGCAGCGGCAGCTCGCGCAGCTGCTGGCTCTCGATTTTGAAGGACAGATATTCTTTCAGCTGACCGGCGCTGGTTTGGTAGGCGTTGGTGCGCACGGTGGCGGACATCGCGTTCCACAACGCCCGCAAGATACGATCCTCATCGGAGCGCGTCACATCCTCCAGCGCCGCGAGAATGTCTCGGCCCAGACGCGCCAGGGACTTCTGCCGCACCGACACCGACAGCTGCGGATCGAATCGCGTGCTGAACAGGTCCGCCAGTAGCGAGGAGATCGGCGCGTGGTTGACCATCACCTGCGCGATATACCCCTGACTGAAGGGCAGGCCGGTCTGCAGCAGGTAGCGGCAGTAGGCGCGCAGCACGGTCACCATGCGCCACGGTATGCCGGCAGCCAGGGTCAGCTGATTCAAGCTGTCGCTGTCCATGCGGCCGGTCCATACGGCGGTGAACGCACTCTTGATCTCGCGGTCCAGCGCCTCGACGGGAATCGCCGGCTTCGCCTGCATGATCAGTTCCAAATCCTGAATCCAGCCGCGCTTGTGGCCGGGATACTCGAGCTCATAGGGCCGTTCCGCGATCACCTTGAGGCCCATGTTCTCGAGCATGGGCAGCAGGTCGGAAATCGGAATGGCGTCCTGGCCGCGGAAGATCTTCAGGAAAAATTTTTCCTTGCGCCGCGGATCGGGCCTATAGATATCCAGATGCAGCCGCAGGGGCTCTTTTTCCAGCGCCTCGAGGAAGGACACATCGAGGGCCGCGGCATCGGCCTGGAAGTCCTCGGTGTAGGCGGCCGGAAATGCCTGTGCGTACTTCTCGAACAGCTGTAGGGCATACGCCTCATCGAAGCGCGTCAGCAGCGCGGCGCGAAAGGCATCCAGCCAGGAGCGCACCGCGGCGGCGACGCGCCGTTCCAGGCTGTCAGCATCGATATGCACTTTCTCGGTGGGCGCGGTTCGCGCCACGATGTGAATGCGCGCCAGATTCGACTCGGCGATCTGCACCTGGGATTCCATTCCAGTGGCCGAAAACGCGTCGCCAATCACCCGCTCGATGCGCTGGCGCACCTGGGTATTGTATTTTTCCCGAGGCACGAACACTAAGCAGGAATAGAATCGCTGAAAGGAGTCGCGGCGCAGCAGTAATCGCACCCGCGGCCTCTCTTGCAAACCGAATATGCCGATGGCGATGCGATTCAAGTCCGCAACGCTGGCCTGAAACAACTCATCGCGCGGAAAGGATTCGAGAATGTGCGCAAGCGCCTTGCCGTCGTGGCTGTCAGGCGCGAAGGCAAAGTGTTGCGCCACTTGCGCCACCTTGTGGCGCAGCAGCGGAATCTCGCGCGGGTTGCTGTTGTAGGCGGCGGAGGTCCACAAGCCCAGAAAGCGCCGCTCGCCGATCAGCGCGCCCTTGGCGTCGAAGTGTTTGATGCCGACATAGTCGAGGTAGCCGGCGCGATGCACGGTCGACAACTGATTGGCTTTGGTGACCAAGCTTAAGCTGGCGGAGCGGCTCTGGCGCCTGATGTCGGTGGGCAGCACTCGATGCGTGCTTTCCGGCTGCTTATGGCCGCTGCGCAGCAACCCCAAGCCCGTGGCCTTGATCGGCTCGAGCTGTTCGCGCCCCGCGCGGCCCCGCAGCCGATATTCGCGATAGCCCAAAAAGGTGAAATGCCGGTCCTCCATCCACTCGAGCAGGGCGCAGGTCTCGCTCAATTCGGTGGGGTCGAAGCGGGCGCTCAAGGAACTTAAATCCAGCGCGGCGCGGCGCGCGGCTTCGCGCATACGTCCCCAATCCGCGCACGCGACGCGCACGTCGCGCAGGCTGCGCTCGATTTGCGCGGCCAGGGATTTCAGCGCCGCCGGATCGACGATTCGGTCCACCTCGACATGCTGAAAGGATTCCAGGCGCTGCTGTCCGGTAGTTGCTGCGGCACTGCGGCCCTGCACAGACTGCAAAACTCCGGTGCCGTCGCGGGTGACGGCGAGAATCGGATGCGCGAGGAAATGCAACGTCAGCCCTCGTTCGCTCAGGGCGAGGCTGATGGAATCCACCAGGAAGGGCATGTCATCGTTGACCACATCGATGATGGTGTGCGGCGAGATGAAGCCATGTTCGCGCAGCGTGGGATTGAACACCCGCACCAGCGCCGTTCTGCGCCGCCGCATCGCGAATTCCAGGTGTGACAGCGCGGCGCCCGCGAGCTCCTGCGGATCGCGGTCGGCGAGGTCCTTGGCCTCGACGTTGGCAAAATAGGCGCGCACGAAGCGCCGCCAATCCAGGCTGCGCTTCACGCCGGGCCGCCGAATGGCGCAGCGAGCGATGGCCGCAACCAGGCTGCGGTGCTGTTCCGAGTCAACTTGATACATTGTTGAAACCCCCCGCGTTATTCCGGCTTTTCAAGGTCCGAAATGACCGCCGCCAGGAAGCGGCACGCTTCGCCGCCGGTGATGCAGCGGTGATCGAAGCTCAAAGACAGCGGCATGCGCCAATGGGCCTGTACCTTGCCCGCGACCGCCACCGCATCTTCGCGCACTTTGCCGGCGCCGAGAATGGCCACGGCCGGCGGCACCACCACAGGGATGCCGTAACGGCCGGCCAGCGTCCCGAAATTCGACAGCATTAGCGTGAAGTCACGCAAATCCTCCATCGGCGTGCGGCGCTGGTGCGCGGCTTCTTTCTGCGCGATGACGGCATCGCGCAGCTGCTCGGGGGTTTTGCTTTCGATTTTGCGTACCACCGGCACGATCAAGCCGCCCGGCGTGTCGATGGCGATCGCTAAGTCGATGTGCCCGAACAGCGTACGCGAAAGATTGGACGAGTCATACCACGCATTCAACGCCGGTTCCTCGCGCCACGCAACGATCATGGCCCGCATCAGGCGCAGCATATAGTCGCCGCGCTTGCTCCAGCCCTGAATGTCCGCATCGTCGCACACCGTGCTGCCGGACACCTGATCACGCGATAGCGACATGCTGTGCGCCATGGCGCGGCGCACGCCGCGCAAGGGTTCGGCGGCGCCGTCGGCAGCGCTTGGATCGCGCAGCACATTGGAGGGATTCATGCTGGCGAGCACATCCTCCAGCGTGATCAGGCCGGCGCGTCCGCTGCCTTCGATGGCGGCAAGATCGACATTCAGGCGCTTCGCGAGCGCGCGAGCCGCCGGCACCGCGCGGCTGGTGTTGCCGTTGCCGCGGCTGCGCACGCGTCCGACGCTGACCGATTCGACCAACTCATCCTGGCTGGTGACGGGCATGCTGCCGACCACGGTTCCTGAATCGAAGTCGATCAGAGGCGCTCCGGTCAGGACGATATCGCCCGGCGCGCCGCGCAATGCGATGACGACCCCGCTGTAGGGCGCGGGAACCTCGACCACCGCCTTGGCGGTTTCCACCGAGACCATCGGCTGGTCGACGCGGACATGATCGCCCACTTTGACGTGCCATTCGAGGATCTCGGCCTCGGCCAAGCCTTCGCCCAAATCCGGAAGTTTGAATGTACTCATGATGCTTTAGTCCGCGAAGGTCAGCTGCACCGCATCGATGATTCGTTGCGCGCTCGGAATGAAGTCATGCTCGAGCCGGAATAAGGGCATGACGGTGTCGAACCCGGTCACACGCTGGATCGGCGCCTGAAGATCGTAGAGCCCATGCTCCGCGACGAGCGCCGCAATTTCCGCGCCCACGCCCACATTGCGCGCCGCCTCGTGCACGATCACCAGGCGGCCGGTCTTGGCGACCGACTCCAGTATCGTATCGATATCGATCGGACTCAACGTGGCAAGATCGATGACTTCGGCACTGATGCCCCGCTCATCGAGTTCGGCGACGGCACGCAGCGTCTCGAGGGTCATGGCGCCCCAGGTCACGATGGTGACATCGCTGCCCTCGCGCAAGATGAAGCACACATCCAGCGGCAGGGCTTGCCCGTCATCGCTGACCTCCTGGCGCACCGCACGGTACAGCCGCACCGGCTCCAAGAACATCACCGGATCCGGGTCGCGGATGGCGGCAAGCAGCAGTCCATAGGCACGCGCCGGCGAGGAGGGGCACACGACGCGAATTCCGGGTATGTGGCACAGCAGCGACTCGGTGCTTTCCGAATGGTGCTCGGGCGCGTGGATGCCGCCGCCGTGCGGGGTGCGGATCACGACCGGGCAGCTCAGGCGCCCGCGCGTGCGATTGCGCATGCGCGACATGTGGTTGACGATCTGATCGAGCGCGGGGTACAAAAAACCCATGAACTGAATTTCCGCGACCGGTCTCAGGCCATGCGTCGCCATGCCCACGGACATGCCGGCGATCGTCGCTTCGGCGAGCGGCGTGTCCTGAACTCGATCCTTGCCGAATCTTTCCTGCAGCCCCGCGGTGGCGCGAAACACCCCGCCGTTGGCGCCCACGTCCTGTCCGATCACCACCACGTTGGCGTCGTGCTGCATTTCCCAGCCATGCGCCATTGCGATGGCTTCGATCATGGTTATTTTCGCCAATTCAATGTCCGCTGGATTTGGCGCCGTACTTGCGGGCCGTTGCGCGCTGCTCTTGCAAGTGAGCCGGCAGCGCGGCGAAAAGATGCTCGAACATGGCATCGGTGGTGGGCTTGGCCGCGGCGGAGTAGGCGAGCACCGCGGCCTCGACTCGTTCGGTGCATTCTTGCTGCAGGGCTTGCTCCTGGGCGGTGTCCCAGAGTCCGGCGTTCACCAGAAACTGCCGGATTCTCAGCATCGGTTCAAGAGTCCATGCCGCTTTGAGCTCCGGCTCGCCGCGATAGCGGCTGGCATCGTCAGCCGTCGTATGATCGCTCAGGCGGTAGGTGAGCGCCTCAATCACGCTGGGCCCCGCGCCGCGGCGCGCGACATCCAGCGCCTCGCTCAAAACTTGTCGAACCGCAAACACATCGTTGCCGTCCACCTGGATGCCGGGAATGCCCGCGGCGATCGCTTTTTGTGCCAGCGTCTGCGCCGCGGTCTGGGCGGCGACGGGAACGGAAATGGCCCAGCCATTGTTGACGATCACGAAAATGACGGGCAGGCCGCGGGCGCCGGCCAAATTCAGCGCCTCGTAGAATGCACCTTCCGAGGTGCCGCCATCGCCGATGTAAGCGACCGCACAGCGCGGTTGTTTGAGTATTTTAAATGCCATGGCGGCGCCGGCGGCGTGCAAGGTCTGTGTGGCGATAGGTACGCACCACGCGAAGTCCTGGCGCGGAACCGCGAAATCGTTGCCGCGCTCATCGCCGCCCCAGTACAAGAGTATTTCCTGCATGCTCACGCCGCGCCACAGTTGCGTGCCGAATTCTCGATACACCGGGGCCAGCACATCCTCGGGCGCCATGGCCGCGCCGACGCCGATATGCGTGGCTTCGTGGCCCAGGCAGGAGGGGTAGGTGCCGAGTTGTCCGGTACGCTGCAGATTCACCGCTTTGGCATCGAAGGCGCGCACCTGGCTCATGGCTCGATACATGCGCAGCACTTCCTCGGCATCCTGCGCGAACTTGGGCAGGGGTGCGACTGCGACGCCTCGAGCATCGAGGATCTGTCGGTAGTGAATCTTGAATTCAGCGATCATCGTCATGCGCGAATTATGCCAGGGCGCGGCGAGTTCAGGGGCGGTGTTGACCGGCCAGGTACTGCTGCGTCTGCATCTCGATGAGCCGGCTCGCGGCGCGCTGAAACTCCCGCTGCAAGCGCTCGCCCTGATACAGCGCCCCCGGCGCGGCGGCGGCGGATACCACGAGGTTGACGTTGCGATCGTACAATTCATCGATCAGCATGATGAAGCGGCGCGCAGCGTTCTCGTTGGCGCGCGTGAACACCGGTACGGCGGAAATGAAAATCGTGTGATAGAGCCGCGCCAATTCAATGTAGTCATTCTGGCTGCGCGGACCCTCGCAGAGCTCGGCGAATTCGAACCACACCATGCCCGGTGCGGTGGCGCGCGCCTTGAGGACGCGGTTTTCCACCGTCAAATTTACCGCCCCGCCGGCGAAGCCGCCGGCGAGCGCGCTGAAGCGCTGCTCCAGTTGCGCGGCCGTTGCCGCTTGCGTCGAATCCAAATACGTGGGTGCCTGCGCCAGCTGACGCAAGCGATAATCGATGCCGCCATCCAGGTGCAGCACGTCCAGGCGCGCTTCGATCAGCTCGATGGCGGGCAAAAAGCGCTGGCGCTGCAGGCCATCCTGGTACAGCTCCTGCGGCGGCACATTCGAGGTGGCCACCAACGTCACGCCGCGGCGGAACAAGCCTTCGAACAATCCGGCCAAAATCATCGCATCGGCAATGTCGGAGACGAAAAATTCGTCCAGGCAGATCACCCGTACGCGCGCCGCGAGCCGCTCGGCCACCATCTCGAGCGGCTGTGCGCGCTGCTTGATGCTGTGCAGCTGCGCATGCACCTCACGCATGAAGTGATAGAAGTGGGTCCGTTCGCTCAAATCCTCGGGCAGCGACTCGTAGAACAGATCCATCAACAGGGTCTTGCCGCGGCCGACACCGCCCCACAGATACAGGCCGCGCAGCGGCGCATCGGCGCCCGGCACGGGAAGCCAGCGCAATTGCGCACGCAGCCTGCGCCCGATCGATTGTGATTGCTCCACCAGCGCCGCACTCAAGCGATCCAAGCGGGCGGCAGCATCCAACTGCGCGGCGTCGAATTGAAGCCGATGGGCGCCGACTTCCGCGGTCAAGCGCGATGCAATCGACTGGATTTCCGTAGCCACTATCGAGGCGGTATTCCTAGAGGCTCTGGTAGTTAGGACCGGAACCGCCCTCCGGCGTGACCCAGGTGATTTGTCCGGCATAGGGCTCTTTGATGTCGCAGGCCTTGCAATGCACGCAATTCGACGCGTTGATCTGCAATTTCAGTCCGCCGTTGCCGTCGGCGATCATTTCGTAGACATTTGCGGGACAAAAATTGGTGCAGGGGTTGCCGAAATCAGTGATGCAGCGGGTCGCGCAAATCGTGGTGTCGGCCACATGCAAATGCACGGGTTGATTTTCATCATGTGTCGTCGCCGCGAAGAAAACGAAAGCAACCCGATCGCGCGGCGGCAACTCGCGATTGCCCCAGTCCCGATCCGGCGATACGTACTCGTCCAGGTGCTTCAGCGCCGTGTCATCGGCATGGTTAGCGAGCGTCCAGGGGGACTTGCCGAAGGTGGCGGTCTCCCACATCGCGTTGGCCAGGCCGAATAACAGACCGCGCCGAAACCCGGGCCGCATGTTGCGAACCTTGTAAAGCTCACGGCCTCCCGCAGATTCGCGCCAACGCTTGTCGAAGCCGGCGCTTGAGCCGGTCTCAACGAAATGGGCGGCCGCCAGCATGCCGGCGCGGATCGCCTGGTGAATGCCTTTGATTTTTGGCGTGTTGAGTGTGCCGCCGGCATCTCCCACCAGCAACGCCCCCGGCATCTCCAGGGTGGGCATTGATTGATAGCCGCCTTCGATAATGGTTCGCGCGCCGCCGGCGATGATTTCACCGCCTTGCAGCAGGCTCTTGATGTCGGGGTGATTCTTCCACTGCTGAAATGCCTCGAAGGGCTTGAGGCGCGGATCCTCATAATCCAAACCGACGACGAAGCCCACGTAGACCCGATCGTTGTTGAGGTGGTAGAGAAAACTGCCGCCGTAGGTGCTGTTGTCGAGCGGCCAACCGAGAGAGTGTTGAATAAGTCCCGGCTGAACCCGTCCCGGAGGCAACTGCCACATCTCTTTGAATCCCAATCCATAGGTCTGCGGCGAGCTGTTGGCGTCGAGCTTGTAGCGCGCGATCATTTGTTTAGAGGTGCTGCCCCGGCAGCCTTCGCAGAACATGGTGATCTTGGCGTGGATCTCAGGTCCCAAGGCGAAGTTCGGTCCCGGCTCGCCGTTCTTTTCAACGCCCATGTCGCCAATGCGCACGCCTTTGACCGCGCCTGCCGCATCGATAAGGGCCTCGGCGGCGGCAAAGCCTGGAAACACATCGACGCCGAGTTTTTCGGCCTCCTGGCCGAGAATGGGAACCAACTGGCCCAACGAGATGATGAAGTTGCCGTGGTTGTGCATTTGCGGCGGCGTGAGCGGCCATTTGAATCGTTTGCGCCGGGTCATGTAAAAGAATTCGTCGCGGGTCGCCGGCACGCATATGGCCGGGGCATGCTCGCGCCAGCTGGGCAGCAATTCGTCCAGCGGGCCGGGTTCCATCACGGCGCCTGATAAAGAGTGCGCGCCCAGGCTCGCCGCCTTCTCCAACACGCAAACGCTCAGCTCGGGATTGAGCTGCTTGAGGCGAATCGCGCAGGCGAGTCCCGCGGGACCCGCGCCGACGATCGCAACCTCGTACTCCATGACATCACGCTGGCTTTCATTCATCAAATCTGTCCTGAAACTCCCGCAAGCCCGATGAAAAATCGGCGGCTAGTAGATCACAAACCATGCGCATCGGGGAGGCGTCCACCAGGCGGACAAACGATGATGGGATTTTGCCGCGGTTGGCGCTTTTGTTAGTGGGGACACCCATGTTGACAGGCCAAGGACGCCGGCTTCCAGGATGGCCAAGGGATTTGGGCATGGATTGGGCATGGACGCCCGCCCCACTCAGACTTAGTCCTGGCGCCAGGAAGCCTTGCGCTTGGCAAAAAATGCCGCGAAGCCCTCTTGGGCTTCCGGCCGCACCCGCAATTGCGCCAGGCGCGCCGCCAGCTGATGGGAGGCATCCGCCCGGCCTTTCCCCGATCCAGCCACGACATCCCGAATCAACGCCTTGGCTTCACGCAGTGCGCCGGGTGCCCCTTTAAGAAGGGCATCCGCCACGCGCGCACAGGCCGCGTCCAGCGCATCGGCCGCCACCACCTCGTGCACCAGCCCCATGTCCATCAGCCGTGCTGCGCTGATGCTTTCCGCAGTGAGAAAGTAGCGCCGCGCCGCGCTTTCCCCGATCTTGCCAAGTACGAAGGGCGATACCACCGCCGGAACGATCCCGAGGCGCACTTCGGTAAACGCAAACTTGGCGGTCTCCACGGCGATGATAATGTCGCAGGCGGCGAGCAGACCCAGCGCGCCGCCGTAACCATCGCCGTTCACTCGTGCCAGGGTGGGCTTGGGAAATGCATCCAGCGCGCCCAGAAGCGACGCCAGTTTTTTCGCATGGGCCAGGTTTTCGGCTTCGGACGCACCGACTTGAGCCTGCATTTCGGTGAGATCGGCGCCGGCGCAGAACACCTCGCCGGCCCCCGACAGCTGCAGCATGCGCACCGCGGGGTCGGCGGCACATCGCTCGAGAGCCGCAAGGAGCGCGGCAATCGTTGCGCTATCCAAGGCGTTGCGCTTTTCCGGGCGATTCATCGTCACGTGCGCGACGCCGCCCCTCACCTGCGTCGCCAGCGGCGCGCCGCTGCTCACGCGCGTCTGCTCACGCGGGTCTGCTCACATCAGTTCGACGGCGATCGCGGTGGCCTCGCCACCCCCGATACACAGGCTGGCGATGCCGCGCTTCTTGCCCCGCGCCTTGAGCGCATACAACAACGTGGTCATGATGCGCGCGCCGGTGGCGCCGATGGGATGGCCCAGCGCGCAGGCACCGCCGTTGACGTTCACCTTGGCATGATCGAGCGACAAATCCTTCATCGCCGCCATGGTCACTGCGGCGAAGGCTTCATTGACTTCAAAGAGATCGACGTCTTTGACCTGCCAGCCGAGCTGTGCGAGCAATTTTTGCATGGCGCCGACCGGTGCCAGTGTGAACCACTCCGGCTCACGGGCGAAGCTCGCGTAGCCCACAATGCGCGCCAGAGGCTTGAAGTCCTTGGGCCGTAGCGAAGGATTCGCGCGTCAGCACCAGGGCGGCCGCGCCATCGGAAATCCCGGAGGAACTCGCGGCGGTCACCGTGCCATCCTTTTTAAAGGCAGGCTTGAGGGTCGGTATCTTGGATATATCGAGTGTGAAGGGAGTTTCGTCCTTGTCGATGATGACTTCGCCCTTGCGCGTCTTGGTCGCGACCGGGGCCACCTCCGCCTTGAAATCGCCTTGGTTGACGGCCGCGAGCGCGCGCCGCACCGACTCGGCGGCAAACTCATCCTGGGCTTGGCGGGTAAATCCATACTTCTCGGAGGTGGCTTCGGCAAAGCAGCCCATCAACTGGCCGTCCCAGGGACTTTGCAAACCGTCGTAGAACATATGATCCAGCACTTCCTGGTTGCCCATGCGGTAACCGGCACGCGCTTTCGGCAATAGATACGGTGCATTGGTCATGGATTCCAGGCCGCCGGCCACGACGATGCGGGCGGATCCGGCCAGGATTTGATCAGCCCCGGCCATGACCGCGCGCATCGCGGAGCCGCACATCTTGTTGACGGTCGTGGCGGTCGTGGCGACGGGCAGTCCGGCGCCGATGGCGGCTTGGCGCGCCGGCGCCTGGCCGATGCCCGCCGACAGAACACAGCCCATGATCACTTCATCGACCTGGGTTGCGGCCAAGCCTGAATCTGCGAGGGCGGCCTTGATGGCAACGGCCCCGAGCTGGGGAGCAGCCACCGCGGCGAAAGCGCCTTGGAATGCGCCCACCGGGGTGCGGCGAGCGCTCAAAATAACGACGGGATCGGAACTCATGGGGTGCATTCCTCGGGTGCGAGCCGCCTAGTATAGCCGCGCAGGACGACTAGTGCGGAGCCAGGGGTTCTCCGACCGCATGGGCGATCAACTCGCGGCTGCGCAGGCGCGCCTCCTCGGCGGGGAGAACCTCGAGAATCTGCACGCGAACCGGCCGACGGTATACCAGCGCACCCCCCGGGGGCATGACATCGCGGCTGCCGTGGATGGCCACGGCCACCACCGGCAGGCGGGAACGCATGGCGATGGTGAAGGCACCGCCCAAGAACTTGCCGATCTGACGGGTCTCATCAAAGGTGCCTTCGGGAAACACCACGAGGGACTGGCCCGCGGCCGCCAGCTTCAAGACGCGGCGCGCATCCGAGGCGCCCTTGTGCCGGTCGAAGCGTTCGACGAACTGAGACCCCAAGCGCCGCAGCAACAAACCCGCCAGCGGCGCGTGCGCCATTTCCTTCTTGATGACAAAGGCAAATTCCGGCGGTAAGGCGGCCACCATGATGATCGCGTCGATGTAGCTGGCATGATTGGCCACGACCACGCAGGGTGTCGTCGGCAAGCGCTCCGATCCGTCGACCTGCACGGGGATGCCGGACAGGCGCATAAAGAGGCGCGACGCCCAGCGGGCCACAACTCGGCGCTGACGCAGCTTCGGCAGCACCAGGATGGTGGCCAGCGTGGTCAATCCCAGCGCCGTGAACGTCACGGCACAGTACAGAACGTAGGGGAAATGGACGATGGCGGACAGACCGGGGCGCTTTACTTTTGTGATCTGGTTCTCCTTATGTTAATACTTAACTGTACTGTGATTCTGGTCACGCCGACCTCCCAGCACCCCTCGCATACTGAGATCCGATAGCGCGGACAGCACTATTTTGTGCGCATACCCACGCGAGAAACTATGGTGACGGCTCTTAAACGGACGGTTTATACACGCACCTCGGGCACAGCGGTATCCGCTGCTCGCGAGGCTGCGGATCCTGCCTTGCAGCGCTTCCTGGACGCGGTCTGGTTGGAGCGCGGGCTGTCGGCGAATACCCTGGCGGCCTACCGGGCCGACCTGACCGCCCTGGCCCGATGGCTGGAAGAGCGCGACAGCGCGCTGCTCAAGGCAACGCGCATTGAATTATTGGGTTTCATCGCCGCCCGCGTCGAAGGCGGCTCCAGGCCCCGTTCGACCGCGAGGCAGCTGTCGAGTTTCCGCCGGTTCTTCCGTTTCATGATGCGCGAAGGATTGATTGCGCTGGATCCAACCGCGCAAATTGCCATGCCGAAGATTGGGCGCTCGCTGCCCAAATCCCTTACCGAAGCCGAAGTGGATTCCCTGCTGGAGGCACCCACGGTGTCCGAGCCCCTGGGACATCGCGATCGCACCATGCTCGAGGTTCTGTACGCGACCGGCTTGAGAGTTTCCGAACTGGTGAGCCTGAAGCACAACCAGGTCAATCTGAATCAGGGCGTGATGCGCGTTGTCGGCAAGGGCAATCGTGAACGCCTGATTCCGCTCGGCGAAGAAGCGGTCAAGTGGCTGCAGCAATTCATGCAGGGCCCTCGGGTGGAGATCTTGCTGGAGCGCCAGACGGATTATTTGTTTCCGACCCGCCGCGGCGATCGCATGACGCGCCAGGCATTTTGGCACATCATCAAACGCTATTCGAAGAAGGCCGGGGTCGAGAAGGAGTTGTCGCCCCATACCCTGCGCCATGCCTTTGCGACCCACTTGCTGAACCACGGCGCTGACCTGCGCGTGGTGCAGATGCTTTTGGGCCACAGCGATCTGTCGACCACCCAAATTTATACGCACGTGGCGCGTGAGCGCCTGAAAGACCTGCATACCGCGCACCACCCCCGCGGCTGAGCTGTCTGGCGGCGCCCCGCCCTCTGCTAGAATCGGCTGAACCTCTCGAGAACCGGGAGGTCGAATCAGCTAGATCCGATGGAGCCTTGCATGTTGCGATACTTCGCCTGTTTAGCGTTGGTCTTGCTCGCCGCAGCGGGAAACGTGCGCGCGGCAAATACCGAGCAGCCGCCTGCTGATCCGCGCGCTGCGCTGCTCAAGCTGTTGCCGGCGGGCTCAAAAATCGACGACCTAAGGCCCTCGCCGATTCCCGGCATTTACGAATTCGCACAAGGCGCCGAGGTCAGCTACATCACTGCGGACGGCAAGTACTTCATCGACGGCAATCTGTACGACATGAAGTCGCGCGATAACCTGACCGAGGAGTTGCGCACCCATGCGCGTGTCGCCTTGATCGGCGCGGTACCGGAATCGCAGATGCTGATTTTCTCGCCGTCGAATCCGAAATACACCATCACCGTCTTTACGGATGTGGATTGCGCGTATTGCAGGAAGCTGCACAGCGAGATGGCTGAACTCAACCGTTTGGGCATTCGCGTGCGCTACATGTTCTATCCGCGCAGCGGACCAGGAACGGAGAGCTGGCGCAAGGCTGAGGTGGTGTGGTGCTCGCCGAATCGCAACGACACGTTGACGCGCGCCAAGGCCGGCGCGGCGCTCGATATGAACATCACCTGCGGGGCGACGCCGGTGCAACGTGAATACGAGTTGGGCCAGAACGTCGGAGTTCGCGGCACGCCGGCGATCTTCACCGAGAACGGCGATTACATTTCCGGGTATATGGAGCCTCGCGAACTGCTGGCGCAGCTCAAAGAGCTGCAGGTGGTGGCCAAGCGCTGAGGCCGAGGGGGCGTTGAGCATGCCGGAGGCACACATCTACCACAGCGTTACCCGCTTCTCCGGCGCCAGGTACATCTTGTCTCCGGGTCCAACGCCGAAGGCACTGTAGAAACTGGGCATGTGCACGACGACGCCATTCGTGCGGTATTTCTGCGGAGAATGCGGATCCGACGTGATGAGCTCAATGGTGCGGGCCTCGCGCCGTTTGCCCAGCCAGCTTTGCGCAAAGCCGATATAGAAGCGCTGATCCGCGGTCATGCCATCGACGACGGGAGGCGCGGCGCCGTCCAGCGATGCGATGTAGGCCTTGTAGGCAATTTCAATGCCAGCGATGTCCGCGATGTTCTCGCCCAGCGTGAGCGCGCCGTTGACATGGAACCCCGGCACCGGTTCGAAGGCATCGTATTCCTTGATCAGCAATTCGGTCTTCGCCTTGAACTTCGCATGATCCTCGGGGCTCCACCAATCGCGCAGATTGCCGTCGCTGTCGTATTGGCTGCCCTGATCGTCGAAGCCGTGGCTGATTTCATGGCCGATGGTGGCGCCCGCCGAGCCGTAGTTGAATGCGTCGTCCGCCGCCGGGTCGAACGCCGGCGGCTGCAGAATCCCCGCGGGAAACACGATTTCATTCAAGGTGGAGTTGTAGTAGGCGTTCACGGTCGGCGCCGTCATGTTCCATTCATTCCGATCGATCGGGCCACCCAAGTGCGCGAGGCGGCGTTCGCTTTCGAACAGCTGGGCGCGGCGCACATTGCCGATCAGGTCGGTGGGCGAGATCGAGAGCTTCGTGTAGTCGCGCCACTGCTTCGGATAGCCGATTTTCACATCGATCTTGCGTAATTTCGCCTGCGCCTCCACCTTGGTGGCCGCGCTCATCCATGGCAGTTGATCGATACTCAGCGCATAGGCCTTGAGCAGATTATCGACCAGCGCATCGATGCGCGCCTTGGTCTGCGCCGGGAAGTACTTGGCCACATACAGCTTCCCGGATGCCTCGCCGATCAACCGGTCGACCAATAGACAGCCGCGTTTCCAGCGCTCCTGGATGCGCAAAGTTCCCTGCAGCACGGCCTGGTTGAAGGCAAAGTCCTCATCGACGAAGGCGTGCGAAAGAAACTCCGCGCGGCTCGAGAGCACCCGAAAGCGCAGATAGGCCTTCCACGTCGACAGCGGGCTGGTTCGAATCAGTGAAGAAAGTCCCTGTACGTAATCAGGCTGGCGCAGTATCAGCGTCGGCAACGGAGAGGGCAGGCCGGCCTGTTCAAAAAAACTCCTCCATTCGATGCCGGGAGCCAGATCTGCCAATTGCGCCGGCGTGCGCGGGTTGTAGGTCTTCTGCGAGTCTCGATTGGCCACGCGCGTCCATTGAATCCTGGCCAGCGCGGTTTCCAGCGCGAGGATGTCATCGGCGTTCTTGCCCGGGCGCGCATCGCCCAAGAGGCGCAGCATTTTCTCGATGTGTTCGCGATACTTGCGACGAAATTCCACCAAACGCGCATCGTCGCTCAAGTAGTATTCGCGGTCCGGCAATCCTAAGCCGCCTTGTGAAAGCCAGAACGCATATTGCGTGGAGTGCCGGGCGTCCGGCCGCACGTAGCCGCCCAGTGGGACCGAGATGCCGGTTCTGTCGAGTTGCGCCATCAGAGGGCCGATGTCGGCGCTGCGTTTGAGGGCGGCGACGCGCTGCAGTTCGGCATGCAAAGGCCGGGCACCCGCGCGCTCGATGCGCGCCTCAGCCATAAAGCTCGCGTAAAGATCGCCGACCTTGCGCACTTCCGGATCCGTGGAGGTCTGCGCCGCTTCGATCAACTCGCGCTGTTGGACCAGCGAGCGCTCGCTCATCAAGGTAACCACGCCATAGCCGGATCGATCCGGCGGGATCGGAACGGTACGCAGCCACGTGCCGTTGGCGTATTCGAACAGATCATCCTGCGGACGCACCGCTGTGTCCATGTCCGCTGCCTGAATTCCCGAACGCACGCCTTCCGCCAACGCAGCATTGGCGAGAATCGGGGTGTACGCGAGCAGCGCTGCGAGTCTGAGCTTGGCCAGGGATGGGCTGAGCATTGCGCCGTTTACTCCTCGCCCCGCTGTTCAATGTTGAACACGAGCCCGTAAGGGTCGCGAAGGTAGCAGCGCGGCACGGCCGGATCCTCTGCCACGATGGCGCAACCCTGCGCGAGCAACGAATGCTTTGCGGCTTCAATGTCCGGCACCAGAAAGTCGAATACCGGGCCGTGTTTGGCGCCGTCCTCGACGAACAGGCGGAAGGCGCCGGTCTCAAAGCCAACCAGCGATTTGTCGTTGAGAAACTTCTTCAGGCCGAGAACCGATTCGTAAAAGTGCGCCGCCTCCGCGAACTTGTCGGTCCGAATGATGACATCGCGCGAGGCGCGAAACACGGCTAGCGTTCCAGCAGCTGCAACTTGTCCTTCACGCCTTCCCATTGCTTGGCATCGGCAGGCGCTTCTTTCTTCTCGCTGATGACCGGCCACTTCTTGGCGAGTTCCGCATTCAGCTGGCGGTAGTTTTCTTGGCCTTGAGGAATCTCTTCCTCCGAGAAGATGGCCTCGACCGGGCATTCCGGTTCGCACAGGGTGCAATCGATGCACTCGTCCGGGTCGATCACCAGAAAATTCGGGCCTTCATGGAAACAGTCGACCGGGCATACCTCGACGCAGTCCATGTATTTGCACTTGATGCAGCTTTCGGTGACCACGAACGTCATGACTTACCCTTCTCTAGCCCTGTTGAGTGTTAACACTATTCTGCCACAGCCCCGAGGCACCGATCTTAAGGCTTCGGCCTGCTGTTCAGTTCGGTGAAATGATGATCCTCGCGTCCGGCGCTGCGGTCCGCGTAGTACTGGCGCAGCGTGTATTCGCCACTCGGAAAGGCCAATTGCGACCACGGAATCTCAGCTTCTTCGTATAGTCCGACTTCCAAGCTCTCAGGGCCTGGCGCGAACGAGGGCTCCAGCAGTTTGGCCCGAAACATAACGTGCACCTGGTTGGCGCGCGTCACGTTTACCACCGCAAGCAAGGAGCCGACCTCTACCTTGGCCAGCGCTTCCTCGTGGCATTCGCGCGCCGCCGCCTGCTGCATGGTTTCGCCGTTCTCCATGAAGCCGGCCGGCACCGTCCAGAAGCCCAAGCGAGGCTCGATGGCGCGGCGGCACAAGAGGATCTTGCTCTGCCATTCCGGTACGCACCCCAAGACCAGCAGCGGATTCTTGTAGTGCACCGTATTGCAGGTGCTGCACACAAAACGCGGCAAATGATCCCCGCTGGGGATCTTGAATTCGACCGGTGCGCCGCAGTTGCTGCAGAAATTCAAAATTCGTCCATAGAAAAAAATTCTGGTGCCCGGAGAGGGAATCGAACCCACACGGTGTCACCACCACCGGATTTTGAGTCCGGCGCGTCTACCAGTTCCGCCATCCGGGCATGCCAGGGGCGGCAGTATATGCGATTGCCGCTCTTGGTAGAATGCTTCGCGTAATGCTGCGTACGGACTTTCACTTCGATCTGCCCAAAGAACTCATTGCCCAACAGCCCACGGCGGAGCGTTCCGCCAGCCGATTGCTCACGCTCGATGGCCTTACCGGGGAGTATAAAGACCGGCAATTTCGTGATTTCCCCTCCCTGCTCGAGAGCCGGGATCTATTGGTGTTCAATGACACCCGCGTGATTCCGGCGCGGGTATTTGGCGTCAAGGACAGCGGCGGGCGGGTTGAAATCCTGTTGGAGCGCGCGCTCGACGTGAATACCGCGCTGGCTCACGTGAGGGCCAGCAAGGGATTGCGTGCCGGTGCGGTGGTGGCGCTGGCCGCGGGGCAGAGCGCCCGGATGCTGGCGCGCGAGGATGAGCTGTTCAAGTTGCAATTCTCCTGCGCGGTGCTCGAGTTTTTTCAGGCTCACGGGCAAATTCCGCTGCCGCCTTATATTGACCGCAGCGCGGCAGAGGCCGACCGCGAGCGCTACCAGACGGTGTATGCGCGTGCGCCCGGCGCGATCGCGGCGCCCACCGCGGGATTGCATTTCGATGAGTCTATTTTTGCGCTCTTGGAGGCGCGGCGCGTTCGCCATGCGTTTGTCACCCTGCACGTCGGGGCGGGCACCTTTGCGCCGGTGCGGGTCGAGGACATCAGCCAACACGCGATGCACGAGGAATACCTGGAGGTGCCCGCCGCCACCTGCGATGCCATCAACCAAGCGCGCGAGGCCGGTGGGCGTGTGATCGCCGTGGGTACCACCGTCGTGCGGAGCTTGGAGACGGCGGCACGCGCAGCAGCGAGCGCTCCGGCGAGCGCTCCGGCGAGCGCTTCGGCGAGCGCTTCGGCGGCCGCGGCGCAGCTCGCGCCGTACCAGGGCAGCACGCGCATATTCATCTCGCCGGGCCATCGATTTCGCGCGGTGGATGCCATTCTCACCAATTTTCATCTGCCCGAGTCGACCTTGTTGATGCTGTGCGCAGGCTTTGTTGGCCGGGAAGCGCTGCTGGCTGCGTACGCGCATGCCGTGCAGGCGCGGTATCGGTTTTTCAGCTACGGTGACGCGATGTTTCTGACACCGGCCGCATCGGCATTGGAGCGTGCGTGATGCGCTTCGAGTTGTTGGCGCAAGAGGGCGCCGCGCGCCGCGGCCGCCTGCAGTTTGCCCGCGGCACGGTTGAAACCCCGGCGTTCATGCCGGTCGGCACCTACGGCACCGTGAAGGCCATGACGCCGGAGGATCTGGAGGAAATCGGCGCCGAAATCGTCCTCGGCAACACCTTTCATCTGTACTTGCGTCCCGGGCTCGAGGTGATCGAAGCACATCAGGGACTGCATCGCTTCATGCATTGGCGCCGCCCGATCCTGACCGATTCAGGGGGATTCCAAGTCTGGAGTCTGGCGCAGATGCGCAAGATCACCGAGGCAGGCGCGCATTTTCGCTCGCCCGTCGATGGCGCCGCGGTATTTCTTTCTCCCGAAGAGTCCATGCGCATTCAGCGCACGCTGGGCTCGGATGTGGCCATGAGTTTCGACGAATGCACGCCGTACCCGGCCACCGAGGAGCAGGCGCGCGCATCGATGGAACTATCCATGCGATGGGCGCTGCGCGGCTTTCGCGAGTACTACGCCGGCGATCCGCCGGGCACGCTGTTCGGCATTGTGCAGGGCGGCGTTCATTTGAGTTTGCGCATCGCTTCACTGGCGGCGCTGCAGGAAATCGGCTTCGCGGGACTTGCGGTGGGCGGCTTGGCGGTAGGCGAGACGGAAGGGGAACGTACGGCGGTGCTCGAGGGGCTGATGCCGCACATGCCGCGCGACAAGCCGCGCTACCTCATGGGGGTCGGACGGCCGGAAGACATCGTCGAGGCGGTGCGGCGCGGCATCGACATGTTCGATTGCGTGATGCCCACCCGGCATGCACGCAACGCGCACCTGTTCACCCGCACGGGGGTCGTCAATATTCGCAATGCCGTTCATCAGAAGGACACCGCTCCCATCGAGGCGGGATGCGCCTGCTACACCTGCCGCAACTACAGCCGCAGCTATTTGCGGCATCTGGACAAATGCGGCGAGATTTTGGGGGCGCACCTGAACACCATTCACAACCTGTTTTTCTACCAGCGGCTGATGGCGGAGATTCGCGCAGCGATCGCTGCGGGCGCCTTCGAGAGCTATGCCGCGGATTTCTACGCCCTGAAGAGCGCGGAGCGCGGTTAAGTTTGCCGGTGCCTGCTGTATACTACGCGGCTTTGTGCAGCGGCTTACTCAGCAAAAAACGAGTGTAACACTATGGATTTCCTCATAAATACGGCAAATGCGCAGGCTGCCGGCGGCGCCCCTGCCGGGGGCTTCAGTTTGATCGGCATGGCGCCCATTGCCGTCATGGTGGTGGCGTTCTATTTCTTGCTCATCAGACCGCAGAGCAAGCGCGCCAAGGAACAGCGTGACATGCTCTCCAAAATCGCGGTGGGCGATGAAATCGCGACCACCGGCGGGATCTTGGGCAAAGTGACCGAGGTGGGAGATCAGTTCCTGAGCGTGGAAATCTCCTCCGGTGTGAACATCAAACTGCAGAAATTTCAGGTGGCGCAAGTGCTGCCGAAAGGCACGGTCAAGAGCGCATGATTGCTTATCCGCGCTGGAAGATCGCGTTGGTCGCGATCGTCTTGGTATTGGGCATCTTCCTGGCGCTGCCGAATTTGTTCGGCGAGGAAAACGCGTTGCAGCTGGCGGCCGACCGGGTCGCCGTCACCGATGCCGATCGCAGCGCCGTCGAGCAGATTCTCAAGGACAAGGGCATCGCGCCCTCCGGTGTGTTCTTGGAGCAGGGACGGCTGACCCTGCGCTTTTCCAGCAAGCAGGATCAGCTGAAGGCGCGCGATGTGATCTCCGAAGCGCGTCCCAATCAGTTCACCATCGCGCTGTCGCAGGCATCGCGCGTTCCGGCGTGGATGCACCGTTTGGGGCTGGCGCCTGTGAAGCTGGGATTGGATCTTCGCGGCGGCGTTTACCTGGTTTATCAAGTCGATGTGCAGGGCGCAGTGAAGCAGCTGCTCGACCGTCACGAGCAGGATTTTCGCGCGGCGCTGCGCAACGCGCGCGTGGCGTATCAAGATGTCGCGGTGGATTATCCGCAAAATCAGGTGCGCGTTCTGTTTCGCGATGCCGACAGCTTCGCCAAAGGCAAGGCAGCCATCCTCGCCGATAGCCGCAACTTGAACTTGACCGACGTCACTGTCGGCGGCGCGCCGGCCTTGCAACTGCAGCTGACCCCGCAGGAAATCAAGCAGCGCCAGGATGACGCCGTATCGCAGAACATCGTCATCCTGCGCAATCGCCTCAACAGCCCCGAGCTGGCGGTCTCCGAGCCGCAGGTGGCGCGCGAGGGTGTGGATCGCATCGCCATTCAATTGCCGGGGCTGCAGAATTCGGCTGAGGTGAAGAAGATCCTCGGTAAGACGGCGACGCTGGAATTTCGCATGGTCGATGAGGCCAATAATCCTCTGGAAGCGGCGGCGACGGGCCGCGTGCCGTTGGGTTCGAAGCTGTACTACACCCGGGATAAGCAGCCGGTACTCCTGAAGCGCGAAGTGGTGGTGACCGGCGATCAGCTGACCGATGCGACCTTTCAGCCGAGTACCCAGGACGGCGCGGCGGTGTCGGTTGGCCTGGACAGCCGCGGCGCGGCGAAAATGCTGAAGAATACCCAGGAGAATCTTGGACACTTGATGGCGGTGGTATTCATCGACCGTTCGCGCGAGAAGAACGCGCAAGGCGTGGAGGTCGATCGCACCACCGAAGAGGTCATCAACCGCGCGACGATTCGCGGCGTGTTCAGCAACAACTTTTCAATCACCGGCGTCAATCCGATCGAAGGCCGCGAACTGGCCTTGCTGCTGCGCGCCGGCGGCCTGGCCGCGCCGCTCACGCCCATCGAAGAGCGCGCCATCGGACCGAGCTTGGGACAGGACAACATCGACAAGGGCATCAAGGCGATGGTGTTCGGCATGCTGGCCGCGTTCATCTTCATGGCGATTTACTACAAAGTCTTCGGCCTGATCGCGGATGTGGCGCTGGCGGCCAACGTGGTGCTGCTGACAGCGCTGTTGTCCATGTTCGGGGCCGCGCTGACGCTGCCGGGCATCGCGGCCGTCGTGCTGACCGTGGGCATGGCGGTGGACGCCAACATTTTGATCTACGAGCGCATTCGCGAAGAACTGCGCAACGGCGTCTCGCCGCGCGCGGCGATCACCGCCGGGTTCGAGCGGGCCTGGTCCGCGATCGGCGACTCCAACGTCACGGCGGCCATCGCCGGCATCGTTCTTTGGACCTTCGGCGCCGGCGCCATCCGCGGCTTCGCCGTCGTGCTGGTGCTCGGTATCGCGACCTCGGTGTTCACCTCGGTCATGGGCACGCATGCATTGGTGCAAGTTATCTACGGCGGAAAGCGCAAGCTCGATCGCTTGTCGATCTAAGGGGTTACGAACATGGAATTTTTCCACAAGGTAACGCGCTTCCCGTTCATGAACACCCGCAAGGTGTGGTACGGACTGTCCGCGATTCTGATCTTAAGTTCCCTGGCGCTGGTCGCGGTGCGCGGCCTGAATCTGGGCGTGGATTTCACCGGCGGCGTCGTGGTGGAAACGAATTTTCCCCAGGCCCCGAATATCGAGGCGCTGCGCAACTCGCTGGCCCAGGCCGGCGTCGCGGGCGCGCAGGTGCAGGCTTTCGGCAGTTCCCGGGATATTTTGGTGCGCCTGCCGCCGGATCCGAACGCCAAGGGCGACCAGATCGGCGCGCGCATTTTGGAGATTTTCGCCAAGACGGATAGCGGCGTGAAGCTGCAGAGAACCGAGACGGTGGGTGCTCAGGTGGGCAAGGAGCTGTTCATCAAGGGAGGCTGGGCGCTGTTTGCGACCCTGGTGCTGATCTTGATTTATGTGCTGTTTCGCTTCACCCCGAAGCTCGCCCTCGGCGCGATCTTTGCCGTGCTGCACGATCCTATCTGCGTGATCGGTTTTTTTGCCCTGAGTCAGATGACCTTCGATCTGACGGCCATTTCGGCCATCCTGGCGGTGATCGGCTACTCGCTGAACGATACGGTGATCGTGTTCGACCGTATTCGCGAACGCGCCCGCACGGCGCGTAAACAATCGATCGCGCAGGTGATCGATGAATCCATCAACCAGACGTTGTCGCGAACCTTGATGACCAAGCTGGTAACCTTGCTGGTCGTCGTCGCCCTGCTGATTTTCGGCGGCGAGACTTTACGCGGATTCTCGGCGGCCCTGGTCATCGGCATCATTGCCGGCACCTATTCGTCGATCTACATATCCGCCGCATTGGCGCTCGATTTAGGTTTGCGCACCGATGACTTGTTGGAGCGCAAGGTCACCAAACCCGAGGAAATTGACGGTCTGCCATAAATGGTAGGACCCCGATATTGACCGGTCTTATCGCTCTGCTCGCCGATCCGCAGGTTTGGCTTTCATTCCTGATGCTGTCGCTGCTGGAGATCGTTCTCGGCATCGACAACGTCATATTCTTATCGCTGCTCGTCGACCGCTTGCCCGAGGGGCAGCGGCGCAGCGCGCGCATCTTGGGCTTGGGATTCGCGATGCTGACGCGCATCGCGCTGCTGTATTCCATCACCTGGCTCGCGACCCTGCGCGCTCCGCTGTTCGTGATCCTCGGCATGCAAATCACCGGCCGCGAGTTGATCCTATTCGCGGGCGGCGTCTTCCTGGTGATCAAGAGCAGCAAGGAAATTCGCAACTTGCTGGCCGGCAAGGTACGCAGCCGCAAGCCGGGATTGATGAATAGCTTCTGGCTGATCATCGCGCAGATCGGCATCATCGATATCGTGTTCTCGCTTGATTCGGTGTTCACCGCCATTGGGCTCGCGCGGCAGATCGAGGTCATGGTGGCCGCCATCGTGGTGTCGGTGCTGGTGATGATGGCGGTGTCTTCCGCGGTGAACCGGTTCATCGATCGATTCCCTACCATCAAAATCCTGGCGCTGGCATTTATGGTGCTGGTGGGTGCCGCCTTGATCGCCGAGTCCCTGGAGTGGGACGTACCGAAGGGCTACCTGTACTTTGCGATGGCCTTCTCGGGTGCTGTCGAGTGGCTGAATATCCGGCTGCGGCGCGGTAAGTCCGCGGGTACCAGTTCTCGCCTGCGGTAAATTGTTTGGTAGCGCGGCGGGAAAGCCGTTAGAGTCGGCGCACTGAAGCTACATTCGGTGCAACATGAATATAAAAGGGATGCTTGCCACCAAGCCCGTCGCCGCCTATCAGAAGGAGGCATCGGCCGAAGGGCTGAAACGGGCGCTCGGTATTCCTTCACTCGTCGCCTTCGGAATCGGCGGCATCATCGGCACGGGTATATTCGTGCTGACGGGCTTGGCCGCCGCACAACACGCCGGGCCTGCGATCGTGCTGTCCTTCGTCATTGCCGGATTCGGTTGCATGTTTGCCGGGCTTTGTTATTCCGAGTTCGCGGCGATGGTGCCGGTCTCGGGCAGCGCCTATGCCTACAGCTATGCCACCTTGGGCGAGTTCATCGCCTGGTTCGTCGGATGGAACTTGATCCTCGAGTACATGATGGCCTGTTCGGTGGTGTCGGTGGGATGGAGCCGGTACTTCGTGAAACTGCTGGATCACTACGGGATTAATTTTCTTCCCGCCTCCCTCACCAGCGCGCCATTCGATGCGTCCGATGTGGGTTTCAGCGTCGTCAGCACCGGAGCGATCATCAACTTGCCGGCCATTCTGATCGTCGGCGCAGCAACCGCACTGTGCTACAAGGGCATTAAAGAATCGGCCGTGGTCAACACCATCATCGTGGCCATCAAAGTGGGCATCGTCGTGGCGGTCATCGCTTTTGGCGCCAAGTACGTCAACACTCAGAACTGGGTCCCCTACATTCCGAAGAATACCGGCACGTTCGGCGAGTTCGGCTGGAGCGGCATATTCCAGGCATCGGCCATCATTTTCTTCGCCTACATCGGTTTCGATGGCGTCTCGACCGTGGCGCAGGAAGCCAAGGATCCGCAGCGCGGCATGCCGATCGGCATGCTGGGCAGCCTAGCGATCTGCACCGTGCTGTACATCTTCATGTCGAGCGTGATGACCGGGTTGGTGCCGTTCAAGCAATTGAATGACGCTGCGCCGGTGGTGGTCGCGCTCGAGGCGCATCCGCAGCTGACCTGGCTCACCTCGTGGGTGATTTGGGGCGCGCTGTTCGGACTGACCTCGGTGATCATCACCATGATCATCCCCCAGGCACGCATTTGGCTGACCATGGCGCACGATGGTCTGTTGCCGAAGTTCTTCGGCGCGGTGCATCCGAAATTCCGCACCCCGCACGTGGCCACGCTCATCACCGGCATGGCGGCGGCAACCTTTGGCGGGCTGCTGCCCATCAATATCTTGGGCGAGTTAGTCTCGATCGGCACCCTCATCGCTTTCATCGTGGTTTGCGTCGGTGTGCTGGTGCTGCGCTATACGCGACCCGACCTGCCGCGTCCGTTTCGCATCAAGGGCGTTTGGGTCGTGTCGCTGCTCGGCGTGGGCTTCTGCGCGGCGATGGCGCTTTCACTGCCCAATGCCACCTGGAAACGCTTGCTGATCTGGAGCGTTATTGGGATTCTGATTTACGCATTCTACGGCTACAAGAACAGCCGCTTGCGGCTGCCCGGCGCTGAACACGGCGAACTCGGCACCACGCCGGCACCTGGCACGCACGGCGCCTAGGCGGCCTGCGCCTCGCCGGCCGCGCCTCAGCCGGCCGCGGCTAGACGCGCAAAGCCGGGGGCGTTAGCGGCCCCAGGGTTTCAAGGAGTGCTTCGTAGACCTTGGGATTGCCGGCCACGATGTTCGCGCCAAGGGCGTATTCGGCGCCGGTGGGCGTGCCGACGCGGCCACCGGCTTCCTGGATGAGCAGGGTTCCGGCGGCGGTATCCCAGGGCGAGAGGCCAAATTCCCAAAAGCCGTCAATGCGGCCCGCCGCGACA
This sequence comes from uncultured Gammaproteobacteria bacterium, assembly GCA_963756845.1. Classification (GTDB taxonomy): domain Bacteria; phylum Pseudomonadota; class Gammaproteobacteria; order Steroidobacterales; family Steroidobacteraceae; genus Bog-1198. Next base: position 52,520 of record CAVWPD010000002.1, on the reverse strand, counting down.
TAGGCCAGATCCAATGCGGCAGCCCCCGGCCGGCGCACGCCGGCAGCGGTGGACATCACTACTTTGAGCATGGCGAGATAGGCATCGATTTCGGCGCCCGCGCGAAATGGGAAACCGGTGCCGATCAAGGATCCTTCCAGCGTGCGTTGGGTGCTGACGCGGATTTTCTTGCCTTCCAGCTGCGCACCGTCGCCGCGCGAGGCGGTAAAGAATTCCTGGCGCATGGGGTCGTACACCACGGCATGCTGCAGGCGGCCCTTCTGTTCAACGGCAATCGAAACGGCGAAGGTCGGGAACCCATGCAGAAAGTTGGTCGTGCCGTCCAAGGGATCGATGATCCACACGAACTCATCGTGGCCGCTGCGGCCTGACTCTTCGGCAAGAATCGCGTGCTGCGGATGGCTGCGGTGAATGGTCGCGATGATGTCGGCCTCGGCCTTGCGGTCGATATCGGTCACGAAGTCATTGCGGCCCTTGCTGTCGACTTTCAACGAATCGAGGCGCGAGAGGCTTTTGACGATTAGATCGCCGGCGCGCCGCGCCGCGCGCATAGCGATATTGAGCAGGGGTTGCATAGTGTGGCGCTAGAATACCAGAGTCATGACATCCCTCGTTCGCATCGTCCTCATCGACCCCAGCCATCCGGGGAATATCGGCTCGGTGGCGCGCGCCATGAAAAACATGGCGCTATCGGATTTGGTGCTGGTGCGGCCGCGCTCATTTCCGCATGCGGAAGCCAACGCGCTGGCCGCGGGCGCGGACGACATTCTGGCGGGCGCGCGCATCGTGTCGAGCCTCGCCGAGGCCATCAGCGATTGCGGTTTTATCGCGGGCACAACCTCGCGCCCTCGATCCTACTATTGGGAATTCACCACGCCGCGCGACGTCGCCGCCCGCATCGTGGCGCTGCCGCAGGAGAACCGCGCTGCACTGCTGTTTGGCTCGGAGCGCTACGGTCTCGCTACCGAGGATTTGAATCACTGCAATGTGCTGGTGCGGATTCCCGCCAATCCGGAATATTGCTCGCTGAATTTGGCCATGTCGGTGCAGCTGGCGGCGTATGAGATTTTCATGGCGCGCGAGCAGCCCCATTCGCAGGTGCAGCTCGAGATGCCGCTGGCCCCGTCGGGCGATGTCGAACACTTTTTCACGCACCTGCACCAGGTCCTCAACGAAATTGACTTTGCGGATCGTACCGGCCACTTGATGGAGCGGTTGCGCCGGCTATTCAACCGCGCGCAGCTGGATCGCAACGAGCTCAATATCCTGCGCGGCATCTTGAGCGCGGTGCAGGGCCGGCGAGGGCAGTCTGCGCAGCGCTCACGCGAATGAACGCCGCGCACGTGAACGCCGCGCATATGCCCGTGTACCTGGATCATGCCGCCACCACGCCGGTGGACCCTCGGGTTGTCGCGCGCATGGCGCAAGTCCTAGGTTCGACGAGCGAATTCGGCAATGCGGCTTCCTCGAGCCATGCATACGGCGAGCTCGCGAGTGCTTTAGTGGAGCATGCGCGAGCACAGGTCGCCTCGAGCGTCGGGGCCGACGCCAAGCAGGTGTTGTGGACCTCGGGTGCCACGGAAGCGAACAATCTGGCGATCTTCGGCGTTGCCCGGTATTACCGGGAGCAGGGCCGCCACATCATCACGGCGCGCACCGAACACAAGGCGGTGCTCGATCCCTGCCGTGAACTCGAGCGGCGCGGTTGGCGGGTCACCTATCTGGTTCCCGACCGCGGGGGACTGCTCGAACCGGCGCAAGTCGCCGCGGCGCTGCAGACGGATACCGTGCTGGTCTCCCTCATGCACGTCAACAACGAAATCGGCGTGATTCAAGACATCGCGGCCATCGGCGCGCTGTGTGCGCGCCACGGCACGCGGCTGCATGTTGATGCCGCCCAGAGCGTCGGCAAGTGCCCCGTGAACTTTGCCGCTCTGGGCGCGGACTTGATGTCGCTGTCGGCTCACAAGGTGTATGGCCCGAAGGGGGCCGGTGCACTGTTGGTATCGCAACGCAGCGATGCGCGCGGTGCTCGCGTGCAACTGCAGCCGCTGCAAGTTGGCGGCGGGCAGGAGCGAGGCGTGCGGGCGGGCACGTTGGCAACGCATCAGATCGTCGGCATGGGGTTGGCATTCGAGCTGGCGGCCGCGGCGCCGGCCGAGGAAATTGGGCGCATTGCCGGGTTGCAGGCGCGGCTCTGGGAAGGATTGGCCGCCCTCGGCGGCGTGCTGCGCAACGGCGACGCGCAGCACTCGGTACCGCACCTGCTCAATGTGTCCTTCGAAGGAGTTGAGGGTGAAAGCCTGCTCGCTGCCATACGATCGCAGGTGGCGGTGTCCACCGGGTCCGCGTGCACCTCGGCTCTGGCGGAGCCTTCCTATGTGCTTCGCGCCCTGGGCCGCAGCGAGCGCTTGAGCGAGAGCAGTCTGCGATTTGGCCTCGGCCGCAACACCACTGCAGCGGATATCGCCACCGCGGTGTCGGTGTTGGCGGAGCAGGTCGGACGCCTGCGCAAGCTGGCCGCGGCATGATCTACAATGAATTGACCCGCCGCTACTTTGAGGCGCCGGCGGCCGCGGGCGTGCTCTCGGGCGCGGGCGTGTTTCGGGGCGAGGCTGGGCATCGCGAACAGGGCACTTGGGTGCAATTCGACCTGCAGGTCGGCGCAGGCGTGCTGCGCGAGGTGCGTTTCTTGGCCTTCGCCTGCCCGCATACCATTGCCGTGGCCGCCTTTGTGGCGGAGCAGGCGGTCGGCCGGCCCGCCGCCTCACCCTTACCGTTCGGCGTGCCTGCCTTGAGCGAGCGCTTTGCCGTGCCCACGGAGAAACTCGGCCGCCTGTTGATCATCGAAGATGCCTGGACAGCCGCCGTCGGCGCCGCCATTGACTCCGGCGCGTAAGCGCCCATATCCCTAGGGATACGCGCGTGACGTAGGCTTAATGAAAATCGAGCCTAGGTTCCGTGCGGAGGACCCGGCGGCGTGCTATGTATGAGGCTGGCTGAACTTTTTTGTGAGGGCAGCGCGGAATGGCGATTTTATTGACGGAATCTGCGGCGAATCGAGTTCGCGATCATTTGGCGCAGCGCGGTATAGGCATTGGCCTGCGAGTGGGCATCAAAAAGACCGGTTGTTCGGGTTTTGCGTATGTCGTCAATTACGCCGACCAAATCAATCCCGAAGACGCGGTATTCGAAGCGCGAGGCGTGAAAGTCGTCGTGGATCCCTTAAGTCTGCCGCTGATTGACGGCACCCTGGTCGATTTCGTCAAACAGGGGCTGAACGAGGCATTTAAGTTCCAAAACCCGAAAGCCAAAGGCGAGTGCGGCTGCGGCGAGAGTTTCAACGTCTAAGGTTCATTGTCGCGGCGATGCGGCGGTGCCGATTTAGGGTGGTTTTTCCAAGCAATACAGGGACTTCGGTAGTCATCTTGATTGCTTGAGCGACGACGCTCCAGTACACTTCGCGGTCTTTGTCAGCCCCTAACCCGGGCGAAACCCTATAGCCAGCGAGGTCATGATGCCCATCGAGCGTACCCTGTCCATTGTCAAGCCAGACGGCGTCGGCCGTAATCTGATCGGCGAGGTCTATCGTCGCTTCGAGTCAGCCGGTTTGAAAGTCGTCGCGGCGCGCATGATGCAGCTTTCGCAAGCCGAAGCGGAAGGGTTCTACGCCGTGCATCGCGAGCGACCTTTCTTCAAGGATCTGGTGCGCTTCATGACATCGGGCCCGGTGATGGTTCAAGTGCTGGAAGGCGAGGGAGCCATCGCGAAGAATCGCGAGTGCATGGGCGCGACGGATCCAAAAAAGGCGGCGAAGGGCACGATTCGCGCGGATCTGGCCACGAGCATCGACGAGAACATCGTCCATGGCTCCGATGCGCCGGACACGGCGGCCCGCGAAATCGGCTACTTCTTCCGTGAAATTGAGCTCTGTCCGCGTACGCGCTAGCGTAGCGGCCTGAAGGAGAACTTAAGTTGGCGGTCGAACGCGTGAATCTACTGGGGCTGCCGCGCACAGAGCTCGAAGCTTTCGTGGCTACGCGCCTGGACGCGAAGCCTTACCGCGCTCGCCAGCTGATGAAGTGGATTTACCGGCGCGGCGCTGCGGATTTCTCATCCATGAGCGATTTGGCGCAGGAGTTTCGGGTGCGCTTGGGCGAGGTCGCCGAAATCAGCGTTCCGGAGATTGTTACCGAACAGACATCGAGCGACGGCACGCGCAAATGGATGCTGCGCATGGATGCCGTGCAGGGAATCGAGACCGTCTACATCCCCGAGCCGGACCGCGGCACCTTGTGCATTTCCAGCCAGGTGGGGTGCGCGATGGATTGCAGCTTTTGCGCGACCGCCCAACAAGGATTCAACCGCAACTTGAGCGCCGCGGAAATCGTCGGGCAGGTCTGGCTGGCGCAGCGTGAATTGGCCGAATCGCACGATGCAGAAAGCGGCGCCGCCCCGCGCCGCATCACTAACATCGTTTTCATGGGCATGGGCGAGCCGTTGGCCAATTACCGCAATGTGCTGCCGGCGATGCGCATCTTCCTCGATGATCTGGGCTACGATTTGTCGCGGCGCCGGGTGACCTTGAGTACCTCGGGGCTGGTCCCGCAGATCTACAAATTGGCCGAAGAGTGCAACGTGGCATTGGCGGTTTCTTTGCATGCACCGAACGATGAGCTGCGCAACGAACTCGTGCCCATCAATCGAATACATCCGATCGGCGAATTATTGGCAGCCTGCTGGCATTACCTCGAGCAGCAAAACGGCCGCAGCATCACCTTTGAATACGTCATGCTGGATGGCGTGAACGACAAGCCCGAGCATGCGCGTCAGCTTGCGCGGCTGCTGCAGGGGCATGCTGCCAAAGTCAATTTGATTCCCTTCAACGTGTTTCCCGGCACGAGCTATCGGCGTTCGCCGGCGGCGGCCATTCTGAAATTTCGCGATATTTTGAATGATCACGGCGTCATCGCGACGACGCGCAGAACGCGCGGCGATGATATCGATGCCGCCTGCGGTCAACTGGCGGGCCGAGTCACGGATCGCACGTTGGTGCGGCTCGGCACAAGGCGCACCGGTGCGCGCACCACGGCGGAGATTCAATGAGTCTGAACTCGAAGCAACTTCGCGCGCTTCCGGCGCTCGGCCTGATTCTGGTGTCGCTGCTCGCCGCCTGCAGTCACGATCCCCCCGCCTACAGCCCCCCGGTGCGCACCTACAAGAAGGACCCTGCGAAGGCGGCGCAGGCCAACATGCAGTTGGCCATCGAATACATGAGGCTCGGCAAGCTTGAGAATTCGCGCGAGTGCATCGAGAAGGCGCTGAAGGAAGACTCCTCGAATGCCGATGTGCAGATGACCGCGGGCTTAGTCTATGAGCGCATCAACGAGATGGCGAAGGCGGAGCGCGCCTACGACGCCGCCAACCGGCTCGGCAAGGGAGATCCGAACATTGCCAATGCCTACGCGGTGTTTCTGTGCCGCACCGGCAAGACCGCGGCGGGCGAGAAATTATTCCTGGAGGTGGCGGCTAACCCTCTGTACCAGACGCCGGAAGTGGCGTGGGGGAATGCGGGAGCGTGCGCCCGCAGTGCGGGCAATTTGGTGGATGCGGAAAAATACCTCAGCCGCTCCCTTGCGATCCGTCCGAATTACCCCGAGGCGCTGCTGCAAATGGGCAATATTGCCTTCGACCGCGGCGACGCGGCGCAGGCGCTGGAAATTGTGCAACGCTATCTTGCGGTGAACAAACCCTCGCCGGAAATTCTCTGGCTCGGATTTCGTGCACAACGCAAGCTGGGCGACACGGTGGCCGCCGCGGTGTTTGCGCGCCGAGTGCAGACGGAATTTCCCGACTCGCAGCAGGCGCAGAATATGCGCAACGGCATCGATCGATGAGCGATCCGGCGGCACCGCCCGGACCGCGCCTCAAGGCCGAACGCGAGCATCGAGGACTGAGCGCCCAAAAGGCTGCCGATGAAATGCACCTGGATCGTTGGGTCATCGATGCGCTCGAGGCGGGCGACTACAAACGCATCGGCCCCACGGTATACGCCAAGGGCCACTTGAAGAAGTACGCGGCGTTGTTGGGCCTGCCGGCCGCGGAGATCGTTGCCGGCTTCGATTCGCGGCCGCAAACGCCGAGCGAACCGGTATCGGCAGGTCCGAGCATGCTGCTCACCTCGCGAGCCGATGGGCCATCGGTGAGCAATTTGTCGCCGGCGCAGATTCTGGGCTGCGTGGTGGCGGCACTGCTGCTGCTCGGCGTTCTGTGGTGGAAGCCGTGGCATCAGCGTGGCTTGGCCTCGTTGAGCAGCGCGCCCGTGGCGGCGGCTTCCGCGGCAGCGTCTGTGGCGGCGTTGCCCGATAAGAATGAGGATAGCGCCGCGGCTCCCCCTGCATTGCCTGCCGCTGCGCCAGCCTCGGGCACTGCAGCGGCCGTGACGGTGCGCGACATCGCGCCGGCGCCGGGGGCGAGCGATGCGGCGACGCCCGCCGCTGCGGCACAAAACGCGCTCGATGCGCCGGTACCTGGCGCGGGGCGAGCGCGCTTGCGCTTGAGTTTCTCGGCAGACTCGTGGGTGGATGTGCATGATGCGTCAGGACATCGCAGCTACGCGGGCAATGGACTTGCCAACAGCGTGAAGACCATCGCCGGCACGGCGCCGATGCGCGTCTACTTAGGGTTCGGCAGCGGCGTGCAGCTCGAGATCAATGACCACGCGGTGGCTATCGGTCCGCAATTCTTTGCGGGCGATGTGGCGCGCTTCGAGGCCGGCGCCGACGGCGTCCTGCGGCGCGATTCGCGCAACGACCCGGCGCACGCCGAGCCGGCGCATGGTGCGCAGTCGCACAATGCGCGACCGCCCGGCTGAGCGGAGAAATTCTTGAGCAAGATCATTGAGCCCCTGCGCGGTGTGCATGATGTATTGCCCGCGCAAATCACCCTCTGGCAGCATTTAGAGCGCGTTACCCGCGAGGTGTTCGCGAGCTACGGCTACGAGGAATTCCGAGTTCCCGTCATCGAACAGACTCAATTGTTCAAGCGTTCGATCGGCGATTTCACCGATATCGTCGAAAAGGAAATGTTCAGCTTCATCGATCAGGGGGAGGATCACATCACCCTGCGTCCCGAAGCGACCGCCGGCATGGTTCGAGCCGTGATTTCCAATGGGCTGCTGCGCGAAGGCCGGCTGCGCATCTGGTGCATGGGGCCGATGTTTCGCCGCGAACGGCCCCAAGCGGGACGCTTTCGCCAATTTCATCAGATCGATGCGGAAGCCTTCGGCTTCGAGGGTCCGGATGTCGATGCGGAAATGATCCTGCTGTCGGCCCGCTTGCTGGGCCGGCTGGGCCTGACCGGCCTGAAGCTGATGGTGAACTCGCTGGGGACCCCGGCCTCGCGCGCGGCGTACCGCGAGAAGCTCAGCGCGTACTTCGGCGCCCACCGGGAGGCGCTCGATGAGGACAGCAAGCGGCGACTGGCCGGCAATCCGCTGCGAATTCTGGACAGCAAGAATCCGGACGTGCAGCGCATCGTCGCCGGCGCGCCCCTGCTGCTCGATTCCTTGGACGGCGAATCGCGTCTGCATTTCGAGGCGCTGTGCGCGCAGTTGCGAAGTGCCGGTATCGAGTATCATGTGCAGCCCCACCTGGTTCGCGGCCTCGATTACTACACGCGAACGGTTTTCGAGTGGACCACCGACGCCTTGGGCTCGCAAAGCACCGTGTGCGCCGGCGGCCGCTACGACGGCCTGGTGGCCCAATTGGGGGGCGCTGAAACCCCGGGCATCGGTTGGGCCATGGGACAGGAGCGCATCGTCATGCTCCTCGAGAAGCAGAATCTGAACCTGCAGCGGCGCGGGCCGCAGGTTTATCTGGTGTTGGTCGGGGAACATACGCAGCTGCCCGGGTTCAGATTGGCGGAGCAATTGCGCAGCGCATGGCCCGAATTGGGCTTGCAGATCAACTTAGGGGGCGGAAGTTTCAAGACGCAATTCAAGCGCGCGGACAAGAGCGGCGCGGAATTCGCCTTGGTGCTGGGGGAGGAGGAGGTGGCACGGGGCGTGGTGGCCGTGAAGGCGCTGCGCCAAGAACTGGCCCAAGAGGAATGCCCGGTGGGTCAAGTCAGTGAACGCCTCGGGGTGTTATTGGGTCTTAAGGCTGGAAGAGCGGAGTAGCTATGGCAGAAGAGTATTTGACCGACGACGAACAATTGGAAGCGGTGAAGCGCGTCTTTGTCGAATATGCCCCGTGGATCATCGGCGGCATCGTTCTCGGCGTGGGCGGATGGTACGGGTATGGGTATTACCAGTCGCATCAAAACTCGCGCGCGCTGGCGGCCGCCGCGCAATTCGGCGCCATGGCCGATGCCCTGCAGGTCAACAATCCGCAAAAGTCCCAGCAAATCGCCGATGGGCTCATCAAGGATTTCCCGGCTTCCCCCTATGCCGATCAGGCGCGCCTCACGATTGCTCGAATCGACGTCGACAACGGTCGCGCCGCCGACGCCGTTGCCCCGCTGACCCAGGTCATGAATGAGTCCAAGGATGCGGAGCTGAAGCAAATCGCGCGCTTGCGGCTGGCACGAGTGCTGATCGATCAAGGCAAGCCGGAAGAGGCGATCAAGCTGCTCGCTGCGGGTGTGCCCGGCAGCTTTGCCGGCGCTTATCACGAGGTTCGCGGAGATGCGCTGTACTCGAAGAAAGACATACCCGGCGCGATCGCCGAATACAACGCGGCTCTGGGCGACGGCGGTGCCGATTCGGCGCTTCTGGAGCTGAAACTCGCCGATCTCGCCTCCAACGAAAAGGCAAAACCCTGATGCGCTTACTGCTTCCCTTAAGTCTGGCCGCGCTGCTCATCGCTGCCGGCTGCAGCAAAGACAAAGACGTCGAACCGCCGGCGAAGCTGGTCGATTTCCCGGCCACCCTCCCGGTGAAGAAACTGTGGAGCGATGGGGTCGGCGGCGGCAAGAAACAGATTGTGTTGCGTTTGGGCTTGGGACCCGCGATCGACAACGGTTTGGTCTTTGCCGGCAATCACCAAGGGGAACTGCTGGCGGTATCCCTGGATAAGGGTCGGCACGTTTGGGTCAAGAAGCTGAAATTGCCCCTGTCAGCGGGGCCCGCGGCGCGCTTTGGCATGGTGGTGGTCGGCACTAGCAAGGGCGCCGTCATTGCCTTGGACGGCGCCACCGGCCGTGAGCTGTGGCGCGCGCAAGTCAATTCCGAGCTGCTCTCCTCGCCGGCGATCAGCGAGAACGTCGTGGTCATGCGTTCGGTCGACGGCCGCCTGCATGGCTTCGATGCGCACACCGGCAAGACACTGTGGTCGGTGGAGCAGCAAGTGCCGCGCCTGAGCCTGCGCGGTACGGCGACTCCCATTATCGCCAAAGAGGTGGCCTTGAGCGGCTTCGACAACGGCAAGGTGATGGCGGTGTCGCTGAACACCGGGGACACGCTGTGGGACACGGTTCTGGCCTCTCCGCACGGACGAACTGAGCTTGACCGGCTCGTGGATATCGATTCGTCGGTGCTGGTGGTCGGCGATAACGTGTTTGCCGCAGGATTCCAAGGCCGCACGGCCATGCTCGCCCTGGATTCAGGGCAGCTTTGGTGGTCCCACGATATGTCGAGCTATCGAGGCTTGACGGTGGATGAGGATAATTTGTACGTCACTGAATCGGATGGCACCGTCATTGCGATGCGCCAGCGCGACGGCGCGGAAATGTGGCGCAATGATCAATTGAGACGCCGCGGCTTGACCGCGCCGGTGGTGATCGGGCCTGCAGTCGTGATCGCCGATTATCAGGGCTACATCCATTGGTTGGACCGCGGCACCGGGAAACTCGTGGCTCGCGTGAAGACCACCAAGCAGCGCGTTTCCAACCCGCTTGCCGCGGCCGGCGATACCGTCGTGGTGCTGACCGATGGCGGCACGCTTGCGGCCTTCCACGCCACGCCACGCGCCTCGGCGCCTGCCGCTGCACCCGCCGTTGCGCCCGCTGTCGTTGCGCCGCGCGCTGAGGCTGCGCCCGCGGTTGCGCCCGCGGCGGTACCTGCGCCTCCTCCGTCGCAGTAAATTCAATGCTGCCGGTAGTTGCATTGATCGGTCGGCCGAATGTCGGCAAATCGACCCTGTTCAATGCCATGACCGGAACCCGGGATGCCCTGGTCGCGGATCTGCCGGGACTGACGCGGGATCGCCAGTACGGCTTTGCACGCCGCACCGAGGTCCCCTGCATCGTGGTGGATACCGGCGGCTTGGTTGAAAATGCCGATCTTATCGAGAGCCTGATGATCGCGCAGACCGAGCGCGCCATCAGCGAAGCCGATCGGCTGATCGTGTTGGTCGATGGGCGTGCCGGGGTCACACCGCGGGATCAGTTTGTCGCCCAACTTGCGCGCCGCAGCGGTAAACCGCTGTTCTTGGCGGTGAATAAAACCGAAGGCTTCGATCAGGATATGGCCGTGGCCGATTTTCACCAGTTGGGCTTGGGTGAACCGCTGGCGATTTCGGCGGCCCACGACCAAGGGGTGATCTCCTTGCTCGAGACCGTTCTGGCGGGCCTTACGCCAGATCCCCATGACGGTCCGGAAATTCACGGCATCAAAGTGGCCGTCATCGGCCGTCCAAATGTGGGCAAAAGCACTTTGATCAACCGGCTGCTCGGCGAGAACCGCATGGTGGCTTTCGATCAACCGGGCACCACTCGCGATGCGGTGCTCGTGCCCTTCGAGCGCGACGGCGAGCGCTATACCTTGATCGATACGGCCGGCGTGCGGCGCCGCTCGCGCGTCGAGGAAGCGGTCGAGAAATTCAGCGTGATCAAGACGCTACAGGCAATCGAGACCGCTCACGTGGTCATCGTGGTGATGGATGCGCACGATACCGTGGCCGAGCAAGATGCGAGTCTCTTGGGGACCGTGATCGAGCAAGGCAGGGCCTTGGTGCTGGCGGTCAACAAGTGGGACAACATTCCCATGGAACAGCGCGAGCTGATTCGCCAGCAAATTGAACAACGCATGAGATTCGCGGATTTCGCGCCGCTGCATTTCATTTCGGCGCGCCATGGCAGCGGCGTCGGCGAGCTATTCGCCGCAGTGCGCAGTGTCTATGCCGCGGCCATGCGCGAAATGAGCACCCCGGAACTGACCCGGGTGCTCGAGGCGGCCGTCGAGAGTCATCAGCCGCCCCTGGTCAGCGGGCGGCGCATCAAACTGCGTTACGCACATCAAGGCGGACGCAATCCGCCCGTGGTGGTCATTCACGGCAATCAGACCGATCACGTGCCGGACGCCTATCGGCGCTACTTGGTGAATGTGTTTCGCAAGGCATTCAATCTTACCGGCACGCCGGTACGGGTGGCGTTTCGCGGCGACGAGAACCCGTACGCCGGCAAACGCAACGTCATCACCCCCCGTCAGGCCCGCAAACGCAAACGGCTGATTCAACGCAATAAGCGGTGAGAATCTTTTGTTAGACTAGGCGCAAGATCGGACACCGGTACCGCAGGATTGTCCCTTGCCGCAATTCGCCAAATCAACAAGCTTCCGAATTGCGGCCGTTGCCGCGCTGCTGGTTGGGCTGTACGCGATTGGCGGGTTTTGGCTGGTGCCCAAGTTGCTGCGCAGCGCACTGCTCAAGGATGTGCCAGAGGCTGTGGGCATGCGCCCCACCGTCGGCGAGATTCGCTTCAACCCGTTCCTCTTGCAGCTTCAGGTCGAGAATTTCTCGTTGGCCGACTCGAATGGCGAGAAGGTGCTGGGTTTCGAACGATTTTTCATCGAATTTGAATTCTCTTCCCTGTGGCGCCGCGCCTATACCTTCGGCGACATCGAAATCGAGGCGCCATTCCTCAGCGCCATTGTGTTCAAGGACGGCGGCTTGAACCTCGCGCAGCTGTCGCCGAAATCGTCTGCGCCAAAGAGCGCGCCCAAGGCGGCGCAAGCCGACAGCGGATCTTTGCCTGCGCTGCGAATTGGGACATTCAAAGTCAGCCGGGGATTAGTCACCTACGAGGATCGGAGCCGAGCGTCGGATTTTTCCGCGCGGCTGCAACCGATCGATTTTGAATTGCACGATTTCACCACCGGCATCGAGGGCGGACGCTTTACCTTCACCGGTGTTTCGAAACTGAACGAACGGATCGAGTGGCATGGGCGCGTGGCGGTGCAGCCCATCGAGTCCGACGGTGAATTTCGCATCGATGGACTAGAGGCGAATACGATCTGGGAATACTTGAAAGACCAGCTGAGCTTTCAAGTCAACTCCGGCAAGATCGACGTGGATGCGTCCTACACGTTTGCATTGAAGGATGCGGTTGATTTGAAATTGCAGATTGCCAAGGTCGCGCTGACTGATCTGACGGTGCGGCCGAAGCAATCGGATAGTGATTGGATTACGCTGCCGGAAATGATTTTAGCCGGTGGCAGCGTCGATCTGCTGCGCCGGCAGGCGCATGCCGATTCGCTCTCCCTCACCGGCCTGAAGCTCGTGACCTGGATGGAACCGGACGGCTCGTTGAATTTGCTCAAACTCGCGGCGCCGCCCGCAGCCGCACCCGCAGCACCCGCCGCAGCAGCGGCGCCCGGCGCTCCGAGCGGCGCACCGGTCCCGGCCGCCCCGAGTTCTGCCTCCGGCCCAGCGTGGCAGGTTGATTTGGCCGAATTTTCGCTGCAAGGCGCGAGTATCTCAGCAGAGGACCGCGCGACGCGTCCGGCGGCGAAGGTGATGCTGGCGCCATTGTCCCTCAAGGTCAGCGGCGCCAGCGGCGATTTGAGCAGGCCCGTGCGCGTAGCGCTCGACACCAAGATCAATGAAACCGGCTCGCTGGTACTGAGCGGCGATCTCACGCCGCAACCCTTGTCGGCCAACTTGAGCGTGCAGCTCAAGGACATCGGATTGGCCGCGATCCAGCCCTACATCGCGCAACATACCTCGATGACCCTGCTCGCGGGCGCCTTGAGCGGCGATCTGAAGGTGCGCTACGCCGCGAAGCGGCCCACGCTGCAGTTGGGCGGCGACATCAGCGTCGCCAATCTGCATACCGTGGACAACGCCTTGCGGGCTGACTTCATCAACTGGGAGCGCTTGGATGTGCAGGGAATTGAATTTCAGCACGATCCGGATCGACTGAATATCGATCAAATCCTCGCGCGCAAGCCCTATGCGCGCGTCATCATCGAGCCTGACGAGAGCATCAATGTGAAGCGCGTCTTGCAGGCGCCGGGCGCCACGTTGATCGCGCCCGAGGGGCCGCGTGGCGCGCCGGTGACGGTGGTGGCGCCCGCACCGCCGCCCCCGCCCGCCGCCGCCTCGCGCAGGCACGCGCCTGCCGTAGCGGCCGCGGCGCCCGCCACGGCACCCCTGATGCCCATAAGCATCAAAAAGATCGTGCTGCGAGCAGGTCAGGCCAATTTCGCCGATCTATCGGTAACGCCGAATTTCGCGACGGGAATTCAGAACCTGGAGGGAACGGTGCTCGGATTGTCATCGGCGGCCGATTCCCGGGCCAAGATCGATATTCATGGCTCTGTGGATGCCTTCGCGCCGGTATCGATCAGCGGGGAGGTCAATGTGTTGGGCCCGGCGCTGTATACGGATTTGGCGCTGAGCTTTCGGAATATCGAATTGAGCACATTCAATCCGTACTCCGGAAAATTCGCGGGCTACAACATCAGCAAAGGCAAGCTGACCACGGAATTGCACTACAAGGTCGAGGGCCGCAAGCTCGATGCCCAGCACCATATCATCGTCGATCAGCTTGAATTCGGCGCGAAGACCGAGAGCAAGGATGCGGTGTCTCTGCCGGTCAAATTGGCCGTGGCGCTGCTCAAAGACCGCGATGGGGTGATCGATCTGAATCTGCCGGTGAACGGTACGCTCGATGATCCGAAATTCAGACTGGGCCCCATCATCTGGAAGGTGTTCATCAACATTCTAGAGAAGGCCGTCACGGCCCCCTTTGCGCTGCTGGGCTCATTGTTCGGCGGCGGTCCCGACCTGCAATTTGTCGATTTTCAGCCCGGCAGCGCCGATCTGGATCCTTCCGCCGTGGACAAAGCCCAGGCGATGGTCAAAGCCTTGAATGCGCGTCCGCAGCTGAAAATCGAAGTTCCGATCGCGGTGGTGGGGGAATTGGATCGGCCGAAGCTCATCGACGTCAAACTTCAGACGCAGATCCAAGAGGCCCAAATCGCGGCGACGGCCCGCAAGAAACCACAGGGCGCCGCGCCCGCGTTTGATCAGCTGGAACCGGCCGCGCGGCTCGATATACTCGCGCAGTTGTATGCCAAGGACCTGGGTGCGGAGCCCAAATTTCCCGAGACGATTGCCGCCATCAAAACCAAACCCGAAGCGATCGCGGCAAAAATCGACTTCCTCAGCAGCGAGTTGCACGCGCAAATGACGATCAGCGAAGCGGACCTCACCGCCTTGGGGCAGCAAAGAGCGGCGAATCTGCAAGCGGCTTTGCTGACCGGCACGCAGATCGACCCGGCGCGCGTATTTCTGGTGGCCAACGACAAGGCGAAGAATGACAACGGCAAGGTTCGGCTGGAATTTTCACTGCGATAAGGCCGCGCGCCGCCTCCTAATAAGGCGCGCAGGCGCGAAGACCGCCCTGGTTCGGTGCAAAGACTCGATGGATAATGGCAGGTAATGCGCTAACTTGCTGATCATGTTCAGGACTTCATGACTGGCACACGCGGTGCTTCCGGCCACGCAGCAATCAATTATTGCGCCAAGGATACAATCGGATGAAGCTCGTTACCGCGATCATCAAACCGTTCAAGCTGGAGGACGTTCGCAAGGCCGTCAGCGACGTCGGCGTGCAGGGCGTGACCGTCACCGAAGTGCGGGGTTTCGGCCGCCAACGAGGCCATACGGAGATCTATCGCGGTGCCGAATATGCCGTTGAATTCATACCGAAGACAAAAATCGAAATTGCAGTTGATAATGCGCTCGTCGATCAGGTGATCGAGGCGATAATGAAGTCGGCAAAAACCGGAAAAGTGGGCGATGGGAAGATCTTCATCTTCGATCTGACGCAGGTCGTGCGCATCCGCACGGGCGAGCGGGATGCCAGCGCTATTTAGACCATAGGGGAAATGATGAATAAACTGCTGCTAGTGGCCTTGCTTGCCGCCTCGGCGCTGACGTTGACCGCGGCCTACGCCGATGAGTCGCCGAGCGCATCGAACTCCGCGACACAAGCCGCCGGCGAAGCACCGCCCGCCGCGGCCGCACCGACCGCGCCACTACTGCTGAGCGTCGATAAGATCAGCGCGGGCGACACCGCCTGGATGCTGACCTCCACGGCGCTGGTACTCATGATGTCCATACCGGGATTGGCGCTGTTTTATGGCGGCATGGTGCGCAAGAAAAACGTGCTGGCAACGCTGATGCAGACTTTCGCCATCGTCTGTGTGGTAACCATTCTGTGGTGGCTGATCGGCTACTCGTGGTCGTTTACCCCCGGCAGCGGAATATTGGGCGGCACGAGCCGCGCGCTATTCAACGGCATGACCTTCATGCACGACCCCACCAACAAACTATCGGTGTCGCATTTGGCGTTGACCATCCCCGAAACCGTCTACGCCATGTTTCAGCTCACCTTTGCGGCCATTACGCCCGCCCTGATTTGCGGCGCCTTCGCCGATCGCATGAAATTCTCCGCCATGTTGATATTCATGGGTGCCTGGTCGCTGTTGGTGTACGCGCCGATCGCGCACATGGTCTGGGAGCCGACCGGCTGGCTGAACGCCGCGGGCGTCTTGGATTACGCCGGCGGTACGGTGGTGCATATCAATGCGGGCATCGCCGGCCTTGCCAGCTGCCTCGTGCTCGGTAAGCGATTAGGGTACGGCAAAGAGGCGATGCCGCCCCACGATTTGACGCTCACGTTGATGGGTGCCTCCCTGCTGTGGGTGGGCTGGTTTGGCTTCAATGCCGGCTCAGCGGGAGCCGCGGATGGCCGCGCCGGTATGGCGATGCTGGTGACGCAAATGGCGACCGCGGCTGCCGCGCTGGGTTGGATGTTTGCCGAGTGGGTCAGTAAGGGCAAACCCAGCGTGCTCGGCATCGCCTCGGGCGCCGTTGCCGGCCTGGTGGCCATCACGCCGGCCTCGGGTTTCGTCGGTCCGACGCCCGCCGTGATCATCGGCGTAGTGGCGGGCGTGGTGTGCTTCATCGCGGCCACATCGCTGAAACATGCTCTGGGGTATGACGACTCATTGGATGCCTTCGGTGTGCATGGCATCGGCGGCATTATCGGCGCATTGCTCACCGGCGTATTCGTCAGCAAGGAAATCAGCGGCGTCGACGGCTCGGTATTTATTCAACTCAAAGGCGTCGCTTTCACGGTCGTCTATGGCTTTGTAGTGAGCTTCATTATTCTGAAGACCATTGATATGACCATTGGTCTGCGAGTCACCGAGGAACAGGAACGGGAAGGCTTGGATATTTCGTTGCATGGTGAGAGCATCGAATAGGCGAGGCAGCACAGGGGGAGATGATGAACAAAACCACAGCTCTATGGATTTGTTGGGTCGTGGGGGCGGGCTCGATGGCGGCCGCCACGGCCGATGTGCCTGCCGCACCGCCTGCGCCTGCGCCGGCTTCCGCCGCCGACGCGGCGGGAGCAGCCTCGCCCCCGAAGGAGGCCTCGATCCCCTTTGCCAGCAAGGGCGGCATTTGGAATTGGCAGGTGGTGGATGACAAAACCGTGCTCATCGAGTCCCGGGGGCGCCAGTGGTACAAGGCCACCCTGTTTGGTAATTGCATCAATTTGTCATTCGCCAACGGGTTGCTGTTCATCCCGAACCCCAGCGGCAGTTTCGATAAATTCAGTTCGATCCGATCCCGCGGTCAGCGCTGTCCCTTGGTGTCGCTGGTTGCCATACCGGCGCCTGTGAAGAAGGCTAATCCCAAGAAAGCCGCCACGGCACCCGCCGCGGGTAGCCCCAGCTCTCCCTAGTCCGCGACCTCCCCGGCCCCGCCTGGGCGTCGGCCTTTTGCGACAGTGTTGCGCTGCGAATTTCGCAGCACAAAGTTTCGTGAGCGCCGTCTCATTTCTCAATCGATTATGCCAGGTAGTCTGCGCCTGCCTTTCCGAACTCAAGCCAGGAGAAATCGTATGAGCAATCCCTACAACAGCGCCACCGAGCGCGCATCGATCCTAGGCCCTACGCTCTATTTCAAGGGCGATCTGACCGCCGAGGAGGATCTGTTGATTCAGGGACGTGTCGAAGGATCGATCACGCACACCCAGCGCCTGACCGTCGGGCCGCAGGGCACGGTGAAGGCGAATATCAAGGCGCAGTTGATCATCGTCGAGGGCACCGTGGACGGCGATCTGCAGGCCGAGAAATCCGTGTTCGTGAAGGAAACGGCGAAGGTTTGCGGCAATATTTATTCGCCCACCGTCAGCATCATCGAAGGCGCCAATTTCAGCGGCAGCATCGATATGGACGGAAAGAAAGCGGGCCAGCAGCTGGGAAAGTCTGAGCCGGGCCGCCCGTCCAAGACAGCCGGTGGTGTCGCCTAACAATGTCGTGGTTCAACAAGTCTGCCGATGGAGATGATCTCATGATGAATGCCAATTCAAGCAGCCGCGGCGTCGCGCCCGAACCTTCGGTCACGCGCCCCGAACCGAGGGAACCGCGCATCGAGCCCCGCTCACCCGCGCCGCGTGCTGCAGAGCCGCCGCGCCCGGCCGAGGTCAAGGCAGCGGAACCCGCGCCGCGTGCTTCCGTGCTGGGCCCCACCTTGCGTTTCCGCGGCGAATTATCGGCGCAAGAAGACCTGATTGTTCAGGGCAGCGTGGACGGTTCGATCACTCATACCCAGAGCTTGACCATCGGTACCGACGGCTCGATGAAGGGCGACATACGCGCCCGCATCATCGTCATCGATGGCAAGGTCGAAGGCGATCTGTACGCCACCGAGTCGGTGAATATTCGTGCCACCGCCAAGGTCAAGGGCAATGTCTTCGCGCCGCGCGTCGGCATCAGCGAGGGCGCATTTTTCCAGGGTCAAATCGAAATGCAGCCCTCGGGTGCCGCGGTACAGGAACACAGTGCACGCCTGCGCCAGGCCGCCCTGTCGGCGCCCTTGGAGGGGCACGCCGTCGATCAAATGTTGAGCGGATCCTCGGCAGCGAGCGGCTAGTTCGTCACGAATAATTCGGGATCGACCCAGGCATGATTGAGGCTGAGGCCCCAATGCAAGTGGGGCCCCGTTGCCCGTCCGGTCATGCCGACTGCGCCGAGCGTCGCACCCGCCGCAACCTGCTGTCCCGGTTTCACATCGATGGCGCTCAAATGGCAGTACATGCTGATCATGCCGCGGCCATGATCGACGAACACGGTATTGCCGTTGAAAAAATACTCGCCCGTGTCAATGACGGTTCCTGCGAGGGGCACCTTTACCGGCGTGCCGGTCGGCGCGGCGATGTCCATGCCGCTGTGCGGATTGCGCGATTCGCCGTTGAAAATGCGGCGCATGCCAAACGAACTGCTGCGCACGCCGGGCACCGGTTGCGCCAACCTCAGCGTCCCAGGTTGCTGGTCCGACCAGCGGTGCAGCGCGTGCTCGATGATCACACGTTCGCGGTTCACGCGCTCAAGGTCTGCGCGGGATAAGTTGACCTGCGCCGGCGCCACTTTGAGGGACTGGCTGGCATACTGTTTGTCGCCCACCGTGAATTCGATTTCCTCTCTGCCGGCGGCGTCGTGCACGAGGACCTGGCGTGCCGCCAGCGGCGCCGACAGGGGAATGCCGATCACCGCAATCCAGCTATCTCCATCCTCCACCACCAGCGCACGCTGTCCGTCAACCTCGACATAAGGCATCGGGCCGCCGTGAACGTCCAGGTGGATGATTTTCACACCGCCCGGCACGGACTCTTCTCGCGGCAGCGCATAGGACAGCGCGAGCGAGGGGCTCAACCA
This sequence comes from uncultured Gammaproteobacteria bacterium, assembly GCA_963756845.1. Classification (GTDB taxonomy): domain Bacteria; phylum Pseudomonadota; class Gammaproteobacteria; order Steroidobacterales; family Steroidobacteraceae; genus Bog-1198. The sequence continues at coordinate 33,565 of CAVWPD010000002.1, read as the reverse complement.
CAGCAGCAGCATTGCATATCGCATCAAGAGGTCCCTTCAACTTTGGCGCGAATTCTGCCCGCGGCCAGCCGCGCTTCAATAATCGTTCCCGGCGGCGCCTCCGCAGCGCTGCGCAATATGCCGCCTGACGCGCGGCTCACGATGGCGTAGCCGCGATCCAACGTCGCCAGCGGGCTGACGGCATTGAGTGTGCGCACCAGTGGTGTCAGCCGCTCGCGCGCCCGATGCAATTGGGCGAGTCCGGCAGCCCGCAGCCGCGCAAACAGCGCGGCATGCGCAGCGGCGATGCGCAGCAGCCGCGCCCCCGGACTTAACTGCCATAGGCGGCTGCGCCGCTCACCCAGCGAGGTGCGCCTATCGCTGAGAATCTGGCGCATGGCTCGCGACATGCGCTGCTCCAAATCGTCGGTACGTTGCCACTGCTGCGCGAGGCGGGCGGAGGGGCTGACCAGCGCGCTGCGGCCGATGAGCCAGCGCAGCCGCTCTCGATGCGTCTCGAGGATGCGCAGCATGCCGCGCCTCATACGCTGGCCGATGCGCTGCACGGAAGCGAGCCACTCTTCGCCGTCAGGCACGGCGATTTCAGCCGCGGCGGATGGTGTCGGGGCGCGTACGTCGGCCGCGAAATCGGCAATGGTGAAATCGACCTCGTGGCCGATGCCGCTGATGATCGGGATGGGACAGGCAGCGATCGTGCGCGCCAAAGCCTCGTCGTTGAAAGCCCATAAATCCTCGAGCGAGCCGCCGCCGCGCGCCACGATGAGCACATCACACTCGGCCCGCTGGCCTGCCAAGCGCAACGCGGCCACGATCTCGGGTGCCGCCGCAGCGCCTTGTACAGCCACCGGATAGATCAACACGGGGACCGCCGCGAACCGCCGAGCGAGCACGTGCAAAATATCGCGAACGGCCGCGCCGGTGGGCGATGTGATCACGCCGATTCGCTTCGGCAGCAGCGGCAGCGCACGTTTTCGTTCCGCAGCGAACAGGCCCTCCGCGGTGAGCTTCGCCGCCAATTCTTCGAATTGCCGCTTCAAGGCCCCGAGGCCGGCATCTTCCATGTGATCAATGACGAGTTGGTATTCGCCGCGCGGCTCGTACAATCCGATGCGCGCCCGTACCAGCACCTTTTGGCCGTCCCGGGCCGCGAAACTGCACAGCATATTGCGCTGGCGAAACATGCAGCAGCGAACTTGCGCGCTCGCATCTTTGAGGGAAAAATACCAATGTCCGGAACTGGGTCGGGCGAAATTAGAGATCTCCGCCTCCAGCCACAGGCTGCCGAAACCGCGCTCGAGCAGCACCCGAACCTCCCGATTCAGGCGCGAAACACTATAAACGTCGCGATCCGGCCGAGTGCCGGGGGTGCTGCTGCCGGGAGTTTCCATAAGGCCATGATACTGCGGTTTACCGCGCAGCACGCGCAAGGTACAATGCGCCGCCTCTTATATGAACCTGTGAACGCGACCCTATGCGTATTCTTGAAGAGGCACTCACCTTCGATGATGTGTTGCTCGTGCCGGCATATTCTGAGGTGCTACCTCGCGACGTATCGTTGGCGAGTCAACTGACCCGCGAAATCCGCGTCAACCTGCCGGTTGTGTCCGCTGCGATGGATACGGTGACCGAGGCCCGCCTGGCGATCACCATCGCGCAAGAGGGCGGCATCGGCATTATTCACAAGAATATGTCCATCGACAATCAGGCGCGGCAAGTGGACCGCGTAAAAAAATTCGAAAGCGGCGTCATCAGCGATCCCATCACGGTCAATCCGGACATGACGATTCGCCAGGTGCTGGAATTGACGCGCGCCAAGAACATCTCGGGAGTTCCGGTGGTGCTGGGCACCAAGGTCGTCGGAATCGTCACGCACCGCGATCTTCGCTTCGAGACCAAACTCGACGCGCCCGTGTCCTCCGTGATGACCCCCAAGGACCGGTTGATCACGGTGCGCGAAAACGCCCCCAAAGAACAGGTGTTGGCGCTGCTGCACAAACATCGTATCGAAAAGGTTTTGGTGGTTGCCGGCGACCATGAGCTGAAGGGCATGATCACCGTCAAAGACTTTCAAAAAGCCACGGAATTTCCCAACGCCTGCAAGGATGCCGTGGGCAGTCTGCGCGTCGGCGCGGCGGTGGGCACGACCCCAGATACACTGGATCGAGTCGGCGCATTGCGCGAGGCGGGCGTTGACGTCGTGGTCGTCGATACTTCGCACGGCCATTCGCGCGGTGTATTGGAGATGGTCTCGAAAATAAAATCAAAATATCCGGACATTCAAGTCATCGGCGGCAACATCGTGACCGCCGAAGCGGCGCTCGATCTGGTCAAGCACGGCGCGGATGCGGTCAAAGTGGGCATCGGGCCCGGCTCCATCTGCACGACGCGCATCATCGCGGGCGTCGGCGTGCCGCAGATCAGCGCCATCTCCAGGGTCGCCAAGGCGCTCGAGGGCACGGGCGTTCCGGTGATCGGCGATGGTGGAATTCGCTACTCGGGAGACATTGCCAAGGCACTGGCGGCCGGTGCTCATTGCGTGATGATTGGCGGCATGTTCGCCGGCACGGAGGAGTCCCCGGGAGATGTCGAGCTATATCAGGGCGGCTCGTACAAGGCCTATCGGGGCATGGGATCTTTGGGCGCCATGGCGCAAGCCCACGGTTCCAGCGATCGCTACTTCCAAGACACCACCTCGGAACTCGAAAAACTCGTCCCGGAGGGCATCGAAGGCCGGGTTCCCTACAAGGGCAGCTTGGTGGCAATCCTGCATCAGCTCTCGGGCGGCTTGCGCGCCGCCATGGGGTACACGGGCAGCGGCAGCATCGACGAGATGCGCACCCGGCCGCAGTTCGTACGCGTCACCAGCGCGGGCGTTCGCGAGAGCCACGTACATGATGTGACCATCACCAAAGAAGCGCCTAACTACCGGATTGGTTAATGCCTGATATTCATGCGGACCGCGTCCTGATTCTCGATTTCGGCGCCCAGTACACGCAGTTGATAGCCCGGCGAGTCCGCGAGCTGGGTGTGTATTGCGAGATCTATGCCTGCGATGCGGCGCCCGCCGATATCGTGCAGTTCGCGCCCAAGGCGATCATCCTTTCTGGCGGCCCGGAATCCGTCTACGACGTCAAAGGTCCCGAGGCTCCTCGCGAAATTTTCTCGCTGGGCGTTCCGGTTCTTGGTATCTGCTACGGCATGCAGACCATGGCCGCACAGTTGGGCGGCCAGGTAGAAATGTCCACTCATCGAGAATTCGGCGCGGCCCAAGTGCGGCCGACCACCGAGTCGCGCTTGTTCGATGGGCTCGAAGATAACCGCGATGCCCGAGGACAACGGGTGCTCGACGTGTGGATGAGCCACGGCGATCGTGTGGTTGCGGCGCCCCCAGGGTTTAAGGTGATCGCCGAGAGCGACAATGCGCCGCTGGCGGCGATGGCGGATGAGTCGCGTCGTCTTTATGGGCTGCAATTTCACCCTGAGGTTACGCACAGCTTGCAGGGCGGGGAGATTTTGCGGCGCTTTGTCCGCGAAATCGCCGGCTGCGCCGCCGAATGGGAGACCCGCAGCATCATCGAGGACAGCGTGGCGCGCATCCGCGCTCAAGTCGGCGTGGATCACGTACTGCTGGGCTTGTCCGGCGGCGTCGATTCGTCCGTGCTGGCGGCTCTGCTGCACCAAGCCATCGGTACGCAGCTCACCTGCGTCTTTGTCGATCACGGTTTGCTGCGCTTGGGCGAGGGTGACCAGGTGATGGCGACCTTTGCGCAGCACATGGGCGTGCGGGTCATTCGCGTGCATGCCGAACGGCGGTTTTTGGCTGCCTTGGCGGGCGAAAGCGACCCGGAGAAAAAGCGCAAAATCATCGGTCGAATGTTCGTCGAGGTCTTTGACGAAGAGGCTGCAAAGCTCAAGGACGTGAAGTGGCTCGCGCAAGGCACGATCTATCCGGACGTGATTGAATCGGCGGGCGCCAAGACCGGTAAAGCGCACGTGATCAAGTCGCACCACAATGTGGGCGGCTTGCCGAAGCATATGAAGCTCAAGCTGCTCGAGCCGCTGCGCGAACTGTTCAAGGATGAAGTGCGAAAACTGGGCCTCGAATTAGGCCTGCCGCGCGACATGGTGTACCGGCATCCGTTTCCGGGACCCGGGCTGGGCGTGCGCATACTGGGCGAGGTGCATAAGGCGCACGCGGACTTGCTGCGGCGAGCCGATGCGATTTTCATCGAGGAGCTGCGGCGGCACGACCTTTACGACAAGGTCAGTCAGGCTTTCGCCGTGTTCCTGCCGGTGCGCTCGGTCGGCGTCATGGGCGACGGACGCCGCTACGACTATGTGATCGCGCTGCGCGCGGTGGAAACCATCGACTTCATGACTGCGCGCTGGGCGCATTTGCCCTACGCATTTCTGGATCGCGTCTCGCACCGGATCATCAACGAAGTCCCGGGTATCTCGCGGGTTGTGTATGACATCTCCGGCAAACCGCCCGCCACGATTGAGTGGGAGATAGAAAGTTATCCTTCGCCATCTATCGGCACCAATCGAAAATCAAATCTAAGTCCCTGTTTCCGCGATAATTTTTGTTCATTGTCTATCGCGGACTATCGTGGGGCAGCGGAAAACTTTTGACGGACATACTGGGTTCTGGTGCATTAAAGGAATTACTTAGTATTCGTGTCCCCTATCGAGAGGACACGCGCATGACCAAGCCCATCGGACGCGACACGATCTATCGGGGTCGTCGTTTTTCACCTGAAACCATTGAACTCTGCGTTCGCTGGTATATCACTTATCGGCTGAGCTACCGTGATCTGGCCGCGATGATGGCTGAGCGCGACGCCACGGTCTCCCATACCACGATCATGCGGTGGGTGCTGCGCTTTGCGCCGGAGTACGAGTGTCGATGGGCTCGCTTTTCCAGACCTCCAGGAGAGTCGTGGCGTATGGACGAAACGGCTGTGTCTGTCCGCGGCGGCCGGCATTACTTATTTCGAGCTGTGGACAAGAACGGAAAATCCATTGGGTCTCTGCTCTGCAATGATCGAAATAAAGAGTCTGCGCAGGCATTTTTCCGTGCAGTCGTCGCCGATGGACGAGTCCCATGGCCTAAGAAAATCAACATCGATGGCAATAAAGCAACCCTTCGAGGTTTGGAGTTGCTTGGCAAGGAAGATCCCCGCTGGCGGCAAGTGGAAATGCGTGCGCGGCGATATCTCAACAACGTGGTTGAGCAAGACCATCGGGCCATCAAACAGCGGTGCGCGTCGATGCTAGGACTCAAGTCCTTTCGGTCTGCAGCAATTACCCTCGCGGGAGTCGAACTCGCCCATCGCATTCGGAAGGGACAGCATTTGTTGCCGATAAAGCTTGAGGGGAGACGCCCCTCGTTGAAGGAGATGTGGGAATGCGCACTGAATCCGGCGAGCAAGTCGGTTTTGCCAGACGGCTGCTGTATTCCGCCAATGCACCAGATCTCACGAAGGACGAGACGAGACAGTTCGGAAGAGTTTCTGAAGTCCGAATTTCCTACAGTTCGCTACCTGAGGAAGTTTTCGTTTGGTCGTAGCCTGTATCTCTTTGTCACGCCTAAGGGCGGCCGGTATTGGCGCTATTGCTACCGTTATGGAGGGAAGCGGAGGACGCTGTCCCTCGGCCTCTATCCGGAAGTGCCAATCGATCGTGCGCGCTCAAGACATCTTGCAGCACGGCAACTGCTTGCGGCGGGTGTAGATCCATCCTCAAAGCGAGAAGAATTGCGCGGTAGCTTTCGACTGAGACAAGGCTGAGTTCAACTGGATGCGAAGTGCTTTCGAGACTACGGGGGCGCGACTGTCCGCAAAGGCATCTCCCCGTTGGTTGCGACCTGAGGTAGGCTCCGGATATGAAGATCGGAATTCTTCGAGCAATTGCCCACAACGTGGCAGACTCGCTTGGAAGCGGTATCGGCCTGCTGATCGGCGTCTACGAAATGGATGTCTTTGGTGAGGCTAAAAGAAGTCCGAGCAGATCGATTAACATCGACTTCCTCAAGGGCAAGGCAACAGGAGCAAGGATTTCCTCGGTGCTGGCGGCGGCGGTCACGAGATATCATAAAGTGCTTCCAAAGCTCTGCGCAAAGCATGGAGCTACAATCGATGACTTCAAAATGCTGACGGCGGAGTATTCGAGCTCCAGTCGTCGAATTGTTGTGACCGTACAAGACCGCATTGGGCGACGTTACGTGGATGAGTATGTTGGAACCCCTGCGAAACACGTTAAGGTTTTGGACGATCTCGGGCGTGTCCGAACAAGACGCCGTGGTATCCGATCAGGGGTTGATACAAGGACAAGATCGAAAGAGAAGAGACATTGATGCCTCAGACCACGCTATTTCCATCGACTGTTTTCTCAACTTCCGCTTCAGGCTCTAAGAAGAGAACGAGAGGATTGCGGCCAGCGAGCTGAAGGCGCTGGCCGATGACTTGGAGGTCATTGAACACAGCCTGCGCATCTTCTATCGCAACTATTTTCACAACCGACTCGTGATCGACGCTTGAAGCGTAAAGAGAAAAAGAAGGCCGCTCTCATTGCGAAGTCCGGCAAATGACCAAGAAGCCTCGCACTAATCGACAGATGACCCAGAAGGAGCTGGCCGCCCTGGGGAAAGTGGTGGTGGCTTCCGCCAAATTCGAGAGCAAGATGGACTGGGCGCTCCCGCTGATGATGAAAGTCTCAGATGACGTTTACCCATCGGTGATTGCGGGCAAGACGATTGGACCCAAAGTGGCTCTGTATTCAGCAGTGTTGAATGCGAAGCTCACCGCGATCCGGAACGTTAAGCGGAAAAGGTCCTTGACGACTCACGTAAATAATGTTCTGAAGGCTATGAATGATGCGGTTCAGAAACGCAATGTTGTTGTTCACGGTCTCTGGTCACCGGGCGGCGAGAGCGACAGTCTATGGTCTTGCTTCATCCAGAGTTCAGCGAGGCACCTATTGCCGCTGCGTCGAAAAAAGGCCAACTCAAAGTGTCGGCCAGCGAATTGGCGCGCTGGCGGCGACGTTTGACGAGCTTTCGGAGAGCGTTGCTGGGCTTACTGGGAGTTTTTTGTGCCAAGAGCCAGAAAGGAGAGAGCTACGAGAGGTAGGTAGGTGAGCTGTCGCCCGATGCGGTGACAGCACTCAATCCAAATAGACATTCTCGATAAAATCCAGGCAGTCCCATTTGGAGTTGAGTTCTTCCTTAAATGACGTGCAAAGAGGCCACTGCGTGCGCCCAGGATGCCTGGTCATCCTGAATCGGTTGCATACAACTTCGTTTTGCTTTGCACTCGGTTGAGCTTTAGTCTTGATGTTTTGTCATCAAATGCAAAACCCAGAAATACGTTCGCTTGCAGTGATGAATATGTGCAGGAGGCCAGCATGGCGTCGGTTTCCTGCTGTCGTACATCAAACATCAGCTGGATACCCTCAGCTGCCTGCTTGTAATCAGCATTCACAAAGTCTGTTTTATTCCTTTTATTGGATCGGAGGCCCAGTGAGCCGTAGACGTGCTTGATTTCGATCCGCTGCAAGGCCTCAAGCGCCTTTTCAGGAGTCAGATTGTACGTATGAAGCAGTTTGAAGTAGAAGAAATTCTCGATGGTGCGATCGTAGTTAAACGTGACGAAGTGTACGTGATTGTTTGCCAGGAAATCCTCCACCGTGCCTTTTGTTTCACGTGCATCAGTTTGAATAGAGCGTCAACCAATCACGATTTCCTGTCTTTGTGTTCAAGCGTCCGAAGTTGTAGCGGAACTCGGTTTTCATCAGCAGATAGGCAATGCCGAGTCAGCCAATCTCAGAGAAGCCAGGCTCAGCGTGATAGGTCCGCAGGAAATCATCGACGCTCTGCTGGCCCGCGCCATCTAGTTGGTTTCGGAATTCCAACATCTTTTAAAAAAAAAAAAAAAAAAAAAAAAAAAAAAAAAAAAAAAAAAAAAAAAAAAAAAAAAAAAAAAAAAAAAAAAAAAAAAAAAAAAAAAAAAAAAAAAAAAAAAAAAAAAAAAAAAAAAAAAAAAAAAAAAAAAAAAAAAAAAAAAAAAAAAAAAAAAAAAAAAAAAAAAAAAAAAAAAAAAAAAAAAAAAAAAAAAAAAAAAAAAAAAAAAAAAAAAAAAAAAAAAAAAAAAAAAAAAAAAAAAAAAAAAAAAAAAAAAAAAAAAAAAAAAAAAAAAAAAAAAAAAAAAAAAAAAAAAAAAAAAAAAAAAAAAAAAAAAAAAAAAAAAAAAAAAAAAAAAAAAAAAAAAAAAAAAAAAAAAAAAAAAAAAAAAAAAAAAAAAAAAAAAAAAAAACTCCGGGAGTGTCTGATTTTTTGTGTCTGAGCCATACTTTAGATCAGGAGGCAGAGTATGGCGATCAAGCACGAGATTTTGGATGAGTTGCTGAAGGATAAGGATCCAAAGACGATATTCTCCTCAGAAGGATTGCTTTGCGAGCTCAAGAAAGCTTTGGCTGAGCGAGTTCTGAAAGCTGAGATGGATCATCATCTTGCAGATTCGACGCACGATGAGGTTGCCGAAGGCGATAAGTCCGGCCAATCGTCGTAATGGCTACAGCAAGAAGACGGTGTTGTCCGAGAACGAGGTGCTGGAGCTGTCGATTCCCAGCGACCGCCACGGCGACTTCGAACCGCAGCTGATTGCGAAATACCAGCGTCGATTTCCCGGCTTTGACGAGAAGATCATCTCGATGTACGCCCGCGGCATGAGCGTTCGGGACAACCAAGGGCATCTGCGCGATCTCTACGGGATCGAGGTTTCCCCTCAACTGATCTCGACCGTGACCGATGCGGTGCTCGAGGAAGTCGGACGCTGGCAAGGCCGACCTTTAGATCCGTTGTACGCCCTCGTGTTTCTCGATGCCCTGCGGACGAGTATGCGCGATGAGGGCGCGGTACGCAACAAAGCTGTGTATTTGGCCATCGCGGTGTCGCCGGAGGGCGCAAAGACGTCTTGGGATTTGGATCGAGCAAACCGAGGGGGCCAAGTTTTGGCTGCGGGTGATGACGGAGATCAAAAACCGCGGCGTGAACGATATTCTGATCGCCATCATCGATGGATTTAAAGGTTTCCCGGAAGCGATCAACTCAGTCTTCGCGGAGACGCAGATTCAGACCTGCATCGTGCTTCTGATTCGTAATTCACTAGATTTTTGCTCCTGGAAGGAGCGCAAAGCGGTCGCCAAGGAGCTGAAAACCATCTACCGCGCCGCTGACGCTGCGGCCGCCGCACGCCGCGTTGTTCGATTTCGACGACGGTCCCTGGGGCAAGAATTCGCGGCCATCACGCCAGGCCTTGCGGCGCCATTGGGTGCATGTCATCCCCTTCTTTGCCTATCCGCCGGAAGTGCGAAAAATGATCTACACCACCAATGCCATCGAGAGTCTGAACAGTCGAAACTGCGCCGCTCGGTGCGCATGCGCGGTCATTTCCCGAACGATGAGGCGGCGATAAAATTAATCTGGCTACAATTGCGCGAGATCACCAAAGAGTGGAAGATGCTGCCACGCGAATGGGCCGCTGCCAAAGCTCAGTTCGCCGTCATGTTCGGCGATCGGTTAGCAGTTAATCTTTAATCAACCGGCTCAGCACACAAAATTTCTGACAGGCCCCGGCCTCCTCATTCTTGCCCCCGCCAGGCTTGTCATCAACGATAATGGCACTGGAGCCCCGGTCCTCCAGATTCATACTGATGCGTTCAAAAAGGTAGTCAACGCAGCGCTCGAATGCCGCTTGATCCTTTTCCACGGTGCGGGCCGTGTCCCAACAAACCACAGCGGCTTTGGCATTATGCGCCGCCGCAGCTTCGGGAACCGCGATAGCAGTCCTCTCGACTTCCTTCATGAAGGTAATCGTAGATCCAGGAGCCCTTCTTAGGCGACCACTTGAACTCCTGGTCTCAGGAACTCCAAACTTCCTGGCGATGGCGTCCATTGCAGCCGACAGTGGTCCAACTGCAAGCTCCTCGATCAGAACGCCAGCCTACGCTGACTACGGGGCCCATGCCTTCCGGGCGCAGCCACGTTGAATGGAATCATCCGCAAAAAAAATCTCCACTATCGTCCTTGGTTCGCTATCCAGCGCATCATTTCAGGCAGTGGATAGTCTCGCCTTTCCGGTAATTCACGTGATTTTTAGTGCGCGGCCTTTTGGCATCGATGTTCTTGAGCACACCAGAGTCCAGCAAAGCCTTCAGGGCTTCTTGTAGGTGCGAAATCAAGCAGCCGCACTCTTCGGCCATGTCAGCGATGCGAATTTCATCCACGCGGACATCCAAATTCGCCTCTGCGAAGAGGGAGAGCCAAAGATTGTGGGCGACCGCAACTGGGGCGCCCTTGGATTTGTCCGCCGTTTGAATATCGACGCCAAATAAATCAGTAATGCCGGAGTCAGCTTCCCGCTGCTGTAGCTTAACAACAAATCTAATCTTCTGTTGATATCGAGGGCTCGCTCGGACTCCTCAAGGAAGACGATAATGCCCTTCACGTGGTGAGTCACGTAAGTCAGATAGTCGAAAATCCGATCCTGGGAACGAAACTCGACTGGAAACCAAGCGGTGCGAAGTTTCGATGCCGTTCGTGCATCGCCAGCGGCTGCCTTCAACCGCCGGAGATAAGCGCGCATCCACTCTTCGCTGGCAGTTCCAGGTTTACGGAGCGCTTCGAGTTCATCGCCGAAGATATTTTTGAGATTCTGTTCTTGATTCGCGTGGGCAGAGGCGAGGTTAATGAAGTTCCACATAACATTTATCAGCATCTCGACGTTTCGCCTCCGCAGCAGCGGAGCGAGCGTAGTCGGAGCGATAATGTCCTTCCAGCCGGTGGGATCAACCAGAACAAAGGCAATTTCATCATCCCGAATCCATCGCGCCACGGACTCGGCGGATTCGGAGAAGTCCTCGTTGATCGCTTTGATCTCGATTTGGTTGCTGGATTTTTCGTCCGAAAACTTTTTGAGCGCCGCAAATCTTTCTGGATCGCGTTCCACGAATAGCGCCCGAAATGTCACGGATCGGTGGAAGGTCCGAGCGATCTCCACGCGACACCCCTCCATGACTTCGACTGCTTTTGCGAAGGAGGTATCACTCAGATCCCCGCTTGCGGATTTCCAAGGACCCGCGAATGCATCGACATAGACGATCCGGTCGTAGCGGGCCTGCGCCGTTATCATGATGAGGCGCGCGAGATAGGACTCCAACAGGAAGTGTTTGACTGAGGCCTGTTCCCTGCCGGCGTACGGTGCGAACTTCTCCCTGTCCATGATGTCTCGCTTTTAGAGAGTATTTGCTCGCGCCTGCGGGTAACCGTCCCAAGTTCGACCGTCGAGCAGCCGTCCGCCTTTCTTCTTCGGCCGCCAGGACAGGCGCTCGAGCCTTCCCGCCTCGTCCTGCAGCTCGATGATCTTCGTGGCCGTGGCGCCTTGTGCTTGCGGACTCCAATGCCCCCATTGCTTGAAGTGAAAGGGTACATCGTGCGTACGGCACTGATCCCGCAGGGCGCGAATCCAGTTGGGGTGCGTCGGCCGAGCATCGTGGCCGCTTTCTCCGCCGGCGATCACCCAGTCAATATGACTCTGCTTCAACCACGGCCGCAGATCGACTGCGGACAGTAGTGGTTCGCACGACAGGAAACGGACGTGCGCATCGACCGCGATCAACCGCTCGATGCGCCGCGCAGCCCAGCGCTGGTTCTCCGCGGTGGTACCCAGCCAAACGTTTTCGCGCGGATTATGTGCCCACGGATAAACATTCTTGATATGGCCAGGTCTTTTCGTCAGCAATAACCAATCCAGGTGCGGTGTCTTTTCGATGAGAGCCCAGAGCTTGTCTCGCCAGGGATCCAAATCCGTGCGAGGCTCGAATACGTCCGCCATCGATGCGCAAAAGACGCGCGCGTGAATTCCCTGTTTTTCTGCTTCCGAATTCCACCGCAGCGGTTCGCGCCAATGATGCTCGCTGAAGAACCGTCGTGGCGCATCGCCGCCCCAGAGCTCATCGCCGAAGCGGCGGGCCCACGTTTCGGCATAGCAATGGGCGCAGGCAGGCGAAAGCTTCACGCAGCCCCACCAGGGGTTGAACGTGTGATGCGTCCATTCGATATCGGAATCTTTAGCCACTATCCGCGCACCATCGCCAAAACTGCTTTAGCACCCTTATGGTCCATAACAGTCCCCAAGTATGTGGGCGGCAAACGCCCCTTATTTGCAGCACCTGGATAACTGTATATTTATACAGTTACATTTAACAATGCGCAAGTGTATCTGGTAATCCATTGATTTTACAATCAATACGCCGGTACTCGTATTTTTGCTTTTGGTGCCTCCCGCTACCGGCGCGTCGCACCTTGGGATGTCATCGGCATTCGTGGGGTCGACTGATTCTTTAGCCGGCATGGGGCGGCGGCCGAAAGATGTGATTCCACCGCTCAGCAGGAAAGTCACTTCGGGTCCAAATTCATATCTCGGACTTTGGTCCGATGTCTTTCCACGGAAGCGGCATTCTTGGAGTGGATCTCAGGAGAGATATCTTCGACCTGCGGAAGCCGCTGCTCGAATATCTCCCACCGTTTCATCATTCCGGGGATTGAAATTCCATCGATCCGGCTCGAACGCATAGCCCTCCCGGCGAGATCGACGAGTTCTGGGGGAAGATCAAGATCCTTCACGGCGCGGTTGGCTAACCAAAGATAGACGTCAACAATCTGCAGGCCAGGGCTGTCCTTGCTTCTGGCGATGGTGAGTTTCTCCGTGGGGAAGTTATTGATCAGGTTATTCGCATCCTCACGGGCTCCCTCGTGCAGAGGGTGTTCTAAATACCATTTCTTATCGGCGGGCGTCTGCTTGAATGCCTCCGCAATCTTTGAATGGAAGTAAAACGTCTGGATCTGCGCCGGATTGAATTCCGATTGAACATCCACCGTAATGCCCATCGCACGACGTTTTGCGGACTTTTGACGACCAGCAATACAACTCAGGACGAATTGAAAGCAGACCGCGTTTGGAGAGAGCGACTTAGGATTATCTGTGGCGAAATCCAATCTCAATGGGTGTTGGATGCCAAACATAAGACCATCTGCAAGGATTTCAGCGGCTCGCTTGTCCAAATCCGAGCTCTTGAGTCGATCCAATATTGATTGAAGCAGAATAACGACACGTCCCTGCTCCAACTGCAATTTCGGACGGGACATTAGGCGTAACTGCCAAGCCTCTTTTAGCAGGCCCTCATCGAGCAGAGATGACAACGCGGCAATTAGGGGATATCGAAGTGGGGTCCAATACCAATCCCATTTAACGGCGTCGTTCAAGCCGGCATCGAAAACGGCGTCGAACAACATCGCAATCGAGAAGTCCGTCTTGTCGACGAAGTAGTAGTCGAACCGAAACTGAAATTTCTCTTGAATATCGCGAAGGTCAGAAGCGACTTTTATCAAGCCGTCGGCTTTAAGTTGATTTGCGTGCAAGGATTCCACGCCTAGTTTCCGCAGAATTCGCTCGTGCTGCGATCTGCCTAGGACATCAACGTTCAAGGTGCTGGATAGAACCCCGTAGCTGAGTATCGGTTGATTCTTGTCAAAGAGATTGTTACCCGAATTCCCCGATTCATCTATATGGAAGAACATGGGTGGGCCTAGCGCGGAGAACTGGCAGACCCGAAAGGCCGCGAAAACAAATGTGGGTGACGTCGACCTTTCAACCGGTAGAGTTGTGCCGGACGATTGGCTCCACTTTTCATTCGCGGAACGGGATCAAGCAAACCCGCGACGAGTAGCCGTGTGCGGAACGCCTTCTTTTCCAGTTCGCGCGCGAGAAGGATCTCATACGTACGCTGCAACTCGGTCAGCGTAAATTCCGCGGGCATCAAAAAAACGGGAAGGGACGTGTATTCAACCTTTGCGCGAAGGCGAGCGATCGCGGCTTTTAGCAATACGTCATGATCGAAAGCCAGCGGTCGCTGGACGTGATCGCGTTGGACGATGAACCAACGCGAGTCGGCAGCATTTCCGCCGGGTGTGAGATCCAGGTGGTCCGATGGAATCAACGCGAAATACACATGCGTCGCCGACCAGCCTCGAGGATCACGTGTCCTGCCGCCCCAACTTCCGAGTTGCTCGAGATAGGGTGCCTCGACGCCAGTTTTATCGCGAAGTTTGCGCAGTGCGCAGGCGGCAAGGTCGTCGTCTTGGGTCATATCGATGAAGCCGCCCGGGAGCGCCCATTGGCCAGGAAAGGGATCGCCGAGCTCGTCGCGCCGCTGCACAAGGAGTACTTGGAGCGCCGAGTCCCGAACCGTAAAGATCACCACGTCGACGGTACTTAAGGGTCGCTCGAACGCAAGTGCTTGATCTACCATGAGGACCTTCGAGGGTGGACTGGCAACGCCGTTCCGAATTGACATGGTAATCCACTTAGTGGCACTATGCCAATTACTTAGTGGGGTGTGCCCACTTACTAGTGATCGAGGGAGGCATGCAGGCAATGAATTCCTTGGGCGAGCCTCTCTATCACGTCACGACGCTTTCGAACTTTGCGCGTGGCTTTGACAAATACACCCGGCACTACCGGAAGTCATGGATTGCTGAAAGCCGGTATCCGCGTGAGTCATATTTGCTTCCCGCAGCCGATTTAGGGATAGGCCTCGCAATGGCTTCTCGGCTCCGTGACAAGCTCAAGATTCCTGGCGACGGACTGCTCGTGTTGCAGGCTGACGTAATGCGGTCAAGCGTGCAGCCGAATCTACGCAACGGTGTCGGGCTTGTCTGGCCCTCGCCAGACTTGCCCGTCTCTGGAGTATTTCAACTCGGGTCCAATGGTCAACTCGGCGAGAAAGTGGGCATCGAGCAAGTGATGGCGAAGTCGCTCGCGCTCCACTCTGGATCGTTCATCCCGTACACCTCACTTCGACCGCGGTCAGTATCGTTCCTGCCGATCGCGCGTGGGTGTCAGGCGGCGTGCCCCTTTTGCTTTTCAGATGCGTCAGTGTCGGCGGATCAAACACACGGTGCGGTGAGTCTCCGACAGATCGAAGCTTGGGCTGCTCTCGCACGATCGCGAGGTGCCGAGCGTGCCGTCATTACCGGTGGCGGTGAGCCAACGCTGCTGCCTTGGCGACGGATTCAAGAGATTGTTCGTACTTGCAAGCGACACCATGAGAAGGTCGTTCTGATCACGAACGGCGTGCGTTTGGCGTCACTGCCAGAGAGCGAGTTGGCTGCTCAATTGCGCAGGCTCGCGATGGCAGGTCTATCAGTGTTGTCGGTATCCCGGCATCACCACGAGGATGACGTCAACGCCGCTCTCATGAAGCTCAATACCAGGACGCCTACATTGCTCAAGACCGGTGCCGCTGTCAGCGAGACGATTCCGCAACTGACACTGCGTCTGATCTGCGTTCTGCAACGCGGAGGCGTGCAGTCCGCGGCCGACGTTAACGACTACATGCAATGGGCGGCCGGTTATGGCGTCCGTGAAATCTGCTTCAAGGAGCTATACGTCGCGACTAGCGAGGAGTCTGTCTATTTCTCCCGAGAGGCGAATGCCTGGAGCGCCAGAAACCAAGTGCCGCTTGATATCGTTCATGATTGGGCCTGTGAGAACGGATTCGAAGTGTCCGACCGACTACCTTGGGGCTCACCAATTTTCGCGGGCACGGCCGGAGGACGACCGATGCGGGTCGCAGCGTATACAGAACCTAGTCTGTTTTGGGAGCGATCGCGTGGGCTGGCTCGAAGCTGGAATGTCATGTCAGATGGCACGTGCCTGGCGTCCCTCGAGGATCGTGGGAGTGATGTGACGAGACTAGCCGTCGCGGCGGTCCATTGATGATCACCTCGGCACATCCGACCGCGAGCCCCGAACTGATGGACTTCTCGCAGTTTCTCGCTTGGAGCGAGGGCGCTCGACGATTGACCCCCGAGGCGAACCGATATTGCGAAACGCGCATCGCCCACGCGCTAAGACACCTAAAGCCAGCTCTCGGAAGTCCGGCCGCACCATCACGTGCTCATCGCTGCGACTTGGTGCGTCTATGGTGTCAGAGGAGGGGCCTCCAGGCTGACGCACGGACAGTGCTTGCTTCCGAAGGAGTTCGTCACAGCCTTCAAGTGATCTTCAGGTTGCTCGTTCAAAGTGGTGCTGCAGTTGCGATACCGATCGATGTTTACCCCGTGTACTGGCAGATTGCGAGTCGAGAGAGATTGTCCGCGGTCGGATTTACGACCTTTCCGCAGTTCGATCTGAGCCGAATCCTCGATGCGGCCCAGGAGGCTGGCGTGCACCACGTGCTTTTACCGTACCCGCTGAAACTCCAAGGTCGCGCGTGGACCAACGAGGAGGTCGCAACCGCTAAAGCCTGGTTGTCCGCTGGCAAGCAGCGGCGGCTAATTTTGGACAGCGTGTACAGTTTTGGCGCTCAATTGGACTCCATCACCACTCAGCTCATCGAAAGCGATCAGGTTGTGTTTCTCGATTCGCTGTCCAAAGCATGGCTGCATGAGCAAGTCTTCGGCGTGGCGGTGATACCCGAACAGGATGTCGAGTTTTACTCGGCCGCTTTCCGTGATCTAGCGCCGGCATCGGCGAAACTGATCGTAGCGCACGAATTGCTCGAGCGTTTTCCGGATGTTCCACAGCAGATTGCTCAAGAACTCGATACGAAACGGGCGGCACTCTTGCGGCGGGCTTCTCGGGCGAAGCACCAGTTGCTACCGGTCGAGCAGGGCTATCTCGTGGCGATCGAGTGCTCAGCGGAGATTCTCCTGACGCAACATTCGCTGCTCTCGATTCCGGCCTCCGTGTTCGGGAGCCGCCGCAGCGATTGGTCGGTGGCGAGCGCGTTGCCAGTCGCGGGCGCATCGTCGTGACACTCCTCGCCGAAGATCCTGATCTCTGGGATGCGGTTTTCTCAGAATCTGGGGCGCGGGCTCGCTTTGTACGTCGACTCGCGCGCCGAATCGGCCCGAAAGTACTGGATGTGGGTTGTGCAACCGGATCGCTCTGCGCTCTACTGCGACGCCAGGGGTTCGATCCGGTCGGCATCGATAAAAATCGCAGTTTTGTTGGCGCTGCACGCGGGAAAGACCCGAATGGCACTTACGCCGTCGGCGACATGAGAACCTTCAAGTTACATCAAAAATTCGATGTCATCGTCTGCCTTGGTACAACCTTTTCTTACAACTACACGAACACAGACATCAGGGTGTGTCTGCAGAATTTCAGCAGACACCTATCGCCCGACGGCCGCTTGGTTATCGATGTGCTGAACGCCATCGCCTTTATTGGTCCCCGGCCGTTCCAACGCCGGACGCAGCACGATCTCTGGTATCAGGGTAAGCGAACGACGGCGACCATACGGCACGAGCTTGACCTGAGGCGCCAGTTGATGACGGAACAGGTGACGTGGCGCTCCGCCGGGCAAACTCCCCACCGGGACCCACCCGAGAAGCTCCGACTGTTCTTTCCCCAGGAACTTGCTTTCCATTTGGAACAGACGGGATTTGGTAATTTGAAGTTAATGGATACATTTGGGAAGTCGAGGGCAGCATTTGTTGGGCGCCGTCTAATCGCCGTCGCAGGCCGACAATCCCCATGAAGACCGTAACCCTGTATCGTCCAGTGGGCCCCGTCGAACGACAGCTGATTGAAGAGAGTGGCTGGTTGAAGTTCCCTCCACGGCTCCCTGAGCAACCAATTTTTTATCCTGTCATGAACCAAGAATATGCAACTCAGATCGCGCGAGACTGGAACGTACGCGACAGCGGAGCAGGTTACGTGACACGCTTCGAAGTAGAAGAAGAATTTCTGCAGCGTTATCCCGTCCAGAGGGTCGGCGGCAGCCTGCACACGGAACTCTGGGTTCCGGCGGAAGAACTTGATGAGTTCAACCGGCACATTGTTGGGAAGATAGAAATTGTGGCTGCGTTTCGACGGGAACAATCGTGAATTCAAGTATCGACGACGATCACTGGCGATTGGCTTGAGGGATTTATTTGGATCTATCGCCCACTATCGCCACCAAGCGAAGATTTTTATCGTATCTTCTGACGGTCCTATAGAGATGGCCGCCGAAAGATTCTTTATCTGCCAGAGAGTTAGGGCGCCAGGAGATTATTGAGTGGGAATAAGCATTCGATTGATACTGTCTTTCAGCTCCGACCAAAACAAGAATTCATAAAGGGATGACTATGCTCAAGCTATTGAGAATGAGAGCGACGACGGCCGCCTTCGTATTCGCCGCCAGCGTCGTAAATGCACTGTCGGGTGATGCGAATGCCGCCCAGGCAGGTGAAAAGGCGGCCGCATCGGAACCCACGCAGGTGCGCCTCGTGTCTCTCGAGACGAACGCATACGAGGCTTGGAAGTCCAAGGACGCACAGTTCTGGCGTACATTTCTTTCGGATAGGTTTGTCGGCTGGGGTTCCTCGGGCAGGCTCGATAAGGGATCAGCGGAAAAGGAATACGCGGGGCTTGATTGCGAGATCAAGAGCTATGCCATTTCCGACGTGCAGATGACTCGACTCGGTCGAGATGCGGCGCTGCTTACTCACAAGCTGACCATTGACGGCACCTGCGGCGGACAAAAGAACCCGCCCGCCAGCTGGGCAGCCATAGTGTACGTGCGCGAGGGTGATCAATGGAAAGCGGCCTTCCACGCCGAAGCTGCAATCGTCGATCCGGCGGTGCTCTCTGCGAAACCGGCCGGCAATCAGGAGACTGGTGACGCCAAGCAGACGCGGTCCACGGATCAAAATGCTCGAACCGATGATCTGCTGTTTCGGGAAAAGGCGCTTTGGGAGGCCTGGAAGAATCACGATGCCAAGAGACTCGCTGCCCTGATGGAAAGGAATATCCAATTCATCAATATCTTTGGCACCCACTTCGGAACCAAGGCTGAGGCATTGAAGGACTGGTCAGGCAAAGGATGCGAGGTAAAGGCTGTCGACCTTACGGATGCTGCTGCGGCGATGTTCTCGCCAACAGCCGGAGTGCTGACATTTCACGCCCGTGCGGACGGTACCTGCTTCGGCCAAAGGGTTGGGCCCGTTTGGGGATCGTCGATCTATGTCAAGGACGGCGACACCTGGAAGTGGATTTTCGGCATCAATTTGCCCGCGCGCCTAGAAGGTGGCTAGAGGCTACGTTGAAAACGAGATTCGTGACGAAGGCCGATATCAATGGAATTCACTTGGAGGCGACGGGAAAGGCTACGTTGAACCGCTTCGCCAAGGCGCAGAGATTCTTATCGACGGTCCACAGCAAGGCGTCGGGGGTGAGAAGGATGGATGCAAGCAGAGAAATATCGACCGCTCCGCATCCCAAGTCTTGAAGTCGTTCTCGCTCTATCAGCTCGAATGTCTCTTCGGTGGTCGCTAAAACAGATGTCTGTAGCGTCTTCAGATCGCCTAGGGTGCGTTCACGAGGGCCCGGGGGCGTCCCGCAAGCGAGTTCGAGCACGATCAGCGGATGACACAACAGCTGATCCGCCGCGAGCAGCGACTGAAGTGTATCGTTTGGCTTGCGGAAATGTGCTACCCACACGGAAGAGTCGGCGAGTACGGCCGCCACGATCCGCGGGCCCTATGCAGGCCTGCGGCGTGGAATGCGTTTCATCTTCGGCGAACTGCCGCCGAGGGCGGAAAGCCGCTTCGCTGCCTGAACGCGAACGAATACCTTCATCGCTTCACGAAACAAGTCGGACTTGTCCATTGCGGGATCGGCCAAGTCCAGTGCTCGCTGATAGAGTTCATCGTCGACGGTGATAGTGGTTCTCACAGGCAAACCTCTCGCGCATCAATAATGATGCATCTTGGCATCAATTATTGCATAAAAAAAATCGGGATTTCTGTCGCGAGCATCCCGATTTGCGCGCGGTTCGGTACCCGTGAGGCACCCGCCTCGCTTATGTGATTGATTTTTATAAGGGTACTCCCTTGAGTGGGAGTGAATTGGCGTTTCGGGATCTATTGCCTTCTATCAGCTCCCCTGCGTAACTCACTGAAATCTCAAAGATCACCTTTCGCCGTTTATCTACATCTATCGCTCCCAGCGAGTGAATCTGACGGTAAATCTGACGGTAAAATTATTCTCCGTGTTCTGTTTCGGAATTTTACCGTCAAGCCAATACGCGGAACGCGGGAAGCCCTACAAATAACGGAGCTTTGGCCACTCTGGATCGTCGAGCTTGGGAAATCGTTGGGTTTCCCATCGAGGGCGAATCCAGAGGCTAGCGATTGGTCGAAATCTCTAAGTCCGAAATTCATGGCGGGAAGGATCCCACAGAGTGCGTACCGATACACTGGGGGGTTTCGGGGGAAATACGCAGGATATTCCCACAACCGCGAGCCGACGCCGGTGTTTCACTTGTGGAAAGACTCGATTCTTCCGCGAGCTTGTGCGCCCGATAGGACGAAATGTTGAAGTGTTTCTGCCGGAGCGGGGCTGGAGCGAACAAGCGCGCCGTTGCCGGCCAAAAGTTGCCATTCGACACCGAAAAGTCACGGCCACAAAGCCGACGTTCCCGAAAGGATTGTAGAAAGCGATTCGATTTGGCTGTACTTTTGGCGTCATGAGCACCAATGCACGTTCATATAGGCTAGGCGCAAAAATAGCAATTGCCATGACTGCGACCTTCCTCGTCGCCATATGCACTCGGCAAGCCTTGGGTCTTGCGCAAAATGAGGCAGATTTCCCGGAAGGATTTGATGCCGTGGCGGTAGCGCCCGGGAGTCACCGAGTCATATTCGAGAATGCGCTCGTCCGCGTCTTAGAGGTCACCATGCCGCCCGCCGGCAAAACAGAGCCCATGCATCATCATCATTGGCCTGGCTTCTTTCTGGACTGGGATACGGGTGGGAAGACGCCACATATTCGCTACCACCAGCCAGGGGATAAAGTCAGAGACGTCCAGAGCTCGGACACGCCGGTCCACCCTGGTCACTGGTCGGTACATTGGATGATGCCTGAACCAATGCATGCAATCGAAACGGTGGAAAACTACTATTCACCCAATGATCCACCCCCGGTGCGTGTCGAGATAAAAGTTCGACCATAAAGATCGAGGGATTAGAGAGCTGGTCCCCGCGCGGGTCGCAAGTTTGCGATTGCATGCTCTCAAGCGGCCGGCGGCATCGGGCAGCATGGGGTCGACTTGTGACCTTCGTCAGGATCGAGGTTTGCGATCGGCAGCGAGCCGAGAAATGTGGCGAGTGAACGGGAACTTCGAGCGACGATGCGCGGAGCGTCGGCCCCTCTTGCCCGGACAACGCTACAAATGCCGATGCTACAGCCCGGGGACTCCGATGTGCTCGTCGGCACCCGCGATGTCCCACGTCCCAGGGGAACTCATCGGTCACGTCAATCGGCTTCAGGGAATCCTGCTTTTCACATAATTCCGGCTGGAGCAGGGGCCTATCAGCTTTATATATCATCCTTCCGCGCTACGGGCGTCAAGGAAACAAATCGACGCATTCATCACGAAACGCGGCCTGCCTATTATCCTCTACCGGCCTTGGATACACCGCCGGTGGGACGCCGAATGTCCAATTCGTGAGTTTGAATCTAGGTCAAGCGTGGTTGCGAGCGATCCTCGATCGCACGTAGTATCAGTTTATGATATATTATGATAGTCATGAGAGTGGAGATTTAGAGTCATGCCCTCAAGCTACACAATCGGTGATCACTTTGAGAACTTCGTTAGGGAGCAGGTGGAGGGTGGGAGTTACGCTTCCGCCAGCGAGGTTATTCGGGACGGGCTGCGACTTCTGGAAGAAGATCAGCAGCGTCGCCAGGCGGTGATAGACGGTCTACGTGGCGAAATCCAAAAGGGTCGCCGTAGCGGCAAACCGAAGCCTGCCCCCGAGGTACTTGACCGTCTGGAGCGCAAGTACACCAAAATGGCCAAAGACCGCGCGAAGTGAATGCGCGCGTACTTCACACCACAAGCCGAAATTGACTTGGAGGAGGTCGGCGACCACATCGCGCTCGACAATCCTAGGCGCGCTATCTCGTTCATTCGCGAGATACGGCAACACTGCGAGAAGATCGCGGATGGATCACATCATTACGCGGTGCGTCCAGATCTGGGCGACACGATACGAATTTGCGCGCACGGAAATTACCTGATCGTCTTCGAGCCGTTCGACGACGGCGCGCTCATACTGCGAGTTCTTCATGGTGCTCGAAACGTGCCCGGAATTGTCGGCACCTAATGATCCATTGATCGATATTCGCGTCGGATGGCTGCCGAAGCACCTCGACCCTTTCGGCATCTATCGCCTTCTATCGCGCCCAAGCAACATTTTTTGACGGTGGACCTGACGGTAAAATTGGCGCGCCCCGACACGAAGTCGCCTATTTTCATATGCTTATACATGCTGGAAACAATTGAGTGGGAGTGACGGGGACTATCGGAGACTATCGCGCACTTTCGCTTTAAGACGCCAAGGCGCGTGTTAGGGAGCCGGAATGTGCCCTTTGCCGGTTTTGTGCTAGTTTCGTGGAATGGACAAAAGAATCACTCGGTACACCAGCCTGAAGGCGATGAAGTCAGACGAATATCGGTCATGGCAACGCCTACCGGGAAGCGAGCGGATTCGCGCTGTAATGGACCTCAATCTTGACCTTCATGCGATGAAAGGACAAGCCGCGGATGCACCAAGACTTCAAAGAACTCTTATCCGCTTTCAACGCAGGCCAAGTTAGGTATCTGATTGTCGGTGGGTACGCGGTTTCGTTTCATGCGCAGCCGCGTGCGACAAAAGATCTAGATATTTTGATCGGTGCAGACGCCGAAAACAGCAAAGCCGTATATGCCGCGCTCGCGAAGTTCGGCGCACCGATTGAAGGAATGAGTGCTAAGGACTTCGCTGAGCCCGATAACTTCTTTCGTATGGGCTCGCCACCGGTGATGGTTGACATCATGCCGAAAATTAGCGGCGTCGAATTCGAAGAGGCGTGGAGACGGCGAGTAGATGTTCGAATAGATGATGATTTGTCCGTACCATTTATCTCGCGAGAGGACCTGTTGGTTGCAAAGCTTTCCGCGGGCCGAGCACAGGATTTGATTGATGTCGATGCTTTGCGCGAAAGCAACCCGACCCGAGAAATCGAACAGGAGCAGCGTCCGGCTTCTCCCGCGGGGAGCGCTCGAGACGAACTCGAGCAAATCAGGAAAGAAGGGCGCGAGGAGTGGTTGAGGCAGCGAGAGCAAAAGGGCTCATCTCCGACCCTTGAGGAGATTCGAGCGAAGGGCCGCGAAGATTGGCTAAAGTTGCGGAACCAACATACCCCCGAGAATTCTCCGGATCACCAAGATCGCTCTGCCGAGAGGGATCAAGAAGCAAAACCCAAGGATTTGTCGGAGAGCTCGGATAAAGAGCTGGACGACGATCTGAATTAGTCGCTGTCAAAGCGAATTCGCGCAGGTGGACTACCACGTGAAGAAAGGCGATTCTGCTACGACTACTCTCCATTCGAATTCAGCGTGCCAAACAGCTTGTCGTACATTCCGACGGACATTTGAGAGCGAGTTCCCATGAAGATCAACATAGACAGCAGGTTACGACGCCGGGAGATTATTGAGTGGGAGTGAGCCAAATCATATGCAAAACTCTTGTTTTTATGTAGAGTTTTGCGTATGATTCGGCATGGCCTCGCTGGAACAGTATCTCGATGAACGCCTTGCCCACGGGCGAAGCTACTTTGCGGGTGATGAGGCTCGCTCCGCGCTCGGCGTTTCGCAGCGCAATTTTGCCGCCGCCGTCACGAGGCTGATTAACAAAGGACGGTTGGCGAATCCTCGCCACGGCTTCTTTCTCGTCTTGCGTCCTGAAGACCGGATTGCCGGTGCTCCCGATCCGGTGCAATGGATCGATCCTTTGATGAAACACCAGGAGCTCGCTTACCGCGTCTCGCTGTTACGAGCCGCAGCGTTCCATGGCTCATCGCATCAGGCGGCGATGGTCTTCCAAGTCATCGTCCCCAAACAGTTGCGCGACTTTGAGATCGGCAGGCACCGCCTCCAATTCCTTTATCAGGCGCCCCGAGCCTTTGCACACGTCAACCTGCCAGCTCGACTCGGTCAGATGAAGAGCGACGAAGGTATTGCGCAAGTGGCGGGTGTCGAGCTGACGCTGCTCGACTGTGCGCGTTACTTTCACAAGGCCGGTGGTATCAATGGCGTCGCGCAGATCGCCAAGGACATCGGTGGCAAAGCGAATGCGCGCGCACTCGCGGACGCGGCCGAAGACTATGAGAACTCAGCTGTGCGCCGCCTTGGCTATGTGCTCGATCTCGCAAACCACTCGCGTCAGGCCAAGTCGCTGGAGCCATTCGTCAAGAAGGCGAAGACCTTTGCACCGTTGAATCCAGCCGCGAAGCCGCTAGTTTCGTCTCTCGCCGCACATGGTGAGCGAATTTCCGAGTGGAAACTCTTGATCAACGAGCCAGTCGAGCTCGACTCTTGATCCCACGGGCCTTTATTCAGGCGTGGAGTACGAGGGCGCCGTGGCCCGATTTGCGGCAGGTGGAGCAGGATCTCATCATCTCCCGTGCGCTCTGTGATTTGTTCAACGCACCAGCGTTGAAGGGGAGTATCGCATTTCGCGGGGGTACGGCGATTCACAAACTGCTGTTCGATCGACCGCTGCGATATTCCGAAGACATTGACCTTGTGCAAACGCGCGCCGAACCCATCGGCGCGACCGTCGATGCGATACGCGACGCCCTATCTTGGCTCGGGAAATGCAGCCGCGCGCAGGCGGGTCACTCGATGCACCTTGTGTTCAAGTTCGCGCCAGAAATCGCTCCGCAGACAACTCTGAAACTCAAGGTGGAGGTCAATACTCGCGAACACGCCAGCCTGCACGGCCTCAAATCGTACCCGTTTGCCGTGCACAATGATTGGCATCAGGCGACGGCGGAGATTGCTTCCTTCACCCCCGAAGAGATATTCGGAACCAAACTGCGCGCGCTTCTGCAACGAAGGAAGAATCGCGACCTGTTCGACCTGCACTTCGGCCTCGAACACCTCGCAATTGATGACGACAAGCTCATCGCGTGCTTCCATCATTACCTGAAATTGGAAGGCCAACAGATCACCCGCGCGATGGCTGAACAGCGCATGCTGCAGAAGCTGACCGCTAGTCTCATAGAAGATATCGCGCCATTACTGCCAACGGGAGTGCGCTATGGCGACTCGGATGCCGTTGAGGCATTCAATGCCATCTGGACGCGGCTCATAATGAGACTCAAGGGTGAGCCATGGAAATCGAGCGCTGAGGCCATCGCGGAACTGCGCCTGAAGAAGTTCCCTGCATTGCTCCTGAATCGATGAACGCGGCCTCTAGGATGCGCGTAGTCGTGGTCGGTGGTGCCGGGAACTTTGGCGCCCGCATTGTGCGCGCGTTGCGCGGTGACCCGAATATCGAACTGATGGTGGCGGGACGCCGGTTCGTATCCGTACCTGGGGCGGATGACATACCGGGCGTCTTGATCGATATTGATGGCGCGGGGTTTGCGCAAGCTGTTAAAGACTTATCCCCGGGACTCATAATTCATTGTGTAGGGCCGTTCCAAGGGCAGGATTATCGTGTGGCGAGCGCGGCGCTGGCCGCGGGGGCGCACTATCTGGATCTCGCGGATGGGCGCCGGTTCATCGCCGACTTCTCCCGGGCTATGCACGATCCGGCGGTCAGCGCAGGCCGAGTGGCGATCTCGGGAGCGAGTACGTTACCCGCGCTGTCGTCGGCGGTTGTCGAGGAATTGCGAGAAGGGATGTCTTCGCTCGAATCCATTGAGGTCACCATTGCACCCGGGCAGCGCGCACCTCGCGGGAGAGCAACCCTGGAGGCAGTATTTAGCTATCTGGGCCGCCCATTCCAGGTCTGGCGGAAGGGCCGCTGGAGACGTGCGTGGGGATGGATGGAGTTGGAAGAGATACGACTCGATGTCGGTAGTCGCCTGGCTGCCGCATGCGACGTTCCCGATCTCGAATTGTTCCCCGCGCATTATGCGGGCGTTCAGACCGTGCGCTTCTCCGCCGCACTGGAGTTTGGAGTGCAACATCTGACGCTCTGGAGCCTTGCCGCATTGCGGCGGATCGGCC
Source organism: uncultured Gammaproteobacteria bacterium (assembly GCA_963756845.1). Taxonomy (GTDB): domain Bacteria; phylum Pseudomonadota; class Gammaproteobacteria; order Steroidobacterales; family Steroidobacteraceae; genus Bog-1198. The sequence continues at coordinate 7,450 of CAVWPD010000002.1, read as the reverse complement.
TGCCGTTTCCCGTGGCTCGCTGGGCCGTGAGTCTGAACCGACTTGCGGGGATGTTCGATGCGGCTGCGGGTGAGAAGGGCGGAATGCGAGTCAGTGTCGTGGGGGATCGAAGCGATGGCGGTGGTCGCGTGCGGCGCACGTGGCAGCTGACCGCACCGGCAATGGACGGTCCCGAAATACCCTGCATGGCGGCGATCTTGCTGGCGCGTCGCCTGGCGCGAGGCGAGGTCCTCCAATCCGGGGCGTTTCCCTGCATGGGATTCTTGACCCTATCTGAATTCGCACCCGAATTTGCGCGGTGGAAAATCTCCACGCGCATGGCAGAGGAGGTGGCGTGACGGAAATCTACCTTTGGCTAAAATGGGCACATGTCGTGTCCTCCACCGTATTGTTCGGAATGGGCGCCGGTATCGCCTTCTTTTTCGTCCGGGCGCAGAGGACGGGCGACGTTCGGGTGATTGCAGCGGTTGCGCGAGAGGTCGTCATCGCGGATGCAATCTTCACAGCGAGCGCAGTCGTATTGCAGCCGGCCACGGGCTTAGCAATGGTGCGACTCGCCGGATATCCGCTTTCCATGCCGTGGTTGCGCTGGTCCATCGCTTTGTATGTATTGATAGGGTGTTGCTGGCTGCCAGTTGTCTGGTTACAGGTGCTGATGCGAAATCTGGCGGCGCGCGCGGCGCAGGATGGCATGGCGCTGCCCGCTAAGTACTTCCGATACTATCGCTGGTGGTTTTATCTTGGTTGGCCTGCGTTCACCGGAGTGCTTACCGTCTTCTATCTGATGGTGGTGAAGCCGGCGATATGATCGACAGGAATCGTTCGACATCTATCGCCTTCTATCGCCCTCAAGCGGATGTTTTTGGCGGTAGATCTGACGGTAAGTTTGGCGGACCGTCAGCGGAAATCTCGTTATTTCAGGTACTTATAAGTGCCGGAGACAATTGAGTGGGAGTGATTCGATTTTTCGCGTCGTGAAAATATAGCTTATAGATCAATCAGTTGTAGCTGCGATCGGAGACAATTGATATTCAATCGTCGCAGGCCGCTTTGGGGTCGCTAAATCGTTGAGTGATCAAGTGGTTTGTGATCTCACCTGCATATCTCGGCGAGATTCAAGCAAACATTTTTGACGGTAAATCTGACGGTAAAAGTTTTCTGAGCATTTTGCTCGTGGGATTTACCGTCAGACGAACTGCCAGGCGACGTCAAAGCCTATAAATAAAGGCATATTCGCAATGGTGTCTTACGGCGCTTCGAGAATCCTCGAGTTACATCGCCGACTCCCCCACGCCATGATCCGTTCGTTGCTTGCCAATAGGTAACGTAAACGTTACTATATCCCAATGAAAATCCGGGTAGAAGAATACATTCGCCTGGATGGGTCGAGTCCATACGCAGAATGGTTCGATAGCCTGGACGCGCAGGCGGCGGCGAAGGTCACGACCGCGAAACTGCGCATGGAACTCGGCAACACGTCCAATGTGAAGTGGTTTGCGGGCATCGGCGAATACGTAATCGATTGGGGTCCGGGTTATCGGATTTATCTGGCGAAAGACGGCGAATCGCTGATCGTGTTGTTTGGCGGTGGAACCAAGCGCCGACAGCAATCAGATATCGATCGGGCGAAAGCGCTGCACGCGGAGTACAAGGCCCGAAAGGCGCCTCCGCCGATCGACCGCAATGCCAAGAAGCGAAAGAGGTAAAGACAATGGCGCTTACTCGTGATTTCAAGAAGACAGTTGTCGCTCGCGTCGAGCGGGATCCCGCGTTCGCGAAGGCGCTCCTGGATGAGGCGGCAACGCTGTTTCTGAGTGGCGAGCCGGAGACGGCGCGTCTCATTCTGCGCGATCTCGTGAATGCGACTCTTGGCTTTGAACGGTTGGCCAAGGTAACGGCCACGCCGAGCAAGAGTCTCCATAGGATGCTGTCGCCCAAAGGCAATCCAAGCATGGATAACCTGGCGGCAATTTTCGACGCAATAAGGAAGTGTCTCAAAGTTAGCCTCAAGGCCCATACGGTGAACTTGCAGAAAGTGGCGTAGCGGTCGTGGCGCTCGCTGAGATCGAACTGGCGCGGGTGCACAGAGCGATGGATTCATTCATGCAACGTCGTCGACCGCCGGCACATATCCGTCCGTCCGTAGATCTTGCATTCCGCATAACGGGTCAGAGCGTTGAGATTTTTGAAATCCGACCTGCCTGGCGGGGCCCGGCCAACGAGAAGCACGAATCGCCGGTAGCGAAGGCGACCTACGTCAGATCTCGTGGTGTGTGGCGCGTGTTCTGGCAGCGTCGCGATTTGAAATGGCACAGCTACGACCCGACGCCGGAGGTGAAATCCGTCGAGGAATTTGCATCACTGGTAGGCGAGGATGCGCATGCTTGCTTCTTCGGTTGAGCATGGACTCCGTGACCGCTCATGCAAGGCCGTTCGAGCCATTCGCGATCTATCGCCGTCTATCGCCCTCAAGCGGAATTTTTTGGCGGTAGATTTGACGGTAAGTTCGGCGTGCCCTCGACGAGAAGTCTCGTAATTTCAGGTGCTTATACGTGCCGGAGACAATTGAGTGGGAGTGACCAGACCAGGGCGCTTCCCTAGTGTTGCACGGTTCGCGTCGATGCAGTGAACCCTGAGTTTCTGGGCAAAACTGGCAAAAACTCCGGGATAATCTCGGCTCTTGATAGATCTCCCAAAATGGGAGATACTGCTGATCGATGAGGGTGATCGCCAAGAGCAGCCTGAAGAAGTTCTGGGAGCGACCCGGTTGCGCTGATGCGCGAGGCCCGCTGCACAGCTGGTACGAGGAGGCTCTGAGGGCAAAGTGGCGCAGGCCGCAGGACATCAAGGATCAGTTCGCGAGCGCGAGCATCTGCGGTAACAACCGCGTCGTGTTCAACGTGGGCGGCAACAAGTATCGGCTCGTCGTCGAAGTGCAGTACCAGGCGGGAATCGTCTGGGTGAAGTTCGTCGGAACACATGTGCAATACGACCGCATCGATGTGGAGACCGTGAATGACTATTAAGCCGATCCGAAACGAAGACGACCTGAAGCGGGCTTTTCGCCGCCTCGAGAAGATCTTCCAGGCCGGGGAGGGCACTGCACAGGCTGACGAGCGCGATGTCCTGGTGACGCTCGTCGAGGCCTACGAGAACAAGCACTACGACTTCGGACCCGCCGACCCGGTGGAAGCCATCAAGTTCCGCATGGAGCAAGACGGACTGACGCCTCGTGACCTGGAGCCTTTCATCGGTCCGAGTGGGAGGGTGTCCGAGGTGCTGAACCGCAAGCGGCCGCTCAGCCTGCGCATGGTCAAGCGTCTGCACGACGGGCTGAAGATTCCCTATGAGAGTCTGCTGACTGAGGTGTCCTGAGTCTCCGTGAGCTCTCGATGTCCGCCTTTTCCCGTTACATCGGCATTGACTATTCTGGCGCCGAGACGCCAGAAGCCAGTCTCAAGGGCCTGCGCGTCTACTGCGCCGTCGGTGAGTCCGCGGCGAACGAGGTGCCTCCGCCGCCAAGTCCTCGCAAGTACTGGACGCGACGCGGCATCGCGCACTGGTTGGCCGCGCGGCTCGCCGAAGACGTCCCGACGATCGTCGGCATCGATCACGGTTTTTCGTTTCCGCTGCGCTACTTTGAAGTGCACCAGCTGGCGCCGGACTGGCCTGCCTTCCTCGAGGATTTTCAGCGCCACTGGCCGACAGATGCCGAACATACCTACGTCGATTTCGTCCGCGATGGTGCAGCCGGCAATGGCGCCGCACGTACCGGTAACGCCCGCTGGCGCCGGGTGACCGAACAACGCGCTGGCTCGGCCAAGTCAGTGTTCCATTTCGACGTCCAGGGCTCGGTGGCCAAGTCAACCCATGCCGGGATACCCTGGCTGCTGTATCTGCGCAGGCAGTTCGGCGCCCGCCTTCACTTCTGGCCATTCGACGGTTGGTCGATCCCCGCGGGAATGTCTGCCGTCGTCGAGGTCTACCCGTCGCTTTGGAAGCACACATTTCCCGCGCATAACCGGACGCCCGACCAGCATGACGCTTTCACGGTGGCGTCGTGGCTCAGAGAAGCCGACCGCGGACCTCACCCGGTTCGGTGGACAGTTTATAGTCTCTCTTTCCGACTCTTTGTCCCTCATCAATCGTATACCACAAGCGCGGTCTGCCGCCGCAGGCGGCAGAAGCTCCGTGGCGGATTTTTTCTTCAGTTCCGCTTCGAATTCGACCGCGTATAAAGCTCCAGGAGCCGAGATCTCGATCGACCCCTGGCGTTCGTATCCCGGCAAATTTCACGTGATCGACAGTTGATGCAATCCATGCTCATGCCGCCCGATGCTCCAGCGCGTGACCGCTCGTAGTTCACCGGCGAGCGATAACCTAATGAGGAATGTCGCCGATGCGGGTTGTACCAACCTTCGATCCACTCAAAAATCGCCATCTTCGCTTCGGCCTGGCTTTTGAAGCGCCGGCGGTCTCAACACTTCGCGCTCGAGCGAAGCGAAAAAGATCTCCGCCATCGCGTTGTCGTAGGCATCGCCGACCGAGCCCATCGAGGGCATCACGCCGGCTTCCCGGCAGCGCTTGCCGAACGCGTAGCTCGTGTACTGGCAGCCGCGATCGGAGTGATGAATCACCGCTTGCGGTCGGCGCTGCGTGATCGCCATGTTCAGCGCCGCCAGCACCAGCTCGGTGCGCAAGTGCGTTCTCCATCGCCCAGCCGACGACCTTGCGCGAATACACATCGAGCACCATCGCCAGATACAAAAATCCGGACCAGGTCGGAATGTAGGTGATGTCTGCCACCCACAGCCGATCGGGACCGTCCGCATAGAATCGCCGATCGACCAGATCGACCGGCCGCTGCAGCCCCAGATCGCGCACGCGTCGTGACGACGATAGCGGCGCAGCGTCGCACCGCGAAGCCCGCCGCACGCATCAGTCGCGCCACACGTTTGCGGCCGACGCGAATACCGTGGTCATCGGCGAGCTCCGCATGGATCATCGGCGAGCCGTAGACGCCTCTGCGAGCGTCGGTGGATCGCATGGATCTTGCCGGTCAGATACAAATCCTATCGCGATCCACGCTCGCTCATCGGCCGATCCTCCCACGCGTAAAATCCACTGGTCGATACTCTGAGCAGTCGGCACATCATCCGCACCGAATAGGTGGCCTGGTTCGCCATCACGAACCCGAAGAGCGCTTCGATGTCGCCGCTCTCCGTTGCAAACCAGGCCGCGGCTTTTGAGAGAATCTCCCGCTCCTGGCGCAACTGGCGGACTTCATGCTTTAGCCTCGTCAGTTCTTCGCGTTCCAAGCTCGTCAAACCCTGATCGCCCGTCCCTGCGTCGCGGGCCGCTTGCTTGACCCAATTCCGTACCGACCAAATCGATACTCCAAACTCTTTGCATAGCTCCGGAATTGCCCGTCCAGCCCGCACCAGCTGTACTATCTGGTACCGAAACTCGACGGTATATCTCTTGCCTCTCTTCGACATGATGAACACCTCGCTGTGTGACAGTGATGTGTCCACTAAAGCGGGTCAAGTCCAGTCTACCCGTCGCTTTGGAAGCACACATTGTCCGCGCATAACCGGACGCCCGACCAGCATGACGCTTTCACGGTGGCGTCGTGGCTGAGAGAAGCCGACCGCTCCGGGCAGCTAGCGGGTTTCCTGCAACCGAGCCTGACGCCCGCCGAGCGCGCGGTGGCCGGCTTTGACGGCTGGATACTTGGCGTCGCGTGAGCCAAGGGGGTAGCTTTCTTCCAGATGGACTGGCAACGCGAGCCTTTCGGCATCTATCGCCGTCTATCGTCCCCAAGCGGATTTATTTGGCGGTAGATTCTGACGGTAAGTTCGTTGTGCGCTGTGAAAATGGACTAAAGTTTCAAGCGCTTACAAGTGCCGGAGACAATTGAGTGGGAGTGAGGGGGCTGCCTACAGAGTTTGCCACGGGTCGCAGTCAATCCGTAAGCTCGGAAACTAGGGCAAAACTGGCAAAAACTCGATTTGCAGCTACACCAGCGGTTCTCAGCCGCCGGTGCATATCATGAGCAGACTTTGCCAGATCTGAACACCCTCGACACGGGGCCGCGTAGCGGATAAATTTCTTCCGGACAACGCTCTGCCCGTGCTTAGGGTCAAAGGCCGCATCGCAATCTACGGAGTTGGAACGATGATGCGTTGCTCTAGTGGAACAACTGTTGGCGCGGTATTGCTGACTGCTCTTATCGGATGCAATGTATTTGCCGCCACCGAGACACCGGCTGGCCCGACGTCCCGCAGCGAAGACGGATCTGTGACAACGGAACAAAAAGCGCTGGCAGCAGGCGTGCAGGCTGTCGTTTATGGTCTGCCGCTCGTGATGATGGATCTCACTAAGCAGAGCTTCCAGAACTCACCGGCTCCCAGAGGGGCGCCGATCAACCAATTCCTGCACGTGCGGGCCTTTCCTCCTGCCTCATTCAAGCAGGTGGTCCGCGTCAACGTCGATACTCTTTACTCATCTGCATTTCTCGACCTGGCCGAGGAACCGCTGGTCCTGTCGGTTCCGGACACGCACGGTCGTTACTACCTGCTTCCCCTGTTTGATGCGTGGACCAACGTATTCGCCACGCCCGGGACCCGGACAACGGGCAATTCCGCCAATAGCTTCCTGATTGCTGGCCCTAATTGGGGCGGCACTGCGCCTTCCGGGATGCAAGTGCTGAGATCGCCGACCAACATGGTGTGGCTACTGGGCCGCACCCAGACCAATGGTCCCGAAGACTATGCGGCGGTCCACGCGGTACAGGACGGCTACAAGCTTGTCCCGCTGTCCAAGTTCGGGACTTCGTATGTACCCGCGAAGGTTGCAGTGGATCCTGACTTCGATGCCAAAACGCCGCCCGTCGAAAAGCTCAAACGCATGAGTGCCGCGCAGTATTTCGACATGCTGGCTCGTCTTCTAAAAGCAAATCCGCCACCGGCAGCAGACGCTCCGGTCATCGCAAAGCTGGCTGCTATCGGTATTGTGCCGGGTCAGCCTTTCGATCCCTCGCATCTTGATCCGGCGGTCGCCAGGGGACTGGCGGGATCGGTGTCGGTAGCGCTTCAGAAACTTCAGGAAGGGATAGAGCAGAAAGCAACGACGCAGTCTCCGACCGGGCACACTGCAAACGGATGGCGCATTCTGCCCATGACGGTCGGGAACTTTGGAACCAATTACCAGATCAGAGCCATCGTCGCCCTAATCGCCTTGGGCGCGAATCTTTCCGCAGATGCCGTCTATCCGACGACCTACGTGGACGCCGAAGGCAAGCCGCTCAACGGTGCGAATCACTACGTGTTGCATTTCGACAAGGGGAAGACCCCTCCCGTCAACGCCTTCTGGTCCGTCTCGATGTATGGGCCGGATTCATTTTTCGTCGAGAACCCGATCAATCGCTACGCCATCAGCAGTTGGATGC
>CAVWPD010000001.1:0-905945 GCA_963756845.1 uncultured Gammaproteobacteria bacterium | reverse complement strand
GGCGCAGCTCCCCAACGGTCGAATCGTTGGCCGCAGCATAATAGCGGCCGCTATCTGTGCGATGAGTGCCGCGGCCAATGGCCTCCTGTGTTGCTGATTCGATCTGACATTGCGATGTAGAATCCGATATGCGCTGTTTCGCGGAGCAAACATGATCGAGCTTAGGTCTGTCAGCAAGATCTTCCGAACGGATATCGTCGAAACCTTTGCGCTGCGCAACTTTGACTTGGAGGTAGCGTCGGGGGAGTTCATCGCCATTACTGGTCATTCTGGATCAGGCAAGACCACTCTCTTGAACGTCGCCGGCTTGCTGGAGGAATTCGAAACCGGCAGCTATCGGCTCGACGGGGAAGACGTGACATCACTCTCAGACAACGAACGCTCCCACATCCGCAATCGCAAAATCGGTTTCGTGTTTCAGGGCTTCAACCTCATTCCCAACCTGAACATCTATGACAATGTCGACGCCCCGCTGCACTACCGGCGCATGCCGTCGGCCGAACGTCACAAGCGAGTCTCGGAGTCTCTGGAAAAAGTAGGGCTTACGTCTCGCATGAAGCACTTCCCCGCGCAGCTATCGGGAGGCCAACAGCAACGCGCCGCGATCGCGCGAGCTATCGGTGGGGATCCGCAAGTGATCCTCGCGGACGAACCAACGGGTAATTTGGACACCACCATGTCGTCGCAGATCATGGATCTGCTGCAATCCATCAACGCCCGCGGAACGACGATCCTGATGGTCACGCATAATGACGAGCTGGCGCGGCGCGCGCACCGGAAGGTCCACATAGTGGACGGCCAGACGGCGACCGATCGTCAGGTAGAACCCGGGGAGCGGATCCGAGCCGATTCGATCACACCAGCGCCGAGCTAGGCGACGCGCGTTGCCACCGCCGGCGGTACCTTGGCAGCACGCAGCGCAGGGACTAAGGCAGCGATCAATCCGGCAATCCATACAAGCCCCATGCTTCCCACGAGAAAAACGATCGGAAGCCGAGGCAGCTCCAAAAGCATGCTCAATTGGAGTGCGAAAGCCAGTGTCACCAGGGAGCCGACGAGGATTCCCGAGGTGGTGATGAGCCAGTTCTCCAACAGGAACTGGCTGAGGATGTCAGCCCTTGTTGCGCCAATCGCGCGTCGTGTCCCAATCTCCTTCGTGCGACTGGTAACGGTGAAGGAGGCGAATCCGAAGAGACCGAGCATCACGACGCCGAGCACCAATGATGACAAAGTCGCGAGTACAACGGCGCTGTTGCGGTCCGTTGCCCGTGCCTGCGCGGCCGTGCTGGCGAGCGTTCGGATCCGATCGATGTATCTACCTCTTTGCAATGGTTCCAACTCACTGGCGACTCTCTTCATGACTACAGCCTGAAGGCCTGGTTTGGTTCGAACGAGATAGAGTGCGTTGGGTCCGGAGGGAACCGCCGGCGCCAACACGACCTCATTGACGAAATCGGTCCCTGGGATGAAGAAGGGGGCTGCCTGCATGACCTCAACGACGCCGACGATGGTTGCGGAGCGGCCTTCCTGTAGACCGAAAAAGAGCGATCTGCCGAGCGCGTGATCGCTGTCACCAAACAACTTACCGGCCAATTGCTCGGTGAGGACTACTTCCGGCCCAAAAAGATCTTGAGCGGCGTTGGAGCCCGATGGCGCCGGCGAAACCGTGTCCCAAAGGGGGCTTCGGCCTCGAATAAGGTGCAGCCCCAAGGTATCCACGGACCGCTCTGTCATTTGGTAGACGATCGCCGAACGCTTTTCTCCTTTGAGTTCTGCAGTGGCGGAAACCGATGTTTGCAAACCCGTGAAAGTCTGAGGGATGGCATTTGTAGCGCACGCGGCCAAGACTCCGGGCAGCGCATTTAGGTATTCCAGATCAATCTTTACCGTCCTTTGTTGGTCATAGTCTTTGGCGTATCCCTGACTCGAGATCCAGAATATATTCTCCAGATCCATCCCCGTGGGACGCCCGGTGGTTTCTAGGCGGACGAATATCACATACGCAACATTGGCGAATATCATCAGACTCAGGGCCACTTGAGCCGCAAGCAATAGCGGTCCCAGAGGACCTCGCCATAGAGAACGGGCAATTGCACTCACGGTCATGGTTCCAGACCGCTATTGGATCTTCAGGAAGTTCGCCGGGGGCATTCTGCCGATGCGCCAGGCCGGATAGATCCCAGCGAGCAGTCCGGCGAGGAGCGACAGACCTACCGCGGCTAGGATCATCTGCCCATCCATGTGGGAAAGCGACTGCGCGACTCTCGCATAGTCCGGGTTATCGTTGGGCATGGTGGTCTGCCAAAAAAAGAATGTACGGATCAAGCGCAGGCCGACGGCGGCGACGCCGATTCCCATCGCGCCGCCGATCGCTGCCAGGATCACCACCTCCACCAAGTGTTGGCGGATCACATCTTCTCGCTTGGCGCCCAATGCGCGGCGCAGACCCGCCAGAGGAGCGGCACTCATGAATTTGCCGAGCAGCAGGCCCAGTGTGTTTAGAACGCAGATGCCGAGGAAGATCAGCGCGAGGATCACTTGAAACCTGCTTTCGTTGCCCACCACGTCATTCATTTCGAGCCACGTCGATACATTTGCCAGTCTATTGTTCACTGGCCTCACGAACCGCCCGGCCTGCAGCTGCACACGGCTATAGTTGGCGAGGAATTCTCGATACTCCCGATACTGCGCGTTGCTTGTGAGTTCAACCCACAAGCCCGTCGAGAGGCACTCGGAAGGAGCGAGGTCTCTAAACTTTGTCACGGACGTCTTCGTCCGTTGGCAATATCCAGGGAATTCCAACTCCGATAAGGATTCTGCCCAACGAAAGGGTATGAATAGATCGTCGGGGGGCGCAAAACCGCGACCCACATCATAAAAGCGCGGTATCGGTAGCCAACGATCGATCACCCCAATGACTTTGAACTGTTGACCACTGAAGGAGAGCGTTCGGCCGACATTATTGCCGCCCCCAAACAATTTATCGTTCAGATAGCTGCTGATGACGACAACCTGAGAGGGTCCCTCATCGTCGCTTTTTGACCATCCATGACCGTAGAGAAACGGAACGTCGAACATCGAAAAGAATTCCCGCGTCGTCAAGCGAGCCGGCCGAGCGAGCGGGCGGCTCCCGGGACGCAATGAATCAACCAATCCATAAGAAGCGAACGTCATTACACTGCGCGTCGGAATCGTTGATTGATAGATTGCCGCCGCGTCCCGATAAATCATCACGAGGGGTGGATACTCTGGATGCCGCTCCGTGTCGCGGCCCAACGGCCGGCTATCCAGCATCACGCGGTATAAGACGTCGTTTTTCCACCAAATGGGATTGCCCGCCTTCGCGTGATAGAGAGTTATGGCGACCACCGATGTGCTGATGCCAATGGCAATGACAGCGACGATGAGTGCCGAAATGAACGGGTTGCGCCGGAGGCTTAACAGGGCAAGGCGCAGGTCGTGCCGAAACATGGGCTGTCCCTTTCTCTGGCAGATCCACTCACTTTAATGGAAACGCCGCACTCTGTCCCCGACGCCCGCGTGACAAGCCGCAACCCGCATGCAAGTATTTGCGCATGCGATCATTCGAGCCCTTCACCTCAGACGAGCAAATCATCGCTCTCGGCAATGGTTTTCTCGATCTTTCGCTGCCGAAAACCTCTTGGACTCACGCGGGTCATTTCGCCGCGACCCTCTGGTTGCTCAGTTGTCGCCAGGATGTGGATCTTACCCCGTGAGATGCCGCGGCTCATTCGCACCTACAACGAGGCCAAGGGCGGCACCAACACGGACACCGAGGGTTACCACGAAACCATTACCCAGGCCTCCATCCGCGCGGCGCGATCATGGCTCGCAGAGCATCCGTCGATTAGCTTGCACCAGTCCTGCAACGCGTTGATGCGCTCGCCGCTGGGAGAGCCGGATTGGCTGTTGGCCTATTGGTCGCGAGCGCGCCTGTTCTCAGTGCTCGCCCGCAGAACCTGGGTGGATCCAGACCTTCAGGCGCTGCCATTCTGAGGCGCGCGCCCGGCTAGCGAGCGGCGTGCGGCATCCGGACAATGGCGCCTCCCTTCATGACGAACAGTACATGCTCGACGGCGCCGATGTCGTCGAGCGGGGATCCCGGCACCGCGACAACGTCGGCATAAAACCCGGGCTTCAGTTCACCGATTTGGCCGCTCCATCCGAGCAGCTTGGCGCCGTTGATCATATCCGCCTGCAGAACCGCCAGCGGTGTCATCCCGTATTGGACCATCAGTTCGAGTTCGCGCGCCTGAGTTCCATGCGGGAATGGACCGACATCAGAGCCTACTGCGAACGGAATGCCGGCCGCGATCTGCCGCTTGAATTGCTTGATCTTGTAGTCGAGCAGCGGGCCTTCGCGCTGCGCACCGGCGGCCGATTGCCGCGCGAAATATTCGAAAATGGCAAAGGTCGGCACCGCGGGAATTTGTTTGCTCTTCATGATGCGCATGGTCTCGTCGCTCAGTTGCGTCGCGTGATCAATCGAGGCGACGCCGGCCTGCGCGGCGTACAAGGTGCCGGGTTCGCCCATCGCGTGCACGGCGACGTTTCCGCCAAAGCGGGCCGTCTCCTCGACTGCGGCCTTGAGCTGGGCCGCCGTATATTGATAGGGAGTGTGCAAGGCGCCGTCCAGCATCACATCCCGGCCGGTTTCGTAGATTTTCGCGAAGTCCGCACCTTCCTTGTGCTGCTGGCGAATGACAGCAATGATGTCGTCCGTGCTATTGGCGTACGTGGCATTCGGCAGTACCCTCTGCGCGGGGTTGAATCGGTTGGCGTCTTCGTGGCCGCCGAGTATGTCGATGGCATTACCGCAGATTCGCAGGCGCGGCCCCGGGATCAATCCCTGGTTGATCGCGTCGCGCACGGCGCTGTCGGCGGAATCCGCGCCTTCGGTGCCCATGTCCCGCTCGGCGGTGAAGCCGGCCATCAAATCGTCTCGGGCCGCGAGAATCGCCAGAACCGTGCGTCGCGGCACCGACTCTTCGACGGTCTGCAGGTCCTCCGCGCCTGGGTGCAGGAACAGATGGACATGCACATCGATGAGGCCCGGCAGCAGGGTAGAGTCGCCCAGGTCGATGATCTGCGCGCCGCTGGGATGGGGCACTGTCCCGCCCACGGCGCTGATGCGCTCTCCCTCGATCAGAATTTCAGCCGGCGCCAGCATCCGTCCGGTATCGACTTCAAGAAGACGCGCGGCGCGAAGCACGATGGGATGCCCCGGCGTCGCATCGCCCCGGGCCGGTGATATGTATCCCGCGAGTGCCAGCGCCAGCGTCGCCGGCAGCAGCGAGTTTTTCATGTTGCGAAGTCTACGCCGCTCGGCAATGCTACGAAAAGGCCGGCAATTCGCCGCCGCTCGAGCCGATTCTCGCCTCGGCAAATCGCCGCGGCAGGGCGGTCAGCATGGTCGATCGCAGCGAGTCGCGGCCGACGGCGTCGGTCGCATGCAGCCGCAACTCGAGCGTAATCGCCGCGGCGTCTACTTTGGTCAAAAAGCAGCCCACCACGGCTTTATCGCCGGCAGCCTCGGCGGCAACGTTGAGCGCCAATTGCCGCGCCGCTTCGGTATCCGCGTCGCGGCTCAGTCGAATGGTGATGGTGATGGGCCATGGCGCGAAAGTCGTATTCAAGTTGATGGTCACCTGGCTCGCGGCGATGGCATTCGGCAGCACGATCATATGGCCATCGGGCGCGCGCAACGTGGTGTATCCGAGGGAGATGGTCTCGACGACGCCGATGTCGGTGCCGGTGGGCGCAGTCACCTGCAGGGTATCGCCCAAACGGAATGGCCGGTAGATCGTGATCGAGACACCCGCGACCAAGTTGCCCAGGGTGCTTTGCGCCGCCAACCCGATCACCACCGATGCGACGCTCGCGCCTGCCAGCAACGCCGTGCCCATGGAACGCAGCACCGGAATCAGGTGCGCATACAGGATCAACATGATGACCCAGATCATCACCGAGCCGAACTGCTGCAGGAAACTCACCGTGGTCCGGTCAATGTGGCCTTTGCCTGTCATCGATGCGTGAACAGCGGCGCGCAGTATCCGCGCCAACAGCATGGCGATGACGACAAATACGGCCAGATAGGCGAACGCCCCCCATAACGTGTCCGGCCTCAGGAATGACAGCACATCGTGTTCGCTGACTTTTAGCTCATTCATGCCGACACTCTCCTACTTGGCACAAAACCTGCTTTGTATGAATGCTTATGCGGCATTCGTACCATGCAAGCGACATTCGGATCGGCTCTCGGTTCCTCGCACGGCAAGCCCTCGCCGCCGGCGGCCGCGAGCGGCCGATCCTTGCCGCTGCGCCCTGATTCACCACAGAAGGAAACACCATGTCCTCCCTTGCAATGCCATCCTCGGTCACGGCGGCCCTGCCCGCGGTGAATATCCACCCGCACGGCCACGGTCACAGAAAGGGTCCGGAAACGGGTTCTCTGAGCAATTCCAGCAGCAGCAGCACCGCAGCGCAAATCCCCGTCGGCAGCACGCAGAATCTGTTCGGCAGTCTCTTGACCTCACTGGAGCAGGTCATCGGTGCACAGCCCGCGCAATCGCAGCCCGCACAGGCGGCGGCCTCACCGGCACAAAGCGCCCAGGCTGCGCAACCGGGCATCGGCTCCAAGGTCAATGTGCTGGCGTAGTGGCGAGCGGACCTCATGGCCTGCGGACCTTGCCCGACAGGGCGAGGCCCAAGATGAGCAGCGTCGCCGCCGCGCACACATAGGCGAACAAATTGCCCACGGCCACATACACCGTGTGGCCGCCTTCCAGGCCCGGCGCGTCCACCACGATGCCGTCGGCGGCTCGCGGGTTGCGGTACGGATCGTTGGCATAGGTTTTCTGCACAATTCGCCCACTGGGGTCGATCAGCGCGGAGACGCCGGAATTCACCGCGCGCACCATGCTGACGCGCAGCTCGACGCTGGCGAACACCGCCAAGGCCAGGTGTTCCCAGGGCTCGGTGTCGGCGCCGAACCAGGAGTCACTGGTCAAATTGACGAGCAGGGTGGGATGCAATTTACCGACGCCGCGCAGGAATCCCTGCAGGATGTCCTCGTAGCAGATCACCGGACCCAAGCGCCAGACCTGTCCCGCAGGTCCCGGCAGAGAAATCACGCCGGGCCCGGTGCCCGCGGTAAATCTTCCCGCCCCCACGGGGAGAAATTTTCGCAGCCACGGAAAGGTCTCGATGCCCGGGATGTACTCTCCGAATGCCAGCAGCCGCACCTTATCGTAATGTCCGAGCACCCGACCGTCGGAACCCAGCAGAATGGCCGAATTAAAGGCGTCGTCGCGCGCTGCGTCGTACATGTCGGCACCGATCATGGTCGGCACGCTGAATCCGCGGCGTATCATCGCCAATGACTCTTCAGGAAAGTCCGCGCTGAAATCCCGCGGTACGGCCACCGGAAAACTGCCCTCGCTCCACACCAGCAATTGCGCCCCGGCCTTCTCCAAACGGCGCGATTGCTCCTGCAGCGCATTCAATTGGCGCAGTACCTCTTCGCGCGAGAATTCCCCATCCACCGTGTAGGCGAAATTCGGCTGGACCAGTCCGACTTTCAAACGCGGTGCTTGGGCCACGATGGCATCGAATTGCCGCATGCGCACGGCGCCGAACACCAATACCGCGGCCAATAGCGCCGCTGCGGCCAGCGCCGGATAACGGGCCGCCCGCGGCGCGCGCAGTAAATCATACAAGGCGCCGTTGACCAGCATCAGCAATGCCGTTACGCCCAAGGGCCCCGTGACTTCGCTCACCTGAATGACATGCGGATTCCACGCCTGGCTGATCCATTGGCCGCAGGGAAACAATTGCGGTACGACGAGTTCGCAGCTCACCATGACGATGGGCGCGAGCAGAGTCATGGGTACTGCGCGCCGCCGCCGTATGCTGCAGACCACGGCCGAAAACAACAGAAAAATAATGGCGCGGGTCGCGCAGAACAGCAGGAACACCGCTGCCGCGCCAACCCACGGAAAATCGGCGAAACGGCGCATGACATCGATGAGCCAGTAAAACCCGCCTGCCGTTTCCACCAATCCTGCCCAGGACCCCAGGAAAAGCGCGCTGCGGAAACTGCCGCTGCGTTCAATGGCCATGAGCATAGGGACCGCGGCGATCCAGGCCAGGAAGGAAAAATCAAAAGGAGTCACGGCCAAAAACCACAAGCAGCCGCTTAAGGTGCTTAACGCCAGGGCGCCGAGAAAGTTCAGTTTACGCATGCAATCCTAAGTTAAAGGCAGTTCGCGGCCGTCCGGCATCTCGGGTATTCTGGGGCCCAACCATGCAAGAAAGATACGAACCTGCCGCTGTCGAGGCAGAGGCACAGCAATTTTGGGACCGGCAGCATAGCTTCGAAGCCAAGGAAGACGATACCCGCGAGAAGTATTATTGCTTGTGCATGTTTCCTTATCCAAGCGGCCGCTTGCATATGGGACATGTGCGCAACTACACCATCGGCGATGTGCTGACGCGCTTCATGCGCATGAACGGGCGCAATGTGCTGCAACCCATGGGCTGGGACGCTTTTGGTTTGCCGGCGGAGAACGCCGCCATGGCGAACGGCGTGCCGCCCGCGAAGTGGACCTTCGACAACATCGCCCACATGAAGAAGCAGTTCAAGTCCCTGGGGATTGCCTTCGACTGGAGCCGCGAACTCACGACCTGCCGCCCCGAATACTACCGTTGGACCCAGTGGCTGTTCCTGCGCATGCTCGAGAAGGGCATCGCCTATCAAAAAACCGGCGCGGTCAATTGGGATCCGGTCGATAAGACCGTGCTCGCCAATGAGCAGGTCATCGATGGGCGCGGTTGGCGGACCGGCGCCTTGGTCGAGAAGCGCGAAATACCGATGTACTATCTGAAGATCACGGCCTACGCCGAGGATCTGCTCGACGCGCTGAAAACCATGAAAGGCTGGCCCGACCGGGTGCGCGCCATGCAGGCGAACTGGATAGGGCGCAGCGAAGGGGTGCGCCTCGGCTTCCCGCACGACATCGGCGAGCCCGGCGTGCTGCACGCCTTTACCACCCGGGCCGATACCATCATGGGCGTGACCTTTTGCGCGGTGGCCGCAGAGCATCCGCTCGCCGCGTATGCGGCGCACGATAACCCGGCGTTGGCCGCTTTCATCGAGGAATGTAAACGCGGTCCCGCAATCGAAGCGGAACTGGCCACCCAAGAGAAGAAAGGCATGGCGACAGGGCTGTTCGTGCGCCATCCGATCAGCTCGGAGCCCGTGCCGTTGTGGGTGGGCAATTACGTGCTCATGAGCTATGGCGACGGCGCGGTGATGGGCGTTCCGGCGCACGATGAGCGGGACTTCGAATTCGCCAAAAAATACCATTTGCCGATCAAACCGGTCATCGATGTCGAGGGGCGGGAGTATTCCCTGGATGCATGGGCGCCCTGGTATGCCGAGCATGGGCGCTGCATCAACTCAGGCGTCTATAACGGCTTGAGCTTCCAAGCGGCGGTGGATGCGGTCGCAGCCGACCTTAGCGCCCTCGGATTGGGAGAGAAGCAGACCACTTGGCGCTTGCGCGACTGGGGGATTTCTCGGCAGCGCTATTGGGGCTGCCCGATACCCATTATTCATTGCGGCAGCTGCGGCGCGGTACCGGTACCCGACGATCAGCTGCCGGTGGTTCTGCCCGTGGATTTGGTGCCCGACGGCAGCGGCAATCCGCTGTTGAAGGACACGGCGTTCTTGCGCACCGCCTGCCCGAAGTGCGGCGCGCAGGCGCGGCGTGAGACCGACACCATGGATACCTTCGTGGATTCTTCCTGGTATTTTCTGCGCTTCGCCTGTGCCGATAACAACCAGGCCATGCTGGACTACCGAGTGCAGTACTGGCTGCCCGTCGATCAATACATCGGCGGGATAGAGCACGCGATCCTGCACCTGTTGTATTCGCGGTTTTGGACCCGGTTCATGAATGAGATGGGCGCGGTCCCCTTCAAGGAACCCTTTGCCAATCTGTTCACGCAGGGCATGGTGTTGAACGAGGTGTTCTTTCGCAAGCCCGACACGGGCCGAGTGGAGTACTTCAATCCCGCCGATGTGACGGTTACCACCGATAAGACGACGCAGCGCCGGGTGGCGCTGCTGCGCGCCGACGGCAAGGAAGTCGAATCCGGCGGCGTCATCACCATGTCGAAATCCAAGAACAACGGCGTTGATCCGCAGGCGTTGGTCGAAGAGTTCGGCGCCGACACGGCGCGGCTCTTCACGATGTTTGCCGCCCCGCCGGAGCAATCGATGGAATGGTCCGACGAGGGTGTGCAAGGAGCCTATCGGTTCATCAAGCGCCTGTGGAAAGCGGTGCACGACCATGTGTCGCAGGGTGCGCCGGCCGCACTGGATAAAACCTCGTTGAACGATGCACAGCGGGCGATTCGACGCCAGGCGCACCAGACGTTGGCGAAAGTCACCGACGATATCGGCCGCCGCCGCACATTCAATACGGCCATCGCGGCGGTGATGGAGCTGATGAACGCGCTGGCCAAATTCACCCCGGCGGTACCGCAGGATCGCAGCGTCATGCAGGAAGCCCTGCAAATCGCGGTACTCGGATTATCGCCGATCATCCCGCATGTCACGCATGTGCTGTGGCGGGATTTGGGCCACACCGGCGCGCTCATCGATGAGCCGTGGACCGAAGTCGACGTCGAGGCACTGCAAACTTCCAGCATGGACATCGTCGTTCAGGTGAACGGCAAGCTGCGCGGGCACATCAAAGTGCCTGTCGATGCCGAGGAGAGCGTGGTGCGCGCCGCTGCGCTCGCCGACCCTAATGTCCAAAAATTCATCGGCTCGGGAGCGGTGCGCAAAATGATCTATGTCAAGGGTAAGCTGTTGAACATCGTGGTGTAATGTCCCGTGCCGCTCATGAACATATCGCCGCAAGCCGCCGCCTGCCTCGCATTACTGGGCGCCGGCCTGCTCAGCGCCTGCGGCTTTCGCCTGGCGGGCAGCGATCCCCTGCCGGGGGTCATGGCGCGCCCTTACCTGGTGCTGAAGGACCCCTATACCGATTTTGCGCGGGAATTCGAGCATCAACTGAAGAGCGCCGGCGCGAAGCTGCAGCCTGTGCGCCAAGGCGCGACAGCGACCATCGAGGTGACCCGGGATTCGGTTCAGCAGCTGACGCTGTCGGTATCGGCGACCAATATCCCGACTGAATATGAAGTGACCTACTCCGTCACGTTCTCCGTGGAGGGCCCCGAGAAGCAGCTGCTCGCGCCGCAGACCATCAGTCTATCGAAGGACTATAGCTACGATGTGGATCTGCAGCTCGCCAAGGAACACGAAGCGGACCGCTTGCGTGAGCAAATGGCGCGCGATCTGGTGTCTATCGCGATGCACCGGCTGACGAGCTTGAAATAGCGCGTGAATCGGAAGTTACGGTGCTGTTGGTCAACTCCATCGACAGGCTTTCGCTGCAACTCCTCCTGGATCGCTACGGCCTGGTTCTACAGCTGATTGCGCCCGAGGAGGTCATTCCTGGTTCTTATTGGGGCGAACGTGAAGCGGGATTGATGGGCTCGAAAATTTTTGCGCGTCTTGATACACCGTTGCACTCGGTGCTGCACGAGAGCGCGCACTTCATTTGCATGACGCCGGAACGCCGTGCGGGATTGGATACCGATGCGGGCGGCGATGACGCCGAAGAAAGCGCCGTTTGCTGTCTGCAAATCATACTGGCGCAAGGGCTGCCGAATGTCGGAGCGGAGCGAATCTGCCGGGACATGGACGAATGGGGCTACACGTTCAGGCTGGGAAGCGCCGGGCAGTGGTACGCCCAAGATGCCGAGGATTCACGCGAGTGGTTGGTTCGCCATGGTCTACTCGATGCGCAGCACCGTCCCACTTTTGCATGCCGCTGAGCGGGGGATGCGTGCCGAGCCGCGACGCCTTCCTTGACCGCCTCGGGTTTCTGGCGGCCAACCTGCCGGCCGTCTTCGGCGCTTATCGGCGGCAGGTGAATGTCGCCTATGGATCCGATCCGCAACAGCGTCTGGACGTGTACAGACCCAGTACGCGCAGCGGCACGCCTCGTCCGCTGATCGTCTTCTGGCATGGCGGGCGCTGGCGTTTCGGCGACAAGGCCGACTACCGGTTTGTCGGCGCGGCGCTGGCGCAGCTCGGCTGTGTTGCCGTGCTGCCGAACTACCGGCACTACCCGCAAGTCAAAATGCCGGGGTTCATGCAGGACGCCGCGCAGGCAGTGCTCTTTGCTGCCGCGCGCGCCGGCGAATGGGCTGGCGAGGGCTCGCGTCTGTACTTGATGGGGCATTCGGCGGGCGCACACATGGCTGCGCTGGTGGCGCTCGACTCGCGTTACTTTGTGAGCTTGGGCCGGCCTGCGCCGCCCATCGCCGGCGTCATCGGTTTATCGGGAGCCTATGATTTTCTGCCGTTGCTCGAGGCCGGCGACCAAGACCTGTTCGGACCGCCGCCGCACTACCCGCAATCGCAGCCGATCAATTACGCGCGCGCCGGTGCGCCGCCCATGCTGCTGGTGCACGGCTCGGAGGACACCACGGTGCGGCCCAAGAACTCGCAGAATCTGGCGGCAGCATTGCAGGCCTGCGGTGTGTCTGTGACGCTCAGGCTATATCCGAAGCGCTCGCACGCCGACACGGTGGCCGCACTTGCCGCCGTGGCGCGGGGCCGGGCGCCGGTGCTGGCGGACATCGCCGCATTCCTGGAATAAGCGCCGGTCTAGGCGGCGTTGGCGGACGCCATGGGCGTCATCGCATAGCAACGGCCGAAGCGATTGGCGAGGAAGGCCTGCAGCCCGATCTCTTCTTGGCGGATGAGGCCTGACTGCGGCAATTCACCCGCGCTCAGCATGTCGAGTACGGCGCAGATGCCGCCCGCCGTGGTGATTTGAATGGCGCTGCGGACTCGGCCGCCCAGCGGCGCGGCATAGATTTTGTTGGCGTAGGTCTCTTGCATGAGCTGGCCGCCGCGCAGGCCGCTTACCGTGACGAAGACGATCACGACGTCTTGCAGCGTAATGGGAACGGCGTTCTCGAGAATGTCTTTGAGCAGCTCGCGGCGGTCGCGCAGCCGCAGATCGTTCAAAAGTGCCTTCATGATGGCCGCATGACCCGGATAACGGATCGTGCGGTAGTTAAGGTTGCGCACCTTTCCGGCCAGGGTTTCGCATAGCGTGCCCAGACCGCCGGAGGTGTTGAACGCCTCATACAAAATTCCGTCGAGCGAGAACTCCTCCAGCTCCTCCAGCGGCTGTGTTTCGCGCAGCTGGCCATTGACGATGGCTTCGCACGGCTCGCAATACTCGTTGATGACGCCGTCGGTGCTCCAGGTCAAATTGTAGTTGAGGGCATTGGACGGAAACTTCGGCAATGCACCGACACGCATGCGCACATCGTTGAGCGCATCAAAGCGCGACGCCAAGTCGCTGGCGACGATGGTGATGAAGCCCGGCGCCAATCCGCATTGCGGGATGAAGGCCGTGCGCGCGCCCGCCGCCAGTTGTTTCACGGCGCGGGTGCTGGCGACATCTTCGGTCAGATCCAGGTAGTGGGCGGAGGCGGCCTTGGCCGCTTCGGCGATGAGCCGCGTCGCATGGTAGGGCGCCGCAGACAGTACCGCGAATTTACCCGCCAGTATCTTGGCGAGGGCGCCGCTTTGCGTAATGTCGGCGGCGACTTTGGTGATGGCCGCCGCGGTTTCCAGCCGGTCCAATTGGTTTTGCGAACGGTCCACGACCGTGACGGCGTAGTCGCCGCAACCGCCGAGCAGTTCCGCAATCATTGAGCCGATCTTGCCCGCACCGATGATAACGATGTCTTTCTTCACAATGGTCTCCACGAACTTTCGCTATTTTTGTCTGGTTGCACGGCAAATGGTAGGGTTGAATTAGTCGTTTTTAAGGTATTATTCCTGCGTTTAGAAGGCTAAGCGTGTGGAAGTGCCATGGATGCCATCGACGAGAAGCTAATTTTGGCGTTACGTGAGAACGGCCGCGCCTCGACGGCGCAACTGGCACGCTTGGTGGGCCGCTCACGCACCAGCGTTCAAAGCCGGATTGAACGGTTGCAGCGAGACGGGATTATCGTCGGCTACGGCGTGCGTCTGGCGCCGGAGCATGCCCTGGGCGCGGTGCGGGCGCACGTGATGATCAAGGTGGGTCCGAAGGAGGCGCGTGCCGTCACCGCCGCATTGGGCGCGATAGCGCAGGTACGGGTGCTGCATTCGGTGAGCGGCGATGCGGACCTCATCGCAGTGGCCGCCACCGCATCGGTCGCCGAGATGGATCAAGTCATTGATCGCATCGGCGCCCTGGAGGGGGTGGAGCGCACCAACTCCTCGATCATTCTCTCCACGAAGTTCGAGCGGTGAGCCAGGCCTTGCATGTGCTGTTGCCGACATTGGGCAGCGCCGGCGACGTGCACCCCTATATCGCGCTCGGCGCGGCGCTCACGGCCCGCGGCCATCGGGCGACGATTCTCACCAATCCGTTCTTTCAACCGCTGATCGAAGCGCAGGGGCTTGGGTTTCTCGCGGTCGGGACGGCTGATCAAGCGCGCACGGCGGTCGCGAATCCGGACCTGTGGCATCTGCGCAAGGGCTTCGATGTGCTCGCCCAGGTGCTTCGACCGGCCATCGGTCAGATCTACCGCCTGATCGAGAAGCACGCGGACGCAAACACCGTCGTGGCGTTTTCCACGATGGCGTTCGGCGCGCGCGTGGCGCAGGAAAAGCTCGGGGTACCGAGTGCTTCGGTACATTTGCAGCCCACGGTCATCCGCACCTTCGGCGACCAAGGGCGGATGGGCCCCGTCCGGCTGTCGGCTTCTCATCCGCGATGGTTCAAGGCCGGCCTGTTCCGCGCGATTGATTGGTTGATCCTGGATCGCAGCCTCAAGCGGCCGCTCAATGAATTCCGTGCGACCTTGGGTCTTCGGCCCGTCGACCGGGTCATGCACCGCTGGATGCATTCGCCGCAATTGGTGATCGGGTTCTTCCCGGAATGGTTTGCCGCTGCCCAGGCCGATTGGCCGGCCAATACTCACGCCGTGGGATTCCCGCTGTGGGACGCCGGCGATGTTGAGCCCTCGGCGGAAGCCGAAGAGTTCCTCAGTGCCGGTGAGGCGCCCATCGTGTTTACGCCGGGCTCGATGGGAGCGACCATGCATCGGTTTTTCACGGAGTCGGTCGATGCCGCGCGCCAATTGGGCGTGCGCGCCATGCTCGTGACCAATTATCCGCAGCAGGTGCCGCAGGATTTGCCGCCGGGCATCCGGGTTTTCGGTTATCTGCCGTTCAGCCAGGTGCTGCCGCGAGTCGCGCTGCTCGTGTATCACGGCGGCATCGGTACGCTGGCACAAGGGATCCACGCCGGCATCCCGCACCTGGTGGTGCCCCATGGGTATGACCAATTCGACAGCGGCTGGCGCATTGAACGGCTGGGGCTCGGCAGCTCCCTACCGGAGACCCGCTATCGCGCCCGGCGGGTGGCCCGGGCGATTCGAAGTATTCTCGGGGACGACACTGCGGTGCGGCGCCGTGCGCAATTCGCGGCGCGCATCGACTCGGCTGGGACTCTGGCCCGCGCCTGCGCATTGATCGAAGGACTGGCGCCGCGCTAGCGGGATTCGCGCAGGACTTTGGCGCGTTCCACCGCCTGTTCGAGCGTATCGAGAATGTTGTCCGGTCCCACCTGCTCGATGGTGCCCGCGCGCGCCAGTTTGTGGCGCACATTCGGCCTCACTTCCGCCAACATGACCGTCGCGCCGTGGCGCCTGAAGTCGCGGATGATCTCTTCGATTGCAAAAATACCCGTCGCATCGACAAAGGGCACATTGCCCATGCGCAGGATCAGCGTCGTGGCGGGGCGCTGGATATGTTTCAGCGTGCGCTCGAGCTTCTCTGCGGCACCGAAGAAAAACGGGCCGTCGATGCTGTAGATCACGACGTCGCCGGTGTTCGGGCTCAGGCTCAGCGCGTCGCTGTACGGTTCAACATTCACCGCATCGGCCATGCGCTGCATGAAAAACAGCGCCGCGAGAATCACGCCCACATTGACCGCGACGACCAAATCGACAAACACGGTTAACAAGAACGTGAGGAGCAGAACGCCTACATCTCGCGGCGGCGCACCGCGCAGCAAGCGCATGACGTGCGGCAATTCGCTCATGTTCCAGGCGACGACGAACAGCACGGCTGATAAGCAGCACAGCGGTATCGCCGAGGCGAGCGGCGCCAGCAGCAATATGACCAGAATGAGAAAAGCGGAATGGGTCATGCCCGCAAGCGGGCTCGTGGCGCCGTTGCGGATATTGGTCGCGGTCCGCGCAATGGCGCCGGTGGCCGCGAACCCGCCGAACAAGGGCGCGACGATATTGGCGATACCCTGTCCAATGAGCTCCTGATTCGAATCGTGGCGAGTGCCGGTCATGCCGTCCGCGACCACCGCGGATAGCAGCGACTCGATGGCGCCCAGCAAGGCAATCGTAAAAGCCGGCCCCACCAATGACAGCACGCGCGCGAAATCCAGTACCGGAATAGAGAACGCGGGAAGGGTGCGAGGAATTCCGCCGAAGGCCGATCCGATGGTCGCAACTCCTTTGAAGTGAAAGATTGCCTGCGCGGTGGTGACCACGACCAAGGCGACCAAGGGCGCGGGAATGCGCTTCAGGAAGCGGGCGCCGAGGATCAGCACGCACAGGGCCAACAGCCCGAGGCCGGCAGTCGGCCAGTTGATGGTGGGCAATGACTCGATGAGGGACCAGAGCTTTTCGTGAAATCGCAGGCCCGATGGCGCAGGCGCCAGCCCTAGGAAGTCTTTCCATTGGCCGACGAAAATGATGACACCGATTCCCGCCGTGAAGCCGGCGATGACCGGATTGGGAATGTACTTGATGACGGCGCCCAAGCGGGCGAAGCCGAAGGCCATCAAGATCACACCGGCCAGCAGCGTCGCTATCTGCAAGCCTGCGATGCCATGTTGAGCGGTGATAATGGACAACACGGCGACGAAGGCGCCGGTGGGGCCCGATATCTGCACGCGCGTACCGCCGAAAATGGATGTCAGCAGCGCCGCAACGATCGCCGTATACAGGCCCTGCTCAGGTCGGGCGCCCGATGCGATGGCAAACGCCATCGCCAGGGGCAGCGCCACGACGCCGACCACGACGCCCGCTAACAGGTTATTGCCAATCTGGCTACGCGACCACAAGCCCTCGGCTCGGCTTTGCAGCAGCGCGATCATAAAAAACGGCGCGGGCTTTTTAAGGGCCCGCGCCGCCGGGATATCGCACCAGCGGGGGAGTTGGCTGGCTTGCCGGCGCGAGATTCTCCTAAAACTTCTGTGCTCACCGCTCGAGGTTGCACAGAGCTGGGACCAATCCTGCCAAATTTACCGGCCTGAGGAAGGTACACTTTATATCCGACGCTGAAATTATTCTCGCTTGACGAGAGTTTGCATTTGTGCGATCGCCGGGCTTGGTTGGCGCAGGCGCCGTACGATGAAGTAAATGATGACCGTGACCAGCAAGGTGAGGCAGCTGAACCAGAAATCCTGTTGCTGCCCGGGCGTGCGCGCCATGGCAATCAACACGGCCCCCATGCCGGCAATGGCGGCGAAGCTCAGGTAAGGGAACAGCCACATGGTAATGGCCGGGGGAGCCTCTGCGGCGCGTTCGCGGCGCCTGCGCAGCGCGATTTGGGCAGCGGCGATGGCCATGTAGATGAACACGGCCAGCGCGCCGGAGGAGCTCACCAGAAAATCGAATACGGCCTGCGGCGCTTTGGTGGCGGCGATGATCCCCAGGAATCCCGCGGCTGACCCGATCAGCACCGAGGCCACGGGCACGCGCCGTGAATTCAGCTTCACCAAGGACTGCGGCGCATCGCCGCGCGCGGCGAGTATGAACAGCACTCGCGAACTGACGTAAAACGCCGAATTCAAACAGGACAACACGGCGGTAAGAATGATGGCGCTCATGATCAGGCCGGCCCAGGGTACATGCATGGTGTTCAACGCCAGCGTGAACGGCGATTCGCCCGAGCGCACGGTGTTCCAGGGAATTACCGCGACGATCAAGAACAGGGAGCTCACATAGAAGATCAAGATGCGCCAGATCACCGTGGTGGTCATCCTAGCGACCGCGCGGCCCGGCTGCGCCGATTCCGCCGCGGCGATCGTCGTGATTTCCGCCCCGGTCATCGCGAAGAACACCGTGGGCACCGCGGCCAGCACCGCCACCCAGCCGCGCGGCGTGAAGCCGCCGTAATTGACCAGGTTGGCGAAGGTCGCGCCCTGCGGCGCCGTCCAGCCAAACGCAAATGAGGCGGCAATAACGACGAACACCAGAATCGCCGCGACCTTGATGGAGGCGAACCAAAACTCGAATTCCGCATAGGCCCGCGCCGACATTAGATTGACAGCCGTCATGATGACCATCAGGCCAAGGCCGATTTGCAGCGGCGAGAGAGGGAGCCACGATTGCAGGAAGGTCTGGAGGATTTTTGCACCGGCAATGGCTTCCACCGGCACCACCAGCACCCAGAAATACCAATACAGCCACCCGATGATGAATCCGGCGCCCTCGCCCAATCCGGCGCGCGCAAATTCCGTAAAGGAGCGCACCTGCGGCAGCGCCGTAGCCATCTCGCCCAACATGCGCATGACCAGCAGGATGAGCAGGCCGGTGATTGCATAACTGATGAACACCGCGGGGCCCGCCGCGATAATGGCGGTGCTGCTGCCGACGAACAGGCCCGCGCCGATGATGCCGCCGATCGAAATCATCGTCAGGTGACGGCCCTGCAGCGACTGACTGAGCCGCTGGGTGGGCTCGGCTGATTCGGTAATACTCGGCTCAGTCATGAAGCGGACCTCGGTGGCTACAACGCGCGCAGGAAATCAATCATGGCCTTGTTGACTTCTTCCGGCCGCTCTTGCTGCGTCCAGTGGCCGCAGCCCGGCAGCATGATCGAGGCACGCAGCTGCGGAATGTAGCGCGGCAGATCCGCGATGACTTCCTTCATGCGCGGAAACGAGACCACCAGATCGAGGTCGCCCGCCATGTAGAGCGCGGGAACGGTAACTGAGGCGCCGGCAAACGGCGCCAGCAGTTCCCAATTCCGATCGATGTTGCGATACCAATTGAGTCCGCCGCGAAAGCCGGAACGCTTGAATTGCTGTGCGTAAAAATCGACGTCGGCAGCGCTGAGCCACGCGGGAAGCGTCTCCGGGTTCGCCATCCGGCTGAGAAAGCCGCCGGCTCGTGGCACCATCGCGACGCCGGTGGGCGCGCCGCCGGGGTTGCGTCTGGGGACATCGCCGGATCCGGAATACAGAATCCGGCGCAGCGCCTGAGCGGCGTCAGCCTCGAGTTCCGCTTCGGCCACGCCGGGCTTTTGAAAGTACAGCTGGTAGAAGAATGCCTCATCAGTTTGCGGCATGACGCTGGTCGGGACGACGCCGCCGCGCGGCCGGTAGGGAACGCTGAGGCCGACCACGGCGCGAAAACGATCTGGCCGCAGCAGCGCGGCATGCCATGCCACCGGCGCGCCCCAGTCGTGGCCGGCAATCACGGCGGTTCGCTCTCCCAAAGCATCGAGCACGCCCACCATGTCGCCGACCAGATGAAACAGCGAATAGCGCTCGATCTCCTCGGGCCGGTCGGTATCCCCATAGCCGCGCATATCGGGCGCGACGGCGTGGAATCCCGCCTGCGCCAGTGCCCGCAGTTGATGGCGCCACGAGTACCAAGACTCGGGAAATCCATGGCACAGCAGGACGAGAGGGCCGCTGCCCTGCTCGGCGATATGAATGCGTATGCCGTTGGCCTCGATCGTACGATGGGTTGGCTGATTCATGAGCGTAAGGGTATCAGGGTCGCACACTCATCGAGGCGAGTTTTGCTTCCAGCTCCGCGCCGAAGTAGGCCTGCGGCTTCGAGGCCTCGATATGCTCGCGGCGCTCGCGCGCGGCGATGGCGCCTTTGGCCTTGTCAAACGCCTCCCGCAACGAGTGCGCGCCGGGCAGCGCGTCCCGGTAGAACGCCTCCCCAAAATATGTCAGGTCGCGGTCATTCGAACAGCCGAAGGAGGTGCGATCGGCGGCCGATGCGGCAATGATGATGGTCTGCGGATTTTTCAATGAGTCAATGAAAGCGCCGGCATAGCACGCCGAAATGATAATCACCCGCCATTTGATCTCCGAGTCGTTCACTGCCTCGGCGAGCGTCTCGTCGGTCAAATCATCGAGCGGCAGCTGCGAATTGGAAACGGCGATGGCCGGATCCTGTGCGCCGTGCGAGGAGATCGACAAGAAGAGCACATCGTGCTCGGGATCCATGCGTGCGCCGATGCCGCGCAGCGCATATCGTAGGCCCGACACGCTGGCGAGCGGCGCGCCGTCCAAATCGCGCTGATCATTGATCAGCGACAGCGCTCTGCGATCGGTGCCGTAGGTTTGTCCGAGCACCCGCGATGCCAAGCCGATTTCCTGGGCGAACACCTTCTCCTCGCCGACGCCGGCGAAGCCGAGAAAGAAATTTTTTGGGCCGGGATGATTCAGATCCATGGCCGCGATTGCCTGATCGATGCGGCTCGCCTGCCCGAACAAGAGCGCTTCCGCGTCCGCGCCGCCCTCCACGGATGCCGCCGCCTGCGGCTCGGGGGGAGCCCAAAGATCCGGAATCACCTCAAGTGCGTCGGTGGCCCAGATGAATCCCAGGATATAGACCAAGCCGACGAATACGGCCAGGTGCTGTGATACTCCGGTGAATGTGCGCAAACCCCGCCCCAAGTAGAGCGCGGTGTAGACGCCGGCGAGAATGCTCAATCCGATGAGGCCATGCTGGCTCAAGTTCGCGGCGGCAACGGAGGCCACGAGTAGCGGCACAGGAACCAATCCGGTGGCCAGCATCAGCACCGGCGAGAAAGCCGGCTTCGGTCTCGAGCGCCAACGCAGCAAAGCTGCCAGGCCCAACACCGCCAGTACGTACCAGGCAAGCAGCGGCGCGCCGTCGATCAGAAACTGCGCATCGGGTTGCGCGTCCCACCAATCGATGCCGGCCCACAGCAACAGCCACGCGACGCTCAAGCCGGCGATGAGCGGCGTTGGATCCGAAGCGGACAGCGGCGCCGACTTTCGCAAGGTCCACAGCCGCAGCAGCGTCGCAAGATTCTCGTTCATTGTGGTGCGGGATCATAGCTTGCGAACCCGGGTATGATGCAAAGATCGGAGTTGTCACCTGGGGGGCGCATGACCGTGTATCGATTGGGCGAGGCATCGCCGCGAGTAGCCCCGAGCGCGTACATCGCGTCAAATGCCGTGGTGATCGGCAATGTAGTCCTCGCCGAGAACTGCACGGTGTGGTTCGGTGCGACGCTGCGCGGCGACAACGAACTGATCAGCATCGGCGCACACAGCAACGTGCAGGACGGCAGCGTGCTGCACACCGATCCGGGATTTCCGCTATCGGTCGGCACGCAGGTGTCGATCGGTCATCAGGCCATGCTGCATGGCTGTACCGTCGGCGCGGGCTCGTTGATCGGCATACAGTCGGTGGTGCTCAACGGCGCCATCATCGGCAAAGGTTGCCTCGTCGGCGCCGGCGCGGTCATTACCGAGCGAAAAACATTTGCCGACGGGACCCTCATCTTGGGCGCGCCGGCCAAGGTGGTGCGCGAACTCAGCGCCGAGGAGCGGGACAATCTGCTGAAGGTGGCCGAGAATTACGCGGCGCGCGGCGCGTATTACCGGGCCAATCTGCAGCCGCTGACTACCTGATCGGCTTGTCCGGCTGTTCCGGAGTCTTGTCGCCGCTCACGGCAGCCTTCGCTTTAGCCGCGCCGTGCTTGGCCGCCGCCGCGACGCCTTGTGCGCCTTCTTTGGCCGCAGCAGCTACGTCGTGGCTCACCGCTTTGGCCGCTGCGGCGACTTGCTGCGCACTGTCCTTGGCGGCCTCGGCAACCACCTTGGCGTCGTGCTTGATGGCCGTACCGACGGCTGAGGCTGGATCATCCGCGGCCGGCAGCCTTGCCGATAAAAGCGCTAGACTCACCAGTGCGGCAGCGTAGAGAAGATTCTTCATCTCGTAACCTCGAGGTTAGTCGAAAATATTTCCGTATTTTTCTCGCAGTGCCGTCTTCTGTACCTTGCCGGTGCCGCCGACCGGCAGCGATTCCAAGAATATCACCTGATCCGGGACCCACCAGCGCGCCACGCGTTGCGCAAGAAACTCCAGGATCTCCTCGGGCTGCACCTCATGCCCGGGCTTGCGAACCACGAACAGCAGCGGGCGTTCCTGCCACTTCGGATGCTTCACGCCGATGACAGCCGCTTGCGCCACGCAGGGATGTCCGACCGCGGTATTTTCCAGGTCTATCGAACTGATCCATTCGCCGCCGGTTTTGATCAGGTCCTTGGCGCGGTCGCGTATCTGCATCAGGCCGCCCGAATCGATGCTCGCGATATCACCGGTGCGGAACCAGCCGTTTTCCAGCGCCGAGGCGGCGGATTTGTAGTAGCGCTCGATGACCCAGTGGCCGCGCACCAGAAGTTCTCCCTGGGACACCCCATCGCGCGGCAATGTGGCGCCGCGGTCGTCAACCACTTTGATTTCCACGCCGAACAGTGATCGGCTGCCCCTGGCCGCAATGGCGTGTCTTTCTGCTGGCGGCAATTGCAGTTGCGCCGCGTCCAGGCAACCAATGGTCGCTGCGGCCACGGTCTCGGTCATGCCCCATCCCTGCCTGACTTCCACGCCGTGGCGCTCGTCGAATTTCGCGATCATTGAACTCGGCACGGCAGAACCGCCAGAAAGCACGCGCTGCAGGCTCGAGAGGCGCAGATTGTGCTCCTCGAGATATTGCAGCAGCTGCAGCCACACCGTCGGTACACCCGCGGAAACGGTCACCTTTTCGGATTCCATCAACTCGTAAAGACTGGCGCCATCCAATCGGGGTCCTGGCAGGACGAGTTTCGCGCCACCGATCATGCTGCCATAGGGCACACACCAGCCGTTGATGTGGAACATCGGTACCACCGGCAGCACTGCGTCCCTGGACGACAAACCCATCACGCCGGGCATGCAGATCGTCATGGAATTCAAAATGATCGAGCGATGCGAATACAAGGCGCCCTTCGGACTTCCTGTGGTGCCCGATGTGTAGCAAAGCGCGGCGCTGGCGCGTTCGTCGAATTGCGGCCAGGCGAATTCCGTGCTGTGCGGTGCGATCAAGTCCTCGTAGCAGTAAATGTCCGGGATGCCCGTTGCCGGCATGTTTGCCGCGTCGCTCATGCAGATCCACGCTCTGACGCCGGGACAGCGATCGACCAGCCCCGCGACCAGCGGCGCAAAGGTCGCGTCGAAAAAGAACGCCTGGTCCTCGGCGTGATTGATGATGTAGGCCAATTGCTCGGGATGCAGACGCGGATTGCAGGTATGGATGATCCGGCCGCTGCCCGATACGCCGTAATAGATCTCGACGTGGCGGTGATTATTCCACGCCAAGGTTGCCGCCGCGCAGCCGGCGGGTAATCCCAAGTGGATGAGCGCATTGGCGAGTTTCTTCGCGCGCGCGGCCAACTCGGCGCAGGTATAGCGAAACACGCCGCCGTGCGTTTCGCGCGACACGACCTCCGTGGCGCCGAACTGGGCGGCGGCGTGCTCGATGAGCGCGGAAATCAGCAGCGGCCGATCCATCATGAGTCCAGGCTGAAGCATCAAGGTCGGTCCCTCGGCGGTGGTCTATTTGGACGCGGCCGCGCTCTGCTGGGCGCGGTAGGCAATCCAACTCTGCTCGATCAGGTATGCGTGTACGTTGTCGGCGTCCTCATTGCTCAATAGATCGTCGAAGCGCTCCATGCCGGCCGGCGCCAGCACCCCCTTGAGCAGGATGTCCTTGAACGCCAGATGCAGGCCGTCATTCAGCCGCCGCAGGTCAGGCGTGATGCTGGGACCCATGACGTGGCAGCGCGAACATTCTTCGATAAATTTGATCTCGCCGGCATCGATCTGCGCCTTGGTCGCTGTTTGGGCAGGGGGCTGTACGAACGCGGGTTCCACGCGCGCAGGCGGGGTGGGCACTGCGCCGCCGCCCAATTTGAAGGCGATAATCCGGTTGGTATTTTGATATTTGAGGGCGGCGCTGCTCGGCGGAATCGGTCCTACGGTAATCGCGGTGCCTCCATATCCTGCCTGGACAGCGACGAACTGCTCGCCGTTGACTGAATACGTCATGGGCGCGGCCATGATGTGGCTGCCGGTCTTGATCACCTTGAGGACTTTGCCGCTGTCGGCGGCGTAGACCCACAATTCTCCGCTGCCGCGGCCTTGGAACACCAGGTTGCCGGCGGTCGACATGATGCCCCCGTCGTAGCCGCGAATGCCTGACGAGGTTTCGTGCTCCCACGCGATTTTCTGCGCCGTGGGATCCCATGCGCGGATCAGTTCCCGCACCGGTTTGACGTGGCGCATCGCGGCGATCGAGTGGGTGTCGGGCACCGGACCATACAATCTCGCCGAATCCACCGGGTCATAGGTGTCATCGGGAATCAGGCCCTGCACGGTAAAGAATCCGTCGACGAATTTCACTTGGCTGCCGTTGTGCAGCAGGTCGATCCAAATCGTGGGCGTGTCGATGACGGGAATGTAGACCAGGTGCGTTTGCGCGCTGTATGACATCGGATTCCAGGTGTGCGCGCCGAACCAGGCTGGATAAATGGTCTTTGGACCTTCATACCAATCCGAGTTCGGGGTGGTCACCGGCCGTCCGGTCTTCATGTCGACATGCGTGGCCCAATTGACGAAGGCGAAGTTCTTCGCGGAGAGCAGTTGGCCGGTTTTGCGGTCGAGCACGTAGAAAAAACCGTTCTTCGACGCCTGCATGATGACCTGCCGCGGCGCGCCGTCGATCGTGAGGTCCGCGAGAATCATCTTCTGCACGGCGTCGTAATCCCAACTGTCGTGCGGCGTGGTTTGGTAGTACCAGGCCATGCGGCCGGTGGAGGCATCCACGGCGATGATGCAGGCCGAATACAGGCTATCGAGTTTCGCAGGGCCCAACTGGCGCAAATCGTAGGGAGCGGCATTGGCGGTGCCGAAGTACAGCAGATTCGATGCGGCGTCATAGGCGAACCCGTCCCAGACCGTCGCGCCGCCCTTGAACTGCGCCGGGCGATGCTTATCCCAGGTCTTGTCCGCCGCCGCCAATTCCGGATTCTCGTAGGGCTGCCCGACGGCCGGAGGCACGGTGTAGAAGCGCCATTTGAAGGCGCCGGTGTCCAGGTCGTAGGCCGACACGTAACCGCGCACCGCACCGTGACCCATGTCCGCGCCGCTGTTGCCGATGACCACCACGGATCCTGCGATCTGGGGCGCGCCGGTACTGGAATACGGCAGCTTGTGATCGACGATGGTGTCGGCCTCCCAGAGTTTTCGTCCAGAGGACGCGTCCAGGGCGTGCAGGCGGCCATCTCCGGAGGCGACGTACACTTTTCCCTTCCACACCGCGACGCCGCGATTGACCAGATCGCAGCAGGGATTTCTTCCCATGAAATAATCCGACTTAGGGTCGTAACGCCAACGCTGCTTGCCCGTGGCGGCATCGACCGCGTAGACATAACCCCAGGTTCCCGAGGTGTACATGACGCCGTCGATCACGACGGGCGTGGCTTCCTGGCCGCGCATCGGCTCGCCGAGGTCGTAGGTCCAAGCGAATCCCAGCTGTTTGACATTCTTGGCATCGATCGTCGCCAGCGGAGAGTAGTAACTGCCGTCCTTGTCGCGGCCGCCCGTGTACCAATTTTGCGCGGCCTCCACATTGCCGGGGTCTGCGGATGCGTCGGCGGGCGCGGATACGGGTACGCTTGCGCCGGCTGCAAAGGCGGCGCTCAGTATTATCGCGAGCGCCCTGTCTGATGCGTGCTGGGATTTCAACGGATGTTCTCCTAAACGGCCACGGCAGCTTAGCGAACATCCGGCGTCAACGGAATCTCGCCCCGCAGGCGCTGCAGTCCGGCCGATATAGTATTGTGGGCGCCCGTGCAGCAGTCGATGGAATTTCCATGATTCTCAGCGTCAACGATTTGCGCGAACTGGCGAAACGCCGTATCCCTCGCGCCATATTCGATTACGCCGATGGCGGCGCCTACGAGGAGCGGACTCTGCGGCGCAATAGCGCGGATCTTGATGCGCTGACCTTTCGGCAGCGGGTCATGGTCGATGTATCTAACATATCGTTGGCCACAAGTTTTTTGGGTTCCGCGGCGTCCATGCCCTTGGCGATAGGTCCCACGGGGCTCGCGGGTCTGTTCCACGCCGACGGCGAGATTCTTGGCGCGCGCGCGGCTGCCGCCTGCGGCATTCCCTTTTGTCTCAGCACCATGTCGATTTGTTCGATCGAAGATGTGCGGGCGGCCACACAGCAACCCTTCTGGTTCCAGCAGTACTTGATGAAGGATCGCGGCTTCAATCAGGAACTCATCGATCGGGCCGCGGCGGCACAGTGTTCGGCGCTGATGCTGACGCTTGATTTGCAGGTGATCGGGGAGCGGCGCCGCGATCCGCGCAACGGACTGACTATCCCGCCGCGTCTCACACTGCGAAACTCCCTGGATGTTGCGACAAAACCTGCATGGGCGCTCAAAGTGCTGTTCGGCAAGCGGCGCACATTCGGCAACCTGGTGGGGCGCATCGGCGGCGCGAGCGGAATTCGCACGCTGGCGGAATGGACTGCCACGCAATTCGATGCGTCCGCCAACTGGCGCGACGTCGAGTGGGTGCGCAGCCGTTGGCCGGGAAAGCTGGTCCTCAAAGGCGTGCTCGACGCCGAGGATGCCCGCTTGAGCGTTGCCGCCGGCGCTGACGCGATCGTGGTCTCGAATCACGGCGGCCGCCAACTCGACGGGGCGCCCTCGACAATCTCGGTGCTGCCGGAGATTGTCGATGCCGTGGACGGCCGCTGCGAGGTGCTGTTCGACGGCGGCATCCGTTCAGGTCAGGACATTGCCAAGGCACTGGCCTTGGGCGCGCGAGCCGCCCTCATTGGAAAATCATTTCTCTTCGCGTTGGCTGCGGCGGGGGAGTCGGGCGTCACCAAGGCCATCGAGATCATGCGCAATGAACTGCGCGTCACCCTGGCATTGACGGGCACAGCCAGCGTAGCCGCGGCGGGCCGGCACATCCTGCGCGCCGAGTAGCGCCTCGATTTAACGAAACATCGGCGCGTTGCGGCCGGCGGCGGCGTGCATCTGGCGGCCATTTTGATCATTGGTGAATTGCCAGAACTAGCGCACAATCGTCCGGGAACATGGAGGTCTCGAACGTGACGCCGGCCGCCCCCGCTGAACACCGCGACACGGGGATTGAGTGGGATTTCCGGCGCCTCGGCTATCGGACCGGCGCCGCCTCTCTTGCTGTTTTTTCGCTGCTCTATGCCCTGCTCGTGCTGCTGGGAGATACCCTGCACGAGAACGTGGAGCAGTTGACGATTCTCTGGCCGGCCGCCGGCCTGCTGTTCGTGGCGCTTTGGCTGGCGCCGCGTCGAAATTGGATTTGGATTCTGCTGATACAGCTGGCGATCGAACTGTCCGTCAGCGCGGTCCATTCCGAGCAGTTCACCCTGGGCCACTACGCATTGTTTGCGCTGGCCAACTCCCTCGATGCCATGGTGGGCGCCTCCGTCGCGTCGCGATTCATTATGGCGGGCGCCATTCCAAAAGTACGCAATGTGCTGCTGTTCATTGGCTCCGTGGCAGTCGGGGCGGCGGCAAGCGCCATCGTGGGCGCCTACGGCTCATCTCATGCACCCGGGGGCGGGGACTATCTGCGCGAATGGCAGTTATGGTGGGCAGGGAATTGGCTGGGTTCCCTGTGCATCGCACCGGTCGTGATGGGCTGGGCAGTGCGCTTACGCGCGCGTGAGTATTCGGCGCCGGCTGCCCCGGCCTTGGAAATGACCCTGGTGGCCTTTGCACTGCTCGCGATGACCCTGTGGGTATTTTCAGGGTCGCCCGGCGGCGTGACCACGATTCTAGACCTGCCGTTCGTGGTATTGGCCCTGGTGGTCGTGGCGGCATTTCGCATGCCGCCGCGCTGGTCCACGGCGCTCGCCGCCGCGACAGCGTTGCTGATTGCCTATTTATCCAGCCGCGGCTTGGGACCGTTTGCGGGCAATCCAAATCCGGTGGTGCGCGTGGGGGCCACGCAGCTGTACCTCGCCACCCTCGTGGTGATCAATTTCCTGTTGACTGTGGTGCTGCTGGAGAAGCGCAATGCCTTTCAGTTGTTGCATACCAGCGATGAACGCTACCGAAATTTCATCGAGCACAGTTCCGAAGCCGTGTGGCGGGTCGAACTGGCGCGGCCGATGGATCCCAGCCTGCCGGTGGCCGACCAAGTCGCGTGGCTTGAGCTTCACGCGGCGGTCGCCGAAAGCAATCTGACCTATTTGCGCTTGAATCGGCAGATTGGCGTCTCCGAGGCCGATGCGCGCCGGTGGCGCGCCGATGCACCCTGGTTCGCGACCTTCATCAGACACCTCGGTGCGGCGGCGCTGCTGGGCTATGCAATGGATGGCCTGCGATTCACCATGACTGCCGGCACCCAGCAGCTGACCTACATCACCGGATTTCGCGGGGTGATCGAGAATGGCAAGTTGGTGCGCATCTGGGGCGTTGCCCGAGACGTCACGGAGTTGGTCGTGTTGAACGACCGACTGCGCGAACAGCAGGATCGCCTACGGCAGTATGCGCGTGAGCTGGTCGGCGCCGAGGAGCGTGCCCGGCGCGCGACCGCCGTGGACCTGCACGATGGCATCGGCCAGCAGTTGGTCGGCCTCGCGATGACCCTCGACGCGGTGGCGGCACGTGCGTCGCCCGAAGTTCGGCTGCTTCTCGGCGAGGCCACCCACACCGTGCGAGAGGTGCAGGCCATCGCGCAACGGGTGATCGCCGACTTGAGCCCGCCGGGCCTCTACGAGCTTGGATTGGAGCCGGCGCTGAAGTGGCTCACCGTTTATATGCGCAGCAAGGACAATCTGCAGGTCGACCTGCGAGTCATCGCGGACGATGCGGGCATCGATCTCGATATTCGAGTTCTGGTGTTCAAAGTCATTCGCGAGCTGCTGCGCAATGTCGTCAAGCATTCCGGCGTGAACTCGGCCAGCGTCACGGTATCGCGCACTGCGCAGGAATTGCGCGCCGATGTGGAGGATCACGGCGTGGGTTTCGAGTGGCAACTCAGCTTATTTGAACCGCGAGCGCACGGTTTTGGCCTGTGGAGCGTCGCGGACCGGGTGCGCGCCGCGGCCGGCGAGATGAGCGTCGATACCGGGCCCGGCCGGGGTTGCCGCGTTTCGGTGACTTTCCCTTTGGGCGGCGCCAAGGCGGCGCCGCGAGATCAAGAGCCGCCGCGCGGCGAGTTCAACGACTCCACCACGGAGCGTTTCGGCAGCTAGGCCTTGGCCAAACGGCGCGACATCCGCAGCGCCGCTTCACGGCCTTGGTAGTAGCCCTGAACGACGCCCAACTGATCGAAGCCGAGGCGCTCATAGAAAGTTCGAGCGGTCTCGTTGTGCGTGCGCAATTCGAGGTTGATGCGAAACACGCCGGCTTCGACGGCGGTGCTGGTCAGCCATTGCATGAGTTGGCGCCCAAGCCCCTGGCGACGATGTTCCGGAGAGACGGCGAGCAAATTCAAATGCGCGACGTCCTCGCCAAAGTGCATGATCGCAAAGGCGGCGATGCGCTGCTCGCGGCGCGCCACCACCACGGAGGACTCAGCCCCGGAAATAAAGTGCTGAACTCGCGCCGGCGTCCATGACCAGGTCAGCCCGTGCTCGATCAGGTCGCGCGACATCTCGGCGATCTCGCGAGCGTCGGTTGTGCGAGCCAATCCTATGAAGGCGAGCTCCGACACGGCCTATGGCACCTCGGTTTTGACCGGGGGAGCGGGGCGCCGCGGCAGGCCGCTGGGTGTTTCGGGCAGTTGCTTCATCAATTCCAGAATGCCGCGCTCCAGTTGAGGATCATGACCTTTCAGTACCGCCACCGGATCCTGTTCGACCACGATATCGGGGTCCACGCCATGACCTTCGATTATCCAACTTCCATTCGCATCCGCTGTGCCGAACTCTGGCACAAACACCTTGCCGCCGTCGAGCAGAGTTCCATGGTCCGTGATCCCCACCACGCCGCCCCAGGTGCGCTTGCCGATCAAGGGGCCGATTTTCCACTGGCGAAACTCATAGGAGAAGATATCGCCGTCCGAGGCGGTGTCTTCGTTGATCAACGCGGCCTTCGGTCCGGGTTGTACCACGCGCGGGTAGGTGCCGGCGGCGGCTTGATTGCGGGCAAAACGCGCCTCGCGCAGCGTCCCCGCCAGCCTTTGAATCAGCATTTGCGAGATGTTGCCGCCGCCGTTGTCGCGCACATCGACAATGAGGCCCTCCTTGCGCACCTGCGGATACCACCACTTGATGAATTCGCGAATGCCGGATTCGCCCATGTCGGGAATATGAATATAGCCCAGGCGTCCCTGGCTCATTCGATCGACGCGCTGCCGATTCTGTGCCACCCAGGCCAGATACAGCAACGCGCTTTCGCTGCGCAGCGGCTGATAGCGGATCGTGCGCGCCGCCTTGCCCTCTGCGCTTGAGGCCACGCGCCATTCGACAGGCTGGTTCTCCGGCGCCTGCAGCAATTCATAGGGATCCGTGCCTGCGTTGAGTTCGCGGCCGTTGATGGCAAGAAGATAATCGCCGGCGTGCACCTCGACGCCCACTTCGGTAAGCGGCGAGCGATAGCGATCTTCTTCATTCTCGCCGGCGAAGATCTGGGCAATGCGGTAACGGCCGGACGGGGCATCGAGTTCAAAACGCGCGCCCGGCAACGCCACGAAGGGGCGCTTCGGCAAACCCAAGTCACCGCCCTCGATATAGGCGTGCTGGACAGTCAGCTCGGCGATCATTTCTGAAATCACATAATTCAGATCGGCGCGGTGGCCGACATAGTCGAGCAAGGGTTCGTATTTCTTGCGCAGCTCCTTCCAATCGTAGCCGTGCATGTTCTCGACATAGAAATAATCTCGATATCGCCGCCACACCTCGGCAAATATCTCGCGCCACTCGGCGGCGGGAATGCGCGTGGTGACAAGACCCGCCATCGATACCGTCTTTGCATCCTCGCTCTTGCCGACCTCGAAAATCTTGAATTCTTTCGAGGACAGCTGTGCGAGCACATGCTTGCCGTCGGCGGTCGCGGACCAATCGATCACATCCTCCGCGACCGGTTTGGCCTCGCGATCTTTGATGGAGTAGGCCATGACCGTCGGCTTCATGCTGGACTCGCGGCCGTAGTAAAACGGCCCGCTGCGCAGGTACAGCAAATCCTCATCGCCTATGATCAAGCCGCTGATGTTATCCGCGTCAATCGGCACCCGAATCGTACGCTGCTCGATCCCGTCGAAGTCGATTCTCACGGCGATCTTCGGTTTCGTCTTGGGCTTGGCGTCGCTGTCATGTTCCTCGCCGGGTTCATCATCGCGAATCCCGAACGGATTGTTGACGCCCTTGCGCAACGCCAGCGCAAAGATGCCGGTCTGCCGGTCCGTGGCGAAATTGAATTCAATGGTGCTGAGGATCGGCTGGTAATCGCGCGCGCTCAAGAAATACAGCAGCTCGCCGTTCGGCGCCCATGCCGGGTTTTGCGCGTTGAACGCCGGCGGGGTGACGCGACGCGAAATCCCGTCTGCCGCGGACCAAATGAAGACGCCGGAAAACCCGCTGGGCTCGTTCAAGGAATAGGCGAGGTATTGCCCGTCTGGCGACCAGCGATGGTCCAGTGAAATGCCCAGCGGATCCTGCGCTACGGTGATGCGTTTCTTGCCCGCCACCTCGGCGACGTACAGGCGATTGAGGCTATCGGCGAATGCAATGCGCCTGCCGTCGGGGGACAAGACCGGTGCGTAATAGCGCGCCGTGGAATTGGCCGTCACCGCCGCGGCAGGGCTGTTGCCATCCTGAGCCTGAAGATAAATCTCCTCTTCGCCGCTGCGGTCCGACACAAAGGTCAGTTGTTTGCCGTCGCTGGACCAGGCAGCCTCCCGGTCGTGGGCGCCTGAGGATTGGGTGAGATTGCGGGTCACGCCATGCTCGGCGGGAACCGAGAATACATCGCCGCGCGCCACGACGACGAGCCGCTCACCGCCGGGGCTAATGGCGGAACTCTCGATATTGTCGGCTGCGTTCACCGGTTGGGGCCGCGCGGTGGTGAGGTCCGCAGGCACCTGAATCGTGAGCGCGCGATCCTGATCGGCTCGCGTATCATAGATACGCAGCTCGCCGCCGGATTCGTAGACGATTTGGCCCTCGCTGTCAGCGCTCGGCCAGCGCACATCCCAATCCTTGGAGTGCGTGAGCTGCCGGGTTTGCCGGCTGGCGATGTCATAGCGATAAAGATTGAAGGTGCCGGTGCGGTCGGAATTAAAATAAATCTTATCGCCGATCCACATCGGATCTCGGTCGGTGCGCGGATCATCGGTGACTTGCAGCAGCGACGGGTTCTTCAAATCAAATATGAACAGATCGTTGGCCCAGCCGCCCTGGTAGCGCTTCTCGCTGCGAAAATCTCGCCACAGGGGTGAATAGACGATTTTCTTGCCATCCGGGGAAAAATAGCCCGCCCCGGAGGTGGGCATCGGCAAGGCGGTCGCCGCGCCGCCACTCATCGGTACGGTGTACAGCCTCGAATTCGTCAGCGTATAGCCGTCGCGCGCCGACCTGAACAGCACGGCGCTGCCGTCGGGTGTCCATCCATACACTTGGTTGTCGTAGCCCCAGCGCTCGGCGAGGGGGCCGGAGGCCGGATAGAAGGTCAGCTGCTTTGGTGCCCCGCCCCCCGAGGGCATGACGTACACCTGCTCATCGCCGCCGTACTGCGCGGTAAAGGCGATGTTGCGTCCATCGGGCGAGAATTTCGCGAACAGTTTCAGCCCAGGACCGGACGTGAGACGGGTGGCGGTTCCGCCTTGCGTGCCAACGGTCCACAGGTCTCCCGCATAGCTGAATACGATCCTCTCGTGCCACACGCCGGGGAAACGTAGCAGCTTGGTGCCCGACGCCTGCGAGTCAGCGCAGCGAAGAAGCAGAGCTGCCGCGGCAAGCGCAACCCAGCCGTTGAGTCGCATCGAATGTCGGCGCCTAGCGGCTGCGATAACGATCGGTCGCGAGCACCAGCTCGTGGGAGTTGCCTGGTTCGAACGCCGAATGGCCGGCGTCCGCCACCATGCGCAGTTCCGCCTCGGGCCACGCGCGGTGCAGGTCCCAGGCGCTGGTGGCAGGGCATACCACATCGTAGCGGCCCTGGACGATGGTCGCGGGGATATGTCGGATCCGCGGTACATCGTCGATCAGTTGGCTTTCGCTGCGCAGGAAGCCGCGATTCACGAAGTAATGGCATTCGATTCGCGCGACCGCCAACGCGAATTGATCCTCGCCCCATTTCTTGATGTTATCGACATTGCTGTACAAAAAGCTGGCCGAGGCCTCCCACATCGACCACGCGCGCGCCGCGGCCAGCGCCGCGCGCTGGTCGGTTCCCGTCAGGCGCTTGTGGTATGCGCTCAAGAAGTCATCGCGTTCGTCGAGCGGAATCGCATCGCGATAAGCCTCCCAAGCATCCGGAAAGATCTCCGAGGCGCCGTGCTGATAGAACCAGCGGATTTCCGCATAACGCAGCAAGAAAATTCCCCGCAGCACGATTTCGGTGACGCGCTCGGGGTTTGCTTCTGCATAGGCCAATGCGAGGGTGCTGCCCCAGGATCCCCCGAATACCAGCCAGCGTTCGATGCCGAGATGCTTGCGCAGCCGCTCGATGTCGGCGACCAGGTGCCACGTGGTATTTTCGATCAGGCTCGCGCTCGGCCGGCTGCGGCCGCAGCCGCGCTGATCGAACACGACGATACGGTAATGCCGCGGATCGAAGAATTGACGCGCACGCTTGTCGGAGCCCGCGCCGGGGCCGCCGTGCAAGAACACCGCCGGCTTGCCGGCCGGGTTGCCGCTCTCTTCATAATAAATCTCGTGGACATCCGAGACGCGCAGGTAGCCGTGGCGGTACGGTTCGATCGCCGGATACAGCTCGCGGCGCGCAGCACTGCGCACCGCGGGACGCGCAGTTTCGCGTGCCTTGACTGTTCGCGTCGCGGACTTGGCGGCACTGACCGAGGGTTTTTTGGCGGCGCGCCGCGGGGCGGCGCGTGACTTGGCCTGCGCGGCCTTTTTCTTCTTCATCGCGTATCCTCTCTTCTCGTTCGTTCTAAGACCGCGCCACCATGGGCCCCAGGGGCCGCCCGCCCAGCAGGTGTACATGCAAGTGATACACCTCCTGGCCGCCGTGTGCATTGCAATTAATGATCAATCGATAGCCGCTGGCGGCAATCCCTTGCTGCCTCGCCAGATCGCGCGCGACGATAAACATATGGCCAATCAGGGATTCATCCTCATCGGCAATATCGTTGGCCGTGGGAATCGGTTTATTGGGGACGATTAGTATGTGCACCGGAGCCGCCGGGCGAATGTCCAAAAAGGCGATGACGCGCGGGTCGCGATACAGCACCGTGGCGGGCAGTTCACCGGCGATTATTTTCTCAAAAAGCGTAGGCATTTCATACGCCTCCTATCCTAAGGACAATAAGCCTATCAGGAACTGCGCGGCCGTTTGGGATCTGTGACCCGGTAATAGTAATGGGAACGATTCTCATGTAGAATCGCGTTCATGTTGGCCTCCCCCTCCACCCAGCCTTCGCCCGCGGCAGCCGCCGATATTGCGCTCATGGATTTGGCGCCCGGGACCTCAGCGCGGGTGATCTCCGTGTCGGCGACGGATTCCAGAACCCCCGAATTGGGGCGACGCTTGGCGGAGCTCGGCTTCCTGCCCGGCGAGGCCGTGCGCATCGTCGCACGAGGACTATTGGCGCGCGCGCCGATTGCGGTGCGCGTCGGCACCGCGACATTCGCGCTGCGACTGTTCGAGGCCGCCTGTATCCGCGTTTGTCCGGAGCAGCCGCAGCTCCCCTGATTCCATGGACGCCGCGCCAAGCGCTCCGAGTCCGCTGATTGCCTTGGTTGGCAACCCCAACTGCGGCAAAACCGCACTTTTCAACATACTGACCGGCAGCCGCCAGAAGGTGGCCAACTACGCGGGCGTGACCGTGGAGCGCAAGGAAGGCTCGCTGCTGACCCCGTCCGGGTCGCGTGTTCGAATCCTGGATCTGCCGGGGGCCTACAGCCTCGATCCCTTGACCCCCGAC
Source organism: uncultured Gammaproteobacteria bacterium (assembly GCA_963756845.1). Classification (GTDB taxonomy): domain Bacteria; phylum Pseudomonadota; class Gammaproteobacteria; order Steroidobacterales; family Steroidobacteraceae; genus Bog-1198. The sequence continues at coordinate 870,593 of CAVWPD010000001.1, read as the reverse complement.
GAGCAGGTGACCGCGGATGTGCTGTTGGGCCGGCGCGCGGGGGAGTCTCAACCGGACTTCGTGGTGAGCGTCACCGACGCCACGAATCTTCGCCAGAATCTACGCTTGGTCCTGAGTCTGAAACGTTTAGGGTTGCCCATGGTGGTGGCCCTCAACATGACCGATATCGCGCGTCGCAAAGGCATTGTGATCGATGCACATCGATTGGCCGCGGAGTTGGGCGTTCCGGTGGTTGAAACCGTCGGCGTCAAAATCGCGGGCGTGCAAAGCTTGGTCAAGGTGTTGAACGCCACCGTGAGCCCCGCGCATGCGCCTCACGCCGCGGTGTGGCGACCGCTGAGCGCGGCGGATATTGCGCACGATCAGGCGGAAGTGCGGCGGATATTGGGCGTCGTGGGCGGCGATCGGCTCGATGGGGTGACCTTCAGCGATCGGCTCGATGCTCTGGTACTGCATCCCTTGCTCGGGCCGGTGATACTCGCGGTGATTCTGTTCCTGGTTTTTCAAGCGGTATTTGCGTGGGCGCAAGTGCCGATGGACGCAATCAAAGCCGGCGTCGCCGCATTCGCCGACTGGCTGGGAGCGGCACTGCCTGCGAGTCTGCTCAAGGATTTGCTGGTCAATGGAATATTGGCCGGTGTGGGCAGCGTCCTTGTGTTTCTGCCGCAGATCATCATCTTGTTCTTCTTTATTCTCATTCTAGAGGACTCAGGATATCTGCCGCGCGCCGCGTTTTTGCTGGATCGCGTCATGGGCAGCGTCGGCTTGTCGGGGCGCGCCTTCATCCCCTTGCTGTCGAGCTTCGCATGTGCGATTCCCGGCATCATGGCGACGCGCACCATCCAGAATCCGCGCGATCGCTTGGCGACGATCATGATTGCGCCGCTGATGACCTGCTCTGCGCGGCTTCCGGTGTACGCGCTGATTATCGGCGCCTTCATTCCGCGGCGCACGGTGTGGGGCGGCTTGGAATTGCAAGGCGTGGTGTTGTTTGTGCTGTACGTTGCCGGTGTGGTGAGCGCGATGGCGGTCGCCTTTGTGCTGAAGCGCAGCGGCACGGGCGGGGGATTCCAGGCGCTCATGCTGGAGCTGCCGGCCTACCATTGGCCCAACCTGCGCAATTTGGCGATTGGCTTATGGCAGCGCGTTGAAATATTCATGAGCCGCGTCGGCACCATCATTCTCGCGCTGATGGTGATTCTATGGGCGTTGAGTTCATTTCCCGCGCCGCCGCCCGGCGCCGCCGGGCCGGCCATTCAGTACAGCATCGCCGGACACCTGGGCGCGTGGCTCGCCGTGCTATTCAAACCCATCGGCTTCAATTGGCAGATATCGATCGCGTTGGTGCCGGGGCTGGCCGCGCGCGAAGTTGCCGTGGGCGCGTTGGGCACGGTCTATGCTTTGTCGGCCACCACCCATGATATGGGCAGTGCGCTCACGCCGCTGATCACGCAGTCCTGGAGCCTGCCCACGGCGCTCTCGCTGCTGGCGTGGTACGTATTTGCGCCGCAGTGCCTCTCGACGCTCGCGACGGTTCGCCGGGAGACGAATTCTTGGCGCTACCCGCTGATCATGGCGGCATACTTGTTCGGCATGGCCTATGTGGGATCGTGGATCACGTACCGCATCGCGCTGGCGCTCGGCGGCTGAGGAAGAGCGCCGATGAGCAGTGTTCTCGATGATGTTCTGGTGGGGCTGGTGCTGCTGGCGAGCGCCGGCTATGCGATCGCATCGCTCGGTCCGCGAACCTTAAGAGCACGGATGCTGGCGGCGTTGAGCCGCGCTCTTTCGGCAGCGCCGGCATTCCTCGGACTTGGGCGCGCTGCGCATGCCGCAGAGGCGGCGGCGCTCAAGGCACGCGGCGGGGCAGGCGCCTGCGGCGGCTGCGACAACTGCGGCGCCGAGCCCTCGGCCCCGCAAGGGTCGAGCGCGGAAATCAAAGTACCGGTGGGAAAAATCGGCCGACGATCTTGAATGCTCGGATTCGCTGCCGCGACGTAGGCAAATGGCTTCTCGCCCTCCATAATGCCGCAATTCGCGGGTAACCGAGCTGCCGAGCCCCTTGTAGATGCCCATTCCTGAGATCTTGCGCGATCACCTTCGATTACCCGTCATCGGCGCGCCGCTATTCATCGTCTCGACTCCGCGTTTGGTAAAGGCCCAATGCAAAGCAGGGATCGTAGGATCGTTCCCCGCGTTGAATGCGCGCCCGGCCTCCCAGCTCGATGATTGGCTCGCCGAAATCACCGAGGAACTCGCCGCCTATCAGCGCGCCAACCCGCAGGCGAAGGTGGCGCCGTACGCCGTGAATCAAATCGTTCACAGCAGCAACAATCGTCTGGAGGAGGACGTCGCGCTGTGCGTGAAGCACAAAGCGCCCATCGTCATCACCAGTCTGCGGCCTCCGGCGGAAGTGGTCGCCGCGGTGCACGGCTACGGCGGCGTCGTGTTCCATGACGTGATCAACTTGCGTCATGCCGAGAAGGCCGCCGCACAGGGCGTCGACGGCATCATTGCGGTGTGCGCGGGCGCCGGCGGCCATGCCGGATTGTTGAGTCCCTTCGCCTTGGTCAAGCAGATACGCGAAGTCTACGATGGCGCCATTATTCTGTCCGGGGCCATGAGCACCGGCGCAGATGTGTTGGCCGCTTGCGCGCTGGGCGCTGACCTCGCTTATCTGGGCACCCGCTTCATCGCGACGCAGGAGGGCAACGCACCGGCCGAGTACAAACAAATGCTCATCGACAGCGCCGCCGAAGATATCGTCTACACATCGCTGTTCAGCGGAGTCAACGGAAATTATTTGCGGGGCAGCGTGCAGCGCGCCGGACTGGATCCGGATCACCTTCCGGAAGCCGACAAGACCAAAATGAATTTCGGCACCGGCGGAAACACGGCCGCCAAAGCGTGGCGGGACATTTGGAGCGCGGGCCAAAGCGTCAGCGGCATTCATGCTGTCGAGACGGTGGAGACTCTGGTGCGCCGCATGGAGCATGAATATGCGGCGGCGCGAGCGACGCTTTAGTTGCGTCTGAACGCCGAACAATTGCCCGCGGCGTTGTCTCGAGGGCTCGCCTCAGCCTACCTGATCTCGGGCGATGAACCCTTGTTGGCGGACGAAGCGGCGGACGCGATTCGTGCGGCGGCGCGCGCGGCCGGCTACGCGGATCGGCGGGTATTTGCCATCGACCGCGGATTCAGCTGGGATGACCTGCGCCATGCCAGCCAGTCTCTGTCCTTGTTCGCGGAGCGGCGTTTATTCGAGCTGCGCATGCCGAGCGGCAAACCGGACAAAGGCGCGGCGCAATTGGCGGACCTGGTGTCGCGGCCGCCCCCGGACCTGATCTGCCTGATCCAAACCGGCAAGCTGGATAAGAAAGCCGGCGATGCGGCCTGGGTGCGCGCCGTCGAGATGCATGGCGTGTGGGTGACGATTCGACCGGTGGATGCCGCGGCGCTGCCAGGCTGGCTGCGCGCCCGGGCAAGAATGATGCGCATCAGCATCGACGCGGACGCCGCTCAACTGATTGCCGATCGCGTCGAGGGGAATTTGCTCGCGGCACGCCAAGAGCTGGAAAAATTGAGCCTGTTGGCAAACGGTGATTCGATCGGCGCGGATTTGGTCATGCGCTCGGTGGGCGACAGCGCACGCTACGATGTGTTTCAACTGGCGGAAGCTGCCGCCGGTGGCGATGCGGCGCGCGCCCTGCGCGTGCTGTTGGGCTTGAAGAGCGAGGGGGTGGAACCCACGCTGATCCTGTGGGCGCTGGTGCGTGAGGTGCGCGGTCTGTGGCAGGCTCGCGAGCGCGCGCGATTGCGCTCCCCGATGCGCGGCAGCGCGTGGAATCTGGCGGCTCAACCCTCGGCGCGAGCGCTGTCCAGGATGCCGCAAATGCCGTTGGCGCGACTGCTGCGCCAGGCCAGTCAAACCGACCGGGTCATCAAGGGGTTGTCCGCCGGCGATCCGTGGAGCGCGCTCACCGGCCTGACCGGCTCGCTGGCCGGCGCTTTGCAAGCGAGCGCGGATTCAGGCAGGGTAAGCCCATGAACCCAATGGGCATTTTCGGCGGAACCTTCGATCCGATCCACTACGCACACTTGCGCACCGCCTTCGAATTGCAGCAGGCGCTGCGCTTGAAGGAGATTCGCTTTCTACCCGCCGGCAATCCGCCGCATCGCGACCAGCCATTCGCCAACGCGCAATTGCGGTTGGAAATGGTGCAGCTGGCGACCGCCGGGCAGCCGGGATTCGTCGTGGACGATCGCGAAGTCCGCAAGGAAGGCCCGTCCTACTCGGTGGAAACCTTAGCCGAACTGCGGCACGAGTATCCGGACCGCAGCCTGTGTCTTATCGTGGGCATGGATGCGTTCCTGAGCCTGCCCAAGTGGCACCAGTGGCAAGATCTGCTGCAATTGGCGCACCTGGTGGTGGCCCACCGGCCCGGCTGGCGCGCCCCCGGCATGGGACCGCTTGGCGAACTGCTGGTCGATCGCGGCACCGGGCGCATCGGCGATCTGCACGAATCACGCGCCGGCTGCATTTACATTCATGCCGTGACCCAGCTGGAGATTTCTTCCACGGAAGTCAGGCAGCTGATTGCCATGGGCCGTGATCCGCGCTTCCTCATGCCCGACGCTGTGCGTAAACTCATCTTGGATACCCACTGTTATTCCAAAACCCGGACAACGTAGTGCCTGTAAAAAGAAAGCTCTCGAAACCCAACCCCACGGGCCGCCCCAAGACGGTGGCGCCGCGCAAAATCAGCAAGGCCAGGCCCTCTTTAAAGACCGTCGTCATCGATGCATTGGCCGATATGAAGGCTTTGGAAGTCAAGCTGTTGGATGTGCGCGGTCTTACCGACATTGCGGATTACATGGTGATTGCCAGCGGAACCTCGGACCGACATGTCCGTTCAGTCGCGCAGCGCGTGGTCGAAAAGGCCAAGGAAAACGGATTTCGCCCGCACGGCGTCGAGGGTCAACAGGACGGCGATTGGGTGCTGATCGATCTGAACGAGTTGATCGTGCACGTCATGTTGCCCCGCGTCCGCGAGTTCTACGGGCTCGAGAAATTGTGGGATATGACCGCGACGAAGCGCGCAGCGCGCGCCTGAAGAGTGCCGTATGAAATGCCGGTTGATCGCTGCCGGTACCCGCCTCCCCGATTGGGTCAACACGGGATTTGAGGAATTCCGGAAGCGCCTGCGCACGCCCCTGGTATTGGAGCTGCAGGAAATCTCCGTTGCAACCCGACGCGCCGGCGAGAATCCACAGCGGGCCGTACTGCGCGAGGGCGCGGCCATGCTTGCCGCCATCGGCAAGGATGACTATGTCGTCGCGCTCGAGATCGGCGGGAAATCGATGAGCACCGAGCAACTCAGTGCTTGGTTTGCCGAGCGTCTACGCGAAGGGCGGCCGCTGGCGCTGTTGATCGGCGGTCCTGATGGACTGGCGCCGCAGTGCACCGAGAGGGCCAACCAGAGCTGGTCCTTATCGCCGCTCACTTTACCGCATGCGCTGGTGCGCATCGTGGTGGCGGAGCAGATCTACCGAGCCATGAGCTTGCTCGCCGGCCACCCCTATCACCGCGGGCTTCGGTATCCTTGAGCGCATGCCAGCCGATTTCGTCTATCTCGCCTCAGGGTCGCCAAGAAGGCGCGAATTGCTGCAGCAAATCGGCGTCGCATTCCGCGTCATGCCAAGCGCAGTGGATGAGACTGCTCTGCCGGGCGAGGCGCCGCTGGACTACGTGCATCGCTTGGCCACGGCAAAGGCCGATGCCGGCTGGCGCGGCAGCCGTGAACCGGGCGATGCTCCCGTTCTGGCGGCCGATACCGCGGTGGTTCTCGCTGGACAGATCCTGGGTAAACCCCGCGACAGGGATGATGCCGAAGATATGCTGCGCCGGCTCTCGGGCCGCACCCATGAGGTTCTGACCGCGGTTGCGTTGCGCGGCGCGGCGGGGCTCGAGACCCGGGTCAGCCGCAGCGCGGTGACTTTTCGGCCCATCGATGGCGCGGAAGTCAGCGCCTACTGGGATACCGGCGAGCCGCGCGATAAAGCAGGCGCCTATGCCATCCAGGGCCTTGCCGCCATTTTTATCGCCGACTTGCGCGGCAGCTACTCCGGCGTGATGGGGCTGCCGCTCTTCGAAACCGCCGAGCTGCTAAGTTCGGCCGGCTTTGTTTCCCTGGGCATCCGCCCCGGCCACCCATGAGCACTGAAATTCTGATCAACGCGAGCACGCATGAAGCGCGCGCCGCGGTCGTCGAAAACGGCGTTCTCCAGGAAGTGTTCTTGGAGCGCGCCAGCCGCCGCGGGCTGATCAGCAATATTTATAAGGGCCGAGTGTCGCGAGTCTTGCCCGGCATGCAAGCCGCGTTCATCGATATCGGCATGGAGCGCACCGCATTCCTGCATGCCTCCGACATACTCGATCCGCGCCATGCTGACTTAGGCATCGAGCCCGCGCACAGTGAGAACATTCGTTCCCTGGTAGCCGAGGGCAACGAGATTCTGGTGCAGGTGGTCAAGGATCCCCTGGGGACCAAGGGTGCGCGGCTCACCACCTACATCACTCTGCCATCCCGCTACCTGGTGTACATGCCGAAGGGCAGGGGCGTCGGCGTTTCCGCGCGCATCGAGAACGAGGCGGAGCGCGAACGTCTGCGCGCCGCCGTTCTACCCCAGGACAGCGGGGGATTCATCGTGCGCACAGCCGCGGAAGATGCGACCCCGGAGGCGTTGCTGGCCGACATGGCGTACCTGCGCAAACTGTGGGAGTTCGTCCGACAGAAAGGCTTGCGTACCCAGCCCGGCAACTTGGTGCACGCGGATTTGCCCCTGCACCTGCGCGTGCTGCGCGATCTGCTGCGTCCGGATGTCGAAAAGGTGCTCATCGATCAGGCCAGCGCGCATCGGGAAATGCAGGAGTTCGCCGCCGCGTTCATGCCGGAGGCATTGCCGCGCATCGACTTGTACGGCGAGCCGCGGCCGCTGTTCGAATTGCATCATGTCGAAGAGGAAATCCAGAAGGCCCTGGACCGCAAGGTGTCCCTAAAGTCGGGGGGGCATTTGATCATCGACCAGACCGAAGCGATGACGACCATCGATGTCAACACCGGCGCCTTCGTAGGGCATCGCAACCTCGAGGAGACCATCTTTCGGACCAATCTCGAGGCGGCGGTGACCATCGCGCGGCAGCTGCGCCTGCGCAATCTTGGCGGGATCATCATCATCGATTTCATCGATATGGAGGAGTTGGAACACCGTCGCCAGGTCATCCAAGCCTTGGAGAGGGCGCTCAACGATGATCACGTCAAGACCAATATCTCGTCCGTGTCCCCCTTGGGATTGGTCGAAATGACCCGCAAACGCACGCGCGAAAGTCTGGAACATCTTTTGTGCCAATCTTGTCCAACCTGCGAAGGGCGGGGTTTTGTCAAAACGGCGGAAACGGTTTGTTATGAAGTGTTTCGCGAAATTGTTCGGCAATCCCGCCAATTTGAGTGCAAACAATTGATGGTGCTGGCGCATCAGGACGTCATTGAGCGTCTGCTCGACGAGGAGTCCTCCGCGTTGGGCGAGCTGGAGTTGGTCACCGGCAAGCCCATTCGGTTGCAGACCGAAGCGCTCTACAGCGTTGACCAATACGATGTCGTCCTGATGTAAATGAGCATCGCCAAAGTCGGTAAAGTCCTGCTGTACGGTCTTGCAGGATTGGTTCTTCTGGTGCTTCTTTTGATGCTGGCGCTGAAGCTCGCGCTCGATCGCGCGCCGCAATACCAGGCCCAGATCAAAGCCTGGGTGCACAGCCAAACCGGATATCACATCGCTTTCGCGCACGTGTCCCCGGCGTTTCGCTGGTATGGACCGGAACTTTATTTCGACCAGCTGGAATTGCGTTCCAAAGATGATCAACGCGTGCTGGCGCACGCGGCGGGAGGCCGAGTTGCGATCGATGTGTGGCAACTGATCCGCAGCGGCAAATTGCTGGCGGGACGCATCGAGATCGACGCGCCGAACCTCGCCGTGGCGCGCCTGGGGCCCGACCGATTTGCGGTGGCCGCCGAGATTGAATTGGGCGGTGAAGGGACGCCGCTCGCCACGCTGAACTTGAATGCGTTGCCGGCGGGGACATTGGTCATACGCCGCGCGGTGCTGACTCTGCAAAATTGGAACGCGGCCTTGCCGCTGTTGGTGATGCCAAGGGTGGACATGGAACTGCAGCATGAGGGCCAAAGCCTCGAGCTCAGCTTCACTGCCCAGCAGCCGCCGGTGCTCGGGGGCCAGGTGAGCATCACGGCAAGTGCGCGCGGCCGCGGGGATGCGCAGACGCTCGCGTGGCACGCGCAGGCGAGCGCTCACGACATTTCCTTTCCCGGCTGGCGCCAGTTTCTGCCCGAGTATCTGGAGAATCTGGACTCGGGCCGCGGCGCTTTCGACATGTCGGCGAGCGGGCAGGGCGGAGTGCTGCTGCGCGCCGATCTTGATTTCGCGGCGACCGCCGTCACCACGCAGCTGGCCGATGGACCCATCGAAAGATTTGGCCAGATGAGCGGTACATTGAGCATGGCGCATAGCGGGGATCGCTGGAGCCTTAGCGGTAAGGGCGTGCGGGTGGGGCGCGGCGATCCGGAGTCCGCATTCGATGCCAGCTGGCGCGCCGGTGACGCCGGTCTGCTGGAAATGCGCGCCCGGGCGAACTATTTGCGCGTGGAGACCCTGCTGCCTCTGACCGGCTTCCTGCCCCAGAAGGATATTCGCGACCGGCTGCGCGAGGTCGCGCCCACCGGCGAGTGGAGCAATATGCTGGTTGCTTTGAAGCGCAATGCGGTCGGTGAGCCCTGGCAGCTGCAGGTGCAGGCGAAATTTCAGGATGCCGGATTTGCGCCGTCGGGCGGCACACCAGGACTGCGTGGTGTGAGTGGTTCGATCACGGGCAACGAGCGCGGCGGCCGCCTCAGCATCGATTCGCATGGCGCGGTGTTTCACTGGCCGAGTCAGTTTCCACAGCCCGTCGAGTTGGAGGTACTGAAGACCGATTTGTATTGGAAAAGAATCGCGCAGGAGCTGCTGGTGGCCACGCCTGCCTGGGAGGCGAAGACCCACGATATCGACGTCAGTGGGCAAGGCTCATGGCAGCAGCCCGCGGATGGCACCTCGCCCCGGCTGACTTTGGTCGGCAACGTGCAAAATGGCAATGTCGCCAGTGCGCGCAAGTACTTCCCCCGCGCATTGATCGCCCCCTCCGCTCTCGAGTGGCTCGACCGGGCGTTCGTCGCCGGCCGTTTGCTGCGGACGAGCGTGTTGTTCCAGGGTCCCGTGCGCCGCTTCCCGTTTCGCGACGGCGGCGGACTGTTCCTGGCACGCTGTACTCTCGAGGGAGTGACCTTGGACTATTCAGAGGGATGGCCCGCCGTGGAGAATCTCACCGCGGTCGCCGAGTTTCGCAATGAAGGCATGAGCGCGCGGTTGGTGAGCGGGCATATCGGCGGCATTGCCTTGGCAAGCGGCGATGCCCGCTTCGCGGACTTCAGCAACGGCGAGCTGAAAATTCACGCCGTCGCGAACGGCGATGCGGCTGCGGCGCTGACATTCTTGCGGTCCACGCCGCTCGATGCGCTGTCGGAAAATGCGTTTTCAGGAGCTGAGGCCACCGGGCCGCTGCAGGCCAGCGTGGATCTGTTCCTGCCCTTCAAGGATTTCGTGCATCGACAGGTGTTGGTGCACGGCCGCTTGGACGGCGCAACGATCAATAGGCCAGGGTCCACGACCAGGGCCACGGAGGTCAGCGGCGATTTCGACATCGACGGCGGCCAGGTGGCCCGCGCCGATGTTCATGGACAGCTGCTGGGCGGCCCGTTTCAGATGCAGGCGCGCAGTGCGCGCAACAAGCCCGTGACGCGCACGCAGCTGGAATTTCGCGGCACCGTGAGCGCCGATGCCACGCGCACCGCTCTGTCGCTACCGGCGAATCTTTCCATCAAGGGCCAAACGGACTGGCGAGGGGTGCTGAAAATAACACCCGAACCCACCCGGGAACGTTCACTGCGCATCAGCAGCACGCTGGCGGGTTTCGACATGAGGCTGCCGGCGCCCTTGGACAAGCCCGCTGCCGCAGCGCTGCCCTCCTGGTTCGAGATCCAATGGCCGGCAAGCGGCGGCCCGCAGGGAAGTCTGGCGCTTGGATCTTTGTTGAGCACCACCTTTGAGTTGCAATCGGATCCCGCGGGTACGCGCCTCGCGCACGCCTCGCTGACATTCGGCGCCGGCGAGGCCAGCGCCGGAGAGTCGCAAATGATCAACGTGGGGGGCGCAATCCCGCGGCTGGATTTAGCCGGTTGGCTGAAATTGAATGAGCCCGACCCGAATGCCAAGCCGTTGAGCTACTACATGCGCACCGCCAGACTCGATGTGGCGGAGCTGGATTATCTCGGCCTGGCATTTCGCGATGTGTCCTTGGATTTGGCCGTGACCGAGGGGAGCTGGCGAATCAGCATCGGCGGCCCCAATGTGATAGGCGCAATCACCATTCCCAGCGGCGCGGGCGCCACCGAGCCCTGGAATCTGCAGTTCGACCGGCTGCGATTCGAAGTCGCGGATGCGCAGGACTCGGCCGACAGCGCAGCGCCGGCCCCGACTGCCGGCGGCGACTCTGCCGCGAATCCGCGGGGAATACCGGCGATCAATTTTCACGCGTCGGAACTCATCTGGGGCGAGCGCCAATTCGGCGACGTGCAAGCCACACTGACGAAGCTGGATGACGGCGTGAGCCTGAAGCTCCTGACGGTCACCGGCCCGAACTTCAGCGCCAACGCACAAGGCGACTGGCGCGGCAAGGACGCCGGAGTCAGCCATATCAAGGGCACGTTCACCAGCACCGACGTGCAGAGCACGCTGAAGGATTTGGGCTATGGCGAGGTGATCCAGGCCAAGAGCGGTAGGATGGAATTCGATTTGAACTGGGTCGGTGCGCCGACCGCCGAGTCCCTCGCCCAGGTCGCCGGACACGTCCAGCTATCGCTCGACAAGGGTCAGGTCGTCGGACTCAAACCCGGTGCCGGCCGGGTGCTGGGGCTGTCCAGCATTGCCGAGCTGCCGCGCCGATTGGCGCTGGATTTCAGCGACCTGACCGACAAAGGCCTGGCCTTCGACACCGTGCGCGGCGATTTCGATCTGCGCGACGGCAACGCCTACACCGAAAACGTGCTGCTGAAGGGTCCGGCGGCGGAAATCGGTCTCATCGGGCGGGTTGGCTTGAAAAACAAGGATTATGACCAAACTGCAGTGGTAACCGGCAACGTCGGCAATTCGCTGTCAATTCCCGTCGCCGGCGCCCTGGTGGGAGGGCCGGTGGGTTTTGCAGCGGTGCTGTTGTTCCAGCAGGTGTTCAAACAACCGCTGAAAGGCCTGGCACGAGGGTATTATCGTATTACGGGCAGTTGGGATAATCCCACTGTCGAACGAATCAAGAGCGCAGACGCCGCTGCGGCGACTGCGGAGGCACCAAAGTAATGGGCATTGTAGCCGCCATACAAATGACATCGAGCCACGTGGTCGCCGACAATTTGGCCGCCGCGGCGAAACTGTTGCGCGAAGCGAAGGATTCCGGAGCCGAAGTCGCTTGTCTGCCGGAGAATTTTTCGTTCATCGGCCTCAAAGATGCCGACAAACTCGCCGTGGCCGAATCTGACGGTGAGGGAGAGGTGCAGAAGTTTTTGAGCAGCACCGCGCGGCAGCTCAAGATGTGGATTCTGGGCGGCACCATCGTGATCAAGGCCGACTCGTCGACCCGAGTCGCCAATTCGTCGCTGCTCATCGATGCGGACGGCAAGCGGGTCGCGCGCTACGACAAGATACACTTGTTCGACGTGACCATCCCCGGCCGCAACGAGCAGTATCGGGAATCCAACCATGTGGTTCCCGGGCGCGAGCCCATCCTGGCCGACACGCCCGTCGGCAAGCTCGGGCTCTCCGTGTGCTACGACATGCGATTTCCGGAACTGTACCGGGAATTGGTATCGCAGGGCGCCGAGTGGCTGGCGATGCCGGCCGCGTTCACCGTGCCGACGGGGCGTGCGCATTGGGAGACCCTCCTCAGGGCGCGCGCCATTGAAAATTTGTGCTACGTGGTGGCGCCGGCCCAGTACGGCGTGCACAGCAGCGGCCGCGAGACGTACGGCGATACGCTCATCGTCGACTATTGGGGACAGGTATTGTCGCGCTTGGCGCAGGGCAACGGCGTGATCACCGCAGAGATTGATCTGGCGAGCCAAGCGGAATCACGGGCTCGCTTTCCGGCGCTCGCTAACCGGCAACTCGGCGTGCAGCACGCCGCCACGGTGCCGGCATGAACGCACGCAGCGCTGAGCTGATTCTCCCCAGCTTTGCCGTGGCCGAGAAGTCGATCCTGACGCCTTCGGGCCTGGATGAACGCCGATTGACCCAAGTGCTCGAGACCATCATGAGCCGCGGGGTGGACTACGCCGATCTGTATTTTCAGCTGTCACGCGAGGAATCCTGGTCGCTGGAAGATGGCATCGTCAAAGATGGCTCGTACAGCATCGAACAAGGCGTCGGCGTGCGTGCCGTGAGCGGCGAGAAGACCGGCTTTGCGTACACCGACGAGGTGCTGTTGCCGGCGCTCACCGAGGCCGGGGACGCGGCGCGCGCCATCGCCCGCAGCGGCGGGAAGAATGCGGTGAGGGCCTGGCAGCGGCCTCTGACGCACCGGCTTTATCTGGCGGCCGATCCGCTGGATGCGATCAAGGACGAGGAAAAAGTCGCGTGGCTGATGCGCATCGATGCCGATACCCGCCGCGTCGATCCTCGTGTCAAACAAGTCATGGCGTCGCTGGCGGCGGTTCATGAAATTGTGTTGATCGCGTCCAGCGACGGCACGCTGGCGGCGGACGTGCGGCCCTTGGTGCGCATCAATGTCTCGGTGATCGTCGAGCAGAACGGACGGCGCGAACAGGGCTACAGCGGCGGCGGCGGCCGGTTCGGTCTGGATGAACTGCTGCACGGCGAAGCGCCGTTCGAGCATGGGCGCGAGGCGGTGCGCCAAGCCCTGGTCAATCTGGAAGCAGTGGCTGCGCCCGCGGGTTCCATGACCGTGGTGTTGGGCCCGGGCTGGCCGGGCATCTTGCTGCACGAGGCCATCGGACACGGGCTGGAAGGGGATTTCAACCGCAAGGGCACCTCGGCATTCTCGAATCGCATCGGGCAGAAAGTCGGTGCGGCGGAAGTCACCGTGGTCGATGATGGCACGCTGAATCGGCGGCGCGGCTCCTTGAACGTCGACGACGAGGGCACGCCGACGCAGTGCACGACCCTCATCGAAAACGGTGTGCTGCGCGGCTATATTCAGGACAAAATGAACGCCAAGCTCATGGGCATGCCGGCCACCGGCAACGGCCGTCGCGAATCCTTCGCCCATATGACGCTGCCGCGCATGACCAACACCTACATGCGGGCGGGGTCGCATGCGCCGCAAGATATTATTGCTTCCGTGCAGAAAGGTTTGTACGCGGTCAATTTCGGCGGCGGCCAGGTGGATATCACCTCCGGCAAATTTGTGTTCTCGGCGAGCGAGGCGTACTTGATCGAGAACGGCAAGATCGGAGCTCCTGTGAAAGGCGCGACGTTGATCGGCAACGGTCCGGATGTGCTCACGCGCGTCAGCATGGTCGGCAACGACCTGAAGCTCGATGGTGGTGTAGGGACGTGCGGCAAAGAGGGTCAATCGGTGCCTGTCGGCGTTGGCCAACCCACGCTGCGCATCGATGCGTTGACGGTGGGCGGCACCGGCTAAATCTCGGCGTTCCGGTCCAATTCGCCGGTTCCGCGCAATCCCGAACGCATGGAAGAATCATCGCGCGGTACTTCCAGGACGGAAGCCCCGGGTGCAAGGATCGCAGGACGCCTATCGCGGCGCGGGTAGGAGGCTCAACGCCAGGAGTGCTTGCCCGCGCCTTTACCCGCCCGGGCGCCTTCACGCGCGAATCGGCGATGCGGTACGCTCGCTATTGCTTAGTTTGGAGGCGACGATGAAGGCGAGCCGACTGGCAATTCTGGCCCTGGGCGCGGTCGCCGGGCTGTTCTCGAGCGTCTGGGCAGACCCGGACCCCGCGCCGGCGCTTAAGCTCCCGGCCGCCGTCGCCGCCGCTATGCGCGGGATCGACGCGCAGCGTATTCGTGCGCACGTGCGCTTCTTGTCCGACGACCTACTTGAAGGACGCGGCACGGGAACGCGCGGCAGCGATATCGCCGCGAACTACATCGCCGCTCAATTCGCCTTGTATGGGCTGAAGCCCGCGGGCGATGACGGCAGCTACCTGCAAAAGGTCGCTTTTACCGGCGTACATACCTTGCCGGCCACGAGCGCATCGCTGCAGCCGGACCAGGGCAGCGCGATGAATTTGAAACTCGCCGATGACTATGTCGTCGGCAATCAATGGCAAACCGAGAGCATCGAGGTCGATGCGCCGATCGTCTTCGTCGGCTATGGCATCGATGCACCGGAATACCACTGGAATGATTTCGCCGGCGTGGATGTCAAGGGCAAGGTACTGTTGGTGATTGTCAACGAGCCCCCGTCCAAGGATGCGAAGTTCTTCAGCGGCGAAGCACTGACCTATTACGGCCGCTGGACCTATAAGTTCGAGGAGGCGGCGCGCAAAGGTGCCGTAGGTGCGCTGCTCATCCACCGCACGGACCTTGCGAGCTATGGCTGGGAGGTGGTGCGCAATTCCTGGAGCAACGAGCAAGTTTATCTTGCCAATGATAAGGATCCGAAGCTCAAGGCTGCAGCATGGATTCAGCTCGAGGTGGCGCGCCGATTGTTCAGTGCATCAAATCTGAAACTGGACGAGATGATCGCCGCGGCCGGCGTGCGTGGATTCCAGTCGCGCGAGCTGCCGGTACGCTTCAAAGCGCACATCGTGAGCGCGGTGCGCAAATTCGACTCCTACAACGTACTCGCTCTTTCCCCTGGCGCGGTTGGCGGCAATGAGGGCCAGGCGATTGTGTACTCGGCGCACTACGATCATCTCGGCATCGATCCGGCGATGAGCGGCGATAACATTTTCAACGGCGCGGTCGACAACGGCACGGGCTGCGGCATTCTGCTGGAGCTGGCGCATGCGTACGCAACCTCGACGGCGCGCACGCCAAGCCCCGTGCTATTTGCCGCTGTGACCGCGGAGGAAAAGGGCTTGCTGGGCTCGAATTATTTGGGCAAGCACCTGCCGATTGCGGCGCCCAGGATTGCGTTGGATTTGAATTACGATGCCATTCTGCCCCTCGGCAAGCCGCAGTCCGTCACGGTCACGGGCGCGGAGCGAACCTCGTTTTTCCCGACAGTCGAGAAGACGGCGGCGGCTTTTGGCTACGAGATTCAAGCGGATGCGGAACCGGGCGCCGGGCATTATTATCGATCCGATCACTTCAGCATGGCGCGCGCCGGGGTGCCTGCGTTCTCCATCAACACGGGTGTGAAATTCGCGGGCCATCCGCCGGAATGGGGGCGGGCGCAGAAGGAGGAATACACAGCCAAGCATTACCACCAGCCCAGCGACGAATATACGGCGGCGATGGACTTCACGAGTGATGCAGAGCTCGCCAAATTCGGTTTCGCCCTGGGCTGGCAAGCCATGTTGGCGAAAGGCACGGTGAACTGGCTGCCCGGAGATGAGTTCGAGGCAGCGCGCTTGCACGGCGCAGCCCGCTAGGTGCGGGCGGCGAGCCGCAACTCATAGACATAAGACCTCTGTCATAAGCGGCTAAGCGGCGATTGCGTCGCTGCTTCGCGACGAGTGCGCCGCCTCGACTTCGATGAGAACATCGCAGCGTGCGCCAAGTCGTATTCGCCCAGGCGATGGACTCGGTAGGCTGCTCACTGTCATCACCCGACGGAGTTCCCATGGCTGACAATTCAATGACCGGCACGTTTCAAATCAATTTGCCCAAGGACCTGCTGTCCGAGGCAAAGCGCGCCGCCAAGCCGAAGAAAGACCAATTGAACGTCGAGGGATGGCGCAGTTCCTGGCTATCGCGGCTCTCCGAGTTGCTGGTCGGCAAGGACTGAGGCTTCCGATGCCCTGAAGGAGGGCGGTGGGCCGGCATTCTTTTGATCTTAAGTTAAATTTAGCGGCTGCGAGGCGGCATCCGCATTACCATGGCGCACGAGGTGTTACAACCATGCGCTTGGCCCGACCTCTTTACGAGAGCCTGCCGCTCATCTACGTGCTGATCGGCGGACTGGCAATACTGCTTTTCTACCTGGATCCGCTGGGACTTGGCGGCAAAGCAGCCTTCTTGATCGGCTGCCTGGCCATCACGGCGGCACTGACTTTATTTTTGCGTCGCAAGGACTATCGCGCACTCAGCCGCGAATATACCGGCGAGACGATCGAATTGCCGTCGGATCTCAAGGGCTAGCCGCCCTTCGGATTTTCGGCATGCTCCGCATCCGGATCGTGTGAGTTCCTCACTCGCGGGACGCGCTCATCGATGTACATGATCTCGTGCTGGCCGACCTGAACCACGTCGCCATCGTTCAAGTTATGCCGCCGCACCCGTTTGGACTTGACGAAAATGCCGTTGGTGCTGTTGAGATCTTCGATGAGGCAGGAATCTGCCTGGGTGACGATCTGGCAATGATGGCGGCTGATGAATTTACTGTCGATTTGTAGATCATTGTCGGCGGTGCGGCCGATGACCATGCGTCCGGGCCGCAGTTCGCGCTCCCCGACGGTTTTGCCCTCGTTGGCGAGGAGAATGCGCCCCACCACCACCGCAGATTCTCCGCTTGCCGCAGGGGAGTGATCCATATTGGGGATCTGCAGGCGGTTGGTGCCGGAGGCAAATTCCACCCACTGCAGTTCGCGAATCGCGTCATCGAGTTCCTGCGAGGTGACGCTATCCTTGTCCTTGCCGTAAGCCGCCATCAGACAGGTATCGCACAGCGTATTGATCAATCGCGGCACGCCGCCGGTATATTTATAGATGGTGGCGTAGGTGTCTTCGGCGAATATTCGCCGGCCTTGGGATCCGGCCACCTCCAGACGATGATCGATGTACGCCGTCGACTCGGCCGGCGTCAGCGCGGCAAGATGAAATCTCAGGCGCACGCGCTGCGTCAACTGCAGCAGTTCCGGCGAGTTGAGCTTTTCGTTCAACTCCGGCTGTCCGGCCAGAATGATCCGCAATACTTTCTCTTTGGTGGTTTCCACACCGGACAGCAAGCGCACTTCCTCGAGCACGCGGTTGCTTAAGTTCTGCGCTTCATCGACGATCAATACCACTTTGCGGCCGCTGCCATGCTGCTCAACCAAGAATTGATTCAACGTCGCCAGAACCTCCGGCTTCTTCATGTTGAACGGCGAGAAACCGAATTGCACCAGGACGGTCTGCAGGAACGCCGTCGGCGAGAGCTGCGTTTGGTTGACTTGGGCAATGACGACATCGGTTTGCAGCTCGCGCAAAAACGTCTCTATCAAAGTGGTTTTGCCGGCGCCGATTTCACCCGTGATCACGACGAAGCCGTCGGTGAACCAGATCGTCGATTCCATGTACGCTTTGGCGCGCGCGTGCTGTTTGCTCAAATACAAGAATTCCGGATCCGGGCTTAAGCGGAACGGCAATTCATGCAGTTTGAACAGTTCTAGGTACATCCGCCCTGCAGTTTACCCTAGCTCCACTCGATCAGTTTTAGGGCGCGCGCCAGGGCCTGATTGCGGTCTTTTGCACGGTTTTGCAGGATGGTGCAATGGCCCAGCTTGCGTCCGGGGCGCGGCTGCTTGCCGTAATCGTGAAACGCCAGGCCGTCCATCGCCAGTAAGCGCTCGCGATCGGGCATTTCCCCCAAAAAATTGATCATGGCGGTGTGCCCCAGCGCGCGCGTGCTGCCGAGCGGCATGTCGCAAATCGCGCGCAGATGGTTCTCGAACTGGCTGGTCACGCAGCCTTCGATGGTCCAGTGGCCCGAATTGTGGACACGAGGCGCCATTTCGTTGGCGATCAAGCGGCCGTCCACCACGAAAAATTCCATGGCGAGCACGCCGATGTAGTGCAGCGCGTCCATGACCCGCTTCACGTACAGGCGGGCGGAGCGTTCGAGCCGGGCACTCACAAACGGGGCGATGCTGTAGCGCAAAATGCCGCCGGCGTGAGTATTGGCGGAGAGAGGATAAAAGACGCATTTTCCGGCCGCCGAGCGCGCTGCGACGAGCGAAACTTCGCGGGAGAACGCCTGAAATTTTTCATAAATAAGACCGTTCGCGCCGATCGCCGCCCAGGCCGCGTCGATGTCCGCGATGCTGCGCAGGACGAATTGTCCCTTGCCGTCGTATCCCAAGCGCCGGGTCTTGAGCACGCCGGGCAGCCCTATATTTTGAACGGCGCCGAGCAGCTGCTGCTTGCTTTCGATGCCGGCGTGCGCAGCCACGGGGATGTTGAGTTTTGAAAACAGCGCTTTTTCATGAATGCGATCTTGCGAGACTTCGAGCGCCGCTCGCGGCGGCCGGACTTTCGTCAGTGCTTCCAGAGGCTTAAGGGCGCTGCCGGGAATGTTCTCCCAGTCAAAGGTCAGAACATCGCTGCGTGATGCCAATTCGGCCAGCAGCGCGGCGTCGGTGAGCTCGCCAATGAGGCTGGGCGCCAGTTGCGCTCCGGGCGAATCGGTACTGCGATCGAGAAATAGACATCGCAAGCCCAGGGGGTACCCGGCAGCGGCCAACATCCGGCCCAACTGACCAGCACCGACGATGCCAACCCGCGACGGCTTCAAGAGGCGCGAGGATCCGGCTTGGCGAGCACCGCCGCGGTTTGCGCCTCGCGATAGGCGTCCAGGGCGGCACGAATCTCGGCATATTCATGGGCGAGGATCGCGGCTGCGAACAACGCGGCGTTCTTTGCCCCGGATGCGCCGATGGCAAAGGTGGCGACAGGAACACCGCCCGGCATTTGCGCGATCGACAGCAGCGAATCGATGCCGTTCAACACCTTGGACTGTATGGGAACGCCGAGCACGGGCAGCGCCGTCTTGGCGGCGGTCATACCCGGCAAGTGCGCGGCGCCGCCGGCGCCGGCGATGATGGCTTTCAGTCCTCTGTCGCGAGCCGATGCCGCATATTCGAACAACAGATCCGGCGTGCGGTGCGCAGAGATCACCCGCACCTCGTGCGCTATCCCCAGGGAGCTTAGGGTGTCGGCCGCTGACTGCATCGTTTCCCAGTCGGAAGACGATCCCATAATGACTCCGACCAAGGCTTTCATCGCCGCAAGTTTACCAAGCTATCCGAGCAACTGGCGCAGAAAAGCAAAAAGCTCGCGGGCGCCGACCGGCGAGCGCTGCTCGAGACGCTCTTTCTCGGCTTTTTCGAGCAATTTCGACAGCACTGCGCGGTCGGCCTGCGGATACTCCTTGAGCAGTTCGTCGAGGGCTGTGGCCGGCTCCGACAGCAGCCGGTCACGCCATCGCTCGATCTGCTGAAAATGCCGAATTTCCACATCATGGCGCTGCTTGCGCTCCGCCAGCTTCGCGAGCACGGGTTCCGGATCGATATTGCGCATCAGCTTGCCGATGTACTGGCGCTGCCGGATCTGCGCCCCATGGGAGGGCAATCGGCGCAAATCGCGCAGTGCGACAAACAGATTGTCGGGCAAATCCAGCGCCTTGATCTCCTGATCCGGCAGGGCGGACAACTTCACACCCAATTCCTGCAGCGATGCTGCCTCCCGCTTGCGGGCGCTTTTGCTAAGCCGCTGCTCCTCGGACTCGCCCGAATCGTCGGTTTCATTCTCGCTCATCATATTCCCCATGCTATCACTCGGGCCGGTAGAATCATCGCCCCGGATTCCCCGAACGCCATGGTTGGAGATGTATGGCAGTGACGAACAACCCAGTGCGCCTCGCCCATGCGGATCTCGAGTCGATTATTGAGCGCGCCCTCGACGATGCACGTGCTCGCGGCGCTTCGCAAGCCGAGGCCGCCGTCAGTCAGGATACCGGCCTTTCGGTCGGGGTGCGACTGGGCGAGGTGGAGACCCTGGAGCACCAGCGGGATCGCAGCATGGGCATCACAGTCTACTTCGGACACCGCAAGGGCTCGGCCAGCACGGCGGATTTCTCGCCCGAGGCCGTGGGTGCGACCGTGGCGAAGGCCTGCAGCATCGCCCGATTTACCGCCGAAGATGCCTGCGCCGGTTTAGCCGATGCTGCGTTGATGGCGCGCAACCCGCAAGGCTTGGATTTGTCCCACCCGTGGCATGTCACCGCGGACCGCGCCATTGAAATCGCCAAAACCTGCGAGGCCGCGGCGCTGGGATTCGATGCGCGCATCAACAACTCGGAAGGAGCGTCCGTCGGCACCCATCAAGGACTGCATGTCTATGGGAACACACATGGATTCGTCGGCGGCTATCCGACCACCTCGCACACGGTCAGCTGCGTGGTCCTCGCCGGAACCGGCGAAGACATGCAGCGCGATTATTGGTACACGAGTTCACGCGACTGGCGCGAACTGGAAGACGCGGAGGCGGTCGGCCGCGAAAGTGCGCGCCGTACCATTGCGCGGCTCGGGCCGCGCAAAATCAGCACGCGGCGAGCGCCCGTGCTGTTCGCGCCGGAATTGGCGCGCGGCCTCATCGGACACTTCGTCGCCGCGATCCGCGGCAGCAGTCAATACCGTCAAGCATCGTTTTTGCTGAATTCTGCCGGCGAACGGGTGTTTCCTGCGGGATTCTCGATCGCCGAGCGTCCGCACATCCCCAAGGGCATGGGCAGCGCGCCGTTCGACGACGAAGGAGTCGCGACGCGAGACCGTGAGTTAGTCGTCGATGGCGTGCTCACGGGCTACATTCTTTCCAGCTATTCGGCTCGCAAACTCGGTTTGCAGAGCACCGGCAATGCCGGCGGGGCTCACAATCTCATCGTCGCGGCGACTCAGTCGGGCGGCCGGGAGGCGATGTTGGCAAGCCTCGGCACGGGGCTGCTGCTGACCGAACTGATGGGCCAGGGCGTCAATACCGTGACTGGAGACTATTCGCGCGGCGCGGCAGGATTCTGGGTGGAGGATGGCTCGATTCAATACCCGGTGGCGGAGATCACGATCGCCGGCAATTTACGCCCCATGTTCGCCGGCATTGCGGCCGTGGGCGATGACATCGACGTGCGCGGCGGCACGCGCGTGGGTTCGATACTGCTGCAGGAAATGACCATCGCCGGGGACTGAAGCTGCTCACAGATCCTTGAGCGATTGGGCATTCAAGGCATCCCGCATGGCGGACTCGGCTTTATTCAGCACGGCGAGCGGCGGTCCGATGTCGCGAACCGCGATCGCCAGCCGGCCGCTGTGCAGCGCGCGCACCGTATCGAAGATCTCGTAGAGCCTAATGGCCTCCAGCGCGCGGCCCGGAACATACGCGCCCCGTTCGGTGGCCAGAATCAGGCCGGCTCCCTCCAAGCCATCGATCAAGGGCGCGATCGCAATGCTGGGAATATCGAGCTCGCCGGCGAGCGCCCGCGCGGTCCACCGCGTCTTGCCCGCCGCATAGTCTCGGCCAATGAGATACATGATGGACAAGCCCACCAGTTCGCGGCTCCTTCCGGTCAGTTCGATCGACTCCTGCCCGTGGCGCAGATACTGGGGAAATTGCAGGTAAAACGCGAGCTGCGCGCCGATGAGCAGAATGAGCCAGCTCAAGTAGACCCAGATCAGCGTGGTCAACACGATCGCGAACCCGGTGTATACCGCCACCAACGAGGAGGAATACACGATGAATGCCGTGAACACCTTGCCGACCAGAGCCCAGATGATGCCGGAGGTAATGCCGCCGATCAGCGCCGCGCGAAACTCCACCTTGGTGTTGGGAATGAATGCGTACATGAATGTAAAGACAACCGTGACGACGGCGTACGACATGATTTGTCCCGCCGCGCCCAACACCCAGGCGAGCGGCGCAATATTATCGAGCCACTGCGCGAACGGACTGCGCTCGGCGCTGCTCAGCAGCCCCAGCGCCACCGCGAGCAGAATGGGGCCCAAGATCAGCACGCTCAAATATTCGGTGAAGCGGCGCGCGAAACTCCTCGGGCGTTCGACGCGCCACACGAAGTTGAAGCTGGCTTCGACCTTTTGAATCGTCGTGATCACGGTGTAGACAAGGAAGCCCAGGCCGATCGAGCCCAACAGATCGCCGCGCATGTTGACGACGAACTGCATGACGCTTTCGGTCAACTGCGTCGCCGCACCTCCCAGAGGGCGAAAGAATTCGTTGAGAATGAATCTCAGATCGCCGCGCGCGCCGAGGCCCTTCAAGATTGAGAAGCTGAATACCAGCAGGGGTACGATCGACAACAGGGTGGTGTACGCCAGGCTCATCGCCCGAGAGCTGATCTCGCCGCGCAGCCAATCGCGGATCAGCGCGGCGGGAAAGCGCACCACGCGCAAGAGCGGGCCCCAGGGAGGACCCATGCCGCGGGACTTCGTGAATAGTGCGTCTTCCAGCGCTTCGAACCACTTGAACATGGCTCGAGCCTACGCCGTCAGAAGCTTGAGCGCCTCGCGATAGTTGTCGCTGGTGCGGGTCAGAATCTCCGCCGGCAGATGCGGTGCAGGCGGCTTCTTGTTCCAGTGCAGCGACTCCAGATAATCGCGCACGAACTGCTTGTCGAAACTCGGCGGACTGATGCCTGCCTTGTAGGAAGTCATCGGCCAGAATCGGGACGAATCCGGTGTCAGGACCTCATCGATGAGGTACAGGCGCCCGGCCTGATCGGTGCCGAATTCGAATTTGGTATCGGCGATGATGATATTTCGCGCCAGCGCGTGTTCGGCCGCGAAGCGGTAAATATCCAGAGCAATGCGCCGAATGTCCGCGGCACAATCGCGTCCCACCAGTTTGACCACGGCATCGAAATCGATGTTTTCATCGTGGGATCCGGCCGGCGCCTTTGACGCCGGCGTGAAAATAGCCTCCGGCAAACGCTCTGCCATTTGCAGACCCGGCGGCAGATCGATGCCGCAGACCGAGCCGCGCAGCTTGTAGTCCTTGTACCCGGAGCCGATCAAATAACCGCGCACCACCGCTTCGATGGGCAGCGCGGCGAGTTTTTTCACGACCATCGCGCGTCCGGCCAGCTGTGCGCGCTCCTGCGGATCGGCGATGACATCCTCGACGCGCAGTCCGGACAGATGGTTGGCCGCCATGTGATGTGTTTTCGCAAACCAGAACAGCGAGATCTGAGTCAGCACCTGGCCCTTGAAGGGGATCGGGTCGGGCAAAACCACGTCGAAGGCGGACAGCCGGTCGGTGGCGACGATCAACAGGTGATCGCTGTCCACATCGTAGATGTCGCGCACTTTGCCCTGATGAATCTTCTTAAGAGAGCGAATGCGCGTCTCAAAAAGCGGTGCCGATTGCGAATACTGTTCCATGTGTGCGCGGCCGCGACTGCTACCATTGAAGGTCGGCGATTGTGGCGGGACAGGGCGGATAGGTCAACGCGAATGACTTGGAAAGGCATCGTTTTTGGGGCATTGATAGGCCTGTTGCTCACCAAGAGCGCTTGGGGAGCGGCGCTGGGCGCCATCATCGGCCATATGCTGGATCCGGGTGCGGGGGTTCGCGTGGCCTCCTCCAACGGGACCACCTCGATCTCCAGTGAGTTCTTTCGCACCACCTTCGAAATCATGGGGCATGTGGCCAAATCCGACGGCCGGGTGTCGGAGTCCGAAATCGACGCCGCCCGCCGGCTCATGCAGGAATTGAACTTGAATTCCGCGGACACAAATGCCGCGATCGCCTGCTTCCGGACGGGGAAGGCCGCGGGTTACGACGCCGAATTCGGCATCGAACGGCTGCGCGAGGCTTGCGGGCTGCGCTACGACTTGCTGCGGACTTTCGTCGAGCTGCAGCTGCGAGCCGCGCTGGCCGGCAACGGCCTATCGCCGCCGGCGCGCGCCGTATTGGCCCGAATCGCCGAGCGCTTGGGATTGTCGGGCCTCGAATTTGCGCACATGGAGTCGGTGGTGCGCGCCAATCAGGGGCGCCGCTCCGAGGGCAGCCGGCCTTCTTCCGGGGCGGCGTCCCTTGCCGAATGCTATGCGGAGCTCGAGGTGGACGCTACGATCAGCGATCAAGACGTCACCAAGGCCTATCGGCGCCAAATGAGCCGCCACCACCCTGATAAACTGGTGGCCAACGGCCTGCCGGAGTCGATGGCACAGATGGCGAAAGAGAAAACTCAACGTATCCAAGAAGCCTATGAAGGTATACGCGCGGCGCGCGGGATGCGTTGAGCCATGGGCATCATTATTTCGCCGTCGATTCTGTCCGCCGATTTCGCCCGTTTGGGCGAGGAAGTGAATGCGGTACTCAAGGGCGGCGCCGACTGGATCCATTTTGACGTCATGGACAATCACTACGTCCCCAACCTGACGATCGGCCCGCTGGTATGCGAGGCGCTGCGCAAGGCGGGCGTGAAGGCGCCCATCGATGTGCATTTGATGGTGTCGCCGGTCGATGCGCTGGTGGCTGACTTTGCTAAAGCCGGAGCGAGCCATATCAGCTTTCATCCGGAAGCAACCCAGCATGTGGACCGCACGATTCAGCTCATACGCCATTGCGGCTGCAATCCGGGGCTGGTGTTCAACCCGGCCACGTCGTTGAATTGGCTGGACTACCTGATCGACAAGATCGATATCATTTTATTGATGTCGGTCAATCCGGGATTCGGCGGTCAGGAATTCATTCCCGAGGTGCTGCCGAAACTCGCCGAAGCGCGCGCGCGCATCAGCGCCGCCAAGCGCGATATCCGCCTGGAAATCGACGGCGGCGTGAAGATCGAGAATGCCGCGAAAATTGCCAGGGCCGGCGCGGACACCTTTGTCGCCGGCTCGGCGATATTCGGCAGCGCCAACTACGCGGCCACCATTCAGGCCATGCGGGTACAAATCGACTTAGGAAGGCGAGCAGCGGCCGGCTAGCCGCGCATGGCGAGTCGCCTATTCGTCGTCCTCGTCGTCGTCCTCATCGTCCTGCGGCTCGGCCCGGGTATTCTTGCCGGCGACGGTGCTCGCGCCGGCTTTCACGGGGACAATCAAGGGACGCGTCTTGACCTTGGGGCGCGCATTGAACACCACAATGGTTTTCCCGGTGGCGCGCAGCAGGCCCTGTTCCTCCAGAACCTTCAGTACTCGTCCCGCCATCTCGCGGGAGCAGCCCACCAATCGCGAAAGCTCCTGGCGGCTCACTTTGATCTGCATACCCTCCGGATGCGTCATCGCATCCGGTTCGCCGCATAAATCCATGATGGCATGCGCGACGCGGCCAGTGACGTCGACGAAAGCCAGGTCGCCCAACTTGCGGTTGGTGCGATCCAGACGCGTGGCCAACTGTGTCGCCAATTCGAAGATCAAACCTGGACTTTCGGCGGCGATTTGGCGAAAGCGCGGGTAGGTCATCTCGGCAAGTTCGGATTGTTGGCGGGTGCGCACCCAGGCGCTGCGCGTGGGCTGCTCATAGAACAAGCCCATTTCCCCGAAAAACTGACCTTTGTTCAGATAGGCGAGCACCATCTCGTTGCCATCTTCGTCCTCGATCATGACTTCGACGGAGCCGGAAATGATGTAGTACAAAATATCCGGCAGGTCGCCGGCGTGAATGATCACGGTCTTGGAAGGGACTGTCCGGATGCGGCAGTAGCTCAAGAAACGATTGATCGCTGGGATATCGCTTAAGGCTTTTGCCCCTTCTTCCATGGTCACTCCCGTTGGTTTTTTCGTCGGTAATCGCCGATGCTGGCGCACGTTTTATTACATAAGTCCCGGAATCGCAAGCACTAAGGCGCCTTTAGTTAGACCCAATACGAGCCATGGGTCATCAGTTTGGAGGTGGCCCGCATGGCCAGCGTCACGGGAACCGGCAGCGGCGTAGCGCCCAGAAAGGCGGCTTTCGCACCGTGCTGCATCTCATCGTGCGTCATCTGTTCGAGGATGGCGCGGCTGCGCACATCGTTGGGGCTCAGACGCTGCAAATGATCGCGCAGGTGCGATTCAACTTGTTTTTCAGTTTCGGCGATGAACCCCAGGCTGGCGCGATCGCCCAGCACACCGGCGACGGCGCCAATGGCGAAGGAGCCTAAGTACCACAGGGGATTCAAAATGCTGGTGCGGCCCCGCAATTCCTGCAAGCGCTGCTCGCACCAGGCCAAATGATCGATTTCCTCCGCAGCCGAGTCGCGCATGGCCGCTCTGACGCCGCTATCGCGTGCCGTGAGCGCCTGACCCTGGTATAACGCCTGCGCGGCGACTTCCCCTGAATGGTTGACCCGCATCAGGCGGGCCGAGGACTGGCGCTCGTGCTCCGCAAGCTGCGCCCCGGGCGCAACTTCCGGAATGCGTCGCCGAGCGCGCGCGGGTACACTTAACACTTTGATTATATTATCTATTTCGCCAATTATTCGATCGGCGAGGCCGAATCCGCGTTCATCCATGGACACATTATAATATAGGTGCCCTCGCTTAAGGGCTCCCAGGCTGGCATCTGCGCGCCTGGTTCTGTACACTTTCGCGCCTTTCGTTAACGACCCGAATCACTTGAGTATTTGCATGTACACCGTATTTTCAAAGCCTGAAGAAACCCGCGGCGACTGGTTCTTAGTCGACGCGGCAGGCAAAACCTTAGGCCGGCTGGCTTCCGAAATCGCGCATCGGCTGAAGGGAAAGCACAAGCCGAATTATGCGCCGCATCAAGATCTTGGGGATCATATCGTGGTCATCAATGCCGGCACGGTGCGCGTTACCGGCGCCAAGCTGACCGATAAGTTCTACCACCAGCACACAGGATATGTGGGCAACTTGAAGAGCATCTCGCTCGGCAAGCTGCTGAAGGAGCACCCGGAGCGCGCGATTGAATTCGCCGTCAAGGGCATGTTGCCGAAGGGCCCGCTGGGCCGGCGCATGTACAAGAAGCTGCATGTATTCGGCGGCAAAGATCATCCCCATCAAGCTCAGCAGCCCAAGCCGCTGGAAATTTAATTTCTTTAGGACAATCCATGGCAAACACCGCCAGCAATTCCTTTTACGGCACGGGCCGGCGCAAGACTTCCAGCGCGCGGGTTTACCTGCGCACCGGCTCGGGCAAGGTATCGATCAATGGCCGCACCCTGGATGAATTCTTTGGCCGGGAAACCGGCCGGATGATCGTTCAGCAGCCCTTCGGCGCCGTGCAACTTGACGGAAAATTCGACGTGGAAGCGCATGTTGAGGGCGGCGGAATCACCGGGCAGGCCGGCGCGATTCGCCACGGCATTACCCGGGCGCTCATGGCCTACGATGAAACCCTGCGCTCGCCGCTGCGCAAAGCAGGGTTCGTAACGCGGGATGCCCGCGAGGTCGAACGCAAGAAGGTTGGCCGTCGCAAGGCGCGTCGCGGCACGCAGTTCTCCAAACGCTAGTTCAAGAGAAACCTTTCCGCCTTCCGGTAGACGGTTCGATCGGTTTTGGGGGATCGTCTAGTGGTAGGACAACGGTCTCTGACACCGTTTACCTAGGTTCGAATCCTAGTCCCCCAGCCAAACAGGGCCCACTCATGTGGGCCCTTTTCTTAAGGAAGCACGGTTAAAGATGTCGGGCGACCGCAATGCGAGTGGACGACTCGCGCCCATGGCGCTCGCGGCGCTCGGCGTGGTGTTCGGCGACATCGGCACCAGCCCGCTGTACACCATGTCGGCGTGCTTCACCGGTCCCGGAATCGCCGTCACGCCCGAGCATGTGCTCGGGGTGCTTTCCCTGATCTTCTGGTCCCTGGTGCTGGTCATCCTGCTCAAGTACGTCAGCGTGGTGCTCAACGCAGACAACAAGGGCGAGGGCGGTGTGCTGGCGCTGACCGCGCTGGTCATCAATACCGCGCGCGCCAGTCCGCGGCGACGCTTGTATGGGACGCTCGGCATTCTCGGCGCCTCGCTGTTTTTCGCGGACGGCGCCATCACGCCCGCGATTTCGGTGTTGAGCGCCGTCGAGGGCCTGCATGTCGCCGCGCCCGACGCGCAAATTCCGGTACTGCCCATTACATTGGCGGTGCTGATCGGGTTGTTCGCCATACAACGGCATGGCACAGGATCGGTGGGAAGGGTCTTCGGTCCGGTGATGTTGGGATGGTTCGGAATCCTGGCGGTCATGGGCTTGAGTTGGATCGTACGCGAGCCGCAAGTCTTGTGGGCGCTTGATCCCACGCGCGCGATAGGCCTCTTGGCTCAACATCAAATCAGCTCACTGGCGGTTCTTGCCGGCGTGTTTCTTTGCGTGACCGGCGGCGAGGCGCTGTATGCCGACATGGGGCACTTCGGCAAAGCGCCGATTCGCCTCGGCTGGATTTGCATCGTCATGCCGGCGCTGGTCATCAATTATTTCGGCCAAGGTGCGCTGCTGATCCAGAATCCGGCGGCGATTAGCAACCCGTTCTACTTGATGGCGCCCGCGTGGTCGTTGTGGCCGCTGGTGATAATCGCCACCGCCGCCACCGTCATCGCCTCCCAGGCAGTCATCTCCGGCGTCTTCTCCGTGACCACGCAGGCGGTGAGCCTGGGACTACTGCCGCGTTTGCGCGTGGAGCACTCCTCCGCGGACAACGCCGGGCAAATTTATGTGCCGACCATGAATTGGATTCTGATGGTCGCGGCGCTTGCCCTGGTGGTCGGATTCGGCAGCTCGGCGGCGTTGGGCGGAGCCTACGGCTTGGCCGTGTCCGGCGCGATGACGATCGTGACTCCGCTGACCTTGAGTCTCATCAAGTCGCGCACCGGCAGGCAGAGCAGCGCGCTGCGCACCGGCTTGTCGTTGCTGTTCATCGTGGACATTGCCTTCCTGCTGGCGAATTTGACCAAGCTCGAAGACGGCGGCTGGCTGCCGCTGGTAGCCGGCCTGATTATTTTCTGGCTCATGCAAACCTGGCAAAGCGGGCGTGCCTCGGTGATGGCGAGGCTGCTGCGCGAGCAGAAACCGGTGCGGGATTTTCTCGAGGATTTGAAGCGGGATCCGCCGGTGCGCGTGGCGGGCACGTCGATTTTCCTGGATGCGAAGGCCTCGGGTATACCCCGCGCGTTGCTCAACAACATCAAGTTCAACCGGGTCATGCACGAACGCGTGGTGCTGTTGACCGTGGTGACCCGCGATGAGCCGCGGATCAGCACCTCAGCGCGCTTGACCGTTACGCCGGTATGCGAGGGGATCGTTCGGGTGGTGGCGCAGGTCGGCTTCATGGAGAAGCCCGACATCACCGCGATCCTGCGGGAGGCCGAAAGCTATGGCGTGCCCTACGAGCCCGAGCTCACGACATATTTCTTGAGCCGCGAAGAGCTGCTTGCCGGCCGGCGCTCGGACCTACCGCCCCTGCGCCGCAGAGCCTTCATGCAGATGGCGCGCAGTGCGCAGGTCATCGCAGACTATTACGGCTTGCCGCCCAATCGGGTCGTGGAAATCGGCACCCGGCTGGAGATCTAAGCGGCAGAAACTCAAGCCGCCTTGATATTGAGGGTCTTCACACCGGCGTCTCCGGCCACGATCAGCACATCGGCGCGGCGCCGGGCAAACAGGCCGACCGTCACGACTCCCGCGATTTGATTCACGGCGGATTCAAAGCCCTTCGGGTCTTCGAGCCGCAGGTTATGGACATCCAAGATCACGTTGCCGTTGTCGGTCGTGACGCCCTCGCGCCACACCGGCTGCCCGCCCAGCTTCACAAGTTGGCGCGCGACATACGACCGGGCCATCGGAATGACCTCGACGGGTAGCGGAAAGGCGCCGAGGACCGGGACCAGCTTGGAGTCGTCGATGATGCAGACAAATCGCGAGGAGGCGGCGGCGACCACCTTTTCGCGCGTCAGCGCCGCGCCGCCCCCCTTGATCAGGACGCCATCGGCGGTCGCCTCATCGGCGCCATCGATGTAAAGCTCAAGGGTGCCCGCAGAATTCAAATCGAGTTCCGGAATGCGCGCGGCTTTGAGTTTTTCCGAGGTTTGGCGCGAACTCGAGACTGCGCCGGAAAGCTGGATTTTGCGGTCTTTGAGCGCTTCGATGAGCTCATTGACGGTAGAGCCCGTGCCGATGCCGAGTACCATGCCGCTTTCGATGTAGGGCAGGGCGGCTTGCGCGGCGCGGCGTTTATTTTCCAGTGACACGAGAAATATCCTATCTCCAGAAACAACTGTGCCCGCTTACGCGGGCACAGTTGATTACTTTCGAAGGCTTACTTTTTCTTAGCGGCCTTTTTCTTAGCTACCTTCTTCTTCGCCTTCTTTGCTTTCGCTGCCATGATAGAAACTCCGTTATCGGGTTAGTCCGGGGTCCGAGTATATACACGAATAATTAATTTACAAGCACGGTCGACTTCAATACGCCGCAATGTGGTAGCGATGTGAGCGGCGTCACTCAAAGGCCGAGTATGAAATTCCAATCCTTATTCGACACCGGCATGACCGAGAGACGATTCCCACGGCGCAGCAATACAAAATCCCTGAGCTTGTTTTCTGCGTACGCGCGCAGCTCGTCGAGCGTGATGATGCGGTCGAACTTTCGCACCAAGCGCACGTCGACGACGAACCAGCGCGGCGATTCCTGCTTGGAGTCGGCATCGTAGTGATGATGCTTGCTGTCAAAGGCGGTGACATCCGGATAGC
Organism: uncultured Gammaproteobacteria bacterium; assembly: GCA_963756845.1. Lineage (GTDB taxonomy): Bacteria > Pseudomonadota > Gammaproteobacteria > Steroidobacterales > Steroidobacteraceae > Bog-1198. The sequence continues at coordinate 839,908 of CAVWPD010000001.1, read as the reverse complement.
CGCCGCGGGTGATGCTGACGATGCCGGCAATGCCCGGCACTGCGCAGCTGGAATGATAGAAAAACGCCAAATCGCCTTTTTTTATGGAGTCCCGCAGCATGTTGCGGGCCTGGAAATTTCGCACGCCGTCCCATGCGGCAGTCTTTTTTGGCGCCTTGGCCAGATCATCGATGCTAAAGCTGTCCGGTTCCGATTTGAGCAGCCAGTGGTTCATGAGGGTTGTTCCAAGAAGTATTGCAGGCCGGATTCAGTCGCCAATGAATTCAAACGCACGTCCCAGGGTTGCGCGAATTTCACGCTGGTGCGCTGGCAGTCGAAGCCGAGTCCGACCAAATGCGGACCCCGCCACTGCTGCCGGCGGCGGCGAAATGCCAAAGCACGATCATAGTATCCACCGCCCATGCCCAGTCGCCAGCCCTCGCCGTCCGCGCCAACCAAGGGTAGGACGATGAGATTCAGCCACTGCGGCGAGACCGGCCGGCCGGCGCGCCGCGGAACGGCAATCCCAAATACACCGGGAGTGGTTTTGCCGGCGAGCGGGTAGAAGCGCAGGCGAGAGTGGCGTCGATCGCTGATGACGGGAACGAAAATGCGTACGCCGCGGCGTCGCGCCGCGGCGATCAAGTCCGCGGTATCCGTCTCTCGGTCGAAGGGCAGGTAGAGGGCGATCCGCTTGCCGGCGGCGAAAGCCGGCAGCATCGCGAGCGCTCGCGCGGCGCGGCGGGAGCGCTGTGCATGCGCATTTGCGCTCAACGAGCGGCGCGCCGCCCGCAATTGTTTACGTATCGTAGATTTCATCGCAAGGAGATGGCGCTACCCGCATGTGCCGGTTTGGACCGTTGCTCCCGACCTGAGCAACAGGTGGGGCTAACTGCGGCACTTAAGGCTTTCCGCTCGAGGCGGACTTGCACAATGTTGCCAGCAAGCCATGGCCCCTGGGGTTTACAAAATTAGGGTCAGGAGGTAACCCGATCCGCATCGAACACCGCAGGCAGCGCCAAAATTAACCGAAGAGCCGGGTCCTGCTACAGTTCGAGCTGTTGACCCTTCTCCAAAGCCGACTCTACGCGCTCGCGCAGGATACGCAAGCGTCCGCCGACGTCGGAATCGAGATTGGTGTCACGGTTGCGGAATCGGATTAATTCATTGGCCATGTTAAGCGCCGCGATCACGGCGATGCGATCCAACCCGACCACTTTGCCGCTGTCGCGGATTTCACGCATTTTCAGGTTCAAGAATTCCGCCGAATCGAGCAAGTCGGAACGCTCCTCGATCGGGCAAGTGATGTGATACTCCTTTTCGAGTATTCGCACGCTCACCCGGGCTTGATTGTCGCTCACGCCTGTTCCATCGATTTCAGACGCCCGATCATTGCCTCGACGCGGGCCCGCACTTGCTCGTTCTTCTGCAGCAGCGTCGCGCGCTCGGAAGTCAATGTATCCTGGCGTTGGCGCAGCGCCCGGTTCTCTTCCTTGATATGGCTGACGGTGACGATGAGGTCTTCCAGACGCCTTTCCAAGCGCTTCAGCTCGAGTTCGACCGCTGACTTCGGGTTTGCTTCGTTCATAGGATGCCAATATAGAGCGGGGCATAGCGCAATGCAAAGGGCGGTTAATGCCCCCAGTGCGGTATTATTCTCCTCAAGATGATGTCGGATATTCGGTTCAAGGACTTTGAGGATGTGCTGGCCATGGCCGGTGGTTTGGCGGACGCAGCCGAAGCGCATGGCTCTTTGTGCGGCGCGCTCTGTTCTATCTCCCCCTATAACATGCAGGACTGGGTCAATGAGATCCTGCCTGACGGCGCGGCGCTTTCCGCTGAATCCTCCGCGATGATAGAGCGAGTATTCACCGCGACGGCCACTTCCTTTGGCGAACAAGGGATGGAATTCGAGCCCTTGCTGCCGGATGACGAACAGCCGCTCAACGGGCGGGCCAACGCACTTGCATTATGGTGCACCGGATTTCTCTATGGGCTGGGTACCGGATATATCTCCGATCTGGAAGGCCTCAGCGGCGACGTCGGAGAAATCGTCAGAGACTTCACCGAAATCTCGCGGGCCAGCGGCGATGAGGCGGATTCCGACGAGTCCAACGAGCAGGCTTACGCCGAGTTGGTGGAGTTCATCCGGGTAGCCGCCCAGGTGGTGTTCGAAGAATTGCTCCCGCTTCGCAGGCAGGTCTACCCGGCGCAGCAGCGGCTGCATTGAATGGATCGCAAGGAGTTCGCGCGGCGGCGGCGGCAATTCATGCGCATGATCGGCAAGGACGCCATTGCCATTCTGCCGGCGGCCCCGGTACGCCATCGCAACGGCGATATCGAGTACGCCTACCGCCAGGATAGCCATTTTCACTACTTGAGCGGCTTTCCGGAACCGGATGCCGTCGCGGTGCTCGTCCCGGGACGTCCCCAGGCCGAGTACCTGTTGTTCGTGCGCGAGCATGACTCCGTGCGTGAGTCATGGGACGGCGCGCGCGCCGGAACTGAGGGCGCGGTCGAGTACTACGGGGCCGATGATGCCTTCCCGATCGCCGACATCGACGAAATTCTGCCGGGCTTGATGGAGCAGCGCTCGCAGATTTTCTACGCCATGGGCACCCACCTTGAATTCGATCCTCGCATCGTGGGCTGGATGAACTTGCTGCGCGCCCAATCCCCCCAGGGAGCCGCGCAGGAGTTTGTTGCGTTGAATCACGTGCTCGACGATATGCGTCTGTACAAGAGCCGCCCGGAGCAAATCGGCCTGCGGCGCGCGGCCCAGATTGCGGTGGGCGCGCATCGGCGCGCGATGCGCTTCGCGCGCCCGGGGCGCATGGAATACGAAGTCATGGCAGAGGTAGTGCACGAATTCCGTTCGCACAATGCGGACATGTCCTATCACCCGATCGTCGGCGGCGGCGCCAATGCCTGCGTCATGCACTATCGCAACAACGATCAGCCCTTGTGCGACGGCGACCTGCTGCTGCTCGATGCGGGATGTGAATACGATTACTACGCCTCGGATATCACGCGCACCTTTCCGGTGGGGGGCAGGTTCACCGCGGTACAGCGCGCAGTGTACGAGGTGGTGCTGGAGGCGCAATTGGCCGCCATCGATAAGGTACGCCCCGGCAACCATTGGAATCAGCCGCACGAGGCCGCGGTGCGCGCGATAACCCAGGGACTGATCAAGCTGGGGCTGCTCAAGGGACCGCTCCTCAAGCTGATCAAGGAGCAGGCCTACTTGCCCTTCTTCAATCATCGAACCGGCCATTGGATCGGGCTGGACGTGCACGATGTGGGCGACTACAAAGTCGGCGGCGAGTGGCGAGTGTTGGAGTCGGGCATGGCTCTGACGGTGGAACCGGGAATCTACATTCGGCCGTCGCCGCGGATTCCGAAGGAATTCTGGAACATCGGGATTCGTATTGAAGATGAGGTGCTGGTCACCACCGGCGCGCCGGAGGTGTTGACCTCGGCCCTCGAGAAATCTCCGGACGCCGTCGAGTCGTTGCGATGAACTACGACATTGCCATCATCGGCGGCGGCATGGTGGGCGCTACTTTAGGTGTGGCACTGGCGCCGTTGGGGCTGCGCATTGCGCTCATCGAAGCCATCCCGCACAACGCCGCTGCGCAGCCGAGCTTCGATGAGCGCACCACGGCGCTGTCGAACGGCAGCCGGCGGATCCTGGAAACACTTGGCGTGTGGCAGGATTTGCAGGATCTAGCCACCCCCATCGCCAAGATTCACGTCTCGGAGCAGGGCCGTTTCGGTTTCGCGCGCATCGATGCCGCCGAACAGGGGCTCCCAGCGATGGGATACGTGGTGTCCAATCGCGCGCTGGGCAACGCCCTGTGGCCGCGGCTGGCGGGACGCGCCGGCCTGCGCGTCTTCTGCCCCGCGGAAGTGGGAGAGATCATCCCCGGCGAGGATGCGGTGAGCTTCGATGTTCTCGAGGGCGGTGAAAAAATTGCAATCGCTGCAAAGCTCATCGTGGCCGCGGATGGGGTTCAGTCGGCGGTGCGCAGCGCATTCGGTGTGGAGGCGCAGGTGCGTGACTACGCGCAAACAGCCGTGATCACCACAGTGTTGCCGCAGCGCTTCCATGACAATGTGGCCTACGAGCGCTTCACCCCCCAGGGACCCTTGGCGTTGCTGCCCCTCGAGGGTGGGCGCTGCACGCTGGTGCTGACACTGGATTCGGCCACGGCGCAAGCTGCCTTGGCCTGGTCAGATCAACAATTCCTCGCAGAGACGCAGCGCCGTTTCGGATTTCGCCTGGGACGCTTTCTGAAAGCCGGCCGCCGCGTGCCATACCCTCTATCCTTGACGCGCGCTGCGCGCACCAGTTCTGGCCGCTGCGTCATCATCGGCAATGCCGCGCAAAGTCTGCACCCGGTGGCCGGCATGGGCTTCAATTTGGGTTTGCGCGATGTCGCCAGTCTCGCCGAACTCATTGCCGATCGAGCCCGGCAAGCCGGCGGCGATCCGGGAGATTCTCGGCTGCTCGCCGAATACGACGCGTGGCGCGAATCCGACCGACGCAGCATCATTGCCTTCACCGACGGACTGGTCAGGGTATTTGCAAATCCGCTCGCGACGGTGCGGCATCTGCGCAATTTGGCGCTACTGGCCTTCGATTTGCTGCCGCCGGCGAAAGCCGCGCTGTCGCGCTTGAGCACCGGGAGCGGCGGACGGGTATCGAAATTGGCGCGGGGCGTGCCGCTGCAATGACGACGCCCCGGTCCCGCGATTTCGATGCGATCATCGTCGGCGCCGGGGTCATTGGCGCTGCGATGGCGAGTCTACTTTTGTCCGGCAAGTTGTGTGCACGCGGCCGAGTGGCGATCATCGCCGATCGCTTCCTGCAGGCGCCGCCCGACGCCCCCTGGGACTTGAGGGTGTTCGCATTGAGTCGCGCCTCCGAGCGCCTGCTGAACGCCTGCGGTGTGTGGGCCTCGCTGCCGGCGAAGAAAGTTTTTGCGTATGAACGCATGTGCGTGTGGGATGCCAGCGGCGCTCCGCAAGGCGCCGGATCACTCTGCTTCGATTGCGCGCAAATCGGCGAGCCGAATTTGGGATACATCGTCGAGGGACGCGCGCTTCAATGGCAGTGCCTGCAAGCGGCGAAGGCCGCGGGCGCCGTGTTCATCGAGTCGGCGCTCGAGTCGGCCCGGTGTGAAGCAGATCACGGTTGGGTGCGCCTGGCGGACGGGCGCGAACTCAGCGCTCTGTTGCTGATCGGGGCAGATGGCACCGAATCGAAAACTCGCGAGCTGCTCGGTATCGCGACAGCAGGGCACGCCTATCACCAAGACGCGCTGGTGGCCCATGTGCAAACCGAAAAGCCGCACGGCAACACCGCTTGGCAGCGATTCCTCACCAGCGGTCCCCTTGCCTTCCTGCCGCTCGAAGATGGTCGATCTTCCATCGTTTGGAGCATCGGGCACCCGGAGGCGCAGCGCCTCGCGGGCCTGGAGGCAGCGGACTTCGAGGCGGCGTTGACGGCAGCCAGCGGCGAGGCGCTGGGCCAGTGCCGGCTCACCACCCCGGTGGCGCGCTTCCCGCTCAAACTGCAATACGCCTTGGAATATGCGAGACCGCGGGCCGTATTGTTGGGCGATGCCGCGCATGTGGTGCACCCTCTTGCCGGGCAGGGCTTGAATCTGGGGCTGCTGGACTGCGCGGTGCTTGCGCAAGTGCTGGGCGAGCAGGAGCGCGCCGCAAGTTTGGGCGACTACGGGCCGCTGCGACGCTACGAGCGCTGGCGGCGCAGTGAGAATCTGCTGGCCGCCGCCGCGCTGGACGGCTTGGAGCGGCTGTTCTCGAGGACCGATGCCGTTACCACCGGTTTGCGCGCGGCCTCGTTGAGCGCGGTCGGCAGGATGCCTTTCATGAAACGCCGCTTCGCGCAGCGCGCCCTGGGTCTGATCGGAGATGTACCCGATTTAGTCAGAGCCGATCGAGTTTCGCCGCGCAAATGAAATCGTTCACGGACAGTCCGCCGATCGAATGCGTCGAGAACGCGACGCGGCAGTAGCCATAGCCGATTTCCAGGTCCGGATGATGGTCCTCGGTGTTCGCGATATGCGCGAGGGCGTTGACGAAGCTCATGGTGCGATAGAAGTCTTTGAATTTGATCGAGCGCTGAATGCTCTTGGAATCTTTGGCGATGCGCCAATCCTTGTGCAGCTGTTTGGCGTACAGCCTTGCCTTCGCGGGGGTCAAGGGAGCAACACCGCCCTCGCAGGGCGCGCATTTCTTTTGCGACAATTCGCTCATGTCGGGATTCTGGCGTATGTGCGTTCGATGTAGCGTTCGACGAGGTCCTGGAACTCCTCGGCGATTCGATCGCCCTTGAGGGTCACGGTCTTCGCACCGTCCTCGTAAACCGGCGCAACGGGATGCTCTCCCGTGCCCGGGAGACTGATGCCGATGTTCGCGTGCTTGCTCTCGCCGGGACCATTGACCACGCAGCCCATGACGGCGACGGTCATATCGGCAACGCCCTCGCGTTGCTTACGCCATTCCGGCATGCGATGGCGAATATGACTTTGAATCTTTTGCGCCAGCTCTTGAAAATATGTGCTGGTGGTTCGGCCGCAACCGGGGCAGGCAATCACCATCGGCGTAAAGGCCCGCAACCCCATGGTCTGCAAAATCTCTTGCGCGACGATGACCTCCTGGGTGCGATCGCCATTGGGTTCGGGGGTCAACGAAACGCGGATGGTGTCGCCGATGCCTTCCTGCAATAGCACACCCATCGCCGCTGTAGAGGCTACGATGCCCTTGCTGCCCATGCCGGCCTCGGTGAGGCCTAAGTGCAGCGGGTAGGCACAGCGGGCCGCCAGATTGCGATATACGGCAATCAGGTCCTGCACCCCGCTCACTTTGGCGCTGATGACGATCATATCGCCCGCCAAGCCCAACGATTCGGCGCGCTTCGCGCTGTCCAACGCCGAAACGACGATGGCTTCGCGCATGACATCGATGGCGGCCAGGGGCGCCGCCAGCTTCGAGTTCTCGTCCATCATTCGGGTCAGCAAGTCCTGGTCCAGGCTGCCCCAATTCACGCCGATGCGCACCGGCTTGCGGAACTTGGCCGCGGTCTCGATCATTTCGGCGAACTGCGGATCTCGTTTGGAACCACGGCCGACGTTGCCGGGGTTGATGCGCAGTTTCCCCAGCGCCTCAGCGCAGGCCGGATGGGCCTTGAGCAACTTGTGGCCATTGAAATGAAAATCGCCGACCAAGGGGGTGGTGACGCCCATGGCGTCCAGCCGCTCCCGGATGTGGGGCACGGCGGCGGCGGATTCATCATTGTTGACCGTGATGCGCACCAGTTCGGAGCCGGCGCGCGCCAGCGCCTTTACCTGCGCGACGGTGCCTTCGATATCCGCCGTGTCGGTATTGGTCATGGATTGCACGACGATGGGTGCCGGCCCGCCAATCACGACGGAACCGACTTTGACGGACAGGGAATGGCGGCGGGATCTCATGCTCGCATTATACCCGGAGCGCCGCAGCGAAGCAGGCGAGGACTCGCTAGGGCTTTCCCGCGGCCGGCTCCGCGACCTTGGGCGCCGCCGCGAACGGCTGGATGCCGAACTTTGGATATACCTCGCTGGGGTAATAGAAGGTGCCGTCCTTGACGACCATCGCAATGCGCTTGAGCGCTTTCAGATCGCGCGTCGGGTCGCCGGGTACCAAAAAGAAATCGGCGAGTTTGCCTTTTTCGATCGACCCTAAGCGCTGGTCCTGGCTGACATACCGGGCCGAGTCGAACGTCGCCCGCTTCAAGATCTCCGGCGGCGTCATGCCGGCCAGCTGGTACAGTTCGAGCTCCCGGTGATAGGTGAAGGAACCACCCGTGTCGGTGCCGAACACGATGAACACCCCCCGCTCGTGCAGCAGTCGAACGGTGGCAACCAGCTTATCGAAAGCCTGCCGATAGGCCTTATCGTCCCCGGGCGCCGATGTATCGATGAGCGCCTTCATGGCATCGCGGCGCCAGCCGATCGGCATATGCTCGAAGTAATCGACGTCGCCCGGCGGGATTTGCCCATCCCGGTTCTGCGTCAACATCTCGTGGATCCCGAGCGTCGGATCGATCGCCATCTTGTGTTCGACCATCAGATCCAGGGTGTGCTGAACTTTGGGGCTGTGTAAATCGAGGCCGGGCAGGCGTTTCAGCGCCGTGAGGCGAAACAGCGTGCGGGTATCCTCGGTCGGCTGAATCACCCAGCCGAGCACGAATTGATTGATGTGCGTGAGTTCATCGTAGCCGGCGAGGATCATCTGATCGGCATTGGCAAAGGCGGGAATGTGTCCCGCGACGCGCAAGCCCAATAAATGCGCTTCCCGGGTCATCGCCGGTACCCACGCCGGGTTCATGCTGTTGTAGATCTTGATCTGCCAATAATTGCGCGCGCCGTACCAGCGCACCGCCTCCACCGCCTGCTCCTCGCTGTCCACGAGAATGCCGTTGTTCGCGCTGAAGGGACTCTTGCCTTCGATAAAGCCGGAACGGATGACGTGCGGCCCGCCGATGACGCCGCTGTCGATGCGTTCGATGAGCTTGTCCAACACGGCATTGTCATTACCCATGTCGCGCACGGTGGTGGTGCCGGCCATCAAATTGAGCAGCGCGCTATCCTGGTCCAGATGCGCATGCATCTCGTACATCCCCGCGAGCAAGGTGCCCCCGGCGCCATCCACAGCCGTTTCCCCCGGCGTCGGTGGGCTGTCAAGCGGCTCGACGGCGGCGATCAGCCGGTCCTTGACCACCACAGATAACGGCTGGGTCAGAGAGGATGTCTTCGGATCAAACAGCCGCACATTGCGAATGCGCACAGGCCCGGAATAGTGATGCGCAACGTCGCGCTCGATGTCGACCAAGCGCTGCGTGGACCATACCGCGGCCAGCGCACGCAGGCGCTGCTCTTCAGCTTCGTAGCCCTGGCGCACCATGATGGAACTGGAGTCCACGCTGGCGAATAAATTACCGCCGGCATCGAGCAGGATGGTATCCGGCGTGAGATTGATTCCGACCAGATCGTAGCGCGTGACATCGATGGGGCCGCCGGTCCCATTGACGCTCAGGGTCTCGCCCTTCTCGAGGCGCAGTACGCCGCCCGGCAATGCCGGCAGCTGCTTGTCCGCCGTTCGCAACAGCGCCCGCGCATAGACACCGTCGGCCCAGGGACTGGAACTTTGGGCCAGATACAGGCTGGGCGCTCGGAGGGTCGCGCGGCCCTTGCCGGTGGAGTCGAGCCATTCGGCCACCGCGCCCTTGCGTGCAAAATGCTCCGTAACCTTGCTGCCGAACGTGGTGCTGCCCTTGATGTCCCACGCAACGGGCAAGCCGTCCGCGTCGAGGTTGAGGGTTTCTGCGATCGTGGGTCCGCGGCCGTTGTTTTTGACGTCGAAATCAATGTTGGTGTGATCGCCGTTCGTTGTCGCAATCAGATGGCCGACATTCTTGCCGCCGAAAATGACAGTAAATGTCGAGGTATCCGCCCTGGCGAATGAGGACGACGCCAACAACAGCGTGAGCGCGGCCGCTCGCCGCTTGGAAAATGTAGCCACTTTTCATGTACTCGCTTTTTTTTGGGGAGACGATATGACAGCGAGCGTACCACTGTGCGGTTTCTCGGCATAATGCCGGCGTGGCGACTCGAATTATCTACTCCACCGGCCTCGGCAATCTGTGCCCGAATTGCCGGCGCCCGGTGCGCGACTGCGTGTGCCCCCGAGGCGTGCCCGGGGCGGCCAAGCCATCCTCGGTGCGCGTGGGACGAGAGATCAAGGGCAGGGCGGGAAAAGGAGTGACCATGATCACGGGCCTGCCGCTGGCGCCGGCGGACCTCGAAGCGCTGTCGACAAAACTCAAGAAGCGCTGCGGCTCCGGCGGCACCGTGCGCGAGGGAGTCATCGAAATTCAGGGCGATCACCGCGACGCCATCGTGGCGGAACTCATCAAAATGGGGTGGCCGGCAAAAAAATCCGGCGGCTAATCAAGCGCGGTGCGTTTGCGAGTGTATTTCTGTATCATGCCGCCATCGCGATAAGAGCTGTCTGGAGAGAGTCCTTTTACTGGGACCGCCGAAGGCGCAACCGCCCGGAAACGCTCAGGCACATGAACGGCAGGCTCTCGCGATCTCTGGAGAGCGATCGCAACAGGCGGTCCACCGAAGGGGAGCAGCGCCCGGCACGGCGCGCGATCTCTCAGGTCCCAAGGACAGAGGGGCGAAGCACGAAAGTGCTCGCGTCTCTGTATTGTTTCGCAGCGAGGTTGCGATGGGACTGAAGACTCCGCTTTATGACACGCACGTCCTGCAAGGGGCGAAGATCGTCGACTTCGGCGGCTGGGACATGCCGCTTCACTACGGTTCACAGATCGAAGAGCATCACGCGGTGCGACGAGATGCGGGCATGTTTGACGTGTCGCACATGTGCATCATCGACCTCAGCGGAGCGCGCGTGCGCGCGTTCCTGCAGTCTTTGCTGGCGAACGATGTAGACCGGCTCAAGATCTTCGGTAAGGCGTTGTATTCCTGCATGCTGCGACCCGAGGGCGGCGTCATCGACGATCTGATCGTTTATTTCATAACGGATAGCGCCTACCGCCTGGTCGTGAATGCCGGCACGCGCGACAAGGATCTGGCCTGGATTCGGCAGCACGCCGCCGATTTCTCCGTGACAGTCGTGGAGCGCGTCGAGCTGGCGATGATCGCCATCCAAGGTCCGAACGCGCGCCGTAAGGCCGCGGCTCTGCTCGCGCCGGCGCAGCAAGTTGCGGCGCTGGAGCTGAAGCCCTTCTTTGGCGCAGCCTTCGGTTCCTGGTTCGTCGCGCGCACCGGCTACACCGGCGAGGACGGTTTTGAAGTGATGCTGCCGGCCGGCGAATCGGCCGACGCCTGGAATCGGCTGCGCGCCCTGGGGGTGGAACCCGCAGGGCTGGGCGCTCGCGATACCTTGCGCCTGGAGGCGGGCATGAATCTCTATGGCAACGACATGGATGAGGATCATCATCCACTGGAGTGCGGCCTCGCCTGGACCGTGGCATTCGAGCCGCCCGAGCGGGACTTCATAGGACGACAGGCACTGGAGCGCGCGCGGCGCACCCCAGGATCCGAACTGGTGGGCCTGGTGCTCGAGGAGCGCGGCGTGCTGCGCAGTCACCAAAAAGTGTTTACTGCCGGCGCCGATTCGCTTCCCGGAGAGGTCACCAGCGGCACTTTTTCTCCAACCCTGAATCGTTCCATTGCTTTGGCGCGGGTGCGAAGCGCCGCGAATCCGACTGTGCAGGTGGAGATTCGCGGCAAATTGCTCGCGGCGCGAATTGTCAAACCGCCGTTCGTGCGCCATGGCAAGCCACTCATCGAAATATAGCCAGGGAGTTTTCACGATGAACAACATTCCGACGGATCTTAAGTACACGAAGAGCCATGAATGGGTGCGCCAATTGCCCGGCGGCACGGTGGAGATCGGCATCACCGACCACGCGCAGAGTGCACTCGGAGATCTGGTATTCGTCGAGGTGCCCGAGGTGGGCCGCGCCTTGAGCGCGGGCGAGGCCTGCGCCGTGGTGGAGTCCGTCAAGGCGGCCTCCGATGTGTACAGCCCCCTCGGCGGCAAGGTCAGCGCCAACAACGCCGCGCTGGCCGCCGAGCCCGAACTGCTCAATCAAGACCCCTATGGTGCCGGATGGCTGTTTCGTTTGCAGGCGAGCGCCGCCGGCGATTCCGCAGCGCTGCTGAGTCCCGCAGGCTATGAGAGTTTCTTGGCCGAAGAATCCAAGTAGAGGAAGCCATGGCATTCATTCCACACACTCCCGAGGACATTGCCGGCATGTTGGAGGTGATCGGCGTAGGCTCGATCGAGGATCTCTTCGACGAGATCCCGGCAGACCTTCGCGCACGCACGCTCGCGGTGCCGGCCCCCCTGTCTGAGATGGAGGTCGGCAGGCTGTTGACGGAACGCGCCGCACTCGATGGTCGGCCCATGAACTTCATCGGCGCCGGCGCCTACGAACACCACATCCCGGCTCCCGTGTGGGCGATCGCCGCGCGCGGCGAGTTTTATTCCGCGTACACGCCGTATCAAGCTGAAGCGAGTCAGGGGACTTTGCAGTTGATTTACGAATATCAATCCATGATGTGCGCCCTGACCGGCATGGAGGTGTCGAACGCATCCTTGTACGACGGCGCCTCTGCGCTCGCGGAGGCCTGTCTGATGGCGATACGCGCCAACCGCGCGTCCACATCGCGGCGCATCTTGATGCCGCGAACCGTGAATTCCACCTACGCGCAAGTGGCGCGGGCCATCGCCGGCAATCAGGGTCTGAGCTTCGAGGCGGTGGACTACGACCGATCGGCTGGGCGCACCCTGCTTACCGCGCTGCAGCCCTACAGCGGCCAGGATTTCACCGCCCTGGTCATTCAGCAGCCGAATTTCTTCGGCTGCCTGGAGGAGGTGGATGCGCTGACCGATTGGGCGCACGAAAACAAGATGATGCTGATTGCCATCGTCAATCCCACATCGCTGGCGCTGCTTAAACCTCCGGGCGAGTGGGGCGCCACGGCGCAAGTCCCCCACGGCGCCGATATCGTCTGCGGCGAGGGGCAGCCGCTCGGCGTGCCGCTCTCCTCCGGCGGACCGTACTTCGGTTTCATGGCGACCCGCATGCAATACGTACGGCAAATGCCCGGCCGCATCGTTGGGCGTACCGTCGATGTCGAAGGGCGCCCGGGTTTCAGTCTCACGTTGCAGGCGCGCGAGCAACACATACGCCGCAGCAAGGCGACCTCGAATATTTGCACCAACCAAGGACTGATGGTCACGGCTGCCACGATTTATATGAGTCTGCTCGGGGCTTCGGGCCTTGCCGCGGTGGCGCAGACCGGCATGCAGCGCACTGCCGACTTGATCGCCGCGCTCGGCAAAATCGCGGGGGTGAAAAAAGCCTTCAGCTCGGCGCATTTTCATGAATCGGTGTTGTTGCTGGATCGCCCCGCGGCGCCGGTGTTGGCGGCGCTCGCGCGCCGCGGCATTCTGGGCGGTCTGGACCTCAGCGAGCGCTACCCGGAACTGGGTCATGCGCTGCTGGTGTGTGCGACGGAGACCAAACTGGGGGTCGATATCGACGCGTATGCCGCCGCATTGGCCGATGTGATGATGGCGTCGCGTGCAGCGGCGTAGGGAGGGGCAGATGACCGAATTGCAACTGCGAGAACCGCTGATATTCGAACTGAGCAAGCCGGGTCGGCACGCGGCCACGCAATTCCCGCCGCATGCAGCGGGCTGCGCAGAAGTGCCGCCGGCGCTGCGCCGCGCGACGCCGCCCGTGTTGCCGGCCGTGTCGGAGCTGCAGGCAGTGCGTCACTTCACGCGCCTCTCGCAAATGAACTTCTCGATCGACACGCATTTCTATCCCTTGGGCTCCTGCACCATGAAGTACAACCCCAAGGCCTGCCATAGCTTCGCGATGCTGCCGGAATTCCTGGGCAGACATCCGCTGGGCCCCGAACCGCAGGGTTTTCTCGCCTGCATGTTCGAGCTGCAAGAGATGCTGCAAGAGATCACCGGAATGCAGGCGGTCAGTCTTACACCCATGGCCGGTGCGCAGGGCGAATTTGCCGGCGTCGCCATGATTCGCGCCTATCACGCTTCGCGCAATGACCAGGGGCGCACCGAAGTCATCGTCCCTCAGGCCGCCCACGGCACCAATCCCGCCACGGCGACGATGTGCGGTTACACCGTCAAGGAAATACCCTGCGATGCGAACGGCGACGTCGACATCGACGCTTTGAAGTCCGCGGTGAGCTCGGCCACTGCCGCCATCATGCTGACGAACCCCTCAACGCTGGGCGTCTTTGAACACAGAATCGCCGAGGTCGCGCGCATCGTTCACGATGCCGGCGGCCTTCTTTACTATGATGGGGCAAATCTGAATGCGATTCTGGGCAAGGTGCGTCCCGGCGACATGGGTTTTGACGTCATCCATATGAATTTGCACAAAACGTTCTCGACACCGCATGGCGGTGGCGGTCCGGGGTCGGGCGCGGTGGGCGTGAGCGCGCGGCTGAGGCCGTTTTTGCCGATGCCGATCGTCGGCAAGGAGGGCGCGCGCTATCGCTGGCTGACGGAGCACGATTTACCTCAATCCATCGGCCGCCTGTCGGGGTTCATGGGCAATGCCGGCGTGAACCTGCGCGCGTATATCTACATGCGCCTGCTGGGCCGCGAGGGCATGGTGCGGGTCGCGGAATTCGCCGCGTTGAATGCGAATTATTTGATGAAGCGGCTGCAGGCCCTGGGCTTTGAAGCGGCTTACCCGAAGCGCCGGGCCAGCCATGAATTCATCATTACCTTGAAGCAGGAAAACAAGGCCTACCATGTCACGGCGATGGATGTCGCCAAGCGGCTCCTTGATTATGGTTTTCATGCGCCGACCACCTATTTCCCCTTGCTGGTGCCCGAATGCCTGCTGATTGAACCCACGGAAACCGAGGCCAAGGAGGATCTGGATCGATTTTGCGACGCCATGGCCGCGATCCGTGCGGAAATGCAGCATGATCCCGAGAAACTCGCCTCGGCCCCGCATACAATGCCGGTCCGGCGGTTGGACGACGTGCGGGCCGCAAAACAGCTCGATCTTGCCTGGAAGCCGAGCGGAATTGCGCCTTGTTAGGAACCGTCCGGCTCTCCCGCTTGTCCGACCTCGGGCACTGAACGCAACTCACCCTAGGATCGGCATGTCCCGCATTTCGCTGCTTGTGTCTGCATTATCGCTATTTGTTGCTTCCGCGTTCGGCGCGGCGGCCACCGACGGCAGTCCTGTTCCCGCTCCCGGTATTCCCAGCACGCCGGCCAATTGGGCGCAGACCCTGGAGAGAATCGCGACCGGCGTCGTTACCATTCAAATCGACAGCACGCGTGCGTTCGACACCGAATGGAATACCACCGCGCAGGCCACCGGGTTCGTTATTGATGCCAAACGCGGCCTCATATTGACGAATCGGCATGTCGTCACTCCCGGGCCTGTGGTTGCGCAGGCAATCTTCTTGAATCGCGAGGAAGTGCAGCTGTTTCCGGTGTATCGAGACCCTATCCACGATTTCGGCATCTACCGCTACGATCCCGCGAAGCTGAGGTTCATTCAGCCCGCCGAGCTGCCGCTGTATCCGCAGGGCGCCGTCATCGGGCGCGAAATTCGCGTCGTGGGCAACGATGCCGGCGAACAGCTGTCGATCCTTGCCGGCACGCTGGCGCGATTGGATCGCGAAGCGCCGGAATACGGCTACGGCAAGTACAACGATTTCAACACGTTTTACTACCAGGCCGCGTCGAGCACCTCGGGCGGCTCGTCCGGCTCGCCGGTCATCGACATCGAGGGGCGGGTGGTGGCCCTGAACGCGGGCGGCGCCACCGGCGCCGCCTCGAGTTTCTACTTGCCGCTGCCGGCCGTAGTCCGGGCGTTGAAGTACATCGATGCAGGCAAACCTGTGCCGCGCGGCACGCTGGAAACGGTTTTCAAGTACACGCCGTACGATGAACTCAGGCGGCTGGGCCTCGCCGCCGAGACGGAAGCGACGATGCGCAAGGCGTATCCGAAACTGACCGGCATGCTGGTCGTCGAGGACGTGCAGCCGGGATCGGGCGCCGATGGGGTATTGATGCCCGGCGATATCCTCATTGGCATCGATGGCAAGCCTATCCCGGAGTTCTTCGCGCTCGAGGATGTTCTCGACAGCCACGTCGGCCAGAAGGTCAAAGTGGACGTGCAGCGCGGCCGCGAGATCTTGCAGCACGACCTTGATGTCGTGTCGCTCAATGCAATTACCGCGGACGAGTACATCGAGTTCGGCGAAGCGGTGGTGCATACCCTGTCCTACCAGCAGGCGCGGCATTTCAACGTACCCATCAAAGGCGTGTATGTCGCCAATCCCGGCTACGTATTCGGCAGCGCCGGAATTCCACACGCCGCGTTGATCAGCTCGTTCAACGGCAAGCGTGTCGATAATCTGGCTGACTTTGCCGCCGCTTTGGCAGAGCTCGCGGATGGAGCGCGCGTACCGGTTCGCTACGTGACGCTCGAGGACCCCCGTGCCGCGCAGCTGAAGGTTATTCGCATGGACAGGCGCTGGTTTCCCGCGCGCGAATGCAAGCGCGACGATGTCTTGGGCACATGGCCCTGTATCAGCATCAGTCCCGGACCTGCCCCATCGACGGTCAAAGCCGCATCCACGCAGTTCGCTAAAACCGGCGATGTGCGCATCGATCGCTTGGCGCCCTCCCTGGTCATGGTGAATTTCGACATGCCCTATTCGGTGTCGGGGGTCACCGAAAAGAATTATCATGGAACCGGCGTGATCCTAGATGCGCAACGCGGGTTGGTGGCCGTAGACCGCAATACGGTGCCGGTCGCCATGGGCGATGTGCGCATCACCTTTGCGGGTACGGTCGAAGTGCCCGGCAAAGTTGTTTTCATCCATCCGCTGCACAATCTCGCGGTGGTCTCCTACGATCCGAAATCGATCGGCAATACGCCGGTTCGCGCCGCCACGTTGGTTAGCCGGCCCTTAAAGCCCGGCGATGATGTGTGGGTGGTCGGACAGCGCGGCGATTCGAAAATACTGTCGCAGAAGACTCAGGTTTCCAGCGTTGATGTGGTCTCCTTTCCGTTATCGCGGACTCTGCGCTTTCGCGACAGCAATCTGGAGGCAGTGAGTCTGATCAACCCGCCCGGCGACTTCGACGGCGTGCTGGCCGACGAGAAAGGCGATGTGCTGGCGCTGTGGTCGAGTTTTGCCTTCGAATCGCAGCGTGAACTGGAACAGATCAACCGCGGCATACCCGCCGATCTGGTGGCCGAAATGCTCGGCGTGGTTGCCGACAATCGCCCGCTGTATTCCTTCGAGGCGGAATTCGATGTGCAGTCCTTGGCGGGCGCGCGCGAACTGGGCCTGCCGGATGACTGGGTTCGGCGCCTGGAAGAACACAATCCGCAGCACCGGCAGGTGCTCGCGGTCGATCGGCTGGTCGCCGGTTCGCCGGCCGCGGCGCAGCTGGTGCCCGGCGACTTGCTGCTCGCCGTCGATGGGCAGGTGGTCAATCGCTTCCGCGAGGTCGAGCGTGCAGTGCAGAAACCCAATGTCGCGGTCACGGTGTGGCGCGATGGCGCGGAAAAGACTTTGCAATTGAAGACTGTCGCGTTGAACGGGCGGGGCATCGATCGCGTGGTTATTTGGGCGGGGGCGACCCTGCAGGCGCCGCACCGCGCCATGGCCGCGCAGCGCGGAATCGTGCCCAATGGTGTTTTCGTGTCGTTTTTCTTTTATGGCTCCCCGGCCACGCATTACGGACTATATGCCGGCCGGCGCATCACGGAGGTGGACGGCCAGCCAACGCCGGACCTCGATGCCTTCATCAAGGCGGTGAGCGGCAAGCCGGACCGTGCTTCGCTGCGGCTGACCACCGTGAGTTGGAATGGGCAAACGGATGTCATCACGCTGAAACTCGACAAGCACTACTGGCCGGCTTATGAGCTGAATCGGCAGGAGGACGGGAGCTGGATCCGCACCGACCTCGATCCGCCGCAGGTCACGGCAGCAACGAAACCGTAAGGGCGCGCCGTCCACCGTTAAGCGGGTTCGAGATACGGTTCCCACGCATCGACCGAAATGCGGGAGCGCTGTGCGCGGGCTGCCTCGCCCCACAGTTCCTGCTCCTCGAAGGCGACGGTATACAGCCACTGCGGGCATTCGCCCAAGCCCCTGGCGTTGGTATCGGGAAATACGAAGGCGCCGTGCACGCGCGTGACGACACCGACCTTGCCGCGGGCATAGGCCGGCAGGCGTGTGTGGTGCGCCGGCCGCGCCGCACAGGTACGCACCCTTTGATCAACCCCAAAGCGCGCGGACTGGGTCGGCGCGCGTGCATACGGCGTGCCGCGCGCGAGCGCAGCGTCCACGGCATCGGCGCGCAATACGCGCAACGGCTGCGGGGCCGGCTCATCCAGCGCGCCGCTCTGCACCAGAAGTTTCTCCAATCCTTCGAGCCAGATCTCGTAGTAGCTCAGATTGCGGTAATTGGTGAGCGTTTCACGAGCCGCGCGGCTCATGTCGATATTCCACAGACCGGTCGCGCCCATGGCCAGCGTGAGCGCCATGACCCGCGGTTCCCAGGGCGCATGAAATAATTCTCCCTCCGGCTCGGCAACGAGTGCGCCGCTGTGCGGCCGGCCGCCCATGTCGGCCTGCGAGTCATAGCTCATGCCGGCATCCTCGCCAGAGCGGTGCCGATCATGGAGTCCCGGCTCACCAAAGCCGCGAGCGCCGTTTCGCTCAAGTGCGAGGAATCTGCGGGACGCTGCGGGACCACGAGGTAGCGTACCTCGGCCGTGGAATCCCAAATCCGGATTCGAGTCGACTCGGGCAGCTCGAGTCCAAATTCCCGCAGCACGCCGCGCGGGTCCCTGACGGCGCGCGCCCGGTACGCCGCGCTCTTGTACCAGGTGGGCGGCAATCCGAGCACCGACCACGGGTAGCAGCTGCACAAGGTACAGACGACCAGATTGTGCAGCTCCGCCGTGTTCTCAACGGCGACCAGATGCTCGCCCTGACGCCCGGAAAACCCCAGGGAGGCGATTGCCGCGGTGGCATCCTCGAGCAGCCAGCGGCGAAAATCCGCATCACACCAGGCGCGCGCCACCACCCGCGCACCCTGGCGCGGGCCGATCTTGGTCTGGTACGCATCGATCAGCACATCGAGCGCGCCCGGATCGATATAGCCCTTCTGCGTCAGCACGCTTTCCAAGGCGCGCACGCGCAGCTCCAGCGGACTCGGCGTGCTCTGCTGGTGCTGCGCACCGTGCTCGTGTTCTGATTCGTGCATGGTGCGGCTAGTATACGAGGCTCCGGAGGGCCAGTCTCATGATCGACAATGCCTCGCATCGGGACCTGCCCGAAATCCTGGCGATTTACAACGAAGTCATCCGCAATTCCACAGCCGTCTACTCGGAGGTCGAGTTGACCGCGGACCGCGGCGCGATCTGGTTCGACGCCAAGCTCGCCAATGGCTCTCCTTTCATCGTCGCCCGGGACGGCTTGGGCGTCACCGGTTTTGGAACCTTCGGCGAGTTTCGCGCGCCGCCGTGCTATCGGCACAGCGTCGAACACAGCGTTCACGTTCGCGCGGATTGCCGCGGCCGGGGAATCGGGCGCGCGTTGTTGATCGAACTTCTAGCTCGGGCCGCCACCCTGCGCAAGCATTGCATGATTGCCGGCATCGACGCGGACAACGCCGTGTCCATCGGCTTGCACGAAAGCCTCGGATTCAAGAACGTAGGGTATATTCGCGAAGTGGGATTCAAGTTCGGGCGATGGCTCGATTTGGTATTTCTGCAGTGTATGGTTCCGGCGACAGGGCCCCCGGCGGAACCACCCCCAAAGCCTTAGCTTGCTCGCGGCGCAGTCTTGATATCATGAGCAAGTGGTACGAGCTACGCAGACAGAAATCGAGCAGGCCGTCGAAGCCTTGCGCGCCGGAGATCTGGTCGTATTCCCGACCGAGACCGTTTATGGACTCGGCGCGAATGCCTCCAACCCGGCCGCCGTGCGCAAGATTTTCGAGGTCAAGGGCCGTCCCCCCGATCATCCGGTCATCGTGCACTTGGACGATCCGCGCTACTTGCATCGTTGGGTCTCCCAGGTGCCGCCGGTGGCCGCACAGTTGGCCGACGCTTTCTGGCCCGGACCCTTGACCTTGATCTTGCCGAAGGCCGAGAACGTCAATGACATCGTCACCGGAGGACAGGACAGCATCGGCATTCGAGTTCCCTCGCACCCCATGGCGCAGCAGCTGCTGAATGCCTTCGGCGGGGGCATCGCAGCTCCTTCCGCGAATCGATACGGACGCTTGAGCCCGACCAAGCCGGAGCATGTTCGCGACGAACTGGGCGACGCGGTGCAAGTCATTCTGGACGGCGGCGACTCGCCGATCGGTCTGGAGTCCACCATCGTCTCCTGCCTCGACAATCAGGCGCGGCTGCTGCGCCCGGGCTTTATCACGCGTTCGCAGCTCGAGCAGGTGGTCGGCGCTCTGGCGGTCGGCGGGACCGTGCCGCGGACCCCGGGCGACCGCGCGTTGCACTACGCACCCTCGACGCCCCTCGAGATTGTGGCCTCCGATGATCTGGAGGTGCGCGCCGGTGAATTGGTGGCGCGCGATGAAAAGGTGGCGGTCCTGGCGATGCGCCCGCCGCTGCATACCCAGCGGCACATGACCTGGATCAATGCCGGCAAGCGGCCCGACGTCTACGCTCACAATTTATACAATCATTTGCGGACGCTGGATCGCGTCGGCTGCGTCAGGATATTCGTTCAAAGCCTGCCTCAGGACGAACGCTGGGCCGCGATCCTCGACCGCTTGCAGCGCGCCAGCGGTCTGGGCGACGACTCCTTGGAGCTGAGCGTCAGCTAGCGCATGGAGCTTGATGCCACGCAAGATCCGTTTTCGCGCGAGGCGGTCCGCCACTTGGTGGCGCGCTACGGCTCGCCGCTTTTCGTGATCGATGCCGAACGGGTGCGGCGCCAATATCAACGGCTCAGCGCCGCACTGCCGGGGGTCGATCTTCATTACGCGCTGAAGCCTCTGCCGCATGCATCGGTCATCGACACGCTGAACGCGCTGGGCTCGTGGTTTGATCTGGCAACCAATGGTGAAGTCGAATTGGTGCGCCGCCTGGGCGTGGCGCCCGAGCGCTGCATTCATACGCATCCGATCAAACGCGACGGCGATATTCGCACCGCGCTGGCCTATGGGGTAAACCGCTTCGTCATCGACAATCCGGACGAGCTGCGCAAGTTCGTCAAATTTCGAACCCGCGCTTCGCTGCTGGTGCGCGTTTCTTTCCGCAGTCCCGGAGTGCAATGCGATTTGTCTCGAAAGTTCGGCTGTGATCCCGAGGCGGTCGCGGACCTCTTGCAGCTGGCCGCCGAGTTGAGCATCAAAATCGATGGGCTCTCGTTTCACGTGGGCTCGCAAGCGGTTGACTCGGCGATGACCGTCAAGGCCATTGCTGCCTGTCGCGAGCTGCTGCACAACATGGTGCAAGCGGGACAATCGCCGATCATCTTGGATATCGGCGGCGGCTTTCCGGTGGACTATCTGAAACCCACGCAGCCGATCGAGGAGTTTTGCGCGCCGATCGTACAGGCGCTCGAGTCGCTGCCGTCCGTTGTGCGCGTGATCGCAGAGCCGGGACGCTATATCGCCGCGCCCGCGGCGATCGGCGTGGCATCCGTGATGGGGCGGGCGTTGCGCGATGGCCGCTGGTGGTACTACCTCGATGACGGTCTTTACGGCAGCTACAGCGGTCAGGTGTACGATCACGCCGCATATCCGGTGTCGGCCCTTCAGGAGGACACCGCGACCCATCCCTCGGTGCTGGCCGGCCCGACCTGCGACAGCATCGATGTCATCAACGAAAACCTCGAGTTGCCCAAACTGGAGATGGGCGACCTGGTCATCGGCCGCATGATGGGCGCCTATACCTGGGCGTCGGCCTCGGAATTCAATTTCTTTCCGCGCGCCACGGTGCTGGCGTTGGATCGCGGCCGATTGCTCGGCGATGGAGGTTGCGGATGATCTGCAGCCGGCGCCGGGTGCTGCGGTTGGGCGGAATGCTGGCCGGCATCTCTGCGGCCGGGCTGCCGCTTCTTCCCGCGCGGGCCGTGCCTGCGGAAGCCGGTGAGCAGCCGCGGCGCATCGCGCTGCTCAATCTGCACACTGATGAGCGGTTGGACATCGAATACTTTCGCGACGGCGCCTATCTGCACACCGCACTCGGGGCAATCGCCACGCTGCTGCGGGACCATCGTAGCGGCGAGCAACACGCCATGGACCCTGGATTGATGGATTACTTGGTGGATGTCGCGAAGCGGGTCGGCGTGCCGCCCGAATTTAGCGTGATATCGGGCTATCGATCGCCGCTGACCAATGCGCAATTGCGCCGGCACAGCAGCGAGGTTTCGCAGCACAGTCTGCACATGCAGGGCCGTGCCATCGATGTGCGCATGGCGCAAGTGGACTGCGCGACCCTGGCCTCCCAGGCGCAGGACTTGGCGCGGGGCGGCGTCGGCTACTACCGCGCTTCGAATTTCGTGCACATGGACACCGGTCCGTATCGCACATGGCGCGGTTAGCGATGAAGTACGCAGGCCTACCCGTGCTTTGCGTGAGTGTGTTTGCCGGGGCCTGTTCCCAGCCATCGGCAGATACCGGCCCGGCGGCAGCCGGCGGGGCCGCGACGCGCGGCGCGCAGCTTTACTCGCAGAACTGTTCACCCTGTCACCGCGACGATGGTGCGGGCGTGCCGAGGGTTTACCCGAGCTTGGCCGGATCGCCGGCCGTGCTGGGCGACCCGATCGAATTGGCACAATGGATTCTAAGCCAAAAACGCCCCGCGTCGATTCCCGCCGGTCGCTATCCGACGCAGATGCTGCTGTTTGGCTGGATGCAGGACGCGGATGCCGCGGCGCTCCTGACCTACATTCGTGGCAACTTCGGCAATGCGGCGCCGCCGGTCGATGCCGCCACGGTTGCGAAAGCGCGCTAGCAATGCATCTCACCGTCATCCATGAGATGGTCGAGCGCTGCCGCGCCGCCGACTTTCCCTGCGCCATCGGCAAGCTGCCCTCCGGTTGGGTGGTCATGGGAGAGCGCCAAGTGCTGCCTGGTTATTGCCTGCTGCTGCCCGATCCTGTGGTACCCCATTTGAACGCGCTGCCGATCGCACAGCGCGATCAGTTTTTGTCCGATATGGCGCTGATCGGCGATGTGTTGTTGGCGGTCACCGGCGGCGTGCGCATCAATTATGCGATCTTCGGCAATGTAGAGCCGGCCTTGCATGCGCACATATTCCCGCGAGACGGCGCCGAGCCCGCCGCCCAAATCCACGCGCAGCCGTGGGCGCTGGATTGGGATGCGGCGCCGCGCTATTCCGAGTCGCTGCACGGCGATTTTAGACGCCGCATGAGCCTGGAGCTTCGCACGCTGCTGGCGCGGCGGGGCATTCCTAACTAGCGCGCAACATCAGCTCGCGCGAGAGCTCCTGAAGGTTTGTCAGCGGCGCCGAACAGGTCATGCCCGAACACAAGTACGCCACGACCTCACCGACTGGGCGTTTTTCGGCCAGCGCGGCAGGCAGCGAAGTCGCGTCGCCGGGAATCGCAAAAATCATTCGAGTCGGCGCGTACAGAGCGCCTAAGCCGCGCGCCCAGCGCGACTCGGCGCCGGCATTGCCGCGAATCACCAAAATTTGCGGCGAGACCAGGTAATCCTCGAGCGCATTCATCATGCTCATGTGCGCCTGGGGGTAGTCTTGAAGAGCGCCCCATGCCGCCTTCAATGTGCGCTCGGCGGCGTCCAGGTAGGGCAGTTCGCCGAGCAACAGTCCAAGGCGGCACAGCACCGCAGCAGCAATGGCGTTTCCGGACGGCACCGACTCATCGCTAAAGGTCTTGCTGCGATGAATGAGCCGCTCGTGGTCCTTGGCGGTGAAGAAGAATCCCCCGCCATCGGGATCCTCGAATTGCGACAGCAGCACCTCCGTAAGTTCGCGCGCAAATGCCAAATCACTGCTGCGCCAGCGGGTCTGCAGCAGCTCGAGCAGGGCATCCGCCAGAAAAGCATAGTCATCCAGGTAGGCAGCCAAGTGCGCGCGTCCATCCTTGTAGGTGGCGAGCAAGCGGCCGCCCCGCCACAGTCTGTGCCGCACGAAATCGACGCAGGCGACCGCGGCATCGGCCAGATCCTCGCGGTTGAGGACTCTGGCCGCAATGGCCAGCCCCTTGATCATCAGGGCGTTCCAGGCGGTGAGAATCTTCTCGTCGCGGGCCGGCCACACGCGCAAGCCGCGCAGTGCCAGCAGCTTGGCGCGCGATGAGTCGATCAGCGATGCGACCGAGTCGGGGGACGCATCCAGGGCCTGTGCAATTTCCTCCAAGGATTCATAGGTATGTAAATGCCAAGCGGCGTCGAAATTGGCGGCGCGATTCAGCCCGAATCGACGCGAAAACGCGGCGTATTCCGCGATCGTCAGCGCAGCCTGAACCTCGCTCGGAGTCCATACATAGAATCTTCCCTCGTGACCCGCGGAATCCGCATCGAGACTGGAATAAAAACCGCCCTCCGGCGAGCGCATGTCGCGCAGCACCCAATCCGCGGTTTCCTGCGCGATGCGCGCGAACAGCGGCTCGCCGGTCGCGAGCGCGGCGCGCGAGTACTCGCACAGCAGTTGGGCATTGTCATAGAGCATTTTTTCGAAGTGCGGAATCATCCACGCGGCATCGACGGAATAGCGCGAGAAGCCCCCGGCCAGCTGATCGTAAAGGCCGCCCTGCGCCATACGAGTCAGCGTCAGGCTGGCCATATACAGCGCCTGAAGATCGGGGTCGGCCGAAGTGGCCCGCCACTGCCGCATGCAGCGCTCGATGCTGCTCGGATGCGGAAATTTCGGCGCCTGGGTAAATCCGCCGTAGCTTGCATCAAAGTATTGCGCCAGCGCCGTACGCGCGCCGGACAAGGGCGCGGCATCGAGCATGAGACCGGCCTGGGCGGGCCGCGCGGCAAGCTCGGCAAGCGCCGCGGTGAGCTGCTCGGTTTGGACGGCGATCTGCGCGCCATGTTCGCGATAGTATTCGGCCACACGGCTCAGGATTTCACGGAATGCCGGCATTCCGTAGCGCGGCTCCTTGGGGAAATAGGTGCCACCGAAAAAGGGCTGCTGATCCTTCGGGTTCAGGAACATGGTCAGCGGCCAACCCCCGGAACCCTGCGTAATCATTTGCTGCGCCACTTGATAGATTTTGTCCAAGTCCGGGCGCTCTTCGCGATCCACTTTGATGTTGACGAACAACTCGTTCATCATCGCGGCCGTCGCAGGGTCTTCGAAAGACTCGTGGGCCATGACATGACACCAATGGCAGGCCGAATACCCGATCGACATGAGAATCGGCTTGTCATCTTGCTGTGCCCGCGCCAGCGCGATTTCGCCCCAGGGATACCAATCCACCGGATTGTCCGCGTGCTGCAGCAGGTACGGGCTGGTCTCATCGGCAAGACGATTGCGCTGCATGCCCCTGACCCTACTCGGATAGAATGCCGCTATTCTATCCGAAGTCATTTCCATGCCCGATTCCAGTCAAGTGGCGCAATTGCCCGTGCTGCGCCTGAAGCGCAACGAAGATCGTCGTTTACACGCCGGACATCTTTGGATTTTCAGCAACGAAGTCGACACGCAGCAGTCGCCCCTGGGCAAGCTGAAGGCGGGCGAGCTGGTGCGTGTGCTGGCGCACAATGACCGCGCCCTTGGATTGGCCTACGTCAACCCGCAGTCGCTGATTTGCGCCCGGCTTCTGAGTACCTGGCGGATACCCGATGTGGCGTGGCTGGCGGCGCGCATCAGCGCGGCGCGCGCGCTTCGCGACCGTCTTTATGCCAAGCCTTATTACCGATTGGTCTACGGCGAGTCCGACGGTTTGCCGGGTCTGGTGGTTGACCGTTATGGCGCCGCCTGTGTGGTTCAAATCGGCACCGCCGGCATGGAGCTGCTGAAGCCGCAGATTCTGCAAGCCTTGAAACAAGTGCTGCGATGCGAGTCTGTGCTCTTCAAGAACGACAGTTCTGCCCGAGAGATGGAGGGGCTGCCCCAGTACGTGGAGGCAGAGGGCGCAGGCGATGCGTTGGGCCGGGTGATCGAGGATGATCTTGAATTCCAAGCGCCTCTGACCGAAGGCCAAAAGACGGGCTGGTTCTACGATCAAGCGGCCAACCGAGCGGCGCTGCGCAAATACGTGCGCAAGGGCGCGCGCGTGCTGGATGTGTTCAGCTATGTGGGGGCCTGGGGAATACGCGCGGCGCACTGCGGCGCACGCGAGGTGGTGTGCGTCGACAGTTCGGCAGCCGCGCTCGAACTGGCCGTGGCGAATGCCGAGCGCAACGCTGTGAAGATCCAGACCCGCAAGCAGGATGCCTTCGAATGCCTAGAGGCGCTGGCCAAACAGGGCTCCCAATACGATGTCGTGATCATCGATCCGCCGGCATTCGCCAAGCGCAAGAAAGATCTACCCAAAGCACTGGCCGCCTATAAACGATTGAATCAACTGGCCATCCAAGTGCTCGCGAATGAGGGGATTCTGGTGTCGTGCTCGTGCTCCTTTCATGTCAGCGCCGAGGATTTGCAAGAGGCCATCGCCAAGGCCGCCCGGGGCGCCGACAAGCAGCTGCAAATCGTGGAAATGGGCGGCCAGGCGCCGGACCACCCGGTGCATCCGGCGATCCCCGAGACTCGATATTTGAAGGCCTATTTCTGTCGGGTCACCGACGGTTTAAAGTAGCGCGCATGCTCACCTACCCGCACATCAATCCCATCGCCGTTTCAATCGGACCCGTTCTGGGCGTCGGACCCCTGAGGGTTCATTGGTACGGGATCATGTACCTCATCGGCTTCGTGGCGGCGTGGTGGCTGGGGCGCTACCGCGCCAGACGCCCCGGGTCCACCTGGAGCGCGTTGGACGTCGATGACCTCATCTTTTATTGCGCCATGGGCGTCATTCTGGGGGGCCGCATCGGTTGGTGCATTTTCTACGGCCACGATGTGATTGCCGAGAGTTGGCTGAACGTATTCCATTTATGGGACGGGGGCATGTCATTTCACGGCGGAATGACCGGCGTGCTGATCGCCACCATGGTGTTTGCGCGCGCCAAGCGCAAGTCCGTCGGCGATGTTTTGGATTTCGTCGCGCCGCTGCCCGGCATCGGGCTGCTGTTCGGCCGGTTCGGCAATTTCATCAACAGCGAGCTGTGGGGTAAGCCGACAGACTTGCCGTGGGGATTCGGCGTGCCGGATGCGCAGGGCATCTTGATCTCGCGCCATCCCTCGCAGCTGTACGAGGCCAGTCTCGAGGGTCTGCTGTTGTTCGTGATTCTGTGGTGGTTTACCAGCAGCCCGCGCCCGCGCTGGGCGCCGACGGGGTTGTTCTTGTTCATCTATGGCTGCGGCCGCTTCTTGGTGGAATGGGTGCGCCTGCCGGATGCCAACATCGGCTACTTGCTGGGCAATTGGTTGACCATGGGGATGCTGCTGACGACTCCGATGATTCTGGCGGGCGCTGCAATGATGATCTACGCGTATCGGCGCCATACGGCGACCGGCAATCTGAGCGCGGTGAAAGCCTAAGGTGCTTCAGTACCACGATTTCCTGCGCCATATCCGCGAGCACGGCGCGGCGAAGGACGACCGCACCGGCACCGGCACGCGCAGCGTATTCGGCTACCAGATGCGCTTTGATCTGAATGCCGGCTTTCCGTTGGTAACGACCAAAAAAATGCACCTGCGCTCCATCATCTATGAGCTGTTGTGGTTTCTGCGCGGCGACACCAATGTAAAGTATCTGCATGAGCACGATGTCAGCATCTGGGATGAGTGGGCGGACAAGAACGGGGACCTGGGGCCGGTTTACGGCAAACAGTGGCGCAGCTGGCCGACGGCCGATGGGCGCCATATCGACCAACTGGCGCAGGTGCTCGAGCAGCTGAAGAGCAACCCGAATTCGCGCCGCATTGTGGTCAGCGCATGGAACGTGGGCGAATTGGATCGCATGGCGCTGTTACCCTGCCACGCGCTGTTCCAGTTCTACGTCGCCGGCGGCCGATTGTCCTGTCAGCTCTACCAGCGCAGTGCCGACGCGCTGTTGGGCGTGCCCTTCAACATCGCATCCTATGCGTTACTGACTCACATGCTGGCCCAACAGTGCAATCTGGAGGTCGGCGATTTCGTCTGGACGGGAGGAGACTGTCACTTGTACGTGAATCATCTGGAACAGGCTGACTTGCAGCTGAGCCGCGTGCCGTATCCGCTGCCGCGGCTGAAGATCCGGCGCAAGCCGCACAGTCTGTTCGACTATGCGTACGAGGATTTCGAAATCATCGACTATCGGTGCCACGCCGCCATCATGGCGCCCATCGCCGTATGAAAAAGCCCGCACGGCGCACCCTCACACCGCTGTTCGAAGTTCGTCATTCACCGGTCCACGGCCACGGCGTATTCGCGTTGCGGCGAATTCGCAAGGGCACCACCGTCATCGAATATCTGGGCGAACGCGTGACTCACGCGCATGCGGACGCGCGCTATGAGAACAAGGATCCTAGGGACAATCACACGTTCTTGTTCACCGTCGACAGCAAAACGGTAATCGACGCGGGCGTCAACGGCAACGAAGCGCGCTTTGTGAACCATGGCTGCGACCCGAATTGTCAGAGCGTTACGCAGAACAAGCGAATTTTCATCGAAGCCATACGCACCATACGGTCTGGCGAGGAGCTGGTCTACGACTATCAAATCCAGCGCGATGACGATGATCCCGCTGACGTGGATGCGATTTTTGCGTGCCGCTGCGGAGCCTCCAGCTGCAGGGGCAGCATGCTGGAGGCGCGCAAGAAAAAGAAACCGAAACCTCGGCGCTCGAAGCCGGCCAAGCGGTAAGCGCGGGTGCCTATGCTGGGCGCCGCGGGGGTCTGTGTTCGCGACCAGTTCGTCCCAGCCTTGCACATACAAGGCCTGGCGGATTGTGCGCATGCGCGCCAAACTCGCGGGGAGTTTGCGGCGGCGCGTATCGGCAAACAAAATCCCCATCGCAGCGCCGCCATTCGCGGGGATTTCACTTGCTGGTTGGGCGAACCGCTGTATCCGGCGGAGCGCATGCTGCTCGAGGCGCTGGAGCGGCTGCGCCTGGAATTGAATCGCGAGACCTACCTCGGATTGTTCGACGTCGAGCTGCATTATGCCTGCTATCCGCCGGGTGCCGCGTATGCGAGACATGTGGATCAGCCGCGGGGCGCGGCGCAACGCCGAGTCTCCTTGGTGCTCTATTTGAACACCGGGTGGGGCCCCGCGGAGGGCGGCGCACTGCGGCTCTACAATGCCGAGGGTGGATTCGAGGACATCGAGCCCATCGCCGGCAGGTTGGTTTGCTTTCTCACCCAGGGTCAGGAGCACGCGGTGCTGCCGGCGCAACGCGACCGTTGGAGTATCAGCGGCTGGTTCCGCGCGCGCGATTAACACCGCGCTGTAATCATGGCGCGCTACTATCGTGCGCACGGCCGTGCGGCACGCCCGCCCAGGTGGCGTGAATATCCTTATGTCAGATTATTCTAGGCATTTGAGCCTGGGCGGGCGCTGGCACGAATGTTGCTGCAGCTAGTTGAGATATACTAGGTTGTGTTTATGCGCTTGCCGTCGCTCAAATTTTTAAAGACCTTCCAGGTCGCGGCGAGGCTGCAGAGTTTCAAAGCCGCCGCCGAAGAATTGTTCGTCACGCCCTCTGCCATCAGTCATCAAATCAAGGCACTGGAGGAGCAGCTCGGCGTGAGCCTGTTTCAGCGAGGCGTGCGCACCCTGACGCTGACGGATGCCGGCGCCAATTATCTGGAACACATCAACGATATCTTCGCGAAACTTGAATCCGTCACCGAGCAGCTGCAGGTCCGCTACGGGCGCACCATCATTCGCCTCAACGTACCGCCATTCTTCGCGAATGAGCTGTTGCTGCCGCGGCTGGCATCCTTTTCCCAAGCTCGCGAAGAAACCGACATTCGGATCGAAACCACCTTTTCCGCGCCGAAGACCCATCCGCCCGAGGCGGATCTTTCCATCGTCGTCGGCGCCGGGCCCTGGGAAGGATTGACGGTGCACGAGTTGTTCGCGCAGAGTTTCATTGCCGCCTGTTCGCCGGCGTTCCTCTTCGAGAATCCCATCGATTCGTACGGCGACCTGAACGGCAAGACGCTGCTGCTGCACGAGGAGCGGCGCGAGGCCTGGGAGCGCTGGACCGTGGGTCTGGGAATCGAACCGATCAAACCCAACCGGCTGGTGCGTCTGGACACCATGTCGGCGGTGGTGCGCGCCGCCGAGCAGGGTGTGGGCGTCGCCCTGGTGCCGTCGCGTTTGAGCGCCGACCGCTTCAACGCCGGCGGTCTGGTGAAGCTGTTTGACGCGGAACTGACCACGAATGAGAGCTACGTCCTACTCCACAGACCGGAAGATCGTGCGCGCGAGGATTTACAGGAGCTGACGCAGTGGATCCTGAGCGAGTGCCGGGTGGCCTGATGTCGGCAATTGCGCACAGATGAGCGAAAAGCCGCGAATGGAAAATATTTCTCGTTTGTCGGCGGCCTGAACGCTGCCTATTGTGCACTCGGGGCGTTGGTATTTTGCTCATCGAGGAATACCACCATGCAGTGTCGCAAATTTGTTCTGGCGTTCGCCACGATCGCCGCCATCTTTCCCGTCATATCGAATGCAAACCCGCAAAAGGAAGCGCTGAATGCCTGCGCGCGCGCCTTCGCGTCCAGCATCGCCGCTCCGGGCGCCGCTGTGCCGGCGTTCAAATTGGATTACCGCGGCGATCACGAGGAAGGCCCGGTGGCGACGTACTACGATCACCAATACACCTTTTTCCTTAAGGCTCATAACGCCAAGACCGGATTGCCGCTGGCGAATGCGACTTGCTCCGCGGATATGCGCGGCACCGTTATCGCCCTGAGAGCGACACCGCTGGAGGCTGCGAGCCCGACTCTGGCCGCGCAACTGCGCTAGCGGCTTGGCCCCTGCGGGCGTATAAATTCGTTTTCAATTTTAGGATTGAACGGATGGTTTACGCTCCATTGGAGTTGGTCGTTGCGGCCGCGGAAAATGACGTCATCGGCCGCGCCAACCAACTGCCGTGGCATCTGCCGGCGGATTTGCGGCATTTCAAATTGCTGACGATGGGCAGACCCATCTTCATGGGGCGCAAGACCTACGAGTCGATCGGCAAGGCGCTCCCCGGCCGGGAGAATTTCGTGCTGAGCCGTTCGGCGCAATTCGCGCCGCCCGATTGCCGGGTAGTGACCACGCTGTCGGATGCGCGCGCCGCGGCTGGACCGCATCTGCCGCTGATGGTCATCGGGGGCGCGGAAATTTATCGGTTATGCCTGCCGTTCGCGCAGCGCATTCACCTCACGCTGATCCATGCGAAGATTGAGGGCGATACGCACTTTGCAGATTGGCGCGGCGCGCAGTGGAGCGAGTCGGGCCGGCTGCGCAATGAGGCGGACGCGAAGAACGCCTTTGCCTACAGCTTTATCACCTTAGACCGGCGCTAGCTGAAGCGGCGCGAGTTCGGCGTTGATGCGCGCCGCCGCGCGGCCGAAATCGACATCCGCGAGTCGGCTGATCGGCGCGGCGGTGAGTTCGGCCAATATCTTAGATTGCGCGGCGCCGCGCTGCTGCGCGGCTCGATACGAGATTTCATGGTGGAACATCACCATGGCGTAGCGCGGGATGAAGCGGCGCGGAAAGCGCCGCTCCAGCTCCAAGGACAAGGCCTGCTGCAGCTGGAAATTGGAGTCCGCGACGCGTTCGCGCATTTCCAGATAGTTTTCGAGCGCCATCGCGGCGATGGCATCGGTGTTGGGTTTGCGCGCGGCACCGAACTCGGCGAAAACGGCTTCCCACGATGAATGCCGATCGATGCAGGCAGCGAATTCGATGCAATCCTCGAAGCAGCAATTCATGCCCTGGCCATGGAAGGGCACCATGGCGTGCGCGGCATCGCCGATCAGCGCAGCATGCCCGCCCTGATGCCAGGGGCTCGCGGCCACCGTTCCTAAAAAGCCCACGGGATGGACTTTGAATTCCGCGACGCAATCGGGCATCAGCCGGCGCGCGTCCGGAAAATTCCCCGACAGAAACTCCTCGATGCTGGCCGCATCCTGCAATGACTCGAAACTGACGGGCCCGTGTTTGGCAAGGAACAAGGTCGCGGTAAAGCTGCCCCCCTCGTTTGGCAGTGCGATCAGCATGAAATTGCCGCGCGGCCAAATGTGCAGCGCATCGCACGCCATCTGATGGCGGCCGTGCGCTGCGGCCGGTAGGGATAATTCCTTATAGCCATGTTCAAGCTCGGCCTCATGCGCACGGATGAGATTCCGACCGTTCATCGCCCGGCGCATCAATGAGCCCGCGCCGTCGGCGGCAATCAGCGGCTGCATCGCGACGGTCAACAACCGATTGCGCCGCAGGTCGTGAATCTGCGCCGTCGCGGCCGCGAAGTCGGCATGCTCGAAGCGATGTTCGAAATGCACCCGAACACCGGGCTGTGCCGCGGCAACTTCGAGCAATGCTTGATTGAGTCGATGCCGCGACACCGAGTAGATCACTTCGTTGGGCCGCTGACCGTAAGGCTGAAATGCCGTATCGCCATTTTGATGGTGGATCAGCCGGCCGCGCATTGGCAGCAGGCTCGAGCCCAACTGATCGAATACACCGGCCTCTTTGAGGGCGTGAATACCCCGGTCTGCCAGCGCAAGATTGATGGAGCGCCCGGATTCGGCGGCGGCGGATCTTAAATCGGGTCGAGACTCGTAGAGTTCCACGCCGAGACCCCGGCGCTGCAACAGGATGGCCAGCAGCGCTCCGGTAGGGCCCGCGCCGACTATGCGTATGGGCTCGGACTCAGGCACGCACGGCCTGCACCAGCGCGCGCGCCGCAGCCAGCACATCGCTGAAGGAATTGTACAGCGGAGTCGGGGCGAGGCGCAGGATATCCGGCTCCCGCCAATCGCCGATCACGCCGGCGGCAATGAGCTGTTCCTGGCAGCGCTTCGCGGCTTCCGGCGAAGCGGCGATGCGCAAACTGAGTTGGCAGCCGCGCTGCTGCGGCTCGCGGGGCGTGACGATCTCCACCATGCGCGGCGCAAGCTCCTCCAGAAGTTGCTGTAAGAACCCCGTCAGGGCGATCGACTTGGTGCGCAGCGCGTCCATGCCGGCACGCTGGAATATCTCAAGCGAGGCCAGGAGTGGCGCCGTCGAGAGAATTGGCGGATTGCTGAGCTGCCAGCCTTGAGCTCCGATGATCGGGTCAAAGTGCGCCTCGAACTGAAACCGCGTGCCCTTGTTGTGTCCCCACCAGCCGGAAAACCGCGGCAGGTTGAATGCCCGCTCATGCCGCGCGTGCACGAAGCAGCCGCCCACGGCGCCGGGGCCGGCATTCAGGTATTTATAACTGCACCACACCGCAAAATCCGCGTTCCAGTCGTGGAGTTGCAGCGGGACGTTGCCGACGGCGTGCGCAAGATCGAGACCGACGGCCGCGCCGACGGCGCGCGCCACCGCGATCAGCGGCCCAGGATCCAGCCACTGCCCCGTCAGATATTGAACCCCGGGCAGCAGCACCAGCGCGAGGCGAGGCCCCTCCCTCTCAATGCGCTCGATGAGATCCTCGGTGCGCAACGTTCGTTCGCCGACGCGGGGCTCGACTTCAATCAATGCCCGCGCGTCGAGGCCGTGAAATGCCAGCTGCGAAGCGATGGCATAGCGATCCGATGGAAAAGCGGAACTCTCTATGAGCACGCGGTTGCGCCGTGCATCGGGCCGATAGAAGCTGACCATCATCAGGTGCAAATTCACCGTCAGGGAATTCATGGCAACAACTTCGGGCGCGAGAGCGCCCAGCAGTTCGGCGAGTGCGCCGCCCGCCTGTTCGTGATAGCTGATCCAGGGCCGCGTGCCTGCGGTGTGCCCCAGAACGCCTAGGCGCCGCCAGTCCGCCAGCTCTTGCTCGACGTACTGAGCGGCCGATTTCGGCTGCAGCCCCAGAGAATGGCCGCAAAGATACAGCTGCCTTTGGCCCCGAACATCGTAAGGATGATGAAACTCCGCCGCGTAGCGCGCGACGGGGTCCGCCGCGTCGTGGGCCAAGGCGATCGCCGCGTGGCGGTCCGGCTCGCTCAGGGCGGGGCCTGCATGATGGTGCCGCAGACACGGCAGGTACGGTGCTGCAGGCTCGAGTAAAAGCGAGCAAAGATTTCCGGCAATTGCGTCACGATGTTGCGCACCGCAACTCTCTCGAGGTACAGGCGGTTCCCGCAGTGTTCACAGTACCAACTGAAGCCGTCAAGCTCATGCGCGGCGCGATGCCGTTCCACCACGATGCCGACGCTGTCCGCGGGCCGCTGCGGCGAGTGCGGGACTTCGGCCGCCAGAAGATACACTTCGCCTGCGCGGATGGGTATGTCGGCCGGCACACCGTCCTGCACGATCTTCAGCACCATATCCCCCTCTACCTGGAAGAAAAACTCCGGACTGGGATCGTGGTGAAAATCCTTGCGCGAATTCGGTCCGCCGACCGCCATGATGATGAAGGTGTCATCCGCGAACAGCAGTTTG
The DNA here is from genome assembly GCA_963756845.1 of uncultured Gammaproteobacteria bacterium. Classification (GTDB taxonomy): domain Bacteria; phylum Pseudomonadota; class Gammaproteobacteria; order Steroidobacterales; family Steroidobacteraceae; genus Bog-1198. The sequence goes on along the minus strand of CAVWPD010000001.1, from coordinate 805,650 downwards.
TTGCCCACCGGCGGTTTGAGCAGATCGCGGTTTTGCTCGATCCATCCGTGCAGATTGAAAGGCAGCGCCGCACTCATGGCCGCATTATAGCGGGGTCGGGAACAGCCGCTACGAACCCTTAGGTACGCTGCAGGCGATTTGCACCGGATCGGCATCCGGCCGGTCCAGCCGCAAAGCCGTTAAGCTCTGTCCCCAAACGCAGCCCGTATCGATGCCGGTGACGTCGCCATTCTTGAAGAACCCGAGGGTTGACCAATGACCAAAGACGATCCGCGGTCCGCGCCAGCGGGCGCCCGGCGCGTCGAACCAGGGGATGAGCGCCTTGGATTGCGCTTTCTTCGGCGATCCCTTGGCATGCAGCATCAAGCGGCCGTCTGCGTCCAGGTAACGCAGCCGCGTAAAGCAGTTCGCGATGAAGCGCAGCCGCTCCTCGCCCGCAAGGGTTTCGTCCCAGCGATCCGGCTGGTCACCATAAAGGCGATCCAAAAGCTTGGCCGGATTGCGCCGCAGGGCTTTCTCGAATTCGCGGGCACATTGGCTTGCCAGGCGCATATCCCATTGCGGCGCCAAACCTGCGTGTACCATGCACACATTCAGGCGTGAATCCTCATGCAGCAGCGGGCGGTCCTTGAGCCACTCGAACAGCGCATCGCGGTCCGGGGCGGCCAATATGGCGTCGAGCGTATCGTCATCGCGCAGGCGTGCGGCGCCAAATCCCACCGCCAACAGATGCAAATCATGATTCCCGAGGATGACTGTGGCGGCGTCACCCAAGGCGCGAACCCGGCGCAGCACACGCAGGGAATCCGGCCCGCGATTGACCAGATCGCCCACAAACCAAACGGAATCGCGCTCCACGGAGAATTTCACTGCGCTCAGCAATGCCTCGAGTTCGGCATCGCAGCCCTGCACGTCGCCAATCGCGTACAGCGCCATCAGGCACCCATGGACTTAGTGCAGCACTCCGGGCATCGCCAGCCTGAACGGCGCGATCGGCGCGTCGAACTGCTGACCGTCATCCGCCACCATTTGGTAGCTGCCTTGCATGGTGCCCACAGGCGTTTCGATGACCGCGCCGGTCGAGTAGCGAAATCCCTGGCCGGGTTTCAAATAGGGTTGCTCGCCGACCACGCCGTCGCCGCGAGTTTCCTTCACATTGCCGTTCGCATCCGTGACGATCCAATGGCGTGTGAGCAAGCGCGCGGGTACCGGGCCCTCGTTGCGAATCGTAATGGTGCAGGAGAACACAAACCGCTTGTCGCGCGGATCGGATTGCTCCTCGATGTAGGAGGTTTCGACCTCGACGCGGATTCTAGGATTCGCCTCGCCCGGTGACATGGTTTGCATCGGATTAAGCCAAGCGAACCGCGAGCACGTCGCAGTGTGCCGCGTGTAGCACCGTGTCCTCGGTAAAATTCACCAGGATGGCGAGGCCGTGGCGTTCGCGGCTGCCCAGAACGATCAGGTCGGCGGATTCCTCTTTGGCCACACGCAGAATCTCAGCCTTGGTATTGCCGGCTTCCACCCGCATCGACGTCCCGGACAGCCCCACTCGCGCCATCAGGGCGTTGAGATTCACGCGCGAGCGCTGCATCAGATCCTCCTCGATCTGCACCGTGGGCATCACCGACTCACCCATCGGCTCGGCGGGCACAAAATCCACGACATGCAGGAGGACCATCGCGGCATTCGAGTAGGCCGCCATGTCGCGGCCGGCAAGCGCAACCTTGTCGCTGCCGTCGGACAGATCCAACAGAACCAATATTTTCTTATAGCGGGCCATGCGCGGTCGAGTATAACCGAGAGCGCTGGGCGGCGAGCAGGCCGAATTGGGCGGGCGCCAGGGTCTCGGGGCGGCGCTGCGGGTCAATTCCGCAGGATTCAATTTCCTCCGGCGTGAGCAACCCCTTCAATCCGTTGCGCAAGGTCTTGCGCCGGTGCGAAAACGCGGCCGTCACCAACGTGCGCAGAACGCCCTCCGCGCCGATATCGAACCGCGGCGCCGGCGCAGGACGCAGCCGTACGATGGCGGACCAGACCTTGGGGCGCGGCTGAAACGCGCCGGGCCCCACATCGAATACATGTTCGACCTGCGCCACGGCGGCGAGCATTACGGTCAGCCGGCCGTAGGTCTTGTTGTCGGGCTGGGCGGTCATGCGGTCCACCACTTCCTTCTGCAGCATGAAGTGCATATCCGCAATGGCGGAGTGCTGCGCCAACAGCCGAAACAACAACGGCGTCGAAATATTGTAGGGAAGATTGCCGACGATGCGCAGCGGCGCACCGGCCGCACGCAGACCGATGAAATCAGTCTCGAGCGCATTTTCAACATGCACCCGCAATCCGCCGGCCGCGCGCGAATCCAGCTGCAGGGATTGCGCCAGGTCGCGGTCGATCTCGATCACGTCCAAGGCATTCGCGCGCCGCAGAAGCTCCCATGTCAGCGCGCCGCGGCCGGGCCCGATCTCCACGATGCGCTCGCCGGCGCGGGGCGCCACGGCGTCGATGATTCGCCTGATGACCCCGGGATCATGCAAAAAATGTTGGCCGAAGCGTTTACGTACCGGCATGTGCGCTAGGCGTGCCCGCTGCGCGCGTCCGGACGCGCACTCGCCAAATTCACCGCCAGAGCCAAGGCGGCGCTCAAGCTACCGGCGTCGGCCTTTCCGGTCCGCGCCAAGCCTAACGCGGTGCCGTGATCGACACTGGTGCGCAGTATCGGCAGACCCAAGGTCATATTCACCGCATTGCCGAATCCGACATGCTTGATCACCGGCAGCCCTTGATCGTGATACATGGCCACGATCACATCGACGGTCTTGAGGAATCGCGGCGTAAACGCCGTATCGGCCGGCACGGGTCCTTGGATGTTGAATCCCTCCGCCCTGAGTTCTTCGATCACCGGCTGAATGACTTCCAGTTCTTCCCGGCCCAGGTGGCCGGACTCGCCGGCGTGCGGGTTGAGGCCCAACACCGCCAGCCGCGGTGGGGTGAGGGCAAAATGCCGCTCCAGATCCATGTTCAGAATGCGCAGCGTGGCACGCAGCCGGTCGCGCGTGATGGCGCGAGGCACGTCGGCGAGCGCCAAGTGGGTGGTCACCAATGCCACCCGCAACTGATCGCTGACCAGCAGCATCACGGGCAGCGCGGCGCGGGTTCTGGCGGCAAGATATTCAGTGTGGCCGCTGAAGGCGTAACCGGCCTCCATGAGCGTGCTCTTTTGCACGGGCGCCGTGACCATCGCCGCGAACTCCCCGTTCATGCAGCCATCACAGGCTCGGTTCAACATTTCAATGACGTAGGCGGCGTTGAGTACGTCGGGTTGACCGGCGATGACCGGCCGGCGAGTCGGAATATGCAGGACGGTCAGCGTGCCGGCGCGGTGCGATTGGGCCGGCCGTGCAGGGTCGTACGCCTGCAGGCGCAGCGGCAGCTCGAGCGCGGCGGCCGTGGCCGCCATCAAGGCCGTGTCGGCCGCCACCACCACGTCAGCTTCCCAATCGGTCTGAGCCAGTGCCACGCAGGCGTCCGGGCCCACACCGGCGGGTTCCCCCGAGGTGATGACGATGCGCGGTATATACACCGCTACGCGCGCCTACATCTTGGTTTCGACGAAGGCCTCGTCGCGCAAGCGGCGCAGCCACAGCTCGGTCTCTTCATCCGCCTTGCTTTCGCGAATGGCGGCAAAGGCCTTTTGACGTCGTACATCGTCGGTGCTGTCGTAGGTGCGCGTGCCCAAGAGTTGAACGATATGCCAGCCGTAGCGGGTCTTGAACGGCTCGGTAATCTCATTGGGCTTCAGATCCGCGATGGCTTTATCGAATTCGGGCACGAACGTGCCGGGACCGGTCCATCCCAAATCGCCGCCGTCCGGCGCCGAGCCGGCATCCTCGGAAGAGGTCGAGGCAATACCGGCGAAGTCTTCGCCCTTCTCGATGCGCTCGCGGATCTTGAAGAGCTTCTGGCGCACCGTCTCGTCGTCATCCAGTTCGTTGGTCTTCATGAGAATGTGCCGAACGTGGATTTGGTTGATGATGACCAGCGTTTCTCCGCTGCGCCGTTCGTTGAGCTTGACAATGTGGTAGCCGCTCGGCGTGCGCACCGGGTCGCTTACCTCGCCGGGCTTTAGTTTGACGACCTGATCCAAAATGAACTGCGGCAGTTGGGCGCCTTTGCGCCAGCCCAATTGGCCCCCGTCCAAGGCCGTTTGACTGTTGGAGTTGGCAATGGCCAGCTGCGCGAAGTCCTCGCCCTTCTGCGCCCGCGCTGCCAGATCCTGCGCCTTGTGGGAGATCTCTTCCAGCTGCTGCGGGGTGGCGGCGGCCGGCAGCGACAACAGGATGTGCGATACGTTGAATTCGTCGTTCGACGCGGCGCTTTGTTGGCGCGCGAGATATTGCTCAAGTTCACGCGGCGTGACGTTGATGTGGGAGATCACATCGCGCTGCCGCAAAGTGCTCAACGTCAATTCCTTGCGCATGGACTCGCGATACTGCTTGTAGTCGATGCCCTGCGCCGCAAGCGCCGTGGGCAATTGATCGAAGGGAATTTTATTGCGGGTCGCAATTTCTTGCAGGGCGCTGTTCAGCTGTTCATCGGAAATCGTCAGCCCGATGCGCTTGGCGTGCTGCATCTCGATTTCCTGAACGATCAAGCGATCGAGCACTTGCTGCCTGAGCACGCTCTGCGAGGGCAGCTCGACCTTCTGTTCCACCAGCCGTTTGGTGACCGAATCCATCTGCAGGTCCAGTTCGCTTTTCAGGACCAAGCCGTCATTCACGATGGCCGCGATACGATCCAGCATTTCGCCGTGAACGCCGATGTCCCGGGTCTGCGCATAGGAGGCCGGCTGCAGCAGCATCTGCACGATCAGAAGGGCGCCGATTTGGGCAAATTTACGCATGGGTCAAATATCCTGGTCCCTTTAGCCTGTTTACTGGATGTTCGGGTCGCGGGTCGAATACCCGCGAATCGATCGTTCGAGGAAGGAATCCTCACGCTTTCCGACCGAACTGAGGCCCGTCAGTTCCAATTGTAATGCAATCGAGGTGTCCAGTCCTCCGGCGAAATTGGTCAGATAGCGGCGCTGCACCAGTTGGACTCGATAACAGCAGCTTTTGTATTCAAAACCAGCCACTTGCTCGATGGTTTTATGATCCTGGAGCGAGTAAACCCAGTGGCCCACGGTATTCCAGCGGTCGGTGATCGGCCAGGCGAAGGAGCCGTCGTACTGCTTCAAGATGCCCTCTTGAAAGCGGTAGCCGATATTGATGACCCGATTAAAATCCGGGTGGTATTGCACCGAAATCGCCGAAGTCTCGGTTTGCGAGGTATACGGATTCCATTGGTAGTCCAGATTGAGGCTCAGGTGCTTGTAGCCGGTCAGGGATACCTCGCCAATGATGTTGGAGGCCGAGTAGGTGGTATTGGCTTGATTCGGCTCCGTTGTCACCGGCTGGCGGGTGTAAACCCCGTACAGGTACTCATCCGGCGGCAGGAACTGCTGCGGGTAGGGCACAAAGGATTGTCCGCGCCACATCAGCGCCCCGGGGATGGCCAAGGGATTCACCGCCGGCATCACGGCCATCGGCTGCGACTGGGCAGGTGAATAGATATAGTCATTGTCCGTCAGGCCCACCTGCGGGATCGAAAAATAGCGAATCTGACCGATGGTTGCCGAAAGATACTGCTGGCCCGTGTTGTGGTCGAAAAGCCGGGTGGTCAAGGCCAGCGCCACTTGATTCGCGTCGCCGATGCGATCCAAGCCGACATAGCGATTGGTCTGAAACAGCTCGGTCAGATTGAAGTCCGGCAGGGCGCTATCGAAAATCGGCAGATTGTTCTGATTGCGGTAGGGCACGTAGGTGTAAACGATGCGCGGCTCGAGCGTCTGTGTGCGCTGCCCCTCCGACCCCGCATCGCGCTCGAACACCAAGCCGGTATCCAAGTGCGCGTAAGGCAGCCCTCGCGTCGGCGAGCTCGATAGCCCCTGTACCCCTCCTTGCAAATCATACTGCGTGAAATCGTAGCCGACGGAGGGCTCGAAGAAGTAGCCCGGACCGCGCATCGACCAGCGTATCTCGGGGGACAGGTTCAAACGCAAACCGGTAGGACCGACCTCGCGCACGAAATCGACCGCCTCGCTGTTGAATACGAACTCGAAGTTGGTGTCCCCCAGCGGATAAAGCGCGTCCGCAACCACGCGCGGCACCCGCGAATACGGGCGGTCATCAGGATTGACCGCCGTATCCATGGTCTGATAATTCTGCAGTTCTGCGCGTATACGCCAGGCGTCATCGTAGTAAAACAAGTCCGCGCGCCGTTCCAGATACGTCACGCTGGTCTGGTCGGTGCCCACCGCAAAGTCCTGAAAATAACGCGCATCGCTGACATTGGCGATATCCGCATCGACGCGCAGCCCCTTCATCAGGTCGGTGACATCGGTGAAGTGCGTATAGCTGCGGTCGTCATCATCGGACCGCTTGTCGTTGGGCAGGAAGGTCGCGTCGAGCTGGCCGTGGGAATCCGAGGTCAGGTAGCGAAAGTCCTCGGCCAATTGCACGCCGCGAGCGGTGAGTATTCCCGGCGTGAGCGTCAGGTCATAGTTCGGCGCCAGATTGAAATAATAAGGCAGCTCGAACTCGAAGCCGTTGTTGCTGGAATGGCCCATGGTCGGAAACAAAATCCCGCTCTTGCGCTCGTCGCCCAGCGGAAACGAGATATAGGGCGTATAAAAAATCGGTACGTCCTTGAAGCGCATGACCACATGGTGCGCGACGCCTTCCTGAAGCTTCGTATCGAGCTTGATATCGGTGGCCTGCAGCATCCAATCGTCGTTGCCCACGGGGCAGCTGGTGTAGCGGGCGCGGTTCAGCGCCACCTTGCCGTCCGGATGCACATCGATGCTCTCGGCGAAGCCGCGCCCGCTGCGGTCCATGAGCTGAAAAAATGCCTGGTCGAAATTAGCCCCACCGATCGGATCATAACTGCCGGTCACGCTGCGCACGCGCAGCCTGGGGTCAAGGAAATCCACGGCTCCCTTGACGGTCAATTGATCGATGGAGTAGTCGTAAGTGACCGAATCCCCCGCAACGCTGCGCTCATCCTGGCGCACCGTTACGCGGCCGTTCACCACGGCGTTGCCGTCGGCGCCGAGCAGGGCATCGTCGCTGTCGATGAATATCCGATGATCGTCGATGCCGATGTCCGCGGGACGGGTGGAGGTGTATTTCGGCGGCGCGGGGCATATGTCTCCGGCACGCACCATGGAGGCTGACGCTAAGCAGAAAAAAACCAATGCGGCCCGGACATGAGAAGCCATGGACAAAATGCAGCGCCTTAGTCGGTATACTTCAGTCTCCGCATTTGCGGTTTGCGAATGGTCAAGCATGGATGTATCGGATGCAAGCGATTCCCGTCTGGCGCAACTGACGCAATGGGTGCAGGGAGATTTGGGATTCGCCGGCGGCTTGATTGAGCCCGCATCGGCAGATGCGAGTTTTCGCCGCTATTTTCGCGTGACGCGCGATGCAGATAGCTACATCGTGATGGACGCACCGCCCGATAAGGAAGATTCCGCGCCCTTCCTGAAGGTCGCAAGGATACTGGCCGGGCTGGATCTTAACGCGCCGCTGGTGCTGGCGCAGGATCTGCGGCGCGGGTTCTTGTTGTTGACGGACCTCGGCTCGCGCCAATACCTCGATGAGCTGCGCGCGGATGGGGCTGCCGAGCGGCTCTACGCCGACGCGCTCAAGGCGCTGCGCACGATGCAAACGGCGGACCCTGAGATTTCACGACATCTGCCCCGATATGACCGCGCCTTGCTGATGCGCGAGATGCAGCTCATGCCTGAGTGGTTTCTGGGCCGCCATCTCGGCATGGATCTTAACGCCGGCGAGCGCGCCATGCTGGATAGGCTATTCGAGTCCCTGCTGCGGGCCGCGGCCGAGCAGCCTGCCACGTTCGTGCACCGCGACTATCATTCGCGCAATCTGCTGCACACGCGGGAAAACAATCCCGGCATCTTGGATTTTCAAGACGCCGTTTGGGGACCTGTCACCTATGATTTGGCGTCCCTGCTCAAGGATTGCTACATCGCGTGGCCCAAGCCGCGTGTGCGTGCGTGGGTATTGCAGTACCGCGAGCAGCTGCTCGAAGCGGGATTTGCGCTTGCCGCGGATGCGGCGCAGTTCATGCGCTGGTTTGACCTGATCGGCCTGCAGCGGCACATCAAGGTGCTGGGGATTTTCGCGCGCCTGTACTACCGCGACGGTAAATCTCAGTATCTGAACGATCTGCCGCGGGTGCTTAAGTACGCCACAGACACGGCCGCCGCCTACGGCGAGACCGCGCCATTCGCAGAATTCATCGAGCAGCGCGTCGAGCGGACATTTCGCGACGCGCAGCAGCGCGCATTGGCGTGAGCGAACGTCCGCGCGCGGCAATGATACTGGCGGCGGGGCGCGGCGAACGCATGCGGCCGCTCACGGACCACACACCCAAACCGTTGCTGCGCGTGCAAGGTCAACCGCTGATCGAGCGCCACGTGATCGGCTTGGCGGCCGCTGGAATTGCGCGCATTGTCATCAATCTGGCCTGGTTGGGTTCGCAGATCCGCGGCTATTTGGGCGACGGCGCGCGCTACGGCGTGACGATCACCTACAGCGAGGAAGCGCCGCTCGCCCTCGAGACCGGCGGGGGCATCGTGCGCGCATTGGCGCATCTGACTCCCGGACCCTTCATCGTCGTCAACGGCGACATCTATACGGATTTCGCATTCGCGAGCCTGGGCCTGGCTGCCGATTGCGACGCGCATCTGGTGCTGGTCCCGAATCCTCCCCAGCACCCGCACGGGGACTTTGGGTTGGAGGCGGGTTTCGCCGTGCCGACGGGCGCCGCGCGCTATACCTTTGCCGGCATCGCCCTTTATCGAGCCGAGTTCTTTGCCGGTTGCAGCGATGGCGTGTTCCCCTTGAAGCCGCTGCTGTTGCGGGCAATGGCGGCGAAGCGCTGTTCCGCGCAGCTCTATTCGGGCGAGTGGCAGGATATCGGCACGCCGGAGCGGCTCGCTGCATTGAACCTTCAACGCCGGCCCCAGGCGCCCCATTAGACATAAATACGGCCGCACTGGACCTTGAGCCAATTGCCGCCCGTGCGCCCAGGCGCCGACACTCGGCGCACCACTCATTGATGGGGCAACCTATGAAGATGCTTCTGCACGGTTTGTTGTTGGCACTGGGGCTGGTTGCGGTGGCCACGGCCGACGAGCCGGTCAGTAATAACACCGGCAACAGACTCACGGCGAAATATCAGTGCCAGTCATGTCATTCAATCCTGGACAACCCCGCCCTGCAGGGTCCTTCCTGGCGCGCCATTGCGCACAAGTACGCCAGCGATCCGGAGGAAATAGATGATGTCGAGGCGAATATTCTGAACGGCAGCAGCGGCGCGTGGGGATCGAATACGATGCCCGCGTTCAGTATTCCGCAGGCAGACTTGAGAAAGCTGGTGGACTGGATCCTGGGGCAGTGGCCCTAACGGCGGACAGACCCTACTAGAGTACAATCGGGGGATGTCCGAGTTCAAAGGCATCCCCATCGTGCGGCAATCGCCGGCGGCACGCAGCGGCGAGAAATATACGACACCGCAGGGCTTTACCGCCATCAAGGACGGCGTCAAACGATCTCGCATCAGCGAGGCAACCCCGCGCAAGCCGCCGTGGCTGCGCGTCCCCATGGCCGCCGGAGCGGCATTCTCCACCGTAAAAGCCATCGTCCGCGAGCATCGTTTGAGCACCGTCTGCGAAGAAGCAAAGTGCCCGAACATCGGCGAGTGCTGGAATGCCGGCACCGCAACCATCATGCTGATGGGGGCCGTTTGCACGCGTGCCTGCCGATTTTGCGCCGTGGATACGGGCAACCCGCGGGGCTGGTTGGATGGGCAGGAACCGGAGAACGTGGCGCGCTCGGTCGAGTTGATGGGCCTGAAGTACGTCGTGCTGACTTCGGTGAATCGCGACGATTTGAATGATGGTGGGGCGGCGCACTATGCGGCCACGGTTCGCGCCATCAAGCGCCGCAATCCTGCCACTGCGGTCGAGGCATTGACGCCGGACTTCCAGGGCGTCATGAACGATGTGCGCACGGTGCTCGATTCGGGTTTGGACGTGTTTGCGCAGAATGTCGAGACCGTCCAGCGTCTGACCCACCCGGTACGCGACGCGCGCGCCGGATACTCGCAGACCATCGAGATACTGCGAGCCGCGAAACACCACCTCCCCGCGGTGCTCACCAAGACCAGTCTGATGCTGGGATTGGGAGAGAGCGATGGCGAGATCCGCCAGACCATGCTCGACCTGCGGGCGGCGAAGGTAGATGTTCTCACCCTCGGGCAGTACTTGCGCCCCACGCCGAGTCACCTGTCCGTCGAGCGATTCGTGACCCCGAAGGAATTCGACCAGTATCGCGATTGGGCGCTGGCGCTGGGATTTCTAGAGTGCGTATCCGGCCCCTTGGTCAGATCGAGCTACCGCGCGGAACAGGTCCTGGCGCGCAACAACGTCGGTCTCGACAATGCGGGAGCGGGATGAGCGGCCCGCCATTGATTCGCCGTCTGGGCTTGGCCGCGTACGAGCCGACTTGGCGGGCGATGCAGCGCTTTACCGATGAGCGAGATGCAGCGACGCCTGATGAGATTTGGTTCGTCGAGCATCCGCCGGTATTTACCCTGGGATTGAACGCAAGCCGTGAGCACCTGCTGTCGCCGGGAGATATTCCGGTGGTGCAAATCGATCGCGGCGGTCAGGTGACGTACCACGGTCCCGGGCAACTGGTCATCTATCCGCTGGTCGATTTGCGGCGTCTGCGGATCGGCGTGCATGCGCTGGTGATGGCGCTGGAGAACTCGATCATCGGCTACCTCGCCGGCTTTGGGATCGGCGCCTGCGGCTCGCGCGCGGCGCCGGGTGTCTATGTCGATGGGGCCAAACTTGCCAGCATTGGCCTGCGAATTCGCCGCGGGGCGAGCTATCACGGGATGGCGCTGAACGTCTCGCTGGATCTTGAGCCCTTCGGGCGCATCAACGTGTGCGGACATCGCGGCTTGGCGGTGACCCGCCTCAGCGATCACGGAATTGACGCCAGCCTGGAGCGTGTGGCGCAGGAATTGACCCCCCATCTGCTGCGCCAGTTCGGACTCGGTCCTGACTACAGGGCCATCAACACCGACTTGCAGGCCGTCAATTCCCGATAAATTGCATCGAGCTGCTCGCGGCTGCTCGCCTGCACCAGGTAGGTGAGCGCGAGAAAATTCCCATCCGCGCTGGTTCGCGTGCGCACATTGGAATCTAAGATCGGTCCGCTGTGGCGCTCGATGATGGCTTGGGTCAGCGCACGCAGGTCGCCGTCCTGACGACCCACCACTTTGATGGGGAATTCGCTGGGAAATTCCAAGAGAGTACCGCGTTCGCTCATAGCGCGGGGGTTCCGATCAGCTCTCGGACGTGGTCGGTGAACGCCGCGCTCATTCGCTTGAACAGCGGTCCCGGCCGTCCGCCGCCGACGCTCGCGCCGTCGAGCCTGGTCACCGGCAATAGTCCGCGAGTCGCAAACGCCAGCCAAATCTCATCGGCGTCGCGCAGCTGGGACTCCAGAATCGGAGCGCTTTCGCGATCGATATGCAAGCGATCGGCGAGTTCCCCGACCACATCCCGAGTCGTGCCGGGCAGAATGTGGTGTCCGTTCGGCGGCGTTCGAATCACGCCGCCCTTGACCACGTGAACCGTCGTGGAAGAGCCCTCGGTAAGCTCTCCATTCTCGAGCAGGATGGTCTCGTAGGCGCCGGCATCCGCGCAGAGCTTCTTCAGCAGAATGTTCGCCAGCAGAGCGGTAGATTTGATGTCGCGCCGCGCCCAGCGGATGTCACTCGCGGTCACTGCGACAACGCCCGATTCCAGCAGTGACGGCGGCAGCGCCTCGAGACTGGTGCAATAGGCGAACAAGGTGGGTTTAAGGCCGTCGGGCCACGCGTGATTGCGACCGAATTCAGCGCCGCGAGTGACTTGAATGTACAAATAAGCATCGAGGGCGCCATTGCGCGCGATCAACTCCTGGCAAATCTGCGCCCATTCGCCGTGCGGCAACGGCGAGGGCATGCGGATTTCGCCGAGGCTGCGATTCAGCCGATCCAGGTGCTGGCGCAGGCGAAACGGCCGCGCGCCGTATACCGGCACCACCTCGTAGACCGCGTCGCCAAACAGAAACCCGCGATCGAGCGGCGAGACCTGCGCTTCGGCCAAAGGCACGTAGGCGCCGTTCAAATAGCAGATCGGTAAGGGGCTGCTCACGCGAACCACAGGCGAATGGTGTCGATCAGGCGCCGCCACCACCCACCCGAAGCCACCGCTTGCAACGGATGCAGCGGCACCGTGCTCAGCGTTTGGTCGCCGGCCAGCACGCGCACGCTGCCGACATTCGCATCGGCTGCGAGCGGTGCAATGAGCTTGGGCAGAACCTCGGTAGATGTTTTCAAATCCGTTAAGCCTCGCGGCAGCGTCAGGTACAGATCGTCTTTGATGCCAAGATCGACCGGCGAGCGCTGCGCCTTCCACACCCGCGAACTCGCCAGCGCCGTACCGCCCTTGATTACCAATCGGGTTTCATAGAAGGTGAAGCCGTAGTTCAGCAGTGCCGCGCTGGCATTTTCGCGTGCCTTCATGCTGCTCGATCCCAGCACCACCGACACCAGGCGCATCCCGTCGCGCAACGCCGAGCTCACCAGGCAGAAGCCCGCCGAGTCGGTATGCCCGGTCTTCAGTCCGTCGACCGTGGGGTCCTTTTCCAGCAAACCGTTGCGATTTTGCTGCTTGATGCCGTTATGCTCGAACTCGCGCACCGAGTAATATTTGTAGTACTGGGGAAAATCGCGAATCATGGCAATCGCCAGGAGGGACATATCGCGCGCCGTCGTGTAATGCTGCGCGCCGGGAAGTCCCGAGCTGTTCTCGAAATGCGTGCCGACCATTCCCAGTCGTGCCGCATTGGCATTCATCAATTGCACAAAAGTTTCCTCGGTGCCGCCAATGCGCTCCGCCAAAGCGATCGTGGCGTCATTGCCCGACTGCACGATCATGCCCAAAATGAGGTCCTGAACCGACACCGGTTTACCGAGTTCAATGAAGGTTCGCGAGCCTTCGGAGCGCCAGGCGTGTTCGCTGACAGTGACCAATTCCTCCAGTTTGAGCTTGCCGGCGGCCAGCTCTTGGAAAACGATGTATGCCGTCATCAGCTTCGTGAGGCTGGCCGGCTCCATGCGCGCCACCGCATCCTGCGATGCCAGCGTCTTGTCGGTGCGGTAATCGACCAGAATGTAGGCGCGCGCATCCACCTGCGGTGCAGTCGGTGTTGGCGCGGGAGGGGGCGTAGCGGCGAGGGCTGTGGCCGCTGTCAGTGACGTGAACGCGAGGCTCGCAAGGAAAGAACGAAGCATAGTGGCTTTATACCTGTGGAAAAACCGAAGTGTACTTTGGATCGCCGGATCGCAATAGCGGATTGGCCTAGTCGAGTGCAAGCCGCGCGTCGCTGACGCCGTTGCGCTCCAGCGCCGCGACGATCCGGTCAAACTCGGCGACCCCGGCGATCGGGCCGATGCGCACTCGAAACATTCGCCGGCCCGCGATCTGATCATCGCGCACGAACACCGTGCCATAGCCGCCGCCGCGCAATTTCTCGACCAGACGGTCGGCGTTTTTAGGGTCACTGAATGCGCCGGCTTGCACAAAAAATGATTTGTTGCCTGCCGCGGGCGGCGCTGCCGCGGGCGCAGGCGCTATGGCCGCCGCGGGTTCCGGGGGTGAGGCCGGGCTGGTTGCCGGCGTCGCGGCGGTTCGCAGCGACAGGTCGATGCTGCTCACTTCCACCAGCGCTGTGCCATTTCGCAGCATATCGAGTTTGGCCGCGGCGGTGTACGACAGGTCGATGATGCGGTTATCGACAAAGGGTCCGCGATCATTGACGCGCACGACGACACTGCGCCCATTCTGTAGGTTGGTCACGCGCACGTAGCAGGGCAACGGCAGCGTCGTATGGGCCGCCGTCATGGCGTACATATCGTAGGGCTCGCCGGTGGATGTGCGGACTTTGTGAAAGCCGGGACCATACCAGGACGCGACGCCGCGTTCCACGTAGCCACTGCCCGAGGACAGGACATAGTAGCGCTTGCCGAATACATCATAGAACGGCGGATTGCCGCTGCGCGACTTCGGTTCGACGTGCGGTATGACATCCGGCACCGTATCCGGCGACGGAGGCTGCGCCGCCACGGGCGCGGGCGCGACGCTCGGCGGCACCTCCGCGGGAATGGGGTTCGCGGGCGGTGGCTGCGGCCGCGTCCCGAAACACCCTGCAAGTCCGAATGCGACCAGGGTGCAGCAATAGGGCGCCGGCGAACCCGCGAATTTCACGGGGGCGTCGCAGCGATCTGCTGAGCGCCTGTCCCCGGCGCATCGATTGACAGCATGCGCTGCTTCAGAGCGGCCGCGAGTTCGTACACAGCCATGGCATACAGCGCGCTATGGTTGTAGCGGGTAATGACGTAGAAGTTGTTGTAGCCCACGCGCCAATGAACGCCATCCGCTTCGTCGACGGCGATCAAGATCGCGGGCGAGTCCTCGGGCAGCTGCGTCTCAAAGCTGACGCCTTTCGCCATCAGCGAGGCGACCGTATCTGTCAGCGCCAGCTTGCGGCCATCCAAGTCGCCGGCTTTCTCGTCCGCCACCGCGGCCTCGCCGAGAACCGGTTCGCCGGCATTCCAGCCATGCTCCTTCAGATAGTTGCCGACGCTCGCGCAGACATCCGGCCAATTGGTCCATAAATCGATATGGCCGTCGGCATCCGCGTCGACCGCATAACGGCGATAGTTCGACGGCATGAACTGCGGCGCGCCCATCGCGCCGGCATAAGAGCCTTTGAGCGACAGGGGATCCAAGTGCGCATCGCGGGTCAGCAGAAGATACTGCTCGAGTTCGTCGCGAAAAAACTTGGCGCGCGCCGGATAATCGAACGCCAGGGTGGCCAACGCGTCGAGTACCCGATAAGAACCGGTTAGCCGGCCGTAATAGGTCTCCACGCCGAGGATTGCCGCCAGGTATTCGGGCGCGACGCCGCTGCGCACGCTGGCTTGGTCCAGGGCTTGACGATGAGCGCTCCAGAACTCGGTGCCCTCGTGGATGCGCCGTTCGGTGATAAAAATCGGCCGATATTCATACCAGAGCTTGGCTTTCTCGGCGGGTTTGTTCATCGCCTCGATGATCGCCGGCTGGCTCTGCGCGGATTTCAGCAACATCCGCAGCGGGCGCTTCTTGAAGGAGTACGTATCGACCATGTGGGCGATGAACTCCTTCACCTCGTCGCGCTTGATGTCGATCGCGGCGGCGGGAAAGCTCGTGCTCAGAAGCAGCAGGAGCCAGAATAGATGCTTGGATGGGAGCGAAACTCGCACTCGGCTAGGATCCGATCAGCTTGCGGTGCGAATGCAGCGCCATCAATATGCCGAATCCGGCCAAGAGAGTGACCATGGACGTGCCGCCGTAGCTGATCATCGGCAGCGGCACGCCGACGACGGGCAATATGCCGCTGACCATGCCGGAGTTGACGAAAACATAGACGAAGAAGCTGAGCGCGATTGCCCCGCCCGTCAAGCGGGCAAAGGTGCCCTGGGCCTGCATGGCCAAATAAAGCGCGCGGCCGATCACGACGCCATACAGCGACAGAATCAGCAGCTGTCCCAGCAGCCCGAATTCTTCACCGATGACGGCGAATATGAAATCCGTGGAGCGTTCGGGCAGGAATTCCAGCTGCGCCTGGCTGCCGTTCATGTAACCCTTGCCGAATACGCCGCCCGAACCGATGGCGATCTGCGATTGGATGATGTGGTATCCGGCGCCCAACCGATCTGTTTCCGGGTTCAGAAACGTCAATATGCGCTGGCGCTGGTAGTCATGGATGAAATGCCACGCCGCCCACGCGGCGCCGCCGAGCAGGGGAATCGAGACCAGGATAATTTGAATCTGCAGCCCGGCCAGCAGCATGACGATCAGGCCGGACGCGGCGATCAGCAGTGCGGTGCCCAAATCCGGCTGCGTGACAATCATGGCCGTGGGAATGGCGATCATCACGCCCATGACGATCAGATCCACAAATGTCGGCGGCAGCGGACGCTCGTGCATGTACCAGGCGCAGACCATCGGCACCGCCAGCTTCATGATTTCCGAGGGTTGGAAACGCATGAACCCAACATCGAGCCAACGCTGCGCACCCTTGCCGATATGGCCGGTGACATCCACCACGATCAACAGCAGCACCCCGACGATATAGGCGACGGGGGCGAATAGGCGCAGGTACTGCGGAGTCGCGAACTTGGCGAGCGCGAGCAGCGCCGCCACCGCGATGCCGATGTTCACCAAATGGTGCTCCACCATCTTTAGGTTTTGGCCTGACGCGCTGTACACCACCAAAATGCCGATGCACACGATAATGGCGAGCACCCCGGTGAGGGGTCCGTCCAGCCCCAGCGCGCGCAGCGTGCGACCGCCCGCGGTCAGGGTGCGGCGGGTTCGGGACGGCGAAAATTCATCGAAAATCATATTCAACGCTCACGCAGGTTGCTGAACGCGCTGACCAGCAGCGGCCACAGCAGCGCGCCGATGAACGGCGCCAGCCAGCGGCCGAACGATGTCACCGGGTTGCCGGTGGCGCCGTCGACCCAGAACAAAATGAACTGGTATCCGGTCAGCAAGGCGAAGATGGTGAGACATTGCGACAGCACGGAAAACACCCGAATGCGCAAGCGCAGATGCGTGGCCCATGCGCCCATGAGGGTGAGCGCCAGCGCATGCTGTCCCAGCACGACCCCGTGGATGACATCCAGTGCCAGACCGGACGCGAAGGCCAGACCCAAGCCGCCGGCGCGCGGGGACTCGATGCACCAATAAAATACCACCAGCACCAGAAAGTCCGGTCGCAGCGGTTCCAGGATGGAGGGCAGCGGTAGCACGGCGAGGGCCAGCGCGACCAAGGCGGACAGCGCCATGGGCAGCCGGCGGATTCTGGTTTCGCGCATCATGGCTTGGAAGGCGCCTCTTTGGGCGCCGGCTTCACGGCCGCGGCGGGTTTTCCCGAGGCGATCTTTGGCGGTGCGTGCGCGGGAGCCGGGGCCGCCGCGGGCAGCGGCAACAATTCGCTCGTCTGGGTTTTCAGCCAGACGAATAACAGCTCTTGCGAGCGGTCGAGGGCGGCAGCGGGCTTCACGTCGACGTCGGCGAGGGACTGTGCCGGGTCGCGCTTGACCTCTGCGACCGTACCCACCGGATAGCCCGCCGGAAAACCGCCGCCGAGGCCCGAGGTCACCAACAGATCGCCGGCGACGACATCGGCGCTGGTCGGCAGGTACGGCAGCTTCAATAGACCCATATCGCCGGTGCCGACCGCGATGGTCCGCAAGCCATTGCGATTGATCTGCACGGGGATTGCGTGCGCCGCATCGCTGACCAGAATGACTTCACTGGTCAGCTGCCCAACGCGAGCGACTTGACCAAATACGCCGCCAGCGTCCAGTACGGCCTGCCCCACGTAGACGCCATCTTTCGCCCCCTTATTCACCAGCACTCGCTCGCGAAACGCGTCCAGATCCACGTCCATGACGTCGCCGATCACGAAGCGATCGGTAACGCCGGCCGTGCTGTCGCGCAGTGCGCGCAGGCGCTGAGTTTCAGCCTCCAATGCCTCATAGCGCTGCAGCCGGAACTGCGCCAGACGCAGCTGTGCCTCGAGTTTGCTCTTATCGGCACGCAACGCGCCCCGAGTGGTCACGCTATCGCGAAACCAGTCCCAGCCCTCGAAGGGGCTGGCGACGGCCACTTGCACGGGGTAAGCCACGACGGAGAGCAGCCGACGGATCCGACCTAAATGATCGTAGCGCTTGTCGACGATGATCAAACCTAAGGCCAGCAGGGAGTACAGGACGCAGCGGAGCAGAAGTCCTGTCGTTCGACCGGATGTGTCGGTGCTACGAAAGGCGACCATGGGCGGAAGGATCCCTAGTCGCTTGCATTACTCCAGTCCGAAAATGCCCGGGCCGTGTTCCTCGGTGAGTTCGAGGATTCGCCCGCCGCCGCGCGCGACGCAGGTCAGCGGGTCGTCCGCGACCACCACCGGCAATCCGGTTTCTTCCATGAGCAGCTTATCGACGTCGCGCAGCAGCGCGCCGCCGCCGGTCAGCACGATGCCGCGCTCGGCGACGTCGGCGCCGAGCTCCGGCGGCGTTTGTTCGAGCGCCTGTTTCACCGCGCCGACGATGCCTTGCAAGGGCTCTTGCAAGGCTTCCAGGATCTCGTTGGAGTTCAGAGTGAAACTTCGCGGCACGCCTTCCGACAAATTTCGGCCTTTGACGGAAATCTCTCGCACGGTTTGCCCGGGATAGGCCGAACCGATTTCCAGCTTGATGCGTTCGGCCGTGGCCTCGCCGATCAGGATGCCGTAATTGCGCCGCACATAGTTGGTAATGGCTTCGTCGAACTTATCGCCGCCGATACGCACGCTTGCTGCGTAGACGATGCCGTTCAAGGAGATGACCGCCACCTCGGAGGTGCCGCCGCCGATGTCGAGCACCATGGAGCCGCGGGCTTCCTGGACCGGCAGACCCGCGCCCACCGCCGCTGCCATCGGCTCCGGAACGATGTCCACGCTGCGCGCGCCGGCCCCTTCGGCCGATTCCTTGATGGCGCGCCGTTCGACCTGGGTCGAACCGAATGGCACACAAACCAGTACCCGTGGGCTCGGGCTCAAGAATCGGTTGCCGTGTACCTTCTTGATGAAGTACTGCAGCATTTTTTCGGTGTAGGTGAAATCGGCAATGACCCCGTCCTTCATGGGTCGGACCGCGGTGATATGGCCCGGGGTGCGCCCCAACATGTTCTTGGCCTCTACGCCGACCGCGACGATGATTTTGCCGCCACGGGTCGGTTCGTCCTGCACTGCAACGACCGATGGCTCGTTGAGCACGATGCCGCGCTCGCGCACGTAAATCAGGGTGTTGGCGGTTCCAAGATCGATTGAGAGGTCATTGGAGAAATAACCTCTAAGGCGTTTGAACATGGGGTATTTTTTCTTGAGAACTGGGGTAAAAAAAGTTGCGCTAATGTAACAACCGACACGACATTCAGCAAGGCAACGTGTACCATTGCTGGGGCTTAATTTGCGTGAGTTGCAGCGCAGTTTGAGCAGTCACTATGAGCCTAACCCGTCAAGACGTCGAAAAGATCGCGCACCTCGCGCGGCTGTCCATCACCGAGCAAGAAATGCCGGTCTACGTGACCAGCTTGTCGAGCATCGTGAATTTCGTGGACGAACTCTCGCGCGCGCAAACGGGGGACGTGCTGCCCATGGCGCATCCGCTCGATGGGCAGCATCAACGCCTGCGGGCCGATGTGGTGTCGGAGAGCGACAATCACCTGAAGTACCAAGCCAACGCGCCGGCCGTGACGGCGGCGCTGTATGTGGTGCCGCGAGTCATCGAGTAGACCGGTGCTATTCTTGAGCGATGCTGCATAACCTATTCATCGGCGAACTCGCCGACCGCCTCAGCCAAAAACAGATCTCCAGCGCGGAACTCACCCGCCACTTCCTGGAGAGAATCGAGCGCCTGAACCCGGCGCTCAACGCGTTCATCACCGTCACGGCCGAGAAGGCCCTTGAAGACGCAGCAGCCGCCGATCACCGTCTGGGAATGGGGGAGCGCGGCCCCCTGCTCGGCATCCCCCTCATTCATAAAGACATTTTTTGCACCGACGGGGTCCGCACCAGCTGCGGCTCGCGCATGCTGGACAACTTTATCGCCCCCTACGATGCAACCGTGGTCACTCGGCTCAAAGCGGCGGGCAGCGTCATGCTGGGCAAGTCCAATATGGACGAATTCGCCATGGGATCCTCCAACGAGACCAGCTACTACGGGCCGGTCAAAAATCCCTGGGATACGAGCAAGGTACCCGGCGGATCATCGGGGGGCTCGGCGGCGGCGACGGCCGCCCGCTTCGCCCCCTTTGCCACCGGCACCGATACCGGCGGCTCGATTCGACAGCCGGCGGCCTTGACGGGGGTGACCGGGCTGAAACCAACGTATGGTCGCGTGTCCCGGTATGGGCTGGTTGCATTTGCGTCCAGCCTCGACCAAGCGGGCGTGTTTGCCCGCACGGCGGCCGATGCGGCGGCCGTCCTGCAGGTGATGGCCGGCTTCGATCCGAAGGATTCGACCAGCGTGGATGCACCGGTGCCGGATTACGCCGCGACGTTGGACGCGCCTCTCAAGGGGCTGAAAATCGGGCTGCTGCGGGAGTTCTTCGAGGGGTTGGAAGCGCGCAATGCCGCGCTCATTCATGATGCCTTGAGGATCTACAAGAGCCTCGGGGCCGAGACGCTGGAGGTCAGTCTGCCGCACCTGCCGTTGTCAGTACCCACTTACTACGTGGTGGCGCCGGCCGAGTGTTCCTCTAATTTGTCGCGCTTCGACGGTGTGCGCTTCGGCTACCGCTGCGACTCTCCGAAGGACCTCACCGACCTGTACGAGCGATCGCGCGGCGAGGGATTTGGCGCCGAGGTGAAACGCCGCATCATGACGGGTACCTACGTGTTGTCGGCCGGCTATTTCGATGCGTACTATTTAAAGGCCCAGAAGGCGCGGCGCATGATCACCGATGATTTTCGCGCGGCCTTCGACAAGGTCGATTTGGTGATCGGCCCGACGACGCCGACGCCGGCCTTCGACATCGGGGCAAAGGTCAACGACCCGGTCACCATGTATCTGAATGACATCTACACCATCGGCGCAAATCTCGCGGGACTTCCCGGGGTATCCTTGCCCTGCGGCTTCATCGATGGGCTGCCGATGGGATTGCAGCTGGTCGGGCCGCATTTTGCCGAAGCCAAGTTGTTGAACGCGGCGCATCGATTCCAGCAAGCCACCGATTGGCACCGGCATGCGCCGCGCGGGTACGAGTGATGAGCAGCTGGGAAGTTGTCATCGGGCTGGAAATACACGCCCAGCTCGCCACCCGGTCGAAGATCTTTTCGGGCTCCGCGACTGCCTACGGAGCGCCGCCCAACAGCCAAGCCAGTTTGGTGGATCTGGCCTATCCGGGCGTATTGCCGGTGCTGAATGCGCGAGCCCTGCAAATGGCGGTCAAATTCGGCCTGGCGATCGGCGCGAAGATCGCGCGCCGATCGGTTTTCGCGCGCAAGAATTATTTTTATCCCGATCTGCCGAAGGGCTATCAAATCAGCCAGTACGAGCTGCCGGTAGTGGCGCGCGGCGCGCTCGACGTCATGCTCGAGGACGGTTCGGTCAAGACCATCGGTATCACCCGAGCGCATCTGGAGGAAGATGCGGGCAAATCGCTGCATGAGGGCCTGGCCAACGCCACCGGGATCGATTTGAACCGGGCCGGCACCCCGCTGCTTGAAATCGTCTCCGAGCCTGACATGCGGTCGGCCAAGGAAGCGGTCGCGTACATGAAGAAAATCCATACCCTGGTGCGCTATTTGGAGATTTGCGACGGCAACATGCAGGAAGGTTCGTTTCGCTGCGACGCCAACGTATCGGTGCGCCCCAAAGGCCGCGAGAAATTCGGCACCCGCGCCGAGATCAAGAATTTGAACTCGTTCCGATTCGTGGAGAAGGCGATTCATTACGAAGTGGCGCGGCAGATCGAATTGATCGAAAGCGGCGGGTCGGTGGTGCAGGAAACGCGGCTATACGATTCCGACAAGGACGAGACGCGTTCCATGCGGTCCAAGGAGGAAGCCAACGATTATCGCTATTTCCCAGATCCGGATCTGTTGCCGGTCGAAATCGACGAGCTGTTCATCGAGACCATTCGCAGAACACTGCCGGAGCTGCCGGATGAGAAGGCGGCACGCTTCACGGGCGAGCTGGCACTGTCCGCTTACGATGCCGGCGTGCTGTGCGCCAGCCGAGAATTGGGCGCATATTTCGAGGCGGTGGTATCGGGCTTGGGCGCCGAACATGCCAAGCTGGCGGCGAATTGGGTCATGGGAGAATTATCGAGTGCGCTCAACCGGGACAGCATCGACATCGAGAACTCTCGGGTGCCGCCGGCGCAGTTGACTGCGCTGCTGCTGCGCATCGTGGATGCGACGATCTCGGGCAAGATCGCCAAGGATGTGTTCGAGGCCATGTGGTCCGAGGGAAAGTCGCCGGACGCCATCATCGAAGCGCAGGGCTTGCGGCAAATCACCGATTCCGGCGCCATCGATGCCGTGATCGACGCGGTCATCGCGGCCAACCCGAAACAGCTTGCCGACTATCGATCCGGGAAGGATAAGTTGTTTGGATTCTTCGTCGGCCAGGTCCAGAAAGCCACTGCAGGCAAGGCGAATCCGGCACAGCTGAACGAATTGTTGAAAATCAAGCTCAGCGGCGGTGCCTAGGATTTCCAATGCACGACCGCGATCGCTTGCATCGCTTTCTATTCGAGCAATACCCGATTCGCGGACACCTGGTGCACCTGGACGCCTCCTGGCATGCCTTGATCGAACACCGCGAATACCCGAGCGCCATTCGCGACCTGTTGGGTGAGGCGGTGGCCGCCTCACTGCTGCTGGCGGCCACGATCAAGTTCGACGGGGTTTTGTCGCTGCAACTGCAAGGCGATGGGCCGGTGCGTTTGCTGCTGGCGCAATGCACCAGCGATCTTGGGGTGCGGGGCCTCGCGCAGTATCGAGAGACACCCGCGGGCGCGGCGGGTTTCGGCGAACTGATCGGCACCGGCAATTTGACGGTGACCTTGGAAACCGACGCCGAGGCGCAGCGTTATCAGGGCATCGTTCCCATTGCGGGCGAGCGCCTGGCCGCGTCCCTGCAGAGCTATTTCGAGAATTCCGAGCAGTTGCCGACGCGGCTGTGGCTGCACGCCGACGAGCAGGGCGCCTCGGGAATGCTGCTGCAGAAACTGCCGGGCGGGGGTTCCGCGCCGCAGGCTGATGCCGCCGCGATCGAGGATGCCTGGCGGCGTGTTCAGCTCATCGCGGATACCTTGAGGCCCGAGGAGCTGCGCACCCTGCCGGACGCAGAGATTTTGCGCCGGCTGTTCAATGAGGAGGATGTGCGCTTGTTCGAGCCGTCGCCGGTTTTCTTCCGTTGCCGCTGTTCGCGCGAACGGGTCGCCGGCATGCTGCAAGGATTGGGCGAGGCCGAAGCCGGCTCGGTACTGGCGGAGCGCGGGGAAATCGAGGTGCGCTGTGATTTTTGCAATCGAGCCTACGTGTTCGATGCGGTCGATGTTGCGCAGCTGTTCAGCGCCGCCGTCGCCGGCGGCAGCGGAAGTTCCGTCCACTGAAAAGTTCGGCAGCGCGGTGGGGATCCGGCGTGCCACGCGTCATCTTCGGCGTTGCCTTCAGCATGGCATTCAGCGCCGCAATGATCGGACTCGCGGGAGCTGACGAGGCCAGCCGGTTCTACGCCAATACCTTCGAGAAGCCGCCCACCGCCGCGGCGTTGGTGGCCATCGGCCGCGCGCTATTCTTCGATCCTGGGTTGTCGGCATCGGGAAAAATCTCTTGCGCCGCCTGTCATGACCCGAATCGATCCTTCGGTCCGCCGAATGCTCGGCCGGTGCAGCGCGGCGGCGGCGATGGACTTCGCGTCGGCGTGCGCGCCGTACCCTCGCTTACCTACACGCAAAATGTACCGCCGTTTACCGAGCACTACCTCGACGATGAGGGGGATGACAGCATCGATCAGGGGCCGGCAGGAGGGCGCACCTGGGACGGACGTGCCGTCTCGGCTCATGATCAGGCGCGATTGCCGTTGTTCTCGCCCTTCGAGATGGCGAATGCGGACGAGAAAACGGTAGTTGCCAAAGTGAGGCGCGCGGCCTACGCCGCGCAGTTTCGCAGCACCTTCGGCGCGAACAGTCTGGCCGATGCGCCCCTGGCCTTCAAAGGCATATTGATGGCGCTGGAGGCCTATCAGCAAAATCCTCCTGAGTTCTATCCGTACAGCAGCAAGTACGATGCATGGCTGCGCCACGAGACGACGTTGAGCCGCCAGGAATTGCGCGGCCTGGCCGCCTTCAATGACCCAGTCCGGGGAAACTGCGCGCGCTGCCATCCCAGCGCGATGCGCCAGGGCGCATTTCCATCATTCACCGATTTTGGCTATGCCGGGATCGGCGCGCCGCGCAACGCGGCGATTCCCGCCAATGCAGATCGAAGTTACTTCGATCTCGGGCTGTGCGGTCCGCTGCGCACCGATTTGGCCGACAAGAGCGAGTACTGCGGCCTGTTCCGCACACCCTCGTTGCGCAATGCGGCCAGGCGACGCGTGTTTTTTCACAACGGCGTGTTTCATTCCCTCGAGGAGGTGGTGCGCTTTTATGCCGAGCGGGACACCAACCCGCAGAAGTGGTATCCGCGTACGGGCGATGGCGGAATCTTGAAGTTCGATGATGTGCCCGCGAGGTATCAAGCCAATCTCGATAAGCAAGCCCCTCTGGACAGGCACCTCGGCGATAAGCCGGCCCTGACGCCAGTCGACATCAGCGATATCGTTGCGTTCCTCCGAACATTGACCGATGGCTACCAGCCGACCATCATCGGCCGATGATCAACCGTGCCGCGCCTCGTGATGCGCGAACTTAGGCTTCAGGGCAAGGTCGGCATCGTGGTGGGCGCCGGTCAGACCCCGGGCGATACCGTCGGCAATGGGCGCGCTGCGGCCGTGCTGTTCGCGCGCGAAGGCGCCAAGCTGATTCTGGTGGATCGGGATTTACATCGCGCCGAGGAGACGGCTGCGGTGATCTTATCGGAAGGCGGCACGGCCCAATCCGTGGCAGGCGATTGGACTCGCGCCGCCGACTGCAAGGCCTATGTGGGTGCCTGCGTCGCGGCGTGGGGGCGCGTGGATTTCCTGCACAACAACGTCGGCGTGGGCGCCGGCGATGGTCCACCGGCAGAAATCACCGAAGATGCGTACGATCGAATCATGCGGGTCAACCTGAAGGGCTGCCTGCTGTCGTGCCAGGCGGTGCTGCCCATCATGCAGAGCCAGGGTTCGGGCACCATCGTCAACATCTCGTCCATTGCGGCGGTCGCGTATGCCCCCGGACTCACCGCCTACAAGTTATCGAAGATCGCGATGAACATGCTGGGGCAGCAGCTTGCCCTGACGAACGCCCAGTACGGTATTCGCGTCAACACCATCATGCCGGGATTGATGGACACGCCGATGGCGATCGAGGGGCAGGCCCAGGCGCGCAATATATCGACGGTAGAACTGCGCGCCGCGCGGGACAAGAGAGTGCCGCTGAGGGGCAAAATGGGCACCGCCTGGGATGTGGCCCACGCCGCACTGTTTCTGCATTCGGACGAGTCGGCGTTCATCACCGGCGTGGCGCTGCCCGTGGATGGCGGCCAGAGCGCGCGAATCGGCTGATCGAGTCTACAGCGCCGAAACGCCGGCCAGTTCCGTCAGGCTCTGGGCGCGGGTCAACGCAATGAACTCTCTTATATAAGCGGCATCCGCGCCGGCGCGCGTGGTGGCGGCGTACAGTTCGCAGCGCAGGCCGGATGGCCCGATGGGCCGCGAGACCACGTAGCCGCGCTCGATATAGTTGCCCACCGTCCAGGAGGGCAACGCGGCGATGCCCCGGCCGCTCGCGACCAATTGGAGGATGGCGACTGTCAATTCCGCCGTGCGCCTTTTCGGGTTGATGTTGGCGGGCGTGAGGCAGTGCTTCATGACGTCCAGCATTTCATCCGGCACCGGGTAGGTGATCAGCGTCTCGGCGGCGAAATCCGCCGCGTCCAGCCAAGGTTTTGCCGCCAAACGGTGCCGCGGACTCATCAAGGCAACACTTTCATAGCGAAACAAGGGGCTGAACACCACACTCGGATGCGCCTCCTGCCGGTCGTGAATGATGGCCAGCTCCGCCTCACCCTGATCGAGAAGCGGCAAGGGGTCGACGACGAAGCCGGAAATAATATCCAGCTCCACCTCGGGCCACAGCGTCCGATAGGCATCCATCGCCGGCATCAGCCAGTCGAAACAATTGTGGCATTGGACCGCGACCCGCAGCGGTCCGGCGTGGCCCTGCGCCAGACGCGCGACGTCGCGGCCAGCCTCGGCCATCGCCGGCAGCACCACGTGCGCCAAGGCCAGCAACCGATTGCCGATTGCCGTAAACCGCAAAGGGCGCACATTCTTTTCGACCAAGGCGGCGCCGTAGTGGGTCTCCAAGGCCTTGAGTTGGTGCGACAGCGCGGACTGGGTCAGAAATAGGCGCGCGGCCGCTTTCGAGAGGCTGCCGCACTCGGACAGTGCCAGCAGAGTCTCCAGGTGCCTGACCTCCAGGGCCGTGGTTGACATGAGCCTATTTCATTCCGGGTATTAGAATAATGAGATTGAGTCAAATCGTAGGCTCAAGCATGCTCTTTGTCGAGAATCCCTTCGCTGGGAGCCTGTATGTCCGATCCCACCGTGTCATTCGAATTCTTTCCCCCCGCCGACGAGGCGATGGGGCAGCAGCTCTGGGCCTCGGTTCAACGGCTGGCGCCGCTGCGCCCCAGCTTTGTGTCCGTCACGTACGGAGCCGATGGCTCCACCCGTACCCGCACGCACGAGTTCGTGCAAAGAGTGCTGCGCGAGACGAGTCTTAGGATTGCCCCTCACTTGACCTGCGTGGGGGCTTCGCGCGAGGAAGTGCTGGGCATTGCGGAAGATTACTGGCGCTTAGGCGTACGGCACTTGGTCGCGCTGCGCGGCGATGCGCCCCCCCATCACGGACCCGATGGCCGCTATCGACCTCATTCTCACGGGTTCGCTTACGCCTCCGATTTGGTTCGAGGTTTACGCCAGGTAGCGGACTTTGATCTGACGGTGGCGGCGTATCCGGAGGGTCACCCGGAGTCGGGCGGCGTCGATGCCGATTTGGAGAACTTGAAACGCAAGATCGATGCCGGCGCAGCGCGCGCCATTACCCAATTCTTTTTCGATCCGGACCTGTTCCTTCGCTATCGGGATCGTTGCGCGGCACAGGGTCTGAACATCGGCGTTGTACCCGGCATTCTGCCCATCACGCGCTTCCCCCACATGTTGCGCTTTGCCGCGCGTTGCGGCGCGACCGTGCCCGATTGGCTGCGCAGCCGGTTCGAGGGGCTGGACGATGATCCGGACACGCGCCGCATGATCGCGGCGAATGTGGCCATCGAGCAGGTGCAGCGCTTGCGGCGGCACGGGGTGCAGGAATTCCATTTCTATACATTGAACCGCGCCGAACTCACCTACGCGATCTGCCATGCCTTGGGGCTGCGGCCGGCCTTGCGCGCGGCACAGGTCGCGTAGTGCTGCCGCCGGCCTCGCCCACGGCTTTTACCGCACTGCTCGAGCGGCGCGTGGTGATTTTCGATGGTGCCATGGGGACGATGATCCAGCAGCATCGACTTAGCGAGGAACAATTTCGCGGCCAACGATTCGCGGACTGGCGCCGCGACCTGCGCGGCAATAATGACCTGCTCGTGATCACGCAGCCGCAAATCATCGCCGATATCCATCGGGCCTATCTGCTCGCCGGCGCCGACGTCATCTCCACCAATACCTTCAATTCCACCAGCGTCTCGCAGGCGGATTACGGCATGCAGTCGTTGGTCGGCGAGCTGAACTTGACGGCCGCGCGGCTGGCGCGGCAAGTGGCGGATGAAGTCGGTGCGCAAAGCGGCCAGCGGCGTTTTGTCGCCGGTGCGCTGGGGCCCACGAGCCGCACCGCGTCGTTGTCTCCTGACGTCAATGATCCGGGATTTCGCAATATCAGTTTTGATGAGCTGGTGTGCACGTATTCGGACGTCAGCCGCGCCCTCATCGAGGGCGGTGTGGACATGCTGCTCATCGAGACGGTGTTCGACACCTTGAATGCAAAGGCCGCGCTCTACGCTGTTCGCCAGTGCTTCGATGAGGTGGGGAGGGAGCTGCCGATTATTGTCTCGGGAACCATCACCGACGCCTCAGGACGAACGCTATCCGGACAGACCACCGAAGCCTTTTGGAACTCCATCCGCCACGCCAGACCCACCGTGGTCGGGCTCAATTGTGCTCTCGGCGCGAGACAGCTGCGCCCCTACATCGAGGAGCTGGCGCGCGTTGCCGACACCTATGTGTGCGCCTATCCCAACGCCGGCTTGCCGAATGCATTCGGCGAGTACGACGAGACGCCGCTCGAGACGGCCGAGATCCTGCGCGAATTCGCCGCCAGCGGATTTCTCAATATGGTGGGCGGCTGCTGCGGCACCACACCGGCGCATATCCGCGCCATCGGCGAGGCCGTCACCGGCATTCCTTCGCGCAGTATCCCGCGCATCGCGCCGGCCTGCCGCCTGAGCGGCTTGGAGCCTCTGAACATTCACCCCGACAGTTTGTTCGTGAACGTGGGCGAACGCACCAACGTGACCGGGTCGGCCAAGTTTCGCAAACTTATCGAAGCCGGCGACTACGCCGCGGCGGTTGATATTGCCCGCCAGCAGGTGGCGAATGGCGCGCAGATCATCGACGTGAACATGGACGAGGGCATGCTGGATTCGCAAGCAGCCATGGGGAAGTTTTTGAGCCTCATCGCAGGAGAGCCGGATATTGCCCGAGTACCCGTCATGATCGACTCATCGAAATGGGCGGTCATCGAAGCCGGACTAAAATGTGTGCAGGGCAAAGGCATTGTCAATTCGATCAGTCTGAAGGAAGGGGAGGCGGGTTTTCTCGCGCAGGCGCGCCTCTGCCTGCGTTACGGCGCGGCCGTGGTGGTCATGGCATTCGATGAGAAAGGCCAAGCAGATACGCGCGAACGCAAGGTGGGCATTTGCGCGCGCGCCTACCGCCTGTTGACCGAACGCCTCGACTTCCCGCCTGAAGACATCGTTTTCGATCCGAACATCTTTGCCGTGGCCACCGGAATTGAAGAACACAATCGCTACAGCTTGGACTTCATCGAGGCGGCCAAGGCTATCAAGCAGCGCATGCCGGCGGTGCAGATCAGCGGCGGCGTCAGCAATGTATCGTTCTCGTTCCGCGGTAACGACCGGGTTCGCGAGGCCATGCACTCGGTGTTCCTGTACCACGCCATTCGCGCCGGTCTCACCATGGGCATCGTCAATGCCGGCCAGCTGGCAATCTACGCCGACATTCCATCCGATCTGCGCGAGCGGGTCGAGGATGTGATCCTGTGCCGCCGCGCCGACGCCACGGAGCGCCTGCTCGAGACCGCGGAACTGTTCAAGGGCGCGGGCAGCGCGAAGCGCGGCGACGATCTGGAATGGCGCAAACTGTGCGTCGAGGAAAGACTGCAGCACGCGCTCATCAAGGGGCTCGATGAGTTCGTCCTGCTGGATACGGAAGAGGCGCGTCTGCGGGCGCGGCGGCCGCTCGATGTGATCGAGGGCCCGCTGATGGACGGAATGAACATCGTCGGCGATCTGTTTGGTTCTGGAAAAATGTTTCTGCCGCAGGTCGTGAAGTCGGCGCGCGTCATGAAAAAGGCCGTCTCGGTGCTGGTTCCGTACATCGAGCAGGAGAAATCCGGTCAGAGCCGCTCGAACGGCAAAGTGGTTATCGCCACCGTGAAAGGCGATGTGCATGACATCGGCAAGAACATCGTCAGCGTCGTACTACAGTGCAATAACTTTGAAGTTATTGATCTCGGCGTCATGGTCTCTTGCGAGAAAATCCTCGAGACGGCAGCTCGAGAGGGCGCCAACTTCATCGGTTTATCCGGGCTGATCACGCCGTCCTTGGACGAAATGGTGCATGTCGCCAAGGAGATGCAGCGCCTGGGTTACAAGCAACCCCTGCTGATCGGCGGTGCGACGACCTCACCCGCGCACACCGCGGTGAAAATCGATCCACAATACACAGGCGCTGTGATCTATGTGAAGGACGCTTCGCGCTCCGTGGGCGTCTGCCAGCAATTGGTTACGCAGGGCACGGTCGAGGCCTATGTATCGACCATCAAGGCGGACCATGAGCGGCGGCGCGAACAACATCGCAGCAAGAGTGCCAAGGCGCCGCAGTTGTCGCTGGCGCAGGCGCGCGCCAGGCGATTCAAGGTCGACTGGCACGCCTACACGCCCCCGGTACCGACATTCCTGGGAGTGCGCGTATTCGACGGCTACCCGCTGGCCGAACTGGTGCCGTACATCGATTGGATGCCGTTTTTCAACGCATGGGAATTCACCGGAAAGTTTCCGGACATCCTGCAGGATGTGCGGATCGGGGAAGCGGCCTCCAGCCTGTATGCGGACGCCACGGAGATGCTGAGGAAACTGATTGCGGAGCAATGGCTCAAGGCGCGGGTGGCGGTGGGTTTCTTCCCGGCCAACAGCATCGCGGACGATGACATCCAAGTGTTCAGCGACGACACGCGCCGCCACGGCGAGCTGGTACTGCATCATTTACGGCAACAGAAATCCAAGGCGCCGGATCAGGCGCAGCTCTGCCTGGCGGATTTCGTGGCGCCCGTCTCGAGCGGCCGGCCCGACTACCTGGGCGCGTTTGCGCTCAGCGCGGGCATCGGCATCGAGGAGCATGTCGCGCGATTCGAAGCCGCGCACGATGATTACAGCAGCATCATGCTCAAGGCGTTGGCGGATCGCTTGGCGGAAGCCCTCGCAGAGCGCATGCATGAAAGAGTGCGCCGTGAGCTGTGGGCCTATGCGCCGCGGGAACAGCTGGATGGCGCGGGTCTGATCCGCGAGGAATACCAAGGGATACGTCCTGCGCCGGGATATCCTGCCTGCCCGGACCACACCGAGAAGGCGGCCCTGTGGCGTCTGCTCGATGCGCAGCGCTCGACGGGGATTTGCTTGACCGAGTCATTCGCGATGTTTCCGACGGCCGCAGTGAGCGGATTTTATTTCTCCCACCCGAAGGCGCATTATTTCGGCGTCGGCAAAGTCGACCGCGATCAGGTGGCAAGCTATGCGCAGCGCAAGGGGATGACCTTGACAGAGACCGAACGATGGCTGGCACCGATCTTGGGCTACGACCCGGATGCGACGGATGCGACGGATGCGGCCGATGCCGCCTAGCCCCGTGCGCACCGCCTTCGTCACGGGAGGAACCGGCTTTGTCGGCCTGAATCTCGTCAAGGAATTGATGATTCGCGGCTGGGATGTCACCGCACTGCATCGACCCTCCTCAGAATTAAAATTTCTCAAACGATTTCGTCCAAAACTCGTCGTGGGGGCGATTACCGACGCGGCGTCACTTCAGAATGCGATCCCGCAAGGCACCGATACGCTCTTCCACGTCGCGGGCAATACCAGCATGTGGCGCAAAGGAGATGCCGAACAGACTCGCGATAATGTCGATGGCACGCGCAATGTCGTGGAGGCGGCGCTGGCGCGGGGCGTCAGGCGGCTCGTGGTGACCTCCTCCATCTCGGCCTATGGTCCGGTGTCGGGCGAAGTCACCGAGGAGACGCCGAGCCGCGCCGCGAACTCGCCGATCAACTATCAGAAAAGCAAGTGGCAGGCGCAAGAGATCGCCCGGGCGGCGGTGAGCCGCGGTCTCGAAGTGGTGATCATGCAGCCGGGCGCCATCATCGGCCCCTACGACGTCGGCACCTGGTCGCGGGTGTTCATCATGGTTCGGGACGGAAAGCTGCCGGGAGTGCCGGCCTCCGGATTGACCTTTACGCACGTCAGGGAATGCGTCGGCGCTCATATCGTGGCCGCGGACAAAGGCGAGAACGGCGGCCAGTACCTGCTGGGCGGAGAAAACAAAAGCATGCTGGACTTGGTGCGCGAAGTGTCCGCGTTATTGGGCAAACCGGCACCGGTGAAAGTCATCTCTCCGCAAGTGCTGCGCGCGGCGGCGCTGGCCGGGGATTTCGTCAGTCGATTTACCGGCAAGGCGCCGGCCATCACCCGCGAGATGGTTGCCACCATGAGCAAGAACGCGACGGTGAGCTCTGCCAAGGCTCAACGCGAGCTAGGCTATCGAATCGTTAGCCTCAAGGACATGGTCAAGGACTGCTACGACTGGATGCGGGCAGAGGGGCGGATTTAGCGCCCGCCTCAGGGTTTGGCGGCAGAAATGATTTTCTGTGCGAGGCCCGCATAGTTGCCGTCGAAGTGATGACCGCCTTTGACCTTGACCACGATGATCTTGCTCGCATCGAGCTTGGGGCACAGCGAATCCTTCTCGTCTTCTCCGTAAATGCACAGCACCGGCATGCCCGTTATGCGATTGACCTCGGGCAGGGTGGCCGGTCCGGAATTATCGTCCGAGACCCAACTGCTGACATGAAATTCGAACAGCGCGTGCTCGGACATTCCTAGAATGGCGGTCAGCGCGACACGCTCGCGGGTTGCGGCGGGCAGGCGATTGACCGCAAAGGGCAGCACGTCCGCGCCTTGTGAGTAGCCGATGAGCAGCACGCGCTTTTTGCCGAAGCGATTCAGATAGTAGCGAATCATGCGGTCCGTATCGGCGGCCAAGCCATCCGGGGTGCGCGCGGTCCAGTAGTAGCGTAGCGAGTCCAGCCCGACCACCGGAATCCCTTGCGCGCTTAAGGCAGCCGCGATGTCCTGATCCAGGCCCGCCCAGCCGCCATCGCCCGACATGATGATGGCGAAGGAATCCGAAGGCGACGCGCCGGCCTGCGCGGCGACTTCAACGACCGGCAGATCGTTCAGGGCGGCCGGCGGCGGCGCGGCGCGCAGGAGCGAATTTGCGGTTGATAGAACCGCGAAGGCGGCGCCCAGCGAGGCTGGACTGACCCTCGGCAGCACCGCGATTGCGGCACCGCGGACGCTGGAGACAAATTGCCGCGTCTCGGCCACGGGACAGTCCTGGTTGGCGTCGCGTTGGATAACCAACCAGGGATTGCCGAGTTGCTTGATCGGCAGAAAGTCCACGCCGGCGCCGTGGGCGCTACGCACAGAGTCGAGTCCGGAACCCTTGCATAGCGGCTTGGTTAATTTAAATAGAGGACAGAAGCCGAGGCTCAACGCGCCGGCAAAGGTGTCGCGAGGCGCCTGTGCCAGCACCGCATAGGCCAGAGTCCCTCCGGAGGATTGGCCTACCAGCATCGGCGCCAAGTAGCTGGGATTGTGGAAGTAGGCCTGTACATAGTGACTCAAGTTTTCCAGATCGCCATCGGGAAACACGCACTGACTCCCATCGGCATCGAGCGCCTTTTGGAACTGCGGTAAATCGATGCCGACCACCATGGCGCCGCGGTTTACCAGTTCCAGAGCCAGGGGTTCGATGGCGGAATTCCAGCCTTGCTCTCCGGATAAGAACAGCACGAAGCTCGTTGCGCTGTCGCGTGGGGAGTAGACAACGGCATCCTTGAAACGGCCGTGATTCAAACGGGCCGCATTGGCCGGCAATGGCCCCTGGCTTTGAGCCGCGGCAGTACCGCCCAACAGCGCCAGCGCCGCTGCAATGTGCCAGATTTTCATGCGGCCCATTCTAGCGGTGCCGGCTCGGATAGGCGTCAATATCATCCAGCATCTCCGCGCCGCCGAGTGCCTGCATTTGACCCAAAATCCAGTCGCGTCGGCGTTGCACATAGAGCGAGGGATTGGCCGCCGAGTAAAGTTGCGGATTCGGCAGTACGGCAGCGAGCACTGCGGAGTCGCTGCGGGTGAGCCGGGCGGCAGGCAGGTGGAAGTAGCGCTGCGCGGCGGCTTCTGCGCCATAGATGCCGTAGCCGAATTCCGCGACGTTCAAATAGATCTCCAAGATGCGCCGCTTCGGCCAGCATGCTTCGATCAGCAGGGTAAAGTAAGCCTCGAGCCCTTTGCGAAAATAACTGCGACCGGACCAGAGGAAGAGGTTCTTGGCGACCTGCTGGCTGATTGTGCTGGCGCCGCGAACTCGATGGCTATGTTGATTCAGCGCGTAGGCCTTTTCGATGGCCTCCACGTCGAAGCCCCAGTGCTCGGGAAACTTCTGATCTTCGGACGCTACGACGGCAAGGGCCAGGTTCGGCGATATCTCACTCAAATCCACCCAATGATGACGCAGCACATAGGTGGAATCGCGCCTCGCCCAGGCCTCAAACTGCGCCTGCGCCATGAACGCCGTGAAGGGGGGATTCATCCAACGCAGCAGCAGAACGCTTAAAATACTGACGGCGATGCAGCTCACCACCAAGACGAGAATTGCCAACCCGATCCGCCTCAGTCGTGAGGCCTTACGCGCCACGCTTTTTTAGGCGCTAACGCGCCGCACGCTCTTCATGATCACCGCATCGACGGGCACATCATCGAAGCCGCGCTTGCGGCCGGTCTCCACCGCGGCAATCTTGTCGATCACTTCCATCCCTTGAGTTACTCGGGCGAATACGGCGTAGCCGAAATTGCCGCGCGAGTGGTCCAAAAAGTCGTTGTCCTTCAAATTGACGAAGAATTGCGACGTGGCGCTGTTGATGTCATTGGTGCGGGCCATGGACAGCGTACCGCGGCTGTTCTTCAATCCATTGTCGGCTTCGTTCTTGACGGGCGGCTTCGTGCGCTTCTGTGTCATATCCTCGGTAAACCCGCCGCCCTGGATGACAAATCCGGGTACGATTCGATGGAAAATCGTGCCGTCGAAAAATCCATCGTCGATGTAGCGCAGGAAATTGGCAACGGATTCCGGCGCCTCCTTCTCGTAGAACTCGATCGTGAAATCGCCGAGCGTGGTTTCAAAGCGAATCATAAGTATTCCTAATGTTGTGTGTGAACGGTTCCCAGCGTGACGCGGGGTTTGCCGGAGAAATCCGCCAGGGTGCGTATCGATTCAAAGCCGTGGCCCTCGAGCAGCTGCGCGACCTGCGGCGCCTGAGTGGCGCCGTGCTCCAGCGCGAGCCAGCCCTGCGCATGCAGGTGCCGCGGCGCCTGCTCGATAATCGCCTGCAGCGCGTCCAGTCCTGCGGGACCCGCGCTCAGCGCGAGCAGCGGCTCAGCGGAAAGCTTTGCCAAGGCCGCATCGCCCGCCGCGATGTAGGGCGGGTTGGCAACGATGATGTCGAAGCGTTCCCCGGCCACGGGCTCGCACCAGCTGCCCAATCGCCAATCGATGCCGGTTAGATTGAGCCGCGCCGAATTCCGCGTGGCGATTTGCAGCGCGGGGGCGGACAGATCGACGCCCACCACCGTCCATTGAGGGCACTCGGAGGCGATGGACAATGCGATGGCGCCGCTTCCCGTGCCCAGATCCAGCACCCTGCAGGGCTCGTCGCGAGTCCGCAGCGCCAGCGCGCACTCGACCAGCGTTTCGGTCTCCGGCCGAGGCACGAGCACGGCGGGGGTGACGCAGAGGTCCAGCGACCAAAATTCACGGTTACCCGTCAGGTAGGCAATGGGCGTCCCATTCGCGCGCCGGGAGAGCAGCCCTTCATAGGCGCGCCGGCAATCCGCGGCGACAGGTTCGCCGTCATGGGCGATCAGCCCGGAGCGCGCGACCCCCAAGACCTTTGCCAGCAGCAATTCCGCGTCCAGGCGTGGCGAATCGCTGTGCGCAGTTAGCGCGCGCTCCGCCGCGCTCAATGTTTCGGCGATGGTACTCACGAGGGTCATTCGACTTGTTGAGCCAGTTCTTCCGCTTGGTATTCTTGGTTGAGCGCGCGTATCAACTCATCGAGATTGCCGTTCATCACGTCGTCGAGTTTGTACAGGGTGAGATTGATCCGATGATCCGTGACGCGGCCCTGCGGGAAATTATAGGTACGAATGCGTTCGGAGCGATCACCCGAACCGACTTGCAGCTTGCGCGATTGTGCCTGTGCGCTTTGCTGCTTTTCGCGTTCCGCGGATAACAGCCGGGACTTTAGCAACGACATTGCGCGCGATCTGTTCTTGTGCTGCGAACGTTCATCCTGGCATTCCACGACGATCCCCGTCGGTATGTGCGTGATGCGAATGGCCGAATCGGTTTTATTCACGTGTTGGCCGCCGGCGCCGGACGAACGATACGTGTCGATGCGCAAATCCGCCGGATTTACCTCGACCGCTTCGACTTCCTCCAATTCCGGCAGGATCGCTACCGTGCACGCGGAGGTATGAATCCGACCTTGCGCCTCGGTGGCGGGCACGCGCTGCACCCGATGCGTGCCGGACTCGAATTTCAGGAGGGAAAACGCGCCGCGGCCGATGATGCGGCTGATGATTTCTTTGTACCCGCCGTGTTCGCCAGGGCTTTCGCTCAATACCTCGACGGTCCAGCCCTTGGACTCGGCATAGCGGGCGTACATGCGCAGCAAATCGCCGGCAAATATGGCCGCCTCGTCGCCCCCCGTTCCGGCGCGCACCTCCAGGAAGATATTGCTATCGTCTTGCGGATCCTTCGGCACCAGCAGGCGCTGCAGTTCGAGCTCTTCGCCTTCGATGCGTGGGTTAATGTCGGCCAGTTCCTCTTCGCCCATCGCTTTGGTCGCCGGATCCGCATCCCCGGCCAATTCGCGGGCAATCGCGGCATCAGCCTCCAGCGCCACGAAGCGCCGGTAGCGCTCGATCAGGGGCCCTAATCTCGCGTACTCCATGGAGAGCTCGCGAAACTGATTTTGACGCCCAATCACGTCCGCGTCGGACAAAAGCCGGCTGATTTCCTCGAATCTTTCGTCGAGTCTTTCGAGTTTGCGGCGGATGGAATCCTTCATGGCCGCGAATTATAGCGACCTTCAGACTCAATGCCGGTCGCGTTCTTCCGTCAAGAGCCGGGTGACGGCCTCGGCCAATGCCGAATCGGCCAATTCCGAGGCCTGGCGTAGGGCCTGCGTGGGGGCGTGCAGCAGCCGATTGGTGAGCGTGTTGGCCAGGTATTCGATGACCTCGTCGCTGGATTTCCCGGCAGCCATCATGCGCCGCGCCTGATCAACGGTTTGCTGGCGAATGGCCTCGGCTTGCTGGCGCAGGGCGCGAATGGCCGGGCCCGCGTCCTGCGCGCGTGATTCCGCAAGAAACCGGGCCACCTCCTCATTGATGAGCAGGCGCGCGCCGCCCGCGGCCACTTCGCGCTGCTGGCGATTTTCGTCCACCAGCTGCTGTAAGTCATCGATGGAGAATAGGTAAACATCCTCCAGATCAGCGACGCTGGGCTCGATATCGCGCGGCACCGCCATATCGACCATAAAAATCGGCCGGCGGCGCCGCGCCCGAATCGCCGCCTCGACAGCCCGCTTGCCGATGATGGGAACGGGACTGGCGGTACAACTGATGACGATATCCGCTTCGGTCAGCTGCTGCTCCAGGTCCTCAAGTCCGGAGGCATGGGCGTTGAGTTCTGCCGCGAGGCTCTGGGCCTTCACCAGGGTGCGATTGGCGATGACCATGCGTTTGACGCCGGCGCTCGCGAAGTGCCGCGCCGTGAGGGCGGTCATTTCGCCGGCGCCAATCAAGAGGGCGTTATGGGCGCTCAAATCGGCGTAAACGCGCCGCGCCAGACTGACAGTCGCAGAGGCCAGCGATACGGCGTTGGCGCCGATGCGCGTTTCCGAGCGCACCCGTTTGGCGGCTGAAAAGGCCGCTTGAAACAGCTTATTGAGGGTAGGCCCGGTGCTGCCGGTTTCCTGCGCCACCCGATAGGCATCCTTCAATTGGCCGAGAATTTGGGCCTCGCCGAGCACCATCGAATCCAAGCCGGAGGCGACGCTGAATGCATGTTCCACGGCTCGGGACTCTTCGTGGGCGTAGAGGCTGGCGGCGAGATCGAGATTGTTGCCATGGTGCCGTTCGAGCCATTCGGTCAGTTGCGCGGCGCCGGCTGAGCCCGACCAATAGACCTCGGTTCGGTTGCAGGTGGAGAGAATCACGACTTCGGCGACGCCGCTTTCCTGGCGCAGTGTAAGCAACGCGGCGGCCAGCCGGTCCTCGCTGAACGCCACCTTCTCGCGCAGCGCGACGGGTGCGGTCTTATGGTTGATACCAAGGATATTGAATGCCATGGAAGCGCTTTAGCCCTAACCTAACCGATTCTGGTGGATGTGATACCGCATTTCGCTATAGTGCGGCCGTGTTCTCGTTTTCATTCCTCACAAACGCTTCATTAGGGTTGGTCGTGCTTGCCTGCGGCGCCTGCGCAGGCCCCGGACATAAGCCCGATGACAAGCCGGCGCCCCAGGTATTTTATACCGTCACGGGGGAGATAGCCCTCGCACGCGGCGAACCGCGCGTCGCAGCGGTCCAGTACGCCGCGGCCGCCTCGCACGAGACGGATCTGGGGTTATTGAAGCGAGCCGCGGATGTCACATCAGAGACCTTGCAGCCTTCGCTGACGGCAGCGGTCGCGGCGCGCTGGATTTATCTGGATCCAAAATCGGCGGATGCGCAGCGCGCTGCCGCCAGAGCCGCACTCGCGCTTTACAAGATAGACCAGGCAGCGGCGCATTACCGCCTCGTCTTGTTGGATTCGCCCTCGGGCGTGGATGCGGGATTCGCCGATCTGGAAATCGACTTGGGTAGGGACGAGAATATTTTCGGGGCGCGCCAGCTCGCCGATCAATTGGCGGCATATTTTCCGAACTCCGCGGCGGCGCTGCGCTTGCAGGGACTGACGGCCCTGCGTGCGGATGATCCGGCGGCGGCAGTACGCAGTTTGACGGCCGCGTTGGCGAGTGGTGGCCAGGCTGCGGGCGGCGCCGAGCAGGCTGAGCACAAAGAATTGGCGCAGGCCCTGGCGCGCGCGCGAATCTTGGCGGGCGACATCGATGCGCCGCTCGAGCATGCCCGGACGCAGCTCACGGTCACCGAAACACCGGCCAATCGCTTCGATTATGCGGTGTTGCTGCTGGCGGCGCAGCGCACTCAGGAGGCCGCGGAACAATTTCAAATCCTGGCCGAGGATCCGGAGTCAAAGGCGGTGGCGCTGCGCATGCTGGGACTCGTCGAGTTCCAGCAGGGACATCTCGATGTCGCCGCGGTGAAATTCAAGCAGCTGCTGAAAACAGGCAAGTTCCTGGATGATGTCTTCTATTACCTCGGGTTGATCGAGGAGCGAAACGGCGACCCGGAGCGCGCGCTGCGCTTGTACGCGCAGGTGCAAAGCGGGGAAAATGTGGTGCCCGCCTTGTTGCGCGCGGCGGCGCTGCTGCAGACGCACGGAGCCCCGAGTGCCGCCGACGAGTTGTTCGATCGGCTCATCGAGGATGAGCCGCGCCGAGCCCCAGAAATTCTCACCGCGCGTGCCAGGGACTATGCGCAGTCCAAGGAATTGCCCAAGGCGATCGCGGTACTGGATCGCGGCGTGGAGCAGTATCCGGATAGCGTCGATTTGCGCTATGCCAGGGCTTCCTTGTATGAGGAGCAGGGGCAAATAGCCGCGGCTCTGCATGAATTAACGCTGGTCGTTCGGTTGCGACCCAACGATCCCGCGGCGCTGAATGCACTGGGCTTTACCTTGGCAGATCATGACAAGGAACTTTCGCGGGCGCGCAAGTTGATCGAGCGGGCCTACGCGGCGGCGCCAAGAAACGCAGCCATTCTCGACAGTTTAGGGTGGGTGCTCTTCCGGCAGGGCCACGCGGCGGAGGCATTGCCCTATTTGAGCGCGGCGTATGCGGACGATCGCGACGGCGATATCGCGGCGCATTTGGGCGAAGTGTTGTGGCAACTCGGCCAGACGCAAGAGGCGGAGCGTGTCTGGTCCGAAGCCGGCGCTCTGGATGCCGACAATCAACTCCTGAAGTCGACTCGAAAACGCCTGCACCCGGCCGAATGACGATGCAGCGCGCGCTGATTTTGATTTATTGCGTGCTGCTGGCGGCGTGCGCGACCACGCGCCCGGCTGCGCCGTCGCTTAATTGGCAGCAGCGCCAGAGCGACTTACAACATGCGGGTGTCTGGCAGCTTGACGGTCGCGCCGCCGTCGCCATCGGCACCCAGGGCTGGCAGGCCACGCTGAATTGGCGTCAGGCCGACCTTTATGCAGAAGTGCATTTGGCAGGACCGTTTGGTATCGGCGCGCTGGCGCTCAAGCAGGGACCGGGCGGTCTGTCTTTGAATGGCGCGCCGCCGAGTGATGCGGTGTTGCTGCAGCTGCAGGAGCGACTGGGGTTCGAACTGCCGCTCGACAATCTGCGTTTCTGGCTGCTCGGCGTTCCCGATCCGGCCACAACTTTCGAGTTGACGCGCAACGCTCAAGATCGCGCCCAGCAGTTGACTCAGGCGGGATGGAGCATCGTTTATGATCGCTATCTACCGGTCGAGGGCGATTTGCTGCCGGCGCACTTGACCTTAAGCCGCGAGAATGTGCGGGTGCGAATCGTCATCGATCATTGGGAATGGCCGCGTTGAACGCGGCGACCCCAAAGCCCTGGCCCGCTCCGGCGAAGCTCAATTTATTCCTGCATATCCTGGGCAGGCGGCCGGACGGCTACCATGAATTGCAAACCTGTTTTCAGTTCGTCGATCTATGCGATGAGATCAGCATCGAGGTGCGCAACGACGGGGAGATTCGGCGTGCCGTAGAGATCCTAGGCGTCGCGGAGGACAGCGATCTTTGCATACGGGCAGCCCGTGCGCTCAAAGAAGCGGCGGGCTGTTCGTTGGGCGCGAGTATCGCCCTACGCAAGCAGATTCCCATTGGCGGTGGTTTGGGGGGCGGAAGTTCCGATGCGGCCACCTGCTTGGTGGCGCTGAATCAGCTATGGGGACTGCACTGGCCGCTCGAAAAGCTCGCGGCGTTGGGATTGACGCTGGGCGCGGATGTGCCGGTTTTCGTCCACGGGCGCGTTGCCTGGGCGGAAGGAGTAGGGG
Organism: uncultured Gammaproteobacteria bacterium; assembly: GCA_963756845.1. Taxonomy (GTDB): domain Bacteria; phylum Pseudomonadota; class Gammaproteobacteria; order Steroidobacterales; family Steroidobacteraceae; genus Bog-1198. Next base: position 764,860 of record CAVWPD010000001.1, on the reverse strand, counting down.
AACGCCTCACGCCGTTGTATCCGCCGCAGGCCCCGGCTGAGAGTAACTATCTGATTTTAAAGCCAAATGTACTGGTGAGTACCGCGCAAGTATTTCAAGATCCTGAATTGACAAGGAATTCAGCGCCCATCACAATTCACGGCTTCCTGGCGTCCGGTGGAAGGAACGATTGCCTGGGCGTGGTGCGACGCCGTTATCCCGACGTTGCACAGGCGCTCGATTGGCTCTCGGCCTTCGGTGCTGCGCGCCTGACTGGCACGGGGGCCTGTGTTTTTTTGGCCTGTGAGACCATGGATCGCGGCCGCGATATTATGCGCAAGTTGCCGCCGGCATTTGCTGGATATTTGGCTCGAGGATTGAACGACTCGCCCTTGCTTGAGAGATTGCGGACTGGCTGCGGTTGAGCGAGTTCGTCGATTGGTGTTTTCCAAGTTGGGGTGTCGCCAAGCGGTAAGGCAGCGGGTTTTGATCCCGCCATACGGAGGTTCGAATCCTTCCACCCCAGCCAATTTGAGCAAGGTCGATGTCGCAAAATAATGGCTTTGGTTCACTGTCGATTGCCGTGTTCACCGGCAATGCAAATCCTGCGCTGGCGCAGGAGATCACCCGGCATTTGCACGTGCCCCTGGGGCGGGCCGATGTTGAGCGATTCAGTGACGGCGAGGTGAGTGTCGAGCTGAGGGAAAATGTTCGCGGCCGCGACGTCTTCATCCTGCAGCCGACCTGTCCGCCGGCAGAGAATTTGATGGAACTGTTGATGATGACCGACGCGTGTCGGCGTGCTTCGGCGAAGCGAGTCACGGCGGTGGTGCCGTATTTCGGCTATGCGCGCCAGGATCGCCGGCCGAGGGCCACACGAGTTGCCATCACCGCGAAGCTGGTGGCGAACATGATTGCGCGCGCCGGGGTGGATCGCTTGCTGACGGTGGATCTGCACGCGGATCAGATTCAGGGTTTTTTCGACATTCCGGTGGACAATGTGTACGCATCGCCGGTACTGCTCGGCGAGGTCTGGAAGCAGAAGTACCAGAACATGATCGTGGTGTCGCCGGATGTGGGTGGCGTGGTCCGCGCACGAGCGCTGGCAAAACGCCTGGATGATGCCGATTTGGCCATCATCGACAAACGCCGGCCGCGGCCAAATGAATCGAAGGTGATGAACATCATCGGCGAGGTTGAAGGCAAGACTTGCGTGCTGGTCGACGACATGGTGGATACGGCCGGAACGCTGTGTCAGGCCGCGCGGGCGCTCAAAGATGAGGGTGCGCTCAAAGTGGTGGCCTACATTACGCACGCCGTGCTCTCGGGCTCGGCGATTGAACGGATTTCTGCCTCGGTTTTGGATGAATTGGTGGTGACCGACACGATACCGCTGTCGGACGCCGGCATGGCTTGTTCGCGGATTCGGCAGTTGAGCGTGGCGGGATTATTGGCTGAGACCATACGCCGCATCAGCGATGAGGAATCGGTGAGCTCGCTGTATATCGATTAGGTCGGCGCCTTCGCAATTGGTCGCGATGCGAAGGGGCTGTGTTTGTGCTTTAACTGGAGACGATTATGAAAACCTCTTTTGAACTCGTTGCCGAGTTCCGCGAGACGCAAGGCAAAGGTGCGAGCCGCCGCCTGCGTCATGACGGAAAAGTGCCGGCAATTCTCTACGGCGGGCATGTCGCCGCACGAACCTTGATGTTGAACCATCAAAAGCTTCTGATCATGCTGGAGAACGAACGCTTCTATTCGACCATTCTCAATTTGAAGGTCGGCGATCAGACGCAAGCGGCCATTTTGAAAGATGTGCAGCGCCATCCGTTCAAGAACGCGATCGTGCACGTCGACTTTCAACGCGTCGAAGAGAACGAGAAGATCCGTATCAGCATCCCCTTGCACTTCACGGGCGCCGCGGTGTCGCCGGGCGTCAAATCGCAGGGCGGCATCGTGTCGCACATGCGTACCGAGGCCGAAGTGTCCTGCTTGCCGAAGGATTTGCCGGAATTCATCGAGGTCGACATTTCCGCACTGTCGCTCAACGAAAGTATCCATCTGTCGCAGCTGAAGATCCCCGAGGGCGTGGTCCTGGTCGAGTTGGCCAAGGAAGACGCAGCTGTTGTGGCTATTCATAGCCCGCGTGCCGAAGAGCCCGAACCCACAGCGGCGGCGGCGGCGACGGCGGAGGGTGCGGCGGCGGCTCCTGCGGCGGGTGCGGCAGCGGCAGCTCCTGCAGCGGGCGGCGATGCGGCAAAGGCGGCGGCCCCTGCGAAGAAAGAGGAAGCCAAGAAGGAGCCGGCAAAGAAAGACGCCAAGAAGTAGATTTCTTTCGGTGTTGTCCAGCGGGGCCGTCGGGTTGACGGCCCTTGCTTTTTGTAAGGTTTGGGCGAGTGCATCCGATGGCTGGTTTAGCGTTGCGAATTATCGTCGGTCTGGGCAATCCCGGTCCCGAACATCAGGTGACCCGCCACAACGCGGGTTTCTGGTTCGTGGATCTGCTTGCGCGCCGCCACGGAGGGGAGTTTCGCGACTACCGCAAGTTCTCCGGCGAGACCGCGCGGATCAGCATTGGGGCGAGTGAAATTGTTTTGCTAAAGCCGACCACCTATATGAATCGCAGCGGTTTATCCATTCGACAATTGAGCGAGTTCTTCAAGATCTCGCCCGAGGATATTTTGGTGGCGCACGACGAACTTGATTTGCCGGTGGGAAGCGTGCGCCTCAAGCAGGGCGGCGGTCACGGCGGGCACAATGGGCTGCGCGACACCATCGCGCACATCGGCGAAAGTTTTTGGAGACTGCGATTGGGAATCGGCCATCCGGGGAACAAGGCCGATGTCATCGACTACGTGTTGACGCGGGCGCCGCGCGTCGAGGAGGATTTGATTCTCGATGCAGTGGGCACAGCAGCGGATTGCATGCCGCTGCTGCTCGAACAGGGCGCGGAGCGCGCAATGACCCGGCTGCACAGCCGGGCGGGAAAGCCCTGATGCCCATTCGCTGTGGAATAGTCGGCTTACCGAATGTGGGCAAATCCACCCTCTTCAATGCGCTCACGCGCGCGCAGATCGCCGCTGAAAATTATCCGTTCTGCACGATCGATCCAAATGTGGGCGTCGTGCCGGTACCCGATCCGCGTCTCGATCATCTGAGCGCCATCGTGCATCCAGAGCGGATTTTGCCCACCACCGTGGAGTTCGTCGATATTGCAGGATTGGTGGCCGGCGCGTCCAAGGGCGAGGGGTTGGGCAACAAGTTTCTTGCGCATATTCGCGAAGTGGATGCGATCGCGCATGTGGTGCGATGTTTCGAAAACGACGACATTATCCATGTAGCCGGCAAGATCGATCCGGCCAGCGATATCGAGGTCATCAACACCGAATTGGCACTGGCCGATCTGGACAGCGTCGAGCGGGCGTATCAGAAGGCGCTGAAGGCGGCGAAGACGGCGGACAAGGACGCCGTCAGATTGCGGGACCTCTTGGAGAAAGTACGCGCTCAATTGAACCAGGCGAAGCCGGTGCGATTGCTCAAACTCGATGCGCATGATCATGCGCTGCTGCGTGATTTGCACTTGCTGACCGACAAGCCGGTGATGTACGTCGCCAACGTGGACGAGGGCGGCTTCACCGATAATCCGCGGCTTGATCGCGTACGCGCGATTGCTGCCGGGGAAGGCGCCATCGTGGTGCCCATCTGCGCCGCAATCGAGGCGGAAATCGCCCAGCTCGAAGAGGCTGATCGAGCGGAGTTTCTCGCGGAACTGAAGCTCGACGAGCCGGGGCTGAATCGTGTCATTCGAGGCGGGTATTCTTTACTGGGGCTGCAGACCTACTTCACGGCGGGCGTCAAAGAAGTGCGCGCGTGGACGGTGCACGCCGGCGCCACGGCGCCGCAGGCTGCCGGTGTCATTCACACCGATTTCGAGCGCGGCTTCATCCGGGCCGAGGTGATTGCCTACGATGACTTCATTCGCTGCAAAGGCGAGGCGGGCGCCAAGGAAGCGGGCAAATTGCGCCTGGAAGGCAAGGAATACATCGTCAAGGAAGGCGATGTGATGCACTTTCGGTTCAACGTCTAATTGAACAATCGCGCGAGTTTTGCTGCTTGACGCCAATCGTGGCGCGGAGCCATATATAGTTTTGCGGATACTGCTCCGGCGGCTTATCCATACTGAGCGCCGAGTCGAATACCGTGATAAGTCATTGATTTTATGAGAATAGACTACAAACTTGGCTTGACAGCGAAGCCATAGCTCCACACAATCCGCCGCTCTCCGTGGTGAGGTAGCTCAGCTGGTTAGAGCGTGGCACATTACGAGCTGTTCGATGATCTTGCGCTGCACATGGGGATGACCGCACACCGAGCGGACGCAACGTCCCTGCTGCTCGACGCACCTGGCGTGTTTATCTCGGCGAGAGGACGGCGCAAAATTGATTATGGCTCGCTGACCTTCGACTTTTGGGCAGACACTCTCCAGCGGATCGAATGCGCCCGGGATCGCATGTTGCGATTGGTCGGGGAGCAGCTGGCGCGCAGAGAGATGTTTACCATCGATTGGCACTTCCATCAGGCGACGGGATTGTCTAGCGCCTCGTTCGATGAAGTGGCTGACCCGCAGCCTTTCAGCGAGGCCTACCCGACGCTAGGTGAACCGGTGGCTGCTTTCGTGGCGCGCTATCTCGCGTCCCGCGAGGCCGTGCTCATCCTGCAAGGTCCGCCGGGCACGGGCAAGACTCGTCTCGTGCGCGCGATTCTGGCGGCGCTGTCCGCCCGCAAGGGCGACAGCGCGCGGGTGCTCTACACTGCCGATCAGCGAGCGCTCGACAATGACGAGATTTTCGTCGAATTCATTACCGGCAGTCACGATGCCTTCGTAGTCGAAGACGCCGATCACCTGCTGATGGCGCGTGCCAACGGCAATGTGGATTTGCACCGCTTTCTGGCGATCGCGGATGGCGTGGTACGGGCGCAGGGACGAAAGATCATCTTCACCACGAACTTGCCGAATGTCGGCGACATCGATGACGCGCTGGTACGGCCCGGACGCTGCTTTGCGACAGTGCGTACCCGTGCCCTGGAGCACGCAGAAGCTTCCGCACTCGCAGCGCGCTTGGGTGCGGATTCGGTCATACCGGCAGGGCTGCGATCCATTTCCTTGGCGGCGTTCTACAAACTGGTAGACGACGCGCGGTTGCCGCCGCGCCCCCCGACTTCGACCTGAGGTGATTTATCATGGGAATGTTCGACGAAATCCATTGTGACGCCGCGCTGCCGGATGACGCCTGCGAAGCGGGAACCTGTTTTCAGACGAAGTCATGCTCATAATGCCGAGGTCGAGGGTTCGAGTCCCTCTCTCACCACCACTAAAATCAAGCACTTGCTGTTCCGCTCCCGCACGCACAATGGCCAGTGCGAGAGTTTTTCGTGCCCGCGATGCGACGCCGGCGACCCGCAAGCGATGATCATAGGTATGCTTCAAGTCGTGCACCGGAATCGATCAAAATCCTTTCGGACACGCTCTGCCGAACGAGCGGACATTCAGATTTGTATAAGCTGACGTTCGCGGGCGAGTCGGCGATACCTCGAGAGGGGTCCTCCAAGCCGCGACCGCGGGAGTGACACCTCGATGAACAAGTTGTCGACTAGGGCCATATTCCTGAGCTACGCCTCGCAAGATGGCGAGGCGGCTCGGCGCATTTGTGAAGCGCTCAGGGCTGGCGGGATCGAGGTCTGGTTCGACCAAAGCGAGTTGCGCGGCGGGGATGCGTGGGATCAGCATATTCGGAACCAAATCCGCGAGTGCGTACTGTTCCTGGCCGTGATCTCGGCCCACACAGATCAACGCGACGAAGGCTACTTCCGGCGTGAGTGGAAGCTCGCGGTCGATCGCACCGATGATATGGCCAGCGACAAGCCGTTTCTGTTGCCCGTTGTGATCGACAGCACGAGCAACGCCGCGGCACGCGTGCCGGAGAAGTTTCGACAGTTACAGTGGACGCGCCTGCCCAATGGCGAGACGCCACCGGCTTTTGTCGAGCGGGTGGCTGGGCTTTTGTCGCCCGAAATTTTTTCGCCTGCCGTGAACCGCGGGGCGGGGCCGTCTCTCGCACCTCGTCCGGGCGCCACTTCAGTCAGGCGATGGCGGGCGGTGGCCATGATCGTCGCGCTGGCCATCGCCCTCCTAGGCATTGCCTACACCGCGTTGGACAAGTTCGTGCTGTCGAAGCACGTGGTGGCCTCAGTTGCCACCGTGTCGGCGCCGAGTGCGATGATCCCGGAGCAGTCGATCGCGGTGCTGCCCTTCGCCGACATGAGTGAGAAAAAGGATCAGGACTACTTCTCCGACGGACTCACCGAGCAGATGATCGATATGCTCAGTCAGGTACCGGACCTACGGGTGCCCGCACGAACTTCCAGTTTCTACTTCAAGAACAAGAACGAGACAATCGCGAACATCGCGCAGCAGCTGAAAGTGGCGCACGTGCTTGAGGGGAGTGTGCGCAAGGCGGGTAAGCGCCTGCGCATCACAGTAGAGCTGATCCGCGCCGACAGCGGCTATCACCTGTGGTCGCAGACCTACGATCGGGAGGATAAGGACATCTTTGCCGTTCAGGACGATATCGCCAGATCGGTGGTCACCGCGCTTAAAGTGACGCTCGCGGCGGCGCTGCAGATCACGGGCTCGCGCGGGACCGACAACGATGAAGCGTATGACCAGTTTCTGCTGGGCCGACAGCTAGATCGACGTGGGAGCATCGAGGGCAATCGCCTCGCCGTCGAGGCGTACCAAAAGGCCATCGCGCTCGATCCGAACTACGCTGCGGCGTATGCTGGGCGCGCGGTTGCGGAGGGTTACGTCGCGGATCTAATGGGCGACCGGGGCGGGCTCGAACGCGCAGGACACGATGTCGAGAAGGCGATCGAACTCGCCCCTAACGATCCGAGCGGCTACTTGGCGCGTAGCTATATACGCCAAAACTGGTTGTGGGATTGGTTCGGTGCGCAGGCGGATATCGAGAAAGCGCTCAGCCTTGATCCACGCAACAGCAATGCTCACTTCCAGTATGCGCTTCTACTCGAATCCCTGGGTCGGCTGCCCGAGGCGACTGTGGCGCAGAAGAAGGCTACCGAACTCGACGCGCTGTCGAGTCAAGCCTGGAGGTACCTGGCGCGCCTTTACACGGAAATAGGAGATTACGCGTCGGCGGATGCGGCGCTCGGCCACGCGACTGAACTCGAGCCGACGTCGGTGTTTGGGCTCACCATTCTCGGCAGACTCCGCTTGGCTCAGGGCAGGGATCAGGAAGCGCTCGATGTGTTCCGCAATATAGATGACGTGGTCTTTAGCCGGACTGGCGTAGCCATGGTCGAACACACACTGGGCCACGCGAAAGAATCGCAACAAGCGCTGGACGGGGTAATCGCGAAGTACGCGCAGGCGGCGGCCTACCAGATCGCGGAAGTTTATGCCTGGCGTGGCGAGAAAGATAAAGCGTTCGAGTGGCTGGAGCGGGCCTATCAGCAGCAAGACGGCGGGCTCTCACGCATCAAGGGAGACGCGCTGCTTAAGTCGCTGCGCAATGATCCGCGGTTCAATGCGCTGCTGCGCAAGATGAACCTGCCGGAATGAAGCGCCACTCGACAGTTCTCGCGGCCGCGCATGCTGACCGACTGCACTGGGACGCTCTAGAATCCTCAAGCATCCAGCGGTGCCGAATGTACACTTCGCGGCACCGGGCTGCGATTTAAAAGTTGCGGGTAAGCATCAGAGCTAGAGCATAGGTAAGCCTGGTATCGGAATTTCCCCAAACGGAGTGCGCTGCCGTGAAGCTGAGTACATTGCGGCCGAATGCATAATCGCAGGTGGTGCCGATGTCAGCGTGTTCTTCCAAACGGAATTTGTCGTGCAGTTCCCAGATGGGATTGGCACCGTTAGTGGGCGCTCCCGGTCCCGGCGCAAAAGGTATGATCTGCGCGTCCTCATATCCATTGCCAAGTTTGACGTCGGAAATGGCGCGCACGCTTAAATGCGACGTGAAGAAGTAACCCAGATCCAAACCGAACACGTTGTAGTTATTGTTGATGCCGAGCACGTGCTGATTGAAAACATACTGATAATGGCCAACGTAAAATAGGTTTGAGAAATCAAACTGGTGAGAGAGTTCGAAGCCGAGACCGACGCGGTGCGTGCGCTGTCCGATGCTGGCGGAGCCGTAGTAAGGATAGTCATTGCTAGGAATATACACATCGAGTGATGGCGTTATTTCGTAGCCATCCATGTCTGCGTGATAACGCACACCGACATCCCAGTCCTGCCAGTACCCATGATACTGACCGTTATCGATTTCTGTGGGCGCGCAATTCGGCGGACATGGCAACTGCGGATGTCCAAATTGACCTGTGTACTCGGATGTGATGTATGGGATTCCCAGATGGACATCCCAGTGGTTTGCCACGAAGTAGGCCGCGTTTAGCTGTATCGAAAGAAAACGAACATTGCCGGAGTTGGCGCCTGCCGGACCGTCATAATCGCCATGCGAGTATACATCTTGGCCCTGGATGCTGACCCACCCGTGTCCCACGGGAGCCTCCATGTTGCTCGGTGAAACCGCTTGTGCTTCGTACTCGCTGTCAGCGGCGCTGGTGCCCGTCAAGACCGCGCAGGTCCAGATTATGGGCAGAACTGCGCAGCGCCGCCTCGTCTCGGTCTTCATTCGCAATGTTCGCCCCTTCGAAGCGGCGTATTAGGATCCGCGCTCCCGCATGCTCCGTTCTATCGATTTAAGATATTTGTCAACACTGTCGCTCTGGCGAACGTATTGCGGGAAGCGCGACTCGTCGGACTTATTGCCATCGGCGATAACGGCGAGCAGTATCGGAGTGCGGGTTGAGGAATCCAAGTGCGCTGTAACTGCATCCATGTCGCGTGAACTGGCGATAATCACGTCGAAGTGCCTTGAAGTAAGCGCGTCGATCGCAGCGGTTCCTTGCGCAACCAGCGTGAGGCGGTGCCCGGCACTTTGCAGCCCAGCGTAAAGTTGGTTGTTTGCATCGCCAATCGCAGCTTCAGTCCCGTAGAACAGAATGTCAGCGGGTCGCCGCGTGATGAACCTATGATATCGCATCCCTTGGTCCGCATGGAACATGCTCTCGCCGCATGCAAACACAGCTGACGAGCCCAATATTAGAGCGATAGCAAGCAGGGGTTTACGGAATCCATCCATTGCGTATGTCCTCAAGTATCTGCGCTGAAGGCTAGTTGGAAATTCACCTCGAACGGGATCGCTGGGTAATCGCAAAAACGCGAAGTCGAACTCGGATCGGAACCTAATTCAATATACAGCGTTGCTAACAAATGATTTAGGATATCGACTGAATACTCCCTGACTCCGAGCGTGGGTCACCCAATATCACCGAAACGCTAGTCGAATTATGACCCCTCCCATTGGACAGCCAGCAAGGCCTTGCCTACCCTCCGCAAGCCTTCCCTAAAAGCATACCTTACAACGCTAAGGGATGAAACTGGCGCGCTGTATCAGACCAATATTGACGGGATCGTGGTGTCAAACCACAGTGGCAGGCAGCTCGATGGCGTGACATCAACAATTCGAGCGTTGCCGAAGGTGGTCGATGCCGTTCAAGGTCGCATTCCGGTGTTCATGGACGGGGGCATTCGCTCGGGCTTGGACGTGCTCAAGGCGCTGGCGTTGGGTGCCAAGGCATGGGTCGTCGGGCGTGCCTGGGCCTATGCGTTGGGGCGGCCGGCGAATCAGGGGTACGCGACCCGTTGGACACCCCTCAAAGACGAGCTGCGGGTCGCCATGATTCTGACGGGATGTAGCGATGTCACCCGAGCCACTCCAGACTTGCTGCTCAGAGATTGAAACTATTAAGGCCAGTTTCTATTCCATGAAATGATTGTCCTCCGAATCGCTGAAATTGGGCCGCAAATAAATTCGCGTCTACTGGCAGATCGCGAAGTGATCCTTGGATAAAAAACTCTTCAAGCGACTGGTAGAAAGCATGGGGCAGATAGACGAGATCGTGCGCGAAGTACGGGCACCCTCGCGCAAGTTCCTTTTCGATGCCGCAAAGGTGAAGCAGATCCGCGCTGCGGTTTACAAGTCGAAGACTAGAGATTTCATCCAAAAAGTGACGGAGTGAGAGAATACGGGCCCCACCATATTTCTTGAGGCTCAGCATTGCTCGATCCCCCGTAACGACGACGTCGGCATGCCCCGTCACAGCGCACTCGAGAATGCGATTGTCGGGCTCGTCGCCGAGAACCGCTAACCTTGCGCGGGGAACGATGAGCTCTCCCAATTCGGACAAAAATACCGCTGTTCTAGACAGCTCTTCGGCGCTTTTCGAGAATTTCCGCGCCAATACCCCGAGCACCTCGTGAATGATGTCTTTGGATATGAGGAGATTCACCCGCGCGTCGATCACCAAATCGATAGCTCGCTCGGCCTGTCCGCCAGGGATTGCCAGGGCGGAAACGAAAATGTTGGTGTCGAAGACCGCCTTCAACGACGGAGCAAACGCTCGAGGTCCCGCTGGGACAGGATGCCTGAAGCGCGAGCGCGACTCGACCAGTAGCCTTGCAGCTCCCGAAACTCGCTACGCAGCCGCGATCTCTTCAGGGCGCGCAGCGCATCCTGCACCACGGCGCTCAATGATTTGTTCTCATCGCGGGCAATGGCCTCGACTTCTGCAGCAAGGTCTGCAGGTAGAGAGATGGCTTTTTTGACAGCTTTGCTCACGGCCCACCTCAAAATGGCTGGTAGTAAAAACTACCACCAGGGCAGCGCAAACGCCAGTGTGCGCGCACTGATTCTTGCGTGAGTTTTGCGTGACTCAGTGCTGCTTCGTCGTGCTCAGTGGTGTTAATTGCAACGGGCGCCACGCGGCAAGCTATTGAATTTACTAAGACCATCCTCTTGCTGACCGCTCTCATAATGCCGAGGTCGAGGGTTCGAGTCCCTCTCTCGCCACCACTAAAATCAAGGCTCCGCACGTTGGTTAATGCGTGACTCCCGCGTGCCTGCACTGCGCCCGTCGGCCTCGACAGGCTACGAGGGCCTTTGCTAGAGCTAGTATCCCAAGCGCCAGTCCGTCGAAGGCACCGCCGCCGCCGCCGCTGCTGCTACCGCCGGAACTCCCGGACGGCGGCGAAGGCGTCGTCACGTTTACCGTGGCTTTGACAGTCATGGTGTCGCTCGGTATCTGACCTACGCACATGAGGGTGTAGGTAAAGCTGCTCGCGACAGTGGGTGTAACGGTGATTTGCCCGGACGGGAGAGTCACGCAGCTGCTCGAGACGAGTCTGCCCTCCGATGTGCCTGCAATACAAAGGGCGCTGGTTGCACCGTAATGTAGACTTTGACTAGCTCCCGCAAATATATGAGGAATCGCCAATGGATGTTCATCCGCCGCGCCATCCCATCCATACGGTGAAGGACTTCCTGCTCCATCTTCTCACGATCACGATCGGCTTGTTTATTGCGCTGACCCTAGAGGCGGCGGTCGAATCGGTGCACCATCGCCACTTGGTGCGCGACGCGCGGGCGAATTTACACCGCGAAATCACCGCCAACAATAAGCAGTATGCGATTAACGCGAAGTGGATTGCCGAAAACCGCGAGCAGCTCGCTCGGAATATCGGGTTGTTACGTGACCTTCGCAAAGGCAAAAAGTTGGATCCCGCCAATCTTGGTTGGCATTGGGACTGGAATTCGTTCAGTGGGATCGCTTGGCGGGCGGCGCGCGACAATGGTGCGGTCTCCTACATGGAGCCCAATCTGATTTCATCTTATTCGTGGATCTATTTACAACAGGACTACATCAATGCCACGGCAATTGAAATCGTGAGCGAGGAATCCAAAGCGGGAGCGGCGCTCGAGGTCGCCGCGGATCCGTCAAACCTCAGCGCCTCGGAGATTCAAACTCTTTTGCTCAAATCCGCCGAAATCAATTTAAGCCTTGGTACGCTGCAAATCACCATGAAAGGACTGGAAGGCATGTACAGCGATGAGCTGCAAAACGGGCCTTCAGGGAACGAATTATGAATCCGATCGGCGGAATAAATTCCGGGTGATTGTTCGTTGGGCTGGAACGCGGCTACGCGGTCGCGCAAGGCTCGAATGAAGGCATTCGGAGATCTCGACAACAAAACCCTGCAGAGTTGCGCAATATGCTCAAGAATTTGATCTATTGGCCGACTAGAGGCCGATGTCGTCCCTTCTCAGCCGCGCGGCCCTATGCCGTTGATATTCTTCAAGTGGAGCGCGGGCGGAGTGGTTTGCGCCCTGGCCTTGATCAGCAGCGCCGCGTTGGCCACGCCCGTCGCCGTCCTCAGCCCCAGCGGATTACCTATTTACCCCAACGTGGATGGTGCGCGGCTGGAGGATCGACTGAGAACCGATGATCTCGGCCGCTGGTGCACTCACCTACACGCCCAAAGTGCCGATTCCCTCGAGGCGGTCGAGAACTGGTATCGCCGTGCGCTCTCGGGTGCCAGTGAAACCAATCTGCACAATGATATAGATTACGAGCGCCGCTACGAGGAGCTGGATGGCGTCAAACTCACTATGAATCTCGCCTTTGTGGCCGTATATAAAGCTTCAAGAGGGGCAGTCACCTCCATCGACATCGTGAGCTGCGGTTCTGGTAGGTAGGAAATCTTCCGCAGCCCTCGCCGATCTGGGTTCCTCCCATATAATCTGGGTTCAGAATCATCACGGCGGGGAATAGTAGAATGACCGAAGTTGCGAGCGCGCCGACAATATTTTCGCGCACTGACTTGAACCAGGACGAGAAACCGAAATGTCGCGTCATCGTGCCACCCATGAAAGGTGGGTGGACCGAGCCAGCCCTGTTTGAGTGGGAGCTAACCGCAGAGTCCTGGACCGATGAGCATCCGCATAGCGAGTACAACTTTGTGATCGAAGGCCGGTTATTCGTAGAATCCGGCGGCATCACAATCGAGGCGCATGCGGGCGACGTCGTGCGGGTTACCGCCGGAGTGGTGGGCAAGTATTGGGCGCCGAAGTACGCCCGTTTGCTTGCCATATATGGACCCAGCAAAGGCGCCCCGAGCAGAACCCTGGGTTACGAAAGATTGAGTAGCCGTGAGGAGGTCTAGCGTTTTAGCCTCTCTTTCAGGAGACGCCAGTCGGCCATCGGCCAATGGCGACTTCTATTCGCGCTTGCGCTTCAATTCAAGAAGTTGCTGAATCAGAGTTTCAATCGTGTCGGGATTGACGGGCTTGGTGAGATGCCTGTCGAAACCCGCATCAAGTGCTCTTTGGACATCCGATTGCTGACCCCAACCCGTGACGGCCAACAGGATCATGTCCTTGCCCCAGGGCTTCGATCTCATGCGGGCGGCAACCTCATGACCGCTCAAATCTGGCATACCGATATCGAGAATTGCGACATCGGGCCGATGTCGCTCGCCTAATTCAATCGCCTGTTGTCCCGAATTGGCGATGACTACGGTGTGTCCGGCGATTTGCAGTGATAGGGCCATCATGTCCGCTCCGTCTCGGTTGTCGTCCGCAACCAAGATCGCGACGGGAACTGAACTCGAGGCAGCTTTCGACGGTACGGAGCTCGCGGCGTCAGTAGAGGCGACGACAGCGATTGGCAAATGAATTGAGAATTCGGCTCCATAACCCTTCCCGGAACTGCGCCCGCTGACGCTTCCCCCGTGCAATTCGACTAGACCTTTGACGAGCGATAGGCCTATTCCCAATCCCTCGGTCGCACCGGCGTCTGTGTCCGCCTGAGAAAACATCTCAAACAGCCTCGGCGCGCTCGCTGGGTCAAATCCGGACCCGGTATCAGTCACCGTAATCTGAACACCCGTCTGGCTCACTGATGCCGACAGGGTGATTTTTCCCTGTCGCGGCGTAAACTTCGCGGCATTCGTGAGCAAATTGGAAATCGCCTGTGATATGCGCAGCGGGTCGACCTCGAGCGTAAGCGCGGGATTTGGCAGATCAACCACGAAGGTCAATTGTTTCTCTTCAACCGCGGGTCGGACGATTTCGGCAGCGGCGTGCACCAGTGCGGCCAAGTTAACGCGCTGCTTTTTTAATTCCAAGCGGCCGCGGGTAATTCTCGAGACATCCAGCAGGTCATCGAGCATGAGCGCCATGCGGTGCGCCTGTCGCGCAATCACGCTCTTGCTGAGACGTTGTTGCTCAGGCTGCGCGGCCTCGGTCTCCAATATTTTGACCGCATGGCGTATCGGCGCCAGAGGATTGCGCAGCTCGTGCGCCAGGGTTGCCAAGAATTCATCCTTGCGCTGATCCTGCTCTCTTAGCTGGCGTTGCGCGTCGTCGCGAGCCATGATCTGCTCACGCAACTGATCGTTAACCTTCGCAAGTTCGGAGGTTCGCAGATCCACTTCGCGCTGCAGTTGCTGGGGAGAACGCAGCTGCATTGCCTGCGGGATCAATTTGAACAATGCGAACATAGTGGCGATTGACACGAGGCCGGTCAAAAGCTTCACCGCCCCTTGCATTCGATAGGCCGGATTCCAAATCGTCCATATTTCAATTAAGTGCGTTGTGCCGCATAGGAAGATGAACGCCGCGAACATAATCAAAATCCACGGATACGGTATGGTCGCGCGCCGCTCGCGAACGATATAGAAAAGACCAATTGGAATGGCGTAGTAAGCAGCCGCAATCAATCCATCAGAGCCCACGTTCAGCCATAAGGTTGCAGGCTGCCATAGATAGCAGTGGCCATGCGGCATAAATCCGGAGGACGAAGCAAGCCAGCGCAAGAAAGTTATCATGGATTAATCTCGGTTGGTCTCCGGCAAGACGCCGTGTGTATCTTAATCTGAACGGGGTCCGGGCGGTGCGAGGGGGAACTCCGCCATAAACTCGATGGACAGCATTCTCCGTGCGCTTTAGTCATGATGGATAGCGCGGAGCGGCTGACATCGAGGGAAACACAGGCGGGCGGCAACCTGCAAAATGCCATACCCAGGAGGTGCCGATCATTGTGCTTGTGTTCGAGGGCGATGGGCTCAATACTCGCCGCAGAACACGTGGCGGGGGGCTGACTCAAACGAGTTGGTGTTAGGGCTGAATTAACTAGAGGAACCGGCATATGCGAAAGCTCGCATTCTCTTTATCGTTGGCTATTTCAATCGGCGCTGGAACGAGTGCATTCCCGCAACCCGCCGCGCCCACCGTCGATCCTGCTTGGAAGGTGCCCGAAGTCATCGAATTCATCGGGCTAAAGAAGGGGGACAGAATTGCCGATATCGTGGCGGGACGCCTGACCGCGTCACTGGCGATGGCCGTCGGGCCTACCGGAAAAGTGTACGCAATTGAAACTGCTGAAGTCATCAAGGTTCACCCCCAGGTATTGGATATGATGAAATCATTGGCCGCGCAATCGCCCAATGTCATCGTCAGCGACGACCCGGTGGCAACGGCTTTGCCGTCGGGACTTGATGCTGTGTTCATCCGGCAGAATTATCATGATCTCTACGATAGGTTTATGGGACCGGCGGATGTGCCCGCATTCAACAGGGCGGTCTTTGCGGCCCTAAAGCCAGGCGGTGTCTATGTCATCTTGGATCACGCAGCAGTAGCGGGCTCAGGAATCAGCGCAACGGATACTCTGCATCGCATTGATCCGGCAAGAGTGAAGGCGGATGTACTGGCCGCCGGCTTTAAACTGGATGCGGAGAGTTCAATTCTTGAAAATAAGGCAGACGACCACAGCAAGAATGTGTTCGACCCTTCTGTCCGCGGGCACACCGACCAGTTTCTATTTCGGTTCAAGAAGCCGAATTGAGGTCAGCGGTTCAGCGCAGAGCTACTGTCAATGAAAACCATCAAGACATATTCAACGCGCGTTGAAGCGGATTTGGCGAGGATAACCTTGGAGGGCGCCGGCATAGCCTCCGTCGTCGTCGGTGTCGGCGTCGGCATGGAAGGCGGGACGGGGGGTGTGCAATTGCTCGTCGAAGACGATCGCGTGGATCGGGCTCTTAAATTGCTTGGAGAGGCGTGAAATACGTACTAATCCGTAGTCTTTGAGTTGCTCGCAGGTTGGGCGCGCGTCGCGACAGGGGTGAGCAGAATATTCGCGCTTCCGAGTATTTTTATCGGTGGCACATCGCGCGTACCAGCGTCTCGGATAGCAATCCTCACATCGCGCGCCTGGTTGGGCGGCACGGACGCGGCGGATAGTCCATGTTGGTCGAAGACTGTTGTACAGACCGCTCCCATGCAGTCTTGCACGACCAGATAGTACCCAAAGTCGGTCAATGTGTAAGTCGCGGAGTCGTTGTAGAGGCGCGCCACAATCGTGCCGACGCTGCCGCGCTGCGCTCCGGCCTCGGCACGAACTTGATCGAATCGAATTGTCCCAACGGGTATACGGTTCCTAGCTTCCGGATCCGCTTTATCCAATTTCTCGACATGAAAGCGCTCGAAGTCGACCGGCTTTTGCTCAACGGCGGGCGGTGCGGGAGCGCCGAGAGTGATTGGTTCGCCGCGCCTGGCGATGATGATGACCGAGACAATCGCAACAATTGCAACGCCAATGGCGGAGAGACTGAACGATCGAGTTTTCGGAAAAAGGAACGCCAGCGCGACCAAGATCAAAACCACTATCCACAACATGGCCTCTATTTTCATCGTCGCCCCGTCGTTCGTATCCTCATTATGCTCAACTTGACCATGTACTGTCGCTGGCGATGTAATTTCAATGCGATGGGTTGGCGGGTGTTGCGATGGCAGCCGTAGGGCCTCTAACATCGGACTCAAGAGTGCTGCCTATGTTGCCGGCCCTGTATGCACCATGACTGACATTATGATGCAATTTTCGCTTTCGACCATGCGAGCCTCGCGCACAAGGATCTTCCGGCGTTTCCGCACATCCAGGGATATTCAAAGCGCGTCGGCGCGAGCCACCTATCAGCGCGCGCTGCGAAAGGGCGATCGGCGCATGACTCCGATATTGGGCTGGCGCGAAGTCCTGGCGTGCTTCAGAAGGTGGCTTCTTTGGCGTCGGAGACCTCGACCCACTTCGGGTCAGGCGAGGCTTCGGCCTGGTAGTTGTCGTGCCAGTTCCACCACTTGTACGGCGGGTTTTGGGGGTATCCCTCCGGCGAGTCCTCCCAGGTCTCTTGACGGCCCAGCGCGGTGATATCGAGGTAACTCCAGATTGTTCCCATGGCCTCATCGCCTCGCTCGTTGATGAAGTACGTGCGGAACACCTTGTCGCCGTTGCGGATGAATGCATTGTGGCCATGCCACTCGTCCACGCCGAAGTCGGCATCAAACCCATCGGTGATCGTGTACCAGGGCATCTTCCACCCCATCCTCATCTTCAGTCGCTCGATGTCTTCCTGCGGTGCGCGTGAAATGTACGCGAGTGTCGTATCGCGGGCATTCAGATGGGCGAGGTGGGAGACCTGATCGGCACCGAGGGAGCAGCCGCGGCAAGCGTGATCGGGCCACCCGAACACCCCGGGCTCGAAGAAGGCACGATAGATAACTAACTGATGGCGGCCCTCGAATAAATCCAGCAGGCTTACCTTGCCCTTGGGTCCGTCAAATTTGTATTTATTGTCCACCGCCATCCAAGGCATCCGCCGCCGTCCTGCGGCCAGCGCGTCGCGGGAGTGGGTGAAGGCCTTCTCTTTCACTAGGAGCCGCTGGCGTGCGGACTCCCATTCGTTCCCCGATACGATCGGGGGCGGGTTCAACGCGAAATGTCCGTTGCCGTGTTCCTTGTCCTTACTTGTCGTCATTCGAGTTCTCCGTTGCTTTCCGAGTCCGACCAAAATGATTCGCGCGGAAGAAGACTTTCCACCTATTGATGCACACTGCGAGGATTCCTCCTGTGGATCCGGCCCCGGCTACCATGACTGCTGTGCTTGCGATGCATGCTGGACACATTGGCCCCTCCTCTGAAACCTTTGATTGCGGTTTGGCGTTCGTTGACCAGATTAGACCGAGTCACCGGACAGTGGGAGTGACAAGTGTGGCGCGATTCCGCTTTTTTGATCCTCAAGAGATAAACTTAAACCCGGATATTGAGGCGGTGAGAGCGAAAAGAGTGACCGGATTCCAATGGACTCGCTGATCACGGCGGCGGCGCGTGCGCTTGCGGCAGGCGATCCCTTGGGCGCATTGAAGCGGGTTGCATTGCGCGACGACGCGGCGGCTCTTGCACTGCGCGGGCTCGCGATGGCGCAACTCGGTGATTTCGCGCGAGCGAAGGCACTCCTGCGCAAGGCCGCTCGTTCATTCGGCCCGAAAGAGGCAGTGGCTCGCGCCAGGTGCGTGGTTGCGGAGGCTGAGATCGCACTCGTTTCGCGCGATTTAAGCCGGCCGGCGAAGGCGCTCGACCATGCGCGGGCGACACTCGCAGCGCATGGCGATCGCGTCAATGCGGCACATGCCCTGAATCTTAATATCCGCCGCCTGCTCCTGATCGGGCGCCTCGACGAGGCGGAGCGCATGCTCACCCAGCTGGATCCCGCGCCATTTCCGGCTGCATCGAGGGCTGGCTATGAATTGGTGGTTGCGGGGATCGAAATGCGGCGCCTGCGGACCAAAACAGCGCGTGCCGCACTCGATCGGGCTGAGCGCGCCGCGCGCGACTCAGGCGTCCCCGCATTGATCGCTGAGGTCGAGCAAGCGGCGCTTGCCTTGAAGACGCCCGCGGGCCGGCTCATCAGGAATGGCGAGGAGTGTCCCCTGACGCTTGAGGAGATCGAAACACTCCTCAAGTCTGGCGCGCTCATCGTGGACGCGTGCCGTTACACGGTAGGTGACGGATCAACGGTGGTCTCACTCGCAAGTCGGCCGGTGCTGTTCGTGCTCGCCCGCGCGCTCGGCGAAGCATGGCCTGCCGAAGTGCCGAGGGGCACGCTCATTGCCTATGCCTTCCGCGGCAAGCATGCCGATGAATCCTATCGAGCAAGGTTACGGGTGGAAGTCGGGCGCCTTCGCGTGAAACTTCGACCATGGGCGAATGTCGCGGCGACGAAGCAAGGGTTCGTACTGGCGCCGCGCCGCGCAACCGAGGTCGTCGTGCTGGCACCGCGCGTGGACGAGGAGCATGCCTCAGTGCTTGCCTTCCTTGCCGACGGCGAGTCATGGTCGAGTTCGGCCCTGTCGATTGCGCTTGGAATGAGCCCGCGCTCAGTGCAACGGGCGCTTGGGTCGCTGATCGAAGCGGACAAGGTACAGTCGGTCGGTCGCGGGCGAGCGCGACGCTGGATGGCTCCACCCGTGTTGGGATTCCCGACAATCTTGTTACTCCCCGGACCACTACCGATCGACTAGGATGCAGGCATGAAGCGATCGAAGGCAGAAATTCTGCGGGAATATGGCCCTTTTCCGGGCGTCGAGCAGGTCCATGGGGTTACGTTTGACGGCCAAAACGTCTGGATTGCCGGCGGAGCGCAATTGACCGCCTTTGATCCGGTGAGCGGGGCGGCGCTACGCTCGATCGACGTCGTCGCACACGCAGGAACAGCGTTCGATGGGGAGCACCTGTATCAGCTGGCTGAAGATCGTATCCAAAAGATCGATGCGAAGACCGGCCGTGTGCTCGCCACGATCCCGGCGCCCGGCCGCGGTGGGGACTCGGGACTGGCGTGGGCCGAGGGGACTCTCTGGGTGGGGCAGTATCGGGACCGTAAGATCCGTCAAATCGATCCGCAGACCGGGACCATTCTGCGCACCATCGAGTCCAACCGCTTCGTCACGGGGGTCACCTGGGTCGAAGGCGAGTTGTGGCACGGCATCTTGGAGGGGAACGAGAGCGATCTGAGGCGAGTCGATCCCAATACGGGAAAGGTCCTGGAGAGTCTCGAGATGCCTCCCGGCGTGGGCGTGTCAGGCCTAGAATCCAATGGCGACGATCAGTTTTTCTGTGGAGGCGGAAAAAGCGGCAAGGTCAGAGCCGTCCGCCGGCCGCAGCGAGCGTCAAAGGTCCCCCTCGATTCCGCGAGACACCACACTCGCGACTGAAACAACGCGACGACTGGCGAATTCCGAGATCCACAGGTCGCCCGTATGCGGCGCTGTCCTTGGGTGTGCGCAGCGCGTTCGCAGCCCCTTTAGATTTTCTTAACGGTTGGTCAGTTACTCCGTTTGATGGGCATGCACGGACGCCGCAATCTATCGGCGTTCGGTGGGTTGCAGCGTGAAAATCGGCCAAAGGAGTAGGAACATGAGCGACGAATCCATTCTGTTGGCCCGGGTCGGGCAGGGGCTTTTGGCTGTCGCGGCCACCGGCGTCACTCTGCTGGCTTTGCAATTAGCACTGGTGGCGGCATAACGCCATGTCACGGCTTGTGTCCAAGGTTAAAGAACTAGCACCCTACGCGGCGCTGGAGCTCGTCATGCCAGGCGGCTCGGTGATGGCGCTGCTGCTGTGGCTCTACCGACGGCACAGGAATAGCGCCGCTTGCGCGGAGTCAGAAAAAAGTGCTCCGTGAATGTTCGGCTCAGTGCACAACCCATTGCTGAGTCGGGCCGCCATTGCAGGTTGCGAGAATCAAGGGTGCCTGGTTGTAGGGAGCACCACCTTGGACATCGACGCACATTCCACCGATGCCGACGATGGCGCCATTGGATACGCTCCAGTTTTGGCTCGGACGACCATCGCAGGGGACATAGTTAATTGGAGCACCCTCGGTGGCCGCACTGCCTTGCACGTCAAGACAAAATCCGCCCACGCCGACGATGTGTCCATCGTTGAAGGCCCATTGCTGGTTCTGCCAGGGGTCACATTGCCTGACATGCACTGGGGTGCCCGGCACCGGATACCCGTGGTTCACGACGTTCATGCATTGGTTGGTACCGCCGCTGGTGATTTGATGCGTAGTGGCGCAGGCAAACAACGGGAGCACCGTGACCACATAGAAAATCACAAGACCTATAGTTGAACGATTCATCCGTGAGACTCCTGAATTAGCTGTTCGAGGCCGAACCTTGAAGGGCACAGTGAGACCGCTTCTAAAAACAGTAGCCCGAGCTGCTGGCCATCGATCTCGATGGCGAGAGTGCGCGAGCTGTCAATCGGATCATAACCCCAACGACTCTGTGTCGTGGTGTCCCCGTTCAGTCCCTGCAATTGTAGGATACCGTTTCCGAGGTCTTGACTGCCACTGAACGGTGTTGCGGGCTGCGGCGAACCGTAATGGTCGAACAGCGCTCCCCTTCTTTTCGTCGTCTTCATATGTTTCCCCAACTTGATTGATTCCAGGCCCTCGGCGACGCACGACGCCTCTAGCTCTGGTACAGCGTCCTCATGCTCTCGTGGAGTCTTAGGGCGAGATCCGACGCGGCGTAGGTGTCGGTCACGATTTCGATATAGACGCCCGAGGATGCGGCCGCCGCCAGCTGCACGGCGGCGTCGATTTCTTCACAGGTTGCAACTTTGCGAGTGGTCCAGTCGGTGCAGCCGAGTGCATGGGGCAGAGCCGCGTAGTTCCAATGGGCAAGATCGTTGTAAGCGATGGACGGCTCCTTGCACAGCAGCCGCTCGATGAGATATCCGGCGTTATTGAGCACAAACACGGTGGGCTTCAGGCCAAGCCGTCCAAATTGGCTGATCTCTTGCGCGGTGAACTGATGAGATCCCTCGCCGGTGAAGAGAACGACGCGACGTTCCGGGGCCGCCACGGCCGCACCGAAGGCAGCGGGTGTTGCCCAGCCGATGGATCCCCATAGTGTTTGATTGTGAAATGTCGTGTCGCGCGGCATGCGCGCAAAGCCAAGGCCCATGGAAATAGTGCCGGTCTCCGCAATCACGATGTCTCCCGGCTGAATAAATTTCTCCAGCCTTGGGTAGAGGGCCGCGGCATCCAGACGGGCACCAGGCGCACCGGTGATGGCTCCCAGGGTTCCGGCCGAGATCTTCGGCCAGTTACGCGGGCTCAGACGAGCGGAGAGTTCCCGTAGAAGATCGGCCATCTCGACCGACGGATAGTTGTTCTCGCCGACTCGCGTGCGATGATGGCCAATGGTCATGGTGCGTTTCTGATCGAGGCGTGCTGTAAAGGCCCCACTGTTGAAATCGCTCATCAGTGTGCCGATTGCGAGAATTTCGTCGCAGCCTTCCACGAATTCACGAACCCGCGGGCTCATGAGCGCGCCGTCGTACATCCCGATGTAGGCCGCCTGCTGCTCATCAAGTACGGTTTTGTCCATGAACATGGTGGCGAAGGGCAGGCCGGAGACCTCGAGCAGGGTCTGCAACTCGGCTTTCATGCCTGCGCGTGCGACCAAGACTCCCGGCAGTACACATGCCTTCTTGGCTGCGCCTAGACGCGCAACGATCGCATCCGCTGCCGCGGCAAGCTGTGTAGGATCACTGCCCGGGGCTGGCGCAGCCGGCATATCTCCGACAACGGGCATGCCCGCCAGATCCGCTGGGAAGGCCATGTACACAGGACGCCGGTGATAAAGAGCGGCGGCGATCAGCCTCTCGGTCTCATACGCGACGTTTTGCGGTGTCATGACCGCGGCCGCGCAGACGACCGGCTCGGACATGCGCTGGAACAAGTCATACTCGCCATTGCCCAGGGTATGGTGCATCGTTGCGCGACCCGATTGAGTCGCCATGTTGGGTGTGCCCACCAGATGGAATATGGGCAGATGCTCGGCATACGCGCCGGCAATGCCATTCAGCGCGCTCAGCTCGCCGACACCATATGTCGTGCACACGGCGCCGAAGCCCTTGACGCGAGCGTAGCCATCGGCGGCGTAGGCAGCGTTAAGTTCGTTGCAGCAGCCGATCCAGCGCAACTGCCAGCTGTTGCAAATGGCGTCATTCACGGGAAAGGCATAGTCGCCCGGTACGCCGAAGACATCGCGAATCCCGAGATCGTAAAGGCGCGAAAGGACATGTTCGATAACGGTCTTGCTCATGGTTGGTGCTCTCAGTGCTGCGATTTTTTTTAAAAGGACGATGCGCGCGCGAGTTTTTCGGCATACACCGGAACGTTCAGCCGCTCGAGGACGGCCTGTTGCTGCGCGCCGAAGACATCGTGCTCATCCAGGGACGCGGAGATGTTGGCCCGTTCCATGGATATTTTGATGGCGTTGCAGCTATCGACGAAATAGCTCCCCACGATCTGCTGCGCAGACACCCCGAGCAGCGCGGCGATGTTTCTTTTCGCGAATACATTGGCGGTGAGCGCTGACTCATAGTCTGCCGCGGAGTTGAAGACAATGTCGAAGGTCAAGCGGTTGATGCCGGCGTCCTTGCTGCGGATGACGACCGCCATGTCGCGCAATCGGCGTGATCCGTGCGGTTCGCCCGCGGCCGGCACATCGGCGATCAGGGAAAGCGTCCGATCGTTGAGATCGCCGTTGTAGTTCGTCACGCCGATGTCAAAATACCGCGGGCGCGCCTTGCCTTCTTCCACCCAGCGCGAGCCGTGTGCCCGGAAGTAAGTGATCGGGAACATCGTCTCCTTGATCACTTTTTCATTTTGGATCAGGTGGTACAGCGTCCACTCGTAGGCATCCGCGGCATCGAGATTCAAGAGGGATCCTGCGGCTGGGGTGATTATCGCCGTGAGTCGCTGGATTTCCGCTGCGTGCCGCGCAGCTAAGCGATGTGGATCTTTGTCCACCGTGCGCAGCAACGCCACGGGACTTTCGGCGTCGGCATCCACTATTCGGTAAGATGCTGCCGCGAGCGCCTCCGGGAATTCCTCCTCGATGAGCTTGATAACTGCCCGTTTTATCTTGGCGTAGTTCTCGAAGAACACCGGATCGCGCGTGCCGCTCGGAACGATTGCTCCGAAGGTGCCATCGCTTCGCTTAAAGCTGATGATGTTGGGCGACATCGGATAGGCGATGTTGCCGGCTGTCGACTTGCGGCCGGGGTAGCCGTAATGGATCAGGTAGTGTGTCAGCAGGCTGGCGAGCTTGGTGGCGGCGTCGGCGGATTTCGAGGTGGTCTCAATGATAATACCGAGCTCCCGATCCGGAGACGGCGTCGCCTGGACGCCATTGCGACCGTAAACGAGAATGTCCGGAGGCACCTTCGAGAGTTCCTCAGGGTCGATGTGCACCAATGAGACCTTCCGGGGTCCGACGCGGCGTGCCCCTTCCAGCTTTATGCTCCAAGGCCAGGGCTTTGATGAGCGTACGAACACGCTGTCGCGGATGCCGCTGGTGCGCGCGTCGCGAGCGAAGAATTGCGTCTTTTCCATCGCCAGGATGCCCTCGGGATAGAACTGCAGCTGCGGGTGGCTCTCCTCGTACAAGGAGTGCGCAGCGATGGAGTAGGGGGTGCAGCGCCGGTTCGGATCGGGCGCGACGAAGATCGCCGAGCCGTCATCGTAGATTTCTGCCACCAGACAATCTGAGGGAGATCCCGGGTCACAGGCGAGGGCGCCGCATTCGAGCACATGGCCTACGTGGTAGGCGAGACCGGGGTCGATTCCGCGTCGGATCATATCGGAGGCAAACAACGCGATGTCGCAGCTACGTCCGGCGAGTACGTACTTGGCACCGGCCTCGAGCGCCGTCATGAGCGGGTGGATGCCCATCTGTCCGACGATGATGCTCTCGCGCAACGCGCTTTCGTCGAGTTGTGGACCCAGGCCCGTCGGCAGCAGCTGACCCGCCTTTAGTTCGCCGATAACGATCTCGGGGTCCAGCTCTGCACCAATCACGGCAACCTTGGCATCGCGGACGTTGAGTTCTGCGAAGACCTCTTTCGCCACGTCGATCATCCACTGTAGATTACGATTGCCGCCGGCCATCCCGCAGCTGCCCAAGATCACGGGACCCTCTATCTTTTCTCCTGCCTCGACCATGTAGCGGTAGTCCTGCTTGACGGCCTCACGCTCGAAGTATTCGGTTCCGGTCCCCAGGTAGTACGGTCCCGCATCCATGGATCCCGCGTCCGAGATCACCGCGTCTATGCGGCCCTTGAGCGCCTGCTCCATGGACGACTTGGGGAAGCCATAACCTAAAGCTCCGCAGGCGGAGACCACTCGATAAATCAGTTTTGCCACGTTCAATACTCCTTTGGATCCGAGGTACAGGATCTTGCGGGAGTCGCGGCGGAAGAAAAAATAGTATCGGGCTATGCGCCCATAGCGAGAACTTATGGCTCGGGAATGCCGATCCACTCAGCTCCCTGCACGACGTGTTCGCGCAGGTAGTCTTGGGCGAATGCAATAAAGCGCTCGCGTACGGCACCCACCGGTGTTGTGAGCGCCAGCTCTCGGGAATTGACCAGGGTCGCGGTCAAATATATGGGGGGATCGATGGGAATCGCCGCGAGGTTGGTGTTGCCGGGAGAATCCGAGAAGTCGCCTTTGGGAAGTATGGTGTCGCCGATGCCGCTCTGTACCGCTGTGAGCACGCTGGAGAATACGTCTGCCTCCGCGACAGTAACCAGCGCCACGCCCGCTGCGAGACAGGCGTCGTCCAGAAGTTTTCGCACCAGATTCGGATGCGCCGGAAGCACCAATGGCGTGGCGGCAACACGGGCCAATGTGACGCGCTGCGGAGTGCGGGCCGTCTTTTTGCGCTGAATGAGATACAGGCGCTGTCGAAACAGAGGCGCGCGGACAAGTCCCGCGAGCGGCTGATCCTCGAACACTAGGGCGAGATCGATACTCTGTTCCATGACCTGCATTCGCAACGTCTCGCTATCCTGCACCACGAATCGCAGTACGACCTTTGGCAGGGCCTGTTTGACGACATCCATGAATGGGCCGCCCAGCACGGCTGCCAGCGTCGATGACATGCCGAATTTGACGCTGCCCTGCGCCTCGCCGCCGGCTGACTGAATGATGCTCGGAAGTCGGTCGATGTGACGAAGGATCTCGAGTGTCTCGGTGTATAGCGCCTGCCCCGCTGGCGTCGGGCGAACACCTCGCGCACTTCGATGGAGAAGCGCGACGCCCAGTTCCTGCTCGAGCTCGGCAACCTGCTGGCTCAGGGCCGGTTGGGCGATGTGCACCTCGGCCGCCGCGCGCGAGAAGCTGCCGCATTCGACGATCTTTGCGAAGTAGCGCAGCTGCCGCAGGTTCATATACCGCTGTCGCAACGACTCATGGAGTCTCTCGTGTCATCCGCTGCGCCTCATGAGACAATCCACGCAGCTTAGTCGCAGTGCCCACGTCTGGGTAGTCGGAAAGCGTCCGGAGAGTCAGATGTTGCGCGTGCAGACCTTTGGTTTGGAAACGGTAGGCCTGCTCATTCTCCCGGCCTATGCAGTTCATCGCCGTTGGATCTCGGAAGACTTGCTCGGTCGCCTGCGATGGGGCTTCGATAGGTCGGATCTGCTCGGCATATTCATCTGCGTAATCATCGTCGGAAGCTTGCTCAGTCTGGACACCCGGATATTGCTCAAGGTCCTCTCCAGGATCTGGATCGTGTTGATCGTTACCTCGGGTGCGGCCGCTGTGCTCGGCGTGTTGACCGGAACTGCATTCGGAGCACCTCCCGGCCGCACGTTGATCGAAGTGGTCGTGCCTTTGATGGCTGGCGGTATCACCGCGGGCGCATTGCCCCTGGCGGCCGCTCTCGCGGATCTTGCGGGGAGCACGCGCGCCGCCGAACTCGCGGCGCTTCTTCCCGCCGTCGTCGTGGGAAATATGCTGGCGGTTCTCGTGGGGGGAATGCTCTCACCCTGGTCGCGGCCAGGCGGTGGCGCGCCATCGCCGGTAACCCTCCCTGCTTCGCACGGCCCCGGCTCACATGGCCCACCGTCCGCTCGGCTCTTAGTGCTAGGCATCCTATCGCTGTCCGCCTTCTACGGCTTGGGAGCGCTGAGTTCGCTCATTTTCAAGATTCCTTCACCGCTGGTCATCCTAGCCCTGACCGCAGTCGTACACATCTTGCTGCCTCTGCCGGTTCCGATCACCGAAAGCATCGTCTACCTGTATCGGAAATCCATACGACTCTTTACATACCCGCTGTTATTGGCAGTGGGATTGCTCCTGACGCCGTGGCAGACACTCATGGCCGGTTTGCGCTGGGACACGCTTACGGTGGCCGTGGTGACGGTTGCAATGCTGACCCTCAGCGGTGCCTGGGTAGCACGCTTCGCAAAACTGACTTCCGTGGAAGGGGCGTTGATCGGTCTCGCCCGAGCGGCGATGGGCGGTTCGGGAGACGTCGCCATCTTAAGTGCCGCACGCCGAATGGATCTCATGCCGTTTGCACAGATTGCAACGCGGCTTGGCGGCGCGCTCACGCTTGCGCTCACCCTGGCGTTGGTCACGCTGATCCGACGCTGACATACGGGACACGATTTTTCGAGCGGGGGCGAGGAGCATGTATAGAAGAGCATTTATCAAGAATTTTTCGCTCTCGGCGGTGGCGCTAGGCGCTATCCCAAGTTTTCCAGCTAGCGACGCCTCCACGTACAATGCAAATCTCATTCGTTGAAGGGAGCTGATTCATGGCAACCAAGAAGCGCAAACGCGCGGTGAAGTCATCGGGCCACACCTTTGAAGTCAAGGCCGAGATCGCCAACACCACGCTCGCTAAAGCGCGATCCGCCCTCACGCTGCAAATCTATCGCAAGGAAATGAAGCTTGGCGAGCTGCAAATCGGACGCGGATCTTTGTTTTGGTCCGGGGCGAGGCGCCAGTCCGCGAAGCGCATTCATTGGGGTCGATTCGCAGAGATGATGGATCGCTTGGCGTATGGGGACGGATAGCCGGCGAGACCCAATCGATCTGTTCGCAACGACCGAAGCAGAGGCATTTTATTGCCCCGCTGCGCATGTGCCGCCGGCTGGATCGCACGGATCTGGTGGTATGAGCAGATCCGTTGCGCCGTCCAAGTTGTCATAGATCTCGGCGGAAACCGCGCACACATTGACGGTTGCGGCAGCGCCGGGCGGCGCTGAGTTGAGCGTCACCACAGGGCGAACACTCGCCCGTTGCCCTAGACCGCTGACCACGGTGAGGCCTCGGAGGTCCAGAAATGCGGCCTGGCCGGCGGCGAGTTGCACGTTCTTGAGCGAATTGCTCAACAAAGACCCGTTCGCGTCGACAAAACTGATCGTCGCATTGCAAGGATCAGGGGGAAATGCGGCTATATTTAGCCGCGCAGTCTGAAAAACTGTCACATGCGAAACCCCGAAAGCCGGATTCGATGGGTACGCTGCTGCGCCGATGGCGATTGCCGTCGTCGCGCCGAGCAGGTCATTGAACACCTCGGCCATCGCTTGGCATACGGACGGTGAGTTCGGATTCTGGATCACCTGGGGCATGAGTTCGACACGTTGTCCCATGGTATTCACCAGCGCATTGCCCGCGATGGTCAGCGATGCTGATTCTCCAGGCTGCAGCGTCACATTGCTCACCTGGCCGACGAGGGTGCCGTTGCTATTCAGAAAACCTACTTGGGCAATGCAGGGGTCCGGGGGATATGCAGTTATGTTGATCTGCAAGGTTTGACCGGCCGAGATCCCGATCATGGGGAAATAGGTTGCACCCGGGAAGACCTGGGCTGCGGCGGCCTGAGCCAAAAATGCACCCGCAAGTATCATCAAACAAGGCGCGAAAGGGATTTTTCGATTCATCATGGCGTCTCCGGCGATTGATAGCTGATCACTGGACCATGGGTCCGCCTGTGGGGACCCTATCTTTCACAAGGAGATGCGCAAACCGCCGCACAAACGCCTCACCCGCCCGCAAATAATCTGCTGCAGGTATTTACCTCGTCAGCTCTGGCGCTTCCTGGATTTCATCGTTCCATGAGGGATCGCCCGAGCGGGGGACGCGGCCTTGCGCTTGAGGCTTGCCTTCAATGCCGCCATCAAATCAATGACCTGTGCCTTCGGTCGCGCCAGTTCGGAAGGCGCCTCGACATCCAGTGTGTGCCATTGCTTTTTGCGGATTTTCTCTTGGATCCGCCGTTTAAGGTCGGCCCGATAGGTGTCCTTGAACCGTTCGGGTTTAAACGTACCCGACATTTGTGAAACCAGTCGCTTAGCCGCGGCGAGTTCCGAGGCAGTGACGCCGGCGCCGGCGTCACTGGGAGTCCTTCCTTCGGACAGGGGCAGAAGCTCATCGGAAAATCTCAACGTGAATAGCATGAGGAATTCGCCCTCCGGCTCCACGGCGCACAAGTGCTGGCGACCCCGCATGACGAAGCTGCCCACCGCGACCTTATTGGTGGCCTGCAGTGCCTGTCTCAGGAGCGAGTAGACCTTTTGGCCGCCTTTGCTGGGAATCAGGGAGTACGGCGTGTCGTAGTAGATGGGCCGAATATCCTCGGCCTGGCAGAATGTATCGATCTCGATGGTTTCGCTGGCCTTCAGGTTGGCGTGCTTGAAATCCGCATCGGAGAGCGCCACGTAGCGATCTTTCTGGTATTCGTAGCCCTTGACGATGTGGCCCCATTCAACTTCTTTGCCGGTGATCTTGTTCACTCGGCGAAAGCCGACAGGTGCGAAATCCCGGCTGTCGAGCATGTGGAGCGGCAACGTATTGTCTTTCGAAGCCGCAAAGAGTTCGACGGGAACATAAATCAACCCGAAGGAAACTGCTCCACGCCACAGAGATCGCTGCATGAGAACTCCTGCTGCCAATTCTGCAGTAGAGGACATTCTTGATCGTTTCGATATCAGCTTTTTGGCAGCTCCTCGATCAGCGTACGCCTACAAAGACACGACAAACCGACTATCCCGCTTCTGCGTAATCGCTCAGTGCCATCCCTTGTTGACCGCGACAATTTTGATAGTGACGTTCGATGACACCTTGCCCGAGATGGGATCGACGATGCTCGCCGTAATGATCGCTTGACCTGGGCAGATGCCCGTGACGACACCGCCGGAAACCCTGGCGACCGCTGGATTTGAACTCGACCAAGTGGCGGTAGCGTTAACGTTCGCGGTTGATCCGTCCGTGTACGTGGCTACGGTATTGATTACCACGCTGCTGCCCACGTTGATGGTAGATGTTCCGCCAGCGACAGACAGGCTGAGTTTACTGAGTACCTTCAGACAGGTGAGGGTGGCTGAGCCCTGCTGGACCCCGCTGGTGGCAGTGATGGCGGCGTTGCCGGTGCTTGCGCAGAACGCCATTCCGCTCGAGTTGATTTGCACAACGTTGGCATTGCTCGAGGCCCAGGCCGCCGAGTTCGTGAGAACTTGCGTAGATCCGTCGGAGTAGGTGCCGGTGGCGATAAATTGTTGGTTCGATAAGTCCCCGATCGATGGCGCACTCGGCGTCACTGCAATCGAAACCAGTACTGGTTGTGTGACCGTGACCGTCGTAGTCGCGAGCCCCTCCAGCGTACTGCCTTGCGCGCCCTGGCATTCCAACGAGGCCGTATAGGCGCCGAGCGTCGTGAGCGTGCCGGTGGACACGGCGGTACCGCTCGTCGGCACCGAAGTCGATGTCGCGAATGTACCATCGGTTGCCGAGAGAGAGCACTGCGCGGGCGGGAAGCTCAGCGGGAACGTTGGCGTGGCGGAGCCCCATGTCAGGGCCGAAGCGGTTCCGGTGGGGATCGTGGTCGGCGCCGCAGTCAGCGTGACGCAGGGCGGCACGTTGGTGGTCGGCCACGTCGTGTTCGGAGGCTGCATGAAGAAATAGGCGTTGATGGTCAGGAATAGATTGGCCAATCGGCCATCGACATCGCCGGCCGGATTGGGATTGCCGCCCGGTGGCTGCGCAAAACTAAATGCCGGCAGATTCGCGCGTAAGTAGCTGTCCGCTGAGGCGAGAGAATTCAGCGCGCAGCTGTACCCATTCGGTACATCGTTCTGAAAGCTGCTGTTGAAGTAGGCTTGGCTCTGATTCACGTAGCCTTGCAGCGCGGTGGCGACCGCGCCATTGATCTGCGTGCTGGCATCGGCGATCGTTGCGGTGAGATTGGTGAATTTGGCCGTGATAAACCCGAAGAGGCCGTCGGTTGGACCGCTGCCCAAGCCGCTCGCGGCGCTGTTGAGTCCGAGACCGAAGGCATACATCGATGCGACCTTTGATGTGCCGCCGCCCTTATCGCAATAGCCTGTGAGGTCGATAAACGCATTGGGCAGCGCCAGGTCTTCGGGGAGGATTCCCTCGACGGTGGGCAGATCCGATCGAGGTGCCCAAGCAAATATGGGCACCTGCGGACAACCCAAGTTGTACGGTCCCGGCAGAGCCACATTCGGATCAACCGTCGTTTGAATGAAGGTGTCATTGGCGTTCTGATCAACGGCGACCGCCGTGGACTTCACCACCTCAAAGCCGGCCCCGGTGGAACCGGAATGTCCGCAAATAAAGGGCGGCAGCACGGTCGATGGAAATCCGGGGCAGAAGTTGGCAACGTCCAGAGTGGGCGAGACGCAATTGGTCGTTTGATTGCCGCTGCACACATTGATTGTCGGACCAAGACAGCTCCAGGTCCCCCCGGCGGAAATGGATACGCGCGGATCGGCCGGCACGATACAGCTCTGCGAGAGGATAGCGGCGCTGGGCGGAACATTGGCCGCTCCCGCGCCCGAGATCTGCTGCGACAATGCGCCGCCCAGCACGCTGCAGGTGTTCGGTGCGATGCAGGCAGAAGCGGGCGTTGAGTCGGAACTCGTCACCGCCAGTCCGATGGGATCGCTCACGCCGCTCATAATGGCGGCCAAGGGCGGATTGCCGCCGCTTGCGGGTGGCGCGCCGAATTGAAGAATCTCACCGGCAGTGGGCAAGGAAATCTGTGCGACAAAGGCGTAAGGCGTGTTTGCGTTCGTGCCGACTTTGAGCTTCTGCAGCCCCAAACCTAACCCGCCGGCGAAGTTCGAGGCGAATGCGCCCTGAGCCGAGTCGAAGCGAAGTATCCGGCCGTCGATGGTGGTGACCAGCAAGCTCACGCCATGTGTGGCATCGGCTGGCCAGATGTCCATACCGAACGGCACGGCGAGCAAGCTTAGGAACTGCGACTGCGAAACCGCCGTCGATGTCGGACCATTGAGCGGAACCGCGGGATTGGCCAGCACCCCATTGATGGCCGCCTGCGCATAGACGATGACGCGGGAGTTGAAAGTATCCCCGACCAGCACCAGCAAGTCGCCGGTGTTCCACGCAGGAGCCGCACTGCCCTGCGCCGTCGCCGCAGTCCCCGCGACTAGCACCTCCGCCAATGCGAGCGTTCGGACCCCCCCGAAATTGTGATCGATGAGTATTGGCGCCCCAAAACTGCCGGTGCTCGCATTGAATGGCAGCACCCACAGCGACGGCACGTCCAGCAGATTGCTGGGCGAGATGACGAACACATTGCCGCTGCCGTCGACCGCCAGCCCCACGGGGTGCGCCGGGCCCGACCCTTTCTGCGTAAAAGAGAAGACGACGCTGGAGACGCCGTAATTCGGTCCTGCGTAGCGCACGATTTGACCCTTGGTCGCATCGGCGACGATCAAATCCAGCGTCCCGGTCACGGAATTAGGGGCCCACACCAGCGCGGCGAAACTACCGTGATTGCCGCCATCGCTGTTCAGCGATTGGGTGCCGCTGATCAGGCCGCTGTTGTTCAACGGTAAATTGTAGATGGAATCCCGCAACGCATTTGCGGCAGTGACCGTGATCTGCTGAGCGGCGTTTGCGCTATGAAATGCGAGCAATGCTATCGCGCAGAGGCCGAGGAGATACAGTCGCGCGGATTGCAAAATCATGGTGAGATTCCCCGAGTTGTTGTTCTTGACTGCACGCCGCAACGCAGCACTCGCGGCTAGCATAAACCTTGTTTCACAATTCATGTGATGGAATACCGGGTGTTATGTTAAGGCGCCTGCTTGCCGGCTTTCGCGGCAAGCTTAGGAGTCGAACGCGCCGCGCGAAGACTTGCGCGCTGTTCGCGCTGATGCAGCGTGTCCAAGTAGCGCTGCGCCAAGGTTCGATAAATCAATGGGGCACCCCCATCCTTGCGCAGAATTTCATTGCTGTGGGTCAAAGCGGTTTCCGCTTCGGGAAAGCGGTCGAGTCCGGTGAGTGCTGCGCCCTCGGCGCTCTCCGCGATCGCGGTCCGCCAATGATCGGCCGACAGGGCCCTGGTGTAGGTGTACTTCGCGCTTTGCGCCAACTGAACCGCTTCCGGGTACTTGCCCTCGGCGACTCTCAAAATCGCGAGCATCATTTGGCTGGAGGCGACATCGGGCTGCTGGTCGGTGAACAGTCGAAGCCGCATGGCCAGCGCTTCATGAAGAAAACGATCGGCCTGTGGATACTCGCGGTTCTGCGTCAGCCAGAATCCGATGACGTTCAGCACGCGCGCGGTCTCAGGATTATCGCCGTGATACACCTTGCGGTAAATCGCGAGTACTTCCCGCATGTTGGCCAAGGCTTCGACCGTGTTACCGCGGTCGTATTGCAGCGAGGCCAGATTGAGCAAGGTTCGTCCGACATCCGGGTGGTCGGCGCCCAGCAACTCACGGCGCATTTGCAGGGATTGCCGGTAGAGTGCTTCCGCTCCATTCAGATCCCCTTTATCAGACATCGCCATGGCGACGTTTTCGAGCCCATTGGCAATTTCCGGGTGCTTCTCCCCGAGCAATCGACGATTCATCGCCAGGGATTCGCGGTAGAACTTCTCAGCCCCATCGGAATCTCCGCGCTCCTCGAGCAGCAGCCCCATGTCATTGAGCACTTCGGCCAAATCGGGATGCGGTTCGTTGCCGCGCAGTTGCCGTTGCATGGCCACCGCGCGTTGCATCATGGGGATGGCCGCGTTGAGATTGCCGTCGTCTGCAATGGCGCGAGCCAGATCCTTGAGCGTTCGGGCCACCGCCGGACTGGAGAGGCCATAAATAGCCTGCTGCA
Organism: uncultured Gammaproteobacteria bacterium; assembly: GCA_963756845.1. GTDB lineage: Bacteria > Pseudomonadota > Gammaproteobacteria > Steroidobacterales > Steroidobacteraceae > Bog-1198. Next base: position 731,088 of record CAVWPD010000001.1, on the reverse strand, counting down.
GGGCCAGCGCGGATCTTAGATTTCTTTCGCCATCCGAGTTGTGGCCATTTTGGGCCAGCAGGGTGCCCAGGCCGTAGAGCGAATTCGCCAGTTCGATTTGGCTCTGACGGTCATTCGGGCGAGACGACTCGATGCGGATGGCCTCGCGATAAGCCTTCTCGCCGGCATCGAATTCGGCCTGCAAAGCCAATAGATCTCCTTGATGGCTGAGCGAGTCCGAAAGCGCCAGTGGATCGCTGCCCGCCAGATTCCGTCGGGTCGCTACCGCTCGATCGAGCAGTGGCCGCGCTTCAGAAAAAAGCCCGAGTCCCATGTATACGGTGCCCAGGGTATCCATCAGCGTAGCCTGAATCGCCGGTTGCTCGGCCAGCTCGCGGTCGACGCGCGCCGCACCCTTGTCGAGCATTTCACGCGCGGTGATCGTGTTGCCGCGCGCCTCGCTGGGATCGGATATTTTGAACAGATCAACGAGGAATCGAGTGGCCTCCCGAGCGGTCGTCGTCTGTGCCTCGGCGCGCAGCGTTTGCCGCTGTGCCGCGGCACGCTGTATGAGGGCGTACGCGGCAAGTCCGCTGGTAAGCACCATGCCCGCGGCAGCAGACATTGAAAATGTGACCAGACGCGCGTTGCGGCGCTGCTGTTCGCGCCGCCTGAGCGAATCGAAACCGACGCCAAGCAGCCCGGAAATCAGCTTGAGCTTGGCGTTGCTCTTGCCGTCCTTGCCGGCGCGCGCATCCGCGGCGATCGGCTCGGTGCGGATGCTGCTCAGTGTGCCATCGGATCCCAGGCGGAAACGCAGCGCCGGCGGGAAACATTCCTCCTCCTCACGTCCGGGGATGTCGCTGGCATTCGGTTCGCCGTCAACGATGACGCAGAGAATTCGATCCTCGCGACCCAGGCGCTTGAAGGCGAGGATTTCCTCGTTCACCCAACGCGACTTAGCCGCTCGCGGTGAACAGATCACGATCTGAGCAGCCGAAGCGGTCAAGGCCGCGTTGATCAGCGATCCAAGATCCGTGGCGCTCGGAAGTTCATCGCGGTCTTTGAAGATGGGTGCGAGCCGTTTAGGTACCTCGCCTCGGCTGGTGACAGTGCCGATCAACGCCCTGGGCGGACGGTATTTTTCGAGGGCGGCATGCAGCCAGGACGCCCAGCGAGAATCCTGGTGGCTATAGCTGATAAAGGCGCGATATTGAGGCGCGTCCACTCTTGGTTCCGGTGGTGCAGGTTGACGATGCTCGGCCCGCACTCTAACAAAGAAAGTCCGGGCGTGCCGTTTTGTACCGGGCTTGCAGGCTCCATGGTGCGCAATCCAACGCATTGCGCTATTGGACAATCATCCAACATGACTTTAGCGCTGCCGGGTGTTCTTTAAATAGTAGACAGCTCCAGCGTCTGGAACAAAATCATAATAGTATGGCGCGATCTGAAACTGCCAGTGATTATCGCGGAGAAAGCGCTTGAAGACCCGGATCACCCAGCTTTTCGGCATCCAACATCCCATCATTCAGGGTGGCATGCATTTTGTCGGTCTGGCCGAACTAGCCTCAGCGGTATCGAATGCCGGCGGCCTGGGCATCATCACTGCCCTTACGCAGCGTACGCCCGACGCGTTATCCGCGGAAATCGCGCGTTGCCGCGAGATGACCGATAAGCCCTTCGGGGTGAACCTAACCTTCCTGCCCGCGGTCAACCCGCCCGACTACCCGGGGTATATCAAGGCCATCATCAGCGGCGGAGTCAAAGTGGTTGAAACCGCCGGCAATAATCCACAAAAGTATCTACCCGCGTTGCAGGATGCCGGCATCAAAGTCATCCACAAGTGCACCTCGGTGCGGCATTCGCTCAAAGCGCAGGCAATCGGCTGCGATGCCGTGAGCGTCGATGGATTCGAGTGCGGCGGGCATCCGGGTGAGGATGATGTGCCCAACATGATCCTCTTGCCACGCGCGGCTGAAGCCTTGAGGATACCGTTTGTTGCCTCCGGCGGCATGGCCGATGAGCGTTCGCTGGTGGCCGCCTTGGCGATGGGCGCGGAAGGCATGAATATGGGAACGCGTTTCATTGCGACTCAGGAAGCGCCGGTGCACGCACACGTGAAGAATGCGATTGTGGCGGCGAGCGAACTCGATACTCGGCTGATCATGCGGCCGTTGCGCAACACCGAGCGCGTACTCGCCAACGCTGCGGTGGACAGGCTGCTCGCCAAAGAACGCGAACTCGGCGACAAGCTGACCTTCGCCGACATCGCGGAGGAAGTGGCGGGGATCTATCCTCGAGTGATGCAGCAGGGCGACATGAACGCCGGCGGCTGGTCCTGCGGCATGGTTGCCGGATTAATTCATGACATTCCGACCTGCAGGCAACTCATCGAGCGGATCATGGCGGGCGCCGAGGCGCTGATTCGCGGCCGGCTGCAGGGATTGCTGTGACGGCGTTTGACACCGTGATCACGGAGCAAGACGGTGTCCTGTCGGGGCCTTTACGCGGCCCCAAACAAATGCTCGCCGTCCAGGCCTACGATGGCCATGCCTCCATTCACGATGATGCGACCGCGCAGAAGTTGGGCTTCAAAGGCGGAACCATCGAGGGCCCGACGCACTTCAGTCAATTTGCGCCGCTCGCTTACGCGATGTGGGGCAGCGCGTGGCTGGCCGAGGGCTGCATCTCGGCGCATTACCGAGCGCCGGTGTTCGAAGGCGAGCAAGTGCGGGCCTTCATGCGCGCCGCGAAAAATGAAAAGTGCGCCGAGATATGGATGTTGCGCGCCGACGGCGCTGAGATTCTTCGCGGCAGCGCATCGTTGGGCGCGGACAGCCCGCCCTCCGCGCTGGACGCGCGGCTGAACACGCTGGCGCCTCTTGCCGATCCGGTGATACTGGCAGACGTCAAGGTCGGCATGCGCTCGGCGCGAACCGCGGTGAGAATGGCGGCGCAGCAGCACATGGGCGCGCTCTACCCATTCAGCCTCGCGCAGAAACTCGTGAAGATTACCGAACCGTCCTCGCTGTACAGCGACTCTCAGAACGAATGGGGTCGGCCCATCGTGCCGCTGGAGATGATCAGCGTATTGATGCAATACAGCGCGCGCGACAATACGTTTGCCACACGCGGGCCTGCCGTTGGTCTGTTCGCCGATCAGGAAATTCGTTTGCTGCGGGGCCCTGTATTCGTCGATGAACCCTACGAAATCGAGCGCGAGATCATATTTTTGAGCGGCAGCCGTCGGACCGAGAGTATGTGGGTGCGCTCCACGCTCTATGGCACGGGCACAGAGCATAAGGTGGCGGTGATGCTGCTCAACTTGGCGACGATGAAGGAGACCTACGCGCCCTATGCGGCGGAGTATGCTGCGCTGTATGGTTAATTTGAGAACGGCCTGATGAAACCAACGATCGCGCTGATCGCTATGCTCATTTGCTCGGCCGCTGCCGGCTCCCCCAGTCCCGTGCATGAGCATGCAGCGTCCGCCGATTCGCAAAGCGTCGGGCTCGGCACGACTCATTTTCCCACTTCCGGTGCGCCGAGAGCGCAGGGCGCCTTTCTGCGCGGATTGCTGCTGCTGCACAGCTTTGAATACCAGGCCGCGCGCAGTGCCTTTAAGGCGGCACAGAGAGCCGATCCGAATTTCGCGATGGCCTATTGGGGCGAGGCGCTTACCTACAATCAGACTCTGTGGGGGGAGCAGGATCTGGAGGCAGCGCGAGCCGCGCTCGCCAAACTGGGGCCGACTCCCGAGGAGCGAGCGGCCAAGGCGGGAACCCCGCGCGAGCGTGATTATCTTGCATCGGTGGAGCTGCTGTACGGCAACGGCGATAAGACGCGGCGGGATGCGAACTACAGCGCGGCGCTCGGCGCACTCGCGCGCAGCTACCCGGATGACCTGGACGCGAGAGCGTTATACGCGCTCTCCATCCTGGGATTGACGGGAACTACGCGCAACATCAAGAACTATATGCGCGCTGCCGCCGAGGCCGAGGCCGTATACGATATCGACAGGCATCATCCGGGTGCATTGCACTACCTCATTCACGCCTACGATGATCCGGTTCACGCGCCGCTCGGGTTGCGCGCTGCTCGGCTCTATGGCCAAGTCGCCCCATCCGCCTCGCACGCTCAGCACATGCCATCGCACATTTTTTTCGCGCTGGGCATGTGGGACGACGCGATAGTTGCGAATGTCAAGTCGCTGAGGATCGCCCGGGCGCAGCACGACGGGGGCTATCACTCATTGGTGTGGTTGACCTACGCCTATCTGCAGGAAAATCGGCGACAGGATGCCGAGCAGCTGGTCAAGTCGGTGGCGCACGATGTGCAAGCCGGGCCGACCAAGGACAACCGCATCAGGCTCGCCCACCTTCGTGCCATCTGGCTGGCGGAGACCCGGGGAGCCGAAGGTGTGGATGCGCGCGCACCCGTCGACAGCACCGGTATCGCGGCGATCGGCTATTTCGCAGCGTATGATTTTGTACGCGGCATCACGGCCGGCGCCAACACGGCCGAAGCGCGCCTTGCACTGGCGCAGTTGAGAGCGCGAACCGAAGCTGCACGAACCGCTGCGCAAGGAGTGGTGGCCGATTGGCACGACACCGTGACCGCCACAGACCTGGCTCAGGCAAGCATCATGGCCACCGCCCTCGAAGCGACGATCGAATACTACGAAGGGGACAAGGCGAAGGCGCTGACTCAGCTGCGCGAGGCAATCCTCGCAGCCGATCATGCGGAATTCGAGTATGGGCCGCCTTGGTCGGTCAAGCCTCTCGATGAATTGCTGGGCGAACTGCTGCTCGCCGACGGGCGACGCGAGGAAGCGGCGGCGGCATTCGAAAAAACCCTAGAAACCTATCCGAATCGACGGTTGGCACTGCAGGGGTTGGCGGCCTCGCAGGCGGCGAAATGAACCGGGCAGCAAAATGAACCGCGTCTCGCGGATCCGTAGCGCTGTGCAATGGCCGCTGCTGCTGCTCTTTTGCCTTAACGTGAGGGCATCGCCCGTGGATCCACCGAAAACCGGCGGTGCCGTGCACGCGACTAGACAAGCGCTGATCGGTGCTTGGCAGCTACAAAGCATCCAACTCGTTGGAGCCAACGGTCCGATGACGGATCCATTCTACAACGACGGGTCAACCGGCCTTCTCATCTACGATCCGTCCGGATGGATGAGTGTTCAAATTGTGGGGCGGGATCGGGCAGCCGTAGAGACGCCCGCCTTAAGGCCGTCGCACAATAGCGCAGCCGACGAAGAACGGCGCAGAGCCGCACAACTTGATTCCTATTACGCCTATTTCGCAACATGGGAGTTTGACGCGGCTACTTCAACGGTTACGCATCACGTCGTGTCGTCGCTGTTTCCGGACGAGAGCGGCATGAGTTATTCGCAGGCCGTGAGCCTGGATGGCGAATTTCTCGTCTTCACTACGCGACGACAACTGGAGGGAGCCACTGTGGTTCAAAAAAAGATTTGGCGGCGAATCATCCCCGGGGATGGTTCGCGGTAGCGCAGCCGCCGAGCCGTCAATGCCGCACTCTCAACGCACCCAGGTGTCGTCCATGCCAAATGCCATCAGGCTGTGTACTCTTCTTATTCTCACCGGTCTGTTTCCCACGGCGCATGCCGATGAAGCGCCGCCGCCGGCCGATATCCGCTGCCTGATGGTCGGCATGCGGCTGAGTACTTTTTCCGACGCCGCCCAGCGAACCGGGGGGAACATGCTGGCCATTTATTACTTCGGTCGACTCGAGAAATTCTCGGCGCAACAACTCGAAGACGCCATACTCAAAGAGTCCCTCACGATCAAGCCCGAGGATTTTCAAGCCGAGTCATCGCGCTGCGGCAGGATTCTGATGGAAAAGGGCCAGGTCATCACGAAGATCGGCGATGACCTGGTACGCCGAGGGAAGGTGGCGGAAAAACCGTCCGCCCCGCCTGCCGCACATTAGTTCGCCGGCTCGAGCCGCAACACGCGTCCGTCGGTTTCATCCGTGCACACATATAGATAGCCGTCCGGCGCGGCCCTTACGTCGCGAATGCGCCAGTGCAGATCATTCAGCAATTGCTCCTGATCGACCACGTTTCCGCGCTCGTCCAGATGAACGCGGCGTAGGTGCTTGAACGCCAAGGCTCCGACGAACAGATCTCCCTGCCACGCGGGAAACTTATCGCCGCGATATAGGGCAAGCCCCGATGGGGCGATCGACGGCGTCCAATAAATCACCGGCTGCTCGAGCCCCGGGCGCTGCGTGTAAGGGGAAACATAGGCGCCTGAATAGTCCATGCCGTAGGTAATCACCGGCCAGCCATAGTTTCTGCCCGCCACGATGATGTTCAATTCGTCGCCGCCGCGCGGGCCATGCTCGGTTTCGTACAGCCGTCCGCTTTGCGCATCGAAGATCAGTCCCTGTTCGTTGCGATGCCCCCAGGTATAAATCTCCGGTCGGACAGAAGTCCGTCCGACGAACGGATTGTCCTGCGGCACGCTGCCGTCATCGTTCAAGCGGACAATCTTGCCCAGATCGGAACTTAAGTTTTGCGCTTGCTCGCGATATTCGAATCCCTCCCCGACGGTCAGTACAAACGTACCGTCCGGGAGAAATGCCAAACGCCCGCCGTAGTGGTTATCCGTATCCTTCAGGGGCATCGCCTTGAAGATAACCTGGAGATCCCGCAGCGACCTACCATCGAAACGGGCGCGAGCAACCTGTGTACCGTTGGCGGCCTTCGTGCCCGCTGCATAGGTAAGATAAACCATCTGGTTTTGTGCGAAATGCGGATGTAGCACGATGTCGAAGAGTCCCGCCTGACTGCCGGTGTGCACCGGCGGGACGCCGGCGATCGGCTCCGGCTGCAGCACGCCGCCCTTGATCAAGCGCAACCGCCCCACACGTTCGGTCACCAACAGTGAATTGTCTGGTAAAAACGCCATCGACCATGGGTGATCGAGACCCCGGGCAATCTCGACGACCTTGTAGCCGTTCTTCACTACATTGGCCGGCTGCGGGGGAGGCGGGGGTGCGCGCACGGGTTCCGGTGCGGTAGCAGCCATCGCCGCTGAACATAGCGCGGCTCCCAGCGCTGCGCCGAGTAACGCGGCGGCGCCTCCGGCGCGCATCACCTGGACGGAACGTTCATAGGTTAAGATAAACATCTGCTCTCTTGCGGGGCTCGCCAGTGACACAGCCGTGGAAAATTTGGATGCTACGCCGGATAGCCGCGTTTGTCGTTGCCGCCGCCGCGATGGTGCTACTCGGCTCTGCCGCCCATTCGTATTTCGTGCAACAAGCATGGTCCTTCGCGGCGGGTCACGCCTCCGGTACGGCGCCCGCCGCTATTCCATTCGCCGATCGCATCACCTGGGCCGCGCATGATCTTCTCGGCATGCTGCGATCCTATGGCGCCGTGACCTCGATCGCCTTGCTGATCGCATTTTTGCTTGCCGGCGCGCTCGCTCGGTTCAGCGGCTTTCGCGTGCTCGTCTTCGGCGTCGCCGGCGGGTCAGCGCTTTTCGTGCTATTCACGATCATGCGGGTGGTGTTGGGAACCGTCGGTATTTTCGGGGCGCGGGGAGGGGTGGCACTGGCGGTGCAAATGGCGGTCGGCGCATTTTCCGGCGTGCTGTTCGCGCGTCTTACCGCGACGCGCGACTCTCCTTTACCGCGATGATATGAGATTCCTGGTCAAATCACTGCTTGTCGCCACCGCCGGAGCCATGGGCTCGGGCTGCATTGTCCCCCTTCTTCCCGGCGCGGCCGATGTTAAGGTTACGACGAATCCTGAGGATGTGTCAGGGTGTGCGTACATCGGAAACGTCAATGGAATAGGGGGAGACATTTCCACCATCTACGTGCATCAAATGCAGAACCAAGCCGTTGGCATGGATGCTGACACCATTCTTCGCTCAGGCAACGGCGGCACCGCTTTCCGCTGCAAACATTCGGCCACATGATCAGAATCGGTGCACATCCGAAGATTGCGCTAGCGACCGCGGTGATGAGTTTTGCGTTGCTGGCGGCGGCAACACCCGCCGCCGCTGAGCCGAAGTTCGGCACCTGGGGATTCGACTTGACGGCGATGGACTTGACTGTAAAGCCGGGCGATGATTTCAATCGCTATGCCTCCGGGGCCTGGCTCGCGCGCACCGCGATCCCCGTCGACAAGGCGCTCTTCACGCTGCGGATGATCATGAGCGATACGGTCGAATCGCGCCTACATGAGCTCATGGAATCGGCGGCCGGCAATGCGCAGCAAGGGACGCTAGAGGGCAACATCGGAGCCTTCTATCAAGCATTCATGAATGAGGGCCGGATTGAAGCCCTGGGAAAAACCGCGATCGCTACTGAAATCGAGGCCATCGGCAGTGCTGCCGATCGCACCGCGCTCGCGAGTTTGATGGGGAAGAACACCACGGATTTCTACGGCTCGGTCTTTGGTCTTGGCGAGGATGCCGATCTCAAACACATCGATCGTTATGCCATCTATCTAAACCAAGGCGGCTTGGGTTTGCCGGACAGGGACTACTATCTGAATCCCTCATTCGCCTCTCAAAAGACGGCGTATCAAGCCTACGTCGCCCAACTGTTGTCGCTGATCGGCTGGAAGCGGTCTCAGGCGAGCGCGGCAGCGGTGATCAATTTCGAATCCCGCATTGCCGCCGCGAGCTGGGCCAAGGTCGAGCAGCGCAATTTGGACAAAATCTACAATCCAAAGTCACGAGCCGAACTGAAAGCCTTGGCGCCGACTTTTCCCTGGGACGCGTATCTTCAGGCGGCCGACTTGGCTGCCGTCACGCGCGTGATCGTGGCCGAAGTATCCGCTTTTCCGAAGATCGCTCAGATTTATCAATCGACTCCCGTGCCCGTCTTAAAGGCATGGCTGGCCTTTACGGTCGCCGACAACGCCGCCTTCTATCTGTCCAAGCCATTCTCGTCTGCGCGGTTTCAATTCCGCAATCATAGTCTACTGGGGCAGCCCGTTGAGGCCGCGCGCTGGAAACGGGCGCTCCGGGCCGTGGCGGGCGGCGACTGCATCGGGGATGACCGGGTGGACTGCTTCGGCAACATAGGTTTCGCGGTTGGACAGATGTATACCGATCATTATTTTTCGCCGCAGGCCAAGTCGAAAATCGAAGCTCTGGTGAGCAACGTAAAAGCGGCAATGCGTGCGCGGCTGGAACGCCTGGACTGGATGAGTCCGGCGACCAAGCGGGAGGCGTTGGCCAAGCTCGACACGTATCAGATCAAAGTTGGCTATCCCGATCATCCGCGCGATTTTTCCGGGCTACAGATTCGCGCGGACGACCTGACGGGCGATGTGCGCCGCGCAGCGGCCTGGGATTGGCATTTTTACGTCAACCGCATCAATAGCCCTGTCGACCGGTCCGACTGGAGCATGACGCCGCAAACCAATGATGCCTACAACGGATCGCTGCGAGACATCGTGTTTCCCGCCGGAATTCTGCAGCCGCCGATGTTCGATGCGGACGCGGATCCAGCGATCAACTATGGCGCCATCGGCGCGGTGATAGGTCATGAACTGACACACGGGTTCGACGATGAAGGCCGAAAACTCGATGCCAGCGGTGAACTTCGGGACTGGTGGACATCGCAAGATGCGACGGAGTTCATGGCGCGGGCCAGTCGCTTGGCCGCGCAGTATTCTTCGTATGAGCCCGTGCCGGGCGCGCACATCAACGGTGAATTGACCCTCGGCGAAAACATTGCCGACTTGGGCGGCGTGAACCTGGCGCTCGAGGCGTATCATCGCTCGCTCAACGGCCATTCGGCCGCGGTGCTGGACGGCTTCAGCGGTGATCAGCGGGTATTTTTGGGCTGGGCGCAAGCGTGGCGCGGCAAAGCCAGAGAGGACTATATCCGCAAGCAGGTCGTCAGTAATCCTCACTCGCCTCGAGCGTTTCGCGTCATTGGACCGACCCGCAACATGGACGAGTGGTACACCGCATTTGGAGTGATGCCGGGGGATGCCTATTACTTGGATCCTGTTCAGCGCGTGCGAATCTGGTAACCGTGGAGAGCGTAATGAAGCTTGGATTGATTTTACCGGTCTTGCTCGCTCTGTCGGCAGCGCCGCTATTTGCGGGCGCGGCCGAATTGCCCGCGCGCGAAGTGCCGGCAAGATCCCTCCCGGTGCCGACGACGGTGAGTCCGCAGATACAGGCATTGATCGCCGCACCCTTGTCGCCGACTTGGAATGTTCATCCAAAGTCGGCGGACGAATGGAAAGCGGTTGTGGCGCAGTCGGCCGCGGCAAGCGCAGCGCAGGTTCCGGCGCTGCTGGCTGAACTCAACGTCACGCGCGAGCAAATGAAGATTGCCGGTGTCAACGTCTATCTCATGACGCCGAAGATGCTGCCGGCGGAAAATCGCGATCGCCTGCTGGTTCACATCCATGGGGGTGCCTACGTGCTGTTCCCGGGGGATGCCGGCAATCCGGAAGCCATCCTGATGGCGGGATTTGCGCATATGAAAGTGCTGTCGATTGACTACCGGATGCCACCCGATTTTCCCTATCCCGCGGCGCTCGATGATGCGACGGCGGTGTGGCGCGAATTGGTCAAAACACATGATGCAAAGAAGATGGCGATCTTCGGAACCTCTACCGGAGGTGGGATGACTCTGGCCGTCGTGCTGCGCGCCAAGGCCGAGCATTTGCCCTTGCCCGCCGCCATCGCACCTGGAACACCCTGGTCGGATCTGACCAAGACAGGAGACAGCTATTTTGCCAATGAGATGGTCGACAACGTGCTCGTCAGTTATGACGGTTTCTTGGGGGACTGCGCCAAGCTCTATGCCAACGGTCACGACTTGAAGGATCCCTTCCTCTCGCCCGTGTACGGCGATTTTCACCACTTCCCGCCCACCATCCTGACCACCGGTACGCGCGATCTGTTCTTGAGCAACACCGTGCGCGTTCATCGCAAGCTGCGCGACGCCGGCATCGACGCGGTACTGAACGTCTTCGAAGGGCAATCCCACGCGCAATATGCGTTCGCCCCCGACGCTCCCGAAACCAAGCAAGCGTTCGGGGACATCGCACAATTTTTCAATGCGCACCTCGCCAGATAATCCGCGATGAAACGGCTAATTACAGGCGCTTTGGGTTTCGCCTTCGCTTATCTTTACGGCATTCCGGTCCTTGCGGATTCCAACGCACCAGACTTGATTCTGGCGCATGGTGCAGTGCGAGATCACGATATTCCACGGCCAGATCGTGTATCAGCGCTCGAAGTTGTAAATCAGGCGCCGCAATTCCCCGGCATGGCGGCGATCCACGCGCGAATCAGCGCAACCCCCTCGAGGTGCACCGTGCCACGGCCTTGCTCCGGCATCATCACGCCGGGTTCCCGTGAGGCCATTCGAAACGGCAGGATCGAATCATCGGGGTGACCCGGGACAATATCAAACAGGTGATTGCCCGTGCCTCGGCCGGCCGCGACGGGCGGCTTGCACAGACCTAGGTGCCGGTCCACCGGACTCCCCACGTCGAATGTCAGCGCTGTTGTGTCCGCCGGTCCGTGGGGGTTGTGGCAGTGACCGCAGTTGATCTCGAGGTAGGCGCGCGCCCGCGCTTCCAGCGGCTGCGAATCGTCCAGCCAGTTGGCATTACGCGGTACCTCTGCCAACTCCGGGAGTCCGGTGAGGTAACCGACTTTCTGCAAGTGAGTGAGTTGATTCTGTGTACCGTCGGCATAGGCATAGTCGCGGTTCAGGTTTCTCGCCTTGGGTCCGATCGGCGCGATACGCTTGGCTTTCAGGTCAGTGACGTGACAACCCGCGCATTGATTCTCGTTGGGCACGACATACGTAAATGCTTCGTGTTCGCCGTCTGCGCTGACGAGTTCCAACGCCGCCTCGTCGCCGGTGCGCGCCAATTGCGCGTCGGTCTGTTCTGCATTCCACACGTAGGGCAGCGCTTCCCAGCCCTGCTCGCGTTTCACCAAAAGGCGCGTCTCAATGAGACGAACATTCGCAAGATCGAGCCCCAGGCCGGAAAAATCCCGGGACTGACTGGCGCTGCGCGACACTGCCGCCGCGCCGCCGGGCGCGCGCGGGTAGTAGAAGGTCTTGCTGAAGATGGTGCCGACGGGAAAGTCGAATGTCTCGGTCGCGGAGTATTTTGCGGCGCTGCCCGCTGGCATCCACACGGTACGGAGTTTGTGCGCGTAGTCGCTGAACAGCGGCGTATTCAGATCATATGGCACGACGCGCTCATTGAGCGCGAGACGCCCGCCGTCGCGAAACACCACGCGCCAGTCGCTCAAGTGCTCGGGCCGGCCCGCATCGAAAAAATGCACGGGTTGCGGCGCCTGAGTGCAGCCCGCCATCACAAAGACGGCCGCTGCCCCCGCAAACAGCGCCCAGCCGCGCACCGCTGGACCAAACATCAGGCCGCCCTCACGTCCTGCCGGGCAACTCTACCGCCGGCAGCTTCGGCAGATCGCATTGAAACGCCGCCATGTCGGTGCTCGGATTCTTGTACTTGTGCGGCCCGTCGGCGTTCAGCACGACAGCACTGCCGTTTCGGACGCAAATGCGCTCCGGTGCGGGCGGGGTTCCGTTGACGAGATTCTTCTCGTCGCGATACCCATCCCAAAGAATATCCGGCAAGCGGCCGTTCAAGCCAAACATTGCCACTTTCAGGGTCTTCAGGTCGAGGCCATCGGGTGTGTTTCCGCCGCCGGCGAAGCGATTGTCGTAGACGAAGATCGCGCGCGGGTACGGATCGTAATTCGGGTCGACGCCCGGCTTGTTGTAGTAGTTGGTGGAGAAGTAAGCCGCGATGATGAGGTTGGAAGTCTGGTTGTCGGCAATGTCGTTGTCGAAAATCTCTACCTGGCTGTTAGAATTGATGACCACGCCGGACCCGGCCGGCACGCTCGCCACCGCCGCGCCCTTGGCCGCAAAGTTATCCAGATTGTTCTTGACCACCTGATTCTTGAAGACACGGGTGGAGTGCCCGCGCTGCGGCAGATTCGGCATGTTGAATACGAGGATACCGCCGGTGTTGCCCGTGGCGACATTCTGATAGACATCGGCGCTGATCGTGTTCTCGATCTCAATCCCGGCGACGTTCTGCTCCGCGTGGCAGCGCCGCACAACGACGTTGGTGGATTGGCCCACGTAGATACCGGCGTCCGAGGCGCCCCAGGAGGAGGAGTCCTCGATCAGCACGTTGCGAGAGCTGACCGGGTAGATGCCATAGGCACCATTGGTCGTCTTCGGCCCGGCCGTCCACGCGACGCGCACGCCCCGAATCGTGATGTTCTCGCCGTCGTTGATCTTCAGGCCATCGCCCTTGGTGTCCTCGATCGACAGATTCTCGATGGTGAAATCATTGCCGTAGACCAGCATGCCCTCCGGTCCTGAGATCTCGTTTTGAAAGGAAAGGATGCTGCTATCGCTTCCCTTACCGCGGATGGTTACCCCGTTGGCGCGCAGCGTGAGCACGCGATCGAGCGCATGTTTTCCCGCCGGGATCTCAATCACCGTGCCGGGCTTGGCGTCGAGGAACTGCTCCTGCAGCTGCTTCTGGAAGGCAGCATCCGCGGCCGTCAGGCCCTTGGGCTGCGATTGGCTAGCCTGCTGCCCGCAAGCGGCGGCAATAAGACACAAAAAACAGACGACTGTGTAACGCATATCTCCCCCGCATTGACGACCGAGCCGGGGGATCGCGGCCGCTCCGGACCCTGCCCCCAGGGACGCGACGATACCATGGCTTGGGGTTCCGGCGCCCCATGACCCGGCGCCTGGTTTGATGCGCTACGGCACTATTCCGCGCCGGCCTGTTTGCCGCGGCCGATTTGTACGTTATCGTCTCGCACCATTTACGGTGACTATGATGGGGGATCGCGTGACTTCCGACATCTCGATTGCGCAACGTGCAACTCTCAAGCCCATTGGGGAAATCGCGGCCCGGTTGGGAATTCCAGCCGCCAGCATTGAAAACTACGGCCACTACAAGGCCAAAATCGGACTCGACTACATCGAGACTCTCAAAGAGCGCCCCGACGGCAAGTTGATCCTGGTGACAGCCTTGAGTCCCACGCCGGCCGGCGAGGGCAAGACCACCACGACCGTCGGCCTCGGCGACGCACTCAATAAAATCGGCAAGAAAGCGGCGATTTGTCTGCGCGAGCCCAGCTTGGGCCCGGTATTCGGCATGAAGGGGGGCGCGGCCGGCGGCGGCCATGCTCAAGTCGTACCGATGGAAGATATCAATCTGCATTTTACCGGCGACTTCAGCGCCATTGGCCTCGCGCACAATTTGCTGGCGGCACTGATCGACAATCATATCTTTCACGGCAATGAGCTGGGCTTCGACGTGCGCCGCATTTCGTGGAAGCGGGTCATGGACATGAATGATCGGGCGCTGCGCGACATCACGGTCGGATTGGGCGGCCCGAGCAACGGCTTTCCGCGTCAGGATGGCTTCGATATCGTGGTGGCCTCGGAAGTGATGGCCATCTTCTGCCTCGCGAAAAGCCTGATCGACCTCAAAGATCGTCTCGGCAAAATCGTCGTCGGCTACCGTCGCGACTTAAAACCCATCCGCGCCGGCGACCTCAACGCCCAGGGCGCGATGACGGTGCTATTGAAGGACGCGCTGAAGCCGAACCTGGTGCAGACGCTGGAGAATAATCCGGCGTTCATTCACGGCGGTCCCTTCGCCAACATCGCACATGGCTGCAATTCGGTGCTGGCGACCACCACCGCCTTGAAGCTGGCCGATTACGTGGTCACGGAGGCGGGATTCGGCGCCGACTTGGGGGCAGAAAAATTCATCGACATCAAATGCCGCAAATCCGGCCTGCGCCCATCGGCGGTGGTGATCGTGGCGACCATCCGCGCGCTTAAATACCATGGCGGCTGCGAGGTCGCGGATTGCGGCAAGGAAAATCTCGCGGCGCTCGAGAAGGGCATCGCGAATCTGCAGCGGCATGTGAGCAATGTCCGCAATCAATACGGCCTGCCCTGTGTGGTGTCGGTGAATCACTTCACGGCGGATACCGACGCGGAGCATTCGCTGCTTGCTGGGCGGATGGCGGCGCTCGATGTGCCGCTGGTGCTGGCGCGCCACTGGGCGGAGGGCGGCGCGGGAGCCACCGATGTGGCCCGCGCAGTCGTCGAACTCGCGGAACGGGGCGCGTCGGGCTTTCGATTCGTCTACGACGAACAACAATCGCTGTGGGAGAAGATCAAGACAATTGCAGTGAAAATCTACGGCGCTGCCGACATTTCAGCCGATGCGAAAATCCGCGCGCGCATCGAACAGCTGCAAGCCGACTACGGGCACTACCCGGTCTGTATCGCCAAGACGCAGTACTCCTTCTCCACCGACCCTAGCGCGCGGGGAGCGCCGAGCGGACACATCGTCAATATCCGGGAGGTGCGCCTTGCCGCCGGCGCGGAGTTCATCGTGGCTGTTTGCGGAGACGTGATGACGATGCCGGGCCTTCCGAAAGTGCCCTCGGCGGACAAAATTGACATCGACGCTCATGGACGCGTCGTGGGCCTTTTTTAGGCTCGGCCAAGCTCGTGCTAAAATTTTGCACCCTATGAGTGAAGTACCGGCATGGCTGATCGGCTGACGTCCTTATTGGCCGAACGGCCCTGGCTGCTCGCCGACGGCGCAACCGGCAGCAATCTGTTCGAGCGCGGTCTGCAGTCCGGCGACGCGCCGGAGCTGTGGAATTCTGCTCATCCGGAGCGGGTAGCACATTTGCACCGCGCCTTTGTGAAGGCCGGGGCGGACATCATCCTGACGAACAGTTTCGGCGGCACGCGGCATCGATTGAAGCTGCACAAGGCTGAGGGACGCGTCGCGGAGCTGAACGAGACGGCTGCGCGCATCGCGCGTGCCGAGGCGGATCGCGCCGATCGCGTCGTGCTGGTCGGTGCCAGCATCGGGCCGACCGGAGAAATTCTCGAGCCGTTGGGTCCTTTGAGTTCGGAGGCGGCCGGCGAGGCCTTCGCCGAACAAGCCGCGGCCCTGGCGCGCGGCGGGGCCGACCTGCTGTGGATCGAGACCATGTCATCCATCGAGGAAACCGAAGCGGCTATCACAGGGGCACGCACCACAGGTCTGCCGGTCGTCGCGACATTGAGCTTTGATACCAACGGTCGAACGATGATGGGCGTCACGCCATCGGAACTTGCCGCGCTGCACCGCCGGCACCACCTGGCGGCATGCGGCAGCAATTGCGGCACCGGACCTTCGGAACTCGTGGCCTGCATGGTCAATCTTGCCACCGCCTCGGACGCATCCGCTGTCTTGGTTGCCAAGGCGAACTGCGGCATTCCGCAATTTATCAACGGCGAGATTCGTTTCAATGGGACCCCCGAATTGATGGCCGACTATGCGCGCCTGTCGCTGGATGCGGGAGCGCGCATTATCGGCGGCTGCTGCGGAACCACGCCGGGGCACTTGCGCACCATGCGCTTGGCGCTCGAATCGCACGCGCGTGGAGGACAGCCGGATCTCGCAACGATCGAGTCCCGGCTCGGCGCCATCTCGACCGGCGCCATGGCGCAACTGCGCGGTGAAATGAGCCGCGAGGCCGGCGCCGCAGCGGGCGCGACTGCCAGACGCTCGACCGGGCGACGTTCCGCGCGCGCGCAAAACCCGTAAATCCGTCCGCTGCCCCGCAGCCCTGATGCGCTAGGGGTATTTATTTTCGACGACGTCTCGGACCAGATGCGTGTCGTAAACCAGCACGATAGAGGCAATCCGTCCAGTGTTGACGTCGAAATTGAATACATCCGCGCACTCGAAGGACACCTGGGAACCGTCCGTCAATTGCCAGTCGTACAGATAGTAGGCGACCGCACGCATGTGGCCTTCGGCGCTTACTAGAACATCGTGCACCGTGAGTGTGGTGCGCCTGGAAGCCGCCGCGACTTTGGTGACGTAATCACGCACCGGGATTCGGCCCAAGAACGGCGATTGAACCCAGCCATCGGCGATGAACAGCGCTGCCGCCCTATCGGCGTCGCCCATTTCAAGGGCCTTGAGATACTTGTGCACCGCTTGCTGCATAGTCCTCTCCGATTCGTATGCCCATGAGCATGGTACCTTAAGAACCCTATGAGCTCGATGAATCCGGCGCCTAACGGCATCGGTACCGCACCCGACCTATGGCTTGGCCTCGACACCGGCGGCACCTTTACCGACGCGGTGCTGCTGGCCGACGGCCGACGCGTCGTCGCCAGCGCCAAATCCCTGACCACGCCGTGGAATCTGGCAATCGGCATCGGCAACGCCATCGCAGCGGTGCTCGATCTGCTGCCGAGCGGGACGAGCCGCGAGAATATTGGTCTGGTGTCCATGTCGACAACGCTCGCGACGAATGCCGTCGTTGAGAACCGCTTCAGCCCAGTGTGCACGCTGGTGATCGGCTTTGATGATGCGATGGTGTTGCGCTCGGGACTGCAGCGTCACGGTAGCGGCGGTTTGGTGATCCGCGTGCAGGGCGGTCACACCGCCACCGGCGATGAGTCGACGCCGCTGGACGAGGCGGCTGTGGCGCGCGCCATCATCGAGCACGAGGAGCAGGTGGAAGCGTTTGCGGTCGCCGCCAATTTTTCTGTACGCAATCCGGCGCACGAATTGCGGGCCCGCAGGATTATCCGCACCCTGACGCCGAAACCGGTGACCTGCGCGCACGAGTTGAGTTCCAAGCTGGACGCACCGCGACGGGCGCTCACGGCTGCATTGAATGCGCGGCTCACGCCGCAGATACGCCATCTGATCGAAGCGCTGTCTCTTGTGCTGGCGGACCAGGCGATACACGCCCCTCTGATGATCGTCAAAGGGGACGGCTCGTTGATGAAGGCGCAGATTGCGCTCGAATATCCGGTCGAGACCATACTCTCCGGCCCGGCCGCGAGCGTGGTCGGGGCGGGTTTCCTGACCGGCCTCGCCGACTTCGTCGTTTCCGATATGGGCGGCACCACCACCGATATCGCCGTGGTCGGCGCAGGCCGGCCGGTCATCAGCGACAAGGGCGCCTTGGTGGGGGTTTGGCGAACGATGGTCGAGGCGGTTGACGTGCGCACCAGCGGGCTCGGCGGCGATAGCGAAACCCGCTTCGACCGGCAGCTACAGCTGCGCGTCGGTCCGCGCAAGGTCATGCCGTTGAGCCTGTTGGCACAGACTTTCCCAGGCGTGCTCCCGGAGCTGCGATCGATGGCGGAACTTGCGCGTCTGCCGGACCATGCGACGCAATTCGCCTTCCGAAATCCCGATCGCGCGCCGCCTTCACATCTGTCGGTTCTCGAGCGGCGCGTCTGGGACGCCTTGGGGTCGCAGCCGCGCCATGTGTCAACGCTGGTGCGCAGCGGCGCAGGGCTCGAAGCGTTGCATCGGCTTACCGATGCGGGACTCGCGACGCTGGCCGCCTTTACGCCGAGTGACGCCATGCACGTCCTGAATCGGCAGGATGATTGGTGCCGCGAGGCAGCCGAGTGCGGTGCGCGCATACTCGCCATCGAGGAACGCAATGCTCGTGCCTCGCGCGCCGCAGACTCTGGGTTGCAGATCTGCGAGCGTATCTATGAACACGTCGTGCGCGACACCGGCCGACTGGTACTCGCGGCGGCGCTCGCGCATGACCCGGGTATCGAGGCGCATGGCCGTGGTTGGGGTGCGCTGGGCGATCGCCTTATCGAAGAGGTCGTCGCGGGTAAACGCTTCTCCTCACTCCTGCAAGCGACGCTCGCGCTGGCGCGTCCTCTGGTCGCCATCGGCGCGCCGGCGGCAGCCTATTATCCCGAGGTGGCGCGGCGGCTCGGCGCCGAGTTGTTCATTCCGACTCACGCCGCCGTGTGCAATGCGGTGGGCGCCGTCGCCGGGGTGGTCTCGCAAAGCGTCGAAATCTTGGTGAATCAACCGACTTTCAAGGTGTTTCGAGTTCACGATCCTGCGGGAAGCCACGACTATCAGGATCCGGCGCCCGCAATCGAACATGCGAGACGCGTATCGCGGGAACTCGCGCTGGCTGCCGCGCGCCGCGCCGGCGCCGCGGATCCGCATGTCGAAACCAGCGTCAGCGAAAAGCTGGCGCACTCAGGGCCGGGAGCCGACTACCTGGCCGAAGCCATCGTGCGCTCGATTGCAACCGGTGGGCCGGTGGCGAGAGGCGCGGCCGCGCCCATCGGATAACCGCATATTGGCGCATCGCCGTATCGGATAAAGTCATAGCACCGCCGGGCAGCCCGGCGCGCGATGGTTTTAGCTATAATAAAACTCCGCTCGTAAATCCTTAGAATCACCCGCATGAAACAAGCCGATGAAACGCTTGGCCGACGCAGCCGACGCCGTCCTGGCGCCGCGGAAGTCAGCCACGCAATCTTCGATCGCACCCGGCCGTACCGCCATCTGCGCAATCCGTTCACGCCGCTGAAGGTATTTTCCGAGGATCAAGTCGCTGCCATTCACGAGGCGGCGCTCGTCATGTTGGAAACGCAGGGAATGAAGGTGCTGTCGGCCGATGCGAGAGTGCTGTATCGCAATGCCGGCGCGACCGTAGATGAGGCCACGCAGATCGTGCTGCTCGATAGAGCGTTGGTGACAGCCTCGCTTGCGACCGCGCCGCGCGATATTACCCTGCACACCGTCGACCCAGAGCGAAACGTTCCGATGTCGAATGACTGCGTCTCTTTCGCGCCGACTTCGGGACCGCCGAACATCATGGACACGGCCGGCGGCCGGCGCGCCGGAACGTTCGACGATTTCTGCAATATGATGAAGCTATGCCAGAGCTTCGAGGTGATCCATGTGCTCGGCGGCGCGACGGAGCCTCAGGATATTCCGGTGCAATTTCGGCATCTGGAAGTGACCCGCGCCCAGCTCATGCTCTGCGATAAAGTACCTTTTATATTCTCGCGCGGTCATGCGCAGGTTGCCGACAACTTCGAGCTCATCCGCCTTGCGCACGGAATCTCGCAGGATGAATTCCGTTCGCGTCCGTACACCTACACCATTATCAATACGAATTCGCCGCTGCAGCTCGACATTCCGATGGCCGACGGCATCATCGACTTCGCGACCGCCGGCCAGTTGCTGGTCATCACGCCGTTCACGCTGGCCGGAGCGATGGCGCCGGTAACCATTGCGGGCGCGCTGACTCTGGCTCACGCGGAAGCGCTTGCCGGGTTGACGCTCGCACAGATTGTCAGGCCGGGGGCACCCGTTATGTACGGCAGCTTTACCTCGAACGTCGACATGAAATCCGGTTCGCCCGCGTTCGGCACGCCGGAGTACGTCAAAGCAGCATTCGGTGCAGGCCAACTGGCCCGCTTTCTCGGATTGCCTTGGCGCTCCTCGAATGCCACCGCCTCCAACATCCCCGATGCGCAGTCCGCCTATGAATCGCAGATGAGCTTGTGGGGCGCGCTGTTCGGCGGCTGCAACTTTATTTTGCATGCGGCGGGTTGGTTGGAAAGCGGTTTGACGGCCTCGTACGAGAAATTCATCCTCGACATTGAAATGCTGCAAATGTTTGCCGAGATATTCCAGCCGGTGGGCGCGACCCCCAGCGATCTGGCGCTCGAAGCGGTGGCTGAGGTCGGCGCGGGCGGCCATTTTTTCGGCTGCGCGCATACCATGGAGCGATATCGCAGCGCGTTCTACGCACCCTTGGTGTCCGACTGGCGCAATTCCGGCGTCTGGGCAGACGATGGCGCAAAAACAGCGACCGAGCGTACCACCGGCATCTGGCAGAGCACACTGCGGAATTATGTCGCGCCGCCACGCGATCCGGCGGTTGTCGAAGCCCTCGACTCGTATGTCGAGACGCGCAAGGCGCAAGGCGGCGCGCCTCCCGTGACCTGAATTCGTCTCAGCCGGCTGCCGATCATGTCGCGTCTGGACACGTCGCCGTCGCGATATCACAAGTACCACGCCGGGTGGCGACATACCATGGCGAGTTGCTAGAGCCGCGTAAGGCACCGTTGCGGCTGGTAAAAATGACTGTTGGAGGCGTAGATGTCAGAGCCGACCGAAGGTGAATTCGACTTAGCCTCGCTGAATGACGAGGAACTGACTGAACAGGTCCACGACGATTTGTACAACGGCCTGAAGAGCGAGGTCGAAGCAGCGACGCGGATTTTCCTCACCCGAGGCTGGTCCGCGGAACGCGTGCTGAATGATGCGCTGGTGGAAGGCATGCGCATCGTCGGAATCGATTTTCGGGACGGCATTCTGTTCGTCCCCGAAGTGCTGCTTGCCGCGAATTCGATGAAAGGCGGCATGGAGATCTTGCGGCCGCTGTTGGCGGAGACCGGCGTGGAACCGATCGGCAAGATCGTCATCGGCACGGTCAAGGGCGACATTCACGACATCGGCAAGAATCTGGTCTCGATGATGCTGGAAGGCGCAGGTTTCGAGGTCATCGATCTCGGCATCAATAATCCGGTGGAGAAGTATCTGGAGGCGCTCGATAAGCACAAGCCGGACATCCTCGGCATGTCCGCGCTGCTGACGACGACGATGCCCTACATGAAAGTAGTCATCGATACGCTGAAGGAGCGCGGCATCCGCAACGACTACATCGTTCTGGTCGGCGGCGCGCCGCTCAACGAGGAATTCGGCAAAGCCGTCGGCGCGGATGCGTACTGCCGCGATGCTGCGGTCGCCGTTGAGACCGCCAAGGGGCTGATCGCAGCGCGGCGGGCCGGCGCGGCGGCGCACTGAGTTCGATGGACGCCATGGCACGCAACGGCCAAGGCATGCTGATTATTGCGTGCGGCGCCCTGGCGCACGAGATCGCTGCGCTGCGCCGGGCGAATCGCTGGGAGGCGCTGGACGTGCGCTGCTTGCCGGCCGAGTTGCACAATCGGCCCGAGAAAATTCCTGCTGCCGTTCGCACACTGATTCATGCCTCGCGCGCAGAGTACCAGTCGATTTTTGTGGCCTATGGAGACTGCGGCACCGGCGGACTGCTCGACAAAGTATTGCGCGAGGAGCGGGTCGAGCGTATTCCGGGCGCACACTGCTACGAGTTCTTCGCTACCGCCCCGGTGTTTGCCGCCCTGGCCGAAGCGGAGCCGGGCACGTTTTATCTGACGGATTTTCTGCTGCGCCATTTCGAGCGCCTGGTCATTCGCGGTCTCGGGCTCGATCGCCACCCGGAACTGTTCTCTAACTACTTCGGCAATTATCGACGGCTGGTGTATTTGTCACAGGCGCCCAAACCGGAGTCGGTGGACCAGGCTCGCGGCATCGCGGCACGCATGGGTCTGGAATTCGACTCCCGCCAGACCGGCTACGGCACGTTGGAGACATCGCTGGTCGCGGCCGTGAAACTCGAGGCAGCGCCGTGGCGTCCCTGATTATCATCTCCTGGCGCGATATCCCGGCGCAGGTCATCGTCAAGCGGGGCCGAGAAGCGGCCAAGGTGCAACTGTCGCAGCGCTTTCAAGAAGCGGTCGACCGGGCGGCGATGCGCGCGGGAAAAGGCAGTTCGGATGCTTATCTCGCTGACTGGCGGCGCAGCGCGCCGCGCCCCTGCGGCGATGATTTGCAGGCCGAAGCATCCGCTGAAGCGGCGCGCCTCGAGGCGCAGTTCAGCGCCGAGGACCTAGAACGGTTGATTCGCGCCAAAGGCGTCGACGCGAGTCGCAGCGCGCCCGAATCCGGGGCTGCTCCGGGTTCCGAGTCCCCCTGATGTACGCAGCCCGGGCTTGGTCGGTGCGCCACGCGCGCGGCTTGAACGCGTTCTACCGCAGATTCGAGGCCCTCCTGATACGAATGCATGGGCTATTCGGCGCCTTGGGCTACGCGCGCATCGAGAAACCCGTTGCGGGCATCGAGAGAGTGGTCAAGGGGTTGCTGTTCGACTGCCGCATGTGCGGGCAATGCGTGCTGAGTTCAACCGGCATGTCCTGTCCCATGAACTGCCCCAAGACCTTGCGTAACGGCCCGTGCGGCGGGGTGCGCGCCAATGGCAATTGCGAGGTCAAGCCGGACATGAAGTGCGTCTGGGTCGAGGCCTATCGAGGCAGCGAGCGTATTCCGGGCGGCGTCGAGGCCATGACGACGGTGCAGTTTGCGGTCGATCAACGTCTGCAAGGCCGATCATCGTGGCTGCGTGTAGTGCGCGAAAATACCGAAACCGCCGGCGCCGCACCCAAGGGCAAGCCATGAGATTCGAGGACGAACCGGTTCCGGGCTATCCGCTGCCCATTCTCCCGGGTCATACCTCCCCGGGACGATTCGAACGCGTGCTGCGGGCCGGCGGATTTGCCATCACGACCGAGCTTGCGCCGCCGGACTCGGCCGATCCCGAGGATGTGTACAAGCGCGCGCGGGTATTCGACGGATTCGTGGATGCGATCAATGCGACAGACGGCAGCGGCGCGAACTGCCACATGTCCAGCCTGGCTGTGTGTGCTCTGCTGACTCGAATCGGTTATGCGCCCATCATGCAGATCTCCTGTCGCGACAAGAATCGCATCGCGATTCAGGGCGATATTCTCGGCGGCGCCGCCATGGGCGTGTGCAACATGCTCTGCCTGACCGGCGATGGCGTGCAAGCCGGCGATCATCCTCAAGCGAAGCCCGTATTTGATTTGGATTGCGTGTCGCTGCTCGATATCGCACGCAATTTGCGCGACGAACACCGTTTTCAGAGCGGGCGAAAGATCAGTTTCGCGCCGCGTGTGTTTTTGGGCGCCGCCGAAAATCCCTCGGCGCTGCCGCACGAGTGGCGGGCGCGGCGCCTGGCCAAGAAAGTCGCCGCCGGCGCGCAGTTCATCCAGACCCAGTACTGCTACGACTTGCCGTTGCTGCGCGGCTTCATGGAGCAGGTGGAGAGGCTGGGTTTGATCGGCAAGGTTTATATCCTCCCCGGCGTCGGCCCGCTGCGCTCGGCGAAGACGGCGGAGTGGATGCGCAAGCACGTTCCCGGCATGCATGTCCCGGATGCCACGATCACGCGACTCAAAGGGGCTGAAGACCAGACTCGCGAGGGGCTCAATATCTGCATCGAGCTGATTCAACAGATTCGCGAGATCCCCGGCATCAGCGGCGTGCACATCATGGCTTATCGCCAAGAGGAATCCGTGGCGGAAATCGTCGATCGATCCCGCATTCTTCAGGGCCGTTCGCCCTGGTTTCCCGAGCGCGATGTCTCACAATATTCTCACAGGACCGCATCATGACCGACACCGTTATCAGTTCCGCCACCAAAGAAGTCGTGATCGGGTTTAATCGACCTTTCGTCATCATCGGCGAGCGCATCAACCCAACCGGGCGCAAAATCCTCGCCGCGGAGATGGCGGCGGGTAATTTCAGCCGCGTGGAGGCGGACGCGCGCGCTCAAGTGGAAGCCGGCGCTCACATGCTCGACGTCAATGCCGGCATTCCGCTGGCCGATGAGCCGGCGATACTCGCGCGCGCGATTCAGCTGGTGCAATCGATTACCGACGTGCCGCTTTGCATCGATTCCTCGATCGTGGCGGCTCTGCAGGCGGGTTTGGCGGTGTACAAGGGCAAGGCGCTGGTCAACTCCGTGACGGGCGAGGATGAGCGATTGGAATCCGTGCTGCCGCTGGTCAAAAAGCATGGCGCCGCGGTAATCGCCATCTCGAATGACGAGACGGGTATCTCGGAAGATCCCGATGTGCGCTATGCGGTCGCCAAAAAGATTGTCGAGCGCGCCATGGACCACGGCATTCCGGCCTGCGACGTTGTCGTCGATCCGCTGGTGATGCCGATTGGGGCGATCAATCAGGCGGGAGTGCAGGTCATGCGCTTGGTGCATCGGCTGCGCACTGAGCTGAAGGTTAATACTTCCTGCGGGGCATCGAACATCAGCTTCGGGCTGCCCAACCGCGACGGCATCAACAGCGCGTTCCTGACCATGGCAATGGGCGCCGGCATGACCTCCGCGATCACCAATCCGCTGCACGTCGAAGTCGTCAGAGCGTGCATGGGCGCGGACGTCATGCTCGGACACGATCCGGATTGCGCGCGCTGGATTCGCCGCTTCCGGGAAGCTCCGCCGCCAAGTACCGGCGCCGTTGGGGATGCCCCGCGCGGCCGGCGCGAAGGCGGCCATCGCCGCCGGCCTGCTTAAGGTTCGAGAATTGCATGGCGATAAAGGATCCGCTTGTCGTGTTCACGCCCTCGGGCAAACGCGGCCATTTCCCGGTGGATACGCCGCTGCTGCAGGCCGCACGCAGCTTGGGCGTGGACATCGATTCGGTGTGCGGCGGCCGAGGCTTGTGCGGACGCTGTCAAGTGTTGGTCGCAGAGGGCGAATTCGCCAAGCATGGGGTTTCCTCCTCGAGCGCGAGCCTGTCGCCGTTCAGCGAGCCGGAGATGCGCTTCTCGAGGCGTGTGCCGTTGGCCCCGGGGCGACGCCTGTCCTGTTCCGCGAAGGTACTGGCCGACGTGGTCATCGACGTGCCGGCCAGCAGCCAAGTGCATCGTCAGGTGGTGCGCAAGGAGGCAGAAGCGCGCGCCATCGAACTCAATCCGGTCGTGCGTCTGCACTATGTGCAAGTAAAGCAGCCAGACATGCACGACCCGTCCGGCGATTTGCGGCGGCTCTACGAAGCATTGGAATCGGAGTGGGACCTTAAGGATCTGATCTGCGATCTCTCGGTGCTGCAAGCGCTGCAGCCGACGCTGCGCTTAGGCGCCTGGCAGGTCACCGTGGCGGTGCACGGCGGCAAGCAGATCATCGGCGTGTGGTCCGGCCTCCACCAGTCCGCCTACGGGCTCGCGGTGGATATCGGTTCGACCACGATCGCCGCGCATCTGTGCGATTTGGTCAGCGGCGAGGTCGTCGCTTCGGCGGGTCTGATGAACCCGCAGATTCGCTTCGGCGAGGATTTGATGAGCCGCGTGTCCTACTCGATGATGAATCCGGGCGGCGCCGCGCTGATGACGGTGGCGGTGCGTGAGGCCCTGTGCGGACTGGCGTTGGACGTCGCGCGACAGGCGGGTATTTCCCACGAGGACATCCTGGAAGCAACGCTGGTCGGCAATCCCATCATGCATCACCTGCTGCTGGGGATAGATCCGGTGGAACTCGGCGGCGCGCCGTTCGCACTCGCCACCGATCATTCCCTCACGCTGCGCGCCAATGTCATTGACTTCAAGCTGCATCGCAACGCGCGAATTTACGTGCTGCCCTGCATCGCCGGTCACGTCGGCGCGGACGCGGCGGGCATGGTGCTGGCCGAGCGGCCGGACCTCGACGAGGCGATGACGCTGTTGGTGGACGTCGGCACGAATGCCGAGATCGTGCTGGGGAACAGTCGGCGTCTCGTTGCCTGTTCCAGCCCTACCGGTCCCGCGTTTGAGGGCGCGCAGATCAGCTGCGGTCAGCGTGCAGCGCCGGGAGCGATCGAGCGCGTGCGTATCGATCGTGAAACCCTCGAGCCGCGCTTCAAGGTCATCGGTTCCGATCTGTGGTCGGACGAGGCGGGCTTCAGCGAAGCCACGGCAGCGACGGGCATCACGGGGGTGTGCGGATCGGGCATCATCGAGGTCATCGCGGAGATGTATCTTGCCGGCATCATCAATCAAGACGGTGTGCTCGACGGTCGCCTGGCCGCACGCTCGCCGCGCATCGTGGAGAACGGCAGAACCTTTGCGTTTCTCCTGCATCAGGGCGCCGTCGAGATGAAAATCACGCAGAACGACGTGCGCGCGATTCAGCTGGCCAAGGCGGCCTTGTATGCCGGCATTGCGCTTCTCATGGAGCGCCTCGGCATCAACCATGTGGATCGCATCCGTCTAGCCGGCGCATTCGGCAGTCACATCGATGTAAAATACGCCATCATTTTGGGCATGGTGCCCGACTGCGACCTCGCGCAGGTACGCTCGGCCGGCAATGCCGCCGGCACCGGCGCGCGCATCGCACTGTTGGATGCGACATCACGCCCCATCATCGAAGGCTTGGTCAGGCGCATCGAGAAAGTGGAGACTGCGATCGAGCCGCGCTTTCAACAGCTGTTTGTCGAAGCCATGGCGATCCCGCACAAGACCGCCACGTACACGCACCTGCGAAAAGTGGTGGAGCTGCCGCCGCCGAAGGAATCAACCAGCCAAAGCGAGACCCGCGGCCGACGGCCGCGCCGCCACTGATCAGACCATCGAGTCGGGTGCCTGCGACTTGCGTCGTGCCATATAGTCGAGAAGCGCCTCATCGATCGCCGGATCCATCGGCGGCGCCACGTACTCCGCCAGTTGCTTCTTCCACAGGGCATTTGCACGCTTCGTCATATCGGGCGACCCCTCGGCTTCCCATTGTTCGTAGCTGTTGTTGTCCGCCAGCGGCGAGCGGTAGAACGCATTTTCAAAATTGGCTTGAGTATGTGCGCACCCTAGGAAATGCTTGCCGGGTCCGACCTCGTGCATGGCGTCGAGCGCTTGGCCATTCGGCGACAGGTCGACGCCCGCCAGCAGGGTGTGCATCATGCCCGCCTGATCCGCATCCATGACGAACTTTTCGTATCCCATGGCCAGGCCGCCCTCGAGCCAGCCGGCCGTGTGCAGCACGAAATTCACGCCCGCGAGGCAAGTGGGCAGCAAGGTGTTCGCCGATTCAAACGCTGCTTGCGCATCCGGAATCTTCGATGCACACAGGCTGCCGCCGGAACGAAAGGGCACGCCGAGCCGCCGTGCCAGTGCGGCCATCGAATACAGCACCAGGGCCGGTTCGGGCGTTCCGAAGGTCGGCGCGCCCGATTGCATGGAGATCGATGAGGCGAAACTACCGAGCACCACCGGCGCCCCCGGATTGACCAGCTGCACGAACGCGAGTCCCGCCAGTGCCTCGGCAAAGGTTTGCGCCACAGTGCCGGCCACCGTCACCGGCGACATGGCGCCCGCCAAAATGAACGGCGTCATGATGACGGCCTGATTGGCGCGCGCATACACCTTGGCGGCGCCGAGCATGGTGGCGTCGTAGGTCATCGGCGAATTTACATTGATCAGGTTGATGATGGTGGTCTTCGGGCGGCCGGTGAGAGGATCGTTCAACTCGTCGGCGAAAACGATGTTTGCCATCGCGACCGAATCGGCGGCACGCTCGGGCGCCGTCACGGAACCCATGAATGCCTTGTCGCTGTATTTCAGATGGCTGTACACCATATCGAGATGGCGTTTGTTGACCGGCAGGTCGACCGGCTCGCAGATCGTGCCGCCCGAATGGTGCAACGACGTCGCCATGTAGGCGAGCTTGACGAAGTTGCGGAAATCCTCGATGCGCGCATAGCGGCGGCCTTCGTCCAGACTGCGCACGAAAGGCGATCCGTAGGCGGGAGCAAATACCGTGTTCTTGCCGCCGATGACCACATTGCGCGCGGGATTGCGGGCATGTTGAGTGAACTCGCGCGGCGCGCTCCGCTGCACCAGCGCCCGGCACATGCCGCGGGCGAAGTGCACACGCTCGCCCTGCACATCGGCGCCGGCCGCTTTCCAGATCTCGAGTGCCTCCGCATCATCGCGAAAATCGATACCGATTTCTTCGAGTATGGTATCGGCGTTATGCTCCATCAGGCACAGTCCTTCCTCGTTCAGGACTTCGTAGTAGGGAATCTTGCGGGTGATATAGGGAATCGAGGAGGCTGCGCGTGCCGTCCGCGCGGCCCGTTTGGCATCGCGCCCGCTGGGACGCCGCGCGTGAGTGGTCTGCGTGGTCGGCTCATCCATACTCATTCCCCCCTGATTGACCCATAAGTATGGTCACTGTGGCCCCTACCGGCTGACCGGTTTGCGTCATTGACTGATCTCGACGCGCCATATTCCGCGCGCCTGCGCGCCCGCCATGATCGTTACGGATGTCGGAAATACGACATAGATTGTCGGAAACTGACAAGAGTCGCTCGCGATGGCATAATGTTTCCGCTTGGCCGGCGGTTGAGACCTTCGGAGGCTCCTTGGAATCCCCTTCCATCCTGCGCAAATGCAGGTACGCGTTTTTGACATTGCCGAACTATTCGCTCATTGCCGTCGCCAACGCGCTCGAACCCTTGCGCATGGCGAATCGGCTGGTTGGCAAAGAGATCTATGAATGGTCGGTACTCAGCACCGACGGGCGCGCCGTGGATGCGAGCGGCGGACTCAGTCTGTCCCCCACCGGCGCGCTCGAGAAGCTCGGCGCGGTGGATATTTTGTTCGTTTGCGGCGGGGTGAACGTACGCGAAGCGGTATCGCCGGCGCTGCTCACGGCGCTTCGACGCCTCGCCGACCGGCGCGTGCCCTTGGGTGCTTTATGCACCGGCGGCTATGCCCTGGCGCGCGCCGGTCTGCTAGATAATTTCTCGGCCACCATTCATTGGGAGAATCTATCGGCGCTGCGCGAAGAATTTCCCAGAGTGCGCATCAGCGATCAGTTATTCACCATCGATCGCGACCGGTTCACATGCTCAGGCGGCACTGCGCCGCTGGACCTCATGTTGAACCTCATTGAATCAAGATTGGGGCCACGGATCTCGCAGCTGGTCTCCGAGCAATTCATCGTCGACCGGGTGCGCAAGGATACTGACCGTCAATACATTCCGCTGCGGGCCCAGGTCGGCGTGTCGCATCGCGGGCTGATTCGGGTGGCGCAGCTCATGGAGGAAAACATCGAAAAGCCCCTGTCGCTCGAGAAAATTGCCAAGTCCACCGGGCTATCGCGCCGCCAAATCGAACGCCTCTTCAAACGGGATTTGAACTGCGTGCCGAAGCACTACTACCTGGAGATGCGCCTGCGCCGGGCACGCGAGCTGCTGCTGCAAACCTCGATGCCGATCATGGATATCGCCACCGCTTGCGGCTTCCAGTCGCCGCCGCATTTCTCGAGGTGCTACCGCATTCAATTCGGGTACCCGCCGAGCGCCGAGCGCAAGCTCGGCGATAAACGCGCGCCGCAGCGCGAGCTGAGCGCGCCTGCGGTTTCAGTTATTTAAAGACCACTGTCTTATGTTCGTCGAGAAACACCCGATGCTCGAGGAAAAAGCGCACCGCCGTGGATAGGGCGCGGCGCTCGGAATCGCGGCCGGTGGCGGCGAGCATGTCGGGGGTGAAGCTGTGATCGACGCGTTCGACGACTTGCTCGATGATCGGCCCCTCGTCCAGATCACCCGTGACGAAATGAGCGGTCGCGCCGATCAGTTTGACGCCGCGGGTATGCGCCTGATGGTAGGGTTTGGCGCCCTTGAAACCGGGCAGGAATGAATGATGAATATTGATCGCACGGCCGTGCAGGCGCCGGCACATCTCGTCGGAGAAAATCTGCATGTAGCGCGCTAGCACCACCAGCTCCGTTTGTGTGGAGCTGATCAGCTCCAGCAGGCGCGCCTCCTGCATGGCCTTGGTGTCCGCGGTCACCGGCATGAGAACATAGGGAATGGCGTGGCGTTGCGCGACGGGTTCCATATCCGGATGGTTCGACACGATGGCGCTGATGTCCATATTCAGCTCTCCTGTGCGCTGCCGGTAGAGCAGATCCTCCAGACAGTGATCCAGCTTCGACACCATGATCAGGACCCGGCCGCGATGCGCCCCGTCGTGAATCGCCCATTGCATTTGCTCAGCGGTCGCAATGCTCAAAAAATCGCTGCGCAGGTGCGCCAAATCCATGCCCTCGCCGCTGACGGCGCAAAAAACCACCCTGACAAAAAACCGCTTGGTGAGCACATCGTCGAATTGCTGCATCTCCATGATGTAGAGCCTATGCGCGGCGAGAAATCCGGTCACAGCCGCAGTGGTGCCCATGCGGCTGGCGCAGGTCGCGGTGAGGGTATAGGTGTGTGTTGTATTGAATTCCATGGCGCCATCCTAACGAAAATCTAGTCGGCAATGACCTTGTCTGCATCGATGCCCAGCCACATGAGTGCCCCGACGATCGCAAACGCCGTGCCGATCGAAAATGCCGCGGTCCAATGTCCGCTGGCCGATAGATAACCGACGATGGGTATGCCGATGAGACCGCCTGCGTTGCCGCCGGTGTTGAGAATGCCGGTCGCCGACATGGTATCGCTGCGCGCAACGAACATAGTTGCTCCCCAATAGGCCCCCTCATTGACTTCCACCATGGCGTAGGACAATGCCAGAGCAATGACCGCGACGTAGGGATTATTCAGATTGATCGCGACCAGCAGCAACAGGCCGGACGCGGGGAGGAAGATCATCGGCAGCAACCGAAATCCCCAGCGGCTGCCGAAGCGATCGCACAGCATGGGGACGAGTTTGCCGCCCACGCCGGCGCCGACGCCCGCCGCCAGCGGTGGTACTGTCGCCAAAAAAGCACCCTCCAAAATGTTGAAATGACGCTCTTGCACCAAGTACAAAAAACACCAATTCGAAAGCAAATAAAATACATAGTTCAAACACACGTAAGAGAACGTGAGGAGGAGCACCGATCGGTTGAAGAACACCTTCTTGAGCCGATGCATCGAAATCGATGTCGCGGGCGGCTCGGTAGGCCTGGCATCCAGTTCCGCAAGCTCAGCCGGCGTAACCGAAGGGTGCTCCTGGGGCGTGTTGCGCCCATACCAGGCCCACAAGACAACGACCAGCACCACAGGCAATGCCGGCCATAGCAGAGCCTTCTGCCAGCCTACCGAATTCATGAGATAGGCGACGAGCAGCGCCGCGGCGGCAGCGGCAAATTGCATTCCCATGGTCTGCAAGCCTTGCAGGAGCGCCCATTTTTCCGGACGAAACCACGCCTCCATGACGCCGGAACCCACAGGAAAAATAGCCCCTTGGGCAAGTCCCATGAGCAGTTGCAGAGCGAGCAGCATGCTGAACAAGGCGCTGCCTTGCAGGACGCGAGGCGCCAGCGGCGTCAGCGCGGTGGCCAGGAAGGCCACGCTTGTGATCACGGTGAACATGACTCTCGCGCCGACGCGCTGTCCGATCAGGCCGCCCGGAAACTGGAAGGCGGCGTAGCCCAAAATGAAGGCCCATTCCAGCCAGCTGATCTCTACCTGGCTGATGCCGAGCGCCGGCATCATGGGCTCGGCGGCGATGGTGATTCCCTTCTGCTGAAAGTAGGCGATGAACCCGAAAGCAAACAGGAAGCCGAAAATTCGCCAGCGAACCCGATGAGTCAGCGCATACAGCGGTGTGACGCGAGGTGGATTCACTCTGTGCCCAAGCGCTCCCTGACGTAGCGGCGGATATCCAGGCTGTAGTCCTCCATTGGGGCGTAGTAGCCGTGCGTGTGCACGCGGCTGCGCATGCCGCGTTGCACCGATTCGCAAATCGACCAATCCTGACGATTGGTGATGTCCCAAAATTCAACCGCATCGCGGGGATCGAATGTCGGCCGCGCGATTTCGTATTTCTCGAAAAGAAAATGGCAGGTGATGTCGGTGCGCTCGGGGCCGCGCGGTTCCAGGATGAATACGGCGGCGTGATCGCAGGCCAGACTGATGAACAGATTCGGGTAGATGACCTCGCCTTTATGGCGGGTGCGCTCATCCTCGTTGAGCCCGGGAAACGCGCGCCGCGGCGTATCGCCGGAATGGGTAAAGGTATACGCGCCCTCTCGATGCGGGATGCCTCGAACCCAGTCCAAGCCGCTGCCGCCCGCTTCTCGGAATGCGGGCACGACGGCACATAGCTCGGGATGCACGCCGCCGCAGTGGTAGCACTCGTTGTAGTTTTCGCAGATAGCCTTCCAGTTGGCCGCAACTTCGTAGTGGATGGTGTGTCCGATGCGCAACTCAGACAGCGGGTAGCGCTGTAGCCGCGTGGGGATTTCTCCCAGTTGTTCGCTAAAGGGCCGAGCTGCCGCGGGCGTCAGGTGCAGAAAGACGAAGCCGCCCCAACACTCGACGCCCACGGGGTACAGGTTGATCGAACTCTTGTCGAACCCCGGCAAGTTGCCAAGATGAGGCGCGGCGATCAAACGGCCATCCAGATCGTAAGACCATTGATGATAGGGGCACATGATGGAGCGCCCGGCGACCACCCCGCCCTGAACCGCCAAGCCCGGCGTGGGCGCATCGGCGCCACGGCAGAGGCGCGCGCCGCGGTGCCGACACACGTTGTAGAAGGCGCGCAGCGCGCCATCGCGATTGCGCACCAGAAGGATGCTTTCACCCGCGATGTCCAGGACTCGATAATCTCCCGCCGCTGGCAATTCTTCTTCGCGCGCCGCGCACAGCCATTCGCGGCAGAAGATCCGTTCCTTTTCCTGACGATAAATCGCCTCTTCGGTATACCAGCGGGAGGGCAGCGTCGGTTCGAGTCCCCTGATGGGCGCGAGCGGCTCAGCGTTCATCGGGCGCGTACCCCTTCGCGGCCTTCCTCGTACAACGAAGGCGGGCTGATCTGGATGGGCGAGTCGCGCCGGTAGATTTCGCTGCCGGCGGGTTGATCCAATTCGCGAGCAAACCGGTGGCCGCTGTAAACCGCGTGCGCAATTGCTCCGGGGGCAAGCGCATCGCCGATGCGGTCGATGGATTGGATACCGGCGGCCTGCCAATCCGCTTGCCGCGCCAGCAACGCGCTGAAAAGCTCGTTCTTGGCCAGCCGCGCACCGACAATAACGAGCGATTTGCAGGGCAGCTGTTGCTCCTCGCCCGTAAACAGATTGGCGATGATCACCGCATCGCCGCTGATGCCGACCACCCGGCTCAAGGTCTTCAGGCCGACCCCTGCGCTAGCGAGTGCGCGATGCACTTGCGGCTGTTCGTTGGTCATGATGGTCCACGCGGATGCATGTCCTGCCGGGGTAATGTAGGTCACACTGGTGCCGGAACGCGCCAAATACTCCGCCAATACGCCGCCCATGTAGTAGTTGTCGTAGTCAAACACCACGATCGGTCCGCTGATGCTCGCTCCGGCGGCGATATCGTCGGGAGTAAATACATTGGGGCCTTCGAGAGAATCGACGGGCAGTTCGAGCGGGGAATACAGCATGCGCGTCCAGCGCGCACCGGTGGCGAGCACGACTCGCTGATGTTCAAGTCCGAGGATGTCGTCGACCGACAACTCATTACCAGGATACAAGGTGACATTGTCGAGGCGCTGCAGTTGACCTAGACGCCAGTCAAGGACGCGGCCCCAGGTGGCAAGTCCCGGTAGCGTGGTTTCAAAGCGCAGGCGTCCGCCGAAGCGATCGGCTGCCTCCGCCAAGGAGACTTGATAGCCGCGTCGCGCCAGCGTCAGTGCACACTCGAGTCCCGCGGGGCCGCCGCCGATCACCAGCACGCTGGAGGTGGTGCCCGCGGCTTCGACGCGTTCCGGGTGCCAATCGCGGCGCCACTCTTCGCCGATGGTTGGATTTTGGGTACAGCGAACCGGCACGCTGTCATGCCAACTCGAGATGCAAATGTTGCAGCCGATGCATTCACGGATGTCCTGTTCGCGCCCTTCGTCGATCTTGCGCGGCAGGAAGGGATCGGCAATGGAGGGGCGAGCGGCGCCGATCAAGTCGAGAACGCCGCGCTTGATCTGCGACACCATGGTGTCGGGGGAGGTAAAGCGGCCAATGCCCACCACGGGTTTTTTCGTGATGCGTTTGACGAACTCGATCACCGGCTCATGGCTGCCTTCCGGCGCGAAGCGGGACGGCGCGCAATCGGTTGGGCTGGAATCCATCTTGACGTCCCATAAATCCGGCACGTCCGCCAGCAATTCGACCACCTCATGAGCTTCGGAGGCGGCGCGTTCGCTGGGGCGGGCACGCAGTTCCTCAAGACTGATCCTAAGCGCCACCGCGCAGCTGCCGCCAACCGCATCGCGGGTCACTTCGAGGAGTTCTCGCACGATACGCACGCGATTCGCGATGCTGCCGCCATATTCATCGGTACGCAAGTTCCATTCGGGCAGCAGAAACTCGTACGGCAGATAGCCCATGCCGGCATAGACATACATAATGTCGAAACCGGCTCGCTTGGCTTTGCGCGCGCCTTCCGCCTGCCAGCGCAGCAGATTGCGAATGTCGGCCTTGTCCATCGCTTTGGAGCGCTGATTGCCCATGAAGCCCACATGGGTCGCCATCCATGAAACACCCGAGGGCGAGAGCGGCGGCAGGCGGCTGGTTTTGTTGGAGACCGAGCCGCCCCCATGCCAGAGTTCAACCCCCGCCAGGGCGCCGTGTTCATGTACGGCGTCGGTCATCAGAGCGTGAGAGCGGATGTCATTGTCATCCCACAGGGTTGCATAAGGCAGAGGCGAATCGTCCGCCGTGGGATGCACGGACACATAGCCGCTGCAAACGACCCCCCAGCCCCCGGCGGCCTTCGTGCCGCGAAGCGCCGCGCGCATGCGCGGCATGGTATTGGTCATGCCGCTCGCGTGCGGAACGCAATAAAATCGGTTGGGTGCCGTAACGGGACCAATTTTCACCGGCTCGAACAGAACATCAAAGCGTGGCTGACGCGCCATCCAAAACTCCCAATGAGCGACCCGCCGAGTATAGCGGCCTCGCCATGGCCCTCATCAATCTATAATGGCGCAATGATCAAAGGTACCAAATTATCGGCTGGCATGCCGGCAATCCGGCCGACGGCCGGCCCAATCAGGTGTGCATGAAAACAAGCGCGCGAGTAGTCGTCATCGGCGGCGGCATGATGGGCGCAAGTCTGCTTTATCACCTGGCCTTGGAAGGCTGCTCCGATACGATTTTAGTGGAAAAAGGCGAGCTCACCTCCGGATCCACCTGGCATGCCGCGGGCCAATGCCCCAGCATTACCGGCAGCTATAACTTGGCGAAGATCCACGCCTACAGCAATCAGTTGTATCCGACGCTCGAGGCGCTCACGGGACAGTATGTGAGTTGGCACGCCTGTGGGGGCTTGAGGCTGGCGACCAATGAACATGAACTGGCCTGGCTCAAATATGTGTATGGATATTCAAAGAGCATTGGCTTCCGGATGGAAATCGTCGGCCTCGACGAAATCCGTCGTCTGAATCCTTTCCTGACGACGGACAATGTGCTCGCGGCGGCGTGGACCACGGATGATGGTCATGGCGACCCCGCAGGCCTGTGCAACGCATTGGCCAAGGCCGCTCGCGACTTGGGTGCAACGGTGCTGCGTCATAATCGCGTCATTGACATTCGCAGCCGTCCGAATGGCGAGTGGGAAGTGATCACGGAGAAGGGCACGATCGTTGCCGAGATGATCGTGAATGCAGCCGGCTGCTACGCGCGGGAGGTCGCCGCCATGGTGGGCGCCGACGCCCCCATCACCAACATGCAGCACCACTATGTGGTGACCCATCCGGTGCCGGCATTCATGGAGCGCCAACAGGAAATTCCGGTGATGCGCGACTCCTACACCTCCGGGTACTTCCGTCAGGAACAAAAGTCCGGCTTGATGGGGGTGTACGAAAGCAGCGGGCTGCAAGAAGCCTGGAGCCCGCGCGGTTTCCCCGAATGGGAGTCCTCCAACGAGCTCTTTCCCGACGACTTGGATCGGATTGCGCCCTGGCTCGAGCGGGCTATCGAGCGAATGCCGATTTTCGGCGAGGTGGGAATTCGGCGCGTCATCAACGGAGCGATTCCGCACACGCCCGACGGCGCGCCCCTGCTGGGGCCGGCATCCGGATTGAGAAACTTCTGGATGTGCTGCGGCACTTCTTTCGGAATCGCGCAAGGCGGCGGCTGCGGCAAGTATCTGGCGCAGTGGATGCTGCACGGAGATGCCGAGATCAATATGGCGGAATTCGACCCGCGGCGTTTCGGCGCATTTGCCGATGCGGGCTATGTGCGCGACAAGGTCTTCCAGGACTATCGGTTGACGTTCACCACGCGCCGGCCCGGCGAGGAGGAAATGGCGGGACGCCCGCGCAAGCGAAGCCCGCTGCACGACAGGCTGCGCGCGCAGGGTTGCGTGCACTCAGAAACCTTCGGCTGGGAGCGTCCCAAGTGGTTCTCGCTCGACGGCCGCGCCGAGGAGTATTCCTACCGGCGCAACAACGTATTCGATGTGGTGAGCGCCGAGGTCGAGGCCGTGCACGAGCGAGTCGGGATTCTCGACCTCACCGGATTCGCCAAGTATGAGATCAGTGGACCAGGGGCCGAGGCCTTTTTGAATCGCGTCGGCGCCAACCAGGCGCCGCGTACCGCTGGCGGCATTGCGCTCATGCATCTCTTGTCCGAGGGCGGGCGAATTCAGGGCGAAATGACGTTAACCCGGCAGGAAGACAATCGGTTCTACGCGCTGTCCGCCGCCGCCGCCGAGCTGCGCGATCTGGATTGGCTGAGGCAGAGTGTGATGCCGGGCGAGTCGGTGCACATTGAGAATGTCAGTGAAGCGCGCGGCGTTATCGTGGTGAGCGGGCCGCGATCCCGCGAACTGTTGGGTCTGTTGAGCGATGCGGATTTGCGCAACGATGCGTTCCGTTGGCTGCGCGGCCGCGAGATCCGCGTCGCGGGTCAGCTGGTTCGCGCACTGCGGGTCAGTTATGTCGGAGAACTCGGCTGGGAGCTGCATGCGCCCATGGAATCGATGCAGGTTTTGTACGATGCCCTGTGGAGCGCCGGACAACAATTCGGGATTGCGAATTACGGGCTGTACGCGGTCAACACCCTGCGCATCGAAAAAGGCTATAAGGCATGGTCCGCCGAGCTCACCAACGAATTGAACATGCTGGAAGCTGACATGTCGCGATTCATCAATTTTGACAAAGCCGATTTCGTCGGCAAGGCGGCGACGCTTGCCCAGGCCGCGCGCCGCTGCAAAATCGTCTACGCCGAGGTCGCGGCGACCGACACCGACGCCCGCGGTGGCGAGCCGGTGTTCACTGCCGAGCGCTGCATCGGCGTGACCACCTCCGGCGCCTTCGGCCATCGCGTCAAAAAGAGTCTGGTCTTTGCCTGCGTGGAGCCGGATTTTACCGCAGCCGGAAGCGCCTTCGAGATACTCATTCAAGGCGAACGCCGTACCGCCACCGTGTTGGCGGCCGCCGCATTTGATCCGGAAAACCTGCGGATGAGAGTCTAGGCCGTGGCGGCGGAACTGCCCAGCCGGGCGCGGGTCATCGTCATCGGCGGCGGCGTCATCGGCTGCTCCGTCGCCTATCACCTCACCAAGATGGGATGGAACGACATCGTTCTGCTCGAGCGCAAACAGCTGACCAGCGGCACAACCTGGCATGCCGCGGGTCTGATCGGCCAATTGCGCCAGAGCATCAATATGACGCAGTTGGCGCGCTACACCGCCGAGCTGTATCAGGGCCTCGAGGCCGAGACCGGCCAGGCGACCGGGTATCGGCAGTGCGGTTCGCTGTCACTGGCCACGACACCCGGGCGCATGGAAGAACTCAAGCGCAATGCCTCGATGGCCAAAGTATTCGGGCTGCCGGTAAGGGTCGTGGGGACGCAGGAGATTCATTCGTTGTATCCGCTTGCCAATCTCGACGACGTCATCGGCGGTATTCACATACCGAGCGACGGCTATGCCAATGCCGTCGATATCACGCAAGCCCTGGCCAAGGCTGCGCGCAGCCGCGGCGCGCAAATTTTCCAAGACCAAAAGGTCACTGCAATACACCACGATGCAGGACGCGTAACGGGTGTGCAAACCGAGCGCGGCCGCATTGATGCCGAGTATGTGGTTCTGTGCGCCGGCATGTGGACCCGCGAGCTCGCCCGCGGAATTGGGGTGACCGTGCCCTTGCACGCCTGCGAGCATTACTACGTACTCTTCCAGGACGTGCCCGGCCTTAAGCCGGACATGCCGGTGCTGCGTGACTACGATCATTGCAGCTACTTCAAATACGACGCCGGCAAGTTGCTGGTGGGCGCCTTCGAGCCCCATGCTCGCCCGTGGGGAGCCGGCGGAATCGCGGATGATTTTTCCTTTGGCGAAATCGCGGGCGACTTTAGCCACTTCGAGCCGGTGCTTCTGGATGCCATGCGGCGGATTCCGGCGCTGGAGGAAGCCGGCATTCAGAAGTTTTTTTGCGGTCCGGAAAGCTTTACGCCCGACGTTCGCTATCACCTGGGCGAGTCGACCGAACTGAAGAATTGCTTTGTGGCAGCGGGGCTGAATTCCATCGGCCTGCAGTCGGCGGGCGGCATCGGCAAAGTCGTGTCGGAATGGATCCGCGATGGGCACCCGCCCGCGGATCTGTGGGAGGTCGACGTCCGGCGCAACATGCCGTTTCAGATCAATCGCAAGTACTTGCAGGCGCGAGTCTCGGAGAGCCTCGGGTTGCTGTACGCCACGCACTGGCCCTTCCGGCAATTTGAGACGGCGCGCGGCGTGCGCAAATCGGCGCTGCATGACCGTCTGGCCTTGGCGGGGGCGTGCTTCGGCGAAGCCTTTGGCTGGGAACGCGCCAACTGGTATGCCCCCGCAGGAGTGCGCCCGCACTACGAATACAGCTATGGCCGACAGAACTGGTTCGAGTACAGCGGGCACGAACACCGCGCCGTGCGCACGGGCGTGGGGCTCTTCGATCAATCCTCATTTGCTAAGTTTCGGCTCGAGGGACGAGATGCGCAGCGGGTGCTGAATCGAATCTGCGCGAACGACATCGACGTGGCGCCGGGAAAAATAGTCTACACGCAATGGCTGAATGACCGAGCGGGTATCGAGGCGGATCTGACCGTGACGCGCTTGAGCGATTCCGCCTACCTGATCGTGAGCGGCGCGGAAACCGAGAGCAAGGATTTCAACTGGCTGCGGCGGCACATCGAGCCGGACGCGAACTGCGTGTTGGCCAATGTAACCTCCGGCATGGGCGTCTTGTCGATCATGGGCCCGCGCTCCCGCGAATTTCTGCAGTCGCTTACACCCAACGACTTGTCGGATGCGGCTTTCCCGTTTGCCGCCAGCCAAATCATCGAATTAGGATATGCGCTGGTGCGAGCATCGCGAATCACCTATGTGGGTGAGCTGGGATGGGAACTCTATGTGCCGACGGAGTTTATTCAAAGCGTGTACGACGAATTGGTGGGGGAGGGCGTGCGCTACGGACTGGTGCACGCGGGCTATCACGCGCTGAATTCGTTGCGCATCGAAAAGGCGTATCGGCACTGGGGCCACGACATTACCGAGGAAGATACGCCGCTGGAGGCCGGCCTTGGTTTCGCCGTCAAATGGGATAAGCCGGGCGGATTCATTGGCCGCGAGGCGTTGTTACGTCAACAGCAGTCCGGTTTGCGCAAGCGGCTGGTGCAATTCAAGCTCAAATCGCCTGAACCGCTGCTGTACCACAACGAGCCCATTTGGCAGGGCGATTGCATCGTCGGATGCGTGCGCTCGGGAATGTATGCGCATTCCTTGGGCGCGGCTGTCGGGCTGGGGTACGTGACGGCGCCGAACGGCGCAGCGGTGGAATCGGTCGGGGCGGAGGGCTATGAAATTGAAGTCGCCGGCACCCGCTGGCCCGTCACCGCGTCGCTGCAGCCGCTGTACGATCCAAAGAACGAGCGAATCAAGTGTTGAACGTGGTGAATTCGGGAGCAAAATTACTTCATGAGTGAATTGGGCCTCATTGCGCGCTTGGCCGCGCACACCAAGAGCGGCTACAGCTTGGATCGGCAGTTCTACTGCGACGATGCGGTATTTGAGCAGGATATGGAACAGGTCATCGGCCGCAAGTGGCTGGTCGCGGGCCATGTCGATCGAGTGCGCAGCAAGGGAGATTATTTTCTCTTCAAGATCGGCGCCGAATCGATCATCATCGTGCGCAGCGATGAATCGACCATCAATGCGTTCTACAACGTTTGCCGGCACCGCGGGTCCTTGATATGCACCAAGTCCCAGGGACGCCTTGCGCGCCTGACCTGCGGCTACCATGCCTGGAGCTATGGACTCGACGGCGCATTGCTCGCCGCCCGACTGATGCCGGCGGATTTCTCGAAGCAAGACAACGGGCTGCATCGCTGCCACATTCGCGTGTTCCATGGTTTGATTTTTATTAATCTCTCCGATCAGCGGCCGCCGGACTTTGATGCCGCATTTGCGGATCTTGGCCCCTACCTCGATTTCCACGGCATCGCCGACGCGAAGATCGCTCACTCAGAATCCTATCCAACCACGGCCAACTGGAAGCTCATCGTCGAGAATTTCGTCGAGTGCTATCACTGTGCGCCCGCGCATCCGGAATTCTGTTCCATGCATCCGCCCGAGGCGCTCATCGCATTCGGCGCGGGACCCAGTTCAGGGCCCGCTGAGGCGGTCGAAAAATACCTGCCGGCCTTGCGGGCGTGGGAAGCGAGGGCCGCGAGCCTGGGTCGTCCGATCGGCACCGTCGATGACGGACCGGAATCATCCCATCTGCGGCTGCTGCTGCAGCGGACGATTCGGGAAGGCTACGAAAGCGAGACCCAAGACGGCAAGACGGCTTCATCATTGATGGGCAAGCGCCAAGGCTTTGACCAAGGCCGAATGTATCTATCCTTCAGTCCCTTCACGCAACTGGTCGCGACCAACGATTTCGCCGTACTGTTTTTGTTTACGCCGCGCAGCACCCTGCACACGGATGTGGACCTCTACTGGCTGGTCGATGGGAATGCCACAGCCGTCGATGTGAAGAGAATGATTTGGGGTTGGGATGAGACGACGAAACAGGACAAGGAGATCACCGAGAATAATCAGGCCGGCATCTTGTCGAAACGCTACCAGCCGGGACGCTACTCAGAGCACGAGCGGCGGGTTGTCACGTTTCAGCGCTGGTACTTGGCGCAGTTCGGAGTGTCGCCGCTTTGAAGGGACCGTTGCCGTCCCGACAACCGCTATAAACGAAACGGGCCGCTTCGTAGCGGCCCGTCGCGGGACTTCAACCCATTAACGCTTACTCGAACTTGTAGGCAATGCCTACGCGGAAGATGTTCGCGGTGAAGCTGTTGTGAATGTTGTTCAGCTCAAAAGTGTCCGAGCCAAACTGCGCGCAGAGAGCCGCGCCGGCACCCGAGTCGGTTCCCGATACGGCGCACTGGGTCGCGTTGCTGCTTCCCTTGCCGAGATTCACGTACGTGTACTCCGCGCGGAAAAACACCTGATCGACGATCATGTAGTCGACGCCCACGCCGCCGCCGAAGCCGTTGGACTTGAAGTTCTTGCTGCCGCTGAAATAAGCGTCAGGCGCCGAATCGCCCTCCGCAGTGTAAGAAGCGGAGACCGTGCGCGAACCGCCGGTAAACACCGAACCGACCCTGATGTACGGCAACACATTATCGAATGCATAGCCGATCTTCGGACCTAAGATGCCGAAGCCGTTCGGGCTGAGCTTGCCGTAGAAGGATACCGTGCCGGCGGGGACGGGCGAGCCTTCCGCGGGAGTGTACGTGTAGGTGCGGTTATGGGTCTTCGCGCTCCAGGCGTCATAGTCGAGGCCGAAACCCCAGACGATCTGGTTGTATTGGAAGTTGTAGCCGATTTCCACGCCGCCGACGAACACGCCATTGTTGGGGCAATTACGGTTGTTGAACGCTGCAGAGAAATCAGGGGCGCTGGCGCCCGGGCCGTTCAGCGACCAGCTGTTGCAGGTGTTATTCCACGCTCCACCGATATTCGCGCCGACGTAAAAGCCGGCCCATGGGTTGTTGGCGACAGCAATGACTGCTTGAGCAGACGCCGCGCCTCCCATTAAGGCCAACACAGTCAGCCCCGCCAAACGACTTGGTAATTTCATCACGTACACTCCAGAATGGACAAAATCTTAAGATCGCCATCGTATCTACAAGGCAACGCGCCAGGCATTGGACGAAGTACCTACTTGCGTTGTGGCTAAAAAGAGACATGGGCGAATGTGGGTGCGGAAGCCTCGAACCGAGGTTACAAATGAAATCATATATCTTGTCGGGTAAACGAGGCCGAACGGCAACTTTACCCATGCGACAGCGCCATACGCCGCTGGGGCGATGCCTCTAGGTTCTTCGAGGCCATACGGCAACACCTGATTCGCGCGATCGCTCGCTGATGTGTTTCAGCAACGCGCGTTGAGGTAAGGCATGGCGGCCTCGAGCTCTCAAAAATTGCTTGCGCCACAGTGCGCTAATGCATTGCACCTTGTACCAATTTACAGGTGTTTCCAGGCGGCGCGATGATCTTTGCTGCTTCGAATGAGTCATAACCACTTCACGTTGAGCTTCCCCTTGCAGTCACCCGCCGATGCCGCCGCATTGGTGGACTTGCTGCCGCCGATGATGCCGAATTTCTTTGAAGCGCAGGACAGGATCGGCACGATTCACTACTCGCTGTTCAGCATTCTCAGTGAGAAAACTCTGCTGTTTCTGGGAGATTTCGACGGCGAATTCGGGCCGCTCATCGCCGATTTTGCGGAGTTCGCCGGACCGCTGTTTGATCAGATGCTGCGGCATGTGTCGAGCGCGCCGCCCGAGCCGGTTGCCGGCAATGTCGTCGCATTTGTCGAATGGAACGCCGAGCACTTGCTTCACGCAGCGACTGTCTATAGCGCATACCCCGATGCGACAGTGCAAGACATCAAATCGGTTAGCGTGCGTGGCGAAGACCAGGGCGAACCACGAACATTCCTGGTCATTCTGCCCACGAAATCCCGCTTGGCTTTCTTCGAAGCGCAACTGCTGTTGCGCGCGCGGGCGCGCTGGATCACCAAGCACCTGGATGGCATCAACAGGCTGCATTTCGCGCAATTCGTGCCGTTGGAGGACAACCAGATAGGACTCTTTACGGTGTACGACGGAAGCTTTGATGACTGCATGACCGATTTGGCCGCAAGCATCGGACAGCTTCTCGATCTTTTATTCAGATTTACCAAGGGCGCGCCGCCCATCCCCTGCAGAACGCACCTGAGGGAGCTCATTGACTTTGCGGCGCATGCGACCCGGACTCACATCGGGTTTTTTCAGGCATACCCCGGGCTCAGCGTCCGGGATATCCACGCTGTGGCGGCTGCGATGCCGAGCGGCCGCTGAAGGCCAATGCCGATCTACCGCGTGCGGACACCGGGGTCAGGGGGGCTGCACCTGCGGGAGTGGCGTCGCCGCGTGGTGCGCACGGTGGGTCTGCTGTTCGTGGCGCTGGCAGGCTGCGCCATCGGACTGATCGCGCTCGACTCATCCACGCAGCAGTTGCCTGCGAAGCTGTTTCGGGGGCTGTGGAATGCGCTCAATCTGATCACGACGCTGGGCGATTTCACAAGCCTCGACCCGCGCGAGAAACTGTTCATGATGGCCACGATGGTGGTCTTCTTGGTGATCGGGGGTTACGCCCTGTCGAGTTTGACCGGCTTTCTTTCCAGCGAAGCGGTCATGGCGTTACGGGAGAACAACAGAATGGAACGCAAGCTCGAGAGTCTCTCCGGTCATGTGATTATTATCGGCTTCGGTACCCTGGGCCGCCTGGTCGCC
This sequence comes from uncultured Gammaproteobacteria bacterium, assembly GCA_963756845.1. Classification (GTDB taxonomy): domain Bacteria; phylum Pseudomonadota; class Gammaproteobacteria; order Steroidobacterales; family Steroidobacteraceae; genus Bog-1198. The sequence continues at coordinate 686,827 of CAVWPD010000001.1, read as the reverse complement.
GGCCAGCTGCGCAAGGCCGGCGATGAAGTAGTCATCATCGATCGGGCCGATGATCTATCGGCCCAGGCATCTAACCTGGGTTATCTCGTCGTCCAGGGGGATGCCGGCGTGGACGATACCGCGCTTGACCGTTCCCGGGTGGAGTACGCACGGGCGCTCGTCGTAACAACGGAGGATTCGGACCGCAAGTTATCGATTACGTTGATGGCCCATTCCCGGAATCCAAAACTCAAGATTGCCGTGACCGGGTCGAATCATCCGCGCGGCGCGCTGCTGCACCACGCGGGCGCCACCGAAGTGGTGATTACCGATGATCTGATCGCCGGCGCACTGGTCGACAGGCTCGGCAAAGGCGGCCCGCCCAGCCCTGCTTAATCGGTACACCGACGCTCTTTTCAATTGCGGGATGTGCTAAAACACCAGACGGAGCAGGAACTCACGAGTTCCGCTAACGCGACATAAGATACGCGCAGGAGATGCAACCTTGAGTTCCAAGACGGTCGCCCTATTGGCGTTCGGGTCCACATTTGGTGCGGCGCTGCTCGCCATGTTCATTCGCGACCACCTACCGAAGCATCACATCGAAGGTGATTCCAGGGAGGTGGTGAAGCTGGTGTTGGGTTTGATGGCCACCCTCACCGCGATGGTGCTCGGATTGTTGATTTCTTCGGCGCACTCTGCCTACGACGCGCAAGACGCCGAACTGCGCCAGCTCAGCATTCACATCTACCAGCTGGACCGCATTCTTGCTCAATTCGGGACGGATGCGGTGGAGGATCGCGAGCAACTGCGCCAAATTGTGTCCGCGGTCATAGCTCGTACCTGGCGAACGAACGGCGTCGTGAGTCCGACACACACGAGCGCCGCGCCGCCGCTGGCAGTTCAACAGCAAATCGAGCAACTGTTCGAAAACATCGCCAGCCTAGAGCCGAAAACCGAACTCCAGCGGTTGGCCAAGAGCAGGGGCCTGGAACTGCTCGGCACGATCGGCGAGACTCGGCACCTGTTGATCGAGCAATCGCAGGGCGCCATATCGTGGCCGTTTTTGTTCGTGCTCATGTCGTGGATGACGATTCTGTTCTTTGGATTTGGCCTCATCTCGCGCTATAACCGCACCGCTGCGGCGGCCCTGTTTGTGGGTTCGCTATCCGTCGCAGGGGCAATCATTCTGATCCTGCAGATGAATCAACCCTACGGCGAATGGATACAGGTCTCCAGCGCACCACTTCGCGACCTGCTGGTGCAGATGGGGCATTGAGGCGAGGCGCGCTGGCTACGGAATCATCGCACAGTCGAACATTTTATTGGCGATGGGGGGCGCAACCATATTGATGAAGGCGGCGCGCATTTGCGGATCGCCACGAAGTAACGTGATGACGCGCTGCTCTTCCATGCTCGGAGGCGCGTGCGCACTGCGCTGCGCATACAGTTGTTCACAGGTGGAGTTTTGGTACTTCTGAATGACCTTGTTGGCTATGTCGTTCATTATCGGATACTGGCCCTGCGCCTGCGCGCCAACCAGTGAACACAGCCCGATCACGGCGATCAATGAATAATAACGCGTTGTCATGAGGTCTCTCCCAAGTGAACCGCAAAAATCCTGTTTGTACGCGAAGCTTGGCGCTCGCTTAAGATTGCATCATTGCGCGCTGCCGTGCCATTGGTCTTTGGTGAAAATCTAAAGTCCTGCACCCCAGCGATACTGCCAGCCAATTCCGTAAATGCGAAAATCCGTACCGGTGCGCGCGGTCGCCCCGGAGCTGAAATACAGTTTGATGGAACTCTTTTGCGCGAGCGAGTAGGCGTAGGTCCCACCCCATCGCGAGTTGGCTTGCAAGTCGTTGTCCAGGCTGCCGTTTAGCGAGGTCTCGCCTCCCGTGTAGTACGTGCCGTCCAGCGAAGCCCACATCTTGCGGGTGATGTTATAGATCACGTGCCCTTGCACGGAGAACAAGGCGTCCTCGTGGCGCACGTTGTTGCCGAAATATTCATCATTGTCGGTGAAGAAGGTGACACCTGCCGCGGCTTCGAAAGTCCATCGCGCCACGGCCTGGGAGACGCCAATTTCCGGTTTGGCCGACCAGCGATTCGTGCCGATATTGACCAGCTTTGACTGGATATATTGGCCGGAGGGTGCGGTCACCTGCAGCGAGACGCCAACAATGGTGTCTTGGTGGTAATTGGCAAAATCCTTCAGCGACAGCGCGGGCGCGCCGAAGAGGTTGATCGAGAGTCGCAAGGTCAGATCGGATAACCCCGTGCGGTCGACGACTCTCTGTTGTTCAAACACGTCTCCCGTCGCCGACAACCAGGCATACGGCAAAATCATGGCCACGCTTCCAGATTGGCCCCAGAAGTCGATGACGCGACTGTAGGCAAGTACCGCCGTGTCGACCGTGGCGTGGACGTCTTTGAGCGGCAGCGAGGGATCGACCAGGACATTGCCGGTCTGGTAGCTATAGCCGGCGATGAGGAAGTTAAGACCAATGGGCGAATTGGTGTATGAGAGCGGCTCCATCGTCTGGGAGTGGGCATGGGTGGAAGCGCCCAGCGCGATCGCCGCGAGTGCGATCGTGGCGCTCGAGGCTCGGGAACGTTTTTGCATCTCCCGAATCTGACAGTGCCCTTGAATCACGTAAATTGGCCTAAGGTGCAGCGTGCTGCGCATGCAGCGGTTGGCGGATTGCAATACACTAATAGCACGCAAACCCCAACGATGTTTCGGGTTGGCGTCATGCAGCGTTTTGTGGACTCAAAAGGATAAGTTACATGCGAATTCTTTCGATATTGGCCGGCATCGCCGCGACCATGGTGCTCTCGGGCGCTCAGGCTCAAACCTCCATCGCGCCGCCGACCGGCCAGAAATCGCTGGCGGCGACGTTGAATGTGTATGCATTTCCCGGCGGAGGACAGACTTCCACGCAGCAGGCTCAGGATGAAACCGAATGCTACAACTGGGCCGAGAAGGAAACGGGCAATGATCCCTTTCAGCTCGACCGACAAGCGGCAGCCCAGCAGCAGATCGCGACCGCTCAACAGCAGCAAGCTCAGCAGGCGGCATCGGGCGCTGGCTTAAAGGGCGCTATAGGCGGCGCGGCGGGCGGTGCGGCACTGGGTGCGATTGCGGGCAATGCGGGCAAGGGCGCCGCGATTGGCGCGGGCGTAGGGGCAGTCGCCAATGCCGCCCGGGGGCAGTCGAAGGCGCAACAGGCACAGCAACAAGCGCAACAGAGTCACGCGGCAGCAAAGCTGACCACGGCGCAGATAACCGATTTCAAGAAGGCCTTCTCCGCCTGCTTGGAAGCGAAAAAATATACCGTCAAATTCTGATCGCGCGGTACGCGAAATCGGCGCGCCTGCCTGTGAATGAGACCTTGGTCCAAGGGGTGGCCCGCCAGGCTTTGGGCTAGTGTGGCGCGTTGATTGATCGGCTTGCCGTCTCTGCCTTCGGCACCTTCGCCGCGATGGTGGGAGCCAGCCACATAATCGGAGATCGCGATGCGTCAAGGGATCCTGAGCCAGATGGCGGCTGTGACATTGAGTGCGCTGCTCGTCGCAACGGCAGCGATCGCGCAGCAGACTCCGGCAGCGCCGAAAGCGGCGGCAAAGCCGGCGAAGCCCCGCACCGAGGCGGCCGTGCCGCCGTTCGAACCTGGGCTGCAGCCCAAGGCGATTGACATACTCAAGGCGGCAAGCGCTAAGCTTGCAGCGGCCCAGTCGATGGCATTTACCGCCGTGGTGTCGTACGAGGGGCCGAGCCTCCTAGGGCCGCCCCTAATTTATTCGACGAAATCGGAAGTGACCCTGCGCAGGCCGGACAAACTCAGGGTGATCACCCTGGGTGATGGACCGCCGTCGGAGTTCTATTACGACGGCAAGCTGATGATGGCCTTCGCGCCCAAGGAGAATTTGCTGGCGGTTGCGGATGCACCTCCGAGCATCGACGCCACGCTGGCGGCGGCCTATCAAAGCGCGGCCATTTATTTTCCCTTCACCGACGTGATCGTCGCCGATCCCTATAAAGATATGTCGGATGGGCTGACCACCGCGTTTTATATCGGCCAATCCCAGGTTGTCGGTGGCACGACCACGGACATGGTTGCGCTCGCCAGCAAGGATGTATTCGCGCAGATTTGGATTGGCGCGGAAGATAAGCTGCCGCGGCGTTTGTACGCTATTTATTTAAACGATCCCGCCCGCTTGCGCCACGTCCTGGAACTGTCCAATTGGGAATTGAACAAGCAGGTCACGGATGACGCCTTCCATTCGGCGAGGGCCGCTACTGCGGCGCACATCGCCTTCAAGCGCCCCGATGAGCTTCCCATCAACGGCAAGCCGCCGGCAGCGCCTGCTGCGCACACGCCCTAAGGAGACTCGCTCATGATGACCATGAATCGAAAAATCATCAATGTGGCGTCGCTGCTGGTGCCACTGGTTGCGGTGAGCCCGGCCGGCGCCTGGGTGCACGCCAGCGGCGGGGCCAGCTATGGATCGGCTTCCACCGCGCATTACGGCAATACGAGCTACGGAGCGGCATCCAGCACGCACTACGGTGCCTACGGCGGTTCAACGACGAAATCTGCTACTGGTTCCGTCACCACCAACCCCAACGGCACGAAATCCTATTCCGGCGCAGAGCAGACGACGTACAAGGCGCCCGATGGTCAGACGGCAACGACGACCAAAACCACTAACGGTACGGCGTATGACGGCACGACATCGGCGTATCACACCAACACGGCCTCCACCAGCAACGGCGCGTACTACGGGTCGTCTCACACGACTTACGCCACGACCAGCGGCACCGCGTATCACAGCACTTACTACGGCACGACGGCGTATCCCGCCTACCACCCGCCGACCACCGTGAATTACTACGGTTCGAGCTGCTATAACTGCGGCGGATGGTCCGCCGCAGGCGCTGCCGCCGCGGGCGTTGCCGTCGGTGTGGTGGCCGGCGCTGCAGTCGCTTCGGCGAACACCGCGGCCCGCGACATTACAACGCGGGGGTTGTGGCGGGTGCGAGTTCCGCGTTTGCGATTGGCGCCATCTACGCCACGCTGCCGGCCGGAACGATCACTACAACCGTTCAAGGCCAGACATACTATCTAAACGGCAATACCTGGTTTTACCCCTCGTATGGCGCGAATGGGGTCTACTACCGGGTGGTGGCAGCGCCCTGAGGCAATGAAAGGGCCGGCCTGTAATTGGCCGGCTCTGTTCTCATCTTTTTAATTACCCGGGCAAGCCGCCTTGATTTGCGCAATCTTGGTGTCGAGCGCCTTGTTGTATTCGCCCGTGGTAACTTCGTACTTGGTTTTTTCTGTCCGGGTGAGCAAGCCCTCGACGAGGCCAATGGGCGCAATCATCGAGATTCCGTTGCCAATCTGCTTGGCAAGGTTCGCCTTCTCGCCATTCAGCACGCGCAGATCGCCGGGAGCCGTCGCGCAATTGATCGGCATGGCCTGAGCCGCCGCCGCATCCTTCTTTTCGGTCATGGCGCAGCCGCTGATCAGCGCGATCAAGCCGAGCGCGCAAAAACCGGTGCTGATTGTCTTTCTTATCATTGAGGCTCTCCCATTATTGACACAAATCGATCGATTGGAAGCCTACGTCCGTAAGACGCCGCTGTGAATGCGACGTTGGTCCAACGATTCTCACCAACGCTTTGCGATGGCTCGGTAGGCGAGCGCCGCGACGAGACCGCCCACCAACAATACCGCGATCAGCTGCACGAGGCGCCAATAGGCATGATCCACGACATCCTGCAGCCTCGCGGTCTCTTGTCCGGCGGCTTGCAACAGCGCCGGACTACTTTGATCGATACCGGCCACGAGCTGTTTCAGCTCGGTCGCTGCACGGGTGATTTCGGCGGCGGCAGCCGTGTACTCGGTGATGTCGAAGGGCCGTCCCGGCGTCGGCGCGGGTCCGGTGGATGAGGGGGGCTTGTCGAATCGCGCCATCAGTTGATCGAATGCGCGGATGGTGGTGTCCAGCGAATTTGAGGTTTGCGTACCCGTCTCGAGCGTACGGCGAAGGTCCACGACGAGTTCGCGGGTATGGGCGCTTTCCACGGTAATCGCATCCATGAACTGCTTGATCGCGGCTTCGCGCTCGCGGGCCAGTAGATTCGGCAGATCGCCCACCACGCGACCCGTGGTATTCGCTGCCCCGGCCACCAAATCGGCGTCGGCTAGCATGCGCTTCGTCTCCGGCATCGTGGCAAACTCGAGCGTCAACCGTTCGACCTGCATGTCAAGTAGATTGGGCATGCGCTGCGCATAGTAGATGGTGCGCTCGGCGAGCTGCCGGGTCTCGGTGATCTCGTGTATTGCAGGGTCGAGACTGCTGAACGGGTCGAGGCCCAGCATGCTGAACAGGCCGTTGAATGAGTCGGTTCCCCCGCCCGCGGTCTTTTGGATCGAGGCCGCTACATCGCGGAAATGCACGTAGGCAATTGCGGTGACATGCGGATTCTGCGTGCGCCACTCGACAATGGCCTGCTGCAGCGCTGTTACTTGGGCCGGAGGCAGCACGCCCTTGAGCAGATTCAGCGCCTGCGGCTCCAAACGACGATACGCGTCCCGCAAGGCGGCCGCGCGCTCGCCGAAGCGTTCGCTATTCCATGCATCATCGATGACCATGCGGCTCAAGGTGGCCAGCACCACCAGATCCACCGCGTTGACCGTGGGACTTGGGCTGCTGGCGATGATGTAGGCCGCGGTGGCCTGAGACAGCATCCAGTTCTGAGCGGTAAGCCTATCCTGGGCATTTTCCGTCGATTGTTGAAAAAGCCTGATTGGCGTGACGATTGAGCCCACGTACTCATCGGCGAAGCGCATGTTTTTTAGCTGCAGGATTTGAATCTGCTCGGCGCGTTCGGCCGACTGGTCATGGGAATGGAATACATGGCGGATGCTCGAACAGCCGCACAGGTTCAAGAACGCTGCCGCGACCATCAGCGGCGGCCATTGCGCCCAAGGCCCAAGCGAGAGGTGTGATTTGCCTCCGCGCAAACTAACCGCCCTCGCGCGGCGCCGTGAGGGCTTCGGCCAGCTTCATGCCGACGATGGTAGCGACCACTACCGCCATGTAGAACTGGCCGCACATCACTTCCAGCCAGACCAAGGTATTTGTCGCCGGTGCAGTCGTGGTCATAGCACCGTAGCCGATGGTTGAAATGGTGGTGAAACTGTAATAATCAAACAGCGCGAGCTTGGTATTCCAATTATCAAGCTGCGGGATGATACCGGGGTCGATGCTGAAGGCGTTGGGCACCAACATCCAGGCGAGCGAATACAACCGACCCCACACCAGGGCGATCAACATATACCCCGAGAAGGCGCCGACGACATCGTCGGTGCGCAACTGCCGCGTGTTGAACACGTGACTCAGGATCACGGAAAACACGAACACGTAAAACGTGCCGGCAGAGATGTCCATTAATACGTTCAATTTTGGCCGCAGTTCCTCGGGCGCGAAGATGCGCACCAGATTGATGCACAGCGTGATCGCGACGAGGATCGATCCAATCCAACGTCGCCGCTGAGTGCTGAACAGAGCGCGGAACACCGCGACGCACACGAGGCCGAACAAAATGATGGAGGCAATACGCGCCGCCAGGTTTGCGTCCGCGAGCGATGGGGTCACCAACTCCATGGCGACCAGCGCGGCCAGCAACTCGACGTGCCGGGTAAGTTTTATGACGCGCGCCGCCACCCTTGCAGTCCAACCAACTTACTGGCCGGTACGATCAAGGGCTCGGATCGCCGCGGCGATATCCGCACTGAGATGACTTAGCGCCCGGCTATGAGCGGCGGCGAGCGCTTCATAGCTCTTTTGAGGCGAGGCCTCGTGAACCGTCGTGCGGCCAGTCTGCGCCCTGCCGTCCTTGACGCGGCGCACGCTCCACATGGCGCTTAAGTTCGCGGCATTGCCAGGCGAGGATTCAAATACTTGCACGTCGATGGCCACGCGGTAATCGGCATCGAGAGTCAACACAGCGGACACGTTGGGCGTGCCGAGCAATATCACCAGATTGCTGCTGACTACCTGAGCGATATTGCTGCGCAGCGGTGATGCCCACAAGTTGAACTGGTCTTGCGAAACCTGATTCGCATCCTTACTGACCACAATCTGCGGCATGTCGACGACGGCGGGTATCGACACCGGCCCCACGACGATGGTGAGCTTGGATAGGGCTGTATCCGAAGGTGCGGCCAGGCCGGCATCTGGGCTTAGGGTGTAGAACTGGGCCGGCGAACTGGCGCATCCGGCGCCGAGGGCAATGAACACACACCCGACGGCGAGTGCAGCGATGCGGAAAATCATGGATGTTCCTCTTTCTTGCCGCGGATCAACATGGAGGGATGCTGCTGCAGGTAATTCACGAAAATGCGCACCGAACGCGCCGTATCGGTGAGTTCCTGCAGCATGTCATGCAGATCCTGCGCGGTGGGCGAGTCCTTGCCGAGCAGCGCCCGGTCGGCATCGGCGATCGCTTTATGCAATGCCTCAATGGTCTTCGTGCCCTCGGGCAGCAATTCGGTATCGACCCGGCTGAAAAGCGCATCGGCTTGCTTGAGCGTCTGATTGAGCGTTCCCAGCACGTTCTTGACGCCGGTGCCCATATCCGCCAACGGCATATTATCGACCTTGGTGAGGATGCTGTTGAGCTTCGCCTCCAGGCTCGCCAGGCCGCCGGAGGCAACCGGCAGCTCCAGCGGCTCGCGGCTCCAATCCACCTTCGCTTTCGGCGCGTTCGGAACATACTCGAAGGCGACGAATAGTTCTCCGGTAAGAAGGCTGCCGGATTCCAACTGGGCACGCAGTCCTAAGTCCTCCACGGCGTGGCGCAGCAGGCGACCGCGCGCTTCCAAACTCATCTCGCCAGGGTCCTTACCCAGCGACGCCTGGTCCTTGGGGGACAGATTCGCTCGGAGTCTCTCCGGATAAAAGGTTACCAATACGCGGGGGCGCAGAGTCAGGCTCGCGGGATCGTAGCTCAGGCCGACTTCGGCAACGCGGCCCACCGTCAGTCCGAACAAAGTGACGGGCGCGCCCACCGATAAGCCGCGCAGCGATTCGTTGAAATACAGCACGAAGTGCCGTTCCACCGCATCCGGGACCGTCATCGCCAGGGCGCGACTCTGATAAAGCGGAAATACGGTGTCCGCGGCAACCGGTTCGCCCGGCGGCAAAAAATCCGGCACATCGAAACCCAGTCCACCCACCAGCACCGACACAATAGACTCGGTGCGGACTTGAATGCCGTTCGCGCCGGCCGTGACGTCAATTCCGCTGGCGTTCCAAAAACGAGTCTCGGTCGTAACGAATTTATCGTAGGGGGCGTCGACGAATATCGTCGCCTCTATGGACTTGCCGTCGGCGCTCAGCTTGTATGCCTCCACTTGGCCCACTGAGATGCTTCGATAGTAAATCGGCGAACCGACCGAAATGGAGCCCAGCGTTGCGGAGGTCAGTTTCAAGCGCGTGCCCGGTTGATCCGTAATCACCGGAGCCACTTCGAGTGCGACGAAATCGCGCGACCGTTTCGTCGAAGTGCCGGCCTGAAAACCGATGTACTGCCCGGAGAGCAGCGTGTTCAGTCCTGAAATGCCGCTGAGCGAGACCTTCGGCTCGACCACCCAAAACTTAGCGTCCTCCACGATCAGCCCAGCAGCGTGCTTGTCGATCTCGGCTTGAACCAGCACCTGGGAGTAATCGTCGGAGAGCTGCACGGTGGTGACGTGACCGATATTGACGTCTTTGTACTTGATGAGGGTCTTGCCGGCCTCGATGCCGGAGGCGCTCTTGACGATGATGTTGATCGTCGGGCCGGCGTTGCGGATGCGCTGAATCGCAATTCCCAGCGCCACCACGGCAGCCAGAATGGGGATGATCCAAACCACCGACAGCCGAAAATGCTTCTGGGGTGCGAGAGTGGCCTGCGGGAGATTGTTCAGATCTTTTTCTTCAGCCATGAGCAGTTTCGCCCGTATTGATTGAATCCCAAATCAAGCGCGGGTCGAGCGATTCGGCCGCGAGCATGGTCAACACTACCACGGCGGCAAAGAACAATACGCCGGGGCCCGGCGAAACCGACATCAGAGGCTGCAACTGCACCAGCGCGACGGTGAAGGTGTCGACGAACACATCGAGCATGGACCAGCGGCCGATGAAAGAGACGATTCGATACAATCGGGTGCGCTCGCGGTTGCCTTTAATCGAGCCGCGTTGAATGCTGATCAATAAGTGGGCAATCGAGACCAGTTTTCCGAGTGGAATCATCACGCTTGCGATGAGCACCATGAGTGCCAAGGGCCACGATCCCGAGGTGTACAGGAAAATGACGCCTCCCATGATGGTGTCATCGTCCGATCCCTGCGGCGTGATGGTATTCAGCACGGGCAAAAGGTTCGCCGGAATGTAGCAAATGGCGGCAGCGAAGGTGAGGGCCCAGGTCGTGCCGATGGAACCGCGGCGACGGAATTCGAGCGCCTCGCCGCAGCGTGGGCAAAAGCCGGCTTCTTCGGCATTGGCGGGACGCGAAACCAGACGGCAGGTCTCGCAAGATACCAGTCCGGCCTGGAGTGCCGTGCTGAACACGCGCGTCACTCGCGCACACTCCATTCGACCTTCTGCCACAGTTCGCGCTTGTCGAAGTTAGTCATGATCGCCGGAATCAATAGGATCACCGCGCCGAACGCATACATGCCGATGCCGGGATCTACACTCGCCAGTTGCGCGATTTTGGTCAGTGCCACCAGGATGCCCAGCATGACCACCTCGAGCATGGCCCACACTTGCAGATGTCCGACCCAGCGCAGCATTTCGCCGGCCCAGTGCGGGACGATGGGCCGCCGGGCGGCGAACAGCAGCACCAACGTGAACAAGATATAGGTTGCCGGAGCGATCACGGCGCAAAACGCCACGAGAACGCTGACGAGCCGTTGGCCCTGCAGCCACATTTGATAGGCGCCTCCGGGGATGGTCGTGCTGGCGAAGCGTCCGACGACGTGAAGTTCCATCAAGGGCACTGTGTTGGCGATGACGAGTGCAATGGCGGCCGCGAAGGCCAGCGCGAGAGGCACATCGCGTGACCGCGCCGGCCGCTTGGCGAGCAAGCTTCGACAGCGCAGACATAGCGCCCGGCCGCCGGGCGCGAGCGGCGGGATCTGTTGCAACAAATCGCAATCCGGACAGGCAATCGAATCCACTGTTGTGCCGGCAGACATCACGCGTGGCCCCTTTCCGAACTATGCAGGTGAATGGCTAACGGCCATTTTTTGCTTAAGTCGAGACTCGACTGGCCGCGCTGCGCGCGTTGGATTCCAGTCGAGATGGGCTCACCTTAGAGGGTAACGGTGATCTCGACAAGTGCTATTGCTGTGTGCGGTAGCGTACGTCCCGCGACAACGGGTCAAACGCTAAAAAGCCAAACGATCCGGCGCAATCGCGCCGGATCGTTTGAGGGTTGGATCGTCAATTACTGGGGAGGAAGGACGGCCCAACGATTCGTGGTTGAACCGGGCAATTCCATGGCGGTCAGGCGCTTCTCGGAAACCCACAGCGTCAGTTTTTCACCGACCGCCATGTCCGAAAACTTCCTGAGCGCACCATTCACATGCACGCCTTGGCCTGCGCCCGGCTTGAAGCTGAACGTCGTCACAGTGGCGCCCGCCGCGTTTAGCAGCTGGACCGTCATGAACTGCGGGCTGGAGATGTATACCTGCGCCACGAACTTTGCGTAAGTCACACCCTTGTACACGCGCGCGTCCTGGCATGCGCCGGGGGCCTGCGGGTACTTGGCGAGAAATGCTGCGCCCCACTTCAGATCCGAGCACGCGACCTGCGGGAGCTTATCGGGATTGATCACTGCAAAGGCGGTGCTGATGGACAGTGGTAGCAAAAGCGCCGCAAGTAGCCATTTGGCTGTGGTCATAACGGGAAACCTCCTAAATTGTGGAATGCACCCGTTGCGTGCGTAGACTGCACGAACTGCGGCGTTCGGTTGACAACCCCGCGACACCACTACTCGCTGCTGCGAATTAGCGCCGCCTGATTCTCAGGGAGGGCAGATTAGGCAGTGTGACCAGGCGCATCTATATGACCAAAGTCCAATTTCGAAGGAATGTCAGGATTATCCGCTTGTTGGTCGCGCAATGCTGTGGTGCAACTAAGTGGATATATCAGGTCGCTGCGCCTATCCTATGTGTGATAACGCACAGAGGGGTCACGGGGTGACGCTACTTCGTCATAATATCGGCATATGCTTGGGCAAGCCGGAACAGCGAAGGCGCCGTAAATAGAACCATCGCCGCCGCTTAGGCCCTAAACGGATGTATCGAAGATCGTCGCTATGCATGTACTGATCCCAATCTCGGTTTGGTGCACTCGCTATTGCGAGTCGCAACCGCGGTAGCCATGGACAATCCATCCCTTTCCGCGCTACTCAGCGGCGTCGAGATCGCCGTCGGCTTGATTGCGCTGCAAATTAGTTTGCTGGTGTTCGCATTCGTTCAGCGACGCCGCCGACTGAAAGCTGATCAGTCGGCGTTCGAGGTTCGGGATCGTCTGGCCCTGATCTCTTCCCTCGGAAGCTTTGGCTTTTGGAGTTGGGATGCGGCAACCGATGCCGTCTGGGCCAGTCGGCAGGCGCGAAACGTTCTAGCACTCGATGCAACGGCACCGCTCGTCGGCGAGTCGCTGCTCGCTGCGATTCATACCGAAGATCGCCCGCGAGTTCTCGGCGCCCTCGATGCTCCGGCAACTTGCGGCGATACCGTCGAGATGGAGCTGCGCGTGGCAGCACCGGGAAAGACTATCCGCTGGATCGCCGCCAAGGCTTGCGCGTACCGCGACGCCAAGGGGGCGGTAATGAGAGTCGCAGGATATGTGGCCGATGAGGGCAAGCGCAATCGATCCGCAGCGGAGTTGCTCGATATGCAGCACAAGCTCACGCACCTGACACGCGTGGCCATGCTGGGCGAGCTCTCCGGCGCGCTTGCCCACGAGCTGCAGCAACCCCTGACCGCCATATTGTGCAACGCCCACGCGGCGCAGCTGCTGGCCAACAAGGAAAAGCTGAACGTCGAGGAGCTGCAGGAGATACTCGGGGAGATCATCAGCGACGATAAGAATGCGGGCCAGATCATTCAGCGCCTTCGAGCACTGCTGATGCGAGGGGAAACGCAGTTTCAGCACTTGGAGATGGCGGATCTGTTGGATGACGTGCTGGCGCTCGCGCGCGGCACCCTCAGGGAGCGCAACGTTCAAGTCAATACGCGGATCGATGCGGGCATTCCGGAAGTCCAGGGTGACCGGGTCGAACTGCAGCAGGTGCTGCTGAATTTGGTGTTGAATGCCTGCGAGTCTATGAGCGCCAATCCGGCACGGGATCGGCGCGTCGAGATCGTGGTGGATATCGACGATGACGATGCAGAAGACGGCGTGCGAGTCTCGGTCCTCGATTGCGGCAAGGGCATCGATATCGATCAGTTGGAGCGGGTTTTCGACCCATTCTTTTCGACGAAAGAAGGCGGATTGGGGCTGGGGCTGGCGATCAGCCACTCCATCATTGCTGCGCACGGGGGAAGGTTATGGGCCTCGAACAGAACCGACCGCGGAGCCGCGTTTCATTTTACATTACCAGTAACGACAGGGAAAAGAAGCCATGACTGGCATAACGAATACAGTGTTTATAGTGGATGATGCCCGAGAGGTGCGCGTGGGGCTTTCACGCCTGCTGTCCGCTGCGGGCTACCAGGTGCGCGCATTTGAATCAGCCGGGAGCTTCTTGAGGGAACACGACGAGGAAGCGCCGGGGTGCCTGCTGCTCGACGTCTGCATGCCGGGACTCAGCGGCATTGAGCTGCAGCACTCGCTGGCTCGATCGCCGTTCTCGCGCCCGATCGTATTCCTGACCGGACGCGGCGACATCCAAACCAGCGTGCACGCGATGAAAGAAGGCGCTGTCGATTTTCTAACCAAGCCGGTGGACGATTCACGGCTGTTCGCAGCGGTGGAGCAAGCGCTGCGACGCGATGCGGAACAGCGCCTGGAGCGCGCAATCCGCAACACCATTCAACAACGACTTCTGCTGCTGACGCCGCGCGAGCGGCAGGTCATGGCACATGTCATTCGCGGCCGGCTCAACAAGCAGATCGCGGCCGACTTGGGCACGGGCGAAAAGACGGTGAAGGTGCACCGCGCACGTGTTATGTCAAAAATGGTGGCTCGTTCCGTGGCGGAGCTGGTGCACCTCGCCGCCCGCGTCGGCGTGGCGATTGATCCGGCGCTGGGGGTGGGAGCCGCTGGAGCGAACGCGGTTGGCGTCGGGACCGGGAATGGGGTCGCGGCCGGCGCTGGCGCCAATTCCATCGATTGGAAGCAGGCCTAATGTCCAACTTCCAGTTTGCACAAATGGGCGTACAACGACTGACCTCATCCTGGTGTAGAGCCCGTGATAGCAGTAGTCGACGACGAAGAATCGGTTCGCAAAGCTGTGGTCCGCGTGCTGCGGGCCGCGGGCTTCGATGCGAACGGCTTTGGCTCGGGCGATGAGTTCCTGAAGTCTTGGCATTTCGCTAGGCCCGACTGTTTAGTGCTTGATTTACAGATGCCGGACGTTTCCGGGACCGAGGTTCAGCACGCCCTCAACTTGGCCGGCGCGCACTTCCCGATCGTGATTATCACTGCGCACGATGCACCCAGCATGCGCGAGGAGTGCATGCGTTTGGGGGCCGCCGCTTATCTGTGCAAGCCGCTGGACATTCGCACCCTGCTGGATACCGTCACGCTCGCCATCGACTCCTCAGGTTGATGGATCAAAGTCCAATTGCACAATAAAAGGTTACTCAAAGGAAATTCTATGCACGCGAAAATAGCCCGAGTGTGTGTACTTGCCGCGCTCATCGCTCATGCCGGCAGCGCGGCCGCGCAACCACCCCAGCCATCCCTCCAGGAACGCGTAGCCGGCCTGAAGGCCGCATTCGCTTCAAGCCAGGCAAGCCTGCGCCAATACCAATGGATTGAGACCACCGTCGTCAGCGTCAACGGCGAAGAGAAATCTCGCAAACAACAACGTTGCTACTACGGCGCAGACGGCGGTCTGCAGAAAGTCCTGGTCGATGCGTCGCCGCCGCCCGCGACCAAGCCGGGCCTGCGCGGCCGGATCATCGCCAATAAAACAGCGGAATTGACCCAATATATGCAACAGGCCGTAGGTCTGGTGAAGTCCTATGTGCCGCCCGACCCATCGAAGCTGCAGGCGGTAAAGGATGCCGGGAAGGTCAGTATTCAAGTGTTGGACCCGGGCAAACGCGCCCAACTGAACTTCCATGACTACCTGCTGCCGGGGGACAACCTGGCCATCACTATCGATATCGCGAACAACATCGTCGCGGGTGTGGGGGTCTCGACCTATCTCGATGGTCCTTCAGATGTCGTTACGCTGAACGCGAGCATGAGTCAGTTGAATGACGGCACGATTTATACAAACAGCATTACGCTCAATGCGCCCGCCAAAAACCTGATGGTCACGGTGCAGAACTCGGGTTACCAGAAGATGAACTGATCGCCTGACGGACAATGCGCCGCTGCGAATATTTGGACTTTGGTCGCATAGACTGCTTGCGGCGCGGTGGCTAACGTCATGAATCCTCATCCCTACATTGGACAAGCGGTGGACGCGAATATGAAGAAAACCCAATTACTTTGGATTTTGCCGGTCGCAGCGTTGGTGGGCATTTCCGGATGCAACACCACGCCGCTCACGACCACCCTGCAACCCATGGCGATCGATTTCGCGCTGAAGCGCGCGCGCTTCGAAATGAACTGCCCGACGGCGACGGCCTCGGTACTGTCCAGCATGGTTATCCAACCGCCGCCCCGCGTGATACTGGCGAACGAAGGCCCCGAGCGCGCCCAGTACACCATCGGCATCTCGGGCTGCGGCCAGCGCCAAACGCAGGTGGTGATCTGCCCCCAGGGGGGCGATGGCTGCTTCTCCGCCAACGGCGGCCAATAGCGGGAGTCAGTGCAGCCGCAACGACTCAGCCAGGCTGATCAGGTTTTGCGGCTTCACGCGGATGATCCCGGATCGCGGGCTATCGATGTCCGCGATCAGAAGAAAGGATATCGACACGACCAGCGGCAGCACGGTCAGCAAGATGCTTTCCGATCTGGAACTGTGTCGAGTGCGCTGCGCGCCATAGCCGACCAGTACATGCGAAATGACCGCGATGGCGGCCATGAGCATCCACGCCGACATCGGGATTCGATTCCACCAGGCCGCTTGTGTGTAGCCCTCTGAGTTGAGGACGTCGTTCATCCCCGAGATGGCTAGACCGCCGATGGCAGTGGGCTGTTCCACGGCGGTGCCAGACACGGCCGCCCAGAGCTGCGCCTGCAGCTGCCCGGTGCGAGTCATGATTTGCGCGATCTGGGCCTGATCGCGCGCCATATAGAACGCGATGCGCTGATCGAGGTAAGCCTGCAACAGGGTGCGCACACCGGCCGAGGCGGAGGCCGCAGTGATCAGATCGGCCCTGACGTACTCCGTGCCGATGGCGTTGGCTTCCGCTTCTTCGTAGTTCTTGCGCTGTTCGTACCGTTCGATGGCCATCGAAAAGGTGAATCCGATAATGAGGCCGTTCAGCGTCAGCGTGGTGGCAAGGATGGTCGCGAAATCCTTGCGGGCATCCGGCTCGAGATGAATCCATCTCCTGAGCAGCGATACCCCCAGGCGCGAGGCGAGCCACATCAACAGGAAAGAGACAAGGAACACCAGCAGCGGCCGGTCCATAACGCTATTCATCGGCACGCCGTGCCTGTTGTTAGTCGACCTTGGACCAACCGGAGTCTAGTATGAACTGCGTGATTTTGGCAGCGCTGGCAGCCGTGTCCGGGCCGAGGTCTTGTTCGTAGACGACGCCGTCCTGATTCACCATGAAGCTCATCACGCCGCTGCTGCCGTAGACGGCAGGAGTGGCAATCAGCGCGAAACCCGCGCGCTTGGTCGATGTTGGGCCGGCGCCGAGGACCCGGAACACGTAGCCGTGATAAGCGGCAGGCTGGCCATCGGTATGCCGATAACCTTCTGCTGCCGCCTCCGCAGCGAACTCACCGAAGGGACTTAAATTCTCCGGATCGTCGGATTTCCAGTACAGGCCGTCCTGTTTGCCGGGTGTGCTGGCAATTTTTTGCGCATAGGCTCCGGCAGGTTTGCCGTCATGGGACTTGGCGGCGTATTCGCGCTGCGCGTCCACATAGGCCTGACACACTCGAATAGTGGTCAGTTCATTGCGTCCGATACGCCGGTAGAGAACCTCCTGCGCCCCTGCCGCCGTGTCGAAGCGCCAAGTCTGGCCTTCCTTCACCAATGGAATGGGGAACGGCCAATCCTCATTGCCGATATAGAGAACGCTGCTCGTGGCGCTGACCGCCATCAACCCCGCTCGCTCCGCGTAGGCGGTGAGAAAGACTTCCCGGTGCCGCTGATCCATGACCGGATCGCCGGATACGAGTACCTTGTCGGCGCCGGCACCAAACAAAGCGCGCAGCCCGTCCAAGTTGCCTGCCTTTTCCAGATCGACCAGCGCTACCACGGCGTCTTCCGCGGTTGCGAAGGTTTTCTGCTGAACGTCTTGAGCTTGAACGGCGGAGTTGCTCGAGAGGAGCAGCGCAAATGCAAAGCCGCTGATGATCGAAGAGATATTCATAGTGCTTACCTAGCGCGGCTTGCCTGAATTTCGAGTCTGCCCACGCGACACGCTGCCCTGTCCGCGTTGACTGGCCGCCCGTTCCGCGCCGCCGTTCTGGTAGCCGGTGAAGGCGCTGGAATTGGTGGAGGCCCGCTCGTTGGGTTTGATATTGCCCGGTGCGTTGTAACCGCGAGACCCGTAGTCGACTTTCCCCGGCCCGGCCGGTGCAGGACGCTGGGCGGGGTTTGTGGGCTGCGGAGAAGGGCGCGCACCATTATTTGGCGCCGGTGGCCGCGCAGGTTGCGTCGAGGGCCTCTGACCAGGGCCGCCAGTCGCGCCGCCGGGGCGAGTCGCGGGAAGCGTGGAGGCGGGCGGAGCAGGCCGTGCAACCGGCGTGTAGGGCTTGGGCCGCGGCGTCGTACCACCCGCATAGCCGGGATTGTTCACCGTGACCCGGTTGATATTGACGGTCGTCGAAGAATACGCATAGGGCCTCGGGCGATAGTAGCCGCCGTAGGGGACAGGAATGGGCCGCACATAGGGATAGCGGTGGTAGGGCGGGACCACCCACGCGCCTCCGCGCACGACGACGGTATGGGTGTGCCAGCCCATGCCCCAAGCGCCCCAACCATAAGGGCCATAGTAATAATTGTTGCTCAAGGCGGCGCCGAGCGCGATGCCCAATCCGAAGCCGATCAGAATCGCGGCGCCGGGCGGGGGAGGGTAGTAGACGACCTGCGGATTGTAGACCGGCACGTAAACCACTTGTGGATTGGCAGGCTGAATCACGATGACCTGCTGGCCACCTTGATTTTCAGTGACAACCGATTGCTGCGGGGTGGACTGCAGATTTCCGGCTGCCTGCGCCTGCGCACGCAGTTTCTGCACCGCATTCATCACGCCTTTCGGATCGCTCAGGAACGCGGTGCCAAGTTCAGTGGTCCACTCGATTTGACTTGCCAGCTGGTTCATCACGTCCGGGAACAGCGCCAAGGCGATGAAGCTGGCGTCGTAGCCACGCGCCTGAGCGGCATCCTGCAGCTCGGTGCCATGCAGCTGGTCCTTGTTTTGCTGGAGCCAGGTATTCATCTCCGTGACCTGTCCGGGACTGGAAGCACACGCCAGCACTTGCGCAAGCAGGGCATCCGGATACAACGCTACCGGAGCCACCAGCTGCTCAAGCGGTGCAAGCGGCGGGTTGTTTCCCGGGGGCGGGGCAGCAGGCGTCTGGGCGACGACGGTTGCCAACACCGTGCAGCAGGAAAGAATTATGCCGGCCCAGGTTTGCTTCATCATCGGTAACTCACTCCGGATTCTCCACCATGTTGCGCCATGTAATGTAACGCAAGCTGGCTAACGATATCGGGTGAGCCATGCTGGGGTGCGAGATCTTTTGGTCCCGCGACCATAGTCAGCGGCCTGCCGAGCGTCCATGCGGCTAAAGTCCTCTTGCGGTGAGAATTTGCGCGCTGGCCCTCTGGTCCCTGTCGATCGGCGCAATTCCCTCTGCTATGCCATGATGATCGCATGGCTGAGGCGGCCCTCAGGATTTACGAACATCGGAGCATAAAAGAATGGCTGATGCCTATATTGTCGACGCGGTGCGCACCGCGGGGGGTAAGCGCGGCGGAAGGCTCGCCGGCTGGCATCCTGCCGACCTGGGGGCGGAAGTCCTGAATGCTCTGCTGGAGCGTTCGGGTGTGGACCCCGCCGCCATTGAGGACGTGGTCATGGGCTGCGTCACGCAAGGCGGCGAGCAGGCCTTCCACGTCGGGCGCAATGCGGTCATGGCCTCTCGATTGCCGAATAGCGTGCCGGCCGTGACCATCGACCGGCAGTGCGGGTCATCGCAACAGGCCATCCAGTTCGCGGCGCAAGCGGTGATGTCCGGTACCCAGGATATGGTGATCGCCGCCGGCGTGGAGAGCATGACGCGTGTGCCGATGGGTTCCAACGTGGTCCTGTACGGCAAGAGCGGCATCGGCACCGGACCGTTCAGCAAGCGCATCCAAGAGCGCTTTGGCGTCGCCGGATTCAGCCAGTTCACCGGTGCACAGATGATGGCCGACAAATACGGGCTGAACCGCGCGCAGCTGGACGGTTTCGCGCTGCAGAGCCATCAGCGTGCCGCAGCGGCGACCGATGCAGGCGCTTTCGCGGCAGAAGTGGTACCCGTGAAAGTGGATACCGCCGCCGGCACCGAGCTGCATACCCAGGACGAGGGTATTCGCTATGATGCCACTCTGGAGTCGATTGGAGCGGTCAAGCTGCTGCAAGAAAACGGCGTGATTTCGGCGGCCAACGCCAGCCAGATTTGCGATGGCGCAAGCGCCGCCCTGATCGTCAATGAGCGGGCTCTGAAAACGCATCGGCTCACACCGCTGGCGCGCATCGTCAATCTAACGGTCACCGCCGGCGATCCGGTCATCATGTTGGAGGAGCCGATTTTCGCAACCCGCCGCGCCTTGCAGCGCGCGGGCTTGAGCATCGGTGAAATCGATCTTTACGAAGTCAACGAGGCCTTTGCACCGGTGCCGCTGGCATGGCTGCGCGAAGTCGGAGCTGATCCTGCGAAACTCAACGTCAACGGAGGCGCAATCGCGCTCGGTCATCCGCTGGGCGCGTCCGGCACCAAGCTCATGGCCACGCTGGTGCACGCGTTGCGGGCGAGAGGCGGGCGCTATGGGCTGCAGACGATGTGCGAGGGTGGCGGAATCGCCAACGTGACCATCGTAGAGCGGATGTAGCCGAGGACGACAATGAGCGGGCCGCTCGCGGGGATCGTCATTGTGGAGATGTCGGGATTAGGTCCCGCGCCTTTCGCGTCGATGATGCTGGCGGATCACGGCGCGCGCGTGATCAGCATCGATCGGCCGGGCGCCGAGTGGAACTCCGCCGAAATCCTCAGGCGCTCCCGGGAATCGATGACTCTTGATCTGAAAAAGCCGGCGGCTATCGAGGTCGTGCGCAGGCTTGCTCGAACCGCGGACGGATTTATCGAAGGATCGAGGCCCGGCGTCATGGAGCGACTCGGCCTGGGGCCGGAACTGCTCCTGACGGAAAATCCGCAGCTGGTCTACGGACGCATGACCGGGTGGGGCCAGACGGGTCCCTATGCGCAGGCAGCCGGCCACGATATTAACTACATCGCCTTGGCAGGCGCACTGCATGCCTTTGGCCGGGCCGGCGACAAGCCGACGCCGCCGATCAATCTGGTGGGAGATTTTGGCGGCGGCGGCATGATGTTGGCCTTCGGCATGGTGAGTGCTCTGTTGCATGCGCGCGCCACCGGCGAAGGACAAGTCATCGATTGCGCCATGACCGACGGTGCGGCGCTGCTCATGAGCATGATATGGGGATTCGCCGCGGCAGGCCGCTGGAGGGACGAACGCGGCGTGAATTTTCTGGACAGCGGCGCGCACTACTACGATACCTATGAAACGCTCGATGGCAGGTACATATCCATAGGCGCCATCGAAGCGAAGTTTTATGGTGAGTTGCGCGAGCGCCTGGATATGACGGATCCGCAATTCGACGCGCAGCATGATCCGGCGGCATGGCCGTCACTGCGCCATAAACTGGCCGATATCGTGCGCACTCGCACGCGCGATGAGTGGAACGCCTTGCTGGCGGGCACGGATGTCTGTTTTGCGCCTGTGCTGTCCCTGGCCGAAGCACCGCGCCATGTCCACAATCAGCACAGGAACACGTTTATCGATGTGGATGGAGTGATCCAGCCGGCCCCCGCGCCGCGCTACACATCGACTCCGACATCTCCCCCCCGCGCGCCGCAGCGGCCCGGAGAATCCACCGCAGGAATATTGCGCTCGCTGGGTTATGGCGAAGGCGAACTTCTGGCTCTGCGAAGCGATGGGGCGATCGGCTAGGCCGGGTTGCGTCCATTTCGGCAAAGGCGTAATTTTCGGTAGCCACCGCGAGGCACACACATGGCGCAATGGAATCGTCTCTTCAAGGCACTGTCGGTCGTTCTGCCGGCCGGAGCGGTCGGCACCTCAGTTCTGTTGGCTTTGGTGTCAAGCGACGCCGTGGCCGCTGCGAACCACAGTGCTGCGGCACAGCCGTCCGCCGAGAGCGTATCGACGCGCTTGCAGGCGATTCGGAGCGGCGTTTCCGACATGAGCGGTTCGGCGAGCTTCAATGCGGATGGCGCCGCGGAAGCCGCGCCAGCCTGGTGGGGCAACGGCGGCTGGGGGCGTTGGCATCCGGGATGGGGCAACGGCGGCTGGCACAACGGCGGTTGGGGCAACGGCGGTTGGGGCAACGGTGGCTGGCACAACGGCGGGTGGGGCAACGGCTGGCACAATTTCTGGCATAACTGGTAGCCGAGGCGTTTAGCAGCCGCATTCTTATGCCGCAGCCGACTCCGATTGATGCAGTTCCCGTGATTGAGACTGTGGTCGTGCAACCGACGCCCTTCTGCAATATCAATTGCAGCTACTGCTATCTGCCGCAGCGTGATGTGAAAACCGTGATACAGCAGAGCACCATCGCCACGCTGTTCGCGAAGATTTTCACCTCCGGATGGACCGGTCAGGGGCTCACGGTAATCTGGCATGCCGGTGAACCGTTGGTGGTGCCAATTTCCCTGTATCAAACCGCGTTCATGGCCATCGAGGCGCTGCGACCGCGATCGCTGCAGTTGCGGCATTCCATTCAAACCAACGGAATGCTGATCTCGCCGCACTGGTGCGATCTGTTCAAGGAATGGAACGTCGGCGTCGGCGTCAGCATCGATGGCCCGCGGGCGCTTCACGATGCCCACCGAGTGACCCGCAGCGGCCGCGGCACCTTCGATAAAACGATCGCCGGCATCCGTATGCTGCGCCGTCAAAATGTGCCTTTTCATGTCATATCGGTGCTCTCGCACGCGGCGATGGACGCGCCGCGGGAAATGCTGGAGTTCTACCTCTCCGAGGGAATTGAGGATGTGTGCTTCAACGTCGAGGAATCGGAGGGCGATCACGTGTCGAAGCTGTTCGCCGCAGGCGATGCGCAGAATCGCTTCAAGGCATTCCTCGGCGAATTCTGGAGGTTGTCGCGGCACAGCGGGCGAATCCGTTTCGTTCGCGAGGTGGACGGGATGCTGCCGCGAGTGTTCCGCCCAGACCAAAGCGTGCTGACGAATGCCCAAGTCGAACCGTTCGGAATGATCAACGTCGATTGCCACGGCAACGTGTCGAGCTTCTCTCCGGAATTGCTGGGACTCAGGCATGGTGATTTCGACAATTTTATCATCGGCAATATTCATACCGAGTCGCTGGAGGACATGCGCCGCAGCAGAGCGATGGTAGCCATGAGCCGCGATATTGCCGCCGGCGTTGCCGCGTGCCGGAAAGATTGTGAGTATTTCTCGGTGTGCGGCGGCGGCGCACCCGTGAACAAACTGGCGGAGAACGGCAGTTTCACCGGTACTCGCACCTCGTTTTGCAGCCTGACTCAAATGGTGCCGATCGATCTCATCCTTGACGCATTCGATCGGCTGCAGAGTGGCATGGACGATGAGGCTGCCGCGCGCGCATTGGGCGCCGGCGCCGGCCTTGGCGGTTTTAAACCTGCAACACCAGGAACCTTGAGGTTCCAAGGGAGAATGACATGATCAAACCCACAGCGGCCGCGGCCGTCTTTATCGCTGCCGGCTTGGCATTGGGCGCCGGTAGCGCTGCCTCAGCTCAGGCAGGTGCTGCTGAATCTCATGCGAATGCCGCCAACAATGCTCACCCCGAAACGGTGGTACAAGGCGGCGGCGGGGAGGAGCGGCCCGAGGTCATCGCTCCCGTGCTGCGAATCATCAGCGTTGAAGTGTTGCGCAGCGCGCATGGCACGCCGCTCGATATCATTCGTGTGCGCGGCTTGGCAAGTACCCCCGGCTGGGAGGAAGCGGAACTGGTGCCGCTCACGAGGGGTACCCCGAAGGATGGCATTCTAGAATTGGTATTTGTCGCGCGTGCGCCCGCCGAGGCGATGGAGGCGACCGGGTTCGAACCCATCGAAGCCATATTCCCCATCGAAGCTAGCCATCCTTACAAAGGGATTAACGTGCACAGCGCGTCGGAATCTTTGTCGTTGAGCCAGCTTCCGGGTTATGCCGAAGGCAAGGGCGGAGGCGAAGATTGCAGCAAATGCGTCGGCAAGATTTTCATCGCCAAGGGTGCGGCCGTGCCTGCCGGCAAATCGGCGGCCGAGGTGGTCAAAGAAGAACAGCTGCCGCCGGTATCACGCGTGATTCGGCATTCGGACGGCATCCCCAGCGCGGACTCGAATCCAAACCGGTTGACCATTGTGGTCAGCAGGGACGGTACAATCGCCAGCGCGATCTGGGATTGAACTCGGCAGCTACTGCGCCGACCACTGCTGGCTGGGCGCGGCCGAGCAAGTAACCAGGATGAGGGGCGTGTGGTCCGAGGTGCCCCCGCCGCTGGTATCGATGCATTTACCGCCGACACCGACGATCTGGCCGTTCACGAAGCTCCATTTCTGGCTGGGCCGGCCATTGCAAGCGACGATGATGATTGGCGCACCTTCTGTCGGAGCGCTGCCTTGGACGTCAAGACAGCTGCCGCCGAGGCCCGTAATCTGGCCATTGCTGATGATCCATTGCTGGTTCGGACTTCCGTGGCAGTGGAACAAGCTCATCGGAGTGCCGTCGGCGGTATTTTGGCGCGGTATGTCGATGCACTCGCC
The DNA here is from genome assembly GCA_963756845.1 of uncultured Gammaproteobacteria bacterium. GTDB lineage: Bacteria > Pseudomonadota > Gammaproteobacteria > Steroidobacterales > Steroidobacteraceae > Bog-1198. Next base: position 662,420 of record CAVWPD010000001.1, on the reverse strand, counting down.
GCTGTTGGTACCGACCAATTGCGCGGCGTGGCCAACACTCGCGCAACACAGCGACACCATGATCAGCAGTCCGATAAGACAGCGGGAATGATTCATGAAAGATCCTCGATGATTACTGCACGATCCACTGCTGGCTCGGCGGCGCCACGCAGCTTGAGAGCACAAGCGGTGTTTCATCGGCCGAACTTCCCGCGGATTCCACGATGCATTTTGCGCCGATGCCGACGATCTGGCCGTTGACGAGGCTCCATCGCTGACTGGGAGCTCCGTTGCAGGTGACCAGGACTATCGGCGACGCCTCTATCGGTGCGCCGCCCTGCACGTCGACACAGCTGCCGAAATTCTCCGATATGGCGCCATTTCTGATGAACCAGCGTTCATTGGGACTGCCGTGGCATTGAAAGACGACGATGGGCGTCCCGTCGGCAGTGAGTCCGTCTTGTACATTGAAGCACTCGCCGCTTCTGCCCATGATCTGCGCGCCAATGACGGGAATCGGATCCGGCGTGGAAATATAAGTGGTGGAGTGGCAGGCCGGCAGGCAGAGGACGATGAGCCCAAGCATCGCTGGAGATTTGCTCACAGGGTCTCCAAATCTAATTGAGCTCGTGCATGGTTGCCTGCGCCCGTCGAAAGGCGTAGTCGCTGATGTGCACCCAACCTTGGAAGGGGCGGTCGACATCCGCAATGGCCAACATCACCAGCGTCACCAGCAGGGTCAGGGAGATCACTTGCAGAGTATGCACCCGGGAGTTTGCCGAACCAAACATGGAAACCGATAGAATGGTCAAAGCCCCGCCAACCAACAGCACGCACCAAAAGATGATCGGCAGCCGATAGGTACTTTGCAGCATCCGGGCGCGCCGATGCAAGGTGAGCGTGCTAAGTTCGGACAGCGCGTGATCCGCAACCATGCCTTCCGATGGGCTGGCAACCTTGACGGTCATCAGTGCCCTCCACATGCTTTCATTGATGGCATGGCTGTCTTCGGGCAACCGGCCTTGCGCCATGTCCGGCCAATCGTGATCGATGACGGCATCCGCGTAAGCGATGGCGAGCTGTTCGATCTGTGTCCGTTGCTGCGGCAGTCCTGCGGCCAGCCGATAGATGTTTCTCAGCGCATTGGCTTCCATTTCCGCGTTGAGGTCCGCGGCATTGAAATTGGTCCAATCCGTGTAGAGCATGAATCCCAGAGTCACAGCGTAGGTCGTGCCGAGCACACTGAGTTGCCATCCAATCAGATCATTTTGGGTATGGCGCTTGGAGACCGGCCAGATTCGATTCAGTCCGGCCATAAACAGCAATGAGCCGGCCATCGTGCCGACGAGAATCAGGATGTTGTACGTAAGACTGAGCATGGGCGCGCGGTTATCCTGGAGTTCGCTCGGCCAGAACCTCCCGGATCATGCCGTAAAGAAAGGCCGTCGTCAGCCCGAACAGAATCATGCCGTCCAAAGCCTCGAGCGCGCCCATGAGCTGCCAGTGTTCCGCCAGCCGGAAGACTTCGTGCCCGTAAGTCGTCATGGCGCCCAACGAATACAGCAGCGCTGACTTGCCGTCCGGCAGCGCGCCCAGAGCCCAGTACATGCCCGCCCACAGTCCGGCCTCAAGCGCGTGCAGCACGATCGCGAATAGCGTGCCGGCACCCATGACAAGCGCGAACGAGAACAGGAATCGATAGCGGGAATTCAAGGAACGCATGCCTTGAATGACTTTTTCGTTGACGAGGACGAGGCCGATGACGTGGAAAATAACCGTCACGACGATCAGCGGCAAGCTCCAGGCCCAGTTTCCGTCCCAAGCGGACACGTTTTCCATCTGCGCCCTTATAGTCGCAAAGGAATGCGCTGTCACGCTTGCCTCGCCGGTACGCAGATCGGGCGTACCGGCGAGGGTTTTGCTTTTTTCTAGCCGAAGGTTATCGGCACAAAGAGGCGCGCATCACCGCGCTGAATGAGCAGCGCGATTTGCTTGTCATGTTCCTGCACCATCTTGCGCAGTTGCGCCACGCTTTGCACGGGGGTACCGTCGACGGAAAGAACGACGTCGCCCGGTTGTATGCCTGCGTCCGCTGCCGGGCCTTGGGCTTCCTCGACCACCAGGCCGCCCGAGATGCCGGCTTGTTGGCGCTCGTCCTGATTCAAGGGGCGCAGCGCCAATCCCAATCGAGACGGCGCCGATTCACCCGGGCTCTGCTCGGCCGAAGCCAACTGTGCGGCGTTGCCGATCGTCGCGGTTAAGGTAACGGTCTTACCATCGCGCCAGATCTCGAGGGACGCCTTGTCGCCGGGCACCGCAACGCCGACGCGCGCAGACAGCTGGCCTGCATCCACGATCGGAGCGCCATTGAATTTGAGAATCACATCGCCGACCTTGATCCCGGCGGCGGCAGCAGCGCTGTCCGGAACCACCTTGGCCACCAGAGCGCCGTTGGGTGATTTCAGCTTGAACGAGTCGGCCAGGGATTGATTGAGCGTTTGAACCTCGACGCCGAGCCGCGCATGGGCGACCTTGCCGGTCTTCACGATCTGATCTTTGACTTGCACGGCCAAGTTGATGGGAATGGCGAATGAGACACCTTGGTAGCCGCCAGAATTGCTGTAGATCTGTGCGTTGATGCCGACTACTTCGCCGTTCGCGTCAAACAGCGGCCCACCGGAATTGCCCGGGTTTACCGCGGCGTCGGTTTGAATGAACGGCACGTAGCCGTCGCCGGGCAACGAACGGCCTTTGGCGCTAACGATTCCGGCGGTCGCAGTCTCCTCGAGGCCGAACGGTTCACCGATGGCGAGCACGTAGTCGCCCACGCCCAGCTGATCCGAATCCCCGAGCCGCACGCTCGCCAAATCATGACCCTCGATCTTCAGCACGGCGATATCGCTGCTGTGATCGGCGCCCAAGACCTTGGCTTTGAATTCGCGATGATCGGATAGTTTGACGGTAACTTCCTTGGCGCCCTCAACGACGTGTGCATTGGTCAGTATTAAGCCATCCGCGGAGATAAGAAATCCGGAGCCCTGTGCGTGCTGAACGCCGGGGTGTTGCGGCATCGGCTGGCGGCGAAAGAACTGGCCCAGAGGACTGTCATCGTCGCCGTTGGGTTCACCCTGAGGCTGGCCGAAGTTGAATTCCCGCGGCGCGGCGGTGTTGATGGGACCTGCGGTCGTGATGCCAACGACGGCAGCCTGATTGCGTGCGACGATTGCGCGATAGTTCGGCGCTGTGATCAACGGAATTGTCTGCGTCCCGGCTCCACCGGCCGAAGCGGCCGAGGCAGACGACGACTCTAATAACGCGGGAGCCGATAGTCCGGTAGCGGCGCCGACGGCGAGCAAGCCTGCGGCCGACCAGACCATTGTGGTGGTGCGAAGTTGCATGTGATCTCCTACAAAATGAATGCCAGGTGAGCAATTGCTCTGCCGGCAGCTTCACATGCTTACCTTAAGGCAATCTTAAGACTACCCGGTCGCAAAGCTCACCGAAACGCGCAATCCGCCGCCCGGCGCTTCATCGAGCGCGACCTGCGCGCCGTGACGCTCGGCAATCGCCTTGACGATGGCAAGCCCGAGACCCGTGCCGGTTTCCTGTTCCGCGGCCCGCCGAAAGAACCGATCAAACACCCGCTCCCGGTCGGCCGCAGGGATCCCGGGGCCGGAATCGACCACTTCGAGCACTGCAGCGCCGGCTACCCTGCTGCAGCGTACCCGCACAAATCCCCCGGTCGGCGTGTAGCGCACTGCATTGTCGACCAAGTTGCGCACCAGGATGCGCAGCGCCTCGCTCTCCCCCTGAACTTGGACGGTCGGGGCTGCATCCAGGCTCAATTCAATTTGGCGTGCTATCGCCAAGTCGTGAGTGTCGGTGATTCCCTGGGCTGCGACGGCAGCCAAATTCACATCTTTGAAGTCGCGTGCCGTTTCCTGCGGGTCGCTGCGGGCCAGGGTCAACAATTGCTCGGCAAGGTGAATTGCACGTTCGACGGCCGCCCCGAGCCGCGCGCGAGCTTCGTTGCGCGCCGCTTCGTCCGGCGCGCGCTCCAGCAGCTGCAGCTGCAGACGCAGCGCCGTGAGCGGCGATCGCAGTTCGTGGGCGGCGTCGGAAATAAATGCCCGTTGGGCATCGAATGCTTTCTGCAAACGCGCCAACAGGCGATTCAGCTCGCTCACCAGCGGTTCAATTTCTCGCGGCAGGTTGCCGCTGCCCAGCGGCCGCAGGCTCCGCACATCGCGCCGCTGCACCTCCGCGGTGACGAAGCGTAAGGGCAGTAAACCGCGGCTCACGATCCAGGCGACTGCGGCAACCATGATCGGCAGCAGCAGCACGAGCGGTATGACGACGCGAGCTGCCGCGGCTCGTGCCAGCGCTTCGCGCACCTGGACCGGCTGTGCGATTTGAATCACGCCGTTCGCGGTCTGCAACCCGTAGGCGCGCCACGCTTTTCCGCGCAAGGATAGATCCGCATAGCCCAGCACCGTTTGATTGATCATGGGCAGCCCGGGACGCGATAAATAGGTTCGCGCGCCGTATACGTCCCAGATTTGGACGACGAAATCCGTATCGCCCTCATCGGGCGGCACTTCGATGCGCGGCGCCAAGGAAATTTGACTGCGCAGCGAGAGCGCCATCTGGCGCAGCTGATAATCGAATAAGCTGGAGGTTTCGCTTAATACCCGTCGATAAGTGACTCCAGCCGCGAGCAGCGAGACCAGCGCCACCAGGATGATCAATGCGATCAAGAGCCGCGCGCGAATGGAGTTCATGATTTGGGAACGAAGTAGCCGACGCCGCGCAGCGTGCGAATGGCACCGCTACCCAGCTTGCGCCGCAAGCCGTGAATGTAGACTTCAACGGCGTTGCTGCCGATCTGTTCATCCCAGCCGTACAGGCGATCTTCGAGCTGGGCGCGCGATAATACGGCGCCCGGACGCTGCAGCAGCGCTTCGAGTACCGCAAATTCATGCGCCGAAAGACTTACCGGCGTGCCGTTGCGTTCAACCGTGCGCAATACCAGATCCAGCCGCAGCTCGCCGTGCTGAATGCTGGAATCACCCCGGCCGCCGGCCCGGCGCAGCACCGAGCGCATGCGGGCCATCACTTCGTCCAGGTCGAAGGGCTTGACGATGTAGTCGTCTGCGCCTGCATCGAGCCCCGCAATCCGGTTTTGGATCTCATCGCGAGCCGTGAGGATGATGACTGGCGTGGCATCGCCTCTCTTGCGCAATTCGCGCAAAACATCCAATCCATCGCGGTGAGGTAGTCCAAGGTCGAGCAGGACCACATCGAATACCGATGTCTGCAGTGCGGCGGCGGCGCTTTTGCCGTCGCGCATCCAATCTACCGCGAAGCCCCCTTGTCGCAGGGCCGTCTGCAGGCCTTGCGCAATCATGGCGTCGTCCTCAACGAGCAACACACGCATAGCGAGTTGAGGATAGCGTATTTCGTGGCTGGGCGAGCCGTATGGTTTGACAAGGACCGGCTCGTGTGAGGGAATCGAGTTTATTTGCGAAGGGGGACAACATGAATTTACGGCGAAACTTAAGGTGTGCAGCCGCGGCCGCCGCGCTGCTCGGACTAGGGCTTTTGTGTGGCTGCCAAACACAGCAGCAAATCGTTACGCTCAAAGAGGACAACCTTTCGGCTGCCGGATTCATCATCCGTCCCGCAAACACGCCCGAACGGCAAGCCATGCTGCAACGACTGCCTCCCCACAAATTTGTCCAGCGCGTCAACGGCGATACCGTTCACTACGTTTACGCCGATCCGTCGGTATGCGGCTGCCTCTATGTCGGCACGCAGGCGGCATTCAACCAATACAAGCTGCATCAGCAGCAGCAGAATCTCGCCGACGAACAGCAAATGACGGCGCAAATGTATGCGGACCCGGCGTGGAACTGGAGCGCATGGGGCCCCTGGGGTCCTGCGGTGGGTCCCTATGGGTTTGTTTACGGTCCTGCGATCGGCTGGTAGCGCATCAAGTGGCGCAATGAGGAAATCTGCATCATAGGGGAGGAGGCAATGACGATGAAACTCAAGACGGGATTAAGTGCAGTGTTCGCGATCATCGCGATTGCGATTGCGCAAACGGTGAGCGCAGCCGATGTAACCGGTACGTGGATCATGGCGGTGGAAACCGGCGCCGGCAGCGGAACACCGACGTTTGTGCTGGTGCAAAAGGGCGAGATGCTATCGGGAAGCTACAAAGGCCAACTGGGCGAAGCGCAGGTTACCGGCAGCGTCACGGGCGATGATGTCACCATTGAATACAAGGTGGACGCGCAAGGGCAAACGCTGGCCGTAAAATACACGGGGAAGGTTGCCGGGAATTCAATGAGCGGAAAGGTGTCGCTCGGCAGCTTTGGCGAAGGCACATTTAAAGGCACCAAGCAATAGCCTATCGACGCGAACCCGCGCGATTCACGGGGCGGCGCCGGCGCCGCCCCGTGCCGTGACGCGCGTCACAGACCCGGCGTCTCATCGCCCTGCTCGCTGCGGCGCCGCTCTGCCGGCAAGACATCGCGCCGGGCGGCCGCCCGCCTCTGCGAAGTAGTTCTCATCTTGTGTGATTGCCCGCCCGCGGCGGCCGTTCTGCGGCCCTGAACGCACGCAATTGTGACCCAAAGCATGTCAGGGACAGCCCATTTGCCCGACCCTTATTGTGTTAAGCGAAACACGACCATGTGTGGTTGGCGCACGATGATCGCAGCGCACCACCGTGGTAACAGGGCGATCGCGATATGGGACTATAACGATGCCGAAGGCTCTCAGAAAACATGAACTTGCCGCGGCAGAGGCGCCGGAGCGCGCGGCAACTCCGCCGCCTAAAAAGCAGAAACTCGCCGTGCTTCTCGTCACGGGCGACGAGGCGCTGTGGCCGCAAATCGGCGCGGACTTGAGTTCAGGCCTCATCCTCAAACAGCTCGATTCCATCGATGAACTGATCAGTTCCACTCCCTCGGGACAGGCGGCCATTGTTCTTTGGGATGCCCGCAACCACGTCGATCCCGCGACGGTGATGTCGCGTCTGCATTTGCATTCGTCGCGCTTCGGCATTATCGCACTCGATGATCCAAGCAGCGCGGACGCCTGGACGCTGCCCATTCAACATCGCCAGATCGTTGCTCGGGTAGACCTACCGATTGCCGGCAATGGATTCGCCGCGGCGCTGGAGAGCGCGCAAGAAGAAGTGAACTCCCGTCTGGCGCTGCTCGGCGATGGCGCGGCGCCTGTCGAAGTATCCGGGGCGCCAAAAAAGACTTGGGTCATACCTGCCATCGTTGTCGCCGTGCTGGCGGCTGCCGCGACCGTTTTCATGCTCATGCGCCAAGGCACGGACACACATCCGGCGGCGCCCATCACAGCGAATGTTCCTGCGAAATCCACTGCGGCGCAGACCCCCAGCAAGGCTCCGGCCGACGCCGATGAGAAGGTGGACGCGCTCGTGGAGAAGGCCCAGCAGGCTATGTTGGAGCGGCGTTTTATAGATCCGGTCGCAGGCAGTGCCCTATCGCTGTACCGAGAGGTGCTGATCATCGATCCGGACAACGGCGAAGCGCGTCAGGGGCTGCAGCGCCTTTCCGAAATATTGATTACGCGAGTTCAGTCGGCGCTTGATGACCGCAAGTTCGACGTGGCATTACAGTCGCTGGAAACAGCGCGAAGCATTGACGCCAGCGATCGGCGCCTCGCCGCACTCGATGAGAAAATCGCCAGCCTACGCGCCGAACTCGGCCCGGCGCAAATCATGGCTGCCATCAATGCGCAGAACTTCGACCGCGCGACACAGCTGATCGACGATGCAGCGCGCAGCAAGGCCTTGCCTGCCGCGAAGTTGGCTCAATTGCGCGACGAGGTGCACCGGCGACGCGGGGAGTTTGACGCCGAACATTTGTTCAAGCTCGTGGAGGCGCGCCTACAGCAGGAGCGGCTGATTGACCCGCGCAACGACAGCGCCGCCTACTACCTCGATCAGGCAAAGCAGGCCGGTGCGGCAGCCGCGGATTTGCAGCCGCAGACGCAGGAGTTTCTCAAGCACCTGGCCCAGGCGGCACGCAACGGCATCGACCAGCGCCATTTCAGCGATGCCGATCGGCTGCTCGCCGCACTGCACGACTACGGCGCTCCCGCAGCGACAATTACAGCGCTGCAGCACGATCTTAGCGCCGCGCGCGCGACGGCCGCGCAGCAAAAATCCGATCAGCCGCAATATCTGGAGCTGGCTCAAGCGCGGCTCGCTCAGGGAAAACTGCTCGAACCCGACAATGACAGCGCGCTGTACTACGTCAATCAGCTGCGCAGCGCCGATCCCAAAAACAGCGGCCTGGCACAGATTTCCGGCGCTGTCCGCAGCCAAATTCTCGATCGCGCGAGCGCTGCGCTCGACGTTGGCGACACGGAAAAATCCCAGGCGCTGGCCCAATTGGCAGCGGGCCTCGGCGGCTCTTCCGACCTGGACGCATTCAACGAGAAATTGCGCCTCAACAAGGCGCCCGCGGGCGAGATAGCGCAAGTGGCCGAACAGCTATTGACGCGCCTCAACAAACTCGAGCCGCAATACCCGGCGCGGGCCTTGGAGTCCAGCGTCGAAGGGTGGGTCGAAATCGGCTATACCGTGATGCCCAATGGCGCAGTGGCCAATGTGAAAGTATTGAACGCTTCGCCGCCGAAGACCTTCGAAGCGTCCGCCGAGAAGGCCGTGAGCCGCTTGCACTATCAGCCGTACGTTCAAGACGGCAAGCCGGTCGCGGTCGGCACGATGGTGCGGATCGTGTATCGCGTGCCGAAGTAGTGCCTCTCATGAGCAGCCATACAGCCACGACGCCCATTCTTGCACCGATTGCCGGCGAACGCAGCCGCGGTGCGGTTCTCTGTCTTGTCGTACATGACGAGCTGGAACTGCGCTTGAGGCTGGCGGGCTTGGTGCGCCGTGCGATGCCTAAGATGGACGCGGACACCGTTACGCGCGCCGGCTTCGACGCGATCGCGATCGAGCGCCTTCGAGCGTATGTGGCCGTGATGTTCATCGTCGAATTCTCTCCGCCCGAGGCGGCGGCGGCGGCGCTGGCATCCTTGGCGCGTCTGCATAATCAGATTCCGAATCTGCCGATCTTCGTGTTTGCGCGCGGCGGCAACGAGCGCAGCGCGGCCCGCGCGATGAAATTGGGAGCCAGTGATTATTGGCCGATTCATTCCGTCATCGTCGGAGAACTGTGCAGCGCGTTGCAGCCTTTGGTTGAACCGTCCCAAGCGAGTGCTGCCGCGACGACCACTGCGGCGGATCGCTGGCGGCAGCCGGAAATCGCCGGCTATTCGCTGATGAAGAAAATCGCGCAATCCACGGCGGCCAGCGTCTATCTGGCCCGAAACAACGAGTTCCCGCAGCCGGTGGCCTTGAAGATACAGGCGATCAAAGGGCAGGTGGTCGTATCTGAAGCCGATCGGGAACGATTCAGCAGAGAATGTGAAATTCTGTCCAAACTGAATCACCGCTCCATCGCCAACGTCTTGGACTATGGCCTTACCGATGACTACATGTACCTTGCCTTGGAATACTTTCCCTGCGGCAGCCTGCGCGAGCGCCTGAAACACCCGGTCAGCGAAGCGGACGCAGTCAACTACGCACACCAGATTGGCGAAGCGCTGCAGATAGTGCATGCCGCGCGCATCGTGCACCGCGACCTGAAACCGTCGAATCTCATGTTGACCAACGAAAATCGACTGGTTTTGATTGATTTCGGATCCGCTCGCGCGCAGTTCGTGCCGAGCGATCTAGCCCGTTCAGAGGATTGTACAGGGACCCCTTACTACGTCTGCCCGGAACAAATCGACGACCGCGAACCGGACGCGCGCGGTGATCTGTACAGCCTCGGCGTGGTGCTGTTCGAGATGCTGGCCGGCTGCTTGCCGTATTCAGGCAAGAACCTGGCGGACATCCTCGAGGCGCACCGCTCGGCGCCCGTGCCGCGTCTGCCGGAACAGCTCAAATCATACCAGCCCATCGTGGAACGGCTGTTGGCGAAGGATCCAGAAAATCGCTACGCGTCCGCTGCGCAGTTCCTCGATGCCCTGGATGGCGTGCGCGCGGAAATGTCCACTCGAAAACCCAGCAAATCACAGCGGAGTGTTTGATTCATGAAGGCCCGTTCTGCCGCAATTTCGATCCCTCGCCTTTCTGCTGGCGGTCTGGTGGTGTTGGTGGTGATACTCGCCTTCAGCTTCGTCGCGGTCGTATTGATTCCCGGCCTGGAACTCGCCAGCGAATTGGCGGACAGTACCGTGACGCTCAAATTCGTCGGTCAGCAACAGCGCCATCCGGCCGTGATACGCGCCTCGCTCGACGCGATGCATGACCGCTTGACCAACCACGGCTACATTCAAGAATCCTTGGATCAGTTGCGAGATTCGGTCGCCAAGCTTGATGCCGGGCTGCGCGATATGAATGCGGCGCGGCCGGCCAGCTGGTTCGCCCTGCTGGGCGACACCGGCGCTTCGGGAGCATCCATTGCCGGAAAGCACGCGGCGGCGCTGCGTAGCCTTTGGATCAGGGAGCAGGAGTCGCTGGAGCCGGTGCTGAAATTTACCGGCGTGCCCTATCAAGACAACGAGTCGACCGGTACCGCGCTGAATGAAAGCGGACGGCAATTGGAGCGTGACGTCAGCGCGGCCATCCGCGGCAGCAAACACGCGATGCCGCTCATCGACAATGAGCTGACGGCGCTCGTCACCGAGCTGCAGACCGGCAATGCGCGCTCCGCCACTGAACTTAAATTCGTGATGCTCGTGGGACTTCTGATCGCTGTGGTACTGGCGGCGCTGGTGAGCATCTTGTTGCTGGCGCGCCAGCGGCAAGACGCATCATTGCGCCAGGCGCGCCAGCAGACCGCGGACATCCTGCGCACCGTCAAGGACGGCCTGTTCCTGCTCGATGAGAATCTGATCATCGGTGCCTCGTACTCGAGCGCCATGCAGGGGCTGTTTCAGCGCACCGAGTTTGCGGGCATCCATTTCGAGGATCTGCTGAAAGGCGTCGTTTCGGAGAAAACGCTGACGACGGCTGTGAAGTTCGTGGGCGTGCTGTGGTCGGAGCGTACCAAGGAGAACTTGGTCAAGACCATCAACCCCTTGGGCGAGGTCGAAGTGAATTTCGATTCCGGACACGGCAAAGTCGCCACCCGCTATCTGCAATTTGATTTCCACCGAGTGCGGGTCGACGGCAAGATCACTCACGTGTTGGTATCGGTCTCCGACGTCAGCGCCCGGGTGGATTTGGCCCGGGAGCTGCAATCCTCGCAAACCCAGTCGCAGGCGCAGGTCGACACGCTGTTGGGAATTCTGCACGTCGATCCGAAGCAGCTTGCCTCCTTCTTGAACGACTCGAACGCGGCGATGAAAATGATCAACGCCGTGTTGCGCGAGCCGGCGCGAGAGGAAAACGCATTCCGCAAAAAACTCGATACCCTGTTTCGGCAAGTGCATTCGGTCAAGGGCGAAGCGGCTGCCTTGGGGCTCTCCTCCATTGAAAGCCGTGCGCATTCCTTCGAGGATGATTTGAAGCTGCTGCGCGACAAAGCGGATTTGTCCGGCAACGATTTTCTTCCTCTGGTCATCAAGCTCGATGACTTGTTGACCCACTTGCAATCCGTCGGCGACCTGGTGTCGCGCCTAGCGCGGCTGCATGTCGCAAGCTCCGAGAGCAATGAATCCCACACCGACACTGCGGTGCTGGAAGAAGGAGCCGTGGAGGTGACCGCCAGAGCCGCAGGCAGCGTGACCTCCATGCTGCAGCAGCTGACGGCGAGGGTGGCCAGCGAGAACAACAAAGAAGCCCAGCTTCAATGCTTGGGATTTGACATCGTGCCCGACGAGTATCGGCGCATCGTCAAGGACATCGCCGTGCAGGCGGTGCGCAACGCCATCGTTCATGGCATCGAGACGCCTGCGGACAGATTGGCCGCCGGGAAGATTTCTCAAGGCGCGCTCAAGTTGATTTTTCAAGATCTTGGCGACGCGGGCTACAAGCTCATCGCCGAGGACGATGGACAGGGCTTGTCCACCGAGAAGATCAAGGAGGCCGCGCTTAGGAAGGGCTTCATAACGCCTGAGAAGGCCCTCACATTGGATGCGAAACAGGTATTTTCGCTATTGTTTCAATCGGGCTTCTCCACCGTCGAGACCGCCACCAAGGACGCGGGTCGCGGCGTGGGAATGAACATGATGGCCGGACTCATGCAGCAGATCGGTGGCAAAGTGTCGGTGGCGACGATGCCCGGAAAATTCACGCGGCTCACACTGAGCTTGCCGCCGGCCAAGCGCGCTGGCAATACGGTAGCGGCCTGATGGAAATCCCCGGCGCCAAAACGGCCTTGAAGCTGATGATCGTCGATGACTCCAATATCATTCGGCGGCGCATCGAACGCTCGCAGCAAATCGCACGCTTGGAAGTCGTGGGCGCGGCGAGCAACGGCCGCGCGGCCGTCGAGATGTTCCGGCGAACCCAACCCGATGTCGTGACCATGGATCTGACCATGCCGGAGATGGACGGCATAGAGTGCGTCGAGGAACTGGTTTCCATCAACTCCAATGTGCTTATCCTGGTAGTTTCCGCTCTGGCCGACAAGGCCACCGCGGTGGAGGCCATCGAAAAGGGGGCCAATGGATTTCTCTGCAAGCCCTTCACCGACCGCCAGCTCAATGATGCGTTGGAAGAGCTGTTGTCGGAGACTTGAGATGTTCAAAGAAGCGGAAATTCGCACCTTTGTGGAAGGAACGACAAATTATTTCGAGACGTCCGCTCAACAGTCGGCGACGGTCGGATCCCCATATCTCGTGACGGACGGTAAGCCGGGGGCTTACGAGTACACGGGTGTCATCGGCATCACCGGTGCGCGCAAGGGCGTCGTTTATTTCACCGCGCCCCGCGGCATGCTCACCGTTTTGCTGATGCGCATGCAGGAGACCGATACCAGCGATGAAAACATCAAGGATCTGGTGGGCGAAGTGGCCAATACCATTTCCGGCAATGCGCGCCGCGATTTTGGGAAAAATTTCGTGATATCAGTCCCGGTGGTCATTGCGCACGACTCAGAAAAGGTAACGACGCCGCACTCGCGCTCTTTCGTGATACCTATCAACTGGCGCACGCATTCGGCCAAGCTCGTGGTCTGCCTGGAGTAGCGCGACGCCCGTTGGCTATTTGCCGTCTACCGAGAACGCCAATAAAACGTTGATTCCATTGCTGCCGGTACGGGCGGCGCCATTGAACCCGGACATCGTGTACACCATGCCGCCGGCGATCGTCGGTCCCATGCCGTCGATGCCGCCGCCGGGTTGTTCGTGATTGCCATTCACCGTGTCGTAGGTTTGGGCCGTGGAACTGAACTCCCAAACGACCTTGCCGCTCGCGGCATCATAAGCGCGAAACCAGCCGTCCAGGGTGCCGGAGAAAACGATCCCCGGCATCACCGCCGGTGCCGCCGACTGCGCGCGCACGCAGGCGCCCTTCGTGTAGTCCTTGGAGCGGTCTCCGGCGTAGTGGCAGGCTGCGGCCGGCGCAGGCGTGTTCCAGACGATTTTGCCCGTGAAAGGATCGAGGGCCGACAGACCCGGCCTTCCGGCCGCCTGATTCTCGGGTGAGGGGGAGGGTGCGCCGGCGGCGATTGCGATTTGGTTGAAGATCTCGCCGATGTCCGAGATTGGCACAAATACATATTTCTTGTCCGCCCCGATGCCCCACTCGACGCCGCCCAACGCCGAACCGTCCCCAACCGCGGTTTTCCATAGCGTGCGGCCCGTATCAGGATCCACGCCGTAGACGATGCCGGACTTCTGGCCCGCCACCAGCACCTGCTTGCCGCCGTGCTTGAATAAAATCGGCGTGGCGCCGAAATCGAAATCAGGGCCCGTCGGTGTCGGACAATTCGCAACCTTCACCGCGCCGCTGCAGCCCATGATGAAGTTGTCGTGAGTGGTGACTTGATTTCTCCAGCGCACTTTGCCGGTCTTCATCTCCAGTGCGACGATGGCATCGTCCCCGTCGGTGAGTACATCGGTGTAGCTGTCGCCGGTGACCACATAGACCAGGCCGCGCTTCGTATCGACCGTCGGCGAGGCCCAAATCGGAGCGCCCGCCGGGCCCTGCATCTGCACGCCATTGGCATTTATTCGGGTAGGCCGCAACGGCTCGGTGATCATGTAGGTCTGCCATTGTTTCTGGCCGGTCTTCAGATCCAGCGCGACGAGGCTTCCGCGGAAACTGCAACACGCGTAACCCGGCTGCATGGCCACAGGTTCTTCGCCGGAGGTGATCGGCACGAATAGCTGATTGCCCGACACCACCGGCGTGCCGGTGATGCCGGAGGCCATGTGGCTTTCGAGCGATTCGCTGCGCCACAGTTCCTTGCCGGTCTGCGCATCGAACGCGCGCACCACACGTTTTCCGACGCCGATGAAGGTGGCCCACCCGCTAGGGGCGATCGATGAACGCACCACCATGGGCGTGGTGCGCGAAGAGGCATCCTCGATCGCCCAATGCACGCAGCCGGTCTTCGCGTCGAGCGCGTAGAATTTATCGCCGCGATTGGTGATGAACAACCAATTGCCGATGACGATGGGCTGTCCGCCGCCCGCCATGGAGAACGCCCACTTCACCTTGAGCCGCGGAACCTCAGCGGCAGTCAGTCCCGGGTTGGGCTGAAAGCGGCTGGAGTTTTCATCGACGCCCACTGTGGGCCAATCGGAGGCGCTGGCCTGAATGGGGCCTGTGGTTTCACACATTTTGTCGGTGCCGGCAGGGCCCAACTGCTGACCGGGGGCCAGGAACAGCGCGACTGCATCGATCTCCGCGCGGGACAGACCTTGCGCCATAGGCGCCATCACGCCCGTGGTGAGCGCGGCGACGATATCCTTGCGCGGCCGAAATGCCAGTTCCATGCGCCCTGGTGCTCTTTCGACGGCGGGTTCGTGACACGATTTGCAGCGCGCGTTGAATACCGCCTCGCCATTGGCGGCGGGCGGGGTTTGCGCCCAGATGACGGCGGCAAACGCCAGGGCGATCGTCGTTGCGGCCGCACCGATCCAGATTCGAGGTGTGTTCATGAAAATCCAATCCAGCGGCCGGCCATGGCAACCATCAACCAGGCCGCCATGGTCAAGGCTGTAACGGTGCGAATACTCAAGCCCGTGCTGCCGCGCTTTACCAGCGGGTTGAACGCCAGGTAGGTTAGTCCCAAGGCGATCGCGAGCGAGATCATCTTGACCCAAAACGCCTGGCGCCCGTAGAGCTTCACCGGTTCGGAGACGCCGAGCAGTAAGCCCGTGATCAGCAGCGCAATGACCGCGCCATTCATGTAGGGGCGCGCGCTCTTGTAGATTTCAGCCGGGGCTGTTTTCAGCCCCAGACCCAGCACCGCCAGAGAGATGATGAGCACGGAGCCGCCCAGCAGCGCCAAGGCCAAAAGGTGAGTCGCCTCGATGGCGGGAAATAACCAGGTCGATTCGCGAATTGTCTGGCCGAGCGCCGAGGCTTCGATGGTTTGCGCAGTATGGTAAAGCGACATGGTTTAACCGGCATCCAGCGGGCAGCCGGTGAGTTGCAGCAGGGTAGGCGAATTGATGTTGTCGCAATCGAACCAGTTGTACGCGATCAGCCGTCCGAACACGATGACACATGCCCAGGCACTCAAGGAGATGAATGCGCAAACCTTGGACTTGAGGGGCACCGGCCCCAAATCCCAGGCCGCTTTATCGCGCTCCACTTTGAATGTGAAGATCAAGATGTTGATCAGCGCGATGAGAATCATGATGCATTTGAGACGAAACCAAAGGCTGTGATAGGTGCGAATCGGAATGGCGAGGAACAACATGCCGCCGGTGATTACCAGCATCACGAAACCAGCCACGGTCCATGGCAGCATCTTTGAAAGCATTTGGGAAACCGGAACCTGCCGATAGGACACGCCCAACAATCGCAGATCCACCATCGCAATGCTGCCGACAAACAACATGATGGAGATTACATGGGTGGATTCGGTAATCGCATACATGTAGAGGGATTCATGCAGCCCCACGCTCCAAGGCGTGTCCGCCAGTTTGGTGACCAGTCCCTCGAGCATCTCTTCCCCGCTTGTTGTGCGTCAGCCACGCCCAAATTCGACAAAATCCCGCGCAATGCAGGGTCGGACTGAAATTGTATTGCAAAAACAGCTATCCAAAGCGATTATAACCGGCGATTATAGGGGGCCGAGTTTCGCGCCGTCCAGCAATGTCCGGCGCAAAAAATAGTCGGCAGTCAGGTCAAACCTGAACGTCAAATATTGCTGGCTGGAGGAAATCTCGAATGACGCTACGTACCGACAAGGCTGCAGGAATTGCAGTCGGCTTAATGGCGGCGATCGCCCTTGGCGGGCCCGCATGGGCACATCACGCATTTCAGGCCGAATTCGACGGCAACTCTCCGGTCATGCTGCAAGGCACGGTCACCAAGGTGGAGTGGATCAATCCGCATACCTGGGTGCACATGGACGTCGTCACCGACGGCGTTACTCAGGAATGGATGATTGAGGCCGGGACGCCGAACACGCTGCTGCGCGAGGGCCTCACGCGCGACTCCCTGAAAGCCGGCGAGGTCATTATCGTGCGCGGCTACAGGGCCAAGGACACGCGCTGTCGGCCGGCTTGCAAAGCCAACGGCCGCGACGTGACCTTCCTCGATGGGCACAAAGTGTTCATGGGTTCGAGCGGCACGGGCGCGCCCAAAGATGGCGCCGATCCCAACGAGAAATAAATTATTGGCCTCAAGGCTCGTTCAGGCGAAGGGGGGTTTTTTGAATAAGAAGATGAAGGTGTTGGCTCTGATGACCTTAACGGGATCGGCGATAGGGCTGACCCAGAGCTATGCAGCGCCGGCCAAAGCCGCCCACAAGACTGCGGCAAGCGGCACCATCGAGCGGGTGGGCGGACACCCGAATTTCAGCGGCGTCTGGTCGGTGATGAATACTGCCAACTGGAACATCGAGCCGCATCTTGCGAGCGCTGCTTTGGAACTTCGTGCGGGGCCGGTCGTACCGGTGCCCGCTAAGGCCATAGTGGCTCTGGGCGCAGTGGGTTCCGTACCGGCCGGTATGGGCGTGGTGGTGGAGGGGACGATTCCCTACACGACAGGGGCGCTCGCGAAGCGGGACGAGAACAAGAAACACTATTTGGACCGCGATCCGGAAGTCAAATGCGACTTGCCGGGCGTGCCGCGGGCGAACTACATGCCGCTGCCCTTCCAGATCATACAGTCGGCAAAGACGATGCTGTTTTCGTATGAGTACGCGGGCGCGGTTCGCGACGTTCTGTTCAGCGATCCGGGCCCGGCGCCGATCGACAGTTGGATGGGGCAGTCCGTGGGCAAATGGGATGGCGATACGCTCGTCATCACCGTCACTGGAATGAACGACAGCACGTGGTTCGATCGCGCAGGCAACTTTCACTCGGGCGATATGAAAGTGGTCGAACGCTGGACTCTGCTGAATGAAAACACCATTCGCTATGAAGCGCAGATCACGGATCCCGCGACGTTCACCAAGCCATGGAATATCAGCATGCTGATCTATCGCCGTTTGGGCGAGGATGCCCGCCTTCAGCAGTTTAAGTGTGTCGAGTTCGTTGAAGAACTAATGTATGGCGACTTGCGTAAGGAGCCCTTGAAATGAACACAATGAGATTTACCGCCTTAGTGGCCAGTGCGGCCATCACGGCGCTGGCCGTCCCCGCGGTGTTCGCGGCGCCGGCTGCGCCGGCGGCCGCAGCCTACAAAGCCCCGCTGAATGCCTATGGACAACCGGACTTCGAAGGGACTTGGACCAACGCCTCCTTGACGGTGCTGGAACGGACCAAGGATTTCGGCACGCGCAAGGTCATGACCGAGGAAGAAGCCAAGAAGATCGAAGGCGCCGATGCGAAATTGGTCGCCGAGGGCAACGCGCCCACGGATCCGAAAGTGAAAACTACGGATCTGCCGCATGAGTGCGGGCGCGGATTCAGCGGCGCGGGCTGCGGCTACAACTCCGCTTGGATCGATCCCGGCTCCACGGTCATGCGCGTCAACGGCGAACCGCGCACCTCCTTCATTACCGATCCGGCCGACGGCCGCCTACCGCCGTATAAGGCAGGGGTCACAGCCCCAGGCATGGAACAGTACGCGCACCGCGGCGAAAACCCCGAGAACATGACGCTGGCCGAGCGCTGCTTGACCTCATTCGGCTACAGCGCCGGACCGGTGATGCTGCCGTTGTTGTACAACAATAACTACGAGATCGCTCAGAGCAAGGACACGGTCGCCATTGTCGTTGAAATGGTGCACGACGTACGCTTGATTCATATCGGCGCCAAGCATCGTACCGATGGCGAGCGGCCGTGGATGGGCGACTCGATCGGCTGGTACGAGGGGCCGACGCTGGTCGTTGAGACCACCAACTTTCCGAAGGCAACCGCATTGCGCGGTGCTTGGAAGGAGTTGAAGGTTACCGAGCGCTTCACGCGGGTTGGGCCGCACCGCATCCTGTATCAGTTTAAGGTCGAGGATCCGACTGTGTGGGATACGTCCTGGGGCGGCGAGTACGAATTCACCGCATCCAAGGGACGAATTTTCGAATACGCCTGCCACGAGGGTAATTACGCGCTCGAGGGCATTCTCTCCGGCGCTCGTGCTGACGATGCCGCTGCTGCCGAAAAGGCCAAGGCAGCCGCGGCAAACAAGACAGCCGCGGTGGCGACGCCTGCCACCACCACCGTCAAGTAGCCGTCGAAACAGCATTGCAGCGAATCAACCGCGCCCATCCGGGCGCGGTTTTTGCTTGATGCCGGCTACTTGCGCGCGACCACGGGGTGTGAGGAGGAAAGGCCGCCGTCCACAGCGATGGCTTGGCCATTCACGTAAGAAGCCGCATCCGATGCGAGAAACAAAGCCGTCTGGGCAATTTCGGCGGGGACTCCGTAGCGCTGCAGCGGATTGAGCTGACCGATCTTGCCTTCACTGCCGCGCTCGCGAGCGCGCTCGAATATCGGACGAGTCATGCCTGTTTCGATCAAGCCCGGGCAGATGGCATTGATGCGCACCCCGGTGCCCGTCAACTGATTGGCCACGGTTTGCACCATGCTGATGACGCCGGCTTTGCTGGCGCTGTAAGGAACGCCACCGGCGCCGGATCGCAATCCGGCAACCGAGGCGGTGCAAATAATCGAACCGCGCTTGTGCTTGACCATTTCCAGCGCTGCGTACTTGGCGAGAAGAAACGTGCCGATCAGATTGACCTTGAGAACCTCCGTCCAGCGCTCAATGGTTTCCTCGAAGAAGGGCACGAGGCCCCCGCTGATGCCGGCATTCGCGTAGCACACATCGAGACCGCCGTATTCCGCGACCGCAGCCGCCACCGCCGCAGCGACATCTGTTTCCACGGCGGAATCCTTGATCAATGCGATCGCGCGGCCTCCAGCGGCGCGAATGGCCGCCACGGTGGCTTCGACTTCTCGAGCGCGGTCGAGCGCCACGACCGAGGCGCCCTCGGCCGCGAATAACAACGCACTGGCCCGGCCGATGCCGCTGGCTGCGCCGGTGACGATTGCGGTCTTATCTTTGAGTATATGCATAGGCCGAGGAGTATCGCCGTATGATGAGTTCGGGGCAATCACCGCCCGCGGTGAAATTGACCCCCGCGAGTTCTTTGCTATAGGCTGCTTCGCGTGACATCGCCCGCATTGACGCGAGGGGTTTATCGGCACGCCGAACTCGATCGCGTCCTCAATCCCAAAAATGTTTGCATCGTCGGCGCTTCACCCAAGAGCGGATCCTTCGGCGAGCGGGTGCTCGCGAATCTCGACGGTTTCGGCGGAAATATCTACCTGGTGAACTCCCGCTACGAGAAAATCGGCGAGCGGCGCTGCTATCCGTCGCTGGCCGAGCTGCCGGAAAATCCGGATTGTGTGGCGGTTGTCGCGCCTCGCGATGCGGTGGAAGAAATTGTGCAGGAGGCCGCGCGACTGCGGGTGGGCGGCGTCATTCTGTATGCCTCCGGCTATGCGGAAACTCAGCTGCCGGAGCGCATCGAGCTGCAGCGCCGCCTGCGCGACATCGGGCTCGATAGCGGATTGAAAATCATCGGTCCCAATTGTCTGGGAATCGCCAATTACCTTTGCCGCGCGCGCATCACGTTCTCTGAATATCCGCCGCCGCGTCCGCTTCGCGGCGCATCCATCGGTATCGCCAGTCAATCCGGGGCCTTGTCGCAGTCGATGGCCCAAGCCCTCGAATGCGGCGCATCCGTCAGTCATGTATTTTCCGCCGGCAACCAGGCGGATGTCGATGTCGCCGACTTGGTCGCATACCTGGCCGACGAGCCGAGTTGTCACACCATCGCCTGCGCATTCGAGGGGATGGCGCATCCGCAGCGCCTGCTGGAAGCGGCGGAAATCGCGTGGCGCAATGGCAAACCGCTGCTGATCAACAAGATTGCGACCGGGGCGCTGGGCGCGGAAGCGGCCATTTCGCATACCGGCAGTTTGGCCGGATCCGATAGCGCCTATCGCGCCGCCTTCGAGCGGGGCGGCGCCATCGTGGTCGAGGAATTCGAAGGCCTGATGGAAGCCGCTGCTTTTTTTGCCAAAGCACCGGCGCCGCGGGCGCGCGGCATCGCCGTGATTGCGGCGTCGGGCGGCGCCGCCATCATGGCCGCCGACAAAGCTGAAGCATACGAAGTTTCTCTGCCACAGCCCAGTGAGAGGGTGCAGCGAATTCTCGAAGCGAATATCCCGGATTTCGGCTCGGCTCGAAATCCTTGCGATGTGACCGGGCAGGTTGTCAATAATCCGCTCTCGATGCCGGCCTGCAGCGAGGCATTGCTGTCGGATGGCGTATACGGCGCCCTGGTGGTCCCGCAGACCTTGGTATTCGAGACCTACAAGACGCGCCTGGCTTCGTTGGCGAGCCTATCGAAGCAGTACGGCAAGATCACCTGCAGCGTGCTGATTTCCAGCTGGCTGCAGGGGCCGGGCACGCTGGAAGCAGAACTGGATTCGCACATCGCGCTGTTTCGTTCGATGGATCGCTGTTTCCGCACCTTAGCGGCCTGGCATCACCGCGCGGATGTGCAGGCGCGGGGCGCTCGCCGGCTGATTCGCGTTTCGGATCCTCATACGGCGCGGCAGGCGGCACGCTTGATCGCAGCGGCACCCAGTGATCGACTTACAGAGCGGGAGTCGAAGGCCGTGCTGTCCCTTTATGGGATCCCCACCGTACCCGAAATCAGCGCCGACTCGGCAGACTCCGCCGTAGCCGCCGCCGCACGACTGGGATTTCCGGTGGCCCTCAAGGTCGAATCACCCGACATCGCCCACAAGACCGAAGCCGGCGTCGTTGCGCTCAATCTGCGCTCCGAGGAGGAATTGCGCGCTGCTTATCAGCGCGTCATGGCCAACGCGCGCGTGGTGGCGCCACTGGAGCGCATCCATGGCGTGCTTCTGCAGCCCATGGTGCCGGCGGGCATCGAAGTGGTCGCTGGTGTGCGTGTCGATCCGCTGCTGGGTGCCCTGGTCGTGGTGGGATTCGGTGGTGTCCTTGTAGAACTGCTGCGCGATACAACCGTTGAATTGGCGCCGATCAATCAGGAGGAAGCCACGCGTATGCTGCACAGGCTCAAAGGCGCCGCATTATTCGCTGGATTTCGCGGTGCCCCGGCGGTGGATCTCGCGCGTCTCGCCGAAATGATCGTGCGAGTCGGAGAATTCGCCGCCGATCAACAGGCCCTGATCGCCGAGGCGGATATCAACCCCATTATTTGCGCAGGGTCCACGATGCTGGCCGTCGATGCTCTGATTGTGCGCAAGGTGGCGACGCCCACAAAGCCCTCACGCGCGTGACCCATTTGACTTAGCGCACCGCGCAAACGCCGGTTTTCACGGCATTCGCGAGCTTTCAAAGCCGGGTGCACGCTGTTACATTAGCCCCCCCCAAGACGGAACCTAGTTCTGCAGAGTGGAATAAAGAATGAGCATGAGTAAGGCTGGTTTGGAAGTACAAAACGGCATTGCCGTCATCAAACTCGACAATCCGCCGGTGAACAGCCTGGGATTGGAATTGCGCCAAGCTTTCATGGCAAGTCTTGAGCGGGCCAACGCGGACCCGGCGGTGGAGGCGTTGGTCGTCATCGGTTCCGGCGCGGGTTTCTCCGGCGGGGCTGACATCGGCGAGTTCGGCACGCCCAAGGCCGGCGCGCAACCGAATTTGCTGACCCTGATCAGCGCCATTGAAGACAGCCCCAAGCCCGTGATTGCCGCGATCAGCGGCGTTTGCATGGGCGGCGGTCTTGAACTTGCCTTGGGATGCCATTATCGAGTGGCGGCCGCGGGCGCCAAAATCGCGCTGCCGGAAGTCAAGCTGGGGCTATTGCCGGGCGCCGGCGGCACGCAGCGTTTGCCGCGGCTGATTGGCGCCGAGGCCGCGGTTAACATGATCGCCTCCGGCGCCATCGTCGCCGCCGAGAAGCTTCGCGGCACGCCCCTGTTCGATGCCTTCGCGGAAGGAGAATTGCTCGACGCGGCGCTAAATTTGGCGCGGCGCGTGGTCAGCGAAAAACTGGGCTTGAAGCGCGTGCGAGACCTGAAGGTCGTCATGCCGAACCATGAGGCCTTCTTCGGTTTCGCGCGCAATACCGTCAAAGCTGTGGCGGGCCGCTATCCCGCGCCCGTCGCCTGCGTGGAGGCCGTTGCGGCCGCATTCGATAGGCCATTCGATGCGGGATTGAAGCGAGAGCGAGAACTGTTTGCCGAATTGATGCTGTCGCCCGAATCGGCGGCTCTGCGCCACGTGTTTCAAGCCGAGCGAGCGGCTTCGCATATTCTCGATGTTCCCAAGGACACGCCGACCAGGCCAATCCGCAAGGTGGGCGTCATCGGCGCCGGCACCATGGGCGGCGGCATCAGCATGAGCTTGATCAATGCCGGAATCCCGGTGGTGCTGCTGGAGATGAAGCAGGAGGCGCTCGACAAAGGATTGGCGACCATGCGCCGCAACTACGGTGGGGCGCTGAAAAAGGGGACTCTCACCGAGGCGGCACTCGAGCAGCGCATGGCGCTGGTTTCGCCGACGTTGGACTTCAGTCCCTTGAAGGACGTGGATTTGGTGATCGAGGCTGTGTTCGAGAGCATGGAGGTCAAGAAGCAGGTGTTTGAAAAGCTCGATCAAGTGGTGCAGCAGGGCGCCATTCTTGCTTCCAACACCTCGGCGCTGAATCTTGATGAGATCGCCAAGTTCACCAAGCGCCCGCAGGATGTCATCGGCCTGCATTTTTTCAGCCCGGCCAATGTGATGCGCTTGCTGGAAATCGTGCGCGGCGCCAAGACGGCGAAAGACGTGTTGGCGACCGCCATGCAGCTGGCCAAAAAAATCGGCAAAATCGCGGTGATCTCCGGAGTGTGCGACGGCTTTATCGGAAATCGCATGGTGGCTCGTTACGGCGCAGCGGCTCACGATTTGATCCTGGCGGGTGCATTGCCGCAGCAAGTCGACGGTGCGCTGCAAGACTTCGGGATGGCGATGGGTCCGTTTCGCATGAGCGACTTGGCCGGCCTGGATATCGGTTGGGCGGGCCGCAAACGCCGCGCCGCAGAATTTCCGGACCGCGACCTTTCGAATGTGGCGGATGAGCTGTGCGAGGCGGGCCGCTTCGGCCAGAAGACCGGCGCGGGGTGGTACCGCTACGAGGCGGGCGCGCGCAACGCAATTCCCGATCCCGCGGTTACCGCCCTCATCGAGAAGTTCCGCAAGAAAAAAGGCATCACACCTCGCAAGGTCAGCAACGAAGAAATCGTCGAACGCTGTATTTATGCGCTGGTCAACGAGGGTGCGCGCATTGTCGAAGACGGCACCGCGCAACGCAGTTCCGATATCGATATCGTCTATCTGAATGGCTACGGATTTCCCGCGTGGCGCGGCGGCCCGATGTTCTACGGCGATCAGGTGGGCTTGAGTGAGGTGGCGAGAAGTTTGCGCCAGATCGCCGCACAGCCGAACGCCGATCAATCGTTTTGGACGCCGGCGCCGCTGCTGGCGCGGCTGGCCGAGGAAGGGAAAACATTCAGCGCATATAAAGGATCAAAAAAGTGACAGAAGCCGTCATCGTATCCACCGCGCGCACCGGACTCGGCAAGAGTTGGAAGGGCGCATTCAACATGACCTATGGTGCGACACTGGGCGCACACTCCGTGCAGCACGCGGTATCGCGAGCCGGCATCGACCCTGCCGAGGTCGAGGACGTGATCATGGGATCCACCTTCGGCGAGGGCACCACGGGCGGCAACATCGCGCGGCAGATCGCGCTGCGCGCCGGACTGCCGATCACCACCGCGGGCATGAGCATCAATCGTTTTTGCAGTTCCGGGCTGCAGTCGATCGCCCTGGCCGCACAGCGCGTGATGACGGAGGGTGCACAGGTTATCGTTGCCGGCGGTCTGGAAAGCATTTCCTGCGTGCAAAACGAAACCAATACCCACATGCGCCGCGATCCCTGGATCGACGAGCACAAGCCGACGCTATTCTGGAGCATGCTGCAGACCGCCGAAACGGTGGCCAAGCGCTACAGTATCTCCAAAGAGGCGCAGGACGAGTACGGCGTTCGAAGTCAGCTGCGTGCAGCCGCAGCTCAAGCGGCGGGCAAGTTCAAGGACGAGATCGCGCCCATGACCACCACCATGGGCGTCGCCGACAAGAACACCGGCGCCATCTCCACGCGAGAAGTTACGATTTCCAGCGACGAGGGCATTCGTCCCGACACGACGCTCGAGGGCGTGTCCAAGATCCGCTCCGCCATGCCGGGCGGCGTTATCACCGCGGGAAATGCCAGCCAATTCTCCGACGGCAGCAGCGCCTGCGTGGTGATGGATGCCAAGCTCGCGGAAAAGCGCGGCATCAAGCCATTAGGCATATTCCGCGGATTCGCGGTGGCAGGCTGCGAGCCCGACGAAATGGGCATCGGCCCGATTTACGCCGTGCCGCGCTTGCTGCAACGCGCCGGGGTCAAGGTCAGCGACATCGATCTGTGGGAATTGAACGAGGCGTTCGCCTGCCAGGTGCTGTACTGCCGCGACAAGCTGGGGATCCCGGACGAGCGCTTGAACGTCAACGGCGGCGCCATTGCCGTGGGCCATCCCTACGGCGTCAGCGGCGCGCGCCTCACCGGCCATGCGCTGATCGAGGGCAAGCGCCGCGGCGCCAAGCTGGTGGTGGTCACCATGTGCATTGGAGGCGGCCAGGGCGCTGCGGGTCTGTTCGAGGTGGTCTGATGGGATTGCGCGACCTATTCGAGTTGGGCGGCAAAGTCGCGCTTATCACCGGAGGCTCGCGCGGACTCGGGCTGCAGATCGCCAAGGGCCTCGGCGAGATGGGTGCAAAAATCGCCATCAGCGCGCGCAAAGCGGTCGAACTCGAGCAAGCCAAAGCAGACTTGAAGAAGCACGGCATCGACGCCTTCACCGTCACCAACGATCTGTCGAAGCCGGATCAAGCAGCAGCATTGGTCGAGGCGGTCGTCAAGCATTACGGCGGGATCAATATTCTGGTCAACAACGCCGGTGCCACCTGGGGCGCCAAAGCCGAGGAGCATCCGCTCGAGGCGTGGAACAAAGTGATGGGGCTCAATGCCGGCAGCGTTTTCGCCTTGAGCCAAGCGGTGGCCAATCGCTGCTTCATCCCGCAGCGATCCGGCAACATCATTGTCATTGCGTCCACCGCTGCGCTGCGCGCCGGGATGCAAATGAAAGCGGTGGCCTATTACTCCTCGAAAGCTGCGGCGCTGCATTTGACCCGCGCACTGGCAAGCGAATGGGGCCAGTACAATATTCGCGTGAATGCGATTTGCCCGGGTTTTTTCCCCTCTAAAATGGCCAGCGGATTGCTCGAGTCCATGCAGGCCGACGTGATCGCGCGCACTCCGTTGGGACGCATCGGCGGCGATACCGATTTGCAGGGCGCCGCGGTGTACTTGGCCTCGGACGCTTCGAGGCATGTCACCGGGCAGTACATCGCCGTGGATGGCGGCGCATCGAGTTCATGACGATGACTTCGCCAGCGGCGGGACTGCGCGAAACCCCGGCGCAGCACACATTTGATACCGCGCGGCTCGCCGAGTGGATGCGCCAGCGTATCGCCGGATTTTCGGGGCCCATCGAGGTGCATCAGTTCGCCGGCGGCCAATCCAATCCTACCTACTTGGTGGAATCCCCCGCTCGCCGCTATGTATTGCGTCGCAAGCCCCCGGGTAAATTGCTGCCCTCGGCGCATGCGGTCGACCGCGAGTTTCGAGTGTTGGAGGCATTGAGAGATACCCCGGTGCCGGTGGCGCCCGTGTACGCCCTGTGCGAGGACCCTGAGGTTCTCGGCAGTGCCTTCTATGTCATGGACTACATCGAAGGGCGTATTTTTTGGGACGCGCTGCTGCCGGAAGTAGCGCCGCCGGGGCGTCGATCAATCTACAGTGAAATGGTTCGCGTGCTGGCCGCGCTGCACTCGGTGGACTACACAGCCGTCGGTCTCGCCGATTACGGCAAGCCGGGCCGCTATGTTGAGCGCCAGGTAGCTCGCTGGACCCAGCAATATCGAGGCTCGGAGACTGAAAAAATAGACGCGATGGAGCGGCTCATTGAATGGCTGCCGCAGCATATTCCGGCCGATGAGCAGACCGCCATCGTGCACGGCGACTTCCGTCTCGATAACACAATTTTTCATCCGAGCGAACCGCGAATACTGGCGGTGCTCGATTGGGAACTCTCAACGCTCGGCCATCCGCTGGTCGATTTCGCCTACTTCTGCATGCGCTACCACCTGTCGGCGGCCGAGTTTCGCGGTCTTGGGGGAGTGGATGCCACTGCGCTGATGATTCCCACGGAAGCCGAGTGCGTGGCCGAATACTGCCGGCTGCGCGGCATCGCGCCGGTCACCCCCAAGGATTGGACCTACTATCAGGCCTTCTGCATGTTCCGATTGGCGGGGATTCTGCAGGGCGTGCTGGCTCGGGCCCTCCAGGGCAATGCCTCGAGCGCCACGGCGCTGCAAGCGGGGCGCAGGACTCGTCCGCTGGCCGAAATGGGCTGGCGGTTGGTGCAGCAAACATTCGACGCATGATTTTAAATTAAAGGATTCCCATGGATTTTTCGCACAGTGAGAAAGTTCGCGATCTGCAAGAGCGCATCAGCCAGTTCATGGATAAGTACATCTATCCCGCAGAGCCGCTGTATCACCAAGAGATGGAAGCGAACCGCCGCGCCGGCAATCCTTGGCAGGTGACCAAGACCGTCGAGGATTTGAAGAAAAAGGCGAAGGCCGAGAATCTGTGGAATCTGTTTCTGCCGCATTCGGAACACGGCGCGGGACTGACCAATCTTGAGTACGCTCCGCTCTGCGAGATCATGGGGCGTTCGCATCTGGCTCCGGAGGCCTTCAACTGCTCGGCGCCCGATACCGGCAACATGGAAGTATTGGCGCGTTATGCCACCAAGGAGCAGCAGCAGCGCTGGCTCGTGCCGTTGCTGGACGGCAAGATTCGCTCCGCGTTCGCCATGACCGAGCCCAATGTCGCCTCCAGCGACGCCACCAACATTCAGTCCTCCATCGTGCGCGACGGCGACAGCTACGTGATCAATGGCCGCAAATGGTGGACCTCCGGTGCCGGCGATCCGCGCTGCGAAATCCTGATATTCATGGGCAAGACCAATCCGGAAGCCAGCCGCCACAGCCAGCAATCCATGATTCTGGTGCCGATGAAAACGCCGGGCGTCAAGATTCTACGCACCCTGACCGTCTTCGGCTACGATCATGCGCCGCACGGTCACGGCGAAGTCGACTTTGAGAATGTACGCGTACCGGCGGAGAACCTGCTGCTGGGCGAGGGGCGCGGTTTTGAAATTGCGCAGGGACGTCTGGGCCCTGGCCGAATTCACCATTGCATGCGCACCATCGGGGTAGCGGAGCGCGCGCTGGAACTCATGTGCAAGCGTTCCCAGACGCGTGTCGCATTCGGCAAGCGGCTCTCCGAGCAGGGGGTTTCCCTGGAGCGCATTGCCGAATCGCGCATCATGATCGATCAGGTCCGCTGGCTGGTGTTGAATGCAGCGTACATGATGGACACCGTCGGCAATCGCGCCGCGAAGGCGGAAATCGCGATGATCAAGGTGGCGGCGCCCAATATGGCGCTGCAGGTTCTTGATTGGGCCATCCAGATGCACGGCGGCGGCGGGGTGAGCGATGATTTCCCGCTGGCCTCGCTGTGGGCCGGCATGCGCACGCTGCGTTTTGCGGACGGTCCGGACGAGGTGCATCGCGAACAGATCGCAAAATTGGAACTGTCGCGCTATCGGCCGAAAGACCCCGCCGCGGCGAAGCATTGATGTCACTGTAGGACAGGGTATGTCGAGCGCGCATTTCAAATTCTGGCCGGACCACGCGATGCATAACCTGATCGCACCGGCCACCAATTTGTTCTACAACGCCGAAGTGTCCGCGCGCCGCTATCCTAACAAGCCCTACGTGGTTTTTTACGATACGCCGGTCAGCTTCGCCGAGTTTCATGACGAAGCGCAGCGCGTGGCCGGCTTCCTCGAGCAGAAGTGCGCGGTTCGCAAGGGCGATCGAGTGCTGCTGCTCATGCAGAACAGCCCGCAATTCATGATCGGCTACTATGCCATCCTGCGCGCGAACGCGGTGGTGGTGCCGTTGAATCCGATGAATCTGACGCAGGAAATTTTGCGCTATGCCAAGGACGCTGGGGCCGGCGTGATGCTGGTGTCGCAAGAGCTATATGCGCGGGTCGAACCGCTGCTGAAGAGCGGCGATCTCAAACACGTCATCGTCGCCGCATATTCCGATTATCTGAAACAACCAACGACCCTGACCGTGCCGGATTTCATCGCCGAACCGCGCGCCGAACTAAAGTCGCCGGGGCTCACGCTATGGAAGGACGTACTGGCCGGTAATCTGACGCCTGGTCCGCTGACGGCGGGACCGGACGATCTGTGCGTGATGCCGTATACATCCGGAACCACCGGAACACCCAAGGGCTGCATGCATACGCACCGCACGGTCATGCATACGACGGTGGCGAGCATGCAGTGGTTCGCTCTGCAGCCGGAAATGACCCTGCTGGCCGTGGCGCCGATGTTCCACGTCACGGGCATGCAGGGCGGCATGAACGGGCCGCTGTTCATCGGCAATACCATGGTGCTGCTGCCTCGCTGGGATCGGGACGCCGCGGCGCAGTGCGTCGAGCGCTACACGATCGCCAGCTGGACGGCGATTCCCACGATGATTCAGGATTTTTTCCTGAATCCGAACATCGATCGTTACGATCTGTCCTCGATTCGCCGCTTGAGCGGCGGCGGCGCGGCGATGCCGGCCGCGGTGGCGCAGCGGCTTGCGGATGCGGGCGTCACCTACGTGGAGGGTTACGGCCTGACAGAGACGATTGCGGCCACGCACATCAATCCTGCGCACCATTCGAAGCAGCAGTGTCTCGGCATTCCGATCTACGATGTGGATTCGCGCATCATTGATCCGACGACGCTGCGGGAACTGCCGCAGGGCGAGATCGGCGAGATCATCATGCACGGCCCGCAAGTATTCCTGGGCTATTGGAACAAACCCGAAGACACGGCGCAGGTATTCATGGAACTGGACGGCAAACGATTCTTCCGCAGCGGCGATCTGGGGCGGATGGACATAGACGGCTACTTCTTCATGGTCGATCGGCTGAAACGCATGATCAATGCCTCCGGATTCAAAGTATGGCCAACCGAGGTCGAGTCCTTGATGTATCAGCACCCGGCGGTGCAAGAGGCTTGCATCATCGGCGCCAAAGATGCGCACCGCGGCGAAACGGTCAAGGCCGTCATCGTGCTGCGACCGGAATTTCGCGGCAAGATCGACGCTCGGGCCATCATCGACTGGTGCCGGCAGAACATGGCGGCCTATAAAGTGCCGCGCATCGTTGAATTTGTCGACGCCTTACCCAAGTCTGGCGCCGGCAAGATCATGTGGCGGCAACTGCAGGAAGCGGAAAATGCCAAGACAAGTGAACAAACGGTAACCCCACTATGAAAGCGCTATTGAGCCGGCAGCCCGGCCTGCCGGAAACCCTGGTACTCGAAGACATACCGGATCCTGTCGCCGGACCCGGCCAGGTACTGATTGATGTGCGTGCAGTCGGCGTGAATTTCCCGGATCTGCTCATGATTCAGGACCTGTACCAAATCAAGCCGCCGCGGCCCTTCTCCCCCGGCGGCGAATTGGCCGGCGTGGTGGCGACCGTGGGCGAGGGCGTTAGCAATGTAAAACCCGGCGATCGCGTTCTCGTCAGTCCTGTGCGCAGCGCCATGGCGCAAAAGGCCATCGGGCAGGCGAACAATTGCTGGAAGATTCCCGAGACCATGCCCTTCGACGAAGCCGCGGCGCTGCTGTTGACCTATGGCACATCCCAGCACGCATTGAAGGATCGCGCACAGCTGCGCGCCGGCGAGACTCTGCTGGTACTGGGCGCGGCCGGCGGTGTCGGTCTGGCCGCCGTGGAGTTGGGCAAGGCCATCGGTGCGCGAGTCATCGCCGCGGCATCGAGTCCGGAAAAGCTGGCTCTCGCGCGCGAGCACGGCGCGGACGCCGGCGTGCAGTACCCGGTCGGGCCGCTCGATAAGACGGCTGCGCGCGCGCTCACCGACAGCTTCAAGGCCGCGTGCGGCGCCGATGGGGCGCATGTGATTTACGACGGCATCGGCGGCGACTACAGCGAGGCCGCGCTGCGCGCCATCGCCTGGGGCGGGCGGCACCTCGTGGTCGGATTCACCGCCGGCATACCGAAGCTGCCGCTAAATCTACCGCTGCTCAAGGGCTGTCAGATCGTGGGCGTGTTCTGGGGAGAATGGACGACCCGCTTTCCCTCCATGCATGCCGCCAACGTGGCCGCCCTGTTCGCGCTGTATCTGGATGGCAAGATCAAACCCGCCGTGACCGAGCGCTACTCGCTGGCGCGGGGCGCCGAGGCGATTGCGCGCTTGGGCGCCCGCCAGGCGCGCGGCAAAATTGTTGTGACAGTCGACTAGGAAGCACCCATGGACCTGACATTCACTCCGGCGGAAGAGAAATTTCGCGGCGAAGTACGAGCGTTTTTTGATGCCGAGCTGCCCAAGGACATCCGCACCAAGTTGGAGTTGGGAAGGCACATTTCCAAGGACGACATGGTGAATTGGCAAAAGATCATGTTTCGCAAAGGCTGGGGCGCCCCCGGTTGGCCGGTGAAATTCGGCGGCACCGGCTGGAACATCGTGCAGCAGCATATTTTCGAGGAAGAGCGCGCCGAGGCCTGTGCTCCGCCGCAGAATCCTTTCGCGCAAAAGATGCTCGCGCCGGTTCTGCAAGCCTTCGGCAACGCCGCGCAGCAGGAGTATTTTCTTCCGCGGATCCTCTCCGGCGAAGACTGGTGGTGCCAGGGATATTCGGAACCCGGCTCAGGTTCGGATTTGGCATCACTGCGCACCAGCGCCGTTCGGCAGGGCGATCACTACATCGTCAACGGTCAGAAAACCTGGAACACCATGGGCCAGTATGCGGATTGGATCTTCGCCCTGGTGCGCACCAGCAGCGAGGGACGTCAGCAGCAGGGAATCTCTTTTCTGCTGATCGACATGAAGTCTCCCGGAGTCAGCGTGCGCCCCATCATCATGTTGGACGGCGGACATGAGATCAACGACATCTTCTTCGACAACGTCAAGGTGCCCATCCAGAACTTGATCGGCGAGGAGAATAAGGGATGGACCTACGCCAAGTTCCTGCTGAGCCATGAGCGCAGCGGCAATGCGGGAATCGGCGCTTGCAAGCGCGCGCTGAAGAAATTAAAGGAGATTGCGGCCGCGCAGCCCGCCAACGGCAAGCCGCTCATCGAGGATTCGCGCTTTCGCGACCGCATCGCGCAGGTGGAGATGGAGTTGATGGCGCTGGAGATCACCAATCTGCGGGTGCTGTCGGGCTTTGCCAAGGATCAAAAGGCCTTGGGGCCCGAAGTCTCGATGCTGAAGATCAAGGGTTCGGAAATCATTCAGACATTGGCGGAGCTGAAGATGCACGCGTTGGGGCACGATGCGTTGCCTTATGTGCGCGAAGCGCTGGATTTGAATTGGGCCGGCAATCCGCTGCTGAATGCGCACTATGGCGACTACGCGCCGCCCCTCGCGGGTCAATATTTCAACCAACGCAAGACCACCATCTACGCCGGATCAACCGAGATTCAGAAGAACATCATCTCGCAAATGATCCTCGGACTTTGAGAGATATCATGGAATTCGACTACACCGAAGAGCAGCTCGCGCTACAAGACACATTGCAGCGCTTTATTTCACGCGATTATGATTTCGACAAGCGCAAGGCGATCCTGCGCTCGGAGCTCGGATATTCGGCCGATGCCTGGAAGCAGTACGCCGAGCTCGGTCTGCTGTCGCTGCCCCTGCCCGAGGCCTTTGGGGGTCTCGGCGGCAATGCGGTCGACGTCATGTTGGTGATGGAGCAATTCGGGCAGGGTTTGCTCATGGAGCCGTACTTAAGTTCGGTGGTGCTGTGCGGTGGACTGCTGCGCGATGCGGGCGCGGACGAGTTGAAACAGAAGTTCTTGCCGCAGATCTCGGAGGGCGCCGCGAAGATGTCGCTGGCCTGCTATGAGGCGGCGGGCCGCTATGATTTGTCGCACGTGGCCTGCACGGCGGTGCAGAAGGGCGGCGCGTGGCAGTTGTCGGGCCGCAAGACCGTGGTGCTCGACGGCCCGTCGGCGGATTACTTTCTGGTCACTGCGCGCAGCGCCGGCCAGGTCAATGACCGCAGCGGGGTGTCGCTGTTCCTGGTGCCGCGGGATGCGAAAGGCCTGACCGTGGCGGGCTATCCGACGCAGATCGGCGCGCGAGCCGCGGATCTTCTGCTCGATGCGGTGGCGGTCAGCGGCGCGGCACTGATCGGCGCACCGGGCGCGGCGCTGCCCGTCGTTGAGCGCGCTATCGACCGGGGCATCGCGGCACTGTGCGCCGAAGCCGTTGGCGTGATGAATGCGCTCAACAAGGCGACCTTGGAATACCTGAAGACCCGTAAGCAATTCGGCGTCGCGATCGGCACCTTTCAGGCACTCAAGCACCGCATGGCCGACATGCTGATTGCGGCCGAGCAGTCGCGTTCGATGGCGGTAATCGCCGCGGTCAACGCCGACTCGGCGGATGCCGCCGAGCGCGCTCGCGCCATCGCCGCCGCGAAGGCGTACATCGGGCAAGCAGGCCGACTGGTCGGCCAGCAGGCCGTGCAGCTGCACGGCGGTATGGGCGTGGTGGATGAACACATCGTGAGCCACTACTTCAAGCGGCTCACCATGATCGACCTCACCTTCGGCGATGCCGATTACCATCTGGGCCGCTTCAGCGACACATTGCTTCCCGCGCACTAGGGAAGCCGGGCGCCGCCCAGCGCGTTTGCCCTACACGGCGTTGTGCGCGATCTCCTGCTTGCGCACATCCTTTTCCATGGTCCGCGAGGCCGCGAACAACACCGCCGCGGCTGCCAGCGCGAGAATCGGAATGACGTACATCGCATTGTGCAGACCGATGGCCTTGTAAGCTTCGGTCATGCTGGTGGCGCCCGCATCGTGCATGGCCTTGAGCGCGAAATGATCGCTCAACCGTCCGGTTCCCACCGGCCCCAAGCTGGCGCCAAAGATGTACATACAGCAAAAATAGATGGCAACCGCCATGCCGCGCAGGCGCGGTTCGATCACGTCTTGGATGGCCGTGTACACCGTCGCGTAATAAACGTACATGGTGATGGTGCCCATGGCCATGAACACGATGTAGGCCGTGATTGAACCCTTGGGCTGATTGATGGCGAGAAAAATGCAAGGCGCGGCGATGGTCATGCACCATCCGGATAAGACCAGCCGGGCATTGCGCCGTTTGACGCTCAACTTATCCGCCGCCAAGCCGCCCAGGATCAAGCCGATGGCCCCGACGGCGCCCACCGCCAGGGAGGACACATTGTTCGCCTCGCGCACGCTCATTTCATGAAAGCGCTGCAGAAACGGCGAATTGAAGGAATTGATCGCGTACATGTTGAAGTTGTGAAAAATGCCGGACAGGATGATCCACCACATCGTCGGCAGGCCCAAAACGGCCGCGAATGAAGACTTGCCGCCGGCGCCCGAGCTGGTCACCACACGGCCCGTATCCAACGCCCCGCGTTTCGGCTCGCGGATGCTGAGGGCGACAAGCGCCAAGACGATTCCGGGAATGCATGCAATGTAGAACGCCGCGCGCCAGCCTAGGTGGGCATAGATATATCCCGCGCTCAGGTACGCGAGAAAGATGCCGGCCGGCAAGCCCAGCATGAACACGCCCATGGCGAAAGCGCGTTTGGCGGGAGGAAAGAAATCGCCGATGAGGGACTGGCCTGCGGGCGCGCAGGTGGCTTCGCCCAATCCGACGCCGAGGCGCGCAATGAAGATTTGCGTGTAGTTTTGCGCCATGCCGGTCGCAGCAGTGAGCAGACTCCAGACGAAGGTTCCGATGGCAAGCAGCTTGGTTCGATACCATTTATCGCTGATGTGGCCCAAGGGCAGGCCGACCACGGCATACATCAGGGTAAATACCGTGCCCAGCAAGCCCAGCGCCGTATCGCTCAAGAGGAACTCTTTGCGAATCGGCTCACCCAACGCCCCGAGCAACTGACGATCGAAGAAGTTCAGGAGATTGATGGCGAACAAGACGAACAGAGCAAACTTCGCGCCGCCGGCAGCCGTGCGGGCCGCCTCGGCGCCTTGGGCGGCGGGCGGCGCGCCCCCGAGCGATTGTGGGCTAACGGACATGCATGACTCCCCCAAAAGAATACCGCCGGCGCCGAATGCCGGCGGCTTAGTTTGCCGCACATTGGCGCCGGCCGGTTATAAATCATCCCATCGGGCCGGCGGGCGGTGGCATCTGCTCCCAGAACTTGCGCATCTCGGCGCGCGGGTCGTTGACCTGCTGGGTCGGCGTCCCGAACAGCATGGTCGCGCGGGTCTGCGCGTTATAGGTCGACCAGGGCGGGATGCGCGAATTATTGGGGTTGCCGGTCTTGGCGAAAGCGACCCAAGCCGAGGAGAGTTCATCCGCGACTCGCGCCATGTCGTTGCCCTCGCGCGCCTCGCGAAACGACCCGGAGACATCCAGTCCATGCACCGCGCCGTAGCGCCCGCCGAAGGCCGGCGTCGGCCAATCCCATTCGTACATATAGATCGCGCCGGTGCCCTGCGCGGCTTTGAGTTCTGCTTGCTTGAATGCCGAGCGGCGAAAACCCGCATCGGTGAAAATCTGCGCCTGCACCAGAAATGGCGACTTTTCCGGGTAGTACTTGCGATACATCGGCAAAATACCGGCGCCATTGGCGCCGTATCGCTTGTCGAGGAGCGTTTTCAGTTCCGCTTCGCTCAGCGTGAAATTGGTGAGGCCCAGCGCCGCGTCTTCCAATGCGGTGGACACAATCAGGGGAACCTGTGCCGATTCTGCAGGAGCGGAGGGATCGAAGGGATCGTGTGTGAAGTATTTGCCGTCGAGCACGGGAGAGGCGCTCAGTCCCGGCGCGGCTGCGCCCGCGGCGACCTGCGCCTCCAGCAGCTGCTGCCAGGAGACCTTCTGTAGATCGGCGATGCGGGTTTTGGGTATGTCGAGTTGCTTCAGCAGTGCTTCGGTGATGCGGGTGGCGCGATCTCTGGGCGTGAGCTTCAACAGGGAACCGCTTTGCACCGCCGCCCGCTGGAACAGACCTTGGGCGGAGGGTGTCGCCAACATGGCGCTGGTCTTTGCGCCGCCGCCGGATTGGCCAAAGATCATGACGTTGCCGGGGTCGCCGCCAAAATTCTCGATGTTATCGCGCACCCATTCCAGCGATGCCGTCAGATCCATCATGCCGGCAACGCCGGCATAGGCGAATTCAGCGGGGGCGCCCAGATCGGCCAGGTGGGTGTAGCCGAACGCGGCGAGCCGGTGATTGACGGTCACCACCACCACATCCCCGAATCGCGCCAGCTGCGCCCCATCGAAGCCGATCGCGTTGCTCGAGCCTGTGGTGAAGCCGCCGCCGTGAAAGGACACCAAGACCGGTCGCTTGGCGCCGTCGTTCAGTCCAGGGGTCCACACATTCAGGGTCAAGCAGTCCTCGCCCATGCCGCTCGGCTGAATGTCCCAGTGAATCATCATGCCGTAATCGGATCTCAAATCGGTGAGCGCTTGCGGACTGACCTGGCCGTAACCCAAGCATTCGCGCACGCCTTTCCAAGGTGCGGGTTTCTTCGGCGGCATGAAGCGATTACGCCCTCCGGTCGACGCCCCATAGGGAACTCCTTTGAATTCCTTGATGCCGGTAGTTTGAATGCCCTGCACCTTGCCGTAAGCCGTGTCGGTGTCGACAAACAGTTTGCCGGTAGCGCTGCCCCCCAAGGGGCGGGGCGGGGTCTCTTGCCCGAGCGCCGCGCGCGATGCCAGAGATGTCAGGCTCGCCGCAGTCAGCGTCAACGCCGAAGACCTCAAAAAATCTCGACGGCTGGTCCCCTGGCCCTGCGAGTTGAATTGTTCTTTCGCCATGGTAGCCCCCCTGTTGTTTTAAAAACGGCGGGCCGATGCGGCCCGCCGTTAATTTACTTGAACTTCACGCGCGCCGTGAGTCCGAAGGTGCGAGGTGCCCCCAGGTAAGAATCGATCGTGTTGAATTGGAAGGGCGTGTCGAACGCCACCGCGTAGTAGTACTTATCCGCGAGGTTCGCGCCCCACGCCTCGAGGGCCCAGCTGTCATCCAAGGCGCCGATCCCCAAGCGTCCGTTCAGCAATCCGAAGGCGCCCTGGACCTTTCTCGGATCAAGATCCGATCCTGTGTTGTATGAGGAGTTGTACTTTTCCTCGGCGCTGATGCGAAAAGCCAGCGTCGCCGACAAGGGTACCTGGTAGGTGGAGGACAGCGCTCCGGACCAGAGCGGGGCGAACGAGAGACGGTTGTTCGCTCGATACGGACAATCGGCATTCCCCGCGCCGCAGAAGAATTGCTCCGCAGAGCCGAAATTAGTGATGTCGGTCAGGTCCTTGGTCACGCCGCCGGCAAAGCTCAACCCCGCGATCGGCGCGGCCCACGCGAAGTCAAAGTCCACGCCCTTGGAATCCACCTTCGGCAGCGAGGTCACCACGAACTGGATCCCGGTGAAGGTGTTCAACTGGAAATCGGTGTACTGCTGATCGAACACGGCGGCATTCAAGCGCAACGTTTTATCGAACAGTGTGGTCTTGATCCCCACTTCACCGGAATTGACGGTTTCTCGCGGAAATGCGGTGTTGTAGTCCGGCGTGAGGCCGAGAGGA
This sequence comes from uncultured Gammaproteobacteria bacterium, assembly GCA_963756845.1. GTDB lineage: Bacteria > Pseudomonadota > Gammaproteobacteria > Steroidobacterales > Steroidobacteraceae > Bog-1198. Next base: position 625,007 of record CAVWPD010000001.1, on the reverse strand, counting down.
TCGGCTGCCGAGGCCGGATACGTGACGCGCGACAGGTTGTATCCGCCCGCTTTGTAGCCATTGGCCGCCGAGGCATAGGCCATGACTTCTTCATTGAAGCGATACGCCAGTTTCACCGTCCCGGACAAGTTGCCTTCGGTATTTGACTGGTCGAAGCCATTGCCGTTAAAGGCGGGGTTGAATCCGGTAAAGCACCCGTATCCGATCAGGAAGGCTTGAGCGTTGGTCCCGTTCAGGCCGCCCGGAGGGTTGGTAAAGAGCCCGGGCGAGCCGAGTAACCCTGCGCAGCCCGGTCCGCCGCCGGTGCCGTTGTAGTCGGCCGTCGCGGTTTTCTTCTCCTGCGTGCCGCGCAGGCCCACCGTCAGATCCAGCCCGTTGGTGATGTTGTAGGTCTCGTTGGTGAACAAGGCATAGCTGGTGGATGTCTGTTGATAGCTGTCCGAGTAGCCCACACCGGCGTACGTGGCGCCCGGCGCATCGCCGGTCAGCTGCGAAATCAACAGCGGGTTGAAGCCCGCGCCGATCGATTCGGAGGCCACCGCGCTGATATAGGTTTCAAATTGATTGCCCGCCAAAATGAGCGATCGCGTGGTGAGGATTTCGTTGTTGAAAAACGCACCCACCAACCAGTTCAGCGGGCCGCTCTTGCCGGCCAAGCGCAGCTCCTCGCTGAATTGCTTGAAATCGGTGGAGTTGGCCGAACCGTCATTGGGCGTCTGCAACAGATCGATGCCGGTGTAGTCAACATCGTTGCCGCCGGACACCGTGTTGTCGCGCCAGGCGGTGATGGAGGTGAATTTCCCGAAACCCAAGTTCCAGTCGACCTGGCCGGAGATGCCCATGTCGCGAACATATTGATTGATCGGCTGGTTCGCATAGGCGATGTAGCTGTTTGGCAGCGGGTTCGTGGCGGACCCGGTGGCCGCCAACGGAGAGATGCCGATGGCGCCCGGTCTGCCGCCGAGTTCCGGCGTTGAAGCGAAGACGTTGATCAGACCCTCGAACGGGCCGGGATATTGCAGCACCGCGGAGCAGCAGGACTCATTGCGTTTCGAGTAGTCCACGATGAACAAGATATCCAAATCATCGCTCGGGGTGATGGACAGCTGGCCGCGTCCGGTATAGGCGTGGCGGCTGTTGGTGTTGTTTTGCTCGCTGGGCCCAACGCCGTCGTTCACCTGCAGAAATCCATCGTTCTGTTGAAACCCAAAGTACAGCCGGCCGGCCATGATGTCGTTCAGCGGGCCGGTGATGGATGAACGGAATTCCCGGTCGTTGTAGTTGCCGCCGGTGACTTCCGCGGTTGCGGCAAAGGTGCTCGAGGGCCGCTTGGTGGTGACATTGATCACGCCTGCGTCGTTATTCTTGCCGAACAACTCGCCTTGCGGTCCATAAAGCACTTCGACTTGCTCGAGTTCTCCTAAGTCGCCAAAGGCCACGCCATTGCGCGGGCGATAAACCCCATCGATGTTGACGCCGACCGAGGATTCCAGGCCGGGATTATCGCCCACCGTCCCGATGCCGCGGATGCGTGCGGTGGTGATGGATTCATTGCCTTCGGAGGTCACGGTCAGACCGGGCGTCAATATGGCCAGCTCCCGGATATTGGTCACGCCGGCGTCTTTCAGCTGGGTTGCCGACAGCGCCACCACCGAAATCGGCACGTCTTGAAGGTTTTCCGAGCGCTTCTGCGCCGTGACGATGATCTCTTCCAGCACCGGGGGGCTGGTCGCGGCATCGGCTGCCCAAAGTTGCGCGCCCACGGAGCCAAAAGAGATTGCAACACCGAGAGCAACAACTCGGGACGATAGGGTTCTATATGTCATACGGTAGCACCTGGAGTGGTCGAAGGATTTTTGCGCAATCCGCCTGCGCATTTGCACGCGGGGCCGCCACCACGATACTGTCGGTTCAATGTTGAGGGCCCCCGCCGCGCGCATTTAAGCCTACGGAAATCGTGGCGCAAACGCAACGTCGGTGGCGACATTTGATTGGCAAATTAGCTCATTTGCCTGATTTGTCCACCAGGGAGACGTCCGCCCATACGTTGTGTAAAAGATACAATATGAGAAACCCGGACAAGTGGCAGCCCTCGGAACCCGAGCCCGAACCAGGCCCGCAGTCCCGCCGCGCGGCATTGGTAGGCCTGGGATTGATTGCGCTGCTGATCCTCGGGGGATTGCTCCTGACGCACGTCATGGGTGGCCTGACGCGGCTGCAGGACTGCGCGCTGTCGGGCCGTTCAAACTGTTCTGACCCGGGACGCTAGGCGGGCGCTCTTTAAAGCGGCGTGGTCAAGCGCTTAAGGGCTTCTAGGTCGCTTTGCAAGCCTGAGGTGGCACGAATCCGGCTCAAAATCTGCCGCTCCACACCAAGGAATTCCGGCGTTAGTTTCAGCTCCTGGGTGCGCTCGAGAGCCGGCGGCAATTCCATGCGCCAAATCGAATCGATATGCCCGGGGCCCGGCGCGAGCACGATCACTCGGTCGGCCAAGTAGACCGCTTCTTGCACATCATGCGTGACGAACAGTACGGTGCGCTTCTCCAGCGCCACGATGTGCAGAATCAAATCGTGCATCACTTCGCGGGTCTGCGCGTCCAGTGCACCGAAGGGCTCATCCATGAGCAGCAATTCAGGCTTGCTCAATAGGGCGCGCGCGATGGCCACGCGTTGGCGCATGCCGCCGGACAGCGCATGCGGATGCGCGTCACGCACCGGCTGGAGGCCCATCAATTCAAGCAGCAACAAAGATCGCTGGGCGGTGTCCGCGGCGTCGTGCGCCGTTTGCTGCGCGCGATTTGCCGCTAAACGGCGGCTGAAGCGAATGTTCTCCAGCACGTTGAGCCAGGGATAAAGACTGTAGTCCTGAAACACCATGGCTCGATCGCGTCCGGGTCCCGTGATGGTTTTGCCGTCGACCAGCACCGCGCCGCTGCTGGGCCGTTCCAGGCCGGCGATAATGCGCAGCAAGGTCGATTTACCGCAGCCGGAGGCGCCGACCAGCGCGACGAACTCCCCCGCCATGACGTCGAAGGAAATATCGGCAAGCGCGGTGAACGCTCCCGGCCGCGTAGCAAAGTGCTTGGCAAGCGCGCGGACGCTGAGTAGCTCGCTCATGGCGCTCGCGTACTGGCCCACGGAAACAGCCGGCGGTGAATCAATCGCAGTATCTGGTCGCCGCTCAAACCGATCAGCCCGATGACGATGATGCCGACGAAGATGCGGTCGGTTTGCAAAAAGCGCTGGGCCTTCAAGATGGCATAGCCGAGGCCGCTGTTGGCGGCCACCATTTCGGCGACCACCAGGTAGGTCCACGCCCAGCCCAGCGTGATGCGCAAGGTGTCGAACATGGCCGGCATGGCTGAACGCAGCAGCACGAGCGCCACCACTTCGCGATCGTTGGCGCCCATGGTGCGCGCCGCTTCGATCTGCGGCATCGGCACTCGGGCCACATCCTCCGACAGCATGATGACCATCTGAAAGAAGGTGCCGATCCAGATCAAGGCGATTTTCGACGCCTCGCCGATGCCGGCCCAGAGCAGCACCACCGGCACGAAGGCCACCGCCGGCAGATAGCGCGCGAATTCCAGCAGCGGCTCAAAAAATGCCCGCACCGGACGGTAGGCGCCGATCACCAAACCCAGCGGTACCGCCATGAGTGCCGATAGCAAAAATCCCGCTGCAACGCGCAGTAGGCTGATGCCGGCGTCCGCGAGCAAATCGCCGCTGAGCAGCCAAGACACGAAGCGGCGCACCACGGCACCGGGGCTCGGCAGAAAAAGCGGATCGACCAGCCGCAGAGCGCTGATGGCCCACCATAGCGAAAGTCCCAGCGCGAAGCTCGCTGCCGCGATCAACAGGTAGAGTCTGCGATCCAAGGAGCCGCGAATTGTCCAGATCACGCGTGCGCCTTCGGGGTCGACCAAGCCTCGATCACCGTGTGGGCGTCGGCAACCCGTCCGAGAATTCCCCCTTCGCCGTCGATGCAGGCGAGCATCGCGGTATGCACGGCAGGATCGCCTGCGGCGCAGGCATCCCCGACCGTGGTGCATTCGAAGCCGCGATCAACCGCCTCCCGCAATGTGGAATGCACACAGATATCGGTAGTGACGCCGGCAATGACCAGGGACACTATGCCCGCCGTACGCAATACGAGTTGCAGATCGGTGGCATAAAAAGCCCCAAAGCCGGGTTTGTCGATGATGATCTCATGGGGCAGCGGCGCCAATTCGTCGATGATGGCGTGGCCCGCCTCGCCGCGCACCAATAATCGGCCCAGAGGTCCCACACTGCCAATAGGTGCTCCGGCTCTCGTGGCTCGTCGCTGCTTGACCTCGGTGAGGTCTGATAAGTCGGGACGGTGGCCTTCACGCGTGTGAATTACCGTGATTTGCGCCGCGCGCGCGGCATTGAGCAGGCGGCGGACCGGTTCGATCGCATGGCGAAGGATGCCCACATCAACGCCCGTCTGCGCCACGTAGCCGGCCGGATCGAGAAAATCTCGCTGCATGTCGATGATCAGAAGGGCCGTCTGCGCGGCCGCGCCCGGCGTGATGCGCGGGATTTCGGAAGTATTCAAACAGCGGTCAGAAACGAAACGCCGACGGCGCCCAGGAAACGCTCGGCTCGGTTCTCGCCGGCCGACACCGATCCATAGTTGCTCGCCAGCACGCGCGCCACGCGATGGCGGTGATAGCTCGATAGCAGCTTCCTGCAGGGGATGACCTGGGGATCTTTGGCGCCGTACAGCGAGCGATGCAGCGCCTGCAGCCGGTACCAGGGCATGCCGGGGCGCACATGATGCGCATTGTGGTACGAGAAATTGAGTACCAGCAGGTTGAGCCACCACCAGCGTTCTGCGATGAGATTCGAGTAGGTGTTCTGGTATTCGAAGCGCAAATCACGCTTCGGATCCACGGGGGCCGCTTGCAGGGAGCGTGATGCGAACACCTCGTAGGTATGCTGGAAGGCATCCATGAACCGCAACACAGTCAGAAAAATCAGATACGCGAGGGCGTAGAGCAGCACGGCTTTGATGGAGACCCAGGCCAGCGCCGCGATGAATCCCAGACGAGCCCCCAACCGCAGCAGCATGCGCCGGCGTTCGGCAGGCGTGCCCGTTGAAAACGGCGCCGCCACGATCATGCCGCGCATCAGCAATTCGATGAGGGGTACATAGGTCCATTCCAGCAGCAGCATTGCGTGCTGCAGCCAGCGCGGCGTCCGCTTGAGCGCGGCACGGTAGTCGAAGGTGACCACGTCCAACCGATCGGTATGGTGGCGCAGATGCTTGCGCTTCAATCGGCCGTAGTCGGCAAGACAGGCCCCATTGATCCAGCTCATGAGCGCGCCGAGACGGTCATTGGCGGAGGCCGTGGGAAAAATGGCGTGGTGAACACAGTCGTGGATCAGATATGCCGAGTACACCAGGGTGTGCGCCGTGAATAAGACGCCGACAATGTTGAGCGCGGTCTCGCTGCGTGTCAGCAGCCAGATCCCCGCCGGCCATCCCAGCAGTGTGTAGCCGATGACCAGCCAATTCGGCCACGCCTCCAGTGTGCGCCGCATCGAGCGGGTCACGTGCCTCCCCGTTTCGATGCCTGCAACGCATCGACGAAGGTTGCGTCATACGTCCCCTCAATGGACGCCGGCGCATCGATTTGACCCTCCCGGCGCAGGATGTCGTTGATGATTTTGCCGCTGGCATAGAATGAGGGTAAGGACTCCTCCTTCTTGAACACATCGCCCAAGTGGGCGAGAGAGGGATTCTCGATGTTCGGCAGCTGTTCCGCGACTTCCGCGGTGGAGATCTCCAATGTCTTGGCAATGATGGCGGCAGCCTTGGCAGGCTCGGCTTGCATAAACGCCAACCCATCCAGGGTGCCGCGGATCAATCCTTGTACCAACTTAGGATTACTCGCGATGACGCTTTCCTTGAGCACCAGCACATCGGTGATCATGCCGCGCGCCTCGCGCGAGGACATCAGTACGTGAAATCGGCTGCCGCCGCTGGATTTGGCGATGACTGACACATTGGGCTCGTAGGTGACGCCGGCCTCGACGGATCCGCCCGCCAGGATTCCCACAACGCCCTCGGGCGTGGAGTTCACGGGACTGATGTCTTTTTCGGAAAGACCATCCCTCGAGAGGGCATAACCCAACAGGAAGTCGGAGGGCGATGCGGCCATGAATGCCACCTTGCGGCCCTTCAAATCCTTGACGCTGTGAATTTGCTGAACAGCGAGGATGGCATCGCCGCCCACCGAGTAATCGACGGGCATCACGACTTTTAGTTTCCAGCCTCGGGCATTGGAGGCGAGGACTTGGTCGTAGGTTAGCGTCGTTGCATCGATCTGACCGCTTTGCAGCGCACCGGCCATCACGGAATTATCGCTGAAATTAACCAGCTTCACCTCCAGGCCGTATTTTTTGTAATAACCATTGGCGGCCGCGCAATAGATGGGTCCGTATCCAATCCAAGTGACGACGCCCAGCTTTACGGGTACCTCGGCCTGCGCGGCACGCGGCACAATCGGCAGCGCGAGCAGTGCGTATGCGGCGAGCGAGCGAATCAGCATTTGCCGACTATCGCATACTTCGACGAATCGAGGCCATGCGCACCGGTGAGGGATGAGCCGATGCACCGCGGCAGTGCGGAGCGAGTGCTCGATGCACGGCCATTGGGCAGCAACAGCGGACGATCAGCCTTGACCGCCCGCCGCGGCCGGCACCCGTCTTTCGGGGACGCGATTCCTTTAAGCGGCGAGGACGCCCTTGGACTTGGCCGTGTGCGTTGCAATGAGGTCCATCAGCGCCGGCGACAAGCAATCGTACGGCTCGAGCTTCAATTCCTTCAGGCGCGCACGGATGGCGCCCATTTGATCCGGCTTCGTGCCCGATTCGATGACGGAGGAAACGAACGCGGCGAATTCCGGAGCGGCCCAGCCGTTGGCCTCCAGCAGTTCGGGGTGAACAAAATCAAAGCCGTAAATCGGGTGGTTCTTGTTCTCGATGCGACCGTACATGTGTACGCCGCAGCCCGAGCACGCATGGCGCTGAATGGGTGCCGCGGCATCCACGATCTTCAGCTTCTGCTCATTCGCCGTGACCTTCAGCTTGTCGCGCGGCACGACCGCGACCAACGAAAAGGTCGCTCCAGCAGGCTTCCAACACTTGGTGCAGCCGCAGACATGATTGAAGGCAACGTTGCTGGTAATGCTGACCGTCACCGGCCCCTGTGCGCACTTGCACTTGAGGGTGCCGCCGCTGAATTTCGCATCGCCCGCCTTAACGCCCTTATCCACGGCGGGATGAATCGCTACTGCCATGATTATTCTCCTATGGGTGAAGTGTTTTTGGGCCAGTATACGCCGTCGCATCCTCCGATTGAACGCAGCCGGCCGCGCGCAGCGGATTGACCTTTGTGCTAATTTACAGGCAGACCGATCGCGTCAATTCAGCGCCGGCCTTCGGGGAAGGGATAATGGAGTCACGACATCGCGCAATCGCGCTGGGCGCCGGTCTGCTGGCATTGGGCTTCGCGAGCGGCTGCGCCTCGACCAAGGTAACGAATAATCAAAATCTCGTGGCGGGCTCGATACCGCGTCCGGCGCAAATCTGGGTGTACGACTTTGCCGCCACGCCCGCCGATGTCCCTCCCCAGTCCGCCCTGGCGGGCCAGTCCTCGGACGCCCCGCCGCTGACCGATGAGCAAATCGCCGAGGGGCGCCAGCTCGGCGCTCAAATAGCCGCGGATCTGGTCCAGCAGATCAACGCGCTGGGCATACCGACGGCGAATGCGTCGGCGGCTACGAGGCCTCGCCTCAATGATCTGGTCATCGAAGGCGCGCTACTGTCGGTCCAGCAGGGCAGCGCGGGCGCGCGAATCATTGTCGGCTTCGGCGCCGGAGGATCTGAATTGAAAGTCGCCGTGGAAGTCTTCCAAATGACGCAAACCGGACTGCGCAAACTCGCCTCCGGAGACTTGAACGCCACGGGCAACAAAACCCCCGGCACGGCCGTGGGACTCGCCACATTCCTTGCGACCAATAATCCCGCGGGACTCATCCTCAGCGCGGGAATGAAGGTGTATGGACAGGCGAGCGGCCGCAGTACGGTGCAAGGTCGAGCCGCGCAGATCGCCAAAGACCTTACCGGCCGAATCAAGACTCAGTTCGAGAAACAAGGCTGGATCCAGCCCTAGCCGATCTAGGGCTTGCGGGCGCTGATCCGCGGCCTGTGTGGGCGTATAGTGGGGCTCCCCCGAAGCCTTAAAGCCATGAGCGTCCTTAACTCATTCCATCCAGCTGTCGCCGCGTGGTTTTCGCGCACCTTCGATGCGCCCACCGATGCGCAGAGTGCGGCTTGGCCAGCGCTCGCCGCCGGACAGCACGTGTTGGTGGCGGCCCCGACCGGGTCGGGCAAGACGTTTGCCGCGTTTCTGTCCGCCATCGATCTGTTGGTGAAGGAAGGATTGCAGGCACCTTTGCCCGACGAAACCCGAGTGGTGTATGTGTCGCCGCTGAAGGCCTTATCGAATGACATTCAGCGAAATCTCGAAGCCCCGCTCAAGGGGATCCGCCAGGAACTTGCGGCACTGAGCTTGCCGGACGTGGAGATTCGCGCCGTGGTGCGCACTGGCGATACGACTCAGGCCGAGCGCGCAGGCATGCGGCGCAGAGCGCCGCACATCGTCGTGACTACGCCGGAATCGCTATACATTCTGCTGGGATCACGATCCGGCCGCGACATGCTCTCGACCTGTCGCACCGTCATCATCGATGAGATTCACGCGGTTGCGGGCAACAAGCGCGGCGCCCACCTGGCATTGTCGCTGGAGCGCTTGCAGGCATTGACGGGCTCAGGCCTTTCGCGCGTAGGGCTGTCCGCGACGCAGAAGCCGATCGACTCGGTCGCGAAGTTTCTGACCGGCGCAACGCAGGCGCCGTGCACCATCGTAGACAGCGGCCACGTGCGACGCCGCGACTTGGCCTTGGAGATACCGCCGGCGCCGCTCGAAGCGGTCATGTCGGGAGAAGTGTGGAGCCTGGTTTACGACCGCTTATCGGCGCTCATTCTCGAGCACCGCACCACGCTGGTGTTCGTCAACACACGCAGGCTCGTGGAGCGGGTGGCGCGGCACTTATCTGAGCGCCTGGGTGAAGAGCACGTCGCCGCACATCACGGCAGCCTCTCCAAGGAGCGGCGCCTGAATGCCGAGCAGCGCCTGAAGCGCGGCGAGTTGAAAGTGTTGGTGGCCACCGCCTCGCTGGAGCTCGGCATCGACATCGGAGATGTGGATCTGGTGTGCCAGCTGGGTTCGACGCGATCGATCAATGCCTTCCTGCAGCGCGTGGGCCGCGCCGGGCACTCGGTGGGAGGAACCTCCAAGGGCAGACTGTTTCCGTTGTCCCGCGATGAACTGGTCGAGTGTGCGGCGCTGCTGGACGCGGTGCGGCGCGGCGAATTGGATCATTTGCACATTCCGGAGAATGCTCTCGATGTGCTGGCTCAGCAGATGACCGCCGAGGTTGCGGCGCGAGAATGGGCCGAGGAAGCGTTGTATGCGCTGGTGCGCGGGGCCTATCCCTACCGCAATCTCAAGCGCGAGGAATTCGATGCATGCGTGCAGATGCTCGCGGAAGGATTCAGCACGCGTCGCGGGCGCCGCGGCGCGCTGCTGCATCATGACGCGGTCAATAAAATGTTGCGGCCGCGCAAGGGCGCGCGGCTGACGGCGATCACTTCCGGCGGGGCCATTCCGGACAACGCGGATTATCGCGTCATGCTCGAACCAGAAGCCCTGCTGGTCGGAACCGTGAACGAAGACTTTGCGGTCGAGAGCCTGCAGGGCGATGTTTTCCAGTTGGGCAACCGGTCATACCGGATTTTGCGCGTCGAGCGCGGCACGGTGCGCGTCGAAGATGCGCATGGCCAACCGCCCTCGATTCCATTCTGGTTGGGCGAGGCTCCGGGCCGTACCGCGGAACTGTCGGCGGCGGTATCGAGGCTGCGCACCGAGATCGAGCAGCGTCTTGATCGCGAACCCGGCACGGAAATGCCGTGGCTGATGGAATCCGTGGGTCTGGATGAGGCCAGCGCGTTTCAGATCCTGCAGTATCTCAGCGCGGGACGCGCCGCGCTTGGCTGTTTACCGACCCTCGAGACGGTGGTCTTCGAACGCTTCTTCGATGAATCCGGAGGCATGCAACTCATCATCCATTCGCCTTTCGGCAGCCGCGTGAATCGGGCGTGGGGATTGGCGTTGCGCAAGCGATTTTGCCGCACCTTTAATTTCGAACTACAGGCCGCCGCGACCGAAGATCACATCGTGCTCTCCCTCACCCATGCGCATAGCTTCGAATTGGCCGAAGCCGCGCGGTACCTGCATTCGAACTCGGTTCGGCAGGTGCTGATCCAGGCCCTGTGCGCGGCGCCCATGTTCGAGGTGCGCTGGCGATGGGATGCGGGAATTGCGCTCGCGCTGCCGCGCTTTCGCGGCGGCAAGAAAATTCCGCCGCAGATCGCAAGAATGAACGCCGAGGATTTGTTGGCATCGGTATTCCCCGATCAAGTAGCCTGCGCCGAGAATTTACCGGGGGAGATCGAAATACCTGACCATCCCTTGGTCCGACAAACCATACGCGATTGTCTCGAAGATGCCATGGACATCGATGCCTTCGAAGCATTGCTGCGCAGGCTGGAAAGCGGCGATATCCGCATTGTCGCCCGCGATCTCACCGAACCCTCGCCGCTGGCTCTCGAAGCCTTGAGCGCACGTCCCTACGCCTATCTGGATGATGCGCCGCTCGAGGAGCGCCGAACGCAAGCGGTCATCAGCCGCCGATGGTTGGACCCGACGGACGCTGCCGATATCGGCAAGCTTGATCCGGATGCCATTGCGCGGGTGCGCAGCGAGGCATGGCCGGATGCCGACACCCCCGACGAATTGCACGACGCATTGCTGTGGCTCACCTTCCTGACGGATGCGGAGCGCGGCGCCAATGCGACATGGGCGCAGCTGATGCAGGCGCTTGTCGATGAGGGCCGGGTCGTGCGCTGCGCCGCCGCGGACGGCGCGGCGCTGTGGGTGGCGGCCGAACGGCGGGGTCTGTTCCAGCCAGAGCTTTCGATGGTGGATATCGTTCGCGGCCGGCTCGAAGGGCTTGGGCCGGTCACAGCGGCGCAAATCGCCGCGTCGCTGTCGGTGTCCATTGCCCAAATCGACACGGCGATGGGCGCGCTCGAGGCGGAGGGGGTCGCCATGCGCGGCCGCTTCTCCGCCGACGCCGTACAGTGCGAGTGGTGCGATCGCCGATTGCTCGCCCGAATTCACCGCTATACGGTGAAACGCCTGCGCGCCGAAATCGAGCCGGTGGCGGCCCGGGATTTCCTGCGATTTTTGTGCGAATGGCAGAGGGTTCTGCCGAATGCCCGAATGCAGGGATCCGACGCGCTCGCCGCCGTGCTCGCGCAGCTCGAGGGATTCGAAGCGCCGGCGGGCGCCTGGGAGACGGAACTCATTCCCTCGCGGATCGCCGAGTACGAGCCGCAGTGGTTGGATGAACACTGCCGAGCAGGCCGATTGGTTTGGACACGCCTGGCGGCACGCGGCGGTCCGCGCGCCGATGAGCCGGGGGCGCGGGGTGCCTCCCCGGTGCGCTCCACGCCCATCGTGCTCTTGGCAAGACGCAATGTGCCGTTATGGTCGATGCTGGTGGCGCAGCCGGATCCAACCAATCTGACCTCGCGGGGCGAGGCTGTGGCTGAGTACATTCGCGAACACGGCGCGTCGTTCTTCGATGAGATTGCGGACCATGTGGGCATGCTGCCCGCCGAGGTCGAAGCAGCGCTCGCCGAACTCGTCGCAGTGGGTCTGGTGAATTCCGATAGCTTCGCGGGCCTGCGCGTGCTGCTGATGCCGAGCGGCCGGCGCGGAAAATCCGCGTCCCATGGCGGACGGCAGCGCCGGCGCCTGGCGCTGTACGGCATGGCGGATGCGGGTCGATGGGCCTTGGTTCGCCGGCACACGGCGTTGCCGGCTCGCAAGGATGAGGCGGTCGAACTCATCGTGCGCACGCTACTGCGCCGCTGGGGCGTGATTTTCTGGAAGCTTCTCACGCGCGAAGCGCCATGGCTGCCGGCGTGGCGCGATATCTTAAGCTGCTGCCGCAGATTGGAGGCTCGGGGAGAAATTCGCGGCGGCCGGTTCGTTGCCGGGTTTTCCGGCGAGCAGTACGCCACGCCCGAAGCCGTGGGATTGCTGCGCGAGGTGCGCCGCAGGCCCCCTGCGCAGCAGCTCGTGTCGCTATCTGCCGCGGATCCTCTCAACTTGATCGGCATCTTGACGCCGGGCGCGAGATTGCCGTCGCTCAGCGGCAATCGGCTGCTGTACCGCGATGGCCTGCCGGTGGCTACGCTGGCGGCCGGCGACATCCACTATTTGGAAACTCTCCTGCCGAAGGAACAGTGGGAAGCGCAGACCGCGCTGCTGCGTCGCCATACGCCTCTCGCGCTGGAGGAACCGGAGTCGCCGCAAACACCGGCTGTCTAGCCGCGCTACTTGACCGCGTCCATGGAGGCGTTCCAGCCGCCGCCCAAGGCTTCAATCAATCCGACGCTGGCTTGCAGCCGGCTGGACAGAACCGACAATGCCGTTTGTTCGGCGCTGAGGCGCGTGGTCTGCGCGGTGATCACGCTGCTGTACGGCACGGTTCCCGCCTTGTATTGATTGAGCGTCAGTGCCTCGGCCTCGCGGGCTGCTTTGACGGTCGCATCCTCGATGACGGCTTCCTGCTGCAGCACGCGCAGCGTAACAATGTCATCCTCCACTTGTTGGAATCCACCCAGCACGGTCTGCCGGTAGTTGTCGACGGTGCCTTCATAGGCGGCCCGCGCCTGGCGAACCTGTGCGCGCCGCACGCCGCCGTCGAACAAGGTTTCGGCAAGCTGGGGTCCAACCGCCCACACGCGATTGGAGTTTCGAATCAGCCGGCTGAAACTGTTGCTCGAGTATTCATCGGAGCCGCTCAAGGTCAGGCTGGGAAAGTAGGCAGCCGTGGCCACACCGATCTGCGCATTGGCCGCAGCCATTTTTCGTTCCGCTTCAGCCACATCGGGGCGCCGCTCGAGTAGTGTGGAGGGTACCCCAGGCGGTACGGTCGGAACATCGGTTCGCATCGCGGAGGCCTGCAATGAAAATTCGGCCGGCTGCTTGCCAACCAGCACGGCGATGGCATGTTCGAGGATGGCGCGTTGAATCTTCGCATTCACCTGCTGGGCCTGACTCGACAGCAACTGAGTCTCCGCGCTGACGACGTCGGCGCGCGCGGCGACCCCAAATTTATAGCGGCTCTGCGTGATCTTCAGCGACAGCGTCTCCGCTTCGACCGTATCGTCCAGCAATTTTTCCAATTGATCCTGCGCGCGCAACTCAAAATAGTCCGTGGCGAGCGCGCCTTGCGCCGACAGGCGTGCCGCCGCGAGCGCCGCCGAACTGGATTCCGCGGAGGCTCGATCGCTTTCCACGGTACGGCGAATTTGTCCCCAAATGTCCAGGTCCCAACTGCCTGATACGCCTGCCCCGTAGGTGGTTCTCGCGCCGCTGAGCGAGCTCGAGGGCAGACTCACGCCGTTGCTGGTGGCCGCAGGCACACCCGCCTGGCCGCGCTGCGCGGATAGGCTCGCGGCGACGGTCGGCCAGAAGCCTGCGCGCGCCTGAGAGACCAGGGCTTGCGCCTGCTCGAAGGCGGCCTCGGCGGCTTTCACGTTTTGGTTCGAGATATCGATTTGCGCTTCGAGCTGATTGAGGGCCTCATCATTGAAAATATTCCACCAAGGCCCGCGCGACATCACATCGTTCGGTTCGCTGGGTTTCCAGTCGCCGGCCTCCTTGAAATTCGCTGCCGTTTCGACGGGCGGCCGATGATAGTCCGGCCCCACCGCGCACGATGCGGCCAGGGCGCTTGCGCCGCAGACACCGAGAATACGCAGCCATGATTGGATCATGTGGCGGCCCCAAGCGGATCCACTCCGGCGGCAGGGGCGCCGCGGCCTGAAGCGCGGCTCGCCGGCGGGGCGTAGCGGCCCTGCTTCAGATGCTTCCAATAGCGATGCACATATAAATAGATGACCGGAGTGGTGTAGACCGTGAGCAGCTGACTGACGATGAGGCCGCCGACGATGGCGATGCCTAGGGGCCGGCGCATTTCGGTGCCATCGCCGGTGGCCAAGGCCAGCGGCAATGCGCCGGCAATGGCGGCACAGCTGGTCATCATGATGGGCCTGAAGCGCAAGGAGCAGGCGTGGGCAATGGCTTGACGAGGATCCATCCCTAAAGTTCGCTCTGCCTCCAGGGCGAAGTCCACCATCATGATGGCGTTCTTCTTCACGATGCCGATCAACAAGAGGATGCCCAAGAACGCGATAATACTGAACTCCGTCCCCGTGGCCATGAGCGCGAGCAGCGCGCCGATTCCCGCGGAGGGCAGCGTCGAGAGAATGGTGAGCGGCTGGCTGTAGCTCTCGTACAGCACGCCCAACACCACATAGATGGCGGCCAGCGCTGCCGCCAGCATGGGTAGCGTGCTGTCGTTATTTTGCTGAAACAGCCGGGCCGTCCCGTAGGCGCCGCCGCGGATGGCGACGGGCACATGGATATCCGCCATTTTCTTCGCAATGGCATCCATGGCGGTGCCGATGGAGATGCCCGGCGACAAGTTATAGGCGATGGACGTGGAAATCGAAGTGCCGGTATGGTTCACCGATATCGGTGTAGTGCCGGTGGTGAAATGACTAAAGGCCGAAAATGGCACGACGGTTTCCTGCACAACGCTGACGGCCGAACCGGTGGAAGTATTGCCGCGCCCGGAGTTCGCGAGCGAGTTCGCGGCCAGATTGCGCGCCACATCTTGTGCCACCGACGTGCTGGAGGCGGCGCTGGAGCTATTCAATACCGTGGTGCCTGCCACAGGCTGCGACAGTTGAGTGCCGGAAGGCGCGTTGCCCGCGGTGCTGATATACAGTTCTTTGAGAATATCCGGGTTCTGCCAGTATTGCGGCGCCACTTCCATGACGACGTGGTACTGCTGCGGACTGAAGGGATTCAAGATGTTCGACACTTGTGCCTGCGCGAAGGCGTCGCCCAGGGCATTGTCGATTTGAATTTCGGACAATCCCAACCGCGACGCGCTGTCGCGATCCACGATGAGATCGGTCTCGAGTCCCCCAGGCTGTAGATCCGTGTCGACATCCGTGATTTCCGGCAGGTCCTGCATGGCGGTACGCAGTTTCTGCGACCAGGTGCGCAGCTCGGTCAGATCATCTCCCAGCAAGGTGTATTGGTACTGGGAATTGGCCGAGCGTCCGCCGCCGCCCCCCAAATCCTGTACCGCCTGTAGAAACGTAGAGACTCCCGTAACCCGGGCGAGTTTAGGGCGCAGGCGTGCGATGACCAGGTCTGCCGTAATGTGCCGCTCCTTCAGGGGTTTCAGAGCCACGGTCACGTTGGCACTGGCCCCGCCGCCGCCGAACGGGCCGAAGCCGCCGGAGCCCACAGACCCGGTGACGGTGGCCACGGCCGGATCGGCCTGAATGATCGCGGCGACCTCTTGGAGTTTGGCCTTCATCAATTGAAAGGAGCTCGCTGCATCGCCGCGAATGCCGCCCTGTAATTGCCCGGTGTCCTGCTGAGGCATGAATCCTTTGGGGATGACGATGTAGAGGAATATATTCAGGGCAATGGCGCCCCAAAAAAAGCACATCACCATGATGCGCCGATGGTTCAGCGCCCAGTCGAGCGTGGTTTCGTAATTGCGGCGCAGCCGCTCGAAGCCGCGTTCGAAGGCTTCCCCGAATCGCGAGGGCTTACGGTCGCGCTGACTTTGTAGCAGCAAAGAACACATCATCGGCGTCGTGGTGAGCGAAACGACCAGCGAGATCAGAATCGACACCGACAAGGTCACGGTGAACTCGCGAAATATGCGCCCGACGATCCCGCCGGCAAACATGAACGGTAGGAACACCGCTACCAGCGAAAGGCTCATGGATACCACGGTAAAGCCGACTTCTTGCGCGCCCAAGAACGCGGCGCGCGTGCGCGTCATGCCCTCTTCGATATGCCGCGTGGTGTTTTCCATCACCACGATGGCATCGTCCACCACGAATCCGGTCGCAATGGTGAGCGCCATCAAAGAGAAGTTATCGAGCGTATAGCCCAGCAAGTACATCGCGCCAAAAGTGCCGATCAGCGATACCGGCACGACCAGCGCTGGGATCAAGGCGGCGCGGTAGCTGTTCAGGAATATATAGACCACCAGGATGACCATGGCCACAGCGATCATGAGGGTCTGCTCAACTTGCCGCAGGGAGGCCCGAATGGTGATGGAGCGATCGAAGCTCACCACCAGATCGATTTTCGGGTCGATCTCGGTTTTTAAAATCGGCAGCTCCGCCTTCACCGCGTCGATCATCTCGACGATGTTGGCGCCCGGCTGCTGTGATACGGTCACGAACACCGCAGGCTTGCCGTTGTACAGCCCGTAGGTGCGAACGTTTTCGGTGGCGCCATCCTCCATATCCAGTACCGTGGCGACGTCGCCGAGCCGCACGGTCGCGCCATTGCGATTCGCGATAATCAGATTGCGATATGGACCGGCATCGCGCGCATTGTCGTTGGTGTAGATCTGGTAGTGCAGATCATCCGACTCGATCGCCCCCTTCGGCGAGTTGGCGTTGGCATTGGAGATGGCGGCGCGTACATCCTGCAGTCCGATGCCGTACTTGGACAGCGAATGCGGATTGAGCTCGACACGCACCGCGGGGAGTGCGCTGCCGTTGACGTTGACGCCGCCAACCCCCGGAAGCTGCGACAGACGCTGCGAAATCACGGCATCCGCAGCATCGTAGATCTGCCCCTGCGTGAGGACATCCGAGGTCATGGCGATGGCCATCACGGGAAAGGACGCCGTGTTGATCTTGCGGTAGGTGGGGTTGCGCGTCAGCGAGGTGGGCAAGTCCGCGTGCGCGGCCGCGATGGCCGCCTGCACGTCACGCGCCGCGCCATCGATGTCCCGGTCGACGCCGAAGGTCAGCTGGATGCTGGTGGTCCCCACACCGCTGGAGGATGTCATGTCATCGACATCGGCAATCGCGCCCAAGTGCCGCTCCAGCGGCGTCGCCACGGTGCTCGCCATGACCTCAGGACTCGCCCCAGGCAGCTGCGCGGAGACGAATATCGCCGGCACATCAATGCGCGGCAGCGGCGCCACCGGCAGCAGGTTGAAGGCTACCCCGCCGCACAGCGCCACCCCCGCCGTCAGCAGCGTCGTAGCGACGGGCCGCTTGATGAATGGTGCGGAAATGTTCACGGTGTACCCGTCGCCAATGTATCCGCGCCATCCGGCGCCGGCGCTCGGCCGCGAACGCGCGCTGCGATACGGTCGAAGGCCAGATAAATGACGGGTGTGGTGAACAAGGTCAGCACTTGGCTTACCAGCAGGCCACCGACGATGCTGACGCCCAAGGGGTGGCGCAGCTCGGATCCGGTACCGGTGCCGAACATCAGCGGCAGCGCGCCGAATATGGCTGCCACCGTCGTCATGAGAATCGGGCGGAATCGCAGCAAACACGCCTTATATATGGCATCGCGAGGCGATAACCCCTCATCGCGCTGTGCAACGATTGCGAAATCGATCATCAGGATGGCGTTCTTTTTCACGATACCGATAAGCAGAATGATGCCGATCAGGGCGATGATGGTCAGGTCATCGCCGAACAGCATGAGCGCCAATAGCGCGCCGATACCCGCCGAGGGCAGCGTGGAGAGGATCGTGATCGGGTGAATGAAGCTTTCGTACAGCACACCCAAGACGATGTACATGACGAGAACGGCCGCCAGCAGCAGCAGAAGTTCATTGGACAGGTTGCTGCGAAATGCCAGCGCGGCGCCCTGAAAGGTGGTGCGGATGCTGCTCGGGATGCCTAAGTTTCGTTCGGTCTCTTCGATGGCGGACACCGCGGCGCCGAGCGATGCGCCGGGCGCGAGATTGAAGGAGACGGTGGTCGCAGGAAATTGTGCGAGATGATTGATGAGAATCGGCCGGGTTTGCACGTCCACTTTGGCGATCGCGGACAGGGGCACCTGTCCCCCGCCCGCGGAGGGCAGGTAAATCGACGCCAGAGAATCCACGGAGCGATACGTCTTTGGATCGGCCTCCATGATTACCCGATACTGATTCGACTGGGTGAAGATCGTGGAAACGATGCGCTGTCCAAAGGCGTCGTAAAGGGCGTTGTCCACCGTGCCGACGCTGATGCCGAGACGCGCGGCGCTATCGCGGTCAATGGTGATATAGGCGGCCAGCCCATTCTCTTCTTGATTGCTCACCACGTCGGCGAGCTGCGTCACCTGGCGCAGCGCCGCCACCAGCTTAGGCGTCCAGGCCGACAACGCCACGGAATCGGCGCTCTCCAGGGTAAATTGATATTGGGTGCGGCTGATGGTGCTGTCGAGGGTCAGATCCTGCACCGGCTGCATGTACAGCGTAATCCCCGAAACCGCATTCGTCTCGGTCTGCAGCCGTCGGATCACCTCGGCGACGTTCGCCGAGCGCTTATTGCGCGCCTTCAAGTTGATGAGGAAACGCCCGCTGTTCAGGGTGACGTTGTTGCCGTCGACGCCGATGAACGAGGACAGACTCGCCACATCCGGATCGGTGAGAATCGCGGCCGCCAGGGCTTGCTGACGATCCGCCATCGCCGCGTAGGAGATCGATTCGGTTGCTTCCGAGACGCCCTGAATCAATCCGGTGTCCTGGTCCGGAAAGAATCCCTTCGGTATCAGCACATAAAGAAGGGCCGTCAGCAGCAGCGTCCCGGTCGCGACCCACAGCGTGGCCGTTTGGTGATTGAGTACCCAGGCGAGCTTTTTCCCGTACCAGCCGACCACGGCGGTGAACCATTTCCCCGACTCGGTCTGCGCGTGTTCACCCACCGGCCGGTGCTTCAGCAGCTTCGCACACATCATCGGCACCAGCGTCAGGGAGACCAGGGCGGAAATCAGAATGGTGACGGCCAGAGTCACGGCGAATTCGCGGAACAATCGACCGACGACGTCCTGCATGAACAGCAGCGGAATGAGCAC
Organism: uncultured Gammaproteobacteria bacterium; assembly: GCA_963756845.1. Taxonomy (GTDB): domain Bacteria; phylum Pseudomonadota; class Gammaproteobacteria; order Steroidobacterales; family Steroidobacteraceae; genus Bog-1198. The sequence continues at coordinate 605,866 of CAVWPD010000001.1, read as the reverse complement.
GGCGATGAGCGATACGGTGAGTGAGATGATGGTGAAGCCGATCTGCCCGGCGCCTTTCAGCGCCGCCTCGAGCGGCGGATCGCCCGCCTCGATGTAGCGCGAAATGTTCTCGATCATGACGATGGCGTCATCGACGACGAAGCCCGTCGCAATCGTCAGGGCCATCAGCGACAGATTATTCAGGCTGAAATTCGCCAGGTACATCACCGCAAAGGTGCCGATGAGCGACAGCGGCACGGACAGACTGGGAATGATCGTGGCCGGAATGTTGCGCAAGAACAGCCAGATCACCAGGACGACCAGCGCTACCGCAAGTCCCAGTTCGAATTCGACATCCTCGACCGACGCGCGAATGGTGGTGGTTCGGTCGGTGAGCAGGACCACATCGACGCCGGCAGGCATTTCCGCCTGCAGCGCGGGCAGCAGGGCCTGGATGCGATCGACCACGTCGACGACGTTGGCTCCCGGTTGGCGCTGGACGTTCAAGATGAGTGCCGGCGTCGAATTCATCCAGCCGCCAAGTTTGGAGTTCTCCGCACCCGACACCAGCGTGGCGACATCCTTCAGGCGCACCGGCGCGCCGTTCTTATAGGCCACCACGACCTCGCCATAGTCATCGGCATTGCGGATCTGGTCGTTGGTGTTGACCGTGTAGGCGTTGCTGGGGCCGTCGAGCGTGCCCTTCGGACCGTTTTGGTTGGCGTTGCTGATCGTGGTGCGCAGGTCATCGAGATTCAATCCATACGCGGCCATGGCGCGCGGATTGGCCACCACCCGTACCGCCGGCCGCTGGCCGCCGCTGATGCTGACGACGCCCACGCCTTTGATTTGAGAGATTTTCTGCGCGATGCGGGTATCAACCAGATCCTCGACCTCGGTGAGCGGCATCGTTTTCGAGGTGATGCCGAGGATCAGCACCGGCGCGTCGGCGGGATTCACTTTCGCATATATCGGCGGTGCCGGCAGATCCTGCGGCAGCAGATTTTGCCCGGCGCTAATGGCGGCCTGTACTTCCTGTTCGGCCACGTCGATGGCCAGCGCCAAGGTGAATTGCAGGGTAATGACTGAGGCGCCCGCCGAACTCGTGGAAGACATTTGGCTGAGGCCCGGCATCTGGCCAAACTGCTTTTCCAATGGCGCGGTAATTGCCGAGGTGATGACCTCAGGGCTCGCGCCGGGGTAGAAGGTCTGAACTTGAATGGTCGGGTATGCGACTTCGGGTAAGGCCGATAAGGGCAGCTGTACGTAAGCCATCGCGCCGACGATCAGTATCGCGACCATCAACAAGGTGGTGGCGACCGGCCGCAGAATGAAGATGCGTGACGGGTTCATGCGCGTGCAACGGCGTGTGCAACGGCGGCTGCAAGCACGCTTGTCATCCGGATCATTGCGGCGGTTTGGCGTGCGTGCGGGTTCGGTGCGTGCCCGGTGCGCCTGGCGTTCCCGGCGCACCGGGCTTGCCGGTGACTGGCGCGCCGGTCGCGGCCGGTGGCGCGCCCGGCAGCAGCACGGGTGCGCCGTCCCGCAGACGATCGCCGCCCTCGGTGACCACCATTTCTCCGGACTTGAGTCCGGCAAGCACCGCCACGCGCTCGCCATCCACGACGCCCAAGGTGACCGGTCGCACGCTCACGGTCTGATCGGCATTCACGACGTACACAAAAGTGGTCGCCACGCCATTGGGCGCGCCGCGGCGCACCGCCGCATTGGGCATGATGATCTGATTCTTCAAGACATCCTGCAGCAGCGAGATATTGACGAACTGATTGGGGAACAGGGCGTTGTCGGTGTTGGCGAATTCCGCGCGCAGTTTGACCGTGCCGGTGGTTACGTCGATCGAATTGTCGGCGGTGAGCAGCTTGCCGTCCGCAATCTTGGTGCTGTTAGTGCGATCGAAGGCCTCGACGGTCAAGGCCGCGCCGTCATGCAGGCGTTTCATCACGGCGGTCACGTTGTCCTCTGGAATTGGGAAAATGACGGTGATGGGCTGCAGTTGATTGATGAGCACGATGCCGTTGGCATCGCCCGGCGTCACATAATTGCCCTGATCGACCTGACGCAATCCCACGCGCCCCGTGACCGGAGCGCTGATATGCGTATAGAGCAAGTTGACCTTGGCCGTGTTGACCTGACCCTCGTCCGACTCGATCGTACCGATGTATTGGTCCACCAGCGCGCGCTGCGTATCAAGCTGCTGTTGTGCGATGGAGTCCTCTTTCACCAAGCCTTCGTAGCGCGTCAAATCCAATTTGGCATCCGCCAACAGCGCCTGGTCGCGCTTCAAGTTCCCTTGCATTTGCTGCAGGGCGGCTTCGTAGGGCCGCGGATCGATCTGCGCCAGAGGATCGCCCTGTTTGACGAATTGGCCTTCGGTAAAGAAGATTCTCTGCAGGGTGCCGGTGATCTGCGTCCGGACCGTGACCGTGGCCAGCGGGGTCACCGTTCCGAGGGCCGGAATTCGAACGTCGATATCGCCGGTCGTGACCGTGGCGACCGCGACGGCCACCGGACCGTTCTGACCGAAGCGACCGCGGCCGGGCGGGGGAAGCGGTTGCTTGTGGCGCAGGTACAGGGTGAACGCCACCATCAGCACCACGATGACCAGCACAACCAGCAGCGCTTTCCAATGTCGGGTGATAAAAGGCATAAAACCGCGTGCCGGCGGGGAGGTCAGCAGATCTTCTTGTTCGTTGGTCACTAATTCACCGATAGCAGGCCCATCGTGGCATGCGCTGCCAATCGATCCACCGGGCGAGCCGTAGACTATAACCAGATTCGCCCGCGAACTACACAGTCGCTGTCGGCGGCCCCGTTGTAGAGCAATTCAAGACTGTAAAGTTCATCGGCAAGTGCAAAGTAGTGTGAATCCGCTTGAAGACACCCTCGAGCCGGTGGGTGTTAGAATTCGCGCGGCGAAATCCAAGGAGTTCCGATGAAATTGATCTATTCCGCGGCCGTTTGGGCCGTGTTGGCGTGTTTTTCGGTGTCCTCGCGCGCCGCGCAGACCTGGACGGAGGGTGTGAATTACTTCCTGATCCAACCGGCCAGGCCCATGTCGGTGACGCCGGGCAAAGTGGAAGTCACGGAGGTCTTCTCCTATGCCTGTCCCGCATGCAATGTGTTTCAGCCAACTATGCACAAATTGAAGCAAAGTCTGCCCGCGAATGCCGTGCTCGATTACCTGCCCGCCGCCTTCAATCCCAGCGAAGATTGGCCTATGTTCCAACTCGCCTACTTTACGGCTCAAGCTCTGGGGGTCGAACAAAAGACGCATGACGCGATGTTTGATGCGGTGTGGAAGGGCGGGGACCTGGGCGTCATTGACCCCTCTACTCGGGGTCTGAAGGCGCGTATGCCGACGATCGAGGACGCCGCGAAATTTTACAACCAGCAAGCGGGTGTTCCGGTCGATAAATTTCTCGCCGCTTCCAAGTCCTTTTCCGTGGATCTTAAGGTGCGCACCGCCGAGGATTTGCTGAAGGCGTATCAAGTCGACCGCACACCCACCATCATCGTCAGCGGCAAGTACCGGCTGCAAATCGAGTCGGCGGGCGGCACTGATCAATTGATCGAGTTGGTCAAGTTTCTCGTGGCCAAGGAAACGAAGTAGCCGATGAGCTTCGCGCGCAGTGTCGTGTCGGTGCTCGCGCCATGAAGAAACTTTTTTCCGAACATCCCCGGCTGTGGATTTCCGTGACCACCGGCGGCCTCGTTTTTTTTCTGCTTCCGCAGCACTGGCCGCTCTTGAATCGGGTGCTGGTCTGTTGGAATTGCGGCGTGGCGTTGTTTTTGGTGTTGATATTCGTTTGGATGACGCGTCTGACAGCGGCGCAGATCTGCTCGAAGTATATCGAGGAGGATGCCTCCGCGCCCATCATCCTGGTGGCCGTGACGCTTGCGGCACTGTTGAGTTTAATCGCCATCGTTGAGCCATTGGCCACCATCAAGCAGGTGACCGGCTCGGTTCGGGCGGCGCACTTTGCGCTGGTGACGCTGACGCTGATCAGTTCGTGGGTCTTGGTGCCGACCATGTTTACCACGCACTACGCCGATATGTTCTACAGCGCCAAGCAGGACGAGCGCCCGCTGCATTTTCCAGAGACAGCCATGCCGGTGTTTTGGGATTTCGCGTACTTTTCATTCACTATCGCCGCGGCATGCCAGACCGCGGACGTATCGACGCAGCACGCGGGCATACGCAGAGTCGTGATATTGCACACGTTGATCTCGTTTCTATTCAACGCGACGATTCTGGGCTTCGCCATCAATGTGACGGCGGGGTTGCTCGGCGGAAGCTGACAGGCCTCGCGCTAAGTGCCCGGCATCTTGACGATGTCGCCGCCTTTCATCACGAATCCCACGGACTGCAGCTTCGCGACATCTTGGAGCGGATCGCCGGCAACGCCGATCAGATCCCCGTAGCGTCCCACGGCGATCGCGCCCACATCGGCGGTGCGACCCAGGGCTTCGGCCGCGTTGGCCGTGGCCGCCTGAATGGCCTGCATGGGCGTCATGCCCCACTTGACCATCGTGACGAACTGACGCGCGTTGTAGCCGTTGGGATAAACGCCGGCGTCGGTGCCGAAGATCATTTTCACACCGGCCTTCACCGCGGCCTGAAATGTTTGGCGCTGCTTCAATCCGATCACGCGCTCCTTGTCCAGCGACTCCTGGTAGACACCGTTCTTTTCCCCCTCGGCGAGAATGTAATCGTCGTCGTAAATGTCCATCGAGAACCACGTGCCGTGCTGCTTGGCCAGTGCGAAGGCTTCATCATCGGCGAGACTGGCATGTTCGATGGTGTCGACGCCGGCGCGGATGGCATCCTTGATGCCCGAGGTGCCGTGGGCGTGAACCGCCACTCTCAAGCCCAGCATGTGCGCCTCATCGACCAGCGCCTTCATTTCAGTAAGATCGTATTGTTGCGCGCCCACCGTGTCGGTCTTTGAGAGTACGCCGCCGGTGCCGCAAAACTTGATGACCTCTGCGCCGTACTTGCGCAACTTGCGAACCGTGGCGCGGATCTCTTCGGGACCGTTGGCAACCGCCGGGCTGGGTACCGAGACGGAGGGCGGCAATTCCGTCGTATCGCAATGGCCGCCCGTCGCGCCGATCGCATAGGTCGCCGGAACGATGCGCGGACCCGGCACGATGCCCTGTTCGATGCCCTGCTTGATCGCCACATCATCGTAGTTCGCAGAGCCCACGTTGCGAACCGTGGTGAAGCCGGCCTCGAGGGTCTTCTTGGCGTTGGCCACGCCCACCACCGTCCAGAAGTTATCGGTGAATTGCAGGCTACGATAACCGCTGTAGTGCGGATCGGACGTGAGGTGGGTATGCATGTCGATCAGTCCGGGCATGAGCGTCATGCCGGGCAGATCCACGCGGCGCGCACCCGCCGGCACGGCGGATCCTTGGGCGCCGACTGCGGTAATGCGCCCATCCGTGATGGTGATCAACGGACGATCCATCACGCGGCCGGCTAGCACGTCGATCATGCGGTCTGCGCTTACCACGACGATGTCGGCCTGCGCGAGGGACGCCGCCGCCATCGTCAGGATGATGCCGGCACAGGCTGCCAGTGCGACCGCGCGTCCGGAAGCATTTGTCTTCAATCTTTTCTCCCGTCTGTCATTTTCCCCCAAAGTTATCACAAGCGCGGCAAGGCTGGGTCGACCGGTGATAGCAGGGTGCCGAGCCGCGTCGGTTCAGCACCGCGTACCGCGGCAAAAGCCACGATGTGTTCGAGAATGTGCTGCACGTAGCTGCGGGTCTCGTTGAAGGGGATGCTTTCAATCCAGACATCGGCATCCATGGATGCGGAAGGGAGCCAGCGCGCTACGGACGCCGGCCCCGCGTTGTAGGCCGAAAGGCTCAATGTCAATTGGCCGCCGTAGTGATCCAACAATTCGCGCAAATACACCGCGCCCAATGGAATGGCGACGGAAGGATCGAAGAGTGCGTCGCGGGCGGGGGAGGGCAGATGCCATCGACGCGCGATCGCCGCGGCGGTGGCCGGCAACATTTGCATGAGGCCGCGGGCATCGGCGCGCGATACGGCATCCTTGCGAAACAGGCTTTCCTGACGCATGACGGCCAGGATCCAATCGGCCGGCAACTGCGACAGCTTGGCAGCTTCGCTTACGGCATCTTGATAGGGTCGCGGATAGCGCAGATTCACATCGTCGAATTCGCCGCTTTGCGCCAATGTGGCGATCGATTCGGCGTACCACCCCCAACGTGCGGCGAGTATGGCAGCCTGCACCTTAAGAGCGGCTTCGGCGCCGCCCAGCGCCGCCGTCCATTCCGAGGCGGCCTCTTCCGGCATGTCGCATTCAAACAGTTCCTGTGCCCGAATGATCCCCGGTTCGGTGGCAAGCGCTCCCTGCGTCGCGACATCATCGGGCGAGCTGTGCATGTTGAGGTGGTAGCTCCGCTGCAAGCGATCCGCCGCAAGATAGCCGTAGTAATCACGCAGACCAGCGAGCTCAGCGAACGCGGGCGCGGCCGCCTCCGCACCCAGGGTTTGCGCCTGTGCGCGGGCGCGCCAATATCGCCAGCGAGGCTGCCCGCCGAGGCTTGCGGGCATCTGATCTATCCACGCCAGCGCTTTCGCATAGGCGCCGGCCCATAGGGCGGAGCGCACGCGCCATTCCTGCACCTGGGAGTCGCCGGGTTCCGCGGTGAACTCCTCGAACGCGGCGATCGCACGAGAATCGCGGTCGTAGGCAGCGTGCAGCGCGGCCGATCGCCTGAGTCGAGCCGCCAGCGCCGGAGTCATGTCGTCCCGGGCCACCAGCCGCGGCAGCAGATCGAGCGCGGTCGCGGACTCGCCGCGCGCCAACTTTTCGAATCCGGCGGCAAGGGCGTCGGCCTCGACCGGCAGGGACGGATGACTTGCCAAAATATTCAGCGCAGATTGCGGTGATTCGAGCAGATCAGACCATTGCAGTAGGGCCGCGCGGCGGGTAATGGGAACATCCGCGGCGAATTCCCGTGCCAAGCGCGCGTTGTCTGCGCTTAACGCAGCACGCGTCCGGCTTTCGGCCAGCGCCGCCGTCAGCAGCCCCTGCTGCCGTAGCCACGCAAAAGCACCGCCGCACTCGGCGGGCTGCCTCTGCGGCAGGATCCAGCGCGCCAGCGCATCAGCCGCAAGATCGGTGATATCACCTGTCGCCAGGCGCCCTTCAAGCCTATCGCAAACCAGCAGCGGTTCGACCGCATCCTTCGAGCGCGGCAGGAACCACTCCCACTCGCGCCGTTGTGCCAGGCTCACCAGCCAATCGCGCCGCAAACCGCGCGCAACGGGCTGACCCGCATGCGCCTGCAAAAAACCGTCGATTGTCGCGTCGAGATCGTCGCCGGATTTCAAGGCCAAATCGCGTCGCAGCCGCGCCGCCACCAGATAGTCGTAGATCGCGTACGCTTTGAGTGCGCCTGAATCCTCCGTATCCGCTTGGTGCAGCCGGATGCGCTGCATGGCGGCGGTGAATTCCTGGCGGACCGCTTGGCGGTCCGGCGATGATTGCGCGCACCAGCTCACAAGCGGCACGGCGAAAATAAAAATGGCAGTCAATACTGAATTGCGGAAAGTCGACATGTGCACATTATGGTGGTTGAATGAGCTTGGATGAAATCGAAAGTCGTGGCGATACTCGAGACCCGTACCGGCGAGCACCTTGCCGAGCTGGTGGCGCGCCGCGGCGGCGTGCCCATGCTGGCGCCCGCGCTGGAAGAAGTGCCCGACGTCAATCCGCAGGAAGTCATTGCGCTATTGGACCAATGGCGGGTTGACCCGTTCAAGGTGTGCGTTTTTCAAACCGGCGTAGGCACCAAAGCCTTGTTCGCCGCCGCCGATTCCGTTGGCCTGAGCTCGAATCTGCGCGAATTGCTGGCCGCATCCCTGGTGGTGGTGCGTGGGCCGAAGCCGGTAGGTGAATTGAACGCACGCAAGATTCGAATCGATCTTCGGGCGGAGTCACCCTTCACCACGGAAATGGTATTGGCGGCGCTGTCAGGTCTCGAAGTGGCCGGCGCCAAGATACTGGTGCAGCGCTACGGTGCGCCGAATCAGTCGCTCACCCAGGCATTGGAGACCCGCGGCGCCTCGGTGCGAGAAATCGCCACGTACCGGTGGGCCTTGCCCGCGGACATTGAACCGCTCATCAAGTTTCTCGATGCGTTGGCCCGGGATCAGATCGACGCCGTGGTGTTTACCAGTGCGGTTCAGATGCACAATCTATATGCGGTTGCCGAGAAAACCGGCGTCGCCGCACAGCTGGCGGAGCGGCTGAACCGCTCGCTGGTCGCCTCCATCGGACCGGTGAGTTCCCGCACCTTGCGGGAATACGGCGTGATGCCGAGTCTGGAGGCTGATCCGCCCAAGCTCGGGCCTCTCATGGCGGCGCTGGAGGCGGCGCTAATTTCCCATTGAGGATTGTCGGCGCTTCCCCGACAGCGGCTCGGCTTCAAGTCCGACGCAGCCCATCCCATGTACCCGCGAAAAACACCGTGAGGCGGTGTATAAATGCGAGTTCGCCGTAACGTCCCTCAGGAGAACACACCATGGCCAAACAAAAAGCACCGCCGAAGCCGTTTCTAACCGATGTCAAAGCCCTCCGCGAGCGGGCCCGCAGGAATATCGCCAGCGGCGGCGTGACCTTCACGTATCAAGGCAACGTGAAAAAAACCATCGAGATACTGCAATCGGTGCTGGCAACCGAGATCGTTTGCGTACTGCGATATACCATGCATGCCGTCGCTGCCACGGGCATTTCCAGCGAAGGGGTCAAAGCGGAATTTGCGCAGCACGCCAAGGAGGAGGCGGAACACATGAACGAGGTCGCGGAACGCATCAATCAACTGGGCGGAATTCCTGATTTCAATCCCACCGGCTTGGCGACGCGCGCGGCATCCGAATACGGCACGGCGGGCAATCTGGTCGAGATGATCAAAGAGAATCTCATTGCCGAGCGCATCGCAGTGGATCACTACCGCGAGCTAATTCGCTATTTCGGCGAGGATGATCCGGGCACGCGGACCATGCTGGAAGGGATCTTGCGGGTGGAAGAAGAGCATGCGAATGACATGCATGATTTGTTGGTGGCACACGAAGGCCGGCCGATGCTGCCTAGTAACTAAAGCTTACGGGGGCGTGCGAGGTGCTCTGTCCAAGCGCGGCGCAGCAGCTCCTCGAAGTGCGCGGCGAAGCGCCTTTCGTCACGCAGCGGCGATTTCTCGACGCGAACGCGCAGCGACCGGCGTAGGTTCTCCAGACGGCGCAGATCTCTCGCCAATGCGAGCGCGATGTCGACGTACTGCTGCGGCGTTCCGGCCGCCAGATCAGCCAAACCAACGCTTTCCAACAGACTTAAGCCGCTGCGCGAGACGCAATTGCGCCCGCACAGCGTAACTACCGGAACGCCGCCATAGAGCGACTCGCAGGTAGTGGTGACGCCGTTATAGGGATAATGGTCCAACGCGAGGTCGACCCCGGAAAACTGAGCCCCGTGCGGAGGGACAGCGTGATTGGACACGCAGTCGATGCGGCCGGCGGCCACGCCCGACGCTTCGAACCGAGCGACTATCTCGGCCGCGCGCTGCGGGCTTCGAATGCGGGTGAGCCGCAGGCGCGAATTGGGTAAACGGACGAGAATCTGCACCCAGCAATTCAGCAGGGTATCGCTGATCTTTGCCAGCTGATTAAAACTGCCAAATGTGACATAGCCGTTGCTCCGAGCCGGCAGCGGACCCGGATCTGCGGCCATGCCGAATGGCCGAAAGCACCATTGCGGCCCGGGCAGGCGCAGCAGCCGCTCGGTGTGCCACGCGTCGGCGAATGGCGGGTCAGTGGCGCTGTCCGTCATACGGTAGTCCATCGTCGGCAGGCCGGTCGTGTCCGGGTATCCCAGATAGCTGATTTGCACGGGCGCCGCGCGGCGCGCGAATACCGCCAGACGGTTGCCCGCGGTGTGTCCCGAAAGATCCACGAGCACATCAATGCGATCCGCGTGTATTGCTTGGATAAGCGCATCGTCATTCAGTTGAGAAACATTGCGCCATGCGTCCGTGCACGCGCGCAATCTCTGGGTTACCGAGTCTTGATCGTCTGAATTGCTGTATAGAAAAAATTCCAGCGCATCCGAGTTGCGGGCGCTCACAACAGGCTCAAAGAAATGGGCAACTGAATGCATTCGAAAATCACCGGAGATGAATCCCACCCTCATTCTTTCCGATAGCGCCGATGGACGGGGCGATACTGGCTGCACGATCGCCCGGTGCTGCGAGGCGAACCGCGCTCCCCAGGTACGAATTGTTGCGCTAATCTCTGCGGGGCTGACCCGATCCGTGTTGTGCAGCGCCATGATGTACGTAGACTGCGCGGGAAGGTAGGCTGGATTCAGAACGCAGGCCATGCGCAATTCCTCGATCGCCGCATCCGTATACCCGCGCAAGAGATGATGTAATCCCAAATTGAAGCGAATGACATATTCACGCGGCTGAATGTCGCGTGCGCGCGAGTAATGGCGAACCGCGGTGTCCAGATCGCCTAACTCGCTGATGGCGTTACCGAGCAAAAAAAGCGGCAAATGCGATGTGGCATCGAGTTGCGCCGCCTTTTCAAAAAATGGCAACGCGGCGGCTGCCCCTTGCTCCATTCGCTGTCGCAGGCCTTCATTGATGAGTTCGCGCATCGTCGTCATCGATTTTTCGGCCTCGATTGCCGGGTGGTGCTCATGCCGGGGACATTATCATGAGTCCATGCGCGGCCACGCCTATATTATGATTCTAATCAAGCAGTTATACTGAGCCGTGCAACCCGAAGTCGCCAAGCGTATCGAGCAGACATTCGCGCTGGCCGCGCGTCAGCACCGGGCCGGGCAGTTTCAGGACGCGGAACGTCTGTATCGCGAAATATTGCAGACGAATCCGCGCCATGCAGACACCTTGCATCTGCTCGGTGTGCTTGCTCACCAGGGCGGTAGGAACGATCTGGCCGTGGATCTCATTGCAAAAGCCATTGCGCAAAATGCGCGCGTGCCCTCCTTTCATAACAATCTCGGCAACGTGTTAAGAGCGCTCGGTCGGCTGCAGCAGGCAGCAACATCGTACGAAACGGCTCTGGCACTTAAGCAGGATTACTTGGAAGCGCTCTACAACCTTGCCGTTACCCAGCAGCAGCGCGGCAAACTCGAGGAGGCGGGTGCCGCGTATCAGCGGGTGATTGCCGCCAAGCCCGATCACGCGGAGGCGCACAGCAACCTCGGCAATATTCTGCACGCGCAGGGTAAATTGGCCGACGCACTGCTGTGCTATGAGCGCGCACTGCACCACAGGCGAGAGTTTTTACCGGCGCACATTAATCGCGGGAATGTTCTCAAGACACAGGGCAAGCTGGGCGAGGCGATCCTTTCCTATCGTCGGGCATTGGCCATTCGCGCCGATTGCGCCGAAGCACACAATAATCTTGGCATCGCTCTTTTGGACGAAGGCAAGCTTGCCGAGGCGGTTGAATCGTACCAACGCGCATTGTCTTGCAAATCCGATTACACCGAAGCCCACCGCAATCTGGGCAACGCGCTGAAGGAACAAGGCAAGATGCTCGAGGCACAAATGTGCTATCGCCGCGCGCTGTCGCTCGAGCCCAATGACTCGGAGGCTCGCTTAGGCTTGGCGCTCGCCCCAATCCCCATTCTCGCGCTCAGCATTACCGACAGCGAGGCCGTCAATGAGACATTTGGCCGATCGCTGGAAGAACTGAGCCAGTGGAATCGAGAAATGCCCGGAAAGCTGGGGAAGTCCGTGGGCAGCCAGCAGCCATTTTATCTGGCCTACCGGCCTTCGAATGTCACGGCTCTGCTATCCCGTTATGGTGATCTGATGTGCGCGGCAGCGGCGGAACACTGGCCGCGGCGGCAGGGTTTCGGCCGCGGCGATCATTCGCCGCGAGATCGAATCCGCATCGTTATCGTGTGCGGACAGATCCGGCGGCACCATCCAGTGTGGGAGGTGCTGCTGCGCGGATTGATTGCCCACATGGAGCGCAAATCCTTCGAAATTGTCCTCTATCACACCGGCGCGATTGTCGATGCCGAAACGGACTGGGCAATGTCGCGAGTTGATCGCTTTGTGCAGGGCCCCAAAACCACGGCGGCGTGGCTGGACGACATAGACCGGGATCGTCCGGACGTCATCTTCTACACCGAAGTGGGCATGGATCCAACCGCCGGGGCAATGGCGGCTTTGCGTCTAGCCCCGCTGCAGGCTGCCGCTTGGGGGCATCCTGTGACCACCGGATTGCCCAGCATCGATCTGTATTTCTCGGCGCTACTTCTCGAGCATGCACACGCTGCCAATCACTACCGCGAAAAGCTCGTCCTCCTGCCGGGAACGGGCGTGTGCACGGAAGCGACTACTATCGTCGCGCAGGGATGGCAAGGTCCCGAGAGGCCGACCTCTATGGTGCGCTATGCCCTGTGCCAGCAACCCATCAAATTCGATCCGCAGGACGATATCCTGTTGACGCGCATTGCGAAAACCGTCGGTTGCTGCGAGTTCTGGATGGCGTCGCCCAGCAAGCTTAGCTGGACCGCGCCCAGGCTTCGCGATCGGCTTGCCGCGGCGTTTCGTGCAGAAGGACTCGATCCCGACGCCTATCTGCGCGTGATGCCGTGGCTGCGGCGCGAACAATTCCTGGGTTTTTTGGATGACATGGACGTGTATCTGGACTGTCCGGCTTTTTCCGGTTACACAACGGCTTGGCAGGCAGTGCATCGTGGCCTGCCGATCGTCACGCTGGAAGGGGAGTTCCTGCGCCAGCGGTTGGCGGCAGGCTTGCTGCGAAGGATCGGCATGCTCGACGGAATCGCCTCTTCACGCGACCAGTACGTTCGGTTGGCTGTTGAATTTGGGCAGGAGTGCCGCAACGCCGAACGCCGGACAGCGCGCCGCAGCGCCATCCAGCACGCGGCGCCGCAAGCGGACGGCGACCTATCGACCATACGCGCGCTCGAACGAACGCTGATTGAGGCGCTCCGCCAGGCTTAACGATAGAATGGTACCGTTACCATAAACACCCCTTAGAGGATGTGTGCGGCGGTGAATAAAACGGGCGGCAAAAACCAGCGAATTTCACGCGGCGGCACGTTCTCGTTTTCCGAGCGTCGCAATGCACTCGCGTTCTGGGTGGGTTCGGCCGTGGTCAGCGCCGGGGTCATGCTTCATCTGCCCATGTTTTGGATGGCCCGAAACACGGGCTTTAACCTCGCGCACATGCCCATGGATGCCGGCATGCTATGGGGAATGGCGCTGATTGTGCTGGGGATTTTGGGCGCGGGGTACGGACTCTTGCCGAAGACCAGCAGCGGCGATGCCATGCTTGAGATTCTTGCGCCGTGTGAGGAGGTTGGGCTATCCGCCGCCCATTGGAGACTGATGGCAGTGTTGGCCGTTGCCCTCGTTATTGACGTCATGAAGCCGGCGAGTCTCGGATTCGTTACGCCCGGCATGCGGGTCGAATACGGCATCGATCGTGCGATGGTTGCTCTTCTGCCGTTTTCGGCTCTGATCGGTACCGCTGCAGGCTCGTTTATCTGGGGCGGACTTGCGGATTTATATGGACGACGGGCCTCCATCCTTTTGTCCTCCGTGATGTTCGTCGGCACGTCCATCTGTGGCGCGATGCCATCGTTTTGGTGGAATGTCGGCATGTGTTTTCTGATGGGCGCCGCGGCCGGCGGAATGCTGCCAATCGCCTACGCGCTGCTTGCCGAGATCATGCCGACCAAGCACCGGGGCTGGAGCCTGGTACTCATTGGCGGCTTCGGCACCATTGGCGGGTATTTCCTCGCGAGCGAGCTGTCTGCGCTGCTTCAGCCATTTTTTGGCTGGCGCATTATGTGGTTCCTGAATTTGCCGACCGGGTTGCTGCTCATCGGCCTCAGTCCGTTCATTCCGGAGTCGGCGCGCTTTCTTCAGCAAATGGGCCGATATGATGAGGCGCGCGCGACGCTGGCACGCTTCGGTGCGGTGATGGTACTCGAATCAGCGAAAGGTGGCGTACGCACCCTGACGAGTCACGCGAGCGGTGCGCCGATCGTCAAGCACCCAGGACTGGGTACTACAGTCGCGCTGACTTTGGCTGCGCTCGCGTGGGGACTTGTGAATTTCGGCGTGCTGCTCTGGCTTCCGAGTTCCCTCGTTGCGGAAGGACGCAGCGTGGGGCTTGCAAGCGGAATCATTGCGCGCTCGACGCTTATTGCCGCGCCGACGGTACTGGTCGCCGCCTATTTATACAATTTCTGGAGCACCAAGTACTCGCTGCTAACCGCAATGACGATCATGGCGCTCGGGCTGGTGGCGGTGCTGCTGCGCAGTGACGGGGTGATTGTTCTAGGCGACCCAATCTTCTCTTTATCTTTGTTGATCGTCGGATCAACTGCCGCGATCTCCATTCTGTTGCCGTACGCGGCAGAGAACTATCCGGTCAAAGTGCGCGGCCGCGCGACCGGCTGGGTGGCCGGTTGGAGCAAGATCGGCGGCTTGATCGCGCAGGGGCTGAGCGTGCTCGCCTTGGTCCCCGCGCTGGGCGCTGCAGCCGCCATGGTTGCCGTGCCCGCGCTTATCGCGCTGGTCCTGATTGGCGTGGCGGGCCGCGAAACGCGCGGCCGCGATCTGCGCGAGCTCGAAGTACGGCAGACGCCATGACTTCTAGTCCAATTCGAAGCATTGCCGTTATCGGCGGCGGGACGGCCGGCTGGATGGTGGCCGCGAGTCTGGCAAAGTTCCTTAAGAAGCTGAATTGCCGGATCAGCTTGGTTGAGTCCGAACAGATCGGAACCATTGGGGTGGGCGAAGCCACCATTCCCCCCATCATGGATTTCATCCGAGTACTGGGTATCGACGAGAATGACATCATTCGCAAAACAAAAGCGACGTTCAAGTTGGGGATTGAGTTCAAGGATTGGACGCGCATCGGGCATGCGTACATGCACCCATTCGGGCAGACCGGTTTCGAGATGGAGGGGATCCCTTTCTCAGCCTATTGGCTCAAGACTTTCCAGGAGGGCGGCGCCGGCAGGCTGGAAGAGTATTCCCTGCAGGCCATGGCTGCACGGATGGGAAAGTTCATGCGGCCGGTTCGCGCTCCGAACACGCCTTTGGAAAACATTACCTATGCCCTGCATTTGGACGCCGGGCTTTTCGCGAGATACTTACGCGCTTACGCAGAGGCGCGAGGCGTGCTGCGCACGGAAGGTAAGGTTAAGTGTGTTTCACTGCGGCCCGGCGATGGGTTTATCGAGTCTGTAACATTAGAAAGCGGCGCACAGATCGAGGCCGATCTTTATATTGATTGCACCGGCTTTCGTGGCCTGCTGATCGAAGATGCATTGAAGACCGGCTATGAAAACTGGAACCACTGGCTCCCCTGCGACCGCGCGATTGCCGTGCCCTGCGAACGTACTGGTCGGTTGTCCTCCCACACGCTGGCCACCGCCAAACAGGCTGGATGGCAGTGGCGCATTCCACTGCAACACCGCGTCGGGAATGGCCTTGTGTATTGCAGCGACTTTATGAGCGATGCCATGGCGCACGAGGATTTGCTGTCCTCTATTGAGGGAACGGCCTTGGCGAATCCGCTGCCGCTGCGCTTTTCCACCGGTCGCCGAAAAATGTTTTGGAATAGGAATTGCGTTGCAATCGGTCTTTCGGCCGGGTTTCTGGAGCCGCTCGAATCTACCGGCATTCATCTCATTCACCGCGGGATTGCAATGCTCCTGAAGCTGTTCCCCGATCGTAATTTCAATGCCGCCGAAATCGATCGCTACAACAAGAATTTTGTCTTCGAATATGAGCGAATACGTGATTTCCTGCTCTTGCACTACAGTATGACGGAACGTGACGATAGCGAGTTTTGGCGCTATTGCCAAAACCTGCCGCACCCAGACAGCCTGAAGGAAAAAATTAATCTATTCCGCAGCCATGGCCGCATCTTGCGGGAAGACACTGAGCTGTTTCCCGTACAGAGCTGGCTGTATGTATTTGTCGGCCAGAATATTTTGCCGGGCGGGTATGATCCCATGACCGATACGCTCAATGCTCAAGATGTACGGTCCAACCTGGATGATATTCGGACGGTGGTCAGGAAATGCACGGAAGCGATGCCGCTGCATCAGGACTACATCAAGGAAAACTGCTGCGCGATTGAGCCTGCGTAAGGGATGGGAGTCATTGCTTGATGCGTACGACTGAGCTGTGCCGCGAGGCTTGCGGCTATATCACGCGATTGGCAGCGGCTACCTGCGCGTACCAGCGGCCTGATTCCTTGATGGTGCGCTGCTGCTGGCCGCTCATGTTGACGCCGACCAATCCGAAATGCTGCGAGTAGCCTTGAGCCCACTCGAAATTGTCCATCAAACTCCAGGCATGATAGGCCCGCACGGGCGCGCCGTCGTGAATGGCGCGGGCCAACTCGCGCAAGTGGCCGCGCAGGTATTCAATGCGCTTCGGATCGTGAATCACACCCTGAGCGTCCGCTGTGTTGTTGTAGGCGGCGCCGCTTTCTGTTATTTCGATGGGCATTTTGCCGCCCATGAGTGCAGACATTTTTGTCACGATGTCATAGAAGCCTTCAGGATACACATCCCAACCAATGTCGGTTTTTTCGTGCGGCCCCGTGGCCCACTGGGCATCGGCTTTGAGACCCGGAATACCTTGGAATCCGCTGGCCGTCGCAGCGACTGTCCATCGCGTGTAGTAGTTCAACCCCACGTAGTCGAACGGCGCGCGCATGATGACATCGTCGCCCGCGCGAAAGCCTAGCAACTCGTGCAATTGATCGGCGGGCAGCACGCCGCCTGGATATTGTCCCGTCAGTGCCGGCCACAGCTGCCATAAGTTATTCAGGCGGAACCATTGGTCGGCGGCGGCCTTGTCCGCGTCGGAGCGGGTCGCGGGAATCATGGGGCCTGGATCAAAGGCGCTGCCCACCTGCGCGTGTGTGTTCTGCGCTTTGAGAGCGGCGAATGCCTTTCCTTGCGCGACATTCACGACATGCGTGGCGCGCAGGAACGCCGCCGGGTCCTTTCGGCCGGGGGCAAACTGGCCGCTCCAATAACCCAATTGAGTGAAGGTCTTCGGTTCGTTGAAGATGCACCAGTGATCGATGCGATCGCCCAGTGCATGCGACACCGCATTCACATAGTCGACAAACCAATCGGCCGTGTCTCGCGCCGGCCAACCGCCGGCATCCTCCACTTGCTGCGGCATGTCCCAGTGATACAGCGTCGCCAGCGGCCGAATGCCGTTCTCCCGCAGTTCGTCCACCAAGCGCTTGTAGTAGTCCAAGCCTCTTTGATTCGGTGCGCCGCGCATGGTCGGCAGAACCCGGGGCCAGGAAATCGAAAAGCGATAGCTTTTGCAGTTCAATTCGCGCAGCAGCGCAACATCTTCCCTGTATCGATGGTAGCTGTCACAGGCCACATCTCCGGTATCGCCGTTCTTGATATGGCCGGGAACTCGTACGAAGCGGTCCCAAACGGATTCTGCCTTGCCATCCTCATTCCATCCGCCCTCGATTTGGTACGCAGCGGTGGCGGCACCCCACAGGAATCCGTTTGGAAACCCATTCACCGTGGGATGCGTGAGTATGGGTTCAGAGGCGAGGGACGATGGCAGCGATAGTGCGTTGCTCATACGCGATGCCAACCCGGCACTTGTCAGGCCCAGTAGCGATTCAAGGAGTCGGCGTCGATGCATGATTGTTTTTCTTATGGAATATCGAGTTCGAAAGGACCGGCCGGCAGGCCGGATTGATCATAGAGGTTGCAAATGGGGGCATCCCCCCAACAGAAGCGCACCCGTGTCGGAGTATCCGCTTGTGCGCCAAGCGGTGCGGGATCGAGCAGCACTGAATCGGCCTGCAGCGTCGCATCGACGAATTTGCAGCTGCTTTGGGTAGCGCCACACAGCTCGAATCCGATGGGATCCGTGGCGCTATAGGCGAGCAGCCGGCCATCGATGCTCGTGAACGTAACGAGAATGCGATTATTTTGTCGCCGCGCCGCGAGGGGAGCGGGGCCTGAAGGAGTCAACGATTCACCGTAGACGAGGTGTCTGGCGGCTCGCGCAAGACGGCGCCCGACTTCCTGCTTATTCGGCGGATGCAGCTCGTGACTATCACCGATGTCGATGGTTACGGCCAACGCTGCGTGCGGATCGCCCGACACTGCGCGACGCTGCGCTTCGCGCAAGCTAGCCCAACCGGAGGCCACCGGCGCGGCGGGGGACGGACCGAAGTTAGGCAGCTGGACAACCAAAAAAGGCAGCTCCTGGCCGAAGTCGCGTCGCCAATCGCTCATGAGTGTGGACAACAGTTTTTGATATTGTCCCGCACTGCCAGTGTTGGATTCACCCTGGTACCACGCGACGCCGCGCAGCCCATAGGGTTCGATGGGCGCGATCATGCCGTTGTACAGGCTAGACAGGCCGCCAATGGATTCCCACGGGGTTCGCGGCGGATAACCCATGCTGTCGGGAACGAATTGGTAGCGCCATTCCCCGCCAAGGGCTATTGAGCTGCCGTCGTTGAAGCGCAGTGCCATGTGATCAGGAGGCCCGTACATTCCCGCAGCATCCCAGGTGCTGAGCACATTCACGACGATGGTGTTTACGCCTGCGTGCAGCACGCCTGCCGGCACCGGGTAGGTCCGCTCGGTTGCCCAGCCGAACGAGTTGCCGACGACGCGCTCATTCACCCAGGTCTCGTCGACTTCGTCGATGGCGCCCAGGGACAGCGTTGCGGCTTCAGCGGCCTGTTCTGGCCTGAGGACGACGGTGCGACGGAACCAAACCATGCCATCGTGATTCGCGAGCTCGGGAACACCCCATGTCTTCCAGTCGCGCATGGGCAGAGGAACATCGCGCCATTCCTTCGGGTCCCCGGCATCGATCCGCCAAGGCGTCGAGCCAGCCGGTGCGCGCGCACGCCACCACCTCTCCCACAAAGCCGCCAGTCCTTGGGTACCTGCCTGCGGATTGTGCGCATATAGGCGCAGCAAATCGAGCCGCTCATCGAAACCGCCGACGAGGCGCAATCCCGCCTCGCTCAGCCACGGCTCGATACTCGAACCCCCGAACGAGGCGTGAATAAGACCCAGCGGCACCGCGACGGACTTTTGCAACTCCCGCGCGAAGTAATAGCAGGCTGCCGAAAAATCGCGAATCGACTCCGGCGCCGCAGGCAGCCACACCACCGGCGCCGCAAAATGCCTAAGAGGCGCCGGACTGCTGGCGTGCGCAACAGTCAAAACGCGGATCAGATTGTTGGCCGAGGCATCGATTTCGCGTGCGGCACCCAATGAACGCGACACGGGCAGTTCCATGTTCGATTGGCCGGAGCAAAGCCACACATCGCCCACGAGCACATCGGAGATCGACTGAGTGGCGCCGGATTGCGCGCGCGCGATTAGCGAATAGGGGCCACCGGCATGCATGACGGGTAGCGTCAATCGCCATTGACCCGAGGCGTCAACACGCGCGCGAACGGTAGTGGCGTTGATCGAGACGCTGATATTTTCGCCGGGTAGCGCTTCGCCCGACACCGGGATCGGCTGGTCGCGCTGAAGCACCGCGTGATCCTGAAACATTTCATTGAGCAGCGGATGCGCAGGCTGGATGGCGGCGCTCTGCCCAGGCACCCACGAGGCCAGCAAGGCTATCAACACCGGCATGGATCGACAATCGATTCTCATTTCACCCTGCGTGCAAGCGGCGTCAGCCCCTAATGGTACCGCTATCATAGAGCTTCGGGTCAGCGGCGGAAAGGCGCGGCCGTCCAACCGGGGTTTCCCGGTGCGTACGGGAAGGACATTGCCTCGTATTCTTGCAGCGTGTGTTGCGGGGGAGCAAAGCCCGATGGAAAAGGTCGCTCGGCAACGCTTTGAAAATAACTTAAGGTTGCATCGCGCCACCACCTCGCCTCGTTCTCCTGAATGGCCAGAAACGCTCCCACCTCGGCGAAACGTTGGGGATCGACAAACGGCTCAAGCCCCGCCCAAGTCGTGCGCATTTGCTGCACGTAAGCCACGCCGCGCGTGTAGTGAATGACGAGTTCATCCCACAAGGTGTCTCCCGACGCCATTCGATAATCCCAAGGCAAGTGATGAAACCACAGCAAGTACTTTTGCGGCGTGAGGGCTGCGTCGTTGAATATTGCCGCCACGGCGGGTGCGTATTGCGAGACGGCATTGCTGCCCTTGGCGCTGCGATCAAATCCGATGCCGTGGGCGTCGGCGCGGTGATAGTAGGGCGGCGTCCAGTCGGCACGCGGGCCGCCGCTTTGCCACGCTCCCGGTCCGTAGTGATGGCCGCGCGCCATGAGGTGGGCAAGACCGAGCGGCGTCATATAGTCGACGGCCGCCTCGCGCGACCCCATCATCATCGCGACAACAGGGACGACGACCCGGGCGTCATTTGTGAACGTCATGCGCGTCCATTCTTCGGCAATGCCGCGCGAAGATAAATCGGGGTCCCACGCGAGGCGGCCGAAGGCATACCAGTTGGCTTGATCGAAATGAGACCCGGTCCAATTGCGATCAGCGCCGATATTCGCCACGCCGGCCATGCCGGTATGCGCATAGCCGTGCAGGGATCCGTCGACGATCTTGCTGACCGTCGAGCCCGCGCCCTTCGCGTATGTGTCGGCGCGCAGCACCTCTTCGTAGAGTGGACCGAGAAACACAAGATGCGTGGCGAACCCGAGGTACTCCTTGGTGATTTGCAGTTCGAGCATCAGCGGCGTCCCGGGCATCGCGCCGAATAGCGGATGCGGCGGCTCGCGCGGCTGGAAATCGATGGGGCCGTTCTTTACCTGCAATAGCACGTTCTCTTGGAACCGACCGTCAAGCGGCACGAACTCATCGTAGGCCTGCATTGCACGATCCTCCGACGGGCTATTCGAATATACGAAGGCCCGCCACATGACCACGCCGCCGTGCGGCGCCAGCGCCACGGCAAACATGTTGGCGCCCTCGGCCTGTGAGCGCCCGTAGTCTTGGGGTCCTGGCTGGCCTTCGGAATTCGCCTTGACAAGAAGTCCACCAAAGTCGGGAATGTAACGATAAATCTCGTCCGCTTTGGCTTGCCACCATCGGCGCACCGACGGATCCAGTGGATCGGCGCTCTGCAACCCACCTATCTCGATCGGCGCCGTAAACCTTGCCGTCAAGTACACGCGCAGTCCGTAGGGCCGAAATACGGACGCAAGGGCAGCCGCTTTTTCCAAATACCGCGGAGTCAAACTGAGCGCGTCGGCGTTGACATTGGTGATGACCGAGCCATTGATGCCGATCGAGGCGCAGGCACGGGCATAGTCCACATAGCGGGCAGCGATGTAGTCGGGCAGCTTGTGCCAGTCCCATAGCGACGCACCGGCATAGCCACGCTCCACCGTACCGTCAAGATTGTCCCAGTGATTCAAGATCCGGTGCTGCACGCGCGGCACGGCGCGAAGCGATAGTTGATCCACCGGTTGCCGCGTCTGCAGCAGTCGCAAGAAATGAAAGGTGCCATATATCACGCCGGCGTCCTCATTGGCGGCAATGATCGTGGCGCGGTGGCCGTCGAGCATTACGCTACGTAAAAGGTATCCCTCAGACCCCAGATCATGGAGATCCAGGTGCAACTCCGCGATCGTCGTTGAGGAGCGCGGTGTGCCGAATACGACTGCGCCATTTTGCGTGATGCTTGTTGCGATGCGGGGAGTGAGGCCGAGCAAACCGGGAATCGCCCGCGCCAATTCGATTTGGGCCGCGGATCTGCCGCTAGGGGGTACCAACTCGCTCACCGCTGCGCGGTAGCGTTCCAGCCATGGCGCCTCTACCGGCCGATAGCGCAGCCATAGTTCGTAGCCGTCCTCGGCGTGCGCGACCGCAAGGCCGCACAGCATCACGCAAGCGGACCGCATCAGCTGCATTTTCCAGGACTTGCGCACGGATTATTGTTAGCGCTACCAAAGGACAGATGCAAGCACTGGTCGGCCCGCGCACGGCGCTTTTTGCGTCCAGATAATTGATAGCGCTATCATAGGCGTAGAAAAGCCATTTTCGGGGAGAAGTCGAATGTTCAGCCGGACATGCCTGCCAGCGGCCGTCACGGCGTGATGCAGCAACTGGAACCGGAGTCCGGCACCTTAACTTTGGTACACGGCGCGGATCACTGCGAGCTGCTGCCGCTTGTCGGTGGAAGCGTCGGCGGCTGGAGCGTGCAAGGGCAACAAATGTTGCGTCCGGCGAGCGCTGACCGCATCGCGGCGCGGGATCCTTTTGGGATGGCCAGCTTCCCACTCGTGCCCTATTCCAATCGTATCGCCAACGGCAGGTTTGAGTGGGACGGAAAAATCGTGACGCTTGCGCGGAATTTTCCGCCGGAGCCGCACGCGATTCACGGCGTTGGCTTTCAGCGCCCGTGGCAAGTTCAGGAGCGCAGCGCCGATTCGGCGCTGCTGTCACTGCATCATCGGCCGGATGCGAGTTGGCCTTGGGCCTTTGAGGCGCGCCAGCGCATTACAATCGCGGATGGCGTCCTGACGCTGTACTTGAGCGCAATCAATCTAGAGCCGCATCCCGTGCCGCTGGCGTTCGGACACCATCCGTACTTTCCCCAACGAGGCGCCTATCTGACTTTTCGGGCACAGCGCGTGTGGCTGGTCGGGGAAGATGGCTTGCCGAGCGAGAGCGTCAAACCGTCCGGAAAATTCGACTATGGTCAGGCGACGCCGGTGGAACCGGGCGATGTTGATCACTGCTTTACCGGCTGGAGCGGGCCTGCTTATATCGCCTGGCGGGAGAAACCTTTGGCGCTGGAAATCAAGCATTCCCGGGAATTGTCGAGCGCCGTGGTCTACATACGAAACAACTCGGAGGGCTTCTGTTTTGAGCCCGTTCCGCATATCAACAACGCCCTGAATCTGCGCGGCCAGGAGCCTGCCATGCCCATTGTCGAGCCGGGTGAGACGTTCTGCGCCAGTATTCGTTTTCGCGCGGTGCTGCAATAAAGGCGCTGTTACTGCGCGCGACGATTCTTTGGGTCGCGGCGACAGCTGCATCCGTCGCCGCCGACAGCGGTAGTTCCGCGACCTTTGCGTGGGTAACCTACAGCGGCCACGATCCGATAGGGGCCACTCGTGCGGCGACTGCCAAGGCGTATCGCAACCCCATCATACCCGGGTTTGCGCCGGATCCCAGCATCGTGCGCGTGGGCAATGATTACTATCTGATCAATTCCAGTTTTCGGTCAGCGGAGGCGCCAACCCTTCGTTCCTGGGAACGCGTCAGCGCCATGAGAACGCCGTCGTTGAAACCGAAATGCGGTATGCGCCCGCGCGCGTCGGCGATCAAGCGGCACTAGTCGCTTTTGCAGACGAGCGGCATCACTATTTTCTTGGGCTGCGCCAAACTCCCGAGGGATCCGCGTTGGCGGTGTCGATGCGCAACGGCGCGAGCGATCCGGAGGAGGGCCGCACTATTGCATCGACCGTATGCAGGTGGCCCCACAGAGGCGATTCGACTGAGGATAACTGCGCGCGGCGCGCACCCTGTCAGCGGCCCGGCGGCGCGTCCGAGTCCCGGTGTACCAGAGTAAAATCCAGCAAGGCGTGCTCGCAGTCTTCGTCTTTGCCTGCCCGCCGAGCCCTGATTTTCCCTACCAGCAACATCATGGCGGCGCGCGACATATCCGCAATCGGTTGATGGATGGTAGTGAGCTCGGGCCAGATGGAGCGTGAGAATTCCGTGTCGTCAAAGCCGCAAACGGTCAGATCTTTCGGCACGTCCAGGTGAAGCCGATGAGCAACGGTCACGGTGGCGGCGCCCATATCGTCGTTGCTCGCAAAAATGGCCGTGGGAGGCTTCGCCAGACTGAGCAACTGTTCGGCGGCCTTGAGTCCGGAGCGGTAAGTGAACAGTCCTTGGGCAATCAGGGACTTGTCGATGGCGATGCCTGCTTCGGCAAGCGCCGCCTTATAGCCCGAGAAGCGATGCGCGCTGGCGGTCTGATCCGGGTTGCCGATGATGAAGCCGATGCGCTTGTGACCCAACGACAGAATGTGACGAGTCATGGCGACCGCGGCGGAATGATCATCAATACGAACAGCCAAAAACCCAGCGCGCGGACTGGCGCTCGCCACGGCGACGGCGAGTGCTCCGGCCTTGGTGAGCACGGTATGGATACGTTTCGAATCGCACAGCGGCGGCGGCAGGATGATGCCATCGATGCCGGTTGCCAGCAGTTCGCTGACGACCTCGTCCTCGTGCTGCTTGGCGTCGCACTTTTCGACCACCAATTGCACATGACTGAGGCGCGCCTGCTCCAAACTTCCCACGAGAAATTCGCTCAAGTAAGCGGCACTGGGGTTGCTATATAACAGCCCGATGCGCACTTGCTCCGCGCCCGCCAAAGTCCGCGCGGCGAGATTGGGCGAGTAGCGAAGTTTGGCGATCGCCGCCTGGACGGCCTCGCGTGTTTCCTGGCGCACGTTGCTTTCGCCGTTGATCACTCGCGAGACGGTCATCGGGGCAAACCCCGCGTACGCCGCAACATCGGCAATGGTGGGGGCGCCTTGGCGTCGGTGTTTGACCTTGCGGCCGCGTCGCGATGTCGACCGTTTGCTTGTTGATCTCGTCGTCATGTCCGCGCCAGCTTCCAACGCACAGCCAAAGCACATTTGGCGCTTGGAAAGGCAAAAAAAGCAAATAGAATTGACAAACTTGAATGTCCTCTAGCATGGTAGCGCTATCAGAACGCTCAAAATCACAAGTATAACAATGAGATTATCAGCAACGGCGCGGCTGTGCGGTTTGACGATCGTCGCGGCGATCACGCATCAGGCGTTGGCTGCGCAGGCAACTAAAGCGACCTACATGGACCGGAACGCGCCGGTCGAGGCGCGCGTGGAGGATTTGCTGGCGCGCATGACGCTGGAGGAAAAGGTCGCTCAATTGATGAGTATTTGGGACGCCAAATCGGAAGTGTTCGACGCCAAGCTGGAGTTTGATCCGGCTAAAATGGCGCAAAAGTATCCCAATGGCATTGGTGAGTTTGCACGCCCGTCGGATGCGACCGGCCCTTCGTCCCCCCGGGTGGTCCCGGGCCGCGATGTGCGCGCGACGATTCGACTGGTTAACGCCCTGCAGCACTACGCGATGCAGCGAACTCGGCTCGGGATTCCAATACTGCTTCATGAGGAAGGGCTGCACGGATACGCGGCGCTCGGCGCGACGAGTTTTCCGCAGGCGATTGCGCTGGCCTCCAGTTGGGATCCTGCGCTGGTGCGCGCGGTGAACGTCATCACAGCGCGTGAGATCCGCGCCCGCGGTGTAGATCTGGCCCTGACCCCAGTGGTCGATGTTGCACGCGATCCGCGATGGGGCCGCATCGAGGAGACATTTGGAGAAGACCCGTACTTGGTCGGCGAGATGGGCGTAGCGGCGGTAGAGGGGTTGCAAGGAGCGGACAAAGCTCGCGTGCTGGGGCCCGGTAAAGTGTTCGCCACGCTAAAACATCTGACGGGTCATGGCCAACCGGAGAGCGGCACCAATGTGGGTCCAGCGCCGTATTCAGAGCGCACGCTGCGCGAGTTTTTCTTTCCCCCGTTCGAGCAAATTATCCAGCGCACCGGCGTGAGTGTGGTCATGCCTTCCTATAATGAAATCGACGGCGTGCCGAGTCATGCAAATGGCTGGCTGCTCGAGAAGGTATTGCGGGGCGAATGGGGCTTCCGTGGCTTGGTGGTGAGCGACTACTACGCCATCGAAGATCTGCAGAATTTGCATCATATCGCCGGAAGCCCTGAAGCGGCTGCGCGCATTGCGCTGGCGGCCGGCGTGGACTGCGATTTGCCGAGCGGCGGCGTTTACGCCACCCTGACCCAACAGGTCCGCGATGGGCGCGTCTCCGAGGAACGCATCAACCAATCGGTGCGCCGGCTACTGACGCTCAAATTCCGCGCAGGATTGTTCGAAAACCCCTACGCGGATGCCGATCTGGCCGTTGCGCTCACGAATAACCTGGAAGCGCGCAGCTTGGCGCGAAAGGCTGCGCAGCGCACGATTGTCTTGTTGAAAAACGATGGCACGCTGCCGCTGCAGCTGCCCTCAGCCGGCGCAGGCAAGCCCACCATCGCAGTCATCGGACCCAACGCCGCGGTGGCCCGGCTCGGCGGCTACTACGGTCAACCGCCGGTCACGATATCCGTCCTGGACGGCATTCGCGCCAAGGTAGGCGTGCGCGCCGACGTGGTGTTCGCGCAAGGAGTCAAGATCACGGCCAATGACGACTGGTGGGCCGATGAGGTGCAGCTCGCCGATCCCCAGGAGAATCGGCAACTGATCGAGGCGGCCGTATCGGTGGCGCGCAAAGCTGATCAGATCATCCTGGCTATTGGTGACACCGAGCAAACGAGCCGCGAGGGCTGGGCAAAAAACCACTTGGGCGATCGCGATAGTCTCGATCTGGTCGGCGAACAGCAAGCTCTATTCGATGCGCTGCATGCGCTCGGCAAACCGATCACCGTCATTCTGATCAACGGCCGTCCCGCCTCCACGGTGGTGATCTCCGAGAAAGCCAACGCGCTGCTCGAGGGTTGGTATCTCGGAGAGCAGGGCGGCAACGCCATGGCCGACGTACTCTTCGGCGATGTGAATCCGGGTGGAAAGTTGCCGGTCACCATACCGCGCAGCGTCGGACAGCTGCCGATGTTTTACAATGCCAAACCTTCCGCACGCCGCGGCTACTTGTTCGATAGCGTGTTGCCGCTGTATCCCTTCGGCTACGGCCTGAGCTATACCAGCTTTGAGATCGGTGCGCCGCGCTTGTCGGATCCGCGCATCGGCATCAACGGCTCCGTAACAGTGAGTGTGCCGGTGCGCAACACCGGTACCCGCGCGGGCGATGAGACCGTTCAGTTATATGTTCATCAACTGGTCAGCTCGGTCACGCGGCCCATCAAAGAGCTCAAGGCATTCCAGCGCACGACGCTGGCCCCCGGAGAGACCAAGATACTCACGTTCGTACTGACCCCCGAATCCTTTCGGATGTGGGACGCGTCCATGCAGCGCGTCGTGGAGCCGGGGGCGTTCGAAATTATGGTCGGCCCGAATTCCGTGGACTTGCAGACGGTGCAGCTTCGCATCGGAACTTGACCGCCGCGATTCAGCCTGACGTATAGCGGCTCACCAGGTTTTCCAGATACTCCTGGCGGCCGGAGCGCGGCACGGGTGACACATTCTCTGCCACTGCAGCATCCGCAATCGCGGCGAGCGAGCTGCGTCCTTCCAGCATGTCGCGAGCTTGCGCACCGCGCCAGCCTGCGTAACGCTGCTCGACGAATGACTTCATTTCGCCGCCCGTCAGCATAGCCGCCGCGCTCAAGAGGCCTCGCGCCAACATATCGACTGCGCCGACGTGGCCGTAAAAAAGATCGATGGGATCGATGCTTTGACGGCGGACTTTGGCGTCGAAATTGTTGCCGCCGCTGGTGAAACCGCCGCCTTGCAACACATAGTAAAGCGCCAGCGTGATCTCCCGCACCTCGTTCGGAAATTGGTCGGTATCCCAACCGTTTTGCATGTCGCCGCGGTTCATATCGATGGAGCCGAAAATGCCGAAATCGACCGCCATCGCAATTTCATGTTCGAAGCTGTGTCCGGATAGGGTGGCGTGGTTGGATTCGATATTGACCTTGACCTCCTTCTCGAGTCCATGGTGCTTCAGGAATCCGTAAATCGTATCCACATCAAAATCATATTGATGCTTGGTCGGCTCATGGGGTTTGGGTTCAATCAAAATCGCGCCTTTGAAGCCGATCTTGTGCTTATGTTCAACCACCATGGACAGGAAACGGCCAAGCTGGTTTTTCTCTTGCCGAAGGTTGGTGTTCAGCAGCGTGTCGTAGCCTTCGCGTCCGCCCCAGAGCACATAGTTCTCGCCGTGCAGACGGTGCGTGGCCTCAAGGCATTGCCGCACCTGGGTGGCGGCGAATCTAAATACTTCAGGATCGGGATTGGTGGCGGCGCCCGCCATATACCGCGGGTGACTGAACAAATTCGCCGTGCCCCATAGCAGCTTAACGCCGGTCGCCGACATTTTTGCCTGGATTTTATCCACCATGTGGGAAAAATTCGCGACGTGTTCGCGGATATTGGCGGCTTGCGCCATGACATCGACGTCGTGAAAACAGAAATAGGGAAGACCCAACCGCGTGAAAAACTCAAACGCTTCGTTAAGCTTATGATCCGCCGCTGACTGATCGAGGGGGCCGCCATGCCAGGGTCGACGAAAAGTGCCGGCGCCGAACACATCGAATCCGTCCCAGCCAAATGTATGCCAGTAGCACACGGCCATGCGCAATTGCTGTTCCATGGTCTTACCGAGCACGACGCGATTCTTGTCGTAGAAGCGATACGCGAGCGGATTGGTGGATTGCGGACCTTCAAAAACAATCGGGGCGATTTCGCCGAAATATGAGCGGTTCACGGTGCATTCTCCCGGAATAGGTCTCTAAGATTTTGATAGAGGCTGCGATAGCGGCCCATCTTTTTGCGGTACAGGTCGATCATGCGGTCGTCAGGCTCGGCGACGTGCAAGATCGGCGGCGCGGTGCAAATATCCTCGATGCTCGCCTTCTCGGCGCCCATGCGAGCCAAGCGGGCCGCCCCAAACGCCGGGCCGACGGCGCCGCTGTCGCGGTATGTCAGCGGCCGGCGCAATACGGAGCTCAGTATCTTTCCCCAGTACGCAGAGCGAGCGCCGCCGCCAATCACCGCGATCGACTCGATGTTGGCGCCGCTCGCCAGCAGTGCATCCATCCCATCGCGAAAGGCAAACGCGACGCCCTCGAGCACCGCCTGTGCAATCGCCGCCGGGTCGGTCTCGTGACTCAATCCAAACAGCACGCCTTTCGCATTGGGATCGTTGTGCGGCGTGCGCTCGCCGGACAAATAGGGCAGGAAAATCTCGCTGTTCGTGGGTCTGGAGCCGGCCTCGGCGAGGGCGAACAGCGCGGCAGCGTTCTCCAGGCGACAGAGGCGGGCGGCCCAGTCGACGCAACTCGCCGCGCTCAAGATCACGGACATTTGATGCCAATGTTTGGGCACCGCGTGACAAAAGGTGTGCACGCCGCCCGCGGGGTTCGGGTGATAGCCGTCATTGGCGAGAAACAATACCCCGGAGGTTCCGAGCGACAGGAACGCATCGCCGGGGCGCACGACGCCAACCCCGACGGCACCCGCCGCGTTATCTCCGCCGCCGCCAACGACCGGCACCCGAGCCATGCCCCAAGCTTCCGCCAGCTCAGCACGCAACTCTCCGGTAATCTCATTGCCTTCGAAGAGCTTGGGCATGTACGACTCATCAAGTCCGGTGGCCGCGAGCATCGCGTCGGACCAGCGGCGTTTGCCCACGTCCATCCATAACGTGCCCGCGCTATCGGACATGTCGGAGGCGGATTCGCCGGTCATGCGCAAGCGCACATAGTCCTTGGGCAGAACGATTTTCGCGGTTGCGGCAAAAATCTTTGGCTCGTGCAATCGCACCCACAGCAGCTTGGGCGCTGTGAATCCCGGCATCGCACGATTGCCGGTAATGGAAGTCATGTCCGGCATCGCCGCTTCCAATTCCGCGCATTGTGGCGCACTGCGGCCATCATTCCATAAAATCGCCGGGCGCAAGGCTCGGTCATGCTTGTCGAGCAGTGTAGCGCCGTGCATTTGACCCGACAGACCTATGGCGCGCACTGACCTGCGCACCGGCAGGCGCAAATCACTCACCGCGCTATTGGTCGCCGCCCACCAATCGGCCGGATCTTGCTCCGACCATAACGCCTGAGGCCGCGACACGCGAAGCGGCGAGCTGGCCTGATCGATCACAATTCCTGTATCGTCGATCACTGCCACTTTCACCGCCGAGGTGCCTACATCAATTCCCATGTACATGCGTCACTGCCCCGCGCGAGCGTGCTTGCCAACTGGCGCTACCGCTGCCATTTTATTTGCGAATCCGACAATGTGTTAAATCTGGCGATTCTTGCTGTGGGAAAATAGATATTTTTGTAGTATACGGTAGCGCTATCATTTCGTGCTCGATTTGATGCCGGTGCCCGAATAAAAACCTGACAAAGGGCCGGCGCCAGCCGTGATCACGAATGGGGGAGAATAAATTGATCGACAATCGCGACGCAGAAATCAACCTGCCGCTGGTCGCCGCCATCGTCGGCGTTGCCACCATTGGCGGCTTCATGTTCGGCTACGACAGCGGCGTCATCAACGGCACGCAGGATGGGCTCAGAAGCACTTTTGATTTAAGCGAGGCGGGGCTCGGCATCACCGTCAGCGCGTTGCTGCCAGGCTGCGCGGTGGGGGCGTTCCTGGCGGGGCGCTTGGCGGATGTTTGGGGCCGGCGCCGGGTCATGGTAGCCGCTGCGCTGCTGTTCATTCTCAGCGCGTTGTCATCCGGTGCGGCGGGCTCGGCCATCATGATGATCGTCGCGCGCTTTGCGGCCGGGGTGGGTGTGGGGGCGGCCAGCGTGTTGTCGCCCGCATATATCAGCGAGGTGACACCGGCCAGCATGCGCGGCCGTTTGTCGAGTTTGCAGCAGATCATGATCATCGCTGGACTGACCGGGGCGTTTCTCGCCAACTATTTCTTGGCATACGGGGCAGGCAAATCAACCGATGTTTTGTGGCTTGGGTTTGCGGCCTGGCGCTGGATGTTCTGGATGCAGATCATCCCGGCAACCGTGTTTTTCCTCACCCTGCTGCTCATTCCTGAAAGCCCGCGATACCTGGTGGCTCGCGGACGCAGTGAGGAAGCCCTTGCCGTGCTGACTCGATTGTTCGGCGCATCCGCGGCGGCGGTCAAAGCCCTGGAAATTCGCGGTTCCCTAGCCGCAGACCATGCGCCGCGCCTGGCCGATCTCATCGATCGGGCCAGCGGCCGGCTGCGCGGAATCGTTTGGGTGGGCATCGGTCTGGCCACCTTTCAGCAATTGGTGGGTATCAATGTCGTGTTTTATTACGGCGCGGTGCTTTGGCAAGCCGTGGGCTTTAGCGAGGGTGACTCGCTGAAGATCAATATCTTGAGCGGCACGCTCTCGATCGCGGCTTGCATCGTGGCA
Organism: uncultured Gammaproteobacteria bacterium; assembly: GCA_963756845.1. Taxonomy (GTDB): domain Bacteria; phylum Pseudomonadota; class Gammaproteobacteria; order Steroidobacterales; family Steroidobacteraceae; genus Bog-1198. The sequence goes on along the minus strand of CAVWPD010000001.1, from coordinate 574,698 downwards.
ATTTTTCTCATTGATCGCATCGGCCGCAAACCGCTGCTGCTGATCGGCTCGATCGGCATGGCCCTAACTCTCACAGTCCTCACGGCCGCCTTTGCCACTGGGGATTTGAGCAACGGCAAGCTGCAGCTGGCCCCCCACGTAGGTGTGTTGGCTCTCGTGAGTGCGAATCTCTACGTGATATTTTTCAATTTGAGCTGGGGTCCTGTCATGTGGGTCATGTTGGGCGAGATGTTTCCCAACCAGATCCGCGGCTCGGGGCTTGCGGTCAGCGGCGCGGCGCAATGGAGCGCCAACTTTCTGATCAGCGTCAGTTTTCCGGTGCTTGCCAAGACCATCGGCCTGCCGATCACATACGGGTTTTACGCCGCCTGCGCCTTCGTTTCGATCATCTTCGTGCTCAAGATGATCCACGAAACACGCGGCCGGGAGCTGGAGGACATGGTCGGATAGTTGCGAGCGCAGCAGCGCGCGCGGCGTCGCGGACGGCCGCCTGACATATCGTGCGGCCTGATATATCGCGATCATGGTAGCGCAACCACGAAAATATTTGCAAAAGCGAAAATTACTACTAGAATGGTAGCGCAACCATAAATACGGAGCGGTTTTTGATACCGCTACCAATAAGTAGATCGAGCCTGGGGACGCGACATGGTGGATCTTACAAGGGCTGTTCCGGCGACCTCGCAGTGCGATGCATCGCCTGTGGGCTGTCACAGCACAAGCACTTTCATGGCACGGTGGATCCTGTTCGACGAGCACTGGGAACCAGCGCGCGCGGCTGCGGCGCATTCCTGAAATTTGGATATGAACGCGATGGGGGAGTTCGATGAAAAATACGGGAAATGATTATCTACGCAGAATGGTGCATGCCCTATGTATAGGGGGTGTATCAACGCTCTCCCTGAGCGCACTCTCGACGTCGAGCTACGCCGCGGATGCGGCGGCGGCGCCGGCAGCGACTTCGGATGAGCTCAACGAAATCGTCGTTACCGGAATCCGCGCCTCCCTGCAGCAAAGCTTGGACATCAAGCGAGAAAACGACGGCATCGTGGATGCCATTTCGGCAGAGGATATCGGCACCTTCCCCGACAACAACCTGGCCGAGGCTATGCAGAGAATTCCCGGCGTCTCGGTGAGCCGCGGCACCAGCAGCATGGGCGGCGTCCCGACGACGAACGGCCAAGCCTCGGAAATCACGGTGCGCGGCTTCGGTCCTACTTACAACGAGACACTGTATGACGGCCGGCCTGTAGCCTCCGGCATCGGCAACCGCGGCTATGACTTCAGTTCCGTGGGCTCCAATTTCGTGGGACAAGTGGATGTGTTGAAGACGCCGGATTCCACGCTGTCGAGCGGCGCCATCGGCGCCACGATCAACATCAAGTATCCGAAGCCCTTCGATCATCCGGGGCTGCAGTTGGCGGGTTCCGTTTCCAGTTCCTATTCTCCCGAGCAGGGCAACGGCACACCCAACGGCGGCATCTTGTTCAGCGACACCTTTGCCGATGACACCATTGGAATTTTGCTGGACGCGGACTATCAGGAAAACAAGATACTCGCCAATCACGTCAACGTTCAGGGATGGGAGGGAAATTTGCTGGCGCCTTCACAGCTGGCCGGTGCCCCCGCCGGCGCCTCGACTGTGGCCAGTATCAAGGACTGGTTCATCCAGGACTATGGCGTCTATCAGGAACACGATAAAAACGAGCGCACCGATGCCCGCATGGCTTTGCAGTGGCGCCCCGCGGAAAATATCTTACTGACCGCGAATGATGATTATTCTCGAGACTGGCTGACGCAAGACCAATACGGCTACAGCGTGTGGTTCAACAACGGCAGCTTGACCGACGTCACTCAGAACTCGAACGGCACCCTGACCAGCTTTGTTCAGCCGAATACGCCCACCGACTTCCAGAGCCAGGTCAACGGCTCGGTGATCGAGAACAACCTCATCGGCTTCAATGCGCAGTGGACTCTGAGCTCCCACTTGGTCTATGAGTTTGATGCCGACCAGTCGGTGTCCAAGCTGAATCCCGGCGGCCAGCTGAGCAGCATCGATGCGGACGTGGGCTACGGTCCGTCCAGTCCCGGCGGCACCAACGGTACCAATGTGGGAATCGCTGGCGTGGGTTCCAACAGCCTGCCTTACCCGACCGGTATCGGCCCCAACGGCGATGCGGCGCTGTTCATCAACAATGGCATCATTGGCTCACACGTGCTCCCCATGTCGAGCCCGCAAAACGTCAATACGGTGAATCAGTTCAAATTGCAGGGCACGTGGACCGAGGACAATCTTAAGTTCAAGTACGGCTTGCAGTATGTCTACAACAAGGAGAACTTGAGCGAATACGACAGTTTCGTGAATAACGATTGGCAGGCTTACGCGGGTTATGGGCCAGCCTCCAATAATCCCGGCGGCGTGCAATTGCCCCAGGGGTATTTCACGAATTCGTTCAATACCTCAAACTTTATCAACGGGTTCAGCAATAACGGCAATCTGCCCCCTAACATCCTGCAGTTCAATCCATATGCGGTCTTAAACTACCTGCAGAGCCTCGGTAATCCTCAGACGACGAACATTCCGGGCGCCAATAAAACCTGCTGTACGCCGCCCTTCAACGGCATCTATCAGATGGCGTTCAATTACGGGGACTACCAGAATATTTCCGAGACCACGTTCGCGCCGTATGTGAACCTCAACACCAAACTGAGCATCGACAACATGCCGCTGCTGGTGAATGTCGGGCTGCGCTACGACCGCACGGAAACAAAATCAGCGGGCCTGGAACAGCTGCCGACCACGCTGACCGTGCAAGCGTCGGACCACACCGCGTATCTGGTGACGTATACCGGGACGGTGCCGGCTGAGACGACGAACACTTACCAGTATCTCCTGCCGGACGTGGACTTAAATTTGCTGGTCACTGATAAAATCAAGGTGCGTTTGGACGCATCGCGTACCCTGACGCGTCCGCCCCTGAACTATCTCACGCCCGATTTGAACGTTCCGCAGGGGCAAAGGGTGGGCTCCTTGGTCGCGACCGGTGGAAATCCAAATCTTCTCCCCTATCTCTCGGACAACGTGGATCTGGGCGCGGAATGGTATTACGCCCACAACTCCTATGCGTCCATCGACGGGTTCGTCAAGAATGTGACCAACTTCATCGTCGGCAGCACGAGCCCGCAGAGCATCAATGGCGTGGTCCTTCCTGGAACCACTACGCCCGCGCTCTTCAGCGTCACCTCCCAGGTGAATGGGCCATCGGCTCAAGTGCGCGGCATTGAACTGGCGCTACAGCATATGTTCTGGGACACCGGCTTCGGGTTCTATGCCAACGCCACCTTCGTGACGACGAACAAGCCCTACAATCCCTACGACACCAGCGTATCGGGCTTCGCGGTGACGGGATTGGCGAACTCCGCCAACCTCATTGCCTTCTACGACAAGAATGGATTTCAGGCGCGCGTCGCGGTGAATCATCGCGACGAATACCTGGATCACTTCGGTCAGCAGCAGAACAATTCGGCCTACGGCACTGAACCCACTTTCGTCAATGCCACGACCCAGGTTGATTTCAGCACGAGCTACCAGATTACCCGGCAGTTGCAGGTGTACTTCGAGGCTCTGAATCTTACCGACGCGACCTACAGCACGCATGGCCGCTTCTCGGAGCAGATCCTCGATGTGGTTGATTACGGGCGGACCTTCACTCTGGGTGTTCACTTTAAGCTGTAGTCCTCCCGGCAGCTTAACGATAGGGCCGGCATCAACCCATGGCGGCCCTATTTTTTTTCTGCGATAGTGAGTTGATGCTATGTAGGAATTCAAAGCACTAAAGATGGCTCCGATACAGTCCGTCGTCATCGTTGGGGGCGGTACCGCCGGGTGGCTGACCGCGGGCATTATTGCCGCGCGTCACCGGGGACGCATGAAGGCGGGCTTTTCCGTCACGCTGATCGAATCGCCGAATGTTCCCATCATCGGTGTCGGCGAGGGCACTTGGCCTACCCTGCGGTCCACTCTGGAGAAAATGGGGGTATCCGAAACGGAGTTTTTCCGCCATTGCGGCGCCGCATTTAAGCAGGGCGCGAAATTTGCCCGCTGGGCGACGGGCTCGGCGAACGACGCCTACTATCACCCGCTGATGCTGCCGCAGGGCTTCACGCAGATCAACTTAGCTCCCCATTGGCTGAGTAATTCGCACGGACGCAATTTTAGTGAGTCCGTCTGCCCGCAGGAGCGAATCTGCGAACTCGGGCTCGCGCCCAAGATGATCACGACGCCGGAATATAAGGCCGTTGCGAATTACGCCTATCATTTGGATGCCGGAAAGTTTGCGCCATTTCTTCAGAAGCATTGCACCGAGAAATTGGGCGTTCGGCACGTACTGGCCGATGTACAAAGCGTCAATCTCGCCGAGTCAGGGGACATCAAAAGCGTCACGACCAAGCAAGCCGGCGAAATCGCGGGCGATCTGTTTGTGGATTGCACTGGATTCTCGGCTCTTCTACTGGGCAAAGCGCTCGGAGTTGCATTCAAGGATTGCGGCGACGTTTTGCTGTGCGATACCGCACTTGCGGTCCAGGTGCCTTACGACACGCCGGATGCCCCGATGGCATCGCATACCATCTCGACCGCGCAGTCGGCTGGCTGGATCTGGGATATCGGTTTGCCAACGCGTCGCGGCACGGGATATGTATACTCCAGTCGCCACAGTAGCGAGGAGGCGGCTCATGAGACGCTGATGCGCTATATCGGCCCGCAACATAAAAGCCTGGCTGTGCGCAAGATTCCGATACGTTCCGGACATCGTGAGATATTTTGGAAAAACAATTGCGTTGCGGTGGGGTTGTCGGCGGGGTTTCTCGAACCCTTGGAAGCCTCGGCCATCGTCCTCATCGAGCTGTCCGCGAAACTGATCGCCGAGCAGATGCCGGCGAATCGCGACATCATGGACATCATCGCGGCCCGCTTCAATGAGGTAACCCGCTATCGCTGGGGGCGCATTATCGACTTCCTCAAGCTGCACTATGTATTGTCGCAACGGACGGATGATGCATTCTGGACCGACAATGTTGACCCGGTCACCGTGCCCGACCGGCTGAAGAACCTGCTGCGCTTGTGGAAGTATCAATCTCCCTGGTTTTTCGATGAGTTTGACCGGCTCGAAGAAGTGTTTCCGGCTGCGAGCTACCAGTATGTTCTCTACGGAATGGGCTTCCGCACGGAAGTCGGGCCCCTCGATAACGCTTTGACGGAATCGATGGCGGCCAGACTCTTTAATGAGAACGCGGCGATCACCCAGCAGATGCAGTCGCAACTGCCCAAGAATCGCGAGCTGACGCGCAAGATCGTCGAATACGGCTTACAGACAATATGAGTTCGGGGGCGTACCAAAATCGTGGCCAATATCGTCATTTTGAACAGTCAAACCCATCACGCGCTGCGCGTTCAGGCGAATGCCTCGGCGCTGCATGGCGACAATCAACGCTTCGTGCCGGTCATCATCGGCGAATTCCCGCTGCTCGCGGTGCATTGTCCGATCTTATTGTCAAAGGATGCGGAAACTGGTGCCTTCTATTGCGGAGCAATGCTGGGGTTTGACCCGGGAGAGAATTTGTTCCTCGGTGAAGGCAATCGATACGATGCCTATCGACCGCTCAATCTGCAGCGCGGGCCGTTTTTCACCGCCGGCGACGATTTGGCCATCGATCTTGATCACTCGCGCATCGGTGCACCGGACGGAGAGTCTCTGTTTGACGAGAGCGGCGCGCCAACCGCCTATCTTCAAAGCATCATGGCGCTGATGCGCGAGCTGCGCCCTGGGCTGGAGCGCACCAAGATCTTTGTCGAGACCCTCATGAAACTGAAGCTTGTCGTCGCCATGAATATCAACGTGGGCTTCGACGACGGCACAAAACGGGACGTCACTGGCTTGTACACCATCGATAAAGAGGTATTGCGAGGGTTGCCCGACGCCGCGGTTCTGGACCTGTTCCGGCGGGGCTATCTACACCTTATCTACTTGCTGATTGCTTCTGTGAATCAAGTCGCGGTGCTGGCCCAAAAGAAGAACCAGCGGTTTCTGCAGAGCACCAATGCGCTGGCGGGAAGCTTTGGCTGATCCACCCGATGACCCCACGAGAAATACCAGGTCAGGATCTAGCGAGCGCCGAGCAATTCCTCCGTGAGGTCGTCGAACCTTGCCAGCCGGTCGTCATGCGCGGGCTGGTGAAGCATTGGCCGGTCGTGCAAGCAGGCCTGATCTCGCCGGCAGGTTTTCGGGATTACCTCATGCAGTTTGACCGGGGCGCGCAGACGGAGGCTTTCTGGGGCGAGCCGCAAATCGCCGGGAAATATTTCTACAACGAGGATTTGAAGGGCTTCAATTTCGAACGTAGACGAATGCGCTTTGCTGAAGCGCTCAATAGTATGGTCGCTACGCTCGATAGTCCCGATGCGCCGTCGGTATACGTGGGCTCTGTTCCCACCGATGACTGTCTTCCGGGTTTCTCCGCGAAAAACGCCATGCCGGTGTTGGCTCCGAGCATTGCGGGCAGAATATGGTTGGGTCACGCGTCGAACGTCTCGCCCCACTATGACGCGTTTGAAAACGTCGCGTGCGTCGTGTCCGGAGCTCGGCGCTTCACTTTGTATCCTCCGGACGCCATCGGACATCTTTACGTCGGTCCGATCGACAACACCATGGCAGGCCAGCCTGTCAGTTTGGCGGCATCATCGCCTCCGGGCGACGAGAGATTTCCGTTGTTTCGCGAGGTCAAGGACCAGGCGCTGGTCGCCGAATTGCATCCGGGAGATGCTTTGTTTCTGCCGAAACTGTGGTGGCACAAGGTCGAGTCGACGGCGCCGTTCAATGGGCTCGTCAATTACTGGTGGGACGCCTTCAGTGCAGGACCTGATGCCCCTTATACCAGCCTACTCCTGAGTATGATCACGATCGCCGAGCGGCCTATCGAGGAGCGCCAAGCCTGGAAGGCGTTTTTCGATCACTACGTTTTTCGCAGCAACGGCCATCCGCTTGCGCACCTACCCGGCGAGCAGCACGGCCTGCTGGGACCGCTCAAACCCGACAATTATCGTAAGATCCGCGCCCGCGTGATGCATCTGCTACGGGGCGGATGACGCGAGTATTTATCATCTGACATTGTGCAGTGGTTGCTGGATACTCGCGGCGGGGGATTCATGATGGGAGACACTGTGGAGACCCCTGCCGATGACAACGACCGACACTCAGTCCAAACACTACCTGCTCGCTTCGGATTTCGATCAGACCTTGAGCTTCAATGATTCGGGACTCGTGTTGAGCGAGTTGCTGGGGATATCGGGATTTGAGGATCGTGTGGCGGGCCTCGCGCACACCAATCTCATTCAGCAGGGCGGCGAGCTGGCATATCTGATCCGCCACGATCCGGAATTTCGCGGCGTGCGGCGCGAGCATTTGGAGGAGACGGGCCGCAGAGTTCGCCTCAAGAGCTCAATTCCGGCGCTAGCCGACTTCATGCAACGGGGGACAAAGGGATATCGATTCTCTTTTTTCATCGTATCCGCAGCCCCGCGTGAGATCGTCACTGCGGCACTGGCGGGCGTGATACCTCCCGAACACATTTATGGTACGGAGTTGGACTTCGACCCGCGCTCCGGCGAAGTACGTGCCATCAAGCGCGTACCCGCCGGCTATGGCAAGGTCGCAGTCATCGAAGAACTTCAGCATCGATTGGGTGTGACGCCGGATCGGGTGATCTATGTCGGCGATGGAAGCTCCGATGTTCATGTGATGCTGAATGTCAACAATCATGACGGCTTCACGATCGCGGTCTCCGAAAACAAGCAGCTCGCGCGTATTGCACGAAGCACCGTGCTCAGTGATAGCGCGTTCAGCATCCTGGTGCCGATTCTCGATCAGCTGCTTCACTTCCAAATGGGGGGTATTCGCGAATTGTTCGAATCCTACGGTTTGAGATTGCACGAATGGGAGAAGGACCGCACCGATCGAGTGAAAATCACCGAGACCGCAGCGGTATGAATCATGCCGGGATAGAATTGATGGGATGGGCAGCGACCGCGGTATTCGTCGGATCCTACTTCTTCGCTCGCCCCTCCTGGCTGCGCGCGGTACAAATGGTCGGGGCGCTGCTCTGGGTAAGCTATGGCCTGCTGATACACGCGACACCGGTCATCGTCGCGAATGTATTGGTGTTTTCCGCGGCGGCATGGACTTCTCTGCGCAAACCCTCGGCGCGGTAATCCACCCAGAGGCTTGGTTTAGCTGCTTCCGCCCACCGAGGGCGAGTCGCTGGCAGGAAACGATTCCTGCAACGCTTCATCCAATAAATCTTCGGTGTGCTGTCGTTGCGCATTCTGCGGATGCTTGCGCATATAGGCAGCGGCGTATGAGCATTGAGGAATCACGCTCCATCCCGCGGCGTCCGCCGCGTTCAACGCAGCCCGCATCAGTTCCGCCGCGATTCCCCTGCCGCCGATGGCTTGGGGAACGCGGGTATGCGTAATGGTCATTGCGCTTCCATTGAGCGTGTAATCCAACTCCGCGCGAAAACCATTCAACTCGGTGCTGAACCTATGCGCAGTGTCATCATGGCTAATGGTGCTCATGATCCTCGGGATGCTCGGCCGGGTGTTCCGCCGGATGTTCGGGGGGGCGCGGCTCCGCCGGATGTTGCACGGGGTGTGCCTGGGGCTGGGGCCGGGGCGCGGGTTTCATGGCCTGATTCTGCGCCGGTTGCGGGCGCGGCTCAACCGCTGCTGCGGGCGGGCGCTCTTGATTTTGGCGTTCCTGTGGCTCAGGGGGCGTGATGGGACGCGGCGCAGGCGCAGCGTGCTGCGGCGCGGTGGCATGCACGGTGGGAGCGGCATGCTCTGGCGCGCTGTGTTCCGGCGTGACGGTGTGCGTCTCTGGATTCACGCGGGCCATGCTGACCGGTCGCGCGCCTTTGGCGGCGACGACGCCGGCGCCGGAGAAGCTTCCCGGCCGCGCTGTGGCCGCGATCGGCGGATTGCCTTTATTGACGCTGGCACGCAAGGCCGGCGTACTGCGCGCCGTTTGTTCTTGCTGACGTTGCGCTGAGGTTGCCTCAACGTGGTGTTGATGCGCTGCCGCCTGCTCCGCGGCAGTGGGCTCGGCACGGACACCGCCGCTGCCGCCGTTATAGCTGACGCGCGTCACCGAGACATTGTTGACCACGGTCTTGTTGTACACGTTGGTGATATGCACGGTGCCGACATTCACCACGGCGGTGTTGTAGTACATGTGCCCGCCCTGCCAGTAGCCGCCTTCATAGCCTCTGCCGCCATAGCCATAGCCGTAATTGACGCCGCCGTAGAAACCGATGGTGGGGCCCCAATAGCCGGCATTCCATGCAAAGGCGCCGTTCACCGCTCCCCAGTAGCCGGGAGTCCATAGGTATCCCACCTGCGGCGCCTCGACCCAGGTGCCGGGTACCCAGTAGTAGTCTTGGATGTCGGTGCCCCAGGCCCAGTAGCCCGGTGTCCATAGATACCCATCGCCCGGAATGGGCGGTTGGACATACACGGGAAGTTCAGGGGGCGCGACATTGACCGAAACGCCCACCGATATTTGCGCCATCGATACAATAGGCAGCAACATCAGTGCCAGCGTCGCTGCAAGCAAGTGACCACGGGTTTTGAAATGCATCGTTCTCTCCGTACGATAATCCCCCGCGCCGCAGCGCGAGACTTGTGCGGAGACTATAGAGACAGTGGCGCGCCGCCATAATCAGCGGGTCGCAGGGACGCTTGTAGGATAACGCTTATAAGGGCGGATTGAGCCGGCGGAATGCCTCGCCCGGCAGCTCATCCAGGACGGCATCGCCGCTCTTTAGGTGGGCCGCGAGCTTGGCGCGCATGCGCTTGGTCCAGAACTTGTCGATATGATTGGCGATGCCCGCGATGGCATCTTCGCGCGCCGGTTCCGCGCGAAAGAAGTCGCCGATGTCATTCGCCATCTTTACCAAGTGCTCGGCGCCGCCGTGAGCTGCTGCGCCCTCCTGGGCGGCATCGCCGGAATTCGGAGCGCTCATTTGGCGACGAACACATCTGCGCTCTTCAGGAGGGATTCCTGAGTGTCGCTGAACTCGCGGAAGCGCTTCTGCCACTCGGACGGCTGACTCACACGGGTGGCTTGTACTGCCGTGACTTTGTACTCCGGGCAATTGGTGGCCCAATCCGAGTTGTCCGTGGTGATGACGTTGGCGCCCGACTCCGGGAAGTGAAAGGTGGTGTAGATGACGCCGGGCTGCACTCGCTCGGTGACGCGGGCGCGCAGGACCGTGTCGCCCGCCCGGCTCTCGATGCCCACCCAATCGCCCTCGACGATGCCGCGCTCTTCGGCATCGTGCGGATGAATCTCCAGGCGATCCTCGTCATGCCATTGATTATTCTCTGTGCGCCGGGTCTGCGCGCCGACGTTGTACTGGCTCAATATGCGCCCCGTGGTCAGGATCAGCGGGTAGCGTGCGTTGACCTTCTCGTGCGTCGGCACGTACTCGGTCACCAAGAACTTTCCCTTGCCGCGCACGAACTCGCCGATGTGCATGGTCGGCGTGCCCGTGGGATGGGCGTCGTTGCAAGGCCACTGAATACTGCCCAGTTCATCGATGCGGGCAAAGCTCACGCCGGTGAATGTCGGCGTCAATCGCGCGATCTCGTCCATGATTTCGGATGGATGGGCATAATTCATCGGATAGCCCATGGCGTTGGACAGCAGCTGCGTGATCTCCCAATCGCCGTAGCCGTTTTTCGGCTGCATGACCTTGCGCACTCGCGAGATGCGCCGCTCAGCATTGGTAAAGGTCCCGTCTTTCTCGAGGAAGGAGCAACCCGGCAGGAATACATGTGCAAATTTGGCCGACTCGTTCAAGAACAGATCCTGAACGATGATGCACTCCATCGACGTGAGCGCCGCCGTCACGTGCTGGGTGTTGGGATCGGATTGCGCGATATCCTCGCCCTCAATATAAAGACCCTTGAACTCCCCGTCCAGGGCCGCTTCGAACATGTTCGGAATGCGCAATCCCGGCTCATTGAGGAGCGGCACGCCCCATTCGCCTTCAAACTGCCGGCGAACTGCATTGTCGGACACATGGCGGTAACCCGGAAATTCATGGGGGAATGAGCCCATGTCGCAGGAGCCCTGCACATTGTTCTGACCGCGCAGCGGGTTGACGCCCACACCCTCTCGTCCAATGTTGCCCGTGGCCATCGCGAGGTTCGCGATCCCCATTACCGCGGTCGAACCCTGACTGTGCTCGGTCACGCCGAGACCATAGTAGATGGCGCCGTTTCCGGCGCCGGCATACAAACGCGCAGCTTCGCGCACCGAAGCCGCCGGCACGCCCGTGACCAGTTCCATCGCTTCAGGAGAATTTCTCTCGAGGCCGACGAAGTTTCGCCATTTTTCAAATGCCGGCAATTCGCAGCGCTGGCGAACAAAATCCTCTTTCACCAGACCCTCGGTCACGATCACGTGAGCCAAAGAGTTGAGCAGCGCCACATTGGTGCCGGGCCGCAGCTTCAAGTGGTATTCGGCGGCAATGTGCGGCGTGCGCACCAGGTCGATGCGGCGCGGGTCTGCAACGATGAGCTTGGCGCCTTGGCGCAGGCGCCGCTTCATCTGCGAAGCGAACACCGGATGCCCATCGGTGGGATTGGCGCCGATGACCAGGATCACATCGGCCTTCATGACCGAATCGAAATTCTGCGTGCCCGCCGATTCGCCCAAGGTGTTCTTCAATCCATAGCCCGTGGGCGAGTGGCACACGCGCGCGCAGGTGTCGACGTTGTTGTTGCCGAATCCCGCGCGTACCAGCTTTTGCACGAGATAAGTCTCTTCGTTGGTGCAGCGGGACGAGGTAATGCCGCCGATCGAATCGCGGCCGTACTTTGCTTGAATGCGCTTCATCTCCGAGGCTGCGTAGCCGATCGCTTCTTCCCAGGACACTTCGCGCCAGGGATCGGAGATCTTCGCACGGATCATCGGCTTGACGATGCGGTCGGAGTGGGTGGCATAGCCGATGGCAAAGCGGCCCTTCACGCAAGAATGGCCGTGATTGGCGTGGCCGTTCTTGTTCGGCACCATGCGAACCACTTCCTCGCCCTGCATCTCGGCACGAAACGAGCAGCCGACACCGCAATAGGCGCAGGTGGTGATGACGCTGTGCTCGGCCTGGCCTTTGTCGATGAGCGAATTCTCCGACAGCGTCGCGGTGGGGCAGGCCTGTACGCAGGCGCCGCACGATACGCATTCGGAATCCATGAAAGAAACATTCTGGCTCGCCGAGACCGTGGAGTCGAAACCGCGGCCTTGAATGGTGAGGGCGAAGGTGCCTTGCTGCTCATCACAGGCGCGCACGCAGCGCGAACAAACGATGCACTTGCTGGCATCGAAGGTGAAATAGGGGTTGCTCGTGTCCTTTTCCGACGTGAGGTGATTCGCCCCCTCGTAGCCGTAGCGCACTTCCCGCAAGCCCACCACGCCCGCCATATCCTGCAGTTCGCAGTGACCGTTCGCAGGACAGGTCAGACAATCCAGCGGATGATCGGAGATATACAGCTCCATCACGCCACGGCGAATATCGGCGATCTGCTTATTCTGGGTGGTGACTTTCATGCCCTGCGCGACCGGGGTGGTGCAGGAGGCCGGCAGGCCCTTCATGCCCTCGATCTGCACCAGACACAGGCGGCACGAGCCGAAGGCTTCCAGCTGCTCAGTGGCGCATAGTTTGGGAATTTTCACATCGGAGAGCGCGGCGGCGCGCATCACCGAAGTCCCCTCGGGCACCGTCACTTCGCGACCATCGATGCTGAGCGTCACGAGCGTTGCGCTGTCTCGCTGTGGCGTGCCCAGATCCTGTTCGAGTATGGATAACATCGGATTCCTCGCTAAGCTTTAAGCCCGCGCCTCATGGGGTTTGACAAAATCCTCGTGGAAATGGTTCAAGGCCGAGACCACAGGATAGGGTGTCAGACCCCCCAGGGCGCATAGTGAGCCATAGGTCAAAGTCTCGCACAAATCCCGCAGTAGGGCCTCCTGCTGCGCTGCATTGTCGCCGGCAAGGAGCCGGTCGATCACCTCTACGCCACGCGTGGAGCCGATCCTGCAGGGCGTGCATTTTCCGCAGGACTCGATGGCACAAAATTCCAGGGCGTAGCGTGCCTGGGCGGCCATATCGACGGTATCGTCGAACACCACGATGCCGCCGTGGCCCAGCATGCCCTTCACCGCGGCGAACGCTTCGTAATCCAGCGGCGTGTCGAACTGCGATTCGGGCAGGTACGCTCCCAAGGGGCCGCCTACCTGCACCGCGCGAATCGGCCGGCCGCTCAACGAGCCGCCGCCAAAGTCGAGCATCAACTCTCGCAAGGTCATGCCGAAGGCAATCTCCACCAGTCCGCCGAATTTGATGTTGCCGGCCAGTTGCATCGGCAGTGTGCCGCGCGAGCGACCCATTCCGAAGTGCTGGTAGTACTCGGCGCCGCGATCCAAAATGATGGGCACCGAGGCGAAGGTGATGACATTGTTGATGACGGTTGGTTTACCGAACAGACCTTGCAGGGCGGGCAAGGGAGGTTTGAAGCGCACCTGTCCCCGTTTTCCCTCCAGCGATTCCAACAGCGAAGTCTCTTCGCCGCAGATGTAGGCGCCGGCGCCGATGCGCACTTCCAAATCAAAGCGATGTCCGCTGCCGCGAATGTTCTCGCCGAGATAATGATCGGCATAGGCGGCGGCAATGGCCGCTTCGAGCGCGCTCTTGGCTTGCGGGTACTCCCAGCGCAGGTAGATATAGCCGCTGGTTGCACCCGTGGCCAGCCCTGCGATGGTCATGCCTTCAATCAACACGAAGGGATCCCCTTCCATCAACATGCGGTCCGAGAAAGTGCCCGAATCACCCTCATCCGCATTGCACACCACGTATTTTTGACCCGCGGGAGCACCCAGCACAGTCGTCCACTTGATTCCCGCTGGGAACGCTGCGCCGCCGCGGCCGCGTAGGCCGGAAGCGGTGACGGCCGCGACAATATCGGCGGGCGTTTTGGCGAGCGCTGCGGCCAATCCCCGATAGCCCTCATGCGCAATATAGTCGCTCAGGCTGCGCGGATCCGTGATGCCGACGCGCGCAAAGGTCAACCGCTGTTGCTTCTTGAAATAGGGTATTTCCGCCGCCGCACCCAGGCTTAACTTGTGCGGCTTGCCGTCGAGGAGTCCGGCGTCGAACAATCCTGCCACATGCTCTGCCGTCACCGGACCGTAGCCCATGCGCGTGCCGGCGACCTCGACTTCCACCAAGGGCTCCAGCCACAGCATGCCTCTCGAGCCGTTGCGCACCAGCTGGATGGATACGCCACGACGCTCGGCCTCGGCGGCGATGGCCTGCGCGGTGTCATCGGCCCCCACGCCCAGCGCGGCGGCATCGCCGGGCACATAAATTTTGACCGTGCTCATGGCGCGGGCTTCCTTAGGTCCGCCATCAACGCGTCGAAACGCGGCAACGACACGCGCCCCTTGAGGTGCTCATCGATCATCATCGAAGGACCCAGCGCACAATTCCCGAGGCAGTAAACCGGCTCGAGACTGATGGCGCCATCCGCAGTGGTACCGTGAAAGTCGATGCCCAAACTCGCCTTGGCATGGGCTTCGAGGGCTTGGCTGCCCAGCGCCTGACAGGCCTCCGCGCGACAAATGTGCACGACATGGCGCCCGGGCCGTTCGCGGCGGAAATAATGATAGAAGGTCAACACGCCATGTACATCGGCGATGGACAGATTCAGTTCGCGCGCGATAAGTGGTACCGCGTCCTTGGGTACGAACCCCAGCGCTTCTTGCACGGCATGACAAATCGGCAGCAGCGCGCCGGGAAGATCCTTCAGCCGAGAGCACGCCTCCAGCACGGCGCTGCGCTCTTGGGCATTCAAGGTCGACGCCGCTTCGACTTTAATTGGAATGACTCGCCGCGCCGATTGCTTACTCATATCAGACCATCAGCCACATTAGCCTAGAGATATATCAGATACTATACCACCCACCGTGGCTTTCGACAGACCCGGGATGTGCGTATGTTCGCATCTATGACCCGACACCCGCCGCCGATTACGCAGAACGCGGACGTTCGATTCCTGGGCCGGTTATTGGGAGATGTGATCCGGACCTACGGCGGCGATGCACTGTTACAGAGAATCGAGGCGATCCGGGCCGCTTCCGTGGATCGCTACCGCGGCATCGCGAATCCCCGCGGGCTCGCAGCCGCCTGGGAGACGCTGTCGCTCGATGAAATGGTGGCCTTCGTACGCAGCTTCATGCTGTTTTCCATGTTGGCGAATCTTGCCGAGGATCGGCAGGGCGCGGCGGCGGAAAAGGACAGCACGCTGGCAGCGGCACTGGAATTCTTGAGTGCGCAAGGCATCGTGGTTGCGCAGGCCGCCTCGCTGCTCAACCGCGCACTGATCACGCCGGTGTTGACGGCCCATCCCACCGAGGTGATGCGCAAAAGCATGTTGGATCATCGCAATCGCATTGCCGCATTGATGCGGCAGCGAGACGCCGGTCTTCAGGAAACCGCCACGGGAGAACTGATCGAGGAGGCCATCGGCGCGCAAATCGCCTTGCTTTGGCAAACTCGCGCGCTGCGGCACGAGCGGCTGTATGTCGCCGACGAAGTCGATACGGCATTGGCTTATCTTAGAGATATCTTTTTGCCGGTCATGCCGGTGCTCTACGCCCGCTGGGAACGATTGCTGGGAGAGCGGCCCTTGAGCTTTCTGCGTCTCGGCAGTTGGATCGGCGGCGACCGCGACGGCAACCCGCATGTAACCGCGGATTCTTTGCGCCTCGCTCTGGGGCGCGCCAGTCAGGCGCTGGTGGCCGACTATCTGGAACAGTTGAATGCGCTGGGCGCGGAGCTGTCGCTTTCCAGCGAACTGGCCGCGGTGTCCGGTCCGGTCAAAGAGCTGGCAGCGAGCAGCGGCGATGAGAATCCGGCACGCGCCGATGAACCGTACCGTCGTGCCATCACCGGCATGTATGCACGTCTCGCGGCCACGTATCAACAGCTCACCGGCCGGCCGCCGCCGCGGCCCGCGAGCGTGAGTGCGCGCGCCTACCCGGATGCCACGAGTCTGCGCACCGATTTGCAACGACTGGAGCAGTCTCTTAAGGCCGAGAGCAAGCTCGGAGGCGGCGGCGGCGGCGCGCTGGCCCGACTCAATCGCGCGGTGGAGACCTTTGGCTTTCACTTGGCGACGCTGGATCTGCGGCAAAACGCCGACGTGCATGCGCGCGTGGTCGCGGAGCTGCTAAAGGTGGCCGGCGTGACGCCGGATTACGGCGCTTTGCCTGAGGCGGACCGCGTTGCGCTGTTGCGGCGCGAATTGTCGAGCGAACGGCTCCTGGCCAGTCCCTTCGCGAGCTATTCGCCGGAAACCCTCTCGGAGTTGGACATCGTGCGCGCGGCCGCGGATGCGCATGGGCGCTATGGGGCTGACTGCATCAGAACTTACATCATCTCCAAATGCGAGAGCGTCTCGGATTTGCTGGAGGTCAATATCCTGCTCAAGGAAGCGGGCCTGTACCGCGGGCAGGGCACCGCGTGGGCGGCGATCATGGCCGTACCGTTGTTTGAAACTATCGCCGATCTGGAGAAATCGGCGCAAGTGATGCAGGCATGGCTGGCCATTCCTGAAACGGCCGCGATCACCCAAGCCTTTGGCTACCAAGAAGTCATGGTCGGCTATTCGGATTCCAACAAGGATGGCGGCTATCTGACGTCCGTGTGGAGCCTGCACCAAGCCACCCGAACGTTGGCAGCCGTATTTGAGAAATGCGGCGCCTCCATGCAAATTTTTCACGGCCGCGGCGGTGCTGTTGGCCGCGGCGGCGGATCTTCGTTTGCCGCGATTCGCGCGCAACCTCACGGTACGGTGCGCGGCCGAATTCGAATCACCGAGCAGGGCGAAATCATCGCTGCGAAGTACGGCACACGCGACAGCGCCGCGGCGAATCTGGAATCCATTACGGCCGCCACATTGCTGGCCTCGCTCGAGAATGCATCGCTCTCCGGCGACAGCGCCCGGCGCTTCGCGGCGGTCATGGACGATCTGTCGAAAGAGGCCTTTCGCGCGTATCGGTCGCTGGTCTACGAGACCGAAGGGTTTCCAACGTTCTTCAGGCAAATGACCCCCTTGCTGGAAATTTCTGCGCTCAAAATCGGTTCACGCCCCGCGTCGCGCTCCAACTCGCAAAAGATCGAGGATCTGCGTGCCATCCCGTGGGTTTTCAGCTGGGCGCAGGCCCGCGTGATGCTGCCGGGATGGTATGGCGTTGGCCAGGCGCTGCGCGCCGCGGATCCAAAGCTCTTGCGCGAAATGCTCGATGCGTGGCCGTTTTTTCGCGCCACGGTTGACAACCTGGAAATGGTGCTGTCCAAGTCGGACATGGGCATCGCCGCGCGCTATCTCACGCTGGTGGAGGATCGCGCCTTGGGCGAGGCGCTGTTCGGACGTATCCGCGATATGTGGCTGGTGACTCAGGAGTGCCTGCTGAGTGTGACCGGACAGACTCGACTGCTGGAAAAGCATCCTGCCTTGGACGCGTCCATTCGGCTGCGGCTGCCGTATATCGAACCGCTGAATCTGCTGCAGGTCGAATTGCTCAAGCGTCATCGTGCCGGCGAGAGCGATCCGCGCGTCGGGGAAGGCATTCAGCTGTCGATCAACGCGATCGCGACGGCGCTGCGCAATAGCGGCTAGTTCACGATGCCTCTTGACAGCGATTCCGCGGTACCGGCAGCCTATTCCCGCCTCGCCGAGTCGGCAAACGATGCCGATCGCGTCATGGCGGCTGCGCAGCTGCTGCTGACCATTTTCGACGATTTTTATCGCCAATTGTGCGAGTACCCCTTCCGGGCCAAGCATGCATTCGAGTCCATGGATCCGCATGCATCGGTGCGCATCAGCAAGGAGCGGCTGGGGTTGTACTCCCGCTATGTGGCGGAACACGGTCCGAAGATGCGCGCCTGCTTCCCCGCGCTATCCACCGAGGCTCGCGTGTGGGATGCGCTGGATCGGGTCTTCAGCGCCATGATCGTCGATCGCTACGAGGCCGACATTGCCTTTAGTTTTGCTCACTCAGTGCGGCGTAATATCGACGCCGGGCTGTGGAAGCCGGTGGCCTATTCATTCCCGCCGGCGAGCAAATTGCGGGCGCTGTCCATGGCGGCCGTGCATCGGCGACTGCCGATCGCGGGGCGCATTGACTCTGCCCTGATCGGCGCGGCCATCCGTGTGCCGGACTTCTCCGTGCCGTTCCGCGATCTTCCGGGCGATGCACAAAAGATCCTGGCGCGTGTCGAGCGGCTGTTACATGAGCGGCCGGGAGCGCCTATGCCGATCGCGCTCGATGTGGTGGAGGCCGGATTCTTCCGCGACCGCAGCGCATTCGTCGTCGGACGCTGGGTGTTCGAGAACGATCAACACCTGCCGTTCGTGGTGGCGCTGCTGAACAGCGAGGCGGGCATTGTCGCGGATGCGGTCCTGTACAGGACGGCCGACATCCACGACTTGTTCAGCTCGACGCTGGCCAATTTGCATGTGACGACGCAGCTCTATTATCAGACCTGCGTGTTCTTGTTCAGTCTCATGCCGCGCCGCCCCTTGGGCGAGCACTACTCGACCATCGGCTACAACCATGTCGGCAAAGTGGCCATACTGAACGAGATCGTCGCTCAGCTGAACAGCGGCAAGCGGTTTCATCGTTCGCCCGGCGTCGCCGGCACGGTGGCGCTGGGCTTCACGTTCGATGAATGTTCGTATCATCTGAAAGTCATTCGGGACCGCCCCACGCAGTCCTACAAATGGGGCACTTTTCCGGGGGTCGCGGCGGTCTCCGACAAGTATCGGGTGGTGCACGAGATCAATCGCGCGGGAAGCATGCTCGACAACGTCATGTACTTCAATCTGCGCCTGGATCGGGACATGTTCGACCCTGAGCTGCTCGAAGAAATCAGCCGGCAGGCCGCGGACAGCGTGCAGCTGGCGGACGACGGTGTGTTCCTGCGCTCCTTGATCGTGCAGTTGAAGATCATTCCGCTGCCGGTGTATCTGGAGCATGCCGGCGAGAGCGAAACCCGCGCCGTGATCGCGCGACTGGGACACTGCATCCGCAACAATGCCGCCACCAACATTTTCAACAAGGACTTGGATTCGCGCAATTACGGCGTCGGCCGCTATGGGCGCGTGTTTTTGTTCGATTACGACGCGGTTGAGAAATTAACCGAGGTCAAGGTTCGTACCAATGCGGATCGGGAGCCCGGTGAGGATGCCGTGCCGGACTGGTTTTTCGAAGACGGCGTGATCTTCCTTCCGGAAGAACTCGAACATGGCATGCAATTCAGGAATGACTTTGCGCGGCGCTGCTTTCGGCAGGAGAATCCCGACCTGCTCACGGTTGACTATTGGCTGGATGTGCAGCAAAAACTGCAGCGTGGCGAAGTACCTCCGGTGCGCATGTATCCGGACAGCGCAAGGCTGGGGCCGGATGACGACTGATCACGGGCCCTGGAATCCGGGCATTCAATCCCAAGTGCCGGCGCCGCTGCGGCACTTGGCGACGATATTCCGCCCGGAAAATGTGCATTCCGGCATCGCGGCGGCGACCGAGCTGCGCGCGCTGACCGGACTCCCTTTGAGCGAACTGGTGGCATTCAAACCCGCAAGGCTGGCCTTGCACGAGCTTTTGGTCCGCGTCACCGCCGATTTTGCGGTGCCCGACGGATCGCGAATCGAGGACTTGGGTTTGAACTTTCGCGAGATCGCGCGGCGGTTGCTCGCGCGCTATCTCGAGCCGCAGATGCAGGAGATAACCCTTACTTATCAGAGCGCACGCGAGGAGCTCGCGAGCCGCATCAAGACCGCGGTGAGGACGCTGAACCGCGGCTGGGGTCCTGCGCAGATTGCCGCGATCGAGCAGCTCGCCGCGGCGCGCGAGCCCGCCGCAGCTGCCGGCTACAAGGCGCTGGCGCGCGTCCTGTCCGCACTGTTCGCGACGCAGGGTCATGCATGGGGCACTGATGATCTCATCGCGTCCATGGCCACCGATTTGGCCTGCAATGATTATGGCAGCGACTGCGTCGGCCGAGCGATCGGCCCGCTGCTCAGGCGAGCGGCCGCTGCGGAAGGGTACAAGCTGCTGCCGGCACAACGGCGCCCGGTGGTCATCAACACCAAGGGGCCTTCGGCATCGGGCAAGAGCACTCTGCGGCCGCTGCAGAAGAAGCTGGCCGGCGACATTGGCGTGCAATGGAGCGATTTTGCGCTCATCAGTCCCGACATTTGGCGCAAGCAGCTGCTCGATTATTCCGCGCTCGGCACGGCCTACAAGTACGCGGGCGCATTTACCTCGGACGAATTGCAGATCGTCGATCAGAAACTCGACCGCTACATGGCGGGCAAGCATCTGCGCGGCGAGATGTCGCACCTCTTGATAGATCGGTTTCGCTTCGATAGTTTTGCCGCGGATTCTGCCGAGGAGGGCAGCAATCTGCTGACCCGGTTCGGTCAATTGGTGCATTTGTTCTTCATGATCACGCCGCCGGAGATGCTGGTCGAGCGCGCCTGGAAGCGCGGGCTCGAAGTGGGCAGGTACAAGGCCGTGGACGACACGCTGGCGCACGCCGTTGAGGCGTATTCCGGAATCCCCGATGTGTTCTTTACGTGGATTCGCCGCAGCGACAAACGCATTCAATTCGAGTTTTTGGACAACACGGTGCCGCTCGGGGAGCGCCCGCGAACCGTCGCCTTCGGCGACAACGACTCGTTCAATGTATTGGACGTTAAAGCGCTGCTCGATATCGAGCGCTACTCGCGCTTGAACGTCGATGCCCCGAGTGCGCAGTTCTTGTACCCGGACGCTGCGCGTCTGGCTCCCGAGCACAACCTGAAATTCCTCAAGCGCTGCGTCGAGAGTTTTCGCTCGGTCCGCTTCGCCGAGCAATCGAGCGGCCGGGTTTACTTACGCATCGAGTCCGGCTCGCCCGTCGCCGAGGATCACGCGGCATTGCAAAGCGCGATTTTGCATCCCGACACGCGGGCCGGAATTCACGCAGTGGCCGCGAGTGCGCTGCGCGGTGCTGTGCCTGCCGCAGGCCCAGTCGAATATTTGCACGGCGCACGGGGCGACGGCGCACAGGGCCCCGGCACTCCAGGCGTCAATGTGCTGCCGACGCTCGGGCAATGGGGCTGGTCAGCCTAGGAAATCGCAGTTGCGATCGACGTGCCCGGCCAAATCGAGAGTGTGCTGGCGGGTCAGGCGTTCCGCCAATTCTGTATCGCGGCGCTCCAGCGCTTCGATGATCTTCAAATGATCGATGATGGAGCGCGCGGCGCGATCGCTCTGAGTGATTGTCGCGCGGCGAATGGCGCGCACGTGCAGCAGTAGATTTTTTGTCGCATCAATGATGGTTTGCGAGCCGCCGAGCGCGATGACCGCCGTGTGAAAGGCGATGTTCGCATCCGAATATTCGCCCAAATGCTCCGACGGGGGTGTGCTTTGAAACTCATCGAATAAATGCCGCAGCTTGGCAATTTCCGCGTCCGTGGCGTGCAACGTCGCGAGCCGCGCGGCCATGGACTCAAGTGCCGCCCACATCTGGATCATTTCGATCATCTCGCGCTTGGATTTGCGGATGATGAAGATGCCGCGGCGCGGCACGGTGCGAATGAAGCCCTCTTGCTCCAGCAGAGACAGCGCCTCGCGAATCGGTGTGCGGCTGACCCCAAGGGCGGTTGTCAGTTGGCGCTCATCGAGCCGCAGTTCCTGCTGCGGATCGTAGATATCCGTGTCGGCGATGGCGCTCTTCAGCAGGGTATACGCCTGATCACGCAGGCTGGTTGCGTTGAGCGGCGCCAATGCCAGCGGCGCGGCGGCGGTTGTGCGTTGGACCAGCGTCACGATGGAATTCATTAGGTTTCTCGATGGGGTCGCGGTATCGCCTGAGCGGGGCCAGTGCGCGCCTGCGCACAGATATATTACATCGCGCGGGGATTTCCCAATGAATTAAAAATGGCGACGACGCCCCGGACATTGTCAAATTCCATCCGTTGTCGCGCCCCGGAGCAGAGCTCGAGACAGCGACTTTCGGCAAGCCGGACCCTTGCTTGACACTCCGAAAGTCGTTCATATATGGTATACCACGATAACAATGACTGGCTGGCTGCGCTCGACGCGACGGGTTCGAGCTTCGTTTTTGGGGCGGGAAATGGGTCACGACCGCTGCGCCTCGTTTCGGCTTGAATCTCGCTCGGAGCTCCGCGCCACATCGGCGCCAACACGGAGAATAACTATATGAATGCGATCGACTCACCGAAATCGCCGCTGGCGAATCCCTGGACGCAATTGATTATCGGGGTCATTTGCATGGCCTGCGTCGCCAATCTGCAGTATGGCTGGACGCTGTTCGTCAATCCCATCGATGCCAAGTATCACTGGGGACGCGCCCAGATTCAGGTGGCATTCAGTCTGTTCGTGCTGCTGGAAACCTGGCTCATCCCGGTCGAGGGGTACATGGTCGACCGCTTTGGCCCACGCTGGGTCGTGCTGACCGGCGGCATTCTGGTCGGCGCCGCGTGGCTGCTGAACTCGACGGCGAATTCTTTGGCGGTTCTGTATTTTGCCGCAGCACTCGGCGGCATCGGCACCGGCTGCGTTTACGGTACCTGCGTCGGCAACGCACTCAAATGGTTTCCCGGCAGACGCGGGCTCGCCGCCGGCATCACGGCGTCGGGATTCGGCGCCGGTGCAGCGCTCACCGTGGTACCGATCAAAGCGATGATCGACTCGGCGGGCTACGAGCACGCCTTCTTGGTGTTCGGCCTCATTCAGGGCGGCATCGTGTTCGTGATGGCGTGGCTGCTGCTGGTCCCGCCACCGCAGCTAGCGAACGTCGTGGTGAAACCCACGCAGACGGCGCATGGCTATTCCCCGACGGAAGTATTGAAGAGTCCCGTGTTCTACATCATGTTCTTCATGTTCTGGCTCATCGCCTCCGGCGGCCTCACCATGGCTGCATCCATGGCGCCGATCGCCGACGATCTGAAAATCAGCAAGGTCCCCGTGTCGCTGCTTGGCATAGCGATGCCCGCGCTGGCTTTCGCGCTATTCCTGAATCGAATTTTCGATGGCATAGGACGGCCCTTCTTTGGCTGGCTGTCGGATCACATCGGGCGTGAACACACCATGGCGCTGGCCTTCTTGCTCGGCGCCGGCGCGCTGTTTACGTTGAGCCAAGCGGGTACAAATCCAGTGGTCTATGTGTTGGTGACTGCGCTGTATTTCGGCGTGTACGGCGAGATTTTCAGTCTGTTTCCCGCGACGCAAGGCGATACCTTCGGCTCGAAGTTTGCCGCGGCCAACGCCGGCATGCTCTACACGGCCAAGGGTGCCGGCGCCTTGATGGTCGCCCCCGCGGCCCTCATCGCCAAGGCGCATGGCTGGGGCTCGGTATTCACCATTGCGATGTGCTTCAACGTCATTGCGGCGCTGCTCGCGCTATTCGTCTTGAAACCGATGCGCGCCAAGCACTTCGAGCGAAGCCGCGCGGCCTTTCCAACTTCGTCGGCCGCAGCGGCGGCCGGCGCACGCACCCGGTAACTGGAGACAACATGGCAACCGTAAGTCCCACCTCGATCCAGCCGACGGCCACGACGGCCGACGATACCCTGCAGCGCAAGAGCCGCGATGCCGGCGTGATTTCGGGCGGTCATCTGGTCGCGAAGGCCCTCAAGAACGAGGGCGTGGACACCATCTTCACGCTGTGCGGCGGCCATATCATCGATATTTATGACGGCTGCGTCGATGAGGGTATTCGCATCATCGACGTGCGCCACGAGCAGGTCGCGGCGCATGCCGCGGACGGCTACGCGCGGCAAACCGGCAAGCTCGGCTGCGTCGTCACGACGGCCGGCCCCGGCTGTACGAATGCCATCACCGGTATTGCCACGGCATTTCGATCCGAGAGCCCGGTGCTGCACATCGGCGGTCAGGGCGCCCTCACGCAACACAAGATGGGATCGCTGCAGGACCTGCCTCATGTGGAAATCATGACGCCCATCACCAAGTTTGCGGCGTCGGTCTCGAGCACCGAGCGTGTCGCGGACATGATTTCCATGGCGGCCCGGGAAGCGTTCAACGGCGCCACAGGCCCCGTGTACCTGGAAATTCCGCGCGATGTACTCGATCGCGAAGTCGACATCACCAAAGCCGTGATTCCCCAACCCGGCAAGTACCGGGCCTCGACCAAGTCCATCGGCGATCCGCAGGACATCGAAAAGCTCGCGGACATCCTGGTCAATGCCGAGCGGCCCGCCATCCTCTACGGCCAGCAGGTGTGGACGGCTCGCGGTCACAAGGAAGCTATTGCGCTGCTGCGCGGACTGGACATCCCCGGCTACTTCAACGGTGCCAGCCGCGGCCTTCTGCCGCCGGGCGATCCGCATCATTTCGACCGTACTCGAACCCAGGCATTCGCCAGCGCCGATGTGCTGGTGATCGTCGGCACGCCGTTTGACTTCCGCATGGGCTACGGCAAACGCATCAGCAAAGATTTGAAGCTGGTGCAAATCGACATGGACTATCGCACCGTCGGCAAGAATCGCGATATCAGTTTAGGATTGGTGGGCGATCCGGGCGCGATTCTCGGCGCGGTGCTCGCGGCCGCCACCGGCCGTATCAAGGGCGACAAACGCGAAGCGCGCAAAGCCTGGCTGAAACAGCTCGGCGCCGCCGAAGTGACCGCGGGTGAAAAACTCATGCCGCTGTTCAAATCCAACAGCGTGCCGATTCACCCTTACCGCGTCGCCTGGGAACTGAACGAATTCTTGGGCGAGAACACTATATATATCGGCGACGGCGGCGACGTGGTCACCATCTCCGCCCAAGCGGTGCGTCCGCGCGGACCCGGCCAGTGGATGGATCCGGGTGCTCTGGGCTCGCTGGGAGTGGGCACGGGCTTCGCCATCGCGGCCGGTCTTGCGAATCCGTCGAAGGAAGTGCTGTGCTACTACGGCGACGGGTCTTTCGGCATGACCGCCTTCGATATGGAGACCGCGAACCGATTCGGCGTCCCATATCTTGCGGTCATCGGCAACAATTCCGCCATGAATCAGATCCGCTACGGTCAGCTCGCCAAGTACGGCGAACAGCGCGGCAATGTCGGCAATCTATTGGGGGATGTGCCCTTCGGAAAATTTGCCGAAATGCTGGGTGGCTATGGCGAGGAGGTGCGAGATCCTGCGCAAATAGCGCCCGCCTTGCAGCGCGCCCGCGAGTCGGTGCGCAAACTGCGCAAGTCGGCCGTGGTGAATATCTGGGTCGATCCGCGCGAGTACGCCCCGGGAACCAAAAATCAGACCATGTACAAGTGATGTAGGCCGGGAAATTTCATGGGTAAAGCTTTAGACGGTGTCCGTATTCTCGATTTCACGCATGTGCAGTCCGGGCCGACCTGTACGCAATTGCTGGCGTGGTTCGGCGCCGATGTGATCAAGGTCGAGAAGGCCGGGTCGGGCGATATCACCCGTGAACAGCTGCGCGATGTGCCGGATGCCGACAGCTTGTATTTCACCATGCTCAACCACAACAAGCGCTCGGTGACTCTCGACACCAAGAGTGAACAGGGCAAGAAGGTCCTGGAGAAATTGGTCAGGCACTGCGACGTGCTGGTGGAGAATTTTGCGCCGGGCGCGCTGGATCGCATGGGATTTACCTGGGCGCGCATCCAAGAACTGAATCCGCGCATGATCGTCGCCTCGGTCAAGGGCTTCGGCCCAGGCCCCTACGAGGAATGCAAGGTTTACGAAAATGTCGCGCAGTGTGCGGGTGGTGCGGCCTCGACCACGGGGTTCGACGATGGTCCGCCGTTGGTGACCGGCGCACAAATTGGCGACAGCGGCACCGGATTACATCTGGCGCTGGGGATTGTCGCGGCGCTGTATCAACGCAACGCCACGGGCCGCGGACAAAAGGTCCTGGCGGCCATGCAGGATGGCGTGTTGAATCTGTGCCGCGTCAAACTTCGCGACCAGCAGCGCCTGGAACGCACGCGAGTCATGAAAGAGTATCCGCAGTACCCGAACGGCAAGTTTGGCAGCTCAGTGCCGCGTGCCGCCAATGCGTCAGGGGGCGGGCAGCCCGGAACCATAGTCAAGTGCAAGGGCTGGGAGACGGATCCGAATGCGTACCTATACTTCATTGCGCAGGCTCCCGTGTGGACCGCGATCTGCCAGGTGATCGGCAAGGAGGCATGGATCACCGATCCGGATTACGCCACGCCCAATGCGCGCTTGCCGCGGCTGAAGGAAGTGTTTGCGGCCGTGGAAGCCTGGAGCTGCACCATGACCAAATTCGAGGCGATGGCACTGCTCAATGAGCATGACATCCCCTGTGGCCCCATCCTGTCGATGGAGGAGCTGGCCCACGAGCCCGCGCTGCGCAAGACCGGCACCATCGTCGAAGTGGATCACCCCACGCGCGGCAAGTATCTGACGGTGGGCAATCCTATCAAGATGAGCGACAGCCCCACGGATGTCACTCGGTCACCGCTGCTCGGCGAGCACACCGATCAAGTACTCGCGGAGTTGGGGCTCGGCGCCGCGGAAATCGCCGAGCTGCGCTTAAAAAAGGTCATTTAATACGCACGGCTGGCCGCGGCGCGCGTGCGCCCAGCCTTCCGCGCCTGCAGCTTTTGAGGTAACCGCCATGTCATACGATAAGAACGCCGTTCGCAAAGTACTCGATCAAGCCAAGTCCGCCGGTCGCGAAGCGTTGACTGCCCCGGAGGCGCGCGGTATTTGCGAGGCCTATGGGATCACCATTCCCAAGGAGGGGGTTGCCACTTCTGCGGAGGCGGCAGCCAAGCTCGCCGCCGATATCGGCTTTCCCGTGGTGATGAAAATCGTCTCGCCGCAGATTTTGCACAAAACCGAGGCCGGCGGCGTCATCGTCGGGGTGAAGTCGGTGGACGCAGCCAAGGACGCCTATACGGCAATTGTGGGCAGCGCCCGCCAGTACGATCCGAAGGCGGAAATTCTCGGCGTGCAGGTGCAGCAGATGCTCACGGGCGGACAGGAAGTCATTATCGGCGCGGTGACCGATCCGGCATTCGGCAAGCTGGTCGCCTTCGGACTTGGCGGCATTCTGGTTGAAGTACTCAAGGACATCACTTTTCGGCTTGCTCCGGCAAGCCGGGAGGAAGCGCTGTCGATGCTGGACGGAATTCAGGCCGCGGAGATTTTGCGCGGTGTGCGCGGCGCGGCGCCCGTGGATCGGGCGGCCCTGTCCGGCATGATCGAGCGCGTCTCCGCCCTGGTGGCCGATTTCCCCGAAATTTCAGAGATGGATTTGAATCCGGTGTTCGCGACCGAGCGCGGCGCCACGGCCGCCGATGTACGCATCGTACTCAATTTCAATCCCGCGCCGCCGCGCGATAGGCCCAGCCAGGCGGCAATCGTCGAGAAGATGAACCGCATCATGAAGCCCAAGGCGCTGGCGGTGATCGGCGCGTCGGCCGAGAACGGCAAGATCGGCAATTCGGTGATGAAGAATTTGATCAACGGCGGATACCAAGGGGATATTTATCCCATCCATCCGAGCGCAGAGAACATCTTGGGCAAGAAAGCCTACAAGAGCGTCAAGGATGTGCCCGGCGATATCGACGTCGCGGTATTCGCCATTCCGGCGAAATTTGTGGCGCAGGCATTGACGGAAGTGGGCGAGAAGAAAATCGCCGGAGCCATTTTGATTCCCTCCGGCTTTGCCGAGACCGGCAATGTGGCCGGCCAGAACGAACTGGTGGAGATCGGCCGCAAGTACGGCGTTCGCCTCATGGGTCCGAATATCTACGGGTTCTACTACACGCCCAGCAATTTATGCGCCACGTTTTGCACCGCATACGATGTCAAGGGACACGCGGCGCTATCTTCGCAGTCCGGCGGCATCGGCATGGCCATCATCGGCTTTTCGCGCTCCGCAAAAATGGGTGTTTCGGCCATCGTGGGGCTGGGAAACAAGTCCGATATCGATGAAGATGACTTGCTCACCTTCTTCGAGCAGGACGACAACACCACCATCATCGCGCAGCACTGCGAGGATTTGAAGGACGGCCGCTCCTTCGCTGAAGTGGCGAAGCGCGTCTCGAAGAAAAAGCCCATCGTCATGCTGAAGGCCGGGCGAACCAGCATGGGTGCACGTGCGGCGAGTTCGCACACCGGCGCGCTCGCCGGCAACGACAAGATCTATGAAGACGTGCTCAAGCAGTCGGGCGTCATCCGCGCCCGATCGCTGCGCGATCTGCTCGAATTCGCGCGCGGCATTCCGGTACTGCCCACGCCGAAGGGCAATAATGTCGTCATCATCACCGGCGCCGGGGGCTCCGGCGTGCTGTTGTCGGATGCCTGCGTCGACAACGGACTATCACTGATGGCGATGCCGCCGGATCTGGACGCGGCCTTCCGCAAATTCATCCCGCCATTCGGGGCTGCCGG
Organism: uncultured Gammaproteobacteria bacterium; assembly: GCA_963756845.1. Taxonomy (GTDB): domain Bacteria; phylum Pseudomonadota; class Gammaproteobacteria; order Steroidobacterales; family Steroidobacteraceae; genus Bog-1198. The sequence goes on along the minus strand of CAVWPD010000001.1, from coordinate 546,116 downwards.
CAATCCGGTGGACATCACCGGCGGCGAACCGCCAAGCACGTATCAGAACACGGTGCGATTGGGTTTGCAGGATCCGCGCATTCACGCGCTCATTCTTGGTTATTGGCACACCATCATCACGCCGCCCATGGTGTTTGCAAAGTTGATGGTGGAGGTGGTCGCGGAAATGCGCGCGAAAGGCATCGAGAAGCCCGTGGTCGCTTCGCTGGCCGGCGATGTAGAAGTGGAAGAAGCCGCGGAGTACTTGTACCAGCACGGCATTCCGGCCTACGCCTATTCCACGGAGATCCCAGTCGCCGTGCTCGGCGCGAAGTACAAGTGGGCGCGGGGCGCGGGACTGATCCCCAGCGAATAAGCCGGCCGTTACATATTGCCGTGTCGCGCCTGCGCGCGTGCAACAAGCATCGCCGCAGTGCAAACTGGGCGTCTAGTTTAGGCAAGGCGGCGGCGGTTCATGAAGATAGCGATCATTGGCGTCGGTGCGATCGGCGGCTATGTGGGGATTCGGCTGGCGCTGGCCGGCGAGGAGGTGACCTTCATTGCACGCGGCGCGAATCTTCAGGCGCTGCGCACACGAGGCATCCGCATGGTCAGTGCCGGCGGCGTCGAAGAAGTCGTGCCTCAGGTCAAGGCCACCGATAACTATTCGGCCGCGGGCCCTCAAGACCTGGTGATCCTCGCCCTGAAGGCGCACCAGGTTGCGGCGGTGGCCGGCGAGGTGCCGAAGCTATTCGGTCCGGACACAATGGTGATTCCGATGCAGAACGGCATACCGTATTGGTACTTTCACGACCATGGCGGCGAGCTGGCGGGAACGCGCGTGCACAGTGTGGATCCGAGCGGGCAGATCTACGAGCAAATACCCTGCGAGCGGGTCATCGGCTGCGTGGTGTACCCGGCGGCCGAGCTCACTTCTCCGGGCGTCATCAAGCATGTCGAGGGAAACCGCTTTCCGGTGGGCGAACCGGACGGCACCACCACCAAGCGGGTCACGCAGGTGGCGCAATGTTTTGTTGCAGCCGGAATGCAAGCGCCCATTTTGAGCGACATACGCGCGGAAATCTGGCTGAAGCTGTGGGGGAATCTGACCTTCAATCCCATCAGCGCACTGTCGCGGGCGACGCTGGCCGGCATTTGCCAATATCCGCCGAGCCGTGCGATCGCGGCTGCCATGATGAGCGAAGCGCAGAGCGTGGCCAATAAACTCGGCATTACATTCCGCGTGCCGCTGGAGAAGCGTATCGCGGGAGCGGAAAAAGTCGGCCATCATAAGACTTCGATGCTGCAGGACGTGGAAAACGCGCGCACACTGGAAATTGATGCCCTGCTCGGCTCGGTGGTGGAACTCGCCCGGTTGACCGCGACGCCGACCCCGCACATCGATACGGTTTACGCATTGACGAAGCTGCTCGCCAAGACGCTGGAAGAAGCCAAGGCATGAATGTTCACGAGTACCAGGGCAAAGAGATCCTGCGCAAATACGGCGTAGCGACACCGCGCGGCCGCGCCTGTTTTTCGGTAGCCGAGGCCGATCGCGCGGCGCGCGAGTTGGGCGGAAATGTCTGGGTAGTCAAGGCGCAGATCCATGCCGGCGGCCGCGGCAAGGGCGGCGGCGTCAAAGTGGCGAAGTCGCTCGACGAGGTGCATGCATACGCATCCGACATCCTTGGCATGACTCTGGTGACGCATCAAACCGGTCCGCAAGGAAGGCTGGTGAAGCGGCTGCTGGTCGAGGAGGGCGCCGACATCCGCAAAGAGTTGTATGTCGGCATGGTCGTCGATCGCGTCACGCAGCGTGTAACCCTGATGGCCAGTTCCGAAGGCGGCATGGAGATTGAAGAAGTCGCGGCACGCAATCCGGAAAAAATATACAAGCTCGCGATCGACCCGGCGGCCGGCCTGACCGACGCACAGGCCGACGACATCGCGCAAAAGATTGGCGTGCCGGAGTCATCAGGCGCGGCCGCTCGCCAGTTCATGCACGGGCTGTACCGCGCGTTCGTGGAATGCGATGCATCGCTCGCCGAAATCAATCCCTTGATCATCACCGGCAATGGCGCAGTCCTGGCGTTGGATGCCAAGATAAACTTCGATGCCAACGCACTGTTCCGCCATCCGGAAATCGTTGCCCTGCGCGATCTGGATGAGGAGGATCCCGCGGAAGTGGAAGCTTCCAAGTTCGATCTGTCCTACATTTCTCTGAGCGGCAACATCGGCTGTCTGGTCAATGGTGCCGGGCTTGCGATGGCGACCATGGACGCCATCAAGCTGTTCGGTGCGGAACCCGCAAATTTTCTGGATGTCGGCGGCGGAGCCACGGCACAGAAGGTGACCGAAGCGTTCAAGCTGATGCTGAAAAATCCCGCGGTCAAGGGCATCCTGGTCAATATCTTCGGCGGCATCATGCGCTGCGACACGATTGCCGAGGGCGTGATTGCCGCAGCCAAAGAGGTGCGGCTCAGTGTTCCCTTGGTGGTGCGCATGAAGGGCACCAATGAGGAACTAGGCCGAGCGGCGCTCAAGGCGTCGGGGCTGCCGATCATCTCCGCCGACAACATGGCGGACGCCGCACAGAAGATCGTCGCCGCGGTGGCCGGAAAGTAGAGGTCCGATGAGCATTCTGATCGACAAGAACACGCGGGTGATGACCCAGGGGATTACCGGCAAGACTGGCGCGTTTCACACCCGCCTGTGCCGCGACTATGCCAACGGCAAGGCCGCCTTCGTGGCCGGCGTCAATCCCAGCAAAGCCGGCGAGAGCTTCGAGGGCATACCCATCTTTGGCGGCGTGCGCGAGGCGAAACAGCAAACCGGCGCGACGGTGTCCGTGATCTACGTGCCGCCGCCTTTCGCTGCCGCCGCCATCGACGAGGCCGTGGATGCGGACCTCGATCTGGTCATCTGCATCACGGAGGGAGTCCCCGTGCGTGACATGATCGCGACGCGCAATCGTATGCGCGGCAAGAAAACGCTGCTGGTCGGACCGAATTGCCCCGGCGTCATTACGCCGGACGAAATCAAGATTGGCATCATGCCCGGACACATTCACAAAAAAGGCCGCATCGGCGTCGTGTCGCGGTCCGGCACACTCACCTACGAGGCGGTGGGGCAACTCATGGATCTGGGTCTGGGTCAGTCGACTTGCGTGGGCATCGGCGGCGATCCCGTCAACGGCTTGAAGCATGTCGATGTCATGCGGCTGTTCAACGATGATCCGGAAACTGACGCCGTGATCATGGTGGGCGAAATCGGCGGCGACGATGAGGAGACCTGCGCACGCTGGGTCAAGGCTTATATGAAAAAGCCGGTGGTCGGCTTCATAGCCGGCGTCACCGCACCGCCCGGCAAGCGCATGGGACATGCCGGCGCCATTATTTCCGGCGGGAAGGGTACCGCGACGGAGAAATTGGCCGTCATGGAAGAGTGCGGAATCAAGGTCACGCGCAATCCGGCGGCAATGGCGACGCTGCTCAAGTCGGTGTTGGCATGACCCGCTGGGTGCGATTTAGCGCGCATGGCAAAGAAGGGTTCGGGAAGCTCGAGGACGGCGCGATTCTCGAATTTGACGGCGACATGTTCGGCACGCCGCGCCCCACCGGCCGCACGCTCGGCGCCGATTCCCACACATTACTAAGTCCCTGCCTGCCGGGTAAAATCGTCGCGCTGTGGAACAACTTCCATGCACTGGCCGCCAAAATCGGCAAGCCGCCCGCGCCGCACCCGCTGTACTTCATCAAATCGAGCACGTCGGTCGTCGGCCCGCATGAACCGATTCGGCGTCCGGCGGGCTACGCCGGCAAGATCGTGTTCGAGGGCGAATTGGGCATTGTCCTCGGCAAACGTTGCAAGGACGTGCCGGTGGGCCAAGCCGATGCATTCATCTTCGGCTATACCTGCGTGAACGATGTGACGGCCATGGACATACTCGTCGAGAACGCCGACTTCCCGCAATGGGCGCGTTCCAAGAGCTTCGATACCTTCGGCTGCTTGGGGCCCGCCATTGCCACGCACCTTGAGGTCGCGTCGGTCAAGCTGGTGACGCGGCTGGATGGCGTCGAACGCCAGAACTATGCCTTGTCTGACATGGTGTTCTCGCCCACCGAACTGGTCAGCCGCATCTCCCAGGATATGACGCTGCTGCCCGGCGATGTGATCGCATGCGGTACCTCGCTCGGCGCCGGATCGATCAAGGAGGGAGTGAGCGTGGAAATCACCATCGATGGAATCGGTTCCCTACGCAATGCCCTTGCCCCAGGCAACCGCTGAGGCCTTGCTGCGCAAGCTGTTTGATGCCGCGATCGCATCGGCTCAGCCCGCCGTTTGCATTCCGGCGCATCTACCCGGCGCGCCGCGCGGACGGCTGCTGGTCGTGGGCGCGGGCAAGGCGTCAGCGGCCATGGCGCAGGCCGTGGAGCGAAACTGGCAGGGGCCGCTCTCGGGATTGGTAGTGACTCAGTATGGGTATGCGGTGCCGTGCAAACACATTGAAATCGTCGAGGCCGCCCACCCGGTCCCCGACGCCGCCGGCATGCACGCTGCGCAACGCATGCTCGATCGCGTCAGGGGCTTGAGCGAACACGACTTGGTGTTGTGCCTGATCTCGGGTGGCGGATCGGCGCTGCTGCCGCTGCCAGCCGCGGGACTGTCGCTGGAACTGAAGCAGGATGTGAGCCGGGCGCTACTCGCGTCGGGTGCTGCGATTAGCGAGATGAACTGCGTGCGGCGGCATCTGTCGGCCATCAAAGGAGGGCGGCTCGGTGCGGCCTGTTACCCGGCACAGGTTGTCACGCTGCTGATTTCCGATGTGCCGGGTGATCGGCCCATCGACATCGCTTCCGGGCCGACCGTGGCCGATCCGACGACCTGCGCCGACGCACTGGCGATTTTGCAGCGCTATGGCATTGAGGTGCCGACGCCGGTGCTCGAATTGTTGGAAAGCGGCCGTGGCGAATCGGTCAAGCCAGGGGATTTAAGACTCGCGCGCGCCACCGTGCGCACCATCGCCACGCCGCAGATGGCGCTGCAAGCGGCCGCCGCCGCGGCGCGCGAGGCGGGAATTTCCGCGCACATACTCGGCGATGCCATAGAAGGCGAAGCGCGCGAAGTCGCCAAGGTCTTCGCCGGCGTGGCGCTGCAGGTGGCCGAGCGCGGCCAACCATTCGCCCCCCCCTGCGTACTGCTGTCGGGCGGCGAGACGACCGTAACGCTGCGCGGCAACGGACGCGGCGGGCGAAACGTCGAGTTCTTGCTATCGCTCGCCATCGCGCTCGATGGGCACCCGCGCATCGTCGCGCTCGCGGGCGATACGGACGGCGTTGATGGCCGGGAAGAGATTGCGGGAGCCTGCCTCAAACCCGATTCACTCGCTCGCGCCTGGTCCCTGGGGTTGTGGCCGAAGCGCATGCTCGCCAACAACGATGCGCACACTTTGTTTTCGCGCCTAGGAGATTCGGTGATCACAGGTCCAACGCTCACCAACGTCAATGACTTTCGCGCCATCTACATTGCGGCCACCGGCGCGCCGCTGAACGCACCGGCGCCATGAGTTCGCCGCGATTGCATACCGAGTTTGCCTGTACCGCGCGGGTAGCACTCGGTGAGCCCATCGTCCTCGGCACAGGTCCCGAGGGTTTGCGCCGATTCGTGCCCATCCTCGGCGGCTCCGTCAGCGGGCCGCTGCTGCAGGGGATCGTTCTGCCGGCGGGAGGTGACTCTCAAGTGGTGCGCGCCGATGAAGTGCTCGCGGTGGAGGCGCGCTATGTCATCGAATCATCAGACGGGGTACGAATCGGCGTGACAAATCGCGGCCTGCGGCATGGACCCGCGGCGCTGATTGCCAGGATGAACCAAGGCGAGACAGTGGCCCCGGGCGATTATTATTTTCGCACCCTCGCGCAACTCGAAGCGCCGCTCGGCGGAGCGCTTGACTGGGTAAACAAGACAGTGTTCGTCGGCACTGCTGAGCGCCAGTCAGCCGTCGCCATCATCCATTTCTTCCGTGTTCTCTAGACGTATTCCCCAACGCCTCGCCGCGGACAATCTGGTAACCTGCTGCGCGGATGGAGACGCCGCTGACGCCCCTCGAATTCATGCGCCGTGCACGCAAGCTGCATGGCCGGCGCGAGGCCGTGGTTGACGGCGGTTTGCGCTTTAGCTACGCGCAATTCGCGCAGCGCTGCGACCATTGGAGCGCCGCGCTCGCCGCGCTGGGTGTGGCGAAGGGTGACCGGGTCGCGACCATTGCACCCAACACGCACCAGCATCTCGAGCAATTCTATGCGATACCCCAACTCGGGGCGGTGATCGTGCCGATCAACTATCGGCTCGCGGCCGAGGATTTCGTCTATGTGGTCACCCACAGCGGCTCTGAGGTGCTGTGCGTGCACGCGGACTATCTGGACTTGATCGACGGCATTCGCGATCAGATGCCGGGAGTCCGCCATTTTGTTGCCCTGGAGGGCAGCAGGTCTGGCTGGTTGAGCTACGAGTCATTGATCGAATTCGCGCGCGCAGCTGCCGCTGCCGGGCCATTCACGCCGGCGCAGATCCAGGAAACCGATCTGTTGGCGATCAATTACACCAGCGGTACCACGTCGCGTCCCAAGGGCGTCATGATTACGCATCGCAACGCGTGGATGAATTCGGTGGGCACGCTGACGCATTGGCCGATCACCCCGGCCGATCGCTATTTGTGGACCCTGCCGATGTTCCATGCCAACGGCTGGACCTTCACCTGGACCGTGACCGCGGCGGGAGCGGCGCACGTCTGTCTGCGGGCCGTGGATGCGTCGAGCATCTACGAGTTGGTGCAGCGTGAAGGCGTGACGCATTTGTGCGCGGCGCCCACGGTGCTCATCGGCATCGCCAATGGCCCGGCCATGCTGCGCAAGGATCTGCCTCGCGGCGTACGCGTGTTTACCGCGGGAGCGCCGCCGGCCGCTGCGACAATCGAGCGCATGGAAACACAGCTTGGCTGGGAGGTAACGCAGGTGTACGGCCTTACCGAGACCGCGCCATTCATCTCGGTCTGCGAAGCGTTGCCCGAGCATGTCTCCCTGTCCGCCGCCGATCGCGCCGTCGTCAAGGCCCGCCAAGGCGTGGAGCTGATTACCTCCGGCGAGCTGCGCGTCGTGGACGCCGACATGCGGGACGTGCCGCGGGACGGAGCGACCATGGGCGAAATCGTCGCGCGCGGCAACGTCGTGATGCGCGGTTACTACAATGACCCGCAGGCGACCGCCGCGGCCTTCGAGGGCGGCTGGTTTCATTCGGGCGATGGTGCCGTCGTACATCCGGATGGGTATGTGGAAATCCGCGACCGGTTCAAGGACGTCATCATCAGCGGCGGGGAGAATATCTCCTCCATTGAAGTGGAGGGCGCGCTCTTGAGACACCCGGCCGTGCTCGAGGTTGCCGTGGTTGGCATGCCGCACGAGCGGTGGGGCGAGTCGCCGCATGCCTTTGTTGTGCTGCGCGCCGGGGCATCCGCGACGGACGGCGAGCTGCGCGATTTCGCCCGCAGTACATTGGCGCACTTCAAAGTTCCCAGCGCGTTTCATTTTGTGAGCGATTTACCAAAAACAGCCACGGGAAAGATTCAGAAATTCGTGTTGCGCGGCAGGCGCGCTGCGATAATGAAGCAGTAATTAAAATCGGAGCCGATTCTTGAGCACAGCCCATTTCACCGATGCCGAACGAAGGATCACCATCATTGGCGTGATGATTGTGTTTCTGCTCTCGGCCTTGGATCAAACCATCGTCTCCACGGCCATGCCGGTCATCATCAGCCAGCTGCATGGTCTTGAGCTCTATTCTTGGGTGACCACCGCGTATCTTCTGTCCTCGACGGTGATGGTGCCGATCTGGGGCAAGTTGGGCGATCTGTACGGTCGAAAACCCATACTGCTCGCTGGCATCGGGCTGTTCCTGTTCGGCTCCTGGCTGTCGGGTCTTGCCGGTGAGTTTGGCGAGCTGCCGCTGTTGGGCGGCGGCATGGTTCAGCTGGTCGTGTTCCGCGCGGTGCAGGGCTTGGGCGGCGGGGCGCTGTTTACCACTGCGTTCGCCATCATCGCAGATCTATTCCCGCCGCGGGAGCGCGGCAAGTTTGCGGGATTGTTCGGCGGCGTTTTTGGCATCGCCAGTGCCGTGGGTCCACTGCTCGGCGGCTACTTCACCGATCACGGCACCGTATCGATCGCCGGTCACATTGTCGAAGGCTGGCGCTGGGTATTTTATCTTAACTTGCCCGTCGGCTTGATCGCGCTGTTCATGGTCATCGCCAAGATGCCCAAGCTCTCGCATGCCGCGAAGGGCAGCATCGACTATTTGGGGGCGGTGTTGATCGTGGCTGCTTGCGTGCCTCTGCTGCTGGCATTGACTTTCGGCGGCCAGAAGTACGCATGGGATTCTGCGGTCGTTCTCGGCTTGCTCGCCATGTTCGTGGTCTGCACGACGTTGTTTGTATTTGTCGAAAAACGGCTCAAAGATCCGATCATCCATATGGAGCTGTTCAGCAACAAGGTGTTCACCTGGGCCAACATTGCGGGATTTTTTTCATCGATGTCCTTCCTGAGCGTGGTGGCATTCCTGCCTCTGTTCATGCAGTTGGGCCAAGGTGTCCAGGCAACCACCAGCGGTCTTTCCACATTGCCTCTGATGTTGGGCTTGATTGTGGCGGCGACCATCAGCGGGCGGCTCGTGACGCGCACCGGCCGCTACAAACCCTTCATGCTGTTTGGAATGACCGTGCTGCTGATCGCCACTTTTCTCATGAGCCAAATGACTCATAACACCACCCGCTTCGATCTGGGCTGGCGCATGGCCCTCCTCGGCATTGGCTTAGGCCCGCTGCAGAGCCTGTACGGAGTGGCCATTCAAAATGCCGTGCCGTTGAATCGTATCGGTGTGGTGACCAGTGCCAATCAATTCTTCCGTCAGATCGGGTCGACCGTGGGAGTGGCGATCTTCGGTACGCTGCTGACGAACGACTTGAACAGCAAACTTGCGGCCTGGGCGGTATCCATGGGCATGCCGTCGCTGAATCTATCAAAGCTGCGCAGTCTGTCGGTCAACGCTCAGCTTCATGCGGGTGTGATGGACCTTCCGCAGGCCGTCCGCGTCATGATCTCGGACGCCGTGACGCATGTCATTCTGCTCAGCATCATCGTGGTGATCATCGCATTGAGCGCCACTTTGATGATTCCTGAATTGCCTATGCGCGAGCGACCCAAAGTGCCGCCGAAGGACGCGGTGCCCGCCGATGCGCACATGTAGCGGCGCTGCGAAGTCCGCGCCTTCCTCGCTTGCATAGCTCGGCGGGCCATTGCAGGAAATGCTAATAAAAGGCCAATTATGCTAATCATTTCTTGTTGAATGTGCCGCACGGCGGGCAGCTAATACCCTGCACGATTCGCGTAGGAGATTGGCATGACTGCGTTACTGAAGTTCTCCGCCGTTCTGCTCAGTTCGGCAGCCTGCATCGCTTCCTACGGCGCGCTCGCGCAAACCGATCCCGGTGTGAGGGCCGGACCGATTAACGGCCAGCCGGGAGCCAGCCAGGCAAGCCCGATGCCGCTCAACTCGGTGGGCGCGAACAGCCCAACCGGTATCTTGGAATTCTTCGACAACGGTCTCGGCCGCTTTCAAGAACAGGAAGTTGTTTCGGGCGGCATCAATAATGGCCTGGGGCCGCGATTCAATCTCAACAGCTGCTCCGGATGCCACGCGCAACCGGCCGTCGGAGGGAGCGGTCCGGCAAATAATCCCGAATACCAGATGATCAGCGGAGGGATCGCCTCGGGGTCGACCAATTCGCTGCCGCCTTTCATCACGGCCCATGGTCCGACGCTGGTCGCGCGCTTCCCCTTCTACGCGAACTCCAACGGGGCGCCGAACACGAATGTTCCGAACGGCGGCGTGGAAGCCATTTTTATAGTTTCCGGCCGCGCCGACGCCGGCAATTGCAGCCTGCAACAGCCGAATTACGCGCAGGCTCTGCAAAACAACAACATCATTTTCCGCATTCCCACGCCCACCTTTGGCGCGGGCCTCATCGAGAACATCGATGATTCGACGCTGTTGGCCAACCAGGCGGCGCAAGCCGGCAACAATCTCGGGATCAGCGGTACCTTCAATCGCAACGGCAACGATGGCACGATTGCCCGCTTTGGTTGGAAAGCGCAGAACAAGTCGCTCTTGCTGTTCGCCGGTGAGGCCTACAACGTGGAGATGGGCATCACCAATGAACTCTTCCCTCAGGAGCGACCGCTGCCGGAAGAGGAGCAGGCGGGAGGCTACCCCGCTAGCTGCATGAATCTTTCCGGGCGCGGCTATCCGGAGGACGCGACAAATTTCAACGTGCCCTCCAGTCGGGATCAAGGAGCTCAAAACGCTCAGGTGCCCTCGGACATCGTGCTGTTTGCCGAATTCATGCGCCTGCTGGCGCCGCCGGTGCCGTCGATGAACACCCCCGGCGGGTCTGAGTCGATTTCGAACGGCTTCGCTTTGTTTAAATCCATAGGCTGCGCGACCTGCCACACACCGGCGATTCGATCCACGCAGTCTTCGAATGTGACTGCATCGCTGGGCGGCGCCACGGTCAGAGCCTTCTCCGACTTCGAGATCCATCACATGGGCGCGGCTCTCGCAGACAATGTCTCTCAGGGCGGTGCAGGCGGCGACCAATTCCGATCGGCGCCGTTGTGGGGACTCGGGCAGCGGATCTATTTCCTGCATGACGGGCGCACGACGAATTTGCTCACCGCCATTACGGATCACAGCGGCAACGGATCGGAAGCTACGCAGGTGGAGGAGAATTTTACATCGCTGTCCCCTCGCCAGCAGCAAGAGGTTTTAAATTTCCTGCGTTCGTTGTAGCCCCCGATGAACCGCACGGTCTCGATCGTGGCGGCGCTGGTTGCGGCGTGCGTCTCTTGGGCAGTAGCCGCGCAACAGGCCGCCCCGATCGGCAAGCTGCCTGCGCAGGTCATCCTGGTGCGGGGAGCGTGGTCGAGCGCCAGTGATGCGCTAACCTCGCTGCCGGAAGGTGGGAAGCTGTCTGACAGCGCGTACCGCAACGACTATTTCGACTTCGCGTACGCTCTCGGCGCGGATTGGACCGAACGTTATGCCGGGCCGCCGCCTTCCGACGGCGGATACTATGTGTTGGCGCAGATTGAGCCCTCGCAGACGAGACAGAGCGCGGCTCTCGGTCACCTCATGATCGCCGCGCAGGATATGTTCTTTACGCAGACCGCAGCCACAACCGCGCGTGAACTCATCGATTACTACCAGGCTCATTTGAATGCCGAGTACACGGTGCAGCGTGCGCCGGTCCCGGTGCGCATCGCTGGTCAATCCTTCGTGCGCCTCGACTACATGGCGCCCGCGGCGGGGCTGCGTTGGCGAGTGCTGGCCGCTGAAATTCGCTGTCACACGGTGCAGTTCGTCTTCACCGCCCACAGCGTCAAACAGCTGGACGAACTCGCTCAACGGATGGACACAATGCGGTTGCCGGTCGCCGGCGCGGCCCCCGTCTGCTTGAAGAATTTCGCGAGCGCCGAGAATGTGCTCGAAAGGGAAGACCCGATCTTCACCGAGTCTCGGTTCAACGCCGTCCCCGTCCGGATCCTCATCGATACGCAGGGCAGGATCAAACATATTCATTTTCTCAGCGCTTTTCCCGAGCAGGTCAGCCGCATTTCCGATGCTTTGCTGCGCTGGCGGTTCAGGCCTTACCTGGTGAACGGCCAGCCGGTCGAAGTGGAGACCGGCCTCCTTTTCGGCCGCACGCCGCGCCCCACCGCGTCGCGCGAGCCATAACCTAAGCCCGCCAGCGCCTGCATTCTTGGCTGTCGCCCTCGGACGACATCTGCACCCGGCACGCATCGAGGTGTAGCGTGTGACCACTGGGAGAACGCCATGAACCTGAAAGACATTGCAATGGAAAGGCGCATGCTGCGAATTTTGGAGATGGTCGAATCCGGCGCAACTTTTGCCGTGCGCGACTTGGCCGCCGAATGTCATCTCAGCCCCTCTTACCTGCAGCGGCTGTTCAAACAGAAAACCGGCCTATGCATGGGAGGATGGTTGAATGAACAGCGCCTGCAGAGAGCGGCCCACCTGCTGTCCAGCAGCTACCTTAGCGTGAAGGAAATCACCCACAGCGTGGGCTACGAGCATACCTCCAGCTTCATTCGCGCTTTCGAGCGGCGTTTTATGCAGCCGCCCGCGCGCTATCGAAAACAGCAGCAACTCGGTTGTTCACAGCCGCTCGCGCGCCACACCGAGGCCGCATAGACGCGGTCCGCCCCGTGCCGGGCAAGTTGGTATAAAATCGCCCGTCTGACTGTGCTGATCTATACGGGACGAACTTGAAACAGAAAAATCGCTTGATCGAGGCCGGCGCGGTGGCGCTGGCCATTGGTGCGTGCTCGGGTGTCGGCGCCGCGGATTTCGGCCCCGCTAATCCGTTCTACCAGCCGAGCACGCTGCCGTTCAATGCGCCGCCGTTCAATAAGATCAAGGATGTCGACTATCAACCGGCGATCGAAGCGGGGATGGCGCAGGAGCTCGCGGAGATAGCGCGCATCGCGGACAACCCCGCGGCGCCCACATTTGAGAATACGTTCGTGGCGATGGAGCGAACCGGACGTCTTTTGCGCCGTTCGTTGGCCGCGTTCGGCGGTGTGAGCGCGGCGAACACCAACACCGATCTGCAAAAGACCAAGACCGCGTTGGCGCCCAAGCTCGCTGCACACCAGGACGCAGTGCATCTGAATAAAAAGCTCTTTGATCGCGTGGCCGCCGTTTACAAACAGCGAGACATGCTCAAGCTGGACCCGGAGTCGCTGCGTTTGGTTGAGATCGTCTACGATGAATTCGTTCATGCCGGCGCGAAGCTGTCGGATGCCGACAAGGAGAAGCTGAAAAAGCTCAATGCGGAAGCATCCACTTTGTCGGACGCGTTCTCCAAGAAATTGCTCGAGGCCACCAAGGCGGGTGCCTATCTGAGCACGGACAAGGCCGCTCTTGCGGGACTCGGCGATGCGCAGCTTGCCGCCGCGACTCAGGCCGCGGAGGGCCGTCGCAGCGCCGGCTACCTCATCCCCTTGCAGAACACGACGCAGCAGCCGGTGCTCGCCGCATTGGAAATGCGGGCCACACGCCAGAGCATCTTTGAGAATTCCTGGAACCGCGCCGAGCGCGGCGATGCCAACGACACCCGCGATACCATCGCGCGTTTGGCGCAGCTGCGTGCGCAGCGCGCGCAGCTGCTCGGCTTCCCGAGCCACGCCGCCTGGAAGCTCGGCGATCAGATGGCTAAAACGCCGGAAGCCGCGCTCAAATTCATGGATGCTCTTGTTCCCGTGGCGACGGCGAAGGCGGCCAGGGAAGCGGCGGACATCCAGAGCGTGATCGACGCGCAGCACGGTGGTTTCGCGCTGCAGCCATGGGATTGGAGTTTTTACGCCGAACAAGTCCGCAAGGCGAAATACGATCTCAACGATGCGGAAATCAAACCCTATTTCGAACTCGGCAATGTGCTCGTCAATGGTGTTTTTTATGCGGCGAATCAGCTGTATGGCGTCACCTTCAAGGAGCGCAAGGACATTCCTGTTTACCAGCCCGATGTCCGCGTTTTCGAGGTGTTTGACGCCGACGGCAAGAGCCTGGCGCTCTTTTATTGCGATTATTTCAAGCGCGACAACAAGAATGGCGGCGCTTGGATGTCCGAATTCGTCGGCCAATCCAAGCTGCTGGGCACGCGGCCGGTCGTGTACAACGTCGCCAATTTTTCAAAACCCGCGCCCGGAGAACCGGCGCTCATCAGCTTTGATGATGTCACGACCATGTTTCACGAATTCGGCCATGCGCTGCACGGCATGTTTTCCGACAGTCAATACCCGAGTCTGTCCGGTACCTCGACAGCGCGCGACTTCGTCGAATTTCCGTCCCAATTCAACGAACACTGGGCGCTTTATCCTGCCGTGCTCAATCACTATGCCAAGCATTACCGGACCGGCGAACCAATGCCCGCCGCGCTGGTCGAGAAAATCAAGCGGGCGAAGAATTTCTCCGAGGGCTACGACTTGACTGAACTGCTGGCGGCCGCGGAACTCGACATGCAATGGCATGCGCTGCCGGCGAGCGCACCGCTGCAGAATCCGGATGAATTCGAAACGCAGGCGCTCGCGAAAACCCATCTGAACATCAGTGCCGTGCCTCCGAGGTACCGCTCCAGTTATTTCAGCCACATCTGGGGCAGCGGCTATTCGGCCGGCTACTACGCCTACCTGTGGACGCAAATGCTCGACGATGATGCGTTTCAATGGTTCGACGATCACGGCGGCTTGAGCCGCGCCAACGGCGATCGATTTCGGCGCATGATCTTATCGCGGGGCAATACCCAGGATCTGGCGGCCATGTACATCGCATGGCGCGGCCAAGCGCCCAGCATCGACGCCATGATGAAATACCGGGGCCTGACCGCAACGCCTTAACGGGGTGCTCACTGCGGCGCCATCCAGGCATCATTGGCCGATGCTTGCGAAGCCCTTGCCCTGCGCGACCAATTGCTCGAGCAGCGGCGATACCGTGAGCCACTTGCCGCCCGTCTCTGCACTGTATTTTTTGAGCTTCTCCAGTGCGGTCGGCAACCCCACCTCGTTTTCCGCCCAAAACATGGGGCCGCCGCGATAGGCCGGAAAGCCGTAGCCGTACAGGTAAACCACATCGATGTCGCTGGAGCGGTAGGCCACGCCTTCACGCAGCACCTCGCAGCCCACGTTCATCAGCGATAAGAAACAACGCTCGACGATTTCCTCGTCGGTAAATTGGCGCCGCGCAATGCCGTAGTCCTTGGATACTTTAGCGATAATTTCCGCAACCACCGGCGATGGCCGCGGCGTGCGATCGCCGGGCGCATAATCGTAGTATCCCGCCTGAGTCTTTTGTCCCAGGCGCCCCATTTCGACCAGTAAGTCGGCCGAACGCGTTACCCGCCCATCAAAGCTCGACGGGTCGCGGTCCTTGCGCGACTTGTATCCGATATCGAGTCCCGCCAAATCGCTCATCTGCAGCACACCCATGGGCATGCCGAAGTTGCGTAGCGCGGCATCGACTTGTTCCGGCATCGCGCCTTCGAGCACCATCAGTGAGGCTTGATAGGCATAGCCGCCCAGCATTCGATTGCCGATGAAGCCGTCGCGATTCCCGCACACCACACCGACTTTATTGATGCGTTTCGCAATGTCGACCACGGTCACCAATACGTCCTGCGCCGTCTTCGCGCCGCGCACGATTTCCAGCAAACGCATCACATTGGCGGGCGAAAAGAAATGCATGCCCACCACATCGCTCGGCCGCTGGGTCGAGGCGGCGATCTCGTCAATGGACAGATAGGAGGTATTCGAAGCCAGTATCGCGCCGGCCTTCGCCGCCTTGTCCAGCTTGCCGAACACCTCCTTCTTGATGGCCATGGTTTCGAAAACCGCTTCGATGATGAGGTCGGCTTCCCCAAGATCGGCGTAGGACAAGGTGGGCTTCAGCAGCGCCATGCGCTGCTCGACTTGCTGCATCGTCAGTTTGCCCTTGGCGGCGGTGTTCTCGTAATTCTTGCGGATTACGCCGACCCCGCGATCGAGCGCTTCTTGCGTCATTTCCAGCAGCACGACCGGAATGCCGACATTCAGGAAATTCATGGCAATACCGCCGCCCATGGTGCCGGCGCCGATGATCGCGACGCGCTTGATGTCGCGCTTCGTGACGTTCTTATCGAGGTTCGGCACGTTGGCCGCCCGACGTTCGGCGAAAAATACGTGCTGCAGCGCCTTCGCCTGACTGTTGTGTTGACACTGCATGAACAATTCGCGCTCGCGCAGCATGCCCTTGTCGAACGGCAGCGTGGCCGCGGCTTCCAGCGCATCGACGATGCGCTGCGGTGCAAACAGATTTTTCTTTTCCTTGGCAATGCGTTTGTGGGCTTCCTCGAAGTATCCGGTAGGAAGCTTGCCGGCATCGATGCTGATATCGCGTATTTTGCGCGGCGGCGCCTTTTGTGCGGCCAGCTCATGCGCGTAGGCGAGGGCGCCCGTAAGCAAATCGCCCTCGATGATTTTATCGATCACCCCGGCTTTGGCGGCCGACGCGGCTGGAATCGGATCGCCGGAGACAATGATGCCGAGGGCGGCTTCGACACCAATCAAACGCGGCAAGCGCTGCGTGCCGCCCGCGCCGGGGAGAATGCCCAGCTTGACTTCCGGCAAGCCCACCTTGGCGCTGGCGATGGCGACCCGATAATGACAGGCGAGGGCCACTTCCAAGCCTCCCCCCAGAGCGGTGCCATGAATCGCGGCAACGATGGGTTTGGAGGAATTCTCCACCGCAGCGATCGCCTCGTGCAGGCCCGGCGACAAGGGTGGTTTGCCGAATTCCGTGATATCGGCACCCGCCATGAATGTGCGGCCCTCGCAGGCGAGAACGCCAATCTTGATTTCCGGATCCTGCGCAAGCTTCGCAACGCCATCGATCAGCGCGACGCGCACGCCTACGCTGATCGCGTTGACCGGGGGATTGTTGATCCAGATGATGCCAATATCGCCGCGCTTTTCGAATCTACCTTGCATGATCCTCTCCAAATATAAAAACCCTGATGATTGCCTTCACTATAAGCGTCCGAGCCGCCGGCCGCCGTCGACCACATGCACTTCGCCCGTGGTCTGCGACGCAACCGCCGCCAAGTAATAGATGGTTTCCGCCACGTCCGCGGGGCTCACCAATCCGCCGAGGGCCGATGCAGACTCGTAGCTGCGGCGCATTTTCTCAAAGCGCTCCGCCCCCAGGCCATTTTTGAGCCAAGGCGTATCGACAATCCCCGGCGCAACCGCGTTAACCCGCACCTGCGGACCAAGCACCCGGGCCAGGCTCAATGTCAATGTGTTCAGGGCGCCCTTCGACGCGGCGTAGGCGATACTCGAGCCCGCGCCCAGCAGCGAGGCGATCGAGGAAACGTTGACCACGCCGGCCCCGGGACTGTCCCGCAGCAGCGGCGCGCACGCGCGCGTCATCTGAAACGCACCGATGACGTTGACTGCGTAAATCTTAAGAAAGTCGGCCGCGTCAAGGCCATCCAGGTTCTTCATATCGATGAATTTTGTCGTCCCCGCATTATTCACCAGCGCATCGCAGCGCCCGAAGTGATCCTTGACCCTGGCGGCTAGGTGTACGCAGTCAGCATTCTCGGCGACGTCCGCGCGTTCGATGAGCGCGTTCGCGCCGAATTCCCGGCAGCTCGATGCGACTCGCTCCGCGGGATCCGCGTTGCGCGAATAGTTCACGCACACATCCCAGCCGCGTTGAGAAAACATGATCGCGGTGGCGGCCCCAATACCCGACGAGGAGCCGGTGACCACGCAGACTTTTCTATTCGCCATGCATCCTCGGAATCTGACCGCCGTGCGGGCGCCGTGACGCACGGCTACACGCCATTCTCTCACGGCTGAATGCACCGATGTCGTTTGACTGCAGCGCAGTCAGCGTCGCACACTAACGACCGCTGCGTAAGGCCACGACGTTGGCCGGCGCTTGGGAGAAAAATATGACACGGTCCTTCCGCACACTGCTCATCACGGCAGCCGCTCTGGCGCCCCTGGCATTTTCGAGCCTGGGGGCGCGAGCGCAACCCGCCGCTGCCGCCGGAGCCCCCGCGACGCCCGCCGCGACGCCCGCCAAGCCACCCGTGCCTCGCGCACGGTTTTTACCGCAGTTGACACCTGAACAGATCGCAGCGCTGCCCAAGTGGTCAGAAGTGACCATGACAACGCGCGACGGCGTGAAACTTGCGGCCAACCTGTTCCTGCCCGCGGGCCCTGGACCCTTTCCGGTGGTGTTGTCGCGAACCCCTTATTTGAAAGATGCGCTGGGCGAATTGGCCGGATACTCGGCGAAGAAATATGTCGATGCCGGTTACGCATTCGTCATGCAGGATGTTCGCGGCAAGGGTCGTTCTGAGGGCTTCTATGAAGCCTTTGTCCCGGACATGGAGGATGGCTACGACACTGTGGAATGGGCGGCGAAACAGCCCTGGTCCAACGGCCGAATTGGCATGGTCGGCGCCTCGGCGCTGGGCATCACCAGTAATCTTGCGGCCATGGGCGCGCCGCCGCATCTGGTGGCCGCCTATGTGATCGTCGCTCCCTATGACCAGCTGCTCAACGCCTATCCCGGCGGCGTACTGAAGGATGAGGACACGCTCGGCTGGCTGAAGGGCCAAGGCGAATCGCAGGCGCAGCTGGATCAGGTCAGCGGCAGCGCCACTAATTCCGCATTCTGGAACGAGCATGCGATGACCACGCAGCGCAAGTTCATCCGTATACCGATGTACAACCAAGGCGGCTGGTACGACATATTCAACGATGGCAACGTGGAGAATTTCCGATGGCTGCAGAACTTCGGTTCCCAGGGTGCCCGCGGCAATCAAAAGCTTTACATGGGGCCCGCGGGCCACGGCGGTCTTGGCGGCGACAAAAGCGATATTGAATACAATCAGCCGGGTGCGGTTACTCCGCCCAGCGAGGAGATGCGCTGGTGGGAATACTGGCTGAAAGGTGTCGACAACGGCATCATGAAGGAGCCGCCGGTGACGCTGTTCATGATGGCTTCCGGACGCAAGGGGCACCCCTCGGATGCGAGCCGCGTGTTCACCTCAGCCAACTGGCCGCCGCCCAATCATCCCACCGCTTACTATCTGACCGGCGATATGCAGTTATCGCGGCAGGCGCCGACGGCCGCCGATGCCAAACTGAGCTACAAATTCGATCCTGCCAATCCCGTCAAGACATACGGCGGGTCGAATCTTTTGCAAACCGCAGGACCTCTTGATCAGCGTCCCATCGGTCAGCGCCAGGATTACCTGCGCTTCGAAACAAAAGTTCTGGACACAAACGTCGCGATTGCCGGTCACGTCGATATGACACTGTGGGCGGCCACCGACGGCCTGGATACCGATTTTATGGTTAAGCTGGTCGATGTGTACCCGGACGGCTACGAGCAAATCATCCTCGACAATCCGATTCGCACGCGCTACCGGCGCGGCCGCGATCCCGACGAGGTGATGCTGATGACGCCGGGCAAACCGGAGCAGCTGCACATCGATCTGTGGAACACGGCGTTTACCTTCGAGAAGGGGCATAAGATACAGGTCACGGTGACTTCGTCGAACGCGACCAAGTTTCAGGTCAACCCGAATACCGGAGAGCCCTTTGGCGCGCCGACCGCGACGCCGCCGCGGGTCGCAACCAATACCATCTACTTCGACAAGCGCCATCCTTCGGCCATGATTCTGCCGGTGCTGGACGCAGCACCCAAGTAGGCCTAGCGTGAGGTACCCGTGGGGAGAATGACGCGCGAATCCACGGGTTCGGCATAGAGAAGCGCGACCTCGGCGGCGCGGCGCTGTATCGCCAGACGCTGATTGATGGAGCGCTTGTCGGTAATTTCACCGGCTTCCGCCGATGGCGGTTCAGCCAAGATCATCAGTCGCGCAATGGTATCCGCACTGCCCTGGCGAGCCTGATTGAAGGCGGCGAGTCTTTCGCCCAACGCAACGCGCACTCTGTCATCGTGGGGCACGGCCAGCCAGACCAGGGCGCCCAGCCAGGGATGATCGGGTGCACAGATCACGGCATCGGTCACGTAGGGCTGCAATGCCTCGACCAGATCGCGGCGAACAATACTGGCCTGCACCCAAGTACCCGAGAGCAGCTTGAAGTCCTCGGCGATACGTCCCGCGAACTCGAGTCCCTCGATGGGACGCTCAGGGTCTACCCAGCGCACCGCGTCGCCGGTTTTGAAATAGCCTTCCTCATCGAACGCCTCTGCATTCAGGGCGGGCGCTTTGTAGTAGCCGCTCATGATATGCGGGCCTTTGATGCGCAGTTCCAGGCGATCGCCGGTGGGAACGAGCTTCAGGGTGACACCCGGTTGCGGCAGACCGAGCAGACCGGTTCGGTCCGTATTCCAGTAAACCGCGACACCGGTCGCCGTCGTCTCCGTCATTCCCCAGCCCGTACCGAAGGGGATCCGCTCGCCAATCTCCTGAACGGCCAATCGTTGCATGCGTTCCCACGTGGGTTGCGGCAGCAGGGCGCCGCCATAGGCGAGGCCGCGCATGTTCTTGAAGAACTTGTGCCGAAGGTCCGAGTCGCGCTCGAGCGCACTCGCCAGCATGCCAAATGCCGCCGGCACGCAGGAAAAACTGGTGGGAGATATCTCCCGCAGGTTTTCGATGGTCGCGTCGAACAGGCCCGGTAAGGGCCGCCCGCTGTCGATGTAGAGCGTACCCGCGTGAGCGATGATGCCGTTGAACTGCGCATTGCCGCCGAAAGTATGATGCCAAGGAAGCCAGTCGATGACGGTATGTGTGCGCTCGGGTTTGAAGGGCTCGCCAATTTGGCGAAGCATCTGCACCGAACCGGCAATATTGCCATGGGTGTTGATGACGCCTTTGGGCCGCCCCGTGGATCCCGAAGTGAGGAGAATCTTCGCGATGGTGTCGTCCTTGATCAGCCGCCGCCGTGCCGCAACCGCCGCATCATCGACCTCGCTTAGCAGCACGGAGAATTCGGCGCCGGAAATGATTCGCCGGCCGGGGGCTTTGGCATATTCAAGCGCCGCCGCGTAGCGCTGCGCATCGCCGGCATACACCAACGCCGGCTGGATCAGTTCCAAGGCATAGCCCAGCCGCGCGAAGTCGCCGCCGAAAGAATAGGTGGGCGACACGGGAACCACCGCAACCCCGGCGCGCATGGCGCCCAAGGTCAGCAGCGCGTGCTCGATGCTGTTCTCCGAGAGGATCATGAGCGGCGCGCTGTCAGGCCCGAATCCTTCGCGTATCAGCCACGTCGCCACGGCTGCCGTGTCACGCGCCGCCGCCGCGTAAGTCAAGCGTCGCCACTGCCGGGACTTGTCGCGCTCCGCCAGGAATGTCGTATTGGGTCGCAATTGCGCCGCGCGGGCCAGATGATCGATCAGCGTCGGCAAGCCGGGTTCGAACTTCAGACCGCAGCTTAAGTACACTGTGCCGCTGCCGGTGCGACGCACCTCGACGCGGGGTTCCGGGCGCTCGAGCGCCCGCATCGGATATTCATGAAGCGGTCGATTCGACATGTTTTTCTCCCACCATCCAGCGGCGCTAGTGTCGACTGAACCCTCGCAGAATGGAAGCAAATTGACGCTGTCGACAATTGCAGCGGCGGCCGCTAGGATCCAGCGGGCGCGCAGCGATTGAAGGGGGAAAGACGATGAAGTGGACCAAGAGTCAAAAGAATGTCGTGCTCGCGGCCTATTTGGGCTGGACCCTGGATGCCTTCGATTTCTTTCTCATGGTGTTCATGTTCAAGAGCATCGCGACGGAGTTCCACGTCAGCGTCGGCACCTCCACGACCGCTGTTACGCTGACCTTGGCGGCGCGCTTCATCGGCGCATTTCTGTTCGGGCGCCTCGCCGACCGATTCGGCCGCAAGCCCGCACTGATGTGGAACATACTGGCTTTCTCTGCGCTCGAAGTGCTATCCGGTTTTGCGCCGTCGATCACGACTTTCTTGATTTTACGATTTCTCTTCGGCATCGCCATGGGCGGAGAATGGGGCATCGGATCCGCCCTGACCTTCGAGACAATCCCGGCGCGGGCGCGCGGCGTGGTTTCGGGCCTGTTGCAGGTGGGTTATCCCAGCGGGTACTTCGTCGCCTCGATCGCGGTGTACTTCTTGTACGATAAATTAGGATGGCGCTACATGTTCATGCTGGGCGCCGTTCCGGCGATCCTGGTGTTTTTCATACGCCGCGGCATCGATGAGTCTCCGGCGTGGATAGAACAGCGTATCAAGAAGGAACAGCATAGTCTGCTCGAGGTTTTGGGACGAAACTGGAAACTCGCCCTGTACGCAATCGTCCTGATGACCGCGTTCAATTTTTTCAGCCATGGCTCGCAGGATGCGTATCCGAATCTCTTCCTCAAGATTCAGCATGGTTTCGACACGCATACCTTGTCCCTCATGACGGCCATTGCCAACATTGGCGCGATCTTGGGCGGCATTGGATTCGGCTGGTTGTCGCAGCGTATCGGCAGGCGCCGCGCCATCATGATCGCGGCATTGTTGGCGCTGCCGGTTATCCCATTTTGGGCGTTTGGCTCCTCGCCCCTGGTGCTCGGCGTCGGCGCCTTTTTGATGCAGGTATCCGTGCAAGGTGCCTGGGGCATCATCCCCGTGCACTTGAATGAGCTATCGCCCCCGGAGATTCGCGCCACATTCCCCGGTTTTGTGTACCAGCTTGGCAATTTCATCGCCTCGGTCAATTTGCCGCTGCAGGTCATGATTGCTGAGTCGCATGGCAACAACTACGGCCTGGCCATGGCCTGCGTGATCGGCACCGTGGCCGTGGTGATTACCTTGATGGTGGTGCGCGGCCCGGAGCGACGCGGCGTTGCCATGGCCGATGCGCAGCGAGAGCCCGCAGCCGTGTAGCCTCGCGCCGAACGGGGTATAGGTCTCGGTTTAGGGGTTTTGCCCAATCGGGCCGGCCCCCAAAGGGGCCTTCTGCGGACGGCCTCACAAAGTCCGCCTCCCACAATATGTAAATCTCCAGATTATGTTGACGTCTGGGATGCGTCGGTACCAAGGCCGAAATCGCGGCCGCGTGGCCGGCTTTGCTGCGCTTGCCTATGGATTGCTGATCCTCGCGGCCGGGTATGCCGGCCCGGCTCGCGCCAACTCCTGTGCGCCGGCAACCACCGGCGGCACCGCGCCCAGCGACTTCCAAGATTACTGCTGGCTGGATTTTTCCGGCTACTCCGATGCGCTGGCGCAGGGGGCAGGCCAACCCTTTAATTTTGCCTTGCCCGACGGCTCCTCGCTGAGCTTCACCGTCACGGTCAGCACCAATCAAGCGAGCCCGGCGCTGGCAGCGGTGGCGGTGCCGTCCTGGAGCGGAGCGGCTATCGGCCACAGCGCATTCATCGGCGTGCCCGGCCTTCCGGTGCTGTACGAGTCGAAGAACGGCTCGACGGTGCAGGTCGCACTCAAGAATATCGTGGTAACGCCTCCCGCCGGCAGCGGCACCAGCGCCTCCTACGCCATCATCGCGGCCGACGGGGAATCCACCAACCAGTCCGAGTCGTTGAGTTTTACGACCAACGGTCAGGCGTGGGCGCTGGTCGCGCAAATCCCTTACGGCACCGCCTATCCCGCCTTGGCGGGTGTCGGGACCAACACCGTCACCGAAAGCGGGGTTGCCGGTACGGTCGGCAGTTTCGCCTTCGCCTCCTTCAACAACCCCACCCAAGTGACCGCGACGCTGGTGGGCGGCGGATTGCAGGGCGCGATGTTCGCCATTCGCTATGCCTCGCTGTCGGCGACCGTACAGATGAACGGCAGCCGCGCGAACGCCGCCGATCAATTCACCTACAGCGTCAAATCAGTCGGCGGCACGGTTTCGGCCACCGGCACGACTACGGGCAATGGCGCGGGTCCTTATCCGCCCGCTTTGTTTCCCACCATCGCATCCGGTTATCCCCTGGTCGTGAGCGAGGCCATGGCCCCGGGCAGCGTCAGTACTCTGGCGAGCTATGCAGTGTCACTGACTTGTACCAATGCCTCGACAGGCACCTCGTCAACGGTCCTGCCCGTCAATCATCAAGGCAGCACCTACACGTTCCCGGCGCTGCAATACGGCGATTCAATTCTGTGCGTATTCACCAACACGGCCAATCGGGCCAATCTCAGCATCGCCAAATCCGGTCCGGCCAGCATCGGCGCCGGCGGCACACTCAGCTACAACCTTGTCGTGGCAAATGCCGGTCCCGCGGATGCGAGCGGCACGCTGGTCAAAGATCCCGCGGTGGCGAATTTCACCGCGACCGCCGTGACCTGCAGCAACGCGGCGGGCGGCGCGCAATGTCCGAGCGCCGCGATGTTGAGCGTGGCGAATCTACAAGGCGCCGGAATTGCCATCCCGGCGCTGCCGAACGGCGGCAGCGTCACCCTGGCGCTCCTGGGCACGGCGGGCAATGGCAGCGGCAATATCGCCAACACGGCCTTGATCAGCACGCCTCCCACGGTCATCAACACGAATCCCGTTGCCACTTCGACGGCGGCGACTACGGTGACTCCAGCGGCCGACGCGGCGGTCGCGCTAACCTTTCCGGCAACGGTCAATGCCGGGCAGCCCGTGTCCGGAACCGTGCTGTTCTCGAATTTGGGTCTCGGCCCTGCGAACGGCACCACGTTCTCGATCAGCGTACCTGCGAATCTCGGTGCGGCGCCGGTGTTGAGCGGCCTGCCGCCGGGGGCGACTTACACTTATAACGCCGCGAGCGGTCTGATCACCCTCACGGGAATGCCCCCGATGCTGGCGCCGGCCACGGCGCTAGGCCCCATCGGCGTAAGCTTCGCGCAACCCCCTTCGGGCACATCCGTGGTCAGCGCGACCGTCACGACCAGCTCGACGGATTCCAACCCCAGCAACAATACAGCTTCAGCCACCATCGGCGGAGTGGCGGCCGCGGATCTTGCCGCGAAGGCTAATTTTCCCGCGAGCGTCGATGCCGGCCAAACCGTAACCGGCACGATTCAAGTGGTGAATAACGGCCCGAGCACGGCGAATGGCATCGCCTTCACTCTGACGCTGCCGGCCAATCTTTCTGTGGCACCGACCCTGACCGGGCTGCCTGCCGGCGCGACTTATCTATACACGGCGAGTACTGGCGTCGTTACCTTCACCGGCCTACCCACCACACTGGCATCGGGAGCGAGCTTGGGCCCCATCGGCGTGAGCTATACGCAACCCCCATCGGGCAAGTCAACCATCAGTGTCGGCGCCAGCGCTACCACGCTCGATCCGAATCCGAACAACAACATCGCAACGGCAATCGTGTCGGGCGCACCTGCGCTGCTCATGGGCACGGTGTATCTCGATAACAACCAAGATGCCGTGTTCGATAGCGGCGATACGCCCATCGCCGGCGCGACGGTGCAGCTGTTCATCGGCACGAAGCTGATCGCCACCACGACCACCAGCGCGACCGGCACCTACACATTCACGAATCAGATGCCGGGCTCCTACAGCGTCGCGGCGGTGCCGCTGCCGGGAAACATTTCCGACACGCCGACGCCGGTGCAGGTAACGCTCGGCGGGCCCACCGTGGCCATCGTCAATTTCGGACAAATTCCGCGCGGCGCGTTGGGTTCGCTGGTGCTCGTCAAAACCACTCCCTCGGTGGATATATCCGCCGGCCAGTCCGTGCCCTACACGATTTTTGCCACCAATCCGCAGACGACGCCGATCGTCAACGCCACCGTGACGGATCTGATGCCCGCGGGATTTCGCTATCGCGCCGGCAGCGGCACGGTCAACGGCAAAAGACTCGATCCGACGGTCAACGGTCGATTGCTCAGTTGGACTCATTTGGGTTTCGCGCCCGGGGAACGCAAGACATTCACGCTGGTGTTGACCGCCGGAGCGGGCGTTGGCAGCGGCGAGTACGTTAATCAGGCCACGGCCTCCAATGGGTTGACCAACACGCTCATCTCCAATGTGGCGACCGCCGCGGTGCGCATCGTTGCCGACCCCACCTTCGACTGCCCGGATCTCATCGGCAAGGTTTTTGACGATGCCAACATGAATGGCTACGAAGACCCGGGAGAGAAGGGCATCGCCGGCGTTCGGCTGGTTACCGCGCAGGGCCTCATCGTCACCACCGATGCCGAAGGCCGCTATCACATCGTCTGTCCCGTGATTCCCGATGCGCAATCGGGGTCGAACTTCATCGTCAAGGTCGATGAGCGCACGCTGCCATCGGGCTATCGGTTGACCACCGACAATCCCGAGACGGTACGGTTGACGGCCGGCAAGGTGTCCAAGCTGAACTTCGGCGCGACCATCCATCATGTCGTGCGCATCGAGGTGAATGACGCGGCGTTTGTCGGCAATGAGCTGAAGCCGACCGTGGTTGAACGTATCGATCAGCTGATCGGCACCATGCGCACTCAAGCGTATGTCATTCGTCTGGCGTACGAGGCGGTTGACGAAACCGACGCGACCGTAAGGCTGCGCATGCGGGCGCTGCAGGCTGCGGTTGCCGCGCAGTGGAAGACGCACGATTACCGTTACCCGCTGCAAACAGAAGAAGACATCGTGCGCGGCGCAAAGCCGGATGGACCTGCGCCGTGAGCCGCTGCACGCCGCGATTGCCGCCAGGACGCCTTTGCCGCGCCCTCTGGGCCATCGGGTGCGCCTTATACCTGCTGCAGTGGGCCTCGTTCAGCGCGGCGCAATCGACCGGTAGCACACAATCGATCGGCGCCGCGCAGTGCCAGCGGCTGGTGCCCGGGACGCTCGCCTGCACCCAGCTGCCCGCTGATCATGCGCCGCCCAATACCGAGCGTTCGACGCCGAACCAACCGTCCTCGGATGCCCTCATCACCCGATTGCTTGCCGCGCGAGCCGCCGTGCCGGTCACGCCGCCCGCAAAGGTCTTGCAGCTGTTCGACACCGACAAGCAGGCTTTCTTCGCCTCCGGCAGCGATCAGCTCACCGAGTTGGCCACTTCAAAGCTGGATGCCCTGGTGAATTCGTTGCGCTCCGAGAGGCCGCGCTTGATTCTGGTGACTGCGCATACCGATTCGCAGCGTCTGGTGCGTGAAGCCAAGCGGCGCTTCGTCACCAATCAACGCTTGTCCGAGGCCCGAGCCGCAAGTGTCGTGCGATACTTGCAAATTGCACTGGGCTTGCCCGAAGGAAGTTTTGCCATCGAAGGCTTTGGCGCCAGCCGGCCGGTGGCGGACAACGGCACGGATGCCGGACGCGCACGCAACCGGCGCGCCGAAGTGTCGGTCTGGGTCGAACAGGCGGCTGTGAGCGCCGCCGCGGTCGCGCCGCCGCCGCCCATCCTCGAATCCGCCTCTGGCTGCATCGGCGACAACTCAAATCAATTGGCGCCGGTGCGTATCACCGTGGACGGTGTTCCTCTGGATCGGCGCGAAGGCGCCAACGAGGCGGACCGGCAGCGCTGCGTCGATGTTGCCTTGGCACGCGCCGATGTGCAGGTGCGCTACGACCCGCTGCAGGCGGCGCCGTCTCTGAATGTCATCGCCATTCCGCAAAACGCGGTGGTGGGTAAGCCCGTGCGCTTCACCACATACACGAATTACCCGCGCTTCATCGCGCGCGCGGAATTGCGGGTGTTCGCCGCGAGCACCACCGTGCAGCAAAAACCGCTGGCCGTCATTCCGGTGAGCGCAGGCGGCGCGGTGAACTGGGTACCGCCCGCACTCAGCGGATCACTGCTGCGGCTGACGACGATCCTGGACCAACCTCACTATGTGTCCTACGTGCTGCGCGTCTATGCCAAGGACGGAAGCTTCGATGAAACCCGGCCTCGGCGCCTGGATTTGATCGCTTCCTCGCCGGTGGCGCCGCTAAACGCCGCTGAACTCGAGTTCGAGGCGCTGCGCGCGGCGTACGGCGAAAATACGCTCGTGATACACAACATTGCGATGCGCGGCGGCTCGATTACCGTGAACGGCAGCAATGTGCCATCCGGCAACCATGTCATCGTGCAAGGTATGCCGATTCCGCTGGACGACGACAATCGCTTCGTCTCGCGGCAAATCGTGCCCGCGGGTCCGCAGCAGGTCAACGTCAAGATTCTCAACGATGGTGGCGAGGGTCTGGACTTTACTCGCAACCTGACGGTGGCCACCGACGATTCGTTCTTTGTCGGCATCGCCGATTTCACCGCCGGCAGCCGCAGTGTCAGTGGTCCCATCGATTTGGTGACCGGGGATTCGAATCTTTCCTCGCACAATTACACCAATGGTGAACTGGCGTTCTACTACAAGGGCCTGGTGAAGGGACAGTGGCTGCTCACAGCGGCTGCCGATACGCAAAATCAACCCGTGCAGGATCTTTTCAGTAATTTTTCCCGCAAGGATTCCGAGGATCTGCTGCGGCGCATCGATCCAGACCGTTACTATCCCACCTACGGCGACGACAGCACGACTCTCCAAGATGCACCCACATCCGGAAAATTCTATGTGCGTCTCGAGAAGGGCGACAGCTCAGTGCTGTGGGGCAATTTTCAGACGCAGCTTACGGGCACGGATTTCATTCAGTATTCACGTACCCTCTATGGCTTGAGTGTGCGCTATCGATCTCCCGAAACCACCTCGCTGGGGGAAAAGAAGAGCAGCGTCGATGCATTCTGGGCGGATCCGGGTACGCTGGATTCCCGGCAAGAATTCCGCGGCACGGGCGGTTCGCTTTACTACCTACAGAATCAGGACATTTCGGTCGGATCCGAGCAGTTGAGCATCGAGGTTCGCGACAAGGATTCCGGCCTGGTGCTCTCGGTGACGCAGTTGATACCGGCGCAGGATTACGACATCAACTACATGCAGGGCCGGATCCTGCTGCACAATCCGCTCAGTGCCACGGCCAATGTGGCGACGATCGTGCACAGCGGACAGCTGGACGGTGATCCACAATACTTGATCGCGACCTACGAGTACGTCCCGGACTTTTCCAATATTGGTTCGCTCAGCATGGGCGGCCACGCCAGCCAATGGTTCGGCGATCATTGGCAACTCGGAATCTCCAGCTATCATCAGGGAGATGCCGGCGCGGAACAGGATCTGAAGGGCGTCAACGCCATGTGGCGCTATGCGCCCGGCACTTACATCAAGTCAGAGTATGCGCACTCGGATGGCGCGGGCAGCCCAACCTTGACCTCGATTACGGGGGGGCTGTCGTTCAACCCGGTGTCCACCAGCGGCGCTCCGGCGAATGCGCAGCGCGTGGAGGCAGCCGTGGATCTGGCGGAAGTGACCGATGATTTGAAGGGCAAGGCCAGCGTCTACTATCAACAGCGCGACGCTAATTTCTCGGGTCCCGGTCAGCTCACCCCGGGCAGCGGCGTGACTCAGGAAGGAGGCTCGGTGCGCCTGCCGGTGGGTGATGCGACCCAGATCGCGGCAAAATTCGACGGCAGCGACTCTGGGGCGCAGACATTGCGCGTGGGCGAACTCGGCGTCGAGCACAAGCTCGACGAAAACTGGCGCGTGGCGGTGGGCGCGCGCATCGATGATCGAGAAAACATCGTGCCCAACGAAAGCCCGACGCTGTCGCAGAATGGCGATCGCACCGACCTGGCAGTGACCGTCGGCTACCGGCCAAGCCCAGTGCATACAGCTCTGCCTGACGCGTCGTTCGTGGGTCCTCCGGTCCCGGCGCCGCCCCCCGCATTGCATCCCGGGTGGGATGTCTACGGGTTCGTGCAGGACACGCTGCAGCATACGGAAACGCGTCCGGAAAACGACCGGGCGGGGGTGGGCGGGAGTTATCCGGTCTCCGATGCGGTGCAAGTCGGCGGCGAAATCTCGGATGGCAGCTTAGGTGGCGGCGGCAAGATCTCGACCGACTACCACATCGATGACCGCAGCAATGTGTATGTGAACTACACATTGGCCGCCGACCAGCCCGATGCGGTGAACATCGGCCGTGAGGGGACCTTGACCACCGGAACTCGCTATCGCTACGACGATTCCACCAGTGTGTTCGGTGAAGAACGCGTGCAGACCGGCGCCGGCGCCGACAGTCTCACGCATGCTTACGGCGTAGATTTTTCACCGAGCAAGCAGTGGACCTACGGTTTTAAATTCGAACACGGCACAATCTCCGATCCTCTGGCCGGCGACATCGATCTCACCGCGACCACAGCGACGGTCACTTATACGCAGGGGAAGATCAAGTACAGCGGAGCGCTCGAGTGGCGCAACGACGACTCTTCGCTCAACGGCGCCTCGCGCACCGAATTAACGCGTAACAGCTTGAGCTATCAGATCGATCCGGATTGGCGCCTATTCGCCAAATTCAATTGGTCGCAGACCGATGGTCAAGAAAACACGACGTTGAACGCCGCCTATCACGAGGTGGTGGTGGGTGCGGCATGGCGGCCCGTGCGCAATGATCTATGGGACACGTTGTTCAAGTTCACGATACTCGATGATCAGCCGTCGGGTGCGCAGATCGGCTCCCCCGGAAACACGGTCGACTATGCGCAGCGCAGCCAGGTGTTCGATATCGACAGCACGTACCAGTGGATCCGCTGGATGTCGATCGGCGTCAAGTATGCGATACGCACGGGCGATCTCAAGCCCACCGAGACGCCGGGCGATTGGTTCCCCAGCCAAGCGCAGTTGTGGGTGGTGCGCGGCGATTTTCTGTTTCCTCGCCAGTGGGACGGAATGATTGAACTGCGCCGGCTGGCCATTCTGCAAACCGACGACAGCCGCTGCGGCGCCCTGCTCGGCGTCTATCGGCATTTGGGCGATCATCTGAAAATCGGCGCGGGCTACAATTTCACCGATTATTCCGACAACTTGACGGACTTAAGCTACCGTAGCCATGGGTTCTTCATCAATACAATCGGGAAATTCTGACGCTTCCGGCGTATGCTCGCGATGGGGTGCGGCGCGTGGTTGGAATACGCGGCAAGCTTTTAAAATAACGCGAATCACAACGCTCGGGGGTTACATGGCAACGCAGTCCAGCGCTACCGCAGCGCCCGCGAGCGGCGAGGCGTCCTACCCGTCTTCGGTCGCCGCTTGGTACAGCGTCTGCGTGCTGATGTTGATGTATATTTTCTCATTCATCGACCGAACGACGATTTCGCTGTTGGTGGAACCGATGAAGCGCGATCTGCACATCAGCGATACGCAAATCGGCATGCTGCAGGGACTGGCCTTTGCGCTCCTGTACACCTTCCTCGGGCTGCCGATAGCTCGTTTGTCGGACCGTCATAGCCGCCGCTCCATCATTGCCGCCGGTGTCTTCATCTGGTCCATCATGGCAACGCTCTGCGGATTGGCGCGATCGGCGCTGCAATTGTTCATGGCGCGTGTGGGCGTCGGCGTGGGCGAAGCGGCGCTATCCCCTGCCGCGTATTCCATCATTACCGACAGTTTTCCGCGTTCCAAACTGGGGACCGCATTCGGCGTTTACAATATCGGTATCACCATTGGCGCCGGCACGGCGCTGCTTGTCGGAGGCATCGTCGTCGGCGCGGTTTCCGGGCCGGGCGCAAGCTACAGCCTGCCGCTATTCGGTACTGTGCACGCCTGGCAAATGGTCTTCATCGTGACCGGCGCGCCGGGCATGTTGCTGCCTTTGCTGCTGCTCACGTTTCGCGAACCGCGCCGCCGCGGGCTGCTGCAATCGCAGGGCAAACCGCCCCTGAGCGATGTGTTGAACTACGTGTGGTCGAATAGGAAATTCTATGGGCTGTACTTCGTCGCCCTTGCGCTTCTGTCCATGGCCGGCTATGCCACGGCCTCGTGGCTTCCGAGCGCGCTGATCCGCGCCTATGGGGTGAGCGCGGGCCAGGCGGGCAAGGTCATCGGCGTGTCGACCATTCTGATGAACTCATCGGGCATGCTGTTGGCCGGAGTGTTTTGCGATCGGTTGACGCGCCGAGGTTGGAAGGATGCGCCGATCGTCGTTGCCATCCTCTCGGGCTGCGGGATCGCAGTGTTGAGTTCCTTTGTGCCCTTCATGCCGACGCTGTCCTTGGTGTGGGTGGCGCTGTTCCTCGCCGGGCTCACTTTCAATGCCTACAACGCCGTCGGACCCATGGCCATCAATCAAGTCACGCCCAATCAGTTTCGCGCTCAGGTCTCGGCGGTGTACTTGTTCGTCGTCAATGCCTTGGGATTGGGAGTAGGGCCGACGCTGGTGCCCTTGATCAACGAACACTTATTTCACGATCCGGTCAAAATTCGCTACAGCCTGGTGATTGTGGTGTTTTGCTCCGCCGCCACCGCCATCCTCTTGCTGCTCAAGGTGCGGCCAATTTATCGGCAAAAGCAGCTCCAAGCCGCCGCATGGCAATAGTACTGATTAATTGCGTTCTCCATAATTCAGAGAACATCAACCAACGGGGACCACCGATGAAGTCTTTCCAACGATTCACGACGGGAGCGGTGCGCGGCTTGTTGGGACTCTGTCTCCTCGGCGCGAGCTCGGCCATGGCGCAGCAGGCACACACACTGTTGGGTGTGAATTGCGCGGCGCCGCCGGCGTATCACTGCCCCGACACGGATTGTTCCGGACCCACGATGACGCAGCCCGGCGATACCGTGGAATTGAAATCGCGCCGCACATTCTTTCTGGATTGTCCCACGGATTACAAGCCCGGCGACAAGGTCAACATCGTATTAAGTCTGCACGGCTATGGATCGTATGCAAACTGGCAAAGAAATTATTTTCCCGCAATGGACGTGAAGGACAAATACAAGCTCATCGTGATCACCCCGGGCTCGCCGGTTCGATACTGGAGCGACGCGGATGATGAGTATCTGCACAACATCGTTGACCTGGTGGTCGCCACGGTCGGCAAGGAGAATGTGCAGCACTTCATTCTGGCCGGCCACAGCCAAGGCGGTTTCACCTCGAGCCGGTTGGTGTGCACCGATTACTTCAAGGACAAGGTCGATGTACGCATCAGCTTATCCGGCGGGCGAGTGGGCGATGTGACCGCCGCCAATCGCGGATTCTTCGGCGGCGTTCCGGTGTACAAGAGCGGTGGAACCGCGGCCGCGCCGCCGCCGCCGCGCATGCCTCCGACGCCCGCGGGGCCGCCGGGCGGCGCCTGTGACTACTCCTTCATTTTCTCGAACGGCGAGTACGAGTCGATCCCAGCGGTGACCTCGCCGATAGCCGATAAATTCGGCTGCGGCAAACGCGAGGAACTGCCGGAAGTGATCGATCCAAAGCCAGGGTATGTGTGGGATGCCACCCGCCAGGATCCCGGCTCGGACGGCTGGGGCCACTATCCGAAGTCGGGCCGGGCGCTGGTGTATGTATTCCCGAATTGCAGGGATGGCCGCATCGTTGCGGACGTCGTAAAGATGCAAAAAGGACACACGGAAGGCTACGAGCCGAACGTGACCGATAAAATCATCGAATTGGCGGTGTCCGCCAAGGGCGGCAAGATTGCAACGGGTTCGTGGAGCCCGCCGCCATTGCCGCCTCCGCCCCGCGGCCCATTCGGGTGAGCCCATTCGGGTGAGCCCATTCGGGTGAGCCCGTTCGGGTAGGCGATCGCGCGATTTACGCGGCGCGGGAGCCCTGCGGCTTGCGCAAGTCCTGGGCGAGCCCATTGCCCATCAGGTCGACGAAGTTGTCGCAGTAGAAGCGCTCGACGGCGCGGGGTGCCGTGTGCGCGAGCGAGTCGTTGAAGCGCTTCAGCGGATTGCGGCCGCCTTCGACGTGCGGATAGTCGGAGGAGAACAGGCAGACTTCTTCGCCGCTGTTGGCGATGATCCAGCCGGCATCCTCGTGCGGATACGGGGTGACGCGCAGCTGACGGCGCACAAACTCGCTGGGCTTCAAGGATAATTTCTGCAGGCGCGGTTCATTCTTGATGAACGCGCTCGCCGCCGCGTCCATGAATCGCAACCAGCTTGGCAGCCACGATGCGCCTAGTTCGATGGCTCCAAATTTCAGGCGCGGATAGCGATCGAAAACCCCATCGATGATGAGAGCCGCCAGGGTCAGCTGTACGGAATGCGGAATCGGCATGAAGCTCAAGGACGTGAAATTCTCTTCGCCGCCGTGAAAATCCTTGACCCTGGGCAAGCCGTTGTTGAAGTAATCCGGCGAGAGTTTTTCCTCTCCGCCAACATGGAAAAGAATCGGCAATCCGGCCTCTTGAGCCAGCGCCCACAACGGTTCAAACGCCACATGGCTCGGCGAATGTCCCGGCGGACAGCGCGAAGCAATCAGCAGCGCCTTGCATCCCAAGCCGATCGCCTCCTGCGCGGTGGCAAGGGCGCGCTCGAAATCGACCAGCGGCACATATCCGGTAGCGAGGAAGCGCCGGTCCACCGAGCAGAAGTGGCTCATCATACGATTGTGGGCTTGCGCGACCGCATAGCACAGGTCCACATCCCCGGATTCATCCAGCCCGAAGTTGCCGAGACACCAGGTTGTGAAAACCAGCTGGCTGGTGAAGCCCAATTGATCGAGCGCCCGCGGACGATCTTCGCGGCGAAAGGCGCCGAGCGCCTCGTAATTCTTGCGCAGCAGAATGTTTTCATCGGCGCCTTTGCGAAACTCAGGATCATCATGCTGTGAGCGGGCGCGCGCCGCGTAGGCAGCATTGCGAGGATGATTCAGCAGTTTCGGCAGGGCGTCATAGCGCGCACGAAATTTTTTCTGCAGGAACTCATCGAGCGTGTCCGGCAATTCCATCAAATGCGAGTCCGCGTCGTGAATGACGCGATTTTCCACGTATGGCATAGCTCCCCCCTCGATCCAAAGCCACGATACCCCTTCGGCTACCAGGCATCAATCCAACGCAGTTTCTTCGCCAGGCGCGCAGGCGCCGGGGGCAAAGAGCGCAGTCCTGCCATGATCCAGCGCCGCGTGTCGGCCGGATCGATTACCTCGTCGATGTGGTACGTGGATGCCTGGCTCAATGCCTTGCCGTGCGCATAGGCGGCGGCGACCATCTCATCGAACTTGGCTCTGCGCTCGACAGGATCGGCGATTGCCGCGAGTTCATTGCGGTAGCCGAGTTTGACCGAACCCTCGAGCCCCATACCGCCGAATTCCCCCGTCGGCCACGCCACGGCAAATACCGAAGCCGGATAGCTGCCGCCGGTCATGGCAAGTGCGCCCAGGCCGTAGCTCTTGCGCAGCACCACGCTGAACAGCGGCACCGTCAAATTCGCGCCGATGAGAAACAGGCGCGAACAATGCCGCACCAGCGCGGTCTTTTCGATTTCGGGTCCTACCATCATGCCCGGCGTGTCGGAGAGCGATACGACGGGAATATCAAACGCCTCGCACACCTGCAGGAAGCGCGCGGCCTTGTCGGAGCCATCCGAGTCGATGGCGCCACCCAAAACCTTGGGGTTGTTGGCAATCACGCCGAGCGGTCGGCCCTCGATGCGCATCAGGGCGGCAAGCATCGTCGTTCCGAATTTCGGGCGCACCTCCAACACCGAGCCGGTATCCGCCAGCGTGTTGATCAGCTCGCGAATGTCATAGACTCGCAGCCGATTCTCCGGAATCGCGCGGCGCAGCTGACGCTGATCGGCGCAGGTCCAGTCACGCGTCGTGCCCTGAAAATAGGCAAGATATTTTTTGGCGAGGCGCACCGCATCGGCCTCATCCTCGGCGAGAATATCGATGACGCCATTGGGTTCTTGGACATCGACAGGACCGATTTCTTCAGGTCGGAAAATCCCCAAGCCGCCGCCCTCGATCATCGCCGGTCCGCCCATGCCAATATTCGAACCCTTGGTGGCGATGATCACATCGCAGCATCCGAGCACCGAGGCATTCCCGGCGAAACAGCGGCCCGAAGTAATCCCGACCAAGGGCGCTACCGCCGACATGCGAGCCCAATACTCAAATCCGCGCGCGAAGCCTCCGCCCTCGGTATCGCCCGGGCGGCCGCCGCCGCCTTCGCAGAAAAAAACCGTGGGCAGGCGCCAGCGTTCGGCAAGCTCGATCAAACGGTCCATTTTTCGGTGGTTGTAGGCGCCTTGGGTGCCGGCCAGCACCGTGTAGTCGTACGCCATCACCGCGCAGCGCGCCGCGGCGTCATCGAAGTGCGCGCCGTTGACGCGGCCTAGGCCCATGACCATGCCATCGGCCGGTGTTTGCTGGATCAGTTTTTCCAGTGAATGCCGTTTGCGGCGCGCGGCGACCACTAAGCTGCCGTATTCAACGAAGGATCCGGGGTCCAGTAAATCATCGACGTTTTCACGAGCCGTGCGCTGCCCGGTCTTGCGGCGGCGTTCCACGGCGCTTGGCCGGGCTGCGTCCAGCGTGCCGCGGTGGCGCTCGAGCACGGCCGCAAGGTCTGCCCGGATGAGATCCAGATCGATCTCATCTGCTGCTGTCCGCGAATCGCCGGCAATATCGGAGGATTCGATGAGCGCGACCGCCTGCCCCTCGAATAGGGTATCGCCGCGCTGCGCATGCAGTGCGCAAACAATGCCGTTGATCGGCGCGGTAACGACATGTTCCATTTTCATGGATTCCATGACCAGCACCGTGTCGCCCGCGCGTACTGGCTGGCTCAAGGCGGCGATGCTGATGAGGGTTCCTTGAAGCGGCGCAGTCAGCGCGATGGTTCCCTCGGGAACCGTGATCTCCACAACGGATTGCGGCTCGGGCACCGAGTAGTAAGTGGCGCCGGCGCCGCCCTTACCATGATTCAGCACAGCCAATGGATCCGTGGTCTCGATCCTGGCGCCGGGTCCTGGGTTCTGCATCGGCGCGGGTGTGAGTGCGGCAGCTGCCGCAAGCAGCGACCCCGCGTATTCCTCGATAAATCGCGTGTGAACTTCCCCTGCAGCGAATGCAGGCGTTTTGAGCAGCGCACGCAGGAAGGAAATATTCGTCGCAACCCCGGCGATGCGAAATTCGGCCAGGGCGCGTTCGGCCTTGCGTGCAGCGGTGGCCAAGTCGCCTTCGCAGATATGTACAATCAGCTTTGCCAACAGCGAATCAAACCGCACGCTGGTGCGGTAGCCGGCATAACCGAAGCCGTCGACGCGAACGCCGGGGCCTGACGCCGGTTCATAAGCCGACAGCGTGCCGCCGGCTGGGCGCGCCGTCCCGTCTGATTTCATCGTCTCCAGATTGATGCGCGCTTGGATGGCCACGCCGCGTGGGGCTGGAACCGCGAATTGTCGCAGTCCCAGTTTGGCCAATGAACCTCCCGCCGCGATCTGCAGCTGAATGCGTACCAGATCGAGTCCGGTAATTGCTTCGGTTACCGTGTGTTCCACCTGCAGGCGCGGATTGGTCTCGATGAACGCGAACGGAATGGGGCTGTGCACGTCCTGCGCGACGAGGAACTCAACCGTGCCCACGCCGCGATACTTGGCGGCCTTCGCGAGGGCGACGGACAGCTCCAACAGTTGCGTGCGCAAGCTGCTCGCCAGACCGAAGGCCGGGGCAGTCTCGATTAATTTTTGCCGCTGACGCTGCGCGCTGCATTCTCGGTCCCAGAGATGGATGAATTCTGAGCCGTCGCCGACGATCTGCACCTCGACGTGGCGCGCACGCGGCAGTAATTGCTCGACATAGACTGCGCCGTCGCCGAAGGCCTGCAGTGCTTCGGATCGGCAGCGCTCGTAAGCGCCCGCCATTTCATCAATTGTGCGCACCTCGCGCATGCCGCGCCCGCCGCCGCCGGCCAGGGCCTTCAACATTACCGTGGCGCCCTCGCCCAAGCCGGCCAGAAAGCGTTCCGCTTCCTGCAGCGTGACCGCAGCGGAGGAGGCGGGCAGCAGCGGCGCGCCGATGCGATGCGCCAATGCGCGCGCTTGTACCTTATCGCCGAACAGTACCAGCGCCTCGGGCGAGGGACCGACAAAGACCACGCCGGCGTTGTTACATAGCCGCGCAAAGGCCGCATTCTCACTCAGGAAACCGTAGCCGGGATGAACCGCGTCGCAGCCCGCTTCGAGTGCCAGGCGCAGAATTTCAGGTCCGTCCAAGTACGCGGCGGGCCCTCGGCCCTGCAGCGCCAGCGCGCTGTCGGACATCCTG
This sequence comes from uncultured Gammaproteobacteria bacterium, assembly GCA_963756845.1. GTDB lineage: Bacteria > Pseudomonadota > Gammaproteobacteria > Steroidobacterales > Steroidobacteraceae > Bog-1198. Next base: position 508,490 of record CAVWPD010000001.1, on the reverse strand, counting down.
GCGTGCAACGCGGCCGCGTCATCCTGGGAGTAGAGCGCAACCGTGGCGACGTTCATCTCGGCCGCGGTCCGTGCAATGCGGATTGCGATTTCGCCGCGGTTGGCGATGAGAAGCTTTCTAAACATGACCTGCCGGTACGGCGCTATGCGGCAGGCGGCGGGCGTTCGAAGAACTGCGAGATGCGACCCCCATCCACGACCAGATCGTGGGCATTGACGAAGCTGCCCTCGTCGCTGGCGAGGAACACAGCCGCGTAAGCGATGTCATTGGCGATTCCGGAGCGCGGCAGCGGCGTTGCCTTTGCCAAGTTGCCTTCCAGTTTGGCAAGTTTGCGGGCATTATCCGCGGCGCTTAAGGTCTCCGCCTTGCCGGAGCCGCCCCAAAAGATCGGCGTCGCAATGGCTCCCGGCGATATCGAATTCACGCGAATACCGTTCGGTCCGAGCTTTACGCCGGCGATGCGCGTGAGGTGGCTGACGGCGGCCTTCGCCGCCGAATACAGCATGCCCCCCTGGCCGAGGCGATGCGCCGCCACGCTCGAATTATTGATAATGGAGCCGCCGCGCGGCACCATCACGCGGGCGGCGTGCTTAATGCCGAAGATGACGCTGCCGACGAGCAGCTTCATGCCGAAATCAAATTGATCTTCGGTGATGGTCTCGAACTCGCCCGGGGTCGATGCGCCGGCGTTGTTGAACAGACAATCGAGGCGGCCAAACCGGGCGACGGCGGCGTCGATGACCGCGCCGATCTGCGCTTCGTGCATCACATCAGCGCGATGAAAAACCGCCTGCTCGCCAAGTTCCAGCGCGAGGGCGCGGCCGCGTTCTTCCGAACGGCCCGCGATGACGATGCGCGCGCCTTCGGCAACGAAACAGCGCGCCGTGGCTGCACCGATGCCGCTGGTTGCCCCGGTAATGACGGCTACTTTCCCCTCCAACCTGCCCATGCACGTTCCCCCGCTGCAAATCGCAGGAGAAGAATATCACTGTAGATGCAGATATGCCGCGTGCTCAACGCCCGAGGCCGCCGGCTTGTGCGAGGTCGAATGGCGAAAGGAGTCGCTGATGTTATTCCACATGGTTTGCCAGTTTTCATTGAAGTGCTGCAGGAAGTCGTGCACCTGCGGCAGGTGGGTGTAGGCGAGCCAGCCGACCAGGACCAGAATTCCGACGGACATTATTCCGTCCCAAGCGGCATACATGGACCCGCCCGTGTGGAAGTAAATGGCGCGGCGTGCGTGGCGCAGCGGCTGCGCGACGGCGCTGTAGAGAACAATCAGGATGAGGATCGATACCCACAGCGGCATGGAGCCGGGGATCATCCAGCCGAATATCATGCCGGTGGTGGCCAGTGAAATGATGGCCAGTATCCACAGGCAGAACAGTAGGGCGCTGCCGATCGCCAGACACGGAATCAGCAAGCCGGCCAGCACCTGCCCGACATAACCGCTGTGCGTGCTGAATTCGTAAACGTTGCGCTGCACGTTGTGTCCCCACCAATAGGCGCTGTCATGCCACTTGCGCCGCCATTCGCGCCGCTGCTGACGCCAGTGCCGGCGCCACTCCTTGCTGTCTTTGAATTCGGCATAGTGCTTCTTCGCCCGATCGATAACTTCTTGCGCATTGAACGGCGCGCCGGCCGCTGCTGCGTGCTCCTCGTAGGTGTTGGCAAATGGGATGACCAGCATCATCCCGAGGTAAACCAAGACCCATAGGCCGCCGCTCAACAACGCAAGCGCCACGAACAGAATGCGCACGATCGTAACGTCGACGTCGAAATAGGCCGCGAGTCCGGTGCAGACCCCGCTAAGCATGGCGCCTTCGCGGATTTGGTAGAGCCGCTTCGGCGCGCTGCTGTGGCCGGCATTCGGCTGAGCGCGCGGCCGCTCGTTCCACGCGGAATTCTCCGCGGCTTGCGCAGCGTCCGTTTGCACCGGTCCCATTTGTTTGAGGACATCTTCAATTTCCGCCGCACTCAGCACGTTCTTGTGCGGCCGCAGGAAGTGCGCACACTTATCCGCGATCGCCTGCTCGAGGTCGGCCATGATCTCTGCCTTATCAGGATTGTCCTGCAGCTGCGTTTGGGCGCGCTCCAGATACTCGCGCAAGGCTTGAAAACCCGGCTCCTCCAGATGGAACGCATTGCCATTCAAATTGATGATGATGACGGTGTTCATGCTCAGCGGCCCAATTGGTTGATGGTGGTGTTGAGGTACGCCCAATAGTCTTTGAATTCGGCAAGCTGCGAGGTTCCCTTCGCGGTGAGCTTGTAGTACTTGCGTGGCGGTCCCGACTCGGACTCCTGCCATTCGTAATCCACCAGCTCTTCGCGGCGCAGTTTGCTGAGCAACGGGTACAGCGTGCCTTCCTGGGTTGCGAAGTCGGTGTCCTGGAGGCGCTTCATCATGTCGGCGACATACACCTTGTCCGCGGAGATGATCTGCAGGATGAGGAACTCGAGCAGCCCTTTGCGGATGGGGTTGAATTTTTGATCGCTAATCATTGGTACAAGCTACCTTTATATATAAAGGTACTATCTTGATACAAGGTTGTCAAGGCGGGCTTCGGCCGCGGCTTGGGTCCGCGTAGCGGCTGTGTTAGCGCTTTTGGAAGCGGGGAATCAACTCGATCAGCGAACAGGGTTTGTATCGGCTATCGAGCTGCAGACTGATCAACTTGTCCCAGCCGTCCCGACAGGCACCATTCGAGCCGGGCAACACATAGAGGACGGTACCGCCGCCGATACCGGCGCAGGCGCGCGATTGCAGGGTGGAGACGCCCACGGTGTCAAAGGAAAGCACATGCCAGAGCACGGTGAAGCCTTCGAATTCCTTGTCGAAGAGTTCGCGGATCGCCTCGGGGGCAATGTCCCGGGGCGAGAGGCCGGTGCCTCCATTGGTGATAACGACATCGATGTCCGGGTCTGCGATCCAGGCCTGCACCTGATGCTGCAGGCCGGCCTTATCGTGCGCGACCAGTGCACGGGCGCGCAAACGGTGGCCCCCGGCGATGACACGCTCGGCCAACAAATCGCCGGACGTATCACTGCGTTCATCTCTCGAGTCCGAGACTGTCAGCACCGCGATACCGAGTGCAATGAACGCGCGCTGTGTGTCGATCATCCCGATCTGCTGCGCACCAGCGCAAACACCGCCTCACTCTCGCGTGCACTGGACTCGAGCAATGCTTCCAGTTCCCCGGTCGCCCGCGCGGCGAACTCCCGATCCTTCAATAGCGGTGCGTTGATATAGACATTCAGCGCCGCGCCGCGCAGAGCCGTGTGTGCGGCCAGCACACCGACGCCCGCATCGCTGATGACGCCGGAGTAGCCGTTCGCGCCGGCAGACCTCGACAATGCAACGAGTTCCGCGCAGGCGCGCGCGCACTCCAGCGGCGTCTCGGTGGCGGCCCGTAGGCTGGTCTGGATTGCCTGGGTGCGGCTTGTCTTTTCCTCGTCACTGGTCTTTGGAAGCCTGTAGGCAGCCATCAATCCGTCGAAAGCGGCGATGTCGTCGGCCACCATCGCGGTCAAACGGCCGCGCAGTTTTTCAGACCGGTCGCGCACGCTTCGCATCTCAGACTCGACCGCTTCCTGCCCCTTCTTGCCGATGGTGACATTGCAGACCATGGACACCAGCGCCGCGCCCATCGCGCCGATGATGGCCGCGGCGCTGCCGCCGCCCGGTGTCGGGGCGCCACTGGCCAGGTCATCCAGGAATTTTTCGACAGAGACTTTTGTGATCACGCTGCAACCATGGTTTTTGCGATGCTGTAAATTTCTTCGGCGTCCAGCACCAGATCGTTCTGTTCAAATAAGCGCGCAATGCAGGCGCGATGCACAGCGAGCTTGAGCGCACCGAAGCCCAACGCGCCGAACAAAATCTTGCCGTGGCTGGCGGTTCCGCGGTCCCCGAGAGCGATGCCTTCGATGCCCGCGGGCGGCGAGGCATTGGCATCGGCGATCAATTCCAAGGAAGGGTTTTCCTGCCAATGCGGCGCGCCCAGCAAGGTCACTCCCGCCGCACCCGTGGCGAGTAAAATCTGCGCGCCTTTGAGGGCAGCGGCGCGCTCGACATCGGTCGGCGCCTCAATCGCTTCCACATCGATTCCAAAACGCGCTCTAAGCGCATCGCAGGCCGCTTGGACCACCGCACGCTTGCGTCCGGTAATCGCCACGGCGGCACCTTCGCGCGCCAGCAGCACGGCGGCGCGCTGGCCCACAGGACCTGACCCGGCAAGCACCACCGCGCGCTTTCCGGCCAGGCTGCGGCCAAAGCTGAGCCATGCAACCGCCGCGGACGCCGTGGTGTTCGAGCCGTTGCTGTCGAACATCACCGAGACGCGAAATTTCGCGAAAAACTTGAGCCGTATCGCCGCGAGCACGGCTTCCGCTTCAGGCATGTTGCTGCCGCCGACGAATATGGCGGTGTTTTTCTTATCCTTGGGTGAGCGGGTGAAGATGGCCCCTTCCACGAGACCGCCCACATTGGCAGCGCGCACGCCGCCGTAAGAGGAAATTTGGTCGGCGCCGCCGTCGTAGCCGACGACATTGTCAAAGACCGAGGGGAGGGCGTCCGTATCGAATTGGTAGAGCAGTTTTTTCATTGGTGCCGGTTACAATACTAACCTAGGAAGTCACCAGGTGCTGCGGCTTGCCTGACACCCAAGCGTCAATGTTGTCGATCAGCTGATCGGCGAGAAATTGCATGGCGCCGTCGGAAGCCCATGCGACGTGCGGCGTGAGGATGAAATTCGGTCGCCGCAGTTCGAGCAAGGGGTGACCATCCTTGGGCGGTTCGACGCTCAACACATCAAAGCCGGCGCCGGCAATCAAGCCCTCGTCAAGCGCTTCGATCAGCGCCGCTTCATCCACCAAACCGCCGCGCGCGGTATTGATGAGCAGCGCATTGCGCTTCATCTGGCGAAACGCGTTGCGGTCAATCAGGTTGCGGGTCGCCGGCAGCAGCGGACAATGCAGTGAAATCACGTCGGATTGCGCCAGCACCTGCTCGTGCGGCGTGAAATCCACTCCCCGCATTTTTGGTTCAGGATGATCGGCAAACAGCACGCGCATCCCGAAGGCACGCCCGATCGCCGCAGTGCCCTGACCGATCGCACCCTCGCCGATGATGCCGAGCGTCGCCCCGTGCAGATCGCCGATGCGGTGAGTCAACAGACAAAACTGCTCCGCTTTGTTCCACTCACCGGCCTCTACCTCCTGGCGGTAGGCCAGAAGATTGCGCCGCAGCGCCAAGATCATCGCAAACGCGTGTTCCGGCACGGTATGCATCGCGTAATTACGAATATTGGCGACCGCAATCCCGCGTTCCATACAGGCGCGAACGTCCACACTGTCGTAGCCGGTCGCGGCGACGGCGATCATTTTAAGCGCCGGTAATTGCCGCACGGTCTCGGCGCGCAGCGGCACCTTGTTGGTGATCGCCACGTCGGCGGCCGAGAGGCGCGAGACCACCTCGGCGGGCGCCGTTTTGGCGTGCTCGATGTAATCGGCGGGGAAAGCAAACGGGCGCAGCGTCGCCTTGAGCGAAGCGCGATCCAAGAAAACCACCCGTAAGGTCAAGCGGGGCGCCTGTCAGTTTGCAAGCGCGCGTTCGGCTGTGCCATAGGTCAAGGATTGTAGCGCCTGACGGTGTTCGGTCAAATGGAGAATTGCGAGTAGCAACGGCGAACTCCTTCGATTATGCTTCGATCATGCAGCTATTAGGCTAAATCTTAACATGCGTATAGCAATTGTCGGCCAAAGGGATTTCGGCAAGGCAACACTCGACGCCTTTCTGGGGCGGGGCGATACCATCGCCGGGGTGTTCTGCTCGCCTGAAAAGCCGGGCGAGGTCCCCGACCCGTTGCGCGTGGCGGCGGAAGGGCACGGCATTCCGGTGTATGCCTTGCCGTCGTTGAGAGTGGAAGAGGCGCGCCAGGCGCTCAGCGCCCTGCATGCCGATCTGGGCGTTCTGGCCTACGTGCTGCAATTCGTGCCGCAGGATTTTGCCGGCATCCCACGCCACGGCATGATTCAATTCCATCCGTCGCTGTTGCCGCGACATCGAGGGCCGAGTTCCATCAATTGGCCTATCATTTTGGGCGACACTCGCACCGGCCTCAGTATCTTTAGGCCCACCGATGGGCTCGATGAAGGCCCGATCATATTGCAGCGAGAGACCTTCATCGGCCCGGATGAAACCGTGGGGAAGGTCTACTTCGAGCGCTTGTTCCCCATGGGGATCGCGGCATTGTTGGAAGCGGCCGATTTGGTGGTGAATGGGGGCGCGCAGGCCCGCGCGCAAGATGAGTCCGACGCGAGCTACGAAGGGTGGTGCCGCGATGCGGAAGCACGCATCAGCTGGAACACCCACGTCAGCCAGCTCTACAATCTCATTCGCGGCTGCGATCCGGCGCCCGGTGCATGGACATCATTCAAGCATAAGCGGCTGCAGTTGTACGACACCCGTAAACATACTGCGCAGACTTTTTCTAGGGTTGTGGGCACGCCAGGCGTGGTCACGGCCATCGGCGAGCACAGCGTGCTGATCGCAGCGCAGGCTGGTCAGATCGAGGCGTTCAAATTGCGCTATGACGGCGGCAAGAAGCTGCCGGCGCCCCGGTTGTGCGCGGAGGTGGGGCTTACTCTCGGTGCGATTCTCGGCGCCTGACGCGTCAGACGGTCAGCACAATTTTGCCGATGTGTTTTGAGCTCTCCATCAGCCGATGCGCTTCACTTGCCTCTGCCAGCGGAAAGGTTGCATAAATGATCGGCCGCACCCGGCCGGCGGCGAGCAGCGGCCACACGTTTTCCCTTACGGCGTCGGCAACCGCGGCTTTCTGCGCGATGCTTCGCGATCGCAGCGTCGATCCGGTCAACGTCAGGCGCTTGGTGAGAATCATGCCCATGTTGATTTCAGCGCGCGATCCGCCGAGCAAGGATATCGTGACGACGCGTCCTTCGATGGCCGCGATATCCAAATTTCGCTGGACATACGTGCCGGCAACCATATCGAGTGTGATGTCCACGCCGTGGCCCTTGGTTTCCGTGCGCATCACTTGAACGAAATCTTCCTTGCGGTAATCGATCCCGCGGATCGCGCCGAGTTTCTCGCAGGCGCGCGCTTTTTCCTCCGACCCGGCCGTCGCAAACACGCGGGCACCCCACTGGTTCGCGAGCTGAATGGCGGTGGTGCCGATACCGCTGGTGCCGCCATGAATGAGTACAACGTCGCCGGCTTTGCAGCCGCCGCGATCGAACAGATTGGTCCAAACGGTCAAATAGGTTTCGGGAATGGCGGCAGCTTCCACCATGCTTAAGCCGTCGGGTAGGGGCATGCACAAGGGCGCCGCGGCGATCGCGTATTGCGCATAGCCGCCGCCCGGGAGCAAGGAAGTGATTTTATCGCCTACCGACAGGCCCTCAGCGTTCGACCCCAGCGCAACGATTTCTCCCGCGATCTCCATGCCGGGCAGATCCGAGGCGCCGGGCGGCGGGGGGTAGCGGCCTTGCCGCTGCATCACGTCGGGCCGATTGACTCCGGCGGCCTCAACGCGCACCAGCACCTCGCCATGGCCGGGCTGCGGGGTCGGGCGAACGCTGGATTTGAGCTGTTCAGGGCCGCCCGGCGCGGCAATCTCAACCACCGTCATCTCGCGGGGCACAATCATTGAGTTCTCCAGCAGGGGATGACCAAAACCGGCGGCCAATCTAATCGCTGCGCCGCGTTTCGGCAACCGCCGCGGCCTGCGACGCCGCGTTCGTATGCTGTAAGATCGTTCGCCATGAGTACGGCCTACATCACGCACGCGGATTGCCTGCGCCATGAGATGGGCGCGGGTCACCCCGAATGTCCAGATCGCTTGAGTTCGGTCAATGAGCACATGCGCTCCTCCGGGCTGCTCGAGGAACTGCGCAGCCTCGAGGCGCCGCTGGCGGCTGCGGAAGATATCAAGCGAGTGCACCGCCCGGCGTATGTGGATCTGATATTCGAGAATGCGCCCAGCGAGGGCTATGTGCAGTTAGACCCCGATACGGCGATGAATCCGCACAGTCTGGCGGCCGCGCGCCGCGCCGCGGGCGCTGGTATTTTGGCGGTGGACGAGTTGATGGCCGGGCGATCGAGCAACGCGTTCTGCGCCGTGCGGCCCTGCGGTCATCACGCCACGCCGGTTCGTTCCATGGGGTTTTGCATCTTCAACAATATCGGCATTGCCGCCGCCTATGCGCTGGAAAAAAAAGGCCTGGAACGCGTGGCGGTGATCGATTTCGACGTACACCATGGCAACGGCACGGAAGATATGTTCAGTCCGCCGCATTGGCACAACCGAGTGCTGATGACGAGTTTTTTTCAGCACCCCTTTTATCCCTACAGCGGCACCGCCAATCCCGCACCCAACATGATCAATGTGCCCTTGGCGGAAGGCAGCGGCGGCGCCGCCGCTAAAAAGGCCGTGGAAACACAGTGGCTGCCCGCGCTCGATGAGTTCAAGCCGCAGATGATTTTCATTTCAGCCGGCTTTGATGCGCACCGAGAGGACCTGTTGGGCGGCATGGCCCTGGTGGAGGAAGACTACGAGTGGATCACCGAGCAGCTGAAGGGAGTCGCCGCGCGCCACGCGCAGGGGCGCATCGTTTCCATGCTCGAAGGCGGCTATAACTTAGCGGCGCTCGGCCGCAGCGCAGTGGCCCACGTCAGAAGCCTGTCCCACTGAGGCTTCCGAAATTGGCTAGAGGTAGTGTCGCGCCACGCTCTCCGCGACGCAGACGGGTTTGGCATGACCCTCACGCTCGATGCTCACTTCGTTGACTACTTGCACGCCGCCTTCAATGCGATCGAATGAAACCAGCTTGTAATGAGCCCGCAGGCGGCTGCCGACGGGAACCGGAGCCGGGAATCGCACGCGATTCAATCCGTAGTTGACCGTCATACGCAGACCGCCGACCTTGTAGGCGCTTCGGCCGAAGAAGGGCAGCAGGCTCAAGGTCAAAAAGCCATGAGCCACGGTAGTGCCGAACATGCCGGCTGCGGCTCGGGCAGGATCGACGTGAATCCATTGATCATCGCCGGTCACCGCAGCAAACTGGTTGATGCGGGCCTGATCGATGTCGAGCCAGTCGCTGGTTCCAACCGGCGAACCGACCAACGCCTCGAGCTCAGCCAAATTTTGATACGTTTTCACCATGGGCCTCGCCGGCTATGATCGCACTTGCGGTTCCGTGATGCACCTGGAAAAGAATATTTTAGGCCTCATGTAGGGCGACTTCGGGAAGCGAGAGGATCTGTGTGAAAAAGGCACTGCTGGGCGTACACGCAAGTCCACGGGGACATTGGGTAGGGGATGGATTCCCGGTGCGGAGCTTATTCAGCTATGACAAACCAGGCTTGAATACAAGCCCGTTCTTGCTGCTGGATTACGCGGCGCCCGCGGTATTTCCGCCCGCCGTTCGGCCGCGCGGGGTGGGTGAGCATCCGCATCGTGGTTTCGAAACCGTCACCATTGTCTACCAGGGCGAAGTCGCGCATCGCGACTCCACCGGCCGGAGCGGTGTGATCGGTCCCGGGGACGTACAGTGGATGACGGCGGCCGCCGGCATTTTGCACGATGAATTTCATTCACCGGCCTTCACACGCAGTGGCGGCGTCTTGGAGATGGCGCAGCTGTGGGTCAACTTGCCGGCGGCTCACAAGATGTCCGCGCCGCGCTATCAAAGCATAGTCAATGCGGACATACCGCAGCTTTCCTTGAACGACGGCGCCGGCAGCGTGCGCATCATCGCGGGGCGCTGCGCGGGCTTGGATGGTCCCGCCGCCACATTCAGCGCGCTCAACGTCTGGGACGTGCGGCTGCGGGCGGGTCGCGAAGCGACTCTGTCGGTGCCGGATGGGCACACTGCAGCGATCGCCGTGCTGCGCGGCGCTGTTATCGCCAACGGTTCGCGGCAGGCGGCGGATGCCGAGCTGGTCATGCTGGGGCAAGAAGGCACCGAGGTGCATATCGAGGCCGCAGCGGATAGCGTTCTATTGTTCCTGAGCGGCACACCCATCGGGGAACCTGTCGTGGGCTACGGACCGTTTGTGATGAACACCGCCGCGCAGATCGAAGCGGCGATGGAGGATTTCCGCCGTGGAAAATTCGGCCGTATGCCGGCGCCCGAGGCGAGCGGCGCTTAAAACTGCCGTGGGAACGTAGCGTTGCGCAAGCTGGGCCCCTTCACCGTGTCGTCGATCGGGTTAGGCTGTATGAACCTAAGCCACGCCTATGGAGTTCCGCCGCCGGCGCAGGCCGCGGCGCGCCTCTTGCTGCGCGCGCTGGATCTGGGCGTTACGCACTTCGATACCGCAGCGCTATACGGCTTCGGAGCCAACGAAGAACTGCTCGGCCGCACTCTGGCGCCGCTACGTTCGCGATTCACACTGGTGAGCAAGTGCGGCATGCAAGGTGTGAATTCCCCAGGCGGTATGCGGCGCGTGATCGATGGCCGGCCTGCCACACTGAAACTTACTTGCGAGGACAGTCTGCGCCGCCTGCAAACCGAGGTGATCGATCTGTACTACCTGCACCGCTGGGACAAGACCGTACCCATTGAAGAAAGCGTCGGCGCGCTCGCGGAGCTGGTGACGGCAGGGAAGATCCGGGCCATAGGACTCTCCGAAGTCTCCGCCGGGACGATTCGCCGCGCCCATGCTGTGCATCCGATTGCCGCGGTGCAAAGCGAATATTCACTATGGACCCGCGAACCGGAGATCGCCGTTCTGCAGTGTTGCCGCGACATAGGTGCGACATTCGTGGCATTTAGTCCGCTGGCGAGAGGCTTCTTGACCGGCGGCCTCAGGAATATTGCGACCTTGGAGCCCAAGGATCTTCGCCGCAGCATGCCTCGATTCGAAGCCGTCGCCTACGCGGCCAATCTCAAGTTGCTGGAGCGATTCGCGCAGATGGCGAGAGAGGTAAACCTCAGCATGGCGCAACTGGCCTTGGCCTGGGTATTGAGCCGCGGGGAGCACGTGACGCCGATACCCGGCACCACCAGTCCGGCTCACTTGGAGGAGAACCTTGAGTCGGAGGTAGCCCTGGGACCTGCGCTGCTCGGACGATTGGATGCGCTTATCAATCAACGACGGGTGGTCGGCGCGCGTTATAACACCGCGACGCAGGGGGAGGTCGACACGGAACAGTTTGACGCGTAGGGTTGCTATTGCGGGCGAACGACGCGGACTTGGCAGCGGCTTTGAAGCCTCGGGGCGGTCACGTGAAAAAGATAGCATGCATTTTTTTGTGCCCAACGAATAGCTGGATGCGGTGGTGCGGGGCGTGGCTCTTGGTTTGCGCGCTGGCCTTGCCGCGCTTCTCCTCTGCCATCGCGCCCGAGGTCTCTCCGCCCAGCACCCCGGTCATCGACCCCATCGATCAGTTGACGGAAATCATGGTGGAGGCCCGTGAGCCGCGCTACGTAGCGCCTACGCAGCGGGATCACATAGGACGCATTTGGGCGCCCGTGATGATCAACGGCCAAGGGCCGTTCCGGTTGGTGTTGGATACGGGCGCCAGCCACAGTGCCATTACTGCGCTGGTTGCCTTGGCGCTCGGTATTCCGACCGATCAATCGCCGCCGGTGATGCTGCGCGGCGTGACCGGCTTTGCCACCGTGCCGACGATTCGCGTGGATACCTTGAGCGTGGGCGATCTGTCGGTCGATCAGGCCATTCTTCCGATCGTGCCGGATGCGTTGGGAGGCGCGGAGGGGATCTTGGGATCGGAAGGCTTGGTCGGTAAGCGAATCTTCATCGATTTTCGCCACGATAAAATTACCATCACCTATTCGAAGAACGAGCGCTCCGGGCCCGGCTTTGTCAACGTGCCGTTTCATTCCTTGCGCGGCAGCTTGGTGGTCGTCGATGCGTATGTCGGGCAAGTACGTGTCAAGGCGATCATCGACACGGGCGGCCAGGCGACCATTGCGAATCTCGCGTTGAAGGATGAGCTGGCGCGCTCCGCGGGTTTTCCGCGCGGCAAGGTCGATTCGATCGAGGGTGCCACCAAGGACATCCAGATGGGTGAGCTGCGGGAGACGCCGGCCATTCAACTCGGTGCCATCCAGATTCACGATACCGGCGTGACGTTCGGTGATTTGTACATATTCAAGCAATGGAAGCTATTGAATGAGCCTGCGATCCTGATCGGCATGGATTCGCTGGGGCTGCTCGATACGCTGATCATCGATTACCGCCGGCACGAACTGCAGCTGCGGATGCTTCATGCGGGCTAGTATCGAGGGTGCGCATGATCAATAAGCCAATTATCGCCGTGGCCGCCGCAGTGGTGGTGCTGGCTGCCGGAGGGCTGTTCTATTTGCGCAGCCGTAATGCGCCGCTGCCTATGGCGGCTGAGGCGCCGGCCGCACGCGAACCGGAGGTGGAAGCGGCCATTGCGCATCCACTGCCGACAACCGACGAGAAGTCCGCATCGGCGCCGCTGCCGGAGTTGGCTGACAGCGATGTGCCGCTGCGCGATGCGCTCGCCCAACTGAGCAGCACCAATGCCGTGCAATCGTATCTGCAGCCGGACAATCTCATCCGCCGCATGGTCGTGACAATCGATAATCTGCCGCGGCAAAAGGCCGCTGTGGAGAAGCGCCCCACCAGTCCTGTCGCCGGGACATTCGTCGTGGATGGCGATGAGTTGCACGCCACCCTCGATGCGCGGAACTTCGAGCGCTATAAGCCGTTCGTGGCCGTGATAGGCAACCTCGACATGCATAAGCTCGCAGCGCTCTACATGCACTACTATCCGTTGTTTCAGCAGTCCTATCAAAATTTAGGATACCCGAGCGGATATTTCAATGATCGGCTGGTGCAGGTGATTGATGTGCTGTTGGCGACGCCGCAGCCGACGGCACCCATCGAGCTGGTGCGGCCGAATGTCATGTTTACATTTGCCGATCCGGCGCTCGAGGCACGTCCCGCGGGTCAGAAGCTGCTGCTGCGCATGGGTCCCGAGAATGCGGCGGTTATCAAGGATAAACTTAGGGAACTGCGGGCCATTATTACCGCGGCGCCGCCGAAGCACAGCTAACGGCAGAATGAAAAAAAGTTAGGGGAAAAGTATGGCGATCACCTCAGCAGATACCGCATTGTCCAAGGCGCCCGGTACCGGTGCGCCGAATAACTGGCTCATTATCGGCGCATCCTCGCTGGGCACCGTGTTCGAGTGGTACGACTTTTATCTGTACGGCCTGCTGACCGCCGTCATCAGCGCGCAATTCTTTTCGGGCGTCAACGAGGCCACCGGCTTCATCTTCGCGCTCGCTGCCTTCGGCGCGGGCTTCGCGGTGCGTCCGTTCGGCGCTCTGGTGTTCGGCCGCTTGGGCGATCTGGTGGGCCGCAAGCACACCTTTCTGATCACCATGGGCATCATGGGTCTGTCGACATTCGCCGTGGGGCTATTGCCGAACTACGCCACTGCCGGCGTGCTCGCGCCCATTTTGCTGCTGGCGCTGCGCTTGCTGCAAGGATTGGCGTTGGGAGGAGAGTACGGCGGCGCAGCGACTTATGTGGCCGAAAATGCGCCGCCGGGAAAGCGCGGTTTCTTTACCAGCTTCATCCAAACCACCGCCACGTTGGGATTGTTCGGCGCATTGCTGGTCGTCATCGCAACGCGCACCAGTCTTGGCGAGGACGCCTTCAAGAGTTGGGGATGGCGCATCCCGTTCCTGGTGTCGGTCATTCTTCTCGGCGTTTCGTTGTGGATCCGTATGCAGCTGGCCGAGAGCCCGGTGTTCCTCAAGATGAAGAGTTTGGGAACCACCTCCAAGGCGCCGCTTTCCGAAGCTTTCGGCCGCTGGTCGAATCTGAAAATTGTGCTCATCAGCCTGTTCGGCGCGGTGATGGGCCAAGCCGTGGTTTGGTACGCGGGACAGTTCTATGCCCTGTTCTTTCTCGAGCGAACACTGAAACTCGACGGTGCGACCACCAATATTTTGACGGCGATTGCCCTGGTTCTGGCCACTCCCGGATTCGTATTGTTTGGCTGGCTGTCCGACAAAATTGGCAGAAAACCCATCATCATGGCGGGCTGCTTGCTGGCCGTGCTGACTTATTTCCCGCTATTCGGCGCTTTGACGCGCTATGCCAATCCGGCGCTGTACGCGGCGCAAGCCTCGACACCGGTGACGGTGGTCGCCGATCCGCAAGCCTGTTCCGTTCAATTCGATCCGATCGGCAAGAACCCATTCGATTCCACCTCCTGCGACATCGCCAAGAGTTTCCTCGCCAAAGCCAGCGTGTCGTATCGGCGCGAAGACGCGCCGGCGGGCACCGTCGCGGTGATCCGAAGCGGCAGCAATTCGTTCACGGCTCCCGATCCGCGCGTACTGAAAGGGGCCGAGCGCAAAGCCGCCATCGCGGCTTTCCAAAAGCAAGTGAAGACGGCGCTGTCGGCGGCCGGCTATCCGGACAAAGCGGATCCCGCGGCCATCAATAAGCCGATGGTGGTATTGATCCTGTTTGTGCTGGTGCTTTACGTGACCATGGTCTATGGCCCCATCGCAGCGCTCTTGGTGGAGTTGTTTCCGGCGCGCATTCGCTACAGCGCCATGTCGCTGCCGTATCACATCGGCAACGGCTGGTTCGGCGGTTTTCTGCCGGCCACGGCGTTTGCCATGGTGGCCGCCACAGGGGATATCTACTACGGTCTTTGGTACCCCATCGTGGTCGCAGGGTTGACCTTGATTCTGGGGCTGTTATTCCTGCCGGAAACCTATAAGCGCGTCATCGATTCTTGATGGCGGCCCGCCGCGTTACATTCCCTTCACAGAGATAGCCGATCTTGGAAGTGTGACGTTATATGTTCTATGGACCGCGTACATGTGCGTACGCTGGCGCATAAACCATCGAAAATGGCGGGTAACTATGATTAATCTGCGGGAAATCACTTTGAATTCAAGGCTACCGATGGCGAGCGTGGCGCTCGCGCTGACCGCCGCGACGCTACTGGGAGGCTGCGTGGTACGGGTGGCGCCACCCCCGCCGCCGCCCCGGGTGTATGTGCCGCCCCCGCCGCCGGCCTACGTGGCCCCGGCCGTCGATGTCGAGGTTCAGGCCAATGAGGCGCCGCCTCCCTTGCCGGTGTACGAACAACCGCCGTGTCCCGATGAGGGATATCTGTGGACCCCCGGGTATTGGGCTTGGGGTGGGGGCGGGTACTACTGGGTGCCGGGAACCTGGGTACAGCCGCCGCGCGTGGGCGTGCTGTGGACCCCGGGGTACTGGGGCTTCGTCGGCGGCGTGTATGCCTTTCATGGCGGATATTGGGGTCCGCATATCGGATTCTACGGCGGCGTCAATTACGGCTTCGGCTACGTCGGCGTCGGATTCGCCGGCGGTCGCTGGGTCGGTAACTCGTTTGCCTACAACACCTCGGTGAATAACGTGAATGTGACCGTCATTCACAACACCTATAACGAGACCGTCGTCAACAACGTGACCGTGAACAAGGTCAGCTATAACGGCGGTCCCGGTGGGACGGCGGCAGTGGCAACGGCTCAAGAAAGGACCTACGCGGCAGAACCGCATGTGCCGCCGACGGCGATGCAGCGTCAACATGTCCAACAGGCTGCCGCGAACCCGGCGCTGCAGGCCAAGGCCAATGGCGGCCACCCCGCGATAGCGGCCACGCCGAGACCCGGCGCGTTCAACGCACCGGGCGTGGTCGGGGCACATGGCGCGGCACCGCTGCCGCACACGGCGCCCACGCCGAACGCCCAGGCAAACGCCGGCACCCACCCGCCCGGGCAACCTGGCGCGCACCCCACCGGCCGCTGGGACGAAGCCGGCGGGCACGCCGCCGCCAAAGCCGCCCAAGCAGCCGAAGCCAAAGCAACAGCCGCCGGAAAAGAAGGGCGATAAGGAACCTTAGTCAGCCGGATCAGCGGCCGAGATGACTCGGCCGCTGATCTCTCTGCGAGGAGGCGTGGCTACTGAGATGCCGTGGCGGAGTGGACCACCGGCAACTCGACGGAACTTGCATTCGAACCGCCCGCGAATATCTTGATCGTCGCCTTCTTGTAGTCGCCGGGTTTGGCGAAAAAGATGTTCTCGACGTAAGTCTGGGGGTTTCTGTCGTAGAGCGGAAACCAGCTCGATTGCACCTGCACCATGATGCGGTGTCCCGGCAAAAACACATGGTTGGTGGTCGGCAGCGCGAAGCGAAACAGCTGTTTCTGATCGGCGGGAATTGGCTTTGGGCTGCTGAAGGAATCGCGGTAGCGTCCGCGCAGGATATCCGCGGACACCATCAATTGATAACCGCCCAGCTTCGGCTCGCGCCCGACTTCATCGGGATACACATCGATCAACTTCACCACGAAGTCGCCGTCGGTTCCCGTCGTGGAAGCAACCAAGTTGGCAATCGGCTCGCCGCTGATTTTCAGCGGCTCTTGCAGAACCGCGCTGGCAAAGCTCAGCACGTCGGTGCGTGATGCGGCATCCCGCTGATCGCTGACCAGCCAGGTTTGCCAAGCCGCCTCCCCTTCTTCACCACCGAGATGAATGGGTCGCGGCAGAAAGGGTACCGGCTTGGCAGGGTCTGAAATGTAGGAGTCAAAGCCTGCTTCGGTCGGGCTGCCGAAACCCAAATTGCCGCCGGCCTGCAGATAGAGCTTTTGCATCTGGATGCTGCAGCCGGCGCCGCAGCCGCTTGGCCAGGTGGGCAGGGATTGCCAGTGATTCGTTCCAGTCTCAAAAGCGGTCACGGGCGCAATGTTCAGGGGCGGCGCGTCGTCCTTGAGGTAGTGATCGAAAAACGGCCGCAGCAGAAATTTTCGGAAGTATTCGGCCGTGTCGCTGCCAAACCGGATCTGTCCGATCGCGCTGCCATCAAGGCGCTGCTGGTGGTGAAACCAGGGACCGATCACCAGGTATATATTGGAGGTATCGGCTTGCTGCGCCTTCAGCGCCTTGTATAGCGCGATGTTGCCGTAAATGTCTTCCTGATCCCAAAGGCTATGCACCAGCATGACTGGCACCGAGATGCCCTGTTTAGCGAGTATTTTATCGAGCGCCTGATCCTGCCAAAATTCATCGTACGCTGGATGGTTCATCACTTTCGCGGCGAACCCGACTTGCTCGAGCCCATGGCGGCGGGCCATCTCGCCCGCTGATCCGACACTGAGCCAGGTATCGTAGTCATCGTAGTGGTCCGTCCACCATCCGATATCGCTGCCGCGCGTCGCCTCCTGATCATGAATGTACACCAGGCTATCCTGGCGAAATGCGCCCTTGTGAAACCAATCGTCTCCCATCCAGCCGTCCACCATGGCATTGATCGGAACCGCCGCGCGCAGTGCCGGGTGCGGGTGGACCAGGGCCATCAGCGAAGTAAAGCCGTCGTACGAGATGCCGAGAATCCCGACCTTACCGTTGGTCTCCGGGATGTTCTTGACCAGCCAATCAATGGTGTCGTACGTGTCGGTGGCGTGATCCACACTGGTGGAATTCAGCGGACCTTGCAGGGGACGAGTCATGGCGTACTCGCCCTCCGAGCCGTGTTTGCCGCGCACGTCCTGGACGACGCGGATATAGCCGCCGTGCAACACGGCATCATCGGCGGAGTCGGTATTGTCGATCAGTGCAGAAAGATGTGCGCTGGCGTTCTTGCTGATGCGCCCGGTCGCGCCGTATGGCGTACGTGTCAGCAGTATCGGCGCCCGATGCGCGCCGCGCGGAATGAGAATCACGGTCTGCAGTTTGACCCCGTCGCGCATCGGAATCATCACCTCGCGCTGCGTGTAGTCGAAGCTCTCTACCCGCGGAATGAAGGTGGCCGGCGTTTCGTTGGCCAGGGGTTGGCCCGCAAGCGCCTGCGCGCCGACCGCGGCCAGCAGCAGCGCGGCGCTGCGCGAAAGGAAAAATGTGCATCTGCGCCCGCTGGATTTCGACATCATGAACCTCCGGAGGAATAGGGGGTCGCTCATGCGACGGCGGATTTTGCGGCATCGAACGGCGCCACGCAACGCCACCTTGCGGCGGGATGTGCTAGGGGGCATGATCGGGGGCATGGACACCTTGGGGTCGCTTAACAAAATAACGCATTAGACAAGTCACCGGTGTAGCGGGCATTCGCCCGGGGAGGCAGTGCAATGAATTGTTTGTCGTTCACGGTAGCCGATGGAGTCGCCACCTTGGCGTTGCAGCGCACGACGGTCAGCAACGCAATCGATATCACGGTTATCAGGGCAGTGCACCTCGCGCTGGATCAAATTCAAAAGGGCGAGAGCGGCGCAAAAGCCGTGGTCATCACCGGCAGCAACGACGTTTTCTGCAGCGGCCTCGACCTTCACTCGATCGACTTGAAAACCCAGGAGGCGCGCCAGCGCGCCCACTTCGAGATGCGCCGCTTCATGGATCCCCTGATTCTGCGCATGAGCGGCTTTCGCTTCCCCATCGTTGCGGCCGTCAATGGCGCAGCGGTAGGCGCCGGCATGAGCCTTGCGCTGGCCAGCGACATTATCCTCGCTGCCGACACCGCCTACTTCCTGCCTTCGTTCGCCCGCCTGGGTCTGGTCCCGGACGCGGGAATTACTTTCCATTTGGCGCGCCGCATCGGCGCCGGCCGCTCGCTGTCCTCATTGATGCTCGCGGAGAGAATCGATGCCAAGACCGCGCTTGAATGGGGGCTTGCCTATGCGGTGGTGCCCGCGTCGGAACTGGCCGCGCGCGCGCACGCCGTGGCGCACAGGCTCGCCACCGGGCCCTGCGCAGTACTCGGCCAGATTCGCTCCTTGCACACCTCCACCTTCGATAACTCGCTGCAAGAGCAATTGCGCGCGGAGCGCAGTGCGCAGGAAATGACGTTGGAGACGCAGGATTGCGTCGAGGGTGTGCGCGCCTTCTTCGAAAAGCGCGAGCCTAATTTCTCCGAGCATTAGACCGGCGCCTAGGGCTTCGCCTCAGATTGCGCCGAAGTTTGGGCCGCAGGCTTCGCGGTAATCGCGGTGCGAATGGCTGCGAGCGGCGCGTGATCGTCGAACGGCTGCGTTGTCGGATCGGTCGGAACACCGAGTAGAGTCCAGAGTAAATCAAGATCGGGCGACTGCGGGGTGGCTCTGGCTTGCTGATAAAGGCCGGACAGGACATGGGTTCCGGTGGCCACATCGCCGATCCGAAGCACTTCCCCAATATCGCGTTCGGCGCCGTATCCTCCGGTTTCATTTAAAATCGCGCGCAGCGCGGTTTGCAGCCCGACTCGGTTGGCGGTTTGCTCGCGGATCGCGACGTCCGCTTGCAAACAAAAGAGCGCACCTCCCCAGTACGTGCGCCCCCAAGTCGGGGTTTGGTCCATGCCCCCTTCCCCGGCACGCGGCAGCCCCATGGGCATGGAACGTCGATCCTCCGCCCAAACGTCGGCGATCGCGCGATTTCCGAACTGTGCCCTGGCGACGCCCTCGACATAGGTGGCGAGACCCTCGGCCAGCCAAGTATGTGCGCGGCCCACTTCGGGCAGCGCGAGGTGCACCATTTCGTGCACCAATACCCAATCATCCGCCAGCGAGGCGGCCGTGGCATCGCGGCCCACTCGTATCTGAATCATCAGGCCCGACTCTTCGGAGTTGGTGGTACGGCCGCCGCCCACGCTGCCGCCATCCATCCCCTGCAGCCTAATGATCGCCGAAGGCGCCGGAAACCGGCCATAGTAGTCCGCCACGATGCGCGCCGATCGTTCGATCCAGGCGAGCAGCGTTCGTCGCTGCTTCGCCGGTGGGGCATCTTCGAGCCAAACGCACAAAGCGGACCCGCTCACATCGATTCTTGCGTCAATGTGGTCGGGACAGGCGCTGTGGGCCGCATCGCAAAGCATCGCCACCAAAATCAACCCGAGACTGAGCCCCGGCTTAAACATTCAGGCTCTTCGGGCCGCTGACATGGCGGTTGCCTTTGACGAAGTAGCGCAACCGCCGTGAGGCCGCCTTGCTGATGCCGATGCGCACACTTTGCCCCACAGAGCCGATGCGATGGCTATCGCTGCCGATCCATAAGTGCTGCGCGGCAAAAAGATTCAAGCCATCGTGGCGCCGGTCCACTCGCAGAGCAGCAGTCAAGCGGCCGGGCCCGCGCGTCAGATCAATAAGGTTGATTTTCTTGGTGTTTTTTCTCATATGTTCGATACCGTACAAAGGCTCGAGCGCGCGCAGCAGCACGCCGGCGCCCACGCCGCCGGCCTCACTCGAGACATTCAGCAGGTACGAGGTGCCATAGCACAGATACACGTAGGCGTAGCCGTGCTCGAGAAACAATGAACGGTTGCGCGCTGTGATGCCGCAAATGCCATGACAGGCCGGATCATTCGGCAAATACGCCTCTGTCTCCACGATGCGACCCGCCGCCACCGCGCCGTCGATTTGGCGCACCAGGACTTTGCCGAGCAGGAACCGCGCGAGCGCCACGGTGCCTGAGGGCACGGCGTCGCGTGAAATCCTCGTGACTTCACTGTTAAGTTCGCGCGAATCCTCGCCCACAGTGCTAATCTCCTGTTCGTCCGCCAACTATTATAACGACTCGTCATCCGATTCTTCAGGGACGGCAGCATGCTCAGCGCTCAGACCATCAAGAATCATCACTCGGATGTTTTCACCTTTCTGCAAGGAAATCTGGAAAGCACGGCAGCGGACTGCCGTGTTCCGGAAGAAGCCACAGCAGAGAGTCTGGTCTATGCGACGGACGCGGCACAACTCGCGGAAGCGCGTCTTCACAAGCCAGCTATTCTGATCGTACCTGCAAACCTAGCCGGATGCCTGCACACCGGCGCGGCCAGCGAAAGTTCGCTGTTTTCGGTGAAGAACATCTCCATGGGCATGGCGATTCTGTTGAAATACTTTGATCGCAAGTGCAATCGCTTCAGCCAGTGGGGCGAACGCCACCCGACCGCCGTCGTGCACCGCGATGCCACCATCGGCAAGGGGGTTTTTCTCGGTCCCTATTGCGTGATCGGCAAGGATGCCAGCATCGGCGATGGCTGCATGATTGGCGCGCATACCGTCATCGAAAATGCGGCGACGCTCGGCGCCAGAACCGTGTTGCATCCGCATGTGTTTGTCGGCGCTGGGTGCCGGATTGGCGAGGACTGCGAAGTGCATCCGCATACCAGCATCGGCAGCGATGGCTTCGGCTACGCGGTGGACGCCGATGGCCGGCCGCGAAAAATTCCGCACCTGGGCAATGTGGTCATCGGCGATGCGGTGGAAATCGGCAGTAACTGCGCCATCGACCGCGCCAAGTTGACCTCGACTTATATTAGATCCGGCACCAAGCTGGATAACATCTGTCACATTGCCCACAACTGTGATCTCGGTGAAAATGGCTTCTACACGGCCGGATTCATGATGGGTGGTTCAACCAAGATCGGGCGACAGTTCGTTACCGGCGGCAACTCCGTGGTCACGGCGCACGTTACGCTGGCCGACAACGTGGTGCTTTCCGGCAGATCGTCCGTCACCAACGATGTGCCCCAGGCCGGACATTATGCCGGCTATCCGTTGCAGCCCATCAAGCAGGCGATGAAGACCGCCGTGAGCATCGGACATCTGAATGAGATTCGACGCAATCTGAAGCGTGTGATGAAACACCTGCATCTTTCAGAAAATCCGCAGGACGACACTTCAGGAAATTGACTGCCGAGACGAAAACCCTGAGCACCGCCGTGCCGATCGCGGCGCTGATCATTGCCATGGTCAGCTTTCAACTCGGCGCGGTACTGGCCAAGGGGTTATTCCCGATCGTGGGCGTCGCCGGCGCCGCGGCGCTGCGTTTGGCGCTGGCCTCGATTATTCTGTTTGCCGCGTGGCGTCCATGGCGTATGCGCTTCAGCTTGCGCGAAGCCCGCGCAATCATCGTTTATGGCCTCGCGATGGGCTGGATGAATTTCTTTTTCTATCTCTCGCTGCGCTCGATTCCGCTCGGTATTGCGGTCGCGCTGGAATTCTCCGGACCGCTGGCGGTGGCCTTGCTCGCCTCGCGCCGCCCCAGCGATTTTCTGTGGGTCTCGCTGGCCGCGCTCGGCTTGCTGGCCTTACTGCCACTCGGCTTTGGCACCAAACCTCTGGCGCCCGCGGGTGTCGGGTATGCACTGGCCGCGGGCGTGTGCTGGGCCCTTTACATCGTCTTCGGGCGCCAAGCGGGCGCCGCACACGGCGGCCAGACGACGGCATTGGGAACGCTCATCGGCGCAATCTTTATCGTACCCATCGGTTTTGCGCACAGCGGGGCGCAGCTTTTCTCTTTGGCGATCCTGCCGGCCGCAATCGGCGTCGCGCTGCTGTCGAGCGCGCTGCCCTATTCGCTGGAAATGTTTGCGCTGCCGCGCGTTCCGACCCGCACCTTTGGCGTGCTGATGAGTTTGGACCCGGCGCTTGGGGCACTCGCGGGCCTGTGTTTTTTGGGCGAGAGCTTGTCGTGGATTCAGTGGGCTGCCATCGCCTGCATCATGCTGGCGTCCGCCGGCAGCGCGGCGATGAGTAATTTACTGCCCGATTAGAGCGATGATGCCGTAGAGCAGGCCGGCCCCGGCCAGAGTCATCAGCGTGGTGAGAAATTTCGGGTGCACATGGTAGCTTTCCGGAATGAGATCACTGGCGCCAATATAGAGGAAAAATCCGGCGAATAGCGCGAGCGCTGCGCCGAAGCCACTGCCGCTGAGCGTAAACCCGCGGGTCAGCGCAACCCCGAGCACGGGCGCCGACGCGTCCAGCAGCAGCCAGCGCAACGCCTGGCCGCGATCGCCGCGGTTTTTGAGCACCATGTTCATCGTGTTGATGCCGTCGGAAAAGTCATGGGTCAGGACCGCGACGGCGACGATGATTCCCACCCGGTGCGATGCCTGAAAGGCAAGGCCGATCGCAATTCCATCCAGCAAGCTGTGCATGCACAGCACGGCCGCGCCGATGCGGCCGCGCGGCGCCGAATCACCGTGCAGCAGCAGTATTCGGTCCATCACCAAGTACAGCAAAAAACCAAGCGCCGACCAGGAAAGGACAACGGCGGATGCGTGGAACCGGTTGCCCAAATCAATTGCTTCCGGCAATAGATCGAAAAACGCGACGCCGATGACAGCCCCGGCGCTGAAGCCCAAAATCAAATGCAGTTTATCCCGCAAGCGCAGCGCCAGCAGTCCGCCGAGAAGCGTGCTGCAAAACGCTGCAGCCGCAATGATTACGAGTAGCACGGTGTTATATTGCGCGTCACTGGATAACTTATTGGGGGAAGCGTGAGTTACGACACGTATCATAAGCGCAAAATCGGCAAGCACGTGCTCAAGCCCGAAACTCAGATGATGGGATATGGGTTTGATCCGAGCTTGTCTGAAGGGTCGCTGAAGCCACCGATTTTCCTGACCTCGACTTTCGTTTTTAAGACCGCGCAGGACGGCAAGGATTTCTTCGACTACACCTCAGGACGGCGCGAGCCGGTTGCCGGCCAATCCTCCGGGCTCGTCTACTCGCGCTTCAATAATCCTAACCTGGAGGTTCTCGAAGATCGTTTGGCTCTGTGGGAAGAAGGCGAAGCGGCCGCGGTGTTCTCCAGCGGCATGTCCGCGATATCCACCGTCATTTGGACACATGTGCGTCCGGGCGATGTCATTTTGATGAGCCAGCCCCTGTATGGCGGAACCGAAACGCTTATCGAGAAGACGCTGCCGGGCTTTGGCGTCAGTGCGGTGGGATTCACCCTCGGTTACGACCGGGCGGCCGTCGCCGCGGCGGCTGATCAAGCGTCCAAGAAGGCGGCCGAGGGCGGCGGCCGCATTTGCCTGATCATCGTCGAAACCCCGGCGAATCCCACCAACAGCTTGGTCGATCTTAGATTGATGCGCGAAATCTCAGAGGAGATTGGGGCGCGCCAGAAGGGCGGCCGGCCGCCGGTGGCAGTCGACAATACCTTTCTGGGACCGGTATTTCAGCGGCCCTTGAATCATGGCGTCGATCTGGTGATGTATTCGCTGACCAAGTACGTGGGCGGCCACTCGGATCTTGTTGCCGGCGGCGTGGTGGGCTCGCGCGAGGCGGTGGGGCCGGTCAAAAGATTGCGCGGTGCGCTCGGTACGCAATTGGATCCGAACACGGCGTGGATGATCATGCGATCGATGGAGACTTTGTCGCTGCGCATGACCAAGTCTGCGGAAAATGCCGCCGTGGTGGCTGCCTATCTTCGCCAGCATCCGAAAATTGCCGCCGTCAATTACCTGGGTTTTCTGGCCGGCGATGACCCGCGTGCCGCGCTGTTCAAGCGGCAGTGCGAGAGCGCGGGGTCGACCTTCGGCTTCGCCGTGAAGGGCGCAGAAGCCGAGGCATTTCGGCTGCTCGACGCGCTGCAAGTGATCAAACTGGCGGTGAGTCTGGGCGGGACCGAAACATTGATGTCGCACCCGGCCAGCACCACGCATTCCGGTGTCGCAAAGCAAACGCGCGATCGCCTGGGTGTGACCGATGCATTGATTCGAATTTCGGTCGGTATCGAAGCGGCCGATGATCTCATCGCGGATCTCGCGGCGGCGCTCGAGGCAGTCTGATCGGCCAGCTGCAAACGGCTGGCGAATCTGATAAGGTTCGGGTCCGATTGCGAGCTCGCCTTCATTTGAATGAAACACGTATTTAAAGCGCTGAGTCTGTTGCTGCTGCTGATCGCGGCGCAGCAGGGCGCCGTGGTTCACGAGCTGAGCCATGTTTTCCGCAGCGAGGGCGCAGCGCTACGAGCGGACGCGGGCGGCGTTGCGGAAACGGCCTGCACCCTGTGTCCGGCATTCGCTCAGGCCGCCACGCCGGCCTTCAGTCATACGTTTCATCTCCCCCGGCTTGGCCGCGCTACCGCACAGCGCAGTCCCGAACCGCAATTCTCTGCGATCGCCGCCGAAGTTCCCGCACCGCGCAGCCGCGGACCCCCCTCCCTCAGCTGAAGTTCTAGCCTCGTTTGATCCGCCCGAGTCATCGGGCGGCTTCATGCCATTCAGCTTTTGCGGAGTCATTTTTCATGTTCCGATTTTCCTCTGCAGTCGCAGCGAGCGCTGCGATTGCGTTTGCGCTGGGCAGCCGCGTCCCCACAGCCATTGCCGATGGCACCGACGCCTCTGATACCGCTGTCGACACCATCGTGGTGACGGCACAGCACCTGGATGAGAGCCGCGCGCACATTCAAACGCAGCTGGGTGCAACCACGTATACCTTTGATGAGGCGGCAATTGCGGCGCTGCCGGCCGGGCAGAACACGCCCTTTAATCAAGTCATCTTGCAGGCGCCGGAGGTGGCGCAGGATTCGTTCGGCCAGTACCACATCCGCGGCGAACACAACGGTCTGCAGTATCGCGTGAACGGCATCATTTTGCCGGAAGGCATCAGCGTATTCGGCCAATCCCAGGATGCGCGCTTCGTGTCTTCCGTGAGCCTGATCGATGGCGCGCTGCCGGCGGAATTCGGACTGCGCACCGCAGGCATCATCGACATCACCACCAAGAACGGCTTAACCGCGCCGGGAGGGGCGGTGTCGATCTATGGGGGTAGCCATGGCACGGTGGAGCCTGCGTTGACCTACGGCGGCGGCGCCGGATCCTTCAGCTACTTCGTCACGGGCGATTTTTTGCGCAATGACCTCGGCATCGAATCGCCGGATGGCAGCTCGAATCCGATCCACGATCACACCACGCAGTATCACGGCTTTGGCTATTTCGAGGACATCTTGGATGACTCGAACAGAATCGCCTTGATGCTGGGCAGCGCGGTGGGTACGTACCAGATTCCCAATCTCGACGGCGAGCAACCCGCGCTCGGATTGACCGTCAACGGCATATCCATGTACCCGAGTCAGGACTTGAATGAGAACCAACGGGAGGTGACCCAGTTCGGCGCCCTGAGTTGGCAGCATTCCGCGGGCGCATTCGACCTGCAAAGCTCATTCATTGCCCGCTATTCGAGCCTTACGTTCGTCCCGGACTTTCCTGGCGATCTGTTGTTCACGGGAATCGCGCAAAACGCCTTTAAGCAAAATATTGCCTACGCGGTTCAAAGTGATGCCGACTACCGGCTCGACGATGAGCACACGCTACGCGCCGGCCTGTTCGTGCAAACCGATCATGCGATCAGCAATACCAACTCGCAGGTACTCATCACCGCCGAGGGGATTCCTGTCAGTGACTCGCCGGCGAGCATCATCGATGATGGTTCGGCCACCGAATGGATTTATAGCGCTTATCTGCAGGATGAATGGAAGCCTATTGCCGGCGTCACGGTCAACTACGGGCTGCGCTTCGACAAGTTCACCGCCTACACCAGCGCGAGCCAGGCGAGCCCACGCCTGAATGTGGTCTGGAAAGCGCTGCCGGACACGACCGTGCATGCGGGCTATTCGCGCTACCTTTCCCCGCCTCCCTTCGAACTGGTTGGCGGCAAAGATATCGCGTTGTTCGAAAATACGACCTCGCCGCCGTTGACGCCCCAGGCCAGCGCTCCGCTTCCCGAGCAGGCCAATTACTATGACTTAGGGGTGCAACAAAAAATTTCGCGCGCATTCTCCGTGGGCGTCGACACCTACTACAAGCAATCGGTGAATCTCATCGATGAGGGCCAGTTCGGCGCGCCCATCATCCTGACGCCGTTCAATTATCGCTATGGCAAGCAATACGGCGCGGAATTCACGGCAAGCTATACGCTGCACGATCTGGCGGCCTACTTGAACCTCGCCGCGCAAAGCGCCAAGGGTAAGCAGATTGACTCGGCGCAGTTCAATTTCTCGCCCGCAGATCTTGCCTACATCGCGAACAACTACATTCATCTGGATCACGAACAGCAAAAAACGGCGTCGGGTGGAATCTCCTACACCTGGCGGGGGACGCAGTTCAGTACCGACTTCCTGTTGGGCTCGGGCTTGCGCGCGGACGAAGATCTGCCGCCCGGGGAGTTCACGCCGTACGGCGGCACCAGCATACCGAACGGCGATCACCTGCCTTATTACACGCAAATCAATGGCGGAGTGACCCACATTTTTACGATCCCGAATGCCGGCACGCTCACCGCGCGATTTGACGTGATCAATATTCTCGACAAGGAGTACGAGATCCGCAACGGCACCGGGGTAGGCGTCGGTGCGCCCCAATACGGGCCGCGCCGCGGGGTGTTCTTCGGGTTGTCAAAATCGCTGGGACCGGCGAGCTAAGCCTTGCCGACGAAAAGAACCTAAGACGCAGTTCACAAAAACCGGCGAGGGCGCCTAAGCGGGCAAGGCTGCGATCAGCGATTCGGCCTTGCCAGCGGCCGCCTGAAAATTGAGATGGGACCGGCAGATTGTTCCGAAACTTGAGCCCCAGCTGAGCGATCTGCGAACGCGGTCACAACGATATTGCCGTATCAGGCAACAATGGCAGCACCTCGGGGATACCCCGAATTGACGCCACGAACCGACAATTTTTCAGGAGCTTCCATGCACAAGATTCTTACCGCAGCCCTGGCAGCCACCGTGCTGGCCGCGGGTGTTGCGCAATCCGCGACCACCACCACGACTTTCGCGGTGACCGCGACAGTGCAGTCGACTTGCGCTGCAACGGCGGCCGCGTTGGCGTTCCCTAACTACACCCCGGGAACAGGAAATCTTGCCGGCCAAACCAACATCAGCATCAAGTGCACGAAGAATTCCCCGTACACCGTTTCGCTGAACATTGGTTCGACCACGGGCGGCTCGATGACGACGCGCCTAATGGGATCGGGCGCGAACACCCTGCAGTACAACCTGTATACCACGGCGGCTCTCGGCACAGTCTTCGGTGATGGCACTGCGGGTAGCGCGACGGTCGCTGGCACCGGCGCCGGTGTCGCGACGGCGACCACGGTGACAGTCTATGGACAGCTGCCGGACAACGCCACGAACCAGGCGGCGGTCCCCGGCGCGTACACCGACACCATTACGGTCACGGTCAGCTATTGATGAAACCATGTTCTTGCGGCGGCAGGATTGCCGCCGCAAGAGTTGATTCTGTTCGACAACGTTCCCTTTAGGATTCCATGCGTAAGATTCATGCAGCGATACTGGTACTGGGGACGGCGGTGACGGGAATCGCCAACTCCGGAACCACCACCACGACCTTCAACGTCACCTCGACACTCATTGCGACCTGTTCGGCGACGGCAACGGCCCTGGCGTTTCCCGCCTATACGCCGGCCGCCGGAGCCGTGACCGGCAACAGCGCCATCAGCGTCAAATGCACCAAGAACAGCCCGTACACGGTGGCACTCAATGGGGGTTCCACCGCAGGCGGTACCGTCGCGCAGCGCTTGATGGCTTTCGGCGCCAACACACTGCAATACAACCTATACACGAGCGCTGCGCTCACCACGGTATTTGGCGACGGCTCGGGCACCAGTAAGACCGAGGCAGGTACCGGCGCAGGTCTCGCCACGGTCACGACCTTTGCGGTCTTCGGCCAGGTGCCGGATAACGCGACCAATCAAGGCGCGGTGCCCGGAGCGTACAGCGACACCATTACTGTGACCGTCGCGTACTAGCACATGCGAAAGTCTTTCCTCGCGCTTCTGATGCTTGCCGCTGCGGCAGCACCGGCGGCGGCGAGCACCTTCAATATTTCCCCGATTCGCGCCCAGCTCACTGCCGGCCATCCGACCGAGGCGCTGACGATCATGAATGCGGACGACAGCCCCGTGGTGGTGCAGGTGCGCGTCGTCAGCTGGTCGCAAAAAAGCGGTACCGAGCAGCTGGAGGATACTCGCGAGCTGCTGGCGACGCCGCCGGTGCTGCAAATACCGGCAAACGGCCAACAAATCGTGCGCGTGGCGCTGCGCCGTGCTCCGGATCCGGCACAGGAGCTGACGTATCGCGTCATCTTCGAGGAGGTGCCGCAGGCGGCGCCGAAGGATTTCGTCGGCTTGCGCGTGGCGCTGCGCTTGAGTATCCCGATATTCGTCGCGCCCGCGCACGGCGCCGCAAACGCCCAGGTTGCCTGGGAATCGCGCTGGCTGCCCAATGGTCAGCTGGAGGTTGCTGCGACCAACAGCGGCAGCGGGCATTTGCAAATCACGGATTTCGAGGCGCAGTTTCCAGGTTCACTGATGCCGCTGCGCGGCGTGACATCCAAGTATGTACTTCCCGGCAGCCGCATGAGTTGGGTATTGACTCCGCCGGCGGATGCGACGCGACAAGGATCGATACCGATTCATGGTCATAGCGACCAAGGCGACTTCTCCGCTGACGTTGCTCCCAGCGATCTCTAAGACCCGCGGATTGGCGCGTGGCCATAACAAGGCGAAACCAGATTGCGCGTGCGCTGCAGACATATTCTGGCCTGCTGTTGCTGATTCTGTGGGCTACGGTTGAGACGGCTTTCGCAGCGGATCCGCCGCCGTTGACCGAAGCGGTGCTGGAAGTGAGTGTGAGTGCCGACGAACCGGGCGACATGATGATCGTGCTGCGCGGCCCGGACGGGCAGTTCTACCTGGATGAAAACGACTTTCTGCGTCTGCGTCTGCAGCCGCCGCATACCGCACCGTACACGTACGAGGGCCGCCGTTACTTCGATCCGCGGGCCATCAAGGGCTGCACGATTGCGGTTGATGAGACCTTGCAGCGCGCCGTGATCAGCGTGCCGGCGCTGTCGCTCGATACCACGCATTTGAGCGCAGCGGCGCGCCAGTCTCCCCCAGTCACGCCGGCATCACCCGGCGCGTTTCTCAATTACCAGCTCTACGCGCAGCAAATCAACGGGCAGGACACCGGCGGGGCCTATGGCGAGCTCGGCGTGTTTGCCGGACCGGGCGTGCTGACCAATACTGCCGTGGCGCGCTACGGCGGGCAAGAGTACGGCGAGGATCAACAGCTGGTCAGACTGGATACTACTTATACGGAGGATTTCCCCGCCTCGCTCGAAACCTTGAATGTGGGTGACACCATCAGCGACGGCGGCAGTTGGGGATACGCGATGCGCTACGCAGGCGTGCGCTGGAGCCGAAACTTCAGTCTGCGACCGGATTTATTGACCACGCCGCTGCTGACCACGGGCGGCACGGCGACGGTGCCTTCGACCGTGGATGTTTTCGTGAACAATCAGTTGGTGACCAGCAGTCAGCTGCCGGCTGGCCCTTTTGTCGTTGACCGATTACCGACCGTCTCGGGGACAGGCGATGTCAGCGTGGTCGTGAGAAATGCGCTGGGACAGGAACAGGTGCTGACACAGACCTTCTATTCGAGCACCTCGCTGTTGGCTCCGGGCCTGACACAATTCTCCGTCAACCTTGGCACCGTTCGGGACGATTACGCATTGCAGAGCAATCAATACGGCGGAGTCCTCGGCGAATATAGCTATCGACGCGGCATTACCGACACTCTTACGTTGGAAGGCCACGCCGAATATCTGTCCGGTGATGCGCATGCCAGCGATTTCAGCGATGCCCACGCGGCGGGCGTGAACGCGGCGGTGGGTATCGGGCAAATCGGCATCCTCAACGTCACGGCCGCGGGCGGCGGCGATTCCTCCGGATCCGGCTGGCTGAGCGGTGTGGGATTCGAACACCGCGGCACCAACACCAGTTTCGTCATCAATAGCCTGTGGGCCAGCAGCGAATTTGCACAAGTGGGACAAGCGGTGGACGCGGCGATGCGCATGCGCGAGCGCGATCTCGCCCAGACCGGCATTGGACTTGGGCGCTTCGGATCCCTATCGCTCGCCTATGTGCGCGAGACCTATCGGGACTCGCCCATGCAGCAAACCCTGGGCCTGACTCATAGCATCACCTTCGGTCAGGTCGGCACGCTGAATCTGACGATCTCCCGCGCACACACCTCGGCGCAATTTGCTACGAGCGCACAGGACTCCACCAGCGCGTACTTGATTTTCGTCGTTCCACTCGGAGGCCGTCGCGCAGCGACGTTGTCCGCGGTCGGCGGCAGTGGTTCGGGTGCGCCCGCCAACGAGGCGGTCGCCTCGCTGACGGAGAGTCCGCCGGTCGGCCCAGGCAGCGGCTATCGATTCAGCTTATCGACGGCCGGCAACTATGATGCCGACTGGCGTCAGCAGTTTCGCAGTGCCGACTTGGAAGTCGAGGCCGCGCGCAATAATGGTCAAACCGGCCAAAACGCCACGCTCAGCGGGGCGATGACATTCCTGGACGGCCAATTGAATACCACCCGCCAAGTGAACGGCAGCTTCGCCATGGTGGATGTGGCGGGTCTTGCCAATGTACCCGTGTATGTCGAGAACCAGTTGACCACTTACACCGACGATAGCGGTAGGGCGCTGCTCTACAATCTTCGCGCGTACGAAGCCAATCGCATCAGCATCGTTCCGGAGGATTTGCCCCTCGACACCACGATCGCCGCCAGCAGCACCATCATGGCACCTCCGTATCGCAGCGGCGTGATTGCGCGATTCCCGGTGGAGCGTGTGCATAGCGGCACATTCCGTTTGGTGACGGATGACGGCAAGCCGGTCCCCGTGGGCGCGGTCGTCAAATTGAGAGGAACCTTGTTTCCGGTGGTTCTGGACGGCATGGTTTATGTGACTGGCTACGACCACGGCATGTCCGCCGAGGCGAATTGGACCGGCGGACACTGCAGTTTCCGTTTGGAGCCGCCGCCGCCCGACGATCCGTTGCCGGACATGGGCACGATCAAGTGCCGCGCCATGAAGGACGCCGATGCCGGGGCGGGCAGGCCATGAGAATTCGCCGCATCCTGCTTGCGCTGGGACTGGCAGTGAGTGTCGCGCCGTGCGCCCAGGCGGTGACCACGGTCAACTGCACGGTGAGCGCGGGAGGCATCGCATTTGGAATCTACAACCCGCTGAGCGCCGTGCCCGACGCCTCGACGGGAACTTTGAGGATCACGTGCAGCGGCAGCGGCACAGGCTCGGCCAACGTCACCGCCAACCTGACGCTCAGCACCGGCATGAGCGGCAGCTTTGCCACGCGAAAAATGTTTTCCGGCGCCAATACGCTCAACTACAACATCTATTGGAGCACCGCGTATACGCAGATCATGGGCGACGGCACGGGCGGTTCCTTTGCCGGGACCGCGGGTCCGTTCAACGTGCCGGCCGGCGGCAGCAACTTTGCCACCGGAACCATGTATGGCCTCATTCCCGCCTCACAGGATGTGGTGCCCGGCAGTTACACCGACGTGATCACTGTCACTGTCACGTACTAGATCGACTCGAGCGGCCGCACCGTCAGGCGCAGCGGCCAGGGATAATCGCCGGGGATGAGCCCTGGAGCGAGAACAAATCGAAACTTCAGCGACAGTTTGATCGCCTGCGGTTGCTGCCAGCGCTGCACAATGGTGCCGCCCTCGGCGCCCAGCGACAGATCGGAATTCAGCCCCTGAATCATCATCGATGACAGCAGCGGGGTGACCGTCAATACCTCGAGGGCGAAACCGCTCTGGCTGTTGCTGCGTACGATGACCTGCGTCGGCTGTGCAACATCGACGAAGCCGCGCCTCAGGTCCGCGGCGGAGATCTTAAGATCCGCGGGGACCGATTGCAGTTCGATGTTCGCCACCGCGCGAACCGTCGCGGTCACGGAAAATTCCGAATGCACGTCCTTGGCGCCGGCGGCGGCCATGCCGGCGGCGACGATTAGCGCGACGCGCGCCGTATTCAACCGGTGATTGTGCGAGGATTTGCTCAAGTCCTTAACTAGCGGCAAATCGCGCCGGTACTTTAATGATTGACGACGGCGGCCCTTGCTGACATAACGTGGTGGGGCGCCTTGAATGGCTGCATAAATAAAATTACACAGGAAGATCCTTAACCGATGCTGAGCCGACGAACCGCGATAACGCTGGTGGGTTTATTTACGTGCCTCAGCGCCGCACCCCCGGGCGCGCTGGGTGCGGGCGATGACGAGCTATCCGCGATCGTGGTCACGGCCACTCGCGTCGCCGAGAATAGCTTCGATCTGCCGGTGTCGATCGATCGGGTCGACGCGAAAACCATTCAGCTCGGGCAATTGCAGATGAATCTTTCGGAGTCTTTGATGACGGTGCCGGGAGTGTCGGCGGAGAGCCGCCAAAACTACGCGCAGGATCTGCAGCTCTCGCTCAGAGGATTCGGCGCGCGCTCGAGCTTCGGCGTGCGCGGCGTGCGCTTATATTCGGACGGCATTCCCGGCACCATGCCTGACGGCCAGGGTCAGTTTTCGCAATTCGATTTGGGCTCCGCGAGCCATATCGAAGTGCTGCGCGGGCCATTTTCGGCGCTGTACGGCAATTCATCCGGCGGCGTCATCGCCATCTTTACTCAAGACGCGCAGCCCGGCTACTTTACCCAGGCCACCACCGAGTACGGCACGTTCAACACGCAGCGCTACGCGCTGGAGACCATGGGTGACAACGGTTTCCTCAACTACGTGGTGGACGCCTCGCACTTTCAAACCGATGGTTATCGCGATCACAGTTATGCGGAGCGCAATCTCTTCAACTCCAAACTGACGTTGGATCCGAGCGACTCCTCGAAATTGATCATCGTCGGGAATGCCATCCAGACACCCTACGTACAGGATCCTTTGGGGCTCACCAGCGCGCAGGTCGCGGCGAATCCGCGCCAGGCGGGCGTGAACGCGGATTTGTACGACACGCGCAAATCCCTCGATCAGGAACAATTAGGTGCGTTTTACGAAGATAAGCTGAGTGCGGCCGACGAGTTGTATGCCAGCGCCTACACCGGCCATCGCGGCACCAGTCAGTTCCAAGCGATACCGCAAGCCACGCAAGAAGCCGCGCCCCTGTATCCGGGCGGTGTCATCGATTTGGATCGAGCTTACTGGGGCGTCGATGTGCATGCCAGCGATGAACGCAGTGTGGGCGGCACACCGCTGCTGCTGATCGCGGGCCTTGAATACGACGATTTGGCGGAGACGCGCAAGGGATATTTGAATTACATCGGCGACCAGCTCGGCGTGCAAGGCGCACTGCGCCGCTACGAGACCAACTACGTGTACGACTTCGATCAGTATTTCCAGGCGCAGTGGGACCCGGCGGCGCGTTGGCGATTGATGGCCGGCGTGCGCAACAGTCTTGTCGATGTAACTTCTCACGGACATATCCCCGTGCTCGACGGGGCGGACAGCGGCGTGCGTTACTCGGCGGTCAATCCAGTCGCCGGAGTCACATTTCGCGCAACTTCGGCGATCAATATTTACGGCGCCTACGGCAAGGGCTTTGAAACCCCGACGCTGAATGACCTGGCGTATCGCTCCGTCGATGGCAGCCTTCCTGGGTTGAATCTGGGGCTGCAGCCGGCGCGCAGCGACAACTACGAGGCCGGCATCAAGGCGGGCAACGACACCGTGCGCGCCAATCTCGCCGCCTTTTATATCAGGACCACCGACGAATTAGCGGTGCTGCAAAATTCCGCGGGCCGCAGCGTGGATCAGAATATCGCCGAAACCACCCGGCGCGGCCTGGAACTGGACGTGCAGGGCAGTTGGCGCGGCGGGTTCAGCGGCCGGCTGGCCTACACCTACATCCGCGCCGTGGTCGAGCAACCTTACTTCACCTGCGTCGCGGCGCCCTGCAACCCACTGGCGAATCCTGGTGCGCCGCCGCCGGCGAATTACCGCTACGTGGCTGCCGGAAGTTTCCTACCCGCAGTTCCGCGAAATGCCCTCTACGCGGGGCTCACTTGGAGCTATGCACCGCTGGGCTTCTCGATCACGCTGGAGGCTCAGGGTCGCGCGGAGATTTATGCGAATGATATCAATACCGCCGCTGCGGGCGGGTACTGGGTTGCCAATCTCCGGGCGGGCTTCCAGCAGGACTCGCCGCATTGGCGATTCAGCGAGTTTGCACGCCTTGATAACCTGGCCGACCGGGCTTATGTAGGGACTGTGATTGTCAATGAGACCAGTTCGCGGTTTTTTGAGCCGGCGCCCGGCCGGACAGCCTATGTCATGTTTACTGCAGCGAGGCGCAATTAAGCTGTTGTTATGTACACCAAACACCCTGAACCGCGTTGAATAGGTAAGGTCTTATTGATCATGATGACGTTGAGGAGACAGACATGAGCATCCAGGGTAAAGGCGTTCTTTTGGCGGTCGGCCTGCTAGGCTCGGTACTCGCGGGCGGCGGCTCGGCGTTGGCTCAGGGCCATCCTGGCGGCGGTCACGCCTCGGCAGGCGGGCATTACGCTGGCGGTGGATCCCATGGCGGGGCACCTGCAGGGACGGCTCATTACGCCGGTGGGGCTCACTATGCAGGTGCAACTCATTTCGCAGGCCCGATGCATGGCTATCCGGCGGCCTACCACGGCGCAGGCTACGCCGCACACGGCGCCTATGGATACCCGGGTCATTATTACGGGTACGGCTACGGGCATGGTTATTCCACGGGCGCTTACTGGAATGGCGGGTACTGGCGGGGCGGCTACTGGCCGCGGGCGTACTATGGCTATGGGTTTTCGTGGTTCCTGCCGGTTCTGCCGCTAGCCTATGCCACCTACTGGTACGGCGGGGTTCCGTACTACTACGCCAATGATGTGTACTACACCTGGAACCCGTCTTATTCAGGCTATGTCGCGACGGATCCGCCGCCGGTGGCCGATGCAGGCGCGGCGGCTGCTGGTGCCTCGGGAGCTGCGGACACGGCCGGTCCCAATGACGCCGGTGCGCCTAACCCGGGACCCGCCTCTGCCCCGGGCCCCGGCCCTGGCGGCGTGCCCGGCCAGATCTTCATGTACCCCAAGAACGGCCAAAGCCCTGCGCAGCAGGCGACCGACAAGGCTGAATGCCAGAAATGGGCCTCGGAGCAGGCGGGGCAGGTTGCCCAGAACGGGTCTGACTATCAGCGCGCCATGGCGGCCTGCGTCGAGGGGCGCGGCTACAGCGCGCAGTAAGGCCGCTCAGGCAGTGATGCCGGTGGGCAAGCTGTTCGGCTAAGCCGTTCGGCGAGCCGTTTACTGCTGCCAGCAGGTGGTGCCGGTGCCGGTCGAGGTCTGCTGGCCGGTGGAGCTGACAGTGAACGTAACGCAGGCCGTATCCGCCGCTTGGGTGCCGAAGGTCGTCGCCGTAATGGTGTAGCTGGCCGGTGTGCCCACGGACGTGGTGTTGAGCGGTGCCACTGCCGCGATCACATTGATCGCAGTGATCTGGTAGTAACCATTGCCGATGGTAAAGGGCACCGCGGCGGCGGTGTAGCCGAGGTTCTGCGGATTCGCCGTATAGGTGTTGCTCGTGCTGAAGTAGCGCTCCTCCAGGCTCGCCATATCGAGCAGCGCCGTCTTCGCCTCGGCGCGCCGCGATCTTTGGATGTACGAGGAGTACGAGGGTATGGCGATGGCAGCGATGATCGACACGATCACCATCGTGATGACGAGTTCGATGAGCGTGACGCCCCGCTGCATTGACACTGATTTATTCATATGATGTATCCCTAATCCTTCGCGTGCGCGACTAGCGCTTCTCGATCCAAGTGAGCCGACTGCCCTGAGTTCCGCCCGGCGGATTGATCTGGGTGATGGCGCCCGAGCCGCTCGTGGTTTGGGTCACGAGGTACGTATTGGTGCCTGCGATGACCACCGACGGGCTTCCCGTACCGCTCAGCGCAATGCCACTCACCACCTCGGTGCCGATGTTGAGGAAGGTGTGATTGGACGTCCCGAAGAATGAGTTGGTGAATGCACCTCCGGTGGCCGGATTGATCGCCATCGTCCAACCGCCGGCCGACGTCGATGAGCAGGTCGCCAGGGAGTTGGTCGGCGGGATGGTGGTGTTCACGAGGAACGCACCGTCCTGCAAGGTCGGGTTGAAAATCACCTGTTCGTAGATCTTCGAGGCGCCGGCGACCGTAGAGCTCGGCAGCAGTCCGTTGGGGTCCAAGGCGTTGCCGTACCCCGACGAGAGTCCCAGGTACCAGCCGTACTGACGGGTTCCGGTGGTGCTGGTATCCGCCCAATTGACGGTCAGGTTGCTGATGGTCTCGAAATAGTAGGCGGTGCCGGTCTGGGTACTGGAGCCGCTCGCCACATCCGTGGTATCGAAGGTCCCTTGTACGGTTTGCTGTGTGAGCCCAGTCACCGCACCAATGGTCGTTGAGAGCTGACCGCTGATCGGCGATGAGGGCGCGGCAGGTGTCGAGGTGGGCGACAAGCTGGCGTACTGCACGGTCGACCTACTGTTCCAATTGCTGAGATTCCAATCCCAAATGCCGATCAGGTACTGCGTGCCGGTCGCATAGCTGGCGGGCGCCGTATTGGTAAACGGGGTTTGTT
This sequence comes from uncultured Gammaproteobacteria bacterium, assembly GCA_963756845.1. Lineage (GTDB taxonomy): Bacteria > Pseudomonadota > Gammaproteobacteria > Steroidobacterales > Steroidobacteraceae > Bog-1198. Next base: position 471,243 of record CAVWPD010000001.1, on the reverse strand, counting down.
GCCCGGTACCGAACTCCACCAGTACCCGAGGATTGGGAACCGAGGCCACCGAAGCGACAATCAGCTTGGTCGTAATCGGCAGGGAGGTGCTGCCGGTGCTGTAAATAGGCGTTCCCGCCCCAGCAGTGGTCAAGGCAGTGCCTGAGACCCCGGTGACGGCCCACTTCGTGGGGTCGCTGTTGGTCAAATCGAAGCGCCACACGTTGCCCTGCAAATCGCCGGCGTAAACATAGTCAGTGATGTGATCGCCGTCCAGATCCGCCGGCGTCACATAGTAAATGCCGTTCGGCGTGCCCGTTCGCGTGGCGACCCCGGAGACCATGACATAGTTGGAGCCGACGCCGGTGCTGAGATAGTAGAACGTGGGCGCGCCGCTATTGTTCGCGATCATGACATAGATGCCGGCATCGCCATTGAAGCTGCCCCCGCCGTTGCCGAATACCGCACCCCAGGAGGTGCTCGGGTTGCCGCTGGTTGTCGCGTTGTGAAACTTGCGGATCTGCGGAATGCCATAGGTCTTGCCCAGGCTGTTGCCGCAATTGCTGCCGCTCCAGGACGTGGCGACGCAGGTAATATTATTCGAGCCGCCGGTGACGGTGGTCGTGACCACGCCGGTGGTGGTATTCAGCACGGACGTGGACTGAATAGAGCTGCTCCACTCACCGATGACGAGGGTGGAGGCATTGCCCTCGCTGAAATAATTCGGCAGCGTGGTGTTGTCCGGATTGGTGATGTCGAGTGCGTAGATCGAGCTGCCACCGGCGCCCAAGCCGCCGACCAGCCAGGTGTGCCACCCGCCGTTGTAATAGAGCTCTCCGGTGCCGGGCGTTCCGTCGACGTTGAAACGGTGCGCGTACAGAGGGTTGGTGTAATCGAGCGCGGTGTTTGGCGTGGAAGGCGTGACGCCCGCCAAATCCGACGTGTTAATGCTGTTGACCACATACGCCGGCATGTACGCCAGGATCTCGTGCCCGTCGTTGTTGGCTGCGTTATAAGTCGTGCCGGTGAAAGAGCCGGTTCTGAAGCCGTGCAAGAAGCCGTCGTTGGCGCCCGCGTATACGACGTTCGTGCGACCCTGATAGGTGCTGGCAAAGGAGGCATACGTCGGGCCCGCGTTTTCGTTCTGCGCGGTGGCAGGATAGAGTCGATCACTCCAGATCGCAGGATACGGCGCCGACGGCGGTCCGACCCAGGTGGGGCTGGAGTCGACGATGTCGCCCAAGACACTGGTGCGCGCGCGGAATCCGCTGGGATTTACCGTGGGCGTGTTCGGGTCGATGCCCGTCGCCGTCTGTTCATCACCGCGTGCGCCGCGCAGATATTCCAGCCGCGCATTGGCGGCCGCCGGAAAGGTGGTGCTCGACGGTGTCGGGTCGTCGTGGTTCAAATTGTTCTGTTCATTGCTCGACAGGGTGGCCCAGGTGAACGCGGCGCCGACGGGAGTGGTGCCGTTATTCCAGGTCAACATGGTGCGGCCGCTGTCTGGATTCAAAGCCGCGGTATTGGGCAAGCCGGTTTTGGCGCAGGTTGCACCGCCGGCCAAGCCCGTGAGCACGCAGGATGCGTCCCAGTTCACGATGGGATCGATCTGCAAGTCATTCGGATTGCCGTCGGGCGAGTCCAAATTTTGGGAGGTCAGCGAACCGGTCCAGTTATTCGCGTTGTAAAACGCGAAGTACACCTGCGTACCGGTTTGCACCTTCGCGGTTTGCTTTTGGTTGAGGCCGGCGGAGCTGGAGGCCGAGGTCTGCGGCTGAGCCTGGAAGCACATGATCTCGTGAATGTTCCGGCTGCCGCCGGTGGATCCTGCAAATCCGAAGCGGATTTGCGTGGGCAGCGCGCCATTCGCCGTGGTGATGTTCTGCCCGCTGATCACCGGCAGATAGTTGCCGCCGGCATAGCTATAGGACAGGCTCAAGAGTCCACCCGTGGAAATGGTCAGGTTGTACGTGATCGGGACGCCGTAATTGGTGCCGGTGGTGGAAGGCGTGGCGTAGCCGCGATACAAGGCGGCTTCATTGGCGATTTTCTTGGATAAAATCGCGTAGGCATTCGGAATGGCGCCATAGTCCGCGACCGGCATCAGCGGCATCGGAACCGCGTTGTACGGATTCCCGATCGATTGCGCACTGGTGCCGGGATTCGCAGGCAAGTAAGTGGTGCCGCCGGCGGGCGTGCTGGGCGTTACCGCTGAGAAATCCCACACAAAACCGGTCTGACAGGTCTGCTCAACGGCTTGAAGTTGCTGCGCAGCTGTCAGGGTCGTCGGATAGTAGTGGGACGTCACAGGATTGGTGCTCAAGTAGCTCCAGGCCACACTGCCGGCGCCGCGCATGCCGACTCGATTGGCCTGCTTGCCATAGCCGCTCGCGGTGTTGTCTTGATTACTGGTGCCCTGAGTGCTGGGGTTGAATGCCAAGACTGCCGGGCTGCTCGTAGTGCCGGGCGTGGTCACCCAAGTGCCATCCAGGAAGTTGCCATACTCGTCGATGCCAAGGCCTAAATACGCGCCGACCATGCCATCATGACCTTGCGGAGGACCGCCGTTCGCATTCGAACAGGTGTAGCCCAAGCTGCCGCCGTAGTCGCCGAGGGTCACCGGCTGACTCGCGTCCTGCAGGAAGAAGCTGATGCCATCGGCGCCGTCCGAACCGCCGTTATGCGAGTTCGAGCCGGAGTCGCCGATGTAAGTCTCGGTGGTAAAGGTCACCTGCAGACCCTGGCTCGAGAGCGAAAACGGCACGTTGGAAATGATGGCGCCGGCCTCGTTATCCGCCGTGTTGGTCAAGCGCAATGCGCCGCCGGTGGAGGGCGTGTCCGGCGTAGCCTGCAGATTGCCGCTGTTGCCGCCCAACTGGGTATTCCCTTTGTAGTCCACGCCGCCGCACTTCGGTATCTGTCCCGGACTGGCCGTCGAGGTGGAGCTTCCCGCTGTTAGGCAGACGCCGGGGGTGAAATTCCAGGAGCAGTTGGTCGAAGCGCCGGTGAAATTTTCCGTAACACTGGTGCTGGTGCATGACTGCGCCCGTGCGGCCACAGGCGCCAGGCTCGCGAGCGCCAACGCCAGGGCCACCATCATAATCTTGGTATTCATCACTGACCTCCCAAATCCTTGACACCGTTTTGAACGATGTAGGTTGATTCAACGACTGCAGCCGTGTCGGCATTACCGCCATAGCCGACTGCGTCAATTTGATAGACATTGCCCAGACCATTCGGCGAAGCGCCGAGATAGGCGATATAAAAGGTCGGCTTGGCGTAGTACGTGCCCGGGCCGACGGTGGTCGTCACATTCATGGAGCTGGTGACGGTGGGTACATAGGTGACGCCCGCCGTCCAGGGAACTTGGGAGGGATTGGCCAGCGGATTCGAGCACACCTGGCCGCCCACGCTGGCGTCAATCAGGGCCGTGCAGCTGGCACCCGTCGTACTGTTGCCGTTCACGAGCCAGTATTCCGCGTATTGCTCGGCAGTCTCGGCGGCGCTCAGCGCGCGCTGCTTCTCACGGACGTTGCCGGCGATGCGTTCATCCAACCCCACGCTGCGGTACATGCCGACGGCCAACAGCGTCACGACGATCAACAGCAGCAACGCCGTCACCAACACCATGCCGCGTTGCTTTCCTTGGGGGCCGCTCTGTGTCTGCTGGATCATGTCGTCACACCGTTTTTATTCATCACATCGACGATGCGCGTGAAGGAAACGAATTTCTGTGCCGGGTTGGTTTGTCCCGCCTGGCCGTAGAGGGGATTCAAGAAGGTCAGCGTGATCTTCACCGACTTCACGTTCGCCCAGTAACCGCTCGCGGTCACCGTGTTGGCGTCCAAGTAAGTATCGGCGGAGTTATTGCTGACGGCCGTGTTGGTCTGCACGCCGTAGTAGATCAGCATGCTACTCAGGCCGCCGATCAGCGGCACGGTCAGCGGCGCGCCGCCATTGACGACCAGCGTGCAGCTTAGATTCCCGTTGACATCAATGCTGAAGGTATTCACAAACGTCGCGGCGACGCCGACACCGCTGGTGTTGCCGGTACAGTTGATGACGTTGTCATTGCCCGTCGTCAGATACCGCACGGTGATCGTGTTGCCCGGCGCCGGATCGGTAATCAAACCGGTGCCCACCAATGCCTGGCCGGCAAACGTGAAGGAGCCGGTCACGGGGAAGGAAGAGGCGGCGGTATTGATTAAAGGATTCGGGAAGTAACCGGTGGTCTGCACCACATCGGTGATCAGCGTCATCGCCATGCGTTCGCTATCTTGCAACTGAGACAGGCCGCTTTGGTTGCTGAATGAGATTTTCATCGCGCCCACGATCGTGACTAAACCGAGCGCCAAAAACACGGCGATGGCCACCGCGATCATCAGTTCGACCAGCGTGAAGCCTCGCTGAGCGGTTGAGCGCGCGCGACGAGAATGAAGGGCGACTATTTTCATGGCTGAACAAATAATGTGAAGGTCGGCTGATTGGCCGTGGTCATCGCGGCCAAATTGGTCTGCGCGTTATTCGAAGCGACCGCATTCTCGTTCCATTGGATCTGAATGGTGCAAGTCACCGGAATGCCTACCGTGTTCGTGCAGGAGATGGTGGCCAGAAAGCCCGGCAACACCGCCTGCAATGCAGCGGCCCATTGATTCAGATCGTAGGCAGCCATCGCGCCCGGTGCGCAGCTGGTCGTTCCCGCGACCAGACAGGTGGCCGTGGAGGTAAGTCCGGGGTCCGATGACACGATAGTGACAACACCGCCCACCACGCTGATCGAGGTGCTGGCGGGGGCCAAGCCGGCGGACCAGTAGCCGGGGTTCGCATGCATGGCAGAGGCGATGCTGGACGCTTGAATGGCTGCAATCGAACGTGAGCTGGTAACCCCGGTGCTCGACAGGGCCAGTGCCTGCATCTTGGCCAGACCCAAAAGTCCGATGGAGGTGATCACCAACGCCACCATGACTTCGATCAGGGTGAACCCCGCTGATTTCTTCAGGTGCATGGCGGCGTACCGACCCCGACTTTTTCCGTCAGCGCCGAGCCGATCGGGTTGACGGCGAGGCAGCGGGTCCAATTCGGATTGGCGGTCGAGTCGTGCAGGCTGATATTGACCGTCGTGGGCGAGCTCGTGGGGCCGTACCCCAGTCGATTGTAGGTCACGGCGTGAAAGGTCAGGCTGCTGGCCACAAAGGTGTCGGTTCCCGTGAAGGCCGGCTGCCAGCGGATGACGGCCTCTCCGGCGTCAACGGCTTGGTTGGTGTTCGTGTCCAAGAAAACAATCCAGCCGAACTGCCAATCAGGACTGCCCGAGCAGCCCGTGCCGAGCGCGTTGGATGTACACACAGTCACTGATTGACCTTCCTTCACCGCCTCGGTGCGCGCGAACAGCATGTCGCCAAGCAAACTGTTCACTTCGGTGGCGATACGGTTCGAGTTGGTCACGTACCGGAAGCTGGGTATCGCGATAGAGGCGAGGATGCCGATGATGGTCAGGGATATCATGATCTCGAAGATCGTGTAGCCCGAACTGCGCTGCTTGGAGGGCATGTGACTCATGGGTGGCCATCCTAAAGAGGCAAACTTGCTTGAAACTGACGGCCGGGGCCGCAGGTCCTAAGAATGAGACGTGGTTCGCAATTTCGGTTCAGGGGAATTGCAGCAGAATCTTGGTGCCGCGGCCGCTCGCTCCCGCACCGATCGTCATCGATGCGCCATACAGCTGCGCGATCTCATCGACGATGGCGAGGCCCAACCCGCTGCCGTGCCCGGGCGAATTCGGCAGCCGGTAAAACCGCTGGCGCACCCGCTGGCGTTCAGCCTCGGGGATGCCGGGGCCCGTATCCTCGACGCTCACGAAGGGCCGGTCGTTGTGCAGCCCAGCAGCCGCCGTGACGCTGCCTCCGGCCGGCGTGTACTTCAAGGCATTGTCGATGAGATTGCTGAGCAGATCATCGAGCAGCGATGGGTTGGCGATGAGGGAGGCCGGATGGATGTCGACGCCTAGATCGATATCGCATTGCAGGGCTCGGTCGAAGAATTTGGCGGCCACTTCGCCTACGAGGGCGCCTAAGTCCACGGCTTGGTTCTGAATCGCGATATTCGCGGCGGGATCGGCGCGAGCCAGGGTCAGCAGCTGATTGGCGGCGCGCGCCAATTGCCGGATGCCTTCCTGCAGAGTCAGCAGGCGGTCCTTGACGGGCAGCGCCGCCGGCTCCGCGGCCAATAGATCGAGCTGCGCCTGCATGCCGGTGATCGGCGTGCGCAGTTGATGGGCGGTGTTGGCAATGAATTGCTGCTGCGACTGGGCCGCCGCGCGCAGCATGGCGAATAATCGATTCAATGTGACGACCACGGGAGCGATCTCGCGCGGCACCGATGTTTCCAGGATAGGTCGCAGATCGAGCGGCGAGCGCTGCGCGATCTCGTCGCGCAGCTTCTTGACAGGTCGAAGCCCGAGCTGAATACCGATCCACACCAACACCAGGGTCACATCGAGCTGCACGAAGTCCCAGAGCAAAGTGTTCATGAAACCATACCGGGCGGCAGGATCCGTGGGCGGATGCATGTCGGCAACGGTGATGAAGATGACGCCGGCGCGAGTATCGACCCGCGTCGTCAGCGTGCGCAAAATGCGCTGTTCAACTTGAGACATGGCAAACACCTGGCTGATGTCGCTGTTCATGGACACCGCGGGCAGCTGTGCATCTCCGGCGAGCAGTCGGCCTTGCGCGTCGCGCAGCGCGTACTTCACCGCGTCCGCGGCCGGCAGCGCCTTGCCGCCGGCGCCGTCATCGAGCGTCACCCGGCCATCCTTGATGAGAACATGCGCCAGCAGCGAATTCGCCGCTTCTTTTAGGCGCCGGTCGCTGCTGATGAATCCCGGCGCCACAGAATTGAAGTAGTGCACCAGCGATCCGCACAGAGCCATCAACATCAGCGGTACCGCCAGCCAAAAAATCAAACGGCGGCTGATGGAGGAGGTCATTTGGGTTTGGCTTCCTCGAGCCGGTAGCCCAAGCCGCGCAGGCTGCGAATGACCGCGGCGTCGCCGAGTTTTGCCCGCAATCGGGAAATATGCACTTCCACAGCGTTCGCGGAAATATCCTGATCATTATTGGCCACGGCTTGCTGCAGCCGATCCTTGGAGACGATTAAGCTCATGCGGCGCACCAGGCACTCGAGCACCAGCCATTCACGTGCCGTCAGCTGAACTTCCGCATCGTCGATACACAGCCTTTTACCCGACAGATCGACGCTCAATCGATTGAGCTTAATGATGCCGTTCAGCGCGCCGCTGGAGCGGCGCATCAGGGCGCGGCATCGAGCCGCCAATTCGGCAGCCTCGAAGGGCTTGCTCATGAAGTCGTCCGCACCCAAATCCAGGGCCTTGACCTTGTCGGCCAGCGTACAGCGTGCCGTCAGGATGAGAGTGGGCAGCGTTTTACCCATGCTGCGCAGGCGCCGCACCAGACTCAAGCCATCGGTGCCCGGCAGCCCGACATCGATGACCGCCAGCGCAAATTCCTCATCCGCGAAGGCGGCTTGCGCGGATTCTGCGCTGCTGACCCGGAGGACTGCGTAGTGGGCGGCCGTCAATCCGCGCGCGATGGCGTCGGCGACGATGTCATCATCTTCAACGATTAAAAGCCGCACCAGCCACTCTAAATTTCGCCGACCGCTTGACTGTCCGGATCGATCGGTGGCTCGCGGTCGGCGCCGAAGCCGCTGCGGCGCGGTGGAATCAGCGCCCGAAGTTTCGCCTCGTAGGCCTTGGCGAAAGCCTCGATGAATAGGTGCGGAAAACCGTCGGCCGGTCGCTGCGCAAGTCCCGCGAACAGCTCGGAATACAGATCCCAATTCTTCGCCTTGCTCTGCCCGCCGAACACGCGCTTGTTGGCCCGTTCGAAGCGTTCTTCCAGCTCTTTCGGGTCCACGCGGGTCAGGAATTCCTCGAACGCGGCGCGCGTCGCGGTGAGCGTCGCAGTGTTCTGCGCCTTGAGTTCGCGAAAATTGTCGCGAATCGCCTCGACCGATCCGGCGCGCGTCGACACGGTCGTCAACAATCGCACCAATGCCTCGTCGACTCCGTGAGAGAAGTCCAGCGCCGAGTCGGCAGCGTCCGCCGGCGGCGAGGCCAATCTGAATTTGTTGCGAAACTCGTTGCGTCCTTGATTCAAGTCCATCAGTCCCAGCACGGCCTCGCGCAGCAACTGGCCGGCGAGCTGCAGCGCCGCGCCGCGCGTCTCCGTCGAGATGGCGCGCGGTTCGATACCAGCGCCGCGGCAAAAGGCCGCCAAGCCGATATCGAAATCGCCTTCATACAGCACGGGGCCCTGCGCGCGCACTGAGGAGAAACTGAGATTGGGATCGGCGGGCCTCGCCGTCTCGGCCCGAGGTGCCTCGACTTTCAGGGGCCGCGTCATCATGTGCCACGGAGTGCCGGATGATTCCTCGGCGGGCACGTCGCTCGCACGCGGCGGCAGCGGCTGTCCGTACGCATCACGCGGGCGCGAACCGGAGTCGGCAATCGACAAGTCGCTGGGCTCCAACAATTGGCTCAAGTCGAGGTCCGCACCCAGGTCATTGGCGGTGGCTTTCTTGATGGCCGAGGAGGCTGACTGTCCATCGTAGGCAACAATGGCGCCCTCTTCCGGGGGAAAGTCATTGCTCTTGTCGATACTGACCAGAAGTTCGTATTCGCCCAAGCGGACGTAGTCGCCGTCCTTGAGTTGGTAGTCGTGATACTTGCCAAGGGGAACCTGGGCGCCATTGACGTAGGTTCCATTGGAGCTGGTGTCGACCAGGATGTAGGCACCTGCCCTAAAATCGATGCGCGCGTGTTTGCCCGAGAGGTAACGCTCCGGGTCGGGTAGAATCCACTCGTTCTCAGTCGCGCGCCCGATCGTGCCGCCATGCACACCGAATACTTTGGTGGCCAGCGTACCTAAACGGGTTGAGTGTTCGCTGACGACGCGTAAGCGCAAGGCCATGGTCAATCCCTCCGGCGGGTCTTAAGGGTTGCGCTAAGTGCCGGTATAATATGGTGAAATACTAGCAATGGTTGGAGCCTTCTAAATGGCAGCGAGTCACATTTTCAAAGTTCAGTTCGTGAATCAAGGCAAGGTCTACGAGATCTACGCCCGTAAAGTGAGTCACGGTAGCCTATTCGGCTTCATCGAGGTCGAGGAACTGGTATTCGGGGAACGCTCAACCGTGGTTGTGGATCCGGCGGAGGAGAAGATAAAGGCGGAATTCCACGAAGTAAAGCGCACCTATTTACCCATGCATTCGGTGCTGCGGATCGACGAGGTCAAGAAGCAGGGTGTCAGCAAGATCGTTGCCCTGGAGGGCTCGAACGTCGCCCAGTTCCCGGTCCCGATCTATACGCCGGGAGGGGATTCCAGCGCCCGCAAATAAGCCCTTACCGGTAGAATGGTGCATGTTTAGCCTTTTCGGCGCGCCGGCGCTGTCGCAATTTCGCCTCGACCACCTGCTGCGCGTGCTCAAGACACGGGATCCCCGTGTCACGGGGCTGGCGTCCCGCTGGATGCACTTCGTCGATACCCACCGAACCCTGACCGAACCGGAACAGACGGTGCTGCGGCAACTGCTGACTTACGGCACCCGCGCTGCCGACAGACTGCCTATTGCCGACGGCCAACCGGTAACCGGCCCGCCACCCGCGCTGCCCGGCTACAGCCAAGTCTTGGTCACGCCGCGCCTGGGCACGGAATCACCGTGGTCGAGCAAGGCCACGGATATTGCGCAGGTGTGCGGATTGGATGCCGTCGCGCGCATCGAGCGCGGCACTCTGTACTTCGTCGCTTCCGACACTGCGCTTGCAGCGGAGGATCTGGACACGCTGGCGGTCCCTCTGCACGATCGGATGACCGAATCGGTGTGGACGGCTGGCATCGCGCCGCCGGGACTGTTTCACACGGCGCCTCCGCGCGCGCTGCGCCGTGTTGCTCTGGGCAAGGATGCCCATGCGGCCTTGGCGCGCGCCAATCAAGATTGGGGTCTGGCTCTCTCGAGCGGTGAAATTGTCTACTTGGCGAAGGCCTTTCACGCATTGGGCAGAGATCCCACCGACGTCGAACTGATGATGTTCGCGCAAATGAACTCCGAGCATTGCCGGCATAAAATTTTCAACGCGGATTTCATCATCGACGGCATACCGATGCCGATGTCCTTGTTTGACATGATCCGCAGTACTTACGCCGCCAACTCCGCAGGCGTTCTATCGGCTTATCGCGATAATGCCGCGGTCATCGCGGGCGCCGATGCCGCGTTTTTCTTCGCGGATCCGCTCACGCAGCGCTATTCGAGCACGCGGGAGCCGGCGGATATATTGATGAAAGTGGAGACTCACAATCATCCGACCGCGATTTCCCCGTTTCCGGGAGCCGCCACGGGGGCGGGGGGCGAGATTCGCGACGAGGGTGCGACGGGAATCGGGGCCAGACCCAAGGCCGGGTTGACCGGGTTCTCCGTATCGAACCTCAAGATTCCCGGCATGCTGCAACCCTGGGAGATCGATTTTGGCAAACCCGAGCGCATTGCCTCGGCGCTCGACATCATGATTGCCGCCCCCTTGGGCGCGGCCGCGTTCAACAACGAATTCGGGCGGCCGAATACCTGCGGATATTTCCGCGTGTTCGAACAGCAGAGCATCGAAGCGGGCCGCTCCGTGATACGCGGCTATCACAAGCCCATCATGGTCGCCGGCGGCCTCGGCAACGTGCGCCGTGCGGACGTGGAGAAAAAAAATGTTCTGGTCGGAGCGCCGCTCGTTGTCTTAGGCGGACCCTCCATGTTGATTGGGCTGGGCGGGGGCGCCGCCTCGTCAGTGGGCAGCGGCCAGAGTTCCTCGGATCTGGATTTCGCCTCCGTGCAGCGCGGCAATGCGGAAATCCAGCGGCGTGCGCAAGAAGTCATCAATCGCTGCGCGGCCTTGGGCGAAGCGAATCCCATACTGCTGATCCATGATGTCGGCGCCGGCGGACTTTCGAATGCTATTCCGGAAGCCATCGCGCATAGCCAGCGGGGCGGCCGCGTCGACTTGCGCAAAATTCCCAGCGCAGAGTCGGAACTCTCGCCGATGGAAATCTGGTGCAACGAAGCCCAGGAGCGCTACGTGCTGGCACTGCTTCCCGGCAGCGTCCCGCAATTTGCAGCGCTCTGCGAGCGCGAGCGCTGCCCGTATGCGGTGGTCGGCGAGATTACCGGCGATGGGCAACTGAGCGTTGTCGACCCGCTGCTGCACAGCGCACCGGTGGCCATGCCGATTGAGGTGCTGCTTGGCAAAGCGCCGCGCATGACCCGCGACGCACGCTCCCAGGCCAAGGTCGCGACCGAACTGTCGACAGCAGGCTCGACGATTGCCGAATCACTGGATCGCTTGCTGTGTCTGCCGACGATCGCCGACAAGTCGTTCCTGATCACCATCGGCGATCGGACCGTAGGCGGCTTGATCAGCCGCGATCAAATGGTGGGGCCGTGGCAAGTGCCGGTCGCCGACGTCTCCGTCTCGTTGAGCAGCTACGAGGGGTACCGCGGCGAGGCCATGGCCATGGGAGAACGCGCTCCGGTTGCCGTGCTCGACGCCCCGGCCTCGGGTCGATTGGCTGTCGGGGAGGCGATCACCAACATCCTCGCGGCGGATATTTTGCAGCTGACGGATATCCGATTGTCAGCGAATTGGATGGCGGCATGCGGCGAGCCCGGTGAGGATGCCGAGTTATATGCCACGGTGCGCGCGGTCGGCGTCGATTTGTGTGCGCCGCTCGGCATCACCATCCCAGTGGGAAAGGATTCCCTGTCCATGAAGACGCGGTGGACTGACGGGGATGGGGAGCACGCGGTGATCGCGCCGCTGTCGCTGATCGTCTCCGCGTTCGCCCCCGTGGTCGATGCGCGCGCCACCTTGACGCCGCAGCTCGATTTGACGCAGCCCTCGCGTCTGCTGCTGGTCGACTTGGGCGCCGGCAAGAATCGTCTGGGCGGCTCCTGCTGGGCGCAAGTGCACTTGAAAAGCGGCGGAAGGCCGGCCGATCTTGATAGCCCCGAGCTGCTCCGCGCGCTGTTTGCAGCGCTGCGTGAACTGAAGGACGAAGGCTTGCTGCTTGCCTATCACGACCGCTCCGACGGCGGCCTGCTGCTGAGCGTGCTCGAGATGGCGTTCGCGAGTCATTGCGGCTTGGCGCTGGACTTAGGATCTCAGACCGATGTCGTCGCGGCCTGCTTTGCCGAGGAGTTGGGCGTGGTCCTGCAGGTGCCCGCAGCGCGCATCGGAGAGGCCATCAGCCTGCTCGGCCGCCATGGTTTGGCCGCGCTCAGCCGTGATATCGGCGAGCCGCTGGCCGGAACGCAGGTTGCGCTGCGCGCCAATGGCCGCATCGCCTATTCGGCGTCGCGGCAGGCGCTGCGGCGGCGCTGGAGCGAAGTATCGTTTCGCATGCAAGAGCTGCGCGACAATCCGCAGTGCGCGCGCGAGGAGTATGCGCGCCTCGAGGATGGCGCCGATCCGGGTTTGCATGCACGCCTGAGCTACGATCCTGATGCGGACGTCGCCGCGCCTTTCATCCTTCGCGGTGCGCGGCCGGCGATCTGTGTGCTGCGGGAACAGGGCGTGAACAGCCACACCGAGATGGCGGCGGTGTTCACGCGCGCAGGCTTTGACGCCTACGACGTGCACATGACGGATATATTGGCCGGCCGGGTACATTTGTCGCGATTTCACGGCTTGGTGGCCTGCGGCGGGTTTTCCTACGGCGATGTGTTGGGCGCCGGCGAAGGTTGGGCGAAGTCGATCCTGTTCCATTCGCGGGCGCGCGAGCAGTTCGCGGCTTTCTTCCAGCGCCCGGCCACCTTTACCCTGGGCGTGTGCAACGGCTGCCAAATGCTCTCCGCGCTCAAGGATCTAGTCCCCGGCGCGGCGGCCTGGCCGCGCTTCGTGCGCAACCGCTCGGAGCAGTACGAGGCACGCCTGGCGCTGGTGCGCATCCCGCAGTCCCATTCGGTGCTGTTTGCCGGCATGCAGGATTCCGTGCTGCCCATCGCCGTCGCGCACGGCGAGGGCCAGGCCGAATTCGACGCGGGGTCAAGCCTCGCCACAGTGATCGCGCAGGGCTTGATGACCTTGCAATACGTGGATACCCGCGGCAATCCCACCGAGAAATACCCCTTCAATCCGAACGGTTCGGCTGCGGGTCTCGCCGGTCTGTGCAGCGCCGATGGGCGCGTCACCTCGTTGATGCCGCATCCGGAGCGCGTGTTTCGCACCGTGCAGAATTCTTGGGCGCCCAAACAATGGTCGGAAGACGGCGGCTGGATGCGGCTGTTCCGCAACGCGCGAGTCTTCCTGGGCTAGGCTGAAACCCTATCCGACTTCGGCCTGATTCGGCGCCACGAATTTGCGAAACGCCACGGCTTGTACCAGCCGCGCCTTGCGCACAAAGGTTTGATAGAGCAGGTCGCGCATGACCTCCAGAAGGATGCCGGCGCGTTCCGCATTCAAGTTCGGCTGATGCGGCCAAGGATCGCTATCGCTGCCGAACAATACCGTGCGCAGCACCGCGAACGTGTCGTCATCCAAATCCGCTAATTGACGAATTTCCTGCAGCGTGTCGAAAAGCTGCAGCTTGCCGCGTTCGCCGAGTTCGCGAAACAGCGACTGAGCCGTGCGGCGGCTCATTGCCCCGAACGCGTTGAAACAAGAGGCCGCATAGCAGTTCAGCGCCTCCTTGAACAAGCCCTCGGCCTCTTCGGGCAGATAGGTCAGCGGAAAATTCTCGCGCGCTCGTTCGATTTCTACGTAGTTCGGTGCAAGCTCTACGCGCAGAGCCGTATAGGCCTTGACCACGAACTTCAGAAAGATCGGTTCGCCGCAGGTGTCGCAGCCGAACACAATGCCGACATGCTTCGGCCTGCGCCGGCTGATTTCGTCGAACTGCGGCACTGCAATCGCGGTGAGATGAGTCAGGGTCTGGCAATGCGGGCAAGTCAGCGCGATGCCCTGGTATTCGACGTGCAGTTCGTTCTGCGGCGAGATATAGATGCTCATGTCTCAACCTGTCAGTGGTTTGTAGCGAATTCTATGGGGCTGAGCGGCGTCCTCCCCTTTGCGTTTCTTGTGATCTTCGACGTATTCCTGGTAGTTGCCCTCGAACCACACCACTTCGGAGTCGCCCTCAAAGGCGAGGATGTGCGTCGCGATGCGATCGAGAAACCAGCGGTCGTGCGAGATCACCACGGCGCAGCCTGGGAAGGCCACCAGCGCATCTTCCAATGCGCGCAGCGTCTCGATGTCCAGATCATTGGTCGGCTCATCGAGAAGCAAAACGTTGCCCCCGGCGCGCAAAACCTTTGCCAAGTGTACGCGGTTGCGCTCGCCCCCGGACAGCTCGCCGATCATCTGCCCCTGCTGCACGCCTTTGAAATTGAAGCGGCCGACGTAACCTCGCGAGGAGGTTTCGTAGTTGCCCACTTTGATGAGATCCAGACCGCCGGAAATCTCCTGCCATACGGTGTTTTTATCGTTGAGCGCCTGGCGCGACTGATCGACGTACGCGAGCTTGACGCTGGGACCGAGGCGGATTTCCCCGCCGTCGGGTTTCTCGATGCCCGACAGCATGCGAAACAGCGTGGTTTTGCCGGCGCCATTCGGGCCGATGATGCCGACGATGCCGCCGGGCGGCAGATTGAAGCTCAAGGAATCGATCAACAGCCGATCGCCGTAGCCCTTGCGCAGGTTTTTGCATTCGATGACCAGATCGCCCAGGCGGTCTCCGGGCGGGATATAGATTTCGTTCGTCTCGTTGCGCTTCTGAAATTCCTGGGAGGCCAATTCTTCGTAGCGCTGCAAGCGAGCCTTTGATTTGGCCTGGCGTGCTTTCGGATTGGTGCGCACCCATTCCAGTTCGCGTTTCAAGGTTTTCGCCAGCGCGTCCTGCTGGCGCTCTTCCTGTGCCAGACGCTGACCTTTCTGTTCCAGCCACGAGGAGTAATTGCCCTGCCAGGGAATTCCATGGCCGCGGTCCAGCTCCAGGATCCACTCCGCCACGTTGTCGAGAAAGTAGCGATCGTGCGTGACCGCGATGACGGTGCTGGGATATTCCTCGAGGAAATGTTCGAGCCACGCCACCGATTCGGCGTCCAGATGGTTGGTGGGCTCATCGAGAAGCAGCATGTCGGGCTTGGACAGCAGCAATCGGCATAGCGCGACGCGGCGCTTCTCGCCGCCGGATAGTTTGCCGATCAACGCGTCCCACGGAGGAAGTCGCAGGGAGTCGGCCGCGATCTCGAGTTTTCGCTCCAGCTCCCAGCCGCCAACGGCATCGATTTTGTCCTGCATCTTTGCCTGCTCTTCCATCAGCTTGTTCATTTCCTCATCCGACATTGGCTCGGCGAACTTGTCGCTGATCGCATTGAACCGGTCGATCAAGCTCTGTACATCGCCGACGCCCTCGCCGACCACCTCGCGCACGCTTTTGGCATCATCCAGCACGGGCTCTTGCGGCAAGTAGCCCACCTTGATGCCTGCCTGGGCGCGCGCCTCGCCCTCGATGTCCTTGTCGATGCCGGACATGATCTTCAGCAGAGTGGATTTACCCGAACCATTCAATCCCAGTACGCCAATTTTGGCGCCGGGGAAAAAGCTCAAGCTGATGTCGCGCAGAATAATGCGCTTGGGCGGCACAACCTTGCCAACCCGGTTCATGGTGTAAATGAACTGAGCCATCGATAACCTGTATTGATGTGATCGCGTGAATGCGCGGGGAACAAACACGAATTATCCGCGACTCCATCCTGCTTGTCACGGTGCGGCTTTGTCGCTAGGGAACCCTAGTCGAATGAGCTACAATTACCGGCTATCTTTGGAGATCCATGCATGTTTACCGCCCAAATGGCCATCGCCGGCTTCGATCCTGAGCTCGCGCACGCCATCGCGGCCGAGCGCGGCCGTCAGGAAGATCATATCGAACTCATCGCCTCTGAGAACTATGCCAGTCCTCGAGTCCTCGAGGCCCAGGGCTCGGTACTCACCAATAAGTATGCCGAAGGCTACCCCGGCAAGCGCTATTACGGCGGCTGCGAATTCGTCGATATTGCAGAAACCTTGGCGATCGACCGCGCCAAGCAGTTATTCGGCGCGGACTACGCCAATGTGCAGCCGCATTCCGGCTCGCAGGCGAATGCTGCCGTGTACTTGGCCCTGCTCAATCCGGGGGATGCGATTCTGGGGATGAGCCTTGATCACGGCGGGCACCTGACCCACGGCGCCAAGGTCAATTTTTCGGGCAAGCTGTTCAAAGCCTTTCAATACGGCATCAAGCCGGACACCGGCACCATCGACTACGATCAGGTGGATCGTCTCGCCCAAGAGCATCGTCCAAAGATGATCGTCGCCGGTTTTTCGGCCTATTCTCGCATTATCGATTGGGCGCGGTTTCGCGCCATTGCCGATTCCATCGGCGCCTATTTCTTTGTCGACATGGCGCATGTCGCGGGCCTTGTCGCCGCCGGCGTGTATCCGAATCCGGTGCCTCTGGCCGACGTCGTGACGACCACCACGCACAAGACCTTGCGCGGTCCTCGCGGCGGATTGATTCTGGCGCGGGCGCACCCCGATCTGCATAAGAAGCTCAATTCGATGGTGTTCCCCGGCATCCAGGGCGGTCCCCTGATGCACGTCATCGCCGCGAAGGCCGTGGCATTTCTCGAGGCGCTGCAGCCGGAGTTCAAGACATACTCCGCCCAAGTCATCGCCAATGCGCGCGCGATGACCAAAGTGCTGCAGCAGCGCGGCTACAAGATTGTCTCCGGCGGCACAGACAATCACTTGTTTCTGCTCGATCTGATCGACAAGGACATTACAGGCAAAGATGCGGACGCCGCACTGGGGCGCGCCTATATCACGGTCAATAAAAACGCGGTGCCCAACGATCCGCGCCCGCCCTTCGTCAGCAGCGGCCTGCGCATCGGTACGGCCGCCGTCACCACCCGCGGCTTCAAGGAGCCTGAGGTGCAGCAGCTGTCCCACTGGATCGCCGATGTACTCGATCATATGGGCGATGAGTCTGCGGTGGAGCTCGCGCGCAGCAAGGTGATCGAGATATGCCGGCGATTTCCTGTCTACGGCTAGCAGCCTGTCAGGGTAGAGGCCATGCATTGCCCATTTTGCGGCCACACGGAGACTAAGGTTACCGACTCGCGTCTCGCAGGCGAAGGACGGCAAATTCGCCGGCGTCGCGAATGCCTGGCATGCACCGAGCGATTCACCACCTTTGAAGCGGCGGAACTGCTGCTGCCGACGGTCGTGAAAGGCGATCGCAGCCGCGAACCCTTCGATGAGAAGAAGCTGCTGAATGGAATGCAGAAAGCCCTCGAAAAGCGCCCCGTCTCACGCGAAGCGATCGAGGCGGCGGCTGCGCGAATTTGCCACAAGCTGCGCGGTTTGGGCGAGAGGGAAATCGCCTCGCGCAGTATCGGCGAGATGGTTATGGAAGAGCTGCGGCACATGGACGAGGTGGGATATGTGCGCTTCGCTTCGGTGTACCGCAGTTTCCAGGATCTGGATGCTTTCCGCACCGAAATAGATCAGCTGCGCCGCCATCGCAGGCGCCGCGAACACAGCAAAGACCAGCTGCCGCTGCTGCCGGGCGACGCGACCGGCGATGCTATCGGCGACGACGACAAATGAGCCCGCAGATCTCAGCGCAAGACCAAGCGCATCTGGCGCGGGCGCTCGAACTGGCGGCCCTCGGGCTGTACACCACCGATCCAAATCCACGGGTTGGATGTGTGCTGGCGTACGCGGAGCAGGTCCTGGGCGTTGGCTGGCATGTCCGTGCGGGTGAGCCGCACGCGGAGGTGCTGGCATTACGAGAGGCCGGATCACGCGCGCGCGGCGCCACGGCCTATGTGACGCTCGAGCCGTGCTGCCATACGGGGCGCACCCCGCCGTGCGCGGACGCGTTGATCGCAGCGGGTGTGGCCCGCCTCGTTTGCTGCACGCGTGATCCCAACCCCAAGGTGGCAGGCGGCGGGATCGCTCGTTTGATGTCCGCCGGCATTGATGTGTCGGTGGGCGCGTTGGCTGGCGAGGCGCGCGAACTCAACATCGGGTTTTTCTCGAGGTTCGAGCGCGGCCGCCCGTTCGTCAGGCTAAAAATGGCCGTGAGTCTGGATGGGCGCACGGCGGCCGCAGCGCTCGGCCGGCGCTGGATCAGCGGCGAGGCATCGCGTGCGGATGTGCAAGTGTGGCGCGCCCGTAGTTCCGCCGTGCTCACCGGCGCAGGCACCGTCCGAGCCGACGATCCGCGGCTCGACGTGCGCTTGGACTATGGTCCGTGGGTGCGCCAACCGCTGCGCGTGGTGCTCGACACCCTGCTGACCTGTGCGCCCGCCTCGAGGGTGTTCAACAATGGCGACGCGCTGGTGTTTGCAGCTGCGGAAGCGCCTCATCAGCCGGGGAGCGGACTGCAGGTGGAGCGGGTGCCGCGTGGCGAGGGCGGTCTGGATCTGCGCGCGATTCTGCAGCGTTTGACCGAGCGGGAGGTCAATGAACTACTGCTCGAGTGCGGACCGACCTTGGCCGGCGCGTTTTTGTCGCAGCAGCTCGTCGATGAGCTCGTCTTGTATGTCGCGCCCAAGCTGCTCGGCGATGATGCTGCGGCGCTGGCGCATCTCACGGAGTCCGGACTGCCGGATTCGCTGCCCGAATTCGAGTATCGCGATGTGCGGCGCATCGGAGATGATGTGCGCCTCATTTTGACACTGAAGAGGCCCTGAGCGATGTTTACCGGAATTGTCCTGGCGACCGGCGCGGTGACATGCGTCGCGCCGAAGAGCGGCGACTTGGAATTGGGCATCGATGCAGCGGGCCTGGATATGGAGCGAATTGCGATCGGCGACAGTGTGTGCGTACAGGGCGTCTGCCTGACCGTGACGCGCATGCAGGGCGCGCAATTTTTTGCGGACGTCTCGCGTGAGACCCTGGCCAAGACGACCTTGGGCAAGCTGACCGTCGGTTCACGGGTAAATCTCGAGCCGAGTCTGCGCGCCGGCGATGCCCTCGGCGGCCACATGGTCAGCGGGCACGTCGATGCGGTGGCCAAACTTCGGGAGGTAAAGCCGGATGCGCGTTCCTGGCGTCTGGAATTCGAGCTGCCCGCAAGTCTGTCGCGCTTTGTGGCATCCAAAGGGTCAATCTGCGTCAACGGCGTGAGCCTCACGGTCAATGAAGTCGCCGGCGCCCGCTTCGACGTCAATATCATTCCACACACTCACGAAGTCACAACGCTCGGTGAGCTTCGGGCCGGCGATGAGGTCAATATTGAAATCGACGTGGTGGCGCGATACCTGGAGAGACTCATGACAAAAACCGCAAGTTGAGACAAACCATGGCAGCGTTCAATACCATCGATGAGATTCTCGAGGACTTACGCCGCGGAAAAATGGCGGTGATCATGGACGATGAGGATCGCGAGAACGAGGGAGACCTGATCATGGCGGCCGAATGCGTGCGCCCTGAGGATGTGAATTTTATGGCGCGCTACGGCCGCGGGCTCATCTGCCTGACCCTGACACGGGAGCGCTGCCGCCAGCTGCGTCTGCCGCTCATGGTGAGCGACACAGACACGACGCACCGCACCAACTTCACGCTGTCGATCGAGGCAGCCGAAGGCGTCACCACGGGAATCTCCGCGCACGACCGTGCGCACACCGTCAAAACAGCGGTGGCCCACAACGCCCGGCCGGAAGATCTGCGCCAACCCGGCCACATATTTCCGTTGATGGCGCAGCCCGGGGGCGTCCTGACGCGCGCGGGACACACGGAAGCAGGCTGCGATCTGGCGCGATTGTCAGGATTCTCCGCCGCGGCAATGATTGTGGAAATCCTCAATGACGACGGCACCATGGCCCGCCGGCCGGATTTGGAGTTGTTCGCGGCGACTCACCATCTGAAAATCGGCACGATCGCGGACTTGATTCGCTATCGCTTGAAGAATGAGCGGTCCGTCGAGCGGATCTACGACGAACCGGTGGACACCGAGTACGGCGGCTTCCGGCTGTGCTGCTATGAGGACCACGTCAACAAGACCGTGCATATTGCCTTGGTGAAAGGCGACCTGAATTCCACGGTGCCGCCCCTGGTGCGAGTCCATATCAAGGACACCTTGCGGGATGTGGTGGGCGTCAGCAGCGAGAAACTGGGTTGGCCGCTGCGCGCCGCCATGCGGCGCGTCTCCAAGGAAGCCAACGGCGTTGTAGTGATTCTACGGCCGGAGGAATCTCCCCGGGACTTCATGGATAGCGTCAGGCAGCTGGACGCAAAACCTGCGCAGCACTCCGCCGGCGCGACCGTGGTGCGCACATACGGCATCGGTGCGCAGATTCTCAAGGATCTGGGTCTGAAGAGGATGCGGGTCTTAAGTGCGCCCAAGCAGCTCCAAGGACTTGCCGCCTTCGACCTGGAAATAACCGGTTATGTAGACGGCGATGAATGAACTCCGGTGGGCTTATACTTCCCCCCGTCGCCACTGCGAGGAATGAATAGTGCCCAATGATCAGCCGAAAGTGATGGAAGGAGAGCTGCTGGCCCGTGATTTGCGCTTCGCGATCATCGCTGCGCGGTTCAACGATTTTGTAGTGGAACCTCTCGTGCGCGGTGCGCTCGATGCGCTCAAGCGGCACGGCGTCGGCGAAAAACAAATCGACATCGTGCGCGTCCCCGGAGCATTCGATATTCCCATCATCGCCCGCAAGCTGGCGATGGCGCACCGCTACGAAGCGCTCATCGCTTTGGGGGCGGTGATCCGTGGTCAGACGCCGCATTTCGATTATGTTGCCGGCGAGTGCGCGGGAGGGATCGCGCGGATCGCGCTCGAATCCGGCGTTCCCATCGCCTTTGGCGTGCTGACCACCGACACCGTGGAACAGGCCGTCGATCGAGCGGGAGGCAAGGCCGGCAACAAGGGCGCCGATGCCGCCCTCGTGGCGATCGAGATGGCGAATCTCTTGCGTCGCCTGGAGAGCTGATTGAGCAGCGGGGCGGCAGCCCACCGAGCACGCAGTCTCGCGCGCCGTCTCGCGCTGCAGGCGCTGTATCAGATTCAGATCAACCCAAATTCTTGGCAGGATGTGAATCAACAATTCGCCGCGGATCCTGAAGCGGCTCGGGTCGATCTGGAATATTTTCAATCGCTGATTAAAGGCGTGGCACCGAATCGCGAGGCGTTGGATCTGCATTTGTCGCGCCTGTGCGAGATTCCGCCGCAGGAGCTCGATCCGATCGAACATGCCGTCCTGTGGCTTGGACTGTACGAGTTGCAGTTCTGCCTGGATCTGCCGTATCGAGTCGCGCTCGCCGAAGCGGTGCGGCTGGCGAAGCAATTCGGGGCGACCGACGGGCACAAATTCGTCAATGCCGTCCTGGACCGGGCCGCCCAGGAATTGCGGCCGAATGAGTTCGGCCGTCCGGCAGAGTAGGGCGGTGAACTCACAGCCCGCAGCGCTCGGTGAATTCGAATTGATCAGCCGTTTTTTCGAGCGAGTCGATGCGCCGTCGCGCGCGGCGTCCGGCGTGATTCTTGGAATCGGTGATGACGCAGCGCTATTGCAACTTCCATCCGGAACCGACTTGGTGGCTGCCGTGGATACCATCGTGGCCGGCCGTCATTTCCTCGAGGGAAGCGACGCGCGATCGGTGGGCCATCGTGCACTCGCCGTGAACTTAAGCGATCTGGCCGCCATGGGCGCGACGCCCGCCTGGGCAACACTCGCTTTGACGCTACCGAGCGCGGATTCTGCTTGGCTGAAAGCCTTCTCCGCGGGGCTTCTGGATCTCGCTGATGCCCACGCGGTGGCGCTGGTGGGCGGAGACACGACTCGCGGCCCCCTCACCGTGAGCGTCCAGATACTGGGACACGTGCCCCACGGCACGGCACTGCGTCGCAGCGGTGCTCAGCCGGGCGACATGCTGGTGGTGAGCGGGACATTGGGAGATGCGGGCGCGGGTCTGGCACTTGCCGCCGGAAAATTGGGGGGCTCCGGCCGAGAGGCTGAAGAACTGTTGCGGCGTTTTGAGTTCCCGAGCCCGCGGGTGCAGCTGGGCCGGTCCGCCCGAGGCATTGCAAGCGCGGCGATGGACCTATCCGACGGACTGGTCGGGGACTTGCCGAAGCTGGCGCGGGCCAGTGGTTTGGCCGCCCATGTGGCGGTCGAACAATTGCCCCTATCCTCTGCGCTGCGCGCCACGGCGAGCGCAGAGCAGGCGCGCGAGTGGGCTCTGGCCGCGGGCGACGACTACGAGTTGCTGTTCGCGGTGCGGCCCGCGCGCTACCCGGAACTGCAGGCGGCCGCCGCTCGATTGAACTTAACGCTGACTGCGATCGGTGACCTGCGCGCCGGTGCGGGCGTGACGTGGTCATTAAACGGCGAACAATTCGCACCGAGCAACGCCGGATTCGACCACTTTGGCCGAGCCTCGACCCAAATCACAGTTTAGCCGCAGCCAGGTCAGTATCCTTTGGCGTTATTAAAGTCGAATGACGTCCGCTGCGCACGGTTACCCTTGACCACTACTCGCTCCACCAATCATGCGAAGGCCCAGACGGGACGCGATTCTTTGCCAGAGAAAATTGGCAAGTACGTGATCATCAATGAGGTCGGACGCGGCAGCACCGGCGTCGTCTATTTGTCGCACGACCCCTATTACGGCCGCGATGTGGCCATCAAGGTATACAACGTCGATGCCAGCGGCGATGAGAATCGCAAGCGCATCGCCCGCAAAATGTTCCTCTCCGAAGCCCACATGGTCGGCATGCTGCAGCACCCGAACATTTTGCCGATCTATGACGCGGGCGAAGAGAACGGCCATTGCTACATCGTGACCGAGCATGTGCACGGTGCCCGCACGCTTGCAGCGTATTGCCGGCCCGACAACTTGCTGCGCATCGACGACGTCGTTGAGCTGGTGTACAAAGCGGCGCGCGCGCTGCACTACGCGCACAGCCGCGGCGTCATCCACCGCGACATCAAACCGAGCAACATCATGCTGACCCTCGACAGCGATGTGCGCATCATCGATTTCGGCATCGCGCTCGTGGCCGATTCGGAGATCTCGCGCATCGAGGGCATCGCCGGCAGTCCTTCGTACATGTCTCCGGAGCAGGTCCAGTCGATCGAATTGACCAATCGCTCTGATTTGTATTCGCTGGGCGCCGTGATGTACGAATTGTTGACCGGCACCCGGCCATTCAGAGCGGGCAATCTACAGAAGCTGCTGCATCAAATCGTATTTGCCACGCCGCCGCCGATCCACACCCTGCGCCCCGAGATTCCCGAGGAGCTCGAGAATGTGACCGCGATGGCCTTGCAGAAGGATCCGGAAAAGCGCTACAAGACGGGTCTCGACTTCGCCGCCGAACTGACGCGTGTGCACCAGAAACTGCGCGCGCAATACAATCGCATCGATCAGCAAGAGCAATTCAGCCTGCTGCGCAAACTAAAGTTTTTCCACGAATTCTCGCATGGCGAAATTTGGGAGGTTCTGCGCGCCAGCAGCTGGCAGGACTACGCGGACGCGGAGGAGATCGTCAAGGAAGGCGAAATGGACGACCGCTTCTACATCATCGTGCAGGGGCGCGTCGGCGTACAGCGCCTCAGCAAGGCACTGGGCTATTTGGACAGCGGCGACTGCTTCGGCGAGACCAGCTACGTGCGCGGCGCCAAGCGTACCGCCACCATCATCGCGGCCGGCTCCGTAACGGTCATGAAGGTGAGTTCAACTCTGCTGGAACAGGTTTCCGCCGAGTGTCAGCTGCGATTCAATCAAGTATTCCTGCGCAGCATGATTGGCCGTCTGCAAAGCGCGGAGCGCGGCACGGCTTAGAGGCGTGCTTCCTTGTCGTGCTCAATCATGGCATAGGCCGAATGATTGTGGATCGACTCGAAATTCTCCGACTCGACGATATACGCCCGAACCCGCTTATCGTTGTTCAGCGCCACCGCCACGTCGCGCACGGTATCTTCAACGAATTTTGGATTGTCATAGGCGCGCTCGGTAACGAATTTCTCATCCGGTCGCTTCAATATCCCGTAAACCTCGCAGGAGGCCTCGCGCTCCGCGAGCTCGATCAGTTCCTCCAGCCACATATGTTCCGCGAGCCTCGCGGTCAGCGTGATATGCGATCGCTGGTTGTGCGCGCCGTAATCCGAGATTTCCTTCGAGCAGGGGCAAAGACTCGTGGTTGGGACCACCACTTTCAGCCAGACCTCCGTCTTGCCGTCGCGGTGCTCGCCGAAGATGGTCGCCTGGTAATTCATCAGACTCTCGACGCCTGACACCGGAGCCTTCTTCATGACGAAGTAGGGAAACGTCATTTCGATATGACCGGAGCTGGCGGCCAGGTGTTCGGTCATTTCCGCCAGCATCATGCCGAAGGACTCGACGGATATTTCCCGTTCGTGCCGGTGCAAAATCTCCACGAAGCGCGACATGTGCGTGCCCTTGAAGTTATGCGGCAAATTCACATACATGTTGAAGTTGGCGACCGTGTGCTGCTCGCCGCGCGAACGGTCCTTCACTTTCACAGGGTGGTAGATGTCCTTGATACCGACCTTGTTGATGGGGATCTGACGCGTATCGGCGTGACCCTGCACATCCTCGACGGATTGCGCTTTCGGCTTCTTGGAGGCGACGGCGACGTTCATATTCAATTCCTACTAGGGCGGTCAGGCCAAGATGGTGGCAAAACCGCGTATCTCAAGAATTTTAGACCATTCGCCCGGACTTGGCTGGAGGGCGTGCATGAGAGCCGCGACCGACAGGCGGAATTCGCCGGCAAAGGCCCTAATCCCACGTTTTTGGCGGTCCCGCCAGAATCAAACTCGCCGCTCGATCACATACGAAGCCAGCCATTCCAATACATGGGCGCCGGCGCCCAAGGCGGCGAGCCTTGCGCAGGCGCGCTGCGTCAGCTCCCGGGCGCGCGTTTTGGCCGCATCCAGCCCCAGCACGCTGGGGTAGGTGGGCTTTGCACGAGCCGCGTCCGCCCCGCTGGTTTTGCCGATCTCCTCGGTGTTTCCTTCGACATCCAAAATGTCGTCTTGAATCTGAAAGGCCAGGCCGATGTCCTGCGAGTACCCGTCCAGCGCATCCCAGTCGGTACGGCTCATGTCGGGCGAGCAGGCGGCCGCCATCAGCACGCTGGCACGGATCAGGGCGCCGGTCTTCAGTCTGTGCATGGCTTCGAGTTCCTCGAGGTCCAGCGCTCGGCCCACGGCGGCCAAGTCGAGGGCCTGCCCGCCGGCCATGCCGGTGGTGCCGCTGGCATCGGCAAGAATCTGAATCATCTTCAGGCGCGCATCAAAGCTCACGCCGGGTGCACGATCGCGCGCGAGCAGCGAAAAGGCCAGCACTTGCAGCGCGTCTCCGGCCAGTATGGCAGTCGCCTCATCGAAGGCACGGTGAGTCGTGGGTTGGCCGCGACGCAGGTCATCATCGTCCATCGCGGGGAGGTCATCATGCACCAGCGAGTAAGAGTGAATGAGTTCCACTGCGGCGGCCGGCGCGTCCAAGGCAATCACAGGGATATTCAGCGCTTCGCCCGTGCAGTAAACCAACAAAGGACGCAGGCGCTTGCCGCCTCCCAGAACTGCATAACGCTGTGCGGCGTGTAAGCGCCGCGGCACCAGATCCGCGCTCGGCAGCGCCTTATCCAGCACATCTTGCACGCGCGCCTGATAGTCCCGCATCCGCGCTGCCATCGCGTCGGAGTTCACGTCGCGTTCAGCCGATCTTAGATTCGTCGGGCGTGAAATCTTCAACTGCTGGTTCACCGGCTTTCTTCAACAAGATCTCGACTTTCTGTTCGGCTTCTTTCAGGGCGCTTTGGCAGGCGCGCGTCAACATCACGCCCCGCTCAAACGCGGCCAAAGATTCCTCCAGAGGCAAATCGCCGTGTTCCAGACGCTCGACCAGTTCCTCGAGGTCGCGCATGGCCATCTCAAAATCGGGCACGGGGTCTTTGGAGGATTTCGCGGTGGGCATGGCCTCGAACGGTACACATGCGCTTCGGCGGGGTCAAACGCTCGGGCTGGGGGGCATTGGGCGCGGAACATTGTCAAGTCGTGAGACACGTCACAACCCCTGGGGTCGCGGGGCGGCCTGTTTTGGGTAACATTGCTGGTGGGAAGCCATATGTCAGTCTCAATCAAATCAATCATCGCCTGCGGGTGTCTCATCGCGGCCGCAATGTCCACGGTGGCGTGCAGCCCGCGGCGCATCCCGCCGCTGTCGGTGTCCGATCTGATGGACGACCGGGTCGTGCTCGACGGCGTGCTGATGAAATGCAACAAAAATCCCGAAAAGACGCGCAACGATGCCGACTGTTTGAACGCGCGCATCGCCATTGATCGTCTCGCGAGCCGCGAGGAACCCGCCGAAGAGGCAAAGCGCGCGGCGGAATTTGAAAAAAATCGCGAGCAGCTGCGTGCGCTCCAGGACAAGCAGCGCCAGGAGCAAGAGGCCAAAAATCCCAAGGTAGATGCCTATCATTTGCCGCTGATACCCGTCGAACCCAAGCCGCCGAAAGACCCCCCGCCCACTGCCGGGCAAACAACTCCTTGAGTCCCCGGGTGGACCATACCTGTAGCTGATCTGCGTCTATCGGCGGTGCTCCTCGGCCGCCCGGGACTCCGCCGCGTAGATGAACGATAATGGCGCGAGATACCCAGGAGCTCAAGCAAATGACTGACTCGACCCCCTACACGCCGCCGGCCATCTGGAAATGGAACAAGGACAATGGCGGACGGTTCGCGAACATCAATCGGCCGATCGCGGGCGCTACGCATGACAAAGAGTTGCCGGTGGGACGGCACCCGCTGCAGCTCTATTCGCTCGCCACGCCGAACGGCATCAAGGTCACGGTCATGCTGGAAGAGCTGCTGGCACTGGGGCACCGCGGCGCCGAGTACGACGCCTGGCTGATCCGGATCACCGAGGGCGATCAATTCGGCAGCGGCTTCGTGGCCGTCAACCCAAACTCCAAGATCCCGGCGCTCATGGACCGCAGCGGCGCCGCGCCTATCCGGGTGTTCGAGTCTGGGTCGATTTTGCTGTATCTCGCCGAGAAGTTCCGCGCGTTTCTCCCAACCGACACCGCGACGCGTGCCGAATGCATCTCCTGGCTATTCTGGCAGATGGGCAGTGCGCCCTACCTGGGCGGAGGCTTTGGCCACTTCTACGCCTACGCGCCGCTGAAGATCGAGTACGCCATCGATCGTTTTGCCATGGAGGTTAAGCGCCAGCTTGATGTACTCGATCGGCGGCTGTCGCAATCTGAATACCTGGCAGGCCCCGACTATACAATCGCCGATATGGCCGTCTGGCCTTGGTACGGCGGTCTGGCTCAGGGCAGGCTCTATGGGGCGGGCGAATTTTTGCAAGTGCAGGAATACGCACATCTGCAGCGCTGGACCGAAGCGATCGCCAAGCGCCCCGCCGTGCAGCGCGGTCGAAAAGTTAATTGCGCCTGGGGTGAGCTCTCGGATCAGCTGCGCGAACGCCATGACGCCGGTGATTTTGACACCCAGACGCAGGACAAAGTAGAGGCCGGGCAGGCGAAGGGCCAAGGCTGATTCCCCAACCACGCCGCTCAACTCGGGTAAAGTTCATGCAATGAGCGACGTCGGCGAAGCGGAAACTACCATCAGTCAGGTGTTCATCAGCCACGCCTCGCAGGACGTTTCGGCGGCGGACAAAATATGCCGGGCACTCGAGGCCGCAGCGTTGCCCTCGGATCCCAGTGTGAAAATCTAGTGCTGGATGCTCGCTATAAACTGCTCCTGCGCAAGCTGAATCTACCGGATTAACGGCAAGCGTCCGACCGATGTTCGAAGTGAGCCATCCAGTTTTCTGCGCAAGATTCGCTCCGCCCGCCGCGCTGGGACTTTTCGGCCTGCTGTTGGCACCTGCTGTGGGGGCGGCGCAGGTGTCGCACCCGGCTCGCTGCGCCATCGATGGCACGTCGGCGGTGTTGTCGAACGCCACGCTCTCCGTGACCTTCAATCTCATCGACGGACATGTACAACCCTCGCGCCTGATGAATCGCCTAAGCGGGTCCGAATTGCCGCTGCAGGGAGAGCTGTTTGAATTGAAGCTGCGCGACGGCAGCGTGCGGCGAGCAGGCGACTTTCATCTTGAAAATCCTGTGCGCTGCGTTGTGGTTCCCGCCACGCCCGGCGCGGCGCGCAAAGGCGCCCGGCTCGTGCTTCAGGCAGTCCAAGGCACCTTGGTGCAAAACGGCGGCGGCCTGACGATCGCTTGGCGTGCGTCGATAAGCGATGACGGCCCGTACCTGCGCGAGTCCTTCGTGCTGACCACGGCGCAGGACCTCGACGTCGCGAGCTTGTCCCTCATCAGCCTGCGGCTCCCGGCCGCCTGGATCGCCGGCACCGCCGACGGCACGCCGATTGTCAGCGGCGATGCGTTCTTCGCCTTTGAGCATCCGATGGCACGCGCGCTCGTGGCGAACGGTCAGGCGAGCTCCACCTTGAAGCGCGTACTGCCGCTGCGCTCCGGCGTCGCCGTCGACTACGGCGCCGTCATCGGTGTCGCCGCGCCGGGCCAGCTGCGCCGGTCATTCGCGACCTATCTCGAGGAGGAACGGGCGCATCCGTTTCGGACCTTCCTGCATTACAACTCCTGGTACGACATCGGCTACTTCACCCGCTACACGGAAGCCGACGCACTCGGCGTCATCGAGCGCTATGGAAAGGAACTGGTCACGGATCGCCACGTCGTGATGGATTCGTTCCTGTTCGACGACGGATGGGATGATCCTTCGCGCCTATGGGAGTTCAACGAGGGATTTCCAGATGGTTTCACGCGGATTCGCGCCGCGAGTGAAAGGTTCGGTGCCGCCCCCGGGGTGTGGCTCTCGCCCTGGGGTGGATACGGGCCGGCGCGCCAAGCGCGGCTCGCGACCGCCCAGGCGTTCGGCTACGAGGTCGATTCGCAGGGCCTGGCGCTTTCAGGCCCAAAATACTACGCGCGCTTTCATGCGGCGACGGTCGGGTTGCTGCAGACCTTCGGCATCAATCAATTCAAGCTCGACGGCACCGGCAGTCCCGACAAGGTGACCCCCGGCAGCGCCTTCGACAGCGACTTTGCGGCGGCCATGGCGTTGATCGAAGACTTGCGGCTGGTCCGGCCTGATCTATTTATCAATCTGACGACGGGCACCTGGCCATCCCCCTTCTGGCTGCTGAGTACGGATTCGATCTGGCGCGGCGGCGAGGATCATGAGTTTGCCGGCGAAGGCACCGATCGGCAACGCTGGATCACCTACCGGGACGCCGACACCTACGGCGGTATCGTGCGCCAGAGCCCGTACTACCCGCTGAACGCGCTGATGCTTCACGGCATCATCTACGCGCGCCATGCGCGCGGCCTGAGCACCGATCCCGGCGGCGATCTACCTGATGAAGTATGGTCGTATTTTGCGAGCGGCACGGGGCTGCAAGAACTGTACGTGTCCCCCGATCTGCTGAGGTCCCAGGATTGGGATTTGATTGCCCGCGCTGCGCGTTGGGCGCGGCAGCGCGCGCCGGTGCTCAAGGACAGCCACTGGCAGGGCGGCGACCCGGCACGCGATGAGGTCTACGGCTGGGCGGCGTGGAGTCCCGAGCGCTCGGTGATTGCCCTGCGCAATCCCTCCTTGCGACCGCAGGATTACGCGCTGGACCTCGCGGCAGCGCTGGAGTTGCCGGCAGATGCGGCCCACTCGTTTAGCGCCGCAGCGGTGTATGGTCAGACGCCGCCCCAGGCACTGGATGCGAAGCGCGTGATGCATCTGCACCTTGCGCCGCATGCGGTTCTAGTTTGGGATCTGGCCGCGCGGCGCCCGCAG
The DNA here is from genome assembly GCA_963756845.1 of uncultured Gammaproteobacteria bacterium. Lineage (GTDB taxonomy): Bacteria > Pseudomonadota > Gammaproteobacteria > Steroidobacterales > Steroidobacteraceae > Bog-1198. The sequence continues at coordinate 441,340 of CAVWPD010000001.1, read as the reverse complement.
TAATGGGCATGGTATTGTTTATCGCCTACCGGACGACCCCGACTGGAGGGACACATGCCAAGTAATGCCAACTCGGTGGCGCTGGTGATCGGCGCCGGCGACGGGAACGGTGCCGCAATCGCGCGCCGCTTCGCTGCGGAAGGTTTCTTTGTCTGTGTCGTGCGCAGGACTGCCGCATCTCTGCACGCCCTGGTCGAGACGATCGAGGCGCGCGGCGGCCGCGCCAGGGCATTCGGTGCCGACGCGCGCAAGGAAGAGGTCGTCGTTGACTTGGTTGAGCAAATCGAGCGTGACATCGGTCCAATTGAGGTGTTGGTGTTCAACATCGGCGCCAACGTGCCGTGCTCGATACTCGAGGAGACTTCGCGCAAGTACTTCAAGATATGGGAGATGGCCTGTTTGTCTGGATTCCTGAGCGCTCGAGAGGTGGCAAAGCGCATGGTGACTCGCGGGTCCGGCACCATCCTTTTCACGGGCGCTACCGCCAGCCTGCGCGGGTCTGCAAATTTTGCGTCCTTCGCTGGCGCCAAACACGCGCTGCGAGCGCTTGCACAGAGCATGGCCCGCGAGCTTGGGCCGAGGAACATTCATGTTGCCCACATCGTCATCGACGGGGCCGTCGATACGGCATTCATTCGTGAGAACCGGCCGCAGATCTATGCCGAACGCATGCCGAAGGATGGCATTCTCAAGCCCGACCATATCGCGGAGACGTATTGGCAGATTCACCGTCAACCCAGAGACGCCTGGACTTTCGAATTGGACCTAAGGCCCTACATGGAGCACTGGTGATCCATGGCCAACGCCGCATCAAACAATCAAACGGCCGTGGATTTCTACTATGATTACGGCAGCCCCGCGTCGTACCTGGCGTGGACCCAGCTGCCGAGAATCTGCGCCCAGCACGGCGCAGTGCTCAACTACAAGCCGCTCGTCCTGGGTGCAGTGTTCAAAGCGACGGGAAATGCATCGCCGGCCGCAGTTCCGGCCAAGGGTAAGTACATTTTCCAAGATCTATCGCGATGGGCGGCAAGCTGGGGGGTTCCTCTCAAGGTCAATCCCTTCTTTCCCATCAACACCATCAATCTCATGAAAGCGGCCTATGGCATCCAGTTGCGGCAACCCGATCGGCTCGAGCCACTGAATCGCGCGGTGTTCAATGCGCTGTGGGTCGAGGCCTCTGATCTGAATGCACCGGCAAATACCGCCAAGGTTTTGGGCGATGCCGGATTTGATCCCGTTCAAATCGCCGCGCTGATAGAGGACCCGGATGTGCGGACCGGCATACGGCGCAATACCGACGAGGCTGTGCAACGCGGCGTTTTTGGCGCGCCGACGTTTTTTGTGGGCGAGACGATGTACTGGGGTCAGGATCGGCTGTTTATGGTGGAAGCCGCGATCGCCGGAGCGGGCAGATGAAGTTGCTATTCATCGCATTGCTGTGCGCGGGGTCTGTCGCGCTGGCGGCACAGCCGGTGGGTGGACCGGGATTTGCAACTTCCGGCGCTCCGGACGCGCAAGGTGAATTCTTGCGCGGGCTCTTCCAGCTCCATAACTTCGAATACGAGGATGCGGCCCGGCATTTCCGCGAAGCGGAGAAAATCGATCCGGCTTTCGCGATGGCCTATTGGGGCGAAGCCATGACCAAGAATCATGGGATATGGCATGAGCAGGACCTCGGCGCGGCTCGGGAGGTGCTTGGCCGGCTTGGCGCTACGCCAGCGGCGCGTCGGGCAAAGGCGCCGACGGAGCGCGAGAAGCAGTATCTTGATAGCGTCGAAATTCTCTTCGGCGATGGCACGAAGCCGGAACGGGACCAGAAATATATGGCCGCCATGGCGCGTCTCTACCAGCGCTATCCCGCGGATGTCGATGCTGCCGCGTTCTATGCTCTATCGATTCTCGGCAGCGCCGAGCACGGTCGAGATTTTGCCGTCTATATGCGCGCCGCCGCGGTGCTGGAAGAGGTCTTTCCGCAAAATCCGCACCATCCGGGCGTGGTGCACTACCTCATCCACAGCTACGACGACCCCATTCATGCCCCGCTGGGATTGCGGGCGGCCAGAATCTATGCAGAACTTGCGCCGGATGCGGGACATGCGCAACACATGACCTCGCACATTTTTCTGGCCTTGGGGATGTGGGAGGAGGTCGTTAAGGCGAACGAAACGGCCGTGGCCGTCGTCAACCGTCAGCGCCAGCTGGCGGGAAGATCGCCGGCCTCATGCGGCCACTACAACGAATGGCTGGAATACGGCTATTTGCAGCTGGGGCGAGTTGCGGATGCGCGCCGTGTACTCGACGGCTGTCGCCAGCAGGCCACGCACCAAGCCGCGAATGCAGACACGAATTCCCTGCGTTCCTATGCCGAAATGCGCGCACATTTCCTCATCACCTCGCAGCTCTGGCAGGACGAAGTTGCGCGCGAGTCTTTGCCCGACGGAGAATTTCCGTTCGCGCGCCTGGCGATCGATTACACCGACGCGTTGGATGCGTATGAAAGCTCCCAATTCGGCAAGGCGCAGGCCGGGCTCGCGCGCGTGGAGGCCGACGCCACACTGGGGTATGCATGGCTGAGTGCACATGAAGGGGGCGAGCCAGGCGTACGCGGCAACATCGCGTTGATCGTCGAGCAATTGCGCGCGTTGCTTTCCGCGTCTCCCGCGGACGCTCATGCAAGCATCGGCGCGCTGAAGACGGTGGCAGCCAATGAGCAGGCGCTTCCCTTGGAATTCGGTCCCCCGCCCATCTACAAGCCGACCGAGGAAATTCTGGGAGAGATTTATTTGCAGTTACGCCAGCCCGAAGAGGCGAAAATCGCATTTCAGGCGGATCTGGCGCGCGCGCCGGGCCGCCGCCTGGGAATGCTCGGCCTCCAGGCTGCAGAGGGGCAGCTCCCGGCCGCACAAAGGGCGGCGGACACGCCAACGCAGGATGCGGCGCCCAGCCACGCGCACCACTAAGTGATAAGAATGTTTAGGCCGCTGCTGAAATCCATCGTCAAGAGATCGCTGCCCCGCTTAAGGCATTACGGGCACAGGCCTATATTTTGCGTGCCGGGCGATCACATCGGCGATTCCATCTTCCTGGACGGACTCTACGAGGGCGCGCTGCTGCACATCGCTTTTGGCCGGCTGCTGAGCAGCTACACACGGCAATTCGCCGACTCGGCATGTTTGGATATCGGCGCCAATATCGGCAACCACTCAATGTTTTTCGCCGACCGGTTTGCGCAGGTCATTGCGATTGAGCCCAATCCGGTCTTCTGCCTCGCGTTTCGCGCAACGTTGGCACTGAACAAATTGACCAACGTGCAACTGCTCGAATGTGGACTGGGCGCAGCGGCGGGCCGGTTCGCCTACCGGCAGGCCGCCGCGGCGAACCTCGGAGCATCGCACTTCCTGTCTCCAGGCGAGGGTTCCGCAACGGCAAAGGATTGCCCGCACCTGGAGATCAAGATTGGCGACGATGTGGTGGAAGCGCTCGATATCCGCCGGATCGGTTTGATCAAGATCGATGTCGAAGGTTTGGAACTGGCGGTACTGAAGGGGCTGCGGCGCACCTTGACCCATCAGGATCCTATCGTGATGTTTGAGGCGCATCCTGAGGTGGATCGATCGAGCGCGGAGGCGACTCTGGAGTTTCTGCGAAATCTCGGTTACCGATATTTGTACTCCTGCGAACGGCCGCGAATTTCGCGGCGTGCCCCGAAGCTCAAACGCGCCCTGTTTCGCCTGAGGCACGGATCGACGCCGCGCGCCGTGCAAATTGAGGTGCTGGATGACCGTCAATACCTGATGTTGTTCGCGTCGCGACGGTCGTTGATGTAGTGGGCCATTCCTCGCACACGCAAGATACGCAACTCCGGCTACACCGGCACCTACAGACGCGCCGTGCCGTGGAGCTGACCGCATCGAGCGGCGGCGCCTTCTTGTTGATGAATGCCGCGGCGACGCTGATTGCGGGCTTCGGGCTATTCGAGGACTCACCCGCAGTGATCATCGGCGCGATGCTGATAGCCGCGTTGCTCGGCCCGATTCAGGGTGTCGCCATGGCACTGGCGGAGTCCGATTTGAAACTGCTGCGCGTTTCGCTGACCGCCGAAATTCTTGGTGCGGCGCTGGTCCTGGCGCTCGGCATCGCCTTGGGGACAATCGATCGCACCTCGCCGTTGGGCCATGAAATACTGTCGCGAACGGCGCCGAACATTCTCGATTTGCTGATCGGATTGGTGGGGGGCGCTGCCGCGAGTTTCGCTGTCGCGACCCCGCGGCTAGGCGCCATGGCCGTAGGCGTGGCAATTGCAACGGCGCTGGTTCCCCCCTTGACCACCTGCGGGATTCTCATTTCGCGCGGTCAACTGGCGTTGGCGGAGGGCGCATTTCTTCTTTTTTTCGCCAATTTTGTCGCGATCACCTTCTCGGCCATGGTGGTGTTCATGATTCTCGGTCATCGCGCCACGGTTGTGGGACGCTCCTCGTCGGGCCGAGCGAGCGCCGTGATTTCGCGCATGGTCTGCCTGGGAATCCTGGTGGTCCTAGGCGTTCATCTATACATCGTTTTTCAAAGAACCTACGGCGAGGCGACTCTCCGCGCCCACGCGCGGCAAACCGTCGAACACGAACTGCAGCGGTTTCCAGGGTCGAGTCTGGTGGATATCACGATCCGCGGCCGAGTCGGCCTGACATCGGTTTACGTGGAGCTAAAATCTCCTCGAGCGTTATCAAGAGAAGAAGTCGGCGACATGAACACAGCACTCAACGGCGTCTTCGGAGAGCCGATCGATTTGCACGTACGTTCCGAAATCGTCGCGGTAACCACGCCCAGCGGCACCAACGCGGCTGAGGAAGCGCCGGTAACAGACCCTCGCTAATCTTTCGGAAGCGCGATGGCGGCCAGGGGCAATCCCCGCTCGGCGCCGCTGTGCCCCAACGCGGCGAACTCGCGCGCAGCGACGGTGTGAAGGCGCAAATTCGAATCGGCATCCTTCCATAGATCAAGAAAGCCCGAATTGGCGCTTTTTGCCTTGGATGTCAAGCAGGCCAGCACGGCTCCTGGCGAAGGCACTGTACCCTACTCGATAAACCTGGTTGGCGCCGTGACCGGCGAATTCCTCGATGTGAACAGCGCCATGCACGGATTCTCGCGCGTTGCCGGCGGAGAGGTACAAATCTTCGATGCCCCGGGCGCGGGGAGCATGGCCTTCCAAGGTACTCGCCCGTCGACCAACAACATGGATGGGGAAGTGGTGGGTGGGTATGTCGTGCCCACAACGTTCCGCATGGATTTATCTGGCAGCCGCCATGCGAGGGGAAATAGTTCGTTGGTATAATCACTCCGTGGTAGATTTCCACCCCATGCCTCTCCTGCGGCCGGGTCATGTGCCGATGTTGGCCTGCGCCATTGCGCTGGGTGCAGTAGTCGGCCAAGCGCAGGCGTCGGTGCAGCGAGTGGAGATCCTCGAGCGCGTGCCGTTTGCCGCGGGCGTCCGATTCGGGGATGCCGGTGAATACGAGAAGATTCGCGGCATCGCATACTTCGCCATCGACCCGTCAAATGCCGCCAACGCGCGCATTGTCGATCTGCAACTCGCGTCGCGTGAGGCCGGCGCCGGCGTGAGGTTTTCCAGCGAGTTCATTCTGCTGCGCCCGGTCAAGGCTCGCGCTTCAACCCTGATCTACGATGTCAATAATCGCGGTGGCATTGCCATACTCGGCCAGATCAACGGTCGCAGTGCGCCCAATAATGATCCCACGACGGCGGCGGACGCCGGCGATGGGTTCTTGATGCGCCACGGATTCACCCTGTTGTTCTCCGCCTGGACCTGGGATGTGGCGCCCCCGGCTCCCGGCGTGAAGCCGTTGATCTTCGCGCCGCCGGTGGCCAAAGCAGGCGCCAAATCCATCACCGGATTGGTGGAGAACGAATTCCTCGTGAGCATGCCGACTGCAATTGCCACTTATGCGGGACAGCGTGGTCTCACCTATGAGCCGGCCGTGCTGAACGATCCATTGGCAAAGCTCACCGAGCGGGATCGGCCCGATGAGCCCGGCCGCTTGATCGCCCGCAGCCATTGGCATTTCGTCGCGCCGGAGCGCGCCGGCGGTCCAGGTCGCGTGCAGCTTGATGGCGGCTTCCAAACCGGAAAACTCTACGCACTCACCTACATCGCCAAGGATCCTTACGTGACCGGCGCCGGACTGGCCGGGATCCGCGACCTGCTGAGGTTTTTCCGCGACCAACCCTTTGCGGACGCGCCGCCGCCCCGGCAGATACTCATCTTTGGCATCAGTCAGTCCGCACGGGTGATCGGCAGGATGCTGCACGACGGACTCGACGTGGATGAAACCGGCCGCTTGGCATTTGCCGGCGCCTATTTGCAGGTGCCGGGTGCCGGCGGCTCAGCCGGATTCAACAGCCGGTTCGTTCAGCCCACACGCCATCCCTCGATGCTCGAGGAACATGACTATCCCGCCGACATGTTCCCCTTCACCACTTCACCCTCGCGCGATCCGGTGAGTGGGCGAACGGCCTCATCATTGGATCATGCGCGGGATGCGCACGGACAGGTGCCGAAATTGATTATCGTCAATACATCGACTGAATACTGGAATCGTGAGGCGTCGCTGCTCACGACGACACCTGACGGTGCCGCCGATGTGGCGCCTGCGGCCGATGTTCGCGTGTACGGATTTATGGGCGCGCAGCACTACGTCGGCCGCTCGCGAACGCGGGAGCCTTATCAGAACTGCGTATCCACCACCGATCATTATCTGCCGATGCGAGCGCTGATCCTGGCGCTGGATCGCTGGACATCCACCGGCGTGGCGCCGCCACCCAGCGCCTATCCTAACTTGAGCGACGGGACGCTGGTGACGGTCGCCGCCTACCGCGCTGCGTTTCCGACGGGCATAGGCATTTCCCCGCCGCAGGAGAACCTGCGCGAGCCGCGCCTAGACTTCGGCGCCGCATTCGCGGAGCAGGGCATAGCGACCCTCGTTCCGCCGCGGCTCGGTCCGGCCTATGAAACACGCGTGCCGAGCTCCGACGCCGATGGCAACGACCGCGGCGGCGTGCGTTTGATTGAGCTGCAGATTCCGCTCGGCACCCACACCGGCTGGAATCAGCGCGCGCCTGACACGGGTTTTGCCTGGGCGACAGCGCGCTTTGACGGAAGCTTCGTACCCTTCGCGCGCACGGAGGCCGAACGGCTTGCCGCGGGAGACCCGCGGCCCAGCTTGCAAGAGCGCTATCCGAGCCGCGATAACTATGTGGAGAAAGCGCGTGATGCGGCCAATCGTCAGGTAGCGGCCGGGTTCCTCTTGGAGGAGGACGTCGAACGCGCCGTCGCCGAGAATGTCGGACTGTACGACCGGATCGTGGCCCGCGATCCGGCGGACAAAAGCTGCCGCTACCTATTCGAGGAATGATGCAAAGAGGCAGTCGCGATGGTTAGGGTAATCCACTAACCAACCGGGCGCGGCGCGACTTACTTCTCCCAGCACCGTCCGCTAAACTTGCGCGGCACTGTAAAGGGCTAAATTTTTGGGGGCATCATGAGTCGATTCAGTTTCCAGGCATGTCTGATCAGCGGCCTTGCACTCGCCATGACGGCAGCTTGGGCAGCAGCGCCTGCCGCGTCGAACGCGCAGGAAAAAAAACCAGAGGTCGAAACGGACAAGCCGGAGAGCGGCAAATTCGAGCCCTTCAAAGCTGAAGCGGTGAGCAGCACCGGCAGCGTCACCATTGGCGGCCAGGCGATCTCCTACCAAGCCATCGCCGGTACCCTGATCGTGCATCCGAAGGATTGGGACGATGTGCCGCGCGATCCGAAAGCGGAGCGGGGGAGTTCTGGCGGCGCCGAGGAGGGCGCGGATTCGAAGAATCCCACGGCGGAAGCTTCCATGTTCTATGTTGCCTATTTCAAAAACGGCGCCGGCTCCCGGCCCGTCACATTTGTGTATAACGGCGGCCCTGGCTCCGCGTCGTTTTGGCTGCACATGGGCGCTTTCGGGCCGCGCCGCATTGTCACCGCTGTTGATGGACACACGCCCGCGGCACCGTATTCGCTCATTAACAATAGTTCCAGTCTTCTCGATGTCACCGACCTGGTCTTCATTGACGCGCCGGGCACCGGCTTTAGCCGCATCGCCGGCAAGGACAAGGAGAAGGCGTTTTTCGGCGTCGATCAGGATGCTTACGCATTCGCACAATTCATTTCGCAGTTCTTGACGAAGTACGGTCGCTGGAATTCGCCGAAATATCTATTTGGCGAGAGCTACGGCACTCCGCGCTCCGCAGTGCTCATCAATCAGCTTGAAGCGGATCGTTCCATTGATTTCAATGGAGTGATTCTCCTCTCGCAGATTCTTAATTTCGACCTGAGCCCCGATCGGCCGACGGGCAATCCCGGAATCGATACGCCGTATCAAACCGTGTTGCCGACCTACGCGGCTACCGCGTGGTACCACAAAAAGCTCCCCGGCGAACATGCGAATCTAGAGGCGTTTCTGACAGAAGTTGAAGACTTTGCCATGGGCGATTATGCGCATGCGCTGGCCGCCGGATCCGACTTGAGCCCGGCACAGCGCGCAGCGATCGCAGAAAAACTTCATCAATACACGGGGCTTTCCGTTGAGTACATCCTCAAGGCGGATCTGCGCATCGACGGCGGTGAATTTCGCCAGAGCTTGCAAAGCGATGTCGGATTGGCGACCGGCCGCCTGGATACCCGCTTTTCCGGGCCCGATCTTGATCCTTTGGCGCAGCGTGCGGACTATGATCCGCAATCATCGGCGCTCGGCTCGGCGTACGTTTCGGCGTTCAACGAATATATGCGCAAGGAACTACGCTACGGTGATGGCAGGGATTTCAAGCCCAGCATCCAGACCTTCGGATCGTGGAACTTCCAGCACCGCCAGCCAGGGCAGAGTCAGCAGCCCACATCCTCGCGACAAGGCTCCAACGTGATGCCCGATCTGGCGAATGCCATGAAGATCAACCCAAACCTGAAGGTGCAGTTGAATGCCGGCTACTACGATCTAGCGACGCCGTTCTACCAAGGCGTGTACGAGATGCATCACCTGCCGATTCCATCCAGCCTGCAAGGCAACATTGAGTACAAGTTCTACGATTCCGGCCACATGGTCTATGCCAAGGACGCGTCGCTCAAGCTATTGCACGACAACGTTGCGGGATTCATTCGCCGAACCAGCAACCTTAGCAACTAATCCTTCAGATAGGTGGCCAGCCACTTCTGCACCTCCTCGTAGAAGTGGCGGCTATCCTCCGGCTTGGTGATCCAGTGCCAGGCGTCAGGCCAGACTAGTAGCCGACTGGGTACATGCATGCGCTGCAGAGTGCTCCAGTTTTCCAGCGTGTTGTTAATGGGCACGCGGAAGTCGCGTTCGCCGATGCTGAGCAGCATCGGCGTTTTCCAGTTAGCCGCATAGGTGAGCGGGCTCTGGTCGCGCCACACAGGATTTCCTTCCCAGGGCGGACCGCCGTTGGTCAGCTCGCGGCCGTAGATTCCGTCACTGGTGCCCCACTGGCTGGTCAGATCGACCTCGCCGGCATGGCTCACAATGCACTTGTATCGGGTGGTGGTCGCTTCGATCCAGTTGGCCAGGTGCCCGCCGTAGCTGGCGCCGGCGGCGCATAGTCTCGATCCATCGATGTAGGGATAGCGCTTGATGGCCTCGTCGACCGCCTGATTGATCTCATCACCCGGCGTCCTCAATGGGTCGAGTTTGATGGCCTGCGCGAATTTCTCGCCGAAGCTCGTCGAGCCGGTGTAATCAGTCATCAATATCACGTATCCCGGGGCCGCCAGCAGATGGTAATTCCAGCGCAGTCCGATTTGATCCGGGTTATTGCTCGCCGCACCGCCGTGGATCAGTACCACCATCGGATACTTCTTTGTAGGATCGAAGGCCGGCGGCCGCACAAGCATATTGTGGATGCTGCGGCCCTTGGCGCTGGTGAAGTAGAAATGCAACGGCGGCTGCCAGTCGATGGCCGCCGCGGCTGCGGTATCTACCTGCGTGAGGTTGCTATGCGAGCGCCGCGTCGGATCGATGCGCACGATCTCGGTGGGGCTGACCGAGCTGCCGAAGCCGGCGATGAGCACGGGATTGGCGGCTTTCTGCGGAATCTGCAGTGACGTATAGCCGCCGGCGGCGGGCTCGAGCACCAGTACCGGTTTTCCGCCGTCCGTTGACACTCGATAGAGATTCTCCTTGCCCGCATCGGGCACCAACAAATAGGCGAGCTTGATGTCCGGCATCAGCGCGTAGCGCGCGGTTTCGCGATCGAAGTCGCGAGTGACCTGCACGGCATCGCCGCCGGCGGGCCATGCGACTTTGTGGAGCTGCGCCAGGTGGTAGACCTCGCCGTCCTGCGGCGCATACTTGAAAAAGAGTGATTTGCCGTCCGGGCTGAACATTGCCTCCTGGTATTCCCCGAGAGCCGGACTGACGATCGTGGGTTCGCCGCCCTGCGCCGGCATGCGATACAGGTGGTGGCGCACATGCGCGAATGCCGCGTTCCAACGTTCAGTGGTGGCTGTAAATACGACCTCACTTCCGTCCGGACTCCACAGAGGCGCCAGCGTGACGCTGCTTTCCGTCTCCGTCCCTGAAAATCCCGGTGTGCGAGCGAGGGCGGTTGCCGACAGGATGTCCTTGGGCACGGATCCGGGCTCGATGGCTTGCACCATGATGGTTGGTTGCCGCTCGTCCAGCCACTGATTCCAGTAGCGGATCGGAAAATGCTCGTACACGCGGACGTTGTACTTGCGCTCCTTGTGCTCCGCCGCGATTTTCTTGTTGGCATCGTCGTCTAGGGCGTTGGGAAAAACCCGCGATTCGAACAATATGGCCTTGCCGTCCGGCCGCCACGCTGGGCTCGTGGCGCCCGTGGAGATACTGGTAAGCCGACGCGCTTCGCCGCCCTCGCCTAGATTGAGAATATAGATTTGCTCGACATCATCACCTTCGCGTTTGGTAGTGAACACGATACTGCTGCTATCCGGCGACCACGCGACGTCACCCTCCGGCGCCTTGGTGTTGGTGATGCGGCGCGGCGCTTTCGTGCCATCGCTCGGGACCAGCCAAAGGTCGCTAACCGCCTTGTCAATCTCGTAGGAGGGCTCCACTACGGAATACACAACCCATTTTCCGTCCGGGCTCACCACCGGAGCGCCGACGCGCTTCATCATCCACAGCGCTTCATGAGTGATGGGCTTGGCGGGCACAGCCTGGGCCGGCGGCTCCATTAGCATCGTGAGGCTTGATAAAATCACAGTGGCCCAAAGCATGTATGGCGGGTTCATCGGCTCTCGCTTGATTTGAGGGTTGCGAATGTAGATCTTCCGGGCGGGTTGTATACTAGCGAAAAATCAGCAACAGGAGCGCCCCCTTGAACTCGTGGATGTTATGGCTCGACGCTATTCGCAGCCTGCTGAATTTTCTTGCTTCCGACCTCGGCCTTGGCGTTGGATTCGCCATCATCGTATTGACGGTCGCGATGCGCTCCGTGCTGTTGCCGCTGTCATGGTCCAGCGCCTATCGCGGCTGTATTCGTCAGGAAAAAATGGCCCGATTGCAGCCGCAACTGAAACAGCTCAAGGAAGAGTGCGGCGGCGAACCGCGGCTTTATGCGCAACGCTTGCAACAACTGTACCGCGATCAGGGGCTGACATTCGTCGATGGCCGCGCCTTGTTCGGGATGTTGGTGCAGGCGCCCGTGTTGTTGGCGATGTATCAGGTGTTGCGCAACGGGGCGAACGGAGCTGCTTTTCTCTGGATCCGGAATTTGTCCAAGCCGGATCTGTGGTTCGCGCTCGTTGTCGGCGCCACCACAGCGCTGATGATGGCGGCTAATCCAGACATACCTGAGCAGCTGCGCCTGCTGATGATAGTGGTATCCGCGATATTGGCGGTCATCACCGCGCTGAAATTCAGCTCCGCACTCGCAATCTACTGGGCCGCAACCAATTGCTTTTCGGCTGTGCAGACTTCGCTGCTGCATGTCGTGGTACGGCGCCGAATCGAATCAGGCGCAATCATCATTTAGTGCGCGCTCATGCCAACGGCAGATGGTGCGGCCGCACGAGCATATGCCAATCCTGATGTTCCTCGAGGATTAGCTCGATTGCCGCCTGTATCGATTCCCTGATGGCCTCAGCGCCCGCCGCGGGATCTTGAATTTCGAGAGCTGCGCGAATGCGGCCGATGGCGACCTGAAGCTCCACCGCGAGACGCTCCGAAGTCGCACCCAGCCGGTAGGCCTCCGATTGAGCCAGTGCGCCGTGCAGCGAAGCCCCCAGCGCCGGGAAGAAGGTGGTGAGCACCGACAACCACATGGTGTGCACAGCCAGATGCAGCAATGCACCGAGCGCCGTCAGGCCGAACAGGCCAATAGTCACGCTATGCACACGGTGAAGTAGCGCATGCTGTTTGATGGCGACTCGATGATGATAATGCGTCTGCCCCTCGAGAACCCCCACGGTCCACAGCGCATAATTTGCGACGAACGTTGGATCCGACCAGGCGTCATCGAGCAGCGTTCGCGCCAAGGGTTCGACCTTCGCGCAGATTGTTGCAACGTCATCGCCGCTGCGCAGATGCTGGCCCGGATCGAAAACCTGAACGTACCAGTTCGCTGTCGTATCGTGCTGGGCGAAATCGAGGAGCGGCGCAACCAGCGGCAGATACCAAGTCAGCTCCGCGGTGGTGCGCGCGCCCAGCCACTCTCCCTGCCAATCGCGCCGGTGACCCAGCCAATAGATGGCGCTCACCGTGCCGATGACGGCCACTTCGGCAATGGCCCACAGGCCCAGATAGGGGTGCAGTAAATGGCGTCGATCGTCCCAGCCGAGGGCCAGGGGCAGCACGGCAAACAACACGGCGACCGCGCTCAACAAATAGATCGCCCAGAAACCGCTCCGATAGCGGTGGCCATAGTGCATGGCGCGCTCATCGAACATTCGATGCGCGGGGGCCAGCGCTTCAATGAGCGGCACTAGCCGCTCTGGGGGGACTGGCGCGGGGGGCTGGGAAGGAAACTTAAGCCGAGTCCCGACCAGCAGCACCCGTTGAATGGCTTGATGCAGCGCCATGCGCCGGCTAGCTCAATATTTCATACGTGGTCGCGAAGATGCCATTGGCGACAATGCCGAGACTGCCGTCGCCATAGTCAACCAGCCAATCGCCGGCAAGGCCGCTGAGCCCGGACACGCCATCTGCCAGCATGACCTCGAATGGCTGCTGCAATTGCAGCGCCAGAATATTGTTCGGCAGGCTCATGTAGTGGCCGGATTCGCCGGCCGCGGTGGGCGGCAGCGGCCGATACTTGTTGGCAAATTTCGCCTGCGATACGCGCCAATGCTGGCCGCCGTTGCCCGTCAAGATGGCATCCCCGGGACGGGCGTAAACCATACCTTCGGGCGTGCGCACGACACAGGCCGCGTCGGTGAAGCGCACCTCGACCTCGCGTTCAAGTTTGCGCGCCCTTACGCACTCGGGGTGGTTCGCCACTTCGGCGGAAAAGCCGTTGCGTCCACTGCAGCGATAACTTGGTTTTTGTTGTGTATTCATAGCAGCGTGCCCGGGGTGGAGGTGTCTTTAGTCTTTGCTGATCTCGATCGACCAGTCCGGCCCGGATTCAATCTTGTGTGCGGCGGCGAAGCTTTGTTGATTGAGCGCCACCGCCAGATTCAACAGGCTGTTGATGTACACCAGCGGTCTTCCGACGGGGACCTCGCCAAAAGTGCGTTGGTAGGGCGCCACGGATTCATCGACCAACTTATCGTCGTGATAAATGCGCACGTGCAGTGCAGTACCCAAAGACACCTGCAATTCGTCGAACAACGGCTTGGGGATGTTGGTCCACACGTTACCGAACTGCACATCCAGCACCGGGATGATTCCCGACACTTTGGATCCCACACGCTGCGGTTTACGGTAGGCGACTCTGATCAAAGCCTGAGGCGCCAATGGCGGGCCCACCTGCTCGAAGCTGATAACGCCGGCGGCCAGGCGCGCGCCGGTGTAAGCAAACACATCGCGGCCGTGAAATGTGTGCGAATCGTCCGAACCCGGACGACGATTGATACCTTCGTCGATCTGCCGCAACCCCTCGATGCCGTCGCGCTCCGCAACCAGTGACAACAGGCCATTGTTGGGGCCGACGAAGAAGTGGCCGGTGCGGGTCTTCAAGACCACCGACAAGCGTCCTGTTCCCACGCCGGGATCGACCACCGCGACAAAAACCGTGCCTTGCGGCCAAAACTGTTCGGTTTGATAGAGCCGGTAGGCGCCTTCGAAGATGCTCGGATTCTCGTGACTCAAATCCGATATGAGCAGGCTCTGGGATACGCTATACGCCACACCCTTCATGGCGGACACCGCACCGTCCTGCGTGCCAAAGTCGCTCAGCAGCACCAAGGGTGTCCCGCCGCGTGCAAGCGTCGCGACGAGCATCAGGCAGCCGAGCAGCAACACATGCGTGGACGGCCAACGCACGCGTGGGCCCACGCGGCCGAGATTCACGGTCTTTGCTGTTCCAGAGGATATGTGCGCGCGGGCTCGGCGCTTGGCGGCGAGCCGGGCGCCGGTGGCGGCACCGCCGGTACATCCGCCTGCGGTGCCGGAGAGGTTCGCACGCTGGTCCCCGTGGCCTGCGCCAATTGCGCGAGGAATCGCTGCGCAGTATCCGGAGGCGCCGGGGCTTGACCCGAGAAGATTTCCGAAGCGGTAACGCCCGGCTGGTGATACAGGGCCGCGTTTGCCGACTTATCGATGGACAGCACGCTGCCGTCCAGCGCGATGCCGCCGAACAGTCCGCGCGTGCGCGCGTAGGAATAAATCTCGGAATTAAACTGAATGTCGGTCGCCGCAGAGCCCTGTCGGCCCACCGGTCCGGTCGCAACGGAAGCATCCGCGCCCAACGTCAGCTTGCCTCCGGCCAGGCCTTCGATGCCGGCCCTGGTGGTAAAGACCAGGATGATGTCGGAAGACTGCGCGCCGGCCTGAAAGCCCCAGCTGCCGCCGGTCAACGAGACAAACACCGGATTGCTCCAGGCCGAGGTTAATTTATCCCGTACGGCCAGCACCCCATTGCCGTGGCGGCCGCCGAAAATGAAGGCGATCTTGGTCACATCCGGTATCACGGCGATTCCGTAGGCATGCGCCAGCAACGTATCCGGCAGTCGCACGTCCGGCATCGCTTTGACCTCTTGAAGCACTTCGGTAGCCGTGAGCAGGCGCCCCTCTTCGCGCGCTCCGGCCTGTGCAACATTGACCGTCGAAGCCGCCGCGCATAATGCGGCAAGCAGCAGAGTAATCGCCGGTGGTTTTCGGTTTGGCATCGAGAGCTCCTCCAATATTGCGGTGAGTTTACCGCAAGATCGAGTCGCTGGGTTCCTTGAAGTTCGACCCCAGCCTCAATGCGGTCCGGCGACTCCAAGAACTCGCGCCGCATCGGCGTCGCGGTGATGCCCCCGATAATATTCGGCGAGGCGCGAAGTCGCCTGCACAACTTCGGGATGCCGCGGTCCCAGTGTCGCCAACAGCTTGCTTTGTGCTGCCACCAGCATCGGTTCGCCTTCCGCGTCCTTATTTTCCTCGATCAATATCCAACCCAGGCTGGCCTCGGTGCGCGCGGTGCGCCAATTGCCTGCTCCCGCCAAGGCCAAATCAATGTCCATCGCGCTGCGCAGCTCGGCTTCCGCCGCGGCGAGCTGGCCGCGGCGCAGAAGTACCTCACCGAGTAATTGTCGCGTAGCGGCTACATAGAGATGGCGCGCGGGCAGCGCCTGCGCATATACGGCCAGCGCCTGGCGCGCGTCGTTTTCCGCGGCGTTCAGATTATTGGCTTTGAGATAAAGATAGGCGAGGGAATCCAAATAGTATCCCGTCATGTAATGGCCGGCGCCCAGGCGATTCGTGGTGATTCTCAAGGCGTCCTCTGTGGAGGCCATGGCGCGCAATGGCTCGCCTTCCCGTTCATACACGGTGCCCAGATCCGCCTCGATTGACGCGATCCACTGGTTGTCCGGTCCGAATACGCTGCGCTCGATCTCCAAGGCCTCGTTCAGGGTCTGTTCCGCCTCGGCGTACTTTCCGCGCTGCGAGAGTATGTATCCAAGTCCTGCCAGGGCCACGGCATGATCGGGATAGTTGCGGCTCACGGAGGTGCGAAACAAGTTCAGCGCTTCTCGCTGGTATTGTTCGCCCTTCACATAGTCGCCGGACCAAATGGCCGCTCCCGCCAGCGCGCTCAGCGTGGAAGCGATCGACAAATGCTGATCGCCGGGAAGACTGCGATAGATAGCCAATGCATCGAGGAAGCACTGTGTGGCCCGTTCCAGGTCGCTCTTCGCGTTCTGCAAAAAGTGGCCGTATTGAACCAGAATGTCTGCGGTGTCCGCCGATCGGGCCGAATCGCCGCTTTGCGCAAGAGCCACGGCTTGCTGCATATAGGCTTCTGCACTTACCAGATGACCGGCCCCATTGAGCGCCAGAGCTAGATTGGCGAGCGCCGCGGCGAGACTGCGATTGTCGGGCGGATGCGCCCCGCGGCGAATGCTCACTGCTTGCTCGAACAGGGGTATGGCGCGTTCGTTCAGTCCTTGTCGCCGGTAGGCAAGCCCGATGCTTTCGAGAAGCTGCGTGCGCACCTCCGACTGCAGGTTCGCGTTGCCCGATATCCGCTCGGCGCCCCGATCCAGCAGATCCTTGGCGGTGGCTTCGTGGCCCTGCGCATTGTAAGGATCCGCCTGCGAGAACACATCGACCAGAAACGCCGAGACTTGCTGTGCGCGATCGCGCTCTTGGGCCGCAGCATCGCGCGCGATTCCCAAGCGGTGGTTCTGCCAGAGCGTCATTCCCGCGATCGCCACCAAACCGAGGAACACCGCAAGGGTTGCGACGACGCCAATCAGATTGCGACGCAGCAGCTTGGCCGTGTTATAGCGCCAATCGCCTTGACGGGCGCGCACCGGCTGGCCCAATAGATGCCGCTGCAGATCCTCGGACAGCGCTTCGACCGAGGGGTAGCGCCGGTCCGGTTCCTTGCGCATCGCCATGGCGATAATAGCGTCCAAGTCACCGTTTAAACGTGCGCGCAGCCGTTGCGGAGACAGGCCGCGCCGGTCCGAGATGCGGCTGCGGTCGGCGTCGCTTTCGCCCTTGAATTTAGCGATCACGTTTTGGCTGGGGCGCACCGGCTCATCCATGCAAATGGCCCGCTCCAATTGCAGCTGGCTGTAGCTCAGGAGGCGATAGGGCGAGCGCCCCGTCAGCAGCTGATACAGCAGCACCCCGAGCGCGTAGATATCCGTCGCCGTCGTGATCGGGCGACCGAGAATTTGCTCCGGCGCGGCATTTTCGGGGGTGAGGATGCGCTCCTGCAGCCGCGTTACCGGAACCGTGTGGGATAAACTCTCCGGCGCCAGCAGCTTCGCGATGCCGAAGTCGAGCAGCTTGGGCGTGCCCTCGTGGGTGACAAAAATATTCGATGCCTTGATGTCCCTATGCACCACCAAGTTGCGGTGCGCGTAGTGCACCGCGCCGCAGACCGCGATGAATAATTCGATGCGCTCGCGAATGAATAGCGTGCGGCTGTCGCAGTAGGCGTCGATGGATTCGCCGTCCACATGGTCCATGACGAGGTACGGTGTGCCATCCTCGAGATCTCCGCTGTCGATCAATCGCGCGATACAGGAGTGATCGAGCGTCGCGAGTATGTGCCGCTCGCTGTGCAGCCTGTTGCGCAGGTGCGGATGCAGAGTCGCAACCTGCAGTACCTTGATCGCCACGGTTTGCTGGTATTGGGAGTCGTCGCGCTCGCCGCGATACACCGTGCTCATGCCGCCATGGCCCAGAATCGACACCACGCGATAGGGCCCCACGCGCGTTCCGATCAGACGATCCCTATGATCCTCGAGCAATGACTCGGCGGCGGCGCCAATGGCGCCGAGCAGGGGGTCTTCGCGCTGATGATCACTCTCGAGAAGCGACTCCACCGCGACGCGCAACTCCGCGTCGCCGGCGCAGCTCCTGGACAGCTGAGCTTCGCGTTCGGCGTCGTGCAGGTCCGCCAGCTGCTCGAACACGGACTGAATCTGCTGCCAACGCCCTCGGGGAATCATTTCGATCGATCGCCGCCGATTTCGTTCAGCAGCCAAGCGCGGGCCAGGCGGATATCGCGGTGCACGGTGGCCACCGATGCCTGCACTTCCGCGGCCACTTCCTCGTAGGTCATCCCGCCGAAATAATGCAACTCGATGACCCGCGCCAAGCGCGGATCGAGTTGCTGCAGGTTCTCCAACGCATCGTCCACCGCGATCACGTCCACGTCGAAGCGCCCGCTTACTTCGCGCCGTCCTTCTTCGGCGGAATCGCCGAGGCTGGCGTTGCGCTTGAGCCGCGAGCGCGATTTGGCGTGATCGACCAGCACCCGGCGCATCAGGCGCGAGGCCAAGGCAAAGAAGTGGCGGCGATCCTGCAGCGCCACATTCGCATCGATGAGTCGCAGAAACGCTTCGTGTACCACCGCGGTTGCTTGCAGGGTATGTCCGCCGCGCTCCGAGCGCATATAGCCGCGCGCCAAGCGACGCAGCTCGTCGTAGATCAACGGCGTCAATCGGTCCAGCGCCTGCGGCTGTCCCGAGCGCCATTCGGTCAGTAACTGCGTGAAATTGGCCGGCACTGGCATGGTCCTACCCGCGTCTGCCGACGAGGGATTCTCTCTCATTAAGGAATTCCCCTAAGCATAAATCGGCGCTCACAATGAGGGGATTCCTGGGCATACGTCGCTTATACCTATGGACACACCGCTAATAACACCTGCGGTGTCTTTATCAACAAAACCACTTTGGAGCAAACCATGAAGTTTAGTCTAGTCGCTTTGATCGCGGGCTGCGCAATCGCCGGTTCCGCTTTTGCCGCTTTCGAGAATCCGCCCATCACCCCGCCGCACGTGGCGCAATTTGAAAATCCGCCGATTACGCCCCCGCATACCGTGGTGTTCGAGAATCCCCCGATTACTCCCCCTCACAACGCCTAGTACGGGGATCATCATGCATCGTCGAAAGATTACGGTTGCCGCTGCGGCGGCATTCGCGATTGGCGCCGCGTTCGCCGCTCAGCCGACTTCGCTGCGAGCCGATTGGGGTAAGGGCTTGGTGCAACAGAGATTGCCGTGGAGTCCGGGAACCGCCAGCCCAATGTCGGCTTACGATCCGAATGAGGCGCTGTTGGCCCCGCCGCGGTAAGAGTGGGGATTGGCCAGAGAGTGGGGCTCCGGTATTCCGGAGCCTCGAGCTCTTCCGTGTACGCTAGACTTGAACACCCCAGGGCATAGGGTGTTCAGTGAATAGAATTATTGTAATTGCACATCGTGGCGCGAGCGGCGAGCGGCCCGAACACACCATCGAGTCGTATCGCTTGGCGATTGAAGAAGGCGCGGACTATATCGAGCCCGATCTGGTGATGACGCGCGACGGGGTACTCATCGCGCGGCATGAAAATGAAATCGGCGACACGACGGATGTCGCGCGGCGCCCGGAATTTGCTCAGCGTCGCCGCACCCAGATCATCGACGGGGAGACGATGACGGGTTGGTTCACTGAGGATTTCACGTTGGCGGAGATCAAGACCTTGCGCGCGCGCGAGCGTCTGGCGGATTTGAGGCCGCAAAATACGGTTTTTGATGGCTGTTTCAGCGTGCCCACCTTTGATGAAATCATGCAGCTGGTCAACAGCGCGAATCGCCCGCGCGCCGCAAATCGACCCGTTGGCGTCTACCCGGAAACCAAGCACCCGGCGCATTTCGCGGCCATCGGCTTGCCGCTCGAGATGAGGGTGTTGGATACGCTGCGGCGCTATGGTTACGCCGAAGCCGGCTCTGCGGTATTCATTCAGTCCTTCGACCCAGGCAATTTGCGGCAACTGCGCGGGATGACAAAGCTGCCGCTGGTGCAGCTTCTTGAACATGAAGTAGGTGATCTTTCGCAGATTGCGAAGTATGCCGATGTGATCGGCATCGCCAAAGCGCTGGCGACGCCCGAGGCGGTGAGCGCCGCGCACGCGCTGAATTTGCGGGTGCACGTGTGGACCTTTCGGGCCGAAAATGAATTTCTGCCCGATGATCTGAGGATAGGCACCGCGCCGGCGGCCCACGGTCACTTAGAGGCGGAAATCCTGCGATTTCTCGAGCGCGGCATCGACGGGTTGTTCATCGATTTTCCCGCCATCGGAGTGCGGGCTCGCGACGCCTATATTTCCGCGGTCCAGCCGCTGCACCAGCCGCCCACGGCCACGGTCTTGCCGGGAAACAGGCTGCAGGGCCTGTAGCTGGGGCCCGCGGCCCCTTGCAGGAGTAGACAATCCTCGCAGCTCGAACCCTTTACGTAGGAGGGGTATTTCTTGGCGTCGACTTCAGTCGCGTTTTCAACATAGCCACGCGCGGCGGCGGCGGGATCCTTCGGATCAAGTCGTGTGGGTTCGGCGGCACGCGATGGCGGCGAGCTCAGCAGCGCGGCTGAACCCGCGGCGGCACCTGCGGCCGCCCCCGCGACATACGCCGCGCGCTTCAGAAGTGCACGGCGGCTGAGGGCGCCATCAAGGATGGGTCGATTCATACGCATATTCCCGGCTGTCGATGCTGCAATATGCAGAAAAATCGCGGCATAGTCACGCCCTGAATCGGCGGCGTGCGCTCAGGGGCGGATCAGAAGAACGTCGATATGAAAATCTGACTGACCGTGGCATTGAAGAAGTACAGCGGCTCCGTTCCTGGCGGATAATCGGGTACTCCGTAGTACTTGATATTGCGGAAGTCTTGGTAGTTGAAGCGAATGCGGCTCACGTCGAGCGTGATCGTGGCGCGCTTGAAGAACTTCCAGCCGTCCGGCAAGAACGCGTACGTGACTTTTGCGCCGATCGTGGTGTTGTCCAGGGCCGCTAAATTCTGATCGCGCGCCATGAAGTTCTGCGAGTCGGCGTAGGGAAACAAATCGCTGTAGAAATCCGCCTGGCTCTGCTTGTAGTAGCGCACCCTGCCTTCGAATATCCAAACATTGCGGATCGCTTGGGTATAGTCGAGCTCGTAGGTGTTTCCGACGACGCCCCAGGTGTCCGTGTAGTATCGATAGGAGCCGGTCACCGCCGCGCGATAGGGAAGGAAGTATTTCGCCTGTACCTGCACCGCGGTGCTCACGTGCGTGTCGGGGTATACCTGACTGGCCAAGGAGTAACCCTTGGGGTTTCCGGCGTCCAAATAGCGGATCGACCGATAGGGATTGGACAGATATCCGCTGTCGGAAATCACGTTCAGATTCACGCCGGTAATCAGGTTTTTGGTGAAAATCTGCGAGATGCCGGCATCGTAGCTGTTCGTATGGGCATGGCCCAGCCAATCGATGATCGGTGTCCACGCCGTCCCGTCGTTTTCGCCCACCTTGTCGCTGGTGGTCGAGTAGCCGAGCGATATCGTGGTCAAGTCCCCGAACATGTCCTGGCTTAGCGAGAAACTCTGCGTGTTGGATATGTAGTCCCGCTCCACACTGTTGATATAGGAGGCGGTGTAGGTCGTCTTGTCGTGGAGGTACTCGACCGTTCCGGTTTTCTGTTTGCGCGTGTCCTTGATGACGCTCGCCTGGCTCAACACGTCAATGGACGCGCCGCTGACCTTATCGACGAAATAATTGAATTCGACGGCAAAGTTTTCGGTGATCTTCTTGCGCACCGTCGCCGACTCGCCGGTGATGTCCATCCCGCCGCCGCTGTACTTGCTATAGAAGAGGTCGGCGCGATCATCGGGCAGCACATCCGCGCTCGTGCTGCGGACCAGCAGCAGCGCAGCGACCACTGCCGCACGAGCGAAGATGCGATGCCGATGCGTCATACGTTAGTTACAGCCGCAACCGCCGCCCGCACCGCCGGTACCGCCGCGGGAGCCTTCTCTGGATTCACGAATGTGATCCAAATAGGCGCCCGAAATGGCATCGCGGTCCCAGGCCATGATGGGGTCCGCGAGACGGTCGCGCTCGTAGGGCTTCACCCAGGGTTGAATGCTGCAGGCACACAGCAGCAGCGGTAGGCTCAACATCAAGACCGGACGCACGCGCATGGGCTATTCCCGGATCAGCTTGCGAATCAGATCTTGGTAGTCGTTTTCGTCGCCCGGCTTGTAGCCGCGGTGCACATAGCGAATCTGGCCTTTCCGATCGATGATCACCGAGCTCGGCATCTCATCGACGTGATAAGCCTTGCTCACCTGGTTCGCCGGGTCGAGGAGCACGGGGAAGCTGACCGGCTTGCGCGTCAGCAGCTCCTTGACGGCGGGAGATTCCTTGTCGACGTTCACGCCGATGAGCGTGAATCCCGCCGGTTTGTACTTTTTGTACATTTGATCCAGCAGCGGCATCTCCTGCTGGCAGGGTCCGCACCAAGTTGCCCAGAAATTGACCATCACGACCTGCCCCTTGTACTGGCTCAGGCCGTCCGTCTGCCCGCTCAAGGTAGCCAGTGTGAAGACCGGTGCCGGACCTTGCGCGTCGCCGCTCGCGGCGAATGCGGTCGAGGCGACGACGATCGCCGCCATCGCACAGCGCTTCAATAGATTCATCTTGGAAAATTGCATTGATCTCTCCTGCTGATCAGTAGAAAACGGTTAGCCCTAGGGTCGCTTCGATGTTGTCGACGTTCTTGGTTCGGCCGGTCAAATCGGTCTCAAAGATGTGATCTCGTACATCCAAGTGCATTGCCAGCCAATCGGTGATCAGAAGCCGTTCACCCACTCCAAAGTTGATCGCGAACTGGTCCTTATTGGCGAATTTCACATCGCCCATGCCCACGGTGACATACAGAGCCGAATTGAAGGCGCGCCCCCGACCGAGAAAAATCTCGCCCGGGAGTACGTTGTAGCCTACGTCCAGGTCGTAGTACGTGAAGTACCTCCCAGAGTCGCTGACCACTGTAATATCCGGGAATTCATCCTCGAGGCTGGTCGTGCCTGCTTTGGAGCGGCCCACATATCCTTGGAAGAAAATATCCTCCGACACGTGGTAGGCGCCGCTCACTCCGTAGACCGGATTGGTGCCGAAATCCTGGATGCTGAGCGCGCCGAAATACGCGCCCAATTCGAAATCCTTGGATTTGATCTTGGGTGTTTTTACTTCGCGGCGCGTGACCTGCGGCTCGACGATCGAGGGCTCGCTCTGCGGCTCCTCGGCCACGACCTCGGGTGGGGCCTTGTTGCCTCGGTGGAACCAGCTGCAGCCGGACAGCAGCGCTGCGACTAGAAGAACACTGCTAAGTCTAATTTCCATTCTTCTAGTTCCTCGTTCACGTTCTGGTTGTTGAAGACAACGTAGTGGCGCCAATCAAAGCGCCACATGAATCGTCTGGTGATGAATCCTCGCGCCCCCAGCGAGACGTAGGCCATCTGGTTGCTGTCTTGGATCGGCGCAGGCGGCACCACGTCCTGAATGTACTGATAGGCGGTACCGATGCCCGCGGTCGGCGAGAACCACTTCCATTCGGGTATGAATGTGTGGCGCATGCCGATCGAGGCGATGTAGCGGTTGTCGAGTGTACCGAAGGCTTGCTCGACGACCAGTTCGATGTCGAGGCTGGAGGTGATCCCGAAATCGGCATAGGCGGTCACGAGGTTCTCGCGGTTGTAAACGCCGTAGCCGGCGCCGAATTCCCAGCGATGCGTGGCGAAATCGGGGTAGGGCGGTATGGGCGCCGGCTCCCCGGTCGCCAATAAGGTACGAGCCAGATCGGCGCGCCGCACCCAACCCTCCTGTCCTCCCGGAGCGCGCACCTTGTACCAGTCCGTCCGGCTGTAGAGGACCGTAACAAGCTCGTCGCGGCCGATCACGTAGACGACCGGAAAGCCGCGGCCAGGCCCAGAGTGCATCTCCAGGTAGGCATCCGCGACGATCAATGCCAGGTACTTTTCCGCGGCACCTGCGATTCCGAAATTCAGCGTCTGCAGCAGCAGCACCAGCGCGAGCAGACGACGCATCAGTTCAGTTCGCTACAGGCGCAACAAACGGATCGTTGTAATACTGGGCACCAATGTCGAGCCATTCGGAAATTAATCGCAGCTCAGCCGGCGACAAGTAACCTGTGTGATCGAGTACAGGGTCATGATAGCTACCGTCAAACATCCTCAAGAAAGTTGTCGAACCTGCGGCGCTGCCCGCCGTCATCGGCGGCGCCAACGACACGGGCACCATGATCGTGGTCGGCAACCCAGTCACCGGATCCGGAGGACCCGGGGCCGGGACCAGTTCGTCAATCAAGATACCCATACTAAGCGTCTGGGCGTCGTGAGGGAACAGCACTTGCTCATAAGAAGTCACGACAGTGATGTCAACACTCGATATTCCGCCGGTCAAATCCAGCTGGCCAAGCGGCACCTGCTGCGCCGCCATTGCGTTCTGGGTATTGTGACAGGTCACACAGGTCGTTGAGGTCATTGCGACGCCGTTAACGGTATTGGTACGGGTTGCCAGACTCCACACCGACTGCAGGTAGAGCTGCTTCACCGGGTCCGAAGCGTAATGGATCGTGATGCGGCATTGCGCGCTCCACGGCACACAATTCGAATTGATCGGCGGCGATTCGGACAGACCCGCAAGGCCGCTATAGGTGTACGAGAAGCTGGTGTCCGCCTGCGCCGGGGTGGTACCGGTGGTCCAAATATTCTCGTAGATCACATCCGAGCTTAAGATTTGCGAGCAGGGCATGCCGCTGCCCGACGCGCAGGTAATGCGCGCCAGGGTCTGCGCCATGGTTTCGCCCTGATTGGCGAACAGCGCAGGATTCGTGTTCGGGAAAGGCTGGCCGGTGGTCGGCGCACCAAGATTCACTGGTGTGGTCAACCCCGCCCGGCCGTGTGAAGTCATGTTGGCGGCCGTATGGCAGCCGTTGCAGGATTTAGTTTCACCCGGCAGCAGCTGCATCCAACTGGTGTGCAGCGGTGTGACGCGCCGCGCATTCACGTCGATGACATCGACGATGAAGGGCACGTTGGCGGGCACCTGGATCTGTACCGATCCATCCGGCTGCACGGGTGCATACCCTAAGATTTCGCGCATGCCCATGCCGGCAGGACCGAACGCGGAATTGTTGATCTTACGCACCGTCTTGCCGGGTATTTCCACGGATTTCTCGATGCGGATGAACCGGTAAGGACGCGTGGAGAACGGCGCCTGACTCGGGTCGGATACGGCGGAAATACTGGGCACCGCGGTGTCGACGCCATCGACATCGTAGACGCTGCTGATGTCCAGCAAGCCCACGCCGGCGTTGACCATGTCGGTCGCGGCGGCGGCGGTGTAGGTGGCATCCGGAATATAGGTCGGCGCCGGGGTGCGTGCCTGCAAAATCACCGGCTCGAGGACCATGATGCCCGGCGAGGCGCTCAACAAGGGCCCCAGCGTTCCTGCGTCCAAATCGTAGACCCACAGGGTGTACTGCGGGGGCGCCAACTGCACGTTGGTGCCGGCGGTGTTGGAGGCGGTGCATATCTCGGTGGCCGTAGGTGTCACGGTGGTGTCGAGCACCAAGCAGGGTGACCAGCTCACGAGCATGCGGTTGGTGCCGTCATACAAGGGATAGACCGAGGCGAACCGGCCGCCCATCGAGGGCATGTTTGCATCGGTTGTCACGCCGAGCGTGGTCGCGCTGCTCTGCGCAGTTCCCGCGGCGCCGCCCGGGGTAGCGGGCTGATGTATTTCCACGAAGGCCGCGGCATTGATTTGCACGATGTCGCCGCCGAGCTGCGTTCCTAGGAACGGGCGAACAATGGCGACGAGTTCACCGCTCGCCAGTTGGCGAGCATTCAGGAATTGAATGACATTGTTGTTCGTGCCGGCAATATTCGCGCCGGTCGCATGGCTGTTGGCGCCATAGTACAGCTCCATGCCGGTGCCATCCGGATTGCTGTGATACAGGCTGATCTGGTCGGTGCCGCCAGTCACTTCATAGCGCGAGAGAACGATCTGGCCGTTGTTTAACACAGACGGCGAGAAGTCATGATTGGTATTCATGCTGATTTGATGAAGATTGGTCCCATCGCCATTCATCACATGCAACAAGAATATGGACTGCTGGCGATCGTCGGTCTGGGCCTGGTACTGAGGGCGACCTTCGTCCAGCAGGATCGATTGGGTGGCAATCTGCCGCGTCGATGAAAATAGGATTCTGCCGTCCGGTAGGTAGTGCGCACCCACATCGTGACCGGCGGTGATCGAATCATTGGTCAGCTGCGTGACGGTCTTGGTCGTGGCGTCGTACTGATAGATGTGCCAATTCGGCTGCGTAACGTCGGTATTGGTCTTCTTCGGATTCAGGGGTAGACGCAGCGAAAACACAATCTTGGTGCCGTCAGGCGACACATCCAGATCGCGCACTGCACCGTTGCCCTTGGTGATCGACTGCGTCACGTTCACTTCGGCACCGCCGGAGCTGGCCTGATTGCGCACGTACAAATCCCCGCCGCTGATCGAGGTGATCAGATCGCGGGCGTCGATGTCGGTCTTGGGTATGGGGACCTTGATGTAGGCCAACGGATAGTTGGTGACGCCGGGAGTCAATGATTGACCGCCGGCGAGGCCGGGGGCATCCCCGCTCGAAGCGCTGCTGCAGCCAATCATCACGAGGATGGGCAGCGCCAGCGCGGCGAGTTTCAGCAAACCGTGACCGGGTTCACGCGGACTTGAGCTATTCATATACTGCTACCTATAAGCATTGTTCGGTTCAGCAATTGGCCGGCACGCGTGAAGACGGCCTCATTGAACTTAATCGGTTGCATAGGCACATCTTCGTTCGATGTTCATATGCATACTGTTAACGCACTCACAGAAGAACTCGTCCATATCCGTTTCTCTGTGCACGCAGTGGCAGACCGTGCGGTAATCGAGCCTCAGGATATAGGTGCACTATTAATCGTCGGTACTGTCGCGAAACGCCGACGTCGTCTGGATGAGACATTACTTGAGGCGCAATGGGCTGCGTATATTCGCACCCAGTCGAACCCCCAACTCACGCGAGTGGATGTGCATATGAACAACGGGATGGAGAAACCAATGAGGCAGATTGCACGCCATGCGGCGGCGAAGCCGCATCATGTATCGCTTGCAGTGCGCGCAGCCGTATGTGCCGGCGCCCTGACGCTGCTCGGCGGCTACGCACTCGCAGTCAACCCCGACGCGACTCAAGCCACGCGCATTTACAATCGTATCGCCGGCGTGCCGCCCACTGCCGCGCAGCTCGCGCAAATGACTGCCACCGATTCGGTGAGCGCCGCTCTCGTTGCAACCAACGATCCCGCGTTCTACAACAACACCATTCGCAACTTGGCGGCGCCCTGGACCAACCGCGATCAGTCGGTGTTCGTCTCCTTGAATGACTACACCGCCACCGTGATCGGCATGGTGCGCGACAACGTGCCCTTCAACACCTTGCTCAGCGCGGACCTGGTGTACACCGGCGACGGCAAGTCCGGCGAGCCGGCGTATTCGGCTTCCAACAACGCCATGTACGATGCGTTGGACGCGAATGAAGTTGATCTGAGCGCGCACTTGGTGTCGAGCACCCAGTCGGCGCTCGAAAGCATACCGACCACCGCAACCGCGGGCGTGATGACAACGCGCGGCGCGGCCAGCGCTTTCTTCATCAACGGCACCAACCGGGCGATGTTCCGCTTCACGATGCTGAATCATCTGTGCAATGACCTGCCCACCGTCATGGACACGACCCGGCCGCCGGATCGCATTCGCCAGGACGTGACGCGCAGCCCGGGCGGCGTCAGCACCTTGTTCCTGAACAACTGTATCGGCTGCCACAGCGGCATGGATCCGATGGCACAGGCCTTCGCCTACTACAACTTCAACAACATCGATCCGACGACCACCGATACCACGGGTCAGATCGTCTATACGGCCGGCCAGGTGCAGCCGAAGTACCACATTAACAACACCAATTTTCCGCAGGGCTTCAACACCATGGACGACAGCTGGAACAATCGCTGGCGCACCGGACCGAACTACGTCCTGGGTTGGAGCGCCACCCTGACCGGCAGCGGCAACGGCGCCAAGTCACTCGGCCAGGAACTTGAAAGCAGCGCGGCATTTACCAGCTGCCAAGTCACACGGGTGTTCAAGGACGTGTGTCTGCGCGCTCCCAACAGCGCAGCCGATTTCGCGCAGATTAATTCGATGATTTCCTCGTTCCAAGCGCATAACTATTCGTTGCGGCAGGTCTTCGCTGAAGGTGCCGCCTACTGCATGGGGCCTCTATGAACGCTACACGTATAACCGGCTTCCTCGCTCTGGCAGCGTCGTTTGCCCTCAGCGCCTGCGGCGGCGCCGGCGCTCCGACGACATCCACGCCGGCGGCTGCACCGACCAGCACTGCGAATGCCTACACGGGACCGGCGCCGGCAACGGCTGACGTGCAGGCCTTCGAAGTGAACCTGTGGAATAACATCCGCGTGCAGAACCGCTGCGGACAGTGCCACAACGCCACCTCGCCGGCCCAGATGCCGAACTTCGCGCGCAGCGACGATGTGAACCTCGCGTATGCCCAGGCCAACACGGTGGTGAATTTGTCCTCGCCCTCGACCTCTCTCATGGTCACCAAGGTGAGCGGCGGCCACAATTGCTGGCTGGCGGACAACAATGCCTGCGGCCAGATCTTGACCACTTGGATCAGCAACTGGGCCGGAGCCACCGGTGCTGCGTCCGCCACCACGGTGCAATTGCAGGCGCCCCCCATGCAGAGCGTGGGACAGAGCCTGAACTTCCCCGCGGCCTACACCGACTATCAGCAGACGGTGTACACACTGACCGGCCAGTACTGCGTGCGCTGCCACTCCTCGACGGCCGACCCGTCCACGATGCAGACGCCGTATTTTGCCGACCCGAACCTCGCCATCGCCTATCCCGCGGCGATTCCGAAGATCGACTTCACCGGCTGCGCGGGCGCCGGCGGCAACAATGGCGGCAGCTGCGGCACCAACTCGCGCTTTTATCAGCGCCTGTTCACCGACCACCACAACTGCTGGGATAACTGCGCCAACGATGCCGCGCAAATGCTCACGCAGATTCAGGCATTCGCCGGCATGATCGCGCCGACCAACATCAATCCTGCCCTGGTGACCAGCGGCGCCTTGACGCTCGCCCAGGGGACGATTGCCAGCGGTGCCAACCGCTACGATGCCGACACGATCGCCAAGTACGAATTCCAGTCCATCGTCAACAACACCACCTATGACACCAGCGGCATCGACCCCTCGGCGGATCTGACGATCTCCGGCGGCGTGACGCTGGCCGGCGGCTGGGGTATCTTGCTCGACGGCACGGGCAAGGCGCAGGCGACGACTTCGTCGAGCGCCAAGCTCTACAACTACATTCAGGCCACGGGTGAGTTCTCGATCGAGGCCTGGGTCGCACCTGCGCTGGTCGCGGTCGACAATTCCTACATGGTCAGTTATTCGGGCGGCGATACCACGCGTAACTTCACGCTGGGTCAAACCAACCAGGACTATGACTTCATGCTGCGCGCGTCGACCACGGCGACGACCGGCATGCCGCAGCTGCAAACGCCCAACGCAGCTCAGCTGCTGCAGGCATCCTTGCAGCACGTAGTACTGACCTATGATCCGATCAACGGGCGTCAGATTTACGTCAATGGCGTGAATGCGGGCATCCCGGATCCGCAGGCCGGCGGCACGATCTCGAACTGGGACAGCACCTTTGCGCTGGTTCTCGGCAACGAGGTGTCCAGCGACCGGCCCTGGCAGGGACTGATCAAGTTCGTCGCCATCCATAGCCGCGCGATGTCGGCGGCGCAGGTCATGCAGAACTACAACGCCGGTGTGGGCGAGCGCTACTACATGCTGTTCAACGTGGCGAGCGCGACCAATGTCTCGCAAGCCTATGTGATGTTCACGGTCAGCCAGTACGATTGCTGCAGCTACCTGTTCTATCAGCCGACCTTCATCTCACTGGATCCTACGGTGACGACGTCCAGCCTGCCCAGCATCCCGGTGCAGGGCATGCGCATCGGCTTGAATGGCGCGGTTCCGTCAGTGGGTCAGGCCTACATACCGCTGAATACCACTGTCACGGCGGCGAACTACACGCCGCAGGGTGAGGTGCTGTCGAATATCGGCACGGTTATCGGCTTGCAGAGCGGACCGGCCACCGATAGCTTCTTCCTGACCTTCGACGTGCTTGGCGGCAAATCCGATGTGGTGGTCGAACCGCTGCCCACCACGCCGGCGCCGGCGCCGGGTCCGATCGTCGCCGATGTCGGCGTGAAGACCTTTGCACAGGTCAACGCGACGCTCTCGGCGCTCACGGGTGTGCCGCAGACGGATCCGAACGTCGTTGCTACCTATCAGGCAGTGCAGCAGCAGCTGCCGGCAGTGCCGACGCTGGAGAGCTTCTCCTCCGCCAACCAAGTGGGCATCGCGCAGATCGCGATTCAGTACTGCAACGAAATGGTCAACAACTCGACCTACGAAGCCGCCATGTTCCCGGGCGTGACATTCAGCGCAACGCTGTTCAATACACCCGCGGGTGTGAACTCAGTAACCAGTGCGCTCGCGGCTCGGGTGCTGAGCAGCGGTCTGAGTAGTTCGCCGGCGGCGTCGACATTGACCGGTCCTTATGTGGCCCCCACCACCCCGGGCACGGGTTCAGGCGAGCTGACTAATCTGATCAGCGAGCTGTGCACCACGACGGCTTGCAACACCGTGGCGCGCGTACAGGCGGTGACGGCAGCAGCCTGCGCCACGGCCTTCGGCAGCGCCGATATGTTGATCAATTAAGCATCGGAAGAGGTCTTTAATTATGAGCAAGAAATCAAAGGCGCTGGGTTTACACGAGCCTCTGCGCCACCAGGATCACTCCCGGCCGCGCACGCGCCGTGAATTCGTCGCACAGGGCTTCTTGACCGGTGCGGCGACGGTGATCGCCCCGACGCTGGCAGGCATGCTTGCCTACCCGCGCGCTGCCCGGGCGACCCTCGCCGCGGACATCCAGGCGGCAGTAACCGCGTGCAATATCACGACCGGCGCCGGCTTAATCCCCTTCATCTGCTTCGACCTCGCGGGCGGCGGCAATATTGCCGGCTCCAACGTGCTGGTGGGCGGACCCGGCGGACAGACCGATTTCCTCTCGGTGGCGGGCTACAGCAAACTGGGCTTGCCGGGCACCATGGTGCCGAGCAACAGCACATCGGGCACCTTTATCGATCAGAGTTTTGGCTTGCGCTATCACTCCAAGAGCGCGCAGTTAGCCGGCATGAAGGCGCGCGCCAGCGCCAAGACCATGGCCGGCACGACCGGCACGGTCATTCCCGCGCTCTCGCAGAACGATACCAATACCAATCCTCATAACCCGATGTACGGCATTTACCAGGTCGGCGCGCGCGGCGCGCTGTTGAATCTGATCGGCTCCGATAGTTCCGTATCCGGCGGCAATTCAATGGCCCCCCCGAGCATGGTGATTGCCGCGGCTCAGCCGACCAAGATATCCAGTTCGCAGGACAGCAAGGGGTTGGTGAGCACGGGGCAGTTGAGCACGCTGTTGCCCAACGCCGCCGATGTGACCAACGTCATGGAGTCGATGAAGCGCATCAGCGATGCCAAGTACGCGCAAGTGACGGCCTATTCCGGCAGCAGTGCCGCATTGAACACGGCGGCATTGGGTACGGCGGGCGTCGAGGCCTGCAGCTATACCAAGTCAGCGTACATCGTGAACAACTACAGCAGTCCCTCGGCAGTGAACCCCGATGTGGATCCAAACATCGTGGGTACCAGCGGGATCTTTCAAACGGCCGAATACAACGCCAATTCCGATTATCGGAAGACCGCGGCGGTGATGAAGCTGGTGATCGACGGCAATGCCGCCGCCGGTACCATCGAGATGGATGGATTTGACTATCACACCGGGGATCGCGCCACCGGCGAGGCGCGCGATATGAACCTCGGCAACTGCATCGGCGCGGTGCTCGAGTATGCCTCGCGCGTCGGCAAACCCGTGATGGTCTATGTATTCAGTGATGGCTCCCTCGCCAGCAACGGCATGATCGACAACTCCGCGGGCGGTGGCGGCAAGGGCGTGTGGACGGCGGACAATCAAAGCGTCGCCGCGACCTACTTCCTGGTCTTCAATCCCGCCGGCGTAGCGCAATCGGCGCAAAGCAGTGTCGAGCAGAGCTTGCAAATCGGCAACTTCAACGCCGACGGTTCGATCAACACCACCGGCAGTCCCGCGGGCAACAACGTGCCCAACCTGGTGCAAATGGTGATCCTCAATTACATGGCGCTGCACAGCACCGCTGCGGTTTCCAACTGGACCAATCTATGGCCGGCATCGATGCCGAACAACAGTCTCGGCGTCGGCGCGACGGCGCTGGACCCCTTGATCGCCTGGCAGCCGCTCGCCGGTCTCGTCAACGGCACGGTTCCCTCAACGGGCTAGTTGCCAAAAATTGTGACATGACGCAGGGCGGGTCCGACCCTCCGGTCGGACCCCATGTCTCATTCCAGAGACACATTACACATCGATCCGCGGCTTGTAAGGTAAGCCAGGCAAGCTGCTTTGCGAACGATTGCCGTGCCGTGTTCGCCGCGATATCAACCGCACAATAAAATTCCGTGAATGTGCGCCAAGTCATATAGAAATCGGGCGAACGCGCAGCCGCTGCGTTGACACTGCGGCTCGCATTGTGCGATTTTGCATAAGGTCTGATCAGGGCAAACTCGCCGAAAGGCGAGGGCGCAAAGCTTCCGGTCTACGGGGTGTTTCCTAGGACAGCGGGGTTACCAGCGTGATTGATGAATCGCGGCGCGTCAGCGTCAGCTTTGAGTTTGCACGGTATGCGTAGGGCGTCACTCGCCGGCAGCCTGCTTCTCTGCGTCGCAATCGTGGCCTCCTCGGTTGCCGCAGTGCCGACTCTGGTGGGGAAGGACGCGCCCGATTTCGTGCTGCGGGGCATGGATGGCAGAAATCTGCGCTTGTCGGAATTTCGCGGCCAGGTGGTGCTGGTGAATTTTTGGGCTCGCTGGGCGGGCGACTCGCGCCAAGAGATGGCGGCTTTGGATCGCATCAATACGACCTATCAGCGTGCCGGGCTCGTAGTGATTGGTGTATCGGTCGATGAAGATCTGCGCCGTGCCCACGAATACGCCGCGGCGATGGGCGTCTCGTATCCGATTTTGTTCGATGCCGGTTCCGAAATCGGCAAGGACTACTTGTTGCAAAAGATGCCGATGACGATCCTTGTGGATCGATCCGGCGTGGTGCGTTATTCGAGCGTCGGCTTCAAGAAGGGCGATGAACGCATTTTTCTCGATCAAATCCGCGAATTGCTGCGCGAGTAAACGATAGGTCTGTTATGAATTTCAAGCATCGAGTTGTGTCTATCATTTTCTGCAGCGTGCTGCTGGCTTCGGCGTGGATCGTGGCATCCGCCGGTGCGGCCGACGCGACACCCCCCGCAGCCGCTCCGGCGGTGCCTGCGGCGGACGCGGCCCCTATAGCTCCCAGCGCGACTCCCGATGCGCCTCCGGCCGAACTCAAGACTCTGGATCAAGAGGTTCAGAGCCTGAAAAAAGATGTGATCGATCTGAACAAAGATCTTTTCGTGCTGCAGGAGGAATTGCTGTTTCCCGCCAACACGCAGGTCGCCCTGTATGTGTCGATGGACGTCGGTACTTTCTTTGCGCTGGATTCGGTAACCGTTAAAATCGACAACAAGGAAGTAAAGAACTACCTGTATACCGCGCGCGAGGCTGAGGCACTGCTGAAGGGCGGCGTGCAGCAGATTTATCTGGGAAATTTGAAGGTCGGCAAGCATGAACTGGTGGCGTTCTTCACCGGCAAGGGTCCGATCGAACGCGACTACAAGCGCGGTGCGACCATCAATTTCGACAAAGGGGTCGGCGCAAAATATCTGGAGCTGAAGATCACGGACCGTGTACCCAAACATCAGCCCGAGTTCATGATCAAAGACTGGGAATGATGCGTGCGACGCGTGATTAACAGCCTGCGGCCGCTCTTCCTCGGCGGATTGCTGCTCGCGCTGCCCTGGGCGTTGGCTGCGGGCAAGAACATCAAGCCGGATCCTAATGGCTTGGCGCCGCATGAGGTGCAGGATCTGCATTACGGCGACGTGCTGTTCTATTTCTTTCAAGATGATTACTTCGATTCGATCACCCGCTTACTGGCAGCGCAGCAACTCGACCGGATTCCGCACACCCAGGAAGAGGCGGAGCTGCTGTTGGGAGGCCTGTACCTTTCCCTGGGCGAGCACGTCGAGGCCGGCAGGATCTTCGAAGCCCTGCTCAAGCAAAACACCTCCGAGGCGGTGCGCAATAGGGCGTGGTTCTACCTGGGCAAGGTTTGGTATCAGCGCGGCTACCTGGAGGAATCCGAGCGCGCGCTGCGGCAGGTCTCCAACAAGATCGATCCGCGCATCAATGCAGAACGCTACATGCTGCTCGCGCAGCTGATGATGCGCGA
Organism: uncultured Gammaproteobacteria bacterium; assembly: GCA_963756845.1. Lineage (GTDB taxonomy): Bacteria > Pseudomonadota > Gammaproteobacteria > Steroidobacterales > Steroidobacteraceae > Bog-1198. The sequence goes on along the minus strand of CAVWPD010000001.1, from coordinate 406,779 downwards.
GGGGCGTTACGACGATGCCATTGCGGCCTTGAGCAATTGGCACGGCGCGCCGGACTGGACAGCCTACGCGCAGTTCAATCTGGGCGTCGCCTTGGTGCGCAAGGGCCGGCTGGCCGAAGCCATTACTTATCTGAACCGCGTCGGCACCATGCAGACCCGGGGCGCGGAATTGTTGGCGCTCAGGGACAAGGCCAACCTCGCCCTCGGCTTCGCGCTCTTGCAGAGCGAACGCCCGGCCGAAGCCAAGCCCATTCTGCAGCGCGTGCGGCTCGAGGGGCCCTATTCGAGCAAGGCGCTGCTCGGAGTCGGTTGGGCGGACGCGGGCGTCGGTGAATTCAAGCGAGCGCTGGTGCCGTGGCTGGCGCTGCGCAAGCGCAGCTTGCTGGACTCCGCCGTCCAAGAGTCCTTTTTAACGGTGCCCTACGCCTACACCCAATTGTCGGCCACCGGCCAGGCCGCGGACTACTACAACTCGGCCATCGCCTCCTTCGACAGCGAGCTGAAGCTGATCGATGATTCGATCGAACAGATTCGCAGCGGCAAGTTGCTCGAGCGTCTCTTGACCGACGACAAGAAGGATACCCTGACCTGGTACTGGCAGCTGACCACCGTGCCCGATGCACCCGAGTCGCGATATTTGTACGTGCTGCTCGCCAGCAATGAATTCCAAGAAGGCCTGAAGAATTATCGCGAACTCAACTTCATGAGCCGCAACCTGGACAGCTGGCGAGATGATGTGTCGGCCTTCGATGACATGCTCGATACCCGCAAAGAAGCGTACAACGAACGCGTGCCGAAGGCCGATGCGGTGTTGGCGGCCACCGATCTACCCGGGCTGACGCAAAAACGCGTGGATTTCGAATCGCGCATCAACGATATCGAAAAATCCAACGATGTCGCCGCCTTGGGTACGCCCGAGGAGCAGCAGACCTGGGCGCGGTTGAAGCGCATCGAGGATTTTCTGGCCGCTCATCCGGACGACCCGGATCTGGCGGAAATGCGCGAAAAGCACCGCCTGATGAAGGGCGTCATGTATTGGCGTCTGTCGGAGAGCTTCAAAGCGAGGCTGTGGAATGAACGCCGATCGGTCAAGGAACTCGAGGGAGTTCTCAAGGAGACGCAGAAGCGCGCCGTGCTGGTCAAACAGGCGCGCGAAGGCACGCCGCTGACCACAGGCGGCTACGCCTCGCGTGTGGCGGCGCTGCGCACGCGCATCGATGAGCTGCATCAACGCTTGGCCGACGTTGCAGATAAGCAGAATGAATTTCTACAGCTGCTCGCGATTCGCGAGCTGGAAGGCCAAAAGCAACGCATTGAGACTTATCAGATCCAGGCGCGCTACGAACTGGCGGCGATCTACGACCGTGCCTCGAACGAGCCGGCGAAGCCCAAGCCATGAAGGCCTCGCTCTCACAATTGACATGTGCAGCGGCCATACTGGCGGGGCTGGCGCTCTGTTCGCCGCAGGCCGGCGCCGCGGATAAGAAACCTGCGACGATCAAGGATCTGGAAAATCAGCCGGTCGATGTCAACACCGATCCGCCGAAAAATGTGGACGCGGCCAAGACCATGGAAAGCTACAAGCGCTTTCTCGATTTGAACGCCGGTGATGCGGCGCTGCGCGCCGAGGCGCTGCGCCGCTTGGGCGATTTGAACCTGGAAAGCTCCGAATCGGAGCGCATCGAACGCGAGCTCGCCACCAACGAAGGACTGCGCGCGACGGAAGCCATTCACTTGTATTCGGCGTTGCTGAAGACCTATCCGAAATACGAACGCAACGATTCGGTGCTGTACCAGCTGGCGCGCGCCTATGAATTGAACGCGCAGCCGGAAAAAGCATTGGCCTCCTTGGATCAGCTGGTGGCGCAGTACCCGAACAGCCGCTTCACGGACGAGGCGCAATTTCGCCGCGGCGAGTTGCTGTTCTCCGACAAGGCGTATCCGAAGTCTCAGGCCGCCTACGAGGCGGTCATCAAAATCGGCGCCTCGTCCGCGTTCTACAACCAGAGCCTTTACAAACACGGCTGGTCGCTTTTCAAACAAGGCGAGAACGAGCGCAGTCTGGATTCGTTCGCAGGCGTCCTCGACTCGGTGCTGGTCTCCAAGCGCGATCCAAACGCCCTGATCGAAATAGACTCCTTGAGCCGCGCCAATCGCGAATTGGTGGAAGACACCTTTAGGGTGATGTCGATCACTTTCTCCTACCTCGATGGCCCAAAAACCATCGATGAGTTCGTACGGCACCGCAAGCCGCGCCCTTACTCCTACCTCCTGTATGCGCGCTTGGGCGATCTGTACATGGAGAAGGAGCGCTATACGGATGCGGCTGACAGTTACCGCGCCTTTGTTTCGCAAGACCGCAACAACGAGAAAGCGCCGCTTTTGGAGATGCAGGCCATCGAGGCCTATGCCAAAGGGGGCTTCCCGCAGCTGGTGCTGCAGGGAAAGAAGGAATTCGTCGAGAACTACAGCTTTGGCACGGCTTACTGGCGGGGACGCGAACCGAAGAGCGAACCGAAGGTTGTGGCGGTGCTGAAGACGAATCTTAAGGACGTGGCGCAGTACTATCACGCCCAGGCGCAGCGCACCAAGGACGTGGCGGACTATCACGAGGCCGCCAAATGGTATCGCAGCTATCTGCAGTCCTTCCCGGATGATCCGGATTCCGCCGTCACCAATTACCTGCTGGCCGACACATTGTTCGAAAGCAAGCAGTATCTGGAAGCCGCCCAGGAATACGAAAGTACCGCCTATCACTACGGCAATCACGAGAAAGCCGCGGCCGCGGGCTACGCCGCGATTGTCGCCTATGGAAAGCAGGAGGAGACGCTCTCGGGCGAGCCCAAGGCGGCGCTGCATCTTAAGAGTCTCGACAGTTCGTTGAAATTCGCCAAGGAATTTCCAGATCACCCGGAAAGCGCCCAGGTATTGACGCGCGCCGCCACGGAGCTGTACAGCGCGAAGGACTATCTGCGTGCCGTCTCGGCGGCGGAGTCGCTTCTCGCCAAGCAGCCGCCGGTGGATGTCGCCAAGCAGCGCATCGCCTGGACCGTGATCGGCAACGCCAATTTCGATCAGGGCGTGTTCGACAAGGCCGAAGTGGCCTACACCCACGCGCAGGCCTTGATGCCGCCCACCGACCCGGAGCGTCCGGCAATCGTCGAGCGGCTGGCCGCCTCGATCTACAAGCAAGGCGAACAGAAGAGCAAATCCGGCGACGGCGCCGCAGCGGTCGAGGACTTCCTGCGCGTGTCGGCCTTGGCGCCCACCTCCAAGGTGCGGGCAAACGCCGATTTCGATGCTGCGGCGCTTCTCGTGACGCAGAAGCAATGGGACCGCGCCATCGTGGTTCTGGAAGGATTTCGCCGCAACTTTCCCCAAAGCCCGCTGCAGCCGGATGTCACCCGCAATCTCGCCGTGGCGTATTCGGAATCGAATCGGCCCGCGCAAGCGGCCGTGGAATTCGAGCAAATCGCGGCATCGCCCGGCGAATCGCCGGAGGTGCAGCGCGAAGCCACCTTGCAGGCGGCGGATCTTTACGACAAGGCCGGCAACTCGGCCAAGTCGCGCGCGATGCTCGAGGCCTTCGTCAAACACTTTCCGCAGCCTCTGAATCCGGCCATGGAAGCGCGCAACAAATTGAGTTCGATCGCGGGCAAGGCCGGCGATATCAGCGGGCGTGATTATTGGCTCAAGGACATCATCGCTGCGGATCGCGCGGCGGGTCCGACCCGCACCGATCGCAGCCGGGCACTGGCCGCCAAGGCGACCTTGACGCTGGCCGCTCCGTTTCGCGAGGAGTTCAAGAGCATCAAGCTGGTCGCTCCGCTGAAGAAATCCCTCGCCGAGAAGCGCAAGGCCATGGAAGCGGCACTGAAGGCGTATGAGGCGGCCGCTGACTACCAGGTGGCTGAGGTGACCACCGCCGCGACTTTCGAGAGCGCAGAATTGTACCGGCAGTTGGGCAAGGACCTGATGAGTTCCGAGCGCCCGAAAAATCTCAACAAAGATGAATTGGAGCAATACGACGTGTTGCTCGAGGAGCAGGCATTCCCGTTCGAGGAGAAGGCCATCAAATTGCACGAAGTCAACACCGCGCGCAGCAAGGACGGCACCTACGACGAATGGGTGCAGAAAAGTTTTGCGGCGCTCGCGCAACTCAATCCAGGCCGTTACGGCAAGGTGGAAATCGGTGAACAGCTGGTCGAATCGATTCGTTAGCGCAGGATTGCTTGCACTGCTGGTCGCGTGCCATAGCGCACCGGTGCAGCCGGCGCATGGCGTCGCGGCGCCGACGACCGTGCCCGCCAAAGCCGGCAGCGCCGCCAGTCCCAGCACGCCCGGGAATACCGGCAATAATGCCAACGCCAGCGATTCTGCGAAAGTAGCAAGTGCGAGCGCCGGCGGCATCGCCAGCAATTCCGCTGCGCCCCCGGGCGCCGCGCCGGCAGGCGCCGCGTCGGCGGCCGATGCCGTTCCGGTCCCCCCCCGTGCGGCGCAGCAGTACACCCAAGCGCTGGATCTCATGAGATCGGGCCGCAACACGGATGCCGAACTCGAGTTCAAGCAGTTGGCGGTCGCCTATCCCCAGTTCGCCGGCCCACAACTGAACTTGGGCCTGCTGTATCTGCACGATTCACGGTTGCCTGAGGCGGAAGCTGCGTTCAAAGCGGCGCTGGCGTTAGGCCCGAGCAATCCTGTCGCCGGCAATGAACTCGGTATCGTGGATCGCAAGCTCGGCAAGTTCACGGAAGCCGAAGCTGCCTACCAGCGCGCCATCGCCGCGGAACCGAACTACGCCCCCGCGCATCTTAACTTGGGCGTGCTATACGATTTGTACCTGGCGGAGCCGCAAAAGGCGCTCGATCAATTCGAACGCTACATCGAGATTGCCGGCGAAAATAAGCAAGTCGCCGGTTGGGTGGTGGAACTGCGCAAGCGTGTCGGCGCGCCCGCGCCCGCAGCGAAGAAGGAGCCGGCATGAATACCGCGATCAAGAGCTTAAGTTTGGCGGTGTTGTATGGGGCCATGGCCTCGGCATACGCGCAGCAGGCAACCCCGCCTGCCGCGCCGGCGGCCGGTGCGCCCGAAGGCGCCGCGGATGCGGCAGCCCAGGCGCCGATCCCATCGCCTGCCGCGGCGAAACCGGCAAAAGCGACCGCGCAGTCCGAGGCCGGTGATCCGCGCGTCAATACCTCGCATGCACCGGCCGGCACCCGTTCCGGCGCGCCGGGGCAGAAGCCGCCGCCCAACAGCGCAGATCGGCTGGAATTGGGTACCGCGACGGTAACCGGGGATCGCGAACAGCCCAAGGTCATGTACATCGTCCCTTGGAAGAAGTCCGATATCGGGGATTTAGCCGGGAAACCGATGAATAGTCTCGTGGATGAGATCCTGGCCCCGGTGGATCGGGACGTATTCAAGCGTGAGGTCCTCTATTACAAGGCCGTGCAAGCCGATGCGTCCCAAAACGGTGCGCAGAGCCACCCGTCGGACCAGGGTGAGAAGTAAGTCATAGCCGATTTTACGGAATCTGGTTGAATATTATGTTCGGATGGAATGGGATTATTTAGGAGCGCGCAGATGAATTTCATGAATTCAGTAGTCAATTTCTTCAAGGATGGCGGGGTCTTCCTATACCCGCTGGCCTTGATATTCGTGGTCGGCGTATCGATCGCCATTGAGCGGTACGTGTACCTGACCCGCGAAACCATTCGCAACCGCAGCCTGTGGGACGCGCTGGTGCCGGCATTGAGCGCCGGCAACTTCAAACAAGTGGTAGCGCTCACCCACAACTCGAAGGCCTCGATTGCCACGATTTTGAATTACGGCGTGGCCCGGGTCGCGAGCGCCCGCCGCCGCGATGACATCGAAAAGGCCATGGACGAGAGCCTGCTGGAAGTGATCCCGAGAATCGAAAAGCGCACTCATTATCTGTCCTCGCTGGCCAATGTTGGCCTGTTGATCGGATTGCTCGGCACCATCACCGGCCTCATCGGCGCCTTCAGCGCCGTGGCCACCGCCAACCCGGCCGAAAAGGCCAGTTTGCTGGCCGCGGCGATCTCGGTGGCGATGAACAACACCGCCTCGGGCCTGGGCGTTGCCATCACGCTGCTGCTGGCACACATGTTTCTCGAATCCAAGACCACATCGCTGATCGACAGTCTGGAGATCGCTTCGGTGAAGTTCTTGAATTCCATTACCGAGCGCCAGACGGATAAGCACGAGCCGGCCGCGCCCTCGGCTCCCCCGGTACGCGCGCCCACGGCCGCCCGCGGCAGCATCTAGTCATTGACGTTTCATAGGATGGTGCTCCTCTCATGAAGTCAAAGTCCGCGCGCCTCGTTCGACGCAATCACGCCCGCTATCACGAAGGGCGCGATGATTTGAACATCGTGCCGATGATCGACATGATGGTTATCTTGGTGTTCTTTCTGATTTTCACCGCGGTGTTTTCCAAGACGAATATTCTTCAGCTGAATCTTCCGGCCACCAACTCCGCTCCTATTGAGTTGCCGAAGGGTCTGAAGCTTGAAGTGATCATCCGTCCGGACGATCTGGTGGTGAATGACCGCAATTCCGGGCCGCTGAAGGTCATCGCCAATACGCCGAACGGCTACGATTTGGATCGCCTGTCGGAATTCATGCGGCAGGTGAAGTCCCAATTTCCGCAAATGACCGATGCCACGATATTGCCCGGACCCGCGGTGCAGTACGACACCCTGGTGCAGGTGATGGACACCGTTCGCGTGTATCAAATTCCCGTGGCGCCGTTCTCCAAAGCGGAGCTGTTCCCTGACATTGCCATCGCGGACGCGCCGACATGACCTCCTATCGTATCAAGCGGCATCGGCAGCGCCGGCACGGCGCGAACCACTTCGCGTTGATTCCATTCATCGACATGATGACCATTCTGGTGGTGTTCCTGCTCGCGCACACCGCGGACGTCGACATTTTGCCGAACACCAAGAGCATCGCGATTCCGCAATCCATCTCCGACCGCAAACCGAGCGCGGCCGTGGTCGTGATGATCACCAAGGATTCGGTTTTCGTGGACGGTCAGCTGGTCGGATCGCTGCAGGCGGTCATCGCCAATCAGGGTCCGTTTTTTGCGCCGCTGAAAACCGCGTTGATGGCGCAAAACGACCGCAGTCTGCGCGGTGCGCAGCAGACCGACATCGCCAAACGCGAAGTCACCATCATGGGCGACAAGAGCACGCCTTACAGCGTATTGAAGAAAATCATGTTGACGTGCAGCGAAGCCGAATACGGCAAAGTTTCCTTTGCCGTGGTCGAACGCGAACGGGCGGCCACTTAAATGGCTACTGCGAATCCAGCGATGCGCGCCCCCACAGGACTGGTGCCGTACTATCGGCGCTATGAGCTGCCGTGGTCCCCGTCTGAGGAGACCGAGCGGCGCTTCCGGGTCATCCTGCGCAATCTTGCCATCGTGTTCGCCATCGTGGCGGTGATCCTGCCTTTTCTGCCGCGCCATGAACGCATCACCAACACCGATTCCCTGCCTGAACGGGTGGTACAGCTGGTGATGGAGCCTCCGCCCCCGCCACCCCCGCCACCGCCGCCGAAGCCGGAAAAACCGCTCGAGAAAGTGCCGGTGAGCAAGGTGCCGACACCGCCTCAACCCGTGGACCCGCGCGTAAAGGCATCCAAGAGCGGATTGCTGGCCAACCTGGATGATTTGGCGGCGTTGCGCGATCAGGTGGACCTGGACAAATTCGCAAAGAATCAGCCTAAAACCACCGACCCCGGCGATGTCTCCCAGGTGACCCGCAATATCATCAGTTCCAAGGCCGGCGGCACCAGCGGCGGCATCAGCGCGCCGACCAGCAGCGGCTTAGCCTCCGGCTCAGGCTCGTTGCGCGGCATTTACACCACGCAGGTGAAGGATCCGAACCTTGGCGCCTCCGGGCAAGCAGCTACGCGCGCCGGCGGCAGCGGCAAAGCCTCGCGCAGTGCGGATGAGATCGCTCTGGTGTTTACCAGAAACAAAGGCGCCATTGATGCGATGTACGCGCGCGCGTTGCGCGACAACCCGGCACTGCAAGGCAAGGTCGTCATCGAGCTGACCATTGCGCCTTCCGGCGACATTACCGCGGCGCGCGTCGTGTCGACGGAGCTGAATGATCCGGAATTCGAGAACAAGTTGCTGGCGAGAATTCGCCTCTTCAAATTCGACGCGAAGGATGTCGCCGCACTGACGGCCACCAAACCCATTGATTTCTTCCCCGCCGGATGAACATTCAATCTGAAATCGAGTTTTTCGCGGACTTGGGCCTGGTCGACAAGGCACGATTTGTCACGCGTCTGATCTGCGAAATCGCCGAGGAGGCCAAGGTTGGCGCCGGCGATGGCAACGATGCGCTGCGTTTCAGATTCGCCAACGAAATGAACCAACGGTTGGCTCGCTTCACCTACCAGCTATTGGGTGAGGATCCCTCCCGGCCGCAGGACGATGTCGTGATTCGCATGCTGCTGGGGGCGCGCGCCGATAAGAATGCCGAGCGCATCATGCAAAACGCCTACCGTCGCGTTTTGACCAGTTTTGAAAGCTTCGATACCACGGTGCTGCTGAATCCTCACTGAGAATTTGCGGCGGCACGGCGCGCGGCCAACTCGTCGGGCTGATCGGTATCGCTTTCGAACAAATGCAATAGCTGTTCGGCCGATTCGCGCACCGTCGCCTGGAATTTGGTCTCATCGTCCTTGACCGCCAGCTGTTTGGCCATGGTCGCTTCGTCGTGAATGCGAAATTGGTGCACCGTTTCCTGCGCCTTGGATTTCGATAGACCCAGCGATTCCAGCACCTGTACGGACATTTCCAGACTCGACACGAGCGTCTCGCGAATCGTGTAGCGAACGTTCAAATCCATCAAGCGAAACGCATGCTGACGATTGCGCGCGCGCGCAAAAATCTTCAGGTGCGGGAAATGCCTGCGGATCAATTCGGCCGTCTTCACCGAGGCCTCCACATCATCGATGGCCAGCACGAACACCTCGGCATTCTCCGCATGCGCGGCGCGCAACAGTTCTAGGCGCGATGCGTCGCCATAAAATACCTGGTTACCGAAGCGGCGCAGAAAATCGACTTGAGTCTGATTGGCCTCGAGGGCTGTGAAGGCGATTTTCTTGGCGAGCAGGATGCGTCCCACGATTTGGCCGAATCGGCCGAAGCCCGCGATGATGACCTTCGGATACAATTCGACGGGCGTGTCGTAGGGGCGAGCCTCGGGCTCGTTCGGTTTGAAGGTGACGTCGTGCAGCGCCAGCAGCACCGGGCTTAAGATCATCGAGGCGGTCACCACGAGCACCAACAGCTGGGCAGTTTCGCTGTCCATGATGCCCAGCGTGGCGGCGAGCCCGAACAGCACAAAGGCGAATTCACCGCCGGACGGCAGGCTGATGGCGAGGCCGCGGCTGGCGGCCGGACTCAGTCCCGACAGCCGGCCGATGCCCCACAGAATAATCACCTTCAACAGCATGAAACCCAGGGTCAAACCGATGATCAGAATGGGCCGGTCGCGAACCAAAGTCAGATTCGCGGACATGCCGACGGAAATGAAGAACAGGCCCAGCAGCAAACCCTTGAAGGGCTCGATATCTGCCTCCAATTCGTGGCGAAACTCGCTATCCGCCAGCAGTACGCCGGCAAGAAACGCACCGAGCGACAGGGAGAGCCCGACCTGACTCACCAGCAATGCGGTTCCCAGCACGATCAGAAGTCCCGCGGCGGTGAAGGCTTCCGCGACGCGCGTCGCGGCGACGATGCGCAGCAGGGGATTCAAAACATAGCGGCCGCCGACGATCACGGCCGCGAGCACCGCGATGAGCTTGAGCACCAATCCGGCGCCGGAGCCCGGGGTTTTGGCGGCGGCGGCGCCCAGCAGCGGCAGCAGCGCCAGCGCCGGCAGTACCGAGACATCCTGAAACAACAAAACACTGAATGCCGAGCGTCCGAACTGAAAGTTGAGCTGACCGCGCTCGGCGAGTAATTGCAGGGCGAGCGCGGTGGACGACATAGACAGGGCGAAGCCGATGATGAGCGCGGCTTGCCAGGATTGCGCAAAAAGGAAGAAGGCAGCGGCCGCGATGCACAGGGTCGTGACCGCCACTTGGGCTGATCCTAAGCCGAAAATCGAGTGCCGCAGTACCCATAGGCGCGAGGGCTGCAATTCGAGGCCAATGACGAACATCAGGAGTACGATGCCGAACTGCGCGATATTCTGCGTGGTGTCGATTGTGCTGATCAGGCCGAGGCTGGCGGGACCGATGATGATTCCGGCGGTCAGGTAGCCGAGCACGGATCCTAACTTGAAACGGCGGAAAATCGGTATGGCGATCACCGCGGCGGCGAGAAATATAGCGATCTGCCCCAACAAGCTCATACTATTTCTCCGGGGTTTTGCAAAGAGCCTAGCATTATGTATCGCCAAAGCATTCAATTTCCGGTCAAGGACGCTGCGCTGCGCGAGGATGTGCACGCGCTGGGCGGCTTGATCGGCGAAACGCTTCGCGACCAGGGGGGCGAGGAGTTCTTCGAACTGGTTGAGGGAGATCGTCTGGCAGCGATCCTGCGCCGCGAACTCGGCGCAGAGGGGGCGGGCCCAGCGGCATCCGAATTGCAGAATCGCACGGCAGGTCGATCGCCCGCGGCGGCCACGGACCTTACTCGCGCGTTCTCGATTTGGTTCATGGCGGTGAACACGGCCGAGAAGGCGCATCGGGTGCGCCGGCGGCGTGAATATCTCAGTGATTCCACTACGGCGCAGCCGGGCGGAATCGCCGATTGCATTGCCCGCTTGCAGCGGGAGGGGTTGTCGCTGCAACAAACCCTGGAACTCATCGGAACCCTGAGTATCGAGCCGGTGTTCACCGCTCATCCCACCGAATCGACACGCCGCACGATATTGCGCAAGCAACAGCATATCGCGCATGACTTACTGGAGCGCCAAAATCCCGCATCGACGCGGGCGGAGCTGGATACGCTGTGGGCGCGAGTTCGTTTAGAGGTTACCAGCATCTGGCAGACCGAAGAGCATCCGCGCGAGGGGCTGACGGTGGTCGATGAGCGCGAGCACGTGCTGTTTTACTTGATCGACATCCTGTACCGCGTGGTACCCCTGTTCTATGAAGAGATCGAGGCGGCGCTGGCGAGCGCTTACGGGGTCCCAGTCGAACAAGTCGAGGTGCCGAATATATTGCGCTTTGGTTCCTGGGTGGGCGGTGATATGGACGGCAATGCCGACGTGCACGGCAAGACCATCCGGGAAACACTGCAGCGCCACCAGCAACTGATCGTGTCCACCTATTTCAAGGAGTGCGAACAGCTGGCCGAGTCATTGAGTCAGAGCGCAAATCGCGTCACCGTGAGCGCCGCGTTGGCCGCGCGCATCGCCGCCTACGGCGCCATATTGCCCGGCGCCCAGGCGCTCGCCCCCGCGCGCCATGACCGCATGCCTTACCGTGTGTTTTTCGGCCAGATCAGCGAACGGCTCAAGGCGAGCTATGAGGGAAGGCCCAACGCGTATCAAAATCCCGATGAATTGCTCGCCGATATCGTGCTCGCGGCCGACAGCCTGATCGAGAATCGAGGGCGTCATGCAGGATACTTCCTGGTGCGCCGACTGATGCGCCGAGTGCGCACCTTCGGATTCCATCTGGCGACCTTGGATGTCATCCAGCACGCGCATGTCCACAATGAGGTGATCGCGCAGGGCTTGGATTCAGCGCAGTGGGCCTGCCTTGCGCCGGAGGAGCGGCTGCGGCAATTGCGGGACTTGCTGGCGCGCGACCAAGGTCCCACCGCGTCATTCGATGCTTTCGGACGGCGCAGTCTGTGGGTGTTCGAAGCCATTGCCCAGGCGCGCCACAAATTCGGCGGCCGCGCCATCGGCGAGTACATCGTCAGCGGCGCGCAGGGTCCGGAGGATATTCTCGCCGTGCTGCTGTTGGCCAGGTGGGCGGACATCACCGATAAACGCAGCGGCGAATGTCCGCTGGATGTGGCGCCGCTGCTCGAGTGCGTCGAGGCGTTGGAAACAGCCGGCGATGTGTTGCGCGCCCTGCATCGCGAGCCGGCGTATCGGCGGCATCTTGCCTCGCGCGCCAATCGCCAAATGGTGGTTCTCGGCTACTCCGACACGAACAAGCAGGGCGGAATCGCCGCTTCGCGCTGGGCCTTGCAAGTGGCGCAAATTCAATTGCTGGAGGCAGGCAGCGCGGCCGGCATCAACGTATTGATTTTTCACGGCCGCGGCGGCACGCCGGCGCGCGGCGGCGGGCGCACCGAGCATCTGGTGGAGTCAGTACCGAACGGCGCCATCCACGGCGTTCTGCGCCTGACCGAACAGGGCGAGGTCGTCAATCAGAGTTATGGGCTGCGTCCGATCGCCATGCGCACGCTCGAGCGCACATTCGCCGCTGTGGCATTAGCGACGGCACACACGGGGGCGGAGCCGATTGCCGCGGATCAAGCAGCCGCCATGGGCACGCTGGCGGCGCGCAGTCTCGCCGCGTATCGCGATCTGGTTTTCGGCAGCGAGCAATTCTTCGAGTATTTCCGGGCGGCAACTCCCCTGGATGTGATCGAGCGCATGCACATCGCCTCGCGGCCGGCGGCGCGATCCGGCGGCAGCGGCGTGGACGCGCTGCGCGCCATTCCGTGGGTGTTCGCCTGGACGCAAAGCCGTCACATGCTGCCAGGATGGTACGGTTTCGGCAGCGGCCTGCAGGCGGCCCTGGATCTTCACGGCGGGAAAGTCATCGGGCGCATGCTTGCGCAATGGCCGTTCTTCGGTCATTTGATTGACGATGTGGAGGCCATGCTGGCACGCACGGACCTGCAGATCGCCAGTCACTACGATGCGCTGGCCGGTGATCAAGGAGGTGCCCGAGCTGCGGCAATCCGCACGGAATTCGCGCTCACCGTGCGCCTCGTGCTGCAATTGCGCGGCTCGACAGACTTGCTCGACAGCGATCCGACGCTGCAGCGATCGATCCTGTTGCGCAATCCCTATGTAGATCCGATGCACCTGATGCAAGTGGATTTACTGAAGCGTTGGCGAGCGACGTCGCGCCAGGATCCGGCACTATTCGGCGCGCTGCGTGCCACCATCAGCGGCATCGCGCAGGGGCTGCAAGCGACCGGTTAGCCTCAGCACTCCGGTACGTTGACGGCGAGGCCGCCTTGCGAGGTCTCTTTGTAGATCGTCGACATATCGAGCCCGGTTTGACGCATGGTCGCGATGACCTGGTCCAGCGATACCTTGTGCGAGCCGTCGCCGCGCAGCGCCAATCGCGCAGCATTGATGGCCTTCACCGAGCCCATGGCGTTGCGTTCGATGCAGGGTATTTGCACCAGCCCCGCGACCGGATCGCAGGTCAATCCCAAATTGTGCTCCATGCCGATTTCCGCAGCGTTTTCGATCTGTTCATTGCTGCCGTGAAGCGCCGACACCAGGCCGGCCGCCGCCATGGAGCACGCCACCCCCACCTCGCCTTGGCAGCCCATTTCCGCCCCGGAAATCGAGGCATTCTTCTTGTAGAGCATGCCCATGGCGCCGGCGGTCAGCAAAAAGCGCTCGATCCCGCTATCGTCGGCGCCGGCTTCGAAGCGGCGGTAGTAGTGCAGCACTGCCGGAACGATCCCCGCGGCGCCGTTGGTCGGCGCGGTCACTACCTGGCCGCCCGCCGCGTTTTCCTCGTTGACGGCGAGTGCATAGGCATTCACCCAATCGAGCGCATGCATGGGGCTCAACGGGTCGCCGCTCATGAGTTGGCGATACAGTTTTGGCGCCCGGCGCCTCACACCCAACACGCCCGGCAGTAGGCCCTGCGCCTCGAAGCCACGGCGCACGCAATCCTGCATGACCTGCCAGAGGCGCAACAGCCCCGCACGCACCTCATTTTCGCTGCGCCAGGTGAGTTCGCGGGCGAGCAGCAATTCGTGAATTTCCAGGCCTTGCGCTTTACCGTGCTCCAGCAATTCGGCGCCGGAGTTGAATTCGTACGGCGGTTCGGCTCGGACGGCGCCCGCACTCATCTCCTCGCCGGCTCTGATCACGAAGCCACCGCCGATGCTGTAGTACTCCTCGCGCGCCAAAATCTGCGCGGCGGCATTATGCGCGGTAAAGCGCATGCCGTTGGAATGGCCGGGAAGTGTCTGATTGCCGTGAAACAGCAGATTCAGAGGCTCGTCAAAGGCGATTTCATGAGATCCCAACAAACGAATGCGTTTGGCCGTGCGAATCCGCTGCAGGGCGGCCTCAACTGCTGCCGAATCGATGTTATCCGGCCGCATGCCCTCGAGTCCCAATAGGATCGCGCGATCCGTGCAATGTCCTCGACCCGTGAGTGCCAACGAGCCATACAGCTGCGCGGAAACTTGCGTCGTTTGATTGAGCACATCGCGGGCCGCCAGCAATTCGACGAAACTGCGCGCCGCGTTCATGGGACCCATGGTGTGGGAGCTGGAGGGACCAATGCCGATTTTAAAAATATCGAAAACGCTCAGACTCATGCGAACCCGCTCTTTTGCCGTAGCCCTCCATAATACGCCGCCGCCGGCACCGGCGATGCTAAACTACATCGAGCATAAAACCCTTGGCCGGCCGACACTTCCATGGAGTTCTCTATGAAACGCTACCCACTGATTTCCGCGGTGTGCGCCAGCACAGCATTGGTGCTTTCTGTGGCCTGCACGCATTCCCCCAGCGGGCCCAGCATGCCGAGCTACATCGCCGCCGCGGTGACTGACAGCAATCGGCCCGATACGGATAAACAGCGCGATGCCAATCGCAAACCGGCGGAAACCTTGGAATTCGCGGGCGTGCACCCGGGTGAGCAAATCGGCGAGCTATTGCCGGGCAACGGCTACTTCACGCGTCTTTTTAGCATTGCGGTCGGGCCCAAGGGCCATGTGTACGCCATGGTCCCGGCGCGTCCGGCCAACGCCCCGGCCGACATGCCGGATCGTTCGGCGGCCATCAAGGCGCTGGCCGCCAGTCCCAGTTATGCCAACGTCAGCGTCGTGGAACTGTCACTCGCGAAGCTCACCACGCCGGAACCGGTTGAATTGATCTTTACGGCACAGAATTATCATGACCTGCACAATATTCCATCGCTGAGTATTGCGACCTTCAACAAGGCGGTCTTCGATAGCCTGAAACCGGGGGGGTACTTTGTGGTCCTCGATCATTCGGCCGAGGCGGGTTCGGGGGCACGGGATACCAACACCCTGCACCGGATCGATATGAACACCGTTAAGACCGAGGTCCTGGCGGCCGGATTCGAGTTCGTGGCCAGCAGCGATATCCTGGCAAACCCGGCCGACCCCCGCACCGCAAAGGTCTTTGACCCCAGCATCCGCGGCAAGACCGACCAGTTCATATTAAAGTTTCGTAAGCCGAAGAAATAGCACTTCGGCCCTGCGATAGTGGGCTTGCGGGCGCGCGCTGCGGCGCGTCCGGCTGGCCTGTAGCCCTCAAAAAGCGAACTCAGCGGCCACTTCTTTGTCAACTTAAGGACGGTCGCTGACGTTAAGTGGCTATGAAGACGAGAGGGTTTGATCGCATGAACAGGGCAAAGAGTTCGGGTATTTCATTGGCGCGGTTGCGCATTATCCTGCCGCTGGCTGCGATGGCCGTTTTGACGGCCTGCGTCACGCCACCGCCGCGCGTGGTCGCGGTCGCACCCCCGCCGCCGCCGCAGCGCGTGTTCGTATATCCCGCACAGGGCCAAACGCCGGAACAGACCTCTCGCGATCGCTATGAATGCCATGTGTGGGCCGTCCAGCAAACCGGCGTCGACCCGAGTCGTTCAACCGCTTATCAGCAAGTCATCGTGCAACCGGCGAATCCGCCGGGATCGGGCGCCGTCGGCGGCGCCATCGCCGGAGCTGTCATCGGTTCAATCATCGGAGGCCCCTGGCACTCGGGCGCTGGATTTCTCATCGGCGGCGCCACCGGGGCCATCGTCGGTTCCGCGGCGGACGCCAACGCACAGAAGCAGGCGCAACAGACGCAGGAGCAGATCAATCAGAGCGCTGCGCAGGGGCGGGCGCAGGCGGACGCCTATAAACGCGCGATCGGCGCGTGCCTGGAGGGGCGCGGCTACAGCGTCAGCTGAAGTTCACTCGTTCCACAAGTACCGCGACCATGTCCCTAAAAATTGCCCTGCTGTCATCGATCTTGCTGTTAGGCGTTCAGTCAGTGCAACTCGCGGTTGCCGACGAACCGCATCCCGAGGCGCACGCGCAGCCCAAGGCCGCGCCGCCTCAGAAAGGCGCCGCACCGAGCAATGGGTATGTGCAGCCGAGGCCGTACGCGCCGAGTACCGGTTACGCCCAGCCGCGAAACTATGCGCCCCCGAAGCCCGCCTATGACGCCCATGGCCAAGTCTTGGACGCGCGCTACAATCACGGCCGCTACTACCCGCCGGTGGGCACTGTGAGCGCGTCGTTGCCGCCGGATTACAGGCCATATTATCGCGGCTCCCAGCCGTATTATTTCCATGGCGGTATCTGGTACGCACCGCGCGGATCCGGCTTCGTCGTCATCAATCCGCCCGTGGGGCTGGTCATTGCCGCGCTGCCGCCTTACTACTCGACGGTGTGGATCAGTGGAGTTCCTTACTACTACGCCGATAATGCCTACTATTCGTGGCAGCCCGATCAGAACGGCTACGCCGTGGTGGACCCTCCGACTGACGCGGATGCGCCGTCGCCGCCGCCCGATGGGGCGCAGATGGATCTCATTATTTATCCGAAGAACGGCCAAAGTAAGGATCAGCAGGCGGCCGACCAGTATGAATGCAACAATTGGGCGACGGGACAAACGGGATTCGACCCGACGCAGCCCAGTGGCGGCGCGGCCGGCGATCCTGACCTTAACCGCAATAACTACAATCGCGCCATGTCAGCCTGTTTACAGGCTCGTGGCTACCAGGTGAATTAATTCCGTGGGCGCAGTCCTACGCCTGTCGCTGTTTTGCGCCGATAGTGAATCCGGCGCGCCTGCGGCATGATTATCCTCATGGACAGTTTCGAGGACATGAAAAGAAAGTTCTGCAATCAACGCCAGTGGCGAGAATTCGTCGCGGCGGTGCAGTGCTCCGTGAACTATCCCACGGTCATCAGCGCCTTGCGATCCGGAACGCAGTGGTTCACCGCGGGATTCGTGCAGCCGAACAGCCTGTCAAGCCGGCGTTAATCGCTCCGGGTGCGAGTACACATTGCAGTGCGACTCGCGCACGAAGCCTGCCAGTGTCAGGCCTGAGGCGACACTCAAATTGACCGCGAGACTCGATGGCGCGCCAATGGCGGCCAGCACGCCGACGCCGGCTCGCAGCGCCTTTTGCACCAGTTCGAAGCTCGCCCGTCCGCTCAATAACACAATGCGATTGCTCAGCGGCAAAGATCCCGACAACAGGTTCATGCCCACCAGTTTATCGAAGGCGTTGTGCCGCCCGACATCTTCGGCGAGGCTTTGCAGCGCGCCGGAAAAATCGAACACCGCCGCGGCGTGAATGCCGCCGGTATCGGCGAACTTCGACTGTGACGCGCGCATACGCTCCGGCAGTTGCAGCAGAACCGACAACGGCACACTGCCGGTATTCGGGATGCGCGTGGCTGCCGCGCGAGCAATGGCGGTGTCGAGTCCGGTGGTGCCGCAGACGCCGCAGCTGGAGCCGGCCGAGAAGCGGCGCGCGGGCGCTTGCAGCGCGACCTGCACGCTGGGGTGCAGGCGCACATTGACCACATTGGGGCGGCGGGTGCTGGTTTCGATGGCATCGATGTCGGAGGCCTGGTTGACGACGCCCTCGCCGTAGAGCAGCCCCGCGGCCAGCCACTCATCGTCTCCCGGCGTGCGCATGGTGGTGCCAAAGGATACCGGCTCGAGCCCCAACGCCGGATGATGCAGCTGAAATTCCAGCGGCGCCTCCACGGCCACCCAATCATCCCTGGGCACCTGGGATGCGGGGTTCGAGCGCAGGATGGGCACGTTGAGCGTGCCGACCTGCGCCACTGGCCGGTCCGCGTTCCTCATGGGCTCATTAGCGCCCAAAATTCACGCGAAGTCCAATCCCCTACCTCTGGCGATCAATACCGATACGTGACCGTCACCCCGAAGGTTCGCGGCCGAAACGTATTCTGGCGCTGCAGACGGCTGGTGCCATCGCCCGGATCGATGCTCCAGTTGTAGTTCGTGATCGTGTGGCTGTCGGTGAGATTGTCGACGAATGCAGCCGCCTGCCAGCCGCCAAAGTTCATGCCCGCGCGCGCCGTCGCAAAGTTGGTGGACGACAGGGTGTAATTGTTCGCATCGAACTGCTGGGTGGTCGGATCCTGGCCCGGCGAAGGCCACTTCGGACGACCCTCGTATTCATCGTCGGCGCGAATGAAGGCCTCATGATCGAACAACCGGAATTTATATTCCGCGCCCAACGTGAAGGTGAACGGTGCCGCGGGCTGGCCGCTCTGGCCGGTGATGGCATCGCCGCTCGTCACCACGATCGGCGCGGTGGGCGTCAAGCTTACGCTCTCCGTATAGCGGGCGTCGGTATAGCCGGTCGATACTTCAACCGTGAAGTTGTCGGTCACCGCGATTTCGGCCTGGATGTCGCCACCCTTGGCCACCGCCGTGCCCAGATTGGCAATGAAGGAGATCTGGCAAATCGGCGGCACGACGGTTTGCTGAATGTTGTTCCAGCGAATGTAGTACAGGCTGCTGGAAATCTTCACGCGATTGTCGAAGTTATTCTTGGCGCCCACTTCGAAGCTGTTGACGGTATCGGAGCCGAAGGTGGGCGGCGATTGGGTGATGCCGAAATTCTGGAAATCCGTCTCGCAGGCAGGTTCGGGCACGGGGTTGTTCGCGCCGCCCGGACGAAAGCCCTTGGCATAGGTGAAATAGTACAAATTTCGGGGATCTTCTTGAAACGAGAAGCTCACTTTCGGCGTGAAGGAGCCTTCCTTCTCCTCGGCGTTGACCGTGGCCGGCTGCAAATACAGCTGCGGACCGCCGGTGTAGGACACGTTGGTGAACTGCGTCTTCGAGTAGCGCGCGCCCAGGGTGAGCTTCAGTTGATCGGTGAAGGAATACGTGGCTTCGCCGAACCAGGCGAATTGCTTGTCATCCGCCCGGGTGGACAGAAAGTACGAATCCTCGGGATATTGCGGGTTGTACAGTACCGGATTGCCATTGGGATCCACGAAGAAGTTCGTGTACGGTTGGCCGGTCGCCGCCAGGGATAATTCGTTGAGCAGCGGATCATGGATCAGTTCCAGATACGTCTGGCGGTTTTCGCTGAAGAACAAGCCCGTGGTCCAAATGAGCGGCGAGCTCGAGTCCGAGGACTGCAGGCGAATCTCCTGGATGATGTTCTGCTGATTGTTGTTGATGGTATTGGGTGAAAGATAGTTGGTGGCGCCGGGGGGCAAGTGAATGCCGTTGCCATCGATCAGAGGATACACGCCCGGCAGGAATGACCCGCTGAACACCTCGGACTGATAAAACCCCAAGTTGTATTCCGTACCCTCGTATCCGGTGATTTCCTTGCGGTGGTAGTACGAGGTATTGGAGATGAGCTTGGCGAAGCCCAAATCCCCTTCGATCTTGGTGGAGGCGAGGTAGAACCGATCCGGATCCGGAATCTGGTCCGGATCGGCGTTGACGAACTGGTTGTTACCCGGATTGGAATAAATCGGCCAGTAGTCCGAATCGTTATTCCGATAGCGATCCTGATAGTAAAAACTCGGCGTGACGGTGATCTTGTCGGTCGCGGCCCAAACCAATGCCAACCGATACAGGGTGGTATCGTCGTAGTTGGCGTTCGATTGTCCCTGGCCCGTCTGGGGATCGAAGGTGTTGATATAGCCGCCATCGCGCCGATACCAAACCGTTAGGCGCGCGCCCAAGACGCCGTCGATCAGCGGGCCGCCGGCCGCAATGCCGCCTTCATAATTCGCGGTGCCGCCCTCCGTGTAGGACACCTCTTCGCGGCTGTAGAAGCTGTTCGTCGTCAGGCTGGGCTGCGTGGTGATGTAGCGCACGGTGCCCCCTTCGGAGCCGGCGCCGAACAACGTGCCCTGCGGCCCGCGCAGCACTTCAATGCGATCAAGATCGAAGGCCTTCGGCAGCGTGTCGTCGGGATTGAAGGCCAGGGCGCGGATCTGGATCGGCGTTTCGTCGATATAGATACCCGTGGTACCGGCGCCGCCGGTGGAGGCGATGCCGCGAATCGAAATGTTGTTGGTGCCCGAGTTGTCGATATAGACGCCCGCGGTATAGCGCACCACATCCTGGAAATCCTTGATGCCGCGAATATCCATCGCTTCCTGGGTCAACGCCGTGACGCTTTCGGGAACCTTGCTGAGGCTCTCCTCGTGGCGAGTGGCCGTCACGGTAATTTCCTGAAGGGGACCACCGGTATCGGCGACCGGGGTAGCCGCCGTATCGGCGAAGGCCATGCCCGCGGTATACATACCCGCCAACAGGCCGAATAGCGCGCTGGTCCACCTCGCTCGAATGTGGCCCATGTGCAACTCGCGATACGTTCGGTGTTTCAACATGTGATGCATCCCTCAATCTGTGGCTCGAGTTAGTCTCGATTCTCTTTGCCAAAACCCTATTACATTGCAGCATATCCGCGGGTCGGTTGAAAGGCCCATCGCGAGGCTCGCCGCGCTACGTGCGTTGTTGGCGCGCAACGGGCGCGGTTATGGGATTATGCGTGCCATGAGTGCCGTTCCAGACCGTCCCAAGCCTAAGTCGCTGAATCCGTTGTGGGCGCTGCTGCCGTTCCTGCGCCCGTACCGGGCCATGATGCTGGCTGCGCTGGCGGCATTGCTGGTTGCCGCCGGCGCCATGTTGACGCTGCCTCTGGCTCTTCGCCAACTCATCGATCATGGCATCGCCAGCAAGGATTCCGGCACGGTCAATCTGTACTTCGCGGGCTTTCTGGGGGCCGCGGTGGTGTTCGGCGTGTTCGCAGCGTTGCGTTTTTATTTGGTTACCTGGGTGGGGGAGCGCGTCGTTGCGGATTTGCGGACCGCCATCTACCGCCGCGTCGTGAGAATGGATCCGCTATTTTTCGAAACGACCCGGGTCGGCGAGGTGCTGTCGCGCCTGACCACCGATACCACGTTGGTGCAGGCGATTTCCGGCGTCAACCTGTCGATCGCGCTGCGCTCCACGCTGAACTTGATCGGCGCACTGGTGCTGATGGGGATTACCAACGCAAAGCTCATGGGCGTGATCTTGGTGTTGATTCCGGTCGTGGTCGTGCCGCTCATCGTGACAGGCAGGCGTGTGCGAGGCTTGTCGCGCGCTTCCCAGGACCGCATCGCCGACACCAGCGGCCTGGCAGGCGAGACGCTGAACGCCATTCAAACGGTGCAGGCCTTCACCATGGAGGAGCTGCAAAGCGAGCGCTACCACAAGGCCGTGGAAGAGAGCTTCGGGACCGCGGTGCGCCGCACGAGGGTGCGCGCCGTACTCACGGCCGTTGGCGTCATGTTGGTGTTCGGCGGAATCACCTTTGTGCTGTGGCTGGGTGCGCGCCAAGTTCTCGCCGGCACGATGACGGCCGGCCAGCTCACGCAGTTTCTCGTCTATGCCTTTTTCGTCGGCAGCTCGGCAGCGGCGCTCACCGAAATGTGGGGCGAGATTCAGCGCGCCGCCGGCGCCATGGAGCGTTTGAGCGAATTGCTGCAGGCGCGGCCGGTGATCTGTGCCCCGCCGCAGCCGGTGCAGCTGCCCGCGCGCGTGCAGGGGAATATCCGCTTCGATAATGTGACATTCCACTATCCCTCGCGCCCGCAGCATGCCGCGCTCGCCAATTTCAGCCTCGAGGTATTTCCCGGAGAAACCGTGGCATTCGTCGGGCCTTCCGGAGCGGGCAAGAGCACGACCTTTCAATTGCTGCTGCGTTTTTACGATCCTAATGCCGGTGCGGTGCTGATTGACGGTCTTAGGCTCGCCGATATGCGCCCGGAGGATATTCGTGGGCAGATCGGCCTCGTGCCGCAGGACACGGTGCTGTTCGGGGCGAGCGCGCGCGAGAACATTCGCTACGGGCGCCCGTCGGCCAGCGACGCAGAGATCGAGGCGGCGGCCGTGGCGGCGGCGGCCGACGAATTTTTGCGCAAGCTGCCGCAGGGCTACGACACCTTCCTCGGCGAGCGCGGCACGCGCCTGTCCGGCGGCCAGCGGCAGCGCATTGCGCTGGCGCGCGCCATCCTCAAGAATCCACCGATTCTCCTGCTAGACGAGGCCACCAGCTCCCTGGATGCGGAATCGGAACGTCTGGTTCAGGAGGCGCTGGAAAAACTCATGCGCGACCGCACCACCATCATCATTGCCCACCGGCTCGCAACCGTGCTCAAGGCGGACCGCATCGTGGTCATGGACCACGGCCATAAAATCGCCGTCGGCACGCACGCCGAACTGCTGCAGCAAAGCCCGCTCTATGCCCGGCTCGCCTCGCTGCAGTTCGCGGCTGCCTACACCGAGCCGCTGGAGGCGGCGCTATCGTAGGCGCGCTACTTGATCAGGCCCTCGGCTTTGAGCGCTTCCTGAACCTTCGGCCGTTGCGCCACGCGGGCTTTGTACGCGGCGAGCACCGGCCATTTGCCCAGATCGATTTTTACAAATCCGGTCCAATTCAACAGCGTGAATAGATAGGCATCCGCCACCGTGAAGGTGTCTCCCAACAGATAATTTTTCTTGCCCAAAAAGCCCGACAGCCAATCGAATTTCTTGGCGAGCGCCGCCACAGCCCCTTCCTTTGCTTCGGCGGAGGAGGCGGGATTGAACAGGGGGCCGTAGCTTTTATGAACTTCGGAAGTCAGGTAGTTCAGTATTTCCATCAACTGGTAGCGTTCGAAACTGCCGGCGCGCGGCGCCAAGCTCGATTCGGGTTTTTGATCGGCCAGGTATTGAACGATGGCCGGCCCTTCGGTGAGCACCTTGCCGTCATCGAATTGCAGAGCCGGGACTGCGCCCTTCGAATTGATGCTCAGGTAATCCGCGCCGGTCTCGGTTTTTTTGGTCTTGGTGTCAACCTTGACCAATGTGAAGGGTAAACCCGCTTCGCGAAGCACAATGTGCGGCGACAGCGAACAAGCGCCGGGAGAATAATAAAGCTTCATGGATATATCCTTAGTTGGGGGTGGCAAATGATACCGCACTCGAGGGACCAGGCACGACGCGCCGGGCACCGACGAAGCCTCTGGCGTAGGGCGGTGCGTCGAGTGAATCGATGCGCACGTAGCCGCCCCTGGAAGGGGCGTGGATGAAGCGTTGATGATCGAGCGCAATGGCCACATGCAATTCCTTATGCATCAAGTGCATGAAGACCAGATCGCCGGCCTGCAATTGCGCGCGCGTGATCGGCACACCGAAGTCCAACTGCTCTGCCGCCGTGCGCGGCACCCGAAGTCCGGCGTGAGCGGCCGCATAGAACACCAAGCCGCTGCAGTCGAATCCGCCCGGCAGCGCGCCGCCGTAACGGTAGGGCTGGCCGAGCATGGAGAGCGCACCGTCCAGCATCAGCTCACGGACATCGGTTTCTGCCGGCAGCGCTTGCGCAGCGGGCGGGGCGGGCGCCTCCTTGATTTCCATGGGGCGCGACGTGGGATGCGAGGTCGTCGCGCATGCCGTCAGCAGCAGCGCCGCGGCTGCGCCGAGCGCTGCTCGGATCAAGGTCGATTCAAGGAAGGGACCGTCGTGGCCAAGGCCGCGCCGACGATTCCGGCTTCCGAGCGCAACGCACCGACGCATAACCGTGCCTCGCAGTGCAGTTTGTCCAAGAATTTCTCAGGCTCTTCCGTGATGCCCCCGCAGAGGACGATCAGGTCCGGCCACAACAATGCGTGCATCTCATTCAACACCAAATTCAGCTCGTCGGCCCACGCGTCCCAGCTCAAGCCAGCGTCGATCTTCGCTCGCCCCGATGCGCGCTTTTCGGCTTCGCGTCCCGAGACTTGCAAGTGGCCCAGTTCGGTGTTCGGCACCAACTGGCCATTGATAAATAACGCGCTGCCAATGCCGGTGCCGAGCGTCAGCAGCAACACCGTGCCTGAGACATCGCGCGCGGCGCCATAGCGCAGCTCCGCAAGGCCGGCAGCGTCTGCATCATTGATGGCAATGACCGGCCGCTTAAGATGCCTGCCTACCAGTTGGGCCAGCGGTTGACCAATCCACGCCTTGTTCAGGTTGGCGGCGGTGCGCACCACGCCGTTGCGTATGACGCTGGGAAATGCGACTCCCACGGCATGCTCCCCCGGTATATTGGCGACCACGGAGGCCAGCGCGGCGAGCAGCGCATCGGTCGAGCCCTGCGCGGGCGTCGGCGTGCTGAAGCGCTCGCCGGCAAAGGCACCCGTAGCCAGATCAATCAGGGCACACTTGATCGACGAACCGCCGACGTCGATGCCGACCGCCAAAGAGGAAGTATTCAATTGGAGTTCCGCAGTGTGAGCATCGCCCCGCCTAGCCTTAGCATAACGACTCTATAATAACCCGTAATATGAACTTGATTGACACGCAGTTCGCGACGCGCAGGAACGCAGCATTGCAGACCGGAACGCTGCAAGCGGCGCTGCTGGACCGGCTCACCCGTACTCTCGGCAAAAATCCGGACACGGCGACTCCGCGGGACATTTACGATGCCCTGTCGCTGGCCGTGCGTGAGGAGCTCATGCTGAGATGGCTCGCGACTCAGCGGCGGGTGTCCATCGCCCATGTGAAGCGGGTCTGCTATTTTTCGGTCGAGTACCTGCCGGGGCGCTCGCTGTTGAACGCGCTGTCGAGTCTGGATGGCGACTTGCTGCACGAAGCGCGTGTTGCCTTGCGCAGCATGGGTCATGAGCTCGAGGACATTGCCGCTCAAGAAGTCGATCCAGGATTGGGCAATGGCGGCTTGGGGCGCCTGGCGGCCTGTTTCCTCGATTCATTGGCGACGCTGCACTATCCGGCCGTCGGCTATGGCATACGCTACGACTACGGAATTTTCACCCAGGTCATGGGTCCCGACGGCGGCCAACGCGAGGTCGCCAGCAGCTGGTTGCGCCTGCGCAATGTGTGGGAAACGCCCCGCGGCACTGTGCGCTTTACCGTGCACTTCGGAGGCCGCAGTGAATCGCCGGAGAATACTCCCGTTGGCGACGTGCACCGCTGGGTGGATACCGACGACATGTACGCCATCGGCTTCGATCAATTGATTCCGGGCAACGGCGGACCCACCGTGAATCACCTGCGTCTTTGGTCGGGACGCGCCATCACGCCTTTTCGGATCGAGTCATTCAATGCCGGAGATTATGCCGCCGCCGTGCAGGAGCAAGTGGCGGCGAAGAATCTATCCCGCGTGCTGTATCCCGACGATTCAACGCCGCAAGGCAAGGAGCTTCGGCTCAAGCAGCAGTATTTTTTCGTCAGCGCCAGTCTGCAGGACATCTTGGCCACCCATTTGAGTGAAGGCCGAACGCTGGCCTCATTGCCGGATGCCATTGCGATTCAATTGAACGACACCCATCCGGCCGTGGCGATCCCGGAACTGATGCGCCTGCTCATCGATGAGCACGGTTTGTCGTGGCCCGAGAGCTGGCAGATCACGCAAGGCGTGTTCTCCTACACCAATCACACCTTGCTGCCCGAGGCCCTGGAATCCTGGCCCGTGACGATGTTCGAGCGGTTGTTGCCGCGGCATCTGGAGATCATCTATCTGATCAACAGCGAATTCCTACAGTCGGTCGAGGCGCTCTACCCGGCGGATCCTGCCCGTCTCAGGGCCGTATCGATCATTGATGATGGCGCAGAACGTCGCGTGCGCATGTCGCACCTCGCCATCGTGGGCAGCCATCGAGTCAACGGCGTCGCGCAATTGCATTCGGAACTGATGCGCAAGCATGTGTTCCGAGAATTTGCGCAGATGTATCCGGAGCGTTTCACCAATGTGACCAATGGAATCGCCGTGCGCCGGTGGCTCAAACAATCCAATCCCGGGCTGTCGGCTTTGCTGACGAAGCACTTGGGAAGCGCGTGGGAAAACGATCTCGAAGAACTTGCTCGATTGACCGGCGCGGCCGAGGACGCGGAGTTTCGCCATCAATTCCGCGGCATCAAACGCACCAACAAGCAGAGGCTTGCCGACGAAGTGATGCGCCGCACCGGCGTGGAAATCAGCCTCGATTCTCTATTCGACATACAAGTGAAGAGAATCCACGAATACAAGCGTCAGTTGTTGAACCTTTTGTACGTGGTGACGCGCTATCTGCGTATCCGCGACAATCCGCAGGCCGATATCGTGCCGCGCACGGTGATATTTGCCGGCAAGGCGGCGCCGGGCTACGCCATGGCGAAGGCCATCATCAAGCTGATCAACAACGTCGCGCAGACCATCGATTCGGACGAGGCGGTGCGCGACAAACTGCGGGTGGCATTTCTGCCGGATTACGATGTGTCGCTGGCGCAAATGATCATGCCCGCGGCGGATCTGTCACAGCAGATTTCGACGGCCGGGATGGAAGCCTCGGGAACCGGTAATATGAAGCTGGCACTCAATGGAGCTCTCACCATCGGCACGCTGGACGGCGCCAACATCGAAATTCGCGACCATGTGGGCGCGGAAAACATGTTCATATTCGGCCTCACGGCCGACGAAGCAGCGGCGAAGCGCTCCGCCGGCTATCAGCCGCGTCTGGAAATCGAAGCCAACCCGGAGCTGGCGCGCACCTTGGGTCTTATCGCTTCGGGCTATTTTTCGCCAAAAGGTCCGGATGATGCCAAATTCGTGATCGATCGACTGCAGAGCGATGGGGAGCCGTTTCTGGTGCTGGCGGACTTTGCTGCTTATGCGGCCGCGCAAGATCGGGCAGACGCACTGTACAGATTGCCGGATCAGTGGAGCCGCGCGGCCGTGATCAATTGCCTGAACATGGGCTATTTCTCGAGCGATCGCAGCATTCGCGAGTACGCGGACCAAATTTGGGCCGTCAAGCCGGTGATCTAAAGGTGCCGTCGACTTGCCGGTGAAGCCCATTCAAGCCGGTTCACCGCGTCCTTTGGGAGCGACGTGGACGCAGAGCGGCATGAATTTCGCCCTGTTCTCGGGCCATGCGACCCGCGTGGAGGTTTGCCTGTTCGACGCGGCCAGCGGCGACGAGTCGGCTCGCTACGATTTGCCCATGCGCACCGCAGATGTTTGGCACGGTCTGGTACCCGCGGCCGGCGACGCGGCAGAATATCATTACGCGTTCTGTGTATATGGCCCCAACGAGCCGCAGAACGGCCATCGATTCAATGCGACGGTGCCCCTGATCGATCCTTACGCGCGCGCGCTATCGAGCCGTTTGCCGCTGCGTTCGCGGCTGCTCACCGGCGGGTTTGATTGGGGCGCCGATCGCCCTCCCACGATTCCGTGGCGGGATAGCGTCATCTATGAGCTGCACGTCAAGGGCTTCACGTGCCAACACCAGGGCGTCCCGCAGAAATGGCGCGGAAAGTATCTTGGACTCTCGGTCGCGCCCGTGATCGAGCATTTGAAATCCCTCGGAGTGACGGCGGTCGAACTGCTCCCCTGCCAGGCCTTTATCAGCGAGCAATTCCTGCTCGACCGCAAATTGAGCAACTACTGGGGCTACAACCCCATCGCGTGGTTCGCTCCGGCGAACGAGTATGCGCTGGACGATGCCGTCTTCGAATTCAAGACCATGGTGAAGGCGCTGCATGCGGCCGGAATGGAAGTAATCCTGGACGTGGTGTTCAACCACACCGCCGAGGGGGGCGAGAGCGGCCCGCTGCTCTCCTTGCGGGGCATCGACAATGCGGTTTACTACCGGCTGGATCCCAAGGATCCGCGCAGCTACGAGAACCTCACGGGTTGCGGCAACACCGTCAACTGCGAGCACCCACGGGTTCGCGCTCTCATCATCGACTGCCTGAAGTACTGGGTCGAGGAAATGCATGTCGATGGTTTTCGATTTGATCTGGCCACCGTGCTGGCGCGCGAGGCCGACGGCTTCAATCCTCACGCGGCTTTTTTCAAGGCGCTGCGCGCCGAATCCTCCCTGGCGTACGTCAAACTGATCGCTGAGCCCTGGGATGTGGGTTGGGGCGGCTACCAACTGGGCCGTTTCCCCGCCGGATGGTCGGAGTGGAATGACCGCTATCGCGATACCGTGCGCGCCTTTTGGCGCGGCGATGCCGGCAAGCTGGGGGAATTCGCGGAAAGGTTCGCAGGATCCAGCGATGTATTTCGGCATAACGGCCGCAAGCCCACCGCCGGCATCAATTTTCCGACCGCGCATGATGGCTTTACGCTGGCGGATCTGGTCGCTTACGGCGTGCGCCACAACCAGGCCAACCTTGAGAACAATGCCGATGGCAATGGCAGCGAGTTGAGCTGGAATTGCGGGGTCGAAGGCCCCACCGAGGACGCTGCCATCCAACAATTACGCATTCGGCAGATGCGCAATTTGTTGGCGACTCTGTTCCTGTCGCAGGGCGTGCCCATGCTGCAAGCCGGCGATGAATTCGGCCGCACGCAGCGCGGCAACAATAACGCCTATTGCCAGGACAACGAGATTTCATGGGTGGATTGGCGATTGCGCGCCGCCAATCACGACTTGCTGGAATTCGTCCGGTTGCTGGCGCAACTGCGCCGTCGCCACGTGGAGTTTCGCCGCGAGACGTTTCTGAAGGGCGCCGCGTCGCGTTCCCGTGTGAAGGATGTGGCATGGCTGCATGCGCGCGGCACAGAGATGCGACAGGAGGACTGGAGGGATGCGCAGCTGCGCACAATGGGAATATGGTTCGGTGAGCACTCCGGCTCCGTGGAGCATCTGCTGCTGCTGGTAAACTCAGCCGATTCAGAACAGCGCTTCGAATTGCCGGCCGCGCCGGCGGCGGGACCTTGGATTCGCCTGTTCGATACCGCGCTGCAAGGCGTTGCAGCGAGCAGTCTGGGGACGGCACAGAGTTATCTGTTGGTGCCGCACAGCATTGCGCTACTGGAGTGTTGAATGGATAGGGCAGTGATTGAGAAATTGGCGAAGTTGCGCGGTATCGGCGATGCGTACCACGACTTTCGCGGCGAATTAAGATTCTTCAGTCTGGAAACGAAGATCGGCATCCTGCGCGCCATGGGATGTCCGCTCGACGATGAGATCTCGCTGGCGGCGTATGTCGAGCAACTTGAAGGCGCCGCCTACCGTAAATTCCTTCCGCCCTTGGCGGCGGCGCGGGGCCCGAGAATCGGCATCGACATCAACGTCACGGCGCGCGAATTCGGCGCGATGCTGGTATGGTCAGTGCGGCTCGAGGACGGATCGCAGCGCGACGGCGCCACCTCGACGGCCGATTGCCGTGAATTGTGGCGCGGGGAAGTCGCGGGCTCGTGGATTACCCGCAGGCGCTTCGACGTGCCGTTTGATTTGCCGCCGGGCTATCACGAATTGCAGGCCCGTATCGCGGGCGGCGTGCCGGATCGCTGTTCGCTGATCGTCTCTGCGCCGCGATGTTTCGAGCCGGCGCAGATCATCGCCGGACGCAGGCTGTGGGGCGTCGCCGTGCAGCTGTATACGCTGCGCTCCAGGGATAATTGGGGCATCGGCGATTTTCACGATTTGACGCTGCTGATCCGTTGGATGGCCTCCTGTGGCGCGGGGTTCATCGGCCTGAATCCCCTGCACGCGCTCGCGCCCGCGGATCCGGCTCGGTGCAGCCCGTACAGCGCCTCGAGCCGGCACTTTCTCAATGTTTTATATATTGCCGTGCCGGCGGTGCCCGAATACGCAGAATGCGCGGCGGTTCGCAGCCGGATGGCCGATCCGGAAATCACCGATCGATTGGCGGCGCTGCGCGCGCATGAGCTTGTCGACTATCGCGGCGTGGCGGATCTGAAGTTCGAGATTCTGGCACTGCTGTATCAGGACTTTCGCGACCGGCACCTGGCGCACTTGAGCGAGCGCGGCCGGCGCTTTCGCGCGTTTGTCGCCGCGCAGGGCGAGGCGTTGCAATGGCATGCTCGGTTTGATGCACTGGATCGGTATTTTCGCGCAACCACCGGCTCACCGTCGGGGTGGTTTAGCTGGCCTGCGGAGTTCCGCGATGCGAAAAGCGGCGCGGCGCTGCGCTTCGCGGCCGAGCACCCCGCGGAGGTCGAATTCTACGCGTATCTGCAATGGCTGGCCCACGAGCAACTCGTGGGTGCGCAGGCCTTGACGCGTGAATTGGGTATGCCGGTCGGCCTGTATGGAGATTACGCGGTGGGCGCCAACCCATCGGGCTCCGAGACCTGGATGGCTCAAGCCAGCTACTGCCTTTCCGCGGAAATTGGCGCGCCGCCGGATGCCCTGGCGCTGAAGGGACAGGGCTGGGGTGTTCCGCCGCAGGACCCCTCCACGATGCAGGCGCAGCGGCTCGATGTTTTCATCCGCTTGATCCGCAGCAACATGCGCTACTACGGCGCGCTGCGTTTGGATCATGTGATGTCGCTATGTCGACTGTGGTGGGTGCCGGCAGGATGCTCGCCTGCCGAAGGCGCGTATGTGCATTATCCGCTGCAGCAGCTGCTGACGGCGGTGGCGCTGGAGAGCATGCGCAACCAATGCCTGGTGGTGGGCGAAGATCTGGGTGTGGTGCCGGATGAGATGCACCGGGCCATGCCCGAATTCGGTCTGTATCACTACAAGGTCCTGTTGTTCGAAAAAATCGACGGCCGATTTCGGCGCCCCGATGAATTCATGCGGCGCGCGCTGGCGACGGCCTCCACTCACGACCTGCCCTCATTGCGCAGCTTCTGGGAGGGCAGGGATATCGAGCTGCGTCACCGCTTGAATCTGTACCCCAGCATGGAGATCGAGAGTGCCATCATGCAGGAGCGCGATGGCGATCGCGGGGTGCTGCTGGACGCACTCCGACAGCAGGGCCTGAATCCCGCGTTGCCATCGACGAGCAGCGAACCATTCACCGCGGCGCTTGCGCATGCGCTGCACGTCTATCTCGCGCGCACCCCGACCGTGCTGGTTGCCCTGCAAATTGAGGATCTTTTAGGGATGACGGATCCGGTCAATGTGCCCGGAACGGATCGAGAGTATCCAAACTGGCAACGCAAGCTCACCACGGATATCGAGGAGCTGGCGATGCGCGGTGATATCGCGGCGCAGCTCGCCGACGTCAACGGCGCACGCAGCTAGCGGGATTGCGCAGCGCTGTCGGAGCGGGCTTGTGCGCGGGCCGCCCAGATCCAGACGAAGCCGCCGATCAACACGGCGACGGGAACGATTTTCACGGCTGACTGCAGCGAGAACGCATCGGATAACACGCCAATGAGCAAGGGCGACAGCGCGTCGCCGAGCAAGTGAATGGCAAACACAGAGAGCGCAATCGCGGTGGCGCGCTCGCCGGCCATGACCAGGTTGATGATGGCCGCATTGATCGGTCCGGTGGACAAGAAGAGGCACAGCTGTGCGCTCACCATGCACACCATGTACAGGGTGTGCGAGGCCGTTGTCAGCGACATCCACACCAAAGGCGCCGCGATCAGCGTGGCGAGCGCCGAAAGCCACAGATATGCCCGGCGCGAATTCTTGGCGAAGTAGTCGCCCATCCAGCCGCCGACAAACGTGCCGACGAATCCGGTGATAACGACGATGGTGCCGAAACTGACCGTGGCTTCGCTGCGCGGGATTCCCTGCACGCGCTCGAGAAACGCCGGCATCCAATAGGCTAAGCCACCCACGGCAAATGTGTAAGCGGCGTATCCGAGCACGGTCAGCGCGTAGGGCTTATTGCGCAGCAGTCGCCCGTAAGTCAGCAAAGTTTCGCGGGTCATGCTGGCGCGCCGCGCGATCGGTGCGGAGGCATGGGGCGCCTCCGAGCGGGACGCTGGCGCGCCGCGCGCAGCGGCGCCGTCTTGAACACCGCGCGGCGGGTCGCGCAACAGCAAACACAGCGCGGCCAGTATCAGGCCGGGACCGCCCGCGACGTAGAAAGCCATGCGCCATCCGTAGTGCTTGTCGACCAATCCGCCGACCACGTAGCCCAGCGCGGACCCCACCGGTATGGCACAGAAGAAAATTGCCATGACGCGGCCGCGTTGGCGCACCGGAAAATAATCCGACAGCAAGCTCGGGGCGATGGTGACGTAGGAGGCTTCCCCGACGCCGACTGCCGCGCGCGCGGCGAACAGGGTGAGATAATTGACCGCAAAGCCGGACATGACCGTGGCAAAACTCCAGCAGGCCACGCCCAGAGCGATCAATCGTGGCCGCGAGCGGCGATCTCCCAGTGCGCCGAATACCGGCGCGAGGAAGGTGTAGACCAGCAGGAATCCGGTCATCAGCGATCCCAAATTGGTGTCGGTGAGGCCGAGATTGGAATGTTTCAGGCTTTCGAGCACACCGGCGACCACATAGCGGTCCATGTAGCTCAATAAATTGATGACCGCGAGAATGGCCAAGCCGATATTGGCGGTGGCCATCCAGGGCTTTTGTTTTTGTTCGACCACGTCCCCATCCCTCGGTATTAGCCCCTACGCATGGAGTTCGCGTTATACACTTGGCAAAGCCGGGACATCGGCCTATTTGGCGGTTTTTTTGCACCGTGATGGTGCGCCCCGGCACTTATGTTCAATCGGGGTCTGGTCCGGAGAAGCTGTGTCGATCCATGTTGCGTTGAATCATGTGACCCATTATCGCTACGACCGATTGGTGGGTTTGAGCCCGCAAGTCGTGCGGCTGCGACCGGCGCCCCATTGCCGCACCCGGATTCTCGCGTACTCGCTCAAAGTAACCCCGACGGATCATTTCATCAATTGGCAGCAAGATCCGCAGGCGAACTATCTCGCGCGCCTGGTGTTTCCCGACAGTACCGCTGAATTGAAAATCGAGGTGGATTTGGTCGCCGAAATGGCGGTTCTCAATCCCTTCGACTTCTTTCTCACCCCCTACGCCGAACAATTCCCGTTCAAGTACGATTCCAGCGAGCGCAGGGAACTGGTGCCGTACTTGGTGAAAGCACCCGCGACGCCGCTGGTTGAGAGCTATCTGGACAGTATTTCCCGGCAGCGGCGCCGCACCATCGACTTCATCGTTGAGATCAACAGCCGTCTTGCCAGCGATATTCAATATGTCATTCGCCTCGAACCGGGCGTGCAACTGCCCGAGGAGACGCTCGCAAAACGCTCCGGATCCTGCCGTGATTCCGCCGCGTTGCTGGTTCAGTTGATGCGCCACTTGGGATTGGCCGCCCGCTTCGTGTCCGGGTACCTGATTCAATTGGTGCCCGACGTGAAATCGCTGGATGGGCCCTCGGGGGCTGCGCAGGACTTCACCGACCTGCATGCCTGGTGCGAAGTGTACTTGCCGGGGGCGGGCTGGATTGGCCTGGACCCCACATCGGGCCTGCTCGCGGGCGAGGGACACATCCCGCTGGCCTGCACGCCGGAACCCACCGCCGCCGCGCCGGTCAGCGGCGCGGTGGATGAATGCGAAACGACCTTCGAGCATCGCATGAGCGTGCAGCGAGTCTGGGAAGCGCCGCGAGTCACCAAGCCCTACAGCGAAGCTCAGTGGTCTCGCATCGATTCATTGGGGCGCGCAGTGGATGCCGACCTTAAGCATTTGGACGTGCGCTTGACGATGGGCGGGGAGCCCACGTTCGTGTCCATCGATGATCCGGATGGCGCCGAATGGAATACGGCCGCGCTCGGCGCAAAGAAGCGCAAGCTGGCTGCCGACTTATATCAGCGGCTGAAGAATAAATATGCACCCGCGGGCTTGGCGCATTTCGGGCAGGGCAAGTGGTATCCGGGAGAGCAGCTGCCGCGCTGGTCGCTCAATTGCTACTGGCGCAAGGACGGGGAACCGCTGTGGGTGAATCCGCGGTTGATCGCCGATGAGCAAACCCAGTACCCGGTGACGGACGCGACGGCGCGCGCGTTCCTAAGCCGCGTGGCCGAAGAGCTGGGATTGGATGCAGGGTTCGTTTTCCCCGCCTATGAAGATGCCTTCTACTATCTGTGGCGCGAGCGCCGCTTGCCGGTCAATGTCGATCCATTCGATTCGCGCCTCGAGGACCCGATGGAGCGCGAGCGGTTGGCAAAGGTGTTCGAACAGGGATTGGATCGGGTCATCGGTCATGTGCTGCCGATTGCCCGCACCCCGGATGGCGCGCGATGGCAGTCCGGGTCGTGGTTTTTGCGCAGCGAGCGGTGCTTTCTGATACCCGGCGATTCTCCCATCGGTTATCGCCTGCCGCTCGATTCCCAGCCCTGGGTCGCCAAGAGCGACTATCCGTTCATTCATCCGCCCGATCCGTCGCGCAGCTTTTCAAGCTTGTTGCCGCAGGCGCAGATTCGCGCTCAGTTCCGCGATCAAGCGGCGCCGGCCGCGCCTGCCCCGGTTGAATCCGCACCGCTGCCCAAAGAATCAGCCGCCGCGCTCACGCGCACCTCCATGTGCGCTGAGGCACGCAACGGCGTGCTGTACATTTTTATGCCGCCGGCGCGCGAACTCGAGCACTACGTGGAACTGGTGGCCGCAGTGGAAGCCGCGGCAGAGGCGCTGGCGCAGCCCATCATCCTGGAAGGCTACGAGCCGCCGAGCGACCCGCGCATCGAAAATTTTCGCGTCACGCCGGATCCGGGCGTGATTGAGGTGAACATTCATCCGTCCGCCGACTGGACCGCACTGCAGGATCGGACCACGTTTCTGTACGAGGCGGCGCGCGAGTGTCGTTTGACCAGTGAGAAGTTCATGCTGGATGGGCGGCATACCGGCACCGGCGGCGGAAATCATATGGTGCTCGGGGGCGCGAGCCCGGCGGATTCACCGTTCCTGCGCCGTCCGGATTTATTGCGCAGTTTGCTGGGCTATTGGCAAAACCATCCGTCCCTGTCGTATTTGTTTTCCGGGCTGTTCATCGGACCCACTTCGCAGGCGCCGCGCGTGGACGAGGCGCGCAACGATTCATTGTACGAGCTGGAGATTGCCTTTCGACAGTTTCCGCGGCGCGGCGAGACTGCTCCTGCTTGGTTGGTGGACCGATTGCTGCGCAATCTGCTGATCGATGTTTCCGGCAACACGCACCGCACCGAGTTCTGCATCGACAAGCTGTACTCCCCGGATGGCCCTACGGGACGCTTGGGGCTCCTCGAAATGCGCGCGTTCGAGATGCCGCCACACGCGCGTATGAGCCTCACTCAACAGCTGCTGCTGCGAGCGATGGTGGCGCGATTCTGGCGCAAACCCTACGAGCCCGCGACGTTGGTGCGCTGGGGCACGGAACTGCACGATCGTTTTCTGATGCCGCACTTCGTCGCCCAGGATTTCGCCGATGTCATCCTGGAGATGCAGCAGGAAGGCTATGCACTCGAGCAGGATTGGTTCGCACCGCATTTCGAGTTTCGTTTCCCCAAGTACGGCGATTTCGAGACGCGCGGTATGCGGCTCGAGCTGCGCCAGGCGCTCGAGCCCTGGCATGTCATGGGCGAGGAAGGTTCGTCCGCGGGCGCCGTTCGCTATGTGGATTCCTCCGTGGAACGGCTGCAGGTGAAAGTGAGCGGGTTGGCGCCAAGCCGCTACTCGGTGACTTGCAATGGCCATCGGGTGCCGCTGCGTCCTACGGGGCGAGTCGGCGAGTTCGTGGGCGCCGTTCGCTACCGTGCTTGGCATCCGGCTTCTGCGCTGCATCCCACCATCGGCGTCCATGCGCCGCTGACCTTTGATCTATTCGATACTTGGATGAACCGCTCCGAGGGCGGTTGCCAGTATCATGTCACGCATCCCGGCGGCCTGAGTCACGAACGCTTTCCGGTCAATTCCTTCGAGGCGGAAAGCCGGCGCTTGGCAAGATTCTTTCGCATGGGCCACAGTCCCGGCGCTATGGCGGTGCCGGTTTCAACGCCGGATGCGGAGTTTCCGTTCACGCTCGATTTGCGCATGAGTAATGGCCCAAGCCCGTCTTGACACCTATTTGAGCGATGCTCGCCGCTACGACGAATTGCTCGATGGCGCGGGTAACGTCCGGCCGCATTGGCAGCCCCTGATCGACGCATTGGCCGGCGACGGTGCCGAGGCGGTGCGTCGCGGCGTTGACTTGGCGCGCCGCCTCATCGTGGAAAACGGCGTGACTTACAATGTCTACGCCGATCCGCAGGGCCGCGACCGCCCGTGGGTGCTGGATCCTCTGCCGATTTTAATTCCCGCGGCGGAGTGGCGCGAAATTGAGGCCGGTGTTGCACAGCGGGCGCGGCTCTTCGATGCGCTGCTCGCAGATTTGTATGGAGCACAGCGGCTGCTGAGCGATGGCACGGTACCGCCCCAGCTGCCCTTCGGCCATCCCAATTTTCTCTGGCCGTGTCATGGCCTGAAACCGGCGGGCGGCAATTGGCTGCATGTCTATGCCGTCGATATCTCGCGTTCTGCCAACGGCCAATGGTGGGCATTGGCCGACAGAACGCAAACTCCCTCGGGGCCCGGCTACGCTCTGGAAAATCGCTCCATCGTCTCCCGGGTGTTTCCCGAGCTGCTCAACACTGTGGGCGTGCGTTCCCTCGGCGCATTCTTCGTGGCGCTGCGCGAGAATTTGCTGGCGTTTGCACCCGAGCAGGAAACCCCGCTCGCGGTGGTGCTGACGCCGGGGGCGTTCAATGAAACCTATTTCGAACACGCCTATCTGGCGCGTCAACTGGGGCTGCCGTTGGTCGAAGGACATGATTTGACCGTCCGCGGGGATACGCTGTTTCTCAAGACCCTCGGTGGACTGCGTCGCGTGCATGCCATCCTTCGCCGGCTCGACGACGATTTCTGCGATCCGGTGGAACTGCGCGCCGATTCGGCGCTCGGTGTGCCGGGGCTCATCGGAGTGGTGCGCGCGGGTCGAGTGGTCATGGCCAACGCGCTGGGCAGCGGCGTGCTCGAGTCAGCGGCGTGGATGGGATTCATGCCGGCAGCCGCGGAGCGGCTGTTGGGAGAGAAGCTGCAATTGCCCTCCGTCGCGACCTGGTGGTGCGGTGAAGCCCCGGCGCTCGCGTATGTCATCGAAAACATCGAGCAGCTGGTCATCAAACCGGCGTTTCCCAACCAGAATTTCCAGCCCGTATTCGGGCGCGATCTGGCGGCGGAGGCGCGCGAAGAGTTGATCGTGCGCCTCAAGGCGCGGCCGCATGCCTATGTGGCGCAGGAACGTTTGGCCTTTTCACAGGCCCCGGTGTGGCGAAGTGCGGGCGGCGGAGGCGGCGGTGCGCAGGTCCACGGGTTTTCAGCCCGGGCCCTAGGGATTCGCGTTTATGCGGTGGCCACGCCGTCGGGCTATCGGGTCATGCCGGGCGGCTTGGCGCGCATCGCTACGGACAGCGCCGATATCGTGTCGATGCAGCGCGGCGGCGGCAGCAAGGACGTGTGGGTGTTGGCCGCGGATCGCCGCTCGATCGATGACACGCAGGTCGCCGCTGCTTCGCCGCGGACCGCGGCGCGGCACGATGATCTGCCGTCCCGATTGGCGGAAAACCTGTTTTGGCTGGGCCGCTATAGCGAGCGTTGCGAGGATAAAGCACGGCTCTTCCGGGCGAGCTTGAATGTGCGGGCCAACGCGCTGCTGTGGCCGCTGGCGCTTGAGACCTGCGGACACTTCGTCGCCATTGCGAAGCTCGGTGAATCGGGACTGCCTCTGTTCGACGAGGCGAACACCTTGGGGCTACAGGCAGATCTGCAGCGTCTGGCGTGGTGCGCAGCGCAAGCGCGTAGCCAATTGTCCGCGGAAAATTGGCGCGCCATCAGCGTGCTGCAGCGCGAATTTCAGGAAGGCGTGCATTTCAAGCGCGACCCGCGAGAAATTTTGGATTCACTGCTGCTGTCGTTGGCGTCGCTGGCGGGCTTCGCCATGGACGATATGACGCAGAACGACGGGTGGCGATTAATGATGGTCGGCCGCCGCCTGGAGCGTCTGCAGTTCCTCTCCGAACTGCTTGCTCACCGCATGAAGTCGGGGGCCACGCCGACGCAAAGCGAACTCGAATGGCTGCTCGACATCGGCGACAGCACGATTACCTACCGTACGCGCTATCTGGCCTCGCCGCGCCTCGGAGAGACCATCGATCTGCTGGTGTTCGATCAGAGCAATCCGCGGGCGCTCGCGTTTCAATGGCATGCCATCGAGTATTCATTGATACGAGTGGCGGCTTCGTTGGGCGGCACGCCGGACGATACACTCGATGAGGCGGTGGCCTTGGTGGAGGAGATGCAATTGACTGCCCTGGACGGGGACAGCGCACGCGCCGAGCGGGCGCGGCAGAGCTTGGCGCAGCAGCTGCACGAGCTGAGCGTGGCCGCCGGCCGCCTATCCGATCAGCTGTCGCTCAAGCATTTCTCACTCATCGACGCCGATGCCGATATTCGGCCGGTCGCGGCGTAGTACAGATGAGATACCGCGTGCGTCATGAAACGATTTACGACTATGGCGGCAATGTCGCGCATTCACACCAGCTGCTGCATTTGAGCCCGCGCGACTCGCCCAACCAGCACTGCCATGCACGCACTCTGACCCTTGAGCCGCGCCCCAGCAGCCGCACGGAAGACGTGGATGCGTTCGGTAATCTTGCCACTCGGCTTGAATATGATCTGCCGCATGATCGTCTCGAGGTGCTGGCTGAGGTCCGCGTACAGGTCGACAGCCCCCAACATGCCGCGGCCGATGCGACGCAGCCTTGGGAGGAAGTTCGCGATGCGTTGACCTATTCGGGAAAATCGTTGACTGCGCAATACCTCGATGCCTGTCGGTTTCGCATGGAATCAAGCTACGCGAAGCTCAAACAGTCGTTCACCGATTACGGTGCGGATTGCTTCGTGGCGGGGAGTCCCGTGCTGGTCGGTGCGCAGGCATTGATGCACAAGGTGCATCGAGACTTTACCTATGCCCCCGGTTCGACCAACATTCGCACCTCGGCAGTCGAGGCATTCGCGGCGCGCCGCGGCGTTTGCCAGGACTTCGCCCACGTCATGATCGCCTGCCTGCGCTCGCGCGGCGTGCCGGCGCGCTACGTCAGCGGATATCTGCGTACCCTGCCGCCCAGCGGAGCCGGTGCCGGCTGGGTGGGCGCCGATGCATCGCATGCGTGGGTCTCGGTATTTTGTCCCCCATTTGACTGGGTCGACCTGGATCCTACCAACGACCTGCGCGTGGGTACCGACCACATCGTGATCGCGTGGGGCCGAGATTTTGGCGACGTTTCGCCGCTCAGGGGCGTCATCGTCGGCGGCCGCCAGCATCGTTTATCGGTTCGCGTTTCGGTGCAGGCAGAGTAAGATCAAAATCAGCAGACTGTTCTTAGGAGAGTTAAGTTGGCCAAGCCGAATTATCGTCACGCGAAGAAACAAAAAGAGGCCGCCAGGAAAGCTCGACAAGATGCCAAGCAACAGCGCCGATCCAGCGTCCCCGATGTCCCCTCGGAGCCCCTGCCCGTGAGTCCCTCCAGCAGGGTTGATCCCGCCTAACCGCACCTGATTGAGCTTTTGGGCGACCGAAAAGCGCTGGAATGTCGCTGCTCGGCGACGCCTTGGAGCGCATTACAGCGACTTCACAGATCTTTGCGCATAGGCCGCTTCTCTTAGGGTGAAATTCCCTGAACAATGGCGTTATGCGGCCCTCCAATGCAGCAATGAATAAGCGCGGCGCATGGTCCAGGCTGGTGGCGGCCCCCGTGGGGGCTGCGATGCTGCTGCTGGCGGCCTGCAACGGTTCTGCCGTGGTTACCGTGACCTCAACCCCCTCCACCGACACCTTCCTCGCTTACCGCGTCGGACTGGCTGCGGTGCAATTACAGACCAGCGATGGCAAGAGCACCTTGAAGGTGCTTCCGGGAGGAACGACGGTCGATTTTGTCAATCTGGTCAATCTGAGCGAGGTGTTGGGCGTCTCGACGACGAAGAAGGGCACCTACACCAGCGCCGTGATCACATTGGACTACAGCAACGCGCAAATTATCTATGACGACGGCAGCATCGACGGCGTGGCGCTCGCGCCGATGAATGTCAGCGGCCAAGCCCTGGGCCAAGTCTCGGTGACCGTCAATTTGGATCCGAGCAATCCGCTGCGAATCGCTGCCAAACAAACCGGACAGCTGGCGCTCAATTTCAACCTGGCGGCATCGAATCTTGTGAACGTGAGCGCAAAGACCGTGACCGTCACGCCGATGTTCGCGGCAAGTTCCCTGCCGATCGACACCAAACAAGTGCGAATTCGTGGGCCGCTCGGCGGCGCCAACACCACCAGCCTTCTGTTGACGTCCGGCGTGATGCCATTCGACGGCCTCATCCATGGCTCAGGGCAGCTCGGCATGGCGACGAGCGAAGTCACCACGTACGAAGTGAACGGGACTCCCTTGACAGGCACCGCGGGGCTGGCGCAGGTCGGCGCCTTGAGTGCAGGCGCGATAATCGTGGCCTACGGAACTCTGACTTCAAGCACCTCGACATCGGATACTTCAACGCCCGTTGTTCCCGCCACCGACACCACGGATACTACGGACACCACGGACACTACCGATACCACGGACACGACTGTCTCGACCACGACAACCTCCGTGTCGTTTGCCGCCTTGCAAGTGCTGGCGGGGAGCAGCGTCCAAGGATCTGGCTTTGATCGAATCTCGGGAGTCGTCTCGGCGCGCAGCGGCAACACCGTGTCGATCGAAGATGGCACGCTGATCGCGAATGACGGTACCAACACATTCATTCCCGGCACGAGCCTCATTACCATCGGTGCGAATACGCTCATCACCGTGTTTGGGCAGGGCGCGGCGGACGCCAATACGCCGCAACAGATCTCGGTAGGATCCCAGATTGATGCCTTCGGCACGGCTACCAGCACCAGTGCGGGGACCGCGACACTCGATGCCACCGCCGGTCGAGTGCGGCTCGACGTCTCCAGCGCCTCGGGACTGGTCACGGCGCAGGGGACGGGAGCACTGACCCTCAACCTGAGTTATCTGGGGGGGCGTTCGCTGACCGCGTTTAATTTCACCGGCAGCGGCGCCGATCCCACGCAGTACTCGGTGACGACGGGCGCGCTGGATTTGACCAACTCGATCGCCGGCGCACCCGTCATCGTCTCAGGACTGCCGAACTCCTTCGGCGTTGCGCCGCCGAATTTCACCGCCGCGGCCCTGCTCGACCCGACGACGATCCAGGCCGAACTGGTGGTCGACTGGGGAGCGGGCACCGCGGCGCCATTCACCACTTTCGATAGCTCGGCCATTGATCTGGACGTTTCCAACAGCAGCATCGGGCAGCGTCACCAGATTCAGGTCGGTGCGCAAGTCATCAATGTCGTCGGATTATCCTCCGACCCTTTGATTACACCAACGGATTCGACGGCGGTCTTCGCCATCGGTCATTCCGCGAGTTCGAGTGTCGAGACCTTCAATAGCTATACGAATTTCATCACGCAGCTGCAATCCGAGCTCAACGGCACCACCTTGGCGACGGGTATCACCGCCGTCGGCGAGTACACTGCCACGACCTTTGCGTTCTCCGCGACGAGCATTACGATCTTTTTGAATAACTGAACGGGATCGTTCCGCCCGCCTGTTGCGCTACACTCAGGTTGGAGGCCATGCGTTGCTAAGACCAAAAATTACCCGTCGCGACTTGCTTCGGGCAACATCCCTGCTGATCGCACCGGCTGCCCTTCCGCGGCTGGTGCAGGCTGCCGCACCGGCGCCGAGCGCCTACAATTAC
Source organism: uncultured Gammaproteobacteria bacterium (assembly GCA_963756845.1). Lineage (GTDB taxonomy): Bacteria > Pseudomonadota > Gammaproteobacteria > Steroidobacterales > Steroidobacteraceae > Bog-1198. The sequence continues at coordinate 365,024 of CAVWPD010000001.1, read as the reverse complement.
GCCTACGTCGGCACCTACACGCCGAATGGCGGCGGGATCTACCTGTTTAGAATCGACCCCGCCAGCGGCGCGCTGACTCAGTTGCAGGTGGTGGATGATATTCGCAATCCGACCTGGCTGGCGCTGAACCCGGCGCAAACCCGTCTGTACGCGGTCAGCGAGATCGACAATTATCAGGGCGCGCGCAGCGGCGCCGTGGTCTCCTACGCGATCGACAGCAACAGTTTGCAGCTCGTCCGATTAAGTTCAGTGAGCTCCGGCGGCACGACGCCTGCGCACCTCAGCGTGCATCCGTCCGGAAAGTTCGTGTTCGTCGCCAACTATGGCGGGGGTAATGTGGCGGTTTTTCCGGTGGGGGCGGACGGCGGGCTGGGCGATCCCACGGATGTCAGGCCGAGCGTGGGCCAGCGCCATCATGCGCGCGCCGCCGATGATCCGCCCGGACAATTCGCAGTCAGCGACCACGATGGCGCGCACCTGCACATGGTCGCGGCGGATCCGAGCGGGCAATTCGTCATCGCCAATGATGCGGGCCTGGATCTGACGCTTGTGTGGCGCTTCGATGCTCAGGCCGGACGCCTGCTGCCCGCGGACGTGCCGGCAGTCGCGGCGCCGGCCGGGTCCGCACCGCGACACTTTGTGTTTCATCCCAATGGCCGAGTGTTCTACAACCTGTATGAACACGACGCCAGGGTGGCCGTGTACGATTACGACGCCTCGAAGGGCGGTCTGAAACTCAAGCAGGTGATCTCGAGCTTGCCGCCGAAATTCGCCGGCAGCAATCTATCCTCGGAACTCATCATCACGTCGGACGGCCGGTTTCTCTATGTTTCAAACCGGCTGCATAACGCAGTGGCGATTTTTGGCGTGGCGGACGACGGTCAACTGCGTAGCGTTGCGGAAACCTGGGTGCATGCGGATTCTCCGCGCAGCCTGACCCTCGATCCGAGCGGCACGCTGCTCTATTCCTGCAATCAGCGCGGCGATTCAATCACTTCCTTCCACGTCAACTCGGCCACCGGCGCTCTGCTGTTCACCGGCCGTTATGAACCGGTGGGCAGCCCGGCGGTGATGACCATACTCAAGCGCAGCTAAGATATACTCACACCCCCCTGCGCTCGCGCGATGACGGTGAGAACTATGGATATCGCAATGATCGGTCTGGGGCGCATGGGCGCCAACATGGCGCAGCGGCTGTTGCGCGGCGGTCATCGGGTCGTGGGCTTCGATCCCGCCGCTGCTGCGCGTGAACTGCTCGAAAAGAACGGTGCGGAGACCGCGCCCAGCCTCGAGCTGCTCATCGGAAAACTCAAGGCGCCCCGCGCCCTGTGGCTGATGGTTCCGGCCGGGGAAATTACCGATAGCACGGTGACGAGTCTGCTGGCGCTGCTGAGCGCGGGCGACACCATTATCGACGGCGGCAATTCGAACTATCGCGACACCCAGCGTCGTGCGGCATTGGCCGCGCAGCGTCAGGTTCAATATGTGGACTCGGGCACCAGCGGCGGAATATGGGGGCTCGCCGAGGGGTACAGCTTGATGATCGGCGGGGACGCGGCCGTGGTGGAACGTCTGCGCCCGATCTTTGAAACGCTGGCGCCGGCAAAAGATCGCGGCTGGGGCAGGGTAGGGCCGGTGAGCTCCGGGCACTATACCAAAATGGTTCATAACGGCATCGAGTACGGACTGATGCAGGCGTATGCGGAAGGGTTCTCCATTCTGCAGCACAAGAGCGAATTCAATCTGGATCTTCACCAAATTGCAGAAATCTGGCGCTACGGCAGCGTGGTGCGCTCTTGGCTGCTGGATCTGACGGCAAGCGCGCTCGATAAAAACCCGACCTTGAAGGGAATCGCACCCTATGTCGCAGATTCCGGCGAGGGACGTTGGACCGTCGCGGACGCCATCGAGTTGGGCGTGTCCGCACCCGTGATTACGCTCTCGCTACTGGAACGTCTGCGTTCCCGCGATAATGATTCCTTCGCGGATAAGCTGCTGGCGGCGATGCGCAATCAGTTCGGCGGCCACGAAATCAAGAAAGAATAGCCCGCCGGGGCGGTCCGAAACAGCCGCCCCACTCCCGCCGCGCCCTCATGCCGCGATTTGCGCATTGTGGCGGCTGACGGCGGCCCCGTCTTGACTCTTGAGGCGCCAAAATACGCTGGTTGACACGATGGTCAGCGCAGCCAGTCCCCACAGCGCCAAATGAATGCCATGGATCATTTGCGGCGCGGTGGCGCGCAGGCGATCGGGAATGAATACCGCGGTGGCGAGCGAAGCGGTGGCAATGCCGAAGCTGACGGCCAATTGCTGCACGGTACTGGCGATGGTGCTGGCGCCGCTGGTTTCGTGATCGCTGATGTCGGCGTAGGCCAGCGTGTTCATGCTGGTGTATTGCAGCGAGGTCAGAAATCCGTACGTGAAGGCCATCAACACGATGAGCCACACTGGCGTCGCAATCCCGATGGTCGCGAACAGCGTGATCATGACCCCCAACATCAGGGTATTGGCAATCAGCACCCTGCGGTAGCCGAATTTCCGCAGGATCAAGGGCATCGTCAGCTTCAGGCTCATCGCCGCGAATGCCTGCGGCATGATGAGTAATCCGGATTGGATGGGCGAGAATCCCAAACCGACTTGATACAGCAGCGGCAGGAGAAAGGGTATTCCGCCGATACCGAGGCGCGTGAATAGATTGCCGCTCACCGCAACGCGAAAAGTGCGTACCCCCAGCAATTTTAGGCGCAGCAATGGGTGCCTGGTGCGTTGGGTGTGTAGGCCGTAAGCCGCCAACAATGCGGCCGAGATCGCCAGCAGTCCCAACATCTCGCGCCCGCTCAGGGTAGTCTCGCCGAACACCTCCAATACGTATGACAGCAGTGCGATTCCCGATCCGAACAGCACCAATCCAATGATGTCCAAGGGGTAGTTGCGCTGCTCCTTATAGTTGGGCAGATGCCGATAGACCAAGTACAACCCGCACAGGCCGATCGGGATATTGACGAAAAAAATCACGCTCCAATGAAAGTATCCGATGATTGCGCCGCCGATAACCGGACCGAGCATGGGTCCGATCAACCCGGGGATGGCGACGAAGCTCATGGCGTTGATGAGCTCGGATTTGGCAAACGTCCGCACCATGGTGATGCGCCCAACGGGCAGCATCATGGCGCCGCCGCCGCCTTGCAGAATGCGGCATGCCACCAGTAAATGGATATTGTTCGATAGACCGCACAGAAACGAGCCCAGCGTGAAGATGCCGATCGCCGAAGCAAAAACGCGCCGCGTGCCGAAGCGATTGGCCATCCAGCCGCTGATCGGAATAAATACGGCCAAGCTCAAGGTGTAGCTTGCCAGCACGGCTTTCATGCTGAGCGGCGGCACATCCAGTGCGTGCGCAATCGCGGGCACGGCCGTATTCAAGATGGTCGTGTCCAGCGATTCCATGAAAAACCCCACCGCCACCAGCCAGGGCAGAAATCGCTTGGCGGCGACGCTCAAGGGTCTGTTGTCGGCGTCTTGCAAGGCGATTCGCGGCGCTTAGGCGCCGGCCAGCGCCGCATCGACAATGGTCTGCGCCTCGCTGATCAGCCGGCGCAAGTGCGCATCATCGAGGAAGCTTTCGGCGTAGATCTTGTAAATATCCTCGGTCCCGGAAGGGCGCGCCGCGAACCATCCGCTGCGCGCGGCCACCTTCACGCCGCCGATGGGCGCGTTGTTGCCCGGTGCGCGGGTCAGTATTTGCTCGATGGGTTCTCCGGCAAGTTCCGTACTATGGACTTGCTGCCCATCGAGTTTCCCCAGCTTTTTCTTTTGTTCCGCGTTCGCCGGAGCGTCGATGCGGTCCGCAAACGAGGCGCCCAGCTCTTGCGTCAAGCCGCGGTAGTACTCGCCCGGGTCCCGCCCGGTGCGCGCCGTGATCTCCGCCGACAGCAGCGCCGGGGCGAGTCCATCTTTATCGGTGGTCCAGACGCCGCCATCGATGCGGCTGAATGAAGCCCCGGCGCTCTCCTCGCCACCAAACCCTAATTTTCCATCGATCAGCCCATCGACGAACCACTTGAATCCCACCGGCACCTCGTACAGGGTGCGACGCAGCCGGCTGCTGACACGGTCGATCAAGGCACTGCTCACCACGGTCTTGCCCACGGCGGCGTCGCCGCGCCAGCCGGCTCGATGCCGGAATAAGTAATCGATGGCCACCCCCAAGTAGTGATTGGGGGCCATCAAGCCGCTGCTGGCGGTGACGATCCCGTGCCTGTCATGATCCGTGTCGCAGGCAAAGGCGATATCGTAGCGGTCCTTCAGCTCGATCAGCCGCTGCATGGCGTAGGTCGAGGAGGGATCCATGCGGATTTTGCCGTCCCAATCCAACGTCATGAAACGAAAGGTGGGATCGACCGCCTCATTGACGATGGTCAGATCGAGACGATAATGCTCTGCGATCCGCGGCCAATAGTGGACGCCGGCGCCGCCCAGCGGGTCGACACCCATGCGAATGCGCGAATTGCGGATGACATCCATGTCCACGATCGCCCCCAGCTCTTGCACATAGGCGAGAAGATAATCATGCGAATGCGTCGTCGCGGCGCGCCGCGCCGCGCTCAGGCTGATTCTCTTCACGCCCACGATACCTGCCCGAAGCAGCTCGTTCGCGCGATTCTCGATCCACTGGGTGACGTCCGTATCAGCGGGGCCGCCATTCGGCGGGTTGTACTTGAAGCCGCCGCTATCGGGCGGATTGTGCGAGGGCGTGATGACGATGCCGTCGGCCAGTCCCGCGCTGCGGCCGCGGTTGAAATTGAGGATGGCGTGCGAGATGGCGGGCGTCGGCGTGTATTCATCGTCGGCGGCGATCATGAGCTCGACCCCGTTGGCGGCGAGAACCTCAAGAGCGCTCGCGAAGGCAGGCGCCGACAGCGCGTGGGTGTCAAAGCCCATGAATAGCGGACCATCGATACCGCGCTGCTTGCGATACTCGCAGATGGCCTGACTGATCGTCAGCACATGGTATTCGTTGAAACCGGCCTCGAAAGAGGAGCCCCGGTGTCCTGACGTACCGAAGGCCACTCTTTGCGCAGCAATCGCCGGATCCGGCCGCTCGCTGTAATAGGCCGTGATCAGCCGCGGCACGTTCACCAGCGATGCGGCAGGTGCGGGTTGGCCGGCGAGCGGATTGACGCGCGAATTCAAGCGGTGGCCAACGCGGCGCTCTTGTCCTTGATGCGCTGCATGAGTTCCGTCCATGACTTCACGAATGAGGCCGCGCCCTCCACCTGCAATTGAGCGGCGAGCGCGCCGACATCGACTCCCGCTTTGGCAAAGCGCGCCAACACCTCTTCAGCATCACCGCCGTCTTTCGCCATCACGCCCTTGACGCTGCCGCTCTGAGCAAAGGCCAGCAGAGTCTTTTCCGGCATGGTGTCGATGGTGTCAGGCGCCGCGAGCGCCTCGACATACAATCCCGGCGGGGCCTTTGGATCCTTGGTACCGGTGCTGGCCCACAGCATGCGTTGTTTGCGAGCCCCCTTGGCTGCCAGGTCTTTCCAGCGCCGGCCGGCGATCAGGTCGCAATGCGCGCGATAAGTGCGCTGCATAATGGCGATGCCTAAGCGATTTACCAGATCGGGCGGCACCTTGTCGGCGACCGCGCGGTCCCAGCGGCTGACGAACACCGAGGCGACCGAGTTGATGCGCGGGTCGAGGCCCGCCGCAATGCGCCGCTCAATCCCGCGCATGTAAGCCTCGGCCACGCTCAAGTACTGCTCGCGTGAGAACAGCAGGGTTACGTTGACCGGCACACCCGCGAATATTGCCGCCTCGATCGCCGGAACACCCTCGCGCGTTCCGGGAATCTTGACGTAAAGATTGGGTCGATCGGCCTGTTTGTGAATTCGCAATGCGGCATCGATGGTGCCTTGAGTGTCGCTCGCCAGCAGCGGCGAGACCTCCATGGAAACCCAACCATCAATTCCCTGGGTGCGGTCAAATTCCGGCCTGAATAGGTCCGCCGCGCGTCGCAGGTCCTCCAGCGCCAATTCGATGAATAAATTCTCGCCGGACAGCCCGGCCTGCGCCTTTTGGCGAATGCCCCGATCGTAGGCCGCAGTTTTGCCGATGGCCTCGTCGAAAATCGTCGGATTCGACGTCAGCCCGGTGACGGATAGCTGTTCCACATAGCGGCGCAAAGTCCCATCATCGAGGATTTCCCGGGTAATGTTGTCGAGCCACAGGCTCTGACCCAAGTCGTGTAGGGCTTTCGTATTGCTCATAAGGGCACCTTAAATTCGGTTAATGAGTGATTGATTAGATCCTCGATATGGTCGATCACGAGGTCCGGTGCGGGCGTGGCGGATGTGGACTCCGGAGCGATCGCGTAATGCCCTTGACGCACGAAGACGGTCGTTACCCGTGAACCGAGCTGCGACTTCATCGCTGCCAAGAGGCCGGCCTTGTCATCGACCATAACATAGTGTTTCGCCGGGTAGCGGGCCTGCACATGGTCGAGCACCTTCTCCTTGTGCACATAAATCATTACCCTGGCCTTCGACCGCCGCCCAAATGCCGGAACGCTGAATTTTTCGCGGCTGAAACACGATATCGCCGTCCGACAACACGACCGGCCGTCCCAGCGTGGACAGATGCGCCACCGCATCCAATGCCCGCGGAAACAGGCGGCTCGCGAAGGGATATTCGAGCAGGAACTCCGACATACCCAGCAATTCGGCGTGATCGTCCATGCCGGTGCGAAATTCCTGCAGGCTGCCCAAGTAGTCCGCGAGTCCGAGCGCTGCGCGCCGGCGCGCAAAGATATCCCAATAGCGGGCGCGTTGCTCGGGGCCGAATAAACTCTCGAGCCGGTCGCCAAGATCTGCAGCGAAACGGTCGTTGTCGAGCAGCGTGTTGTCGACATCCAGCAAAAATATGACGGCGCCGTTCAGCACGGCGCAGTCTTTTCGACTTGCGGATCGTGCCAGGTATCCTCTCCGTTCACGATATCGGTCGCGGCGGCCGGTCCCCACGTACCCTGGTCGTACTCGATCACCGGGGGACCCGCGGTGAGAATCGGATCGACCACGCGCCACGCGGCCTCCACGCTGTCATCCTGGGTGAACAGCGCCGTGTCGCCGCGAATGGCATCCCCGAGCAGTCGCTCATACGGGGACTTCTCGGTTTGTGAATTGTGCCGGGCGATCAGTTCCACCGGCTCGCCGTGCATTTCTTCGCCGTTGCGCTTCACCAACGCCCCTTCTGAAATGACCACTTCGGGACTCAAGCGCAGCCGAAAATAGTTCAAAGGCATGGTCTCGTGTGGATCGAAGATCGCCAACGGCGGCCGCTTGAGGGTCACTCTGACCTCCGTGGCGGTGATCGGCAGACACTTGCCGGCGCGGATGTAGAACGGCACGTCCGCCCATCGCCAGGTCTCGATGTGCAGGCGCAGCGCAGCGAAGGTCTCGATCTGCGAATCGGCAGCAACGCCCTTTTCGTCGCGATAGCCTCGAAACTGCCCGCGCACCACCTCGGCGGGATCCAGGGGCCGCATGGCGCGAAAGATGCGCAGCTTCTCCGCCTGCATGGCCTCGGGTTCGTGGCCCACCGGCGGATCCATCGCCAGCAATGCGATCACCTGCAGCAAATGGTTCTGGACGACGTCGCGTATCGCGCCTACTTCTTCGTAAAAGGCTCCGCGCCCCTGCACGCCGAAATTCTCAGCCATGGTAATTTGCACGTCCTGGATATGATCGCGATTCCAAATCGGCTCCAAAAACGTGTTGGCGAAGCGGAAATACAGCAGATTTTGCACCGCTTCCTTGCCCAGATAGTGATCGATGCGAAAAATCGAGCTTTCGGGGAATACCTCGTGAAGCGTGCGATCCAGCGCCTGAGCGCTCATCAGATCGCGGCCAAACGGCTTCTCGACGATGACGCGCGCGTTTTCCGAGCAGCCGCATTGATGCAGCCCTTGGACCACGCTCGCAAACATGCTGGGCGGAATCGCCAGATAGTGGATGGGGGCTTTTGCGCTGCCCAAGGTCTTGCGCAGCTCTGCGAAGGTTTGTGGATCCGCGTAGTCCCCGTCCACGTAACGCAGCAGCGCGGCCAGCCGCGAAAAGCAATCCTCATCGAAATCGCCGCTGTGCTGCACGCTGTCGCGGGCCCGCTGCTTGAGCTTGTCCAAATCCCAACCGGCGCGCGCCATGCCGATAATGGGAATGTGCAAGCTGCCCCTACGCACCATGGCGTACAGCGCAGGAAAGATTTGCTTGTAGGCCAAATCTCCGGTCGCGCCAAAAAATACGAAAGCGTCTGATTCGGATTTGTTCATTTAGCGTCTTGCCTTGAGTTCGTGGCGCAGGCGCTCCAGTTCTTCGAGCAGGTCGAGGGCCAGCGCGACGCCGGCCAGATTCAGTTCCAGATCGCGCTGCAGGCGCACCGCCATGCGCGCCCGGCGCAGAGCCGTGCCCCTGAAATGCCACTGTGCGTTGAACTCGACGGCGCTGAGCACGCCCTCCTCGACGAATTCCACGATGTGCCGCCGATCGACGGCGCAAATGCGGCTCAAGTCCTCGAGGCTGAGCAGGACAGATTCATCGAGAATGGTCCCGGACAAGGCGTGATCTTCCGATGCAGGCATTTTAGGCTCCGAGGCTGGCGCGTGGATTGAATGGCAGCGCGGCCGCCATGGCCGCATAAGCGGCCCTGGCTTTCTCATCGGCGGCGGGGGGCAGCGCGATCTGCAATACCACATAGAAATCACCGGGCGTTGCGGCGGGAATGCCGCGGCCCTTGAGGCGCAATTTGCTGCCGGCGTGCGAACCGGCTGGAATTTTCAGATCCACCATGCCCGTGGGCGTCGGGGTCTTCACCGTGGCGCCCAAGGCCGCTTCCCATGGCGCCACCGGCAGTTCCAAGGACAAGTCTCGACCGTCGACTCGGTACAACGGATGCGGTTGAAACTCCACTTCGATGTACAGATCGCCGGGCTTGCCCTCCGCGCCGGCACGCGCGCCCTGGCCTGCCAGGCGAATTTGCTGGCCTGCCAAGATTCCCTTCGGCACCTGAACGTTGAGGGTGCGTTCCTTGGTGATGAGTCTGCCGTCCTGATCGAATTCGGGCATTCTCAAGGTGAAGGAGCGCGATCCGCCGCGGATCGATGCCTCCAGATCGAGGAGCACCTTGGCATGGTGATCCTCGCCGCGCCCGGCGTGAAAGGCGCCTTGACTGCCGGCACCGGGTCGAGCGCGCGCGCCGAATAGTGAATCGAAAAAATCGCTGTATGCCGAATCACCGGGACCTGCACCGCTGAACTCGAAGCCCGAGTCCCAATTCGGCGGCGGACGGAAATCCTCACCGGCACGATGGTTCTGTCCCAGCTGATCATAGGCTGCCCGCTTTTCCGGACTCTTGAGCACCTCGTAGGCTTCGCCTACTTCCTTGAAGCGCGCTTCGGCGTCCTTTTCCTTGCTGACGTCCGGGTGGTATTTGCGAGCGAGTTTGCGATACGCCTGCTTGATCTGCGCTTCGGTGGCGTCGCGCGCAACGCCCATTACCTTGTAATAGTCCTTGAACTCCACCGATCACCTGCTTGCTGGCGCTAAAGAATACTATGCCGCTCAAACGACCGATCACAAATTCCGTGTAGGAACAATCCTACGCTATAATTGATACGCCACCGTCAGCAGCAACCCCTCGGCCAAATCTCGCAGCAGAGTCGGCGCCCGGCAGTCGAACTTTTGGGTTCCCGGAATCAGCGCTTCGATCCAACATTTAAGCCAATTTATTTCAGCCTCACCGTAGAACACGACAGCGCATTCGTAGTTGAGCAGCAGGCTGCGCGAATCGAGATTCACCGATCCGGAGAAGGCGAGCGAGTCATCGAACACGACGGCCTTCGCATGGTTCATGCCGGGTGCCAAATGAACGTTCGCCCCTGCCTGACTCAAGGAGCGCAGCGCGCGGTTGCGCGCGAAGTCCGCCAATCGATGATTCGAGGCCGCGGGAATGATCAGGTCGATTTGCACGCCGCGCCGCGCCGCCAAACGCATGGCGGTTTCCAGGCTGATGTCGGGTACGAAGTAGGGCGTTACCGCCAGCATGCGTTCGCGCGCTTGGAAACAGGCGTCGATCAGCAGCGCGTGCACGGTGTCTTCCGGCTGATCCGGACCGCTTGGCAGAAATTGCGCTATGGCGCCCGATTGCAGCGGCGCGGCGGGGTCGCCGGCGGCTGGTGGCTGAAGACCGGCGTGCGTCGGCGTGCCGCCGGCCGCGACCCAATCGGCTTCGTACTGCGAGGCGGCCGCCGTTGCCGCAGCGCCCTTAAGATCGAAGGTCAGATCACGCCACGGGCGCGCGCCATCCACGCCTGCAAAATATTCGGCAGCGAGATTGCGCCCTCCGGCCCAGAGAATCTTGCCGTCGGCGATGACCATTTTGCGGTGATTACGTAGATTGCGCGGGCCCTGCGTTCGGCGCGCGAACAAGGGGCTGAAAATGGCAGTCTCCACGCCGGCCGAGCGCAGTTGCCTCAAGCACGAATTCGGCAATTGCAGCGCGCCTACTCCGTCGAGCAGAAGCCGAACGGTCACGCCGCTGCGCGCGCGATCCATCATGCGCTGCATCGTTTCGCGGCCAAACTCGTCATTGCCGAGAATATAGGTGCAGATATCCAACCGCGATACCGCGTTCGACATGGTGGCAAACAACGCCGCTGCGGACTCGCGGCCGTCCTGATGCAGATGAATCGAGGCGGGTGCTGCCGCGGGCAGTCCAAAACTCTCGATCAGATCCTCCGCCCAGTGGCCCGATGGCGGACGTGCGCCCAAGCGGCGCGAATTCTTGCGTAGGAATTTGCGCCGGCCGAACATCAGGTACATGGGCAGTACGAGGTAGGGCAGCGCGATCATTCCCAGTACCCAGGCAATCGCAATCGATGGCGGCCGCCGCTCGCTGCGCGCGCGAGTGGTGAGAATGTAGGCGAGCACGCTGAGCACGACGACGAGCGAATGAAGCGTGATCCTTGGAAACCACGTGCTCAAGGGATTTGACCGGCCGGTCCGAGTCGCTTGAGTACGGCGGGCAGCAAGTCCGGCAAATCCTCCGCGAGCAAACCAGGTCCAAAATCGCCGGCCGCGGCGCCGTGCAACCACACGCCGCCGGCAGCCGCGGCAAACGCGTCCATGCCCTGCGCCAGCAGCCCCAAGATAAAGCCGCCCAAAACATCGCCGGAGCCCGCGGTCGCGAGTGTTGCCGGCGCGTTGCTGTTGATGATGGCGCGACCATCCGGAGCCGCGATGACGGTGTCACGCCCCTTCAGCACGATCACGGCTCCGCTGCCGCGCGCCGCTCGGCGCGCGCGCGTCAATTTATCGCCGGCGGTGTCGAAGAGGCGCTCGAACTCGCCGTCGTGCGGCGTCATGACGCAGGGTCCGCGGATGCTTTGAAACAGCTCTGAAGATTCTGCGGCGAACACGCTGATGGCATCGGCGTCGAGTACAACGGGTCTCGCGGTCCGCAGCATGGCAAGCGCGCGCGCACGCGTCGCCGCGTTCACGCCGGCGCCCGGTCCGATTGACAGGGCGGTGTAGCGCCGATCGGCGAGCAGGCGCGCGAAATCCTCATCCTCCGTCAGCGGCTGCACCATGATGCTGGTGAGGGCCGGTGCGTAGATGGGAAAGGCTATTTCCGGTACTGCAATCGTAGTGAGTCCGGCGCCGATGCGCGCCGCGGCGCGCGCTGCCATGCGCGCCGCGCCGGTCATCGGATAGCCTCCGTACAGCAACGCATGGCCGCGGCTGTACTTGTTGGCGGTCGGTTGCGGGCGAGGAAAGTTCGCGACCCACAGCGAGGGATCGTTTTCCCAGGTATCCAGGGACAGCGAATCGAGTACGGCGGTGGGAATCCCGATGTCCGCGACCACCACCTCGCCGCACAGGTCACGTCCGGGCAGCAGCAGATGTCCGGGTTTTTTTCTTGCGAAGGTCACGGTGCAATTCGCGGCTGTCGCGCCGAACGCTTCGCCGCTGTCGCCGAAGACCCCGCTCGGTACGTCGACGGCGATGAGCGGGATGCGCCGCTGTGCCGCGCGTGCCAAAATCTCAGTGACTTGCGGGTCCAACGGGCGGTTCAAGCCGGCGCCAAAAAGGGCATCGACAATCAGCTCGCTGCTATCGATCAGATCCTTGCTCAGCGTCTCGATTTCGCCCGTCCAGCGCTCTGCGTAATGCAGCGCATCGCCCCGAAGTGCTTGCAAGCTGCCCAGCAAGGCAACGCGCACCGGCCATCCGCTTCTCGCCAATGCGATTGCCACCACGAATCCGTCGCCGCCGTTGTTGCCGGGACCACATAACACGGCGACGGGCCGCGGAGCCCATCGGTGCGTCAGCGCGTGCACGACGGCTTCACCGGCACGTTGCATCAGTACGGCGCCTGGTGTCCCCGCTGCGATCGTCAAGCGATCGGCCTGGTTCATTTGTGCGACGCTGAGCAGTGCGCTGTTCACAGCCTGCCCGCCACGGCGCCGACAACCGAGGTAACCGCCATGGCGAGCGCGCTCCAAAACGCGACGCGCAGGGCGCCGATGCGCACATTGGCACCTGCGACTCGGGCTGACCATGCGCCGAGGAAAAGCAGCGAGCCCAAGGAACTCGCCGCGATCAAGGCCATCGAATAGCGACCCTGCGCAAGGGCGGCGACTCCCAAGGGCAACATTGCCCCCAGGGAAAAACTCCCCGCCGATGTGCTTGCCGCGAGCAGCGGCCGCGATCGCGATGTCGAGGAGAGGCCCAGTTCGTCGCGGGCGTGCGAGCCTAAGGCATCGTGCGCCATCAGTTGATCGGCGACCTTATGTGCGAGGCCGGCATCAAGTCCGCGCCGCCGGTAGATCTCCGCCAACTCGCGCCGTTCACCGACGAAATCATCGCGCAATTCCGCGCGTTCCTGGGCCAGCGCCGCGGCTTCTAGGTCAGCCTGCGAGTGCACCGAGACGTACTCGCCGGTGGCCATGGACATGGCTCCCGCCACCAGACCGGCGATGCCGCTCAAGAGCAGGGTGGCGTGCGAGGCGTGCGCTGCCGCGAGTCCAAGGAGAAGACTGGATATCGACACAATCCCGTCATTAGCGCCCAGTACGGCTGCCCGCAGCCAACCGGTGCTTCCCAAGTTGTGGCCGTGTTCGATGTTGCGACGCATTATGATACTGGACGTATATACAGGTTAGATGGGCCGCTGGGAGGTCATTGTTATGGGGTTGGCGGGTGCCGCGCAGCGGCGAATCCAATGGTAGCGAGCCCACCCTAAGGCGGGTAGTCTTTGCTTAAAATATTCGAACGCAATGATACTGGGAAGTCACGCTATGTACGGTTCGCTGTCCTGGATTGAATGGCTTGATCGCCTAGACCGGGTGTTGACCGGCAGCCGCCGAGATGTAGCAGCCCACTGGCGCGTCGCAAACCCGCGCAGCCTCGAGGCGCTCGCGCGTTCCGAGCGTCAGCTCGCAGCGCTTACCAACGATCTGCGCCTGCTGGACCGCGAACTATGGGACGCCGGCGCGGATTCGCCGAGTGCGGTGGATAATCTGCAAAAGGCTCTCGATATCACGGTACTGCGGCTGGGCGGTCTCGCCCGCACACTACCGGACAGCACGCCGGCGCTGCGCGACGCGGAGATGGCGGCCATCGATGCGGCTTTGCGCGACAGCAGCTACGAGGCGGCCATGCTGCTGGCGCCGAGCCGCCGGCGCGCGGCGCTGCCGGCGCATAGCGCGCGCCTCTGAACAGCGCGCGGATCTTAGCCTATGCCTTGCCGGTTTTCGGACCGAGAAAATACCAGAGAATGAATCCCAGCACGGGCAGGAGGATCACCAGCACTGTCCAAAGGACTTTCTTGCCGGTGTCCGCGCTGCTTTGAAATATATTGATGAGCGCCCAAACATCCGCGACCAGTACGATGAGACTGCCCAATCCGCCCTGATAGCCCATTGATCTTCCCCTTGAAGTTGCGTGCATCCTTTACGCTACACGGTTGCGAGGCGCAGCGCTTAGACAAACAACAGAATTCCGCCGATCGCACTCAGGGCCAGCACCAGCTTCTCAAACAAATCCTGATTGACGCGCACCAACAGCCAGCGGCCCGCCAATGCGCCCAACACCACGGCGGGCGCCAACATGAGATTGAAGCCGAAGCTTTGGACGGTAATCAACCCGAGGTTCACCATGAAGGGCACCTTGAATAGATTCAGCAGCATGAAAAACACCGCTGCGGTGCCGACATATTCCATCTTGGGTAGGCGCATCGCCACCAGATAGATCGCCATGAAGGGACCCGCCGCGTTGGCGACCAGCGTAATGAAGCCGCAAATCACACCCACCATTGCCGCCACGGACCAGTGCAGCGTTGCGGCACTGTCATCATTCGCCGCGGCGATGTATCTGCGCCAATAACTGAACGCCGCCAGCGAAACGATGATTCCGCCAATCAGGTATTTCGTGGTGCGATCGGAAATGCGTCCCAGGGTGAAGTAACCGATCACGACGCCCACGGCGGTCCATGGAAACAAGCGCCACAGATAATGCCATTGCGTGTGCTTGCGGTAGGCGAATACTGCAACGAAGTCGCCGAATATCAGCAGCGGCAGCACCAAACCGCTGGCCTGTTTACTGCTGGGGAAAACCTGCGTGAACAGGGCGATTGACAGAATGCTCAAGCCGGTGATGCCGGCCTTCGAAACCCCCACCATGAAGGCGCCCACTGCGGCGCATAGCCAGAGCCAGGGATCTGTGATCATGGTTCGAAGCTAGCATGATCCCGCGCAACGCGCCGCTGGCGCGGCCGCTCGGCGCTCTCGAGCATCGGCTAGTTGTTCACGTAGAACTGTCGTAGGCGATGCATATCAATGATGACATCGAAACGCTGGCCTTCCGGCAGTTTGGGTCCGGTCGCGAAGTCATAGCGCGAGTCCAAGTTGGCGATCTCCGGATGCAAATCGTGCATCGCGCGCTTGAACATCTCACGGGGCACCCACTCGGAATTCGATGACAGTGAGCCGAACTCATCGTGATAGATAGTGGCGGTCGATATATCCGCCGGCGACGAGGCGATCACGAATATGCGCTGCCTCGGACCATCCAAGCGCACGTGTTTTGCGCCCGTGAGGATCAGTTGCCACTCGTTGCCCTGCGGCACGGCGATCAGTGCGTACAGATGATGTTGCGCGGTAAAGAAAGCAATCGAGAAGACCAACGCGGCCGTCACTTTGCGGGCGCGACCGCTCCACTGCTCAGTCAACGCGCTGACCGAGGCCACCAGGAAGCAGAGCAGCACGCCGGTCATCGCCAAAATGGTGCGGTACGTGGCGTAGCGTTCCGATGCGATCATGCTAACGGCGAAAGCAAACACGGGCAGACCGAGCAGTCCGCAGGTCCATATGATGCCGCGAATCCTGCCATAGCGGCGCCACTCGAGGCATGCGCCTGCGATCAAGATTGCGCCGACAATGGCCGCGCAGCCCAAGTACAGCACCTGGTCACGGTGGTTATTGTCGTTCAATACAAACAAGCTCAGCGCATTCGGCAGCGGTTCCTGCAGAAACCAGGCGATCTTCTCGCCCCAGTGCGCCTCGAAGGCGATGCGTCCGGATTTGACGAATACGCCCGTCGCGTACAGCACCGACATGGCGGCATAGGCCAACCCTAGCGAGACGGCCACAAAGCCGAGATGAATCGCCACCCAGCGCGCTGTCTGTATGAGCGTACGCTGGCGCTGCGCGATCAAGGCGCCCGTCAGCGGAACGACGTAAAACATGGCGCTCGGCTGATAAATCAGTGCGCTTACCACCATCAGGCCCAGCGCCACGGCCCATTGCGCCGCTGCGCGACCGGCGCCGAAACGCAGCCCGGCGGCTAAAGCGCCATCCACGGTAAAAAACCCGCCGACGGCAAGCAGCGCGGTTGCCGCGTAAGGCCAGCCGACCGCCCAACCGGCGATGACCTGAGCCGAGGGCACCAGAGCAAGCAGCACCGCGAAGCTCAGACTGGTATTGAATGACCACCCCTGCGCCCGCAATCCGCGAAAGCTGACCAAGGAGATGGCGCCCAGCAACAGCGCGGCGATGAAACGCATCCACTGCAGATTCTGTACCGTGGCGGTTTCCCCGTAGGTGGCTTGCAACAGCCAGCCATACACCGGGCGCGCGTGAGAGGCGCAGAACTTCACGACTTTGCCGATCTCCTCATGCGCTTCGCGCAGATTGGAATAGTCATCGCGCAGCCCATAGTCGTGAAAAGTTGCCGGCCAATAAGTCGCCAGCGGCACCAGCAACAGAACCGCCGTGAGCATCCACGCACGCAGTCGCAATCCGCTGCGCGGCTGCGCCAGTGCACCCGGATTGCCGATGGGAACGGCGATCGCCGCTTCGCTAAGAACTGGTTTCGGCACGCTGCTCATAATCGCGAATGACACCCTGGATGCTGCGATGCACTAATCTACTGCCGCCCACCCTCGATTGCCGGTAGCAATGAGTGTCGCGATGCAGGTGAAAAAATCCTCGGCTGGGAACTGATTCTAGCGAGCGAGCGCCGAATGTCAGTGCCAGAATCGGAAAAAACACGTTAAATATCTGTTAACTAGGCGGGTAGGGCGCCGCGCGGCGCCAAGCCGCGGCGCACACCAGCGCGCATTTCTCCGCGCTAGGCGGCGACGCAGAGGTTCTTGCCGCCATGCTTGGCGCGATACAGGGCTGAATCGGCGCGGTCGAAGGCCGCTTCGGCGGTATCGTGCTCCTGCAGCTCCGTGACGCCGCACGATACCGTCACGCGAACGGGGGTTCCCCTGAAATGGAAGCGCAACGCCTCCACCGCCGAGCGGACCTGATTGGCGGTGTGCATGGCATCGACAAGCGTCAGTCCGCTTAGCAATACGACGAATTCCTCGCCGCCAATGCGCGCGACGAAGTCGCCGCTGCGCACCGCCGCCATGAAGCAGGCCGCCACGCTCTGTAGCACGCGGTCTCCGGCGCGGTGGCCGTAGCTGTCGTTGATGAATTTGAAGCTATCGATATCCCACAACAACATGGCCATGGCCGGCGCGGCGCCGGGCTTTCTGTCGATTTCGTGCGCGAAGCGCTCTTCGAACGATTTGCGATTCGCCACACCAGTCAAGGGATCGAGCCGCGCACCCTGTTTTTCGCTGGCCAATTTAGAGTGCAATTCCACGGTTTCGCGCTCCAAGTCCGCGATGCGCGTTCGCATATGTTCGGCCCTGCCGTTGAATTCCAACAATCGATGCTCTTCGCGGGCTCGATAATCGCTGACGTATTGCGCCACTCGCGCCAGCCGGGCGCTGACCAGTGACTGCAGCAGACCCAGCTCCGTGGCGCTGCCCACCTCTGCCGTCAGTTCGCGCATCTGCAACATGACCGAGTCATTGTGAGTTTGCGTGTCATCGAAGCGGCTGCGGCTTTCGTGACTCGATTCGCTCAGGTAACCGGCCATTTCTTCGAGACGCTTCGTGACCTCGGAGAGTATCGCCGCGGTCTGCAGCCTTTCGCGCGCCAAGTGCTCGCTATGTTCATGGATGAGGTCGGCCGCCCGACTCACGATCGCCGCCAAGGCGGCATCGTTTTTCACACTCGCCAACTCGCCGATCAAGGCCTGCGCCGCGGAACTACCGGTGTCGCTCAGCGGCAGGCGCTCGAGCAGCGATCGGATGGCAACACGAGTCTGCGTATCGGTTGCGGAGAAAGTGATGGTGGGAACCGGCTGTACCTTGTCAACGGCAACCACGACCATCGTCAACGAATCGGCCAGACGAGCGAGTTCATCGGCAGCGGCGTTGCGTCGATTTGCCGCCGCAAGCGCAATCAGCTCATCGTCAAGCTGCGGGTTGACGCCCATGCCCGCGGCACACAGGCGCCCGATCAGCCGGCGCAACTGCTGCTCGACCTGCCGCCAACGAATCTCCTCCGCTTCCATTTCGACGAGGGAGTCGCGATATTTTTGTTTCCAATCAGCGGTTGCGGACAAGATTTTCCCTCGACCCGCCCTGCATCAGGCGGGGTAAACTGCTCAAATGTGCACTCGTTACGTCAGCCCGGCTGCCGAATCCATCGTCGAGGATTTCAAGCTGGGGCCGATCGATTGGCGGTTTCCCGCAAACTTCAATACGGCTCCCTTGCAAGCCGTTCCGGTCATTCGCGCAATGGAGGACAAGAGCGCGGCGGCCCTGCTGCGTTGGGGCCTGGGCAGGAGCCGCGCGCGTACTGTGCGCGTCGAGTCCGTCGCCACCGGCGCCGGCCGTGCGTCCTGGAAACGAGGGCGCCGCTGCGTTATTCCGGCGTTGGGTTTTTATGAATGGCATGTAAATTCGGACGGCACCAAACAACCATTCTATGTTCACGTGGACGATCAAGATGTGTTCGGGTTCGCTGGATTGTGGGAGCCATCCGGTGAGGATGCGAACACCGTCACAGAGTCGTGCGCCCTCGTCTCCCTGCCCGCGAATGCCCTGATAAGTGAAATTCATAATAGCCGGGGACGCATGCCCGCCATATTGTCGCGCGAGCAGCGAGAGTTGTGGCTTTTCGGCAATGCCAGCGCAGCAGGCGAAGCGCTGGCCGCGTATGCCAGCGAGCGCATGATTGCCTACGCGGTAAGCGCTCGTGTCGACTCGCCTGAGAATAATGACGAGACCTTGCTGGAGCCCCTGCAAACCGACGTCGATTGAGGGCCCGGCGGCCGAATTTGGCGGCCGACCGTCGGTTTCTTGATACAGGTCCCATCTGCGAATAGCCTTTCCGGCTAGGGTTTGGATCAAGGATTCCAAACCCATGGCGTTAAAGCCCGCATATATCATTGCAATGCTGTTCGCCACGCCGGCCGTTGCGGCGGGCGCACAAATCTATACGTATTTGGATGCGCAAGGACTGCGCCACTATACCGACGTTCCCGACAACAGCCGCTACCGGCTGCTGAATCTCTCGCCGCAGGATCGAACCGAAAGCGGCGACCGCTACGATGTGCTGCTGCTGGCGCGAGCCACGCAGTACGATTCGATCATCGAGCACGCCGCAGTGTCTTCGGCAGTCGAGCCGAACTTGTTGCGTGCGGTAATTGTGGTGGAGTCCGGATTCAATTCACGGGCCCTGTCCAAGCGCGGCGCGGTGGGGCTGATGCAATTGATGCCGGCCACCGCCACTCGCTACGGCGCCTTTAATCGCTATGATCCACGACAGAATGTGCAGGCAGGCGCGCGTTACTTGAAATTTCTCATCGACCGTTTCGGTCAGGACATCCGTTTGGCGCTCGCGGCCTACAACGCGGGCGAAGACGCGGTCGATCGCAACGGCGGCCAAATTCCGCCCTTCACCGAGACGATGGCTTACGTTCCCCGGGTGCTGAAGATTTATAAGATGCTCACCGAGCAGCCACGGCCCACTTGATCGCCTCTTGACAAGACCGTTAGCAATAGCTTACGGTTAGTCATGGCTTACCCAATGCCCCGGTCTCGACAGACGAAGATCGCCGCAACGGCCCTGTTGGCCGTGCTGCCGCTCGTTCAGCATGCCGCCGCAGAAGTGGTGAGCGTGGCAGCCAATGGCTTCGAGGTGCGCGAGAGCGTGCAGGTTGCCGCATCACCGGACAAGGCTTTTGCAGCGCTGCTTATGCCGGCTCGCTGGTGGAGCCCCGAGCATACGTTCTCCGGAAATGCAGCGAACCTGAGCCTGGATGCGCACGCCGGCGGCTGCTGGTGCGAGTCTTTGCCGGGCGGTGGTTCTGCCGAACACATGCGTGTGGTTTATGTCGCTCCCGGCAAGGCGCTGCGCCTGCGCGGTGCGCTAGGGCCGTTTCAGTCGCTGGGTGTCGAGGGGGCCATGACGTGGAGCGTCAAGGGCGACGCTACCGGCAGCGAAATCTCGGTGAGCTACGCGCTCGGCGGTTACGTCAAGGAAGGCTTCGACGGGTTGTCAAAAGCCGCCGACCGAGTGCTCGGCGAGCAGATTGAGCGGTTGAAGAAACTCATCGACGGCTAGGCGCTTAGTCGCCGAGTACTTCGCGACCCTCCAGGTTTCCTCCGGGGTTCCCTCCGGGGTTCCCTCCGGGGTTCCCTCCGGGGCCCCCTCGGGCGGGAAACCTATTTCGATTTCACCGCCACCGCCGCCACCTCGAAACGAGCTCCGCGCACCAGCTTCGCGGCACCAATAAAAGCACGCGACGGATAGTGCTCACGGAAATAGGTGCGATACACGGTGTTGAATTTGTCGTAGAGATCGAGGTCCGTGCAATAAATGGTGACCGACACCACATCGTCCATCGAGAGGCCGCCGCGTTCCAGAGTTTGCTTCACCGCGTCCATGACCAGGCGGGCTTCCGACTCGGCCTCAGCCGCCACTTTTCCGGTGGAGGGGTCGATGCCGAGATGGCCCGACACATAGAATGTAGCGCCGGCCATGACGCCGCTGCTATAGGGCGCCGAGGTATGGGGATCGTATCCCGGAGCGAGAATGTAGCTGCGCCCTGTGTCGGCGGCCTGAGCCGTCGTGGCGCACAGAGCGATGAGAGATACAGCAATGACTTTGTTGAACATGAGCGATCTCCTTGAAACGGGGCCCGATCTTAAGCAACCTGCGGGAGGCCTGTCAGGAAAAACTTGAATGAGCGAGCCGGATGAATTGTCGGTGGTGTATCGCGGCGCGCAGGCGCTGTGTCGCGAATACAGTCTGGTGCTCGAAGCGAAGTCCATCGAGCATGAGCTTCTGCAGGCAGAGCATGGCTGGATACTGGCTGTCACGCCGGAGCTGCACGCGCGCGCCGCTGACGAACTGGCCCGCTATTCACTCGAGCGCAGCGTACCGTTGCGCACGCCGAAGCCGATGCAGCTCTTCGCGGGCGCGGCAGTGGGAACCATCGCCTATACCGCGACCTTATTGCTGACCGCCTACGCGGCCGGACAGCATTTATTCGACGTTGACTGGTTTGCGGTGGGCGCAATCGATGCCGGTGCGGGAAAAGGCGAGTGGTGGCGGGCTGTAACCGCACTGACGCTGCACGTGGATCCGGAACACTTATTCAGCAATCTGTTATCGGGGATCCTCGTGGGGGCGGCCGCCACCCGGCTCGTAGGTCCCGGCATTGCGTGGGGCACTGCCGTGGGCGCCGGCGCGCTGGGTAATTACCTCGAAATGTGGATCGCACCCTCTTCGCACCGCGCGGTTGGAGCTTCGACCGCGGTATTCGCGCTGTTGGGATTGCTGACCGGATTGGCGTGGACGGAAAAGATGCGGCTGCGCGAACGAATGTGGTATCGCTGGGCGCCGCTCATTGCGGGCGTTTGTCTGCTCACTTTCTTCGGCGCAGGCGGCGCGCATGTCGATGTGTTGGGGCACTTGTTGGGATTTTTGTTCGGCGTCGCCGCCGGTTGGCTGTATGGGCGCTTCGGTATCCCACGAAATCGCGGCATGCGCCTGCAGATCGCCGCCGGCCTCGGTACCGTAGCCCTAATCGTATTGTCCTGGATCCTGGCGCTGCACCAGCCGCCGACTCAGTAAGCGGCGCGCGGCAAGCTTCGCTCACGCGTCCCGCGCACGTCGCTCGCGCTTAGCTATGCCTTCGGAACAGCTCCAGCCGGCGTCAGCTTATCAATGGCCTGCGGCAGAACTTGTGAGAGCTTGGCGGCCAGCACGTCGGGCGACAAGCCCACCTTGGCGGCCAATTGCTTCACGGCATCGGAGCCGAAGGCTTGATGAATCTGATCGGCCGTGATCGGCTGATTGGCACCCGTGCCTACCCAAGAGCGCACCGTGCCGCCCAGTCCTTGCTGCTCCAGCTGCGCGACAATGCCCTGTATGCCCCCATGCTTTTCGATGAGCCCATTGACCACGGTGGCCATCTCGGCACCGACCACTCCGCCTAAAATGCCGTCGAACATGCCCATAGAGTCCTCCTTGAGAATCACACTGCGTAATAGATCAGAAGCTAAATACCAGGTTCACCGTGGTGATCGTGTCGAGCTTCTTGAGCGGGGCAGGCGGATTGGAATTGTTGGAAATCGCATAGCCGACACTCAATGCCAGTTTCGTGGACATCTTCACAGTGAGGGCGAGCGCATCATTGGTCAGTGTATTGCCGGGGCCCACTTCCATTTGGAATTTATTGGTGAAGACGGTGGCTTTGTTGAACGCGTAGGAGAAATCAATTCCGAGCGTGCCGATTCCAGAGCTGCTCTCATCCAATGGAGTGCGCGAGACCACGTTGCCGTCGGCATCTTTATCGATTATTTCGGGCCGCAGGCGCCGATAGCCCGCTCCCACCTGGGCGGTCAATTTCGTGTCGTCGGTATTGATAATTTTGTAGCCCAGTCCGCCGCTGACACTTTCCTGATACTGGAATCCGTCGAATAAATCGTGTTCATAGCGCAGCGCGCCGAACACGAATAGATTTCCGGAGACGGTGTAGTTGGTTTGGCCGCGGGTTTCCCAGCGTTCCGCAGCGACGATGCCGGCGTTCTCGCCGTACAAGCCGGCCACATAGATTTCATTTTTCCAGGCGCCGTCATAGCGCTGCAAATCAATGTTGCCATTGATGGACTTGGCGTCGCTGTTGCCCGTGGAGTCCAAGAATCCGAACTGTCCCTTGCCGATCCAAACATCCTGCGGGGGCGGCGGCGCCGGCGCATCGTCGGCCCAGACGCTCAAGGCGGGCGCCAGGGCGAGCAGCGCAGCGGCGCGACCTCGAATGCGCCGATTCACGTGCGCTTCGCCAACAAGTCGCGAATCTCCTCGAGCAGCACTTCGGTTTTCGGCGGCGGCGCCGGCTCAGCAGGGGCTGCCGGTGCCTGCTTCTTGAGTTTGTTGATGCCCTTGATGCACATGAACAGTACGATCGCGATGATGGCAAAATCGAATATGGTTTGAATGAATGCACCGTACTTGATCAGCACTGCTTTGCCGGCCGGGTCCGCACCGAGACTGATCGCAAAGTCAGAGAAATTCACGCCGCCGATCACCTTGCCCAGACCCGGCATGACGACGTCGCCGACCAGAGAGGACACAATTTTCCCGAACGCCGCGCCGATGATCACGCCCACCGCCAGATCAACCACGTTGCCCTTCATCGCAAATTCTTTGAATTCTGATGCCAACCCCATGGGATTCTCCTCCTGAGCAGAACTAGTGCGTCGAATCATGTTACTGAGCGATCGCAGCAGGGGCAAGTGATGTTCGCGCTGATCTTTAGTTCATCGCCGCGCGTAGGTGCGCAGCCGCGCATTAGAATTGCGCGTGAAATCTCACCGCAAATACCGACACCGGCCCACGATCGCGGTTGTAGGCCGGATGATTGATCCATTGATAGTCGAAGGTCAGGTGCGCGAATTTCAACAATGCGGCCGAATAATAGCTCTCGATGATTTGTTCCGGGCCAGGATGCGGCAGTTGTCCGTCGCCGACCAGGATGCCCAATCCGCCGGCATTCAGATAGGCTTCGCGCTCGCCGGAGATGCCGTTGTTGATGGCGGCCAGTCCGACCGTATCATCGGTGCGATGCCAACGCGAGCCCTGCAGTGAGAGTCCTGCGGCCAGAGTGCGGTCAATATCGGTGAATTCGTACACCTCGACATTGCCGGCGGCTTTGCCGGCACGCACGAAGGCACCCAGATCGGGCGCGATCTGCTGCTCTGCATTGAGGCTCGCGCCGAGCCGACTGCGGTATGAGCGCACCGCTGCAATGTCCACCGGCATTCCGCTGCTTTGCGCGCGCTGTACCGCCTCGTCGAGCAGTCCCATCCGGCCCCAGCTGTCAAAAACAGTTACCATCAGCTTGCCCGAACGTCCGGCCAATTCGTGACGATGCTCCGCTTCCATGATGAGCTGAAATTCGTGAAATGCCGGCTCCAAATCGGCGCTGTTCGGCACGTCGGATAGATCGAACAGGCCGGCGCGCAGTGTCCAAGCACTTTGGTACCACTCCACGGCGCCACCCACGGTATATCCCCAGGCATCCGCGGCGTAATCGAAGGTGCCCGCGTCGATGGCCGCCCAATTCAGAAAATCCTGGCGCGCGTCGTGGGCATACTGGTTGGTGTCGAACACATCCGCAACGCTGAATTTGCCCAACCAGATCACCACACGATCGGCGCTGCGCGTGCCCGCCAGCCAATTCGCGTCCGCCTCCACGGTCTGTTCGGTGCCGCCCAAATCCACGGTCTGCCGGATGAACAGACGGGTCAAGCGCGCATAGGGCTGGTTCTTGCCGATTTTGTAGGCCTCGCCGCTCGGAAATCCGGCGGCACCCAACGTGTCATCGAGGCCAAAGCCCTGATCGATTTCCCCGTCGATCCAACCTTCTGCGCCGCGCCACAGCCTTGCGCCTAAATACAGTGTCGCATCGGTAGTTTCCGCGCCCTTGTTGGGCGAGAGGCTATTGGTGCCGCGATAGGGCGCATTGAAGTCCGACGTGGACTGCTCTACGTAGGTGAATTGTCCGTGAACGGCGAAAGCCTCGGATGCTTGGCGATGCCTCGGCGGCAGCCTCGTCCCCGGCCGTTGCGGGCAGCAGGAAAATGAACTGCGCTGCCAAAATGCCCATTGCCGCGGCGCGCTGCGAGATTCTCATCATCCTAGCGCACAGCGTGCAGGTTCAATGCCACAGGGCGCGGCCGAGGAAAATAAGCCCCAAAATTACAAATAGCGCGGCAGCGCCGTAGTGAATCGTTTTGATCGGGAGTCGATCGGCAAACGCCTTGCCCAAAAACACCACAGGCACATTGGCGAGCATCATGCCGGCGGTGGTGCCGGCAACCACGGCCACTAGATTCGGATAGGCGGCCGCGAGTGCCAGCGTCGCTATTTGTGTCTTATCGCCGATCTCGGCGATGAAGAAGGCGGTTAACGTGGCGAGGAATGCGCCCGCGGCGGTCGCCGCGCCGGCATTCTCGTCCAATTTGTCCGGCTTCAAAGTCCACAGCGCCATCGCAACCATGCTGATGCCCACCACGATCTGCAGCGTGCGAGGTTTCAATAAGGCACCGAACCACACGCCCACGAACCCTGCGGCGGCGTGATTGGCCAAGGTCGCGCAGAGTATTGCGGCGATGATGGGCCATGGCCGGCGATAGCGTGCGGCCAGCACCAGGGACAACAGCTGCGTGCGATCACCGATTTCTGCAACTGAAATCGTCGTAATCGACACCAAGAATGCTTCCATTCAGAATCCCTATCGATGCGAAACAATGAATCGCAGTGTACCAAGTGCAGTGCAGCGAGGCCTACCGATGAACACAGCAGATATCGATAAGGGAATCAGGACGTTGGCGAGTCCGCGCGGGGTCGAGGAGACCTTGGATCGCCTGGCGAGCGCGGCGAAGAATCATGGCATGACCGTGTTCACACGCATCGATTTCAGCAAGGATGCTGCGGCCGTGGGACTCTCACTAAGGCCCATGCAGCTGCTGATTCTCGGCAACTCAACCGCCGGCACGCCGCTGATGGTTTCCGCGCCATCCGCCGGTCTCGATCTACCCTTGAAAGTGTTGGCGTGGCAGGACGAGGCGGATCGATGCTGGGTGTCCTTTAATGCGCCGGAATATCTGCAGAAGCGGCATGGATTTGCGGCCGCCCTGGTCGCCAATATTGCCGGACTCGGCCGCCTGATCGAAGCCACCTTGGGCGACGAGCGACCTGCGCCACCCTGAATGTAAAAATTTCAGGCGTGTTGAGTCGTATGCGATGCGCGCGACTGAGGTGTATCGATCGGCCAGAATGAAATATCGACATGATAGTGTGACACCACGTATGTAAGGCGGGGTTCCCCGCGCGGATGTTTGTCCCATGCCCAACATTCTGACCATCAATGCCGGCTCATCGAGCATTCGCTTCGCCTTCTTTGCAGCGGGCCGCAGAGCGGTGCGGAAGCTCGAGGGCAAACTGGAGCGCATCGGCGGCGCCGGAGCCAACATGTGGGCGGGGCGGCCGGGCGAGCCGCCGAAACAAGTCAAGATCGATGCCGCCAACGCGGGTTCGGCCATTGAGGCATTGCTGCAATGGCTGGAAACGCAGTCCTCATTTGGCCCCCCGGATGCCATCGGTCATCGGGTTGTCCATGGAATGCTGCATACAGCACCGGAGCGCGTCACGCCGCTGTTGTTGGACGAGTTGCGTCGGATGAGTCCGTATGATCCGCAGCACTTGCCGCGCGAAATTGAACTCATCGAGGTGCTAAAGCGTCGGTATGCCGATGTGCCCCAAGTGGTGTGCTTCGACACGGCTTTTCACCGCACCATGCCAAGCGTTGCCACCCTACTGCCGATCCCGCGCCGCTATGCGGCGCAGGGAGTTCAGCGCTACGGATTCCACGGCTTGTCCTATACGTTTCTCATGGAGGAATTGGCGCGGCTCGGCGATCCGGCCGCGGCGCGAGGCCGGGTCATCCTGGCGCACCTGGGCAGCGGGGCCAGTCTCGCTGCCGTGCTCGCCGGCCGCTGCATTGATACCAGCATGGGTTTTACGCCGACGGGCGGCTTGGTCATGGGCACGCGATCGGGCGACCTGGATCCGGGGCTGATGAGCTACCTTGCACTTAAAGAAACCATGTCTGCGACGCAGTTTCAGAAGCTGGTTAATCATGATTCGGGACTCATCGGCCTTTCCGAGACCAGCGCAGATGTACGCGATCTGCTCGACCGGGAAGCGACGGACTCGCGCGCGCACGAGGCGCTCGAGGTGTTTTGTTACCAAGCGAAGAAGTGGATTGGCGCTTTCGCCGCCGCGTTGGGCGGCGTGGATTCTTTGGTGTTCGCCGGCGGCATCGGCGAAAACGCCGCGCCGGTGCGGCGGCGTATTTGCGCAGGGCTGCAGTTTCTCGGCATCGAGATCGACGATGCGCGGAACGATCGCAACGCACCGCAAATTTCCAGCGACGCCGCAGCAGTAGCTGTGCGCATCATTCGCACCGACGAGGAGTCGATCATCGCGGACTTGACCGCCCGCTTGCTGGGCCTGACGGATGAAGGAGGGAGAACATGCAATCAGAGTCCGTGATGC
This sequence comes from uncultured Gammaproteobacteria bacterium, assembly GCA_963756845.1. GTDB lineage: Bacteria > Pseudomonadota > Gammaproteobacteria > Steroidobacterales > Steroidobacteraceae > Bog-1198. Next base: position 337,993 of record CAVWPD010000001.1, on the reverse strand, counting down.
CGCAGCTCGATGCGGAAATGGCGCGAAAAATGGACGCCTACTGGCGAGCCGCCAATTTCTTGTCCGTCGGCCAGATTTACCTGTGCGATAACCCTTTGCTCAAAGAGCCTCTGGCGGCCGCCCATGTGAAGCGCATGCTGTTGGGACATTGGGGGACCACGCCCGGGCAGAATTTCATTTACACGCACTTGAACCGCGTCATCAAGAAATACGACCTGGACATGATCTATATGTCGGGACCTGGGCACGGCGGCCCGGCGGTCGTCAGCGGGACTTATCTGGAAGGCACCTACAGCGAGGTGTATTCGAATATCAGCCAAGATGAGGCCGGCTTAAGAAGGCTGTTCACTCAATTCTCATTTCCGGGGGGGATTCCAAGCCATGCCTCGGCGGAGTGCCCCGGCTCGATTCACGAGGGCGGAGAACTCGGCTATTCGCTGAGTCACGCATTCGGCGCGGTATTCGACAATCCTTCCCTGATCGTCGCCTGCGTGGTGGGGGACGGTGAAGCGGAAACGGGGCCGCTCGCCACATCGTGGCATTCCAATAAATTTCTCAATGCCGCCAGCGACGGCGCGGTGTTGCCGATTCTTCACCTGAATGGCTACAAGATCGCGAACCCCACGATACTGGCGCGAATTTCCCGCGATGAACTTCGCCAGTTGCTGCAGGGCTACGGCTGGACCCCTTACTTCGTCGAGGGCCATGAGCCATTACCCATGCATCAGGCGATGGCCGCGACATTGGACACGGTCATCGAAAATATCCGTCAAATTCAATCGACGGCTCGACTCTCCCCGGACGCAGCGGAGCGCCCGCGTTGGCCGCTGATCGTGTTGATATCGCCAAAGGGCTGGACCGGCCCCAAAATCATCGACGGCAAGCGCATCGAAGGAACCTTCAGATCTCACCAGGTTCCATTGACGGATCCCGCCAAAAATCCCAAGCATCTTAAGCAGCTGGAAGAATGGCTGCGCAGTTACCGGCCCGAGGAACTCTTTGACGAGCGCGGCCGATTGCGGTCGGAATTGGCCGCATTGGCGCCGATCGGCACACGGCGCATGGGCGCGAATCCCAATGCCAATGGCGGTTTGCTGCTGCGCGATTTGCGCATGCCGAATTTCGCCGACTACGCGGTGGACGTCGCCAAGCCGGGCATCGGCGGGATCGGCGACACCCACGTACTGGGTAAATTCTTACGCGATGTGGCGAAGCTCAACGCGACGCCGCGCAACTTTCGCATCTTCGGGCCCGATGAAACGCTGTCGAATGGTTTGGAGGCCGTGTTCGAGGCCACCAATCGCCAATGGCTGGCGGAAACCGTGCCTGACGACGAGTTCCTCGCGCGTAGCGGTCAAGTCATGGAGATGCTGAGTGAACACCAATGCGAGGGTTGGCTCGAAGGCTACCTGCTTACTGGAAGGCACGGTGTGTTCAACTGCTATGAGGCCTTCATCCATATCGTCGATTCGATGTTCAACCAACATGCCAAGTGGCTCAAGGTCACGGCAGGGCTTGCGTGGAGGCGCAAGATTGCCTCCCTCAATTACCTGCTCAGTTCGCACGTTTGGCGCCAGGATCACAATGGGTTCACCCATCAGGACCCGGGCTTTATCGATCATGTGGTGAACAAAAAAGCCGAGATCGTGCGCGTGTACCTGCCGCCGGACGCGAATTGCCTGCTGTCGGTGGTGGATCACTGTTTGCGCAGCCGTCACTACGTCAACGTGGTGGTGGCGGGCAAGCATCCGGCGCCGCAGTGGCTGTCCATCGAGGCCGCGATCAATCACTGCAGCCAAGGCATAGGCATCTGGCAGTGGGCAAGTAATGATCAGCGCAGCGAGCCGGATGTGGTGATGGCTTGCGCCGGCGATGTGCCGACGCTGGAGACGCTCGCCGCGGTGTCGATTTTGCGCAGGGAGCTGCCCGAGCTGAAGATACGCGTGGTGAATGTCGTTGATCTGATGAAGCTGCAGCCGCAGTCGGAGCATCCTCATGGATTGAGCGACAGTGAATTCGATGCACTGTTCACCAAGAACAAGCCCGTGATCTTTGCCTTTCACGCCTATCCCTGGCTCATACACCGGCTGACCTATCGCCGCCACAATCATGAGAACCTGCACGTGCGCGGCTACAAGGAGGAGGGCACCATCACCACAGCATTCGACATGACTGTGCTCAATGACATGGATCGTTTTCACCTGGTGATGGACACCATCGACCGGCTGCCGCAGACGGGAAGCCGGGGAGATTATCTGCGCCAGCAATTGCAAGATAAGTTGGTCGAACACAAGCAGTACATCGATCAATACGGCGAAGACATGCCCGAAATCCGCAACTGGGAGTGGCCCGGCTAGCCCTCGTCCTACACCGCCTATAGCCGCCAACCGACAGCGGGCGGCGAAACGAAGCAATAATCTGACCTAGCGCGCGGGCCTGTGCGCGCAAGGGTTATGCCTGCATTATAGGGTCAACATCAAATCCAGTGCGTCGCACGGCTAGGGGTTATAGATTTCCAGCAATTTCGAGCGGTCATTACAGGCCGCGGGTTCACCCTTCCCGCGGGGAGCCAATTGGGACGGCCGGGGCGTCAATTTTTCTTTGTTTTCGGAGAGCTCCGAATCGGTAGAGCTGTGCCTGTTCGATGCCGCCGCGAGGAACGAGCGGCGTATCCGAATCCGCGAGCGTACCAACGGTGCGTGGCATATGTACGTGCCGGACATCGGACCCGGGCAGTTGTATGGATATCGCGTATGGGGGCCCTATGACCCCGAGAGCGGGCTACGCTTCAACCCGAATAAGCTCCTGTTGGATCCGTATGCCAAGGCCATTGGGCGACCGCTGCAATGGGCGGATGAATTATTCGGCTACCAACTCGGCGATCCGAGCGCCGATCTTTCGTTTGATGAGCGCGACAGTGGTCCCTTTGCCCCATTGGGTGCCGTTATCGATTCGAGTTTCGATTGGAGCGGTGAAAAGCGTCCCGCGTACCCGGCGCACGAAACCCTGATCTACGAGGCTCATGTTCGCGGTATGAGCAAAATGCATCCGGATGTGCCCGAGCATTTGCGCGGCACTTACGCGGGCATGGCGAGCGAGCCGATCATCAAGCATCTGCAGAAATTGGGGGTTACCGCCCTCGAATTGATGCCGGTGCATTCCTTTGTGCAAGACCGGCATCTTGTGGAGAAAGGGCTGCGCAATTACTGGGGCTACAACACCCTGGGATTCTTTGCTCCAGAGCCCGGCTACGCGTCGCAACCGCAAGACGCCGCCGCGGTGGTTAGAGAATTCAAGGACATGGTCAAGTCGCTGCACAATGCGGGCATCGAGGTCATCTTGGATGTGGTTTACAACCATACGGCCGAGGGCAATCATGCCGGACCCACGCTCTCGTTTCGCGGCATCGATAATCTGGCGTATTACCGCGTTGTTCCCGGCGATCCTCGCCACTATATGGACTTCACGGGGTGCGGCAACACACTGAACATGGTGCATCCGCATTCAATCCAATTGCTGATGGATAGCCTGCGCTACTGGGTGACCGAAATGCACGTGGACGGCTTCAGGTTCGATCTCGCCTCGGCGCTGGCGCGCGAACTTCAAGATGTGGACAAGCTCGGTGCATTCTTCGACACGATCTATCAGGATCCGACACTGGCGCCCGTCAAGCTCATCGCCGAGCCCTGGGATCTCGGCGACGGCGGCTATCAGGTCGGCAATTTCCCGTTAGGGTGGATGGAATGGAACGGCAAGTATCGAGATACGGTCCGCAAGTTCTGGAAAGGCGACATGGGCGTGCACTCGGAAATCGCCACTCGTCTTGCGGGCAGCGCGGATTTGTATGAAAACACGCACCGGCCGCCCTCGGCCAGCGTTAACTTCGTGACGGCCCATGACGGATTTACTCTCGAGGATTTGGTCAGCTACGAGAACAAGCACAACGAGGCGAACGGTGAGGAGAATCGCGACGGCTCCGATGATAATTGTTCCTGGAATGGCGGCGTAGAGGGCCCCACCGAGGATCCGGGCATCATCGAACTGCGCGAACGTCAAAAGCGCAATTTTTGGTGCTCGCTCATGTTCGCGCAGGGCTCGCCCATGATCAGCGGGGGTGATGAACTGAGCCGTACTCAGTCAGGCAACAACAATGGCTACTGTCAGGACAGCGAATTGTCTTGGAACCACTGGGATCTAAGCGCGCCAAAAGCTGAATTCCTGGATTTTGCACAGCGCGTCAATCAGTACCGTAAGAAACATCCCAATTTTCACCGCCACGCTTTTTACGACGCCGACCCGGACGCCAAGCATCCGGATAGAAATATCGTGTGGTTCCGGGCGGACGGCAAGCGCATGCAGGACAGGGATTGGCAAAACGGCGGCTGGATGCGGACGCTCGGCATGTACATGAACGGCACCGCATCTGAAATCCGCGACGAGCAGGGACAATGCGCGGAAGATACCGATTTCTTGCTGCTCCTCAACGCACACCACGAAGCAGTGCCATTTCGCATTTCATTCGAACTCTACCACGGCGGATGGAAGGTGGCATTTGACACCTCGCGCCCCACTTTGCCGGTGGATACGGAACCGGTCGGGCGTAATCGGCTGGTCAAACTCGCCGGCCGCTCCCTGGTGCTGCTGAGTCATGAGCGCTAATTGGATCGCGACCTATCGGCTGCAGCTGCATGCTGGATTTCCATTAAGCGCGGCGCAGCACACTCTGCCGTACTTGGCCGACTTGGGCATAAGCCATGTCTACCTCTCGCCCTGTTTGCAGGCGGTCCCCGGCAGCCAGCACGGCTATGACGTCACGGACCCCACGCGCATCAGCGAGGATCTCGGCGGCGAAGCAGCCTGGGCAAGCTTCGTCGAGGCCGCGCGCGCGCACCGCCTGCGCATCCTCTTGGACATTGTGCCGAATCACATGTCGGCCTCGCAGTTCAACCCGTGGTGGGATGATGTGCTGGCGCACGGGCCGTTCAGTCAATTCGTCGATTTTTTTGATTTCAGAATGGCGCGCGATGCGGCGTTTCGCATTCATGTGTGCTCGCTAGCCCAGCCGTTTGGCGCCGCCTTACAGGCCGGGGAATTGAGCCTCGAATTCAAAGCAGGGAGCCTGCGCGTTCGGCATTACGAGAACAGCTGGCCGCTCGGCCCCGTATCCTGGGGAAGGCTGTTGTCCGCGACGCAACTGCCGCCGGCAGATGGATTCGATGCGCTGGAACGGATCCTTGAGGTCGTGGACCCGAGTGACGTCGATCGGGCGGAGTACGCACGCCTGCTGCGGCGGGCGCAGTGCGATCTTGCCGACGCGCAAAAGAGCGGGAGGGTGCATGCCGCGCTCGAACGTGTGAACGCAGACGCCGGACTCCTGGATACGGTACTGCGCCGCCAGTTTTATGTGCTTCACGGCTGGAAACTGGCCGGAGATCTTACCAACTACCGGCGCTTCTTCGACGTCGGATCTCTGGTCGGCATTCGCAACGAGCTCTCCTCGGTGTATGCCGCCAGCCATGCGCGCGTCGAGGCGATGATTGGGAGCGGCGAGATTGACGGGTTGCGCGTTGATCATCCGGATGGATTGCGCGAACCGCTGCAGTATTTCAAGAGTTTGCGAGAGCTGCTCCCGGCGGGCAGAATCTACATTGAAAAAATTCTTGAGAACGACGAGCGGCTCAACGAGGACTGGCCTATCGACGGCACCGTCGGATACGATTTCCTGGCCAAGGCCAATCGTTTGTGGATGGATGATCAGCGCATCGATGTCCTGACGGCTACGTATTCGGATTTCACCGGCCACTCGGTGAATTTCGGCAAGCTGGTGCGCGAGAAAAAACGCGCGATCGTGGAATCGGCATTTTACGCCGCGCACGACGAGCTTGCCGCAGCGGCGCTTTTGATTGCGCAAGCCGATTGGCGCACGCGCGATTTGAATCCGCGCCACTTGCGCGAGGCATTGGCCAGGCTGATTACTGCGCTGCCTGTTTACAGGACTTACCGCACCGCCGAAACGCTGCATGAGACGGATAAACGCACGCTGACGGAAGCCTTGCAAAGCGCACGCATCGGCGCGCCGGAGCTGGATGCGGACACTTTTGATTTTCTCGGGACCCTGTTCACAAAAAAGACACTGAACGACGCGGAAGCGGATTTTGTCGCCAAGTGGCAGCAATTGACGCCGGCAGTGATGGCGAAGGGCGTAGAAGACACAACATTTTATTGCTTCGACCGGCTGGTGTCGTGCAATGAAGTGGGCTCCCAGGCCTCGCTCGTGGGAATATCCGCTGACAGATTCCACGAGTATTGCCACTATTTAAGCGATCGCTGGCCGAACTGCATGTTGGCGACCTCAACGCATGACAATAAGCGCAGCGAGGATGTGCGCACGCGCATTTCTGTGCTCTCCGAAATACCCGAGCGCTGGTCCGAAGCGCTGCACGCTTGGTCGCAGCTCAATGCCGCGGCCTGGCAGAATCGTCTGCCGGATCGCCACGCGGAGTATCTCCTGTATCAAACGCTCATCGGCGCGTGGCCCATCGATCGCGAGCGCGCCTGGCAGTACATGCTCAAAGCGTGCCGCGAGGCGAAGATCAATACCTCGTGGCATGAGCCCAACAATGGCTACGAAGAGAAGATTCGCGGCTTCGTCGGCGGTGTTTTCGACACGCCCGAGTTCATTGCGAGCCTGGAGGGCTTTTTAGAGCCGCTGATTTTGCCGGGGCGCATCAATAGTTTGGCGCAAACGCTCATCAAAATGGTCGCCCCCGGCGTCCCTGACTTTTATCAAGGCACCGAATTGTGGGACTTGAGTCTGGTCGATCCCGATAACCGACGCCCCGTGGATTTCGCGCTGCGCGCGCAGCTGATCAAGCGCGCTCGCCGCCAGAGCGCTGCGGATGTCTTGACCGAGTGGGATTCGGGGATGCCCAAATTGTGGATGACGGACCGCATTCTCTCCATGCGCCGCGAACGCGCCGAGGACTTTTGCGCGCAGAGCAAGTATCAGCCGCTGGTCGCTCAGGGCACCCATCTGGGCCGCCTGCTGGCGTTTCGCCGCGGCGAGAATGTCATCGCCGTGGTTCCGCGCTTTACCATGACACTGGCCGGGGATTGGAGCGATACGCGCCTGCCGCTGCCGGGCGGAGTGTGGCGCAATTGCTTTACCGACGAGACCGCGCAGCGGGAGGTTCCACCGGCCGAGCTCTTTAAGATGTTTCCCGTGGCGCTGCTGTTTCGGGAAGCCGCATGATTCTATCGCTGTGGGCACCAGGCGCCAAGTCGGTCGATCTGGTCTTGACGGGGAGACGGGTCGCACTGCAGTCCGCCGGCGGGGGACAATGGCGCGTCGACATCGCAGAATCCGAACTCACCGCGGGATATCGCTACTCCATTGACGGGGGCGCTCCGCTGCCCGACCCGCGTTCTCGATGGCAGCCCGCCGGCGTGCACGGCGCATCCCACCTCGTGGAAGATTTTGCAGCGTCTCAGGACCCGGGCGCTGCCGAAGATTTCCGCGCCAAGCCGCTGGAGGAGGCCATCATTTATGAGCTCCACATCGGCACGTTCACGCCGGAAGGCACCTACGTCGCGGCGCAGAACAAGCTGGTGCACCTGGTGGAGTTGGGTGTCACCCATCTTGAATTGATGCCGTTGGCGACATTTCCGGGTCAGCGCGGATGGGGCTATGACGGCGTCGACCTGTTCGCGCCATTTCCTGCCTATGGCACTCCGCGCCAGCTCGCGGCCTTCGTTCGCGCCTGCCATTCGCAGGGGCTCGCGGTACTGTTGGATGTCGTCTACAACCATCTCGGGCCAGACGGAAATTATCTGGGGCAATTCGCCCCTTACTTCACCGACGCGTACAAAACCCCCTGGGGGGCGGCGGTCAACTATGATGGACCAGACAGCGATGAGGTGCGGCGCTTCGTCATCGACAACGCGCTGATGTGGCTGAAGGAGTATGGATTTGACGGGCTGCGGCTGGATGCGGTCCATGCAATTTGCAGCTTCGGGGCGACTCACATACTCGAAGAGTTATCGGCCGCGGTCAGGCAACTGAGCGAGTCGAGCGGCCGTTCATTCGTGCTCATTGCCGAGAGCGACCTCAATGATCCGCGCTTGGTGCGTTCGCCGGCACAGGGCGGATATGGGCTGGATGCGCAATGGGCCGACGATTTTCATCATGCCTTGCATCGTTACTTTACTGGCGAGAGCGGCGGATATTACGCCGACTTTCGAGGTTTAGGGGATGTCGCCACGGCGCTGCGCGATGCGTACGTCTATCAAGGGCAGCCTTCTGTGTTTCGGGGCCGCCGGCACGGCAGGCCGCCGGCCGGTATGAGAGCAGATCAACTGGTGGTGTGCGCGCAGAACCATGATCAGATCGGCAATCGCGCGCACGGGGAGCGGTTGAGCCAACTGTTGGGAGTGGCGCAACTCAAAGCGGTAGCTGCGCTGACGCTGCTCTCGCCATTCGTACCCCTGCTGTTCCAAGGCGAGGAGTGGGGAGCAAAAACGCCCTTTGTGTACTTTACCGATCACGAAAATGTCGAGTTGGGCCGGCTGGTGGCCGAAGGACGCAGCCGGGAATTCGCCGCCTTCCAGTGGCAGGGCGCGATTCCCAACCCGCAGGACAGCGCGAGCTTCACCCGATCAAAGTTGAACTGGAGCGAACTGGCGCAGCCGGCGCACGCCGAACTGTTTGAATGGCATCGGCGGCTCATTGAGCTGCGCCGGACCCGGGCCGCCAAGTCGCGAGGTCGCGGACTCGAAGACACCAAAGCCCGCATCATATTTGACGAAGAAGCCGGCCACTTGGGCTTCAGTCACCAGGGTATTCTCGCCGTGTTTAATTTCAGCCCGCGTGCGCAGTACGTGCCCCTTCCCAGCGGCGAGTGGGAATTGTTGCTGAGGTCGGATTCGAATCAGGTGCTGCCGGCTGGGGTCATGCCCGCCGAAACCACGTTTATTTACGCCGGCACGCCGTCCGTCGACTCATAACGCCAGCTTGCGAGAAAAATAAGTGAATTCGCGGGCCCGCATTTTTGCCTGCTCGGCCGGAGTTGCGCCGGAGGCATGCCCGCCCTCGATCACCTCGTAGTACAGATAGGGCACACCCAAGGCCGCGAGCTTCGCCGCGAATTTACGAGCATGTTGCGGGCCGACTCGATCATCCTTGGTGGTCGACCAGATCAGCGCCTCTGGATACTGAACGCCGGCTTGCAAGTTGTTGTAGGGCGAAATTGAGGCGAGGAATTCCCGTTCCGCGGGAACCGAGACGCTGCCGTATTCCCCCACCCAAGAACTGCCCGCGGCAATCTGTTCGTAGCGCAACATATCCAGCAGCGGAACTTGAATATCCACCGCGCCCCACATTTGAGGATGCTGGATGAACTCCACCCCCATCAACAATCCGCCATTGGAGCCGCCGCGGATGCCCAGGTGCGGGGAACTCGTGAAGCCCTTGGCGATAAGGTCCTCGCCGACCGCGGCAAAATCATCGTAGATGCGCTGGCGGTGCGTCTTCAGGCCCGCATCGTGCCATGCCGGACCAAATTCACCGCCGCCGCGAATATTGGCCAGCACGTAGGCGCCGCCACGCTCCAGCCACAGCTTGCCAAGTTCCGCCGAATAAGTTGGCGTTTGCGCGGCGAAGAAACCGCCGTAGGCATTCAAAATCGTCGGCGTGCTGCCGTCCATTTTCATGCTGCGGGGATGGACGATGAAATAGGGAATTCGAGTGCCATCCTTGGAAGTCGCCTCGAACTGCTCGACCACCTGGTGCGAGGCATCGAATTTCGCTGGCAGCGTCTTGACGGTTGTCAGCGCGTCATTTTTCAGGTCGGCGAGAATCAGGCGCGGCGGCGTCAGGAAGCCCATGACTTTGACGAACGCCAATTCACTGTGCACATCGGCATCGACCAAGCTCACTGCAATATTGTCCGGCAGATCGAGCTGCCGCTTCGACCATAGATTGTGCGGTTCAGGTGTGTATGAAAAGGCGCGTCCGTTGACGTTATCGAGTGTGTGGATCAACAGGTGTCCGCCAGTGGCGTCGGCATTGACGAAGGCCTCGCGGGGCCCCGGCACATAGACCAATGCCGGATGCAAATGCCCAGGATCGGCGCTGACCGCAGAGAGCTCGAGGGACACTATCGATCCCTTGGGAAGCGCCGGCTCATTGGTGCGTTGCCAGTCCTCGCGCAGATTGACGATCAGCCGGCCTTCGATGAGCGCCAAAAAATCTGCGTTCCTCGGCATTGCCAATTTCGACGGACCCTGGTTTCGCACTAGGTAGTAATCCGACTCGAAGATCGACACGCCGCGTTGAATCATGACGACGCGATGCCCCGCGCCGTCGGCAAGCGTGAATGGCGCCACGGAGACGTCATCGGCCGATCCGCGGAACACCTCGACGGCTGCGTCCAGCGGTTGGCCGCGCTTGATGCGTTTGACGACAAAGGCGTATCCCGATCGAGTCAGCTCGCCCGCTTTCCACTCGCGTGCCACCAGCAGCGTGTTGGCGTCGGCCCATGCAGCATCCTGCTTGCCGCTCGGCAGCGCGAATCCGCCCGTGACGAAACGCGCCGTCGGCAGGTCAAACTCGCGCAAGGTCACCGCATCCTCACCGCCATCGGACAGACCGAGCATGCAGCGCTGCTGCTCGGGCTCTTGGCAGTCCGCGCCCTTCCAAAACCAATTGGCCTGTTCAGACTTCGACAGCGCATCCAAATCCAGAACGGTGTCCCAATGTGGAGCCGTGTTTTGATAGTCCTGCAAACTGGTCTTGCGCCAAATGCCGTGCGCATGATCCGCGTCCTGCCAGAAGTTGAAAATTCGGCCTCCGATGAGGCGCGGCTCCGGGATTCTGTCCTTCGCCTCCGCAATGATCTTGGCATCGTCGAACAGGGTCGGAAATCTCGGGTCGCTCTCCAGCACCGTACTGGTCTTGGCATTTTCGGCAGCAACCCACTCCATGGCTCGCGCGCTGTGCGCATCTTCGAGCCACAGGAAAGGATCCTGCACGGACGTGGCTGCGATGCCCGCGCTAAGCGTGGCGCTGACGACGGCTACGGAAACAAGGATGCTGCGCATGAGAGGGGCGAAATATACCGTGCCGGCTCGCCGCTCGCCATAGTCATTATCGGCGGTCTATGGCCTGGCTAGTTCTTCGCTGCTCGTAGATTTGCAAACTACAGTACGCGGATTTCAGCAGCGCGGAGTCGACACCGGCCGCCTGTGCACGCCGCAGCATATCGCCGACTATATGCTCCGCCTCGGTCGGTCGGCCCGATTCCAGGTCACGGCGCATTGAAGCCTCCAAGGGCGAGCCGGTTTGCGTCAGCAGTGCTTTGATGGAGGTCATGTAATTGGCGCGCGGCGTATTGCCCGCCGCTGCAGCTACCGCTGCGCAATCCTCGAGCATGCGTGCGGTCAGCGCGGCGCCGCCCTGAGTCGCTGAAATCTCGCCGATGTTGGCGCGCATCAAGCAGGTCATGCTCGCCAAGGAGGTGAGCAAGACAAATTTCTCCCACATCTCGAGCATGATATTGCGGCTAAGCCGGGCCTCGAAGCGGCCCAGTTTCAATGCGTTGTCCAGCGCGTCGATCGAGGCTGCCTGCTCGCCGGTTCGCGCTCCGTAAATAAGTGATTGAGCGCTGGTCAGTTGCTTGATGTCGCCTCGGGAATCCAGCGTTGTCGAGACCTGCGCGAGGCCGCCCAAAACCCTCCCGGCCCCAAAGGTCTGATCCAGGACATCCAGATGCTTCAAGCCGTTGAGCAGCGGCAGCACGAGGGCGTTAATCTTCAAATGTGAACGGACCGAGTCGATAGCACTTTGCAAATCGTAGGCTTTGCAGCTCAAGATGACGGCATCAAAGACACCGTTGGGCGGGGTGCCGGTCTCCAAGATCTGCACTGAGCGCAGCTGCAGCTCGCCGCTCGGCCCGGAAATATTCAGGCCGTGCTCGCGCAATTGCGCAGCGCGTTTGGGCCGCACCAAAAACGTCACATCCGCGCCGCCCTCGAGCAGGCGGCCCCCAAAGTAGCCGCCCACGCCGCCGGCGCCCAGCATCAATAGCTTCATGCTGCTGCGCTGGGCCGCGCCGATACGCGCGAGTGCCAGGCGCGCAGATGCGCAAGCTCCTCGGGCATCTCGATGCCGATGAATATGCCAAAGTCGACGGTAGTGAGCGCAACGATATCGGCCATCGAGTAGCCGTCCGAGGCGATGAATTCGCGACCCGCCAATTCATCATTCAACCAGTGCATGGCCTTGATGGCGCGCTCGCGGCTCGCCTCGCCATAATCCTTGTATTGAGTGCCAAGATGCGCGGTGAATTGATGGGTGTTCACCCACACCGCCCCGATCCGGCTCATCAGCACGAACTCGATTCGCCGCATCCACATCTCGACCTGCGCCCGCTGCCAGGCATCGGCGCCAAACAGCGCGGGCTCGGGGTGCAGTTCTTCCAGATAACGGCAGATGGCAATGCTTTCCGAGAGAGTTGAGCCATCGTCGAGTTCCAGCACGGGCACCTGGCCCAGGGAATTCTTTTCCTTGAATTCCGGGCTCTTGTGGGCGCCTTGACGCATCGGCACGTGTACATAAGGGATTGAAATCCCTTTTTCCGCGAGAAAGATGCGCACGCGCCGGGGGTTCGGCGCAGGATTGTTTTCGTTATAGAGCTTCATGAAGAGGCAAGGTAACCGGCACCCTGGTCAATTACAATGGCTCCTCACCAGCCGCCTATCCAGGAATCCAACTCCATGACATCATCGCCGCTCCCCGAATCCACACCCGAGGACATCGGCCTGTCGAGCGCAGGGCTCACCCGCTTAGGCGGGGTGCTGTCGGCCGAAATCGCGCGCGGACGCGTGCCGGGCGCCGTGGTGCTGGTTGCGCGGCGCGGTCGAGTCGGCTATTTCGAGAGTTTCGGCCAGCGCAATCCTGCCGGCGGCGCACCCATGGCGAAGGACAGCATTTTTCGCATCTATTCGATGACCAAACCCATCGTCTCGGTGGCTGTGATGATGCTGTGGGAAGAAGGCCGCTGCCTGCTGAGCGACCCCATTGCCAAGTTCCTGCCGGAATTTGCCGAGCCCACTATTGCCATGGAACGCGGCACAGAAATCGAGCTGGTGCCGGCGGCCCGCGCCATCACCATTCAAGATCTGCTGCGCCACACCTCGGGTCTTACCTATGAGTTCCGCGGCAGCGGCCCGGTGCACAAGCAGTACATGGCTGCAAAGATTTACAGCCGCAATCAATCCAATGCGGGCCAGGTCACCTCGCTGAGCAAGATTCCGCTGCTGCATCAACCGGGCACGAGGTGGGAATACAGCCGATCCACCGACGTTCTTGGGCGCCTCGTCGAAGTACTGTCGGGCCTCAGCCTCGGCGCTTATCTGCAGCAGCGTATTTTTTCGCCGCTGGGAATGCCGGACACCGCCTTTTACGTGCCGGACCCCAAGCTCGCGCGGCTGGCCGAGGCATTCGCGAAAGATCCCGACAGCGGCGCGGCCGTGCAGCTGGTCAATGTCAGTGACGCGCCGCAGTTCGAATCAGGCGGTGGGGGCTTGGTGTCGACGGCATATGACTATGCGCGCTTCCTGCAAATGCTGCTGAATCGCGGCACGCTCGATGGCGAACGATTCCTGAGCCGCAAGACGATCGAGCTCATGACGGCGGATCATCTGGGTCCCATCAGCGGCGCGCCCGATTTGCTGCTGCCGGGCTACGGATTCGGGCTCGGCTTCGCCGTTCGACTCCAAGCCGGCATCGCTCACGTACCGGGTTCGGTCGGGCAGTATTTCTGGGGCGGCTTGGCCGGCACTACGTTTTGGGTCGATCCGGCGGAACAGCTGTTTGCGATCATGCTCATTCAGGCTCCCGGCCAGCGCGATTACTTCCGCACGCTGTTCCGCGACTTGGTCTATTCGGCATTCGCCGACTGAAGGGAGCACGTGAACACCCAAGCAGAAACTCACCTCGGCGGCTGCCTATGCGGCGGCGTGCGTTACGTCGTCGCGGGAGCGCTGCGCGGGATCGTTGCCTGCCACTGCGAACAATGCCGTCGAACCAGCGGGCACTTTGCCGCGATGACGAGCAGCCCACGGGCAAATATCTCCTTCACCCATTCGCAGACTTTACGATGGTTTCGCTCCTCGGAGGCTGCCGAGCGCGGATTCTGCGAAAGGTGCGGCAGTAATTTGTTTTGGCGCCGCATCGACAGCGACGCGATGAGCATCACGGCCGGCACGCTGGATGCGCCGACGGGCCTGTGCATCCAGCAGCATATCTTCGTCGCCGATAAGTCAGATTACTATCTGCTGGCGGACCAGGTACCCAAGCAGGACCAGTGGTAGGGCCGCTGGCTACAAGGTTCCGGGACTCTGCACCATCATCACCTCCCAGTCGGCGCCGAGCGCATCGCCATTGGACACCAAGCTGATGGTGGTATCGATGCGCTCACTGCGCCACGTGATGCTGTAGGTCGATGGGTCGGATGCGAGGAGGGTGGTGTCCTTGTTCGGGCCTACCTGCCAGGGCGAATGATTGATGAAGGGCGCGCCGTACTTGCCGGAAAGAGTGTCGTAGACGTCGTGAAGGTTTCGCAGTGCGCTGTCGAAATGCTGTCCGGGAAAGAAGTAATTTCCGGCGGCCAACTTGCCGTCTTTACACACGTACACGATCGACGCGTCGCGATCGAAGGCTCGGCCTTTGAAGGCCTGCACGTTCGGATTCGATGCGCCCGCCATCGGCCTTGAGCCAAGCGCCGCCTCGAGTTCCTGCACGGCCGCGCAGGCGCCGCCGAAATCCAGGGTGCGGAAATCCGCGGCGCTGAGTGGTGCGCAGAAAAAACCTAGTGCGACGATCGGCCAGCGTACCGCTGCCGCAGCGATATTCATGTCCGATTGCCTCTAGACGGAGCGCTGTGCTCGATCCTTCTGATTCTGCGCCTCGATGCGTGTGCGCGCCTCTTGCCACTGCTGATCGGTCCAGTTGCGCATTTCATAGAAGTTTCCGCCGGTGCCAAGATACGCGCCGCCGTCCATCATGATTGACTGACCGTTGAGCCAGGGACAGCCGTCGCTCATGAGAAAAGTGGCGAGATTCTGCAACTCCTCCATGCGGCCTGCGCGGCCCATGGGATTGACCTTCGCGCTGCGCGCTCCGGGTTCCTCGCCCGGGTTCAGGCGCTTGCTCATTCCCTCTGTCGGAATCTCTCCCGGTCCGATGGCATTGAGCCGCACCCCGAACCTGGCCCATTCGGTGGCCAGCGACATGGTCATGGCGTGAATGGCGCTTTTGCTCATCGCGGAGGGGACCACATAGGGTCCGCCGTTCAGCACCCAGGTGGTGATGATCGACACCACGCTGCGGTAGGGGTCATCTTTTTGCCATTGTCCGTCGCGCGCCATCTGCACCCAGCGCCGGCCGACGGCGTGCGTGACGTAGAACGTGCCATGCATGACGATGTTGGCCACCGCGTCGAAGCCCCGCGTCGACAGTGCCGCGGTCGGGGAAATGAAGTTGCCGGCCGCATTGTTGACGAGGCCGGTGAGCGGGCCCTGGGCAAAAATATCCTCCACCATGGCCTCAACGGCGGCGGCATCGCGGATATCGACGCCGAAAGTCTTGACGGATCCGCCGTGTGCGGCCATCAGTTCGTGCGCTGTTTGGTCGCAGACGTTCTTGCGCCGGCCGCAGATGTAGAGCTGCGCACCCAAGGCGAGGAACCCCTCTGCCATGGACCGGCCCAGGCCTGTGCCGCCCCCCGTCACCAAAATGCGCTTGCCCGACAGCAATCCGTCTGTGTACATGTGCGATCTCCTGTGCGTACAGCGAGATCCTAACCGATTGGTTGCCCCTGCTGGGCAAGCGCCGCCTGAGTACGCCACCAGTCCGCCGTCAGCAAACATTCGTGCCGCCGGATGAATACCTCGCTCAGTGCGGGCGGTATCGACAGAAACGGCAGCCATTGTTCCGGGAATACATCGTGCGGTCCGCAGTGAAACCAGGGTTCTGCGCTCATTTCCTCCTCTTCGTTGCGCGCCCGAGGCAAGTCGCGGAACACGCAATCGGAGACCAGGCACAGCTCATCGTAATCATAGAAGATCACGCGGCCGTGGCTGGTGACGCCGAAATTCTTCAACAGCAGATCCCCCGGAAATACGTTGCTTGCCGCCAGGTCGCGCAAGGCGTCGCCGTAATCGATGATCGCCGATTCGGCCGCGGCGGGCTCTGCTTCGCGCAGGAATAGATTGAGCGGCCTCAAGCGCCGTTCGATGTAGCAGTGTTCGACGATCAGGTCATCGCCTTCCACCCGGCAACTTTCGCTTGCCTCGCGGAGCAATTCCTCGACCAGCGCCGGCATGAAGCGCGAGCGCGGCAGCCGCAACCGTTTGAATTCTTGGGCATCGACCAGCCGGCCGGCTCGGTCATGCCGGAAAACGAATTGATAACGCTCCATCACATCCGCGCGGGTGGTGGTTTTCGGCGCGCCGAAGCGATCGCGGATCACTTTGAACACCAAATCGTGCGAGGGCAGGGTGAAGACGATCATGACCAGGCCGCGCTCCCCGGGCGCGTGAACGAAACTGTCGATGGATTTATCCAAGTGGCGCTGTAGGGCGAAGTAACGCTCGGTTTTGCCTTGTTTGGCGCGGCCCAGTACCGTGTAGAGCTCATCCACAGGCTTGCGGGGCATGAAGGAGCGCAGCAAGGTGATGGCTGCGCTGACCACCGGCAGGTCCACGTGAAAATACGAGCGCGCGTAGCCAAATAGGGAACCGACATCGGCACGCGACAGCATCACCGCATCGATCTGCACACCCTTCGGCGAGTGAGCGAAGGCCAGCACCAAGGGCGTGATGGCGCTGTCGCCGATCAACCGGCCGACGGCAAGTGCTTGCCTGCCGCGATAGAACACCGGCTCGATCAACTCGATGGATTCGGGTGCGCCGCTATGCCTCCCGGTCGCAAAGTATCGGCCGATTTCCGCGCTGATGCGATGTACCGTGGATTCGGTGTCGCCGATCGCGGCGCCGAAGGGCAGGTCCGCAAGAATCTCGCGTACTGCGCCGGGCAGCGATCCGCCCACCCGATAGACACGAATCGGCACCGAGCCGGAAGCGCGGCCGACGCTGGTGGCGCAGAATTCTACTTCGCGGTTGACGCCCACCGTACCGAACAAATCGCGCGTGACGGAGTTGAAAAAAGTGCTGTAGCAATCGCTGTCGGGACGCCGGGCGATGAGCGCTTCATACGTGCACTTGATTTCGCTCCAGAGTGCAGCATCGGCACGCCGGGCATGCAGCTGGACGCCGACCACGGCCACGCATCGCGCCACCCGCTGTTCGTACAGCTCGATCCGCTCGACCGAATCGAGCTGCGCGGCGTGCCAATCCTCGGCGAGGAAATTTCTCGCGGCGCGCCGGGTGATGCGCCCGAACTCTTCGTTGTACCGGCGAAAGTGCTCGGCGATCGTGGACGCCGTGTCAACGGACGCCGTGTCAACGGACGCCGTGTCAACGGACGCCGCGTCCGCCACCGCGGGTACGGCCGACGCCGGCGCGGCAACGAACTCCGCGTTCACCGCCGGACCTTACGCCACGACACGCACCGGCGCCGCCGCCGGGGGTGCGGTGAATTGTTCGGTCTCGGTGCTGCCCGCCATCGCCACGGTCGAACTGCTGGCACTGATGGCGGTCTGCACGGCGTCGAAATAGCCGGTGCCGACGAAAGCTTGGTGCTTGGTGGCTCGATAGCCTGCTTTCTCCTGCGCGAACTCGCGCTGCTGCAGTTTTGAATAGCCCAGCATGCCGTCGGCGCTGTAGGCCGTGGCTAGTTCGAACATCGACAGGTTCAGCGCATGCCAACCGGCAAGCGTAATGAATTGAAAACGATAACCGAGAGCCGCCAGATCTTCGCGCCACTTCTTCATGGACGTCGCGTCCAGCTTGGTGGCCCAATTGAAGGAGGGCGAGCAGTTATAAGCCAGCAATTTGCCGGGAAACTTGGCGTGAATCGCCGCCGCGAACTCCCGGGCCTCGCCCATGTCCGGATGCGAGGTTTCGCACCAGATCAGATCGCAGTAGGGCGCGTAGGCCAAGCCGCGGGCAATGGCTTGGTCGATGCCGGCCTTTACATAGAAGAACCCTTCGGATGATCGCTTGCCGGTCAAGAAGGGCGTGTCGCGCACGTCGCTGTCCGTCAGCAGCAAATCGGCCGCGTCGGCATCGGTTCGCGCGATGAGAACGGTCGGCACGCCCATGACGTCGGCCGCTAGTCGCGCGGCGACGAGCTTGTTGATGGCTTCTTGAGTCGAGACCAGCACCTTGCCGCCCAAGTGGCCGCATTTCTTGGCCGACGATAACTGGTCTTCGAAGTGCACCGCGGCGGCGCCCGCTTTGATCAATGCCTTGGTCAGCTCGAAGGCGTTGAGGTTGCCGCCGAATCCGGCCTCCGCGTCCGCAATGATGGGAGCCATCCAGTCGATTTGCGCATTGCCCTCCAGATGGTGAATCTGGTCGGTGCGCAGCAGCGCATTGTTGATGCGGTCGACCATTTTCGGCACCGAGTCCACCGGGTACAAACTCTGATCCGGATAAACCTCGCCGGCCGAATTGGCATCGCCGGCAACCTGCCACCCCGAGCAGTAAATCGCCTTCAGGCCGGCCTGGACGGATTGGATGGCCTGGTTTCCCGTCATGCAGCCCAAGCCCGCCACGACCGTCTCGCTGTGCAGCAAACGCCAGAACTTCTCGGCACCAAGCCGAGCCAGCGAATACTCGATCGTGATGGAACCGCGCAGCCGGGCCACATCGGCCTCGCTGTAGGGACGTTCCACGCCCCGCCATCGGTCATTCGTGTGTTGGCTCAAGTCAATTCTCCTTCAAGTGGACGTCTGTCGAGCTTGCGTCTCGGGATGCTGCAAGCTTAGAGTGTCTGAAGCACGGATTTACACATTAGAAATTTCACAATGTGAATTTCACAGAGGGGCTATGGCAGGGCTGATCCGGCAGGGACACTTTCTCGGTGCCAAGCTGCGCTCGCTGCGCAAGCGCAATGGTTTGACGCTCGATGAACTGTCGGCCCGCTGCGTGCAGATCGACGCGGGCGGCGCCCCCTCGGTGTCCTATCTCAGCATGGTGGAAACCGGTAAGCGCGTGCCGTCTGCGGAAATGCTCGACATGCTCGCCGGCATTTTCAGCAAGGAGGCTCGCTGGTTTCTGGACGAGAATACGGACGTCGAAACTGCGCCCGCGCCGAGGCTCCGCGGAGGTCTGGAGGCCATGCCCTTGGAGCCGGCCTTCCTGTTCTCCCATGAGTTGCTGCAGAACGCACTGCCGGAACTGCTGTCGCAGACCGGCACCACCGGCCGGCAATTCGCGCAGCTGCTGATTCGCGTCTGGCAGGAGACGCGACACAATAATTTTCCCGACATCGAACGCGCGGCCGAGGATTGCGGCAATCGACAGCTGCCGCTCACGCTGGATGCCGTCTTGGCGATCTGCAAGCGCCTGGCGTTGAACATCACCTGGTTCGACGGCGACGGCCGAAAGCCCAGCGGCGCATTGGTGCGATCGCAATTCGAGGCGCCCGGAACCGTATTGATCAATGAACGTTTGCGCGGTCAGGAAGAAAGGCTGAAGTACGAACTGGCGTTTTTCATTGGGCACAAAATCCTGCACAACGGCGATGGACTGATATCGCCGCACAGCACGGTTCAGCCCGCGGAAATAGAATTGAGCGGCGCGGCCGGCGGCATGGGTGCCCAGGATGTGCTGTACGCCTGGCGCGATTTTGAATGCAGCTTCTTCGCCGGGGCGCTGCTGTGTCCGCGAATTCCATTCAGGCGTTTCTTGATTCGCGAAGCCCACAGCGTCACCGCCTGCCACAAAGTAGGCGTGACGCCGGCGCTGGTGATGCGCCGCATGACCGCCGTGTCGCCGTACCGTCACTGGCATTTCTTCGATGCCTATCCGCCCGGCTATCTGCGCGCGGTTTATCGGGGCAACGGCATTCCTCTGCCCTGGGGCAACATGAGTCTGGTCTCCGACCCGTGTCCGCGCTGGGCGGTATTTCGGTTGCTGCACACGCCGGACGCACCTTCGGTGCGCAAGCCGAAATCGCAGATCTCCGTCATGCAGGACGGCAAACGCGCGCGCCTGTACTGCTGCCACTCGTTCCTTACCCGCGATGCGCTGGATGAATCCCATGTATTGTCCGTGGGCGTGGATCTACTGCCGGCGCTGGATGCCCAGGGTTTCGACGGCGATGACATCGTTGCGGCCGTCGCCGAGTCCTGCCGGCGGGGCGGCGGCGACGGCGCC
The DNA here is from genome assembly GCA_963756845.1 of uncultured Gammaproteobacteria bacterium. Lineage (GTDB taxonomy): Bacteria > Pseudomonadota > Gammaproteobacteria > Steroidobacterales > Steroidobacteraceae > Bog-1198. The sequence continues at coordinate 317,650 of CAVWPD010000001.1, read as the reverse complement.
ATTCCGGCCCAAGCCGGCAGTGCGATTCGCGCCGCATCGCAGGTTCTTAACATCGCCTGGATAGCCGAGGCGCTCGATCATCAGGCCAGTGTCATTTGCCCGCGCAGCGGCGCCTGTCCCCGCCGGCCGCAGGCCTGCGCATGAACACGAGCATGGTCCAGGGCAAGTGGCTTATTACGATCAGTACGCCGATGGGCGAGAAGTCAGGCGTGCTGCAGCTGGCGGTGGCGGGCCAGACGCTGACCGGTTCGTTGTCCGATGCCGATCATCACGTTGCTATCAGCGATGGCAAAGTCGAGGGGAATAAACTGAGCTGGAGCGCAAGAATCACCAAGCCGATGCGCCTGAGCTTCAAATTCACCGCAACCGTTGATGAGAATCGCATCAGCGGTGTTGCCCGGCATCTGCTGGGGAGCGCCGCTTTCAGCGGCACGCGCGCATAGGCTCGCAAGGCCCGCTCAGGCAGAATTGCTTTCGTCGATTTCCCCGACGGCGCTTTGCACGTAATTCGGCAACCCCATCTTGTCGATCAGTCCGAGCTGCTCTTCGATGAAGTCAATGTGTTCCTCTTCGCTCTTTTGGATATGGACCAGCAGGTCGCGAGTGACGAAATCTTTCACGGATTCACAATGAGCGATGGCGGCGGTGTACAGAGGGTGCGCCTGCATTTCTCTGCGTAGATCGCACTGAAGTATCTCCTTAACGTCCTCGCCGATGAACAGTTTGCCCAAATCCTGCAGGTTCGGCAGTCCGTCCAGAAAAAGAATGCGCTTGATCAAGCGATCAGCGTGCTTCATTTCATCGATGGATTCCTCGTACTCGAGTTTGCCGAGCCGCTTCATGCCCCAGTTGTCGAGCATGCGAGCGTGGAGAAAGTACTGATTGACCGAGGTCAATTCGTTCTTCAGCGCTTGGTTGAGAAAGTCCAATACCTTCGTGTCGCCCTGCACGGTAGCCCCTTATGGATTGCGTATAGAGTTCCAAGGACAACGCGCGTGCGCGAGGCCTTGCTGGGATTGTATGCCCGAAAGCGCCTTGAGGAATCAATAAGCCGTCAGACGGCGAATTCGGTGGCGGGCGAGAACAGGCCGGATCCTTGGGAATCGCAAGCATCCAAAGACGCACGCAGCGCCACCTTGGCTTCCGGCACGCACTTGCCGCAGCAGGTGCCGACGCCAAGCTGGCGCGTCAGGTGCCCGAGGCTATTCGCGCCACCCTTCACGGCAGCCCGGATTTGCCTCTCTGACACCGCTTTGCAGACACAAATTATCATGCGCGTATTGTGAACGCGAATGCGAATGATTGTCAATACCGTATGCGGCATCCCGGGAAATCGACAAGCTAAGACCTTTTGATTATGTAGAAGCGAACGTTGATGTGCTGAAATAGCCCCGGGGAGCGGGGGCTCGATCGATTTTGGCGTGCCCGCGTGCGAAGGAGCTAGTCAGTGATCAGAATCAATAAGTTGGCGCTATTCCTGATGACCATGGGGGCGGCTTTGCTGCTCGGCGGCTGCGGCGGGGCAGGCGGCGGCGCCCAATCGGCGCCCCCACCCCCCCAGGTGAGCGTGGCCACGGTCATTCAGAGAAAGGTGAAGGACTGGGATGAGTTCACGGGCCGCCTGCAGGCGGTGGAAACGGTGGAGATACGTCCCCGCGTGTCGGGGTACATCGACAAAGTTGCCTTCAGTGAAGGCAGCCAGGTCAAACGCGGCACATTGCTGTTCGTCATCGACCCGCGGCCCTACCAGGCCGAATACGATCGTTCCGCTGCCGATGTGAAGCGTTTCAAGACCGCACTGGACTTGGGACGCATCGAGCTGACCCGCGTGCAGCGTTTGAAGGACAGCGGCGCGGTGTCCGAAGAGGAGTTGGACGAACGCAAGAGCACGGTGGCGCAGGCAGAGGCCAATGTGGCCGGCGCGGAGGCCGCGCTCGAGTCGGCCTCGCTCAACCTGAATTTCACCAAGGTCACCAGCCCGATCGACGGGCGCGTCAGCCGCGCGGAAGTTACCCGCGGCAACTTGGTCACGGGCGGAAGCAACGGCGGCACACTGCTCTCATCCGTGGTATCGATGGATCCCATCTACTTGTATTTTGACGCTGATGAGCAAAGCTATCTGCGCTACATGCAGATGGCTCGCAGCGGCGAACGCCCGAGCTCGCGCGATGCTGGCAATCCCGTTCAGGTAGGCCTCGCCAACGAGGAGGGGTTTCCGCACGCAGGAACCGTGGATTTCATCGACAATCAACTGAATCCGCAGACCGGCACCATTCGCGCCCGTGCCGTTCTGCAGAACAAGGACGGACAGTTTACGCCGGGCTTGTTTGCACGCGTTCAATTGCTCGGCAGCGGCGAATACACGGCGATCCTGATCGATGATCGGGCGGTCAATACCGACCAGAGTCAGAAATACGTGCTGCTATTGGGGGCCAACAATCAGATCGAATACCGCAAGGTGAATCTTGGGCGCGTCATCGATGGCTTGCGCGTCGTCAAAGAAGGGCTGAAGCCCGGCGATGTGATCGTGGTAAACGGTGCGCAGCGCGTGCATCCGGGGGTTACCGTGACGCCGCAGCCAGTGGCCATGGGTGCGGACAACGCGCAGGCCGTGCATTAAGGGTCCGCTGCGATGAATATCTCTTCGTTCTTCATCGAACGGCCCATATTTGCCACCGTACTCGCGATACTGATCACGGTGGCCGGGCTGCTCGCCATGCCCGAGTTGCCGATCAGCGAGTATCCGGAGATCGTCCCGCCCACGGTGGTGGTCAGCGGCCAATATCCGGGCGCCTCGCCCAAGACCATTGCCGAGACGGTCATCACGCCGCTCGAGCAACAGATCAATGGCGTGGAAAACGCGATCTACACGAATTCCACGGCGACGCCCGACGGCACATTTTCCATCACCGTCACCTTCAAACTGGGCACCGATCTGGACATCGCACAGGTGCAGACCCAGAACCGCGTGGCTCAGGCCGAATCGCGCTTGCCGGACGTGGTGAGGCAAATCGGCTTGGTGACGCAGAAACGTTCGCCGGATCTGACGATGGTGGTGTTCCTGAAGTCCGGCGACGGTCGCTACGATTCCCTGTACCTGCGCAATTATGCGGTGATTCAAATCAAGGACGTGCTGGCGCGGCTGCCAGGCATGGGCGATGTTCGGGTATTTGGTTCCGGCGACTATGCGATGCGGCTGTGGTTGGATCCCGGCAAGATCGCGGCGCGCAATATGGACGTCGATGAAGTATTGGCGGCGGTGCGAGAACAAAATGTGCAGGTCGCGGCCGGCCAAATCGGCGGCCAGCCCTCGCTTCCCGGGACTCAGTTCGAGTACATCGTGAATGCGCAAGGCCGCCTGCAATCCGAGCAAGAGTTCGGCAGCATCGTCGTGAAGAGCGGTGCGAACGGCGAGACCACTTACCTGCGCGATATTGCGCGGCTCGAGTTGGGGCCGGACAACTATGCGCTGCGCAGCATGTTGGACGGGGGTCCGGCCGTGGCCATTCCGGTGTTCCAGCTGCCGGGCGCGAATGCCCTGCAGCTCTCCGACGCGGTGCGCGCGACGATGAAGCAGTTGGCGAAGGATTTTCCGCAGGGGGTGAGCTACGAAATCGACTACGACCCCACCGTGTTCGTGCGCAGTTCCATCGAGTCGGTGGTGCACACCTTGTTCGAGGCAGTACTACTCGTGGTGCTGGTCGTGGTCGTATTTCTGCAGACTTGGCGCGCCAGCGTCATCCCCTTGGTGGCGGTACCCGTGGCCATCATCGGTACGCTTGCCGCGTTGCTGCTGGCGGGTTTCACCATCAATTCGCTGACCCTTTTCGGGCTGGTGCTGGCGACGGGCATTGTTGTCGATGATGCCATCGTGGTGGTGGAGAATATCGAGCGCAAGATCGAACAAGGCTTGAATCCGCACGCGGCCGCGCATGCCGCCATGGGCGAGGTGACCCGGCCGATCATCTCTATCGCACTGGTGCTGTGCGCCGTGTTCGTTCCCGTGGCCTTCGTCTCCGGCCTCACCGGCCAGTTCTACCGGCAGTTCGGCATCACCATTGCGGCGAGCACCGTGATCTCGACGTTCAATTCCCTGACGTTATCGCCGGCGCTGGCGGCGCTGCTGCTCAAACCCCGGAATGCGCCGCCGGACCTGTTCCAGAGGGGCATCAACAAAGTTCTGGGCGGCTTTTTTCGCCTATTCAATCGCGGCTTCGAGCGCGGCTCGGAGCGCTATGGCCAGGGAGTGCGGCGGCTTACCGCGATGCGAGGGGCAGTGCTCGGCGTATTCGCCTGCCTGCTCATCGGCACCTGGGGGATCTTTCGGGTGGTGCCGGGCGGCTTCATTCCCGCGCAGGATAAGCAGTACCTGATCGGCATCGTGCAACTGCCCGATGCAGCCTCGCTGGATCGCACGGAAAAAGTGGTGCGGCAAGTCTCCGCCCTGGCCAAAGAGACGCCCGGTGTCGATCATGTCATCGGGTTTTCCGGCCTTTCGGTGCAGGGCTTCGTCAACTTGAGCAATGCCGCCGTGCTGTTCTTTCCCCTGAAGCCCTTCGATGAACGCAAGAGCAAGAATTTATCGGCCGGCGCCATCGCGCAGGCGCTCAATGCAAAATTCGGTGCCATTCAAGATGCCGTCATATTCGCCGTGCCGCCGCCCCCCGTGCAGGGCCTGGGCAATACGGGTGGCTTCAAGCTGTTTCTGCAGGACCGCGCCGCGCATGGCTACGATGAGCTGGCGCGGGTCACCGGCGAGGTGCTGAACAAGGCGCGGCAGCAACGCGAACTGAATCCCTATGCCACGTACACGACCTTTCAGAACAGCGTGCCGCAGCTGTTCGCGGACGTGGACCGGGTCAAGGCAAAGCGCCAATCGGTGCCGCTGTCCTCGGTGTTCGACACGCTGCAAACATACTTGGGGTCGGTGTACGTGAATGACTTCAACCGGTTTGGGCGCACCTATCGGGTCTACGCCCAGGCCGAGCCGCAGTTTCGCAATCAGCCCGAAGATATCGCGAACTTGAAGATGCGCAATCTAAATGGCGACATGGTGCCCATGGGAGCGGTGGCGGACATTCGTTTCGAGGCGGGGCCGGACCGGGTGTCGCATTACAACGTGTACCTGGCGTCTGATATCAACAGCCAGGGCGCTCCCGGCGTCTCCTCCGGCCAGGCGACGGCGGCCATGGAGCGGGTGCTGCGCGAGGTGCTGCCGAACGGCTTTGGCTACGAATGGACCGATTTGACGTTTCAGCAAAAGACCGCCGGCAATACCGCGCTGCTGGTGTTTCCCATCTGCGTGATGCTGGTGTTCCTGATCCTATCGGCGCAGTACGAGAGTTGGGCGCTGCCGCTCGCGGTGATTCTCATCGTGCCGATGTGCTTGCTGTCTGCGATGGCGGGGGTGTGGCTGAAAGGATCGGACAACAATGTGCTGACGCAGATCGGCTTCATCGTGCTGGTGGGGCTTGCTTGCAAGAACGCCATTCTGATCGTCGAATTCGCGCGCGAGCGCGTCGAGCACGGTTTGACGCCTGTGGACGCGGCCATCGAGGCCTGCCGACTGCGCCTGCGCCCCATCCTCATGACATCATTCGCCTTCATCATGGGCGTGATTCCGCTGGTGATCGCCAGCGGCGCCGGCAGCGAAATGCGCCAGGCTATCGGCGTGGCCGTGTTCTCCGGAATGCTCGGCGTCACATCGTTTGGATTATTTCTGACGCCGGTGTTCTTCGTGACCATCGAGACTTGGTTGGCGCGGCGCAAGCAACGACACATCGAGTCTCCCAGTGCGTAGCCCCGCGATCAATCGGTTGTGCGCCGCTTCGCGGGCGGCGTGCGCGGCCGCGGCGGCCGGCGCGCTGCTTGCGGCCTGCGCCGTCGGGCCCGATTACCATCGTCCCAACACGCCGGTGGACGCGCAGTTTGCAAACGCAGGGGAACCCGGCTTCGTCGGGAGCGATGCGGTCGAACACTACTGGGTGGGATTCGAGGATCCGCTGTTGACGGGTTTGATCCAGGATGCCCTCGCGCACAACAAGGATTTGAGCATTGCCGCGGCGAATCTGCAGGCCGCCAGGGCGGCGAAAAGATTGGCGGGCTTTGACTTGTATCCCACGGTTACCTTCGCCGGCGGTTACACGCACAACATGGATTCGCAGCAGGAGTTGCCGGGCTACGATCAGAATCAGCGCCGATTCGATACTGCGCAGGCGGGCTTCGACGGGCTGTGGGAGTTGGATCTGTTCGGCCGCGTACGGCGCAACGTCGAAGCGGCGCAGGGAGATGTCGGCGCCAGTGCGGCCACTTTGCAGGATGCGCGCGTCAGCGTGATCGCCGAGGTGGGCCGCAACTACTTCATCCTGCGCGGACTCCAGGACCAATTGGCACTCACACAGCGCAACGCGGACAACCAATTCAATACTCTGAAACTCACTCGCACTCGGCTCGAAGCGGGCAGGGGGAATCAATTGGATACCTCGCGCGCCGAGGCGCAATGGCAGACCACGCTGTCATCGATTCCCACCCTGCAGGCCTCCATTGCCACGACGCGTTATCGATTGAGCGTGCTGACGGGCAAGCAGCCCACCGCGCTTGATGAGCTTCTCTCCGCCCAAGCGGCACTGCCGGAATTACCGCGCATCAACGCCATCGGTACGCCGGAGCAATTGCTGAGGAGAAGACCCGACGTCCGGGTGGCGGAGCGGCGGCTGGCGGCCGCGACGGCCCGAGTCGGCGTGGCGGTGGGCGATCTGTTCCCCAAAGTGACTCTGCTCGGCGAGGTGGGCTACTCGGCGCCGACCTTTGGCGACTTCGGGCAGAGCGAAGCGCGATTCTTCAGCGTGGGACCCGGCATCACTTGGGCAGCCTTCGACCTCGGCCGCGTGCGCGCGCGAATCAGTTCCGCCAAGGATCAAACGGATGCGGCGCTCGGCGCCTATGAAAGCGCGGTGCTGGGAGCGCTCGAAGACACTGAAGGCGCGCTCATCAATTACGGTCATTCGCAAACCCGGCGCGAGGCTTTGCGTATCGCCGCCGCGGCCAGCGACAAAGCGGCTGATTTGGCGAACAAGCGCTTCGAAGGCGGCCTCATCGACTTCCTCGAAGTACTCGATGCCGAGCGTACGGCTTTGAGCGCGGAGCTGCTGCTCTCTCAAAGCCGCACCGATGCCGCGACATCGCTGATCGCGGTCTACAAGGCGCTGGGCGCCGGTTGGGACATTCCGCCACCGAATGCCGCGACAACGGCGCATCGATAAGCGCTATCATCGAGGCGTGAGAGACCGGCCATGAAGATCTATTCCTGGAACGTGAACGGCATTCGCGCCGTTCACAAGAAGGGCCTGTTTCTATCCTTTCTCGACGCCTACAAACCCGACATTCTTTGTCTGCAAGAGACCAAAGCGGAACGCGGACAAGTGGAAATTGAGCTGCCGAACTACCGGGAGTATTGGAACTCGGCGGTGAAGAAGGGCTACTCCGGCACGGCGATTTTTTCCCGCCACGAGCCGCTGAACGTCATCAACGGCTATCCGAGCGAATTCGCGCGCCGCTTCAGTTTCGCCGACGAGCTGAAACGCGATAGCGCCGAGGAAGGCCGTGTCGTTACGGCGGAGTACCCGAAGTTCTATGTGGTGACCGTCTACACGCCCAATGCCAAAGATGATTTGAGCCGGCTTGCGCTGCGCTTCAAACAATGGGATCCGGCCTTTCTCGCCTATTGCAAACAATTGGAGAAAACCAAACCGGTGATTTTTTGCGGCGATCTCAATGTCGCGCACACCGAGCTTGACCTGGCCAACCCGAAACCCAATCGCGGTAAAAAGGGATTCACTGACGAGGAACGGGCGGGTTTCCAGGCGTTTATCGATGCGGGATTTGTGGACACCTTTCGGCTGTTCACGCAGGGCAACGGCCACTATTCCTGGTGGAGCCACTTCGCCAATTCACGCGCGCGCAACATCGGATGGAGAATTGACTACGTGCTGGTGTCGGCGCAGCTGCGCGGCGACGTGAAGAGCGCCGAAATCCACCCCACCGTCATGGGCAGCGATCACTGCCCGGTCAGCATCACTCTCGATTGCACGCTGTAAATCACGCTCACAGAGCCGCCATGACCGTGGCAATGCCTTGGCCGCCGCCGATGCATTGAGTCGCGAGGGCATAGCGGCCCTTGTTGCGAGCCAGCAGCGCAGCCGCCTTGCCGGTAATGCGCGCGCCGGTTGCTCCTAACGGATGACCGAGCGCCATGCCGCCGCCATCCAGGTTGATTTTGGCAGGGTCGAGGCCCAACTCGCGCACGCAGGCAAGTGCCTGCGAGGCGAACGCTTCGTTGATTTCGATCACATCGAGTGCAGCAACACCCAGGCCCGCGCGTGCCATAGCTTTTCGTGTCGCGGGAATCGGGCCGAGACCCATCACGGCCGGATCACATCCCGCCGTGGCGACCGCGACGACTCGCGCCAGGGGTTGTAAAGCATGGCGCGCGGCAAATTCTTCGCTGGTGACCAGCACTACGGAGGCGCCGTCGGTCAGCGGCGAGGAGGTGCCGGCCGTTACCACGCCATCGGCGGCGAAGGCCGGCTTCAGACCCGCCAGCGCCTCGAGAGACGTGCCTGGGCGGATACAGCCGTCCTCGCTGATCAATTCGCCGGACTCGAGGCGGATCGGCACGATTTCATCGCGCAAGCGGCCCTCATTGCGCGCCTGTGCCGCCTTGCGGTGAGAGTCGACCGCCAAGGCTTCCTGATCGTGGCGCGAAACGCTGAAGCGCCGCGCGACATTTTCGGCGGTCTGCCCCATGCTGATATAGGCGTCCGACTGGCGGGCCAGCAGCTCGGGACTCGGGGACTTATTGAAGCCTCCCTGCGGAACCATGCTCATCGACTCCACACCCACACACAGGTAGGCCTCGCCGATGCCGGCCTCGATCTGCGCGGCCGCGATTTGAATGGCGGACATCGACGAGCCGCAGAATCGGTTGACCGTCATGCCGCCGACCTCCTGCGGCAGACCCGCGAGCAGTGCCACGATGCGCGCGAGATTGGATCCCTGCGGTCCTTCAGGATAGGCGCAGCCCAGGATGACATCCTCGAGCAGCGCCGGGTCGAGCCGCGTGCGCTCGAGGAGGCCGGTGACGACCTGTGCCGCGAGGGAGTCGGGGCGAAGTTGAGCGAATGCGCCCTTGCGCGCAAATTGTTGGGGTGAGCGCGCGTACGCGGCGATTAGAGCTTTCATGAATGTCTCCTCGAAGTCGGCATGGAATGTAAAGTGTTCGGCACCGCCAGCGCGCTGCGCACCTGCGCGATGGCTGCGTCGAAATCCTCGGCCGCCCCGGTCATGCGCGCCGACAATAGCGCGCCCTGGCAGGCGGCAAATACGAAGGCGGCGCAATCGCCGGCCGAATGGCGGTTGCGCGATTGCAAGGCGCCCAGCACGCCGGTCAACCACACAATCTGCGCATCCCGCAACGCGCACACGGCAGCGCGCAGCGGCGGATCCAGACAATCCCAGCCGGGTGCCAACGCACCGGCCGGACAGACGCCGCGGCCGGCCTGCAGCCCGTTGCGATACATGTGGAAGTAAGCCGACAGCTTGCGTTGCGGCGCGGGTGGCGTGCCTGCGGCCCACTCATGGAAGGCTTGGGTCGCCTCGCGCAGCACTTCCACACCGAGCGCTTCCTTGGAGGCGAAGTGGTGATACAAACTGGGCTTGCGAATGCCGACCTGGTCTGCAATATCCTGGAAGCTGAAACCCAGGTAAGAACGTGTTTGGATCAGGTTCCTTGCGATGCGCACGATGTGCTGGCGCGTGGTCGAATTCGGGGCAACGTTGGTCACCTACCTACTATATGGTAGGTATATCAAATATTCAAGCCGACATGGGCTCGCCCGCTGCTATTTCAACTCGGTAATCACGGCGTGTGCGCGGCCGTGCAGCAGCAACTCGGAATGGACCCGGTCGCGGCGATTGAAGCGAATGTCGCCAAACTGGTAGTCGTTCACGACACTCTTGCCGTCCGGCGTGGTGGATTGCAAGGCGCCGCTCGCCTCAAACACCACCAGCGCGTCTTTGTCGTGAAAGTGCATGGGGGTCGGCTCGTGCGGGCGCCACACATAATTCCAGACGACGACCCGGGAGTTCTCCAACAGCTTCTTCACATGCGGACGGGGAAAAGCCAGAGGGAACCCGCTCTTATTATCGATGGGCGCCACCGGATGGTCTTTCAATTCGATCACTACGGTACGTTCGCCGTCCTTGGCGGGTATGTCGCCTGGATGGCCGAATACCGCAGTGCCCTTTCGCGCCAATGATATGGCGATGAAGTCATGCTGCGCCGGCGGCAGGGCGTTCGTGGTGTCCCAGACGGTGACACGCTCGTTGTCGATCACGGGCTCCGCCGCATGGCATAGGGCGGCGTAGGCCAATGTCAGCAGGCACAGCGCGGCTCGCAGCGGGCTCATGCCGCGGCTCCGGCTCGCGCGCCGCTGCGCCGAAGCAGTGTCAGGGCCAGCACCGCGGATGCGATCATGAGAAACAGGCTGACGGCGTTTAACACGGGGGTGGCTCCTTCGCGCATGCGACCATACATCATAACCGTCAACGGCGAATCTGAGCCAACTACCATGAGTGTGGTATTGAAGTCCGCAAACGACATCAAGAACGAGATGCCGGCCGAGCCCAACAGCGCGGGCCGCAGGTACGGCAGCAGGATGGTCCGAAATACCGCCGCCTTGGATGCGCCCAAATTCAATGCGGCCTCTTCGAGCGTTGTGTCGAATCGGCGCAGGCGGGCGCTAATGGTGAGGGTGGCGATGGTGGCGATGTAGGAGAACTGTCCGAGCACCACCAACGGCAGCCCCGGCCTCAAGAAATCGAGTTCCAGCCCGAACGTGTCGTCGGCAAATTCCGCGATGCGGCTGGCAAAGGCGAGAATGGAAATCCCCAGAATGACGCCGGGGATGACCAGCGGCGCGAGCATCAATACGGACAGCGTTTGTTTACCGCGAAAGCGGGTGCGCTCCAGTAAAAATGCATTGCTCGTGCCGAGCAATGCCGACAGCACCGTCACCCAAATGGCCACCACGCAGCTGGTCCACAAGCTGCTCAGCAATTCGCTGTCGGCGAACAAGCCGGTTCGACCGGCTGTCGAGTTGCCCAAGAACCAATCGAGGGTGAAGCCGCGCCAGGGCGGCGCAGGATAGGGGGCATCGTTGAAGGCGAATACCCCGACCACGATCAATGGGAGAAACAGAAAGGCGAGAAACGCCAGCAGGTACACCGCCGTGCCCGCACGCAGCCAGACAGGTCGCGGCAGGGAGGGAATCATGTGCGCCGCATCACTTCGCCAAATTGCTGGCCGCTGATGCGCAATCCGGCGATGACCAATGCCGACGAGAGTGCCAACAGCAGAAAACCGAAGGCCGCTCCCTGCTCCCAATTGAAGCGGGTGATGAACTGGGTGTAAATCTGCTCGGTGAACCATTGAGAGTTCTTGCCGCCGAGTAAAGTAGGCGTGAGATAGTTGCCCAAGGTCAGCATGAACACCACGATGCACCCGGCGGTGATGCCGGGGGCGGCATGCGGTATGACTATTTTGCGCAGAATGGTGAAGCCACCGGCGCCCAGATCGTAGGCCGCCTCGATCAAGGAGTTATCCAAACTCTCCAGCGCCGACACCAGCGGCACTACCATGAACAGCAGCGAGGTATAGACCAAGCCCACCAAAATAGTCGCGTCGCGATAGAGCAGTTCGGGCGGAACTTGCGCCAGGCCCAATTTCACGAGCAGCGAGGGCAAAACACCGGACTCGCGCAGCAGAATCATCCAGCCGAGCGTGCGCACCGTCTCGCTGACCCAAAAGGGAATCAGGCACACGATGAACAACAGCGATCCTGCGCGGCCGCGCGCCAGTTTCGCAATGATCCAGGCCACCGGAAACGCCAGCAGCAGGGTTAGACATGTGGCGATCACGGACATCACCGCGGTACGTACGAATACGTGCCAGTACAGAGGTTCCTCGAAGAAGGTTTTATACTGCGCGAAACTGGCGACGTACTGCCGCGGCCCGGTCCGCTCACGCAGCGAGAGGATCGCCAAGTCAACGTGCGGCAAAATAACCAGTGCGGTGAGCCACAGCAGTGCCGGCGCCAGCAGCAAACCCAGTGCCAGACGAGCATGCCAACGGCTTCCCGGCGCCACCTTAAGCATCCTGGCCGGCCGCCCCGCTGCGCGCGGGGAAGCACACGGCGCGGGCGGGGTCAAAACTGAATGCGACGGTCTCGTGGGGCTTTAAGTCGGAAAACTGTCCGGTCTGAGGCAGCGCAATGCGGAACTCGCGCCGGGTCTTGGATTCCTGCAACAAAACGGCGGAATTGGCTCCATCGAACAGCACGCTTTGCACCTCCCCCGCGTGCGCCGGTTGATCGGCGGGTAAATCCGCCGCGCTGCGCGCGAGCGTGGCAATCTCAGGCCGCACGAACACCTCAACGGCATCCCCCACCGCGCTCGAGCCATGCTGAAGCGCGCGCAGGTACCAACCGTCCGCGGTGCTGACCTCGGTCATGCCGCCGTTACGCTCGGTGGCGCGCCCGACGATGCGATTGTTGGCACCGACGAAGCCGGCGACGAATGGCGTCTGCGGCCTGTAGTACAGATCCTGAGGCGTGCCGAGTTGCTCGAATCGTCCCTGATTCATGACGCCCACATGATCGGACAACACCAGCGCCTCGGACTGATCGTGCGTGATATAGACGAAGGTCGTGCCGAAAGCGGCCTGCAATTGCTTCAGTTCGATTTTCATGTGCTCGCGAAGCTTCAGGTCCAGCGCGCCCAAAGGTTCATCGAGCAGCAACAGCGTCGGCTCCAGAACCAGGCTGCGCGCGATGGCCACGCGTTGGCGCTGGCCTCCGGACAGCTCGTCCACGCGCTTCGAGGAGGCGCCCGAAAGACCCACGCGATCGAGCATCTCATGGCTTCGCCGCAGCCTTTCCGCACGCGCCATGCCGCGGCGGGCCAGGCCAAAAGCGACATTCTCCCCGACCGACATCATCGGAAAGAGCGCGAGCTGCTGAAAGACCATATTGACCGGCCTTCGATTCGGCGCCACGCCGCGCATGCTCTTGCCGCCGATGGCGATATCACCCGCGTCCGGCGCGATGAACCCGGCAATCATCCGCAGTAGAGTCGTCTTGCCGCATCCCGATGGCCCCAAGATCGAAAAGAAGCTGCCGCGCTGCACGGAAAACGACAACGTGTCCACGGCCACATGATCCGCAAAACGCTTCACGACCGCGTCGGCGGCCAAATCCGGCGTGCTCAATTCGCGGCCTTGACGCGGTCGAGTACGCGCCCCTCCAATTGCTCCAACCCCGAGGGGATCGCCGGATACCAGTGGATGCCTTTCAAATCGTTATTGGGGAAAGTAGCGGCATACTGAGCCTTGAGGCGCGGATCCACCAACGAGGCCGTGTTTTTGGCGGCGGAGAAGCTGCCAACTGACTTAATCACCCGGGCTGCATTTTCGGGGCGCATCACGAAATTGATCCAAGCATAAGCCGCGGCATCGTTTTTCCCTCGCGCCGGCAGCACGAAGGTGTCGAGCCAGCCCAGCGCTCCTGAACGTGGCACGACGAACTGGATATCCGGATTTTCGCGATTGAGCGTCCAGCCGCCGGTGTCCCACATCATGGCAGCGACGATTTCCCCGGATCGAAAACCATTCAGCAGTTGATCCTTGTTGTCGTAGAAAAATTTCAGAATCGGCTTGCACGCAATCAATGCGGCGCCCACCTGATCCATGAGCGCGGCATAGGCCTTCGGATCGCCGTAGAGCGCGAAGGGATCCTTGCCGGCGGCAAATGCAAATGCCATCAACGTCGGACGCCGCAAGCGCACGGCGGTTTTCCCTTTCAAATCCGCCCTGCACAAATCCGGATAGTCGGAGATCTTGGTGCGCTTGGTGTTCACGACCAGTCCGTCCGTTCCCCACAGATAGGGAAGCCCATACACCTGACCGTCGACGGTGGTGTTCTTGCGCACGATCTCGAGAAACTCGGGTTGGAACTGATCGAGCTTCACTTTGCCAAGATCGAGGGGCTTGTAGATGCCGAAGTCGCGCTGTGCGGCTGCGATCCGGTCTTGAGACGGTTGCGCAAGGTCGTAGCCGGCGCCCCCCGTGGCACGAAGTTTCGAGATCATTTCTTCATTGTTCGACAGCGTCACTTCCGCATCGATGCCGGTTTCCTTCTTGAACGCGGCGATCAAATCCGCGGGGATGTAATCGGCCCAGGTGATTATGCGCAGCTTCTGGCTGTCCGCCCAGGCGGTTGCGGTGCTCAAGCTCATCGCGAGAACCAAACACGCCGACAGAAAATACTTCATGGATCCCCCAGGGTGGCTATTCTGCATCTTACCGACCTTTCGCCGGCATTCCAGTCTCAGGGCACCACGGTAGTGAATAAATAGACGGCGAAAATCACCAGCAGCACGATGCCGTTGAGGATGGTAGTGCGCCCTGTTCGCAGGGCCACGGCGCTGACGAACAGCGACAGAATCAGCAGTACGGTGGATTTGATGTCGATGCCCAGTGCCAACTGGGAGTGCATGATGATCGACAGGAGGCTTACCGCAGGGATGGTCAATCCGATGCTGGCGAGCGCAGAACCCAGTGCAAGATTGAGGCTGGTTTGCAATCGATTCGCTCGGGCCGCGCGCAGGGCGGCGAGACCCTCCGGCAGCAATACGATGGTGGCAATGATCACGCCAACCACGGCATTGGGCGCGCCCAGACGGACGACGACGGCTTCCAGGGTGGGCGCCAGTTTTTTCGCAAGCAGCACCACGGCTGCCAGGCAGGCCAGCAGCAGTATCGAGCTCAGTGCCGTCGCCGCGTTCCCTGGCGGCCGGCCGTGCTGCGCAAGCCCGCTACGCTGCGTCGGCTCGTCGGGAACATCGTCCCAAAGGAAATAATGCCGGTGCCCGATCGTCTGAGTAAAAATGAATGCGCCGTAAATTACCAGCGATACGACGGCGATCAGGATCAGTTGGCTGGGCGAATAGTACGGGCCCGGCACGCTGGTCGTGTAGTTCGGAAACACCAGCGTCATGATGACGATGGTGGCGAGGGCCGCTAGCGCCGCGCTGACGCCGTCCAAGCTGAAGGTTTGCTCGCTATGCTTGACTGCGCCGACGAGCAGGCACAAGCCGACAATGCCTGTCACAATGATCATGACCGCTGCAAATACCGTGTCGCGCGCCAGGCCGGACGCCGAAGTGCCTGCGGAGATCATCAGCGCCACAATGAGGGCGACTTCGATGAGCGTGACGGCCAGCGCCAGCACCAATGTGCCGTAGGGCTCGCCGATGCGGTGTGCCACCATTTCGGCATGGTGGACGGCGGCGAACACCGCGCCGGCGACACCCAGAGCATCGAGCACCACGAACACAGCGCCGGTCGCGAGTCCAAACTCCGCGGCGATAAAAACGCCCCAGGCAAAAAGAGGGACGAGCAGGGTCCATAAGGGCAGGCCCCGAAGCCACCGCAGCCGCGAATTTTCGATGTTTGATGTCATGAGATTCGGTTATTCTTATCGCAGGGTGTACCTACCGCAAGGCTACTTATAACCGCTTGGGGCAATTACTTGAAGCGAGAAAAGGACTGGCGCAGCGAGGGTGTACGGGTCATCAAAAGCGACCGGTTGGACAGCAACACGGCGCAGACGCCGGGAATGCTGCGGGCGGCAGCGGTGAATTTCGCCCGTGTCGGCTCGCAGAAGCTGTGGGCCGGCACGGTAATCATCCAGCCCAACGCAAAAACCGGGGCGCATCACCATGGCGCGCTGGAGAGCGTCATTTACGTGGTGAAGGGAGCCGCGCGCATGCGTTGGGGCGAGCGCCTCGAATACATCGCTACCGCGGAGGCCGGCGATTTCATTTTCGTTCCTCCCTACGTGCCGCATCAGGAGATCAATGCCTTGAGCGATGCGCCGCTGGAATGCGTGCTGGTGCGCAGCGACAATGAGTCCGTAGTCGTCAACTTGAATATCGATGCCGCAGAAAGGTTCGAAGAAGTCTATTGGATCGATCCGATCCACAGTCCGCCTGACTAGGCGACGCCCGCGCTACAACGTGCGAAGGTCATCGGTCTCGCGGCGCAGATCAACGAGGAATTTTTCCAGCTCGGCTTTACGCTCCGGAACCATTGCGCGGCCCGCGGGCGAGAGAACGCGCGATGGAACCTTATTGAGGTTGTCCACCAGCATCGCCACGGCTCTCGCCGAGTTGGGACTGCCGCCGTTCGGGTCGACCAGGGCCATGATGCGCGCGACGCCGATGGCACCCAGCCAGTCCAGGGCGTCGGCGTCGTGTAGGTACAGTGCCTCGGGTCCCTGCGGATCTCGATAGTACATGTGGGTGCGAATGGCGCCTCGCAGCGCGTCGATCTTTGCCATGGGAAAACCGGTGCCTTTCAGAATCGTATCGACGACGCGGGCGCCGACATCCGAGTGGTCCGCCTTGGTATCCTCCCAGGGCGCGAATGCCGCAATGTCATGCAAATACGCGGCGGCGAACAGCACGTCATCGTCCACAGCGATGTGATCAGCGGCCGCCAACTCTTTGGCCAGTGCATAGTCGCGCTCGCAATGCGAGTAGCCCCAGGCAGGATTCTTGAAGTGTTGAGCGGCAAACTCGCGTACCGTGACGCGCCAATCGGCCGCCGCCGGCGCCGCTGAGGCCGCGAGTGCGCTCAAGTTCAATGCCGCGATCAGCATCGCAGCCTTCATTCTCCGCCTCGCATTCATGGGCGGCGATTCTACCGTAGCTACAGCGAGGTTGCCTCAGTGCCGGTGCGGCCGGCAAGCCAAGCGTGAATCTGGCTGATGATTGCAAGCGCAATCGCCTCCGGTGTCGTTGCACCGATGTCGATGCCCACGGGTCCGCGAATACGAAATCGAAGCTTCTCCGCGACAGCCCCCAGTTGCTTGGCAATGCGGCTGCGACGCGCCTCAGGCCCGAGCAAGCCCACATACCCGGGACTGCCGGCTTCCGCCAGTTCCCGCAAATAGGCTTCGTCGGAGGCCAAGTGATGACTCATGACCACGGCCGCGTGGCAATGTGCCAGGTCGATGTGCGCCCGCAGTGAATTCGCTGCGGCAAGCCGCACCTCGGCGCCGGGGAAGCGTGCTGCCAGCGCGTAGGCCGGTCGATGATCGATCACCGAAACCCGCCATCCCAAGCGGCGCGCGGTGCTCGCGACGCACTGCGCGTCCGGACCCGCGCCGCAAATCAATAGGTGCGGCGGCGGTGCCAGAAATTGAATGAATGCGCGAGTGCGCTGGCCGGCGAGTCCCCATTCTGCGCGACGCGACATCGCTTCCTCAAGCGATTGACGAGCGGCCTCGAGCAACACCGGCGGCAACGGCGCCTGCGCGAGGTAGGTGCCTAACTCCAATTCCGAGGATTCGTGCACCAGCACCAGTGACGCTGCGCCGCCGGCGTGCACAACCCGGCCCGCCGCCACAAGGGCGGCCGCCGCGGGACTGCCAGGGCCCGCCGGTTCCAGCAAAACCCGCATGGCCCCTTCGCAGCCGGCGCCGATGCCGAACAAGATATCGTCCGGCCCGCGCATATCGTATTCGACTGCCCGCGACACGCCGCTTTGCATGACCTGTTGCGCATGGATCTGCAGGTCGGACTCTAGGCAGCCGCCGCTGAGCAGGCCCACGTAGCTTCCGTCGCCCATGATCAGCATTCGCGCCCCGGGTTTGCGGTAGGTCGAACCGGACGTGGCGACGACGGTGGCCAAAACTTGGGCGCCATGGGCCTCAGGTGCGCGCTCCAGCAGCAGTTCCAGACTGGTGTCGAGACGAACATCGGCACGCCGAGACGATGCCGGAGTTTCAGCGCGTACCGCAGGGTGTCGATCGCTCACGGCGGTGCCGTCATGTGATGCATCCCACGTATTGTTTCACAGCCGGCAGACCTGTCCTACAAAGGACTGTGCGGCTGATATCGGTTACGCCCGGCAGATTCACCGATACTTTGTGGATAAGTACCTAATGCACCGCATAATTATGTCGAATAACCGCCGGTCCTCGCAACGCTACTCACGCCCTAGCCGCGTATGCAAATGACCCAGCGCATATGGAACTTGGCAGCATGGCGCCGCCGCCCCATGCTGTTGGCCGTCTGCGGACTGCCGCTCCTGATTCTATTCATTTTGATGACCTTGAACCTACGAGCCTGGCATCAGCGTGCCGCGGCACTGGAACATGAAAACATGGGCCTGCAGCTGACGCAGTTGGCGCATGAACTGACAGCGGAATCCAATGGCCTCGGCGATCGGGCGCGCGAATTGGCGGCGTCGAACGCCGTCGCAGGTCTCGTGGCGGATAATCCCGATACCTCGGCGGATCGTTTGGAGCTGGCCGATATGTCCCGGCGCGGCATCGACGCGCTGCTCGTACTCACGGCATCGCACGCCTTGCGCTTCAGCGTCACGATCGACAAGGGGCAGCTCAACGAGCAGCCGCCGGACCCCGGGTTGATGCGCGTCATCGACTCACTCGACGCCGGCGGCCGCGCACCGCAATTCATCCGCTTTGCCGACGATCGATGGGTCGTGGCTCGAGCCATCACGGCGCGCGGCTCACAATCCGCAATCCTCGGCTGGGTGGTGGTGACGCGCGCAATGTCCCCGGCCGTGATCGCGCGGCTGGCCCGCTCGGTGAGCGAATCGTTGAACATGGAGCCGATACCAGAGCCGGATCCGTCCCTCATTCCCGCGGCAGCAGCGGCAGGGGACTCGGCGCGGCCGAGCGAGTCATTGAGCGTCACCACGCACCTCTCGCACGATGCGGCTACCGGATACGCCGTGATACGCGACGCCGGCGGGCGGCCGGTACGTGTATTCCGACTGACGCGGGTGGCGCCCGCCGGTGTCGCGTCCTCGCCGTCGGCCGCCGGCGGCGGCGCGATGCCCTACCTGGTGGCCGCCGTGCTGGCGCTCACCGGCATTCTCGTGGCCGTGATGCTCGCGCTGCGAGGTTATTTTCGGCACCAGCGTTCCGTCGACGCGCGTTACAAGGCCCTCATCGATCAGGCCAACGATGGCATCGTCATCGTCGATGCCACTACTTATCAAGTGCTGTACACCAACCCGGCTTTCCTCGGCCGTTTGGGCTATACGGACGAAGAGGCACGTGCGTTGACGCTGTCCGATATTTTCACCGATGGCGAGGCGTCGCCGGAAAATGTCCTGGCGCGGCTTGCGGACCCGAATTCGCACATGGCGCTGAACATGCAGCAGCGCTGTAAGAATGGCTCATTCTTCGATACCGAGGTACGCTGCAATGCACTCGATGTCGATGGCCGCGACGTCTTCGCGTACGTGACGCATGATGTCTCGCTGCGCAGAAAGGCCGAGCAGCAGCTGATCGAGAATCAACAGCGACTCGATCGCATGGCGCATCACGATCAATTGACCGGGCTGCCCAACCGGCATTACCTGACGGCCTTCTTGCCGGATGCCATCGAAGAGGCGAAGGCGGCCAGCACCATGATGGGCGTGGTGTTTCTGGACCTGGATCGATTCAAGCATATCAACGACACGCGCGGCCACGAGACCGGCGACAAGCTGCTGCAGGAAGTAGCCAAGCGCTTGCGAGCCTGCGTGCGCGACACCGACGTGGTCATTCGCATGGGCGGCGACGAATTCGTGGTGGTGTTCCGCAACGTCAAGTCCTACGACGAAGTGACGATGGGGGCCGGCCGCATCATCGAGACATTGAATCAGCCGATCATCATCGATGAGCACCCGCTGCAGACCACCGGCAGCGTGGGCGTCAGCCTGTATCCGCGTGACGGCGCCAACATGATCGAGCTGCTCAAGCACTCGGATACGGCCATGTACCAGGCCAAGGATCGCGGCCGCAACAATGTGCAGATGTTCAGCCATGCGATGAACCGCAAACTCAAGCACCGAGTGGCCGTGGAGGCAAGTTTGCGCGAGGCACTGCGCTTGAAGCAGCTGGACGTGCACTATCAGCCGTTCGTGAATTTGCTGACGCGCAAGATCGTCGGCCTCGAGGCGCTGATGCGCTGGTCGCATCCGGTGCACGGCATGATTCCGGCCGATCAATTCATTCCAGTGGCCGAAGAAACCGGCTTGATCGTGCCGATGGGCAACTTTGTGCTGCATCGAACGCTGCAAACCATGAACGCATGGCGCAAGGCCGGCGTTTCGCTGGTGCCGATGTCGCTGAATGTCGCACCCGCCCAGCTGCAGCGGGGCGAGCTGCAGTCGACAATTGCGACACTGTTGAAGACGCACAATCTGCGCGCCGACATGCTGCAGTTGGAGATGACCGAGCGTGCCATGTTTGATTCGCGCGCGGTGGGGGGCGAGAATCGCCAGGACACCATCGCGCGCCTGCGCGATGTCGGCATCAAGATCGCCATCGACGATTTCGGCACCGGCTATTCCAGCTTGAGCTACCTGAAGAATTGGCGGGTAGACGCCCTGAAGATAGATCGCAGTTTCGTGCGTGATTTGGTGACCGATTCGAGCGATCTTGCCATCGTGAGCGCAATCATCGCGATAGCCCGGCATTTGCACATTCAAGTGATCGCCGAAGGCGTAGAGGCCTATCAGCAGGCGGAGATTTTGCGAAAGCTCGGCTGTACCATAGGGCAGGGATTTTTGTTCGCGCGGCCGATGCCGGCGGATGAATGCTTGGAGCTGCTGCGCAACAATGCCGGGACGCCGAAGGAAGAAGACGAAGATATGTTGGCAGTATTCAGTACCGGCCGCGCCTAACGCAGCGGCATTGCCGCCCGCAGCTCCCCTTCCCATTGGGCGACCAGAGTGGAGGCGACCGCGTTGCCAATGACGTTGGTCGCGGTGCGCCCCATGTCGAGCAGATGATCGACGGCTACCACGAACACCAGCCCCTGCTCGGGCAAACCGAAATAGCCCAATGAGGAGGCAATCACCATGAGGGCCGCGCGCGGCACGCCTGCGATCCCCTTGCTCGTGACCATCAGAATCAACAGCATCATGATTTGTTGGTGGACGCTGAACTCAATCCGATAGATCTGGGCGATGAACAGCACGCCGAAGGCGCAATACATCGCGGAGCCGCAGAGGTTGAACGAATATCCGAGCGGCAGCACGAATGATGCGATGCGCGTGCTTACCCCGAAGGCCTCCAGGCGCTCCAGAGTTTGCGGATACGCCGCCTCAGAGCTCGCTGTTGAAAAGGCGAGCAGGAGGGGGGTGCGAATATCCTGCAGCAATTGCCAAACACGGCGCCCGACGCTCAGGTGCACCGACAGCACGAGAAAAGCCCAGAGCAGCAACAGGGCAAGATAGAAGCTGCCGATGAATTTCGCATACACAAGGAGGACTCCGGCCCCTTGGCTCAGCACCGTGGCGGCCAGCGCGGCAAATATGGCGATCGGCGCCAGTGCCATGAGGTAGCCGGTCATTCTTAATATCACGGCCGCAATTTGCTCGATCAAGTCGATCAGCGGTTTCACCCTGGGGCCAAGGCTCGAGGCCGCCGCGCCGAACAGGATGGAGAAAATCACTATTTGCAGAATTTCGTTGCCGGCCATGGCCTGGACGATGGAGGTCGGAATGATGTGATCGAGAATATCCTTGCCGTTCAACGCTGCTGCGGGTAGGGCGGCGGCGGAAGCCGGGGCGTTGAGGCCAAGACCCGGCTTGAAAAGCTGCACCGTCACCACGCCGATGGTCATGGAGACCAGGGTGGCGAACACGAACCATCCCAATGTTTTGGCGCCCACCCGGGCTATCGAGGCGGCGCCCTCCATTCGGGCCACGCCGACGGTGAGCGTACAGAACACCAAAGGCGCTATGATCATCTTGATCAAGCGTATGAAGCTGGTCGTGACAACCGAGAGGTCGGCCGCGGCTGTATCGGCCGCGGCGCCGAGGCCGAGCAGGCGGTGCAGCAGTATTCCGCACAGCGGCCCGGCGATCATGGCCAGGAGGACGAACCAAGCGAGCCGAGATTTCATCGAGTACTTTTAGCACAGAGCTTATGCCCACAACCAACGCGCAGCCAGGCTCCGCCGTACTGACCTTCGAATCGATTCGCGAGGCACACCAGCGGATTCGCGACAAAATTCACCGTACTCCGGTCATGACCAGCGAAGTGCTGGATTCCCTGGCGGGCAGCCATCTGTATTTCAAATGCGAGAACCTGCAGAAAGTCGGGGCCTTCAAGGCGCGCGGCGCCGCCAATGCCGTGTTCCTGCTGTCCGACGAGGAGGCGGCGCGCGGCGTCGTTACCCACTCCTCGGGAAATCATGCTGCGGCGTTGGCGCGAGCGGCGACCCTACGCGGAATACCCGCCTATATCGTGATGCCCAAGGATGCGCCGCAAGCCAAGCAGGCCGCTGTGCGCCGCTACGGCGGCGATATTGTTCTGTGCGAAGCGACGCTGGCCGCGCGGGAGGCGATGGCCCGCGAGGTCATGGAGCGGACGGGGGCCGTCTTCATTCATCCTTACAACGATCTACGGGTCATGGCAGGACAGGGAACCACCGCAATCGAGCTGTTGGAAGATGCCCCGCATCTTGATGTGATTCTCTGTCCGGTGGGAGGCGGAGGTCAGCTGAGCGGCATCGCCGTGGCCGCGAAGCATCTGAAACCCGGTATTCGCGTGATCGGCGTCGAGCCGGCCGGCGCCGATGATGCAACCCGATCACTCAAAGCGGGCTACCTCATCCCGGTCGATCAGCCGAGAACCATCGCTGACGGTCTGAAGACATCGCTTGGCGAGAAGCCCTTTGCCGAAATCATCAGACTGGTCGATGACATCGTCACCGTGCGCGAGGATTCCATCGTGCAAGCCATGCGTCTGATCTGGGAAGTGATGAAGATCATCGTGGAGCCTTCGGGTGCGGTTGCGTATGCGGCGATCACTGAAAAGCGGCTGGTAACCTCAACGGCAGGTGCTCCCGCTGCTGCGGCCGCAAGTGCTCCCACACACATCGGCATTATTTTGAGCGGCGGCAATCTTGATCTGGAGCGCCTGCCCTGGAAGTGATGGAAACTAGTCCAGCAGTAAGGGACTCAGCGCGTGTTCCTCAGCGATGCTGCCGGATAAGGACAGCGCCTGTGCGCGCGAGGGCGTGTCGCGCACCCATTTGGTCTGGGGCGGCAGCGGTTGATCGGTCAGCAGCGCAAGCAGGCTGGCATTGGTGACTTCGACTGAATCAAAGGGTGTGCCATGCCGCGAGCCGCGTACGACCACCAAGTCGGCATTGAGTTTTTTCGCCAATTCACGCTTTTCGGCGAGCGGCGTATAGTCGTTCTCGGCGGCAATCAGCAAGATTCGGCTGCGTAATCGTTCCAGTCGATCCACCGCCGCCCAGCGAGCCAGGGCCAACCCGGCGCCCAGGTAGGAGTTGGCGGACACCGCGCCCATCATCCGCGCCGTATGTTCACGCATTGCCCGCTGCCAGGGTTCCGGAAACAGCCGCGCCGCCACCATGCAGGCCGCGCGCGGCATGCCCAGCAAACGCACCAGGGTCGCCGACACGTGCGTCTCGAGGAATTTGCGCCAGTCATTGGGCCTGTAAGTGGCGAGGCTATTGATGAGCCCCATGCGTGGTACGCAGGCCGGACGCAGCGTCGCCATTTCGAGCGCGACGGCACCGCCCATCGAAAAGCCGACGATATTGGGCTTTGATATTCCCAGATGATCCATCAGCTTCCACAGGGCAACGGCAAATCCAGCAATAGTGTATTGATCGTGCGGCGGCAAGCTGTGGCCGCTGCCGGGCAGGTCCGGCACGATGATGCGAAAACGCGTCTCGAGGGCGGTCACTTGAAAGGCCCAATCGGCCCCGCTGCATCCCAGTCCATGGATCAGCAGTAAGGGCTCACCCCGCCCACGTTCCAAGTAGTGAATGGATAGATCACGCTCGCGAAAGTAAGGCATCGACGTTGCTCCCGTGCATCAACAAGCAAATTATCAGGAGCCGCGCGAGCGACTGCAACGAGACCAAAGTCGCATCAAGCAATTGCCATGACCCATTTCTCTGTCAGTGAATTCCGACAGGCCAGGCGCCCGCCAGCCTGCGCGGTCAATAGCGCACGATCACGGATATCTCGCCGTCGCGCCGGGTCTGAGTGACCGCCACATCCTGGCCGTGGCGCTGCAACAACACGTCCGCAGATCCTTTGTTCAGACGCAAATTGCGCAGATGCAGCCGGTCAAGAAAATCCGGCAGAGCGGGACGATAAAAAGAGATCTCGTTGCTGGCCTGGGTCAATTCCAATCCCAATGAAGCTTGAAGCAGCGCTAACACCGCGGCTGCTGCCCAAGCCTGGGGCGAGCAGGCCACAGGATATAAAGTCGGCGCGTTGTGCTCGCGACGAGAGAAACCGCAGAACAATTCCGGCAAGCGGCGCAAATCCATGTAGGTGGCCGCGTCGAACATGGCATTGAAGATTTGCGCGGTCGCCTGTTTATGACCGTAGCGCGCGAGCCCCAACGCGATCAGTCCATTGTCGTGCGGCCAAACCGAACCATTGTGATAGGACATCGGATTGTAGTGGGGCTCCGAGAGGCCCAGCGTGCGTATTCCCCAGCCGCTAAAACAGCTCGGGCCGAGCATGGTTTGCGCTACCCTGGCGGCGCGCGCGGGATCAGCGATTCCCGTCAGCAGTACTTGGCCAGAGTTGGATGACACCACGCGGCACGGTTGCTTGGCGCCATCGAGCGCCAAGGCGTACACCGACAGCTCCTCGCACCAGAATTTCTCCTCGAATGCCACCCGCAACGCTTCTGCCTGTGAGAGCAGTTGGGCAGCCTGCTCATGCAGGCCCAAAGCGGCAGCCAGTTTGGATGCGTGCCGCTTCGCCCCATAGACGTAAGCTTGGACCTCGCAAAGCG
The DNA here is from genome assembly GCA_963756845.1 of uncultured Gammaproteobacteria bacterium. GTDB lineage: Bacteria > Pseudomonadota > Gammaproteobacteria > Steroidobacterales > Steroidobacteraceae > Bog-1198. The sequence goes on along the minus strand of CAVWPD010000001.1, from coordinate 292,715 downwards.
CGATGGGTCCTGTCGCGTACTGACCGTCGCGGTGAAACACTGCATCCTGTGAGTCCTTCCAGCCTTGATTCGAAAGACCCTCCCGGGTCTGTCGGTAGTACTCGACGAAGCCATCACCATCGCGGTCACCATAGGTGTCGATCCAGTTCAGCGCCGCGAGCGCATGGGGCCACAGTTCTTTGACGGTATCGATGTCGCCGGAGCGCGAGAAATACTCGCCGAGCAGCAGCACGAATAGCGGAGTCGCATCGACGCTGCCGTAGTATCGCCCGAAGGGAACCTCGCGCAAATTGGCCATCTCGCCATGACGCATCTCATGGAGAATTTTGCCCGGCTCAGCATCCCTCTCGGGTTCTACGGCCGTGGCCTGAGTCGCGGCAAGAAATTTCAACACGCCCTTTGCGATGCTGGGATCGGCCCACAGTGTCATGAGCGCCGTAATGATGCCGTCGCGACCGAACGGCGTGCTGAACCAGGGCGTTCCGGCGTAGGGGTACGGGCCCAGCGGCGTGTCTGTGACCAGCATGTAAAGATCGGACACCGCGCGGCGCGCCACTTCATTGAACAGTGTATTCGTGCTGTCGATGCTCGCGGCGCGCCCGCTGGAATCGCGCAATGCCTGCCTCGCGGCGCGCATATGCCTGTAAAAAAGCCGCCCACCCCAAAGCGCATCGTCCGCTTCGGGCAGTCCGACTCTGATAAAAATGCGCTTCACCTGGTGCGGCTTCAATGCAACGTCGAAAGCTGCGCGCCCCGTGCTCAGATCGTGAGGCGGCGGGCTGAATTCGATGCTGGTACGGCGTTCGATTTTGTCGAGCCCTAAGTAATGCAGGACGACCTTGTGATCGCTGCTGCGCGCAGACCATGCCGCTCCCCGAACCGCGCGACGCTCTCCGCGAACCTCGAATAAGTCGGCAAAATCTGCGCGAAAGGATATTGCGACGCGCACGTGTAAGGGGCGGTCGCCGAAGTTGCGCACCAGCAGGCGTTCATAGCAAGCGCCGTTCCAGAGGAATTTTAGCCTCTGCAGATGGATCTGTTCGCGCCGGAACGCGATCTGCTCGCCGGTCATGAGGTCCGGATTGGTCAGATCGGCGCTGAACAGTGTGTTGTCGTCTTGAATCACGGAGCTGAGAAGCAGCGGACGCTCCTCTTCGAGCAGCAGCGTGAACTGCGACAGAATGCGTGTGTCGCGGTTGTACAGGCCTTCGGAGCTGCCGCTCTCGACGCCGATGTCGCCCCGATAATCGAAAACGCCGAAGGTGTCGCCCTGTTTCAGCGTACGGGTGCGCCGCCCCTGCAGGCTTGCGCTGGCCGCAATGCTGAATTGCGTTGCCGGCGCCTGCTCCGTGCCGTCCGTAGGCTGGCGCGTGTCTGTAGCTTCCGATGAGTTCACGTCTTTTCGGTCCTTGCGTAAGAGTCGTCTGATGCCGATACCTGCCCAATGCAATCTATCGCATTGGGATTAAATGGATTTAAATGAATCACATAGTGCTTCGTTTTATTCGCTGAGGGGAGAGTTGCTGATGAAAATAGCTCAGGTTGCGCCGCTCATCGAGGCAGTGCCTCCCAAGCTGTACGGCGGTACCGAGCGTGTCGTCGCTTATCTGACAGACGCATTGGTTGAACTCGGACACGAAGTGACGCTGTTTGCCTCTGGCGATAGTCAAACGCGCGCGAAACTGGCGCCCATCTGGCCGCGTGCGCTACGCCTCGACCCCACCGTGCATGATCATTTCGCGCCCATGTTCATGCAGCTGGAAACAGTTGCGCGCCGCGCGCGCGAATTCGACGTCATTCATTGTCACTTGGACTATTTTGCGTACCCGATACTGCGCCTGCTCGGCGTGCCATCGGTCACGACGCTGCACGGCCGCCTGGATCTGCCGGAGCTGCCGCCCTTGTATACGCTTTACCATGAGATGCCGGTGGTCTCGATATCCGACGCGCAGCGACAGCCTCTGCCGCAGGCGAACTACGTGGCGACTATTCATCATGGTTTGCCGCAGAGGCTCCTCAAGCGGGGCCCAGGGGGCGACTATCTTGCGTTCCTGGGGCGCATTTCGCCCGAGAAGGCGCCGGATGCGGCCATTCGCATCGCCGCTCAAGCCGGCATGCCGCTGAAAATTGCGGCCAAGGTCGACAAGGCGGACGAGGAATATTTCAAGACCAAGATTGAGCCCTTGCTGGCGAATGCGGACGTGGAATTCATCGGTGAGATCGGGGAACATCAAAAGAGCGATTTTCTGGGCCATGCCGCCGCTCTCTTGTTTCCCATCGCGTGGCGCGAACCATTCGGGCTGGTGATGATCGAGGCCATGGCGTGCGGCACACCCGTAGTCGCCTTCAACAATGGGTCGGTTCCGGAAGTTCTGCAGCACGGGCTCACCGGCTTTATCGTCAACACCGAGAGCGAGGCCGCGGCGAGTTTGCGCAACATTCACCAGTTGGATCGCGATCGGGTCAGGGCAGAATTCGACCGCCGATTTACGGCCCACCATATGGCGCAAAACTATCTGAAACTGTACTCGCGGCTGATGAGGGTACGTGTGCCCGCGCCGCAGCGGCAATCCTTGACACACCAAGCGGCCATTGCGGCCAACGCTGGGCGTAACGCCGTGGCGGGCGCGTTGTAACGGATACCTGATAGCATGAGCTGCTGTGAAGGACAGCTTATCGGGATCATCGCGTGTGAGCGGGCGCAGTCTAGCAATACCGCCTAGCAGCTACCTCAATTTGCCGGAACGTTTTTATTCGCGGCTGTCGCCCACGCCGGTGGCCAGGCCGCATCTCATTAAGTGGAACGGGGCGCTGGCGGAGGAGCTGGGACTGGATTTGGCGGCGCTCGAGGCCGGCAGCGGCGCGGAATTCTTCTCCGGCAACATTCTACCGCCCGGCGCCGCGCCCATTGCCATGGCCTACGCGGGCCATCAATTTGGGCACTTCGTGCCGCAGCTGGGCGATGGCCGGGCAATTCTGCTGGGGGAAACGCATACCGAAGCTGGTGGGCGGCGCGATATTCAACTGAAGGGCAGCGGACGTACGCCCTACTCGCGCGGCGGAGATGGACGCGCCGCGCTGGGTCCTGTGTTGCGCGAATATCTTGTCAGCGAAGCCATGCACGCGCTGGGTATCCCCACCACCCGCTCGCTTGCGGCGGTCACTAGCGGCGAGACCGTGCGGCGCGAGCAACTGTTGCCCGGCGCAATATTGACCCGGGTTGCCGCGAGCCACGTTCGCGTCGGCACATTCGAGTTCTTCGCCGCCCGTGGTGACGCAGCGGCTACCCGACTACTCGCCGACTATGTCATTGAGCGCCACTACCCTCAGGCTGCGCACGAGCCGAATCCTTACCTTGCGCTGCTCTCGGCAGTGACCTCGCGCCAGGCCTCGCTCATCGCCCGCTGGATGCACGTAGGTTTCATCCATGGCGTGATGAATACCGACAACATGGCCGTGTCCGGCGAGAGTATCGACTTCGGGCCCTGCGCCTTCATGGATGCTTTCGATGTTGCAGCGGTGTTCAGTTCGATCGACCACAACGGCCGCTACGCCTACGGCAATCAGCCGCATGCCGGTGCGTGGAATCTTGCGCGCTTTGCGGAAACCTTGCTGCCGCTGATCGATCCCAATGTGCAGCGTGCCGCGGAGCTGGCCGGAGAAGTGATATCGGCATTCGCGACGCGCTTCTCGTCGGCTTGGCTTGATGGCTGGCGCAGCAAGCTAGGACTTGCGCTGCGCGAGGAGGGCGATGCGGCGCTGATAGAAGAACTTCTTGGGGCGATGCAGCGCAATCAGGCAGATTTCACCCTGACGCTCCGGGCCCTGTGCGACGCGGCCCAGGACCCGCAAGACGATGCGCGCGTGCGGTCACTATTCGCCAATGCCGGCGACTACGATGCATGGGCACAGCATTGGCGTTTGCGATCAAGTCTGGAAGGCGCATTGCCCGCGCAGCGCGCGGCGGCGATGCGGCAGGTCAATCCTGCGTACATACCGCGCAACCATCGCATCGAGAAGGTCATCCAGGCGGCGGTCGAGCGAGCCGACTTTGCACCCTTTGAAGAGCTATCGACGGTGCTGTCACAGCCGTACCTGGAACAAGCGGATTTCGATTCCTACACCCGTGCGCCGCAACCCGCGGAACGCGTGCTGCAAACGTTTTGCGGAACATGAAAAGTTCCCTGGCGGCGCCGCGGCCCTGCTTGCAATGTAATGGGCCGGTCGCCGGTCATATGCGGGAGGAGTAAGATCAAAAGATCATGACCATCGTCATTCTGGTGTATTTGGGCGGCGTGCTGACCATTTTGAGTCCGTGCATTCTGCCCGTGCTGCCCTTCGTATTCGCTCGCTCGGAGCAGAAATTTTTAAGCAACGGGCTGCCCATGCTGCTCGGCATGGCGGTTACGTTTGCCGGGATCGCCACCCTGGCGGCCGTCGGCGGTTCCTGGGCCGTCAGGGTCAATCAATACGGACGCATCTTCGCCCTCGTGCTGCTGACCGCATTCGCTGCAACGCTGTTGTCGCCGCGCTTGGCCGATTGGTTGGCGCGGCCATTTGTTGCGCTAGGAAATCGCTTGGCGCAACCGACGGCGGCTGCTTCGGGCAGACTTGGCATCGTGAATTCTGCGCTGCTCGGCGTGGCCACGGGCCTGTTGTGGGCGCCGTGCGCAGGCCCCATTCTGGGACTCATTCTGACCGGCGCCGCCATTTCCGGACCAAACACCCGCACCACATTGCTGTTGTTCGCCTATGCCGCGGGCGCGGCTACCTCCTTAGCCGTCGCGCTGCTTGCCGGTGGACGGGTGTTCGCGTTCCTCAAGAAATCGCTGGGCGCCGGAGAGTGGCTGCGCAGGGCCTTGGGTGTTGCGGTGCTGGTGGCTGTAGCGGCCATCGTATTGGGATGGGACTCGAGCGTTCTGACGCGGTTGTCGCTGAACGGAACAAATAGTCTGGAGCAATCGCTGATCGAGAAGATCGATCCAGGCGCCGCCGCCGCGCCGGGCGGCAGCATGACGATGGCCATGAGCAATTCGACCATGGCGATGAGCAACTCCAAGGCGGATGGCCACGCGATGATGATGTCCGGCGCAAAGCCTGCGGGCGATCTTCCGGTGGAAGGAGAAATTCCCTCGTTCGCGGGCGCGACTCTGTGGCTGAATTCTGCGCCTCTCACGCCCGAGGCCTTGCGCGGCAAGGTGGTGATGGTCGATTTCTGGACATACTCCTGCATCAACTGCCTGCGGGCGCTGCCGTATGTGAAAGCCTGGTACGAGAAGTACAAGGACCATGGATTGGTCGTGATCGGCGTTCACGCTCCGGAATTTGCCTTCGAAAAAGATCCGAGCAACGTGCGCCGTGCGGTTGCCGACTTGAAAATTACCTATCCTGTGGCCCTCGATAACGACTATGCCATTTGGCAGGCGTTCAACAATCAATATTGGCCGGCGCATTACTTCATCGACGCGACCGGGCGGATCCGCGCTCATCACTTCGGCGAGGGTAACTACGATGAATCGGAACAAATCATCCGCACCTTGCTGACCGAGGCGGGAAATACCGGCCTGCCGCCGGCCGGTACCGGCGCTGCGAAGGCCGGCGGCGTTCAGGCGCCCCCGGATGAGGCGCATGACCAGTCTCCCGAGACCTATGTGGGATATCGCCGCGCTGATAATTTCGCCTCGCCGGGCGGCTTCGTGCAAGACAAGTCGCACCTGTATACGGCGCCCGCGGCATTCAAATTGAATCAATGGGCATTGGCCGGGTCATGGAATGTAGACCCGGAGAAAGCGGTGCTGGCCTCGGCGCCTGGGAAGATCGTTTTTCGGTTCTATGCTCGCGATCTGCACCTGGTGTTGGGGCCGAGCCAGGATGGCAAGCCGGTGCGCTTCCGGGTCACGCTGGATGGGGCGCCACCCCAGACCAATCACGGCGCAGATACGGACTCGCAGGGCGCCGGCGTCATTGACAGCCAGCGGCTGTACCAGCTGATTCGTCAATCCGGCGAAGTCGGGGAACATGTGTTTTCGATTGAATTTTTGGATCCCGGTGTTCAGGCCTATTCATTTACATTTGGTTGAGGGCGATAAGTATGAGTGAACTCATCAGTCGGCGTTTTTTTGCGGCAGGTTTAACCGCCCTATGCGTTGCGCCTTTGGTGCGCAAGGCCGCGGCCGCGACCCTATCCGGACCCATGATCAGCCAGGATGTGTCCATCGAAAAATTCTCCGCGGCCGGGGTCAGCGAAGGCGTGGTGCGCCTGCCGAAAATCGTCAAGAGCGATGCCGAGTGGCGCGCGCAGCTCTCTGCACTGGCGTATCGCGTCGCGCGCCAGGAGGGAACGGAGATCGCATTCACCGGTGCGTATGATAAAAATCACGCGGCGGGGATCTACCTGTGCATCTGCTGCGATACGGCGCTGTATGACTCGAGAACGAAGTTCGATTCGGGCACCGGGTGGCCGAGCTTTTGGCAGCCGATCTCCGCGCTGAATATCGTCAAGAGCAACGATAATAGTCTGGGGATGCAGCGCGATGCGATCTCCTGCCGGCGCTGCGACGCTCACTTGGGCCATGTGTTCGATGACGGACCCAAGCCGACGGGGCTGCGCTACTGCATGAATTCCGTGGCATTACATTTTTTGGCGCGCGCATAAGCGTTAGGAGAACCCATGTCAATTCGAAAAAATCTAAGATCCCCGATGCGTCTCGCAGCACTGCTAGGCGCCGGAGCGTTGGGTATCTTGTTGTGGCAATCGCCGTTGCTGGGCGCCGAAGCCGTGGTGATTATCGCCCCGCCGGTTCTCGACAATCCAAAATCCGCCGGGCCTGCGCAAACCGCGGTACTGGCCGGAGGCTGCTTCTGGGGTGTACAGGGCGTCTTCGAACACGTGCGGGGTGTGCAGAAGGTGGTTGCGGGATACGCGGGCGGAGAGAAATCCACGGCCCAATATGAGACCGTGAGCGGGGGCGGAACCGGCCATGCCGAATCGGTGAAAATAACTTTCGATCCGGCGGCCATTTCCTACGGCCAGATACTGCAAATCGCCTTTTCGGTGGTGCACGATCCCACGCAGCTCAATCGGCAGGGTCCGGATGTCGGCACCCAGTACCGCTCCGCCATTTTCTATGCCGACGACACTCAGAAACGCATCGCGCAGGCCTACATCGATCAGTTGGAGCAAGCCCATGCCTTTTCGCGGCCGATCGTCACCCGGGTCGATCCGCTCAAGGGATTTTATCCGGCCGAGGACTATCACCAGGATTACCTGATTCATAACCCCACTCAGCCCTACATCGCAATTTACGACATTCCGAAGGTGCAAAATTTCAAGCGCACATTCCCGGAACTGTACAGCGGGCAACCTGTGCTGGCGCACAACTAGCATTGCAAGGAGTCGCATGCACACAAGGAAACTATGCCGATGGGCACTGCTGACCTCATTGATTTTTGCGCCTCCGGTCTTTGCCGCGGACGCGGGCAGTTCCGAGATCACCGTGTTTGCCGCGGCATCGCTCACCAACGTGCTGCAGGAGCTGGGCGATGCGTTTACCAAGGACTCCTCCATCCCAGTCAGATTTTCATTTGCGGCGAGTTCCACGCTGGCCCGGCAAATTGAGAATGGCTCGCCTGCCGATATATTCTTCTCCGCCGATCTGGAATGGATGGACTACCTGCAGACCCGCCGATTGATTCAGCCTGCCAGCCGACATGATGTGCTCGGCAATGAACTGGTGTTGATCGCGCCGGCGGACAGCAGCGTCACTCTAAAAATAGGGCCGCACTTTCCGCTTGCCATGACATTGGGCAAGGGCCGTCTGGCCACCGGGGATCCGGATTCGGTGCCGGTGGGCCGCTACGCCATGGAGGCTCTGACCAATCTTGGCGTCTGGAACGAGGTGTCGGGGCGCCTGGTGCGCGCCGACAGCGTGCGCTCCGCGCTCGCGTTCGTTGACCGCGGTGAGGCGATGCTTGGCATCGTCTATGCGACCGACGCGCTGGTGGATAAAAATGTCCGCGTCGTCGGGGTGTTTCCTGCCGATAGCCACAAGGCCATCATCTATCCTATCGCGCTGACCAGCGTTGCCAAGTCCGATGCATCCAGGTTCTTGATGTTCATTCGCGGCCCGGCAGGCGAGATCGCCTTCAAACACTACGGTTTTACGCCGCTGAACTAGTCGGTGCTCGCCGGAAGGCTCGCCGGAAGGCTCGCCGGATCGATGACGGGTATGCCGCGACGGATGTCCGCGGAGAAGGTGTCGCTGCGGCCGGCTTGCTTCGCGCGATCGGTAATCCGCCCGAGCGTGCGCAGCTCCTGCAGCGTGTAGCGCTGGTCGAGTCCGCCGACCTGGTGCACATAGGCGGGCAAATACCCTGTGAGCAACAACCGATAGTTCAGCGGCAGATACCCCAAGATTCGCGTCATCATGTGATACACCAATGTCGTGCAGTTGGTGGTGATGGTGTTATAGAAGCGCGGCGCGGCGATCAGGCTGTTCGCTTCGCCGACGTAGGCAAGGAAAAGCGAGCGCATCGCCGAACGCGGCATGCGAATGCGATACAAATAGTCGTCCTCACCGCGCACATTGGTGCGAACGCCGATCACATCGCGCTCATCGGCCGCGACGATGCTGAGTTCGAACTCCTTGAAGAAGCCGCCGATCTCCGAGTAGGCCTCGCGCTTGTCGCGGCGAACTTCCACCGAAAAAGCCACTTGCTGCCCGTCCTCGAAGCCGAACGATATCAACATGTGCGCAATCGCCGGACCGCTCCAATAGGACATGATCATATCGACCGACTGCAGTTTGTCGAGGTCGTAGACACGGGTCTCCCAGCGCTGCGTGTAATCGCTGTTGCTGCGCCAATCGAAATTGCGCACGTTGTGCAGCGTAACCCGGTTGCCGTCGATCACGCCCGTGGTCATCTGCGCCACATCGTCCGACCAGAGGCGGTCGTTTGTCGGCGGAATTTGCCGCCACCAAAACAAAACAGCCGCAAATACCGCCGCAAATGCCAACAGGCCGAGAACGATGCGTCCGTGCCACAGCGCGATCAGCACGCCCACGCTGAATGCGAGCCATAGGGCAATCGCCAAGGATTTCAGCGCTTGGCCGCCGAGTGCTTGAAACCACAGCGCAAGCACCACCCAGGCCGCAGGGAACACCACGAGCATCGCTGCCAACAATGTGGCGGCGAGTCGTAGAACAGCGGCAGCACCGGCAGGCATGATTCGCAGCATTGTGCCAGCATCCGCGGCCGCGCGAGCAATCGGCCGATTCATTGACAGCAATACCGACGCAAGGTACGGTTTCGTGTGCCTCAAGCCACCGCATTTCGAATCACTGTCCCGTTTATTCAGGAGCTTGGCGTCGAATTCATCAGCGGTGAAGACGGCCGGTCGGTTCTGGCCCTCAATCTTGCCCCTTGGCACCTGAACAGCTGGTCCGTGGCGCACGGCGGCGTGATCATGTCGCTGCTCGATGTGGCGATGGCGGTGGCCGGACGTTCGCTCGACGCGGAGGCCGGCGGTGGCGTCACGGTGGAGATGAAAACCAGCTTTCTGCAGCCTGCCAAGGCCGGGTCGCGCTTGATCGTCTCGGCGCACGCATTCCACCGCAGCGCCACCATGTCCTTTTGCGATGGCGAGGTACGCGATACCGATGATCGGCTGATCGCCAAGGCCATGGGAACGTTCAAATATCGTAAAAAGGCCGCAGTATCTGCCGATCCTGAAGGGCCGGATCTGGAGAAAGTCGATGCCTGACACCTATCGCCGCATCGTGCTGGCATCCCGTCCCCACGGCTGGGTCAGCGAGGAGAACTTCCGCCTGGAAAGCGCTCCCATGCCTGCCCTCGCGGAAGGCGAAGTGCGGGTGCGCAATCAATTCCTGTCGCTCGATCCGTACATGCGCGGACGAATGAACGACGCAAAATCCTATGCCATGCCGCAAAAACTCAACGAGACGATGGGTGGGGCGACGGTCGGCGTCGTCGTCGAGTCTCGAGACACTCATTTTGCCGTGGGCGATACGGTGCGCGGCATGCTGGGTTGGGCCGAATATGGTGTCGCCGGCGCCCAAGGCATCGCAAAGATCGATGCTCGACAAATTCCCCTCTCGGCCTACCTGGGTGCGGTCGGGATGACCGGGATGACCGCCTGGTACGGGCTCAATAAAATCATGGAACCCAAAGCGGGGGAGACAGTAGTCGTCAGTGCCGCGGCCGGTGCCGTGGGCAGCGTGGTCGGGCAGTTGGCGCGCATCGCCGGCGTCCGCGTGGTGGGAATCGCAGGCGGCGCCGAGAAATGCCGCTACGTGACCGAGGAACTCGGCTTTGATGCATGCATCGACTACAAGACTGCCGCGGACGCCAAGTCCTTGGCGGCCCTGATCGGCGCGGCGGCACCCAAGGGGGTGGACGCGCACTTCGAGAATGTCGGCGGCGATGTGTTGAACGCCGTGATGTCGCTGCTCAACCCGTTTGCTCGCGTTGCCATCTGCGGTCTCATTGCGGATTACAACACGGTGCCCGGCCAAGTGCCGAAGAGCGCGATCATGAATCCCGGCATGTTCCTGGTGGCGCGCTTCAAAATGCAGGGCTTTATCGTGTCCGACCATTTGAATCTATGGCCCGAAGGCTTGGCGGCACTGGCCGGGCATGTTGCCGCGGGGAGAGTGAAATATCGCGAGACTATCGCCTCAGGTCTCGCGGCGGCGCCCGCCGCCTTTATCGGAATGCTCAAGGGGCAAAACTTCGGCAAACAATTGGTAAGCCTATAAGCCCCGCATGAAACAGCTCATCCTGCATCACTACCCGAACTCGCCATTTGCCGAGAAGATCCGGCTGATCATGGGGTTCAAGGGACTGCATTGGTCCTCGGTGATCATCCCCAACATGATGCCCAAGCCCGATGTCGTCGCGCTGACCGGCGGCTATCGTAAGACCCCGATATTGCAGATCGGCGCCGACATTTACTGCGATACGTCGCTGATCGCCGATGTCATCGAGGCGTTGGCGCCGCGGCCGACGCTTTATCCCGCCGGCTTAGCCGGCGCCTCCCGCATCCTCGCACAGTGGGCCGACTCCACGCTTTTTTGGACAATGATTCCCTACACCATGCAGCCCGCCGGCCTTGCGCACATGTTCAGCGGCGTTCCGCCTGAAACCGTCAAAGCCTTCGGCGAGGACCGCAACGTATTTCGTGCGAATTCGCCGCGCATGCGGGCCGCGGAAGCGACGGCTGCTTTCACCTTGTATCTGGAGCGTCTGGAGGAGGCGCTCGGCGAGCAAGCCTTTTTCTTCGCAGCGGCGCCGAGCATTGCGGACTTCTCGATTTACCACAATCTGTGGTTTGTGCTGCGCGGCGGGCCCATGGCGAAAATTCTCGAATCCTTTCGCCTCCTCGATGCGTGGCGGGGGAGAATGAGTGCCCTGGGGCACGGCACGCACGATAAGCTCGACAGCGGCGCCGCAATCGCGATCGCCCGCAATGCCGCCGCGGAGGCCTCTTCGGGGGCCCGGGTCGATACCCACGGCATCGAGATCGGGGAGCCAGTCATGGTGGCGGCCACCGACACTGGGGTTGATCCCATCGAGGGGGCGCTGTACTCCGCCGGCAAGGATCAGATCGCGATCGCGCGCGAGGACCCGCGAGCGGGAAAGGTGGTTGTGCACTTTCCGCGCATTGGATTCGAGATGCGCCGCGTCAAGTGACCTTGACTGAGCGATCGGCTGCCTCAATGCGGCGATGAGGACCGCCACACTCGAAAGCCGCCGAGAAATGCAAAATCGTTGTTGCCGAGACGCGCGTTCTTCGGCAGCTTCTTCAGTTTTCGCGCATTGCCGCCGCCGATTACCACGTAATCGGCTTCCAAGGCTTTGCTCAATTGCGCAACGATGTCGGCAACAGCGCGGCGCCATTTCTTGGCGCCCAGACGGTGTCTGCCGCGATCGCCGACGTAGTCTTCGTAGCTGCGTCCGTTCTTGTACGGCAAGTGCGCAAGCTCCATGGGGGCGACGGTGCCGTTGACGATGAGCGCGGATCCAAGTCCAGTGCCGAGGCCCAAAAACAGCATGCGTCCGCCGGTGTAGCTGCCGATAGCCTGCATGGCGGCGTCATTCATGACTTTCGTCGGGCGGCCAAAAGCCTTGTGAAAATCAAATCCAACCCAGCCGCGGCCAAGGTTGAACGGCTCGGCCACGATCTTGCCATGGACAACCACCCCGGGGTATCCCATCGACACGGCGTCGTACCTTAGATCGCCGTTGAGCCGCAGCAGGCGCGTGACCATTCGGCGCGGCGTCATGCTCGGGCCGGATTCGAACTGGCGTATTTCCCGGCTTCCGGATACCCGGGTCTTTACATGGCTTCCGCCGACGTCGATGGCGAGCACGCGCCGTTGAGGTTTTCGCAACACGATCGCAGCAGAATAGCGCAATGCGCCAACACATTCCTACGCGAGTATGATGCGCAGGGAGGGCTACCAACGTGAACATTCGCTACTTGCAAGCATTTCTCAACGCGGGCGTATATACCGCGCTGGCTGGATGCGCCGTGGCGCCTACGCCGCAGTCCTCGAGCATACCGGCGGCCTTGAGCGTCCCGCGGACTCAAACTCTGGCGCAGACTCTGCACGCCACGGGCGTACAGGTCTATCAATGCCAGGCCGTAGCAGGCGATCCCGATCGCTTCACGTGGTCGTTCAAGCGGCCTGAAGCGAACCTGTTTTCCAAGAAAGGCAAGAAAATCGGCACCCACTATGCCGGACCTACGTGGGAGGCGTTGGATGGCAGCAAGGTCACCGGGGAGGTGATCGCGCGCAGCACCGGTCCGGCGCCCAACGCGATTCCTTGGCTGCTGCTCACGGCCAAGACGACCTCCGGACAGGGCATATTCACGGCTGTGCAATCGATCCAACGGCTGAACACGGTGGGCGGTGATGCGCCGAGCAGCTGCAGTCAATCCGAGCTCGGCCAGGAGTTGCGAGTTTCGTATTCGGCCGATTACTTGTTTTACGCCGGCGCGCGTTAGAGACGATGCCCTTCATGCACGATGAGTCCCTGGAGCTGGTTCAGTCAAAAATTGCCTACCTCGAACGCTCAATCGCCGAGCTAAGCGATGTGGTGTTTCGGCAGCACAAGGAAATTCAGCTGCTGGAGACTCAGCTGAAGGCTGTCCGCGACCGATTGGACGATGGGCGCTCCGAGGATGCCGCGCGCGCGACTGACCAGGAGCGCCCACCCCACTATTAAATCGTGCTCCCCACGCAAGCTCCGTTGCTTCAAGAAAGCAGGCGGCCGGCCGATACGGGGGGACGAGGTGTCGAGGAATGGTCGTCGTTGGAATCGTGATTGCGGGACTCCTGAGCGGCCTTGGCGTATGGGTTCTTAACCGGCGGCTCAAACCAGCCCTGGTTTCCGCGACTCCGGCACCGGGTGCGGTGCGGTTTGCGGCGCCGGAAGGTGTGGGCACCTCGGCCGGCCCCATCGATGGTGCGCAGATTGAGCGAGTGAACCGGCTCGTGACCGAGCGCCTGTGGAAGCTCGCCTTCGCGGCGCCCTCGCACGCTCAACTTTTGGAGCCCACGCATAATCGGATCCGAGATTCGATCTCGGCCGCGCTGCAAGCCGACGCGCTGGAACCCAAAAATTTTCCCCGACGACCGACCTTGTTGCCGCAGTTGCTACGGGCCGTAGACGATCCGCAGTTCGCCACCGACCGGCTTTCGCGCATCGTGGCCCACGATCCTGTGCTGACGAGCGATGTGTTGAGGCTCGCGAACTCCAGTCTGTACCGAATCGCTCCGGCGCCGATTGAAACTATTCAGCGTGCCATCGTGGTACTGGGCGTCGATGCCCTCCGCGGGCTGGTGGCGAACGCCATGCTGCAGCCGGTTTTTCGTGCGACCCGCAGCAATTTTCCGCGCTTTCCGCGCATGCTGTGGGAACGTACCGAGCGGGCCGCATGCGTAGCGGAGATCTGCGCTCTGCGGATTCAGCCGCAGGATCGTTTTGAGGCGCAGCTCGCCGTATTGCTGAGCGCCCTGGGGCCGTTGATGGTGTACGGCACGACGCTGGATGTGTACTCGCGCACTCCGCAGATTGCGCCCAACCCCACGCTATGTGTGGCGCTGACTGCGGCGCTTGGGCCGCATGTGGCGCGGCGCATCGCGGCGCACTGGGAAACATCCCCGCGCCTCATCGCCGCAATCGAGAAATCGCGCCACGAATCGCTCACCATCGCGCTGTGCACCGGCGAGTTGCTGGGCACGTTGTCATTGCTTGTCACTCAGAACGTGATCACTCGCGAAGAGGCGTTCTCGACCGCGACCGACGCAGGGGTTTCGCAGAGTTTGACAACCGATGTGTGGGCCCGGCTAAGCGGGGGTTAATTGACGATGGTGACCATGGTGAGCCCGCGCGCACCGAGTTTCGCGTCACCCTCGGGCTGGTCAATGACGACATAAAAACTTCGGGACTGGGGCCGCAGTGCGTGAATCAACGGGATGCTCAGCGAGACGCTGTTCTTGCCGGATTCGATGTGTTCAACACGCGGAACCACTGCCACGAAATCTGTTGCGGGTTTTGCGGTACCCGACTCCGTCCACCAGGTAAAGCCGACTTCACCTTTCAAATTGCCTTTGCGCCTCACTAAGACACGCGCCGCCGGCTCGTCGGCCGCAACATCAATCGTGTCCGCGGCCATTTCAATACGCGCAGGCGGCAATGCGGGCGCAGGTATGGAGACCGGCGTGGGGGGTGGTGGGGCGGGGCGGGTGGCGGGCGCGTCCCGGGCCGGCGCCGGGGCTGGGGCCGGAACCTGGGCTGCTGGGGGCTGCAACGCGGTGGGCGTTGGGTGCTCGGCAGTCCCGGCCGGTGCGCTCGGGAGCGCACGTGGCATCAGGCCATCTCTGTGCGCCATCCAGTAAGCCCCCGCCAACAGCAAAACGAAAGCGCCCAGCAGCGCGAGATTGCGCCCCATCTTTCTTTGCCGGGGAGGCGAGTCTTGTAGGAGGCCGGTCAATGGGGTGGCGGATCCTGCGGCGCCGCGAAGATCGAGCTGCTGCAACCATTTTTCTACGTCGGCCGGGCGGCGCTCGCGTTCCCAGCGAAGAGCCTCGCGCAGCGCACGCCATTGTTGATGGCTCAAATGCGCCGGCCGGCGAGCCCTCAAACCAGCCGCACGCGCTTGAACGGCGGTGCACCCGGGAAAGGGATGTTTTGCGCACAAGAGCAGGTAGGCGACACAGGCCAAAGCGAAAACATCGTCCCTCGCATCGGGGCGCGCGCCTTCCAGCACCTGGCAACTCGCATATCCCGGTGTCGCGAACCCGCCGAGTGCCGGCTTGTCATCCGGCGCCGCCAGGTCGACCGCCACCTTGTGAGAGGCCCCGAAGTCCAGCACTCTTAACTCGCCCGTCGTCGAGACAAAAATATTTTGTGGATTGATGTCGCCGTGCACCACGCCGCGCGAATGCGCGTGAGCAACGGCTGCGCCGATGTCGCGAATAAACGCGAGCGCCCGACTTCGCTCCAGCGGTACGCGTTTTCGTGCCTGCAGCACACGACTCAGCAACATACCGTTCAACAATTCCATCGTAAAGAAAGCCAGTGGTCCGTCGCGGTCAAACTCAAACACCCGCACGATGTTCGGATGCGACAGCATTTGCAGATGTTGGAATTCGCGGCGCAGTTCGGTGAGCAACTCCGTACGGGAGGTCACGGCTGAATGCAGTACCTTGATCGCCAATCGCTGGCCCGAGGGCGGAACCTCCAAGCGAAATTCGTCAATCGCTTCGAATACGGTGCCCATTCCTCCCTGGCCCAGAATACTTGCGATGCGATACCGGCCGCGCAACGTATCGCCCAATTTAAGTTCCCGCACCGCGACCTGCGGCTGCGTTTCATTGGCTTTGGAACGGGGTGTGTTCGCGACGGTGGGCGCCGTGACGAGCGCCGTCAAATTGTTATCCGCACCGAGTGCATGACCGGCGAGCGCGGTTTTGACGGCGAGGAACACCTCCGAACGGATCTTCCCGCGACGATAATATTGATCGAGCTGCGAGAGCACCTCCCAGTTGCCGTCCGGTTCGAACTGGAAACGCTGCTGCATGGATTGCACGAACAACCCTTGATCACAGTCGCCGTTCGCGAGCTGGTCCAGCCAATCTCGGACGTTGTCCGCTGCTGTCGACGGGGGCTTTGCGCCCACGGGTTGGGTTACCGCAATCATGATGGGGTTAGAGGGTCCTTTTTTGCCAAGCCGCTTACCCGCTCGCATAATGCCGGCGCATGGTAGCCCTTGGCAGCGTCGTCGTCGAGCAGGCGTAGAATTAGCCCATGCTGCAACTCGGGCTGATGATGGATCGACCGCTGCTGATCTCCGCCGTGATCGAGCACGGTGCCGGCCAATTCGGCGAAACAGAGATTGTTTCCCGCGAGGCGCATGGTGCGATTTGCAGGCACTCCTATGCGCAGTGCAGGACCCGAGCGCTGCAGCTGGCCAATGCATTGAGCGATGCCGGGATCAGTGCCGGCGATTCGGTCGGCACTGTGGCATTGAACACTCATCGGCATCTGGAAGCCTACTATGCCGTCTCCGGCAGCGGCATGATCCTGCATACCTGCAATCCTCGGCTGCACGTCCCGCAGCTCATCTACGTAATCAATCATGCCGAGGATCGCGCGCTGTTCTTTGACGGCAGCTTCGCTGCACTGATCGAGAGCATTGCTCCCCATTGTCCGCTGGTGAAGTATTGGATTTGTCTGGGCGATGCCGAACACATGCCGGCCATGACGGCACTGGATAAGGTACTTTGCTATGAGGAGTTCATTGCCTCGAGCGGTGCAAAGTTCGCCTGGCCGCAGTTTGATGAACGCACCGCCGCCGCGCTGTGCTACACCTCGGCCACCACGGGCAACCCCAAGGGCGCGCTGTATTCACATCGCTCAATCGTGTTGAACGCGCTCTCGGCCTGCCTGCCGGGCATCGTATCGCTCTCGGCGCGCGATGCGATCCTTCCGGCTGTGCCGATGTTCCATGTCAATGGTTGGTGCATTCCCTATGCGGCGCTGATCAGCGGCGCGAAACTGGTTCTGCCCGGGCACCGCTTGGATGCGCCGAGCCTCTACGAATTACTCGAGAGCGAGCAAGTCACGGTCACGGCGGGCGTTCCGACTATTTGGATCGCGCTGATGCGGCATCTTGAGCAAAACAGACTGCGCCTTTCGTCGCTGCGGCGGATTTTGGTGGGCGGTTCAGCGATGCCCCTCTCGCTCATCGCGAGATTCGACAGCGAATACGCCATTGAGGTGCGCCATGCCTGGGGTATGACTGAAACGGTTGCGATTGCCACGATGAGCGCGTTGGACGCCCGCCAAGCACAATGGCCGAGCGATGAGCGCCACGCGCTTATCGCGAAGCAAGGCAAGTCGGTGTTCGGTGTCGAAATCAAGGTGGTTGATGAGAGCGGCCGCGACTTGCCGCGCGATGGGCGCTCGCAGGGCGAGCTGTGCGTGCGCGGTCAGTGGATAATCGCCGCCTATTACAAAGCCGGTGAGTCGCCGCTGCGCGACGGTTGGTTGCCCACCGGCGATATCGCGACCATCGATGCGCAGGGAACGATGCAGATCCGAGACCGCGCCAAAGATTTCATTAAAACCGGCGGCGAGTGGATCAGTTCAATCGATTTGGAAAATGCAGCGATGGGGCATCCCGCCGTGGCCATGGCCGCCGTGATCGGTGTGAAACATCCGCGCTGGGAAGAGCGGCCGCTGCTACTCATCGTGCGAAAACCAGAACAGTCCCTGGAGCGCGACGAAATATTGGCTTTCCTTGCGCGGCGGGTTGCCAAGTGGTGGCTACCGGACGGGGTGATCTTCGTTGAGTCGCTGCCCGTGGGAGGTACCGGTAAGGTGCAAAAAGCGAGCCTGCGTGAGCAATACGAGAGTGAATTCAGCCAGCGATCTTGATAATCAGCAGGAGGCGTTCGCGTTGCGAACGCCTCCTGTGATTTTCATTGAGGCTTAAGGATTGCTGGGAGTCTGAGGGATACCCGCAGCCGGATAGCCGGTCAAGCCGAACAGCTTGCGCACATCGGGACTGCCGTTGCCATAAATGTAGTTGTAGTTATAGCTCGGGTCGTTGGCATTGTAGTAGCCATCAAAACCCGGAATGTTTCGATGGAAGTATTGGACCCCGCTGGGCGCGTTGACCCCGCCAAACAGCGTCTGCACCAAACCTGCGGTATACAGGAAGTAGTTCACGTTCCCCATGCGATGGAATTTTCCGAACTTCTGTTCAAATAGCGCCAAGGCGCCGACAAACTCCGGCGAGGACACGGAAGTGCCGATGACCCCGTAGAATCCGCCGCCTATTCCGACGCCAAAGGCGACAACCGCGGCGCTATCATCCGCCCCGCAGCTTGCGGCCAGGCCCTCAGGACAGCCGCCGACTTGCATGCCGACATCAGGCAGGGTGCGCCACTTGCGCGAGCCGGTATTGGTCAAGTCCTGATACAGCGGCTTTTTAAATACCGAACTGACGCCGCCACCCGCTCCCCAAACACCGCCGCTAACGTTTTGACCCAAGCCGTAAGGATCGTAGGGCAGATCCGGATCGGCGAAGGCGCTCTCGCGCACATAGGCGGAATCAAGACTCGGCGGGTTAGATACGGTGATCAAATTGCCGCCGCCGACCGCTGTTACAAACGGATCATCCGCAGGCGAACTGACGCCGGGCACGAACACGGGGCTCGCGCCGGGAGTGCCGTAGTCCACCGACGGGCACAAAAGACCGCCCTCATCACCAGAGGATGCGACGAAGGTAATGCCCTGCGCGCTGCCCTGCGCGAAGACCTCGTGGTACTGCTGGAGAATATAGGTGTAATCGACCCCACCGTTATACGCGGGCGTGTATTCCAATTCGCAGCCGCCAAACGATGAGTTGACGATGTCGTAGGTGTTCGTATCGACGATGTAGGTGTAGCCGTCAATAGCATGTTGATCGGACAAGTCAGGAATACTGACCAGAGTGACATTGGTCCCGGGAGCGCCGCCGAGCACCTGCTGGACGTCCAGACTGGCCTCGAAAGAGCCGTTGCCATTTTCGATGCCGCCGCCGTCGACAGTCACGGTAGTAATGTTTGGCGGCGCTTTACCGGTAATCGCGGTAAAGTTCTCATGATTGAACGCGGCTGCCAGGTCGTCCGGAAACACCAGATCTTCCATGAGCACGGCCACACTGACGCCGGTGCCGTCAGTCTTTTTGGTATACGCCGGATAGTCGTAGGCCTGTTTCAAATCATCGAACCAATAGGGCCCGACCACGTCGTAGCGATTGTTCACTGCGGCGGCCGTGACCAGCCCCAACTTTTTAGAATGCAGCTGGTGCTCTGGGACAGACTCAAGACCTAGGATTCGAAGATTGACGTCCCGCAGTTCGCTGGGGATCTGCAGCGCGTTTTGCGCAACAAAACGCGTCCTCCCGTTCGCAGTGCGCTTCGCGATATTCGTGGCAAAAGTGCTGGAAACCAAGCTGGCCGGACCCGTTACCGTCATGCCGTGCGCATTGCTGGCACTCACTGTGAAGCCACGCGCCGTCAGGGCGGCCTGCACCCGGGCGAGTTCAGCCGGACTCGGACCAAACCGGCTCATAAATTCCGCCGGCTGCAGCCACTGCTGATACTTCGCTGAGTTAGGATCGTGAAGCTGTTCAAGCAACTCGTCGAGCTGTGCTTGGTTTCGCAGCGGCAGATAAACTTTGAATTGAACCATCGCCGCCGGGGCCGCCGCTTCCGTTGCAGGCGCCGCGTTGACATGCTGGGCGAAAAACGCCGAAACCAGCAGAACGCCAACATTAAGTAAAATATAAGGCTTCATTGTGTCCCCATGCTTGGTAATTGTCGCAGATCGGAGACTACGCGCTCGAATTTGATCCTGCAATCCTCAGCGAGCAGCTGCTATGTCCGCGCTAATCGATCGGATCGGCATTGGATAATAACAATGCCAAATACGGCTAACTGGCGATAATATTATCCATCATGAGCCGGTCACGAAACATCGCAGCAGCACTGGAGATTTTCCGCCGGCATGGCGGCTTGCTCAGGACAAGCCAGGCGCTCGATCACGGCATCCATCCGGAGGCACTGTACCAGTTGATCGACACCGGCGAGCTGACCCGATTCGCGCGCGGATTGTACCGGGTCGCATCGGCCAAGGAGTTCAGCAATCCCGATCTCGCTGTGGTGGCGAGCAAGTCTCCAGGTTCGGTGGTATGCCTCATGTCCTCGCTGGCCTTCCATGGCATCACCAATCGGATACCGAAGGTCGTGCACATTGCCGTGCCGAGAGGGCGCTATGCAGGACTGCGGTTACGTTCGCCGCCCGTAAAGATCTATCGTTTCGATTCGGCCACCTTCCACGACGGGGTGGAAATTCATCCCACCGACGGGGGCCCGGTGAAGGTCTTTGGCGTCGCTCGGACGCTGGTTGATTGCTTCAAGTATAGAAACAAAATCGGTCTCGATGTCGCGGTGGAGGCGCTGCGCTTCGCGCGCTCCCGCAAGCGCATCGGCAATGGCGAGATTCTCAGACTGGCGCGGCGCCTGCGGCAGGACCACGTCATGGCGCCCTATTTGGAGAGTCTGGCTTGATTGGGGGGGAACCGGAAGCCGTTGGCAGCGCTCCAAGTGGGGATTGGCCCGCTGCGGGTGCCAACAATCACTGCGATGTCGACACTCACTCGGGGCCGCGCCGAGTGAACTGAAGTTATTGAAGATATTTATCATGAAGGATCAAAACGAATGAATCAGAAAGCTGCGCCGCCGCTCAACGAGCAGGCCGCCCAAGCGCGATATCAGCCCACCGCCACAGCCGCGGTGGCGGAAACGCGCCCCATGCCGAGCGCGCTGGACCCTGGCACGCAGGCTGCGCGCGAGTTGGTTGCCGCGAATTCGACCTGGATCCGGCCGCTGCAGCAGGAAATGGCCCGCGTCATCGTGGGTCAAAAGCATTTGCTCGACAGGCTGTTGATCGCCTTGCTGACCAACGGCCACGTTCTTCTGGAGGGTGTACCCGGCTTGGCGAAAACTCTGGCGCTGAAGACCTTGGCGAGTTGTGTCGCCGTGCGATTCAAGCGGCTGCAATTCACGCCGGACATGTTGCCGGCCGACATCGTCGGAACCATGATTTACAACCCGCAGGACGGCATGTTTCGGACCAAGCACGGACCGATCTTCAGCAATCTCATCCTCGCCGATGAAATCAATCGCGCGCCGGCCAAAGTGCAGAGCGCGCTGCTGGAAGCGATGCAAGAGCGGCAAGTGACAATCGGCGATGAAACCTACCCGCTGCCAAATCCGTTCCTGGTGCTGGCAACGCAGAACCCGCTGGAGCAGGAGGGAACCTACCCGCTGCCCGAGGCACAAATCGATCGGTTCATGATGAAGGTGATCGTCAATTATCCCAATCGCTCGGAAGAGCGCGCCATTTTGGACGCGATGGCGACCACGGAGGCCATGCTCGTTCCCCGCTCGGTGGTAACCGCCGCGCAGATCGTAGAGGCGCGTCATATCGTCAATACGCTCTACATCGACGACAAGATTCGCAACTACATCGTCGACCTGGTGCTGGCGACGCGTCCGCCACTCGCGGAGTCGCTGAAGCTGAACGGCTATATCCAGAACGGCGCCTCGCCGCGCGCGACCATCGCCTTGACGCTCGGCGCGCGCGCCATGGCGTTTTTGAATGGCCGCCACTTCGTCATTCCGCAGGACGTCAAGACGATTGCCCTGGACGTGCTGCGCCACCGGGTCTCGGTGACGTACGAGGCGGAGGCCGAGAATATCTCCCCCGAGAATGTGATTGAGAAAATCCTGAATACTCTGCCCGTGCCCTGAAGATGCCTGCAAACACCACCAAATCGAGCAAGGCCATCATGAGCGGCATGCGGCAATTGGAGATTCGTACGCGTCGTTTGGTGAACGACAGTCTTGCCGGCACGTACCACTCGGTCTTCAAAGGGCGGGGCATGGACTTTGATGAGGTGCGCGAATACAGCCCCGGCGATGAGGTGCGCACCATCGATTGGAATGTGACGGCGCGCGCCGGCCGAACTTTCGTCAAAAAGTTCACGGAAGAGCGCGAGCTCACGATTTTCCTGTTGGTGGATATCAGCGCTTCGGGCAACTTTGGATCCGGGGCGCTCAGCAAGCGCGATCTTGCCGCGGAACTGGCCAGCGTGTTGGCATTTTCGGCCATTCGCAACAGCGACAAGGTCGGGCTGCTGCTGTTTACGGATCGCGTCGAACGGTATCTGCCGCCGAAAAAAGGCCGTCGTCACGTGCTGCGCGTCGCCAGGGACATTCTCTATCACACGCCCGAGGGCACCGGCACCGATGTCGTGAAGGCGCTCGATGTGGTGAACCGGGTGCTGCACCGGCGCGCAATCGTGTTCTTGATTTCCGACTTCGAATCGCCCAAGGATCCTGTGTCGGCGCGGGCGGAATTGCGCCGGGCGATGCGGCGTACGAATCGCCGTCATGATCTGATTGCCGTGCATGTCGAGGATCCGCGGGAAAAAGAACTCCCCAACGTAGGCATCATCGCGCTGGAGGATGCCGAAACCGGCGAGATTATCGAGCTTGATACGGCGAGCGCCAGCGTGCGCAAACGATTCAACGAGCGGTCCGCACAAAGAAGCCGAGAGTTGGTGAGCGACTTTCGATCGGAGGGCATCGACACGCTGCAGCTGCAGACCGATTCTCCTTATATGCCCGCTCTGCAGCGGTTCTTCAAGATTCGGGAGCGCCGGCGCGTATGAGCGCGCGATGCATTGGGCTGCGGCGGGCGGTGGCGGCCGGCATGATCGCGACGTTATTCGCGGGCGTGTGCTTTGCGGCGGCTGCGCCGAGCGGCGAGCCCTCTTCGCCGGAGGATATCCGTGATATCCGCGGCCCGAAGTCTGTGGCACCCGCCTGGGTCCTGCCGGCTCTCCTGGCCGGGGCGGCGCTGCTCGCCGCGGGAGCCTACGGGGTATGGCGCCGGCGTAACCGGCTCCGCCGTTCGCGCGCGCTGCTGCCTTTTGAGATCGCTCTGCAGCGCCTCGAAGACGTTCGTGCTCTGATGCAGCCGGCAAGCGCACCGCAGTTTTGCTTCGCGGTCTCGGACATCGTCCGCGACTACATTGAGCAGGCATTTGACGTGGCCGTTACGCGGCGCACCACCGAAGAGTTTCTCCGCGATTTACTCGACACATCCAATACAGCGCTTTCCCGGCATCGGGCGCTGCTGGGCGATTTTCTGCACCGCTGCGATTACGTCAAGTTTGCCGGCGTGTCCCTCACGCTGCAAACCATGGAAGCGCTGCGTCAAAGTGCCTGCGCCTTCGTACGCGAAACCGGTGTGCCTGCCCAAGTCACCGAGAGCGGCATGCCCCTCAAGACCGCGGGCGGCAAGGAGGCGCATGACTCGCTTTCTTCAGCCTGAATGGTTGTGGCTCATGGGCCTGTTGCCCATCGTGATGCTGTGGCGCGGCCGGCGCGGACCCATCGCCGCCATCGAATATTCCGATGTCGGTCTCGCGCGCGATGTTGCCCGCCGCAGCCGCAGCCGTATCGGTGTTCTGGTCTGGCTACTGCCGATACTCGCCGGCGTACTCATGATCGTTGCGCTCGCCCGCCCGCAACGCGACCATAGCCGCACGCAGGTGACGGCCAACGGCATCGACATCGTGCTCGGACTCGATGTCTCAGGGTCTATGCAGGCGCTGGATTTCGAGATCAATAACCAGCGCGTCAACCGCATCGAGGTGGTCAAATCCGTGGTGTCGAAGTTCATCGACGAGCGGCCTGACGATCGCATCGGCTTGATCGCGTTCGCAGGCGCACCGTACTTGGTCAGCCCGATTACTCTCGACCATGATTGGCTGCAGCAAAACCTCGAACGCGTCAATATAGGATCTGCCGACGACGGCACCGCCATCGGGTCGGCGATTGCCGCCGGCGTCAATCGCCTGCGCATGACCACAGCGAAATCGAAGGTAGTCATCCTGCTGACTGATGGGGTGAACAATACCGGCAAAATTTCGCCGATCGCCGCCGCGGAAGCCGCCAAGGCCATGGGGGTCAAGGTATACACCATCGGCGTCGGCGTGCGCGGCAAGGCGCCGATTCCTGTCAAGGATGAAGCGGGGCGCATGCATCTGATCATGGCGCAGGTAGATGTGGACGAAAAAACCTTGCAGGCCGTGGCCGAAATGACCGGCGGCAAGTTCTATCGGGCTACCGATACCGACTCGCTGCAGAAGATCTATGAGCAGATCAA
Source organism: uncultured Gammaproteobacteria bacterium (assembly GCA_963756845.1). Classification (GTDB taxonomy): domain Bacteria; phylum Pseudomonadota; class Gammaproteobacteria; order Steroidobacterales; family Steroidobacteraceae; genus Bog-1198. The sequence continues at coordinate 268,394 of CAVWPD010000001.1, read as the reverse complement.
CCGCTTCGAGAAGTCGGCGCAGACGGTGCAGAAATTCGAGCACGTGGAGGAGCTGTATCCCTGGGCGCTGATTCCCGCACTGGGCATTCTTGGATTGGGCTTGATTTTGCAGCAAACCCGATTACGGAGATTGCCGTGAAGTTCAGCAACCCTTGGTGGCTCGTCGCCGGGCTGCTCGCCTGTCTCGTGCTGGCCTGGTCGTGGCGCGCCGCGGATGCTCGACAGTACGCCGCTCTCGCAAGGTTCGTCTCGGCGCATTTACGGCTTCAATTGACGCGTTCGATATCGATCGCCAGGCGTCGGGTGCAGCGTGGTCTATTCCTGGCGGCGCTGGCGCTGTTGTTCGTCGCGCTTGCCGGTCCCTTGATGGGGTATCGCTGGGAGCAAGTCAGCCGGCGGGGAAATGAAATTGTTTTCGCGATCGACACCTCGCGCAGCATGTTGACCCCCGATGTAAAGCCCAATCGGCTGACGCGCGCAAAATTGGCGATCGATGACTTTGCGAAGCATCTCGACGGCGATGCCGTGGGCATTGTGGCGTTTGCCGGCAGCGCCTATCTGGTGTGCCCCATCACACTCGACTATGGCGCGTTTCATGAGTCGCTGAGCGCGATCGATACCAACACGGTGCCGCGCGGCGGCACGAATATTTCGAGCGCGATCGAGGGGGCGCAGGCCACGCTGCGCCGCCGCCCCGGCAGCGATAAAATATTGATATTGGTGACCGATGGCGAGGACCTCGAGGGCAGTGCATTGGCGGCCGCACAAAAGGCAGCGCAAAGCGACGGGCTCAAGATCTATACCGTGGGCGTGGGGACCGCGGCCGGCGATCTCATTCCCGTGCCGCCCGAACAAGGTGGGGGTTTTGTGAGGGACGAGAGCGGGGCGTTCGTCAAGTCGCGGCTCGACGAGCCTGCGTTGAAGGCTATCGCTGCTGCTACGGCCGGACAGTATTTCCCGTTGGGTGCGCAGGGAGAAGGCTTGGAAGCCATTTTTAGCGCGGTGCTGGGCAATGTCGCCAAGCATGACTTGGCGCTTCGACAGCAAAGGATTTACACGCAGCGCTATCAGTGGCCGCTGGCGGCTTCTCTCGGAATGCTGCTCGCGAGTCTGTTGATCGGCACGCGCCGGGGGGGCGCCGCAAGCCGGCGGCGGCGCTCGCCACTGTGATATCGCTGGTCGTGTGCGTGGTGAGTTTTCAAAGTCATCCAACGCATGCCGCAAACGCGGACGCGGACGCGGCGGCCGCGTACAACGCGGGCACGAGCGCCTACCGTGCGGGCCAGTTTCCGCGGGCCGCCCAAGCGTTTCAGCAGTCGATCGCGCAGGCCCCGTCGAGTGATCTGAAGCGCCTGGCGGATCAAGAGGACGCTTACTACGATTTGGGTAATACGCTGTATCGCGCGGGCCAGAAAACCGAGAAATCCGCCCCTCAGGAAACCATCCAAAAGTGGACTGAGGCAGTGAAGGCTTATGATACGGCACTGCAGTTGCGCGCCAATGATGCCGACAGTAAGTTCAATCGTGATCTGGTGAAGCGCAAGATCGACGCGCTCAAGCAACAGCAGAACAACGATCAGAACAAACAGCAGAACAAGGGCGGCCAGCAGGGTCAGCCGCCGCCGCAGGGTCAGCCGCCGCCGCAGGGTCAGCCGCCGCCGCAGGGTCAGCCGCCGCCGCAAGGCCAGCCGCCGCCGCAGGGTCAGCCGCCGCCGCAAGGCCAGCCGCCGCCGCAGGGCCAGCCGCCGCCGCAGGGTCAGCCGCCGCCGCAGGGTCAGCCGCCGCCGCAGGGTCAGCCGCCGCCGCAGGGTCAGCCGCCGCCGCAGGGTCAGCCGCCGCCGCAGGGCCAGCCGCCGCCGTCCGCGAATGCGAACGAGCCGCAGCATCAAGACACTGATGAAGGATCTGCGGATAGCCAGCGCGCGCCGGGTCAGATGAGTCGCGAAGAGGCACGCGAGCTTCTTGATTCAGTCAAAGGAGACGAACGTCATCCCCTGGGTGCGCCTCTTGCACCCCGTGCAGCCGGCATGCCGCCGGAAAAGCCGTACAAGAACTGGTGATGAGAGCAAAGCGCATCTACGGTTTCTGGCCCTTCGCGATGTTCGCGGTGAGTCTCGCGGCGTATGCATCGGCGAACGCCGACGCTCCGCTGATATATGCGACCATTGAGCCTGCGCAAATCACGCTGGGCGAGTCGGCAAATTACACGATCACGAATTTGGGCAAGGGCACGGAAGCCTTTTCTCTGCCGGCGGTCGCTGGGCTGGATTTTCAGATCGTTGCCCGGACACACCAATTCGAGATGGTCAACGGCACGACACTCACTTCCTCCGTGACGATTGTGCGTGTGACGCCGCAGATGGCGGGCATATTTAGCATTCCGGCGATTACACCAAGAGCGCAGCCTCTCGTGCTGCAAGTGAATGCGGACCATTCGATGGCGAATTCTCCCCGGCCCCGCCAGAGCAACGCGCCCCCCAAGCCGCCCATATTTTCGGCGGGGACACTGCCGAGCGGCGTTCGCTTGACCCCCGATGGTTCGGCCTTTGTCCGCCTGGAAGTGCCCAAGCGGGAGGTCTATGTCGGCGAAAGCGTTCCCGTCGAGATCGAGGTGGGTATGCGCTCCGGATTTGTCAGCTCGCTCAATGGTCTGCCCAGGCTGACGGGCGATGACTTTACGCTCAACAATCTTTCCCGGCAGCCCGAGCGCAGCGAAAAGATCATCGGCGGGCAACCCTTTGTATTGATGACTTGGCACAGCGCGCTTGCAGTGGTCAAGCCCGGGACCTTTTCGCTCGTCGCTGAAGCGCCGCTCACCGTCAAGATCAGAACGCGGCCGCGGCAAGACTCCGCGCTCGATGATGAGTTTGGCGATCCGTTCCTGCAGAATTTCTTCGGCGCGACGGTATCGAAGGAAATCAACGTCGCAAGCCCCGAGTCAGAGTTGACCGTACTCGCACTACCTACTACGGGCCGTCCCGCTGATTTTCATGGCGCCGTGGGCGAGTTCAAAATCGCGAGCGATATTTCACCCCCCAGCGCTGAGGCCGGCGAACCGCTGACTTTGCGTATGCACGTGACCGGCGCGGGCAATTTCGATCGCGTCGACAGCGATATGCTCGGCCATCTGGATCAGTGGAAAACTTATCCGCCAAAATCCGCTTTCAATCCGAGCGATACGATCGGATACAGGGGTGAGAAAACCTTCGAGCAACCGCTGATCGCCTTGAAACCCGGCGCTCAAACCGTACCCGGCCTGTCCTTCAGCTTCTTTGATCCCACCACGCGACACTATGAAACGGTGCGCAGCGCGCCGCTCGCGGTGACGATATCCCCGTCGCTGGCGGAGAGCACGCTCACAGCCCCACCGGTTCCAACGAGTGCAGCTGCGGCAGCGGCGCAGACTGCCGGCAGCGGCTTGCGGGCCGATCACGCTCTGATAGAAGCCTCTGTAGCTTCCCTCAAGCCTCTTTACCTGCAGCCTAAATTTTTGACGGTGTCCTCATTGCTGATACTGGCGCTCGCCGGAGGATGGCTGGGCGTGCGCCGTCGGCCCGCTGACAACGAACTGACCGCGAGCGATCGCATGACATCCAAGGCGATCAACCGCGTGCTTGCGCAACTCGCCTCCGCCGCCCGCTCCAAGGATGCGGCGCTTTTCTTCGAATCGGCGCGAGCGGCCGTACAGCGGAACTTTGCGGCGCGCTGGCAAGTGGCGGAGGAACAGGTCACGGCAGCTGAAATTGCCGCGCGGCTCGGCGGCGAGGGTGATGATATCCGACAATTGTTTGCGCTCGCGGATGAATCGAAATACTCCCCGCACAAGCTCAATGTCACGGACTTCGCGCGGTGGGCGCAGATTGTGCGGCGCCAGCTGCTCGGTGCGAGGCCCTCATGATTATTCGCGCGCGCTTGGCCTTATTGTTCGTCAGCATGCTGCTGGTTCCTCTGGCCCATGGCGAACCGGCGACGGCCGGCTATAGCGCCGACGGGCTGTATAATTTGGGAAACTCCTACGCGCGAGCGGGAAAGCCGGGTATGGCGGTACTGAACTATGAGCGAGCAGCTTTGCTCGCGCCCAACGACCCCGACATCGAAGCCAATCTGCGCTTCGTGCGCCAGTCAATGCGGCTGTCGTCCGAGTCGCGCAATTGGGTCGAGCGCGCAGTCGGCGCCTTGAATCCGACAGTTCTAGCGTGGCTTGGCGTCGCAGGATTGCTGATCGCGGGTGCCAGCATCGTTGCCGGTAAAATGTATACGCGCTATCGATGGATGCGCTGGATTGGTATTTTCGCGGGCATAACGCTGGTGGGTTTGGCGACTTGCAACGCGGTAATCCTGTGGCCGAGGCTGCATGCCGGCGTCGTGCTCGTGAATGCGACACCGGCGCGGGTATCGCCGGTGCCCATGGGAGATCCCCTGTTCGTATTGACAGAGGCCGAGACCGTGAAAATGGTCGCTGAGCACGAAGGCTTTTGGTTGGTGCAGACACGAGCAGGCCGCACAGGATGGGTATCGCGCGCCAACGTTGCACCCGTGGTGCCTCGCGGGGGCAGCGCAGGCACTTGAGGTTGCCTCGTAGCATCCTTAGAGATCCGCCAATTTGTCGAGTTCATCGCGCTCGATGCCACGGGTAAATGTGTACTTGGCTCCCTGATACGCCGCAAATAGCGCTTGATGTGCCGCGAGTGAGCAATCGTCCGCTCGAACGTAGTACTGTCTGACCCATTCGAATAAGAACTCAAGCTTCTCATCTTGCTCCTGCTTCGACCGGTATTTGTGAGGTTCCCAGGGCCGCCCGCGGCAGTTTGTCAGGCACGCGTCCACACCGGGGTCGAGAAACAGCAGTACGGGCGAGCGCTGCAGCGCAGCCTGCGTCAGGCCGGTGTAACAGCCTTCGATCGCCCAGTGCTGGTGCGAATCGCAGAAGCGCGCCAAATCCGTCACCGCAGTACCGTGATGGCGCGGAACGGCGACTTTACCCGGCTCCCACGCAATGATATCCAGATCGAGCACCGCGCAGGCATACATCGCGCGCAGCCGATGTGCCAGGGTGGACTTGCCTGAACCGGAATTGCCGATGATGCTGACGCGCATGATGCCTAGCTGCGGCGCGGAGGTATGGAGTAGGTGCCCACCGCCTTGGCAACCATGTCCTCGTTTCGATCCGAGTACAGCTCGACCTCGCCGACCACCAAAGTTCGTCCGACCTTGATCAGTTGACATACCCCCACGATCGGCCGGTGCGGCGAGGGCCTGCGCAAAAAATTGATCGTCAAACTGGTGGTGACCGTCAATGGCACGATGCCGATAGTGCCGAGGATGGCGATGTAAAGCGCAACGTCCGCCACCGTCATGAGCAGCGGTCCGGAAACTGTTTCACCGGGACGCAGGTTTTCTCGGCCCACCTCATGGCTGACGGTGGCGCTTCGGTCACCCACCTCTTCAACCACGCACTTATTTTGCGGAAACTCACGCCGCAGGAACTCGACGATTTCGGCCTTAGTTGCCATGCGAATCCTTCATGACCCGGACCAGTGCCGCATGCAGCAGCAGTTGCGAGTATAGAATATGAATTCGCAGCAGTAGCCCGAATCCGCCGCGCGGCGGCGCGGCGTCTGTGCGCCGGTCCCGCGTAGCCGCCACGGCTGAGCCAAACTGAAGCAACGTAGCCCCGCCATCCAGAGGGACGACTCGAAACCAAGATCGGGTACGCTCGTAGCGGTCGCACATCAGCAGTTGCGAGGCCGAGCGTTCCCCGACATACCACACGGCAAAAGAGGTCGCGGTGCCGGCGGCGATCGCCCGAGCTTGTAGATCGCTCGAGGCTGCACCCAACAACACTCGAAGAATCCGCCGCTCGATTCGGAACAGACTGGAGGTGTAAAACGCGCCGACAAAGTCCGCAAGGCTCACCACCCGGTCGACACGCACTGAGAAGCAGTCCCCCGACTTCCCCCAGTGTTCGGGTTGCGCCCCGCCGCGATAGGTCTTCAGCAGCGCATCCTGCGGCACGGCGTCGCGCGTTATGGCGAACATGCTGCTATCTTACGCCAGGGATGCCGGCCGATCGCAGTGCGGAGGGCGGCAATTTCCCTTGGCGTTGTCGAGGTAGTAGAATCGGACCATTAGGAGGTGTTCCATGAAAACCTACTTGCCGGTGATGAGTGCCTTCGGCGCCGCGCTACTCCTTGCCGCGTGCAGCTCCACCGCCGGAAACGTGAAACCCAATTCGACGAGCACGGCGGCTGCGCAGAAGACGCCCTGCGTCGAACAAACCGCCAGTCGGATTACCAGCAAGGATTGGAATTGTTCGCCCAGTGGGCGAACTTACACGAGCGTTGACCTGAGCCGCACGGGAATCTCGCCGGCGCAGGATGGGCTGCAGCTCCTCGATCCTTCGCTTAGGATCCAACACTAGTTTGGCGCAACGAGAGCCGCGAGACAATTCGCGTCGGCGCGCCTCGCCGTCCGAATGACATCATCGCCGCTGGCGGGTTGGGATAATTTCTACGTGATTGCCGGCTCGTCGGCCGCGGGGCTTACGGGATTAACATTCGTCGTCATCACGCTGGCCGCGGATGCGCATCGCGTCAGCGTGGCGGGCCTGCGCACTTTTGTTACGCCGACCATCGTGCATTTTGGCGCGGTACTCGCGTTGGCCGCTTTCTTGAGCATGCCGGGCCAAAATGTGCTGAGTTTGAGCCTGGGGTTTGGCGTGATGGGCGTGGCGGGACTGATCTATGTCGCGGTGATTGGTGTGGGCATTCGCCGACTCGCTGCCGATTATGTGCCGGTGCGCGATGACTGGATCTGGAACGCGATTTTACCGGCGATGGTTTATGGCACTTTGGTGGCTATCGCATGTTTGGTTTGGTGGCGGCCGCAACAAAGCCTGTACGGGGCTGCTGCGGCGGTCGTTGTGCTGATGATCATCGGCATCCACAACGCGTGGGATATCGCCATATGGAACAGCATACGCAAGCCACAAGACCCGCCTTAGGTATCCCGAATGACACCGAGCTGGATGAGGGCCTGCTGGGCTTCGGTGGCCCCCCGCACGCGGACAGCCCGTAACCCGAGATTTCGTGCCGCCTCCACGTTGATTGAATTGTCATCCAGAAACAGCACGTCTTGCGGCTCGCAATCGAGCGACTCCAGCACCTGCTCAAACGCATCCGCGTCAGGCTTGATTCGACCGCTCAGATGCGATACGAAGTGCGTATCAATCGCCGAGCCGAGCTGCATCTCATTCAGCACACGCGGCCAGTGCAATGCGTTGCTATTGGAAAGTATTGCTCGCCGATAAGAGCGCGGAATGCGCGCGAGCATTTCCAAAGTGCCGGGATAAAGGCCGGTGGGCCAGCCCGCGAATGACTTCAAAAACTCCTGCGGTTCAATCGTGAGACCAAATTCGGAGGTCACGCGCAGCGCGAACTCGCTCGCCTCGATCCGCCCGGTTTCAAATTGCCGCACCGCTTCAGAGTGCAGCCACCGCCGCCACATTTCGTCCAATGTCACTTTGCCGCCGAGCCAGGTCAGCAGAGTGGCGACGCCGCTGAGCTCGACCAACACGCCGCCCACATCGAACAGCAGCACACGGATGTCGCGCATCGCAGCTGCCTCAAGGGTCTCGTAGCCAGTACTGGCGCATCAATTCATGCGACCAGTTGGGCTGACGGACCGGTTCTCGGGGCAAGAATTCGGCAATGACGGGCTTGATGTCGAGCACCGGTGTTTTGTCGATCGCATCCAGTTCGGCAATGAAGAGTCTGGTGCCCTCAACGCGTAACACACGGCATATGGTGCTGCCCAGGCGATTCGGACGATTCTTGCCGCGCTGTGCGAAAATTCCGACCGCCGGCCAGTCCGGATTGTTGCGCGGATGCCTCGCACCCGTCACGATCTTCGAGACGTCGACCTCATGAAATAGAAACAACACCTCGACATGCGAGAACTCGGACAGTCCCTGCAGTGCTTCCGCGGTAAATGCCTCGGTAAGATGTATACAAGACTGCTCCCCGCCCCAAAAATCATCCTTAGCGTGCGGCCGCGCAGCCTCTACGTAGCCAACTGGATCGAATTGCTCCGCCATCTTCTCCCTCCATGAGTGTTTGCCGTTAGACTACCTCATGCGGCGGCACATATCGGGATTGCATTGATGCAGGCTTATCAGCTCGACGACGCGAGGAATATAAAGGCGCTCTTCTTCGATGTGTTCGGCACGCTGGTGGACTGGAGGGCCGGTGTGGCGCGCAAGGCGGCCTCGGTATTGAAGCCGCTGGGGCATTCTTTGGATTGGACCGCTTTTGCCGACGCGTGGCGAGGTCTGTATCAGCCAGCCATGGAAGAGGTGCGTTCGGGGCGCATCCCGTATACCAAGCTCGATGTTCTGCATCGGCGCGAGCTGTCCAAAGTGCTGCCGCGTTTTCGCCTCGATGCGCTGACGGAAACTGCACTGGATGAGCTAACCCTGGCGTGGCACCAGTTGGATGCGTGGCAGGATGTGGCGGCAGGTTTGGCAAGGCTGCGGCAGCGCTTTCTTATTGCGCCCGTGTCAAACGGCAATACCGCGATCATGTGCGATCTGGCGCGGCGCAATGATTTTCGTTGGGATGCGATATTGGGCGCCGACTGTGCCAGAGACTTCAAGCCGAAGGCCGCCGTGTATCTGGCAGCCGCCGATGCGATGAATCTGAAGCCCGATGAGTGCATGATGTGCGCCGCGCACAGCGGCGATCTGCAAGCGGCCGCGGCACAAGGGCTGCGTACGGCTTTTATTGCAAGGCCAGAGGAGCACCCGGTCTTTGGTGAAAGTGCGCCGACGATAGGCGTCGATCTCAGCGCCGCCTCGACGCTTGATCTGGCGGACAAACTGGGCGCCTGATCATGAGGGCCTCGATGCCGTTGCGTTACGCGGCCGCGTGGCTGCTATTGATGGCCCGGTGGTCGGTACAGGCGCAGACGCCCTCGCCGGTGCAGGAGGCGAAGAATCCTTTCGCGGACCAGGTCAACCTTCAGTTTCTCTATGATGCCACCCTGAACGTGGGGCCTGCCAACAAGACTGAAGACGTGCTTACCTTTCAGCCGCTGATCCCCATCGATTTGAATACCGACTGGAGCATCATCACACGCACGATAGTTCCAGTGATCTGGGAACCTGGGCTCGCGCCCGAGGAGAGCTCGAGCAGCGGAACGGGCGACACTCAGCTATCGGTATTTTTGTCTCCCGCCCGGGCAGGGCGCTGGGTGTGGGGACTGGGGCCGGTCATTCAAATGCCGACCGCCAGCAGTGAGGTCTTGGGGCAGGGTAAGTGGGGCGCCGGACCGGCGGCGGGTGCGCAATGGACCGGCGATTTGTGGACGTTTGGAGCCCTGATCAACAACATTTGGTCGGTCGCAGGTGCCGGCAACCGACCCGCCGTCAGTCAAATGCAGTTGCAGCCTGAAATCAATGTGAGTTTTCCGAAGGATCCGAACGGCTACCTAGCGTTCTCGCCCACTATCGCCGCGAATTGGAAGGCAAGCGGCAATGAACGTTGGACCGTACCGCTCTCACTGGGAGTAGGCCAACTCATGAAGCTGGGAAAGCAGTCGGTGACCTTGCAAGCGACCGCCTATTACAATGTGCTGGCACCGCCAGGCACCGGCATCTGGACTTTGGAATTGGAGCTACAAGTATTATTCCCGCACTGAAATCCGGGATGGCATGGCATCATGACTGATGATCGAAAAATACTCATCGCAGCCGCCGCGGGCATTTCAATTCGCTCCATGGGCGATGTGGCGATTGCCGTGGGTGCAACTTTCGGAAGCGACGGACTGATACTGGCGGAGAGCGATTTATCCGCCGATTTCTTCGATTTGAAAACCGGACTTGCGGGCGAGCTTTTTCAGAAATTCGAGAATTACAAAGTGCGCCTCGGCTTGGTCGTGCCCGAGCCGGAGCGCTACGGCGAGCGATGCACCGAACTTAGCCGAGAACATCGCTTTCACAAGAACATTCGGATCGTTCCCACACGCGAGGATGCGGACTCATGGCTGCGGGGCCTTGAGCATGACAGGATCAAATAGCCCGAGTCAGACACGAAGCTGGCGGCGGCTTGACGGCGTCGATATGCTGCGTGGCGTAGCGATCCTGTTCGTGCTTCTGAACCACGTCAACATGCGCCTGTTTCTGGCCAAGCTGCACTACACCGCCGGACTCCCGGAGCAACTGACCGCCTCGATGGTGTGGAACGGACAGCGCGGCGTGCAGATGTTTTTCGTCATCTCCGGGTTTCTCATTACCTCGACCTCGTTGCGCCGCTGGGGCGCACTCTCACGTGTCAGCTTGCGTGATTTTTATTTGCTGCGCGTTGCGCGGATTGCGCCGCTGCTCCTCTTGCTGCTGGCGGTACTTTGTACGCTGCATGCCGCCGATCTCAAAGATTTCGTGGTCACGGAAAGAACCGGCGGCCTGGGTCGTGCGCTCGTCGCAGCGCTGACGTTTCACATCAATGTCCTGGAGGCGCGGCGCGGCTATCTGCCCGGCAGTTGGGACGTTCTTTGGTCCCTGTCGATCGAGGAGACGTTTTACCTGTTCTTTCCGCTGCTGTGCAGGCTGCTCGGCGGCGGCAAATTTCTCATCGGCATACTGCTGGCGTTTGTCGTGCTTGGGCCCTTTGCTCGCAGCGTGCTCGCTCACGGCGACGAGGTGTGGCAGGAGTATTCCTATCTGGGGGGCATGGATGCCATTGCGCTAGGCTGCCTCACTGCGATACTGCTTGACGGGGTTCGGCTGAGTCGGGTCGCGTTGTGGGTGCTGGGTGCGATGGGGAGCGCAATTCTGATCTTCGCTCTGGGCTTTACGATGCAGGCGGATGCTTGGGGTCTTGATCGAAGCGGCCTGGACATGACGATTGTCGCGCTGGCAACGTGCCTGTTCATCACGGCCGCGGCAAGTAGCGGGTGGCGCGGTCCTGCCGTGATCGTTCCTCTGCTAAAGCTAGGCCAGCGCAGTTACGAGGTCTATTTGACGCACATGTTCATCGTGTTCGCACTGTTTCACCTGTTCGTGCTGGCCGGGAAACCGATGCGCGCTGTACCCCTGTTGTTTATCGGCGTTATTTTTATCGCGGGCCTCGCGGGCGAGCTGGTGGGGCGATTCTACTCAGAGCCGATCAATCGCCGGCTGCGCATACTCTGGGGCGATGGTCCCAACCGAATGGGAGCGGCGCTGCCGTGATATCAAAACGATGGATGGCATTCTGCTTCACCTGTTGTTGCATCGGGCTGCAGTCCTTTGCCGCCGGAGAAAATTCCACCGACAACACCGTGAAGATGAACCAAGTACAGGTCATCGGTACGCACAATAGCTATCACGCAGGTTTGGCGCCGAGCGAAGCGCAGCTCATGATGGCTAATAATCTCAAACTCTATCAGGCGCTCGACTACCGCCATCGCCCGCTGGATCAGCAGTTAAGCGCCGGCGTGCGCCAGATCGAGCTGGATATCTTTGCCGACAGCGGCGGCGGCCGCTACGCGCATCCGGGCGGCCCAGATGCGGTGTCCGCGGCGGGTCTGGCGCCGGATCCTCAGTTTGATCCGCAAGGACTCATGACTAAGCCGGGCTTCAAGGTGATGCATGCGCAGGATATCGACTATCGCAGCACCTGCCAGCCCCTCATCGCCTGTTTGCGCATCGTGCGCCAATGGTCGCAGTCACATCCGAAACATCTGCCGATTTATATTCTTCTGGAGACGAAGCAGGCTGACTTGCCGGCTCAATACCACGCGCAGACCACCGAGAAATATACGGCTGCTACATTTGATGCTCTGGATGCCGAAATCCGCTCCGTGTTTCCCGCCCGCGCCATGATCACACCGGACCAGGTGCGCGGAAGCTACAAAACGCTCGAAGATGCGGTCTTGCACGGCCGCTGGCCCACATTGGCCGCGTCACGAGGCAGAGTCGTATTCCTCATGGACCAGCGGCCGGTTGGGCCTGTCTATCTTCAAGGGCATCCATCGCTTCGCGGCCGTGTCATCTTTACCAATGCACAACCCGGCCAGTCGGACTGCGCCTTCACGGAGGAGAATGACGGAGCGCCGGACGCCATCGCGGAATTGGTTCGCCAGGGTTACCTGGTGCGCACGCGCACCGATGCGGATACCAAGGAGGCCCGGGTGAACGATACGGCGCGTCGCGACGCGGCGCTCGCCAGCGGGGCGCAGATCCTCAGTACCGATTATCCTGAATCCGAGCCTGCGCCCTGGAGCGGGTATTCAGTCGGTTTTGCCGGCGGCGTGGCCCGATGCGATCCCATCAACGCGCCGCCCACGTGTTCCAACGAGGCCTTGGCGCTCGAGCCCTCGCATCCCTAGCCGCTGGATTTGCCGATCCGGCACCGCTGCGTAAATTCTCGCCGCTCCGAGTCGGTATCCAGTTCCATCGCCAGGCGGGTGACCAGATCCGCGACCCCGGCGGCGCGCACGGCGGCTGTTTTTACCAGGTGCTTGGCCAACGGACCAATGTATCCGGCCAATTGCCGCTCGATATGCAGCAGCTCCGCGGTGTCCAGAGGGCTGGCACTCGGGGCGGCAGGAGGCGGATTGGCGGAGGGCGACTGCGGCGTGGGCTGCGCGACGGACTGCGACTTCAGATAGGCGCAGATCCGCGCATAGTGTGGCTCTCGCGGCGGGGGAAAGGCATCCATCCAGTGCTGGGCGCTCAGAAAATACTCAAGACTCTTGGAAGGCAGCACATTCTCAATGCGAAACGGCAATATGCTGAGCTGCTTGTGCACCGCTCTTTCCACTTCGCGGCGCACCTGGGGAGAATCGTTGCTGCTCGCGGAGAACACCAGGATCATCGTGCTTGCGTTGGAAATGGCGTCGATGATCTCGGCCGCCCAGTCGGCCGAAGGAGCGATGTCGCGCGGCGCGATCCAGCACTTTATGCCCTGTGCTTCCACCCGCTCGACCAATTCGAAGGCATGGTCGTGGTCGGGCTGGGAGTAGCTGATGAAAACGTGACCCATGATTCCTTACGACCCCAGCAAGCGCAGCGCCTTTTCCAGGCTCTTGCGCATGCGGCTAAAGGAGCGGCTCAGCGACAGGATTTCCGCCGCGCCGCGCTGCGGGAAATCCTCCGCCGACATGTCGCCCAGGCTCAAACGATCCGCGACCGAGGCGATTTTCCGCACGGGCCGCACCACCAACCGGTACAGCACCGCGTTCACGACCAAGAAGACCGCGGCAAACACCGCCACCAGGGAAATCATAAACGCTCGAAATGCTCGATCCGCATTGGCGGTGGCGGTCGCGAACGGCACCGACACCACTTGGGCGCCGACCACTTCGCTGGGCTGCCAACCAAAACCATGATCAGCGCCATAGTGAGCAATCAGGCTTCGTGGTGCGGAGGAGGGCGCGCTGTGGCAGGTCATACATTCGGCCTCGGTGCGGATGGGCCGCGCCAGGTACAGCGATTTGCCCATCGGCGTATCGCGCAACCCCACCAACTCCTGGGCATGTTCATCGTTCCTGAAGCGCTGAATGATATCGCCCTCCCAATCGGCCGCGCGATCGCGCGGATTGGTCGGATTGAGCGTGGCTTCCTTGTAAGTGAATTGGGGATGCCGTTCACGAAGATGCAGGAAGTTTTGCGTCGCCGCATAAAAAGGAATGACCTGCGGAGGAAATTCCTCCTTGATGCGCTGTTCGAGCAGCGGGAAGATTTCGTTGGCCGTGTAGGCGCGCACGGCCGTGGCGCTGTCCAGCATCAAGCCGGCTTCGGCGAGCACTTGCTGTTGGGCGTTGGTTTCAAGGATGGTCCAGCAGACGTAGCCGGCGATCGCCGCGGCGATCACGAAGACCGCGCCGAGCGCTGCATTGATGCGAATTAACAAGCTCATGGTGCAAGAACCGCGCGGGAGATCCTAGGATCCTAAGGCATTTCAATATGCCGAGTTGTTGTTAGTGCGTTCCCAAGCGGGACCTTGAGGCCATTGTAGATCATTTCCCGAAGGCATAAACCCCTGTGCTGCCAGGAGAATTGGACCAAGGTCCACGTGTCAGCCTGCGGGGTAGGGGTCGAAAGTAATGCTTGGCAATCTGTGAGGTACGCTCATGAGACCCTCTCGTCGTTTCTCGCCGCTCATCCTGATGGCCGGCGCGCTGCTCGTTTCGGCGATGGTTTTCGCGCAAAGCGATCCACCTGTCTCGGTGCCGCCGGATCCCTGGCCGCGCGTCGTGGACCTGGCGAATGGACAGGTGCTGGTGTACCAGCCGCAGATCAACAGCTGGACCGACAACCGGCTGGCGTTTCGGGCGGCGCTTGCGATCAAGCCCAATAACGCCAAGGAGGAGACTTTCGGCGTGATCTTCGCCAGTGCGCGCACCCAAGTAGACAAGGTGCTGCGCACGGTCACCTTCGAGAATATGCAAATATCGAAGATCGACTTCCCGACGCTGCCGCAGGGCGGCGCGGCTTACGCAACGGAGCTGCAAACTCAATTTACCAAGACCATTCGCACCATCTCGCTGGACCGACTCGAGGCTTCGCTGGCCCTCGCCGGCATCAAGCCGCCATCGGTGGCGGTGCAAAACAATCCGCCCTGGATCATCGTCAGCAATTCGCCGGCGATTCTGGTGCCGATCGACGGCGCGCCAGTGTTGAAGCCAGTGCCCTCGGATCCCACCTTTCAGCGCGTGATCAATACTCGAGCGTTGATCCTGCAGCCCGGCCCTGGGCAGAACTTTTACATTCACGTCTATGATGGTTGGCTGCAATCGAATTCGATCAGCGGTCCCTGGACGCAGGTTTTTGGCGCGCCCAACGGCTTGAATAGCGTGGCGCAGGCGCTGGCCGAATCCGGCACCGTTGACTTGCTCGATGGCGGCCCTAAGGCCAACCCCAAACCCTCCCTCGCGAATGGTGTGCCCGCGATTTACACCAGCCAAGTTCCCACCGAACTCATTGTATTCAAGGGTCAGCCCGATTTTGTGCCTGTGGTGGGCACTCAACTTCTGTGGGCGTCGAATACGACCAGCGACGTGCTGATCAATCTGAACAACAACAATTACTACGTGTTGGCATCGGGGCGCTGGTTCCAATCCGCCGCGCTCTCAGGCCCGTGGACCTTTGTCCAGAGCAATGCGTTGCCCGCCGATTTCGCACACATCCCGCCGGAATCGTTGGCCGGCGCGGTGCTGCCCACCGTGGCGGGAACCCCCCAAGCCCAGGAAGCCGTGATCTCCAATTCGATCCCGCAAACGGCTACCGTACCGTTGGTGGGAGGGCCCACATTCACGCCGAATTTCGATGGTCCGCCCCAGTATCTGCCGATTGAGGGTACCTCGCTCTCCTATGTCGCTAACTCATCGGAGCCGGTGATTCAAGTGGCGCCGGATGTCTATTTCGCGGTGGTCGCCGGCGTGTGGTTCACCTCTGCTCAAGTGACAGGACCCTGGATCATCGCCACCTCCGTGCCGGCGGTGATCTACACCATCCCACCCTCATCGCCGCTGAACTACGTGACCTACGTGCGAGTCTACGAGGCTACCCCGCAGGTGGTTTACGTCGGGTATACGCCGGGATACATGGGCACCGTGGTGTCTCCGTATGGAACGATTATGTATGGCACGGGCTACTACTACACGCCATGGATCGGCTCTGTGTGGTATCCGCCTCCGTATACCTATGGCGTGGTGGCTGCGCCGGTGTACAACCCGTGGGTGGGATTCACCTTTGGATTCGCGGTCGGTCTCGCGACCGCCGCATGGATGGAGCCGTACTGGGGCGGCGCATGGTATTCACCTGCGTATTGGGGTCACTATCCTTGCTGCGGAGTCGCCAGTGCAAACGTTTACGGGCACTGGGGCAATGCGGCCTACTCCGGCACGCGCAGCTGGTATGCCGGCGGCGGTGTCGCGGGAAGCACATTCCACGGTTCTTATGCCACAGCGAATGGAACCACCGGGAATATCAATGCCGGCCGGCAGTACAACGCGTGGACCGGCAACGCATCGCGCGGCTACGACCGCACGCTCAACACGGCGGCGGGCGGCACGGGCGATGTCGCACGGGGAACCAACTACAACACCTACACCGGCCAGAGGTCCACGGCCAATGCCGTATCCGGCACCACGGCCAATGGCAGCACTTACAGCCGAGCCGGAGCGACCACGGCCGGTCCGCAGGGCGCCGCGCATGCCGGCGGCGGATCGGTTTATAACGCCAACACGGGTAAGACCACCAGCTGGGGCGCCGACAGCACGGGCAATAATCGCTACGCCGATAGCAGCGGCAACGTGTACCAGAACACCGGCAGCGGATGGCAGCAACATTCATCCAGCGGCTGGTCCGGCGCCACGGGGAATACGTCGTGGGCCAATCAGGAGTCGCAGGCACGCAGCGCCGGTGAGTCGGGTTCGAGTAACTTCGCGAACAGTTTCAACCGCAGCGCCAGCAGCGGCGGCGGTTTTTTCGGAGGAGGTGGCGGGGGTCTTTTAGGAGGCGGCGGCCTTTTCGGCGGTGGCGATCGCTCGAGCGGTGGTGGCCTTGGCGGGTTTGGCGGCGGCGGTGGCGGCTGGGGCGGTCGGTTTGGCGGTGGCAGTGATCGATTTGGCGGGGGGAGACGCTGATCGCTTCGCCCGTGAATGGCTTGCTCGCGGGCTATCAAAGGAATTGGTTCCGCGACGATGCCGTGGCGGGGCTCACGACCGCGGCGGTGGTCATTCCAAAATCCATGGCCTACGCGAGCATTGCGGGCTTGCCGGTGCAGGTTGGGCTGTATGTGGCCTTCGTGCCCCTGTTCGTCTACGCACTGTTGGGATCCTCGCGCCTCTTAAGCGTGAGTACGACCAGCACGCTGGCGATTCTGACAGCCGCTGAATTGACGCGGGCCGTGCCCGGCGCGGACGTCGCACACCTGATGGCGGCGGCGTCCGTTTTGGCTCTGCTGGTGGGCATTTTCCTCCTCGCGGCTGGCGTGTTGCGGCTGGGATTCCTGGCCAACTTTATATCGGACCCGATTCTCACCGGCTTCAAGGCAGGCATCGCCGTGGTCATCCTCGTGGGCCAGGTATCCAAATTGCTGGGCGTGCATGTGGAGGACGGGCATTTCTTTCGCACGGTTCTTTCCACACTGCAGCATGTGCCCGACACCAACGCGAAGACGCTGATGGTGGCGCTGGCCACGCTCGCGATCCTGGTCGCGATGCAGCGCTTTCGTCCGCAGGCGCCGGCTCCCTTGGTCGCCGTTGTCTTCGGTGTGGCGGCTGCGGGACTGCTCGGGCTGAAGGGGGCGGGAGTCGCCCTGACCGGGGCGATTCCTCCCGGGATTCCCGCCCCGACGCTGCCGGATCTGGCGCTGCTCAAAATTCTCTGGCCGGGCGCGCTCGGTATGGCGTTGATGTCCTTCACCGAATCAATCGCTGTCGCCCGCGCCTTTGCGCGTCACGATGATCCGCCGCCGATTGCAAATCGGGAGCTGATTGCGCTCGGCGCCGCCAATCTTGCGGGGAGTTTTTTCCAAAGCTTGCCCGCCGGCGGGGGCGCATCGCAGACCGCCGTCAACACTCGGGCAGGCGCCCGCTCTCAGGTGTCCTCGCTGGTGACCGTCGTCATCGTCGTGGCGACCATGCTGTTTCTATCTCCGCTCATCAGCCTGCTGCCGCAGGCGACACTCGCGGCCATCGTGGTGGTAACCGCGGTTCCGCTGCTCAGCGCAGGGGAATTTCGCTCCATCCTCGCGGTCCGGCGCACGGAATTTTTCTGGGCGCTGGCGACCTGTGCCGGCGTCGTGTTGATCGGAACTCTCGAGGGAATCCTCATTGCCATTGCCATTTCCATCCTGACCATCATGTACGAGGCAAACCATCCGCTGGTGTATGTTCTGGGCCGAAAGCGGGGTACGGACATTTTCCGACCGCAATCCGCCGATCACGCGGATGACGAACATGTTCCGGGGCTGTTGATCGTACGCACCGAGGGACGCATGACCTTTGCCAGCGCACCTCAGGTGCAGGTGCGGCTGGCAGCGCTGATCGCTGCGGCGAATCCCCAAGTGGTCATCCTTGAATGCAGCGCAATTCCCGACTTTGAGTACACAGCACTGCAAACTTTGATCAAAGCCGAAGAGAAACTTCGCGAGCGCGGCATCATGCTCTGGCTGACTGCGCTGAATCCAGAGGCTCTCAAGGTAGTCAAGCGCTCGCGCCTGGGGCGGGCTCTGGGGACCGAGCGCATGTTCTTCAACCTCGCCGATGCCGTGACTGCATTCAAGAAAACCGACATCCGCTAACTCGCCCGGCGTGTTTCTCCAAGCGCGCGAATAATAAAAATTGTAATTTTTTCACTGCCGAGATTCAGTTGACGCGCACGCAACCGTGACCGGACAATTCGGCCGGGTGATGACAGTACACACGCGGCCGCTTTGTGTTGACGGCCGCCGCGCGGGTACCAACAAAAAGCCGGAATGCCTCATGCGCGCGGATCAAGTCTTTACGTCAACCAAACTGCTCCGAAGGCTGTTCGCTGTCATCGTGGGTGTGTCGGTATTTTTCCAGTCAGGCATTGCGGTCGGCGAGACCGCGACTGATGCAACAACCGCTGATGATCTGACAAAGATGTCTCTGTCCGATTTGGCCAATGTGCAAGTGACCTCCGTGTCCAAAACCAGCGAAACCTTGCAGCGCGCTCCCGCGACGATTTATGTGATCAGTCATGATGACATCATGCGATCCGGAGTCACCAGCATTCCGGAGGCATTGCGGCTGGCGCCAAATTTGCTCGTGACGCAAACCACGTCGAGCGCGTACGTGATCTCTGCGCGCGGATTTGGGGGAAATCCAAACGCACAGAACTTCTCCAATAAGATATTAATCTTGATCGACGGCCGCAGCGTCTATACCCCGCTGTATTCGGGAATCTATGCCAACACGATCGACGTGATGTTGGAGGACGTGGATCGAATTGAAGTCATTAGCGGCGTAGGCGCCACTCTTTGGGGCGCGAATGCGATGAACGGTGTCATCAACATCATCACGCGCGCGTCGTATTTGACGCAGGGTGGATTCGTCGACGCGGGCGTCGGCAATCAGGATCAAAACCTGGCGGCACGATACGGAGATCGGATTAACGACGACATTACCTATCGCTTGTATGGCTTCGGATTCCATCGGGGAGCTATGGAGTTGGCGGACGGATCGAGCGCCCAAGATGGCTGGTCAAAAGGTCAGAGCGGATTTCGTGCTGATTGGAACACCGAGCACGACGCGATGACCGTGCAGGGAGATTTCTACCGCGGCACCGAAAACGAGTTCGACAATTCAGAATCCATGCTGAGCGGCGGAAACATCATTGCTCGCTACCAGCATCGCGGCGCCACCTCGGATCTGCAAGTTCAGGCGTACTTTGACCAGAATGAACAATTCGGCCCGGAGGGCGAAACGGCATTCGTGGTGCAGACCTATGATTTGGAGCTGCAGCAAACGATCGCAGCGGGTGCCCATAATCGAGTCATCTGGGGCGGCGGCGAGCGCGTCTACAATTATGGAATTACCAACACCACGACGTTTCTTTTTGAGCCGCCGGGCCGCGCGCTCACTCTCGGGAACGTCTATGTCCAAGATACGGCGACACTCTCCAATAAGGTGGATTTCATTCTCGGCATCAAGGCCGAGGACGATCCATTTTCCGGCTGGACGGCGCTACCGGACGCGCGCCTCTCGTGGGGGATGAGCGACAGCGCCACCATTTGGGCCGCGGCTTCGCGAGCCATTCGTTCACCGACGCCGTTCGACGTCAATGTCGTGGAAAAGCTAGGGCCCATCACATATCTCGCGGCTAACACTCAATTCCGGCCCGAGGAGGTAATCGCCTATGAAATCGGTTCGCGAGCTCAACTCTCAGCCGACGTGTCGCTATCCGCTACGGCCTTTTACAACGTTTATAATGATTTGCGCACCATAGAACCCGCTTCGTCGGCTGTGTTTTTGCCGCTGTATTGGGGAAATCTTATGCGAGGAGACACCTATGGGATAGATGCCTGGTCTTCGTGGCGAGTCAATGACTGGTGGCGGCTGTCGCCGGGCATCGCGTGGGTGCGAGAACGGTTCGCATTTAAGGCCGGTGCCAGCCAATTGTTGGGCATCGCTCAAGCGGCGGATGATCCGAGCTCGCACGCGACGCTCACCTCGTCCATGAACTTCGCGCATCGCACGACCTTTGACGCGACGCTGCGTTATGTCGGAGCTCTCCCGAGCCCTGAGTTGTCGCACTACTACGCGGCGGATGCGCGATTTGGATGGCAGCCGACCAACGCAGTAGAGCTCTCCTTGCGAGGCGCGAACCTGCTGCACGAACGCCACACCGAATTTCCGGCGCCCAATGGGGAGCAAATCACGCGAAGCGTCATTGCCGAGGCGCGCGTAAGGTTCTAAATCCCTTCATGGACGCATCACACCGCTTCTGTCGATACGTGTACGCAGGGGTGGCGATTTGCGCGGCGACTATTTATTCTCAGGCAATGACGCCGGCGGACGCCGCCGATAGCTATTCGGAGGATGCGGTCAAGGCCGCCTATTTGTTCCGATTCGCCGGTTACGTCAATTGGCCGGATGATCGGCCTTCCGGTGTTCCGTTCACGATCGGCGTGGTTGGTTCTCCGGGAGTCGCGCGCGAATTGCGGCGGCTTCTTCCCGGGCACTCGATCAACAATCAAGCGGCGCAGGTGCGCGAAATCAGCGCGCCAGGAGAGTCAAACGGCGCTCGAATTCTGTACGCTGGTGCGGGACATGCGGATTTCCTGCGTTCCTTGGTGCCGCCCCCGGGCGGGCATTCAATGCTCTTGGTGACGGACGAAGAGGGCGGCCTGAATGCGGGCAGTGCGCTCAATTTTTTGACGATCGATAGAAACGTGCGTTTTGAGGTGTCGCTCACCTCGGCTGACCGCTGGGGACTGAAAGTCAGCTCGGAGCTTCTGGGAGTGGCGGTTCGCGTGCTCGGCAGCCGGCGGCAGTCCCAACTCGGCCACCCAATCCCGAAACTGCGACGAGGGCGAGTGGCTTGAAGCAGTCCTACTTACGCCGCCTGTTGCGGTCCTGGTCTCCCTTGCCGAGCTTTGTTCACGCGCAGGAGTCGGTACGCGGAAAACTGATGCGGGTCGTGCTGATTACCACCGCCATTGCCGTATGCGTTGCCGGCATCGCCATGCTCACGGTTGACCTGAGCCGCTATCAGAAAAGCTGGGCGTCCGACCTATCGACCGAAGCGGCGATCCTTGCGGTCTCGGCGGCACCCGCCTTGGCATTCGGCGATCACGACGCCGCCGTGAGAAACTTGACGGCGCTTGCGGCCCGACCCCGGGTCATGGCGGCTGCGCTGTATTCGGCAGACGGAAAAATCTATGCCGCCTTCCTCCGTGACGGCGCTCGTCCCCTGCCGCCCGCTCCGCCTCCCGAGGGGATCCGGACCTCCGGCGAGCGGGTTGAACTCTCGCATCTCATCGAGCGCGATGGCGAGGTCCTGGGAACGCTCTATCTGCGCGCTCGGTATGACATTTTGGGCAGAATCGAAGCCTACGCCGGCATCTTCGTGATCGTGACTTTATTGAGCATGGTCGTCGCCTTTCTTCTGTCGCAGGCCCTGCAGCGAGGCATCACCGAACCCCTGGACGCGATGGCGGCAATCGCCCGGGAAATCGTCAATCGGCGCGACTATTCGCTCAGAGCCTCAAAAGTATCCGATGATGAAATCGGCACTGTGGTTGATGCCTTCAACAACATGCTGGAGGAGGTCGGCGCGCGTTCCCAGGCACTGGAGGAATCCAATCTGGCGCTGACCGAAGAGATCGAAGTGCGCAAGAGCACGCAAGCTGCCTTGAGCATGGCGACCGCCAGGCTCGAAAGCACCATGGCAGCCGCCGAGATCGGCAGTTGGCTGTGGGATATCCGGACGAATGAATTCACCGCGGATAGAAATCTTGCGGCCCTTTACGGACTGGATGAAAACGCGCTCAACGGGCCTCCGGATTTGCACCACCGTCACATCCATCCCGAGGATTTGGCGCTGGTCAGAAAGGCGGAGCTCACGGCGTTGAGCAGCGGCGTATTTGCCTCGACCGAGTTTCGAGTGGTGTTGCCGAACGGAACTCAGCGATGGATGGCCAGGCGGGGAAAGGTGCAGTTGGACGAGGATGGCAGGGCGGTTTTCATTTCCGGTTTGCTGATCGATATTACGGCGCAAAAAAAGGCCGAGGAGGCGCTACGCACCAGCGAGAAGCTGTATCGCGCCATCGGCGAATCGATCAATTACGGCGTGTGGGTTTGCGATCGCGACGGCCGCAACGTCTATGCCAGCGAGTCCTTCCTGCGCCTCATTGGTCTGACCCAGGAGCAGTGTTCGAAGTTTGGCTGGGGCAACGCACTGCATCCTGACGATGCGTCAGCAACGATGCAGGCCTGGGAAGAATGCGTAAAATTCGGCAATGTTTGGTACCGGGAACACCGCATGCGCGGCGCAGACGGCGTGTATCATCCCATTTTGGCGCAGGGCGTTCCCATACTTGCGGAAAACGGCACTATCTCCGGATGGGCCGGCATCAACCTCGATATCGGTCGGCTGAAGCTGACTGAAGAAGCGTTGCGCGAAGCGGACCGGCGCAAGGATGAGTTTCTCGCCACGCTGGCGCATGAACTGCGAAACCCGCTTGCACCGATTCGCCATGCGGTGAGGCTGCTCGAATCAAGTACAATCGATGCGCAGCAGCATCAATGGGCCCGCGAGGTCATATCGCGCCAAGTGCACCGAATGGCGCTGCTGCTCGATGATTTGCTCGATGTATCGCGAATTACGCGAGATCGACTGGATCTTAAAATCGAAAGAGTTTCCCTGGCATCGCTCGTCGAGGCCGCGGTGGAGACGGCGCGCCCGCTCATCGATTCTAAACAACACCAATTGATCATCGACCTACCAGCCCAGCCGGTGACCGTCGCGGTCGATCCGCTGAGAATTTCGCAGGCATTGTCCAACCTCTTGACGAACGCAGCGAAGTATACGGACACAAAGGGCACCATCACTCTAAGTGTGGCGTTGTCGGCCGGCGAGATCGATTTTTCCGTGCAGGACAACGGCATCGGATTTGAACCGCAAACTTTGGTCGGCATGTTCGAGATGTTTTCGCAGGTCGACGCGGCGATTGAGCGCTCAGAAGGTGGCTTGGGCATCGGCCTGTCGCTGGTCAAAGGCCTGATTGAACTGCACGGCGGCCGGGTCGAGGCCTATAGCGCCGGGTTGGGAAGGGGCAGTGAATTTGCCTTTCATCTGCCGCGATCCGCGATCGTTCCATCCGGCATTGGACCTGCGGTGGAACCCGCTGCTTCAGCGTGGGGAGCGGACCGGAAATATAGGATCTTGGTCGCTGACGATAACCGCGATGCAGCCGACAGCTTGGCGATGCTGCTTGAAATGATCGGTCATGAGGTGTCGGTCGTGCATAGCGGCGGACAAGCGTGGCAGGCGGCATCGCAAGCGCCGCCGCACGCGATGATTCTCGATATCGGAATGCCCGACATGACCGGTTACGAGGTGGCGCGGCGGATCCGGGAGCAACCCTGGGGAAAGGATGTTTATCTGGTGGCTGTCACCGGTTGGGGGCAGCAGGAAGACAAGGCCAGAGCAAATGAGGCGGGTTTTGATCATCACCTGACAAAACCGGTCGATCATGAACAATTGGAGAGACTGATCCAGGCGCATTTCAGATCGCTGAAGTGAGATTTTAAGCCGCCTGATCACGAATAAATCGGCTCGCAGGGCCGATTCAACCGGCCTTGTTACTTTCCCATCCGCTACTTGGAGTCTCGCGGCGCGCCTGTACCCGCGCCCACGGGAATTGCTCCTCGGCCGGCGGCGGTATTGCCTTTACTCTGCCGTGCAAAGCATACTCTGAGTGGGGCGTAGCCACTGCTGAATATTGAGGAGCGCAAGTCATCGGTAACGCATCGTTTCTTATATGGTGTGGGTATTTTCTGGGTGCCGCTGCGATGGTCTACAGTCTTGTCGCCTTGCTGGCTGCCTACGCGCAGCGGCGTTCGCCGAGTTCTTTGCGCGGCGGCACTCCGCCGGTGACACTGCTTAAGCCGCTGTGCGGAACCGAGCCGGACACCTACGAATGCCTGCGATCGTTTTGTGATCAAGCGTACCCCGAATTTCAGATCATCTTTGGCATCTCTGATCCGCAGGATCCGGTGGTTGCCATCGCGCAGCGACTGCAGGCGGAATTCCCCCTGCGCGACGTGCAAATCATCATTGACGCTAGGCTGCACGGCAGCAACCGCAAGGTAAGCAACCTGATCAATATGATGCCGCACGCGATTCATGACTATCTCGTGCTGTCGGATAGCGATGTGCGGGTGGGGCGTGACTATATCGCCGAGGTCGTCCCACCCTTGCTGCAGCCTGATGTGGGTATCGTCACATGTCCGTACCGGGGCGTTACGCGAAGCGGGCTGTGGTCCCTCATGGAATCGTTGTTCATCAATGAATGGTTCATTCCATCGGTGCAGGTCGCGGCAATGGCCGGTTCGCGCTCGTTTGCCTTTGGGGCAAGTATCGGCATAAAGCGCGATGTGCTCGCCCGCATTGGCGGCTTCATGTCGATTGTTGATCAATTGGCTGATGATTATCGGCTCGGCGAACTAACCCGTGCGCTCGGACTGCGCACGGTGTTGTCCGATGTGATGGTCGAAATCGCCATTGCCGAACGCGGTTTTCGCGAACTCGTGGGGCACGAGCTGCGCTGGCTATGTACGATTCGCGCACTCAGGCCACTGGGATACAGTTTTTGTTTTGTCACTTTTACGATTCCCGTAGCGCTGTTGGCCACCAGCCTATCGCGAGGCGCGGAAACGGCAGTCAGTATGCTTGCGGTGGCCGTCGCAGCGCGCATTCTGCTGCACTTCAAGACGCTACCGGCCAAGGCGGCCGCTAGCTACCTGCTCGCCGTTCCCTGCCGAGATATGCTGAGCCTGATTTTGTGGGGTCTTGGCTTTCTGACTCGCCGCGTGCGTTGGGGCGATGTGCATTTTCAGATGACGCGCGATGGTTGCGTCGAATCAGTCGTGAGGGTAACGCCATGAGAACCTTGTTCCTGCATCCCCCTTCGTTCGATGGTTTCGACGGCGGAGCGGGCGCTCGCTATCAAATGAAGCGCGAAGTGCGCTCATTCTGGTATCCCACCTGGCTGGCGCAGCCTGCGGCGCTCGTGCAGGACTCGAAACTGATCGACGCGCCACCGCACCGATTGAGCTTCGCCGATATAGCCGGGGAGTTCAAAAACCGCGATCTGGTGGTGATGCATACCTCCACGCCATCCTTCAAATCGGATGTCAAGACAGCCGAGATGATCAAGGCGATCAAGCCGGACATCAAGATCGGATTCATCGGCGCCAAGGTCGCGGTCGAACCGGAGAAGAGCCTCATCGCGGGGCGCGCTGTTGACTTTGTCGCGCGCAACGAATTCGATTTCACCATCAAAGAAGTCGCAGACGGCAGAGAATTTAGCGATATCAAGGGGCTCTCGTATCGAAATGCGGAGGGCGCCATCGTGCACAACGAGGACCGTGAAGTTCTGGAAAACATGGATGCGCTGCCGTGGGTGACTCCGGTCTACAAGCGGGATCTTAAGGTCGAGAACTACTATGGCGGCTACCTGAAGCATCCGTATATCTCTTTCTATACCGGGCGCGGCTGCAAATCCCGCTGCACGTTTTGTCTATGGCCGCAAACCGTGGGTGGGCATCGATATCGCGTGCGTTCAGTCGACGATGTGGTCGCGGAGATAAGATGGGCAACGAGCGCGTTCCCGCAAGTAAAGGAATACTTCTTCGACGATGATACGTTGACGGACAATCTGCCTCGGGTCGAGGAGCTGGCCAGGCAGTTGGGCAAACTTGGCGTGACTTGGTCGTGCAACGCGAAGGCGAATGTTCCGCGCAAGACGCTGCAGGTCATGAAGGAGAACGGGCTTCGCTTACTTCTGGTCGGCTACGAATCGGGCAATCAACAGATCTTGATCAATATCAAGAAGGGTATGCGGGTGGAATTCGCGCGCCGCTTCACCAAGGACTGTCACGAGTTGGGTATTGTTATCCACGGGACCTTCATTTTGGGCCTCCCCGGCGAAACCAAGGAGACGATCCAGCAGACCTTGGATTTTGCCAAAGAGATCAACCCGCACACGATTCAGGTCTCGCTGGCGGCGCCTTATCCGGGCACTTTTCTTTACCGCCAGGCCAAGGAAAATGGCTGGCTGTTTAACGAGGAAATCGATCTTCTCACGCAGGAAGGTACGCAGATAGCGCCGCTGAACTATCCGCATCTCAGTCACGGGGAAATCTTCAATTCGGTCGAGGATTTCTACAAGAAGTTCTATTTCCGGCCCGGCAAGATCGCCTCCATCGTCGCCGAAATGATCGCCAGTCCCGAGATGATGAAGCGCAGACTGCGCGAGGGTGTGGAATTCTTCCACTTCCTGAGGACGCGCCGAGACGCGGCTTGAAGCGATTGATCGTCACGGCAGATGACTTCGGCGCCGCGCGCGAAGTCAACGAGGCCGTGGAGGCCTCGCATCACCGCGGCATTCTTGGCAGCGCAAGCTTGATGATCGGTGCGCCGGCGGCGGCCGATGCCGTTGCCCGGGCAAGCCGCATGCCGCGGCTGCGAGTGGGCTTGCATCTGGTGCTCGTGGGGGGGCGCCCGCTGCTGCCCGCCGCAGCGGTCAGCCAACTTGTGGATGCTGACGGCACGTTTCGCACCGATGTGGCGGCTTTCGGTACCCGGCTCGCGTTCAGCCGTCGCGCACGCCGCCAGTTAAGCGCGGAAATTGTGGCGCAGTTCGCTGCATATCGTGCCACCGGACTTGCACTCGATCACTGCAATGCCCATTGCCATTTTCACCTGCATCCCATCATTGGTGAGTTAATTGTCTCCATCGGAGCGCGCTTTGGCCTGCGGGCGCTGCGCGTGCCACTCGAACCGGTGCGCATATTGCGCAGGATCGAGCGGCACACGCCGATCGGATCGGGATTGCTCACCGCGCCCTTTGCGCGGCTGTTGCGCCGCCGCTGCCGCAATGGCGGAATGCTCGCGCCCGATCAGGTGTTCGGATTGCGCTGGAGTGGCCAAATGACGCGGCAACGGCTTTTCGGTCTCATCAACAACCTTCCCGACGGGCTCAGCGAAATCTATCTGCATCCGGCCACCGGCCCATATTCGGGCGACGCGCCGGGTTATCGTTACCGCGACGAATTCGAGGCACTGATGGCGGATGAGATCATCGGCGCGTGCCGCAACCCGGCGCTGCGGCTGGGCGGATTCAGCGATTTTCTGGAAGTACCTGGCGTGCCGCCTTCGCGTTTGACCACACGAGCAATCGGCGGCGGGAGTCCCCTGCCATGAGTGCGCGCATGTCTGCCATCGCCATGCCGCAAGGACCCATTCGCGCCGGCAGCGACGCGCACAAGACGTTATTCTGCCGGACTCTACTCGGCACCTTTGATCCGTATAAACCGGCGGTCATCGATTGGCCCGAGCTCGATGTGGCAGCGCGCGACCGGCTGGTGAGTCTGCCAATCTGGGATATTGCCGTACAAACAGAGGGTCGAGCGCGGCTCAACGTGGCTAGCTATGCCGCAACCAGCTCAGATCCCCTGCTGCGCGAGGCCATCGAATTGAACGCTTTTGAGGAAGGGCGCCACAAGCTGGTGCTCTCCAATCTGGTCGCCGCCTACGGCATCGCGCTCGCGCCCGAGCCGCAGTATGTGGCGCCCAGCGATCCGGAATGGGCCTTCATGGTCACGGGCTACAGCGAATGCATCGACAGTTTCTTTGCCTTCGGGCTGTTTGAATCGGCGCGTCGTTCCGGATTCTTCCCGCCGGAGCTGGTCGATACCTTCGAGCCGGTTATCCACGAAGAAGCGCGCCATATTCTTTTCTTCGTCAATTGGGCCGCATGGCATCGGCGCACCATGCCGTTTTGGCGGCGGCCGTTCTTTGAGCTCAAGGTACTGGCCGTCTGGCTGTTTCTTATCTGGGAACGCCTCGGGATCGCCCGCGACCTGGGTAACGGCGTGCAGGACAACAACTTCACCGTGACCGGGGCGAAGTCCGTCGGCAACGATATTGAAGTTGCCGAATTGATCGACATCTGCCTTGCCGAGAACGATCGGCGCTTGGGTGCTTACGACCCTCGTTTATTGCGCCCCGTGCTGGTCCCTACCCTGGCGCGACTGGCGCGCCGATTCATGCGATCCTAAGACGAGTCCGGCACTGGCGAAACGTCCGACTCGCATGAAACTTCGAATCGCCATCATCGGGTTTCTCGGGTTGGCGCTTGCCCTGTACCTGCTGCTGCGCGTCGGCATTGGCGAGGTGTTGTCAGCCGTGGTGCAAGTCGGCTGGGGCGGCTTCGCGATACTCTGCGTCTATGGCCTCGGTCAATTCCTGATTCTTGGCGCCGCTTGGTGCATGGTGGTGCCGCGCTCGAGGCATAAGTTGAATGCTTTTATCGGCGCGCGCATGGTTAGGGATGCGGTCACTGAGGTGTTGCCCTTGTCTCAACTGGGCGGCATCGTGCTGGGCGCGCGCGCCGCCGCACTCGGCGGCATATCCCAGCCTCTGGCGTACGCCTCCACGATAGTCGATGTGACCACCGAGATGCTGGCGCAGATCGCCTACATCGCTGTTGGCGTCGCGATCTTCGGCGCGTGCGTGCCGAGAACATCGTTGTCCGAATCACTGAGCCGGGGTGTGTTTATCGGTTTGATAGTCGCCGTGTTGGCCGCCGCGGTTTTCTTGCTGTTGCAGCGCCACAGCGACCGAGTGATGGCAAGGATCACGGTGCGATACTTCCCGAGCGCGATCGCCGCGGCGGCGGGGGTCACGGCCGCCCTCGGTGCCATGTATCGTTCAGTGCTGCGCGTCGCTGGGTCCGTCGCGTTGCACAGCGTCGGCTGGGTCACAAGCGCTATCGGCGCATGGATCGCATTTCGCCTCGTCGGCGCGCACGTCGGCTTTGCGCCGGTCATGGCGCTCGAGAGCCTGATCTGTGCGACACGCAGCGTCGCAGTACTTATCCCCAATGCGCTCGGGGTGCAGGAGGGCGCCTATGCGCTACTTGCGCCGTTGTTCGGAATTGCGCCTGAATTGGGCTTGGCCGTATCGCTGCTAAAAAGAGCGCGCGATATTGCGATCGGAGTGCCGATTTTGGCGGTCTGGCAGACCCTGGAGGGCCGGCGCGCATTGCGTTCGGCCTAGCATCATTCGTTGCAAGAAGGCAACACTCTTTGCATCGCCAAGGCCATTCATATATTGTATACCAACTATAAAATATGAAGAGTCAGAGCGCCTGAGTGGCTTGATAGTGGCGCCGGATAAAGGGGGAGATGAATGGCTGTAGCCTCGATATGTCCCTGCCTTTCGACTGCCGTTGCTCAACTGCAACCGCGGGTTCTGCGTGCCCCAAAGTCCCCTATCCCACACTGGACGCTCGTCCGATACCCGAAAACATTCAACCGCTGCGCATGGGGGTGGATATCAAGTTCAGCAGGTGCGAGTGAGCTTACGAAACGATTCGAATAAACGAGCTTTATGAGGAGCAGATGATGGCTAATCTGAGACTGGCAAGGCCCATGCTGATTGCGCTAGTAGCATGCGCCGCGAATTTCTTGGTCCAAGGCAGCGCCTTGGCCGATGATGCGCAGGAGAACGCGGCCCTCAAGGAACAAATGAGACAGATGATGCAACGGATGGACGCGTTGCAGAAACAGGTTGAAGCGTTGAGTAAGCAACAAGCAGCTCCCCCGCCGGTAGTAGCCGCGCCGCCCGCGCCTGTCGCACCTGTCGCGCCGACAGTCACGGGGCCGACGCTGGCCAAGCAATTACCTGCGGAACCTGCCTTTGAGAAGTTCGCCAAGGGCTTCTTTGGCACCTTGGATGTGTCGGTGGATTACGCGACCAAGGGGATGAGCGAATTGGGGGCCTTTCACTATTCGGCCTATGACCCCACGAACCCCGTTTATACGCAGCTCGGACAGAAGGTCGGACCGGTGGGCAGGGTGGGCTGGCAGGCGGATCTGTCGACCAACAAGTCAGTGCTCGGCTATCGCGGCTCGCACAATATTCCTGGCAGCAACGTGGATTTTATCTACCAGATTGAAGTTCAACCGGCGATCACCTCGGCGCCCGGCGCCAATACCGGCTATACCGCGCAATCGGATGTCACCAAGTCCGGCATCGGCTATGGCGATACCTACATTGGTCTCTCCGACAGCGCCCTGGGTAAATTGAAGTTCGGCACCACCTACACCCCGTACAAGCAATCCACCGATCGCATGAATCCCTTCTCCGGCATGTTGGGTGATTATGGGGTCATTATGGGCAACACCGGCGGCGACAACCGGGTCGAATTCGGAACCCGACTCGATCACTCGATGTGGTATGAGTCGCCGAAGTTCGGCGGCTTGGTGAGCTTCGATGCACTGTTCTCGCCCGGTCAAAACCGCACGCCGAACAACGAGGGGCAATCGGCGGGCTCGCCCGACTGCGCCGGTGGCAACGTGCCGGGCAGCGGCAATCTGCCGCTGGCCTGCGCCGACGGCGCCTTCAATAATGCGTTCAGCTTTGACTTGAAATTCGAGGACGGCCCGATCTACGCCACGGTGGCCTATGAAATCCACCAGGGTGTGAATCGCTCCAGCGACGGCATTGGCTCCAATAGCCCCTACTACAATTCTCTGTGGGGCTTCGATGTGAACGGCAATTGCGTCACCACCTCGGTGCTGATTGATTGCGCCGACTACAATGCCTTTGCCGCGGAGTATCCGCAGGCCGCGCCTGCCGGATCCCCTGCGCTGTACTACGACACTGTGAACGAGACGGCCTTCAAGGTCGGTGCCCAGTACACATTTGATTTCGGCCTGGCCGTGAGCGGTATCTATGAGGAGATGCATCGCGATGTCCCTGCCGATCTGGAATGGCAGAACGAGCGTCAGAGAATGGGTTTCTGGTTCGCTGCCACCCAGGACTTTTCGGTGAAGGATAATTTGAGCATCGGCTGGGCACACGCGGGCGCGTCAACCGGCGATCCGGGCGGCCAGCACAATTACGACCCGAACAACGTGCAGAACTACGCGAACATGTACACGGCGGCGTGGAAGCACCGCTTCGACAAAAACCTGTTCTGGTATTTCGACATCGCCGATACGGTCAATCACGGCAATGCGCACTATGATCTTGGTGCCGGCGGCCGTGGCGTTACAATCGATTGTCATGACGGCACGACCCAGGCGTTCAATGACTACAGCAGCGCAGGACCCACCACCTGGGGAGGATGTCATCCGCTAGGTGTATCGACAGGTCTGCACTATACGTTTTAAGAGACAGGCGAAAGTCGATGCGACTTTCCGCCCAGTGGCCAGGGACATGGTGTCCCTGGCCACTCGCTGCGGAGAAATTCGGAGCGCCATATGCCTAACGTGACACGAAGATCGTTCCTACTCTCGTCGGCTGCGCTATCGGTTGGATGTACGCTGCGCCGCGGGAGTGCTGCGGGACCCGAGGTAGCGGCTCCGAGCGTTCGCCCGCCGGCAGTGGGTCAGTCCTGGCGTTATAGCAAGCAGGATTTATATACCCATGCGCTCATCGACGATCAGGTCGATCGCATCGCCGCGATCGGCCGCACCATCGATATCGATTCGACCAGCGAGGCCACCAAGCTTAAGAATGCCGCCAGCCCAACCTGGGGCACTGCGTGGCTGCGCAAGTACATTCCCCACCACGACCAGCCTTCCGGTCCCTTGCCGAGCGAGATACAAGAGCCGTGGGGCATGGTGTTGGTGGATCCGCATTGGAGCCAGGTCCAGGTCTATGAGACGCCGTTACCGCTGTGGCCGGCCCAACTGGTGCCCGGCTGGAAGACTCACGTCAGCACGAAGTATAAGACTCCCGGCAACGAGAATGGGTTGCCCTGGGGCTTGACGATGGAGGCACGCAACTGGGAGACGATCAGCGTGCCGGCCGGCCAATTCCGGGCGCTGCGATTCAGCAGTTTGATCAACTTCAGATCCACTGACTTCTCACGCGATGGATGCCAGCGCCAGGAAACTGGCTGGTTCGCGCCCGAGGTGGGCCGCTGGATCGCTCTCGAGAGCAGCGGTACCTACTACATTCAAGATTCCTCTGTAGATACTCCCTACAGCGAATCGGCCTATCGCTGGGAACTGCTGGAGTGGACTTAGCGAGGCGCCGCCGACCGGCTGGGACTCAAGTCGCCGGATCGGCGAATAGCAGGCGTACCGATCCTGGGACTATCGCATAGCGTTTGCGCGGATCTGCTGCGTTCGGATCGACTTCGCGCCGATCAGCGGCAACGAGGTAGATTCGTCCCGAAGCAGGATCAACCGCCATGGTGCGGGCGAGCAACTGAGTCGGCACTTCTCCCAACGAGGTAAATTGATTCGCGCTGTCCTCGTGTACGACGGACAGAGTCCCATCCCGGTTCGAACTGAATGCTCGCTTGCGCGTGCCGTCGAAGGCCGTCGCGTCGCTGCCATTGCCGATCGGTAGGATGCTCACGACCTCACCGTTCACCGCGTTGACTACGACGAGCGTGGAATTGACGCAACTGGCGAATAGGCGCTTAGTTTTTGGGTCCATCGACAGGCCGTGAGGCCCTTCACAGGCACTGATTGGCCAGGTCGCATCGACCTTTGCGGATTGGGCGTCGACTCTTTGAATTTCCTTCTTGTCGGTAATGTTGACGTATAGCTTGCCGGCCCCGTCGACGGCGCCATATTCTGGCTGGCCATCCAGCGATACGGTGCCAACTACGGTATCGGACAGCGTGTCGATCACGGTAATGTTGTGCGGGTCTCCATCCATGATGAATACGCGCTTGCTGGCAGGATCATATACAACGGCGTCGGTATCGACATCCGCGGGCAGCGTTTTCAATACCTTGAAAGTCTTCAGATCGAAGACGATCGCCGATTTCGTTGTCCGGCTTCCGGCATAGCCCTTGCCGAGGGAGGGAACGACGGCGACCCCGTTGGCACCGGGCACCGGCACATGGCCCAAGACCTTGCCGCTGCGGCCGTCGAGGACGTCAATCGCGGTGCCGTGTGCCACGTAAACGCGCTGCGACGACGCATCGTAAGTGAGGTAATCCCATCCATCAGGACTTCCCAGCGGGATCGATTGGGTAATGCGGTACAGCGGAGGCGCTGGAGCGGCCTCGGTTGCGGGCGCGGACGGAGAAACTCTAGGGATTAGCGCAATCAGCGCGGCGGCTGCTTGAACGGAAAAATATTTTGGCATGGGCGGCATCATAACATTGGACTTTGCGAGGGAGAGTGAAAAAACTAAAACGCCATAAGCGCCGCGCCGGCGGAAACAAAAATAGCCCCCACGCCAACCTTCCAGGTCAATCGCTCGCCCAGAAATAACACTGCGAGGATGACGACGAACACGACGCTGAGTTTATCGATGGGGGCGACCCGAGACGCGGGACCGGTCTGCAGTGCTCGGTAGTAGCAAAGCCAGGACAATCCCGTCGCAACCCCCGACAAAATCAAGAAGGCGATTCCTTTGGGAGCCAGGTTGGCCGGGTTTTGCCAGCCGCCACGTGCGCTGACAATCAAGGCACTCAATGCCAACACGACGACGGTGCGTAGAAACGTGGCAAGATCCGAATTGATTTCCGAGACGCCCAGCTTGCCAAAGATTGCGGTCAGCGCGGCGAACGCTGCCGACAGAGCCGCATAGGCTTTCCAGTCAGCCATAAAGATAGGTGGGCGGTAAGCCGACTCTAAGGCAGGACTGCGAAGCGGGGCTATCCGCAAGCACGATCCGATCTGCGCAGGCCGCCGCGAGTCTCACTACCGGTCTTTCCAGAGGACGCAGTCCGTATCTCGCGTTCAGCCCAAGGCGTTCACGGATGGCGGGCGGCAGCATGTCAACGGCAGCCCGGACCATCATGCGTTGCATCCATCGAAGCTGCGCAGGGAACGCCGGGGCGTCTCGCATGATCTGCAAGAACTCGAAGATGATGGGCGAGGGTTCCAGGCCCTCTTGGGTGGAATCCAACAGTGCTCGCAGCTCAGTGGCTGTTTTTGGAACGTCGGTCGCGCCGTAGAGCCGGGACACGGGCACCCCTTCCACGTACAGCGCAGCGATTTGCGCTTCATTGAGCGGCGTAACGTAACTGCTGTAGGCCTGGGCAAAGCTGAAGCTCGCGGTGGCATGGACCCAGGTCAGAAGTCGCGCATCATTTGCGCAAAATCGCACGCCTGCCGGCGTCTCGCCGGAAATCTTTGCGTGCATGCGCACGATACCCGCGATCATGGGCTCGGCGACGCTGCGCGCGCCATAGATCGTCACCATGGCTGCCAACCCGGTCCGACGCAGCCTGCCCATGGGATCCAAGCGAAATGACGAGTGATTCCAAACGCCTGACCGGACCGCCGGGTCGGCCAACTCGAGAATCACGGCGCAGATTCCGCCGATATAGAGCGCAATGGGATTCTTGAATATGCGCCACGACATCGAGTCGGGCGCCACCAGCGCAGCTTCTCCCGGCGGACTGGCGAAATCGATCCGTCGGCCGTCCGTCGCTTGCAGGGCCGAACTGGCGGCGGCGTGCAGCCTGTGCTGCAGATTGTGCGGAAGCCGAACGATCGAGAACATGGGTGCGACTATACGCCTCGTTTTCTTGATAACACTTCGCGATAAGTGTAGGTTTGTGCAAGCTCAGCGGAGATCGCGCGTGAATGATTTGCGACAAGCACTGGCGGAGATTAACGCCATTCGCGCCCAAGTAGCGCGTGACACGCTGTTTCGCGGCTACGGCCCGGTATCCGTGGCCGCAAGCGGCATCCTGGCCTTACTGGTCGCCGCGGTGCAGAGCCGAATCGTCAGCGATGCGCGTGATTTCTCGACCTTCCTGGTCATTTGGGTGGCAACGGCGGCGATTGCCATCGTGTTAACCGCGACCGAAGCCATTGGGCGCGCGCGGCGGGCGCACCACGGTTTGGCCAACGAAATGATTCAGTCGGCCGTGGAACAATTCTTGCCGGCCTTGGTTGTGGGTGTGTTGTTGACGGGGGTGCTGGCCTGGACGGCTCCCCGAGAGTTATGGATGCTGCCCGGATTGTGGCAACTGCTGTTCAGCTTGGGCGTGTTCTCCTCGTGTCGCTTTCTGCCCAGGACGATGATGGGGGTCGGCGTGTGGTATCTGGTCGCGGGGTTGATTTGCCTGGTCGTGCAGAGCGGTTCGAAGGCCTTCTCGCCCTGGGAGATGGGGATACCCTTCGGCATCGGACAGCTGCTTGTCGCATTTGTGTTGCATTATGGATTTGAGAGATCAAGTGAAGACGCGTAATAACAAGTTTCCCAGCCCTTCGCGGTTCGCCTACGACGGCCTGAATCGCGTGATTCACGAGCGCGCGCGCCTAAGCCTGCTCACCTCACTGGTTACCCACTCCAAGGGACTTTCCTTCTCCGAATTGAAGGATCTGTGCGCACTCACCGATGGCAACTTAAATCGTCATTTGCTGGTGCTCGAAGAGGCGAGATTGGTTAGCATCTCGAAGACTCTGGATGCCGGCCGCACCCAGACGCGCTGTCGCATCACCGCGCTTGGACGCAAACGCTATCTGGAGTATTTGACCGTCCTTGAACAAGTGATCGTTGATGGCGCCGTGGCGGCACCGCGATCGAGCGGCCGGGACCCAGCGAATGCCTGATGTCGAGGCTCGCCCGGTCTTTTGAGGTTTTGCGGGCGTTCCTCAAACTGGGCTTGATCTCCTTCGGCGGCCCGATCGCACATCTCGGCTATTTTCGAGAGGAGTTCGTAGCGCGGCGGCGCTGGCTCGACGATGCGGCGTACACAGATTTGGTGGCACTGTGCCAATTTCTTCCCGGTCCCGCCAGCAGCCAAGTCGGATTTTCCATCGGCCTCAAGCGCGCGGGTTTCCTGGGTGGCATGGCGGCCTGGACGGGCTTTTCTTTGCCATCCGCAATTGCTCTGGTGCTGTTTTCCTTTGGCGCGAATGCCCTCGGCGGCCCGATCGGGCGCGGCTTGTCGCATGGCCTTAGCCTCGCGGCAGTGGCGATCGTCGCACAGGCGGTATGGGGCATGGCGCGTACGCTATGTGCTGACCGACAGCGTGCATCCATTGCGGGCCTCGCGGCATTGATCGCTCTATCGGGCAGCTCTTCGATCGTCCAGATCACGGCAATCCTGGTGGGAGGCCTCGGCGGGCTGTGGCTCTGTCGCGAGGGCGTACCGGCACATACCGACTCCATCGCGATACCCGTCTCACGCAGGGCGGGTTTCTCCGCGCTATGCGTTTTTGCTGTGCTGCTCTTTGGTATACCGGTGGTGCAGCACTTTGCCTCATCTCGAGGTTTGGCGCTGTTCAATGCGTTTTACCGGTCCGGGGCGCTGGTGTTCGGCGGCGGCCACGTCGTGCTGCCCTTGCTAAGGGATTCGTTCGTGACGACCGGGTGGGTCAGCGATGATGTTTTTCTCGCTGGATACGGCGCGGCGCAAGCCATCCCAGGTCCGCTTTTCACCTTTGCTGCGTATCTCGGTGCAGTCGTCGGGCCAGCGCCTCACGGAGTCGCGGGAGCCGCCATTGGGCTGGTCGGCATCTTCCTACCCGGCATGCTGATGCTCGTCGGCGCGCTACCGTTTTGGGAATCATTTCGCAATCTGGCGGTCGCGCAGGCCGTGATGCGAGGCATCAATGCGTCGGTTGTCGGATTGCTCGGCGCCGCGCTCTACAGCCCCGTATGGACGCATTCAGTCAGGGACTCGAGAGACTTTGGCGTTGTACTCATTGCCTTTATGCTGCTTACGACGTGGCGGGCTGGGGCGCTCCCGGCGGCGATCTTCGGCGCACTCGGCGGCATCGCATTGGCCTTGCTGCCTAGATGACATCAGGCAAACCGTACGCTTCGATCGCGAGTAATCAACAGATGTCGGCATAATGCCGCCAGACTCCAAATCGCAGCCAAGGCGATGAAGCCATAGGCCACATAAGCCTGTAGGCTTTTCATGGCATCGGCCATCGTTGTTTGAGAATTCCCCGCGCTCAGATAAACCCGCAAGAAAAATTGAATTTCCTTGGCACCCGCCAGCACGTAGAGAATGAGGTAAGTCTCGCGCGACAGAGTGCGAGCAAACGCGGAAATGGCCGCAGCGCTGCGCAAGCCGGCGTGCCTAAGCTGCCAGCTAAATCGGGCGATGACCGACAGCAACAATACGGCACCGAATAGCGTCCGATAGGCGTGCCAAGACGATGTGTGTGCCCCTGATGAATCGTCGAGTACCCCCAGTACGCCGATCAAGGCGGCGGTAAGGGCGAACCATGCGTGGAAACTGGCCGCATAGCGGCCGAGACGCGAATGCGCAAAATTGGCAGCCATCGGAGGACTCCCTCGCCGCGACGCAGGTGGACTCGGACTCCCCTGAGCTTAGTACCCTCTACAAACTTTGTCACGCAAAGTATATAGGGGGCCGCGCGAGCCCGAACTCGCCTTTATCGGCGGAGAAAAGCTTGACTTCCCAGTACTTTGCGTCACAAAGTACAGCTGGCTATTTCCCCCGACAGACTATGCACATCGCAATCATCATGGATGGAAACGGCCGCTGGGCGGTCAGTCGCGGGCTGCCGCGCACCGCGGGCCATGTTCAGGGCGCAAGGGCGGTACGCACTACCGTGGCCGCCGCCGCCCGCGCACGTATCGAGACCCTGACCTTGTACGCCTTCTCGGCCGACAACTGGAGAAGGCCGCCCACAGAAGTCGCCGCTCTGATGAATCTGTTTGCGCGATATCTTCTGACCGAAACCGCTTGCTGTGCGGAGCACTCAATTCGCATCAACGTCATCGGCAGGCGTGATCGGCTGTCACCGAACCTCTTGCAGGCTATCGCCCATAGCGAGGAATCCAGCAGGACAGGACAGGGAATGCTGCTGCGCATCGCGGTAGATTATTCCTCTCGTTTCAGCATCCTGCAGGCCGCCCGCCAAGCCCACGGCGCAGTGAGCCAGCAGGAATTCTCCCGCCTCATCGAGGAAGCCAATCACGGTGTGTGCCCGGTCGGCGACGTCGATTTGCTGATCCGCACCGGATCTGAGCGGCGGCTAAGCGACTTCATGCTGTGGGAGTGCGGTTACGCGGAACTGTATTTCAGCCAATGCCTTTGGCCGGACTTCGATGAGCGCCAATTCAGGATTGCGCTGACTGATTTTGCGCGCCGTCATCGGCGCTTTGGCGGTCTACCGGTTCCGCCAGCGGCTAGGAGTTGCCGGCAGTTGGCGGCCACATCCTGCGAAACACCGCGTCGTGTCTGATGAATCGGTGCCACAGCGCCGCGAGTGCGTGAACAGCCGCCACTCCAAAGAGGGCGTAGGCGAGATAGCCGTGCAGATCTTCACTGGGCTCGAAAATCGCCCGGTTTTTGGCGACGCCGAAGTTTAGTTGAATCAGGCCTACATCAAGCACTCTGCCGTGCCAAATGAAGGTCACGGCGCCGATGATGGGAACGACAATCAGCAGCGCATACAAAAGCAAATGAACCAGGCGTGACCAGCGGCGGATCGATGGACTGACCTCAGCCGGAAGCGGCGGAGGCGGGCGTTTCAGCCGTGCCGAGAAGCGCGCCACCACCAGTACCCATAGCGCCAAGCCTAGCAGTGCGTGAAGGTTGATCCAGAAGGCCTGGCTGTGTTTCGGCCATGAATCGTGCAACAGACCCAAAGTCCCGACCACAACCAGAAGCGGGAATAACAGCCAATGCGAGATGATTGCCCAAGATGAATAGCGCGATGCACTCGTCGGCGAGTTGGGAAGATTCGAACTCATCCAAACGTCCTAAAACTGTGAATGATACCCAACGGATAATCCTTTCGGCAGAATTTGCACCGAAATCGGCGTACTGCGCCGTGTGGTCCAATAGCCTACCGCCGTGCCCAATGCCCACCCCGCAATGACGTCGGTTTGCCAATGCTCCTGGCTTTTGAGGCGGGCCATCGCCACGTAGGCGGGCAGCAGCTCGAGCGACCAGATCCAAAGATTCTCGCGGGCAAAGTTTGCAATCAATGGCGTCACGAAGCTTGCCTGGATCGTTACCTCGCCGCTGGGAAAGCTATCGCAGCACCTTCCTTTGAACCATTGGTTGGGATTGTCACCTTGATCGGGGCGGGCCCGGCTGAAGCCAAACTTCAGGATTTCGGCGCTCAACGAAGAAATCGCCGTCGAATCCAGCGTCTGCCACAGAGTATGGCCCAGTTCGTCGTCGTTTCCGAGCCATAAACTCCCGGCAATTTCAGTAGCCACCACGCCGTACTCGAGTGCGAGCTGATACTTTCGGGCCCAAATACCATTTTGGTCGAACTCAAGTTCGTGATCTATCCCCAAGAATCCGTCGCTCGCCTGTGCGCAAACGGACACCGACAGGAACAGAGGAATCAAGAATCCAAATCTTGTCATTTCGCGGCTGTATCCTGTCAACTTTGCATTGCAAAGTATACGCCTGGAGGCAGTTGCGCAAGGCCGTCAAGGACTTCAGGGCTGAGAGGTAAACCTGCGGCCGTAGTCGCTCAGGAGTATCTGCACGCCGAAGTAGCCGATGAATTCCGGCTTGCCATTGGCAAACCCATCGACGCTGCGGCCGGCCATGAACAGCGCGATGATCCCTGGGCGGAGCCTGTAGCGGCCACCCAGGTCCAACGTCGTGGCATGTTGGGCAGAGTCGTAAACGCGGTCGTCGTAGATTTCCGCGTCCAGTTCCAGCCGCTCCGTTACCGATCGGCCCGCCACAAGGCCAAGAATGCGCTCCTTCGGCGCATTACCGGGAAGGTAGTATCCGACCTCCATGTCGACATCGACATCGCCGAATTTTTTCGTGACTTCCACAGGCAATAGGTACCGCGGCCCCGCAACGGCCAGTCCCTGCGCCCTCGACCCTGGCGGCCCGGCCGACTCCACTTGCGGGAACGTAGATACTTGCCAGCCGCCTTCGCCCTGGTCGAGGAAGCGCCATTTGACGCCGGCGTAGCCGTTGCTCCAACCGGTTTGAACGGGACCGCCGCTGGTGGTTTGCACGATGTAAGGTATCTCGTACGTGAGCTGGATGCGATCACCGAGGCCGAAGTTCAAATCGATTTGAGGAACTTGGTAGGACGCGTTCCCGCGAGAGATGGTTTGCATTGAAGCCACGTTGATTTCCCAATTGGCATTGCCGGGAGTACCGGGGTCGTTGGTGAGGAACGGAGGCCCCGCCTGAGCATGAACGGGCCGCGGCAAGTGAAGCAACAGGGCTACTGCGCAGAGCCAAGACGCACGTTGGAACATAGAATTCACCGCCACCATGCTCTCATAGAAGGCGCGCCGCCACGTGTCGTGAGTCAGATCTTAATTTGTTCCGTGCTCCTTGGAAACAATCTTGCCTGTCATCGCGCATTACACGTAGTCTGTCTCCACCGCCAGGGAGATTATAAATTGCGCCTACTTTTCATTGCGACCGTGTTCGCTGCAAGCTTCACCCAAGCTGTGATCGCCGAAATCCGCCCGGATCAGATGACCTTCCGCGAGTTGTACAAGGAACTCGTCGAAACCAATACGACGCTGTCCGCCGGAAGTTGTACGTTGGCTGCAGAACGCATGGCGGCGCGCCTGAAAGCCGCGGGATACAAGGATGGCGATATCCGATTGTTCGGCGTATCCGATCACCCCAAAGAAAACGGGTTGGTTGCGACATTGCAGGGAACTGATCCGAAGGCCAAGGCAATCCTGCTGCTCGCCCACATCGATGTCGTGGAGGCGAAGCGCGAGGACTGGATTCGTGATCCATTCGTGCTGGTCGAAGAAAACGGCTACTTCTATGGCCGCGGTTCGTCCGACGACAAGGCGCAAGCTGCGATCTTCACGGATACGCTTGTACGATTGAAACAGTCTGGAGCCAAGCTTCGGCGGCCATTGAGACTCGCCCTGACCTGTGGCGAGGAAACCGGCGGAGCGTTCAATGGTGCCCAGTGGCTGGTCACCGAGCATAAGGACTGGATCGACGCCGAGTTTGCTCTAAATGAAGGAAGCGTCGGTCTGCGCGATGCCAACGGCAAAAAGCTTTCACTCGGTATGCAAGCTGGAGAGAAGGTCTATCAAGATTTCCGGATCGAGGCCACCAATCCCGGTGGCCACAGTGGTCGGCCGCGCCCGGACAACGCCATTTACAGCCTGGCTGCGGCGCTTGTTCGCATCGGTCAATACGAGTTTCCCGTGCAATTCACCGACACCACGCGCGCTTACTTTACCGAAACGGCAAAACTCTCGGGGGGTGAGACGGGCGCTGCGATGATGCGGTTGATCGCCAACCCCAACGACCTCGAAGCCAGCGCCATTGTGTCGAAAGATCCGACCTTTCACTCGATGCTGCGCACGACCTGCGTTGCAACGAGGCTGGATGGCGGCCATGCCAACAATGCCCTGGCGCAGCGTGCGGGCGCCAATATCAATTGCCGGATGTTTCCCGGCGACACGATCGATAATGTCCTCGCACAGCTGATCAAGGCCGCGGGCGATCCGTCACTCACCCTAGCGCCGACCGGCGAAATCAGCCCGGCTCCAGCTCCGCCGCCGCTGACCCCACTGGTCTATGGCACGGCCAAAACGCTGGCGGAGAAACACTTTCCGGGCGTACCAATGCTGCCCGCGATGTCAACCGGCGCCACCGATGGCCGCTTCCTCAACGCTTCAGGGATTCCCACCTATGGCGTCCCCGGTCGGTTCTCTGACCCTGATGGCAACGGCGTCCATGGCCTTAACGAGCGCAAGTCGGTCGAGGGCCTTTACGAGGAGCGCGATTATCTTTTCGAGTTAATCCAGGCCTACGCGAACAGTAAATAGGGCCGACTCCCGCCGGTGCAGCGGGTCGGTATACTAGAGAGGCTCCACTGGCCAAGAATAAGGAATGACCATGTTCTCCCACATCATGATCGGCACGAATGATCTGCTGCGTGCGAAGGCTTTCTATGATTCTTTGCTAGGCACGCTCGGTGTGCGGCCCGCAAAGGTGGACGGACACAGAATCTTCTATCGAACGCCGACCGGCGTTTTCTCGGTCACAAAACCCATCAACGGCGAGGACGCGACCTGCGCCAATGGCATGACGATCGGCTTTGCTGCCGTCTCGCCCGCTCAAGCAGATTCTTGGCATGCGGCCGGACTCGCGGCGGGCGGCACCAGCTGCGAAGAGCCTCCGGGCGTGCGCGAGGGCAGCGCGGGCAAACTTTATCTCGCTTATCTTCGTGACCCTGACGGACACAAGCTCTGTGCGCTGCATAGGCTCTGATCGGTTAATCGTGATGCTCCGTCTCTTCATCATGGCTGACACGGATGCCGACCCCGATCAGGGTAGTCACGCTCAAGGCCAACAGAATCGAAATCAACGCCTGCCAGGAAGTGAAATCCAGGCTGCGCACATCGGGCTCGCATCCCTTATTCGATCAATAGCAGCCCGCGCTTCTTGTGCGTCGCCGAGTCCACCGTGTTCATCGCCTCGTACAGTCTTTCGGACTTGACCAGCCACGGACCGTATTTCTTGTTCACGTCCAGAACCAAAACGAGGTCGTCCTCCGCCAAATAGCCCGCGATGGGAGAGTGGTGGCCCCCGCCCGTACCAAACAGCGGTCCGCGCGAGAAATTAATCACATAGCGACGTGACGGATCGTTGGTTTGAAGCATCTGCTCGCGAAATTCCTTAAGGTCCAAATCGCGCAACACGCTCACCTTTTTACCGGGAAGTTTCAGCCGAGCGATGTCCGCCACCTGATCGAGCGTGACGCCCTCTGGCAAGTAGCCCAGCACTGTCGACAAACCCGTGCCCTCGAGGAGCTTTTCCTGATCGCCCGGTTGTGCAAGCGAGTGCAGTACGTTGACGAGACTCGTCGGGCCGCAGACGCTCGCATTACGCTGATAATCGATACCCGGCTGGTACAGCGCCGCCACCGGCAGCGCCCATGCCTGCTTAAGAAGAGCGGGGTTCTGGTATGCCTGCGTGCCTTTGATCGAGTCGACGCGCGAATAGTCCGACTGAGCGCCGGCCCGCATCGACCCGACAATCGCCACGGACCCACCAAGCACAAGGGCCAGAAGTCCAATCCATAGATATCGCCGAGCGAATAGTTTCACGGCCGCAGTATACGGATGCCCGACCACTCACGGCTTGACTTATGCTATTCCCAATTTCAGTGCATAAGCCTGTGCATAACTAAAACGATGGGTGAAAACGTCGGGCGCTTTCAGCGTCTTACGTTCATGTGACGAATTTTTGACCACTGTGGCGGTACCGTAAAACGCTTCGGATCACAGACCACGGTAAGCAATTCATTTAGCGCGTGGATTTCTTTCGCTTTTTTGTTTGTTTCTTCTTCGTCGCCCGCTTTCGTTTGACGACTTTTTGTTTCACCTCACGGCGCATGCGAACCAATGCATCAATGAGGTCATCGACTGCCTCGTGTTTCT
Organism: uncultured Gammaproteobacteria bacterium; assembly: GCA_963756845.1. GTDB lineage: Bacteria > Pseudomonadota > Gammaproteobacteria > Steroidobacterales > Steroidobacteraceae > Bog-1198. Next base: position 224,821 of record CAVWPD010000001.1, on the reverse strand, counting down.
TCGCTTTGCGACGCATCCACACCAGCGAGTCGAGCAGGTCGTCAACAGCTTCCTGTTTTTTTGCCACGTCGCATCATAGAGTATTGGCCCAGCAACGACTACGGCCGATCCGACACATCCGGTCAGGCCCAGCCAATCACGCCATCCTTATTGCGGCAAGTAGTCGTTGGGCTCAACGAGGTTCAGGCCGGGGGTCTCGGTCACGCACTGGCGCAACAGGAAGGCGTGGCCGGCGCCAAAGAAAATCACGATCCGGTCACCGGGCTTTGCGAGCTGCAGGAGGTTGGCGCAGATCAAGAAGTTGCGGTGATACCAGGCGGCCACAAGATCGGCGCCGGGCTGGTCGTCGCCCAGTCCAATGTGAAGCAGGCTGCGGTAGAAGGCGTTGGCGCTTTTGAGTCTCGCGCTGTCGTTCAAGAAACGAAGATTTGCGGAAATACCTTTTTCTGCAAGCAGGCGCGCTTCTTCGTCGACATCGCGCTGAACCAGCGCGTTCTGTTCTTCCAAGAGCGCTGAGAAGCCGCGAGTTTCGGCGAAGTTTTTCAGTCGCTCGTAGGGGAAATCGCCGTCGGCGTCGAGGCTGTCGACTTGCGCGCCGGAAGTTTTGGCCAAGCGGAACCCCAATTGCACGACCTCATTACGCGAGGGCGGCAGGGTGCCCGCGATGTACTGCCGGTAGCGTTCGGCCACGATGTCGGCGGGCCATTCGACCCCGATCTTGGTCGGCTTGAAGCGTGCCAGCGCGTCTGTCAGCGCTGAGATCTGGGCTTGGCGTTTCGGTGCGAGTACGTCGTCCACCTCGAGGTTGTGGATGTCCCGACCGGGGTTCGACATGTGAAAGACGCCGACCACCATCACCTCAATCGGCTTTGCCGGTTCAGCCGCCAACCCGGCTAGCGGCGTTAAGCCCATCGCAGGCACGGCCAATATGAGAAGCAGTGATGAAATTCGCTTGAGTCGCATCCCGTGCAGCACCTTGTTCATTAGATTCCTTTCGCATCTGGTACGAGCGTTCATCAATATACGTATGGGACCTCCGATGCGGGTGCAGAGAGGCCCCGAGCCCGGGGGGGGGCGTCAATGTCGGCTCTCACCACCGTCGATGTGGCTCCCTTCATATTCACGCTCGCGCTGTCGGTGTCTGACTACTCCTCCGGGTCTGGCGACTCCGCATCCTCGGTTCTGCCTTTTGCAAGATCGCCAGTTCTAAACGCCTGCCCATCGGGAGATTGATCTGAATAGATGTGACCCAGGACCCACTGCCCATGACTTCGCAGTTTTCCTTTGACGCACGGTCGCAGTCTCGCTGCCGGTCTCGGCATTAACGTCGCTCCGGTCACGGTATTGGCTATAACTGTGCCTAAAGCTCAGGCGCCGAAATAGCCCGGCCGGTCAAGGTCGGCGATGAGCCCGGGTTGCTTCGGGTGCCACCCCAGCTTCTCCTGGGTTTGCGCGCTCGAGGCCAAATTGTCGATCGCCGCGAAATGCGCGAACCACCCAAAGTGATCGGCCGCTTCAGCAGCGCCTTTGCTGACGACCGGAAGGTTCAGGCGGCGGCCGATCACGCCGGCGATGTCTCGAAAAGGCAGGCCCTGCTCGGCGACGCCGTGATATCGGGCGCCCGCTGAACCCTTCTCCAGCACCAGCCTGTAAAGATGCGCGGCATCGAGCCGGTGCACCGCGGGCCAGTGATTGAGGCCATCGCCCACATAGGCCGAAATTCCTTTCTGACGGGCGATGCCAATCAGGATAGGAACGAGGCCATGATCGCCCTCGCCATGGACGGAGGGCGGCAGTCGCACCACCGACACGCGCGCGCCGCCGGAAGCCTGGGACAGGGCCGCCTGTTCTGACACACGGGGAATCGCGCTACCTGTGGAAGGCGCTGTGTCTTCCGTCGCGAGGCGGCCTGGTGTCAGCAGTCCAGTTCCGGAGGTGACGATCAGCGGGCGATCCGATCCCGCGATCGCGGCGCCGAGCGCCTCAATGGCGCGCCTGTCTATCGCGCAGTTTTCCTTGAATTTTGAAAAATCGTGGATAAAGGCGGTGTGAATCACGCCGTCCGAGGCTGCAGCTCCCCGCCGCAGGCTGTCCAAATCTTGTAGGTCACCCTGATGGACCTTGGCGCCGGCCGCCAGAAGGGCCTTAGCGCCCGTATCGGAGCGCGCGAGGCCAAGTACTTCATGGCCCGCGTGAATGAGTTCTTGAACAACGGCGGAGCCAATGAAGCCGGTTGCGCCGGTGAGGAAGACACGCATCAAGCGTTCTCCGTCGCGCGGTGACCTGCTTTCTGCAATGCACGCCTTACATGCACCTGCAATTCCGGCACCCGCCCATCGAGAGGTTGCTGCAATGCCTGATCTGGGCGTCGTATCAAATCCACAACATTCGCGACCAGCTCCGCGTCGCCCTTCTCGATGAGCTCAATGGCATCATTCGGAAACTCATTTTGCAAATCGCTCATGAGCAATTCCGGGTCATCTCCCACCATGATCGAGCGAATCAAGTGCTCGGACACCGCGATGATGACAAAGCCCAAGGAACACGGCGCAATGGCAAAGCCGATGGTGGCCGCGGCTCGAATCAGCGGGATCAGCAGGTCGCCCGCTTCGGCGTCTGCAAGGTCTGCGTTATAGGTTGATGTAAGCACAATCATTTCCTTCGATTCGTGAATGTAAGATCAAGGGAAGCGCTCGCCAACCCACTCTTCGCTTTTCCGCCAGAGCGCCTGTGCACGTTGCGGATCAAGAGCGTAAGGCTGCACACCTCCACGCGCGCCTGGAACGGAGGAGATCTCGGCCACGTGGCAATCCTCGCAGTAGCGACCGCCAACCGCCTCAGCATCCGCAACGCACGCGGCCCATACAGAAGTTGCCGCGCCTTGGGGAATGCTCTTCCAGCGGAAGGGAGCAGCGCCCTTGGGCTGACTGGCATTGATCTCCGTGATCAATCGATCTCTGGCCGCAGCCGTCATGTAACGGCCGAGTTCCGTTTGGATGCCCCCGGGATGCACCGCTGTCGCTCGTATCCCATTCGCCTTGTGGCGTCGGTCGAATTCGACCGCAAACAGCACATTGGCGGTCTTGGAGCGCCCATACGCGGTGAATTCGGCGTACGGCGAGTGCTCAAAGTTCGGGTCTTCGAGATCGACATCCGCGTAACGGTGACCCGCCGAAGACAGGTTCACCAGCCGCGACCCGGACCGCAGCAGCGAAGCAATGCGGTTTACCAAGAGAAAATGTCCTAAGTGATTGGTGCCTAACTGCGTCTCGAATCCATCGACCGTGGTGCCTTTGGGGCATGCCATGACACCGGCGTTGGCGATGACCATATCGAAAGGCTTGTTGGCGGCAAGCAAGCCATCGGCGCAACGGCGCACGCTCTCGAAGGAGGCCAAGTCCAGCTGCACCAAATGCAATGAACCCCCGCCGGCCGCTTGTGCGCGGACCTGTTCGGTGGCGGCCTGCGCCTTGGAAAGATCGCGCGCGGCGCCCATGACCTCGGCCCCATGCGCGGCCAATGCGCGAGCAGTCTCGACCCCAAGACCGGCGGAAGCGCCGGTGACGAGTACGCGTTTACCGCGCAAATTGACGCCCCGCAGAACCTCGTCGGTGGTGGAAGTGGCTCCAAAGGAATCGCTCATGGTCAAATCCTTGTAAGAATGGTCTAATTGAAAATGGAGGGAACCTCCGTTTAATGTAATATACGGAGGTGTCCTCCGTTTTGCAAGTGGTATCTCATGAATAGATCGATAAACGTGAAGCGCAAGCAAACCCCGCAAGCGCGCAAACCCCGTGCCGATAGCGCGCGCAATCGACAGTTACTGATCGAGGCCGCCAAGGACGGTTTCGCGCAGGTCGGCCTGAATGTCAGTCTGGAAGAAATAGCGCGCCGTGCCGGCGTCGGTATCGGCACGCTGTATCGACACTTCCCCAACCGAGAGGCGGTGGTGGAAGCGGTTTATCGGCGCGAAGTCGAACAGCTCGCCCAAGCCGTCCCGCAGCTGCTCGAATCCTCGCCAGCGGGCGAAGCGCTTCATCAATGGATGCACCTGTTCGTCGACTACATCGCCACCAAGCGCATGATTGCGCCGTCGCTGGGAGCCGCGACCAGCCGCACGTCCTCGCTGTATGCAACCTCGGTGGAATTGATCACGGCGGCGATCTCGACTCTCGTAAAGCGCGCCATCGCGAGCGGCGATGTGCGCAAGGATATCGATCCCTCCGACTTGTTGCGAGCGATGGTCGGCGTGAGTTACGGCAATCCCGACGCCGGCTGGGAAGCGAGCGCCCGGCGCCTCATCGATCTTCTGATGGATGGGCTGCGGCGCAAGAAGTAAAGCCGGCTCAGATCTGGGATATCATCCGCTCCAGCATGCATGAACAGCCGATCAGACGAATAACCCTCTTGGCGATTTGCTGTATTTGCGCCCTGGGCGGCTGCGCCAGCCGATCGGTTTCCTTGAATTCCTTGAGTCCCGTGCCGGCGAACGATGTTTCCCGCAATTCCGTTGCCGACATCTCCTCGGGTGTGATCGGTTGGATGTCTCTGCCGCGCCGGGATTTGATTCGGGTGGATTTTACTTCGGGGACGGATCTGCGAAATATGGTGGTGCGCGGCGGCAGTATCCTGTTTTTGCATTCCTATTTTTGCGATGACGGGTCCCTGCACCGGAGCGCCGGGGATCCTGGCGTGTATGTCGACCTCACCGCCGCTCACGCGGAAACGGTCGTGAATCAGTTCTTCTTCTTTATCGACGTGAGCCGAAAGCCTCGCCTCGATTTGATCCCGCCGGAGCCTGGATTTGATTTGTCCGTGAAAGCGCAGGACGTCTGCTTTTACGTCACCGCGCACAGCGGCCTCGAGGACTATAAATCCAAGGTCGGAAGAATACCCAAGCAGGCCATCGCGCACACATTTGAGGGGTGGGACGCGCATTGAAGGGCGTGGCGCAAGCACCGACTGTCGATTTGGACGCGACCCCAGATCTTCATCGCAGCATCAACACCCGACAGTTGAGCATGATCGCGATCGGCGGCGCCATAGGCACGGGCCTATTCTTCGCGAGCGGAGGGGCAATCGCTCAAGCGGGACCGGGCGGCGCCTTGCTGGCGTACTCGGTCATGGGTCTAGCCGTCTTTTGCATGATGCAGTCGCTGGGCGAAATGGCGACACAGCTTCCCATTGCCGGTTCATTCGAAGCCTATGCGGAGCGATTTATCGATCCGTCGCTGGCGTTTGCCGTCGGCTGGAATTACTGGTTCAGCTGGTCGGTAACCCTGGCGGCAGAGTTGGTGGCCGGCGCCCTCATCGTTCAATTCTGGTTTCCACACTCCAACCCGTCTCTGTGCGCTATCGGGTTTTTCTCGGTCGTCATGATCTTGAATCTTTTGTCGGTAAGAGCCTACGCCGAGGCGGAGTATTGGTTTGCCGGAATCAAGGTGGTCACCGTCATCATCTTCATTGGCGTGGGCTTGCTCATGATCGCCGGCATGCTTACTGACCAGCACGCCGGCTTTCGAAACTGGACCTTGGCAGATCCTGCCGCGCATACGCGCGCGCCCTTTGTGGGAGGATGGACCGGCGCCCTCGCGGTCTTCCTGGTGGCAGGTTTTTCGTTTCAAGGAACCGAGAGCGTCGGCATCGCTGCGGCGGAAACCGCCGATCCCCGCAAGAATGTGCCCAAGGCAATTCGCTCGGTATTCTGGCGAATTCTGCTGTTTTATATCGGATCCATTTTTGTTATCGGAACCTTGATCGCGTACACGGACCCGAACTTGCTGCGCGGTGATGAAACTCACGTTGCGTTTTCGCCATTCACCATGGTGTTTCAGCGCCTGCCGTGGGGCTATTACGCCGCCAACCTGATTAATGCGGTCATTCTTTCTTCGGTTCTGTCCTGCGGCAATTCGTCCTTGTACGTTGCCTCGCGGATGTTGCACGCCATGTCCCATGGCGGAAAGGCGCCGAGCGTGTTCGGTAAACTGAACCGGCGCGGTGTTCCGGTGGCGGCGCTCTGGGGCACCGGTTTGGTAAGTGGGTTCGCTTTTCTGTCGAATTACGTGGGTGGCCAGAAAATCTACCAGCTGCTCTACAACGCATCGAGTTTGAGCGGATTTATCATCTGGCTGGGTATTGCCGTGTGCCACTTACGGTTCCGAAAAGCCTGGGTGGCGCAAGGCCGAAGCGTGTCAGACCTGAAATTCAGGTCCAAATTCTATCCTTACGGTCCCTGGTTCGCACTGGTGTTGTTTGTCGTCGTTTTGTTCGGCGCAAACATCGGCGTATTTCAGGCGCCGGTGTTTTCCTGGTTCGACTTCATTAGCGGCTATCTGATCCTGCCTGCATTTCTGGCCTTGTACTTGGGTCACAAGCTTCGCTACAAAACGCGACTTGTGCCGCTCCGCCAATGCAATTTCGAATTCGATTCCCGCCGCGACTGACCGATTGGGCGGCCCGCTGGGGTCGATCATGCGGTGAAGCTGAAACCATGTATCTGTAAATGCGAATTCTCGGGCTGGTTCGGTCGCGATAGGCTTCGGCGCACAATTTCTGACAATAACATCGCGGTGCAGCCGAGAAGGGGGCGAGTATGAAAGGCGCAACATTCGAATCTCGTGCCGTCAATCGTCGAGGAACTGCGTTCCTTTTCGCGGCCTGCGCAGTGCTCGCTGGCGGCTGGCAGGCAGGGTGGGCAGCGGAGACACCGCCGCCGTTGCGCGGCCAAACCTGGGATTCGATCAAGAAACTGCCGGATTGGTCGGGCGTCTGGGCTCCCAGTCGACCGGCTCCCGCGCAGCGGGGCGCAGGCGCGGGTCCGGGAGTTGGCTTCGTATTTGGCGCCAGCGTGCCGCTGAAACCTAAATATGCGGAGATGCGTGACGAGCGTATGGCGGCGGTTCGCGGCGAGAAAGGGTTGGACAAGATTCCTCTCAGCAACAGCGGCCTGTGTCTGCCCAATGGCACGCCGGCGAATATGGGTCCTGTCGCCCACGAGTACCTGTATTCCCCTGGACGCGTGACGATTCTCCTGGAGAATTCTGAGATTCGCAGAATATGGACCGACGGGCGCCCACATGTCCCTGATGATCTGGTCAATCCCAGCTTCAGCGGCGACTCCATTGGGCATTGGGAGGGCGATACGCTGGTGGTGGACACGATCAACATCTTCCCGGAAGCAGAATTGTTCATCGGTAGGCGCGTCACGGAGCAGACCCATGTCTCGGAGCGAATTACCCGAGTGGGGAACCGGATGCGTATCGAAACGGTGGTGGAAGATCCGGAGCTGTTCATCAAGCCCTGGGTTTATACGCGCTGGTACGACCATGAAGATGGCCCGCCGATCGACTACAACAGCTGCACCGAAGGCGATCGCGCCAAGAAAGGCGAAGAAACTCTGCTCAACATCGACTTTACGGCACCGCAAGAGGGGCAGCACAAATGAGATCGATCCGACCGATGTGGGCCGTTGCCAGCCTTGCGGCCGTTTTAACCTGGGGCGTAGGCGCGACACCGGTGTTCGCCCATCATTCCTTCGGCCTGTTCGACATGAGCAAGTCCGCCGAAATCGATGGCACGGTCGTCAAGCTCGAATGGAGCAATCCGCATTGTTGGCTTTTCATCATGGTTTCCTCTGCTGACAGCGCAGACGTTTCCTACGGATTCGAGATGACGAGTGTCGGGGAGATGATCCGCAGGGGTTGGACCAAGACCGCCCTGAAACCCGGCGACAAAGTGAAGGTGAAGTTCCATCCCGTGCGGGACGGCAGGCCCGCCGGCTACATGGTGGCCGTCATGACGGAGGATGGTCGGTTTATCGGCCGACCGCCCGATGCACCCAGCGCTCCGCCGGCACCACCGCCCGCGGGCGCCGGCGGTTAATGCACGCCCACACCGCGCAACCATTAGCGTGATGAGCGGACCGTGGCGGGAACTGGAGCCTCGAGAAGGGGCGGCGTATTTGTCAGCTCTCCCCGTTTCTTGGTGGGTCGCCGGCGGCTGGGCCATCGATCTCTTTCTGGGGCGCGTCACGCGACGGCACCACGACCTTGACATCGGCATTTTTCGACGCGATGCGCCCGCCGTTTTTGCGTGCCTGCCGGAGTGGGATTTTTTCGAAGCGAGGCAAGGTGCGCTGACTCCGCTGCTGGCGCGCGGTGAGCCCCGGCCGGAAGTAAATTCACTGTGGTGTCGCCGGAAGAATAGCGCCGCATGGGAACTGGAACTAATGCTGGATGAGGGTGAGCCTGAGCGTTGGATCTTCCGTCGAAACCGTCAAATCCACCGTCCGCTGTCGGCAGCGGTCCGGCATAACTCCGACGCAATGCCGTACCTCGCGCCCGAAATTCAATTGCTCTACAAGGCTCGCTCCGTGCGTGCGCGCGATCAAACGGACTTTGAGAATGCGGTTCCCAGTTTGGATTCCGACGCTCGTGCGTGGCTGCGAGACTCGCTGGCAGCCACAGAACCCGGGCACGGTTGGCTCTCCGTGCTCAACGCCGCGTAGCTGTCGATGCGACCGCGCCCACTAAGTCGCAAATAACTGGCTCGAGATGTCTTTGAACGCCTTGAATTCAAGTGCGTTGCCGGTGGGATCAAGAAAGAACATCGTCGCCTGTTCACCGGGTTGATCTTTGAATCGGACATACGGCTCGACCACGAAATCCAACCCCTGTTGTTTGACGCGCTCGGCGAGTGCCCGCCAATCGGCCAGTTCAAGTACCACGCCAAAATGAGGTACGGGAACGCCTTGTCCATCGACGGGGTTGAAGTGGGAGGTCAGCTTGCCGGATCTTCCGAGCGTCGGGTTTAAGTGGCAGACGAATTGGTGCCCAAACAGATCAAAATCCACCCACAAGGTGTCGCTGCGCCCCTCTGCGCAACCCAACACATCCCCATAGAAACGGCGAGCCTCCGCAATGTCGCGTACCTGCACGGCGATGTGGAAGGGGGTCAGATGCGCAGTCATTAGACCTTAACGTGAGGAGGGCACGATCCTGGGAAGGTGCGCCAGAAGGTCTTTCCCGCATTGTTGTATTGGCAATTCCAGCCCACTTCATGCTTGGCGGTCTGCACCTGGTGCATGCGGCCCGTGAAGAACGCGGAGGCGGCGACCGCCGGCCAGGCGGCCAGTGAGAGGCAGAGAAGCGCGAAGATCTGCTTCATGCGTTGATCCTTAACCTTGCGTGAACCCGATTCTCCACCCAGCGCACGCTCCCATTATGGGAAACACGTCGCAATATTCGCATGATACGACCCTGTCGGGAACCCGTCGCGCCAGTAACATCATGGCCCTGCGTTCAGATGCGCGCGTGCTCGTTCGATGTACCAATCCAGGCACTCGGGATTGGCCATCGCCTCCTTGCTCAGTACCTTCTCGGCGGAAGAGCCGAGGAACAATCTCTTCATCGGCACCTCCTGTTTTTTCCCCGACAGGGTCCGTGGAATGGCCGGTGCGTGAATGATGTCATCGGGCAGGAAGCGAGGCGAGAGGCGCGAGCGAATGGCCGTCTGGATCCGACCGCTGAGTTCCTCATCAAGCCTGCCTGTCTCGCGCAGCGACACGAATAGCAGCAGCCGGCTTGGGCGACCCAAGTATTCAAGGTCCAGCACAAGAGAATCCAGTATTTCAGGCAGTGATTCGACGGCCGAATAGATTTCGCTGGTGCCCATGCGCACCCCCAGACGATTCACCGTCGCGTCGCTGCGCCCATAAATGATGCAGCGGCCCTCGGCGGTGATTCTAATCCAATCGCCGTGGCGCCAGATGCCGGGATACGTATCGAAGTAACTCGCCAAATAGCGTCGATTGTCCTGATCGCCCCAAAGGTAAAGTGGCATGCCCGGAATGGGGCGAGTGCATACCAGTTCGCCTACTTCGCCGATGACCGATTGGCCGGCATCGTTCCAAGCCTCAACCGCTGAGCCGAGCTGCCGACACTGCATTTCGCCGGGTACCTGCGGTAGCTCGCGATTGCCGGTGCAAAATGTGCCGAACAGATCAGTGCCGCCGGAAATGTTGTACCACCAAATGTCACGCGTGCCGATGGCATTGAACGCCTCGGTCCCCCAGGTTTGCACATCGTCGGTGAGCGGCGAACCGGTGCTGCCCAGCGCGCGGACGCGCGACAGATCGCCGCAGGCCGAGATGTTCAGACCGGCTTTTTTGCAGCTGCCGTAAAAGGCCGCGCCGGCGCCGAAGAAGGTGACTTTGTGCCTGGCTGCAAATCGCCACAGTACTCCCCAGTCTGGCCGGTCCTTCGAGCCGCTGGGGCTGCCATCAAAAAGGCATATCGTGGTCCCGGATAACAGTCCGCCGATCTGCGCATTCCACATCACCCAACCGGTGGACGAGTACCAATGAAATCGTTCGCCTCGATTGGCGTCGGAATAGCTGGCGCCCAGGTCGCCGTGCTTGGCGGTGGCCATGGCGGTGATCAACACGCCGCCCTGTCCTTGGACGATGGGTTTGGGCAATCCGGTCGTGCCGCTGGAGTACAGCACCCACAGCGGATGATCGAAAGGCAGCCATTCGGGTTCGAATGCCGCCACCGCCGCATCGGTTCGCGAAATGGCGTCATTGAACGTGACCCCGCTGGAGAGTCTGCCCGTGGAATCGCCCCTCTCGAGCGCGATTGTGGCGCGCAGGGTGGGCAGGGCGCTTTGCAATTGCCGCACGACCTCGCGACGATCTAAACGCTTACCGGCATAGAAGACGCTTTCCACCGTAATGAGAATCTTCGGTTGGATTTGTCCGAAGCGATCGGCGACTGCCTGAGTGCCCATGTCCGGCGCACACACGCTCCAGATGGCACCCAGGCTCGAGCTGGCGAGGAAGGCGATGACAGCCTCGGGACCGTTGCTGAGGTACGCCGCCACGCGATCGCCGCGTTCGACACCGAGCTCACGCAGCGTCAACGCGCAGGAGGCGACTTGGCGTTCAAGATCGCGCCAACCGATTTCTCGAATCTCTCCGAGCTCGTTCTCGCTGACAATGGCAGGCTGACCGCGCGCTTCTGCGGCCTCGAGGTGACGAAATACATGGCGGGCATAGTTCACCTGCGCCCCTTTGAACCACACGGCCCCCGGCATGCGCTCGAGAACCAGTGCAGCCTCGAACCGAGTGGGCGACTCGATTTGGTCGTACTGCCAAATACTGCGCCAAAATGTCTCCAGATCCGTGACCGACCAGCGCCACATCGCGCCGTAATCCTCGAAATGCAGCCCGTGGCTCGCTTCCAGCCAGTCTTGATAGCGGCGAATTTGCGATGGCGGAGAAGTGTTTGGCATGGCGGACGGTAGGAGTTTAGCGCGCTATTCAGCAAATTTATAAATCGGTATGCTCTCCCGCGGGCATCGCGGGGGTATCTATGCAGAGACGTGCGCAGATTGGGGTGATGGTGCTGTCGCTTCTGGCGGCCCCGCTGCAAGCGGCCGCTTTGCGCGGCGAGTGTCCCCAAGGCTATGAAGTCACTCCTGGCCTCAATACGAATTTCCCCAGCGGCGGCAAGCTGCGCGCGTTCATCGTCGTGCCGCCGGCAGTTTTGTCCCAGCCCGTCTCCGTGTGGGTGCCGCTGACCGGTTCGGTAGAGTCGACCAACGATAATCTTCATACCGCGCGCAGCGGTGCGAATGCATTGATGGCCGATCAAGGCTTCATGGTCATCGGACCGGTGCGCGAGTGCGCCAACCAAGATCCCGACTTGGGCGCCGGTGCCTGCAATGGTCCGGGGATCGAGGGTTGGAACTGGCGCCCCTGGAATGAGGGCCGCGCCGCGGGAGCGCAGGGCGATCAATGGAAGAACGATGAAGGACCGGATTCGCGTTTTCTGATCGCCATGGTCAAATGCGTCGCCACAAAATACAAACTGGATGCACGGCGTCTGTTTATCGGCGGCATTTCGTCGGGCGCCACCATGACCCATCGAGCACTGAGCTTTCGGTCTGATTTCTGGGCCGGCGGCCTGGCGATCTCAGGGGAATGGTATGTCACGCAGGACGATGGCAGCGCTCTGTCCTTTGAGGCGGCGGGAGCCGCTGTCGAGGCGAATCCCACAAAAATATTCCAAGGACGCATCGGGCCGTTGCCGCTGAAGACACAACTCAGTCCTCTGATCGTGATAACGGTTTGGGGCGGAGATAAGGATCTTTGGCGGTGTGCGGGTGTGCTCTGCGCCAATTACCGCCCGAGCACGCAAGCCGCATCGAATTATTTCAGCGCCATTCCCGGAGTCATTGAAGTGTCGTGCAGCAGCAGCCACGGGCATATGTGGCCGCAGATCAATACGCAGGCCTTCAACCTGTGGGCGCTGAGCACCTTAGCCTCGCATCCCAAAGGAACGCCCGCGTCCAAGTTTCATTTGACGCCGCCGCCGGAAGGGTACGCCTGCAAGGTGGGACCCTACACGGATCACTACCGACCGTCGACGGAGAATGCCAGCAGTACTGAACCCGGGCCAGTGCGGCCCCAATAGCCGGAATGCACAAACACCATGCCGCCGGCCACCACCGGTCCGGCGGCGTCGAGCGCCCCGCCCTCGGCTTTCGCGCCCGTGATCGTCACGAAGCTCTCGCCGGTGTCGATTGACCAAAGAACCTTGCCATCCTCGGTCGAGTAAGCGCTGAACCATCCGTCCATGCTGCCGGCAAACACCACGCCGGGAATGACAGTGACTGCCATGGAGATTCCCGGGCTGCAATAGACGCTGATCCAGCGGCAGGAGCGGTGCATCAAGGGGTGCGTCCACACGGTCTCACCGTTAGTGATATTCAGCGCGGTCAATTGTGGGCCAGCCGCGGCGCCCACGTAGATGTCGGAGATACCTACGTAGATGTTATGCGCGTCCACGGCGTGGCCCCATTCGGAGCCGCCGAGGGGGCCGCCGGGGCTCAAGCGCTTCTGCCAGATCACTCGACCCGCATCGTCGGGATCCAGCGCATACACCTGGCTGGATTTTTGCGAGGCGAGAATCACCTGTTTGCCATCGGCGAGTTTCATCAGGGTGGGCGAGGCACCCAGATCGTAATCGGCACCGACATGCTCCGGGCAATTCGCGTGACGCTTCTCATCGGTGCCCTCACAGCCAATGATGTAGCTGTCATGCTGCGTCAACTGGTTGATCCAGACGATCTTGCCGGTTTTCAAGTCCAGGGCGATCAGCGCATCGGAGCCCTCGTAAGCTACGTCGGTGTAGCTGTCCCCGGTGGCCACGTAGACCAGGCCTCGTTGGGCATCGATGGTCGGGGCCGACCAGATCGCGCCGCCGGCCGGACCGTACATGGGGTTCCCGACGCGATTCGTTCTGAAAGGCTTGGGCTCGCTTTGCGTGGTATAGGTGCTCCAGAGGATCTTTCCGGTCTCCGCGGAGACCGCCACCAGCGCGCCACGGAATTTACAGCAGGGGTAGGCATCATCGGTGGCATAGGCCTCCTCCCCGGAGGCCACCGGTGCATACACCACACCTTGGTAAACCGTCACGGCACCGGTGAATTGGTGCGAGCGCTGATCATCAATTCGGGTGCGCCAAATGAGCGCGCCGCGCGCGGCATCAATGGCATATAAGTACCCGGCGGCATCGGTAAAAAATGCCGCCACGCGGGGGTGCGCGCCCGATAGCTTCGCCAAACTCAGGGTGCTGCGCGTGGGTCCCTCGGCGCTGAAGCGCCAGTAAGCGCAGCCGCTGCGGGCATCCAGAGAATACACAGAGCCCGCCGTATCGTTGGTGAACAAACGGCCCGCGGCGATAACCGGCTGCCCGTTGCGGTTGCCCGACGCGGCCATGGCCCACTTCAGCTTCAGACGCGGCACGTCGGCAGCGCTCAAACCCGGCTCGGGCTGGTAGCGGGTGTTCTCCACGGTGCGGCCCCAGCCGTTCCACCCTGGCCCGGACACGGTGAGCGGCCCGGGCGCGCGGGTGCAGGCCGGTGCTTCGGAATTTTTTGTCGAGACCGTGCCGCCGCTTTTATTCTGCGAGACATACATGGCCACGGCGAGTTTCTCGCTGCGCGACAGGGCCGCCGCATTGGCGCGCATCACGCCGTCGCTGAGCACCCCCAGGATGTAGGCCGGCGTGTTATTCGCGATCACGCTCCTCGAGGGCGCCCGCTCGGTCGCATGGTCGTGGCAGGCGGCGCAGTGTGCGGCGTACAGTCCTTCCCCCGCGGCCGGATCGTAGGTAATGCCGTAGGCCAACACGGCACTGGGCGCGGCGTCGGGTGCCTGCGCGAATGCCGCACTCATCATGAATGCGCCAACTGCCACGGCCCCGATTACCCAAACCCATCTCTTCAAAGCGTTTCCGCTCGGCTGCTGTGAATTTGAACGATGAGTATGGCAAAAATCGGCGCATCATATCAGCCAATTGGCCTATGATCGCGGGCAGTACAAACGAGGGCGCGCCATGGCCAGTAGTAAACCGGATGTAGAGAGAATGCAGACAGCGCTGCTCGGCTCGCTGCGCGCTAATTGGAAACTGTTTCTCATCGAAGGTGTCGTGCTGGTGGTTCTCGGATTGGCCGCCGTCATGCTTCCTCTGATCGCTACCATCGCGATTGCCATCATCATCGGTTGGGTTTTCTTGCTGAGCGGTGTCCTCGGCCTGGTTGCCACATTCAAGATGCGCGGCGCACCCGGCTTCTGGTGGTCGCTGTTCTCCGGCATATTGGGGGTGGCCGCGGGCATCGTGCTGTTGATCTGGCCGCTGCGCGGCGCGGTTTCGCTTACCTTCGTGCTGACGGTATTCCTGGTGCTCGAAGGGATCGTATCGATCATGTACGCGCTGGAGCATAAACGCGAGCTTTCCGGCCGCTGGGCCATGATGCTGGTCAGCGGCGTGGTGGACCTGGTCCTCGCGGCGATGATATTGGCCGGACTGCCCGGCACGGCCGCTTGGGCCATTGGTCTTCTCGTGGGCATCAATATGGTCTTTGGAGGTTCAGCCATCATCGCGATGGCTTTGCACGCGCGCCAGGCCGCCCCCCAAAGCGGCTAGGTCTGCGGGATGCGATGGCTGACGGCGCTCTTCTTGATTGCCCTCGCGGGGGAAACGGGTACGCGTTGGTGGCTTGCCGCGCGGCAAATCAACGCCGTGCGGGCCCATCGCGATCAGGTGCCGGGTTTATTTCATGGGCAGATCGCGCTGGCGGACCAGCAGCGCGCAGCCGATTACACCGTGGCCAGAACGCGGCTCGGCCAGTACGCAACGCTCTACGAGGCCTTACTTAAGGTGTTGATGACCCTCGGCGGCGGTCTTGCCGCCGTCGATGCGCTATTGCGCCCCCTGCCGTGGCCGGAGCCCTGGCACGGCGCCGTGCTGCTGCTAACGGTACTGGTGTTTCTGCAGCTGCTCGGCCTGCCGTTCGCGCTGTGGCGAACTTTTCGCATCGAGGCGCGCTTCGGATTCAACCGGATGACGGTGGGGCTGTTCGCCGCCGATTTGGGCAAGCAACTGCTGCTCGCGATATTGCTCGGCGGCCCCCTGGCATTGGCTACCCTGGCGCTGATGGAAAAGGCCGGCGCTTGGTGGTGGGCGTGGGCCTGGTTGGTGTGGGTGGGAGCCACGCTGGCGCTCACCTGGGCGGCGCCGCGCTTTATCGCGCCACTGTTCAATCGGTTCTCTCCGGTAAGCGATGCGGCGCTCAAGCTTCGCGTCGAGGCGCTGCTGGAGCGCTGCGGATTCACGGCCCGCGGCGGGGTGTATGTCATGGATGGCTCGCGCCGCTCTGCACATGGGAATGCGTATTTCACCGGCATCGGGCGCAACAAACGCATCGTGTTTTTCGATACGCTGCTGGCGAGAATCAATTTGGATGAAATCGCCGCCGTGCTGGCGCATGAGCTCGGGCACTTTCGTCTGCATCATGTGCGCCAGCGCTTGGGCGTCGCGACGCTGTCGGTGTTGCTGGGCCTTGCGCTGCTGGGTTGGCTGGCGGGGCAGCCCGGCTTTTATAGCGCCTTGGGCGTGCCCCGCGTCTCTGCGGCAATGGCCATTCTGCTCTTCATTTTGGTCGTGCCGGTATTTACATTCTTTGCGACACCGATCGAGTCGTGGTGGTCGCGCCGCCACGAGCGGGAGGCGGATGATTTTGCCATCGAACACACGGACGCTGCCAACCTTGCCGCTGCGCTGGTCAAATTGTATCGCGACAACGCCACCACGCTCACGCCGGACCCGGTGCATTCGGCGTTCTACGATTCCCATCCTCCCGCCCTCGAGCGCATCGCAACCTTGAACGCCCGCGCCGCAGCCTCGCGCTAGACTAGGCGACCATGGAACTGGCGCAGCCGCTGATTGTTTCTCCCCGACTCGCGTATCGATTCGCCGTTCTCGCAATGACTGCGTCGCTGGCATCGATCGCGGCCTGCAGCCGCGAGTCGCATGCGCCGCCGGCGCCGCAGCCGGTGGCGACGCTGACCATGCAGGCGCAACCGACCTCGCTCACCCAGGAGTATCCGGCGCAGTTGGAGGCCTCGAACACGGTGGAAATCCGTCCGCAAGTGGGGGGGATCCTGTCTCGGCAGGCGGCGCTCGAGGGCACCCTGGTCAAGCGCGGCCAGATCCTGTTCGAGATCGATCCGCAGCCCTACGTTGCGGCGCTCGCCCAGGCGCAGGCCGGACTTGCGCAGGCGCGCGCCGCACAGGCCGAGGCGCAACGGGATCTGGCGCGAGCGCGGCCGCTGTCGGCATTGGATGCACTCAGCCAAAAGGAACTCGATGCAGCCGTCGCCGCGGATGCCTCTGCGAAAAGCCAGGTGCAGGCAGGTCAAGCGGCGGTCAAGACCGCCGAACTCAATCTGGGCTACACGCAGGTGCGTTCGCCCATTGACGGCCTGATGAGCAGAGCGTTGATTCGCCTCGGCGGTGTTGTCACGGCGTATACCACCTTGCTGACCACGGTGTATCAGACCGACCCGATGTACGCGAACTTCAGCGTTGGCGAGCAGCGCCTGTTGCAGGTGCAGCGGGAACTCGGCCGCCCGCTCGATCAGCACAACCCGAGTCAGCGTCAGTTTCGAATTCTGCTGGCCGATGGCAGCGAGTACGAGTTGCCGGGATCGTTGAATTTTGTCGATGCCGCGGTGGATCTGCGCACCGACACATTGGCTATGCGCCTCACGATACCAAATCCGAAGCAGTTCTTGCACGCCGGTCAGTACATCCGCGTGATCGTTGCGACCCGCGAGCGTCCCAATGCGCTGCTGCTGCCGCAGCGCGCGGTGCAGGTGTTGCAGGACAAGAACTACGTATGGATCGTGGACCAGGCCGGTGTGGCTCAGCAGCGCGACGTGAAAATGGGTCAGCAGCAAGGCAACGACTGGGTCGTCGAATCGGGTCTCGCGCCCGGGGACGTGGTGATCGTCGACGGCACCCAGAAACTTAGACCGGGGATGCCGGTCAGCGTTCAGCCGCTGCCCAGCCCCGCGCCCGCGCCTCACGCTCCGTGAGTAATTTCTTCATCGACCGCCCGATTTTCGCGACGGTGCTCGCGATCGTCATCACGCTGGCCGGCCTCATCGCCTTCCTGCTTCTGCCGGTGGCGCGCTTCCCGCAAATCACGCCGCCCTCGGTGGTGGTTTCGGCAACCTTCCCCGGTGCGGACGCCTCGACCATTGAGCAGTCGGTGGCGGCGCCTATCGAGACGCAGGTCAACGGCGTGCCGAATATGATCTACATGGATTCGCGCAGTTCCAATGACGGGTCCTACACGCTCAACGTGACCTTCGAGGTCGGCACGGCCCAGGACATTGCCGCGGTCGATGTGCAGAACCAAGTGGCCATTGCTCAGCGGCAGCTGCCGCCGGATGTGCTGCGTCAGGGCGTGTCCATCACCAAGCGCCAGCCGCAGCCGCTGATTTTTGCCGCCATCCAGGCCTCGGACCCCCGATACGACTACTTGTTCTTGAGCAACTTCGCCACGTTGCAGGTTTACGATGCGCTGGCGCGAGTACCCGGTGTCGGTCAGGTGCAGCAGTTTGGTGCGCGCGATTACGGCATGCGCATCTGGCTCGACCCCGGAAAGATGGCGCGTTTAGGGGTCACCGTGGGCGATATCACCAACGTCATCGGCGAGCAGAACGTGGTGGCGCCGGCCGGCATCGTCGGCGCCGAGCCCTCGCCGCCCGGACAGGAGATGACCTACACCGTCAAAGTTCATGGGCGATTGCGCAGCACGGATGAGTTTGAGAACGTGGTGCTGAAGGCGGGCCAGAATGGTTCCATCGTTCGATTGCGCGATGTCGCCCGCATTGAGCTGGCTGCCACCGACTACACGCGATCCAGCCGGCTGAACGGTGCGCCGGTCGCACTGCTGGGTGTGTTTCAGCTGCCGGACGCGAATGCGCTGGAGGTGAGCAAGAAGGTACGCGCCACGCTCGAGCAGCTATCGCAGCGCTTCCCGCCGGGCATTCACTACGCGATTCCGCTTGATACCTCGGAGTTTGTGCGCGAATCGATTCGAGAGGTAGAGATCACGCTGTTCATTGCGGCGGCATTGGTGCTGCTGGTGGTGTTCGTGTTCCTGGAAAGTTGGCGCGCGACGCTGATTCCCATGCTGGCGGTGCCAGTATCGCTGCTCGGCACCTTCACGATCTTTGTTGCCTTGGGTTTTTCCATCAACACGCTGACCTTGTTTGCACTGGTGCTTGCGATTGGCCTGGTGGTTGACGATGCGATCGTGGTCGTTGAGGCCGTGACTGAAAATATGGACGAGAAGGGACTAGATCCGCTCGCTGCCACGCGTGCGGCCATGGCCGATGTGGCGAGCCCAGTCATTGCCATCGCGCTGGTGCTTACCGCAGTGTTCGTGCCGGTGGCTTTCCTCGGCGGGCTCACCGGCCAATTCTATAAGCAGTTTGCTCTTACGCTATCGGTATCGGTGCTGATCTCGGCGCTGATCGCACTCACCTTCACTCCGGCGCTATGCGCGTTGTTGTTGAAGCCGAGTTCGTCGATCGAATCGAGAGGCCTGCTGGCGCGAGGTTTTGGCGCATTTAATCGTCTCTTCGCGCGAGCCACCAAGAAGTATACGAACACCGTGCGCCACGCGA
The DNA here is from genome assembly GCA_963756845.1 of uncultured Gammaproteobacteria bacterium. GTDB lineage: Bacteria > Pseudomonadota > Gammaproteobacteria > Steroidobacterales > Steroidobacteraceae > Bog-1198. The sequence continues at coordinate 205,776 of CAVWPD010000001.1, read as the reverse complement.
TCCGCCGTTCCGCCATCGCCTTTGGCGTGTTCGGCACCATCGTCGTCGCGCTCGTGTTGCTGGTGTGGCTGCGGCCCACGGGTTTTCTGCCCGAGGATGACCAGGGTTACATGCTGATGGTGGCGCAGCTGCCGCCCGGCGCATCGCTGCAGCGGACCGAGCGGGTACTCGAGCAGATCCGCGCCGTGGTCGTGGCACAGCCGGAAGTGGCGGGCATGATCGCCATCACCGGTCTTAATCTACTCGCCCAGGTCAACACCCCATACACGGGCTCGGGCTTCATTCCGCTGAAGCCTTGGTCGCAGCGCCCGGGTCGGGGCAGCTCGGCTCAAGCCCTCATCGAGCGGCTCTACAAGCTGCTCGGGCCTCTCAAGGAAGCCAATGTCGTGTTCGTGGCGCCGGCAGCCATCCCGGGCATCGGCCAGGCGGGCGGCTTCGAGTTCATCCTCGCCGACACCTCGGGCGGCAGCCTGGAAAAATTCTCGGGCCAGATCAGCGATTTTCTCGCCCAGGCCAACAAGCGCAAGGAACTGGCGCGTGTCTCGACTCAATTCAACGATCACGTACCGGAAATCGAGTACGTCATCGACCGTGATCGGGCACGGGAACTGGGAATTCCCATTTCAGATATCTTCGGCGCGCTGCAGACCTTTCTGGGCGGCAACTACATCAATGACTTCAATCTATTCGGGCGCACCTTCCGCGTCACCGCCGAGGCGGAACCCTCGGCACGCACGCTGCCCGATGCGGTCAATTCGCTGTACGTGCGCAGCCAAGCGGGCGATATGGTGCCGCTGTCCTCGCTCGTGACAATCAAGCCGACGCGCGGGCCGGCCTACATCGAGCGCTACAATGTGTTTCGCGCCGTTACCATCAATGGCGCGCCGGCAGCAGGCTACAGTCAGGGCGATGCCATCAATGCGATGGAGTCTCTCGCCAAGACGCTGCCGAGCGACCTGACGTTCTATTGGACAGGCTCGGTATTCCAGCAGCAGCGCGCGGGCAGTCAAGCTCCGTATATTTTCGCCATGGCGCTGGTGTTCGTATTTCTCGTCCTCGCCGCGCAGTACGAAAGTTGGATCGTGCCCTTCGCGGTGATTTTGTGTATTCCGTTCGCGGTATTCGGCGCCTTCCTCGGTCTATCGATGCGCAGCATGGCAAATGACATCTACGCGCAGGTGGGACTCGTGATGCTGATCGGCCTGGCGGCCAAGAACGCCATTCTCATCGTGGAGTTCGCGCGCCTCTCACACCAGCGCGGCATGCCCCTCGTCGAGGCGGCGATTGAAGGGGCGCGCCTGCGCCTGCGCCCGATTCTCATGACCTCCTTCGCCTTTATCTTAGGTGCGCTGCCGCTGGCAATCGCCACGGGCGCCGGCGCCACGTCGCGGCAAGTACTCGGCACCACCGTGGTGTTCGGCATGACGGCGGCGACTCTCATCGGCATTTTTATCGTTCCGGTGTTCTACGTGGTCCTGCAGAGCCTCGCCGACCGCTTCTCCAAACCGCACGGCGCCGGTGCATGAGCAGAGGGCTGTGCGGATGTGCGGCATTGGTGCTCGCCGGCTGTGCGGTGGGGCCGGATTATCACCGACCGCCGCTCGATGTCCCCGGGCAGTACCGAGATTCGGCTCCACAAGCCGGCCCCGCCGATGCGGCGGCATCGCTGGGCGACAGCGGCTGGTGGGAGGTGTATGCGGATCAAAACCTGCAGACACTGCTCGTCACGGCGATCAAGAACAACTACGACGTGAAGATTGCCGCGGCGCGTATTGACCAAGCACAGGCGCAGCTCGGCTCGACGCGCTTGAACTTCCTGCCGCAGGTGTCGGTGGCTGCGTCCGCCGGGCGCGCGAAGACTTCCGAGTTTGCGCTGTCGCCCGGCGTAGCGCGAATCAACGATGAAGCCCAGGTGCAGATTCTTGCCTCCTATCAGCTCGACCTTTGGGGGCAGCTGCGGCGTATGTCCGAGGCGGCGCGGGCCAATTTACTCGCATCGCAGTACGCCGCGCGCGCCGTCAAGGTGACTCTGGTCGCCGCCATTGCCAATGACTATTTCGCGCTGGTCTCACTCGACAGCCAATTGGAGATCACGCGGCGCACGGTGGTGTCCCGCGAGAAGTTTGTGGAGCTTACGCACGCGCAGCACGAGCGCGGCTACGCGACCGGGTTGGATGTGGCCACGGCCGAAGCACAACTCGCCGCGGCCCGGGCCACCGCGCCCGATCTGGAGCGCCAGATCGCGCAAACCGAGGACCAGATCAGCGTGCTCGTGGGAAGCAACCCCGGGCCGATCACGCGCACCCGCTACGGAGATACCGTGCCGGCTGCGCCGCCGCTGCCCCCGACGGGTATTCCCTCGCAACTGCTGGAGCGGCGGCCCGATGTGGCGCAGGGCGAACAGACGCTGGTGGCCGCCAATGCTGAAATAGGCGTAGCCAAGGCGGCACTGTTTCCCAATATCTCCCTCACCGGCAGCGCGGGCTCGCTGTCGGTGCCGTTCAGCAACTTGTTCAGCGCACCGGCGGCCGAATGGAGCGCGGGTGTCGGACTCGTCCAGCCGCTGCTCAGCGTGCAGGCAAACCTGTACCAGGTCGATCTTGCCAACGCCCGCAAGCGCGAAGCCTTGTATCAGTACGAGAAAACCGTGCAGGGCGCCTTCCAGGACGTGGCTGATGCGTTGATCGCCTATCGAACCTTTGGCGAGCAGGAGCGCGAGCAAGCGATCCAAGTCGATGCGCAGCGGCGCGCGCGAGCGATTGCTCTGGCGCGCTACCAGATCGGCTACGCCTCCTACTTTGATGTGATTGAGGCCGATCGAGATTTGTTCGCCGCCGAACTCGCTTTGGCCCAAGCCTACGGGAACAACTTAAGCGCTCTGGTGCATCTGTACTCCTCCTTGGGCGGAGGCTGGCAGGTGCGAGCGGCGGTCACTGCGCCCTAGCTGAATTGCCGGAAGGGGTGCCCGGTCGGGTAACCCAGGCCAGAGCCAGCGCGCAGGCGCTGCCCGCGATCACCAGGGGCAGCAGGTCCATCAAAAGTTGCGACGGTCCATGCCCGGCCGCTTTGAGGGCGCCTCCCAACTTCGGTCCGACGATGGAACCGATTCGACCGACGGCAATGGCGGCTCCCACGCCGACGCCGCGAATGGAGGTCGGATAGGCGACCGGCGCCATGGCGTAGAGGAATGCTTGAGCCGCGACGACCGAGCCGCCCAGCAAGAACACGGTGACCACGATCACTTCGAGCTCGGCGGGTGCTTTGGCGAGCGTGACCAGCAGAATCGGGAGGGCCACAAAGGTGACGATGATGGCCGCATTGCGCAGGCGTCCGCGCAGCAAGTGTCCGATCAGCACGGCCGCCAGGGCACCGCCGATATTAAAGCCGATCTGTGCACCGGTGGCTTGGACGCGCGTCATGCCGTCGCTTACCAGCAATGTGGGCAACCAATTGAGCAGCAGGTAAAGCAACAGCAATCCCAGGAAAAAGCTGACCCAGAGCAGCACGGTGGAACGCGCGCGGCCATCGGCGAAGATGGCCGCAAAACTGCCGCGCTGCGGCATCGCTGGGGAATTGCCGGGCGCGCTCGCTGTCCCGCCGAGTTCACGGAAGGCGAGCGATTCCGGAAGCTTCGCGCCGAGCAGCGGCGTGAGCAGCAAGGGCAATGCGCCGCCCAGCAAAAATATCCAGCGCCAGTGATCCGCGGTGGTCAGCGAACTGACCAGACTGGCAAAGGCGCCGCCGAATGGCGTCGCCGCATAGACCATGGCGACGCTCGCGCTTTGTCGACCGGCGGGTGCATTTTCCGATACCAGCGCAATGATCATGGGCAGCGCACCCCCGAGACCGAGTCCGGTCAGCATGCGCGCCCCGGTCAGCATCGCTACGCTCGGCGCCAGAGCCGTCAGCACGGAGAACAGTCCGAAAAGCCCCACCGAAATGACGAGCACCGACTTGCGCCCGACGCTGTCAGCCAAGCGGCCGCCGATTAATGCGCCAAAAAACAATCCGAAGGTGCTCGCGCTGAAGAAGGTGCCGAATTGATCCGCGGTGGGCCTGAATTCCGCCGCAATGCCCGCTGCGGTGATGCCCGCGGCTTGCAGATCGATGCCCTCGCAAAAGGCCACCAGCAAGCACAGCGCGATGGTGGTTCGCGCGGCCGCACGACTCACGGTGGCGATGTTCATGGCTTTCTCTCCATCCACAATGCCCGCAGTTGCGAAATCATTCGGGTGCGCGCGCCTTTCGACAATGTCCTGAAAAATCGGTCCTCATGCGCCGTGGCGGCGCGCCTCGCGCGCAGGCACAGCTCTTCGCCCGTCGATGACAGGCGCAGTGCGTGCGATCGGCCATCCGCGGGCTCGCGTTCAATCAAGCCCCGACTCAGCAGATTGGCGATCAGCGGCGCCATATTGGCGCGCAGAATTCCCAGCGCCTTCCCCACATCGCTCTGGGTGATGGCGGGGTTGGCCTCGATTATGAACAGAATCGAGGCATCCGCAGCCTTCAGGCCCAGGGGAGCCAGAGCCTGTCCGAAGTCCGCCATGACGGCGACGGACAATCGACGCAAGTGATAGCCCAGTAGATCATCGAATGGGTCGGATTCAAGCTCGAGAGTCTTGGCGGCGGCTCTTTTCATGATTGCTATTGAGTATAGCGCTTTCCATTGCTATTCTGCATAGCATAACTGGCCGGGGAGAACTATATGTCATCAACGGTGGCTTTGTTGATCGGCGGGGAAGTGCGTCGCGGCTCGAATCACTTCGAGCGGCGAGACCCCTTGAGCGGCGAGGTGGCCTCGACGGCTGCTGCCGCAACAGTCGCCGAGGCGCTCGGCGCGGCAGATGCGGCGGCGGCGGCGTTTCCAGCCTGGAGCGCGCGCGGTCCGAATGAACGACGCGCCCTGCTCAACAAGGCGGCAGCGGCGCTCGAAGCGAGAGCCAACGATTTTGTTGCGGCGATGATGGGGGAAACGGGCTCGACGGAAGGTTGGGCGCGCTTCAATCTCATGCTGGCCGCATCGATGATTCGCGAAGCCGCCGCGCTGACCACGCAAATCTCCGGAGAAGTAATTCCTTCGGACAAGCCCGGGTGTATAGCGCTCGCCATCCGTGAGCCGGCCGGTGTGGTGCTGGGGATTGCACCCTGGAATGCGCCCATTATTCTCGCGGTTCGTGCCATCGCCGTGCCCCTGGCTTGCGGCAACACGGTGATACTGAAGGCCTCCGAACTCTGCCCTCGCACGCACTCTCTTATTATAGAGGCCTTCCTGGAAGCAGGTTTCACCGGCGGTATCGTCAATCTCATCACCAACGCGCCCAAGGACGCGGGCGACATCGTCGGCGCGCTGATCGATCACAAGGCCGTGAAGCGCATCAATTTCACCGGCTCGACGGCCGTGGGCAAGATCGTTGCCGTGCGGGCCGCGCAAAACTTAAAGCCGGTGCTGCTGGAATTGGGAGGCAAGGCGCCACTGCTGGTGCTCGACGATGCCGATCTCGATGAAGCCGTGAAAGCCGCAGCCTTTGGGGCGTTCATGAACCAGGGGCAAATATGCATGTCCACCGAACGAATTATCGTCATGGAGAGCGTCGCGGATGCCTTCGCCGAAAAATTCAAAACGAAGGTGGCCGGCATGGCGACCGGCAACCCGCGCGAAGGGAAAACGCCCTTGGGCGCAGTGATCGATTTGAAAACGGTCAAACATGTGGAGACGCTGGTCGCTGATGCGATTCAGCGCGGCGCCACCAAGCTCAATGGCGGGGTTTCCAGCGGCGTGCTCATGCCGGCCACGGTCATTGACAGGGTGACTCCCACGATGGCTTTGTTTCGCGACGAGAGCTTCGGGCCCGTGGTGGCCATCATTCGCGCGCGCGACGAGAAGCACGCGATTGAACTCGCCAATGACACCGAGTATGGCCTGTCGGCCGCCGTGTTCACCAAGGACACGGCGCGGGGTTTGCGCGTCGCCAGGCAGATCAACTCCGGCATGTGCCATATCAATGGGCCCACGGTTCACGACGAAGCGCAGATGCCGTTCGGCGGCGTCAAGGCGTCGGGCTACGGCCGCTTTGGCGGCAAAGCCGGCATCGAAGCATTCACGGAGCTGCGCTGGATCACGATTGAAACCCAGCCCGGTCATTTTCCGATCTAAATTCAATGCGAACGAGGGAACTATGAGCAGCACGCGCGCCGAAAAAGATACCGTCTCTTTCAGTATTGAGGACCGCATTGCGTGGGTGAAATTCAATCGTCCCGAAAAGCGCAATTGTATGAGTCCACGGTTGAACCGGCGCATGATGCAGGTGCTCAACGAGTTGGAATTCAACGAGGAAGTCGGTGTGCTCGTGCTCACGGGGGAGGGCACCTCGTGGTCTGCCGGCATGGATCTGAAGGAATATTTTCGCGAGGTGGAAGCGCAAGGCATTGCCGCCATTCGCCAGGCCCAGCGTGATGCCTACGGTTGGTGGCGGCGTCTGCGCTGGTATCAGAAGCCCACCATCGCCATGGTGAACGGCTGGTGTTTCGGCGGAGGCTACGGACCGCTGTTCGCCTGCGACTTGGCATACACCGCGGAGGAAGCGCAGTTCGGCCTGTCGGAAATCAACTGGGGCATATTACCCGGCGGCGGCGCGACCAAGGTGGCTGTCGAGTTGCTGAGCATGCGCGATGCGATGTATCACGCCATGACCGGTGAGCCCATCGACGGTAAAACTGCCGCTGCATGGAGGCTGGTGAACGAAGCGGTTCCCTTGGCTCGATTGCGCGAGCGTGTAAATGAAGTGGCGCAAATACTGCTGAAGAAAAATCCGATTGCGCTGAAGGCAACCAAGGATGCGGTACGTCGGGTCAGCGAGATGACTTATGACAATGCCGAAGATTATCTGGTGCGCGCGCAGGAGGCGACGAATAGCTTCGACAATGAAGGCCGCAAGGAAGGCATACGGCAGTTCATCGATGACAAGAGCTTCAAGCCGGGAACCGGCACCTACGATGTGGCGAAGAAAGCATCAAGTCCCTAACGGATAGGGGGGCGCCTTGTCTGTTGCCGACGACTATCTGGCCCTGCACGCGCAGCTTCAGCCGGAAGCTCGCGCCGCGCACGACCTGACGACGGGGAAGTCCTGGACGTATCAATCCTTTGACCGGGCGGCATCGCAATTCGCTGCCGTATTGCGCGGTCGCAGTATCGGCCCGGGCGATCGGGTGGTGTCGTTGGCGAGAAATCGCGCCGAATTAATTCTTCTGCATTTTGCTTGCGCGCGCCTAGGCGCTATCTATGTGCCGCTCAATTGGCGCCTATCGGCCGCGGAAATCGCCGCATTGATCACGGATGCCGAGCCCGGCCTCGTAGTGGGAGATGCGCTGCTGCAGAGCGCTAAGCTCAAAGGCGTCGCCCTCGAGGAGCTGGCCGAGGCCGCGGACGCTGAAGCCCCCCTGCCGCGAACAGTCGGGGATTGGGACGCCGCCTCGCTGATTCTCTATACATCGGGTACGTCGGGAAAACCCAAAGGGGTATTACTGTCCGAACGCAATATCTGGCAGACGGCGCTGAATTTCTCGGTGTTTGGACGTGTCACGCACGCCAGCGCATTCTTGTGCGATACGCCCATGTTTCATGTGATCGGCTTGATCACGAATATTCGCCCTGCGATCATGCGCGGCGGCAGCTTTGTAGTCTCGGATGGTTTTGTGCCGGCCCGTACGTTGGAGCGCCTGGCGAACCCGGCGCTCGGCATTACCCACTATTTCTGCGTGCCGCAAATGGCGGCTCTATTACGGGCCGAGCCCGCGTTCAATCCGGACACCTTACGCCGCCTGACCGCAATTTTTTCGGGGGGTGCTCCGCACGCCGCCGCCGCGATTCGCGCCTGGTGCCGCGACGGCATTGCGATCGCCGACGGGTTTGGCATGAGCGAGGCAGGCACCGTTAGCTGCATGCCTTTGGATGTCCGCTTGATCGAATCGCACGCGGGGTCGGCCGGGGTTGTTCCGCCGGGCATCGGCGCGCAAATACGCGATGAGCAGGGGCAAATCTGCCTGGTTGGCGTGCCGGGCGAGCTATTCATCAAGGGCGCCAACATCGGCCAAGGGTACTGGCGCCGTCCGGATTCGACACGCGAAGCCTTCGATGAGGACGGCTGGTTTCGCACCGGCGATGTTGCACGCTTCGATAAGGATGGCTTTCTCTGGCTCATCGACCGCAAGAAGGATATGTTTATCTCGGGCGGAGAGAATATTTATCCCGCGGAGATCGAGGGCGCGCTTGCGGCGCATCCGGCGATCAAGGAATGCGCGGTGATCGGGGTTGTCGACGAGCGCTGGGGCGAGGTGGGTCATCTGGTGATCGTGTCCGCGCCGGGCGCACAGATCGCGTGGCCGGCGATCGTGGACTATCTCGAATCGCGCCTTGCCCGCTATAAAATTCCGAAGAGTTTCAGCGTCGTGGACGCGCTCCCGCGCAACGCAGCCGGAAAGATTCTCAAGACCACCCTGCGTGCCAGCGTGGCGGCAGGACGCCCATGAAAGCTCCGCGGCGCTAGTCGAAAGGCCGGGGCTTGTAGCGCGCTTGCGCAGCCAGACGGATTGCCGAATTGGCGGCGCCGTACCCCGTATAACCACGCCGCTCGACAATCTCGAAAAAAAAGCGCTTCTCAAAAGCGCGCGAAAATAATTGCAGGTACTCGCCGGTGGTGTCGCAATCGTAGAGAATGTTGGCCTGCCGCAAGCGCTCGACAAAATCGAGGCTTAGCCCAAAGCGGGCGCGAATATCATCATAATAGTTCGGCGGCACCGATAACGTCTCCAGGCCGTTGGCGGCGGCACTGCTGGCGGCGTCGAAAATGTTGGCGGTCTGAAAGGAAATGCATTGAACTCCCGCGCCCATCGCGCCGTGCAGGAAGCGCGCGGCTAGTGTCTGGTTCGCGCTGGCACCCTCCAATGTGACGCGAAACTCACCGCCGCTCGACTGTATCGCCTGACTCTGCACCAACCCGCGCGTGTCGCTGATTTCGACCGGCGGCGATTTGAACAGATCAAAGAGCGATAGGTAGTAAAGCTGCCAAGAAAGAAATTCCTCGATTCGCATGACCTGGGAAAGATGATCGACGCGGGTGAGTCCGAGGCGAAATTCCCGATCAGCAGCCGTAGGGGCCGTGGCCAGGAAATCATGGGTCCAATGCCCGTGACCTTCGTCAGGTTCGGTAAAGTAGGTCAGCGCGCCGCCCACCCCACGAATCCAGGGAATGGACAGCTCGCCGGCAGCGGCGCGTTGCTCAAAGGTTTCGATGTTCAGAGCGGCGGCGCGGGCCAGCGCCGACTGTGCAGAATCCACGCATACGGCGATGGCGCAAATCGAGGCGCCGTGATTTTGCCAGTGCGCGTGGGCCCAGCCCATCGAGTCGCGGTTTATGACCAGGTGTATCTGCCCTTGTCGCCATAAACTCACGTTTTTCGAGCGATGTTCGCCGACCAGGATGAATCCCATTGCCCTCAATAGGGTTCCAAGGGCCGCTGCTTCGTCGGTATGCACCGCGAATTCCACGAAGTCGATTCCCTGAATGTGTACGCGAGGCGGAAGGCTCGGCGATATGCCCGCCTGGTCGCGTGCAACGCAAAGCGCGCGCAACCCGTCTTGGGCAATTTGAGACGCCGACCATTCACGGAATCGATCGTTGAATATTTCCAGCGACAAGGGTCCGGTAAATCCGCACTTAATGGCAGCCGCTAGATAGTCAACCACAGGGAGGTCGCCTTGCGCTGGGAAACAGCGGAAGTGGCGGCTCCAATACAGATAGTGCATCGGCATGTCCGGCGCATCGGCCACCTGCAGCAAAAAAATCTTGGACGCCGCAATGTCTGCGATGCTGGCAATGGGAATTCGGCGCGCCAAGGAGTGGAAGCTGTCGAGGATCAGGCCAACAGAGGGGTGATCGACCTGTCGCACGATCTCCCAGGCGTGCCGGTGATCGTCGACGTGATGGCCCCAAGCTAGGGCCTCATAGCCAATTCGCAGGCCGCGCCGCGCGGCTCGCTCGCCCAGTTCGCGGAAATCATCGACAAGCCGGGACGTGTCGCCGACGGCCTGCGGATGCACGCTGCTGCATACCAGGAGCAAATCCGCTCCCACCGCCTGCATCACATCAAACTTTGCCTCTGCTCGGTCAAGCGCCTTCGCGTGAAGCGCGGCGGGCAGGCCCTCGAAGTCGCGAAAGGGTTGGTAACAGGTACAGATAAGGCCGAGATCGCGGATCATCTGCCCGACGGAGCGTGCCGTTCCGTCGTATCCCAGCAAGTCGTTCTCGAAAATCTCGACGCCCGCGAAACCCGCTGATGCAATCGCTTCGAGCTTATGTTCAAGCGTGCCGCTCAAGCAGACGGTAGCAATCGAGTTGATCACGCGCATTAACTTCGCTCAGCGAGGCATCTTAATCCAAGACATATTGGAGGCTTATCTATACCATCACGTTATAGAATCATGATGAATTTTCGGCAAATCGAGGTATTCCGCGCCATCATGCTGGCGCGGACGATGAGCGCGGCTGCCGAGATGCTCAACGCTTCACAGCCGGGTCTGAGTCGGATGATCAAGCATCTGGAAGGGCGGCTGGGCTTCCTGCTGTTTGATCGTGTTCACGGCCGACTCACGCCGACTGCGGAAGCAAATGCGCTGTTTGCCGAAATCGAGCATATACATCACAGCATCGAGAATCTCGACCATATCGTCGCGAGGCTGGCGGCCGGAGAGAACCTGGTGTTCCGCTTGGGCGCATCGCCATCCCTCGGCCGCGGATTCGCTCCCGAACTGCTGCGCGGTCTACAGGAAGCTCATCCGCGGCTGATTATTCAGTTCGACGTGCTCTCGGTTGAACAAGTGAGCGATTATCTGATTGCCGGACGCTGCGAGTATGCATTGACAGTGTATGCGGTAGATCATCCCAATCTGGTCAGCGTCCGAATAGGCTCAGCCCCGCTGGTTGCGGTGCTTCCCGCGGGACACGAATTGCTGAATCGCAAGGTCTTGTCCATCAGCGATCTGGTGGGCGAACGACTGATTGGATTTCCGCCGGAATCGCCGCACGGCCGCGCGATCGCCGAGATGGCAGCCCGAGCGCGCGTGACGCTGCGTCTCTCGACGCTGGTGCGATTCGGTGAAACCGCGTGCGCGTTCGTGGCACGGGGACTGGGCGTTTGCATCGTTGATGAGCAAACAGCCCGCGATGCCGGTTTTGACGGCATCGCGCGCGTAGCATTGCGCGACGCGGCCTTGATGCCAATTTTTTTGCATCGTAGCCGCACGACGCCTCGATCTCGAGTGAGCGCAACATTCGAGCGTCTATGCAAACGAGCGACAGCCGCAAGCCGCGGCGGATAACTTCATGTTATCCGTAGCAACAGTCTGGGTATTTCCTTTCGTTTTCCAGTGTGGCTAGTGTAACGAGTGGTCTGCCGGCACCGTGCCGAACGGGGTCATGACAATCAACGCAATCAGCGCCGAATCCTCCGTTTGGAGTCCCGTACGGGTATTGGTTGTGGCACTGTGTTTCGTGCTCAATATGCTCGACGGCACGGATATCGCCATCATGTCATTTATTGCGCCGGTATTGTCGGAGCATTGGGCCATCAGTCCCCAGCGCTTAGGCGTGGTATTCAGCGCCAGCCTCGCTGGCATGGCCATTGGGTGTCTGCTGGTGGCGCCGCTCGGCGATAAATGGGGCCGCCGGTTCATGATCGTCGCGGCGCTTGCCGTCGTCGCGGCGGCAATGACGCTCTCTGCACTCGCTCGAAGCGTCGGTGAATTAATCATTGCCCGCCTGATCGTGGGGGTTGGCGTCGGAACGATCGGCGTGTCGATGACTGCGATGGCGGCTGAGTACGCGCCTGACGCGTACGCGAGTTTTTCCGTCGCGCTGGTACAGGCAGGCTGGCCCCTGGGATCCATCATCACCGCATTTGCCGCCGCCGCGCTGCTTTCGGCGCACGCCTGGCAAGTGCTGCTCTTTGCTATCGGTGTGTTGAGCGCTGCGCTGTTCTTTGTCATCTACTTCCTGCTGCCGGAATCTCTGGCGTTTTTGAACTCGAGGCGCCCGCCAGGCGCTCTTGGGAAAACCAACGCGATCCGGGAACGCCTGCGCTTGGCGCCGTTGACGCAGTTACCGAAGTCGGCGGGCCGAGCACAAAGCTATCAGGTGAGCGCATTGTTCTCAGAGGGACGAATGCGCGCCAGCGTGCTGCTGTGGTGCGCCGTAACGCTGTGCTACTTCGATTTGTACTTTGTGATTTCCTGGATACCAAAACTGGTCGCACAGGCAGGCCTGCCCGTTGCGCAGGCAATTTACGCGGGCGCCACGTACAACGTGGGCGCGTTCTTAGGCACCGCCGCGGTGGGCTGGATCGCCATTCGTTACCGCTTACGCAAGGTCATCGCCTGCTTCCTGGGGCTCGCGGCGGTGGCGATGCTGATCTTTGGCGGCCTGACGATGCCGGTCTGGATGACGCTATTTGTCGCGCTATGCATCGGGGTCACCGTGCAAGGAGGCTTTAATGGCTATTGGGCGATGGCAGCGCGCCTCTACCCAGTCCAGATGCGCAGCACCGGTGTCGGCTGGGCGCTCGGTGTCGGACGCATCGGCGCGGTGCTCGGGCCGATCATCGGCGGTGTGTTGGTGGGCGCGCAACTGCCCTCCGCCAGCATATTCGCGATTTTTGCGGTGCCCCTAGTGCTCGCCGCGGCAATGACTGTTTTTATCAAAGTGGACGCAAATGACTGACAAGGTTCGCACGGTCCTTGCTGGATTGGTGGGCCGCGGAATCGGCGCCTCGCGCAGTCCCCAAATGCACGAGCGCGAAGCCGCGGCTCTAGGTCTGCCTCTGGTATACCGACTCATCGACTTCGGCAGCCTTGGCTACGCCGATTCGCAGCTGGAGTGCGTGCTTGATGCGCTGCAGACGGTTGGCTTTGAGGGCGTCAATGTGACGCATCCTTTGAAACAGCGAGTGATGGCATTACTCGGCGGCGTATCGCCGGATGCTGCCGCTCTGGGCGCAGTGAACACCGTGCTGTTTCGCGACGGCGGCCGTCAAGGCTTCAACACCGACTGGAGCGGCTATCTCGCCAGTCTAAAGCAGGGCCTACCCGCGGTGTCGCTGCGCGAGGTTGCGCAGATCGGAGCCGGCGGGGGCGGATCCGCTATCGCTTACGCGCTGCTCAGCGCAGGCGTTGAAAGGCTGCGCGTCTATGACCAAGATCACGCCAAAGCGGAAGCCATGGCCGCGCGTATCGGCGCGCATTTCCCCGGTCGGTCAATACGCGCTGTGGCCGGCGCTCGAGAGGCACTCCTCGGCGCGGACGGGGTGGTGCAAACCTCCCCAGTCGGCATGATTTCGCATCCGGGTATTCCATTCGATCTTGATTTCCTGCGCCCCGACATGTGGGTCAGCGATATTGTTTACTTTCCCCTCGAGACGGAGCTCTTACGCGCGGCGAGGCGGTTGGGCTGCCCAACATTGAGTGGCGGCAGCATGGCCGTGCACCAAGCCGCGGCCGCGTTCCGGCTCATCACGGGCATCGAACCTTCCGTCGAGCGCATGCTGGCGGCGTTTTAAGGAAAGCCCGGTCAACGTGTTAAGCCTGTGCCGATGACATGCAGTTCGTGTTCCCGTATGTGGAAGCTGCCGTTCAATTCCGCCGCCGCGTTGATCTGGAGAAAATAATCTGCAATCTCGCCGAATCGAGGATCCTCGGGCCGTACGACTTGGGGTTGCGCGTTTCGATTGATGTAAGCCGGCAATAGGCTCACGCATTGTATTTTCCCGCTCTCTAGGGTAATTCTCACCAGCACCGATTTTCTAGAATCTTCCGGAAAATTATATAGTCCATCCAAATCGACAATCCAGTTCGGATTGAGGGATTGGATCTCGCGAAAGCTCTGACTGTTGGCGTGCGCCTCATCAATGCGTAGATCAACAGCAAAATTGCCGATGCTGTAGAAGACTGCACGGCCGCGATAGACCTCGAAGCCCTTGAGGATGTGGGCATGATGACCAAGGATGAGATCGGCACCCGCGTCCACCGCGGCGTGCGCGACTTCACGCTGATAATCAGCAATGACTCCGGGCACGAAGTGGATTCCCCAATGCATCGAAACGATGACTACGTCGGCCGATTGTCGGGCGGTCTCGATATCGGCGCGCATTTGCCGCAAATCTTCGTGATGCGCGTAGGTGTGAATGCGGCAGGGAGTTCCGGGCTGATCGTGTTCAATCTGCTCGTAGTGAGTCCAAGCGCGCATGGGCGCGCAACCGGCGCGACTTCGTTCCGCCCAGTAGCCCATCGGAAGAATCGAGCAGTACGCAAGAAAAGCGACCCGCGAGCCACCCAGCGTTCGGATCACGGGCAAGCGAGCGGCCTGAATGTTGATTCCCGCCCCGACTACGGCCACATTCTGCGCACCTAAGTGAGCGATGGTATCGAGCAAGGCGGCAGCGCCCCAATCCATACAGTGGTTGCTGGCGAAGGACACGACGCCGAAATTGGCCTCCCGAAGTGCTGCGGCGATCAAGGGGCTGCCCCGCACCGCATGACGGGCTTGTGGGAGCCGGACTCCTTGTTCAGTCAAACACGTTTCCAGCTGACAAAATGCCAGATCGGCGGCATTCAATTCATCTCGAACAAGTTCGAAACACTCGCTGGGGTTCCCGCGGTCCGGTGCGACATCTCCGACGGCAAGGATGACTGCGGGCGAGGAGGGCGTCGAATTCATTCAGAATGACTCGCAGGTTGAATCAACGGAAGATCTATGCGCGAGGCGCGCCTGCGATCTCTATAGATCTGCAGCGTCGGCGGGTGGCTGGTGTCGACTTCGGTGGCCGGCTGGTAGGTATTTTTTTCGCCGCTCGTTATGGTGAAACGCATTCTGGAGCCGCGGTGAAACAAGTAAGACGTCGGCGTGAGTGCAAAGCTGACCAGCACCGGCTTACCTGCTACGAGGAGCTCGCGATCGGCCGTAAAACTGCGATGGAATGGGATCTTCAGCTCCGTCCACGGGGCGCGCTCTTCGACACGACGGTGCGATGCCCGTGCTGCGCCATCGGTAACAAAATGCGAGCGCCCCTCCGCGCTGACATCTTCCAGATAGACCACAAGATCGGTATCCGCTGCGTCGGCGCTTAACCAGATATGCACCACAGGAAAACCTGTGACTTCCATGTCCTGCGCGAGTGGCGAAGTCGTATAGGTCAGCCCGCGGCGATCAACATCAATGGCCATGTCGCCATCCCATGACCTCTTAAGACGATTATAGGCGCCCCCAAATGCGGCAATATCAAAAACTTCTCTGTATGTGTCAAATGCAAGTACTCCGCCCGGCGCGCGCGGTACGAGCCTCCCGTCATTCGAAGACCCCGCGGCGTTGGCCGGGCCCTCGCCGAGGTAAAAAGGCGTTATTCGTTGATCAGGCAATGGGAAAGTCAGTGCAAACCTCCAGCCATCGCCGCTTCGCGCATTTTGTAGTTGGTAGTGGACCGGCATTTCCTTGTCGATGCCGTTGTTGAGCGCTTTCAAGGTGTAGTCGAACCAGCGCAAATGTTCCGCGCGAAGCAACGGCCCTCCTTGGTCTTCGTTCATTAACGCATGCGGCCAATTGCCTATGATTAACTTCGTTCCAAAGTCGCGGTGCGCGATGATTTGTCCGCCGGGCGAGGCATCGGCCCATCCGCCCATCTGGTAGACGCGAATCTTCGAGGAGCGCAGCGCGGCTGCGAAGCTCGGCAGCGGAGAATCGACCAATCCCGGTGCATAGCCCAGTATCGGATTGATTTGATCGCGCATCATGTTGACCAACCACGCATCGGGAAGGGTCAGACCTCCGGCATGAGATTTCTGTGCAGCGACCCACAACGGATAATCAGGTGCGAGATCATCATCCACTGGCTGCCTAAGCGGCTGAGGACCACCCGCTGCTGACGCGCCGACGCGGTTTGCTGTTCCCGGTGCCCCCGCTAAAGCTGAGGTGCCGTTGGGATACAGCTGATAATAGAAATCCGGATTAGCGACCGCAGGGACGATAGTAACGAGCCCGCGCGGCTGCAGGGTGGCAGCGAGCCACTGGATAAAGCCCAGGTTGGAGAGGCCCATCATTCCGATCTTGCCGTTTGACCAGGGCTGTCGGCCGAGCCAAGCGATTACGTCCCGCACATCTCGTCCATTCTGTTCAGTGAGAAACCCCCCGGTTTTACCGAAGGAGGCGCCTACACCGCGCGGTTGCAGCCACACAAATACATAGCCATGGAGGACCAAGTTGTTGATGCCATAGCTTGACAGCGTGCGAGGCTCGCTTCGATTTCCCATCGAATGGAGTAACACGACGGGCAAAGGAGCATCCGAGGCTCGACCCCCGCGCGCCGGGCGATAGATGTCAATGGCGAGACGCGTGCCGTCTTCTACCGAGACGTACTGAGAGGTTCTGATTACATCCGTAGTCAGGGTTTGACCCGCCGCGTCGGAGCGGATCTGTGCAAAAGCCGGCGCCGGTTCTCCGAGACAATTTCCCGGTGGCGCCGAACATGGCCGGGCGAACCCCGCCGGGGTAAAGCTCACAAAAGCGCCAGGGTCGAGATTCTCGCCAGCCGCGGCCGCGTTTAATTCCCCCGCCGAGGCGTGCCATTGACCCGTGGTCAACCGATTTTCCAGCGTTTTGAGCGCGGCCAAGTTCTCGTTCGCCGTGAAGGTGCAGTGACGGGCACGATTCACCCATCCGACTGCCAATTGCCCTCCAGATCCTTCCTTCTGCGCTAAATCGCGATAGGCGCCTTGCTGCTCGACGGTGGTCAAACCATCGCCGATTGTGTGATAACTCAAAACTGGAATTTTCAACCTTCCGCTCGGGACATAGTTCGCGCGCATATACGCCACGGCATTCGGGTCGGCCTCGATTCTCGGCTGAGCGTTCAATGCTTCCAAATCACGCTCCAAATCCATCCCTGCTTTCGCATAGAGGGCCGTCACCCACTTTTCGCGACCACTCTTTGCGAGTTGCGCGCGATAGTCCACTCCGGTATTCCACGAATACACGCCGCCGGCACGGCGTTCTTGGTCAACACGTGGGAGAAACACGCCCATCGGAAAAGCCGCGGCGGCCTCCTCGAGCTGCCGCTCTATGTCTGTGTCGTCAGGCCGAGTGGGGTTTGCACCGGACCATGCCGGCAACTGCGCAAGTGCACTGGCGAGTGCCAGTCGCGCCCGCCCACCCGGCGTGCCCATCGCACCAATCAGGATATGAGCAACGCGCTCGCCATTGGCCCGGTCATCATCGACCCTGACCACGCGTATGTCGGATTCCGGCGCCAGTAAGGTCTTGAACGCAAATGCGCCATCAAGGGCCTCGTTCATCATCCCCAGTGCACCCGCGAGTGAGCCGCAGGACGGTAATGCGCCGTCGATTCGCAGTGGAAAACGTTCCGCGAGTGCGACCGTGACGAGTCCACCCATCGAGGACCCCCAAGCAATCGTCCGCTTTGCCCGGCCGAATCGTTCAGTAAAGGCATCGAGGACCGCGACTTGGTCAGGCACGGCTTCGGCAAGGGCCCAGCCGGGCTGTGAATACGCCGATGCGGCCAGCGCATAGCCTGCATTTAGCAATAGCTGTTCCATACCTCGCGGTGCCAGCTCTGGCGGTCGCAGAGCCGGCGAGTATCCATGGCTGTACAGCAATAGTGTTCCGTTCCAGTCCTGCGGTACTTTTGCCGCCCATGCGGCGCCGCTTTGAAGTTTGCCCTCGAAGGATCGAATGTTCGCGTTCTCATTGGCGATAGCTGATCCAGCGTCGAGGCCGCCAGCTTGATGCATCGCCGTCATACATAGGATCAATGCGAGAAATCTTAGTTGGGTCACGGGACGGCTTTATTTGGCGGTAGAGTGCAACGGTAATTTGAGGCCTCTCGCGTGTCGCCGGCGCCCACATAGCGAGCGCTGGCCGGAAATGGACACAGAGGTTGGGTGCGCACGACGGAATTATTGATCACGCGCGAGGCAATAAGCTGTGAGGGTGGGGCGCCCATTTCGACCCACTTGATAAGGGCAGAAAGCGCGTCGTGTTCGGAATCTAAAGCTGCGCTCCCCGCAGATCCACCGAACTGATCAGTGCTGTTACCGCCGGCGCAGTGCAGCATGCCGGGCACCATGAACAAGCGAAGGAATTTTTGTGTTGCTTTGACGCCGCCCATAGCTGCAGTCACAGAGTCGTAATAACTCACGGTTGCCGGGGCTGTTACCGACGGATCCATCCACCCCTGGTACAAGATTGCCTTGTGCCCAAGAGCTTGAAAGGAATGCAGGTCGGCCGCGTCGGCTCGAAATTCCGGCAGCTTTACATAGACAGCAGCCAAGTCCTTCGCGGGTGAAAAGGATTGCGGATCCCAATTCAGATCGTTATGAACCCCTTGCCCAAATAATTCGAGCAGCAATGATGGCGGTGGCCCGGGTCGCGCGCTCACACCCGGTAACAATCCGCCGTCAAGTTGCACACCATTCTCATCATGAATGGGAGCAGCGATTTGTCTAATCAAAGCAATCTTCTCGTCACTCAAACACGTGCTTATCTGGCCCGCAGAGCATGCCAACGTAGCGACGTCGAAATGGCAGCGGCGCGGATCTTGGACTACCCCGTCGCGCACACCATCAATTTGGTCGCAGGATTGCGTGAAACGCCGCGATACGAGTTCCCAATCCGCAGCGTCCAACTTGGCGGCACTGCGCTGTTGCAGAATCGCAGTCAACATATGCCGCACGGACAGTAAAGGCATATTCGAGCCGGGCGCCCCCGCGAGTATCCCGTCATAGTCCTGTGGGTAGAGCTGCATCTCCTTGAGCCCTTCGCGTCCACCGCCGGAGCAACCGGTGAAATAGGCCTTACTGGCAGCGTGGCTGTAATAGGCTGAAATAATCGCTTTCGAGGCGATCGTCATAACATGCACGGCGCGGTGAGCGTAGTTATCCGCGGCTTGCGGATCCAGCATCCAGTCCTTTTGATCTAGGGTATGGCCGGTGTCGGTGGAAGCAACGGCAAAACCGCGGTCGATTCCCCGTGCCAGCCCGCGATAATCGAAAGTGCCCGCACTGCCGCCGACGCCGGCGCCGAGCAGCCTTCCATTCCAGGCAGAATCATCGGGCAGCCACAATTCAATGTTTATGGCGGCATCGACTCGAGCGTTGACGCGGCAAAACGCGCTATCTGTGCTTACCGTGTAGCCGGCCAGACTGAGCTTCCAATCGGTCGCTACTGGGATCGAGTTTAGAACACGGGCACCGCCAATTTCGCGTCCCGACAAAGCACGGCAAGCTTCATCGGCGGATTTTCCCAATTGCGGGAAAAGTGTCGCGCCCAAGAAAGCGAGGAGCAGGGTTTGCGATGTGGTCACAGTGGATTCCTCAGGCGTCAACCCCGGAATAGCGTACTTGCAAGCGCTTACATTTGCAATAAAATGCCGCCTCGATTGTTATCTCATATAACAACCTGTAGATTTTGTACCAATGCGGGTTAATCGACTATCTGCCCTGTTGGTGGGGTTGGTCTTGGTCGCGGCGATTTCAGCTGCCCAGCCCCAAGATCCGAGCGAAAGGGTGCGTACGGCGACCGCGCCGCCGGCCACCGCAACCCCGGACATGCTGGCGCTACCTGAGCGTCGCGTCATTGCGCCATCAATGGAATGTGCAGCGCTGGTTGCGCAGAATTTTTCACAATTCTCCGAAGGTCCGGCGCGCATTCAGTCAGCAGCGATTGAGCCAGCTACCTCTCAACGCGCTGAATTCTGTGTCGCGAAAGGCTATGTCGCGCCCACGATTCAATTCGAACTTCGCCTGCCCACAAAGACCTGGACCGGTCGGTACCTACAGGGAGGATGTGGCGGCAATTGCGGAATGATCTTGACCGCGGTCTCCCCGCGTTGCGACAACAATCTAGTGTATTCCGGAGCCTTCGCGATCGGATTTGAAAATTCCGGGCACAGCGGATCGGACGGCGTGTGGGCGCTCGGAGGACCTGCGGCGCGGGAGGATTTCGCGTTCCGTGCGGCGCACGCGTTCTCGGTCGCTGCCAAGGCCATCATCGCTACTTACTACGGGCGTGCAGCGGATTTTTCATATTTCCAGGGTTGCTCGGATGGCGGCCGCGAAGCCATGGCCGAGACCCAGCGTTACCCGTTGGATTTCAGCGGCGTCATCGCCGGTTCGCCGGCCTTCGCAATTGCCGAGGCGATGGAACGGTTTATCTGGGAGGCGCGCTGGGGGCGCGATGATCGAGGCGCGCTGGTGTTCGATCTGCCTGCAGCCACCTTGCTGCATACGGCGGTCATCGAGGCATGTGACGCACTGGACGGCGCCCTGGACGGGCAAATCGATGACCCGCGACGCTGCCATTTCGATCCCCGCAGCCTTGTCTGTCGCCGACTCCGATCCCCGCCGGACTGCCTGACGGAAGCCCAGGCAGAGGCCGCCCAAAAATTTTACGAAGGACCGGTCGATGAAAAAGGTCAGCATCTGTTTTACGGCGGCGAACCCTATGGCTCCGAACTGAGCTGGGTGGAGCGCTATGCCCTGGCGGCGGCCGGCGGCGCTATGTTTGACGACGCCGTCCGCAACATCATGTTCCAGGGCAGTTTGGCCGCCGACACATCGGTACGCACTTGGCGCTTTGATCGGGCGACCTTTCTAGAGCTCACTCGACGTGGCGCGCTTTACGATGCTTCTAGTCCGGATCTCAGATCGTTTCGGGACGGGGGTGGAAAACTGATTTTGTGGCAGGGGCTCGCGGATCCGGCGGCGGGCGCCTATGGCCTGCCGGACTATTATCAGCGGGTTGGACAAGCCGCGGGCGGCCAAGACTCGCAACGCGGCTTCGTGCGGATGTTTTTGATTCCCGGCGTCTATCACTGCGCCGGGGGCTACATACCCTACGAGGAGGATCTGCTCGGCGCGCTCGTCAACTGGGTGGAGCGGGGCGCCGCGCCTGATCACGTCGTGGCAACGGCGCTGCTGCCGGGCGGCAGTGTCCGCAGACGCCCGGTTTTCGCCTATCCCGTGCAGGCTCACTATGTTGGGCGCGGCGACCTAAACGATGCGAGCAACTTTGTCGGGCGCGCGCCTGCGGGGGCAATCAACGACCTGTACGATTGGGCTGGAGCGCCAACCACGCACTGAGACCGTCGGCAGGCGGCGTGACTAGCCGCTCGCGCGTACTATCAGGGAGAAGCCGATGTCGATCACGGGATTATCGATTTTCCTCCCTTGCGCCCTTAGCATCAAGAAATGCGCCGCTTGCCTGCCGATGACCGCTCCGTCTATTTTAACCGTCGTCAGTGCCGGATTAACTTCTGCTGCAAACTCCAAGTCGCCAAATCCGATGACGGCGATATCGTCCGGCACTCGAATTCCCCGGCGCTGCAGTTCCTCGAGCGCGCCGTGAGCACTCCAATCCGACGAACACACTACCAAGTCCGGACGCGCCCCGCTGTCCAGATGAGTTGCCAACGCGTTGCGGCCATGTCCGAAAGTGGTGCCGCCAACGAAAGTCGCGGCCGCGGGTTCGGGCGCCCCGCCTTGCATCATCGTGCGCGAAAATCCATAGCGGCGGGCCAGGGCGCGCACCCCGGTAGCCGAGATCACGAAGGCGCGCCGCCGGCCCCGCTCCAAGGCGTGGCGGGCTACAGCCACGCCCACCGCCTCATGTGACAGCCCGACGACCAGATCGATCGGATCAGCCGGGAGATCCCAAGTCTCGATGGTGGAGATCCCAGTGGCCCGCAATTGGTGTCGTGCCGATGTGTCAAGCGTGGTACCCGTCAGAATAATTCCATCGGGACGACGACCAATGATGGACACCAATTGCCGATGGGCATGTTCATCGGCAGGGCCCGTCAGGCCCAATATCACGCTATATCCCTCATGGGCGAGCGAGTCCGTCAATGCTTGAATCGTGCTGGCGAAAATCGATTGTGTCATCCCAGGAATGATGGCTGCCACTAGGCGAGAGCGGCTGGAGGCCAGTCCTCCCGCCAGTAGATTTGGGACATATCCAATGCGGTCGACCGCGTCCTGCACGCGTTTCGCGGTTCTGTCCTTCAGCATTCCCGGCGAATTGAAGAAGCGGGATACCGTAGCCGTGGACACCCCAGCACTTGCCGCTACTTCGCTGATCGTCGCGCTGCTGATCGCGGGTCGCCCAGATGGAGTAGCGATCGGCAACGTCGGGCCTTTCTTATCGCGTCTCTTGTTTCCTGTCATTCCACTACCTAAATGCCGCAACGGGGTGTGCGGCCAGTGTAGGCGCACCGGCGCGGCCAATGTAAATAAAGAATGACGAGCGATTTCATAGGGCAATTATGCGATTCCCGCAGCAAATTGGAACTTCGAGGAACCTCTTGACTGACAAAATGCAAGCGCTTACAATTCTTCGCCAATCCAGAAAATAGGCCGCCAGACGCGCTGCGAGCGCGCATCAAGAATGCCGGCGGCCATCGCTCGATACATCATGCGTAGGGGGTTGCATGCACTATACAAATAAGGCCTTGGCTGGGATGCTCTTGCTGGGTTTTGCTGTAGCGCCGCCAGTCAGGGCGGCTGTCACAGATTCGGCTGTCGCGAGTCCGGAAGGGCTTGAGGAGATTGTGGTCACCGCCGAGAGGCGACCGGAGGATCCGCAGAATATGGCGGTATCGGTAGTTGCCTTTTCATACGACGAATTACAGAACCGCGGTGTGAACACTGTGGAAGGACTGCAGTTTTTGGTGCCTTCTCTTAGCTACGTCGACTTAGGCAACGTCAAGTTCATCAACATTCGTGGTGTCGGATTGAATGAAGGGGCGCCCAATCAAACCGACGGCGTCGCGACCCACATCGATGGAGCCTATGTGGCGCAGGTATTTACGACCGCTGACGCCTACTTTGATCTTGACAGCGTAGAGGTGTTGCGCGGACCTCAGGGGACATACGAGGGGCAGAACGCGGAAGGGGGTGCCATCTTCATCAATACGAAAGCGCCGAGCTTTGCCGGGCTTGACGGCTACGCAAAGGCCAGCTTCGGCACTTACTCCGAACGGCAGACTGAAGCGGCGGTGAATCTACCTCTGACGAACATTCTGGCGTTCCGTTTTTCTTTGCAGAACGAGACGCATGATAGTTACACCACCAACTATGGACCGTTCGGCGGAGCGACAAGCGCCCCAATCGAAACCAACCAACCGGGCGATCTAAATCGCGTACTGGGTCGCGCACAGGTCCTTTACCAGCCGATCGATACCTTGGATATTCGACTTATTTACCAGTACAGCAATCGAACCACCGACGGGTTCCCATACATCGCGAATACGCCCGAGGGCTTGGCCGCCGCCCGGAGCATCAGCTATGACTACAACGAAGCCTACAACTTAAAATACCAACGAACTACGGGCATAGTGAACTGGAAGTTGAATGACGCGGTAAAAGTCCATGTTGTTTCGAGCTACCAGGTCACCGATCAGTACATCGCCGATGACACCGATTTCACCAGTCCCTACGTCTCGCCCACCACTCCGCAGGGAACCAATACGATTCAGATTCATGACTGGTATTCGACCAACGAAGTGGATTTGATTTCTACCAACTCGAGTGCGTGGCAGTGGACGGCGGGGCTCACGGAACTGAACTATCATCAGCCATTCACCCTGCAAAGCACTACTTACAATCCGCCCGGCCTGACCTCGGATCCCAATTCCGGACTGGTGTTGTCGTTCCACACATTTCGCACGAATTACGCGGGCTTCGGCGATGTCACGTACAAGTTCTCACCGAAGTGGGACCTCGATGTGGGCGGCCGCTGGAACTATGACCACACCGGTGTGCAAGGGGGATCTTATCTGACGCCTCCGCTACCGCCGCCGCTCGGCGGACCCACAGGCGCGGTGCGGGTACCGGTCGGACCGAACGAGCCTTCGTATAACGCGGGCACAGGGCGCGTGGTGCTGAATTTTCATCCCAACACAAACAATCTTCTCTATGCCACGATCGGCCGAGGCTACAAACCCGGCGGCTGGACTCCGAATATCGGTGCCCCGCCAGACCCCGACAATGTTTACAAAGCAGAGTATGTGGTGAACACGGAAATAGGCTGGAAGTCGACGCTATTGGACTCGCATCTGCGCACGGCCATCGATGTCTTCCATATGGATTTCCAGAACTATCAGGCGACTGTGGCGACAGATCCCGATAATCCAGCGACCTCGGTGACGAAAAATGTGGGGGGCACAACCATCCAGGGCTTCGAGGCGCAGGCCCAGGCGATTCTCGGCGCATTCAGCATCGAAGGGGGCCTTTCCTACCTCGACGCGAAGTATGGAAATTTGGCGATCTTTGAAACGCCCGGGATAATTGGGCCTAACAATCCACCCGCCCCATTACTTATTAACCTGGACGGCCGACGGGTCGATTATGCCCCGGAGTGGTCCGGAAACCTGGGCGTGGCGTACAACATTACTGCGGGCGAAGCAAAAGTCATTCCGCGAATCGACTTCGCCTATCAGGGCCAACAGTGGACCAGCTTCTTCGAGGCGCCCTGGCAACAAATTCCAGCACGCGGCTTGCTCGACTTCCGCGTGGCGTACCTACCGAAGGCCGCTTGGCGCTTTGAAGCCTACGTTACCAACGTCACGAACAAGGTGTATACGGCGGGCGTCAATGAAAGCTCCGCCTATCCGTATGTCGGCGGCAATTATCTCGGCCCACCGCGGTTGTATGGCGTCTCGGCATCGTTCACCTTCTAGCGCGCGTGGCGGGCCAGGGCTGAGTTCCTTGCCGACGCGGGCCGCGAGCCTGATGCTCGCGGTCAGCCTCGTCGGCAGTGCGGCCGCAGACACGAGCGAACGCTGGTGGGCGCCGGGCTCGGATCGGGTCTTGCCGCGCAGCCTCAGTTATGCAGACGATAGCGGCGTCATCACGATTCTGAATATTGGCGGTCCGACCCAAACGCGCGGCCATCCTTTTTTCACCCCCTATGGACAGAATGGGCGGGCCTGCGTGACATGTCATCAACCGGCGGACGGCATGAGTCTGTCTCTCGGGACGATCCAGTCTCGCTGGCAAACGACGGCCGGAAAGGATCCCCTTTTTGCGCCGATTGACGGTTCGAATTGCCCATCCTTGCCGCAAGCGGAGCGAGACTCCCACTCGCTGCTACTTGAACATGGCTTGTTTCGAATCGCGCGGCCCTGGCCGCCACGCATGGCGAACGGCGAGCTGATCGAGCCGCAGTTTACGATCGAAGTAATCCGCGACCCCAGCGCATGCAACTTGGACGCGACCTACGGTTTGCGCAGCCCTCATCCGATGATTTCGGTGTTTCGCCGGCCGCGGCCTGCGGCCAACCTGCGCTACGTGTTGGCGGTGGGGTACGATTTCGAGCCGAAAAACGGTCTGCCGCTGCCGATCGATCCAGAGACCGGTCGGCGCATGAGCGGAAATCTACTGGCCGACTCCAGGGCAGGCACGCTCGACGGACAGGCGTATGACGCCATCAGCAGCCATCTAGATGCGCAGGGCAGGCTCGATGCGGCGCAAGTCAAGGCGATCCTCGCCTTTGAAATGCAGCTCTACACTGCCCAAAGCGCCAGCTTTGTAGGCGGCATGCTTAACGCCGGAGGTGCGCTGGGCGGTCCGGAAACCTTGGCGATCGCAAAAGCAGGTGTGCTTAAAAGTGCTGCCAATCCCCAATGGGAGGAATTCAGCGCATGGGCGAGTCCAACTGCAGCGAGCGAATTGCCCCAGCCGCAACGGGCCTTTCGTGAATCAGTGGCTCGGGGGGCCGCCATTTTCCGGGATCGAACTTTCCTCGTCAGCGACTCATCCGGAATCAACTCGATGAATTTCGGAAATCCAACGCGAGATAGCTGCAACTTTTGCCACAATGCGACGCGTACGGGCATGGATATCGCGCCGGGCCAGGTGGACCTGGGAACCACCAACGAGCCGCATGCAGATCCACAGCCTGATTTGCCGCTATTCAAGCTGACCTGCGATCCAAAATACGCACCGCATCCCTTTCTTGGTCCAGTGGTGTACACGCATGACCCGGGTTTTGCCTTGACCACCGGGAAATGTGCTGATATCGGCAAGATTACCATTCAATCCATGCGCGGGATGGCCGCTCGTCCGCCGTATTTCTCCAATGGATCGGCTCGTACCCTGCGCGATGTAGTCGAATACTATAATCGCCGCTACCAGATCGGACTCACCGAGCAAGAAAAAGAAGATCTCACCAACTTGATGAGCGCCTTGTGAGCCGCCGGGAAATACGGCTCCGCGCTCACGAGACCGCGCTGCTAATGCTCGCGAGCGCCGCTGCTTCGATGCTAGTTGGCGGATCGGTCGCTGCGGACAGCCCAGTGGCGGCAGCGGATCCTGCGTTGCACCGCCAAGTGGTCAGCTTCGTGGCGTGCCCTATTTATCGAGACACCAATAATGGCCGCAAATCCGGATGTTGGCTGGCGACTGACAACGCCAGCGGTGTGCGCTACGACATCAGTGGTGGCCGCAGCAAGCCGCAGATCGGCAGGGACGCACTGGTCGAAGGTGTTATTGCCGCCGGGGGATCCAACGCCTGCGGTGGTCAAGTCATATTGCCGGTGCACGTGTCGGTGCTGCCAACTGCCTGCTCAGCGGTAATGCTGCCAGCGGAGGGCTTTCCGGGACGCGTCTTTCAGGTTCCCAAGGGCGGATATCTGCCGCCGACAGATGTGCCACGTCCGCTTCCGCCCGGACCCTACGAATCGCGCGATTGGCACATTGAATTCAATTTCCAGTCGAATTTTCTCGCATACCAATACAGCGAAGTCATTCTGGATGAGGCGGCCCGCTACATTCGCGCCAGCGGTGCGCGGCATGTCAAGGTGATCGGTTACGCGGCCGTGCAACCGTATGTGGTCTCAGGCAGAACTTTATCTGAACTGCCCGCTTTGGCCGCGGAACGAGCAAAAATGGTGGGTGAAGCGTTGCTGGGACTCGGCGTAGATCCGAAAACCTTGGCGTTGGAATGGCACGATGATCCGATCGCGATCAACGCGGATGACGCACTTGTAGAGCCCTCCAAGCGGCGAGTAACGATTCGTGTTGAATTGTAGCGACCAGAGACAATGAGCAAACAGTCGCGCCCCGTGCCGCCGGATCTCAATCCATTGGCGCCCGAAACCTTCGATAGCCCCTACGCGATTTACGCAGATTTGCGTAAACGCTGTCCGGTAGCACATGCGGATGCTTGGAATGGCTTTTGGGCGTTGACGCGCTACGAAGATGTGCGCGAAGCAGCGACCGATTACCGCACATTCACCACCACGGTACAAAACGTCATTCCCAAGGTGGCGTTCACCGGGCGTCGGCCTCCCCTGCATCTCGACCCGCCGGACCATACGGTCTATCGGAAGGCATTGAATCCGCTGCTGTCGGATGCGAATGTTGCGCGGCTTGAGACATCGATTCGCAAAATTGCAGCGACGACCTTGGTGCCTCTGCTCGAGCGAGGCGAGGGAGATATCTGTCGAGATTATTCCAGCCATCTAACCGTGCAGGTATTTGCCGCGTGGATGAATCTCAATGCGCACGACGCGCAAGCGCTCAGCGAGATTGGGCGCTCCTACAACATGGCGGTGCAATCTGCCCAGGACGGTCTCGTGCGAGACATAAGCCTGAGGCTCTATGCGATAGCCCGCGATCTGATCCAGCATCGTCGCGACGCGCCACAGGATTCCGCGGTGGACCCTATCAGCGCCTTGATCGAGGCTCGGCATGAGGGTCAGCCGCTGCCTGAAGACATGCTGATCGGCACGGTGCGTCAAGTGCTG
Organism: uncultured Gammaproteobacteria bacterium; assembly: GCA_963756845.1. Lineage (GTDB taxonomy): Bacteria > Pseudomonadota > Gammaproteobacteria > Steroidobacterales > Steroidobacteraceae > Bog-1198. The sequence goes on along the minus strand of CAVWPD010000001.1, from coordinate 177,918 downwards.
GTGGTCGGCATCATTGCGCCGACTATCGTAATAGGCAGCATCGTGGTTCATTTGGCGCGCGACCAGGAATTACAAAGCCAATTGCGCGCGGATCCCGCATTATTGATCCCCGCGCTCGAGGAATTTCTCCGTTTGTACACGCCGTACCGAGGGTTCGCCCGTACGCCCACGCGAGATATCGAACTTCACGGCCGCACGATTCACAAGGACGAGCCTGTCGCATTGGTGTTCGCATCCGCTAACCGGGACGAATCGGTCTTTCCAGAACCGGACCGATTCGTTATGAATCGGCCCAACATCGGCGAGCATTTGGCGTTTGGGCGGGGTCCACATAATTGCGTTGGATCTGCGCTTGCGCGACTCGAATTAAGGATTGCCTTGGAAGAACTGTTGGCCGGGACTCAGCAAATTGAGTTGAACGGAGAGGTGCTTGCCACGCGGATGCCGGAAATAGGCGCTCTGTCAGTGCCTGTGAGATTCCGACGCGCTTGAGCGTATCGGCGGCTCGAAGTCCCGCAACGCCGCGAATAAAGTTTCGTCTAAATTCTCGAGGCGCTCGAGATTCAGAACCATATCAATGAGGCGGCTTTGTGCCGCGGGTCGCAACGGTTGAAAAGCCAGCGCCGCGCAATCTCGAAATTTTTTAATCAGCTGGGCTTCGCTGATGGGATTCGATGGCGAGCCGAGGGGGGTGTCGATACGGCGCTCCCATACTTCGCCAGAGTGCAGCCGAATTCGCATTGAGCCACTCACTAATTTTCGAGGGTCGATCGACGCATCGACGCTTAACTGGGAGCGCTGCGCCAAGGCGATAATGGCCGGGTCTTCGAGTCCGGGCGCATCGAAATCCTGCAGTGCCACTCGGCCTCGTGTAAATGCGAGCGCAGCGCAAAAGGGCGCGCTGAACTTGGCATCTATTGCCGTTTGGGGTGAGCGCTTGATCGACAGAGGTTCGCCTAGCATCTGCTGTACCGGACTGCCAAACATGCAAATTTCGGCGATCTGGTCGGTTGGAAGGCCGAGCGCGCGGCACTGCAATGCAGCCTCCACGAAGGCATGCGTACCGCGGCAACTCGGCCACAATTTGTAACTGACATGAGCGCCCTCAAATACGCTGCCGATGTCACCGAGAAGTCGCGATGGACTGTATCGACCATGCGCATACAACGCATACAGGCCCGAATCGCCTTCGAAAGGTAAATCGAATCCTTTGACGCCGCACTGCGCCAGCAACGCAGATTGCATTCCGGCGTGCGCCGCGAAACCGTCGCGGATCGCGCGCAGCATGGAATCGGGACTGCGTTTGAATTCATTGCTACATGTAACCTGGCAGAGCGCCAGTGACCAAGCCTGGCGCATTTGATGCGGCGATAATTCCAGCAGGTGTCCCGCCGCGGCCGCTGCGCCGTGGGCACCGAGGATTGGCGGCGGATACCACCCCCATTGCCCAATATCGGCGTCCAGCGCGAGCCCCAAGCGGCAATTGATATCCGCACCTACCGCCAGGGCACTCAACAAACGTGAGCCATTTATTCGGGTGATCTGTTGTGCAACCGCCAAAGCGGCCGGCACGACGGCAGCACTTGGATGAACAGGAATGTTGTCATAAGTATCTTCGAAGTCCAGCGCGTGAGAGAGCGCACCATTCGCTGCCGCCGCCGCAGGCGCGGAAACAAGATCAGAGTGCCCGATCAGTGCGCACGGACCATCGCTGCCCGAGTTTCGCGCTACAGCCACAAATGCGCCGCAGCCCTCCCCAAGCCCGCTGGCAGCCATCATGACGCCGAGCGCGTCGAGCAGCGACCATTTGGCAGCGCGGACTGCCGCAGCCGGCAGCGCATCGAGTGACGCACCGCAGACAGCATCCGCCAGGCGTGCGCTCACCTGGGTGTTGTTCACGGGGCGCGGCTAAGGCGAGGACCCAAGGTAAGGACGAAAATCGCGGCCACCAACAAGATGGCGCCGCCCAACTCGGCGGGGGTTGGCCGCGCGCCGAGCGACAGATGCGCGAGTATATAAGCGGCTGCGATTCCCGCAAGGACGCTCGCAGAACGTTCGAGTGGAACGCAAAACGTGTTTTCGCGTTTATCCAATAAAATCAAAATGGCGAAGATGGACACCAACACCAGCAACGCCGACAACGTCAATATCCAACCCATCTGATTGCTCGTCCATATGTGCACGAAGCCGAAGCCTAGTTGACCGCCCTGGGCGCCAAAGTTAACGCTCGACAACACAGCCAGCACCAATACCGCGATCGGGATCGCGACCATTTTCTCCTCGACAAAATAGCCCTTAACGGAATCGGGATCGCCGTTCTTACCAACTTTGGTCATAACCGCCAGGCGTACGAAGTAACCGAATGTATAAAGCACCACGGTGACAATCGCCAACGGCGGGAGGTATAAACCGCCGCGCACTCGAATGGTCATCGCCAGACCAACCGTAACCAGCACCAATGCAACCCAGGAATACCAGCGCACACGGCGTCCGGCGATGATGTCCACCAGGGGCGCAATGATTAATACATCCCCGCGCATCAGCAGCTGCATGAATGGGATGCTGACGTTTTGGAACGTGAAAGACAGCGGCACGGTAAAAAGCAGCATGGCTGTGCCGACACCCGAGGTGAACGTCCAGCGAGTCGGAAATGGAATCGAGATGCCGAAATGGGCGTTGCGGTGCGCATGTTTTACCCAGCCGCCGGCCCAGACAAACAGTAGCGTCAACGCACCGCTCAAAATGGTAGTAGCCGGGAGAATCTCGAGTCCGGTCAGCGCTCGCCCAAACGGCGGATACGGGATCGTCGCGAGCCAACGAACCAATACCGCATACGGCACGTACGCGAGGAAGTAAAACATCGCGAGGAATTCAATTGGGACGCGGCGCCGCATGATCAAAGAATATGCCCGCTCGGGTCATGTTATGCAAGCGCTTACAGAGCGGCGCGAGAGGCGCCAGGTTATTGCAATGCAGGGCCGCCGGCACGCCCCGCGTCGACAGAAACAAATTATTGTTGTAATTATTAATTGTTATAGTATATAACTACATGTGATCCGGGCTCGTCCGTTGCTCAAAAGCAACGCGAAGCAACAACGCAGAAGAACTGCGCAGCGGACGATTGGGGTGTGTGGCTGGAATTGTGGGGGGAAATTACATGTTCATCAAGAACGCGTGGCTGTCTTCGATCGCCGTTTTCTCAATCATCAACGTCGGCGCCGCTGGGGCTCAAGCCGTTGCGCCAGCCAGCGACACAAACGGGGTCCTCGATGAGATAGTGATCACGGCGCAAAGACGCACCGAGAATCTACAAACGGTACCGATCGCGGTCACCGCGCTGCAGGGCAGTGAGCTCGAGGGCAAGGCGGTCGTCTCCATCGCGGATCTGCAATATGCCTCGCCATCGCTGTCCATCGGCAACGCGGGATTGACGAATGCGGTCAACATTCGCGGCATCGGCTTGGCGAGCGGCAGCCCCAATGTCGGCAATGGCGTCGCAACCTATATCGATGGATTGTTCCAGCCGCCCATCGTGACCACCAGCCCGTTCTTCGACATCGCCGATGTCGAAGTGCTGCGCGGTCCGCAAGGCACGCTGGTCGGCTCCAACTCGACCGGCGGCGCGATATTCATCAACAGCCAGAACCCGAAGTTCAATGATTGGGGCGGTTATGTCAGCGTCGGCGGCGGCAATTACGGCGCCGTGTCGACTCAGGGCGCAGTCAACATACCGGTGAACGACATACTCGCGTTCCGAGCAGCGGGAGAATACAACCAGCACGATAGCTTCTATACCAGCCTCGGTCCCGACAATACCAATGCCGGTTCACTCGACCAAAAAGCGGCGCGCTTGAGTATGCTGTTCAAGCCGGGAGCCTTCCAGTTGCTGGCGAAGATCGAATACAGCGATCAAATGACGGGCGGATACGCCGCCACGCCGGTGCCGGGCACGCAGTACGCGCCCTTCGCGCCCACCAATCCATTCCAACTCTCCTACGACACGCCGAACGCGAACAATGAATACGGCCTTATTTCCTCAGTGGAGATGCGCTACGAGCTGAGCAATGGCGTGACATTGCGTTCACTGACCGGCTACCAGGACAAGAACATTCACAACGTCGAGGACTACGACGGCACGGCGGAAAATACCGTGGCCAATCCGCAACTGCAATGGGATCAGCTGGTTCGGGAGCGTGAGTGGACTGAGGAGTTCAACATTCTCTCGCCGAAGGGCAACTCCTACGACTGGGTCGTAGGCGCCTATGTGCAGCGAAACAAGATCGACGTCAACATCAGTGAATATGGATCGAATGGACCGGGGGGGCCGCCGCTGTATATTTTCGATCCGCAGAACAAGACAACGACCGGCTGGTTCGGTCAGATCAATTTCAAGTTGGCGCCGCAGTGGGAACTGCAGACCGGCCTGCGTTACTCGACGTTCAAGGTCGACGGTGACGGCTTCGTCTCGATCGTGTTGCCATCGTTTGTTTGCGGAACGCCCGGAGCTCCTCCGCCGGCACCCTGGAACGGCTGTCAGGTAGCGTCGACCGCGGGTAATGAGTCGGACGGGCGGCCGACGGGCAAGGTTGCACTGAATTACACCATTGATGACCGCAATCTGCTCTATGCATTCGTGGCGCGCGGCTATAAGTCAGGTGGTTTCAATTCCCCGACCTCGAATTTCGACCCTGAAACCGTCATGGACTACGAACTGGGGTGGAAATCGACGATGGCCGACGGCCATATTCGCACGCAATTGGGCGCATTCGATTATCGCTACAACAATTTCCAGTTCACGGAAACCAATCTGACCAACGGGCAAAGCGGCATTTCAAATTTGCCGACCGCCACCATCTACGGCCTCGAGGCCTCGCTGCAGGCGCGATTGGGCGCTTTCGGGGCCGATGCAGGCGTCTCCTACGTGCATTCGAATCTGCCGAGCGGCGGTCCTTTCGTCAATACGCATCTATTGCCGCCGAGCGCCAGTGGAAAACCGCAGTGCGCCGATGGCGTCGTGCCTCCGGCTTGCTTTGACTACACGCCTTACTTGCAGACCGCCGCCAGCGGACCGAATCTGTACTCGCCCGAGTGGACGGTCAATGCGGGTGTTGAATATCAGATCAATCTGACCGATTCCATGTCGATCACACCGCGGTTCAATTACGCCTACCTGGATAGCCAGTTCACGAGTCTCACCTACTCGCAGGTTACCGACTACCTGCCGTCGCACAGCCTGCTCTCCGCCATGCTGACTCTGAAGGTGCACGATAATTGGAGTGTGCAGGCCTACGGCACCAACCTGAATAACACGGTCTACCGCACCGGTCAGGGTCTTAACAACGGCAATTACTACTTTTATGGGCCGCCGCGCCAGTACGGCATTCGCGCGGATTATAAGTTTTAAAGCGTTTGACGAGTCACGCCGAGTTGCGACACGATACACCGGCCGCCCAACGGGCGGCCGCGTTACTCCCTTCGGATGCACAGGATTCAGTTGCCTTGTCGATCTCCCCGTCGAAACGCGGCAAGACTCCGCGAAAGAAAAATGCGAACGTCGATTACGGTGCACTGGCCGGTTCCGTGGGCTTTCTGCTACGACGCGTGCAGCTTGCGGTTCTTGGCGATCTGATTAAAACGTTGGCGCCGCTCGATCTGCGGCCGGCGCAGTTCTCGGTGCTGGCCGTCATCAGCGCGAACGCGGATCTCGCCCAGTCGGATCTTTGCGCTGCCTTGAGCATTCAACGCGCGAATTTTGTGGCGATGCTGGATGAGTTGGAGTCGCGCGGACTTGCCCAGCGCTGCGTGTCCACGCGGGATCGGCGCGTCAACACGGTGACGCTAACCGCGGAGGGCCGCTCACTTCTGCGCCGCGCCGTCGAAGTGCATGCGGCGCACGAGGCCAAGCTGCTCAAACAGCTGGGGACAAAAGGCCGCAGCCAGTTCGCCTCGCTGCTTGCCAAATTGATGGGTTAAAAATAATGGGCGCACCTATGTCAGTGACCAAGTCGGCGGCCTTTGGCATCCTGATCGCATTGGCGGGGCCCCTGGCCGCCGCGTCCACGACATCGTCTGCCGTGCCCGGCGTCATAGCCCCCAAGCAGCAATGCGTAAATCTGCCCCAGGCCATGCAGCACCTGTGGCCTGATCCATCCACGCGCCTTGCATCGGCAGAATTGCGCCTGGCCGGTCCGTTTACTCCCCCCATGCCCCCGGGGGATCCGCGGCCCGCGGTCAGCATCGCGCTTCCCGAACACTGCGAGGTGTTCGGCGTGATGCATGAACGCATCGGGATCGACGGACAGCACTATGCAATTCGCTTTCACTTGCGGCTGCCGACGCAATGGAATGGTCGGTTCTACTTCCAGGGCGGCGGCGGTACCAACGGCGTGGTCGGCGATGCGCTGGGAGGCATCTCCGCCAGTTCTCCCCCCGCGCTCGTATTGGGCTACGCGGTGGTCAGCCAAGATTCCGGACACGACAATGCCACCAACAGCAACCCAGCGCGCGGCGGTACGGCGGCATTCGGCTTTGACCCGCAAGCTCGCGCCGACTACGGTCACGCATCGCTCAAAGTCGTGGCCGATGCCGCAAAGACGGTGGTGCGTACCTATTACGGCCGCAAGCCGGCGTACGCCTATTTTGTAGGCTGTTCGAAAGGCGGCGAGGAGGGCATGGCCTTCGCGCAGCGTTACCCGGAGGAATTCAACGGCATCGTCGCGGCCGCGCCGGGTTTTTCGCTGCCGCGAGCGGCGGTCGCTGAAGCCTGGGAGGTTCAAAGCGTAGCCGCGATCTTGAAATCCAATGCCACGGGCGGCGTTTCTGTGGGGAAATTTTCAGGAACCTTCAGCGATGCGGATTTGAAAATGGTGAGCGATGCCGTGCTCCAGGCCTGCGATGCCGACGATGGCCTCACGGATGGCATCGTTGGCGCCTTCGCTCAGTGCAGCACCGATAAGGTGTTGCCCGTGCTCAGGGCCAAGGCCTGCGGAGGAGAAAAGACGGCCGAGTGTCTATCCGCGGCGCAGATCAGTGCGCTGACGCGGATCTACGCCGGACCGCATGACTCCACAGGCAAGAAGCTGTACAGCGATTGGGCATGGGATGCGGGGATTGCCGGGCAGGGATGGCGGATGTGGGCCCTGGGCAGCGCGGACGGCCGCATACCGGCGCTGCACATTGCCCTCGGCGGCTCCTCCCTTGCCGCGATATTCACCACGCCGCCGACCGAAGTAGCGGCGGATCTGCAAGCGTCCGCCGATTATGAGCTGGCCTTTGATTTTGATCGCGATGCCCCAAAGATCTACGCCGCGAATTCAACCTTTAAGACTTCGGCCTGGGAAGATATTTCCGCCAGATCCAGCGATTTGCATCGATTCCAGGCGGCCGGCGGCAAATTGATCGTTCCGCATGGGGTCTCCGATCCGGTGTTCTCCATCAACGACACGATTGCCTGGTACAACGAGGTGCAGAGCCGCAGTCGCGGAGACGCGGCAAAGTTCGTGCGCGTGTTACCCGTTCCCGGCATGGCGCATTGCGGCGGGGGCCCGTCCACCGATCAATTCAATGCGTTTGCAGGTCTTGTGGATTGGGTCGAGCACGGCAAGCCGCCCGAGCGCATCATTGCCACCGCCGGACCCGGATCACCCTGGCCGCATCGTACCCGCCCGCTGTGCGCTTATCCTACGGTTGCCCGCTATAAGGGAACCGGCAGCATCGAGGATGCCGACAACTTTGCCTGTCAGTAGGCTTCAGCCGGTGCGTCCGGTGCGCCAACCCTTCGCATACTCCTCGCGCGCGGCTTTCGAGTAGGGCACCGGACTGACGATGGCGCGAATGGCAATTTGTTGATGAGGCTCAACGGTGGTTTTGCGGGTTCCGCCGTTCTCCTCGCCCCACACAACGCTCACCTCGTTGCCGATTTTCACATCCGGGTCCACGGTCGCCAGCGACAGCATTGAGCGTTCGTTGTAGCTGCAGCCGGTGAACATGGAGAAGCCAACCAATTTGTCATCCACCATGCAGCGATCGTAATTCGACGAGGCGTAATTCGAGAGCGGCAAATCGATATATTTGTAATGCGGCGCTCCCGGATGAAACAGCGATGCAAATACTTTCGCCACATCATCGCTGTTCCACGCCAGTGTGACCTTTCTGCGCTGAACCGCTTTGTCCAGGATCTGCAGCGCTTCGCGTCCGATGAAATCATGATCGAACTTGACGAACGGGCCGTAGCCGAGTTCGTAGGGGTTAAGGTAATAGTCTTCGATTTTTTTTGACACGAAGCTGCCGCCGAGCGAGCCGGTGGCTTCATAGCTGCCGGCCGGCAACCATTCGCGGTATGCCTTCATCTTGGCACCCGTGTATACCGCGGGTAGCGGAGAGGGAATCCAACCGGACTCCAGCGTATTGGTGGCGTAGGCCCGCGCGCCCACTTGCCGCAGACCAAAATCCTTACCGGCCTCGACGATGGCAGCCCTGACATCCTCGCCCTCGGCGTAGGGGCCCCAGATCTCGAGACCCGGCGCGCCGGCCATGCCGTGGCGCAGCGCACTGACCCGTCGGCCGCCGACCTTGATGGAACCCACATTGAAGAACTTGATGTCGGGAAAAGGACCGCCGTTCAGCTTTTCGATGACGCTCTTGGCGTTCGGACCTTGAATTTGATAGCGGTAGAACTTGCGCGTCACGGGTTTACCCATGGGACGCGACGGCGACCGATCGTCCTTGAGAACTTGCACGTCATAGCCGCCGGTCTCAGCGTGGAACATGATCCAATTGGCTGAGGGCGCTCTTCCGACAAAGACGAACTTGTCCGCCTCTAGATGAAACAGGATGCCGTCGCCGATGACTTGCCCGTCATAGTTGCACGGCACGAATTGCTTCGCCCTGTTGACCTCGAATCCCTCGAAACTGTTGATGGCCAGATGCGACAGCAGCTTGCGCGCGTCCGGACCTTCAATGAACAGGTCCACCATATGGTGCGATTGATCGAACAGCACCGCCGTTTCGCGCCAGGCGCGCTGCTCGTCGCGCCAGTTGGAAAATTCCGGCGCGACCACCGGATACACATAGGCTCCCAATTGCGAATTTCGCAGCAGCTCCACGGTGTCGCCGGCGGCATTGAGAATCTGTTCAAGATTATTCGAGCTCATCTAAGCGTCCCCCTTGGCAATGATTGACCTGTTTATCTTACATACAAATATTGTATAGGTAGCATACAATCAATTGCATAGCTTGGGTGCAGCGGCCGGCAGCCGGACCTCAACCGTGGATGCGGCGCAGCAGACCGATCAACCCGCGAAGTTCCTTGACGGTATAGCGGCTCTTGAGCCATTTCTCGTTGGTGCGAATCGCGTGCTTGGCCCGGATCAGCACCTTGGCCCCCGCCGGCTGCACCATGAGGGCCTGCTTGCGGCGGTCGGTGGGCGAGGGGGTTCTTGCCAGGTACTTGCGCTTCGCCAGGCGATTGACGATCGCCATCACCGTCGCGCGGTCCAATTGCAGGCGCGCAGCCAACTCTGTTTGCGCGATCCCGGGATGGTCGGATACCAACCACAGCACCGACACCTGCTTCTGCGTCATGCCAAGGCCTTTGAAGCTGCGCATGAAATGCCGGTAGACGGTACCGTGGGCCAAACGGATATGAAATCCCAAGATATCGTCGATTTCCCCGATGTAGCCAACGCCGCCCGCGTTCGCATGCATGCGCCGAGACCGGGGCATTTACGTGGTTTCCCAAAACAGACGCGCTTGCTTGCCGTAATCATCCACGATTCGGCTGGACGCATTGAATATCATCGTCGCCCGTCTTTGCAGGCTGTATGCGGGCCAGTAGGGAATTCGCGGCGTATTGGGATTGCCCGCGCGAGCGAAGGCGATCCAGGCATCGCTCATCTGATCGGCGAGCGCCTGCGAATTCGCGGCGGCGGCAATTGTCGGGGATGCCGACAGCGTGTCGAAGACCAGCGGCACATCAGTACCATGAGGCGAGCGCAAGAGCGGATTGATGGGCCACTCCAACAGGTATAAATAGACCGGCGCGGCGGATTGACGCACCTTGAGTTCAGCCACGCGATTACCGGCTCGCCTCAACCAGGCATCCGTCACCATGTCTGCCAGCAGGTAGGAGGGCGAGTCGGCAGGGTAAAGGCTCTTGTACAGCCCGATGGCTTCGGCCGTTCGCTTGCCGGCCAAGGGGCGAACCATGGGTTCGATTTCAGCCGCGGTAAATTCCCCAAATTGAGGTAGCGCCCCGACGAAGAGTATCGCTTCGTCCCGGGTGGAACCGACCATGAAGGGCACGTGCGCGGATTCCGGCGCCGCCATCAAATCGAAGGGATCATGGCGCAGCACAGTGCCATCAACGACGGGGATCAATCCTCGAGAGGCCTTGCCCAAAACACGCGGCATGATTTTCATTTCGGCCGAACTTGCGGCCGATGCCAGGACCGTGGAATCCACCTCTTGCAGCTTTGACAAGTCGCGCGTCGACATATTGAGGTCTTGCAGCAACTGCCTGGCGATGGCCGTGGCGTGTTCCTTATCGGCGATTTGCAGGCACGGTCCGCTCTGCATGATGGCTTTATGGAATAGCCCCGCAGCCGCCGGCAGGGCGCAAATCACGCTGACTTTGCCGGCGCCGCCGGATTCGCCGAAGATCGTCACGTTGCCGCTATCGCCCCCAAAGGCGGAAATATTGTCGCGAACCCACTGTAGCGCCGCGACGATGTCGAGCATTCCCACATTGCCGGAGCTTGCAAATCGGCTGTCACCGATCTCTCCGAGATAGAGATGCCCAAAGGCGTTGAGACGATGATTGATGGTGACGACGACTACATCCCCGCGCTGGGAAAGACGCGTTCCATCGTACGTCGGGCTGGATCCGGATCCGACTGCGAATCCGCCGCCGTGCAGCCAGACCATGACGGGGCGCTTGATCGAGTCGAGCGCGGGCGTCCATACATTCAGCGCCAGGCAGTCCTCGCTTTGGCGCAGATCGGGGCCCCTGGCGGAGGAGAGCGTGCGCAGTTGCGACTGCATTGCAGTGGGAGCGGGCGGCGGCGCACTCGCCGTGCTCGGCCTGACGAAAGGCGATAGACCCAGAGACACTTGCGGGCAGCTATCCCCATACGCGCTTGCACTTCTGATTCCCTGCCACGGTGCCGGTGGGCGCGGCGGCATGAATCGCGAGGCGCCGGCCGTCGAACTGCCATAGGGCACGCCCAGGAAGGTGAAACCGCCATCGCGTGCCCACCCCTGAACCTCGCCCGCGCGGGTACTCACACGAGGCGAGGGCGCAGTTTCCCCGGCCGAATGCGCGCGTGCGAATGGCGGCAGCAGGGTGACGATTCCCGCGCCCGCGAGGGACTGCACCAGGGTTCTTCGATTCAGTAACTTCATGGCTTGCGCAGCCGCTTTCCGCGCCTGGGGTCGATCCGGCGCTCGCCCTCGTCGATGACGCGCTGCATGGCATCGGCCGCCGCCGGCGAATCCTGCGCATCGATGGCATCGACAATGGCGGCATGTCGTTGCACCGTGCTCTCTTGATTAGGGTCGTCGGCGGGCGAAGCATAGGCGAGCGAAGTCAATAGGGCGGCTTCGATCACGCTGGCGACGGAGTGCATCAGTGGGTTCCCCGAGGCCGCGCCAATAGCGAGGTGGAACGCGAGATCGGTTTCGGCGAAACTTTTACGTGTGTGCCCCGAGCGCGCCATCTCATTTACGCTGCGGCGCAATCTCGCCAGATCCGCCGTGGTGCGCCGCTGTGCGGCCAACGCGGCGGCAGCCGGCTCGAGCGCACGCCTGATTTCGGTCAAGCTGCGCAGGAACTCCGCATCGAGGCCACCGCGCACGCGCCAGGCCAGCACATCGGTGTCAAAAAAATTCCAATGCGCCTGTTCGCGCACGCGCGTGCCGACACGCGTTTTCGATGCCACCAAGCCCTTTGCGGCCAGCGTCTTCGTGACCTCGCGCATCACCGTACGCGACACTCCAAAGCGCTTGAGCAGATCGGGCTCGGACGGCAGTTTCGCGCCCGGCGGGTGGGTGCCTCTGAGGATCTCGCTGCCGAGGATTGCCGCGATGCTGCTGTGGTTGGACACTAAAACGCTTCGCTGGCGCGCGCAATCGCGACAAAGGATGCGACGTCTGCGGAGCGCAGGAGACGCTTGTCGGCCAGTGCCTGGGCGTCCGCCTGTACCTTCGCGACATAGCCGGCGTGATCACCGTAGAGGGTGCGGCGCTTGGTCGCGTCAAATGGCGCAGTGAAGCCGAATAACAGGCAGGAAGGTGTCGAGCCCACGCCATAGCGGGCGATCGGAACGGAGACTGGGGGATAGCGCACGCCTCCCAGCGCGTTGCCGAATTCATCCAATTGCGTCGAACCGTCAGGATTGGTTGCGATGTATGCCGAGGGCGGCGGGGCGAGTCCCAATTCGAGCCAGCGGTACATATTCTCGAACAGTGCCTGCTGCGCCAAGTACAGCGGGAAGTCATCGGGCAGCGACCCTGCAGGAAATGAGGCCTGGCAACTCGAGGGCGAGAATTGCGGCTGGCCCGCGGGTGTGGGTACCTGTCCGGGCGGCGGCGCCTTGGCAGCGTCGTCGGGCGGCGGCACTGCGACGTGCGAGGCACCGGGAATTTCGTAGTGGCGGTATTTCGCATCGTCCGGCCGGCGGTTGGTCAGACCGCCAAAGCTATTAAAATCACTTTGCGTATTGAGGCGCATCACGGGGACATTCAATGGCCTTACATACTGCGCATCGCCCATCGGCAGGTACGCATCGAAAATGTTGCGGCCATCGGCCAGCTTGGCTTCACCGTGATGATAGTTCGCAAAGGTAGCGGTGGCGACGCCGGTGTAGGAGTAGCCGGTCATCAATACACGCTTCAGCGAGTAGCCCTTGAGTGGACTATCGCGTCCAGCCGCTTTGAGGATTTGGCCGGTCTGTATCAGCATGCCCCATAGCTGTGTGGGGTCGGTGGCGCCCAAGCCAGCGTAGCGCGACGCATCCGCCAATTTGAGCCCCGGAATCGTCAAAGGATGCTGCACGCCGATGTAAGCATCGCCGTGTGCCGCAAAGAATCCGTGCAGCGCGCCCCAGACGACGCCGCGTCCGCCGCCGCTCGGGTGCAGCGTCTCCACGATGGCGTTGCCGCTGAAACGCCTTGCGTTTTTGGGTCGATATACGACGAGCCGAGTCGTATAGACATCGCCGTCTCTCACCAGCTCGCGCGAGAAGTTGCGTGCCCCAAGATCCTTGGCGGAGTCGCGAGAAGCGACATCGGGTGCATCCGCCATCGAGACCGGCACATAGACATTGGCGCGGCCCGAGAGAAAATATTCCTCCGCGACATAATCGAGCCCCTCGACGTCCCACACCAGTACTCCCTTGCCGCGAGTGTCGAGTAGCGGTCCGGACACCGTCGGCGCGAGCGTGGCCGCGCGGACGGTTGGCGCAAAACCAAGCGTGGCCGCACCAAGTCCCAAGCCAGCCGTCAACACATTGCGGCGCGACACACCCGGCGAATGATGTTTTCTTTTCACGATGGGGCTCCCGGTGAAAACCGCTGCAAGGCTATCACGCTGTACTTTGGCGGTCACCGGCTGCTGCTGCTATCCTCCGATTCATGGCGTCTGCAACCGCAAGGAACAAGAAACAAAAGTCGGCCGCCGATGCGCAGCCGGTGATCGTGCGCGAAATCGTCGAGCGGATTCGCGAGGGTATACGCCGCGGGCGTTTGGTGCCGGGTCAAAGACTCGTGGAGGCGGATATCATGCGCGAACTATGCGCCAGCCGCGCCCGTGTTCGCGAGGCGCTAAAGCGCCTGGCCGATGAAGGCTTGGTGACGATCGAAGAATTTCGCGGCGCGACGGTCAAACAGTTCTCACTGGACGAGATCCGGCAAATCTACCGTGCGCGCATGGCGCTGGAAGGGTTGGCCGCAGGCGATTTCGCAGCCGCCGATGCACCAAAGCTCAAAAAACGGCTCGAGCAGATCCAGGCGGAACTCAATAAAATCGAGTTCAGCGGCGATCACGAGCGGTTTGGCAAGCTCAACGACGAATGGCATCGCTTGATCATTCAGGGCGCCGATAACGAGTACGTCCGTCTATTCGTCGACCGCCTACGCGTGCCGATCTACCGGCTGCTGTTCTCGACGTTCTACAACGCCCAACGCATCGCAAAAGCGAACGCAGGACATCGGCTGATCAGCGCGGCCATTCTGGCCAGCAAGGCTCAGGAGGCGGATCGCCTGATGCGCGCGCACATCGCCGAGGGACTCGATGCGCTGCTCGGGATCAACGCCGATTTGCACGTTTGAGCGGCGCCGAGCCGAGAGCGCGTCAATTCCACCCCATTGCGTTGCGGCGTGCCCTTTTGATTTATTTTCAATAGTCATACTAATTGACAAAGATTATGAACAATATTGTTGACAAAATGACCCCCGCTCAACTAGTGTCCGCAGCTACAGGCAGGCACGCGCGCTGAAGACTGGGGAGGCGGAGTTTTGATGCTCCGCGAGACACCCGAGGTTGCATCGCGCCAACTCGAGGGGAGCCCATGAATAAGATCCGTCCAGTCAGTGCAACCATTGCCGGCGCAATGGTCGCCGCCACCGCAATTTGCACCGCGGCCTTCGCTCAATCAGCGGGACCTTCGCCGGTGGCCGCGCCGAGCGACAGTAAGAACGATGAAAACTTGCAGGAAATCACCGTCACGGGCAGCCGCATCAAGGGCGCAGCCCCCGTCGGTTCGGCAGTACTCGATATCAGCCGCGAGGATATCGTAACCTCCGGAACCACCTCGACCTCCGATCTCATGCAGACCATCCCGCAAGTGCTGAATTTCGGCATTTCGGAAGACTCGCGCAGCACGCCGGGCGGCGCTGGGAATATCAACTATTCCTCTGGCATTGATATCCATGGCCTCGGGCCGAATGCCACCCTGACCTTGCTGAACGGCAAGCGCTTCGTGCAATCGGGTTCCTCCGGCGGCCTGCCGGACCCCAATGACATTCCGACCATCATGTTGGAGCGGATCGATATCGTCGCGGACGGCGCTTCGGCAATCTACGGCTCGGATGCGGTTGCCGGCGTGGCCAATCTCATTACCCGGCGCGAATTCGATGGTGTCGAGGTGCGCGTACAAGATGGCTGGGCGCCGCAGTACGCGACGAATAATTACGGCATCATTGCGGGGCACAGTTGGGAGACGGGCAATGCCACCGCGAGTTTTGAGCAGTCCTACCACAGCGATCTGAACGGCAATGCCAGGGGTTTCTTCGGCGGAAATTTAACTTCGCAGGGCGGCGGCAATTATCTCAGCAACAACTGCAATCCGGGAAATATCCTGATTGGCGGCGTCAGCTATGCGCTGCCCGCGATGGCGGCCGGTACCACCAATACTTGCGACAATCTGAAGAGCCAGGACTTGATTCCCTGGCAGAAGCGCGATGGCGGCACCTTGTCGCTCACGCAAACGGCGACGAATTGGGTGACGTTCTACTTCGACGGCTTCATGTCGCGGCGCGATTTCAACTACATCCCGGGCGTACAGAACGGCACGATCACGGTGCCGAACAGCAATCCCTTCTATGTCTCGCCGCCCTCGCTGCCGGCGCAGCCCAGCGAAACGTTGGGATATGCGTTCACCGACGCCCCGGTCAATAACAGCTTCGGCTATTCGAAGGTTTACGAGCTGACGCCGGCGATCAAGGTGGATTTAACACATAATTTTGAGTTCGATACGAGCTACTCGTACGGGCACGACGAGAGCTTGAGCAATTCGATCTACGGATTGAATAACGGCGCGCTCGGCGGCGCCTTGGCCAGCGGCAATCCAGCGACCGCCTATAATCCCTTTGGCGGCACGACAAATCCCGCCGTCATCTCCAGCGTATTCAACTCGGGATTCTATGCGCCGGGCGTGAACGTGGAGAAGGACTATTTGGCCAGCGTGACCGGGCCTGTCTACAAGCTGCCGGGCGGCGAAATTCGCATCGCGGTTGGTTATGAATGGATCTATGACAGCATTCACACCGGCGCCGGTATCGGCCCGCCGGGCGAAGAATTTGTCACGAGTACCTACGCTTCGCGCACCATCAATGCCAAATTCGGCGAGATCTTGATCCCGGTATTCGGCGCTGACAACAGCTTGCCCGGACTGCATTCGCTGGAATTCTCCTTGGCGAAGCGCAAAGAGAACTACAGCGACGTGGGTTCCACCTCCAATCCCAAGTACGGCTTCAATTGGTCGCCGATCGACAATGTGTCCTTTCACGGCGCCTACGGGACTTCCTTCAGAGCGCCCACCCTCACGGAGGTGCATGGGGCGCTGAGTGCCTTGTTCGTGCAGACCTATGCCACGCCCACCGGACCCATCCAAGGTCTGACCTTGTCCGGCTACAACACCGGCAACCCCTTGTCGCCGGAAACGGCCATTACGCGTTCATTGGGTGTGGACCTGAAAATTCCGGCGCTGCCAGGTTTCAAGTTCTCCACCACATTCTTCGATGTGGACTACACCGGACAAATCTCATCGATCCTGTCCAATTTGGGCGTTTTGCAAAGTCCGACCATCGAGGCGGAGTATGGCCCCTTGATCGTGCGCAATCCGCCGCCCTCGCTGATCACCTCCTTTACCTCGGCGGGCTACCCGGTGCTGGGCCCGCTGCCAAATCCCGTGCCGGTATTTGTCTACGGGCAGCCGGTGAATTTGGGTTCGACCAACACCAAGGGTTTCGATTTCCAGTTGAGTCAGCTCCTCGGCGAGTTCGCCTTCGGCGTGAACGGCACTTATTTCTTGCAGTTCAAGACCCAGTTGACGCCCGAATCGCCGGTCATCGAGTCGTTGAACACCATTTACAATCCGCCCCGATTTCGCGCGCGCTTCAGTGCGCAGTGGCAGCACAATCCCTGGCAGGCCAATGCGTTTGTCAATTACACCAACAGTTACTCCAACAACCAGGCCGAGCCGACGCAGGTGGTATCCTCCTACGTGACGGTGGATACGCGTCTGGCATACGATCTGGGCTTCGACAGCAATTCGTCGATTCTCAAGAATTTTGTCGTCGCGCTGAGCGTGCAGAATCTTCTCAACACCAATCCACCCTTCGTCAATATCCCCGAAAGTCCCAATGGCGGGGGCGGCTTCGACCCGACCTTGGCTAATCCGATCGGTCGATTGGTAACCATTAGTGCTTCCAAGAAATGGTAGTGCACGATGGGCGAGTGGCGTCTTCGGCCTAGGGTGGCTGCTGGCTGCCTTCGCGCTGGGAACGCCCGCAGCGCCTTTTGGCCATTATAATTCGAGCCCGGAATTTTCCGAGGCGCTGACCAGCTCGCAGTATCTGGCCATGCGCGACGGTGTGCGTTTGGCGGTCAGCGTTACTCGCCCGGCTCGCGACGGCAAACCCGTCGACGGGCGCTTTCCGGTGATCTGGCAGCACGGACTGGCCATTGAGCCCGCAGGGTCCGCCTCGATCACGCGCGACTCGCAATCGCCCGGGTATCGTGCCGCGCTTTCATTGGTGTCTGACGGCTACGTGATCGTGCAAGTCGCACGGCGCGGTCAGGGCCCTTCCTTCGGCAAGCGCCGCGGCTATAACGACCGCACCGAAGCCTATGACGCCTATGAGGTCATCGACTGGCTTGCGGCGCAGTCCTGGTCCAGCGGTTCAGTGGGCGTGTATGGCTGCTCGAACACGGGCGATGCCGCGATGCACGCCGTCACCGCAGCCAATCCGCACTTGGCGGCGGCTTGGGCGGGCTGCTTTTCCTGGGAGAAGTACGATGCCTTCCTGCGCGGCGGAATATTCGCCAATTGGGGCACGGGCCCCGAGCGCACGCTCGATCAGGACATGATGAACACGCCCGTGCAGGGTGATGAAGCGAAATTACTCTTGCGCCAGGCGGCCGAGGAGCATCGCGGCGCGACAGTGTTGGCGGATATGTGGCGAGCCATGCCATTTCGCGATGACTACGCACCGGGGGTGGGCAGCCGCTTCTGGTACGAGGGCAGTGTGGCGAGCTACCGGCCGCAGATCAACGCTTCCCACACGGCGATTTATATTCAGGGCGGTTGGTATGACGACCTGCGCGAGCAGGGCTTGATCACCTTTGCGAATCTGGCGAATGAAAAACACATCATCATTGGACCCTGGGGGCATTGTCGCAATGACGATTTTGATTTGCTGGGAGAAATGCATCGATTTTTCGACCAGCATCTGAAGGGCAAGGACACCGGGATCTTGGATCAGGATCCCATCCACTATTTCACGATGAATGCGCCGCCCGGCACGCAGTGGCGCTCGTCCAAAACATGGCCGGTCGCCGGCACCCATCCGACCCGCTTCTACTTTGCCGGTCATTCCGCTTCAGGCGGTACCTTGGCCGCGAACGCGCCCGCCGGCGCCGGCACCAAGTTCACCTTTGAGGTGCGCTACGATGTCGACTGTCCCGCCTGGGTCAAACATCCGGATGGGCTGCTCACGGGCGCCCCGCCATGCCCGGTCGCGCACTCGGGACCGCACTTCGCCACTGCCGTGCTGGCATCCGATACGGAAATTACCGGTGATGCGGTGGCCGATCTTTGGATTTCCTCGACGGCCGCCGACGGCAATGTCTTTGTCTATCTGGAGGATGTGGACGCGGATGGCAAAGTCATCGCTGTGACCGACGGCCGCATCAAAGCCTCGCTGCGCAAGCTCGCCGAGCCCTCGTACGACGTGTTCGGTCTGCCTTGGCATCGCAGCTATGCGCAAGACGCGCAGGCCCTGGCGCCGGGGCAGCCGGCCAGACTGCTGTTCAACATCTTCCCCACCTCCTACGTATTCTTGAAGGGCCATCGAATACAGATATCCGTCGCCGGTGCCGATTATCGCGAACGGGACCGCACGCCGGTGGTACCCGCGCCCATTGTCACGCTTTACAACACGCCGACTCATCCCTCCTTGGTTACACTGCCGATCATCGATGCTCGACATTGACTTCTTATTCACCGGCGATTTGGTGCTCGATGAGCCGCGTCCGGACTATTGGCTGCAGGGCATCGCGCCGGCAGCGCTGTCTGCGGACATCACCATCGGCCATCTGGAAGTGCCTCATACGGCAAGCCGCGCTGAGCTGGTAGGCGATGTGCCCGCTCCCGGTGCGGATCCAAAACATCTTGCGGCGCTGGAACGCGCGGGCTTCGATGCCGTGACTTTGGCCGGCAATCACATCGCCGACTGCGGCGCGCAAGGGATCGCGGATACGCGCGCCGAGTTGACACGCCTCGGCATTGCCTGCTGCGGCGCCGATGCGAATCTGGATCTTGCGCGGCGGCCGGCGATCTTGGAAATCTCGGGTCGGCGCATCGCCGTGCTCAGCTACAACTGCGTTGGGCCGGAAAATGGCTGGGCGAGCGCCAGCCGCGCAGGGTGCGCCTATGTGCGCATCAATACGGCGGACGGCACTCCGATCGCACCTTCCGCCGCGCTGCAGGTTGCGGAGCCCGAGTCGCAGGCCGCGATGCAACGGGACATCGCTGCGGCGGCCGCAGCCAACGACTTCGTGATTGTCGCGCTGCATAAGGGGCTGGTGCATACCCCGGCGCGACTCGCACCCTATGAGCGGGCGGTGGCGCATGCAGCAATCGAGGCGGGCGCGAACGCGGTGGTGGGGCATCATGCGCACCTGATACGCGGCATCGAGTTCCATCTGGGCAAGCCTATCTTTCACGGCCTCGGTAATGGATGCGTGGTAACCCGCGCGTTGAGCCCGAATCAAGCGCACCCTGAGCGTGCGGCCTGGGCGCTGAAGCGCAAAGCGCTGTTCGGTTTCGAACCCGACCCGGCCTACTGGTTGGCGCCTTTCCATCCGGAAGCCGTCAACGCCATGCTGGGCCGCCTGCGCTGGCACGCCGATGGCCGCATCGAGGCGGGCTTTGTGCCGGTGCATGTCGAACCGCCCGGCAGGCCGGTTATCGCCGGCGGCGCAGACGCGCTCGATATCACCGCTTACATCGCCCGCATTACCGTGGCGGCGGGACTGCCGCCCCTGTCCTTTAGCGTGCGCGACGATATGGTCGTGGCAGCGTGAGCAGCGAGCCGAAACTACGCGGGGCCGAAGCATGGGCTTTTTACGTGGGCGCAACGGCGCTGTTGTTTGCCATGGCCACCGATGCACTGGCGGTGCTCGGGCGCCACCTCGGCATGCCGCTATTGGGCTCGATCGAGCTGGTGCAGGCCGCGATTCTGTTGGTCTCATCCGCTGCCATCGTGTCGGCGACGATGGCGGAAAAACATGCGGTTGTTCACCTGCTGCTCGATCGGCTGTCGCCGCGGACGCGCGCCCTGATGCTGCGCATTCATGCCGGGCTATGTGCGCTTTTCTTCCTGGCGCTGTGCATCGGCAGCGCGTGGATCGCATTCGATCTGCGCAACGGCCACGAGGAGAGCGAATTGCTGGGGATTCCCTACGCGCCGTTGCGGCTGACCGCCATTCTCGCGACGTTCGGGGCGGCGTTGATTTGTCTGCGGCGGGTCGCGGCAAGGGCGCCTCGTGGCTAGTACGCCTCTCACGGGTCTATTAGGAGTTCTCGCGCTGCTGCTGATACTGACGGCTGGGGTCCCGATCGGCGTGGCTCTGGGGCTGGTCGGCATGGCCGGACTGACCCTGATGATCGGCCTCGAGCCGGCGCTGATCAAATCCGGCGTGATCCTCTTTAACACCCTGTCGCGCTACGAACTGGGCGTGCTGCCGCTGTTTTTGCTCATGGCGCATTTGTGCTTTGCGGCCAATGCCAGCCGCGATTTCTTCGATGCCGCGGCGCGACTGATCGGGCATCGGCGCGGCGGGCTGGCGCTGGCCTCGATCGGCGGCTGCGCCGGATTCGGTACGATCAGCGGCTCAAGCCTTGCCACGGCGGCGACCATCGGTTTGGTTGCCCTGCCGGAAATGCGCAAGCGCGGCTACTCGGATGAGCTTGCGACCGGTGCCGTCGCCGCCGGAGGTACGTTGGGTCAAATGGTGCCGCCGTCCGGCGCGCTGATCGTGTTCGGCATCATCGCGGAACAATCGATTGGTAAGTTGTTCACTGCGGCCATTGTGCCGGCGATCACGCAAGTGCTGCTGTACTGCGCGGTCATTGTCATCCTGTGCTATTTCAAGCCGTCCATTGCTCCGCCGACGCTGCGGGCCACCGGCGCAGAGCGGCGAGCGGCTTTGCTGCGCGTCATTGACATCGGCGTACTCATATTGTTGGTCATCGGCGGCATCGCCGTGGGCTGGTTTACGCCCCCGGAGGCCGGATCGGTGGGCGCCGTGGGCGCGCTGCTGCTGTGTGCCTGGCGCAAGCGCTTGAGCTTTGCGGCGGTCAGCCACGCCATTCGCGAAACCTTGCGCACCAGCGGCATGCTTTATGTGGTCATCATCGGCGCATTGATATTTTCGGTGTTCATCACTCTCAGCGGCATCGCTGAGCAGATCACGCTGCTACTTGCCGCGGTGAGCGATAGCCGCATCATTTCGCTGCTGGTGATCGCGGCGTTTTTGCTGCTGCTGGGATCGGTGCTCGATGGGTTGGGGTTGATGCTGCTGACGACGCCGATACTGCTGCCCATCATTCTGCATTTGGGCCTGTCGCCGATCTGGTTCGGGATTTTCCTGGTTCGGGCGATGGAGATCGGATTCGTGCATCCTCCCATTGGCATGAATCTATTCGTGATTCACGGCATCGCCAAGGATGTGCCGATCGGGCGTATTTTCAAGGGTGTACTGCCGTTTCTGGCGGCTGACTTCGTGCATCTGCTGTTGCTGATATTCATTCCGAGCATGGTATTGATGTTGCCGAAGGCGCTCGGACAATGAGTACCCTCGAATTCATGGTGCAGCAGGCCCTACTCGATCCGCTGTCCGCGGCACGCACACACGCTCTCGGCGGCGGGCGGGTCATCGGCTACTTCGGCGCGGAAATCCCCGTGGAATTGATCATCGCGTGCGGCGCATTTCCACTCCGCCTGCCGAGTTTCACACAGGCGAGCCCCGCTGCGGATCACTACTTGGAGTCCAGCTTTACCCCGGATGTCCGCTCCGTTGCCGAACAGTTTCTGCGCGGTGATTTTGACTTTATGGACACGATTATTCTACCGCGCAGCAATGACAGCGCACAGCGTCTTTACTACTACCTCTGCGAGATCAAAACGCGGCGGCTGGTCGGCGGTCCTCGTGTCTTGATTTACGATCTGGCGAAGATCGTGCGTGCCACCAGCGTGGCGCATAGCGGTTGGGCGACGCGGCGGCTTGCTGAGGAAATTGGATCCGACGCGGCGGCAATTCCTGCGGCCATCGCGCAGCGCAACCGGCGGCGGGAATTGTTCGCAGCGGCGGGCGCATGGCGCACGCGCGAGCGCGCCCCGCGTGGCAGCGTCGTGGAGCGCATGGCGCGAGCCGCGGATTTCTGCAGCGCCGCCCCCTTCGACGCTGCGCTGGCAGAGTGGATCCGGCAGGGCGAGTCGCACGATGAGGGGCCGCGCTTGCTGCTGACCGGCAGCGCGCCGCCGGATGATCGACTGCATCAAGCCGCCGAAGCGGCGGGCGGCAACATCGTCGCGGAAATGGGCGATCATGCGTTTTGCGGCGTGCCGCTGCCGCCCATTGCCGCCGATGGAGCGATCGGCGCCATCGCCCATCACTATCAGTCTCAATCGGGAGGCGCTCGCGCCTTTGTGGACCGCGCGTTGTTCACCCGGAATTTGGCACAAACCCTGGCTGTGCAGGGCGTCATTATCTGGTTGACCGAACAAGAGGATGCGCTGATCTGGGACTTGCCGGCGCAGTTGTCGGCGCTAAAGGCCGCCGGCATCGCGGCGCTGCCGATGGCTCGGCGCAGCTGGGACGGCAACGACGGTGCGCTGCGGGAAATCGCCGCCTTCACGCGCGGCTTGAAGAAGGCCGCGTGAGCTTGCTCGTCGGCGCTCGCGTGTTGGTATTGGAAATGTCCGTTGAGGCCGCGCTACCCCGCTTCTTCGCCACATTGGGTGCGACCATCATCGCGGTGCGAAGGGACGATTTGGCGGCTGAACTCGCCGGTGCGTCTTTTCTCCTCGACGAATGGGGGACGGCGCGTCTGGCGGATGCCGGCTGGCCGCGCGAACGCATCACCGGCGCGGCGCCGGCGCTGATTCACGTGTCGGTGACGACATTTGGCAGTGATGCGCCAAGGGCGCGATGGGTGGGCGGTGAGTTGATCGCCTCGGCCGTCGGCGGCGTGCTGCGCTTGACAGGCACTCCGGATCGAGCGCCGGTGAAGGAAGCGCTCGACGCGTGCCGCTTTCACGCCGATATGGTCGCAGCGGCCGGCGCGCTGGCCGCGCACTACGAACGGGGCGTCGGCGGCCGCGGCCAGCATGTCGATATATCGGTGCAGGAGGTGGCCTTCTCGCGCCAGTTCAATAGTGTTCTCGTCTGGCAATTCGATCGGCGAAAACTCGCGCGCGTGGGCGGCGCGCTCAATTACGGCTTGGCCACGGTGCGCTGTATATGGGCCTTGTCCGACGGTTGGTGCTTCCACACATTGATGACGGGCCGATTCGGTGCGCCGGCCAATCAAGCGCTGGCCGACTGGATCGCGGAGAGCGGCTTGGCCAATCCGCTGCGCGGCGTCGATTGGCTGACCTATAACCGCTCTACCTTGGATCCGGCGACGCGGGAAACTTGGGAAACGGCCATTGCCGCTTTCTTTCGCACGCGCTGCAAACAGGATATTTCGATTGAGGGCCGAAGACGCGGCATCAATGCCACGGTGATTGCAACCCCCGCGGATGTGCTGGGCGATGCGCACCTGAAGGAGCGCAAATTCTGGAGCGCGGGTACCGCGGTCGGTCAGCTTCCGGGGCGCTTTGTTTCGCTGCTGTCCGGCGGTACGGCGCCCCCGAGAGTAGCGCGGCCTTCACGAGCCGGACCCCTCGCCGGCGTGCGCGTGCTTGATTTTTCTTGGGCGCTCGTCGGTTCGATCACGACCAAGACACTGGGCGACTTGGGTGCCGATGTGATCAAGGTTGAAAGCCGCACACGGCCATGCTTGACGCGGCTCGATGTACAGGTCGCTGTCTCCAGGGCGGGTAACTTCGACGACAAGCCCTGGTTTGCGCACATCAACACCTCGAAGAGAAGTCTCGCGCTCGATATGAAAAAAATCGAGAGCCGCGAGCTGCTCACGCCTTTGATTGAGTGGGCCGACGTGGTCGTTGAGAATTTCTCTCCCGGCACCATGAGCAAACTCGGCCTGGACTTCGCCGCGCTCACGAAATTGAATCCCAATCTGATCATGGTCTCGGGCAGCGTGTACGGACAGAGCGGACCCTTGGCCCAGGAGTGGGGCGTGGACGGCACCGGAGCAGCGCTGTCCGGCAGGACCTACTTGACCGGCTGGCCCGACAGGGATCCGGTGATTCCGGGCGCGGTGCCGTATGGGGATGTGATCGTGCCGTACGTCATGGCGGCCACGGTGGCCGGGGCGCTGGCTCAGCGGCGCAATACCGGTCGCGGCGTGCATATCGATGCCTCGATGTACGAGATCTGCGTGCAGCAAATGTATGAAGCGATCGTTCGGACGCAATGCGGCGAAGTTCCGCGGCGCGACGGCAATCACGATGCGCGGATTTTTCATCAGGGCGTGTATGGCGTGAAGGGCGAAGATCGATGGATCGCCCTGAGTCTGCCGACCGGCGCTGATTGGGCGCGCCTAGGCGCGTTCGCTGGCCTCGCCGCTGCCGCCGACGCCGATGCAGTTGGCCGCGACCGGGTAATTTCCGCCTGGTGCCGCGAGCAGGACGGTCCGACGTTGGTGGAGAGGCTGCAGCAACAGGGCTTTGCGGCGGGCGTCGTGCAGGACATCGAGGATTTGATGGAACGCGACCCGCAAATCGCCGCGCGCGGCAGTCTGGTGCCGATCGAACATGCCTTGCTCGGCAGATTCGGCCATATCCGTACGCCCATGAGCTTCTCGCGCAGCGTGTTGGAACCCTTCCGCGCGCCAAACATCGGTGAACACTCGATGCTTATTGCCGCGCAGATTGGCGGCTTGGATCAGGCGCGTATTACCGAACTCGAGTCATTGGGAGTGTTCCGATGAGCCAAGATAAGGCAGCGCGCAGCCGCAAGGATCTTGCCTGCACCGCCGATGCGCTGGCCTATCAGCGGGCTTTCGCCGCCGATTTGAAGCGCCGGGTGGTCGATCACGGCGATCCTTTCGTGGTCGCACAGGCCGATACCCCCCATGAGCTGTTTCACGCCATGGATATTGCACTGATCACCAACCAATGGTGGTCGGCATACATTTCGGCCAAGCAGCTCTCGGAGCGCTATTTCAAAGTATTGGAAGATCGCGGCTATCCCGGCAACAGCTGCCGGTATTGTTCCTTGGGGCTGGGCTGCACGCTTGCGAATGATTCTGCGAGCGCGCCGTGGGGCGGATTGCCCCGGCCAGTGGCATTGGTAGCCAGACTCACCTGCGATTGTATTCAGCAAGTCTTCGGCCAATGGGCGCAGGCTCTGGGCACGGAGTTCTTTCCCCTCGAAGCGCCTGCCTGGACGCACAAGGACGCGGCCTGGTTTGAAAAGGCCAACGACCAATGGGAGGAAGTATTTCAGCCGCAACGCATCGAGCTCTTGGTGCAGGAAATGCGTGCGCTCATAGAAATGCTGGAGAAGAAGACCGATCGGCGCTTCAGCGAGGAAAAACTCGCGCTCTTGATGGAGAAGATCAACGAGCAAGAAGCCTACATTGCCGAGGCGGCGCAGATGATTGGCGCGGCGCGCCCTTGCCCCGTTTCCATAGCCGATCAAATGCCCAACACCATGATCCCGCAGTGGCACCGAGGATCCGAGTGGGCAGTGGCGCACGCCAAGCGCTTTCGCGACGAAGTCGCCGAGCGAGTCAAGGCGAAGGTCGGGGTGAGCAGTCATGAACGCATCCGCTTGATGTGGATCGGCGCCGGACTGTGGCACGATCCAGGCTTCTACAACGCCCTGGAAGAGCGGCTGGGGGCGGTATTCGTTTGGTCGATGTACATGCCCTTCGCAGGCCCGCAGTACATCCGCGCCATGCATGGCAAGCCGCTGCATGCGTTGGCAAGCCGCATCTGTTCCATGAATGAAGTGCTGCATCTGCCGCCCTGGATGAACGGCTGGATGGTCAGCGAAGCGCAGCGCTGCGGCATTGATGCCGCCGTGATGCTGGTACCTCCCGATAGCCGACTGTCGCAAAGCGGCACCAAACTGACGCAATTGTCGCTGCAGCAGGCGGGTGTACCGACGTTGACCCTGGATGCCGATATGGTGGATGCCAAAGGCTGGAGCCATGAGCGGATGGTGAATCATGTCTGCGATTTCCTGGCCAGTGCGGGATTGACATGAAGACGTGGCCGAGCATCGCGGTCGCAATCCTGTGCTGTGCGGTTGCCGTGCCATCGTGGCCGACTGAGCTGATCTACGCCTCGCCCTACGCGCCCAGTCACACGTTCAGTCGCGCCGATAAAACCTGGATGCAGTGGGTGCTGCAGCGCTCGGGCGGAACGTTGCATATCCGCCCCATATGGTCGGGCGGTTTGATCTCCTCCGACCAATCGTTGATCGAACTGCGCCACGGGGTGGCCGATATCGGACTGATTACGCCGATATACATCCGCGGCGGCACGCATTTAATTCGGGTGCAGACAGGTTTCTACAGCGGTGCAAAATCATTCGAACAGCAGGTGGCTCTATACCGCTGTCTGGCGGCTGATACGCCCGAATTTGCACATGAACTCTCGGGGCTGAAGATCCTCGCGATTCAAGGCGGTACGCTGCCTGGATTGTTGACGCGAAACCGCGAGGTGCACACGTTGAAGGATTTGCAGGGCATGCGCATCCGGGTACCCACCGAGTTGCTGGATGTGATGCGCGACTTAGGAGCCGATCCAGTCTCGATGCCGATGGGGGAGGTGTATTCCAGCCTGGCGAAGGGGGTGCTCGACGGTGTGGTAGCGCCTCCGGATACGCTGAAATCGCTGCACTTTGGCGAGGTGGCCAAGTTCTACACCGCGCTCGAAGTCCCGCGCGGCGGCTATCCCGCGCGCGCCATGGGCGAGAAGCGCTGGCAATCTCTGTCCGCGTCCGATCGGCAGGTACTCGAAGAGTCGATTCCGATCTGGGAGGCCGCGTTATCCAAGGAAGTGTCCGATGCCGTGCAATCGGGCATGGCGGAGGGGCATTCCCAAGGCGTGCAATTCATTCCGATTGCAGCCGCGGAACAACATCGCTTCGATGAGCTGTATCTTGCGGATGGCGCCCGCAATGCCCGCGAGCTATCCAGGTTCGGCATCGACGGCACGGCAGTGTTTCTCGACGCGCGGCGCATCGCGCAAGGCATCGAGACAACCGGCGAAGTAAAGTGTGCGAGGAGTTCAGATGCAGCCACTTGAAGGAATCCGCGTGGCTGACTTCAGTCACATCATGGCGGGCCCGTACGCCACGCACCTACTGCGGTTGCTCGGCGCTGAAGTCATAAAAATTGAAGCGCCGCGCGGCGGCGATGCGATGCGCAATTACGGCGGTGACCGCAGCTACGATGGGATGGCGCCGGCCTTCGTTGCGGTCAATGCCGGCAAGAAATCAATGTCGTTGGATCTTAAGAATCCCGCGTCCCAGGAGGCGGCGCGACGCTTGATCGCCCGCTCGGATGTGGTGGTGGAGAATTTTCGACCGGGAGTGATGTCCCGGTTCGGTCTCGGGTACGCCGAAGCGCGCTTGCTCAAGGCCGATATCGTCTATTGCTCGGTGTCCGGATATGGGCAGTCCGGTCCTCTGCGTGATTGGCCGGCGATCGACAACATCGTGCAGGCCACCAGCGGCATGATGTCCCTCGGCGGCGACCCGGGCGATCCGCCGATGCGGGTCGGATTTCCCGTGGTCGATACCTTGACCGGTCAGACGGCGGCTTTTGCCATCATGGCGGCGCTGTTCCGCCGACTGCGCAACGGTCAGGGCGAATACATCGATGTCGCCATGATGGATGCCAGCATCGCATTCATGGCCTCGGCCGTGGTGCCGTTTCTCGTGACTGGACGCGCTTTGGAGCGAACCGGTAACACCGGGTATAGCGGCCAGCCGACGGCCGCACTCTTCAAAGCGGCCGACGGCAAACTCATCTCCTTGGGCGTCGTGCAGCAATCGCAATTCGAAGCCTTGGCGCGGCTGCTGGATCGTGCGGAATGGCTGACGGATGCGCGCTTTCGCACACCGGACTTGCGGCGCGCCAACTCCGCGGCACTGCAGGCGGCCCTGGCGGACTCGCTGCGCCTACGCCCCGCGGCAGAATGGGAAGCGCGCATGAGCGCAGCGGGGGTTCCTTGCGGGATGGTACGAAGCGTCGAGGAGGCGGTGAATCTGCCACATCTGCAGGAGCGGGGTTTGAGGATACCCTTGCGCATACCCGGGCTGCCGCAGAACAAGAATATCGACATCATGAATGCGGGGTTTTTGTTTCAGGAAGGCGGTCCCCTCGTGGCGGATCCGCCGCCCTCGCATGGTCAGCATACTGAGGAGATCCTTGAATGGCTGGATGTCGATGCAGCGCAGCGCAAAGAGATTCTGAGATGCTCATGAGTGAGGCGCTCGTGCGACGCTTGATCGTTGGGTTGCCGTTCGCCCTTCTCGCCCTTGCGCTGTGCGTGGGCGGCGTCACTGCGGCGCGTGCCGAGCACATTGAGCGTTGCGAGGCGCTCACGGGGTTTACAGCAACGGACTTGCGAATCAGCGCTGCCGCCAGCCTGCCGGCCGCGGCGCAGTGGGCAGCGGAACCCGGCGCGCCGCCCATCACCAATCGGGTCGCCTTCTGCCGCGTGCAGGGCATTATCGAGACCGAGATCGGCTTCGAACTATGGCTGCCGGAGCGGCGGGCCTGGAACGGAAAATTTCTTGGCGCCGGCGTCGGCGGCGATGCCGGGCGCTTCAATTTTCGCGATCTGGCGCGCGGCGTCGCCCGCGGGTATGCAGCGGCGAGCACCGATACGGGTCACAAAGCATCTGAAAAGACCTGGATGCTGGGCGATCCCATGCGACTGGTCAATTTCCAGCTGCGAGCGAATCATTTGCTGGTCGAGGCTTCACGGAAAATCATCTCGGCCTATTATTCGGCGCCGTTGCAACATCGATACTTCATTGGCTGCTCGGGTGGCGGGAGGCAGGGACTGAAGGAGATGCAGCGCTTTCCGAAGGATTACGAAGGCATCATTGCCGGCGCTCCCGGACCGAATACGACTGAAATGACCACGCGGCGCATGTGGGAGATTTTGCAGCGCGACGCCCATCCGGGATTGATGAGCAAAGAGGACTGGCTATTCGTCGCGCGGGAAGGGGTGAGCCGCTGCGAGGCTGTCGAAGGCGACAGCGGGGACCCGCGCGGCTGCGGATTTCGTCCTGCCGCGCTCGGCTGCGACAGTGCGCATCAAGCGCCCTGCCTCAATCCCGATCAAGTGGCGTTTGCCGAGGTCCTCTATGGGCCCTTGCGAGACGAGAATGGCAGGCAGCTCGATGAGGGGCTGCTTCCCGGCGTGGTGGTCGATGCGGGACGATCACCGCTGGCGCTGGCCACATTCGGGCAAGCGATTCGCCGGCTGCGGGACTGGAATGGGCAAGATTTTCACGTGGCGGCTGATTTGGCGGCTATTGATCGGGTGATGCCGGAACTGCGGGCCGATGATGCGAATCTGGAGCCGTTTCGCCGCAGCGGCGGCAAGGCCATTCTTTATCAGGGTTGGCTCGATCCTGCCGTGGCTGCAAGAATGACCTTGGAATATTTTGAGCAGGTGCAAAAGGTGATGGGCGGGGAGAAGAGAGCGCAGAGCTTCATCCGACTCTTTATGGTTCCTGGCATGCTCCACTGCATGGGCGGCGATGTGCCCGATCAATTTGGCGGTTCAGGCGCCGATGCGCCCACGCGGGACGCGGATCACGATATGCTGAGCGCGCTCGAGCTCTGGGTCGAGCATGGCAAGCCTCCGCAGAGCCTGATTGCTTCGCAACTCAGCGAGGGTCGCGTTACTCGAACGCGGCTTCTTTGCCCCAGTGCGCAGATCGCGCATTACACGGGGCAGGGGCCCCGAACCGATGCGAAGAATTTCACATGCACAAGCGGGACACGCTCGGCCAATTGACACCGGTAGGCGAGAAATTCTGACATTGCGCCCGGGTCGATGACACCTTAGCATCGCGGCGAGCATTCATGATTTCTACAATCCTTATTGTGGGTGGCGGACAGGCGGGGGCACAGGCGACCGACACGCTGCGGCGCGAAGGCTACGAGGGGCGACTCATCCTGGTGTGCGACGAGCCTCACTTGCCCTATCAGCGGCCGCCCCTGTCGAAAAAATTCCTCTCCGGCGAACTGCCTGTTGATCGACTGTTGTTCCGCCACCGGTCTTTTTACGATGATCATCACGTCGAGCTACACCTAGGAGTTCGCGCCGAACGTCTTGACGCGTCCGCTCGCCGGGTCATGCTCTCCAACGGCGATGAAATCGCGTACGACCGTGCACTTCTATGTCTCGGAGCTGGGTCGCGGCCGCTCACCTGTCCGGGGAGCGAGTTGGCGGGCGTGTGCTACCTGCGCGCCATTGCCGATGTGCCCCAGATACAGGCCGGCATGAAGGCAGGTGCGCGCGTCGTCATCATCGGCGGCGGCTACATCGGACTCGAGACCGCGGCGACGGCTCGCACCCTGGGATGCAGCGTCACGGTTCTCGAAATGGCGGATCGGGTCATGAATCGGGTGGTCGCCTCCAACGTTTCGCAGTACTTCGAGCATGAACATCGGGCGCAAGGCGTGAAGATCGTCTGCAATGCGCGGGTGATGCGCTTGGAAGGCACGCATCGCGTCGAGCGCGTCGTGTGTGCGGACGGCAGCAGCTACGAGGCGGATTTGTTGGTGGTCGGCGTGGGTGCCTTCGCCAATGTTGAACTGGCCGCCAAGGCAGGATTGCTGTGCGACAACGGCATCGTGGTCGACCAGTACTGCCGAAGCAGCGATGCGGCGATTTACGCGGCCGGGGATTGCACCAATCATCCGTCACTGCGATTTGAAGCGCGAGTGCGGCTCGAGTCGGTCGACAATGCCTTCGAACAGGCCAAGGCGGCCGCGCTCAATATCCTGGAACGGCCCACGATCCACGACCGCGTGCCCTGGTTTTGGTCGGATCAGTTCGACAACAAACTCTTGATCGTCGGATTATCGCAGGGACATGACCAGCAAGTGACCCGCGGTGATCCTGCATCTCGAAGTTTCAGCGTCTGTTACCTCAAGGGTGGCGAGTTATTGGCCGTGGAAGCCATTAACCATGCTAAGGACTACATGGCGGGCCGCAAGCTCATCGCGGATCGTATCCGTCCGGACATCAATAAGCTCGCGGACCCGCAGATCTCCTTGAAGGACTCGCAGTAAGCGGCAGGGTGCATCAGATGAGCTCGACCGAGGTTGCACAGGACAAGCAGGCGATTCGCGATCTCATCGAAAGCTGGGTGTTGTGGCGCGACGCCGGCGCATGGGAGAAGTTTCGCTCAGTTTGGCACGACGATGGGTACATGATGGCCACCTGGTTTCAAGGATCGGCCGATGAATTCATCGCCGCCAACCGCAAGGGTTGGGACAAGGGGGTGGTCATCCTGCATTTTCTCGGCGGATCCACGCTGGAAATTTCCGGCCGCAGAGCGATTGCGCAAACGAAGATGAGCATATCGCAGCGCGCTCCCATTCACGGCGTCGAATGCGACGTGGTGTGCACCGGGCGATTCTATGACTTCTTCGAGAAGCGCGACCGCTGGGGGCTCGTGCATCGACAGCCGATTTACGAGAAGGACCGGGTGGATCCGGTGGATCCGACGGCGCGACTATCGCTGGATCGGGAACGCTTGCAGGCGTATCCCGAAGGTTATCGGCACCTTGCCTACCTGCAGTCCGAGATCGGGTATTCCGTCAAGACCGACATGCCTGGCCTCAAGGGACCGGCAGTGGAGGCGCTGTATCGCGCGGGAGCCGCGTGGCTCAGCGCCGGCACTAACCCGCGGGCAGCGTAGCGATTTCCGGGACGGATGGATTTTTGGGGGCCAATCCCAGTTTGGCTTCACTGCGTGAGAGCAGCGCGCGGTCGTCTTTCTGCCAGGGGTGAAACCCGGGCCGGAAGAATGCCAACCACGCGGGGAATATTTGCCGCAGCAAGCCCGGGTAGATCAGGAGATACGAGAATGCCCGCAGCCAAGTCGTCGGCTTGTTGATGCCGTCCTGGTCGAATAAATGACCCATATTGCGTATGCGCCCCCGCAGGAATTGGTTGGTGGATTGCAGCATCACCAAGCTTAGGAATTTCCAGCGTTTGAACGAGGATATGCTTTTTGTCGCCGCGAGAAACGTATCAAAGGCGACCGCCTTATGCTCGATTTCCTCGATGGCATGCCATTTCCAAAGGCGCGCGGCATCCGCAGAAGCGCCTTTCATGTGGCGATCGCTCTTCAGCACCGCATGCGCAATGATGGCCGTGAAATGTTCGAGCGCCACCGTGGTGGCGAGGTTGATGACGGGCGGAAGCTCCTTGGTTTTCGCCAGCTGCTCCGCCAGGTGCGCTTCCATGGACGCGACGTCGTATCCGGCTTCCTTGGCTTGCTTGTTGAAATGGATATGCTCGCGGCTGTGCACGGCCTCTTGCTTGATGAAGGCGTCGATTTGCGCTTGTTGCTCCGCGGGCACGGCGTCACGAAATTTGCGCACGCTCTCGATAAAAAACGCTTCGCCGAGTGGAAACGCAATCGACATGCC
Source organism: uncultured Gammaproteobacteria bacterium (assembly GCA_963756845.1). Taxonomy (GTDB): domain Bacteria; phylum Pseudomonadota; class Gammaproteobacteria; order Steroidobacterales; family Steroidobacteraceae; genus Bog-1198. Next base: position 145,087 of record CAVWPD010000001.1, on the reverse strand, counting down.
GTTATAGAACGCAGTTGCAACCGGATCGCCACCGTGCCACCAGCGAGCGGTCGTCTGGCCGCGGCCGAACATCAGATTGCGCGGATGGATGACCAGATCGGCGGGCGTGCGGGACGCGTGTTCCATGGAAACTCCTGCGGTGATAGTCGCACAGTAGGCCTTATTTATGTGCCCGTCAATATATTATTGATGGACCCATCAATTGCTAATCCCGCAGCGCGGCAAGCGCCTCGACGAAGTAGCGGCGGCGAACGGCGGCCGACGCGCCCAGCACATCGCCCAGCAGGGGTCCGACGGAGGACTCGGCATAGGCGGCAAATGCCACAATCAGCGCGACCCTCGCAATCCGCTGCGCCTCTGTTTTTGAACGGCCGCGCGAGCGGCCCGCAATGAAATCGGCCAGCAGCTGATTGACCGGTTTTAGGCGAGAGGTCTCGCCCGAACGCACCAGCCATCCCAGCACCCGTCCCAATCCGTTGCGAGCGAACAAATCAAACACCCGATCCACGAGGGCGCGATATTCGTGCTTGTGGCTGTCCATCTCCAGCCCCAGAGTCTGCAGACCGGCCAACAATTCCCGCACGAGATCTTCAGCAATCGCCGCATGCAGGCCGGCCGCGGAGCCGAAATGATGGCTCAAGTTGGGGTAGGTGACGCCCGCCGCGTCGGCGACGGCGCGCATCGTGAGCGCATTTTCAGGGCCTGCGACGATGAGGCGCCGCGCCGCCGCGAGTGCCTGCGCGCGCATATCGGATGCCGCGCGGCGAATGCGGCGGGTACTGCTTGATGCGGTTGCTAAGGTCACGACGCGCAAGTCTGCGCGATGCGCGGTGGCGCAGCAACTTTCCGCTGCGCTGTAGTACGATGACCCGCAAATGCCCAGCGCCGACCGCAAATACGATATCGTCCTGTATGGAGCCTCGGGATTCACCGGCAAGCAGACGGTGGAATATTGCAGGCAGTTCGCTCCGGCCGGATTGCGCTGGGCCATCGCGGGCCGCAATCGATCCAAGCTCGAGACTGTCAACTCGGCGGGCGTCGATGTGCTGGTTGCCGACGCGCAGGATGATGAGGCACTTAACCGGATTGCGGCGCAGACCCGGGTGGTGGCCACGACAGCGGGACCCTTCAGCCTGTATGGAACGAAGCTGGTGGACGCTTGCGTGCGCAATCGCACGCATTATTGCGACATCACCGGCGAGACGCCTTGGATCCGCCGCCTCATCGACCAGCATCACGCGCAAGCCTCGGCCGAGGGAACACGAATCATACCCTGCTGCGGTTTTGATTCCATCCCATCCGACTTGGGCGCATGGCTCATCTCGCGCCACGTTCGCGATGCGCTGCAGTCCGAGTGCCTCAGCGTCTCGGCATCCTTCCGGATGGGCGGCGGCATCAACGGCGGCACCCTGGCGACGCTGTACCACATGCTCGAGACCGGCGAGATGCGCCTGGCCCGCGATCCATTCCTGCTGGATCCGGATCCGGCGGCACATACCGCCGAGGAGCGCGCCCGCAATGCGGACCCTGCCGGAGCGCAGTACAACGCCGATCTTCAGTCATGGGTGAGCGCCTTTCTGATGGGGTCGATCAACACGCGAGTCGTTCGTCGCACGCAAGCTTTGCTCGGTACGCGTTTCGATTATCAGGAATACACGAAGTTCGCCGGTGCCGGGGGGGCACGCATGGCGGCGATGGGCGGAAAGGTTTTTGAATCCGTGGCGGCGACGCGATTCGGCCGGCGAATCATGCAGCGTCTGTTGCCGCAGCCGGGCCAGGGACCTTCCGAGAAGGTCATGACCGGCGGTTTCTTCGCCTGTGAATTTGTCGCGCTCGCGAAAAGCGGCGCACGCGTGCGCGGGATCTTGAAGGGGCAGGGCGATCCTGGAAACCGCATCACGGTCAAGTGCCTGTGCGAGTCGGCATTCGTACTGGCGCTGCCGGACACGGCTCAACCAGGCCAGAAACCGCTGAGCGGCGGGGTGCTTACGCCGGTGACGGGATTGGGGGATGAACTACCCGCCCGCTTAAGCAGAGCGGGGATTACATTCGCCATTGTATAGCGGACCGGCTACGGTAGTCGGCGCTAGAACTCGTCCAGATTCGCCATAAACATCGAATCCACGCGCCCGTCCTTCAGGAGAACTCCTTCGGCGCGCAAGCGCTTTGCTTGTTCAGCGTGCTCGCGCGATGTTTTCGGAAACACGATGCGTCCGCCGGCGCCCACCACCCGATGCCAAGGCAGTCGGCTCTCTTCGGGCGCCACCCGCAGTGCGAATCCGGTGAGCCGCGCTCGACCCGCCAATCCCGCGGCGCGTGCGACGGCTCCATAGGTCGATACCTGTCCGCGTGGAATCGCGCAAGTGACATCCCAGATCGCCTGGATCGCCGGATTGTCGACTGCGGCGACGGAACGCCGCGGTTTCGCGGCATTCCGCGGCAGAAACAACTCGGACCGAGACTTACGCGTCCGCACCAGGAGCCACTAGACCCGTTTTTTTCGGCGCTGCTCGCGCTCAGTTGCGGGGGTGGGCAGGGGTTCGACGTCATCGAACTTGGTGTAGTCGAAGTGCAGCGAACCATCGCCCGCCACTTCCAAAATATCGCTGAACGCTTCATTCCAGCGGATGGCGGCGCTCGAGTACTCGGCGCGCGCCATCAAGGTTTGACCGGTCGTTTCATCCCTGCCGCTGACGCTTAAGACAAAGGCCGCCGATGAGGCCTGTAGTGATGCCTCGTCCTCCCCATGCAACGGACTGTCAGCATCAATGACATGCATGATGTTCCACCCCAGCACGAAAACGGGATGCTCCGCACGCACCAACACCAGATCCTTGATGCGGCGAATTCGAAAGCCCTCTTCGGTGATCTCGTCACGCAACATGCGCAGCTTCGCCGAGGCGTCCTGAATGACGTTCTGTCGCGCGTTGGCGGCGCGCATCATCAGCGTGAGCTTACCGTCAATCGGGCGCACCACGGCGCTGCTGGCGAATAGGAATCGCGCCTTTGGGCGCGAGAAACGTGCAAACATGATGCCGGTAATGACCGCCAGGGACATGAGGCCGACAAAGATCTCGATCATTGCTACGACATGGCCGTACAGGGTCTGCGGATGCATCTCTCCATAGCCCACCGTCGCCAAAGTCTCGACACTGAAGAAGAACGCTCCCGCGAAACCCGGCGGATTGAGATTCGCGATGCACCCGGGGATGAGGTAGTACAGAAGTCCGAACAGCAGGTCAAAGAGCAGGAAGAACGCGGCGATGGTGGCGAATAGCTGCGTCCATGTGACGGTCATGAAATAGTGATAAAGATCCTGCCATACCGCCGGCGCGATCCCATGCGTGATGATCTCGCGCTTGCCGATCTTGATATGCCGATCTCCGCGGGCCCGATGCGCATGCGGATGGGAGGGGCGCGCCGGCCCCTTCCCGGCTCGAGAGTGTCGATCGCTCACGCGATCACCCTTGCCGAGGTGTGATGCATGGCGGCCAGTTTATATGATTGCGTCGGCGTTTTGACACCGCGAGGCGCTATGATCGCCGCTGCCGCCGCTGCCGCAGCGGCGGGCGTGCGGGTTGAGGCGGTCTCATTTTAACCAGATGACGAGGGGGATTGCTGTGAGCTCACGAAACAATAACCGCATGCGGCCGACCATGATCGCAGCCGTGTTCGCCGCAGCGCTCGCGATACTGTCCGGGTTTGCATCCCGGGCGCAGGCCTCCTGCGCGGACCTCGCCAAATTCGCCGTCACGGCAGGCCATATTACCTCCGCAGTCGAGGTCGCCAAGGATGCGCCCGTCGTATTTCCTTTGAGTACGCTGGTCGCGCCGGCGGACTTTTGCCGTGTAGCTGTCACGCTCACGCCCACACCGGATTCCGCCATCATGGCGGAAGTGTGGTTGCCTGACCCCGCTCGCTGGAACGGAAATTTTCTCGGCGCCGGCAACGGCGGCTTCGGCGGTACGGTCTCAGGACCCGCGGCCGACATGCGCGAACAACTCGCCAAGGGATATGCCACGGCCGCAAATGATCTGGGCCACGAAGTGGCTTCCGCCATGGTGGTTGATGGGCACTGGGTTATCGGTCACCCGGAAAAGGTGAAGGACTTTGCCTATCGAGCCGATCACGTGACGGCCGAATTTGCCAAAAGCCTGATCGCTGCCTATTACGGACGGGCGCCGCAGTTCTCCTATTTTCGGGGCTGTTCCAACGGCGGCCACGAGGCGCTGATGGAGGCGCAAAAATATCCCGCCGACTATGACGGTATCGTGGCCGGGGCACCCGCGAACGCATGGACGCGCATCATGACTGGGTTTCTGTGGAATGAAAGAGCGCTGTTCAACGCGCCGCAGAGCACAATCCCCAAAGCCAAACTCGCCGTCATTCAAAGCGCGGCACTCGCGCAGTGCGACGCACTCGACGGCGTGAAGGACGGCATCATCAACGACCCGGGCCAGTGCCATTTCGATCCGCAGGTGCTGCTGTGTAAATCGGGCGACGCGCCGGATTGTCTGACCCATCCGCAACTCGATGCGCTGCGCAAGATTTACAGCGGTCCTGTCAATCCGGCGACCGGCAAGAACATTTATCCAGGGTTCCCTCCCGGCGCCGAGGCGCTGACCAATAATTGGGATGTGTGGATCCTCGGCTATCGGGCGCAGAGCCAGTTCGCCAACCAGTTCATGGCCAGTTTCGTAGTGGGCGACCCGAATTGGGATTTTCGCAGCTTCGATTTTGCCAGCGACTTGGAGAAGACCAATGCCGCCATCGGTTCCATTATCAACTCGGATAATCCGGATCTTGGCGCCTTTGCGGGACGCGGCGGCAAGCTGATTCTCTTTCAAGGCTGGGATGATGCCGCGATCACGCCCTGGGGCACCATCCAGTACTACCACGATCTGATGCAAACCATGGGCGCGGATCAGGCGCAGAATTTCGTGCGTCTGTTTATGGCGCCGGGCATGATGCATTGCGCCGGCGGCCCCGGGCCCAATAGCTTCGACGCGGTGGCCTCGATTGCCCAGTGGCGCGAGAAGAACCAGGCGCCCGAAACTATCATCGCCGCCCGCTATGCGCCAGCCGCCGCCGGCGCAGCATCCGGCGAACCCTTGGCAACGCGCCCCCTGTGCGCTTATCCGAAAGTGGCTCATTGGACCGGCAAGGGGTCGCCCGATGAGGCCCAGAACTATGTGTGTCGCGCCGCCGTGAGCGCGAATGCGAACGCGGTTGGAGTTCATCCATGAAAAGACCTGCACTGGCATTGCTGGCTATCGTTATCAACCAGGCCGGTCAATCGGCGCTCGCCGATGAGGCGGTAACCGCGCCCGCGGCGCCCCCGGCGGCGATGTCGGCCGATCCCTGTCCGCCGCCTCTCCCAATTCCGGCAGCTCTCGCGCGACTTGCCGATGCGGCGCTGGTCCCCGGGCAGAGTGCGTCGAACTTTGCGGACCTGCGCCAGGATCCGGACGTGCAGGCCTACCTGCAAGCGCAGCAACTTCGAGCGCAGACGGATTGGCCGAATCTGTGCCGCTACCGGTCGGCGAACGCGGCGCTGAAAAAGCCGCCGCAAGTCATCTTCATCGGCGATTCGATCACCGAGATCTGGGCGCGGGATGATGACGTGCTGTTCAGCAATGATGTCATCGGGCGCGGCATCAGCGGCCAGACCTCCCCGCAAATTCTGCTGCGGTTCTTTCAGGACGTCATCGAACTCAAGCCGCGGCTCGTGCACATCATGGCCGGAACCAACGATGTGGCCGGCAACACCGGGCCGACCTCCGAGCAGGATTACAAGCACAACATCATGGCGATGGTGGAGTTGGCGCGCGCTCATCACATCGAGGTCGCGCTGGCATCCATTCCGCCGGCCAGCAGCTTTCCCTGGAAGCCGGCCTTGAAGCCCGCGGCAACCATCGCGGCGCTGAATCGCTGGCTGCGCGAGTATGCCTCCAGAAGCGGCAGCCGCTACATCGATTACTACTCGGTGTTGGCGGACTCCCAAGGTGGATTCAGGCCCGAACTATCCAATGACGGCGTTCATCCCAATCGTGATGGCTACGCGGTGATGAAGAAATTGACGCTGCCCGCGATTGGGCGATAGGCCTCTGCTGATAGGCTAGGGATCATGGAGAGCCGGGAACTCGGGGTGGGATTTCGCGACGCGTACGCTCGCGCACTGGGGCTGTTGCGGCGCGGAGATGCGCTTGCAGCCGAGCGTGAACTGCGCGAGCTGCTGACGCGCTGGCCCGGAGAAGTGAACAGCCAGCGAGTATTGGGGCTGTGCTTGCTGGGCCTCGGCAAGAACAGCGAGGGGGTGGCGTTACTCGAAGCGGTGATCGCCGCCGCGCCCGCATTTGCAGCCGCGATGGTTGATTTGGCGAGAGCCTATCGAGCGCTAGGCCGGCTCGAGCAGGCTGCCGGCTGGCTGCGCAAGGCCCTCGCGCAGGACAGTACTTTGCATGAAGGCTGGCGGATGTTCGGGGACTTGCTTGTCAATCTGGGCGAATTCACCAGCGCACATCAGGCATTTCAACAATTCATTGAGACGGATGGCTATGGGCCAGCCCTCGCCGAGGCGGCGCAGTGTATGGGCCGCGAGCAGGGCCGTGAGGCGGAGGCAATTTTCCGTCGGGTGTTAAAAGAGGACGCGAATCACATCGGGGCGCTGTGCGGTCTGGCGGCCATCTCGTTGAACGCGGGTATTCCGGGCGACGCGCTGCGACTTTTGCGCCATGCGCTGAAGCAGTCGGCGCATATGCCGCTGATTCGGCGCGGATTGGCGCAGGCGCATCTGGAGGCCGGAGATCTTGCCGAGGCGGAAATCGCGGTGCGCCACTCGCTGCTGATCGATGCCACCTCCTCAGCCAGTTGGGTGCTGCTCGCCTCGGTGTTGGCGCACAGCATGCGGCAGGCGGCCGCGCTGGAGGCCTATGATCAGGCGCTGCGCATCGACCCTCATCAGTTTCGCGTTGCGCTCTCGCGCGGCCACGTGCTGAAGACCCTGGGTCGACGGGAGGAGGCAGAGGGTGCGTATCGCAGCAGCCTGGCGCTTAAGCCGGACTTCGGCGAGGCCTACTACAGTTTCGCGGATCTTAAGAACTATGAGTTCTCCGCGGCCGAACTGTCCGCCATGCACCAGCTGTTGCAGCACTCGGCGGCGGACCCTAAAAACCAAGCGCAGGTCAACTTTGCACTCGGTCGGGCCTACGAGCAGCGCCAGGAGTACGGGCGCGCATTCGACCACTACGCTGCCGGAAATGCCGCGCGCCGGCGCGAGGCGCCCTTTGATGCGGCGGCCTTCGAGCAGAAATGCCGGCGCGTCGCGGCCACCTTCAGCGCCGAGTTCTTGGCGTCTCGGGGCGCTAGCGGCAGCGATGATCCCGCGCCGATTTTTGTGGTCGGTCTGCCTCGCTCCGGCTCGACATTGGTGGAGCAGGTGCTGGCCAGCCACTCGTGCATCGAGGGAACCATGGAACTGCCCCACATCCTGCGCTTGGTGCGGGAGCTGGATCATCGCGGCGGACCGGATACCTATCCGGAGAGCGTGACGGGTTTGAGCGCGCAGCAGCTGGCGGCATTGGGCGACCGCTACCTTGACGAGACGCGCATGTACCGCAGCGACCGGCCGCGATTCATCGACAAGATGCCCAACAACTTCAGCCATGTGGGGCTGATACAGCTCATTTTGCCGAATGCGACCATCATCGATGTGCGCCGCCATCCGCTGGACGCTTGTTTCAGCGCCTTTAAACAGCATTTCGCCCAAGGCCAATCCTTCACCTACGATCTAGAGGATCTCGGCCGCTACTACCGCAGCTATCTGCTTCTCATGGATCATTGGGACGCGGTTCTTCCCGGCAAGGTATTTCATCTGGCCTACGAGGACTTGGTGCGGGATACCGAATCAGTGGTACGCCGGCTCATCGCGCATTGCGGACTGGAATTTGAGCCGGCATGTTTGCGATTCCACGAAACCAAACGCTCGGTGCGCACGGCGAGTTCGGAGCAGGTCCGGGTGCCGATGTACGATTCCAGCATCGGCCACTGGCGGCATTTCGAAGCACAACTCGAGCCGCTGCGTCGCAGTCTCGGCGTCGTCCTAGAGCGCTTTGCATGAGGCCAAATCGCTTATACAGCCATATAAAGTCAATTTGACGCGTCCTTGCAACGGAGCGAACGACTTGCCGGCGCCGGCCGCGGCAGGGCTCGGCCGCGGGCCGCATGCAGGACTGCGGAGGCCATTTCCCGGCAGAATGCCTTCTGCCGCGTCGCAGCATGAGCGGCGGGTTGGTGCGTCGCATCGTTGGAGTTGCAGTTATACAACCATATAATTTTGATTGACGAGTGAGGCGGCCGGAAGTGATGATGGGCGCCGACATTCGCCTCCGGGAGATCGGGATGAAACCACGCGCTCGAATTTGCGCCCCTGCCAAGCCTGCCGCGCAGACGGCGCTGCGCGTCGCCATTGCCTCCATCCTGTCCGGCGCCGCCGCGGTCAGCGGTCTACCGGCACAGGCCGCCGACACCGATGCCTTGACGGAGATCACCGTCACGGCGCGTAAACAAACGGAAAACCTGCAGGACGTTCCGCAGAACATCGATGTGTTTACCGCGAAAGACATTGAGCAGCTGAACATCAATCAGTTCGAGGATTACGCCTCGCGCTCGCCGTCGATTTCCTATATCAGCATCGGCCCCGGCTACCAGCAGTTTTTCATGCGCGGCGTTTCGGATGGCAGCAACCCGAACGTGTCGAACACCTCGACCACCGGCTTGTATCTGGATGAGCAGAGCTTAAGCTACTTTGGCGGCATTCCCGACCTGCACATGTATGACATCGAGCGCATCGAGGTGTTAAACGGTCCGCAGGGCTCGCTGTACGGGGCGAGTTCGATGTCGGGCGCGGTGAAAATCATCACCAACAAGCCCGATGCATCGGCTTTTGCGGCGGGCATCGATCTGGACGGCGGTCAAATCGACGGCGGCGAGCAGAATAAAATCGTCGAAACCTATGTCAACGTTCCGCTGATCGAGGACATCCTCGCACTGCGCATCTCGGGCTTCTACGACTACCAGGGCGGTTTCATTAATAACCTGCTCACCACGCGCGATTGGATCAACGGCACCGTCAGCAACAACTCCGAGTGGGCGGGCAACAATTACAACCACGAAGACATCTATGGCGGACGGGCCGCCATCAGCTACAAGATCACCGACAAATGGTCGGCGCTGCTGTCGGGAAATTTTCAGACCCAATCCACCCACGGCGCGTGGGATCAAGACCCAGCCCGCTACGGCGAGCGCAACGTCTCGCGCTTCGGTCCGGAAAGCGGCGAGCGCATCAATCGCTTGATGTCGCTTACCGTCCAGGGCGATGTGGGCATCGGCGATCTGATTTACGCCGGCGGCTATTGGAATCGGGCCAATCACACCGTGAATGAATACTCGGAGTACGTGCAATACGCTGCCATCCAACCGGTCCCACAGGGATATCAGAGCTACGCCGGATATGTACAGAGCTTCGCCTGCGCAACGTCCATACCCTCCGGCACGCCGGGGGTGCCGGACTCCTTCGGCGGCTGCAATGTGCCCACGATGTACACCGACTACCGCGATCAAACGGAGCGCTGGTCGCAGGAAGTTCGGTTGTCATCGAAGCCCGGCGGCTCGACCCATTGGACGGTGGGCTTTTATTACGAGCAGACCAAGGATGTGTACTCGGATTTCTACGCGTACCCTGGCATCAATTTCGCCGGCCAGGAGGCCCAGTACAGTTACTATGAGGGCGCGACGCCGCTTCCCGGGGAGTGGTACAGCTACAGCAATCAGCGCGAGGACAATCACCAAGTTGCAGGGTTCGGCGAGATCACCCAGGACATCACCAGTCAATGGAGCGTGATCTTCGGCTTCCGAGACTTCAAATCGCGCGACTCGACTTCCGATGCGTGGAGCGGCTACTTCTATCAACCCAAAGTGCCAACACCCACCGAGTCGGTGTCCTTTTCCAAGCAGACCTATAAGGGCGGCATCAATTTCAAATACAGCGATACCACCTTGTACTACGTGTCCTTTGCACAGGGCTTTCGCGACGGCGGCTTCAACACCAGCGCCGCGGGCAACCCGTTGGTACCCCCGACCTATCAACCCGACACGTTGAACAGCTATGAGTTCGGCTGGAAGACGATGTGGGCCGAGGGACGAGTGCTGTGGAATGGCGCCGCCTACTACATGCCCTGGAAGGATTATCAAACGGCGGTCTTCGATCTGGCCATCTCGCCGGTGACCTTCAACGCCAACATCGGCGATGCGCGCATTTACGGCATGGAGAGCAATGTCGAGGTCAAGCCCATGCACGGCCTGACGCTGACCCTGGCCGCCAACTACAACGATTCAGAAATCACCAGCGATTTCTACAACAATCCGGAATTCGTGGTGAACAAGGGCCAGCGGCTGCCCTTCGTGCCCTATTTGAAGGCCAGCGCCAGCGCGCGCTATGAATGGAATATGGGGCCCGACTTCAAGGCCTACAGCGAGTTTGATATTTCGCACACGGGCGATGAGTGGAGCGATCTCAATACCAGCAACTTGAGCGAAACCAGCCGCGAATTGCAGCCGGAATACAACATCAGCAACGTCCGCTGGGGCTTCACCAATTCGAAGGACAGTTGGGGCGTCGAGGCGTACATCACCAATCTCGACAACACCCGCGCCGTCATCTATACCAACCGTTACAACTACGACGGGCGTCAGTCGACCAACGAGCCGCGCGTGTTCGGCATGAGGCTGAAGTATCGCTTCGGCGGCAAGGACGGCACAGGCTAGGCGGCGTCTAAGTCTCGCCGCCGCGGTGCTAGAGTGTGCGGATGAGAATCCATCGATTCCTCACTGCCGCGGCGCCGGTGGGGCTGCTCGTGGCGGCGCTTTTCGCCGGCTCTTCCTGCGGCGCGGCTGAAGAGAAGCGGCTATTTATCTACAATTGGTCCGATTTCATCGGGCCCAATACCATCGCCGAGTTCGAAAAGCTCACCGGCATCAAAGTCACGTATGACGTTTATGATGCCGAAGAAACCATGGAGGCGCGGCTGATGGCCGGAAGCTCCGGCTACGATGTGGTCAGCGCATCGACGGATTTTTTCAGCCGGGAAATCAAGGCGGGAGTGTACGAGCCGCTCGACAAAAGCAAGCTGCCGAATTGGAAGAATCTCGATCCGAGAATTTTGGCCATTCAGTCGCAGTATGATCCGGGCAATCAGCATGCCGTGCCGTACTTGCATTCGATCAACGGCTTCGCCTACAACGTCGACATGATCCGCGCGCGCATGCCGAACGCCCCCGTTGATAGCCTCGATATGATCTTCAAGCCGGAAATCATCGCTAAATTCGCCGATTGCGGCGTCACCTTTCTCGATTCCGCCGAAGATGTCCTGCAGCTGGCCTTGAAGTATTTGGGACTGGATCCGAATACCACCAAGCGCGAGGACTTCAAGGCCGCCGAGGCGCTGCTACTGACCGTGCGCCCCTATATTCGCTCCTTTGACTCAACCGAATACATGAATGGCTTGGCTAACAAGGAGGTCTGTATCGCGATGTCATGGTCCAGCGACTATGCGTATTCGCGCGCCCGCGCCAAGGCCGTCGGAGTCGATGTGAATCTTGCCTTCACCGTACCGAAGGAGGGGGCGAATCAAACCTTCTCCTCGCTGCTGATACCCGAGGGCGCGCCTCATCCCCAGGCCGCGTACGCGTTCATCAACTTCATTCTACAGCCGGAGGTGATTGCCGAGATCACCAATCAGATTTTCTACGGCAACGACAATATTGCCTCGCGCCACTTGGTGGATCCGCATATTTTGCAGGATGTGACGCTGTATCCCACGCCCGAAATCGAGGCACGGTTGTACAAATCGGCCGAAGTCAGCGCGGCAACGGAACGGATTCGAACCCGTACCTGGACACGCATCAAAACCGCGGAGTAGCGAATGAAGAAATGCGCCTCAGCGCTCTGCCATTTGCGCATCGAGTACGCGCCGCCGTTCGGTGCGCCGCATGAGATAACCGGCAAATAATACGCACACGCCGACCAGACAAATGATCAAACTCGCCAGAGCATTCACATCGGGGCTGACGCCCAACTTCACCTTGGAGAAAATTACCATCGGCAGCGTGCTCGCGCCGGGTCCGGAGACAAAGCTTGAAATCACCAGATCATCGAGCGATAGCGTGAAGCTCAACAGCCAGCTGGATGCCAGGGCCGGTGCGATCGCCGGCAGAGTAGTGTCGATGAACGCGCGGACCGGACCCGCGCCCAAATCCATGGCCGCCTCTTCCAGCGACCGGTCGGCGCCATATAGGCGCGATTGCACGGTGATAGTCACATAGGCGCTGCAGAACGCAATGTGCGCGATAACGATGGTCGTGAACCCGCGGTGCGGCCAGCCAAAGAAATGCAGCATGGAAATGAACAACAGCAGCTGCGTGATGCCCGTGACGATCTCCGGCATAACCAGCGGCGCATTGACCATGCCTGTTAGGAGCAACCGGCCGCGGAACAATTTGAACCTCACCAGGGCGATCGCGGCGAGCGTGCCCAGAATCACGGCGCCGGTGGAGACCACCACACCGATCTTGAGGGACAGCCAAGCCGCATCGAGGATCTGGTCGTTGTGAATGAGCTGCGTGTACCAACTGGTCGAGAATCCGCCCCAAATGCTGACCAGTGGCGATGCATTGAATGAGTACGCGATTAACACCAGGATCGGGATATAGAGAACCGCGATACCGATGCACAGTACCGAGATCAGGAACGGCGAAATGCGATTCTGCACCTTAGGACTCGAGCTGCTTGGTGCTGTAGTGCTGGTAGAGCGCAATCGGCCCGACGAGCAGCACCAGGAATGCGATGGCAACGGCGGAAGCCACCGGCCAATCGCGATTGCCGAAGAATTCGTCCCACAGCACTCGGCCGATCATCAGATTATTCGGTCCGCCGAGCAGGGTGGGAATGACGAATTCCCCGATGGCGGGAATGAACACCAGCATCGAGCCGGCGATAATGCCGGGCATCGACAGCGGCAGCGTCACATCCAAAAAGGCCCGCCACGGGGGGCTGCCCAGATCACCGGCCGCTTCCAGCAGCGAATGGTCGAGTTTTTCCAGCGTGGCAAACAACGGCAGCACCATGAACGGCAGGTAGGAATAGACGATGCCGAGATACACCGCAAAGGTGGTGCGCATGATCTGCAGCGGATGATCGATGACGCCCAACCACAGCAGCGCGGTATTCACCAAGCCGGTTTCGCGGATGATTCCTTCCAGTGCGTAAACGCGCAGCAGAAACGAAGTCCAAAACGGCAATATGATGATGAGCAGCAGAATACTTTGGGTGCTGCGCGAAGTTCGCGCGATGGCATAGGCCATGGGATATCCCAAAGCCAGGCAAATCAGCGTGGAGAAAAAGGCGGTCTTCAGCGAGTAATAGTATGAAAGACCATAGACTTCATCCGTGAACAGATACTTGAAATTCCCGAGATTCAGCGTCAGATGGATGTGCCAATCGGGGCTGACGGATAGAATGTCGGTGAACGGCGGGACTCTGACCGCGGTATCCGCAAAGCTGATCACCAGCGCAAAAGCAAAGGGAATGAGAAAGAAAATCGTCAGGAACAACAGCGGCGGCAAAATAATGAGCCACTTGCCGCGGCGCTGCAGCCACTCTGCGCGGATCATGATCGTCTAGGCCGAGGCATGCGTACACCGAAGAAAAAGTCCGCGCCGCGCCCGCAAATACCGCGCGCTCGCTCGTCTCACAGCCGACAACGCCAACGTCTGATCGATGCGTGCATCTCCGCTCTGCATATCTACGGACCCTCTCGTACCACGGTGGAGAAAGTGGTCGCCATCGCCAAAATGTCGCCGGGCATCGTGAGATTCTACTTCGCTTCCAAGGCCGCGATGCTGGTCGCATCGCTGCAATTCCTGGCAACTGAGTTCGAGGAACAACTGCTGGTGCCTGTCGCGCGGCTCAAATCCAGACCCGTGGCTGCGCTCGAGTTGATGGTTGATCTGTACCTCGATGCGGAAATCGCCAGCCCGCGCAAAGTCTCGGTGTGGTATGCATTTTGGGGCGAGGCGAGTTCACGGCAAGAATATTACGACATTTGCGGGCGGATTGATGAGGGCTTTGCCGCGCTGGTGCATGAGTTGATCGAGCGGCTGATCATCGAGACCTCCCAGCCGCAGCTTGACCCGAAGGGGATCGCACTTGGCCTGATGGGCTCGCTGGAAATGCTCTGGCAGGATTTTGCCTTTCGCACCGAGGCCGACATCGACCGGCCGGCCGCTAAGCGGCGCTGCATGGCCTATCTTCGCTCGGTTTTCCCAGGTCAATTCGCCGCGGATACACCGCTTCAGCCGAGTCAATGCGCAAGTGCCCTGCCCGCCGCGGGCATTGCGGGTTGGGCCTATGGGGACGTCCGTCTGTTTGCCATGGAGCGGGCGCGGGTGTTCCACGAATCGTGGCAATTTGCGGGTCATCGCGGGCAAATCACGCGACCTGGTGATTTTCTTGCGCCGGATTTGGGTATCGAACGGCCCTTGATCTTGCGTGACGGCTCGGGTGAACTTCGCGCGCTGCGCAATAGCTGCACCGAGGCGCCGCATATGCTGACCTCGGCTGCCCATGGCCACCTGAGCGTGATCAACTGTGCCGTGCATGGTTTGCAATTCGATCTTGATGGCACGCATCGCGCAGGGCGCGGCGCCGCGGATTTGACGGCCTTGGACTTGCGCCTGGTGGGCGACTTGATCCTGGTGCGCTCCGCGCAGCGCGTCTCGTCGGACCCAAGCCCGGAGGATGTGTGGCGCGATCTTAAGTTGCCTGAGGGATCGCGACGGTCGGGACCGCCGACCGAGACGCGGGTCGCAGCGGATTGGAAACTGCTGGTCGAAACCTGTCTGGACGCGGCGGCAGCGGCTAAGGACGCGAGAAACGGCTGGAGTGCGCGGCGCTACGAGCGCTTGTTGGGATCGGGCGCGGACCGCAGCTGGCGGACTCGCTTCGTTGCGCCCAATCATCTGATCGAATCCAGGCCGGACGGATTCACGATTACCCAAGTGCTGCCGAGCGGCCCGGGCCGAAGCTGCCTGCGCGTGCATCACTACACGCTGTGCACGGAGGACGCTCCTGCGGCGGCCGCACAATACCTGGCAACTCGACTTCGTCCGCGAATGGCTGCGCTGATTGCGGTGGCGGAATCTGCTCAGAAGGGCCTCGCGGTATTCGGCTACCCGGCGAGGCAGCAGCACAGCGTCCCGGAGGTCACCGCGTTTCGGCAATACGTACTGGCGCGCGTGCCCGCCATGGGGGCCGAGCGGGCGCCGCTCGAGGCATAGCTCGAGCGGTGCTCTGGCTGCTAAGGCATTACGCGAACTGTTTGGGCGCGTGCGCAAGCCGGAATTCGGGGATCCGCTCGCGCAGCAAGTCGTGGAATTCCAGCATCCAGCGCTCCAGTTCCGAGAGGGGACCTGGACGGTAGCTGCCGGAGGCCAAGCCGCGTTGGACCCGCGCGCACAGCCACTTATCCTCATTGTTGACCTGATTGCTGATCCGAGAGCTTAAGTAGCGCGCCGCGCGCATTTCGCGCCGATCATCGGGCAAACCAAAGACGGCGCCGCGCACGATGCATCGACCCGGGCCGTCGGGCAGCACCTGGAAGAAATCCATCTGCTCCGGAAACACATCGATGCCTAGGTTTGGAAGCGCGCTGTAGAACCGCCAGCAGCGGCGCTGCTCTTCCGGCAAATGCGTGGCGACTTTGCCGATCAGCCGCTGATAGGCACCCTCCGACCAGCGCGAAGAGGCCTGCTCCCGCATCCAGCTCAGGCCGCGCGCCACACCCGGCACTGCGGCTTGATCCTCGTAGTCCGGCGTGAACATGCGATACAGCCCAGGGTGGCCAATCGGCACGTGGTAGGACTCGAGGTAGTTGTCCATGGCGATTTTCCAGTCCACCGGCCAGGTCTCCTGCGAAATGGGTCCTAACGGCACCATGTCCTGCATCCGGTAGGGCAGGAATTCGTCCGCCAAGTGCCCCCATACCTTCGCAACTGGCGGCGGGTCGCCGGCGAGGCATATCCAGACGAAACCCATGGCAATGTCGACGCGTACCGGCCGCAGTCCGTGCTCGCTGCGATTCAGGCCGGGAAAACTCTCGCGCACCGGCATGCCGATCAGGCCGCCGTCGTGCCGATAGGTCCAGCCGTGGTAGGGGCAGGTGATGGTTGCCGGGCAGTTTCCGGATCCATCGAGCAAGCGGGCGCCGCGATGACGGCACACATTGTGGAAGCCGCGAATCGAGCCATCTCGATCTCGCACCACCATGACGCTTTCCGGGCCCAGATCGAAAGTTGCGTAGTCGCCGGTCTTGGGAATCGAATTGACGTGGCAGACGATCTGCCAGCTCGGCAGCAGCACGCGCTCGAGTTCGAGCCGCGACAATTCGGCGTTGTTGTAAACCCACGCGGGCAGGGCATGGTGCAAGCCAACTTGTGGTGGGCTGTCCGGTTTCGCGACGCTTAGGCTGGTCATGGGTTTTTGCCCAGTGATTATATGATCATTTAATGTACTCCCAACGCTGCCACGGTGGCAAGCAAGCGCAGTGCAGCAACACGCATACCCTACAAATACCCTCGTCGAGCAGCTAATTGGCATAGGCGTAGAAATTTCTTGAGCAGGAAAAATTATATGGTCATATAATCAATAAACTGCACCCGGGCTATTAATCAAATCATCAGGGGGAAACCCATGGCCAGAAAACTGACCAATAACAACGCGCACTTTCAACGCGCGGTAAAACACCTTCCTCTCGGCGTGGCCTCCAACTTCCGCTATTGGGGCGAGACCCGCACCATCTATGTCAAACAGGGCCGCGGCGCGCGCATTACCGATCTCGACGATAACGATTACGTCGACTATCGAATGGGTTACGGCCCCGCCATCTTGGGCTACGCCGATCCGCAGGTAGATCAGGCGGCGCGCGAGGGTATGGAGGTCGGCGGTGTGTTTGCCTTGTCGACCGAGCGTGAACTGAAGGTGGCGCAGCGCATCTCAAAAATGGTGCCTGCGGCGGAGCTGGTGCGCTTTTCCAACTCCGGCACCGAGGCTGTGATGGCCGGGTTGCGCTTGGCCCGCGGCTACACGGGCAAGGATGACTATGTGATCCTCGAAGGCGGCTATCACGGGCTGTTCGACGCGGCGATGTGGTTCACGCCCATGGATAAATGGTCGCAGCAGGGCGATCCGGAGGTGAAGCCGTACAGCGAAGGCGTGCCGATCAGCACGCGCAGTTTCGCCCACTTCGTGCAGGCCAATGATGCCAATCAACTGGAGGACGTGTTCAAGCGCCACGCGCATCGCATCGCCTGCATGTTGATCGAACCGATCATGGGCAATTGTCTTGGCATCGCGGCGGAGCCTGAGTATCTGCGCGCGGCGCGCGCTCTGTGCGACAAACACGGCGTGGTGATGCTCATCGATGAGGTAAAAACCGGCTTTCGCGTGGCGCGCGGCGGCGTGCAGGAACTGTACGGCATCAAGGCGGATCTGTGCACCTTCGCCAAGGCATTGGGCAATGGCTATCCGATTTCGGTGCTCGCCGGGCGCGAGGAAATCATGCGCAAAATCGGCCGCGGCGTGGCTCATGGCGGCACCTACACGGCGCACTCGGTATCGCTGGCAGCCGCCGAGAAAACCCTGCAGATCCTCGATGAGACCGATGCGTTGGAGCGCATCGCCGACTACGGCACGCGGCTGCGCGCCGGCATGCGCGGCGTGCTGAGCGCGCGCGGCATCGCGCATAGCTTCGTCGGCCATCCGTCCATGAGCGGTTTGTACTTCGCGCACGAGCCGCCGCGCAACTACCGGGCGTGGAAGAGCAGCGATTACTCGTTCTACGACGCCATGGCGCAGGTGCTGCACGATGAGGGCGTGCTGTGCGAGCCTGACTCGCGCGAGCCGTGGTTCGTCTCCGCGGCGCATGATGCCTCCTGCCTGACCGACACCTTAAGAGCCTTCGAAGTCGCCGTCGATGCGACGTTGAAATCGAGCGGCGCCTCGCACAAAGTGCCGGCTTGAACGCCGTTTCCGTGCCGCGTCCGAAGGATCTGGATGCGATCATTGTCGGCGCCGGCCACAATGGTCTGGTCGCCGGGTGCTATTTGGCGCGCTCGGGACTCAAGGTCTTGGTACTTGAGCGCCAGCCCTACATCGGCGGCGCGGCGGTCAGCCGGCGCCTGTATCAGGACTTCACTTACTCGAACTGCTCCTACGTGTGCAGTCTGCTGCGCCCCGAGATCATGCGCGCGCTGGAGCTGCCGAAATACGGCCTGCAGATCATTCCCTACGAGGGCGGCTGCACCATGATGCAGAACGGCGGTCATCTGTCCTTGTACGACAACCATGACGCCTTGCGCCGCGAGATTTCCCGTCACTCGAAGCGAGATGCGGAGGCTTACGACCGCTATTCTCGCGACGTCATGCGCCAGTGCAAGTTCATCAAACCGCTGCTGATGCGTGAGCCGCCCGATCCGACCTCATTCAAGCCGCGCGACATTCAAGAGCTTTTGTACCTGGGCAAACGCTTCCACGGACTGGGCGAGGAGCGCATGTATGACACGCTGCGCTTCTGGACCATGAGCGCCGCGGATTTTCTCGATGAGTACTTCGAAAGCGAGATCGTCAAGGCGCATTTCGCCGGGAGCTCCATCATCGGGACGGCCTTGGGACCGCGCTCACCGGGGACTGCGTATGTGCTGCTGCACCACTATATGGGCGATATCGACGATACGGTCGGGGCCTGGGGTTTTGCGCGCGGCGGCATGGGCGCCGTCAGCAATGCGCTCGGCGCATCGTTTACGGCCAGCGGCGGGACCATCCGCAGCGCGGCGCCGGTGGCGCAGATTCTGGTGCGCAATGGCCGCGCATGCGGCGTGGCGCTGGCGGACGGCGAGCAAATCAGCGCGCCCTTGGTGATTTCAAATCTGGACGTGCGCCGCACCTTTTTGCAGACCATGGACCCGAAGGATCTGTCCGATGAATTTCTGCACCAGGTCAAAAATTTCAAGATACGCGGCTCTTCCGGCAAGCTGAACATCGCTCTGGACGGCCTGCCGCGATTCCCCGCCATCCCTGAAGGCTCACCCTCGACCCGCGGCGACATGCACGTCACCGATACCATCGAAATGATGGAACGCGCCTATGATGATTGGAAGGACGGGCGCTGGTCGCGCGCGCCCTACATCGACATGCTGATTCCCTCGCAGATCGATCCGACCATGGTTCCCGATGGCAAACACTACATGTCCGTGTTTGTCCAATACTGCCCTTACGAGTTGGCCGATGGGGAGTGGACTGCCGCGAAGCGGCAGGCTTTCGGCGATACGGTGATCAATACCATCGCGCGCCACAGCCCTAATTTCAAGGATCTGATTCTGCACGCCGAGATTCGCACGCCCTGGGACATCGAGAACGAAGTGGGTCTTACCGAGGGCAATATATTTCAAGGCGAATTGACCATGGATCAGTTGCTGTTCAACCGTCCGGTGCCGGGCTACGCCCAGTATCGCGGGCCGGTGAAAGGCATGTACATGTGCGGTTCGAGCACTCATCCGGGCGGCGGGGTGATGGGGGCGCCCGGCGCGAACGCGGCGCGCGCGGTGCTGCGCGATCTGCGTAGGACCCACTAATCATGTCGACGACCCCCGCGCCGGCGCGCTTCGACTGCCTCGTGATCGGCGCGGGTCACAATGGGCTGGTCTGCGCCACGCTATTGGCGCGGGCCGGGCGATCCGTCCTGGTGCTGGAAGCGGCGAGCCAGGTGGGCGGTGCGGCATGCAGCCGCGAATTTGCCCCCGGCTTTCAGGTCTCCGCCGGCGCGCACCTGCTGCATCTCATGCCCCAGGAGCTGCTGCGCGACTTGGATCTTCACTCGCACGGCTTGGCATGGGCTGCGCAGGGCATGCCCACCACGCTGCTCGGCGATGCGGTGCCGCTGACCTTGAGCTCAGACGGCGCAGCTCGACAAGGATTGTCCGCTGAGGATGGCGCGGCGTACGCGCGCTACACGGCGCGCATGCGCCGCTTCGCGACGGCTTTGGCGCCCATTTTTTCCAAGACGCCGCCCCGTCTCGGCACGACCGCCTGGGCGGATCGCTGGGCGCTGCTGCGCATGGGCTGGCAGCTGCGCAAGCTAGGCCGTCGCGACATGCGCGAACTGCTGCGCATCGGCGGGATGAATGTCTACGACCTGCTGGAAGAGAACTTTGCATCGGCAACGCTCAAAGGGGGGCTGGGATTTGATGCGGTGCTGGGCGCCAACTTCGGCCCACGCTCGCCGGGGACCGTGCTGACGTTGCTGTATCGCCTCGCGGCGCAAGCAGCCGCGGGCAGCGCCGGTCTATCGCAGCCCAAGGGCGGCATGGGCGCACTCTGCGGCGCGCTGGCCAAGGCGGCCGTGGCGGCAGGCGCCGTGATTCGTACCGATGCGCCCGTGGGCAAGATTCTGGTAGAAGCGGATCGTGCTTGCGGAGTCCTGCTCGAGTCGGGCGAACGTGTCGAGGCAGGGCAGGTGATCTCCAATGCCGATCCGAAGACGACGTTTCTGCGGCTGTTGGGCGCCGCACATCTGGACACCGGCTTCGTGCGTCGCGTCAATCACATTCGCTGCCGCGGTCTCGCCGCGAAGCTGCACCTCGCGTTGAATCGAGCGCCGCCGTTTTTGTCGCTGCCCGCGCAAGCACTGCAGGGACGTCTGCTTCTGGCTCCCTCGCTGCAACATATCGAACACGCCTACAATCACGCCAAGTACGGCGAATTCTCCGCATCTCCCGTCATGGAAATCACCGTGCCGAGCATCAACGATCCGACACTCGCGCCGGCCGGACACCATGTGCTGTCGGCCATCGTGCAATTTGCGCCGTATGCGCTCAAGGAGGGCTGGGACACCGGACGGCAGCGCTTCTTGGGCATCGCGCTCGATACCCTCGAGCGCCACGCCCCCGGCCTGCGCGCGTGCATCATTGCCGCCGAGCTGATGACGCCTGTGGATATGGAACAGGAATTTCGCATCAGCGGCGGCCATTGGCACCATGGCGACCTGGCTTTCGACCAGATTTTGATGGTGCGACCGGTGCCGGGCGCTGCTCAATATCGCACTCCCGTCGAGGGCTTGTACCTGTGCGGCGCCGGGTCACACCCCGGAGGGGGAGTGATGGGTATTGCCGGCCGTAATGCCGCTCAGCAAGTACTTACAGGGAACTCGTCCTCATGACAGAGTCCGCGCCGTCACTTTTCGCACAACCGCTCTTGAGGACGCCGTTTCATGAGCGGGCCCGCGCCTTGAGCCAGGTGGATGACTTCATCCCCTGGGCTGGCTATACCACGGTCAATGTGTTCACAACGGCGGAGCAGGAATATTTTGCGATTCGCAATGCGGCGACGCTGTATGACCTGACTCCCATGGTCAAATACAGCGTTGTCGGCCGCGACGCGCTGGCCTATTTGAATCGATTGGTCACCCGCGATGTCGCCAAGCTCAAGCCGGATAGGGTCGCCTACTGCGTCTGGTGCAACGACGCCGGACATGTGATCGATGATGGGACCATCTTTCGCTTCGGCGAATCGCAGTATCGGATTTGTACGGCGGAGCGCCAAATCGATTGGCTGCTGGACTCGAGCATAGGTTTCGATGTTCAGGTGAGCGAGGTGACCGAGCAGATTGCCGCCCTGGCCATGCAAGGACCCACCTCCTGCGCCGTGCTCAAGGCAGCCGGCCTCGCGGGCGCGGAGAAGCTCAAACCGTTCGAAATCGGTCATTTCGCGCTGGGCAATTACCCAGTCACGATCTCGCGCACCGGATTTACCGGAGACTTAGGCTACGAGATCTGGATGGCGCCGTCCGACGCCGAAGCGGTCTGGGACATTTTGATGGCGGCCGGGCAGTCGCGCGGCATTCGGGCGATTGGTTCGCAGGCGCTCAACATTGCGCGCATCGAGGCCGGATTTTTGGCTCCCAACCTCGACTTTATATCGGCCGAGCATACGATTCGCACCGGCAGGGACCGCTCGCCGCTGGAATTGGGATTAGGATGGTTGGTGGATTTCAATAAGGGCCATTTTACCGGAAGGCGCGCGCTGCTGCGCGAGAGCCAAGCCGGTGCGCGACGCCAACTCGTGGGACTCGACGTCGCCGGCAGTAAACCTGCTCACAATGCGCTGCTGTATGCGGATGAAGCGGGCAAGCGGGAGATCGGCAGCGTCAGCTCCGCGGTTTGGTCGCCGACTTGCAAGCGCAATATCGCTCTTGCTATGGTCGATGCGCCGCATTTTGCAATTGGCGCCACCGTTTGGGCGGACATCTATTTGAACCGAGAGTTGGTGTGGGAACGTCGAATGGCGCGTGCGCAAGTCGTCGAGCGTCCTTTTTTCGTGCCGGAGCGCAGGCGGGCGACGCCGCCGGCGCAGTTCTAGCGCGCGTGAATGTCGCGCCTAAATCGATCGCAGACCGGCCGTGGCTCGACCCGGATGCCAAGCCGCAAATCCTCATTGAGGGCATCAACAAAACCTTCGGCGCGTTTACCGCGGTGGACAGCGTCAATCTGCGGATTTTCAAGGGAGAGATGTTCGCGCTGGTAGGCGCTTCGGGTTGCGGCAAGACCACACTGTTGCGCATGCTCGCCGGATTCGCAACGCCGAGCTCGGGGCGAATCCTGATCGACGATGTGGAGATGACCAAGGTGCCCCCGCACGAGCGCCCGGTCAATATGATGTTTCAGTCCTATGCCTTGTTTCCGCACATGACGGTGCTCGACAACATCGGCTATGGCTTGCGGCGCATGACGCTGGACGGCGCGGCAAAATCCAAGCGCATTCAGGACGCCCTGGACATGGTGCAGCTCGGCCCGCTCGCGAAGCGCAAGCCCCACCAGCTCTCCGGCGGTCAGCGGCAGCGCGTGGCCTTGGCGCGCGCTCTGATTCGCAGGCCCAAGGTGCTGCTGCTGGATGAGCCCTTGAGTGCGCTCGACAAGAAGCTGCGCGAACAGACGCAATTCGAATTGATGAATATCCAATCGCAAGTGGGCATCACTTTCGTCTTCGTCACCCACGATCAGGACGAGGCGATGGCGCTGTCGACGCGCATTGCCGTCATGAATCGCGGCCAGGTCGTGCAGGTGGGCACGCCCTCGGAGATCTATGAATTCCCCCAGGACCGTTTCGTGGCCGATTTCATCGGCACGACCAATCTGTTCGAAGGCACGGTGAGCGCCAGCCAACCGGGCCACCTCGTCGTGCACAGCAACGAAGCGGGCTGCGATCTGATCGTCGATGAGCTGGGCCGTTTCGGCAGCGGCCAGCGCGTGTGGGTGGCGCTGCGCCCGGAAAAAATCCGCTTGAGCAAACAACCGCTGGGGGGCGATCGGGTCAATCAAATCAAGGGAATCGTCTGGGAATTAGGCTACCTTGGCAATCGCTCGACGTATCGCATCAAGACCGAGACCGGAAAGTTGGTCACGGTGTTCGCGCAGAACGAACGGCGCACCTCGGAATGGTCCATCGATTGGAGCGACGAGGTGTACTTGAGCTGGACCGCTAATTGTGCGGTGCTCTTGCACCAGTAGCCGCGCGGCGCCAGGGTAGATACAGCGCCGCTGCGGCTTGGCCCTGCCGCAGCATGTCTCAGCGCCCATTTTTATATTATACTCGTGACATTACAAAGATCGCGGTATGTATTCTCCAGGATAAAGCCCATGCGGAAAGTCAAAACTCTCGGACTCCTCGGCACCGGTGTCATCGGCGGCGGATGGGCCGCGCGCGCGCTGCACTACGGCATCGATGTGATCGCCGCGGACGTGAAACCCGAAATGGAGGAATGGATTCGCGGCGCGGTGGCGAACGCCGAACCGGCGCTGGCGCGCCTCACCTTTGCACCCTTGCCGCCCAAGGGCACGTTGTCCTTCACCACGGATTTGAAGGTGATGGCCGCCAAGGCCGATTTCATCCAGGAAAACATTCCCGAACAGCTGCCCCTGAAACAGCGCATGTTGGCCGAAGTGAGCCGCTATGCGCCTGCGGACGTGGTCATCGCATCCAGCACCTCGGGACTGACGCCCACCGATCTGCAGCGCGACATGGTCGCGCCGCAGCGCTTCTGCGTGGCGCATCCCTTTAATCCCGTTTATTTGCTGCCGCTGGTCGAACTGGTGGGCGGGGAGAAGACCGCGCCCGAAACCATCGAGGCGGCGGCGAAGTTTTTCACCTATATCGGCATGCACCCGCTGCGGGTGCGGCGCGAGGTGCCGGGTCATTTAACCGATCGGCTGCAGGAAGCGCTATGGCGCGAAATTCTGCATCTGGTGAACGACGGCGTTGCCACCACCGGCGAGCTGGATGAATCGATCATTTATGGGCCCGGTTTGCGCTGGGCGGCCATGGGCACCAACCTCATTTACCATCTGGCCGGCGGCGAGAGCGGCATGCGGCACATGCTGGCGCAGTTCGGCCCCTGCCTGAAGTGGCCGTGGACGAAATTGGAAGCGCCGGAGTTGACCGAAACCCTGATCGATCGCATGGTCGAAGGCACTCAGGCGCAGGCGGCGGGGCGCTCGATTCGAGAACTCGAGCGCCTGCGAGACGATTCCCTGGTCGCCGTTCAACAGGTCTTGCGTCAATACAACATCGGGGCCGGTGCGACATTGCGCGCCTTGGAGGAGCGCTTGTACCAAGACGCCGCCGCTGCCGAGCCGGACAGGTCGCAACACGGCAAGCCGCTTAGGCTCGTGGACACGGTCGTGAGACCGGAGTGGATCGACTACAACCGCCATATGTCGGATTTTCGCTACGGCCAAGTCTTCGGCGACGCGATGGACGCATTGTTTCGGCGCATCGGTGTCGATGAAGCGTACCGCGCCGGCGGCCACATGTACTACTCGGTGGAAACGCACGTCAAGCACCTGGGCGAAGCCAAGGTGGGAGAATTGCTGTACGTCACCACACAGTTGCTGAGCGTCGATGAGAAGCGCCTGCACGTGTTTCATCGCTTGTTTCGCGGCCGGGATGATGCACTCATCGCCACCGACGAACAGATGCATTTGCACGTCGATACGGTCGCCCACAAGGCAGCCCCCGTGGGCCCCGCCATTCGCGCCAAGCTCGAGTCGATCCGGCAGGATCAGGCCGGCCTGCCGAGGCCGCACGAAGCGGGGCGTTCGATCGGGCAGGCGCACTGACCCGACCTCATGCCCAAGGTCGTCGATCATGCTCAGCGGCGCGATGAAATCGCCCTGGCAGCTTGCCAAGTCGTCGCGCAGTATGGTTTCGAGCAAGCCACCGTGGCTCGAATCGCGCGCGCCGCGGGCTACACCACCGGGATGTTGGCGCATTACTTCGAGTCGAAGCAGGCCATCATCCTGGCCGCCTTGCGCCTGATGCTGCTGCGTATCGAGCAACGGCTGACGCGCGAGCGTGCCGGCGGCGAGGCCAGTCTCTTGGCCGTGCTGTCCGAAGCGCTGGCAATCGATGCGCAGCGCTTTACCGAATGCGCCTTCTGGATGGCCTTTTGGGGTCAGGTTTCCGCCGACAAGAAACTGCGGCGCCTCAACATTTGGGTGCACCGTGAATATCTGCGGCTGTTCGCGCGCTGCTTGGCTGAATACTGGCCGGAATGGTCGGCATGGCCTCCGGCACTGCGTGATCAAGTGCTTCGCTCAGTGATGACGTTCATGAACGGCTTGACCGCCAGCGCGGTCACAAGCCCGCGCGATTGGCCGGCGGCAACCCAGGTCGAACAGCTGCGTTTGCAATTGGCGCTGTTGCGCCACTGGGCTATTCGTAAGCGAAAAGGCCGGGCGGCCTCAAAGGGGGAGTGAGCATGGATTTTTCTCTCAGCGATGAACAGCAACTGGTGATCAAGACCACGCGCGATTTCGTGCAGAACGAGCTCTACCCGCATGAAAAAGAGGTGGAGGAAACCGGTGTATTGCGTGCGGATCTACAGCGGGAATTGAAGGCGAAGGCCATCGATGCCGGACTGTATGCGGCGAACATGCCGGCAGAGCTCGGCGGCGCGGGATTGGATACGGTGACCTGGGTGCTGTACGAGAAGGAGTTGGGCCGCGCCAACTACGCGCTGCATTATTCCTGCGTGGGCCGGCCCTCCAATATCCTGCTGGCGTGCGAGGGCGAACAACGGGCGCGCTATCTATTGCCGACGGTGCGCGGCGATCGAACCGAGTGCCTGGCGATGACCGAGCCGGGTGCCGGGTCGGATCTGCGCGGCATGAAAACCTCCGCCGTCGCGGCGGGAGATGATTTCATCATCAATGGCACCAAGCACTTCATCAGTCATGCCGATCACTCCGACTACGTGATTCTATTTGCGGCCACGGGGGAGGAAACGGGTGCTCACGGCAGCCGCAAGAAAATGACCGCGTTCCTGATCGACATGGGGCATGCGGGGTTCGAAGTGCGGCCGGGCTACCAGAACGTTTCGCATCGCGGCTACACCAACAGCATTCTGGAGTTCAACAATTGCCGGGTTCCTAAATCCGCGATATTGGGAGAAATCCACCGCGGATTTGATGTTGCGAATACCTGGCTCGGGGCAACCCGCCTGCAAGTCGCAGCCACCTGCTTGGGCCGCGCCGAGCGCGCGCTCGATCTGTCCAAACAGTGGGCGGTGGATCGGGTTCAATTCGGCCAGCAGATCGGCAAATTTCAAGGAGTCAGCTTCAAACTGGCCGATATGGCAGTGGAATTGCGCGCGGCGGAGTTGCTGGTTTTGGAAGCGGCCTGGAAGCATGATCAGAAGATCGATACCGATATGGATATGGCCATCGCAAAAGTCAAAGCCACCGAAATGCTGGCGATGGTGGCCGACGAAGCGCTGCAGATTCACGGCGGCATGGGCCTGATGACGGACTTGCCGCTGGAGAGGATTTGGCGCGACGCGCGCATCGAACGGATCTGGGACGGCACCAGCGAGGTGCAGCGGCATATCATTTCCCGCAGCCTACTGAGGCCGCTCGGCGGATAGCGAGTTAGCGGCCGCTCCAGCGCGGACTGCGCTTTTCGGTGAATGCCAAAGTACCTTCCTTCAGATCATCCGACCGGATCACGCGCTGCACCGCGTCCAAGGCATCGTGCAATTCGAAGGCTTCGTGCTCGGGAACCATTTCCGTGTGCCGCAGCAGCTGTTTGATGGCCGGGAACAGAAGGGGCGGTCCCGCGGCGAGCTGTTGGGCGATTTCCCTGGCCTTGTTCAAACCTTCGCCCTTGGCAACCACGTGATTGGCGAGGCCCCAGTGTTTGGCCTCTGCAGCTTCCATCCATCGGCCGGTCAACAGGAATTCCACCGCGACATGGTAGGGAATGCGGCGCCGCAATTTGACCGTGCCGGCGTCCGCGAGTACACCGACGTTAATTTCCGGCAAGGCGAACTTGGCATGCTCTTCCATCACGATGATGTCCGTACCGAGGACCACCTCGAAGCCGCCGCCGCAGGCAATACCGTTCACCGCGGCAATGATGGGCTTGTTCAGATTCCTGGGGTAATTCAACCCGCCGAAGCCGCCCACGCCCCAATCCTCATCGGATTTCTCGCCGGCTGCCGCGGCCTTCAGGTCCCAACCGGGGGAGAAGAAACGCTCGCCGGCGCCGGTGATGATGGCAATGCGCAGCGCGGGATCGTCGCGAAAGGAGGTAAACACCTCGTTCAAACGGCGGCTCGCCTTTAAATCGATGGCATTGGCCTTTGGCCGATCGATCGTGACTTCCAGAACGGCGCCGTTTTTGGCGATGCGGATTCCATCGGACATATCATCTCTCCCCAGCTACCTATCCTGTCTTCAAGCGAATCATGGTATCCACGGCGACTGCGCCGCGACCGACCGGGCGAACAATGACCGGATTAACATCGATCTCGACCAGACTCGACAGATGCGCCGCCGCGTAGCGCGCGACGCTTAACACAGCGCCGATCAACGCCTCGAGATCAGCGGCCGGCTTACCGCGAAATCCTGCGAACAATTTGGCGATGCGCAGCCGCTGAAGCCCCGCCGCAATGGACCCGCGCGACCAGGGCGGCAGGAGGGTGACGCTGTCCGCCGCGAGCTCCGTGAACACGCCGCCGGCGCCGAGCACCAGCACCTGACCAAAATGCGCATCGACCGTGACGCCGATCAGGATCTCCACCACGCCATCGGTGCACATCTCCTCGACCAGTAGTGTAGGCGACAACTTCGCCAGCCGCTCGGCGGCCGCTGCGGCGTCGGCCGGCGTGCGAATATTGAGCGCCACGCCGCCCACCTCGGTTTTGTGTTCCAACTCCGCCGCCGCCGCCTTGATAACCACGGGAAATCCCAATTCCGCGGCCGTCGCGGCGGCGTCGCCCGCGGCGACAATTTTGCCGCGCGGGATGGTCAGTCCAAAGCGGGCCAATTCGGTTTTGCCCTGGTGCTCTCCCAGCGCGTGCACCGGCCGCGGGGCGGATGCTTCGGCGGGCGGCACATGCAATTGCACCGGATCATTGCGCCACGCCGCTCCCACCGCACCGGCCAGCGCAAGGGCTTCGAGCGCCTCGCGTTGGCCTTGCAGCGGGGTAACGCCGCCCGCCAAGCAGCGTTGGCGCACGCGCAGACTCAAGGTCTCGGGCAATGAGGCGATCAACACCGCGCGGGTGGCCGCGCCGCGCGCCGCTTCGATAAACACCTCGATGACCGCGTCGAAGGAGGCCGTGTCGGCCTGTTGCTCGGGGGGGCAATCGAGCATGAATCCGGCCGCATCGTAGCCGGCCTGCAGCACCTCGGAAAATACCTGCTTGAGCGCCGGCGGATCAAACCAAAGATACGTATGAATATCGAAGGGATTGGCGACAGTGACGCGGTCGGTGAGCAAAGCGCCCAATGCTGCGGCAGGCGCCGTCGGGATGGGCGAAAAATCCAGCGGTAAATCGCGTGCGACGTCGGCGGTCATGGCCATGTCGCCGCCGGATGCACCCATAATGAGAACCTTGTTGCCGGGCAACGGGCCGCCCACATGGAAAAGTTTGAGCGTTTCGCACAGCGTGCCCAAGGTGTCGCAGCGCGCAATACCCGCTTGGCGGCAGAAGGCATCGAAGACCTGGTCGGCGCCGGCGAGCGCACCGGTATGACTGTGCGCGGTGCGCGCCGCTGCCGCGGTCCGGCCCGATTTGATTGCCGCGATGGGCTTACCCGCGCGCCGCGCGAGGTCCGCGGCGCGTGCAAAGCGCGCAGGATCCTTGATGCCCTCAAGATACAGACCGAAGGCGGTCACGCGCGGATCCTCGCACAGCATCTCGATCAGATCCTCGACGGCCAGGCGCGTCTGATTGCCGACCGTGAATAAGTAGCCGATGGGCAAGGAACGATCGTTGAACATCAGCGTCAGCGCGATGGTGCCGCTTTGGCAGATCAGAGCCACGCCACTCTGCACGGCGGCGCCCACGATCTGATCGGGCATCATCGCCACGCGATCGAAGAAATTAACGAAGCCGTAGCAGTTGGGCCCAAAAAAGGGCAGGGTACCCGCGCTTTGCGTCAATTCATGCGTGAGAGCGCGGCCGGCCTCGGTGCCGGTCTCCGCGAAACCTGCGCTAAAACAAACGAAGCCGCCCGCGCCGCGCGCGGCGAGCGCGCTCGCCACGCGGGGGGCTTCATGATTCGGCACGGCGACGAAGGTCGCGTCTGGATTGCCGGGTAGCTCGGCGACCGAACGATAGTAGGTGGTGTCTCCCGTGGACGCCCGGCTGGGATGCACGCGCCAAATCGAGCCTGCGTAGCCAATGGCCGTATTGCCAGCGGCCACCAGATCGGTCCACGCGCCGGCACCGATCAATGCGATGCTGCGCGGTGCGATCAATCGCCGGAGGTCCGTCGTGGTCATTCTTCAGCGGCGTTTCAATTCGATTTTGCGTGAAGCCGGACCGAACGCGTCGCGCGCGGCCGGAGATAATTTCAGCGAATCCAGTTTCGCCGCGACTGTCTCCGGAAAGGGCGCCGCCGCGGGCTTCTCGCCCTGATGCACGTGCAGCATCATCATGTCCGCCATTGCAACCGGTTCGGCGAGGCGGCTGCAGGTGAACGTACAACCGACATGGATTCGTTTGCGGTCGAAATCCAAAATCGATGTGCTGATGCGCAGATCGTCGCTTGCTTTGACCTCGTGCAGGAAGTGCAGGTGCATTTCGAGCGTGTACAGCGTGCAGTGCGTGCTGTCCCGATAGGCGGCATCCAGTCCCAAGAAGTCCATCATGTCATCGAGGGCGTAGCTGGCCACGAGCCCGTAATAGGCATCGCGCAGGTGGCCATTAAAGTCGATCCAGTCTTGCTCAATCTTGGCGCGATAGATGGGCAGTTCCGCCATGGCGGGGCTGCTCAATGCAGCTGCAGGCGCTCGCGCGCTTGAGCGGCGGTCAGCACCCGGGCACCAAGGGCCTCGATGATGGTGCGGGCCTTTTCTACCAATTGAGCGTTGCTGGCGTACACGCCCTTGCTCAAGTACAGATTGTCCTCCAGCCCGACGCGCACATTGCCGCCGAGCAGTACGGCCTGCGCCACCCAGGGCATTTGCATGCGGCTGATGGCGAAGGTGCCCCAATTGCAGTTCTGCGGCAACGCATTGACCATGGCGAGCAAGTGACCCACATCGGCGGGCACGCCATAGGGAATTCCCATGCACAGCTGAATCATCGCCGGATCCACCAGCAAACCTTCCTTGATCATCTGCTTCACAAAGGACAGATTGCCGGTGTCAAATACCTCCAGTTCCGGCTTGACCCCCAAATCCTTGCAAATCGCAGCGCCCTTGCGCAGGTAATTGGGGGTCGACACATAGGCGCGATTGCTGTCGCCAAAATTCAAGCTGCCGCAATCCAGCGTCGCAATGTCGGGGCGGTACAGCCCCTCGTGGCACAAGTCGATGACATGACGCATGCGGTCTTCCTGGCTGACGAAATCGCTTCCCGGGCCCGGCGTACCCTTGAGTCCTTCGTCCGAGACGACGATGTAGCCGCCCATGCCGCAGGTCAGATTCACGATGACATCCACCTTGCTTTCCCGGATGAGTTTGACGACTTCGCGGTAGTGGCGCGTCTCCATGCTGAATTCACCGGTTTCCGGCTCACGAACGTGAATGTGCACGATTGCGGCCCCTGCCTTGGCGGCCGCGATGGCGGTGTCGGCGATTTGCGCGGGCGTGATCGCGCAATGCGGGCTCTTGGTCACCTTGGTGTCATCACCGGTGACTGCGCAGGAAATGATGACGTCTTGATTCATAGGGGGTCCTTAAGCAGACAGAAGGATGCCAATCGGTGGTTTTATTATATTGATCATAATATTTAAACCGGGCCGGAGCAACTTTGCATGCCTGGCGCCTTGCCGCCCCCCCATAGGCTACAATCGGGAAAAACAGGGCCGGAGCCGGCTGTATCTTGCCGGGACTGCCCCAAGGGGAAACAGTGTCCAAGAGTCCGCTCATCGAGCAGCGATCGATCGATTATGTCCCGATCCGGGAGCGCCACGGCAAGCTGTGGCATCTGTGGCCGGTTTGGTTCACCGGCGATGCGCACTTGGCCACTATCGCGACCGGCTTCGTGGGGATCGCTCTCGGCGGCAATTTCATCTGGATGACGATCGCCGTGCTGCTGGGCTGCGCCTTCGGCACGTTTTTCATGGCGTTTCATTCGGCGCAGGGCCCGCAGCTCGGGCTGCCGCAGATGATCCAGTCGCGGCCCCAATTCGGCTACTTGGGCGCGCTGCTGGTGTGGTGCGTTGCCCTCATCACCTTCGTCGGCTACAACGCCTTCAATCAGGTGCTGGCGGCGGATACGGTCATGACCCTGGTCGGCTGGAATCGGTCCCTGACCATGGTGGCAGTCGGTGTGATCGCCACGGTGCTGGCGGTCCTGGGGTACGACTTGATTCACAAGGCGCAGCGCTGGCTGGCCGTCGCGTTGCTCATTGTGTTCGCGGTGATGACGGCCGCCGTCACGCGCGTGCACTTCGCTGCCGAACAGCTCGATCTGCACCGCTTTCAAATGATCCCGTTCCTGACGCAGCTGCTGGCGGCGGCGGCGTATCAAGTCTCCTGGTCTATCTATGTCTCCGACTACTCGCGCTACCTGCCGCGCAGCGTTGGGGTACGCGCTTCCTTCTGGTGGACTTACGTCGGCGCGTTCATCGGCGGCGCCTGGGCCATGTTGATTGGTACGGTTGCCGCGGCGATGTTCCCGACGCTCGAGTTGTCCGCGGCGCTCAAGGCGGCCGCGGACGCGATACTGCCGGGATCGGGCAGTCCGTTTCTGGTGGCGTCGCTGCTCGGCCTCGTGACCATCACCACCTTGAATTTCTACAGCGCCTCCCTGACGCTTCTCAGCGTGGCGGATTCGATCCGTCCCTTGACGCCGAGCGTCGCGCAGCGGCTGCTCACCCTCGTAGGACTGCTGGTCGCCTCCTCCTTGATCGCGCTGGCCTCCTCGCCGCACTTTGCGGCACAGTTCGGCGAGTTTTTGGCAATTTTGCTGTACCTGTTCGCGCCGTGGACCGCGATCAATCTCGTCGACTTTTACTACGTGCGCCGCGGTCACTACTCGGTGCGGGAGATCTTCAATCCCCATGGGATGTATGGGCGTTGGAACTGGCGCGGGCTCGCGGCCTATTTCGGCGGTTTTATCGCGATGATTCCGTTCTTCAGTACCGGACTGTACCGCGGCCCCGTGGCCGAAGCCCTCGGCGGCGCCGATATCGCCATCCTGGTGGGCCTACCAGTGTCGACGCTGATCTATCTGATCGCCTGCCGCTCGTTCGACTTACCGGCGGAGATTCGCCGCGTCGCGATCGCGGATCAGGGCCTGGATCCTGACGCCTGAGCCGCGCCGGATTATTCCTCGGCCTGCGCGTTACTCAGCTGCGCCTCGCGCAGGTCGAGCTCCCGTTCGATCCGGCGCCTCGCCTCGTCCTTCAGCTTGCCGAGCCGATACAAATCATTGATCTGCCGCCGCTCCGCCTCGATCAACAAAAACTCGATTTCATCGTGCCGCGCATCGGGCGCTCTGGGCGCATCGGCATCGCGCCGCTCGATCGCTTTTAGCTCCTCGCGCTGCCGCGCGCGCAGCGGCTGCAAAATCTCTTGCGGCAAATCGCGCTCCTTCGCCAATGCGTCGAGACGCTGGCTTGCCGCCTCGAGGGCGCTGCGGCGTGCCGCAAATTCCTCGATTCTTTCGGCATGACGCTCCCGGCGGCCTGTGTTGGCTAGCCCCAAGGCGCGGATGACGGCGGGCATCAGCAACCCCTGGCCCACCAGCGTTACCAGGATCACCGCAAAGGTCAGAAATAGAATTCGGTCTCGATCGGGAAAGCTGTCCCCGCTCAGGGTTGTCAAGGGGATTGCCAGCGCCGCCGCCAGCGAGACGATGCCGCGCACACCGGTAAAGGCCAGCGCAAAGGGCCATTGCCAGGGAGGTGCCGGATCGGCGCGCGCGACCGAAGGAATCAGCCAACGGGGCAGGTAAGTCGCAGGAAACATCCACACAAAGCGGGCCAAGATCACCACCGCGCAGACCACCGCGGCGGAAACTCCCAAATCCGTCAGCGAATCGCCATGGATGCCGGCAATCAACGTGCGCGCCTGCAGGCCGGTGATCAGGAACACGAAGCCTTCAGTGACGTAAATCAAAAAATCCCAAAAGAAAATGCCCTGCAGTCGCGTCGCTGCGCTGATCAGCCTGAGTCCATTCCAACTGATGTACAGGCCCGCGGTGACGGTGGCGAGTACCCCGGAACCGCCCAGGTGCTGGGGCGGCCAGTAGGCGACAAACGGGGTCAGAATCGAGAGCATGACCTCGATGCGCGGGTTCTGCACCCAGTGGCGTAAGCGCAGCATGAGCCAGCCGACACCAATACCCCAAAGGATCTCCCCGCAGATAATGGCGGCAAACGCGCCGGCCGCTTCGCCAAACGAATACGCGCTGACACTGACGGCAGCCACCGCGAAGCGGTAGAAAATCAGCGCACTGGCATCATTCGCCAAACCCTCTCCCTCGAGGATCACAAGCAGCCGCTTCGGCAGCTGCAATCTGCGCGCAATGGACAGCGGGGCTACCGGATCCGGCGGCGATACGATCGCGCCCAACACGAAACCCACGGGCCACGAGAAGCCCAGCAACCAATGCGTCACGGCGGCGATTGCAACGGTCGTGAACAGCACGCAACCGATGGCCAGCATGGAGATCGGCCGCAGACTGAATCGAAACTCGCGCCAGCTCATGGCCACCGCTGAGGAATAGATGAGCGGCGGCAGTACGAGCAGCAGCACTAACTCCGGGGCGAGCTTCACAACGGGCAACCCTGGGATAAGCGCGAGGATGACGCCCGTCACCACCAAGAGTATCGCCGGTGGAATTTTCAGGCGCGCCGCCGCCAGCGAGACGGCGGCAATCACGATCAATAGCAACACCAGGATTTGAATCGTTGGAATCATAGGCTGCCGGGGTGAGGACTGCACAGCCAGATCCACGCCAGAATCAGCAGCGCGAGGAAAATGGTTTCCGCCGCGATCAGGGCAATGGCGGTCGAGCCGACCGCCACCATGTCGCGCAGCGAGGTCTTCATGCCGAGGGCCGCAACGGAGATC
Organism: uncultured Gammaproteobacteria bacterium; assembly: GCA_963756845.1. Classification (GTDB taxonomy): domain Bacteria; phylum Pseudomonadota; class Gammaproteobacteria; order Steroidobacterales; family Steroidobacteraceae; genus Bog-1198. The sequence goes on along the minus strand of CAVWPD010000001.1, from coordinate 110,388 downwards.
ACCAGCAGCCACTTTGATAGCTCGGTCAGCGCCGCGGCGATGGATGTTGAGATGATATGAAATCCATTGAGCGCGGCAAGCGCGACAAAGGCGAGGAGAAAGCCCGGCAAGACAGGGACCCGGGCGGCCGTCGGTTCCGTGTGGCCAACTTTTCTGGCCGCCATCAGCGTAATAATCAGGACCGCCGGCAGTAGCATGGCCACTCGCATGAGTTTGACGATGGTGGCGGCATCCCCCGCCTGCGGCGAGGAGGCATAGGCGGCAGCCACGACCTGCGCGACATCATGGATCGATCCGCCGAGAAACCTGCCTGTTTGCAGCGGATCGAAGTGAAGATGCGTCAACAGGGCGGGGTAGAGCACCATGGCGATGGTGCTGTAGGTGGTGATACACGCAATGACGACCACCGTGTCGCGCTCCGAATCCTTGCGTGGCCAAGCAACGGCAATCGCCATGGCAGCGGACGCGCCGCAAATGCCGACGGCGCCGCCGGAAAGTATGCCAAATCGGCCCTCCAGCTTTAAAAGCTTGGCCAGCGCCCAGCCGAATCCAATGGTGAGCGGAACACTGGTGATGACCATGGCGGCAGTCCACCAGCCGAGGCTGCCGATCTGGCCAAAGGTAATGCGTAAACCGAGGAGCGCCACACTGAGGCGCAGTAACGCGCGTGCGGAAACATTGATGCCGGGAAGGTAGCGCGCCTCGGAGGACAGCTCGTTGAGTGCCATGCCGAGCAGCAGTGCGAAAATGACCGGCGGCGCGTGATAGTGGTCCGACAGATACGTCGCGGCGAGCGCAATGATCAAGGTCGACGCGATACCCGGTGCGATCGCAGCGCCCTGTGCTCGCAGATCCGTCAGATTAAAATGACCAAAGCGCGGAGGAAGTAGCATCAGGTTGGGCCTATGGAGGGATCGTATCATGCCGGAATGTCCGTTCCCGGGCTCGCGAAATGTGGCGTAAACTAGGCGCTCTGCGATGAATCAACGTCAGAGGCCAATTGAAGGATTGCCCGCTGTGTTCTTCGGGCACGGCAGTCCGATGAATGCGCTGGAGAGCAATCGCTACACCCAAGCGTGGGAAGACTTTGGCCGCCGCGCGCCCCGGCCGCGGCAGATTCTGTGCATCTCGGCTCATTGGTATACGCGCGGCACCGCAGTGACGGCGATGCAAAGACCGAAAACCATTCACGACTTCGGCGGATTTCCGCAGGCCCTCTACCAGGTCGAGTATCCCGCGCCCGGGGATGCACCGCTGGCGGCGCGCGTCATCGACTTGCTCGCTAACCTTCCGGTTCATGCCGACTCTACCGAATGGGGCCTCGATCACGGTACCTGGTCGGTTCTTAAACACGTGTATCCACAGGCCGATATACCCGTGGTGCAGTTGAGCATCGATGGTACTCAGCCCCTGGCCTATCACTATGCGCTGGCGCAGTCCCTGGCGCCCTTGCGCGATGAAGGCGTGCTCGTTGTCGGCAGCGGCAATGTGGTGCACAACCTGCGCGCTGCGACGCGCGCTGAGGGGGCGGTCGCGCTAGCCTGGGCGGCGCGGTTCAATGACCGCGTGCGCGCCATGCTTATCGCACATGATCACGCAGCACTCGCAAACATGGAGGCTTTGGGCGAGGATGGAGCGCTCAGCATTCCAACGCCGGAACATTATCTGCCGCTTTTATATGTGCTGGCGCTGCGGCGCGCCGATGACCAGCTGGATTTCCTCGTGGACGGAATCGAGCTGGGGTCCGTCAGCATGATGAGTTTTGCCCTGCAGACAGCGACCGCGCGCCGCCAGCACGCGGGGTGATTTCAGTACCGTAGTTGAGCATTACTTCGGCCCGTATTGCATCTCGCCATTGCCGAAGGACCAGTCCTCGCGGGCCGTGTCGACCAGATTGATCCAGACATCCTCCTTACGTATGCCACCCTTCTCATGTATCTCCCTGGCGATCTGCTGGAAGAACTTCTTCTTAACGTCGGTCGATCTACCCGCAACCCAGGTGACCTGAATGATGATGAGATCTCGGGAATACTTCAGGCCGAGATATCCCTCTTCGGGGTAGATGATTTCGTCAACCTCGTGGCGGTTGACGACTTGAAACTTATCGTGCAGCGGGACATTGGCGACTTCCACCATCGCGCGGTAAATCGCCTCGCTCACGATGTGGACGAGTTTTGCCGGCGCATCCTTGCTGATGTCAATTCTGGCTAACGGCATGGGCGACTCTAGATGTTCGGGGGAGGGATCGATCCTAATGCCTGTTCGAGGCCGGCGCCAAGGGACAGCAGGCGCCGATCCGCATGGGCTGGGGCATCGAACTCGATTCCCACGGGAAGCCCCGCGGCGGTGAGTCCCGCTGGCAGCACCAGGCCGGGAATTCCGGCGGTGCTGCCGGGTGTGATGTTTCGCGCGACGGCGGCGGCAAATGGCACCCTGCGGCCTTGAATGCTCACGGTCACATCCTCGCCGATGGGTGGCGCCGCGATCATGGTGGCGGGGAATACGACCGCGGCAACGCCGGTCCGCGCAAAGTAATCCCGATACAAGCGGCGCAGCGCCGGCAAGTGAATGTCGCGTGCGGCCGCGTATGTGGCCTCGGAAACGAAATGAGGTGCGCCGGGCATCACGTAGTCGCGGAAAGTCTCTTGAATATCGGCACTCGATTGGGCGATGAGGCTTTCCAAGGACACACCGGTGGCGTAGGTCTTCAGATAGCGTGCGAGTGAGATGCGAACATCATGCAACTGAACCGCGTCGGTGGTCAGATCGATCAGCGACTGAAGCCCCGGCATTGAAGTCTCAATGATCTCGGCGCCCGCCGCCTTGAGCCGCTGTAGCGCAAGATCGGTCACCCGCTCGACTGCCGGGTCCAGGCCCGTGAACCAATAGTCGCGTACGACGCCGAGGCGTACGCCCTTGAGGGGTGCCGGCACCCGCTCGTGCGGATCCTGGGCAACAACCGAGTCGAACAGCGCAAGGTCGGCCACGGTTCGAGCGTGCGGCCCAATCTGATCGAACAACGGCGATATGGGTACGCATCCGAGCGTCGAATACCGACCCGTCGTCGGCCTGAAGCCGCAAATCCCGCACAGCGACGCCGGAACGCGGATCGAGCCTTGGGTATCTTCCGCCACTCCCAACGGCGCCATGTGCGCGGCAATTGCTGCGGCTGTGCCGCCGCTGCTACCGCCGGGAATGCGGTTCGGATCGTAGGGATTATGCACGGCGCCGAAGGCGAGGTTGTCGCTCGTCCAACCGAAGGACAACTCGTGCAGATTAGTTTTGCCAAGAACAATGGCGCCCGCGCCCCGCAGCGCCTCGACCACCGGCGCATCGTGCGCGGGGTGAAAAGCACGCAGGGCCGGAGTGCCTGCGGTCGTCGCATAGTCGCGCGTGTTGACGCTGTCCTTGATCGGTATCGGCAGGCCAAACAGCGGTCCGGTCTTCGCGCCGGCCCGGCGCCCCCGATCGCAGTCGCGTGCCGCCTCCAGGACCCGCGAGGGCTCGAGGGTGATGAAGGCATTCAGCGCGCCCAAGGCCTCGCAGCGCGCGAGCAACGCCTGCGCGTAGCGTTCGGCGCTGATCTCTCCTCGCGATACGGCGGCCACTGCCTCACCCGCGCTCAGCTTCAGGAGCCGGCTAGAATCGCCGTCCGGCGATCCCCTGGAAAGTGCCCCCGGTGCTGCACTCATCGCCACCGTGGCCGACGCGCCGAGGACAAAGCGGCGGCGGGACTCACCTTGGGAGTCGGCCATGCGAACCTCGGTTTCAGCGGCAGTCAAACACCGATAATACTGCGGCGCGGCTCTATAATTTGGGTGCCGCGTGACGACCCATCCAGAGAAATCGTCTCCTATCCGGACGATGGGCAACAAAATGACCTATGATTTCATCGTTAGTCATTCCAAGGGCGTGTGCACAATGTCTACTCAGAACAGCACGTTAGGCGGCCTCATCAAGCTCCTGCGCCAGCAGAAGGGCTGGACGTTGCGCCAATTGAGCGAAAAGGTCGGCATCCCGCTCTCGACCCTGGGAAAAGTGGAGGCCAATAAGGGCTCACTGACCTACGACAAACTGCAGCAGTTCACCTCACGCCTTGGGCTCACGATGACCGATTTCCTGGCCCACGCAGAAACCCGTACCACAGGTTCGCCCCCGCCAGTTACGGCGCGCAGGAGTTTGACGACCGCCGATAACTCTATTCAGGTCTCTACACCAAATTATGACTATGAATATCTGTGTGCCGATCTTCGCGAAAAGCGCATGGTGCCCATCATCACTCGCATTCGAGCCCACAGTATTGAGGAATTTGGCGAACCGGTTCGCCACCAAGGGGAGGAATTTATTTACGTTCTCGAAGGAACCGTTGAGGTTCATTTGCAATTTTATACCTCGATCACTCTCTCGGCGGGGCAGGGAGTTTATCTCGACAGCACCATGGGCCATGCCTATGTGGCAAAGGATTGCGAGAGCGCGCTGGTCCTTGCAGTGTGCTCCAGCGAAGATCCAAACCTCGCGGGCGATTTGATCAGCTTGGCGGAAAACGAGGCTACGACCACTTAATAGTGAAGTCCGATATGGGTGAGATTGAAGATGAACGCCACCCAGAGAATGCATAAGGACGCCGAAAAGAATATTCCACGCAACAGAAGACCGGAAATCCCGCGGCGGGCTCGATACCCGATCCAAAAAAACCGCGCGCTCACGAGGCAGAGCAGCGGCAGAACGACAATGGTCAAAAACTGCAGCAAATAAACTAACGGGCTGAGCGGCTGGAATCTCAAGGTCAGCAGAATTGACAACCACAGGACCACGATGAGGAGCGCCGCCAGCGCCAAGGCTCCTGTGAGTCGGTAAGCGCGCCGCTCACCCTCAATCAGCCGCCGGCTCGCTCCGTAGTACCTACGGGCGAGCCAGTTCACAGGAAAAGAGAGCAGCATCGCCAGGATCGATAGCAGACTGAGGATGGTCGCGGTCCGCAGCCACGCCGTGGATGAGTACCACGGTACCCGCTCGAATACGGTAAAGGGCGAAACAGAGTCCACCGAAATTCGTGTTACCCGGCCGTTTTGCACCTGCGCAGCGAGGCGCTCATTGCCATCGCGCTCTTGCCACACATAGGGAGCTACCTGCACGGAGTCGCGGGGGGCGCCATTGATCCCCTGAAATTCCAATCCGTCCGCGCGAAGTCCGCCCTTGGCATCCGCCGTGACATGAAGTTGGCTGAAGAAATTAAGCGCCCGCCTAAGTCCTGATTCCGAGCGTCTGGAGGCGAGGTAGGTTCCGGCGACCGCCGCCGCTTCATTGGGGCGGCCTTTAAAGTGTGCCGTGCCATTTGTCGACGCCGGAAAATAGCGATCCATGAAGCGTCGGATCAATGCTTCCCGGATCGTCAAGGATGCGAAGCCTCGGCCGGCGCTATTCTGAGAATAGAAGATGCCAACCTTTTGTTCGGGCAGCAGCCACAGATAACTGTGAAACCACTGCGTGTCGCCGCCATGACCAATGATGTTAAACCCGTTGAGATTCTGCTCGTAGAAGCCAAGATCCATGCGGTCAAGCGGCGGCAGTATCGTCAGGGGAGATTGATGCATTTGCCGCGCCGTCTCGGGCTTGAGCAGAGCACCCTGTGCCTCGTCCAAGTGAGCGAGCATGAAGCGAGCCATGTCATCGGCGCTCACGGTGGCGCTGCCGGCGGGGCGAACACTGAACATTTCGAATGGCTTGGGCGAGTGCGAGGCCAGCGCGTAGCCTGCGGACATGTCGGGCGCGAGGCTCGGGGGAAGCGGCTCGCTAAAGGTCGAATGCGTCATGCCCAGCGGCCGGAAGATATGGCGCGCGATGTATTCATCGAATGCCTCGCCCGAGACTCGCTGGACAATATAGCCCGCGAGCGTGGTCGCATAATTGGAGTAGGCAGGGGTCGTTCCCGGCGCGAAGATTCGCTCGGGAATCCACGCCTTCACCACCGATTCAAGCCGCGGCACTCGATCGGCGTTCACGATCAGTCCCTCATACGCGTCTTCGAAACCAGCCGTGTGGGTCATGATGTTGCGCATCGTGATGGGCCGACCCTGATACGCCGGTATTTTGAAATCCAGATACTCGTTCACGTCCCGATCGAGATCGATCTTTCCCAGTTCAACCTGCTGCATGACCGCGGTCCAAGTAAACAGCTTCGAGGTGGATCCCGGCCGAAATAAGGTCGTGCGCGGATCGACACGGCGCCGCGCAGCGACGTCCGCATAGCCGAAGCCTTTTTCCGTCAAAACGGCGCCATCTTTGACGATCACCACGACAGCACCCGCAACATCGGCGCTATCCAGGGCGTAGGATAAAAATCCATCCAGCCAGCTATCCGCGTCCGCCTTGGTCAAGATCGGTGTCGCGGTCGCTGGGGATTCGGCCGCGCCGGCGAGCGGCTTTAAGAATGCACACGCCAAACAGGCGAGAAGGAATAGCTGCCGCTTCATTTATCGTCGCCCTCCATCGGTGATAGCCAGTCCGTTCACCCTTTTCCGCTGTGCCCAAAAGAGCAGGGCGAAAAGCAAAATGACGCTCGGGACTGCTACGCCAAATTCGCCGACGACGTAGCGAGTAAGATCACCACGAGCGCCGGTGAGCGGCGTAGGCGATCAACGTATACGCCAAGGGGATCAGGTAGGCGCCGAGCGCGTAGCGGCCCCCAAACGCGGCGAGACCGAGACTGCGTAAAGGCTGGTGCCTCCAATAAACCATCAGGAAGGCTGCCGTTGCCGGAGCCCACATCAAGCCCGACACGTACAGGCCGGCGCCGGCGCCAACGTGGCCTGTGCTAATAATGAGGCCCCAGAACAGCGAACTCACCGAGAGGTTCAGGGCCAGGAAACCGACGATGCTGAGATTTTCGCTATGACCCGGCACGCGGACCCCGTGGGAAGATCGGCCAAGACATTGGATCCAACGCCCAGTACGGCTTTGCTCTAGTTTGACACATATTCTCTATAGGGAGGATAATTCTTCGTTTTGACTTCTTGTGATCGATCGCGAGTGGCCCTTCGAACCGTTGGCGAGGTTTTCACCCATTTCACGCTGGTCAAATCACCCGATGTTTCTCGCGGCACTCGCCTGTGCCTTGCATGGCTCGTCGTTCGCGGCCGCCCTCGATACACCGCAGCCAACAGCCGGTTCTTTGATGGGGGACTACATCGAAGAGGACCTGATGATCCCGATGCGGGACGGGGTCCGGCTGCATGCCGAGGTTTGGAGACCTCGCTCGCTCAGCGGGAAGTTACCGATTCTCATGCAACGCTCCCCGTACGGATTCGACCTCGACAGAGTTGCCCGTTCATTTGATACGGAATACAAGGAGCTCGCCCAGGAAGGATTCATTTTTGTCCTCGAGGATATTCGCGGGCGGTTTGGTTCCGAGGGCGACTTCGTGATGTTGCGTCCCCGAGCCACGGCCGGCGGTGTGGATGAGTCCACAGATACTTTCGACAGCATCGACTGGCTGCTCGCAAAGGTGCCCGGCAACAACGGCCACGTGGGCATATTCGGCGTTTCCTATGGGGGCTGGACAACGGCGCTATCGACCATCAACCCCCATCCGGCGCTAAAGGCGATTTCCGTACAGGCCTCTCCCGAAGATATGTTTCTGGGAGATGACTTTCATCACAACGGCGCTTTCCGATTGGACTACGGTTGGGAATATGCCGCGGCACTGGAAACGGACGGCCGCACGCTCAAAGCATTCGATTTTGGAAACGAGGACCCCTACTCCTGGTATCTACGCCAGGATGGGCTTGCGACGCTGGATAAGAGGACGTTGGGACAGACCCTACCCACCTGGCAGAACTTTGTGGCGCATCCGAACTATGACGCCTTTTGGCGCGCCGGCATCACCTCCGCGCAGATGCCCGCGCGAGTCAAAATTCCGAATCTCATTGTGGCGGGCTGGTGGGATCAAGAGGACTTTTACGGTCCTTTGAAGATCTATCAAGCCCAAAAGCGCGGTGACATTCACGGCCGAGATTTCCTCGTTGTCGGACCCTGGAATCATGGCGGCTGGGCAAGAACGGACGGGCGTACCTATGGACCCTTCGACCTTGGGTCCGAGACCTCAATTTACTTTCGCGGAAAGGTCGAAACCCCTTGGTTTAAGTACTGGCTCAAGGGCGAGGGAAGCCTCGATCAGCCTGGAGCGCTGATTTTCGAGACCGGGAGCAATGAGTGGCGACGCTACAGCGCTTGGCCACCCAAGGATGGTATCGGTTCACAGCGCCTGTATCTGCGCGCGAATGGGCTCCTTTCCTTTGAGCCGCCCATCACCGCCGATAGTCCCAGGGATCAGTTTGTTTCCGATCCTGCGAATCCGGTGCCCTATCGAGAGCGGCCTATCGTGGCGACCGAGGCCAATAACTCGACCTGGAAGCTATGGCTCGCCGACGACCAGGCGCCATTTGCAAAACGATCCGATGTACTGACGTGGCAAACGCCGCCTTTGCAAAACGAAGTTATTATTCGCGGCAATGTCGCGGCGAAGCTCTATGCGAGTACGACGGGGAGCGATGCGGATTGGATCGTCAAAATGATTGATGTCTATCCCTCAGACGAAGCGACGCCGAAGGAACTGCGGGGCCGGCAACTGATCATCGCTGATGAAGTATTTCGCGGACGCTTCCGTTCAAGTTTTGAACATCCGGCGCCGCTTGCGCCCAATCAGGTGCTCGCCTATCGGATTGATATGCATTCGGCATCGCATGTCTTCAAGAAGGGGCACCGAATCGCCGTGCAGCTGCAAAGTACCTGGTTTCCGCTGATCGATCGGAATCCGCAGACATTTCAAGCTAGCATCTTCAAAGCGACTCGCGCCGAATTCAAGGCGCAGACCCATTCCGTATTTCATACACCAGAGTATCCCTCAGCGATTGTGGTTGATGTGGCCACTGCCGCCGGCGATTCACGCTAGCGAACTTCGAACCTACGCCCCCAAAGAGAATCAGATGAAAAAGCACTCGATCGATCCTCGCCCGGTAATGGCTAAATTCTTCGGCGCGCTCGGGGCCGCGCTTCTTTTGCACGCGCATACCGCCGCCGCCCATCCCGCCTCCTTTACGATCGACGAGGTGATGCAGGCGCCGTATCCCTCGGATCTTAGCGCCGCGCCGGCGGGAAATTCGGTGGCGTGGGTGTTCGACGCCAAGGGCGTGCGAAACATCTGGATCGCCGATTCTGCCGCAGGATCGAAAGCCCGCCCATTGACCTCCTTCACCAAGGACGATGGGTTCGACATTGGCGAACTGGCCTGGTCCCCCGATGCGCAGCGAATCGCCTTTACGCGCGGCGAAGCGCTCGAGAACGACGCGCCAGCGAATGTGGACAGTTCCCCGGATGGTCCAACGCCGCGAGAGATATGGGTTGTATCGGCCTCCACCGGCACAGCGCACAAGGTGGGTGTCGGCCACTCAGCGACCTTCTCCCCCGACGGCAGCCAATTGGTGTTTATCGAGAAGGGAAGAATTCTGACCGCGGACGCTGGCGAGACAGCCCCGCACGCATTGATCGTCGATCAAGGCCAGATCGCCGCGATGACTTGGTCGCCTGACGGAAAGCGGCTCGCCTTCGTCAGCAATCGAGGCAGTCACGCACTGGTTGGTATCTACGAGATCGGGGGCAAAAAAATTATATGGATGAATCCCAGCCTTGATAATGACAGCTCCCCGGTATTTTCTCCGAATGGATCTCAGATTGCGTTCATTCGCATTCCATCCGAGAAGAATCCGCAAATCGTGACCCAAAGAGTCGGCCAACCCTGGTCGATTTGGGTGGCGGATACGGCGACGGGGCAGGGCCGGCGCGTCTGGATCGCTGAGGCCGGCGCGGGCAGCGTTTTTCATTCCACGCTGTCATCCCAGAATTTATTTTGGACGCTGGGGGAGCAGTTGGTATTTCCTTGGGAAAAGACCGGCTGGCTCCAACTCTATGCGACACCGGTCCACGGAGGGGCAATTCGAGCGCTGACTAACGGCAAGTTTGAAGTGTTCCACATGGCGCTCAGCCAAGACCGCGGGCGATTGGTCTTCTCCTCGAATCAAGACAGTAACGATGTCATGCATATCTGGCGTGTCGATCCGGATCGCGGTCAAGCCGTGCTCACGGCTCGCACCCACGCGCTGGAGGATTACCCACAAATCACCTCAGACGGCACTGTCTTCGCGCTACAAAGCGAGGCCACCAAACCGTTGCAGCCGGTCCGATGGGACGCAGGCGGCAACTGGCGAGGCCTTGCGCCGGAAGTCGTTCCAACCTCCTTCCCTTCCTCAAAGCTCGTCACGCCGCAGACCGTGTCCTTTTCGGCCAAGGACGGGCATGAAGTTCACGCCCAGCTGTTTCTTCCGGGCAAAGGCGGGGATTCAAAACCGCATCCAACGATTATGTTTTTCCATGGCGGACCGCAACGGCAAATGCTGCTGGGATTTCATCCGATGAGCGCCTACAACTGGATGTACGCGCTCAATCAGTACTTTGTCGCCAAGGGCTATATCGTGCTCTCGGTCAATTACCGAGGCGGGATTGGCTATGGGCTCGACTATCGTGAAGCCGAGAACTTCGGACCCAATGGCGGTAGCGAATTGAATGACCTGCTCGGCGCGATCACGTACTTGAAGGGCCGCACGGACGTCGATCCGCGCAAACTGGGCATCTGGGGCGCGAGTTACGGGGGCTTGATGACCGCGTTGGGTCTGGCGCGCGCATCCGACGATATCGCGGCAGGCGTGGATTATGCCGGCGTCTATAACTGGGCCACGTTTTTGTCGGATCTAGGCGCGCCCATCGATGGCGCGGAAGCGACGCGTCGTGCCGTTGAGTCCTCACCCATCGCAACGATCAATCAGTGGCATTCGCCCGTCCTGCTCGTTCAAGCGGACGATGATAGAAATGTTCCCTCTCAGCAAGCCTCCGAGCTGATCGAGGCCTTGAATTCGCATCATATTGAGCATGACGTCATTATCATTCCCAACGAGATCCACGACCTCGCGCGCTACGCGTCGTGGATCATGCTATTTAACGCGGCGGACGCTTATTTTGAGCGGCACCTTTGAGGTTTGCGAGGCGGTTTTTCCATGCAACGGCGCTACGTGACTGTCGATGTCTTCACCGATCGGGTCTTTGGCGGCAATCCGCTGGCCGTAGTCCTCGATGCGGAAGGTCTTACTGCGCCGCAGATGCAGGCAATCGCCGCAGAATTCAATTATGCGGAGACGACCTTCGTACTGCCGCCGCGCGCGCCTCGTCATACCGCCCACATCCGCATATTCACCCCGCGCACGGAAGTGCCTTTCGCGGGACATCCCAACGTGGGTACGGCCGTCGTACTCGCCCGTCATCGGGAAGCCAGTGGCGGGCCGGCGCTCCAACATTTCATATTTGAGGAAGCGGCGGGGCTGGTGCCGCTGCGCCTGCTTCGCGAAGGCGACCGCATCGTCGGCGCCGAACTGACCGCACCGGAACCCTTGGCCATCGGATCATCGGTGTCGGCTGCCGATGCCGCCGAATGTCTGTCGCTATCGGTGAGCGATATCAATCTGGCGAGCCATCCGCCGCAGGTCCTCTCGGTGGGGCTCGCGTTCCTGGTCACGGAACTTAAGTCCCGGGACGCATTGCGGCGCGCCAAGCCGAGCACGCCGAGTCACGAGCGGGTGCTGCCGGCCGTCGGCACGGATGCCATATTCAGCTATTGCCGCGGCGCGGTGGCCGAAGAGCTGCATGCCCGTATGTTCTCGCCCCTCGATGGCATCGTTGAGGACCCGGCCACCGGCAGCGCGGCCGCCGCGACGATCTCACTGCTCGCCGCGCTGCGATCCGAGCGCGATGCCGAAACGCATTGGCGCATTGAGCAAGGCCTGGAGATGGGGCGGCCCAGCCTGCTGCTGGGACGCACCGAAAAACGCGAAGGCCGGCTTGCGGCCGTTCACATCTGCGGCCGCGCGGTGCAGGTCATGTCCGGGCTGCTGCATTTGCCCGCCGCCTAGCCCGATGATGCGACGAGCGGGAGAATCCTTAGCTGGCGAAAACTCACGAACCTGTTGCGCTGCTCGTCCCACAGACGAAAGGTGAGGAATTTGAGGCTCGCCAACAGCGTGACCGGCTTGATCGTACCGAAGAAGGCGTCAGCCTCATGACATTTCTGAAGATGATAGTTCGGGATGCGCGGGCTCAAGTGATGAATATGGTGAAAGCCAATATTGCCGGTGAACCATTGGAGGATGCGCGGCAGCTTGTAGAATGAACTGCCGCGCAGCGCCGCGGCCGCGTAATTCCAATCGGCGGAGCGCGACCAGAACGCGCCCTCGAATTGATGCTGCACATAAAACAGCCACAGACCCAGCGCCCCCGCCAATGCCGAGACGGTCAGCTGAATCAATAAAAACGATTTCAGCCCAATGACCGCACTCATTCCCAGCGTGATCCCGAGCAACGCCAGGTTGGTGCGATGCACCGAGCGCCGTTCCCGCGTCGGCGCCGTGGATGCCGCAAATCGATGATGTATCACAAAGACATAGAGCGGTGCGATCGAAAAAAGCACGAAGGGGTTGCGCGCCAGCCGATAAGCCATTCGCCGCCAGCGGCTGCTGTTGAGATATTCCTGGACAGTCAGCGTCCAAATGTCCCCGGAGCCGCGGCGATCCAGATCGCCCGCCGTCCCATGGTGTAAGGCGTGCTGCCAACGCCAGTGTCGATAAGGCGTCAGAAGCAGCAAACCCGCGATGACGCCCGTCGTATTGTTGGCTCGTCTGGCTTTAAAGAACGACCCGTGGCCGCAGTCGTGAAAAATGATGAAGATCCGTACCAGAAACCCGGCGGCGAGAATCGCTATCGGCAGCATCGCCCAATAGGAAGCGACCAGTGCGCGAACCATCGCAAACCAAAGCAACGCGTAGGGTAGGAATGAGTTGATCAGCTGCCACCGGGCCCTCCACAGTGACGCGGTCTGAAACCTCGCCACGGTATCCTTGGAGACGCCCGGCGCTGCGCAGGATTCAAGAGGCTCGGATGCGGCAGGATCCATTGGGCAAATCTGCACGCCGAGCATTCTTCAGTCTGTGCGATAGCGTACGCTGCCATCATTTGGGTGTCGGCTGAGCGCTGATCAGGTGTGTGGTCTTTGGGCCGGCGCCGATCTGAAAACGACGCACAGCCTGCTGGGAAATCTGATCGGCCTTGGTCACGCGCTGGTGCAGCCGCAGATGTTCTAGCCAAGAATCCGTCAGAAAGGTCTCAATGAAGCGGCCCTCGTCGGCCGGGTCCTCGAAAATGCCCCAGTCGTAAGCGCCGTCTCGGCGCCGCTCGCGCGAATTCTCGCCGAGCGCCTTGAGAAACGCGTTACGATTCTTCGGATCAATACGATATTCCACCGTGACCAGAACCGGGCCCCTGTCCGCTTCGATGGCGTGAGTCGTGATCGGATCAGGCCACTGCAGAGAGGGCGAGAAATCAACGTTCGCGCCGGTCTGCAACTTCCAACGCCAGGTCAGGGGAATTGCAATTGCCGCGCCCGCCGCAGCGAGAAGCAGAGCCGCCGGCAATCCCGCCACAACGGCAAGTTCGCCCCAAATCGCGCTGCCGATGCTGAGTGCACCAAACATCACGGTCACGTACATGGCCAGACCACGGCCGCGAACCCATTCGGGTAATGCGACCTGCGCCGAAACGTTCAGACTGGCCACCGCAGCGATCCAGGATGCGCCCGCAACGAGACTGCCAATAACGGCGGTCGCGGGTTGGTGGGCTAGAGCAAACAGCGCCGTTGCCATCGCGGTGCCGAGACTCGCAGCGGCGACGAGCCAATCCGCTCCCAGCTTTTCCCGCAGGCGGCGCAACAAGAATGCCCCGCCCACCGCCGAGGCGCCAATGGTGCCGAGCAGTATGCCGTACAGCGCGGGACCCCCAAGGATCTGATGGCGAGCGACCAACGGCAGAAGTGCCCAGTACGCACTGGCAAAGATGAAGAATGCAGTCGTGCGAATCAGAGTGGCTCGAAGGTGAGGATTGTATCGGGCATAACGAAGCCCGGTGCGTATTGCGCCAACGAGAGGCTCAGGCGGCAGGGCGGAGCGGCTTTTCTTGGGTGCACGCCACCAAACAAGCGCCGCGATAACCCCGATGTTGCTAAAGGCGTCGAACCAGAAAGGCGCCGCAATGCCCAGTGCCCCGACGATAAGTCCGCCGAGCGCGGGGCCGATCGCACGGCTCACGTTGATACCCACGCTGTTGGCAGCAACGGCCGCCGGCAAATCTGATTTCGGCACCAACTGCGACACCACCGACTGCCAAGCAGGTGCGGTCAACGCCGAGCCTATGGCCGCGATAAAGGTGAACAGCAGCAAACTGCCGGGCGTAATGAGTTGCAGCCAGACGAGCGCGGCAAACACCGCCGACACGAGGGTGATGCCCCACTCGCCGACGATCAAAAAGCGCCGCTCGTTCACAATATCCGCCAGGGCGCCCGCTGGAATCGCAAATAGAAACATCGGCAGGCTGTTTGCGACCTGCACCATCGAGACGATGAACGCATTGGGATCAAGGCTTGTCATCAGCCAGCCGGAAGCGACACCGGATATCCAGCCGCCGATGTTCGAGACCACCGTGGCGATCCAAATGACGGTGAATGCCCGATAACGAAAGGCACTGCCTGCCGGGAGAGGATCAGGCATGACCGCGTCTTTTAAGTCGGCGCCAAAACATCGTTTCAGGAGCCGTTGGGCTTACCGGGGAGTCGCGTCGGTGGGCGCAGCCTTCGCCCCAGAATAGCTAATCCGCCAGATGGACTTTGATCCGTCGTCAGTCACCAGCAGCGAACCGTCGGGTGCAACCGTGACCCCCACCGGCCTTCCCCACACATGCCCGTTATCCACCACGAAACCGGTCATGAAGTCCTGATACGCGCCGGTTGCGTTTCCTGATTTGTCGATGGGCACACGGATGAGTTCATAGCCGACGCGCACGGATCGATTCCAGGAGCCATGCTCGGCGGCGAATAGGTCGCCTTGATATTCGGCCGGGAATTGCTGGCCCTCATAGAATGTCAGTTGCAGCGACGCATTGTGCGGATTGAGGATGACATCGGGCGTTATCACTTTCTCCTTCAGTTCAGGATGCTTCCCTTCGTGGCGAGGATCTTGATGCGGGCCCATGTACCACCAAGGCCAACCGTAGAAGCCTCCTTCCCGCACACGCGTAATGTAATCGGGAACCAAGTTGTCACCCAGCCCATCACGCTCATTGACCGAACACCACAGTGCCCCTGTCTTTGACTGAATCGCCAGCCCGACACAATTCCGTATGCCGTAGGCGTACACACGCTTTGCCGAACCATCGGGATCGAATTCCAAGACATCGGCGCGGTCCTTCTCTGCGGGGGTCGCATCGGGGTCATCGATGTTCGAGGCCGAACCAACCGAGACAAACATTTTTTTACCGTCGGGCGAGAATTGAATGTCCCGAGTCCAATGACCCGCGCCGCTGGGCAGCTCTGCGATATGTTCGGCCGGACCGCGTGCTTGCAGATCGCCGTTCATATAAGGAAAGCGCACCAGCGAATCGGTGTTGCCGACATACACCCATCGAGGATGGGCTCCCGGCGGATAGAAGTTGATCCCGAAGGGCCGCTTCAGACCGGTGGCGAATGTGGCTGACTGTTCCGGCTTGCCTGCCGCTGTCATACCGCGGAACACATGGATTTCGCCCAATCTGCTTTCCGCGACGAAAAAATCCCCATTCGGCGCAGTCCGGATAAGCCGCGGCTGATCGAGGCCGGTTGCGTATAGCTCAACCTTGAATCCCGCAGGAACCCTTGGCCAGGCAGTCTCGGGGCGCGCCACCACCTGCGGTGAGTTGCCGGCCGAAGTCGTTGCGAGGGGAGGGGGCAAATCCTCCAGAGTGATCTTGCGAATCATTCCAGGCTTCTCGAAACGGTAATCGGTAAATGGAGTCTTGGGTGGGGACGCGCTGATTCCAACGCTCACCGCGTCGTCCGATGACATGGGGACCCGCGGAGAGCCCGGTTTGGCAGCGCCAAGGATTCGAACATAGTTGACGATTTCCCAGCGCTGCTTTTCCGGCAACGCTTGCCAGGCCGGCATGCCATTGTTGAGGTCACCCCTGGTGATGTACCAAAAGAGTTCGCCATCACTGGCCCCTTGCGCCGCGCCACTGGCCAAAGAAGGGATGTTCCCCGAACCCTCGCCCGAGGGGCCATGGCAGGATGCGCAATGGAGCTGAAACGCCGACTTGCCCGAGGCTGCGTTTTGACCCTGGTAAGGATTCCTCTCGGTCTTGGCCGAGGCCGGCGCGCCATGGAAAATCTGAACCTGCGACAGGGAGGCGCCACTCACCAGAACTGACAGGACCAGGCACTTGGCGAGTGTGCGGCTGCGATTGTGTGAGGTCGGGTACATCACGATATCTAGCCTACACTTTTTTGGCCCGTGAGCCAGCGAGCGGTCGCGAACTAGGAGACGATCATGCGCGCGCCGACAAGCGTCAGCATGGCGGCCAGGAAGGAACGCAGGATTTTTTCTGGGACGTGGCCGGCGAAGTGGCTGCCGATGTAGATTGCGCGAAGCTGCGCAGAGTGCCGCGCATCGCGAGTGCGGCAGCGGTGAGGAGAAGGGCTATTCCGAGTGTGATGGGGATGATCTTCGACCCGCCCATCCCGGTAATGACGGAGTGCAAGGCGGTCAGGGTGATCACCGCGGCGGGGAGGCTGCCGGTTGCCAGTAGGCCGGTGATTCGCCAATCGACACGACCCCTCCGGGCGTGGACATAGGTTCCGCCAGCCTTGGTAATGGCCGCATGCAGCAGGTCCGTGCCCACGGCCGTGGCCGGATGAATGCCAAACAGCAATACCAGTATGGGCGTCATGAGCGAGCCGCCCCCCACGCCCGTGAAACCCACGATCGTCCCTACCACAAAGCCGGATAGCGCCTGACCCAGATCGATCATGGGCCCACTATAGGATTCGCGGGCCGCCGCAGTGCTATGCGTTGGTTATGAGCTCATCAACTCCAAGACTAAGGCACCCGCGGGTCGTGGGCTATCATTGTTGCTCGGTGAGCGCCCTGCGGCGCGCGTCTCGTGAGGAGCATGGCGTTGAGATTCACGTTCACTCAATGGTTGACGGGAGGCGGCGAGCCCACCTCCGAGGACGCGTTGCAGAAAATCAACGAGGCCTTCGAGTCATTCTCGGCCGAACAGCGCGTCGAACATGCGCAGGAACTTCTGCCCGGGGCCCATGTGCTCACCTCAAGTTTTGGCGCCCAGGGTGCGGTAATGCTGCATCTAGTGAATCGGCTGATTCCGAAGATCCCCGTTGTCCTCATCGACACCGGCTACCTATTTCCCGAGACCTACCGCTTCGTGGACGAGCTCACCCAGAAGCTGGACCTGAATCTGAAGGTGGTGCGCTCGGATGCCTCTCCGGCGTGGCAGGAATCTCGTTTTGGAAAACTCTGGGATCAGGGACTTGGTGGGATCGAGCAGTACAATCGGATCAACAAGCAGGAACCCTTGGATCGGGCGCTTTTGGATCTGGGTGCGGGGACTTGGTTTGCGGGGCTTCGCCGGGTTCAGGCCGAGACCCGCGCGCAAATCGCTCCGATTGAATTCAAGCGCGGGCGCTACAAGGTGCATCCGCTCTTCGATTGGACGGATCGCGATGTGGGTGAGTACCTGCTAAAGCACGATCTTCCCTACCACCCTTTGTGGGAAAAAGGATATCTATCGATCGGCGATTGGCACACCACGCGCTCGTTGGCGCAAGTGGACAGCATGGAGGAGCTGCGATTCTTTGGGCTCAAGCGCGAGTGTGGCTTGCACGAAGGGTAGGCTTGCATGTGCGGCCGGCGCATGGCGATCGGTTTGCTTAAGTTAAAAAAAGACGTTCGCTGACGAGCGCAAGCATGCAGGCAATGAGGATCCGCGTGAGCTGCGGCGGCAGCCGGATAGTCGCGCGCGTGGCCAAAACGACGCCGGGGATCGATCCCACGAGCAAGCAGGCGAGCACCCGCAAATCCACGTGACCGAGGGCCGCGTGGCCCGCTGCCGCGATCGCCGTAATCGGCAGCGCGTGGGCGATGTCAGTCGCGACGAGGCGATCGGAAGTGAGCCTCAGCGGGTAAAGCGCCACCAGTACGACAACGCCGAGCGCGCCGGCACCAACCGAAGTCATCGTCACCGCAAATCCCAACAAGCACCCTGCAACCACGGTAAATGCGACTTTATGGTGTTCAGCGCCGTTCAGCCACGCGGGGGCCAATTTGAGGCCCAACCGGCGCAAGTGATCCTGCAACAGCAGTGCGACGGCGGCGAGGGCCAGGATCACCGCGAGGCATCGAGAGATCAGGTGATCCACCGCCACGGGCGGACGATGGTTGAGCCAAAACCAGAGTATGACCGCGGCGGTTGCGGGGATACTGCCGATCAAGAGCCGCGCAACGATGCGCCAATCCACCCGTCGGCTGAACCCAAAGGAGGCGGTAGCCACCAGTTTGGTGCTGGCGGAGAACATCAGATCGGTACCTACCGCCACTGCGGGCGACTGGCCAAAGGCGAGCACCAATATGGGTGTCATCACGGATCCGCCGCCGACACCCGTAAGGCCCACAAGAGCGCCGACCATCAATCCGCACAGGGCATAAAGCACGGGATTCAACATGGGCGTGAGTGTACGCGGGCGTGGGGATTGATCAGATGCTCATCGCGCATAAGCAAAGGCTCTTTGGTCATCTGTGATTGTCGATGCTCTCGATAATTCGCCGGCATATGCAAATGACGCAAGAGTAGTTCCGAGCCGCATGCGCCACCCGTATCGTGCGGGAAGCCGTTCAGATTCCGCGGCGCGACTTGTTGGATAACGATGATAAATGCATTGAGGATGCCCGCTGCGCAATCCCGCTTTCGCTTCGCACTGGCGTTGGCCATTTCTTTGTGCGCGATGACGGCTTCGGTGCGCGTGCATGCGCAGCAGAAAACCGGGCCCGGAATTACCGGCGATGACAGCCTGACCTGGCATGGAATTACGCTGTACGGCGTCGTCGATATCGGTCTGCAATTCGATACGCATAGCGCGCCATTCACGCCTTATCGTCCCGCCGCGAGCGGCAACATCGTGCGGCAGAACGGCAGAGGGTCGGTCACGGGTCTCACACCCAGCAACATGGGGCAGTCCCGAGTGGGCTTGCAGGGAATCGAGCCGCTCTATGAAGATCTGTCGGCCGTCTTCCAGGTGGAGACTTTTTTCAATCCCCAGTCCGGCGAAATCGCCGATTCCCTAAGGTCCCTTGCGGTGAACAATGGCCGACCGCTGGCCTCTCAAAGCGTCGGTGTGGATGGCAGTTCGGCCGGGCAGGCATTTCAGACCGCCTATGTGGGGCTGAAGTCCGCGAGGTTCGGTACCCTCACGTTTGGTCGTCAGGTTACCTTGCTCTCGGAAGGCACTATTAAGTATGACCCCAACTACAACGCCACGGCGTTCGGTTTGCTCGGTGCCTCAAACACCTATTCGGGCGGCGGTAGCAGCGAGGATAACCGGCTGGACTCGACGGCCAAGTACTTTGTGAGCTTTAACAATTGGGTACACCTCGCCGGCCTGTACAAATTCAGCGGAGCCAACGGCGCGGCGAATACCGCGGTCCAGGCCGACATCGGCGGCGACTATGCGGGAGCATCGGTCGATGCCTATTACTCGAAGGTCAATAGCGCCATCACGGCAACATCGTTGTCCGCCGCTCAAGTCGCGCTGCTACCCTCGTTGGGCTACTCGTCAACGAATGCTCTCGCGGCGACCATCTCTGACAACACCACGTACTCGCTCATGGCGCGGTACAAGCGCGATGTGCTGAAATTCTTTGCCGGCTATATGCACATCAAGTATGCCAATCCATCGAACCCGCTGAGCGCCGGATTCAACGACATCGGTGACTACGTGCTCGCATTCGTTACCAACAATGCCTACAACAATTCGAAGACCGTCCAGGTGTATTGGACCGGCGTTCGCTACAGCCTCACTCCCCACCTCGACCTGACCGCCGCCTACTACGGCTTTCAACAAAACGCCTACGGCGTCGGCGCGCAGGCGGGTTGCTCGAGCTCGGCGCATGGCACGTGCAGCGGCAGCCTCGACGCCTATTCCCTGGATGCGGATTACCGTTTCACGCAACACTTCGACGCTTACCTAGGTGCCATGTACAGCGGCGTGCACGATGGCGTGGCCAGCGGCTATTTCTATTCGACCAACATCAATCCCACAGTGGGAGTCCGTTATAAGTTCTAGGAGCGAATCGGCGCGGCCTTGAGGTAGCGTGTGACCTGCGCCGCGATCTCGTCGAGCGAGGCATCGGCGGTGCGTGTCAGTCTCGGGAAGAGTAAGTAACCGTGGGGCATGTTGTCATAATGCCTGTGCAAGGTATCCACGCCCGCCGCCTTTAGAGCCTCAGCGAACTTGATGGCGTCGCTGCGCAACAGATCGTACTCGCAGGAGACCACCAAAGCAGGCGGCAGTCCACGATGCTCCGCATGCAGAATGCTGACCAAGGGATTCGCCGCGTGCTCCTCGCCGGCATAGACCCTGACCATGAACTCGCCCGACGAACGATCGACGCCGGGCATATGGCCGCTGTCCCAGTCTGAGGAGCTTAGCGTCGCGTCGGTGAACGGATAGACGATGGCCTGGTGCAATATACGCGGCCCCTGATGGTCACGGGCCCAGATGCACAGCGCCGCCGCCAGATTGGCGCCCGCGCTCTCGCCCCCGACGGCGATGCGTTCTCCGTCCATCCCCTGCGGCCGGGTTTCGACCATCCAGCGCAGCACGTCCTGGCAGTCCTGGAGTCCCGCCGGGAATGGATGCTCCGGCGCGAGTCGGTAGGAGAGGCCGAGCACCACGCAACCAGTGCGCGCCGCGAGACCGCGCTGTACGTAGTCGGTGAATTCCAGACCGCCGTCGACGAAGCCGCCACCGTGGATAAAGAGGTATCCGGGCGCGCCGGGCTTAAGATCGGGGCGTGCGTACAACCGTACCGGGATAGGACCTCCGCGGCCTTCGACCCTAAGATCCCAGGTACGGATCGTCCGATCTCCCGGCCCACAGGCGATCCCAAGCGCCTTGCGCTGCAGGCGCCGCGCGTGAGGGACCTTGATCCCCTTCTCCGGCGTCGGCATGAGTCCGAGCTTGATGAGCACGCGGGCCGCGGCAACGAGTGCCCGGATCTTAGGGGGAAGTGGTGACACCGAATCCTTTGCCGCCATCGGCGATGCTGGCCAGCCTATACTAATGACCGTGGGGCGCGCCGTGTGGGCGCAATTCGACGATTCCAGGGAGCAAAGCATTGAAAACTTGGTGGCAGATGGCGATCGGAATATTCGTGGCAGTGTCGGCCGCAGCCAGCTATGCGGCGATAGCCGAAGATGCCGCCGACGCTGTCGTCCAAACCGATAGCGGCAAGGTGCGCGGCTCTTTATCGGCGCAGATGGCGGTGTTCAAAGGAATCGCCTTTGCGCAGCCACCGGTGGGTCCACTGCGCTGGAAGGAGCCGCAACCCAACATTCCCTGGTCCGGGGTGCACGAGGCGCAACAGTTTTCGAACTCGTGCGTGCAAGACCCGGAGGGACTTGATCCATTCATGGCCAATATTGCGATCAAGTACGGCGTGGACTACGCCAGGAATCCGCCTGTTAAAACCTCGGAAGACTGTCTGTATTTGAATGTGTGGACACCCCAATGGTCCGCGCACGGATCGCTGCCCGTGATGGTCTGGCTGCATGGGGGATCGAATACCAAGGGCAGCGGAACGCAGTCGATGTACGATGGCGCTGCACTGGCCTCCCATGGGGTGTTGGTGGTGACGATTAATTATCGGCTGGGCATTTTTGGCTATTTTAGCCATCCTGATCTCGTCGCAGAATCGCCTCACCACAGCGCAGGCAACTATGGCCTTCTCGATCAGATCGCCGCGCTCAAATGGGTAAAAGCCAACATTGCAGGCTTCGGCGGCGATCCGGATAACGTGACCGTCTTCGGAGAGTCGGCCGGATCAGTGGATGCCACCTTACTCATGACCTCACCTTTGGCACGAGGTTACTTCCGACGCGTCATCGCCGAGAGCGGTCCCCCCTACGGCCTAGGTCCGGCTCTGAAGTTGGCCGATACCATGCGTTTAGGGGCTGCCATCGGTCATGCCGCACCGGGTGATCCTGCGATGCCCTTGCAAAACCTGCGCGCCCTGACGCCGGAGGCCGTTGTGAGTCTGGCTGCCGGCATCTCCGCGCACGCTGCCCCCGGCGAACGCGTCACGGATGTGATTGTCGATGGCTGGGTGATACCGCAAGATCCGCGAAAAGCATTTGCGAATAATGCAGTGGAAATGGTCGATCTATTGATAGGCCTGAACGGGCGCGAAATGAGCGCGTTTCGGCCAGCCGTAGCGCCCAAGGATAAGAACAGCGGAGAGAATCCTGGTGTGCGGGCAGCCGTCGCGAAGATCGCGGACACGGTGCGTCCGCTCTACGGAAACTGGACCAATCCCGCCGTCGCGCTGTATCTCGGAGAATCCCTGGTGCGCGGCGAGGCCGCGATTGATCAAGCCATGAATGATATGGGGGCGGCATGCCCCATCGGATCGATGGCCAGCCTGCTGACCGCCGCCGGACACAGGGTCTATGTCTATCGATTCGATCGCACCATTCCCGGCAAGGGGGAGGCCGCATTGGGCTCGTTTCATAGTCTTGAACTGCCCTACGTCTTCGACGCATTTCAAGACCCTGCCTGGCGCTGGCTGCAATTCAGCGATGACGATCTGAAGCTCTCCCATACCATCGAGGACTACTGGACAAACTTCGCCAAGCATGGAGACCCCAACGGTGATGGTCAGCCCGTCTGGCTATCGTGGAATGGCCATGAACCGTATATCGATTTTCTGAATCCGGGAATTGCCGATCCGCATAGCGGCTTTTCGCCCCCCTTCTGCCATCTGGCGCCGGATCGGCTTAAAGAAGTGATGAACGCGAATTAGCGGCGGAGAAGCGATGCGATGAGTCCGGCCAAGAAGTTCAACGTCATTATCGAGCGCAATGTACCGGCGAGGATGCGCGACGGCACGGAACTGTATGCCGATGTCTGGCGGCCCGATGCGGCGGGTACTTTTCCGGCGCTCATGACCCGTACGCCGTACGATAAGAACCAGCCTCGCAATGCCAGCATCGCCGGTGTGGATCCCATGCGCACGGTGGGAGAGGGCTACGTGGTCATCTACCAAGATGTGCGGGGTCGTTTCACCTCGCAGGGCAGTTGGTCGTTCGAGCAAGAGTTCAATGACGGCTACGACAGCGTCGAGTGGGCCGCGACACTGCCCTACAGCGACGGCAATATCGGCATGTGCGGAATCTCTTATCTTGGATTCACGCAATGGATGGCGGCAACCGCGCAGCCGCCGCATCTGAAGGCCATTTTCCCCATGCAGATGGCCGCGGGCATACGCGATTTCCTCTTTCCGGGAAACGCATTTGCCTTAGGATGCGCGTTGTTGTGGGGAGCGGGACAAACCGCAGACTCGCTGATGCGCCGCGCCGCGGAGGGCGAGAACATCGGAGGCTTGATGCTCGGCCTGCTGAACGTGCTTGACAGCATGCCGGAGGCCTACGAGCAGTTGCCGCTGCTCGGCGGTAACCCTGTCATCAGCGAGAATTTCCCCGCCTACGGCGAGTGGCTGTCGCACGCTGAGGACCCCGGCTATTGGAAGAGCAAGTCCTATGCAGATCGACTGAACTTGGTCGAAATACCGGTCTTTCATCTCGGCAGCTGGCACGACGTCTATTCGGGATCTGTTCCGGCGCTGTTCTCTGCAATGTGCAAACAAGGCGGCTCCGACAAGACGCGGCAGTCCCAGAAACTCCTGATGGGTCCTTGGACACATGGACAGATGGCGAGCGACATCATCGGCGACCTCTACATGGGCCTCAGTGCCACTGCGGGCCTGATCGATCTTGCGGGACTGCACTTGAGGTGGTTCGATTATTGGCTTAAGGGAAAGAAAAACGGCTTGATGGACGAGCCCCCCGTGCGAATTTATGTGATGGGCGATAACAAATGGCGCAGCGAACAGGAATGGCCGCTGGCCCGAACGGTGTGGACCAACTTTTATCTGCATAGCGGCGGCGGCGCCAATACGTGCGAGGGCGATGGCAGTCTTGATACGACACAGCCCTCGACCGACGAGCCTCACGATAACTATGTTTACGATCCGCGCGACCCAGTGCCGACGGTCGGCGGTCCGACCGTGATACCGGGAACAGGCATCGGCGCCAACGCAGGGCCGAAGGATCAGGCCCGGGTCGAGTCACGCAACGACGTGCTGGTTTACTCAACGCCTCTTCTGCAGCAAGAGATTGAGGTCACCGGCCCGATTACTGCCGTCATTTTCGCCGCAAGTTCCGCGCTCGATACCGATTGGACGGTGAAACTCGTCGATGTTCACCCCGATGGGCGCGCTTACAGCGTGGCCGACGGCATCAGCCGCGCAAGATATCGCAATGCCAGCGACCGCGCGGATCTGCTCGAGCCCGGCCGGGTATACGAGTACGAGATAGATCTGCAAAGCACGAGTAATGTCTTCAAGGTGGGGCACCGGATCCGACTACAAGTGAGCAGCAGTAATTTTCCTAGATTCTCTCGCAATCAAAACACCGGCGGATCGATTGGCGCCGACACGGAGCTGAAATCGGCATTGCAGTCGATCCTGCACGATAACGGGCACGCCTCTCGCGTCAGGCTGCCGGTCATTCCCCGATGAACAAGCTGGTCGATCCGGAACTCGCCCCGCTGCTCGAGGCGTTTCCCACCGTAGCGTTTTCAACCGACCTGCTGCCCATGATTCGCTCGCGCGAATTTCCCATGGTCGCCGATCCCCGCGCCACGGCGCGGGTCGGGCTCGAAATCCGTGCCATTCCAGGGCCCGCGGGCGCCCCGGAGGTGGCCATTCGAATCTATAAGCCGCATGAGGTCCGCGGTGCGCTGCCCGGCATCTTGCACATTCACGGGGGTGGATTCGTAACCGGGTCTGCGGCCATGATGGATCCGGCGCATCGCTCGCTCGCGATGGAACAAAACTGCGTCATCGTTTCGGTCGAATACCGATTGGCTCCGGAGACTCGTTTTCCCGGCGCGATTGAGGACTGCTATGCGGTGCTGCTCTGGCTGTTTGAGCACGCGGCGGCGCTGGGCGTGGATCCGGGACGGATTGGCGTCATGGGCGAAAGCGCCGGCGGCGGCTTGGCGGCGGCGCTGGCATTGCTGACGCGTGATCGAGGCAGGTACCGCCTGGCCTTTCAGCATCTGATCTATCCCATGCTGGACGATAGGACCTGCGTGATCGCGGATCCGCATCCCCATACGGGAGAATACATCTGGACCCCCCACAACAACGCATTCGGCTGGGCGGCGCTGTTGGGTGTGGCACCCGGCGCGGCGGGTGTCTCGCTGTACGCTGCGCCCGCGCGCGCTGAGGATCTTCGCGGGCTGCCGCCGACTTACCTATCGACCGGGGCGCTCGATCTGTTTCTCGAAGAGGATATCGAATACGCCCGACGCCTGATCAGGTGCGGCGTGCCGGTCGAATTTCACGTATACCCGGGCGCATTCCACGGCTTCGAACTCGCGCCGCACGCCCGGGTTTCGGCCGACGCCAGACGCGATGCCAACAGCGCCTTGAAGCGAGCGTTGCACCCGACTCTCAGCCATTGATGCAACCGATTCGGCTTTCGCGCCGTTCACTAGGGCGGTTGGCATCGCACATCGAAGTGCCGGCCTACCCGCCGCAGTTGCTGGTGCCAGGCATCGTGCACCTGGGCTTCGGCGGTTTTCACCGCGCGCACATGGCGCGCTACACGCACAACTTGCTGCAGTCAGGAATCAATCAAGGAGCCTGGGGCATTGTCGGGGTGGGCCTGCGCCCCGCGGACCTGAAAATTCATGAGGCGCTGGTGCAGCAAGAGGGTCTGTACACGCTGGTCGAGCGCAACGGCACGACGGAGTCTGTTGCGGTGATCGGCATCGCTACGGAACACCTATTCGCCGCCGAATCCTCGGCGCGCCTGTTGCAGGCGATTGATCAACAGGCTATCAAGATCGTCAGTCTCACGATCACCGAGAATGGCTACTGTCTGAACGCCGCCAGCAAGCAACTGGACCCTGATCACCCGGCGATTGCCGCGGATTTGCTGAATCCGCAGCGTCCGCACAGCGCCATCGGTATTGTCACAGAGGCCTTTCGGCGGCGCATGGCGGCGGGCAGCCAGGCTTTCACGGCGCTGTGCTGCGACAATATTCAGCACAACGGCGGCGTGCTGAAGCGCGCGGTGCTGGACTTCGCAGCGCTTCGCCACCCCGCGCTGGCGAGTTGGATCGATGTTCACGCCCGCTTTCCAAATACCATGGTCGATCGCATCACGCCAGTGACTCGCCCCGAGGATGTTGCGCAACTCGCTCAGCGCCACGGCCTCATCGACGAGAGTCCGGTGTTCTCGGAAACATTTATCCAGTGGGTGATTGAGGACGAGTTTACGGACGGCCGGCCTGACTGGCAGCGAGTCGGCGCGCAGTTCGTTGTGGACGTTGCGCCATACGAGTTCATGAAGCTGCGGCTCCTGAACACGAGCCATCTCGCGGTGGCGGGATTGGGACTCCTGGCGGGGTATCGCTTCATCGATGAGGCCATGGCCAACCCCAGGATTCGCGCGTTCACCCGGGCGCTGATGGATCGTGAAACGGAGCCCACGCTCATGCCGGTACCGGGCGTGAATTTGCAGCGCTATAAATCCACGCTTCTCGAACGCTTTGCGAACACAGCCATTAAAGATACCGTGGATCGTGTCAACGCGGATGCGCCGCTGAACATTTTGCTGGACCCCATTCGGGATAGGCTGAAGATGCACGCAAGCATCGAGCTATTGGCACTTGCGTTGGCTGCGTGGATGCGGCGCGTCTCGGGCGTGGATGAATCGGGGAAACCGATGAACATCGTGCACCCCCTGGCTGCGCTGCTGCGCGAGAAAGCCCTCGAAGGAGGCATTGATGCGCGGCCTTTGCTCGGCATTCAGCCACTGTTCGGCGAGTTGGGCCAGGATGACGTACTGATCGCCACGCTTGGCAAGTGGCTGAAGTCGCTGTACACCGTGGGCGCGGCCGGGACGCTGGTCCGCGCACAGCAGGAGCTTCGTTATTGACGGGCGCCGTGGTCGCGAATAAGCTGCCTTTCACCTAGAAATATGCCGCCGGCCTCGCATTGGAAGAGGCAATCGAGGCACCTTTGACCGAAGATCCGAGCGGTCAGATCACCGCACTTCTCCAGCATTGGGTACAGGGCGATGAGAAGGCTCTCAGAACCATGGTTCCGGTGGTGTACAAGGAGTTGCAGCGACTGGCGCGGCAGCATCTGCGTTCTGAGCGGCCGGGTCACACCTTGCAGAGTACTGCGTTGGTGCACGAGGCTTTTTTGCGCTTACTGGGCAGTGAACCCATCGAACTGCAGAACCGCGCGCACTTCATCGCCATCGCCTCGCGGGTGATGCGCCAAATCCTAGTCGATTATGCTCGCAGTCGCCGCGCGACCAAGCGCGACGGCGGACACAGGATCGCTTTGGAGGACTTGGGCGATTTGCCTGTCAATGGAGATGCTGAGCTGGTCGCTTTGGACGATGCCTTGCACGAACTGTCCCGGGTCGACGAAAGACAGGGAAGAATCGTTGAGATGAAGTTCTTCGGCGGGTTGTCGGCTCCCGAAATCTCGCGGGTGTTGGGCGTCTCGCGGGCCACCATAGACCGCGACTGGGCCACTGCTCGAGTGTGGCTACATCGGCAGATCAGCAAGACAGCATTGCCATGACAGACCCCCATTGGGAGCGCCTCAAGGAGCTTCTGCATCGGGCCATGCATATTGCGCCTGAACAGCGTCAACCGTTCATCGATGAGGCGTGCAGAGGTGATGCTCAGTTGCGCGTCGAACTTGAGTCGCTGGTAGCGGCAAACGAACGGGTGCCGCAGGAATTTTTGGAATCGCCGCTCACGGATGCTGACGAGACCGCGGCCAGTGATGGGATCGATGGCGCGGTGCTTCAAGCCGGTCAATTATTCGTGCAGCGGTTCCAGCTGTTGAGCATTCTGGGCGAAGGCGGCATGGGCCAGGTGTGGTTGGCCGAGCAGATCTCTCCGGTGCGCCGTCAGGTGGCCCTGAAACTCATCAAGGCGGGAATGTACGATGCCACCGTCGTGCAGCGCTTTCGCTCCGAGCGCCAGTCGCTCGCGATCATGGATCATCCGGCGATCGCCAAAGTGTTCGACGCCGGCGCCACCCCCCAGGGGCAGCCCTATTTCGTCATGGAATATGTGCCTGGTCTGCCGATCACGGAGTATTGCGATCAGAACAAACTGACCATCGTGCAGCGCTTGCAGCTCTTCATTCAGGCCTGCGAGGGTGTGCAGCACGCGCACCAGAAAGCCATCATCCATCGCGACCTGAAGCCGGCGAATATTCTGGTGATCGATGTGGATGGCAAGCCGACGCCGCGAATCATCGACTTTGGACTCGCCAAGGCGATCGGACGCGAGTCCGCGGAGCAGAACACGGCGACGCGATTCGGATTGTTTCTCGGCACGCCCGGGTACATGAGCCCGGAGCAGGTGGATCCGGCGATTCACGATGTCGATACGCGCAGCGATGTCTACTCGTTGGGCGTCGTGCTGTACGTGCTTCTGACCGGATTGCAGCCATTCGAGACGACCCCGCCCGGCCAATCGGTCCATGAGCTGCTGCGCAAACTGCGTGAAGAGGATCCGCCGAGTCCCAGCGCCAAAGTGAGCATGGACCGCGATACGCTGGCAAGCACGGCCCAAGCTCGCGGCACGGAGGCGCCGCAGCTGGTGAGTTTACTGCGCGGCGATCTTGATTGGATTGCCATGAAGGCGCTGGAAAGAGACCGCGCGTGCCGTTACGGCACGCCTCTCGAACTGGCCGCCGACCTGCGGCGATTCTTGGCACATGAGCCTGTGCTGGCGCGTCCGGCAAGCGCCGGCTACCGTTTGCGAAAATACGCGCGGCGGCACCGGGTGGCTGTTGGGGTGGGCGCGGGCCTGCTGTTGCTGCTGACGGCGTTCTCCTGGCTGCAGGCGATGGAGCTGCGCCGAACGACGCAGGAGCGCGACCGTGCGAATCAAGAGAGAGATCGTGCGTCGCGCATCACCGACTTCATGACCGGCATGTTCAAGGTCGCCGATCCCAGCGAGACTCGCGGCAACAGCGTGACGGCTCGGGAGATCCTGGACAAAGCATCCAAAGAGATGGGCGCGAGCCTGTCGCAGGACCCTGAGGTCCGATCGCAGCTGATGTACGTGATGGCAACTACATATGTAAATCTCGGGCTCTATGCCCGTGCCGAGCAACTGGCCAAGGCAGCCCTCGATGCAAGGTCGCAGCTACTGGGTCCGCTGGATCGCCAGACTCTGCAATCGATGACCCAAGTCGGTTCCATCCTGTATCGGGAGGGCCATTACGCCGAAGCCGAAAAGCAAAGCCATGAGGCGATGCTCGCCGAGCGCCGCGAACTGGGCGCCGAGGATCCGCTGACTCTGGAAACCACGGTGCACGATGCCGTCAACCAACTCGAGCAAGGGCATTATGAAGCCGGTGAGAAGCAGCTGAGCCAGGCGGTCGAGGCCGACAGCCGAGTATTGGGCAAAGAGAATCCCCAAACATTGAACGCCATGTTTGATCAGGCGACAGCTCTATGGCTGCAAGGCAGATACGCCGAAGCAGAAGGGCAGTATCGTGAATTGCTGGGCATCGAGCGGCGGGTTTTGGGGCCTGATCATCCGGAGGCGTTAAGGGCATTGGCGAATCTGGCCATGGTCTTACACGAGCAAGGCCGCTGGACAGAGGCTGAACCGCTGTATCGCGAAGTCGTTTCCACCGAAGAGCGGGTGGTCGGGGCCGATAACCCTCAAGTGACCTTTGCCATGGCAAATCTGGCGGCGCTGCTCACGATCGAGGGCAGACTTGTGGAAAGTGAGCAGATCTATCGCGACGTGTTGGCAATTCGATTGCGAAGTGTTGGGCCTGAAAGCCCGAGCACGTTGTTGGCCAAAGAGGACGTCGCGGACCTCCTGCTGAAACAAGGCCGCAATCAGGATGCGGAACTGATGCAGCGCGAGGCGTTGGCGGTGCAGCTGCGAGTCCTCGGGCCTGAACATCCCAACACCGTGCTCTCCGAGTCGCATCTTGCGGGGATTCTGATTGCCGAGAAAAAATACCCGGAAGCCGAAAGGATCGCCCGCGAGAATTTCCAACTCGCAATCAAAGCGCTGGGCCCGCAAAACCCCGTAACGCTGCACACCATGCGAAAACTTGGCATCGCCATGGCGTATACCGACCGCTATCCCGAGGCGCGCCAAATGTTTCTTGATTTGATCGAGGCACAAAGCGCGTCGGGCGCAAAAGGTAACCGCTGGTCGGCCTGGTACGGGCTCGCCTGCGTGGCCATGGCGGCCAATCGTCCGGATGACGCATTGCAGTATTTGCGTGGGGCAGTGGAGCACGGCTACAAAAATACCGATCGACTGATCACCGAGGATGATCTGAGAAACCTGCGCAGCAATCCGAGATTTCAGCGGCTCGTCGCTGAATTGCGCGCGACGTCCAACCCGCGTTAGGGCGCAATGCACTGACTTCAGAAGCGCCATGAGGCGATTTGAGCGCGCTTTTCGCATCTTCACCTAGGGCACTGTCGTAGTGGCCCGCCCAAATCAGGGAGAGGTGGATGAAAAGAATCTATCGTCACGCCAAGAGCGCGCTGTGCCTGGCGCTCCTTGCAATTTTAATCGAGCCCATGATCGTCGGTGCGCAGGCCGTCGGCACCGAGACCACGCTCTATACGTTTACCGGGGGCGCCGACGGCCAAAATCCTACGGATTTGGCCGCGTACACTGATGGGAATTTCTATGGAAGCGCGACCAACACGTTATTCAAGATCACCCCCGCGGGTGTCTTCAGCACGCTATACACCCTCTGCGCGGCTTGCCCGACCTCTCCGCCCGATGTGGCCGGGCTTGCTGTCGGCAGCGACGGCAATTTTTACGGGCTGACGGCCGCTGCCGACAGCCGGGGTGCGACTTTCTTCAAGTTGACCTCAGCCGGAGTGTTCACTTCCCTTAACGCCGCCGTGCCTGGAAACCCGGCTAACAGCCTCTACGAAGGCGACGGCAGTAAGTTGCTATTGGGGACGGACGGCAATTTCTACGGCGCCGATAGCGGTGTGGGTACCTCCGGATCCATCTTCAAGATCGCGCCGGATGGAACTTTCACCACTCTGTATTCCTTCAGCGCAACCTCGGGGCCGAACGAAACCAACAGCGACGGCAAAACTCCTTACGGGCGTCTGACCCAGGGCGGCGACGGGAATTTCTACGGCACAACCTGGGCCGGTGGCACTTACGGTTCCGGCACCGTGTTTCAAATCACCCCCACCGGCGCACTCACGTCGTTGTATTCCTTCGGCGCCATCGGCACGGCCGCCGGCACGCCCGGCCAGAATTTGGACGGCCTGTTTCCGGTCGCCGGGCTGATTCAAGGCGCTGACGGCAATTTCTACGGCGGCACCACTACCGGCGGTGAACAGGGCATCGGTACGCTGTTCAAGATCAGTGTGGCAGGGGCGCTCACCGTGCTGCATCAATTCAGCAATGCCACCGCAGGCACCCTGACACTGTCCATCAACCCAACGACCATCACTTTGGGACAAAGCGCAACGTTGACCTGGGCATCGACGAGCGGTCAGAGCGAAGGCGGTGGTCCGTTGCACTCGCTGAGCCTCGGCCAGGATGGGAATTTCTACGGGTTCGGCGGAGAGGTCGCGAGTGCCTCGGATACGGTGTTCCAGCTCACGGCTGCCGGCCTGTTCACCACCCTAGTGCCCGCCTCTGCCGGCAATGCGAATGGCGGCGACCCGAATAGCCTGTTCCAAACCAGCGATGGCAGTTTTTACGGCACGACGCGTTACGGCAACGATTCCGGACCCACGCCCGATGGAACGGTGTTTAAGATGGTCCTGAGCACCAATTCCTCAAGTCCCTGTACGGCATCGACAAACCCAACCACCAATGGCGGTGCCTGGGCCGGTGCCGAAGTTGCCAGCGGTTCTGCGACAGTGACTCCGACCGCGACGGGCATGTTTGTCTACTCATTATCCTGCGCCTATCCGCAGCCCACCGGCACGGTAGGTCCGCAAACCGCGCAACTCATCGTGAACGCGGCAACAACACCGGCGCCGACCGTCGCACTCACGGCCACCCCAAACTCCGTGACGCTCGGGCAGAGCTCAACCCTCACCTGGTCCTCCACCAACTCGACCCGTTGCACGGCGAGCGGCGCCTGGAGCGGCAGTGAAGCGCTCAGCGGTAGTGTGCTCGAGACGCCGTCGGTCGCGGGAGCGCAAACCTTCACGTTGGTGTGCACCGGCGCGGGCGGCAGCGCGACGGCCGCGGCAACACTCACCGCGGTCGCGCCGACGGCGCCCGCGCCGACGGTTACTTTGGCTGCGAATCCTAGCAGCATCACTGTCGGTCAAAGCGCCACCCTGACATGGACCTCGACGAATGCGACGTCCTGCTCGGCGAGCAATGGGTGGAGCGGCGCCGAAACGCTCACCGGCACGCAGGCTGTCAGCCCCAGCGCAACCGGCACCACCACCTACACACTCACCTGTACTGGAGGCGGTGGCAGCGCGAGTGCATCGGCACCGCTGGTTGTCAGTGCCGCCCCAGCTCCCACCGTGACGCTGTCGGTGAGTCAGACATCGATCACGGTTGGCCAGAGTGTCGTCGTGACCTGGTCCTCGACAAATGACACTTCCTGCACCGCCAGCGGCGCCTGGAGCGGTAGCCAAGCAACCGCCGGCAGCGTTACTGAAACCCCGAGCGCGGCCGGAACATCGACTTACACGCTGGTGTGCTCCGGCGCCGGCAGTGCGGCCGCGACGAGCAGTGTGAGGGTCATCGTGCAGGCGGCAGCAGGAACTCCGACGCAAACGAATCTGTCGGGCAGAGCGGGAGGCGGCAGCCTTGGATGGGGTAGCCTCCTCGGCTTGGGGCTGCTGCTCGCTCTGCGCGCACGCGGCGTTCTGCGCGCACTCACTTTGAGTGCGCTGTCCGTGTTGGGGTTCACTGTGCCGGCCGCGGCGCAGGACACTGAGCCGCAATGGCAGTTCAATTGGAACCAAACCTATGTCGGCTTGCGCGTCGGTAGCGGTGATTACCGCGAGTCATCCTCGCATCTCGATTCGGAAGTGGCGGGATCGGGCTTCAGCGGCACCGATACCTCCATCACGGATCATCGCATCGCCGGCGCCGTTTACCTCGGTGTGCCTTTTTATGGCCCGTTGTCCTTGGAACTTGGTTTCGCTGATCTCGGTCGCTATCCGGTCGCCATTTCAACGTCGAGTGTGGACATAGCGCCGTTGTCGCAAACCATCGCACGCAAATTGTGGTCTGCGGGACAGGCAGTCACGCTGGGGCTCGCCGCACCGCTGGATATGGTGTCGTGGTTTGCCATCGAGCCGCGTCTCGGGGTATTGGCCTTCCGCTCGAAGCAGGAAGTGTTCACGCCGCTGGGTACCTTTAGCGACGATAGAACCGGCGGCGGGTTGGACGCAGGAGTCTCCTTCCTGGGGCATCCGGCGCGCGCGCTGTACATCGGCGCTGGATTTGATTGCTTCGATCTGGGGGGGCACGCCAGCGTTTTCCTCTACTCCGCGGAAATCACTTATCACTTCGGTACTGCGACGCAATGATTCGCAGATCCGCAAAGTGCCTGCCAGTCCTCCTCCATGATCCTCAAGTTCCATAGACAGGATCGATCAATAGCATAGGATAAATCGATTCCGCGGCAGGACCTGCCTGCTAGGATGTGTGCCATGGCGGGACCGGATGTGCACGGCCGCACGTGCCGCATACCGAGCGCTGCGGAAGCAATGGGGCGACCCAGTGGATCGCCCGACTAAACCAACTCAAAGGAATAACGTGTTATGTCAGTCGACGTAAAATATCGCACCACTGCCGTTGCCACCGGTGGCCGAGATGGCACTGCCGCTACCACCGATGGCAGCCTGAATATTAAATTGGCGTTGCCCAAGGAGTTGGGGGGCGCCGGCGGTACGGGCAACAACCCCGAACAGCTTTTCGCCGCAGGCTACGCCGCTTGCTTTATCGGGGCGATGAAAGCGGTGGCACCGGCGCAAAAATTGCGCGTTCCCAACGATGCGACCGTGGCAGCGACCGTTGGTATTGGGCCGCGCTCCGAGGGGGGCTTTGGCATCACCGCTGAGCTTAAGGTCACTCTTCCAGGCTTGGAGCGTGCCGATGCGCAAAGACTCATCGATGCCGCCCATCAAGTCTGTCCTTATTCGAATGCGACCCGCGGTAATGTCGATGTCGGCCTCACGCTCGGCTGATCGTGTTCCTCATTCCGTTAGCACCGAATCTCATTCACTGGAGTAATGGCAAATGAACGCAGTAGCGCAAGAAAAGTGTCCATTCGGTCACATGGCAGGCGGTGGTGCATCGAACCAGGACTGGTGGCCCAACCAACTGAGGATCGACCTGTTGCACCAGCATTCCTCGAAGTCCGATCCCATGGGCAAAGGGTTTAATTACGCCAAGGAATTCAAAAGTCTTGATTACAAGGCCCTGAAGCAGGACTTGCTCAAGGTCATGACCGATTCCAAACCCTGGTGGCCGGCGGATTTCGGACACTATGGCCCCCTGTTCATCCGCATGGCGTGGCATAGCGCCGGGACCTACCGCATTGCCGACGGCCGCGGCGGTGGCGGGCGGGGCCAGCAGCGATTTGCGCCGCTCAATAGTTGGCCGGACAACGCCAGTTTGGACAAGGCGCGCCGGCTGTTGTGGCCCGTGAAGCAGAAATATGGCCGCAAGATCTCTTGGGCAGACCTGATGATCCTGACGGGCAACGTCGCGCTGGAATCCATGGGTTTCAAAACGTTCGGTTTCGGCGGCGGCCGCGAAGATGTCTGGGAGCCTGATCAAGACGTCTACTGGGGCCGGGAAAAGGCTTGGCTGGGAGGCGATCTTCGCTACAGCGGAGATCGGGAACTCGAAAATCCGCTCGGCGCCGTACAGATGGGCTTGATTTACGTCAATCCGGAGGGCCCGAACGGCAAGCCGGATCCGTTGGCGGCTGCGCGAGACATTCGCGAAACGTTCCTGCGGATGGCGATGAATGATGAGGAGACTGTGGCGCTGATTGCCGGCGGGCATACCTTCGGCAAGACCCATGGTGCGGGCGATGCCGCCCACGTGGGGGCGAATCCCGAAGCCGCCGACCTGGAGGCGCAAGGCCTTGGTTGGAGCAGCAAGTACGGCAGCGGCATTGCCGGTGACGCCATTACCAGTGGACTGGAAGTGACCTGGACCACCACGCCGACGAAATGGAACAACGACTTCTTTAAGCATCTGTTTGGCTACGAGTGGGAACTGTGCAAGAGCCCAGCGGGCGCGCATCAGTGGCGGCCGAAGAACGGTGCCGGGGCAGGCACCGTGCCGGACGCACACAACGCCGCGAAGCGCATTGCACCCAACATGTTGACCACCGACCTCGCGCTTCGCGTTGATCCCGCCTACGAGAAAATCTCGCGACGATTCCTGGCGCATCCCGATCAGTTTGCGGATGCCTTTGCGCGCGCGTGGTTCAAACTCACACACCGCGACATGGGTCCGCGCGCGCGCTATATCGGGCCTGAAGTTCCCGCGGAAGAGCAGCTCTGGCAGGATCCGATCCCGGCCGCCAATCATAAGCTGATCGACGATAAGGACGTCGCTGCGCTCACGGCCAAGATCCTCGCCTCCGGGCTCACGATCTCCGAGCTGGTAGCCACCGCCTGGGCATCGGCATCGACCTTCCGGGGCTCCGACAAACGCGGCGGCGCGAATGGTGCGCGTATCCGCCTGGCACCGCAGAAAGACTGGGCAGTCAATGAGCCTGCGAAGCTCGGCAAGGTGCTAAAAACGCTGCAGGGCGTTCAGGAGGAGTTCAACAAAGCGCAGTCGGGCGGCAAGAGAATCTCGCTCGCGGACCTGATAGTGCTCGGCGGTTGCGTGGGCGTCGAAGAAGCCGCGAAGAAGGCGGGTCACAGCGTCACAGTACCCTTTACGCCCGGTCGCATGGACGCCTCGCAAGAGCAAACGGATGTTCAGTCCTTCGCAGTGCTCGAGCCGATCGCGGACGGCTTTCGCAATTACCAGAAGGCGAATTTGCCCGCCTCCGCAGAGGAACTGCTCCTCGATCGCTCGCAGCTGCTGACGCTGACCGCGCCGGAGATGATCGTGCTGATTGGCGGCATGCGTGCTCTTGATACCAACTCAGGCGCAAGTAGGCACGGCGTGCTGACCAAGCGGCCGGGGACGCTCAGCAGCGATTTCTTCGTCAACTTGCTCGACATGCGCACCTCGTGGAAGGCGACGTCGGAGGTCAGGGATGTGTTTGAAGCGCACGATGCCAAGACCGGTCAGCTGGAATGGACGGGCACTCGCGTGGACTTGGTGATCGGCTCGAATGCCCAGCTTCGCGCTCTCGCCGAGGTGTATGCGAGCTCGGACGCGCATGCCAAGTTTATTCAAGACTTTGTTGCCGCTTGGACCAAGGTCATGAATCTAGATCGCTACGATGTAGCCCGTTAAACGGCGGGCGGTGATCCCCGTGCCGCCCCCGACGTAGCCGGGGCGGCACCGGCCTGATTACCCTCAAGCCGCCGCGGCTGCCGCAAGTTGTTCTGCACGCAGCGATCGCTCGGCCATCCATTGCAGCGCTGCATGTTCGCTAATCTCATCGGTCCAGACCCTAAAAAGCTGCAGGGGCGAGGGACCGAAGGCGGTGCTGATGGCCACATCCGCTGCGTCCCTCCCTCTTGCAATGATCAGCCGACCGATTCGCCGAGCGTTGTTGCGCGCATCAAAGGCGTGCCATGCGCCGCCTAAGTACACTTCCAGGGCGCCTGCGAAATCCATGGGGGCGTCCACCGTCGGAACGCCAATATCGCCCAAGTAGCTGGTGGTATAGCGCGCCGGTATGTGCAGGCCGCGGCAGAAGGCGATTGCCAAATGCGCGAAATCTCGGCACACACCGTGGCGTTCACGATAGGTTTCGAGGGCCGTTTTGGTGAATCGCGCATATGGATAGCCGAAAGTCACGTGTTGGTTAACGAAATCGCATACGGCTTGAACACGCGACCAGCCCGGCGTCAGGTGCCCAAACAAGCGCTGCGCTTCGTGCGCCAGAAGGTCGCTCTCACAATAGCGACTCGGCAGCAAATACATCATCGCCTCTCTGGGCAGCTCGCTGACCGAATGTTCGCGCGCGAGTGGACATGCCGCCTCTGCGATCCCGGAATCCTCGAGCAGCGCATCGGCGCACATCCTTAGAGCACCCCTTGGCGCGACCAGGCGGACGCCTCGATTCCCATAGGGATCCCGATACGGCTGCACGGGAATCTCCGGTTCAGTGATGAGCTGATCCGGGACGAGCAGGTGTTGCGTCGCATTCGGTTGAGCACTCAGCAACACAATCATCGGAGTGGGTTGCGGACAGGCATAAATCATTTCATAGCCGAATCGAATCTTCATCGAAGTTACCCAATGACGCGCTCGAGCGCTTAGAGGTGACAGGGCGAGCGGCTGCCAATGTACCCGCCACGCAAGTTTGGAGTCGTAAACCCACGGCTGAACCTCGCGTCGGATTTTGGCCGACAAGGGCAAAAAAATTGGCCGCTAACTTATGTTGGTGCCTAGGGGCAGCAGACGGTGTGCCGAGAATCGTAAGATTTTCGGGCTTTCGATCCACGAGCCCACGCTATCGCAGTTAAAAAATTCCCAAGTGCGATAAGTTCGGCTATCTGACGATGTTTTCCTCTCGGTCCGCTATCCAGCGCGTCACTCCACTAGGACGAGAGCGTCAAAGGAAGAGGGGCCAGCGAGGGCCGGCCCGGTTGTTACTGAGGACTACTGGATCCGACCCGTGGTCTTGACACCGTAGAATGTGTGGACCTTCGACTCCCAGCTGCTGTCAGCCATGGCGGGCCAGTGATCCTTGTCAAAACCCGGCGCGTCTTTTAGCTGCTCCTTGCTCACATTGAGCGTAAAGCGCTTCTTTTGAGTATCCAGTGTCAATGCTTGCCACGGCACTGCGAACAGACGATCGCCCATGCCCAAGAAGCCTCCATAGGAGAGCACCGCATAGCTGATCTTTCCCGTGCTCATTTGGATCATCAGTTCCTTGATCGTACCCAAACTTTCGTTGGCCGTATTGTAGACGTCGTTTCCGATGAGCGTGTCCGCCCCCATCAATGCGGGGCCGGGGCCTCCTTCATAATTTCTGTACATGCCATAGGTATCGCGCGAAATGTAATTGGATTCCATGAACTGCTCCATTGTTGAATGTGGGTTAACCCGCACGAGTGAGGTTGATGCCAAGGCAAAAAAGTAGCGGTCAGCAGAACGCGCGTCGCGGCGACGACTTCCCCCCAATGAGATGTCGGCGGATCCTGACGAGCGAATCGCGTGGTGGCGCATCGTCCAAAGGGTGCGGTGACCGTTCAGCGCGCAAAGCAGACCGTCGGACACAAATCCATTGGCACTGCATCAAGCGGTTGTGTAATCCGCTCACAGGATCCCGGTGCGGGATCGACAGGAGTCAGACCATGCGCATTTTAACGACGATATTCGCAGCAACGTTGATGCTGGCCGCCCTTAGCAGCGCTGCCCACGCCGACGCATCCACCGATGCGATTACCAACCCAGGCCGCAGCGCTGTCTATTACGGTGATCTTAATATTGAGACTGAACAGGGCGCCAAGATCATGCTGCAGCGAATCGACCGAGCGGCCAAGAAGGCCTGCGGTGGTCACCCTACCTTTGGTTCCTATACCCATTTGTCGGACCACACCTTTGAAGAATGTCGTGGCGAGGCCATTCAGCGAACGGTGAGGAAGCTCGCCGCACCCATGGTGACGCGAGCCTATTCCGAAGCGAAGGCACGGGAGTCCTGTCATGGCTGCCTGCGGCAGGCAACGCTGCCGTAATCGCTGGAAATCGACCGTTGGCGGCTACATTTCGACCGTTCGCGGCGATTCGGCCGTCACCTGTGCCGAACACCGTATAATTTGTTGCTTCCATGCACGACGCTTCACTACCTGCACAGCACGCCAAGTCGCAGCAGCTCTACTGGATTTTGCAGTTCGGTGGCTGGGGCCTTTACACGGTGCTCAAGGGTATTGGCGCGGCCACCGTTCTTGGCATGCCGTGGGCCAGAACCGCGCTGGAATTGGCGATTTTCGGCGGCGTGGGCCTCGTCATTTCCCATGGGCTGCGAAATTACGTGCGGCGTCATCATTGGGCCGCCCTCAGCATACCGAAATTGGCGGCTCACATCGTCGTTGCGGGCTTCATCGTGGGCTCACCGCTCGGCATCTTGACGCAAATGTCCGATGTATCGGCTTTGCAAGACCCCAGTCCCGAATTGCAGCTGTACGCTCCCGGATTAGGCGTGAGTATGACGGTGACGATTCAAATCGCATTGCAAATAGTCAATTGGGCCGTGCTCTATATGCTTTGGCTGACTATTTACTTCACCGCGGTCGGGCTGCGGGAATATCGGACGGTGCGGCTCAAACAGTCGGAACTGGCGCGCGCGCTGCAGCTGGCGGAACTGCGTTTATTGAAATCGCAGCTCAATCCGCACTTTCTGTTCAATGCACTCAATACTGTACGCTCGCTCATCGCGGAGAATCCCTCGCGCGCGCAAAGCGCGGTGACGAGGCTGGCGAACACGTTGCGCTATACCTTGAGCTCCCGACAAGAAGAACTGGTGACGCTTGCGCAGGAATTGGACATCGTCTCGGACTATCTGGGGCTGGAATCGATGCGTTTCGAGGATAGGCTGCGCATCGAGACTCAGGTGCCTGATGATGCGGCAAGGGTGCAAATTCCGGTGATGCTGCTGCAGACCCTCGTGGAGAACGCGATCAAGCACGGCATCGCCGAATTGCCCTCCGGAGGGCGGCTGCAAATCCGTGCCGTTCTGCAAAATGAAATGCTGATTCTGGAGGTCGAGAATCCGCGCCCTTTGACGCCCACAGCTGCGACACACGAAGGCGTTGGTTTACGCAACGCGCAGGATCGACTGAGACTGCTGTTCGGTGCGCGCGCGAGTCTCGAGCTAGATCTTTCCCAGGCGGCCGTCGCGACAGCGCGGTTGCGCATTCCGCTGCAGAAATGAAAGCAATGATCATTGATGATGAGCCGCCGGCCCGCCGCGAGTTGCGCCGCCTATTGACCGACTTCCCGTGGGTGGAAATTGTCGGAGAGGCCGGCCATGTTGACCAAGCGGCAGAAATGGTCGAATCACTGACCCCGGCGTTGCTCTTCCTGGATATTCAAATGCCAGGCGGCTCCGGCTTCGATCTGCTGGCCCGCTTGGAGCACTTGCCCCAGGTGATTTTCACCACGGCGCACGATGAACATGCGGTGCGGGCCTTCGAGGTCGACGCGCTCGACTACTTGCTCAAACCCATCGATCCGGCGCGCCTCGCCGACGCGCTGGGTAGAGTCAAGAGCGCTGAGGCCGCACGAACCCCGCGGCCCGATGCGGTGCTGGAACAAATCTTTGTTCGCGACGGTGCCCGGTGCTGGTTTGTGCCGCTTCGAGAAGTGCGCTTGCTGAGTTCTGAGGGCAATTACATTCGCTTGTCGTGGGGAAAGTCCCAGCCCCTGCTGGGGCGCGCACTGGCAGCACTCGAGCAGCGCCTCGATCCGAATCGCTTCTTCCGCGCCAATCGACGACAGATAATCAATCTGGATTTCATCGAGACTGTGGAACTTGGCGTGAATGGCCGCCTGCATGCACAGCTTCGCGACGGCCCTGAAGTGGAGATCTCTCGCCGGCAGGCGCGCCTGTTCAGGACGAAGATGAGCATTTAGAAGCCTGTAGGGCCAATCGTCGTCGCTCGCGCCCCTCACCGCCAGAATAGTCCTACGCAAATGTGATCCGTGAGCGATTGCGTTACGCCCTCCACTGGGCTAAAGCTGTTGCGGATACGCGATGTGGGAAGCAGTGGGGAGGAAGTATGCCATGACCTGTCGAAACGTAAAGGGCTGCGCTGCCGTATTGATTTGCGCACTCATCGCTTCTCCCGCGGCATTTTCTCAGGCGGTGACCTACGATTTCACGGGAGCCGCGACTTTCGGGGGCTTCGGCTTCGGTCCCGGTCTGATCCCAGTCGGTACACCGGTTAGCGGCACCTATACGTTTGACTATTCTGATCATTTAGAAGGGGCCATCGGATCGGCCGAATGGAGTGTTTCTTCGGAAGCTCCACTTTTCTACTCCGGGCCTGCGCCGAATCCGCTGGTCTTTAGTTCTACCAGCCAAGTCGGTGGATCTGAATTGGGTGATTTTGAGTACACCACCTTGGTTCCCGCCCTGGTTTCCTCCCCGCCTTCCTCTACCGTTGTCCCCCAGATCGTCCTATCTGCAGTGCAGGGGGCGACTAATGGCAGCGAGTCCAGTTTCACTGCCAGCGAATCATGGGCCATTGCGCCGGACTACGTTGGGGGCTCTTCGCTCAGCATATTTAATCCGCACGGCGCGTATTCTCCCAACGGCCTGCCGATCCTGGCCGGCGCCACATCGGCTGTCGGGGAATTCGGCGGATTGTTTGCGGGCGAAGCGGCCCAAGTCAATTTCAAGATTACTTCTCTGACACCGGCATCAGTGACGGCTGCGCCCGAGATGGATAGCTCCACCGCTTACGCAGCCATAACGCTGCTTATCGGTAGCCTGCTGGTGGTGCGGTCGACAAAGACCCGGAGAGGGCTGCGCATTTAACGGATCACGGCAGCGGCGGCTGCTTTGCACAGTCGCCCGCATATTGGGGTATTGAGAGCGCCAAGAGCCAGGGTTCGCGGCGAATCGTCCAGAGCTCGTAACCCGGCGAAGCAAGCCCAGGTTGATCGAGACTGACGAGATTGATCTCCGCTTCGCCCTGCGACACCGTCATGCAGTGACAAAGCCCGCTGCGCCGGAGTCGATGCGCAGTGAAGCGAACCGCTCCGCAGGCGCATCCTCCCGTCAGGGCGGGAGCATGTGTATTTTTATCGCGTCCCGCGGGTGTCTCTGCCGCAGCAGCCCTCGCGGCGTCGATCTACTCCACCGAAAGGACGATTTTCCCGACCGATTCACCACGCTCGACTGCGGCCATGGCTTCAGCCGCCTTTTCAAGGCGAAAGACTTTTTGTACGTATGGC
Source organism: uncultured Gammaproteobacteria bacterium (assembly GCA_963756845.1). GTDB lineage: Bacteria > Pseudomonadota > Gammaproteobacteria > Steroidobacterales > Steroidobacteraceae > Bog-1198. The sequence goes on along the minus strand of CAVWPD010000001.1, from coordinate 67,994 downwards.
TTGACCTTGCCCGACACCACGAGGCCGACAATTTCGGCAAGTTCACCGCCATCGGCCTCGACGGTATACCGCAGCGCACGCACGCCATGTTGGAGAGCAGTCTCTTGAGACGGCTCCGTCAATGTGGACACGAGGACTCCGCCGCGCTTCAAGAGCTTCCAGGAGCGCTCGCGGGTTTCTCCGCCTATCAGGTCAAATACCATGTCGAGATCTTGAGCGTGATCTTCGAATCGCGCCGTCTTGTAATCGATGACCATGTCCGCTCCGAGCCCGCGCGCAAACGCAACGTTGTCTGTGGATACCGTCGTGAGCACCCTTGCGCCTCTGGCCTTCGCGAATTGGATGGCAAAATGACCCACGCCCCCTGAACCGCCATGGATCAGCACCGACTGTCCACTCTTTAGTTGCCCAAAACGGAACAATCCCTGCCACGCCGTCGTTCCCGCCAAGGGGATTGCGGCTGCATGTGTGTGATCGATCATGGCCGGCTTGCGGGCCAGCGCTTGTTGATCGAGCACGGCCTTCTCGGCATAGCCGCCGCCCGCAATGCCTACCATCCCCAATACCTCATCGCCGACATTGAAAAGCGTGGCTTGAGCGCCGCACTTCTCGACCACGCCTGACACGTCGCGACCGAGGGTATAGGGTAATCGGTCTTCCTTGACGGCTGGATATTGTCCGTTGCGGATTTTGAAGTCGACAGGATTGACGCTCGCCGCCTTGACGCCCACCAACACCTGCAGCGCATCCGGCAACGAAGGCTCGATCTCATCAATCTGGAGCACCTCTGGACCGCCAAAGCCGTGAATTCGCACTTTTCGAATCTTCATCGTTTGCCACTCGATCTATTACTAGTTGCCATGCCTGTCTATTGTGCGCGACCCCACAAAGACGGCTTAGTCTAAACGTCCCGAAGTGACGTAGGACATTGTGCCTCGATGTGAAGCGCCTACATCGGATTGGCAAGTGCTGCCATTGCGAATTTCACCACGAAGTAGTTCCATGAACCTTTACGGGAAATCTTGAGGTGTTTCATGAAAAAAAGTGAAGGTACAAGTGGCGAGGATATTGGGCGCCCAGGACCCTGGGGTGAAGGTCGGTATCAGGAGCCCGGCCAATCGGTCGATGTTTCGGTCCGTACGCCGCCCGGCACTGTACCGGATGCGGATAAGCGCCCCTCTACTCCCGTCACTCGGAACGATTACGAGTCCTCCGAGTCGCCTTCGCACTCGAAGGATGAATCGGAACCGCCCGGGGGCGATGCCGGTTGACGGCGCCAGGGCATACGACCGTTGACCTTGCCAGCAGGCACGATAAGCAGGGCAACTGCAAACACCGCACTGCGGCGGCACGTGGGATTCAAAATTTTCCGTGATGTCTTTGGGGTTACGCGGACAACCTAAGGGCGCTTCGAAGAACCTGCCCAGGACAATAATTCAGTCTATATTGCATATCCCGGCAACGAAGTTTTAGCGGGCATCGACGTAAGGCGGAATTAAGAAACAATAAAGGGAGCCTTCCCCATGAGCGGTACGACTCACGCGTGGATTCGTGGCACTGGGATGACCAGCGCGGAGAAATTCGTCATCTTCGCCTCGTCAATCGGTACTGTATTCGAGTGGTACGACTTCTACCTTTACGCCGTATTGGCACCTTTTTTCGCGGCGCTGTTCTTCCCGGCCGGAAACGATACTGCGGCGCTGCTGGCGGCTTTCGCCACCTACGCGGCGGGCTTTGTGGTGCGACCGTTCGGGGCACTGATATTTGGCCGCCTAGGCGACCTGGTCGGCCGCAAGTACACATTCCTCGTCACGATTATCGTGATGGGTACATCCACATTTCTGGTTGGCCTTCTGCCGACCTATGCAAAGATCGGTTGGTTGTCACCGATATTACTCGTCACGTTGCGACTACTGCAGGGACTTGCGGTGGGCGGCGAGTACGGCGGCGCTGCGACCTATGTCGGTGAGCATGCCCGTGCCGGCGAGCGTGGTTACGCGACGAGCTGGATCCAGACCACAGCGACGGGTGGATTGGCACTGGCCTTGGTTGTCATCATCGTTTGCCGCCAGCTGATGGAACCGAAGTCGTTTGCGGAGTGGGGCTGGCGGATTCCGTTCCTTGTGTCGGTTGTCTTGTTGGTGTTCTCGCTTTATATCCGGCTTAAGCTCAGCGAGTCGCCGATCTTTCTAATAATGAAGAGTGAAGGGAAGGGGTCCAAATCGCCCCTGATCGACAGTTTCGTTCGCTATCCCAACAATAAGTTCGTGCTGCTGGCGACTCTGGGGGCGACCGCGGGGATGGGCGTCGTGTGGTACACGGGCCAATTTTATGCTCTGTTCTTTCTCACCATTACGCTCAAAGTGGCCTATTTGCCGGCGTACCTTTTGATTCTGGTCGCGCTGATGATCGGCATGCCCTTAGTCGTGCTGGTCGGCGCGCTGTCAGATCGCATTGGCCGCCTAAAAATTATTCTGGCGGGGTGTTTAATTGCGGCACTGTCCTTCTTCCCGCTATTCGGCGCCCTCACACACTACGCTAACCCAGACCTTGAGGCGTTTTCAACGCGTGAGCCGGTGACAGTCTACGCGGACACTTCCACATGCGGGCTGCATGTCTTTGTCACGGCCTTCACCCAATTCACCAACTGCGATCGTGCGCGGGATTTGATCACAAAGCTCGGCGTGCCTTTCAAGACGGAGGACAGGGCCACGATGGGAACCAACGTCACCTTGAAGGTCGGCGCGGCAACGATTGAAGGATTCGATGCCAACCGATGGAACGGGGCCTTTGTCGATGCGGGATATCCCAATTTGGAGCGCGATAAGAACGGCAAAATCATGCCGAAGGCCGCTGATGCCTCCAAAATCAACTGGGTCATGACTGAATTAATCTTGCTGGTCATGATGGCCTATGCGGCGATGGTGTACGCACCTGTTGCCGCCTTTCTGGTGGAATTATTTCCGACGAGGATTCGCTATACATCAATATCGATGCCATATCACATCGGCGCCGGAGTCTTCGGCGGCATGCTGCCCTTGCTTGCCACGGCTGTCGCGGCCGGTACAGGGAACATCTACGGTGGGTTATGGTATCCGGTAATCGTTGCCGTTATGACCGTGGTGGTTGGGGGTATATTGCTACGAGAGACCAAGGATGTGGATATCGTATTAGGATCTGGGGTCGAAGCCGCACAACGCGCGTGATTACTACGGTGTAAAAGGAGCACGCTCGAGCAGCCCAGCTCGACGGGGAACTTGCATGTGGCTAACAATACCTGTGCTTCGTGCCTTCGGCCAGAAAGCCTCTCAGGTGACGATTAGAAGACCAGGCCACAGGTTTCTAAGCGCGCCACAGCCTGTCGCTCCTTTCGCGAAAGAGCATTGGGAATTTGCGTGGCTCAGTGTGGCTGCGTATCTGCAGACCCCGGCCGGCCAACAGCATGCGAAGAGTATGCTGGCAGAAACTGGGGCATCGACCGGTTCACTCGTTTCTGATCCTTTGCCACCCCTGAGCGCAGCCGGGTGGACGGAGTGGCGATCCTTCCCTGGGAATGCCTTGCTCGCGAAGATCAGGAAATCGCATCTTCGTGTCCAAGTATGGGAGAGAGACGAGCCTGCGGCTGTCGCGGTGACTTTCGGCGGTACGGTGTTCAACAACGATGCGGATTGGCGGGCCAATCTTCGCTGGTTTCTGCCTGGTCGAAAGGGAGACGAGTACACTGAGGTTGTTCAGACGTTTGCGCCAGCCTTTGATGCCGAGTTCAAGCGACGTTCCAAGAGCATGGATAGCGGGCGTTTATCTAAATTGGAGATTTACGCGACTGGCCACTCTCTGGGGGGTGGATTGGCGCAACAATTCGCGTACTCACTGCCGAACAATTCCTTGAAACGCGTCAAGCAGGTTTATGCGTTTGATCCGTCGCCGGTTACTGGTTTCTTCAGCGTGGAGAAAACGCTACGTGATGAGAACAAGATCGGCTTATTGATCGATCGTATCTACGAGCGGGGCGAGATTCTTGCTCTTCTGCGATCTCTCACGAGCCTGGTCTTTAAACCCTCCGCGATAAATGCGGCGATTCGCGGCGTACGCTACAACCTATTCCGCGCCTGGAATCCGATCGCGGCGCATTCGATCGATGAGCTGGCGGCGAAGCTCGATGCCGTGAGGCAGGACAGCTGAGACGCGCCGTCGCGTAAGTGTTGTCAGGGCGGCGGTAGTTGCGCGTATATTGCGACTTGGAAGCTGCAGCGGACGATGGAGAGAGGGCATTGGTTGATAAATTGGCCGCCGTACGAACGCTGCGGCCAACCGAGGAGAGCCGTTTATGAGGTTAATAATCGTTGTTTTAGCTGCTGCGTGGCTAATGACCAGTTGCGCAACTGATACTTCAGATGTGGACAGTGATGGGACCGGACATCGGGATCATCGCACCGGCTTGTGCCACGACGCCACGCCACCACCCTGCGAACCGCCAAAGGACTGAGCGCGTTCCGAACGCCTCCAAGTAGAGTAGGGGGGCGTCTCGGTCTTTCGGTTTGAGGCCGCCGCTACCTACTCATCGCGCGCGGCGAAAAGTGAGGTTGATGCGCTGTCGACCTAACAGTGCGTGATGGCCTTCTTTCAATGGCGACACGCCGTGGTGGAAGAGCCGGGCCGGTCCGCCCCAGACAACGACATCACCATGCTGTAGGGGTATGCGGCGTTGTTTATCCTTCCGTGAATTGCCGCCGAATAGAAAAACGGCGCTTAGCCCCAAGGAGACCGATACGATGGGCGCGCTCATTTCACTCTCGTCCCTGTCTTGATGCAGCGTAAGCCGCGCACCGGGCTCGTAACGATTGATAAGACAGGCATCGGGGCTAAAGCCCTCGTATCCAGCGGCTTGCGCCGCAGATTGCGCAAGCGCTGAAAACAATGGAGGCATCAGCGGCCACGGCCGATCGCTCAGAGGATCGCGTGTGCTGTAGCGGTAACCGCTGCGATCGCTCACCCAGCCAAGCGCCCCGCAGTTGGTCATGGCGACAGACATGCGAAAGCCGCCTGGGGTTTCTAGGTGACGGAATGCGGCGGCTGTTTCGATGCGCGCGACAGCGGCGAGCAGCGCTGGGACAGTGTCGAGTGCGAAACCGCAAAGCAGCGATGCGCCGTCTGCAAGTATCTCTTGAGGCGGGCGGGTATCGATGAGGTCAAGCATTCGTCTTGTCGCTATGGGTCCGAAGCACGCTGTCGTTGCGTCGACGCGCGTTCAACGTCGCTCACCCGCAACGGGTTCTTACAGCGGTAAATTAAGACTGTAGCGTAAAGCTGTGTTTATGTACAGTACGCCGGTGGGACGCAGGAAACCAAGCCAATTGAGCGACGAATCGCCGGATTCTCTCGTCCCCACGCGGGTGGTAAATGCTGTGCCGGCGCTGGCGCCGTTCTATTACCTCAAAAATTTTGAGCTGGTGCTGGCAACAATTCTCTCGCGCTATTCGGACTTGCTCATTGAGGATGAGTTGCACTTCGTCACTGGGTTTCCGCGCCTCCCGTTGAGTTCGCGCGCGCTACTGGCTCGAATGGTCATGCGCAGCGGCGATCTATTTCGCTTAAGCAAGCTGACCTACTCTGAGATCGGGGAGACACGGACGGCGGCGATCCCGTTGATCGAGGCGGGATGGGTCAGCGATCGGCCGCTCCTCAAGATCGATGAGCTCTTTAGGATTCTGACGAAGAACGAGTTGATTCGAGGGCTGAAATTACCTGGCCGCTATGCCAGTTGGCGAAAGACGGACCTTCAAGTGATGCTCGCAGCGCAGTTCACCGAGTCTCGCCGTATTGAAGATTGGTACGGCGGCGGCGACTTGGTTTATGCGCTCACGATCGGCCCGATGTGCGATCGATTCAGGCTGCTATTTTTCGGCAATCACCGGCAACGATGGACGGAGTTCGTCACTGCAGATTTGAAGATCTTCAACTATGAGAAGATCGACCAATCCTTGCACAGTCGGCCATTTCAGACGCGTATGCACTTTGAAGTGTTTCAACGGTTGCAGGAGTGTCGCGAATTGCTCGAGCAGGGGATGCCGCTGGATGAACTTAACACCATGGTCCCGGACGCGATCGAGGATGTTGAGTGGCTGGAGGAGCGGCGGCAAAAGTTGCTGTTTCGAGTTGCGCGGGAGTATGAGCGTGCGGGGGAGAATCTCAAGGCGCTGTCAATGTATCTTCATTGCAGACACCGCGGTGCGCGCATGCGCGCCATTCGTCTTAAATCGCGAGCGCAGGACTGGGACGGAGCGCGCACTTTGTGCGCGCTTGCCAAGGAGAATCCAGAGAGCGAAGCTGAACTTCAGTTTGTCAGGCGTAGCCTCCCACGCGCAATGCGTAAGCTTAAAATCGCGTACGCGCCTGAAGTCGCGCCGGCCGAAATCGACGAATTTGAGATTGTCTTCGAAGGACCGCCGCGCGCGGGAATGGTGGAATATCAGGTGCGGGATCATTTGGCGCGCGGGCTTCCGGATAGGGGTACGGTAAGATATGTCGAGAACGGCCTGATACCCTCGCTATTTGGATTGCTCTGTTGGCCCGCTGTGTTTGCGCCTGTGCCGGGGGCCTTCTTTCATGATTTTCATCATGGCCCCGTTGATCTTGGAAGCGCCGATTTCTATCGGCGGCGAAGAAAGGAATTCGAGGACTGTTTATCCGCGTTGGAGACGGGTCGGTACTCGCAAGTTATTTGGAAAGTCTTTAAGCAGAAATGGGGCATTCAGTCGCCGTTCGTGCGGTGGCACCAGCTAGATAAAACTCTGCTGCAGTGGGCGCTGGATTGTTTTCCGGCGGCGCACCTGCAAGTGTGGTTCGAATGGATCATTCGTGATGCGAAGGAAAATCGAGCGGGGTTTCCGGACCTCGTACAGTTTTGGCCGGAAGAGACACGTTACCGGTTGATCGAAGTGAAAGGACCGGGCGACAAATTGCAGGACAATCAGAGGCGATTCCTGGAGTTATGCGTGGCGCGGAACATGCCGGTGTCGGTGTGTTACGTGAATTGGACGGGCTAAGCGCGATTGCAATCTCGTAACGAAACGCTTCAGTAAAAGCTACCCGCAATGAGACCCACCATCCTAATAATCTGTCCGCCCGATGAGCCGGTGTTGCGTATGCTCGAACCGCTTCGGGCAACCAGTGAAATACTCGTGAGTAACGATCAGGCGCAGCTTTTAGTCCTCGCGCCGCAGGCCGAGATCATTGTAGTCACGGGCATATCCGGAGGGGCAGTCAATCTCCCCGACGTGTGGAAACGCGCCACCTCTCTTCGCTGGATTCACTCACTGACCACGGGCGTCGAAAAACTACTTTTCAGAGAGCTCATCGATAGCTCCATCCCCTTGACCAATGCGCGCGGCGTGTTCAAGCGTTCCCTCGCCGAATTCGCCATTTTAGGGGTCTTGTACCATACCAAAAAGGTCCGCCGACTCATCGACAACCAGCGCCAACACCAATGGGACACATTCACCGTGGGATGGGCGAACCAGCGCGTGATGGGAATTGTCGGATTCGGTAGCGTCGGCCGCGAGTGCGCACTCCTCGCCAAGGGCATAGGGCTCAAGATTCACGCGTACCAGAGACATCCGCCAACCTCTAAGGATCCGCTCGTCGATCGGGTTTTTGGCGCCGCCGAGTTACAGGATATGCTGAAGGGCCTCGACGTACTGCTCTGCGCCGCGCCGCTCACCCCCGATACTCACCACCTGATCAGCGATGCCGAGTTCAAGGTCATGAAATCCACCGCCCTTGTTATTAACGTCGGCCGAGGACCCGTGATCGATGAAGCCGCTTTGATCCGCGCCCTACAGACTCAACAGATTCGCGGCGCCTCACTCGATGTCTTCGAACACGAACCCTTGCCCGACAGCTCGCCCCTGTGGAGCATGGACAACGTTTTGATTTCCCCTCATTGCACCGACCGCACCACAGATCCCGACTTTATGGACTTGAGCATGCAAGTGTTCATTGAAAACCTTCATCGCTACCAAAAGGGCGACCCGTTGGAGAATGTCGTCGACAAAACCGCAGGTTATTAAATTCCCACAGGTCAAACTACGAAGCTTCCAAAGGCCTCACCCGGAGACCCGCAAAGGATTCAGCGACTGAGGCGTGAAAAACCGCCTGCACCAGTCGACATGATCTGCCATTGAGCAACTTCCCAGACCTCTCCGATGATCCTGCAATTTCACTGCTCCACGTCTTGAACAGTCGAGTTCGGGTTTACAATCCCACCGATGAACCACCTTCTGCAATGCCGATGCGGAACCCTCAAAGGCTACGTCGACACCAGCAAGCCTGTTAATCGGGCCGTTTGCTACTGCAAGGACTGCCCGGCGTTCGCACACTTCTTGGGACGGGCAAGCGATATTCTGGATAGCCATGGGGTAGCGACGTCATTCAAACCATTCCCGCCAAAGTCACCTTCACACAAGGGCAAGAAACACTCGCCTGCATGCGCCTGACCGAGAAGGGTCTCGTGCGCTGGTACGCCCGATGCTGCAATACGCCCATTGGCAATACCGTCGCCGATTATCGCGTCTCATTCGCTGGCCTCGTACACAGCTGCTTGGAGTCCCCGCACCAATCATTGAATGACTCCTTCGGCCCCGAGAGCATGTGGAGCTTTACCAAGAGTGCGAGGACTAAAGTCAACGCAAGTTCATTTGGGATGGCTGCAGGAATCATAAGGCTGATTGCCATGGTCTTGGGCGCACGCTTGAATGGTGCCTACAAGCGCACTCCCTTTTTTCTTGCAGGCGCCGGCGAGCCGATTGTCACGCCGAAGATCCTGACGACTCCCGAACGAGAAGCGCTCTATAAAGCCATTGGCTAGATTCGATTGCGGCTGTGCACTCTGCCGGAAACCAAGGGCGAGATAGACACTCGACTCCGTCGCCGGCATTCATGGAAACGCTACTTCGACGTCGGCTTCAACACCTCGAAATCTTAGTGTCTTGCGTGTTATTCGGATGCAGCCGGGTTAACACGCAAACTCTGTGGTTTACAACAGCCCTCTCCCCAGACGGCCAATGGGTAGCAGGGGCACGCGGATCATGTTATTGCCACTCCGTCCGATAGCATGTGGTATCCAACGAGGGACGAACTGATGGAAACGGGCCTGTTAAACCAGACGTCGGATGACACGGAGTAAGCACCATCGGATTCGCTCAACGCGCGAACCGTTTTCCAGAGCGCCCTGAACAACTGCCCTACATATATATCAGCTAGTACGACGGCGCGCCGAGGCACACCAACTCAATGTCTCCCCCCAAACTGCACTCCCGAGCACAGCAACACCCGACGCACCAAATCACACTGAGAATGCACCCCGGTCTTCTCAAAGATGTGTTTCAAATGCGCCTTCGCGGTATGCAAGCTAATACCGAGCCGCGCAGCGATGTCGCACAGGGCGTGACCCGTCGATAGCAGAACCGCAATTTCCGACTCGCGCGCGGATATCCCAAGATCCCGTGAAATCAACGCCGCGGCCGGAGCCACGCGCTGCTCAGGATCAAACACCACAATCAGCCAGCGCGGGTCCGCCGCCGTCCACAGTGTCGCGACGCGAGGCATCGGCGCCACCACCAAACATAAGTTCTTCAGGCCAAAGGATCTGGCTACGCTGAGATAGGCGCTCAAATGGTCCTTCGGCGGTAGGCCACTTAAGATCCATTCCCGCAGCTGCGAACCCGCCGGCTCGCGCAGCCAAAGCGTTCGGTCGCTGGCGCACCGTATGCCGCTCTCTGCGCTCAGCAAGGATTCGGCCAGACCAGTCGCTTCGAGAATGCGGCCCTTCTGATCGAGCATGATGACGCCGATATGCGCTTGCTCGACCACCGACGACAACGTCGATGCGCGCACCTGCTCTGCCTCCAGACGGTCCCGGATTTGGAGCGCCCGTTGCACATGCGGAATCAAACACTTTAGCTTCCGAGCGTCGTTTTCATCAAACGGCCCGCGCCCCTTGGATCCCTCGAAGGTCAGTGCGACGACCTTATGTATAGACTTGTGTAACCAGGTAGCCAGAATGAAGGGCACATCCAAGGGCAGCAGAAACTCATTGAGAATGGCACTTCGTTGCCATTCGCGTTTGTCGAGCATTTGCCCTTCGTGGCGCGGCTCGCCAACGGGCGCTGCCAAACCTCGGGTGATCCGGATGTCCGTCGCAGCCCAGTCGAGGCGATACAGCTCCATGATCTCGCGTTCGTCGGGAGAGACCTCATACCGCGTGACGGCTTGAGTCGACGGATTCGCCGCAATTAAGATTACTCCCGAGCACCCGAGCAAATCGGTCATGCCACTCATCGCCCGTTCCCAGGCGACATTCGCCAGCGTTCCTGCGTAAAGATCGCCGACGATTTGATCGACTTTTTCTTGTTCGTCCATAATGCCGGCCTCCGTAAGAGCGCGCCGAGCGTTGTTATCCCACCTATTGTCGCGCCCAACCCCTAAAGCGACACAAATACCTCATCTAGGGGATACGCCAATCTCCGAGTACCTATATAAACCTCGCTGAGGAAAGCTGCCACCTCTGTCGCGGAAAGTGCGGTGCGCAATGAGGTTGTGTTAAACGGCGCTCGCTATTTCCTCGGCATCGCAGACTTATCGCAAGGAAAAACCCAGTCACAAGAATAGGGGACGCGAGATGACTACCAGACTTCTACTCATATTAGGGACGCTGGCCGGCGGTTATGCCATAACGGCCGTGGCCGCACCGCCTTTCAGCGCCGAGCAGCTGTTGCAAAGCGGCAAGATGCTCCAAGCCCCTCATCGGAGCGCCGCCGAGCTGACCCCGCGGGCTACCTTAGATGTAGAGCAGGGCGCTCGCATTCCGCAGTCCGTTCGGGTCGACAGTCATATCACGCAGTGGGTCACCATCGACGCACCTCTCGCGGGACCGTATGGCACGTTTCCTTCGGGGATCAACGACCTGGGTGAAGTCACAGGCAACTATAACGATGCCACTCCAGCTCAACTGCAGCATGGGTTCCTGCGCACTAGCGGTGGCATGTTCGTCAGCTTCGACGTCCCGGGTAGTCAGTTGACAGCGCCTTCGGTGATCAATAACGAAGGCACCATCATTGGGTACTTCCTCGAAGCGATCGGTTATGGGCACGGCTTTATGCGCGTACGCGACGGGACTATCACGGTCATCGACGACCCTGACGCCGGAACCGCTGCGTTATCTTCGACGCAGCCGAATGGCATCAACGATCTCGGTGCCATCGTCGGAACCTATGCCGATACGAACGGTGGCAACCACGGGTTTCTTCGCGAACCGAACGGTTCCTTCATCACCATTGATGCGCCGGGAACCTCTGAGGGAACCGTCATCGCCACACAGTGCACCAGCATCAACATCGAGGGTGAAATCGGGTGCCAGTACCTCGATACGGCCGGCACTTGGCATGCACTGCTGCGCTATCCGGGCGGAACCATGGTGACGGTCGATGCGCCAGGGGCAGGCGTGGGCGGCGGTGACGGAGGAACCTTTACAGGCTTTACGCAGGCGGTCAACGCATTGGGTCAAATGACCGGCGAATATGCCGATCCCAACAACGGCTATCACGGCTACCTGCGAAACGCAGCAGGGAAGTTTGTCGAGTTCACGGTGCCCGGCGGAGGTACCAACAATGCCAATGGTACATATCCCTATTCCCTCAATATCCTAGGGACGGTGACTGGGTTCTCTTTCGACCCAAATGGCAACGTGACGGCCTTTGTGCGCTTCGCAGATGGCACGCTCGACTCATTCCAAGCTCCCGGCGAGGAGGGTTTTGGTACCTGGGCGTTCGGTAACAATGATTTAAATCAGCTCACCGGATTCTATTACGACGCGAGCGGCACCGGCCACGGCTACATTGCGCTGGCAACACCGTAACGAGACCGATGCTGTAGATGCAAGCATCAATAGCCAATTCTAAGGAGACACCGACATGAAGAAAATTACCCTAACAATCAGCGTCGCCTTGGCGATGTTCGCAGGATCAATAACAGCCTTCGCATGGGATCACGACGATGACGCGCACTACAAGGATCTCTACGAGCTAAAACAGCTCCATTCGGCTTTCCACCAAGCAGTCTCGCATGCAGGAATCGACGCGACCACCAAGGCCCAGCATATCGCGGCGGTACTGGCGGTATGGACAGACGACGGCACCCTCATTGCAGGGGGAATCACCTACACCGGCAAGGGCATTCCAGGAACTGCCAGCTGCGCCGCCGGCTCGATGACACTGTGCGACCTTTACACCAATCATGCCGGCGCCTTTGTACTGGGTCACGACTGGGTATCCCTGACGCCGATTTTTACGGAAGTTATCACCGTGCTTGATGGGGATAACGCCGACATCTATTTTCAATGTATTTACTTCGATGTCAATGACAACGACAAGCTTGTTTCCAACGTCAGCATCGGACTTTCAGGAATGCCTGACACCGGCCGAGCGAGAAAGGTTCGTGGCCACTGGCTGCTCTCATATGCCGAGGTTGGCTCGGTGGCGCCGCCCACGCTGGACGTTAATGAATAGCGGATCGGTGGGGCGGACATCGCAAGATCCTGGATTGCGCCAGATCGGCCGCGCCGAACGAGAACCCGAGAACGCTTGACCCCGCGCGGACCTGCGAAGGCGGTGGGACGGCTCACCGCCTAGGCAAGATGCAACCGGCCTTTGGGTTAGTCTTCGCTTCGGCGGCCGCTCGACTGCTCGCGGCCGAATCTCCCTCTCCCTAGCACAGGATCGACGACCAATTCGATCGTGTCTCCGAACTGCAGGGATTTCTGAAGCTTTCACCGCCTCCGGAGCGCAGGAGGGTGCCGTTACAAATTTCCTAATCGCTTGGGTGAGCGAGTGGAGCTCTTATGGAATCGCGTCCTGACGCCCCGCTGACGATAATTGCCCAGCGGCATCCCTACGGAATAGAATTGCCTCGCAGCTCAATGGCCGACTCGACCGGAACGCGAAAGCAAGGAACCCCGCGTGGCCGCAAGCAACGAGAAGAAGCTATCGGACGAGGTGGTGAGCTTGGTGGAGCGATGCCTCAAGAAAGTAGTCGATGCGAACAACGCAGTGGCGCTTCGAGACGGAGACCCGCCGGCGCGATTATTGTTTCCAGCGGGAATCGAACTCATCTACGTAAAGTTCAACATCGGCAAGACGATTCTCACATTTGCTCTAGCGGGTCCGAATGCGAAATATCCTGCATCCACCGCGGTAACCGCGAATGCAGCCATCGTCGGCGATGCATCAGGAAATCACAGTATTACAGAGACCGACAATTGACAGGTCCGGCAAGCGAGTTCCACGGCCGTGAATGGACAGCGCCGATTTGTTGAACCACACCAAGAGCGGGTGCCCGCGATGGATGTCTCCCCGGCAATAGCCGATTCTAAGTTTCGTGCATTCATCGCCTACAGCCACCAGGACGAAGTCTGGGCAAAGTGGCTGCACAAGGCGTTGGAGACTTACCGGGTACCCGCGCGACTAGTGGGAATGAAGACGGGGATCGGTGCGATTCCGCATCGTTTGGCACCGATTTTTCGCGACCGAGCCGAGCTACCAAGCGCGTCCGACCTCGATCACAAAGTCAACGAAGCACTCGATCAATCCGCCAACCTCATCGTCATTTGCTCGCCGCGTTCGGCCACGTCGAACTACGTCAATGAGGAAATCATCACCTTCAAGGGCTTGGGGAAGGCCGACCGCATTTTTTGTCTCATCATTGATGGCGAGCCGAATGCGACCGAGTTGGCCGGCCGAGAGGCCGAAGAGTGTTTTGCCCCGGCCTTGCGATTTGGCTTCGCAGCCGACGGCCTGCCAACACAGAAGCGCACGGCGCCCATTGCCGCAGATGCGCGTCGGGGCAAGGATGGCAGGGCCAACGCCAAACTAAAGATTATCGCCGGCATCCTCGACGTCTCTTTCGACGCGCTCGAGCAGCGCGAGCATCACCGACACATGCAACGTATGGTCGTCATCACTTCTGTGGCGTTGGTCGCGATGCTGATCACGACGGGTCTCGGGATCGATGCGGTCATCGCGGGAAAAGCCGCACAACGCCGTCAGAAACAAGCCGAGGGCCTGGTCGACTTCATGCTTGGCGATCTGCACGATAAACTTTACAAAGTGCAGCGTCTGGATCTGATTGAAGCGGTTGATGACAAAACCTTAGCCTATTTCAAATCGCTGCCGACCACGGATGTGAGCGGCGAAGCGCTGGTGCTCCGTGTCCGGGCGCTGACGAAGATCGGCAGTCTGCGTCTGGATCAGGGCCATTTGCAGGCGGCGATGGACTCCTATCAAGCGGCCCGAAAGTGGCTGCCCTGGCCGATGCCGCCCCCACTTCCATACCCCAACAAGTGTCCTACGCGGAGGTCCTCAGCTTCATCGGCATGACAAATTGGCGCGAGGGAAAGCTCGATGACGCGCAGGGCGCTTTCGAGTCCGCGCGCGACCTATTGCATCGGGTGCAGCCCCAAACTCCAGGCGACAAAGATCAAGAGATGCTGTTTCAACTGGCAACGACCTACAACAACATCGGTCATGTGCTCGAAGCGCGCGGCCGCCTAGACGCTGCTGCGCAGGAATACAAGCAGATGCTTGCTCTCTCTCTGCAGTTGGTCTCACTCGATCCGGCGAACGCCCGGTGGTCCGAAGCGTTGGGAGCGGCACACAACAACGTTGGTAAGTTGGCGCTGATAAGCGGCGATCTCGCTGGAGCGATCGCCGAATACAGGGCGGACGAAATTATTGAATCGGCCTTGTCCGAGGCGCATCCCAAAGACAATGACCAGCGCGAAAACTTGCTGAGGGTGCGTGCCATCGTCGGACGAACGTTGGCGCTGGCCGGCGAAGTTCAAGCAGGCATGCTCGATCTGGAGCAGGCGGTGGACGTCGCTACCCAACTTTCCAAGCTGGATGAAAGCAATTCGAATTTTCAGGAGGACATTGCACTGTACATAGCGCAGCTGAGTCGATTGCGCCGCTTGTCGGGCGATTTGACGAGTGCGATCAAGTTGACGGGGCAGTCAATCGCGATATTTTCTGCCTTGACTCGACAAGATCCCGCCAATGCCGCTTGGCAGCGAGAATATGCCGAGGTGCTTATTGAAGAAGCAACCCTGGCACGCGCAGGTGGCAATGCCGAGGAGGCGCGCGCCAAGGCCAGTATCGCAGTAAACGTTCTTGATCCTTCGCTGGCCGCCCGACCGGGGGACCGAGCAACATTACTGGCTGCTGTATCCGCCAAGCTTCTGTTGGCGTTGTTAAGCGAGAACAACCCCTTGGGGCAGCAATCGTTGCGAGAGGATGCATTGAAGACAATGCAATCGGAATCCAGCGGTCGCGATGACCCGCGCCTGTTGGCGCTGCAAGTGCAGGCGCTCCTGGCGTTGCGCCGGCGCGCACAGGCAACCCCGGCCATTCAGCGCCTGTGGACGAGCGGCTACCGCGATCCGGCGCTGCTTTCCCTGCTCGACAGTGAGAGAATCAGCTATCCGATAAATCGGGACTTCAATGATCGGCTGCGGGCGAGTTTGCACTCGGCCGAAGTCCTTAACGCAATCTCGCATTAGTGGGCGACCTGCGCTCGAATATCATCGCGAAGGCAACAAGCGTTTCATTACCGGGAGATACAAATGACTGATCTGAAGGTAATTCTCAAAACCGACTCCCAAGGTAATAAGTACCTTGATGTCGATAACAGGAAGGTGGAAATAAACAGCAAGACTGATCCCGAGAGCATCACTTGGACACTCGACACTAGCGTGACTGCTCAAGGCGGCCTTTTCAATGATCCAAAAGACCCCAATCCGGGGTTCGAATGGATCACCCGTCCGCGGGCGGGGATCTTCGACCGGCCACATTTGAGCCGGGACAGACTCAAGTTGTGGCTCAACGATTCACACCCGGATGCAGGCTCGAAGGGTGAATGGAATTATATCCTGTCGGCGACGATCAATTCCGGTCCGGTCCAGACCCGCCCAGAACGGGTCGAGACGGACACCCCAATGATAAAAAATAACTAAATGCCCGTGTTTGTCGCGCTCAACCCGTCCAATTCCTACTGTGGTTGAGGTATCGATTGGATCGAGTTACGTTTTTGGTATGCCGGGTTCAGTCGCCGTTCTCCCCTATGCACATGAAATCGCCCAGACCGAAGGTCTCAAATGTATTCATACGCTTAACCTTGCAGGAGTGGTGGCTTTCGGATTGTGCATGGTTTCGCATGTGTTTGTGATCTATGCCGCGCTGGTCAGCCGCTACGGCAAGAGCATTATTCAGCCCCGAATTGAGGCATTGATTAAGGGGTCATAGCGGGCGTCAAAGGCAATTGGTGTGCGCCGCTCCAGTCATTTTCGCGAGGCACGTCAATCCACGGTACGATAGAACAAGACCTTAAATTCTCGAACAGTTTGAACGTCGTCTGGGATGACGGCGTTACTGGAAGGATATCAGTATGCCGCTAGACCATTATGTGACACTCGGCCGCTCCGGACTTCGCGTCAGTCCGCTCTGCCTTGGCGCCATGACTTTCGGCGAAGATCTAGGTTGGGGTTCAAATGTGAAGGAGTCCGAGGAGATCATAGACCGGTTCCTCGAGCTCGGCGGCAACTTCATTGACACTGCGAACTTTTACACGAAGAGTCACTCGGAGAAAATTATTGGCGACCATATTGGCCGTCACAAGGAGAAGCGCGACCGTCTCGTCATTGCCACAAAGTTCAGCGGCAATCTCTATCCAGGCGATCCAAACGGGGGCGGATCGAGCCGAAAATCCATTGTTGCGGCGTGTGACCAATCGTTGCGACGTCTACAAACCGACTATATCGACCTCTACTGGCTGCATAACTGGGACGTGCACACGCCCATCGAGGAGACGATGGCGGCGCTCGAGGATATGGTGCGAAGCGGGAAGGTGCGTTATCTCGGCGTGTCAGATACTCCCGCCTGGAAAGTGGCCGAAGCCAATGTAACGGCACGATTCCGCGGCTGGTCCGCGTTCATCGGGCTGCAAATCGAATACTCGCTGCTGGAGCGTACTGTTGAGCAAGAACTCATTCCCATGGCACGGGAGCTGGGACTGGGTGTGACTCCCTGGTCGCCGCTGAAGAGCGGGCTATTGAGCGGCAAGTACACACGCAATAGCGCAAAAACCAAGGAAGGCCGCTCGGCGTTCGTGGGGCACCTCCTCAATGAGCGCACCTTCGCGCTTGTCGATGAGCTCGATAAGATCGCGAAGGCACATGACTCCACCGTCGCTCGCGTCGCGCTCGCTTGGCTTAAGCAGCAGCCCGGTGTTACCTCCACCATTATCGGCGCCCGTCGGATGGCACAGCTCGAGGACAACGTGAAGGCGTTGGAGGTGACGCTCACCGCGGAGGAGCTCGCGCATCTTGATGCGAAAACGAAACCGGCCCTCGGGTTTCCAGCCAACATGCAGCCCATGTTTCCGGCAATCCACAATGGTGGCACGACCGTAAACGGTGTTCATGCCGAGCCCTCATCTTTCGGCATATTGCGGGGCGAGAAGCCTTATTGAATCCCGCAGCGGCTTGCGACGGCAGGCTCACCGGCAAGGTGTCGGCGCCAGTCTTACGCGGATTGGGGTGCTCTTGCCATTTCGCGTGAGCGTTCTGCGTGATTAAACTTCAGGCCAACTCGACAACCCCTCAATATCAAAAGACATGGGCCAATCATGAAGTACTTCACTGCGAAGGCTCTTTTATTCGCATCGGTAGCCGCGATCAATATCGCGAGCGCGGAAGATGTCAAAAATCTTGCCGGCAGCGAGGTTCGATGCGAGGCGGCGAAGTCCCAGTCGTGTACTAGCGACTCTTGCGCGAATCGGTGTGAAATATCGATGAGGCTTCCGGTCGGAGCGACGTACGTCGGGACCCACTACTTCACGACGGCGGATTACCCCAATGATCGCGCCGGCGTATGGGAGACTGGCTCGAAGGATGTGTCAAACGGCCGTTTTTCACCCGCTTTGCATGCGGCCAACCAATATCAACAAGAAGTGGTCACGGTCTATTATTTCAATCGAAGTAATCGAGATAGAAATATCGCGATCAGCGTCGACTACACCCTGACCGCCCACTAAAGCCTGCGGGTGCTCAAGCACTGGGTGCCGGTTAGCTCCTTTAATCAGCGCAGCCGCGGCAACGCGTCAGTTCCGATCGCCCGAATTGGCCGTCAGGTGCAGCGTGTCCAAGTTCAGCTTCTTGCGGGCAGATCGCACGTCGGCCGCGGACACTGACGCGGCCTGGTTGCCCCAGCTGTTGCGAATGAAGGTTGAGACGTCGGCGACTTCTTGATCGGTGAGCTTCCACGCAAAGCTAGGCATGGTCATGGGAGAGGGTCGCGTCGGGCTGGTTCCGATACGGCCGCCGGCCAGGATCAAATGTTCAAGGCCAATCGGATCCGCCTGCTGCAGCATGGCGTTGGGACCTAAGGGCGGGAAGTACCTGGGCTGTCCCACCCCGTTTTCCAAGTGGCAGGATGCACAGGCATCCGAGTAAATGGCCGCGCCTCGGCGCATCGCGCCAGCATCCGGATGAACGGCGGCGAGGCTCGGACTCGCGGCTTGGCTCTTCAAATAAACAGCCATCGCGTGACGGTCGGCATCGCTCATCAGCGATGTGGAGTAGGTGATCACATCCGCCATGGCGCCCCCCGCGCCCGCGTGTGCATTGCGACCCGTGCCAAGATATTCAGCCACATCATCGATGCTCCAGGACCCAAGACCCGTGCGCTCGTTAGCGGTCAAGTCGGGCGCCACCCAATTATCGAGAGTGCCGCCTTGGAATTCGCGGTTGGACTTATCCGCGCCGAGCGCGCCCTTCGGGGTGTGGCATGCGCCGCAGTGGCCCAATCCATTCACGAGGTAAGCCCCTCGATTCCACTCCGCAGACTGGTTGGCATCGTTCTTGAAGGAATGAGCTTTGAAGTAAAGCAGATTCCAGCCTTTGACGGCCGAGCGAACATTGAGAGGAAAGGGCAGGTCATTCTTGGGCGGCGTGTACTTGACCGGCGGCGTGGTCTTCAAGAAAGCGAGAATCGCATCGTCATCGTCGCGGCTGACCACTGTGAACCAAGGGTAGGGGAAGGCGGGGTAGATATTCTTTCCCTCATCGTCGATGCCCTTGTGCATGGCTTGATAGAATTGATCGGCACTCCAATCGCCGATTCCGGTCTCTTTATCCGAGGTGATATTCGCCGTGTAGATCACGCCAAACGGTGTGTTGAGTCCCAAGCCGCCGGCCAGGGCTTCGCCGCCACTTCGCAAGTGACAGGACATGCAATCACCCGCGGCGACCAGGTACTGTCCGCGCCGCAGCTGTTCGGCATACGGTGTCGTGTCTGGAATCGGCTGTCTCAATAAATCGAGCGGCAGAATACCCGGCGAGTTCGAGTTCACCTGGAGTGCAGAAGCAGTCGCAGGAGCCCCCGTGGATAGACGTAAAACCACGATCAGAACTGCAATCAGCAGCAGAGTCGCAATTGTTAACCCAGCGCGAGGCAGCGTGCGCATAGCCTATGCCTGCACCAGGGGGCCGGGGTTTTTCAAGTAGCGTGCCCTGATTTCATGGGCTGCTTGGTAGGCCAGTGCGGCCACGGTGCCAGTCGGGTTGTAGCCGGCATTCTGCGGGAATGCGCCAGCGCCCATGGAAAATACGTTCGGCACATCCCATGACTGCAGATATTTGTTGACGACACTGTTCTTCGGATTGCCGCCCATGATGGCACCGCCGGTGTTGTGCGTGGTCTGATAGGGTACGACGCTGAAGTGGCCGGTACGCCGATTCAGCTTGATCTCTCGGGGGTTCATGGCGCGCGCTACCTCGGCTGCGCGGTCGGTCAAGTAATCAGACATTTTGTGTTCGTTGTCGGTGAAATCGAACGTCATGCGCAGCATGGGCCGACCGTGGATGTCCCGATACGTAGGATCCAAGTCCAGATAGTTGCCGCGATGGCTCATGCAGGAGCCATGAACGCTTAAGGAGAAGGAACGCAGATAGTTCTTGGCGGCCGCGTGTTTCCATTCGAGGCCCCAGGCCGGCGTCCCCGTCGGGGTATAGATCATCTCGATTGGACGCCCGCCGGTCACCATCCCCGCGATATAGGCGCCTCCGATGAATCCCAAGCCGGAGTGATCGAAGTTATCTCCATTGAAATCATCGATCACGGTGGCGAGGGCGCCCGCGCCGATAAACGGGTTCAAGATCTTGTCCTCGAAGAAAACATTCACTGATGACATGGTCTGGTAGGCGTAGTTTTTCCCGACCACACCTTCCCCGCTCATGGGGTCATACGGCTTGCCAATTCCCGACAGCAGCAGAAGACGAACATTCTGCAAGATATAGGCGGAAAGGATCACCATCTCTGCGGGCTGGAAGAACTCCTCGCCGGCGCTGTTCACATAGGTGACGCCGGTCGCGCGCTTGCGGTCGGGCGAGAGTTCCACCCGCAGCACTTCGCATTCGGTCTTCAAGGTGAAATTTCCCTTGGTCATCAAGGAAGGAAGGATGGTTGTTTGCGGGCTCGCCTTGGAATAGTTGCCACAGCCGAATTTCTCGCAGAATCCGCAGTACGTGCAGGCACCCAACTGTGCACCCAGCGGATTGGTATACGGCTGCGATAGATTGCCGGTCGGATGAGGGAAGGGATGGTGCCCCAGTTCAGCGGCCGCCTTGCCAAACAAGGTGGGCGCGTAGGTTTGGATCATGGGCGGCGTCGGGTATTCGTTTGCTCGAGGTCCCTCGAAGGGATTGCCGCCAGGCTGGATGACGCCTTTGAGATTTCCTGCTTTGCCGCTGGTACCGCAGAGCTGGTCGAACTGATCGTAGAAGGGTTCAAGCTCTTCATAGGTGGTGCCCCAGTCCTGAACGGTGAGGTCGTAATCAGAGACCGACTTTTTGCCGTAGCGCTGTTGGTTGTGGCTCTTGGTCAAAAAATCTGAGGGCAAAAATCGCCAAATCTGGCCGTTCCAGTGAACGCCGCCGCTACCGACACCCGTGCCCAACAAAAAAGCGCCCAGATGCCGCATCGGCAGCGCTTCTTGATTGACGTTGTTGCGTATCGTCAGGGTGTCGTCCGACACATTTTGAAATAGGTGGTGTCGCCACATGTAGCGCAGCTCGTCCTGCGCGAAACCGGTCGCGAAGTCCGTTGCCGTATCACGCCACGGGCCGCGCTCCAGCGCCAGCACGTTGAGGCCGGCTTCACAGAGTTCCTGGCCCATGATGGCGCCGGTCCATCCAAAGCCCACCAACACAGCGTCAACCGGTTTGAGATTGGTTGCCATGAGCTTAGGTCTCTGTCCAGCCAGGGCGGCCTTTAAACCCGACGGTAGGGTAGGGCACGCGCTCTCCGTGTCGGGACACCCACTCCTTGTAATCGTAATGAGCGCCCGGAAAACCGATCATTTTCCAGGCGCCCATATCCTTATTGCCACCGTAGATCGGATCGGAGAAATAGCCCTCCTTGGTGTTCTGCAAGAGCATGGCGAAAAAGGTCTTGCTGTCGACGCTATCCTCGAGTTTTATCTCGCCGCTCTCGAGTCCCTTCAGCACCTTATCCTGGCCCTCGGGAGTGAGTTTGCCGAAAGTAGCACCATTGAAATTCGCGCTCGCATATTTGTCGATCGCCGCCAGGGCAGCGCGATAGAGCTGAGCCGGCGTGAAGCGGGTTTGATAACCCTGTTCAGGCGTGCCCTTGGGCCATGGACCCCCGAGGAAGTAGTGGTCTCCCTGCCCGAATCTGCCGGCGAGTTGTCGATCCAGGAAAAAAGGCACGTTCGCCTCGACAGCGCCGGGCCCGACCGCATCATTCGGAATCAAGCGTGCGACTGCTGCCTCGATGAGTGTGAGTTCGGTCGGCGTGAAGAAAACATACCCCGATCCTGAAGCGCCTGGCGGCGAGTCGGCCGTCCCTTCCTGCCATGGAACAGCCCCTCGAAAGGTTTGAGGTGGACCGCCCAGCTCGCCATCATGAATTGACGCCGCCGCCACACCACCGATTCCGGCAACCGCGCTTCCGATCAACAATCGGCGTCGGACCAAGTTCACGTCGAGCGCCGAATCTACCGGCTTCGCTGGCTGTGACGTGGCTTCTGATGGGTCCTGCGGTGTCATTAGAATCTCCCTGGCCTAGGACTGGAGTGCCCGTCGGCCCCTAAGCGATTATCCGCTCTCAATTGCTTAAGAGAATATTGGACGATGGTATCGGTGAACGCTTATCTCACGCGGCAAAGCCATGGTTGGAAATGCGTATTGCTTCTTGGTTGACCTGCACGCGGCGGCTTTGAAAATGCCCTCTAGATATCGGCTATACGGCGATGTCGCTGCAATCAGCGCCGAGCGCACACGGCTGCCAGATTTGTCCTACGAGGCCGGGCGGGCGGCTATGCGGTGCAGTGAATCGTGGCGGCAACGCTACCGGTCGGGCTGCCGGAGGGAGCGTATGCACCGTACTCGGCCGCGGCCGAGTTGCAGCGTTCGCGCTAAAATCGTTGTAGGCTAGCTGCGAAACGTCAGTCATTAAGGGCAGTCCATCAAATGACAATGCAAGAAAACAAAATGAAAATCCCGTGAGACTATGGAGGGCGATTCAATGACAGAGGGGGGTATTGGTCATGAGTAAGAGCTGTTCGCATCTCGGCACCATCAGGAAGGTTACCCCGAGCGCGCGCGGCTGCGAGGAGTGTTTGAAAACCGGCAGCGAATGGGTTCACCTCAGAATCTGCCGGACCTGCGGACACGTCGGCTGCTGCGATCAATCCCCAGGCCGGCACGCAACTCGTCACCATCACGCCACAGGCCACCTGATCATCGAGGGCTATGATCCTCCCGAGGGCTGGGGCTGGTGTTACGCCGATGAAGTATTCCTGGACTTGGGAAACAACACGACGCCGCAGGACGGACCGATTCCACGTTATTATTAAATCAGCCCTGTCTTCGGCTCAATAAACCATTTCGCCGATCGTTGGCGAAAAAAGACGGCGCTGCTCTTTAACGGATAGGCGCAGCTTGGCCGCCTCGTGGCGCAGGCTTAGTCTTAAGTGGAGAAAATTGATGAGCATTTCACGGCGCGAGATGCTGCTGCATGCCGCGGCATCAGCCTCGCTTGCGGCGGTCGGCGGGTCTTTAGCGCTGGTCGGCGAGCGGTCCCGCGCGGCGACCGCTTGGAAACTGCCGGACAAACGGCCGTTCAAAATCATCGAGAATGAGTGGATTCCGATGCAGGATGGCGTTCGCTTGGCGGCGCGACTTTGGATCCCCGAGGGCGCCGATACCCACCCGGTGCCCGTGGTATGGGAGTATTTGCCTTATCGCTTATGGGATGATTTGAGATGGCGCGACGATAAGAGCGGTGAGAACCTCGCGCCCTACGGGCTCGCCTTCGTGCGGGTCGATATCCGGGGCACCGGGAACTCCGAAGGAGTTATTGTCGATGAGTACGACGTTCCGGAATTGAACGATGGCCTGCAGGTCATCGCCTGGCTTGCCCGGCAGTCCTGGTCCAACGGTTCAGTGGGCATGCGAGGGATTTCCTGGGGCGGCATCAATGCGCTGCAGATCGCCGCCCTGAGGCCGGCGCAACTCAAGGCCATCATGCCGATGGGATGTGTGGTCGATCGCTACACCGATGACGCTCACTATATGGGGGGCGCCTACGGCGAGCAAAACATGGGCTGGGGAACCGCTTTTAAGGGCGATATGGCGGCCCCGCCCGATCCGCAAGTCGTCGGCGCTCGGTGGGAAGAGATGTGGCGTCAGCGCCTGGAAGCGACGCCAGCCATCGTGCAAAGATGGTCAACCCATCAGCGCTATGACTCTTATTGGAAGCGCGGCTCTATCGCCACCGACTATGCCGCCATCCAATGTCCTGTCTATGTGGTCGACGGGTGGGGTGACCCGTATTCAAACATCATCGGCGAGCTTCTCGCCAACCTCAATGTTCCGCGCAAGGGGTTGATTGGCCCCTGGGGCCACGTCTTTCCGAATCTCGCCACACCGCTGGGACTTGACTGGCCGTACGAGGAAGTGCGCTGGTGGCAACAGTGGCTTCAGGGGATGAACACGGGGATCATGGATGAGCCCATGCTCCGGGTCTACATGATGTACCAAGCGGATTCGCAGGCCTTTCCAGAGGAAATCCCCGGCCGCTGGGTGGCAGAGGATTTCTGGCCCTCTCGCAGCAGCGCATCCTCCAGCCTTTACTTCGACGCGGGTGGGCACTTATCTGTTCAGCCGAAATCTCACGCACACGTTCAGTATGTCGGCGACAAGATCGTCGGATTGGGCAAGTCCCAATGGGTCTATGGGCGTCCGACCGAACTCGAACAAAGTCCGGACGATCGCAATTCGCTGCTCTTCGACTCCGCGCCGCTGGATCGAGACCTGGAAATCCTCGGCTACCCGATCGTTAAAATCCGAGTCAGCGCCGATGTTCCAGTCGCCAGTATCGCGGTGCGGCTAACGGAAGTGACACCCGAGGGAAAATCCTGGCTGGTCAGTTATAACGTGCTCAATCTGACTCGCCGCGATTCGATGGAGCAACCGACCGCGTTAAAGATCGATGAGTTCTACGACATCGAGCTGCCTCTTTATATGGTCGCTCATCGATTCAGCAAGGGAAGTCGCCTCCGAGTGGCCATATCCGAGAGCTTGTGGCCGCTCATCTGGCCGTCGCCGCAAATCGCAACGCTTAAAATCGCCCTTGGCGCTTCACATCTGGTACTGCCGACGCGCCCGATCCCTGCGAGAGAAGCGCCATTTACCATCCCGACTATCCATGCCGTCCGCGAACACCCCGCCACGACGGACAGAGCCAATCTAACAGCGGCGGCTCCTCGCGTGCCGATGCCCACACGCGATTCCCACGGACGGATCCGATTTGAGAACGACGGGCAGGCGAGCACCACGTTCGTGGCTGCCGTCGGCACCACCACCACCAATGTCACGAAGCGAATTATTGAGATGACTGAGGGGGTGCCGACTAGTTGTCACATGAAATTCGACCGCATGTCTCGCTGGCAGCGCGACGAGTGGGACTGCACGATTCAGTTCGGGGCCGAGTTGACCTCGAACGCCGAGCAGTTTCAACTGACCGAGTGGGTGGTAGCAAAAAAAGGCGAGGTCGAGATATTCCGCCGCGAGACGCCGAGCAGGATCAGGCGGGATCTCTTGTAGGCGAAGGATAAATGAGAATTGCACGCACAATCGGGTTGATAGCGGCGGCTGCTGTGCTGGTGATTTGCCTTCTGGTTCTGATCGGTGCCCAGATGTTCGGCCTCCCGTACATATCGCCAATCGGCTCGGCAGTCCTGTCCGTATTCGGCCCGTGGCTCATCGTCGTGCCCATCGCAATTGGCGCGATTGAATGGTGGGTATGGCGGGCGTCGCGTTCGCGCGGCGCCCTTGTGCTGATAATCATGGCGATTGCGGCGACAGCATGGGCGTCGCTGGCGCTCGGCCGCATGATGACCGAGGTTCACAAGCATCTTGTGGCCATTAATCTGGCTCGCGCGTTCGCAGTGCGGGTCTTGCCCGGTTCACGGCCCGACGAAGATCTTGTGTATGGGACCTGGCAAGATCAACCGCTGCGACTCCTCATCTACAAGCCCAGAACAGCGGAGCCGGGCGATTCTGCACCCATCCTGCTGTATATCCATGGCGGAGGATTCAGCGTGGGCGACAGATTCGAGGGCGGAGCCAACCTTCGCTGGTTCGCTGATCGCGGTTGGCTTGTGCTGTCGATCGACTACACCCTCTCATCCGCCGATCGACATCTGTGGGATACCACGACAGGCCAGGTCGCTTGCGCGATGGCCTGGACCGCCGCCCATGCGGCCCGCTTCGGTGGCGATCCCACGCGCATTTCCCTGTTGGGCTCCTCCGCGGGCGGTAATCTGGCCATCAATGCCGCGTACCTCGCCAACGCAGGGCGACTCGAGTCTTCGTGCGGGGGAGCCGTGCCGCGGGTTTCGGCGGTAAGCGCGCTGTATCCGCCCGTTGATCTCGCGGCCGCGTGGGTCAGTCAGGTTCCCGCGATCTCGGACATGGCGCGCCAGTTCAACACGTTGTACTTAGGCGGCAGTCCAACTCAATTCCCGGATCGATATCGGTTCGTGGCTTCGGGGAGTCACCTCAATGCCGCCGCCCCTCCGACTCTCATTATCTTCGGCGAAAACGATCACCTCGTCCCGCCGGACGCAACGGACACCTTCGTCCAACAAGCAAGGAATGCGGGTCTAGACATCGAGAGTGTCCGATTTCCGTATGGCGAGCACGCCTTCAATCTCAACCAGTACGGTATCGGCAATCAGTTCTATCTTGGCATGACGGATCAATTCCTGCGTAAGCACGGGCAGCAGCCCGCCAACATATCGCGCGCCCCGCAGTAAGAGGCGCATGGAGCATCGGATATGAAAGCAATTTGGAATGGCACGGTGATTGCCGAGTCGCATGATACCGTGATGTTGGAAGGCAACCATTATTTCCCCCTGACGTCGGTCAATGCACAGCTGCTGGAACCCAGTACCCACACCAGCGTATGTCCTTGGAAGGGAACGGCGAACTACTATTCCTTGAAAGTCAATGATCAGCGTAACGCCAATGCCGTGTGGTACTACGCGGAACCCAAAGACGCCGCGCGCGAAATCAAGGGTCGAGTGGCATTCTGGAAAGGTGTCAGCGTGATTGAATAGTCATCTGCGGTTGACCAATGACACGAGTGAGGTAATTCATGAGCGATCGAATTTGTTTTGTCGAACTGCCGGCGGCCGCGATAGGCCCTGCCAAATCCTTTTACGCGGACGTGTTTGGCTTTTCTATGACTGATTTTGGACCGACCTATTCATGCACAATGACAGGGGACGTCGATCTCGGGCTTCAGGCCGATGCGAAAGATGCCTCGCGCGCGCCTCTGCCGGTTATTCTGGTGGAAGCACTCGAAGCAACTGAAACCGCAGTAAAGCGCGCCGGCGGAGTGGTCACGAAACCCACGTTCAGCTTTCCGGGCGGCCGGCGCTTCCATTTCCGAGACCCAGCCGGCAATGAACTCGCCGCCATGCAGCCGGACTGATCGGTAGCGACGAGATCCTTAGCCAATGGCCTACAACAAAGTCCGCCTTTTGGATGTAGTGGGTCTCTTGGGAAGAGTGCACTCTTCTCACGGCAGCAATTGATCTCACATCTGGCCTTCCGCAGCCACCGGAGAATTTTATGTATATCGGTTTAGGAACCCTGCTTCTTGTCGTTCTAATCATCTATTTTTTTAGGCGCGTCTAGATTGGGTGCTTCACCTGCGCGCACGCTGATATGCCGGCAGGTTATTTAGGATTCCCATCGTTCGGAGCCGGCAGAGTTAATCGTGAGGTGGACGCCGTCGATCAAAACTCTGGCGCCCTCCGGTAGGGGGAATAAGGGCAGAGCGATAGATTCCTTGTGGATTAGCGACTGTGGTGCGGTTCGCGAGAGCGAATACGGCACCGCGATGCCCTCGGCGTTGAACACGCGCAGATCGGCAAGGTCGGTGTGGAAGGTGTTCTGATAAACGTCCAGGGGCAAGGAGAGGCGGTAGGCGGCCGCATCTTTAGTGGGAACCGCAAGTTGTCCGTACGCAAAGTCCTGAGGCGAGAGCGTCTGCGCCGGCAGCCGGCTCGCCAATAGCAGTCCCGCCAAACAGCACCACCCGCGAATCATGCGCGTACCTCGCGCGCCGGTGGCAGGGGCGAGAAATAGCCCACAATGAGCATCAGCACACCCACGCCGACGAAGGAGACAATTCTCTCCACCGAGCCGCTGCGTGAGAGGTCCACCAAGAACAATTTGGCAATGACCACGCCAAGCAGAATGGCGCCGGCGAGCCACGCGGTGCGGTTTCGCTGGCGATCCCTGCGGCTTTGAGCTTTGTTACAGTGACAGCGCTGGCCTCCAGCGCTATCCATCGCCACGCGCATGACAGGCTGCATCGATTACCCTCCATGGGACGCCCTGTTCAGGATAATCGACGTGCTTGCCGGTCGCACAGCGTATCGACATAAATGGGGATTTCAGGGCGCTGAAAATATTAGAATTGTGGACCGCGTCGGTTGGGCCTTGAAATTGTTGCAGCCCACGGGGTGGTTGTAAACCGCGTGAAGCCGATGCGGCCCTCTGAGGGGGGCCAGCCATCAGCCGGGTCGCACAACGCCTGGCGGGATGTGGGTGCAGCGGATCAAAGTTCTCGTTGCGCGGCGGAGCACTCCCCGACCAGTCAGGCCATATGAGGCGGCTCGCCCATCTGCTTAGCTGCGGTCTGCCCTATTGGCGCCTGGTTTCTCATCGGTGCGCTTATCGGGGTTGCGTACATCGCCAAATTTCTCCAAGCGCGACGGCCCTTTCGGGCGAGGAGCCCGGCGCGGGGGTTTTGACTGCTCCGTGCCGGTCGCGTCCCCCGCCTGCTCGGTATGAGGAACAACCGTACTACGGTGCGGCGCTTGGCCGGCTGAAATCAGATGCCGCACCTGCTGTTCTGCCGCCAACCAATCCTCCAGTGAATGATCACCGGCGAACCCGCGCTTTTCAGCTAAATGATACGCGGCCTCGGCGATCATACGATGCCACTCAGCCTCTTGCGGCGGGTCGAAAGAGCGCGACTGTTGCAGGTCCGTATCCGAAGAGTTAGCCATGGCCCGAGCAAGTCTAACGTTGGCGCGAATGCTGCCCTGTCAGAAAAGGGCGCGAGCGCGTGTGGGAATCTTGGCAGGTGCAGTGAGGGCGGGACGGAAATTCATCACCGCTTGATTTCCAAGACAGGTGCGAGCGCTCCCGCGTTATTCATTGGAGGTCGCCAACCTGGGCTTGGCGGCTCCAAGTGCTCGGGTGGCCACAAAAACACCCCCGAGAACAAAAATGGATGCGACCATCAACCGCGTGGTAATCGCTTCTTTGAACATGAAGGCGCCGAACACGGCGGCGATCACGGGTACGCAGAGCTGCAGGTTCGCCGCGGTCATGGATCTCATGCGCGGTAGCGCAGTATACCAAGCGGCGTAACCCAAACCGGACGCGAGGGCTCCTGAGAGGACCGCCAGAATCGCACCGCGACTCGTGTAGAAGGCACTGCTGAACATCGGCGCATTAAGTAGCAGCGCAATCGGCACGGCCCGTAGGAAATTACCCGCGGTTTCGGCGATCGGCTCGCGCGATCTACGGCCGCGCAATGAGTAAAGCCCCCACGCGGTGCCTGCCAAGAGCATTAACAGCGATGAGAGCAGCGGGGGTGAGCTCACACTAGGTAACGTCAACGCGATGATACCGCCGACTGCGGCCAGCCAGCCCATGGCAACCGCCTTGTTAATGCGTTCGCCCGCGCGATATCCGGCAGCAATCATGACGACCTGCACGGCGCCAAATAGCAGCAAAGCACCTGTGCCCGCGGTCAGACCCGTGTATGCCAGCGAAAATGCAGCCGCGTATCCTGTCAGTTCCAGCGCGGAGATCCAGCTTCCGCCCATGCCGCCTTTCCTGGAGCGAAGCAGCAGCACGACGGCGAGAGTGATGGCGCCGGAGACTATTCGAATCGATGTGAAGGTTAAGGGATCGATGGCCGCCACGCGCAGAGCCATGCGGCAAAGAATCGAGTTGGCCGCAAACGCAAGAAGCGCAAGAATCGTGGCTGTGGCTAGCCGAGCCATGCGCTAAGCCAACGATACCGCGCGGAGGGAGCGCCGCGCGGCATGGCCGTGGATTTCAGTGCGATCAATTCCACTCTCACGACGCGAGCAGCACCTCGGGACGCAACTCGCCGCCGATCTCGATCACGATATCAGCCGGCAGACCGGCGCGCCGGGCCGCTTCCCTGATGGCGTCCCCCGTTTCGGCCTCGTACAGACAGTAGGTCTTGCGTTTGTCGGCCGATAAGAATGAATACAACCATTTCACGCCGGCAACCTGATTAACATCAACAACCGCCTTGTAGTCCGATTTGGAGGCACTGAATGCCTGTGCGAAATTCCGCTCGATCATGAATAGCGCCATACATTTCTCCCGGGTTATGTGACAGATGACTCCGATTGCTCGATTTGCAGCCCGTGCCGAATGGCATATCTCGCTGCTTCAGTGCGATTGGCGCACTGTGTTTTGTTAAGAATGCTCCGGACATGTGTCGCGACGGTGTTGAGGCTGATCGCCAGCACCAAGGAGACATCCTTATTCGACCGACCGATCGCGAGCAGGCGCAATACGTCCACCTCGCGAGCGGTAAGATCATCCGGAAAGCTCACCGCGCCGCCCTTGACGTGCAGCACAGCGTTGATATCGATCACCAACCGCGCCATACCTAAGCGCCGAGCGAGATCTTCAGCTTCACGCAGTTGCTGCAAACCCGCCTGACGTTCAACGTCGGTCGGCCTCGTCAACAGGAAGGCGCCGAATCGATGCAGCGTTCTGGCTAGATAGGGCCATGCGCGCATGGCACGATTTAGGGTAACTGCAGCGGTAAAGTGTTCGTGGGCAATATCCGGGCGATTGGCCGTGTAAGCGAGCATGGCTAAATACAATTCCGTGGTGCCGAAGCAGACGGCCGTAGGATGGTTTGCGGTTTGGTTGGCGTAGGGGCGCAATAGGCGATATAGCGAGTCGGCGTGATGCGCATCGCCAAGCACACAGCAGGTCTGTGCGCAAAACACCAAGCACGCCAGGAACATGTCATCGCGACAAATGGCCCGGCAATCCTGATCGACGAGCCGTTCAAACATTGCGCGCGCTTCCGCAAGCAAGCCTATCTCAGCGCAAATGAGCATGAGACCAGGTTCCCACATGCGCTTGGTGGCACTCGCGGCAATCTCCTTGATTTGCGGCGCCAGGGAATGCAATCGCCCCAGATCGCGGTTCAAAGCGAACATTTGCGCGCCATAGACACCGTCCGCATCGCCGCTGCGGGTCTTCGTGCCGATCTCGAGCAACTGTTCAATTCGAGCTTCTAGATCAGTCCATTCACCGCGTAACAGCGCCAGCGTAATCCGGTCCGAGCCGGCCCAGTACTGATGCACCCCAAAGCGGGCGGTTGCCAGGCTCTCATACGGCTCCAACAGCATTTCCAAATCGTCCATTTGCCCGGCTTCGAAATAGTTAAGGGCCTGCCAGTGATACGCTTCCGCGAGCAAATCGCCGCTGCCGGTCGAGCGCGCCACCTCAATGTATTCTTGTCCTATGAGCACTCGACGCGGCAGGCTCGAGGGATTACCCCGTAGTGCCATGACGGTCAACTGAAAACATCCGCAGCGCGCCGCGCCATCGCAGCATCGGCTGGCCATGGCGAGCGCCTGGTCCACCAGCAATTGAATCCTGGATTTATCGGTCGAGGTCCGCAGCGCGAAAGCCATTGTGGCCAAGGCCTTGGTTCGCGCGACGGAGTCGGTGTCAGGCAACAGCGCCAAGGCGCGGTCCAGCAGCGGCACAATGTGCCGCTGCGCGACGTGTTGCGATGTCATTGCCAGAGACATCAATACATCGACCAATAAGTCTGCGCTGCCCAATAGGCGTGTTCGATTGACCGCCTCGAGAAGAACGTCGATGGAACGGTCAATTTGGCCTAGCAGCCTCAATGCCGACCCTTTAAGCACGTAGGCGCGTGCGAGGCGCTCGTCTTGCATCAAGCCTCTTCCCCGCATGGTCTCGATGGCGCGGTCGTAGTGCAGCAGGGCCTCTTCATAGGCGTACATCCGCACTGCGCTCTCGGCGGCCCGCAATGCGAAAACCACAGCTTGCTCGGAAAATCCGAGGGCGGCTGCCTGATGATAGTGATACGC
Source organism: uncultured Gammaproteobacteria bacterium (assembly GCA_963756845.1). GTDB lineage: Bacteria > Pseudomonadota > Gammaproteobacteria > Steroidobacterales > Steroidobacteraceae > Bog-1198. The sequence goes on along the minus strand of CAVWPD010000001.1, from coordinate 36,158 downwards.
AATCAGCGTAAGCGCAGGCTCAAGGTGTGCGGAATGGGCGGCTACCAGCGCATCGCCGGCTCGCCCGTGTATGCGCAAGCGATCGACAGCAGGCAGATCTTCGTAGATGGTTTCCCGGATCAATCCATGAATGAATTGATATCCGCCCAGGGTCTCGGCGTTTGTTTGCACGATACCGGCCTGCACGGCCGGTTCGAGTGCCATCAACACCTGCTGCACGTCTTGGTCGGTGGTGACCGCAATGTCTCGAGCCGTGAATTGGCGGCCGTGAACTGCGGCGACGCCGAGCAGCCTGTTGCAGGACTCCGAGAGGCGAACCAGTCGTCTGCCGATGGTTTCGCGCACGCCGGCGGGTATTTTTGCTGCCGTAGCCGCGATGCTTGACCCGGCGCTTTCGTCCAGCAGCACTTTGATCAACTCAATGGCGAATAGGGGATTGCCGTCGGTGCGTTGATAGATCAGCTTGACCGCGGCATCCGAAAGGCTGACATCGCACAGGCATTCGGCGACCTGTCCAATGGCACTCTGAGAGAGTCCTCCAAGGTGAACCCGTTCGACGCCAGGCTCGCGGGACACGCCGCCCAAGGTGTGCTGCAGGGGTGTCTTGCTGGAGGCGTCCGCGTCCCGATAGGCGGCCACTATGAGCAATCTGCTGTTCTGTAGTTCTTGAGTTAAAAACTCGAGCAGAGACAGCGACGGGGTATCGGCCCAGTGCAAATCATCCAGCACCAGGGTTATCGGAACTTGCTGGGTGGCTTGGTAAAAAAACTGTCGAATGGCATCAAATGTGCGAAATCGCGCCGGACTCGAATCTGCCGCAGCGCCGGGCGCGGGCTGGGCCGGGTGAGACCCTTCGAGCAGCTCAGGCACCAAGGCGGCGATATCTTTCGCCGCCGCGCCCATGTTGAGTCGAACTTCGTCCAGAGATGAGGCGTCGACATACGCCCGCAGAATCTGCACCCAGGGCCAATATGGGGGTGCCCCAGCATCCTCGCGGCAATGACCCCACAGCACCAGTGCGCCTTGGTCCTCCGCCACACCGGCGAGTGCCTGCGCGCAGCGGGTCTTGCCGATGCCAGGCTCGCCCGAAATCAATACCATCTGGCGACGTCCGGCCAACATTCGGTCAAATGCCGCTCGGAATACTTCGAGTTCACGCGCTCGGCCAACTATGGCCCGACCTTGATCACTGCTCTCGGGGGCTACTTGATTCATGGCGATGCGATTCTACCTTTGATTGATTGATTCGCAGAGCCGGACGTCTGCCGAGGAGACTCGGACGGATGCCGGCGCTACTTGGGGTTGGCGTTGCTCAGGTGGTCGGCTGTTGGTCGCAGCTCACCGAGGTGTTCCAATCGGCAAAGCTCCCCTTCGGGTTGTGCTCCCATGCCCATACATGCAGTTCGTAAAACGCCGGCAAACCGTAACGGTTTGGTGCGGGCTCGTAATTAAACAAATCCCCATCCAGCGCCGGTGCGGGTATTGTGCCCGGCGGGTTTTTACCGTCCCACAGACTGGCCAGAATAATGAATTCGACGCCGACGAGCCGCATTGCGCCGTTGGACATCGGCTCATAGATCAACGCTTCCGGTTGGTCTGCCCGCAGTACCGCCGCATTGACGCGTGAGGGTAGGACAAAATGTACCCCCATGGCACCCGTATCGGGGCCGCTCACGCAAGGGGTTGCCTGCACAAACCCCTCCGCCAGGGCGGCGCTGAGTTCCAGGTATCGCTCGGTGGCGGCGCGGACTTTCGCGATGAGTGGAGACTGGTTGTAGGACTGCGAGACAGCAGGGTTTGCCACCGCAAACAGGGGCAAGGCCAGGGGTAGTACAAGAGATAATCGGCGAAAGATGCGCATTGAAGTTCTCCCGGAATTGGTTTGTGGCGATTCCGGCTCCAACTTACCGACAGGGGGGACAACTGACCATCATCAGAAATGGTGAGAGGCCGGCGGGGCCCCATCGGTGGCGCGCGTTGGGGCAGGCCTGGGAGGCCTTTGCCCAGGCGGCGCGTTGAAATCGCCGCCTGGATACTGCCCGGTGGCAAGAACGACTAGCGCTTGTCGTGGCCCATGTCGAGAACCACCGTTCTAACGCCGGCAACTCGACGGGCGGCCAACTGGGCTCTTTTTATGGTCGTCGCATCGTTCACCCGTCCTGCCAGCTTGACCACCCCATGATGGACCTCAACGCCAATCGCGCCGGCAGGGACCTCTCCATCCTGGTCGAGTTCGGTAAGCACTTCCTGCTGGATCTGCATGTCGTTTGTCATAGCGATAACCTCCACGTAACGTGCATCTATTTTCCGGACTCGACGTCCCGGACGCTAGAGAGAGCGGCCAGTAGGCCACGTAGGACAATCTGCCGAATTCGTTGAACAAAAGATCTAATGGCGTAATCGCCTACAAAGAACAGGGTAGTTCAAGAGTTCTGTTCCCCGTGCGAGTGTTCTAGGGTGCGCGGGGGCTATTTGAATAATGGTGGTTGTGCCGCGGACGCTTTGGACGTCATTTCTCGGGAGGTTGGTCATGAAATGGGCCGCTATGTATCTTGTGGGTTTCATCGTCCTGGTGGGTGGCCTTCTGGCCGCACTCTGGAAATTGGGTATTTTGCAAAGCGTCGGTACGACATGGACCTTGATCGGGGTCGCGATCCTGATCGGCATTGGCATCATGGTCTCCGTCTCGCATAGCGGCAACAAAGAGAATATCCAGATCGACAGGAAGTAACAGCTCCCGGTGTCGGAGGGTGAGGCCCCTCCAAGGCGATATTTCCGATCAGATCGTTTGTTTCGCCGCCGCCTCGCGAGCGTCTCTCAACCCTGCCCAATTCGGGGCGAATTTCAGGGCCTCATCATATTTCTCGATCGCTTCTTTTGTCTTACCCTGCTTCGCGAGCACATCTCCCCAAGCTTTCAAGGGGTCGGCCCAGTGCGGACCTTTTTGGTTCGCCGCCTTGAACTTCTCGGCCGCACCCTCAAAATTCCCATGCTTGGCGAGTGCCACGCCCCACGAGTAATAACCGGACGGAATGCTGGGTGCGAGCATCACAGCCTTCGAATACCATGCCTGCGCGCTCGACCAGTCGCCCCGCAAGTCCAAGATATCGCCTCTGAAGCGTTCGCAATCCACCAGTGTGAGCGAGCCCACGGCATCGAGTGCGGCCTCTGCCTTAGCCGGCTGACCGGTCTTCTCGTAGCTCGGTGCCGCAAAACAGATCGTGTGCGGATCGTTAGTCCGGACGCTTGGGTTTGCATAGGCCTGCGCATATTCGTCCCACTGTTGCGCCGCCGCTTTTGGATCACCGTTCTCCTCGGCAAGCAGCGCCCGCACGAATGTGGCCTGTGCCACGTCGGGCGTGAACTTGGCATCGACGGGCGTGGTGTTGAGGCGCAGGGTGGCAGCTTCAACGTCGTGCATCTGCACCTCGTATTGCGCGATCTGCAGGTTTTCGGCGCCGCCGGCACTGCCTGTCGTTCCGATGCCATGGTGAGATTCCACATCTGCCACGGCTTCCGCGCGCTCTGCTGGGAGGTCCCAAACCGTCCGATCGTAGTTTTGATACTCATGCTCGGGCGCCCGGCCCGGCCGCCCGCCGGCCGCTTTCATCAGCTGTTCATTCACACGCACCAGGCCTTCCTCATCGCCGAGGCCATTGAGCGCATACATGATGTTGTTGTAAGCGGTCCAGTAATCGGGCTTCCGGCGCAGAGCTTCTCGATAGAGCGGTAACGCCTCGCGCATCGCCCCCTCAGCCCCCTTTCCAGCGATGGCATTCGCCCAGTAGTTGAGCACATAAGGGCGCTCGCCGGCTTCCGCCCTCGCATAGGCCGTCTCACTGAATCGAATCGCCTCTTCGTTCCGGTCATTGTTGGCTAGGTAAGCGGCGAAGAGGCCGGGTTGCGATTGACCGTACGCATATTCCCCGGCCTGCGTCAGCAACTTGTCGAGGTGGCTTGCTTCACCGGTGAAGGTCTTGGGCAATATTCCGGTACCGCGCACGGTGAGCGCGAGACCCCCAGTCTCGCTCTGCGCCAGATCTCCGTCGATGTGTTGGTCGCGGCCGAATCGCGCCCGCATCGTGCGCTCAATCTGACCGATGGAGATCCCCGTCTCGGGTACGTCGATCGCGATGTCATTTGTCCATGCGCTCGACAGAGAGCGGTGCTCCGCGCCGCTCCGAGTTGCCGCTTGAATCCGCGTCAGCACATCCAATAGTCCCGCGGCCACGATCTTGCCGCTGGGAACTTGCGCGGCAACATTGGGAGCAATATCGAAAGTGTCGATGACGACGCTGCGCGACTGAATGGCATCGTGGATCATGAACGCGATGCCGACCAGAAGGGTGACAGCTATGAGCGCAATGAACACATGTAGGCCGATTCGAACGCGCATGCCAACCTGGCGAACTTTTTCCGCGCGAATTTGATTGCGCAACTGGGCAAGGCGCAGCGCATGCTCGTCCTTGAGGAACTCTTTCTGCGCTTTCAATAGCGCGGTTTGCTCGCTCAGGAAATCGACTGTTTTGCTCGCCACCTCAGGATCGTTTCCCGAAATCTTTGCCGCCACTGCCGCAGCAAATGCTTCGGCGGAGGCGAGCACGGCAGAAGCCGGCGCTTCCGACTTCTCGTCCTCACCCCCCAGGATTCCGCCAAGCAAGCCGTAAGCCATCCCGGCCTCCGTTCTTTATAATCTTGCGGCTATGTTCGGCTACGCGCTTCGACTTGGCAACCGACGAGCGTGGATCTCCAATACCAACGTCCAATTTCGCGGTCCATTTTGTTCTGGCCTAATCGAGGTGGTGAGAGTCACTCGGTTTGACATTCAAGGAGTATCGAATGGGCGGCACAAATGGCCTGAAAGACACTACGCGGGTGGCCGCGTCCGCCGCGTCGAGCACCCTTAGCCTGAACGTGTTTACCGCTCCAGGAAAGGCGATGGTCGGCGAGCGTCAAAAGCCCTTCGGCGAGGCGCTTGGCTTTGACCCGATGACCTCGACCTTGATCTTCGGCGACTACGACGCGGTGCTCGTAGATGCAATGACCACGGTGGCCGAGGCCGAGGCACTGGCGGATTGGGTTGCGCTGCACAACCGCAACTTGGAGACCATCTATATAACGCACAGTCATTTCGACCACTTTTACGGTCTCAGCATTCTGCTGGACCGTTTTCCCGGGGCTCGGGCGATAGCGACGCCGAAGACGGTGAACGACATGCAAATGTCCTTCACTCCCACTGTGGAGCGGCTGGCACGCAGATTGTTTCCTGGGCAAGTGCCCACCAAGTTGGTTTCGCCTGAGCCCTACGAGCACGATACGTTCACTCTCGAAGGCCATGAACTACGCATCATCGAGCAGGGCCGCACCGATAGTCCCGACTCGACGTCGCTGCACGTTCCATCGATCGGCCTGATCGTCGCCGGCGACGTCGTGTACAACCAATGCCGCATGTACGTGGGCGACACCACGCCGGAGAGCAGGGCTAATTGGATCGCGGCGCTAGACCGGTTAGCGGCGCTGAACCCGGCAATCGTTGTTGCCGGTCACAAGAAGCCAGGCGCGCCTGACTCTCCTGCGGCGATCCAAGAGACCAAGCGCTACCTGCAGGACTTTGATCGAGTTCAGAAAACTGCGACGTCCGAGCAGGAGTTGTTCGATCAGATGACACAGCTATACCCGCACTGGGTAGCTAATCAGTCGTGGCTGATGTTCGGATTCCCGCAGCCATAACGCACATCGGCGGCGGATGCGAGCGTTTCCTGAGTTTATCGGGCTTGGAGTGCTCAGTGAGCAGCATACAAATCGAACCAAAAAGCTATGAGATGCCCCCGCGCGACGGTTTCACCGTCACCCTCTTTATTACCGTGGCCGACATCGACCGATCGGCCCGCTTCTATGAAAAGATCTTCGACGCTCGTATTCTGAGCCTCGGCGACAGCAAGGGTGCGTCGGGACACATTCAGATCGAGAATACCTGGCTCATTGTCAACGTCGGTGGCGGCCCCACTCCGGACAAGCCGACGATAACGCTCAGCGTCCTCGCTGACCCGGACAAGGTCAGCAGCTTCATGAATATCCGCGTTGCGGATATTCATGCGTGCTATGAATTGTGGAAGAGTCGAGGCGCCGAGTTCATCACGGAACCGATAGCCATGTACGGCGAGATACGCTGTTATATCCGCGATCCTGACGGCTATATTATCGAAGTCGGACAGAGTACCGACCCCACATAGGGTGCGGGCACCCCTCATCGCGCGCTTTTTGCAGCATTGGTTTGCCTTGGTCTTCTTTCCTCTGTATCTTTGTCTGGTCGCCGATTTATCGACTTACTTGCGGGGCGACTCATAAATTCTGCTAAAGCGTCGGTCTCGGAATGAACCCCTCGAGCACCGGCACACGCCGGAACTCCTGGGGTTTTGCATTTCTGGAGATCGACATGGCTACTTCCGATCATGTGGTGCGTGCTCAGGCGCGGGCGCTGATTCGGGTTCTTGCTGAATACAAACTTGATCGTGAATGGGGCCGGACCTCGGCGATACGGAGCGATTTGGAAGCCTTTGGCCGTGGCGGGACGGCGGAATCTTTGCAAAAAATTGGCCGCGATTATGGCGGCAATGCGGCGGCGGCATTTTGCGCAGGCGTGAAGAATCGAGTGCCCGATGCCGCGTTCTATCTGGCATTGGCTTGTTTCGCTCGGTCCAGTCCGGCGTATCGGTTTGTGGATCCGTCGCGGTGGCTAGCACTCATGTTTGCCTTTCAGGGCAGTGAGACGTTAGCGAATCCAGGAATTCAGGGCGAGTTGCTGGAGAAATTGGAGGCGGCGTTTGGAGCTGAGATTTGCGCGGAGGCGGTGCCATAGCCGCAGCGCCAACGCTTGACGGCATCTCGGCGCCGGGTTGCACTGATCAACGGGCGAGTGTGGGAGAATGTCCGTTTGCTGCGAACGGAGAGTGAATTTGGCCAAGATTGATGACACGTTTCGCTTCGCTGTTGTGTGCGTCCTGGCTATGGCCTCCGGCAACGTCCGCTCAGCCGCAACGGTCACGTTATCGACCGCAGAGCGAACGGCGGCCGTACGAGAGATTGAACGCGTCATTGAGAGCACTTATGTTTTTCCGCAGCTTATCCCAAAGATCGTTGCGCAACTTGAGCGATCGCGGCGGTCCGGCCGTTACAATGTCGACGAGCCAGCGCTGTTCGCACAACGAGTCACCGAAGATCTGGATGCCGTATCGCATGACGGGCATCTTTATCTTGCCGATGATGCAGCTCAATACGCTGCCATGCTTGCTCCCGCCGCTGGTACTGATGGATTGGACGCCTACCGTGACTCCATCGCTACCCGAGATCACAGTGGTTTGACGAAAATGGAGATTCTCTCGGGTAACGTTCGCTACCTTAGGCTCGAGCACTTTCAATGGATCGCCGGCCTTACGGCTCGGGCATACGATGATGCGGCGCGGTTTCTCAAGGATGGCGATGCGGTCATTATCGACTTGCGCAGCAACGGCGGCGGCAACAGCGAGGCGGCGGATTATTTTTCCAAAGCGTTCTTAGCGCCTGACAATTCAAGGCCGGATTCCGCGCAATCGCGCGAACGCGATTCTCGCTGGGCGGGCAAGCCGCTGTACCTGCTGGTTGACGGTGGGGTGGCATCGGCTGCCGAAGCGGTTGCCTACGGTGCCCAGCAGGAGAAGACGGCCATCATCGTCGGGAGTTCGACTTACGGCGCGGCCAACAACAACAAGAAATTCCCTATCGCGCCGCAGTTTGTACTCAGCGTATCGTACAACCGGCCGATCAACCCGATTAGCGGAACCAATTGGGAAGGAACCGGCGTGAAGCCGGATATTTCCGTGCCCGGAGTCGTTGCGCTCGATGCCGCGCGGTTGGATGCGTTGGACCGTATCAGCAAGTCGCCGGACGTACCCTCGCAGCGGCTCGCCGAATACCGATGGGCTAGAGTGGCTATTGAGGCGCGGCTACGCCCGATAGTGTTGGACGCCCAGAGCCTTCAAAAAATGGCGGGACTGTACGGTACGATTGAGTTGAAGGACACGCCGGCGGGCCTGCGCTTCTATCGCTCAGATCGACCAAAGCGTCCTCAGGGTGTGGTGATGGTTCCACTGAATTCCGAGGGCTTATTCGGCATCGACGGTTATGATGACTTGCGCGCGGCGGTCACGCCGACGGGTTTGACGTTGCTTCATGGCGCGGAGGATCAAAGAGAAGTGTTTCTCCGAACGCGCTGAGGTTGGCAGGCGGTCGACTCACAGGAGGGAAGGGTGATGCACAGAATCCCGATGTTGAGAGATGACGCTGGCAAGGGCGGCGGCGGTAAGCGCCACGAGCCAAAGAACGTGCTGGGCGATAGACTCGAAGTCTGTTCCTTGAGCCCGATGACAGGTTTCTTTCGCGACGGTTGCTGCGACACCAGCCGCGAGGACATCGGCAGCCACACCGTATGCGCCGTCATGACCGCGGGATTTCTTGAGTATTCGAAGTCCTGCGGCAACGATCTCTCGACGCCGGTCCCAGATTTCGGTTTTCCAGGGTTGAAGCCCGGCGATCGCTGGTGCCTGTGTGCACCCCGGTGGCAGGAAGCGCTGCAAGCGGGGAGTGCTCCGCGCGTGGTCTTGCGCGCTACACATGAGAGCGCCTTGAGCTTCTGCTCGCTCTCGGACCTCAAGCGATTGGCAGTTGACCTCGATTGACTGCCCTTCAAGGCCGATACTTTCGTCCAATGGCCCGGGTTCAGCAGTGTTGATCCAATTGGCATCGCCGAACTAGGGATTCCGAACCTGACACAAGAGGTGCCGACGATGACAACCAAGAGCAAACTGGCAATTGTGACTTTCGCTGTAGCTCTCGCCGCGGTGGCCGCGATCGCCCGGTCCGCACAGGACAAGTACACCCTGCAACTGCCGAATGGATTGGCGTTTTCAGAATTCAAGGGATACGAGAACTGGCAGGTAGTCTCCGTAAGTCAGACGACGGAGTTGCTCAAGGTGGAGGTGGCTAACCCAACCATGATCGATGCCTATCGGGCGGGCATCCCCGCCAACGGCAAGCCATTCCCCGATGGCTCCAAGATCGCAAAGATCGAGTGGAGGCCGAAGAAGATGGCGGAGTCGCCTTTTGCGGTAAACGTCCCCGACACCTTGCAGGACGTTTTTCTCATCGAGAAAGACAGCAAGCGATTCCCGGAGACGAAAGGGTGGGCATATGCGGTGTTTGACTACCAGCCCGCCTCCGACACCTTCAAGCCGGATGCGACTGGCACCATCAATTGCGGTTTCGCGTGCCATACAATCGTGAAGGACAGGGATTACATTTTTCACTCGTATCAGAAGCGGTGATTGCTGGTGTTCAGCCGCGGCTAGTTCACGTTCGCTACAGCAATGGCAGGAAGCGGGGATTGCGCGACTATGGGCGGCTTCAACGATGAATTGATTCTCACAGCCCGCCTTCTTCTCTCGACGCTGTTTTTGATTTTCGGCTGGAGGAAGTTGAGAGACTACGCAGGCACGGTGAGTCAAATCAAGCTACTCGGCGGCCCGGTGCCGCGGCTGGCGGCGGCCGTGGCGATCTTTATGGAGCTTCCGGTTGCGTTTGCGGTCACTGTCGGCGCGTTCGCGCGTCATGCGGCGTTATTGTTGGTTTTGTATACACTCGGAACGGCGTTTATCGGCCATCGCTACTGGGCGTTAACGGGTTCGGATCGAGTCGACAGCATGGACGGATTTTTCAAAGATCTGAGCATCATGGGAGGCTTGTTGCTGTTGTGCGTTACTGGTGCGGGAAAGTACTCGATCGACGCGTTGTGCAGTATCGCTGCGCAATGAGCTGAGCTGAATAGCTTGCAGACGCGGCGCGCCGCGCCGCGAAGGCAATACCTTCGTTCCATTGCCGCTGATCTAGGGACATGTTGGGATGATAGCGGATCAAACCTTAGCGTCCGATGCGACAAAGGAGAATGGAACATGAAGCTTGTGATGGTGCTGACTTCGCATGATCAATTGGGCAAAACGGGTAAGACGACTGGGTTTTGGCTTGAAGAGTTCGCCGCTCCCTACTTTGTTTTTCGCGATGCCGGCGTGCAGTTGACCCTGGCCTCGCCGAAGGGCGGTCAACCACCGCTCGATCCGAAGAGCGACTTGCCGGAGAATCAGACCGATTCAATGGCGCGGTTCAAAAAAGATCCGTCCGCCCAAAACGCACTTTCGCGAACGGTCAAGCTTGCGGACGTGAAGGCGCAAGACTTCGACACGATATTCTACGTCGGCGGACACGGGCCTATGTGGGACCTTGCCGAAAGCGCGGACTCGATTGCCTTAATCGAGTCATTCTACAATTCCGGCAAACCAGTGGCATTGGTCTGTCACTCGCCCGGTGTACTCCGGCACGTGACGTTCAATGACGCGCCCCTCGTGAAGGGAAAGCACGTTACCGGCTTTACCAATGGCGAAGAGGAGGAAATGAAGCTTACCCATGTGGTGCCATTCCTCGTGGAGGATGAGTTGATGCGGCTGGGAGCGATTTTCGAAAAAGTCGCGGACTGGCAGCCGTTTCACGTCGTCGACGGGCGCCTGCTTACAGGACAGAATCCCGCCTCTTCGACAGGAACTGCGCAAGCTCTTCTGGATCTACTGTCGGTGCAAAAAGCGGCCTGAGCAGCGGTTGCGACCTCGCGTCAGTTCGCCGCGAGGTCGCTTCTTTCTTTCCGTGATCCTAAAGTTGACGGCATTATCCAGCGAAGCCCGCGACCGCTGCCTTCGCGATCTCTATGTCCTGTGCGACACTGCCTCCGCTGGCTCCGACAGCGCCGATAACCGAGCCGTCGCGTTTTACGGGGATACCTCCGCCAAAGATCACCACCCTCGAGTCGTTGGTCGTGTTGATCCCGAAGCCTTGCTGCCCACTTTGCGCCAGATGCGACAGGTCATCGGTCGACATGTCAAATGCCCGCGCGGTCCAGGCCTTGTTAATGGCGATATCTACGCTGCCGAGCCATGCGCCGTCCATCCGCACATGGGCGACGAGGCCGCCCCCGGCATCCGCGACAGCGATGTTGTACGGCACGCCGATCTCGATCGCTTTGCGTTCACCCGCGGCGATGATTCGCCGGGCGTCGGCAAGATCCAAAGACAACGCTGGTCTACTCATGCGAATCTCCTGCTTGGTTTTTGAGGCGATCATCTAAACACGAGAGACACCGCAGCTCGATTGAACGATGGTATTGGTCGAATGGATTTGTTGGGCTCCCTCAGTGCTTCGCCCGGACCGATACCAACGTGCAATGGCGACGTCGGCGCGTTGGCCCAACACTCGGTCGCTCCAATACGGATAGTTTCAGGAGGCAGCGATGAACGCGACATTGAAAACAGCTCTGGCAACGAAAGCGCCGCAAATTCGGCTAAACAAATCGTCGCCGACTCTGTGGCGAGTGACATTCGACAATCCGCCGTTGAATCTGATGGGGCCACAGTTTGTTGTGGAATTTAGTGAAATTGTGACAGCAATAGAGAGGGACGAGAACTTGAGGGTTGTGGTCTTCGATAGCGCGGTCGAAGGGTTTTTTCTTAATCATAGCGATTTCACGGTCAAACTCGACGAACTTACCAGCCTGCCGCAGGGACCAACCGGGTTGGAAGCCTGGCCCGACATACTGGTGCGGATTAGCCGCGCGCCGGTCGTGTCGATTGCCAAAATTCGCGGTCGGGCGACAGGCAACGGCAGTGAGTTGCTCTTGGCCAGTGACATGACCTTTGTCAGCCGGGAAAAGGCGCTGCTGTCGCAGTGGGAGGTCGGCGTCGGGATGGTTGCCGGCGGCGGACCCATGGCGCGTTTGCCGCGCTTGATCGGCAGATCACGAGCGCTTGAGGTGCTCATGGGATCCGACGACATTCACGGCGATTTGGCTGAGGCCTATGGTTACGTAAATAGGTCGCTCGCAGACGCTGAACTTGATGCGTTTGTCGATGCGCTCGCGGCGCGCATCAGTTCATTCGACAAATGGGCGATTTCTAATACGAAGCGTCTCGTAAACGCGGCCAGCTTGCCCGCGGATGTTGAAATGGCTGCCGGCTGGGATGCTTGCATAGACTCCGTTGCGCGTCCGACGACTCAGACCAGGATCAAAGCGTTCATGGATCTCGGATTTCATAAGCCGGGAGATGTGGAAAACAGAATCGGCCACTACCTAGAAACACTGAACCGCTGAAGGTCGAGACTTGAGAGGCCAGTGAGCCCTGATTGACGGTGAGGGATCGCCCCTCCGCCGATCAGGTGCTCTGAGTCCGGATCAGCGCAACCGCGATGATTGCGGCGAATATCGCAGACCCAGCACCCCAGAAGGCCGCTGCGTGAAAAGCCGCCGTGAAGCCGCTCAGGGAATCTTGTTTTGAAAACACCAGACCGAGCAGCGCGGCGGCGACCAATCCGGCCACGCGTGCCACCGCGCTGTTTAAACCCGAGGCAGTTCCGACGTGATCCGTGTCCACCGATGCCATCACCGAGCTGGTAAGCGGAGAGACGGAGGCGCCCATGCCTGCCGCCACCAGCAATGTGGGCGGGAATATATCGAGCCAGTAGTTAACAGCATTTGCACCCACACGACCGAAGAGGGCGAGCCCAATACCCACAAGCAAAGATCCGCACGACAAGGGTATGCGGCCGCCGATACGAGCCGCGACACGACCCATAAGTCTTGAACTCGCGCCAATGAATACCGGTATCGGCAGCAGCGCTGTTCCCGCCGTAATGGCCGACCAGTGATGTACCTGTATCAAGAAGAATGGCAACAAGACGAATAGACCGCCTACGCTGGCGTACAGAAAGAACGTCAACAGCGTGAGCCCGACGAACGACGACGAGGAAAACATCGCAAGCGGCATGAGTGCCAGATCCGCCAGATGTCTTTCTTGTCTGATGAAGACCCCAAGAAACATCAGGCCGCCGACCGATGTGGTCCATATTGAAGCGATCGAGCGGTGAGAACCTGCTGCTTCCGTCAAAGACCACGTCAGGAGTGCGAGCGCTGCGGTCGCCGCGGCTGCTCCCCAGACATCGAGTCGCGGGCCCTTTGCGCTTTCTTTCTGTTCGGCGACAAATCTTAAGGCCAGGAAGCCTGCGGTCATGGCGACGGGGATATTGATGACGAAGATGACGCGCCAACCAATCATGTCGATGAGCCAGCCCCCGACGATCGGGCCGACTGCAGCGGCCACAGCGCCCACTGCCGCCCAAGTTCCAATCGCGCGACCACGCTGCTCGCCGGAGAATGCGCCTCCTAGAATCGCAAGACTGTTGGGCATCAACAGCGCGGCGCCGATACCCTGCGCGCCTCGCCCAATCAGAAGCCAGACAAACGTCGGAGAAACGGCACATAGCAAGGAGGCGACAGCAAACAACAGCAATCCGATGAGAAACAATCGGCGTCTTCCGAAGTGATCGCCGAGACCGCCGCCCAGCAAGGTCAGCGCACCTAAAGGCAACAAATAGGAGTTAATGGCCCACGAAAGCTGTGAGGGGTCTGTGTGGAGGCTATGGGCCAATGCGGGGAGCGCGACGTTGACAACCGATCCGTCGATGAAAGCCAGACTTGATCCTAGAGTGCTCGCCGCCAAGGTAATGCGAAGCCGGCTTTCTAGCATTGTGTCCCACCGAGCCCTGTAGCGCATTTATGGGCGAGGGCGACTCATGTTGGCGACCGAGAACTACCTCTGATCATAGCAGGCTCGGTTGGTGCCAAACCGATACCTTTGTTCGATTTAATTGTCTCCGCGACTCTGCTTTGATGGCCTCGTGGATAAACTGAATCGGATTCTCAGCGCAAGTCCATCGCAATTCGCGGCGATGTTTAGCGAGCTTGCGAGCGATCCGGTAATTAAGGCTCATTCGAAAGTCATGGAATCTCACCAGGAAGCGCCGGCGGTCGCGCCGGCGGGATCTCTGGGCCACGGGTCGGATCGATGTGCGAGGAGCAATCTTGAACAGTAAAATGTCGGCTGTGCACACGCGCTGTTGCATTGTCGTTGCCACTGACGAGCGTTCAGAACGGCTGACCGACGGCGAGCTGCAGCGGCCCCTGAATTCGCAACAAGCGGCCATCGCTAAGAGGGGATTCCTACATCGAGCGTCGTTTCGTGCGAGAAGGGTGGCCTCCCCAGCCAACGTGTTGGTGAGCGCCCGAGAAGAGGATCGGAGCGTTTGGATGGGTCCCCTGTGGTTTACGCAACCTGGCAACCGGTTTATCTCGGACCGGGGAGTGCCGACCTCATTGTCGACGGCTGCGGCTGTATTATCCGTAGCCGCCCGGTCACCCGGCTGCCTCGTCACGGTTCTGCCCGCCGACTTTTGGGTAGCTCGGGAGTTAGTGCTTACGGATGCGATCGACGATGCCTTGACAACGCTGCAACGAGCTCCAGACGTGGTTGCGACATTGGGTATGAGCGATAGCACGCCGGGAGCCGATGAGGATTATCTTATCGTGGGACCCTGCGCTTCCCAAATGGGGGCGGCAATCCAGGCCAAAGCCAATCGGCCAGGGACGTCAGTGGCCAAGCGTCTGATAGCCGAAGGTGCTTTGGTAGCATCAGGAATATTGCTCGGTCATGCTGAAGCGTTTGCTGCGCGTATCCATAAGTACTGGCCGCAACTGGCGCGAGAGTTGACCGATTCCTTGCGAGGTTCAGTTCTCTTGCCTGAAACTGAGCGTGCAATCTCGTCAGATGAATACCGGCATATCTCGCGCTCGGTCATAGGTTCGATGCGCTTGTTCCCGCCGACCTTCGCGATGAGGGCATTTCGAGTCAAGGGCAGCGGCTGGTGTAGCCGCAAGCGCTTGAACGATGAGCAGCCGGTAGCGATGGTTGGCCCGCGCGTAAATTATCCGAGTTAAATCCGGTGGTGTTCGCCGCGAGGCCCAAGCAGATGGAACCGATACTAAGGTTCAATGGATGGCGCTTGGAGAGTAGCGCAGCATGACGATCCGGGGTTTTATCGAATCTTGTCGGGGCGAGGGGGCTGTATGAGAGGCATCGCTTGTTTGACGGCCACAGTTGTAGCGCTGACCGGTGCGGTAGTGCGCATGGCTGGTGCAACGGAAGATGGCACTGGAGAGGCGGCCCCGATCTTCGGAGTCAAGTTGCCTGCGGGGTATCGTGACTGGAAGTTGATTTCGGTGGCCCATGAAGAGGGCACTAACAACGATCTTCGCGCGGTACTCGGCAACGATGCGGCGATAAAGGCTTATCGGGAGGGAAAGTTTCCTTTGCCGGACGGCGCAATCATTGCGCGGCTAGCGTGGAGTTATACCCCGTCCGAGGAAAACAACAAGGCTTTTGGCCATCCACAATCCTTCGTTGCTGGTCCGCCGATCAACGTACAGTTCATGGTCAAGGACTCAATAAAATACTCCACCACTGGCGGCTGGGGCTTCGCTCAGTTCAAAGACGGCAAACCTGATGGCACGGCGAAGCTCAACACTTGCTTTCCTTGCCACCAGCCCGCCAAAGCTCAGGACTTTCTCTTCACGCATTACTCACCCTGACGAGAGGAAAATGGATACCGGAGATGGGCAGTTCCCGATGCCTAGGCCTCTCGGGCGGTGCTAATACCGAGTCTCCCCGCCATGTTCACGAGGTCGACGAACGTGGCGGCGTGCATCTTCTCCATCACCCTGCCTCGATGTGCCTTGACAGTTATTTCACTGATGCCCAGCTCGAAGCCGACCTGCTTGTTCATCAGTCCCGTTACGACGAGATTCATGACTTCACGCTCGCGTTTGCTCAGCGAGTCGAATCGATCTTGTAATTGACGCTGAAGTCCTTCGCGCTTCAGATTCGCTTGGCTGCGCAGTACGGCGTCTCGAATTGCTGCCAGCAAAATTTCGTCATTGAGCGGCTTGGTCAAAAATTCAGCCGCGCCGGCTTTCATGGCACGGACCGACGTCGGAATATCGCCATAGCCGGTAATGAATATGATCGGTATCGAAAACTTCTCATCACTTATGCGCTGCTGAATATCGAGACCGCTGAGATCCGGAAGATTGATGTCGAGGATCAAGCAACTCGGGGATACGGTTGGCAATCGCGCCAAGAAATCTTGTGCCGATTCGAACAGAGCGGGTTGCCAACCCTCGTTCTGAATCAAGAGCTCCAGAGACTCGCGAACCGAAATATCGTCGTCAACGACGACCACCGTTGGCGCAGCCGACGGCATTGCAACACCCATGACTTGTTCTCCCAAAGGCAGGAGGGGTTACTTCAAGTTTTTACGTCTAGCCGGCGAGGAATCCGACAATTATGGCATCAAGGCTCCACCTTCCCGGCCCCGCCAACATCACAACGGCCAGTCCGAGACAGTACAGTGCTTCAGGGACATAGAGCAAGTCGCCGAGCCAGTCCGCGCGATCAATGGGCTGCCATGCTCGTATCCGTTTAATGGCGTCGAGTGCAATTGCTCCGGCAGAAATGACAAATAGGCCGAGCGCGGCGAGTACCGACAATAAACCTACGATGAGCGCCAATCCGCCGGCGAACTCGGCGCTAGGCAGCAGCCATTGCATGAACGGCAGAGCGTGAACCCCGTCGTCTTGTAGCGTTCGACTTAGTGCGGCGTGCCTGGAGGCGTTGAATAGCTTGTGGTAACCGCTGATCGCAAAGAATGCCCCGAGTGCAACGCGATTGAGCGTCAGCGCGGCGTTGGGAGCATGAAGGCCTTGTGTTATCAGAATGAGTGCATGCATGATTCAGCGGGCTCAGGGCTTAGCTCGATCAGGCCACTCGAATGGCACTGCAGCCATTGGACGATGGTGGAATGGTTACCGCGTGCGTTCGACCGCCGCCACGCAGCGTGAACGCGCCGCGACGTAGATATTCCGCGCTTTGAATCAAGTCGCAGTGTCCATATTGACCACCCATTGCTCACGCCATTGGCTCGCCTCAAAGGAATCGGCAAAGTATTGCGTCTCGTGTGCAACCTTTACTCCCTGGAACTCCATGATGCTCACGGTGTAGTAGGGCCGAGTATCGTAAGTTAGGACAAACTCGCTGATCCACAAGTCGCCGCTTCCCAAGATTCGATGCACCATAAAGCGCTTCTTGTTGGGCTGAAGGCTCCGAGTGGTCTGAATGTTCCGGCGTCCGACGATTCGCTCTCGAGATTGCGGATAATCGAGCACAGCATCGTCCTGGTAGATATCGTGTTCGGTCGCAAAATCACCAGAGTCGGACGCCGTCCAATGGCGATTTAGGGCCTCACGTATTTCTTGATCTCTCAGCATTTGACAACGCCCGCACCACCTTCCACCTGCGCTATCAAAGCACGAGGCCGGCCGGACTTCTACTGCACGAAAGTGTTACTCGCCATCGCGGCCTACCCGTGTCAACCGACACCATCGTGCAATCGACCCGATTTGGCCCATGTGCTCCGATGGCGTCATCGGTTTTACGAAAAAACCGATGAAAACAATCGACTCTGAGGGGCTTATGCTGCAACCGAACGTGCGAATGGATGACGAGATATGGCAGCGCTTTGCGAGGGTTCGCTCCAATAGCGTGCGCTTGGTGGAAAACCTAACCGATGGGGATGCCACCGCGCAGTCGATGCCCGACGCCTCGCCGGCCAAATGGCATTTGGCCCACGCCACTTGGTTCTTCGAGAGCTTTGTATTGTCCGAGTTCGTTCAGGGATACCGCCCCTTCAATGCGCGCTTTCCGGCACTCTTCAACAGCTATTACGAAGCCAAAGGCACACGCACAGCACGCGGCGCGCGAGGCACCATCACCCGGCCCTCCTTGGAAGAGATTCTGCAATACCGCAACTACGTCGACGCGGCGGTTTTCCGCGCACTCGACTCGCTGCGGCCCTCGGAGCGAGACTTAGTGGATCTCGGGTGTCATCATGAAGAGCAGCATCAGGAACTGCTGTTGACCGACGTGCTACACCTGTTTTCCCAGAACCCGCTCGAACCGATATTCCGCCCGGCGATGCATCAACCGGCCGATGCTGAGCCTGAGCCGCTGCGCTGGGTCAAAGGGAGGCAGGGCCCCGTGATGGTCGGACAAGACGGTACCGGTTTCTCGTTCGATTGCGAGCGGCCGCGACACACTCAGTGGCTATCGCCTCATGCCATAGCTGACCGGCTCGTGACTAACGCGGAATGGCTGGAATTCACGGAGGATGGAGGCTACAGCAAACCGGAACTGTGGCTTTCCGACGGGTGGGCATGGGTTCGCGAAAATGCGATCCAAGCGCCGTTGTACTGGGGTGTCGACGATTCATGTGGTTGGAACCATTTCGGTCTTGACGGTCGTCGTCAGCTGGAAATGGACGCGCCGGTATGTCATGTGAGCTACTACGAGGCCGAGGCGTTTGCACGGTGGGCGGGAGCCCGACTTCCCACAGAGGCTGAGTGGGAAAGTGGGGCGGATGATCCGGATCGCACCGAGGGCGTTCAGTTTCAAGCCGGCCGCGCCTTGAGACCACATCCCGCCGAAGGTTGCGAGCGAATCCGTCAACTGTTTGGCGAGGTCTGGCAGTGGACGGGCTCCGCCTTCCTGCCTTACCCCGGCTTTCGTGTGGCGCCAGGCGCCGTCGGTGAGTACAACGGCAAATTCATGTCGGGTCAGTTCGTACTGAAGGGCAGCAGCTGTGTCACTCCGAGAGGACACGCGCGAGCATGCTATCGCAACTTCTTCTACCCACACCAACGTTGGCAATTCACGGGCGTTCGCCTCGCCAAGGATGTTTGATGTCTCTCCACGCCGCGCATACTCTTAGACTCCAGGCTTCAATCGTAGAATAAAGGGATTAGTCTAAGAGTGTCCGTTTGCCTTTTGTCATGATTGATGAAGAAACTCGCCTTGTACGTAGCAATTATTCGCCGCACCCGTTCCATCGACGCGATTGATTCCGCCTTGCTGGTATTCAAGGACGGAACGATGTCCTCTTTGAAATTATCCAGCAAATGGGCAACATCGCCGGATAACAGGATGAAGCCTGAATGCCTGAGATGAACCAGCAATGACTGGTGGCCTGGGGTGTGCCCCGGCGTGGAAATCAAAGTGACGCTCCCATCGCCGAATACATCGGTGTCACCGTCGATTAGCTGAAGGTTCTTAGGCGTGCCCAAGAGTTTACGGGCCAGCGCCATCAATTGGTTTACATTATCGTTGATCCCGTTTGGGGAATGTATCCAGTTGTACTCGGTTCGCTGCATCACAACTGTGGAGTTGGGGAACAAAGCCATATTGCCAATGTGATCTCCGTGCGTGTGTGATATTGCTACGCGACCGACATCGCTGGGTGTCAGTCCGATTTCGTGGAGTTGATCGGTTAGCGACCTGTCGAGGTGATAGACAATGAGTTTTGGCAGAGTGGACCAACCGCGGGGGTCGTTAAGCGAGGTTTCCGGAACACCGGTATCCCAAAGCAGCCAGTCGGTGCCATGTTTTATCAGCCAACAGGTCGATGAGAATTCGATACTTCGTCCGGCGTTTTCACCGGGCGTCCACACCGATTCATCGTTTGCGAGTGAGTGACCACAATCCAACCGGTAGAGTCTTTCGGAGACGCCGGCATTGATCGGATCCGGAAGCTGGGAGCGCGCGTTCGCATCTCCCACGCCTGCCATTACTAGCGAAAGGGAGAAAACGGCAAACGATATTGCCACTCGAGTGTCTATCGCCATAACCCACTGCTCCTCTGCAAAAAATCAGCGGCTCTTGGATCGCATAGATATTGGGCTCGCACCTAACAACTGATGCCATTGCACCAAGGTATCGACGCAGCGATGACCTCCCACGGCTTCGGACCCGTCGGCTTTCGCATGATGCAGTCACATCCCGAGCGACTTCGCGCTCTCATCGTCCAGAACGCGAATGCCTATCAGGCGGGCCTTGGCGTCAAGTGGGCCGGGATTGCGAGCTACTGGGCCGACCGCGCCGGTCATCCGGAAATCTTCGAGGCCTTTGTCTCTCGGGAGGCGACCGAGCAGCGCCACACCTTGGGTACGTCGCGGCCTGAACGATACAATCCTGATACTTGGACGGACGAATGTTCTTTCCTTTCGCGGCCTGGTCAGCGCGAAATCCAAGCTGAGCTTCTTTACGACTATCGAACCAACGTGGCTTCCTACCCTGCTTGGCAGACTTGGTTACGGGCGCATAAGCCGGCAACTCTCGTAGTGTGGGGCCGTAACGATCCCTCGTTCATCGCCGCCGGTGCTGTGTCTTTCAAACGCGATCTCCCGGACGCAGAAGTGCATTTGCTCGATGCCGGTCATTTTGCGTTGGACGAGAGAACCGACGAAATCGCGGGCCTCATTCTAGAGTTCATGGATAAGCAGAAAGGCTAGCGGGTCGCCTCGCAACGGACGAGGGTTTTGGGGAGGCCTGAAGATGTGCGGATCAAGCTCGAAGCGCCGAATTGACCGCCTCGAGTAAAGCAATATCGCTGAACGGCTTAAGCAAGAACCCGACCGCGCCTTGCTCGAAAACTCGACGGCGGATAGCCTCGTCTGTTTGAGCCGTAATGATGATGACCGGGATTTCCTTCCGACGAACCTTCAGGTTCCTCTGCAGATCGGGCCCGCTCATTCCGGGCATGGCGACATCGAGTATCAGACATCGTGTCTGATCGACATAACCAGACGCAAGAAACTCCTCCGCGGAGGCGAACGCTTGCGCGGCAAACCCAAGCACTCTCAGCAGGTCCGGTAGCGACTCGCGCACGGACTCATCATCGTCGACGATCGACACGAGAGGAGGGCTGGACATCAGGATTTCTTCACCAAGAACAACCAGTTCAGTAAAGATGTGGGCACGGCGATGGATTTGTTCGCGCCACACTCTTCTTGGCTTACGAAGCTCTCGATAGCGATTCCCGCAATTCGGCTGACCTTTTCGTTTCAACTCCAGTTCGCATCGCCCCGCCCACCCAGTATCAGCCCGCAATAGCTCGAAGGATGTGCGCCGTGTCAGAAATCAGCCTGCGCAGCCGCAGGACACGGTCGATCGTGGGGCGATGCGCATTGATGCAAGACATAGCGCCCAATGTTTGGCGACGCCCAAAGAAAGATGCGCCATCCCGGGTACCCATGTCCATGATACTTTGGTGTCGGTGCAATCTGAAAAGGCGGCTGCGACAGGCGCGGATTAACCTAATGCCCGTCAAGCCTGTGGACGCCCGGCCCTGCGTCGGCTCCGCGAGGAATAGAAAATGAAAAGGTGGCTCCCGGGCCCTCGTTTGAGCATGCCCATAAGCGGCCCCGGTGGCCTTCAACGATGGAGCGGCTGATCGATAATCCAATTCCCATTCCGGCACTCTTTGTGGTGTAGAAGGCATCGAACAGCTTCTCTATATTCGTCGAATCTAAACCCATTCCCACATCACGCACGCTGACGCGCACCTTGCCCTCTTCGTCGAGCTCGGTTCTGATTAGCAACTGCCGAGGACGATCGTCCACACCGCTCATCGCATCTGAGGCGTTCAAGAACAGATTAAGGATGACTTGCTGTAGCTGGACGCGATCGCCGGTAACCGGCGGGAGGTTGTCGGCAAGTTCAGTTCGCAGAACCACGCGACCTCTCTGAAATTCACTCAACGATAGCGCAATAATCTCTCGCGTAGCTTCATTCAGGTCGACGGATTCGCTGGTGAAGTTCCTATTGCCAAAAAGCGCTCTCAACCGCGCAATCACATCCGCCGCACGGTTGCCATCGCGAAGCGTCCGCCTTACGGTTTCAAGAGCGCCCTCAACGTCAGGCGGGACTGCGCCCAGCATCCGCAAACCCGTGCTCGCGTTGGTAATGATGCCCGATAGCGGCTGGTTGACTTCGTGCGCAATCGACGCTGTCAAGGCGCCGAGTGTCGTGACCCTGGCAACGTGCGCGAGTTCCGATCGGGCTCTGCCGAGTGCCTGCTCCGAGAGTTTGCGCTGGGTGACATCCTGAATGGCACCGATATATTCCAATCGGTCGTTCTGATCCCGGGTCGCGTGAGCGACCATATGCAGATATTTTACCGTGCGGTCTGGCATCTGCAGCCGATGATCGTATTCAAAGTTGCTGCCGTCGCTGCGCGCCCGGTCGATCATGCCATTCAATGAGGGTATGTCATCCGCATGGATGCGAGTGCTGATTTGCGCCAGCGTCACCGGCGTGCCGCGCGGAATCTCGTAGATGCGATAGAGCTCGGCAGACCATGTCATCGCATCGGTGTCAGCACGCCAGGAGAAACTTCCGGTTGCGCTGAGTCGCTGGCCTTCTGCGAGAAACGCCTCGCTGCGCCGCAGCTCCTGTTCCGCGCGTTTTCGTTTCGTGATATCGCGCATGAAACCGGTGAATGACGGCGGCCCATCGGTCGGGATGCGTGTGATCGCGAGTTCAATCGGGATTTCGGTTCCGTCGGCATGCAGGGCCGTCATCTCGAGGCGTTTTCCGAGCACCCTGGCTTCGCCGGTGGTCAGGTAGCGTTCGAACCCTCGCACGTGCGTCTCGCGGTATGACGGTGGAATGATGATGTCGGCCAATCGCTTGCCCAAGACCTGGTCCCGCCGGTAGCCGAATGTGTGCTCCGCAGCCGGATTGAACTCAGTAATAAGACCCACCTGATCGATCGTCACGATGGAGTCGAGCGCGGAATCCAGTATCGCCGCCTTGCGCGCCTCAGTGCTTTTCAGCTCCCCCTCCTCGTGCCGCAGCCGCTGTTCCACCAGCTTGCGTTCCGCGATTTCGCGGGTCAGGGCCTCATTGGCTGCGCCAAGTTCTTTGGTTCGTTGTACGACCCGTTGATCGAGCTCGGTAGCGAGTCGCTTTTGACGGCTCAAAAGCTGCGCCTCCTGTAGCCCGAGCGACGCCTGGTTCGCCGCGACGCTCAGCAGTAGTGTCTCTGTCTGCCCCGGGAAGTCAGTCCTCTGCGCTCCTGCGACGATCAAGCCGATTTCACTCTGCAGACCTAATCGCAAACGCACGATTGAA
The DNA here is from genome assembly GCA_963756845.1 of uncultured Gammaproteobacteria bacterium. GTDB lineage: Bacteria > Pseudomonadota > Gammaproteobacteria > Steroidobacterales > Steroidobacteraceae > Bog-1198. Next base: position 13,173 of record CAVWPD010000001.1, on the reverse strand, counting down.
ATGTCTCCTTCACCGAACGGATGCGGGATAGTGGGTGACCATTGCTCCGGATCTGGGCCCATGCGCTGTTTGAACGCCCCGACGAGATCTTGCGAACCGGCCGCCGAATTGTGCGGTTGAGCCAACCGGAGCAGTTCAACGGGGCGCCCGCCGACAGGATCATTCAGCCGCAAATAGATTAGATCCAAGCGGAGCAACCCTTGGAGCACGTCGAGCAACGTGCGAGCAACTTGCGATGGATCACCGCCGCGCCAAATCGCAGGAAGAGCGAGTACGCTTATCAGATCACTAATGCAGCGCCGAAGGCGCTTGATCTCGTCGGCAGGCGCTTCAGGTTGCATTTCCAGTTCAGTGCGGGGGCGAGGGGGATGGAGCTTGGACGGAGCGCCGTTCGCGAAGCTCACGCAGAAACTCCCTCGGAGGGACGAAGAACGGATTCTGCTGCAGGATGCCGCCGATAATAATCATCGGATGTGTCCGCATGATGTCAACGACCGTATCTCCGCCAAATTTGGCGAGGTCGTACACACAGATGACCGCGTCATCGTGACGGCACCAGACATCATTCACCCGCGATTCGAATTCTACGAGGTTATCGACGTAGGATCGACCTTCAGCCGCCCAATCCATGTGACAGACAATACGACTGAGTGGAAATCCGCCCTTAGCGTTTCCGCTGGCCAACTGCTCGAACACAGCCAGCATGCGATCTTGATCGAAAAGCCCATCCAGAAGGTATGCTTCGGAGTTGCTCAGAAGTTCGAGTTGCCCTCTCGCCTCCGCGCCGGTCGTGTCAATCCCCGCCGCGACGAGTCGCGTCAGATGATCACGGCGCTGACCCGGATTGACGACGTGAACCGCCTTGTCGCCACACTCAAAACCGTCCTTAATGAATGGGAGCAAGACGCGGTACTCCTCCTCATCGCTGTTGAAAAATGCACATACGTGGCGCACTCGGCAGAGCTGTGAGCCTGCAAAGGAAATGGGTGCTGCCGCTGTCTTCATTTGTACTCCTCCCGATTGGATCCCGCGTGAAAGAGATTCGATGACACGGACAATCCCCCTGGCTCGCAGAGAAGATGAAGTGCGGATTTAATCGATCTGGATAGACGAAGTCCCGCGCGATTTTATGCGGCGATGAGCCGCCAATCGTGCGGTACGCAGCGCCGCAGAGCAAAGTTTTACCGCATCGTGCGATAGATGTCCATATTACCGTGGCTCTAGCGATTCAAGGATCGTCCTTCCGGGCTCGCGCCCACTGAAACCAGGAGCCCTTCATAAATTCGAGGGCACCATGAGGACTGGGGGTGGCGCTACGCGGATGAACACGACACCGCAGGACGGACCAATCCCGCGGTGTGTTTTGGGTTGCGCGGCAACTTACCAATACCATCGTGCAATACCAGGAACGCGGGTGCTTATGGTGGGATGCCGCTGGGGTCCGCGCAATAAGAGAGGCTTAACATGAAATCCTTATCGATCCTGTTTGCCCTGCTTGGTATAGCTCTGGCACCGCCGGCGTCGGCCGGCGTAAAGAACATAGTTATCGTTCATGGAGCGTTCGCAGACGGTTCCGGCTGGAGGCCGGTCGCGACGATACTGGAACGCGACGGGTACGCCGTGTACGTCGTTCAGGAGCCGTTGACATCGTGGGAAGCCGACTTAGCGGCCGCGCGCAATGTCCTGGATCGCGTCGGTCCGTGTGTATTGGTGGGGCATAGCTGGGGCGGGATGATCACCACCGAAGTGGGCGACCGGCCGTCGGTCCGAAGCTTGGTGTATGTGGCTGCGTTTGAGCCGGACGTCGGCGAGACGGCAGGCGGATTGCAAGGGAAGAATCCGCCTGCCGGCGGGAAAAGCGTCGTTCCCTCGGGCGGGGGACAAGTTTATGTGAATCCGCAGGCATTTGCCAAGGACTTTGCCGGCGGCGTTCCGAAGGATACCGCGCAATTCATGTCGATCTCCCAGGTGCCAATCGCCGCGAGTTCTTTTGATGCCAAGGTGACCGTCGCGGCATGGTCGAAAAAGCCGAGCTTCGCGGTTATTCCACAACAGGATCGGCAGATTAATCCGGACCTCGAGCGATTCATGGCGGGCAGAGCCAAGTCCGAGACGCTCGAGCTCCCGGGAAGCCATGTCATATTTCTTTTGCACCCGAAGGAAGTGGCGGCGGTTATCGAAAAGGCCGCCAACTCGACGCAGTAATTTTTGGCGCGTTACAACGCGATTCCCGTCTATCGACCTATACCAACCTACCACAAAAACGGAGAATACTGATGCACGGTGAAATCGATAAGGCTCGTCGGAATTTCCTGAGCAGGGCTGCCGTGACTATTGCTGCCGCACAGCTTGGAATGGCCGCATCCGGGAATGCGCAGCCCAGAGCGGGGGCGGGAAGCAGCATTCCATTAATCAAGGCTGGTACGAACACGTCGTTCGGGTCATTGAAGAAAATCGACGCCGGTCTCTTGAATGTCGCCTACGCCGAAGCGGGTCCAAGCGATGGTCGACCCGTCGTCCTCTTGCAAGGCTGGCCATATGATATTTACAGCTTTGTTGATGTCGCGCCGCTGCTTGCAACAGCAGGTTACCGGGTGATCGTGCCATACTTTCGCGGGTTCGGCGCAACGCGTTTTCTTTCCGATAAGACGTTTCGCAATGGCCAACCATCGGCGGTGGCGCTCGACATTATTGCTCTGATGGACGCACTGAAAATTAAGTCGGCGCTCATTGGCGGGTTTGATTGGGGCGGGCGGACGGCGGACATCATAGCGGCGCTGTGGCCAAATCGCTGTAAGGGTCTTGTTTCCGTCAGCGGCTATTTAATCACGAGCCCTGAAGCCCAAAAAATCCCATTGCCGCCAGCAGCGGAACTTCAATGGTGGTACCAATATTACTTTGCCACGGAGCGCGGTCGGGCGGGCTACGACAAGTATCGGCAGGATTTTGCCAAGCTCATCTGGTCAATCGCCTCGCCGAAGTGGAACTTCGATGAGGCGACCTTCGATCGCACCGCCGCCTCTTTCGACAATCCAGATCATGTCAGCATCGTGATCCACAATTATCGTTACCGGATCGGTCTGGCTGATGGCGAATCGAAATATGACGATTTGGAGAAGCGCCTTGCGGTAGGGCCAGTCATTGCAGTGCCCACGATTACTCTCGAGGGCGATGCCAACGGTGCGCCACACTATCCGGACGATACGGCCTATCGCAAAAAATTCTCTGGCAAGTACGCGTACCGGCTCATCAAAGGGGGCGTCGGTCATAATCTTCCCCAGGAAGCCCCGCAGGCATTCGCGCAAGCCATCGTGGATGTCGACGGACTGGGCGTTTGAGGGGGTCCACATGCGAGCGGATATTGTTCCCGGTGCGAAACTGCCGGACTACGAGTTGCCCGACCACGCAGCGAAGCGTCGAAAGCTCTCGGAACTGCAAGGGCTGCATCCAATGGTCATTGTTCTCAGTCGCGGCAGCTTCTGCCCCAAGGACCGTCGGCAGGCTGAGGGGCTTCTTGAATTGCATCGTGAACTTGAGGTCGCCTATTGCCGTCTTGTCACGATTAGCACTGACAACATCACACAGACGAACGAATATCGAAGCGGGGTAGGTGCGCACTGGCCATTCCTCTCTGACGTGCGCCGGATTGTGCAAAAGGATCTTGATATCGCCGAATACACTGATCCCATCAACAATCCGATGATTCCCCACGTGATTGTCCTCGAGCCGGAGCTTGTCATCCACAAGATCTACAATGGCTACTGGTTCTTTGGCCGGCCGACTGTTGAGGAACTACGCCTGGATCTGCGTGCCGTTCTTAAGAAGTGCCGGCCGGACTGGGACATCACGACTCCAGAACTCAAAGCTGCTTGGCAGCAGGGGCGCAAAGACCTGTTCTACCCCTACGGTGATTCGTACGTCCAAACACTTGGTGAGCAGGACTAGCACGTCAACGGACCCCCTGTCACCCAACTCGAAGGAGCCGGATATGAGCAAAACCCAGGCGCGCGGCGAACCTGCAATTGAGACTCCGCGCGCGCGAAGCTTCGACATGAAACTCGAGGTGGCCGTGATTTCGGTCTCGGAGGTCGAACGCGCCAAACGCTTTTACGCAGGCTTGGGTTGGAGGCTCGACGCCGATCTCATCAAAGGTGACAAATTTCGGGTTGTTCAGTTCACACCTCCAGGCTCCCCATGCTCGATCCAGTTTGGCACAGGAGTGACGTCGGCGCTGCCGGGATCGACACAGACACTCTATCTCGTCGTCTCTGATATCGTGGCAGCGCGGATAGAGCTCGTCGAACACCGTGTCGAGGTGAGCAAAGTGTTCCATCGAACTGTCGACGGAAGGGCCGTTTCCGGCCCGGATCCACAGCGGCGGAGTTACGCCTCGTATGCCTCGTTCAATGATCCGGACGGCAACAGCTGGCTGCTCCAAGAAGTTACCCAGCGATTGCCCGGTCGCGTCGAAGCGGATGACGCGACATTCACCTCACCGACGGGGCTCGCCACTGCGCTGCGACGTGCGGAAGCCGCGCATGGTGAGCACGAGAAGCGGATCGGCCACCGGGACGAAAATTGGCCGGACTGGTACGCCGAGTACATTTTTAAAGAGCAGGCTGGCAAGGCGCTGCCGACATGAGCGGTAACGTCGAACACCCGCACCATGATCTACAACGCCGACCAACCTTCCGCCATACCGTGCTCGCGCATACAAATAAGGTCCATCTGCGACGTTGATGGTGCGACAGAGTTGGGCGGCTTGCTTACAGCGATGCTATCCGTAAGACTGCCTACAGTTCTGTAGAGAAGCTGGTGCCGCCGCATTGATACCAACTCGAAGACCTTCGAATAATCCTAGATCGCGCGCATATATTTTCTCTGCACTCATTCTTGCCGCGATTATGTTTGCCGGTTTTGCGAAGAACTACTATTTGCGGGCGTGGATCGGCACTCGTCCCATCACAGTCATGGTTCATGTGCATGGCCTTATCATGACGTCATGGGCGCTGCTGTTTCTGACACAAACCCTGCTGATCTCCCGAGGTCGTAGCGATCTGCATCGTAAGCTGGGGATCGCCGGAGCGGTTCTCGCGTGTATCGTTGTGGTACTTGGCTGCTACACGATTGCGGGTTCTATCTTTCGGCGTCTTTCGGACGTAAGCATTGCGCGGTTCGCTGATCTTTTTGTGGCATTCGATGGGTTAAGCCTTCTCTTATTCGGCGGATTAGTGTTCACGGCACTGCGGGTTCGGTTACGGCCGCAAACCCACAAACGTCTCATGCTCATGGCTATGGTGACTTTGCTGCCACCGGCATACGGCCGCTTTGTGGCATATTTCACGCACATCGGGGTTGAAGATACTGTGCTTGCGCTCATGTGTGCCACCGTCGGGATATGCGTCATGATTGATTACATTCGGCATCGGCGGCTGCATCCCGCCTTGGGGTGGAGTGGTGCATTGGTAGTCGCAGTCAATATTCTGACGCACATAGCGCAAGTGGGCGACTAGCAAGGGGGCACTCAACTGTTCGGCCTTGGCGAACCACTTCAACGCAGTAGCCGCATTGTCCCATTGAGAATAGATGCCGGCGTATGAATACGCAGCGCTGTCGCCATCTGACACCCGACATTTATTGAGTTCTCGTCTGCGGCCGTGCGTATGATAGAACGAAGCTCAGAACAGCGTGGGGCACAGTATTCTCTGGATCAAGCTGACGGCCCGCCGTGCCGCGCTAATGGCGGATCAAAGTGACCGAGATCGGCAGCGTACCAGGCGAACGACCGTTGCGCGCTTGCATTACCCGGGGACAACGCGAGCGCGCGCTCAAATTCAGGAGCGGCAGCAGCATAGCCGTACAATGCGTTTGCTCGAATGGATGCAGGTTCTATGTCCGACGCGCGATCCCCTGCGTCGAAAGCGGATCTGGTCGCAATGAACGATTGATATTATTTCCGTGGACGTCCAAGGACAGCCGAATCATCACGTGATTTTTTCGCGCCGAAACTGACACCTAGCGGCCAATTAAGCTGACACCTAGAGTGCATCATGGCTAAAAAATATCCTTTGTGAAGTCCCAGATCTAAGGTGACATTCTGGCTCTTATCCCATCTGGAGAGAGCATCATGACAAAAAATGAACAGAACCGAGTAGTTGCCTGGCGCTTAAGGATCATCCGAGAAGCCAATGAACTGCCTAGGGGCGTCGCTCAGACCTGCCGGCATTTCGGTGTCTCTCGCAAAACCTTCTATAAATGGCGAGCCAGATACAAAAACCACGGTGACGCCGGCCTGTGCGATCGGCCGCGAGTACCACTTCATTTTCCTCACGCCACTCCTCGGACTGTGGTCTCAAAGATCCTGTATTTGAGGGAGCGCTACCGATTTGGGGCGTCTCGGATTTCCAGCTATCTGCATCGCTTTCACAACATGGAGATAGGTCGTTCCACGGTGCACCGCATACTGATCAAGTACGGGATGAGGCGGTTACCGGCTAACGCGAAGTGCCGGCCGACAGGCCGCCCTTGGCATCGATACGAGAAGTCCCAGCCCGGGCACCGCCTGCAAATTGACGTGAAATTCCTGGAGCGGATCGCAGGCTCCAGGAAACGTCTCTATCAGTTCACCGCCATCGATGACTGCACTCGCATCCGTGTGCTCAAGATTTACGACGTGTGCAACCAGAAGTCAGCCATCAGCTTCGTGGACGAGGTTATCCGTCGACTGCCGTTCAGGGTACTCGTCATCCAGACCGACAATGGCGCAGAGTTCCAGTCCAACTTCCACTGGCACCTGGAGGAACGCGACATCCGCCATGTCTACATCCGTCCTAAAACACCTCGCCTCAACGGTAAAGTCGAGCGCTCACATCGGGTCGACGAGCAGGAGTTCTACCAGCTGCTCGACAAAGACGGCATCGGAGACGATATCCATTTGTTCAACGACAAGCTTCAGGAGTGGGAGGACTATTACAATTACCACCGGCCCCACGGCGCCCTCGACGGACAGACGCCATACGAGCGGCTCCTGGCCAAAAAAACCTCAGCCAGGGTGTTACCGAAGTCCTGAGAACTTACATTTAATCAATGGTCGGGGCGACAGGATTTGAACCTGCGACTCCTACGTCCCGAACCATGACGGCGAGCGAAGTAATCGTATCAGGGCAACCACAACTTAGTGACTCGAGATCGCCGAATCGCTCGATCACGTGTGGCTAGCGGCATACCGTGAGTACGGGCCGTAGCCACTATCAGCCGATCTGCGGGATCACCGTGAAATCTTGTGGGCAGACTGTCTACCGCGATTACGACGTCACGATCGAGCGGCAGAACCGTTAAGACTCGCGATTCCGTCGCGCGGGTCAACCAGTCAGAAAACGGTAATGGCAGTTGCAAGCGCTTCTTGGAGTGCAGCAGTTGCGCTTCCCATAAACTGATCGCGGCCAGGTAAACACCTCCGGCCTCGGCCGCGGCATCGAGCGCAATCCTTTCAGCTGGCTTAAGGGGCGATTTCGGTGTAAGCCACCAAATCCAGAAATGCGTGTCGAGGAGCAAGGTCAACGCAGGGCCTCGAAGTCCTCCTCGCGAACCACCGATTCACTTGGCTCAGCAAGCAATGCGCCTCCCAAGGCCCGAAGCTGCTGCCAAGGCTTGACGTCTACACTTTGCGTAGCCTGAAATGACGGCGCAAGGCGGGCAACAACCTTGCCACGCCGTGTGATTGACACGGATTGCCCCGTTGCTTCTACGCGGCGAATCACGTCGAGGCAGGAGTTCTTGAACTTCGAAACCGAAATGGCCATATTCCGATTGTAAATGGCCATTTCATTCGATGCAAGCTGATGGTGACTAAGGCGCTGAACAGTAGGCTCCGAGGCCTTCGTTAATCGCGAAAGCGAAGCGCTTCAACCATCAGGCTAAACGCGGCTGAAGGCTGTCGGCGACTTGGGTAGTAAAGATGATAGCCGGTGTACGGCGGACACCATTCTTCGAGCACGCGCTTTAGCTGTTTCTTTTTGATATGGGGTCGAGCCAAATCCGCCGGTAGATACGCAAGACCGAATCCCGCGAGCGCTGCGTAGAGCATCTGCGGCGTGCCATTGAAAGTTAGCTGGCCGCCGACGCGAACGCGGATCTCGCGATTGGCTTTTTCAAATTCCCAGGCATACAGCCCGCCGTGCGTCGGTAGGCGCAGATTAATGCAGCGGTGGTGGACTAAGTCTTGGGGTAGCTTTGGTGCGAGCCGCCCTTTGAAGTAGTCCGGTGTGCCCACGACCGCCATGCTGATATCCGGTCCAATGCGCACTGCAATCATATCTTTCGCGACTTGTTCGCCCGCCCGCACGCCGGCATCGAAGCGCTCGGCGACGATGTCGGTCAGCCCGTAGTCGGTAATGATCTCTACATTGATCTCGGGATATCGCCGCAGAAAGGAATTCAGTTTCGGCCACAAGATTGTGTCGGTCGCGTAGTCGGTCGATGAGATTCGAATCGTCCCGCTCGGAGTATCGCGAAGCTCCCTTAGCGATCCAAGTTCCTGGTCTACCTCTTCAAGCCGCGGTCCCACGGTGTTGAGGAGGCGCTCGCCTGCGTCAGTAGGTGAGACGCTGCGAGTGGTGCGTGTGAGTAAGCGAATCCCCAAACGCGTCTCCAAGTCGCGTATCAGATGACTCAGAGACGACTGCGAGATACCGAGCTTGGCCGCTGCTCGGGTAAAGCTGCGTTCGCGCGCTACCGTTATGAAGGCCGCCAAGTCGTTGAGATTGGTCCTTTGCATTTATGCGTCCTGACCATAAGAGCATTCGGATTATACCTACTAGTCTTAAGGTGCGACGACGTTAGAGTGGCTATGGGCAAAACTACTGGAGCGGGCATGAGCATCAAACGCAACGGCTCGCAGAAAGCGATCAAGGGCGCAGGGGAAAATTTTACCGGCGCTGTGCGTATCGACCCCTTATTTCAAGCGCCTGGTCCTGCCGTATTTGGCGGCGCCAGCGTGAGCTTCGAGCCTGGCGCTCGCTCGGCCTGGCATACGCATCCATGCGGCCAGACTTTGATCGTCACGGCCGGTCTCGGTTGGACGCAGTGCTGGGGCGAACCGAAAGAGGTCATTCGGCCCGGCGATGTCATCACCTGCCCGGCCGGCAAGAAACATTGGCACGGAGCGACGCAGACAACCGCCATGACTCACATCGCCATTCAGGAATCGCTCAATGGCAAGAATGTTGAGTGGTTGGAGCAGGTGAGCGACGAGCAATACCTTGCAGATGCGATGGAATCTTTGTGAGCGGCACTGTCACGCCCATCGGCCTCGCGTTTTGGGCGATCTTGCTGATCGGACGGATGAGTCAAGCGATTGCTGACGCTGATCTGAAGATCGACGTGGTCTCATTAGGTGCGCGAACCTCAAATCCGGGCGCGCCGGCCAACTTTACGGGCGCAGTCCAAGTTGAGCAGCTATTTGCCGCGCAGTCCGGGCGGGGAGTGTCGGGAGGCAAAGTTACTTTTGAGCCAGGTGCTCGTTCCTTTTGGCATACGCATCCGAAAGGCCAGACCCTCATTGTGACCGCCGGGGTCGGCTTGATTCAGCAGTGGGGCGGGGCGGTCCGATCAATCAAGACAGGAGATGTGGTTTGGATCCCGCCGGGGATCAAGCACTGGCACGGCGCGGCGCCGAACACTCCCATGGCTCACTTTGCCATTCAGGAGGCGCTCGACGAGAAGGTCGTCGACTGGATGGAGCCTGTGAGCGATGCGCAGTATTTATCCGGCGCGGCGAAAGCCCGAAGCCAATCAAATTGTTATTTCGGAGATTCAATGCTGACCCAATCGGATGTTGGCCAGGTTTCCCCGGCGCTCGCGGCGTTTACGCAAGAGAAGCTCTTTGGCGAAGTGTGGAAGCGTGGCAATCTATCTTTACGTGACAGGAGCATGGTGACTCTCGCGGCCTTGATCGCGCGCAATCAAACCATGCAACTGCACTACTATTTGAATCTAGCTCTCGACAGCGGGGTGAAGCCCGGCGAGATTTCCGAAATCATTTTCCATCTGGCTTTCTACTCCGGCTGGGAGAACGCCATCGCGGCAACCGTGAGTGCGAAGGAGGTTTTCGATAAGCGCGGCATTCATACCGATTCGCTGCCCCCTGCATCGGTCCCTTCACTTCCGTTGAACGAGGCCGCCGAGAAGCAACGCGCGACTACGGTCGAGCAGAATTTCGGTGCCGTCGCCCCGGGGGTTGTGCAGTACACCACTGATCTGCTGTTTCGCGACCTGTGGCTGCGACCGGCACTCGCGCCCCGAGACCGAAGCCTCGTGACAGTGAGCGCGCTCATCGCATCCGGTCAGGTAGCTCAAGTCACCTATCACTTGAATAGGGCGATGGATAATGGATTGACCCAGACCCAAGCCGCGGAAGTGCTTACGCACCTGGCATTTTATGCCGGTTGGCCCAACGTCTTCTCCGCGCTCCCTGTAGCCAAAGAGGTTTTTGCAAAGCGCGCGTTTTGAAACATGAGGAATTCAATATGACCCTGGATTTTGAAAACAAGGTAGCACTCGTGACCGGCGCGGCATCCGGACTTGGCCTTGCGACAGCGAGAGCCTTTGCGAGGTGCGGCGCATCCGTCGTTCTTGCAGATTGGCACGAAAACGAGGTGCAGTCCGCGGCAGAGGAATTGGCATCCGAAGGTTATAAGACATTGGCAGTATGCTGCGACGTGTCAGATGACACGCAGGTCGAGGCGCTGGTTCGTGACACGCTCTCAGCGTTTGGACGCCTCGATGCGGCCTACAACAATGCGGGAGTGCAGAATCTGCTGGCAGAGACCGCCGATACGACTCGTGAAGATTACGATCGAGTCATGGGTGTCAATCTGCGGGGGGTCTGGAGCTCCATGAAATTCGAACTGCAAGTGATGCGAAAGCAAGGAAGCGGCGCCATCGTCAATTGCTCATCGCTGGGTGGACTGGTGGGAGGGGCGCAGCGCGGCATCTATCACGCAGCAAAGCACGGCGTGCTGGGGGTCACCAAAAGCGCGGCGCTGGAATACGCCGCGCGCGGCATTCGCATCAACGCCATCTGTCCCGGCCTCATCCAAACGCCCATGTCCGATCAGATGGTGGCCGCCGGTCAGGGCGATGCACTTAAAGCATTGGAAGAGATGATTCCGATGGCTCGGGTAGGCCGACCTGAGGAAATTGCGAATGCCGTACTTTGGCTTTGCAGCGACGCAGCCAGCTACGTCACGGGGCAGTCCATTTCGGTGGACGGGGGTTTCACAATGCGTTGAGGGCGCGAAGGAAATTCGCTTACTTGGACCGGTCTTACACGGACCCACTCCCAATTCATCCTGACGCATCCGAGAACAGCCAAAATTTCGCGTCACCTTCCGCCGTTGAAACTGGAACCGTTTCTGGAACCGTGAGCCTCAAGAAGCTGGAACCGTTGGCGATTTGTGCGAAAAAACTTTATGTGAAGTCCCAGATCTAAGGTGACATTCTGGCTCTTATCCCATCTGGAGAGAGCATCATGACAAAAAATGAACAGAACCGAGTAGTTGCCTGGCGCTTAAGGATCATCCGAGAAGCCAATGAACTGCCTAGGGGCGTCGCTCAGACCTGCCGGCATTTCGGTGTCTCTCGCAAAACCTTCTATAAATGGCGAGCCAGATACAAAAACCACGGTGACGCCGGCCTGTGCGATCGGCCGCGAGTACCACTTCATTTTCCTCACGCCACTCCTCGGACTGTGGTCTCAAAGATCCTGTATTTGAGGGAGCGCTACCGATTTGGGGCGTCTCGGATTTCCAGCTATCTGCATCGCTTTCACAACATGGAGGTAGGTCGTTCCACGGTGCACCGCATACTGATCAAGTACGGGATGAGGCGGTTACCGGCTAACGCGAAGTGCCGGCCGACAGGCCGCCCTTGGCATCGATACGAGAAGTCCCAGCCCGGGCACCGCCTGCAAATTGACGTGAAATTCCTGGAGCGGATCGCAGGCTCCAGGAAACGTCTCTATCAGTTCACCGCCATCGATGACTGCACTCGCATCCGTGTGCTCAAGATTTACGACGTGTGCAACCAGAAGTCAGCCATCAGCTTCGTGGACGAGGTTATCCGTCGACTGCCGTTCAGGGTACTCGTCATCCAGACCGACAATGGCGCAGAGTTCCAGTCCAACTTCCACTGGCACCTGGAGGAACGCGACATCCGCCATGTCTACATCCGTCCTAAAACACCTCGCCTCAACGGTAAAGTCGAGCGCTCACATCGGGTCGACGAGCAGGAGTTCTACCAGCTGCTCGACAAAGACGGCATCGGAGACGATATCCATTTGTTCAACGACAAGCTTCAGGAGTGGGAGGACTATTACAATTACCACCGGCCCCACGGCGCCCTCGACGGACAGACGCCATACGAGCGGCTCCTGGCCAAAAAAACCTCAGCCAGGGTGTTACCGAAGTCCTGAGAACTTACACAAAAACCGGTGGTCGGGGTGACAGGATTCGAACCTGCGACCTATACGTCCCGAACGTACTGGCACACAAAACCAATCTTCTCACTATAATATTGCCGCGGAAGGGGCAGGGCAATCGGGGATATCGAGGGAATAGTCCTCGAAACCCGCCGTGTCTCAGCCAGATCCGCTGCCCGCACCGCGCGCGTTGATTTGTTCACCTTATGCGTAGCGGCTTGCTGGCAGCCACCCTTCCCGCGATCCACGCATTGACTTCCTCTTCAATCCATCCAACAGAATTCGACGTGATTTGAATTCGCATCGGAAAGCTCCCTCCCTTCTGCAGCTCGTATAGCATCGTTTTCTTCAGTCCCGTCTGCTGCATGAGTTGCGGAAGCCGCAATAGACGCATGGACTTTACGGAAGGCATATGTCCGGTGCGTACGGAGGACCGATCCAGCCGCGCGTCAGTCTCATTCGATAAGCTCCAATCCGGCGGCGGGGTCGAATCGGTCGTCAAATCCTTCCTCATTAATTCGTTACCTCTCACTATTGGTGACGCGCGAGCTTTTCAGAATTCAAATGTGAATACGGTGATGGTGATTCATGTTTTCTGGAATCAATCGGGCCAGGGAGTGTCAGGCGCTACAACGAGAAACCGGGGTAGACGAAGGCGCCGCGAATCGCTTCGGCGTCGCTTTCAGAGACCCCAC